>NZ_CP096381.1:0-3467917 GCF_053903105.1 Kushneria sp. AK178 | reverse complement strand
CAAAGTTCTGACACGGCTGGCCGGTATCGGCATCGATGGCGAAAAGCTGAGCATCCATGGTGCCCATGTAGACGATCTTCTGACACGCCTCGCCCTCGACCGGGTCGTCAGCTTCCCAGTAGGCCACGCCGCGGTTCTTGAGCGCGGGCTGGGTCAGCGCCTCGCGGGAGGACTGGGTGTCATAGCGCCACTTTTCCTCGCCGGTGGCGGGATCGTAGGCGATCAGCTTGTAAAAGGGGGTGCCAATATAGAGCGTGTCGTTGGCAAATACCGGGGTGGCCGACCACACCGTGGCCGGCGTGTCGCCGGAGCCGTCGGAGATATCGCCGGTGTGGACTTCCCAGACCTTTTCGAGCTGATCGACGTTGTCGACGTTGATCTGATCCAGCGGGCTGTATTTCTGGGCGTTGAGCTGCCCGTGGAAGCTGTCCCAGGTCGGCGACTCCGGCACCAGCGGCACATTGGCGCGGTCGCCGCTGTCCGGCGCCGATGGCGAGGCCGACGCCGCGGTCTGTTCAGGCGGCTCGGGCTGTTCGCCCTGCTGTCCGGCCAGCGTCACACCGGGCAGGACCGCCAGCGACAGGGCGGTCAGTGTCGTCAGGCGCCGGGCGCCCGTTCGAAGACTCATCATGTCGAGATTCCTCATGAATGGGTGCGGTGGGCGGGCGAGGGGCGCAGGATGTCGATCATCAGCCCCGCCAGGGCAACAGCCATGGCGATGGCCAGCCACCAGAGATGGAGCAACAGCGCGGCGAAGGCGGTCCCGACAATGACGGCGACAGTCACCACCCGAAGCAGATTGTGAAGCACGCGGCCGCGGCACAGGGCAAGCCCGAGGGCCAGCACGACCAGCACGGCGCAGGTCAGGATGACGATCTGCGCGCCGAGCGTGCCGTTAACGCCGGTCAGCGGTGTGAGATAGGCATGGAGCGCAATGGCAATGCCGATCGCCGAGGCGACGAGCATGACCATGGCCCCTGGATTCGAGGATCGCACGGAGGACATGACGGATTCCTTTCCCTTGAACGGGGTTGTTATGGACCACTCCCGTGCAGACCATCTGCCGATACCGGTACGGGCGTATCAGGACGTGCCGCGAGGAGGGCCGGGTGCCGGTCGATGACGCCTGTGAGGGGCGTCATCAATGACCATGAAAGGATAGCGTTCATCCCGACAGTGCTTATGGCTTAATCGAGATTGAAACGCAGTATTCTACCTGATTCGACCGCAAAGGCTCAAAAAAACCGGACAGCGATGGTCATCATCGCTGCCCGGTTTGTCAGAGCACAGTCGGGCCCTGCGAGGGCGGGTTATTCCACCGTCACGCTCTTGGCCAGGTTGCGCGGCTGATCCACGTCGGTGCCCTTGAGCACGGCCACGTGATAGGAGAGCAGCTGCAGCGGCAGGGTGTAGAGAATCGGCGCGATCACATCATCGACGGCCGGCATGCGCAGGACGTGGACGCCTTCGCTTTCGTTGATCGATACCTGCTCGTCGGCGAAGACGAACAGTTCACCGCCGCGGGCGCGAACCTCCTGCAGGTTGGACTTGAGCTTCTCCAGCAGTTCGTCGTTGGGCGCCACCGCAATGACCGGCATGTCGCTGTCCACCAGCGCCAGCGGGCCGTGCTTGAGCTCCCCGGCCGGGTAGGCCTCGGCGTGGATGTAGGAGATCTCCTTGAGCTTGAGCGCGCCTTCCAGGGCGATCGGAAACATGGTGCCGCGGCCCAGAAACAGGGCGTGATGCTTCTCGGCAAAGGCCGATGACAGGGTCTCGATGGCGCTGTCCAGCGCCAGACCACGGGTAATCAGACGCGGCAGCTCGCGCAGGGCGTTGACCAGGCGGGCCTGCACCTCGTCATCGCCCTGACGCGCCTGGCGCAGGGCCAGGGTGAGCAGCAGCAGTGCCACCAGCTGGGTGGTAAAGGCCTTGGTGGAGGCCACGCCGATCTCGGGGCCGGCCTGGGTCATCAGCGTCAGGTCGGATTCGCGCACCAGCGAACTGCCCGGCACGTTGCAGATCGCCAGGCTGGCCAGATAGCCGCCCTTTTTCGAGGCGTGGCGCAGCGCCGCAAGCGTATCGGCGGTCTCGCCGGACTGGGACAGCGTCACGAAAAGGGTGCCCTCCGGAACGACCACGTCGCGGTAGCGATACTCCGAGGCCACTTCCACCTGGGTCGGCACCCCTGCCAGCTTCTCCAGCCAGTAGCGCGCCACCATGCCGGCGTGATAGCTGGTGCCGCAGGCGATGATCTGGATGTTCTTGACGCGATCGAGCAGGTCGTCGGCTTCGGCGCCCAGAATGCGGGTGAACACATGGCGATCGCCCAGTCGGCCTTCCAGGGTGTTGGCGATGACCTGGGACTGCTCGTGGATCTCCTTGAGCATGAAGTGGCGATAGTCGCCGCGCGAGATGGCGCCGTCACCGTGCTCGAAGATCGAGCTGGGCCGCTCGACGCGCTGGCCGGCGTTGAAGATTTCAATCCCGCCGCCCACGGTCAGACGCGCCACATCGCCTTCCTGCAGATAGATGAAGCGGTCGGTGACCTGCAACAGCGCCAGCGGGTCGGAGGCCAGAAACGCCTCGTCGATGCCCACGCCCACCACCAGCGGGCTGCCCTTGCGCGCGCCCACGATCTGGTCGGGATAGTCGGCATGAGTCACGGCCAGCGCGTAGGCGCCGTCGAGCATGTCGACCACGTACTGAAAGGCGGACAGCAGATCGTCATGGCGCGCCACTTCACGCGACATCAGATGCGCGATCACCTCGGTGTCGGTCTCGGAGAGAAAGACGTAGCCCTGGCCCTCGAGCTCGGCCTTGAGCAGTTCGTAGTTTTCGATGATGCCGTTGTGAACTACCGCGAGGCGATCACCGGACTGGTGCGGGTGGGCATTGTTTTCGCTGGGACGGCCGTGCGTGGCCCAGCGGGTGTGGGCGATGCCGACCTGACCGCGCAGGCCGGAGGCCTGCAGTTTTTCCTCGAGCGCGGCGACCTTGCCCACCGCGCGCTGGCGCGACAGTCGCGCATCGGCCGACAGCACCGCCATGCCGGCGCTGTCATAGCCGCGATACTCGAGACGCTTGAGTCCTTCCAGCAGAATATTTTGTACCTGACGGTCAGTGACCGCGCCCACAATGCCACACATAGGTTGTCTCTCCTGAAATGCCGAAAAAATGTCGATATCACCACCGCACCATGCCGGGTCCGGCCTGCGGCGGTGTCATGGCGTCTGCGTACTGACACAGATCAGTACGACGCCGCGGTCACGGATCTGCTGACGGTCGGACGCTGCCAGACCGTCGTCGGTAATCAATACATCGATCTGCGCCCAGTCGAGCTCCAGATTGGGAATGCGCCGGCCGATCTTGTCGGACTCCGCCATCACCACGACCTCGCGCGCCACCTCGGCCATCACCCGGGAAAGCCCGGTCAGCTCATTGAAGGTGGTGGTGCCCCGGGCCAGATCGATGCCGTCGGCACCGATAAAAAGCTGGTCGAAGTCATAGGCGCGCAGGACGGTCTCGGCCACCTGCCCCTGAAAGGAGGCCGAGTGCGGGTCCCAGGTGCCGCCGGTCATCAAAAGGGCAGGGGGCGTATCCAGCGCCTGCAGCGCCCCGGCCACGCCCAGCGAGTTGGTCATGACCACCAGCCCGGTGCGATAGGCAAGCTCCGGAATCAGCGCGCTGGTGGTGCTGCCGCTGTCGATGATCAGTCGAGCGTGATCGATGATGCGTTCACTGGCCGCCCGCGCCAGTGCCTGCTTGACCGGGGAGACGCGGTGGCGCCCCTGGTCGCCATCGCGCGGCACGAGCGTGGCGCCCCCGTGGCGTCGAATCAGATGACCGGCACTTTCCAGCATGGCCAGATCCTTGCGGATGGTCACGCTGGAGGTATCAAAGTGCTGGGCCAGTGTCTCGACGGCCACTTCGCCGCGTGCTGCCAGCAGATCAAGGATGGCCTCCCGGCGTTGTGGGGTCTGACGTCGATTCATGGCGGCGGGCGGCTATCCGGGCAGTTGAAAACGTTATCTTTCACTTCGAAAGATTTTGAGTTTCGAATGAAAAACCACAACGGAGGTGAGGTCAAGCCGAGGCGGCGCTTTTGGCATAAAAGCCTGCGACTTGAGTTGAATATCGCCACCGGAGCACAGGGCAGAAGGGATAAAAAAGGGCGCCGCAGCAATCGTGCGGCGCCCGGCAGGGGAGGGCTCCCCGGCATGACCTGCCTTACTTGCGATGCGGCGGCGTCCAGCCCTGCTTGTTGATCTGGCGGGCGCGGGCAATGGCCAGCTCGTGATCCTCCACCGTATCGGTCACGGTAGAGCCGGCAGCGACCGTGGCGCCGTCGCCGATCGTGACCGGCGCGACCAGTGCCGAATTGGAGCCGATGAAGACATCGCTGCCGATCCCGGTGTGGTGCTTGTTGACGCCGTCGTAGTTGCAGGTAATGGTGCCGGCACCGATGTTGACGCCGCGGCCCAGGGTGGCATCACCGATGTAGCTCAAATGGTTGATCTTGCTGCCTTCGCCGACATGCGCCTTCTTGGTTTCGACAAAGTTGCCGATACGCGCCTTCCGCTCGAGGCGCGTCCCGGGACGCAGGCGGGCAAAGGGGCCGATGGCGTTGTCACCCAGCGTCTCGCTGCCCTCGATCATGCTGTGCGCCTCGATGCGGGTGGCATCGCCGATGCTGGCATCACGGATGATGCTGTAGGGCCCCACGTGCACGCCATCGCCCAGCTGCACCCGGCCTTCGAACACACAGCCCGCATCGATGAAGACATCCTGGCCCACGCTCAGCTCGCCGCGCACGTCGATGCGCTTCGGGTCGGCCAGGCTCGCACCATCGCGCATGAGCCGTTCCGCCTCGCGTGACTGATAAATGCGCTCCAGCGCCGACAGCTGCACCCGGTCATTGACGCCCTGGACTTCAGTGACCTGGCCCGGCTCGGCCGTGGCGACGTCAACGCCTTCGTCGGCCGCCATGGCAATGATGTCGGTCAGATAGTACTCGCCCTGGGCGTTGTCGCTGGACAGCGCCGGCAGCCAGCGCCGCAGCTGATCGCCGGTGGCGGCCAGAATGCCGGTATTGCATTCGCCGATGTCGAGCTGCTCGGGGGTGGCATCCTTTTGCTCGACGATGGCCACGGCACGGCCCTGATCATCGCGCACGATGCGCCCGTAGCCGTGCGGATGGGCCATCGTGACGGTCAAAAGCCCCATGCGCTGCGCATCGACCTTCTCCACCAGCGCACTCAGCGTCTGCGGCTGAATCAGCGGCACATCGCCGTAGAGCACCACGACCGGACCATTGCCCAGCGCCTCGAGGGTCTGCGCCACCGCGTGGCCGGTACCGCGCTGCTCGGACTGGTGGGCAAAGCTGATGGGCAGGTCGGACAGCGCCTCGCGGACCTGATCGGCGCCGTGGCCCACGACAACGTGCAGCCGCGGTGACGAGAAAGCCTTCATGGCTGACTCGATGACATGACGCACCATGGGTTTGCCGGCCAGTTCGTGCAGTACCTTGGGCTTTTGCGAACGCATGCGACTGCCCTGACCGGCAGCCAGAATCACGACATCAATGGACATGAAAGAAGACTCTCCCCGCGCTGAATGAAAAACGATAACCGATCATGCACCCAACAGATGACATGCTCTGTCATGCCTGATCATTCCTGTGGCGGACAGTGTATCAGGGCATGTGACGATCGCATTGCTCCGGATGCGCATGACAAAAACAAAAAAGGCGGCCCGAAGGCCGCCGGAAAACGCATCCATGGCTTGTGGCCATGCTGCGATAACGCTTTTGGAAATCAGCTGTTGCCGCGACGGTTGCGCAGCTGCGACAGGGTCCGCAGCCGGGCGGTCGCCGCTTCGATCTCGGCCAGCGCCTGCTGGTAATCCATCTCGCTGCTCTTGCCCTGCAGGGCATTGCGCGCTTCGTCACGGGCCTTTTCTGCCTCGGCAGCATCCAGATCACGAGCGCGATCGGCGCTGTCGGCCAGTACGATGACCATGTTCGGCTGCACTTCGAGAAAGCCGCCGGAGACGTAGAAGACCTCTTCTTCGCCACCGTCATGGATGATCCGGACCGGCCCCGGCTTCAGCTCCGTCAGCGTCGGCTCATGCCCGCGCAGAACACCCAGCTCACCAAGGACGCTGATCGCTACAACGCGTTCCACTTCGCCGGCGAAGATGTTGCGCTCCGCGCTGACGATATTGCATTGCATGGTCGCCATGAGCGCCCCTCCTTACATGCTGTCGGCTTTCTCGATCGCTTCGTCGATCGTACCGACCATGTAGAACGCCTGTTCAGGCATATGGTCGTAGTCGCCGTTGAGAATGCCCTGGAAAGCGCGGATGGTTTCCTTGAGCGACACGTACTTGCCGGGGGCGCCGGTGAAGATTTCCGCCACGAAGAAGGGCTGTGACAAAAAGCGCTGGATCTTGCGCGCACGTGCCACGGTCTGCTTGTCCTCGTCGGAAAGCTCATCCATGCCCAGAATGGCAATGATGTCCTTGAGCTCCTTGTAGCGCTGCAGCACGTTCTGAACGCCGCGCGCCACGGTGTAGTGCTCATCGCCCACGACCAGCGGATCCAGCTGACGCGAGGTGGAGTCCAGCGGGTCGATGGCCGGGTAGATGCCCAGCTCGGCGATCGAACGGGCCAGTACCACGGTGGCATCCAGGTGCGCGAAGGTGGTCGCCGGCGACGGGTCGGTCAGGTCATCCGCGGGCACGTAAACGGCCTGCACGGAGGTGATCGAGCCGGTCTTGGTCGAGGTGATGCGCTCCTGCAGCATGCCCATTTCTTCGGCCAGCGTCGGCTGATAGCCCACGGCGGACGGCATACGGCCCAGCAGTGCCGACACCTCGGTGCCTGCCAGCGTGTAGCGGTAGATGTTGTCGACAAACAGCAGAACGTCACGGCCTTCGTCACGGAACTGCTCGGCGATCGTCAGACCGGTCAGGGCCACGCGCAGGCGGTTGCCGGGCGGCTCGTTCATCTGACCGTAGACCAGCGATACCTTGTCGAGAACGTCGGACTCCTTCATTTCGTAGTAGAAGTCGTTACCTTCACGCGTACGCTCGCCGACACCGGTAAAGACCGAATAGCCGGAGTGCTCGGTGGCGATGTTACGGATCAGCTCCATCATGTTGACGGTCTTGCCGACGCCGGCACCGCCGAAGAGCCCGACCTTGCCGCCCTTGGCAAACGGGCAGATCAGGTCGATGACCTTGATGCCGGTTTCCAGCAGGTCGCTGGAGGCCGACTGATCGGCAAAGCTGGGCGCGGCCCGGTGAATCGGGCTGCGCTGCTCTTCACCGATGGGGCCGGCTTCGTCGATCGGCTCGCCCAGCACGTTCATGATACGGCCCAGGGTCTTTTCACCCACCGGGACCGAAATGGGTGCCCCCGTGCCGGCAACGCTCATGCCGCGCTTGAGCCCTTCGGTCGAGCCCATGGCGATGGCACGCACGATGCCGTCACCCAGCTGCTGCTGAACTTCGAGTACGGTGCCGGTCTCTTCCACGTTCATGGCTTCATAAACGTGGGGGACCTCGCTGCGGTCAAACTCGACGTCAATCACCGCACCGATGATTTGTACGATACGTCCGCTCATCCTGATTCCTCTTGAACCTGTAAATAACTGTCCGACGGGCCGACCTAGACCGCAGCGGCACCACCCACAATCTCGGAAATTTCCTGGGTGATGGCTGCCTGACGCGCCTTGTTGTACTGAAGCTGCAGGTCATCAATGATGTCACCGGCGTTATCAGAGGCGTTTTTCATTGCAATCATGCGAGCGGCCTGCTCGCTGGCAATGTTTTCCACCACCGCCTGGTAGACCTGCGACTCGACATAGCGCACCAGCAGCTTGTCGAGCAGGCTCTGAGCGTCCGGCTCGTACACGTAACCCCAGCCGCCCTTCGATGCGCTCGCGCTCGTTTCGGCCCCTGAAGACGACTCGTCCTGCTCGGCTTCCTCTTCGGGCAGCGGCAGCAGCTGGCGCACGATCGGCTTCTGGCTCATGGTGTTGACGAACTCGTTGTACACCAGGTCCAGTCGATCGATCTCGCCGTTGTCGAAGGCTTCCAGCATGACATTGACGCTGCCGATCAGCTCGCTCGGCTCGGGGGCATCGCCCAGATTGCGGTTGGCTGCCAGCAGGTCACCGCCGTACTTGCGAAAGAAGACACTGCCCTTGGTCCCCAGTGCACAGAAGGCCACTTCCACACCCTTGTCGCGCCACTGTCGCACATCCTGGAGTACGCGGCGAAACAGGTTGCTGTTCAGGCCGCCACACAGGCCGCGATCCGAGGTCACCACGATATAGCCGATACGCTTGACCTCGCGCTCGATCTGATAATCGTGGCGATACTCCGGATTGGCCTGACGGATGTGGCCGACGACCCGACGGATCTGGCTGGCGTAGGGCTGACTGGCCGCCATGCGCTCCTGAGCGCGGCGCATCTTGGATGCTGCCACCATCTCCATGGCGCTGGTGATCTTCTGGGTATTCTTGATGCTCCCGATCTGGGACTTGATCTCTTTTCCGGCTGCCATAGCGATATTCTCCTAAGCAATCAGCGCAGGGCGCCCGGACCCCGAGGGGTCCGGCTCATCAATAGCTCTGCGTTGACCTGAACGATTCAACGCCGCTTTTCAGCCCCTGCTGAATGTCGCTGTCGTAACCGCCGGTGCTGTTGATCTTCTCCATCAGCTCACCGTGTTCGGTGCGCATGTAATCGAGCAGATCGCGTTCGAAATCCAGCACCTTGTCGACCGGTACGTCGGAGAGATACCCCTCGTTGGCCGCGTAAAGCGACACTGCCATGTCGGCGATCGACATCGGCGAATACTGCTTTTGTTTCATGAGCTCGGTCACGCGCTGACCGTGCTCGAGCTGCTTGCGCGTGGCCTCGTCGAGATCGGAGGCAAACTGCGAAAAGGCTGCCAGCTCGCGATACTGCGCCAGCGCCAGACGCACGCCGCCACCCAGCTTCTTGATGATCTTGGTCTGGGCGCTGCCACCGACACGCGAGACCGACAGGCCGGCATTGATGGCCGGGCGAACACCGGAGTTGAACAGACTGGTTTCCAGAAAGATCTGACCGTCGGTGATCGAGATGACGTTGGTCGGAACGAACGCCGAGACGTCACCGCCCTGGGTTTCGATGATCGGCAGCGCCGTCAGCGACCCGGTCTTGCCGGTCACTTCACCGTTGGTGAGCTTCTCCACGTATTCGGCGTTGACGCGCGAGGCGCGCTCGAGCAGACGCGAGTGGAGATAGAAGACATCCCCCGGATAGGCTTCACGACCCGGCGGACGACGCAGCAGCAGGGAGATCTGGCGATAGGCCACGGCCTGCTTGGACAGATCGTCATAGACGATCAGGGCGTCTTCACCGCGATCACGGAAGTATTCCCCCATGGTGCAGCCGGCGTAGGGCGCCAGAAACTGCATGGCAGCGGGATCGGCGGCACCGGCAGCGACGATGATGGTGTGCTCCATCGCGCCGTGCTCTTCGAGCTTTCTGACCACGTTGGCAATGGTCGACTGCTTCTGACCGATCGCCACATAGACGCAGGTGATGCCCTTGCCCTTCTGGTTGATGATCGCGTCGATGGCAATCGCCGACTTGCCGATCTGGCGGTCGCCGATGATCAGCTCACGCTGACCGCGACCGATCGGCACCATGGCATCGATCGACTTGAGACCGGTCTGCACCGGCTGATCAACGCCCTGGCGGGAAATGACGCCCGGCGCCACCTTTTCGACAGCATCCGTCTCGGTGGTGTTGATGTCGCCCTTGCCATCGATGGCGTTACCGAGCGCATCGACCACGCGGCCGACCAGTTCGCGACCGACCGGCACTTCCAGAATGCGGCCGGTGCACTTGCCCGTCATGCCTTCCTGAAGCTGCTGGTAGTCGCCCAGTACCACAACGCCGACACTGTCGCGCTCGAGGTTGAGTACCATGCCGAAGATGTCGTTGGGGAATTCGATCATCTCCCCGAACATCGCATCGGCCAGTCCGTGGATGCGCACGATGCCGTCAGCGACGCCGACGATGGTGCCTTCGTTGCGCGCCTGTGCATCAAGGTCGAGATTCTCGATCCGGCCCTTGATGATGTCGCTGATTTCGGAAGGATTCAGTTGCTGCATGCCATGTCCCTCGACTTCAGTGGTTCAAGACGCTGGAAAGTCGTGCCAGTCGTCCACGCGCCGACCCATCGATGACGGTATCGCCGGCACGAATGACAACGCCGCCCAGCAGCGTCTCGTCCACCGAAGTGGTGATCGTGATTTCGCGATTCAGACGCCGCTTGAGCGCCTGTGCGAGCTTGTCTTGTTGTGCCTCGTCCAGCGGCCGGGCCGAGATGATCTCGACGCTGACACGCTTTTCGAACTCGGCGCGTTCAGCCTCGAAGAGATCACTCAGCGACGCCAGAACGGGCAAACGCTGCTGTCGGGCCAGCACCATCAGGAAATTGGCGCCACGTTCGGGCAGCAGTTCATCAAGCAGCTTGACGAATACCTGTCCCTTGTCGCTCGATGAGCGCTGCGGATCGACGAGCAACCGCCTGATGCGCTCGTCGTCGGTCAGACGTGCCGCCTCGGCCAGCATCGCTGACCAGGCATCCAGCGTGCTGTCTTCTCTGGCCAGCTCGAAAGCGGCCCTTGCATAGGGACGTGCCTGCGTGATGTGGTCTGACATGTGGCGTTTCCTCAGAGCTCTTCAGCGAGTCGATCCACCATCTCGCGATGCTTTTTCTCGTCGATGGAGGACTCGAGAATGCGTTCAGCGCCCTGAATGGCCAGCGTGGCCACCTGAGCACGCAGTTCGCCCTTGGCCTGCTCGATTTCGCTGTCGATCTCGCTGCGGGCGTTGGCAATCATGCGCTCGCCTTCAGCGCGGGCATCATTGCGGGCTTCCTCGATCATCTGATTGGCACGGGCACGTGTCTTCTCGAGAATGCGAGCGGCTTCCTCGCGGCTTTCACGCAGCGTTTCCTCGGCCTGTTCGTTGGCCTTGTGCAGCTCGGCGCGGGCCCGGTCGGCCTCTTCAAGACCGTCCTGAATGCGCTGCTGACGCTCGCTGAGTGCCTGCGTGATCGGAGGCCACACATATTTCATGCAGAACCAGACGAAGATCGCAAAGGCGATCATCTGTCCGATAAGCGTCAAGTTGATATTCACGCGGATCTACCTCCTGCGGGTTCGTGATGGCCGGAAACGGCGACACCGAGCACAAGGGGCCCGGCGTACAGCGTTTTCTTAACCGGCAACAACGAAGATCAGGTACATCGCGATACCCACACCGATCATGGGAACGGCGTCAAGCAGACCGGCCATGATGAAGGTTTTGGTCTGCAGCTGGTCACCCAGTTCCGGCTGGCGCGCGGTAGAGTCGAGCAGCTTGCCACCGAGCAGGCCGAAACCGATACCGGTAGCAATGGCGGCGCAGCTCAGGATCAGGGCAGCAGAGATGTAGACGAGTTCCATGGAATGGCTCCTGTTTCAGGTTTTTTCAGACAAGGGGTAAAAGGGTTTTGAAGCGAGTATTGTTATTGGATTCAGTGCTCTTCGAAAGCAGCGCTCATGTACACCACACTCAGCACGGCAAAGATGAAGGCCTGCAGCGCGATGACCAGAATATGGAAGATCGCCCACGGCACATCCAGTACCCAGATGGCCCAGAAGGGCAGCAGGGAAATCATGATAAAGATGACTTCGCCGGCAAACATGTTGCCGAAAAGACGCAGCCCCAGACTGATGGGCTTGACGATCAAAACGATCAATTCAAGTACCAGGTTGAAGGGGACCAGCGACCAGTGGTTGAAGGGGTTGAACGCCAGCTCTTTCGAGAAGCCACCAAAGCCCTTGTTGCGAATGCTGTAAAAAATGATCAGCAGGAAAACGCCAAAGCCCATGCCCAGCGTCGCGTTGGGATCACTGGTCGGTACAATGCGCATGTACTCGATACCCAGCTTGTGGGCAATCTGCGGGAACAGATCGATGGGCAGCCACTTGAGGCTGTTCATGAAAAAGATCCAGCAGAACAGCGTCAGTGCCAGCGGCCCGATCAGTTTGCTCTTGCCATTGAAGCTGGTACGAATAATGCCGTTGCAGAATTCGAATACCATTTCGAGGACGTTCTGAAGGCCTGTCGGCACGCCGGTAGTGACCGTTTTCGCCAGATAGCGAAACAGCCACAGAAACAGCAGACCGGTGGCGATCGACCAGCCCATGGTATCCACGTTGATGGCCCAGAATCCCATCTCACGGGCTTCTTCGGCACCATGGGCAAAGGACCAGCCGTTATCGGGATGCAGACCAAAGGTCAGGTTCTGAAGGTGGTGCGTGATGTACTCGGTCGAGCTCGGTGCGTCGCCTGCCATAACGTTGCCTTGAATCGTTTTTTAAAGGGAACCGGATCTATTGATCAGCCAGGGGCTTAACCAGTAAACGCTCTGGACCAGCGCAAACGTGCCGAAAAACCATGCGGGCGCCTGCGGTGGCGACGTTATAAAAATGCCAGTAAACAGCAGGATTGTCAGAAAATGCTTGCCTGCCTGAGCGCGATACAGACTGCTTATCATCTGACGCCTGTAGCGTGCCCCGCGAAACAAAAAGGCGCGCCAGGCGAAATACGCGTTGGGCAGCACTCCTGTCACTCCCCCCATCAGCGCCGATAACGCTACATTGTTGTCCGTCTCGAACGCCAGCGCCGTGGTCACCACAACGACAACACCGAACTGTACCAGCAACAGTCGATGTATTCCGGGGCGTCTCGGGGCTGCCGGCACCGCCGGAGCCGTGGGCTCGTATCGTTGCATGATGGTATGCATTCCCGAGATATTACGGCTCTTTGCGCCAGGCAGGCGGATTATAAGGAACCCCCCCAACGGCTTCAATGTCACAGGCAGCGAAAATCGCAGGTTTTAAGCTTATCTGCACCAAAAGCGGCTCGATCCTGTGTCAAAACGTCGCAGTTTACAATGCCCGATTAAGTCGTGTTTAAGCGCCGCGGATCAGCGAATGTGCGAGAGAATACCATCAAGCTCATCAAGGCTGGTGTAACGAATCGTCAGACTGCCCTTGCCGGTCTTGCCGTGGCTGATCTGGACGCGCGCACCGAGCAGTTCCGCCAGCTGATTTTCCAGACTGCCCACATCGCCCGATGGTTTTTCCGCGACCTTTTTCTTCTCATTTGAGACATCGGCGTACTTTTTGACCAGTGCTTCGGTCTGCCGCACGGTCAGGCCGCGCTCGACTACTTCGCGAGCGGCCTGGCGCTGCTTGTTGCCCTTCAGTGCCAGCAGGGTCCGGGCGTGTCCTACATCCATGTCACCGTTGGCCAGAAGCGTCTGCACGTCCTCTTCCAGTGCCAGAAGCCTGAGCATGTTGGCGATCTGACCGCGCGAGCGGCCCACGGCATCCGCCGTCTGCTTCTGGGTCAGGGAGAATTCATCCATCAGCCGCTTGAGGGCCACGGTCTCCTCGATGGGATTGAGGTCCTCGCGCTGGATATTTTCGATCAGCGCCAGTGCCAGAGCGGTTTCATCATCAAGCTCGCGCACGACCGCCGGAATGACGTCCAGCTCGGCCAGCTGTGCGGCGCGCCAGCGACGTTCGCCGGCAATGATCTCGTAACGCGCCTCGCTGCCCTCGGGCAGGGGACGCACCACGATGGGCTGCATGACGCCACGGGTCCGGATCGAGGCGGCCAGCTCCTCGAGCCGCTCGGCTTTCATGTCGCGGCGCGGCTGATAACGGCCGCGCGTCAGCTCCGCCAGCGGCAGGCGCTCGAGACGTTCGCGGCTGTCGATCAAAGGAGATGCGGTCACTGCCACCTCGGCAGAACCACCGTCGGGGTCCTGAGTCTGTGAACGCTGCCGGGCACCGGCGCCGATCAGTGCGTCCAGTCCTCTTCCGAGTGCGCGTTTACGCGTCATGAACAGTTCCTCGTTCAGGCCATGCAGGAGTAACAACACATGCCGATGTCGGCGACATCAGCGCTTGCAGGTCGTCAGGGCGACCGCGGCATCCGGGACACCCCGGATTACAGCGACAGCTTTCGAATCAGTTCCTTGGCCAGCACCCGATAGGCGTGGGCCCCCCGGGACATGCGCGCATAGCGATTGACCGGCAGGCCGTGACTGGGCGCTTCGGCCAGCCGGATGTTGCGGGGGATGGCCGTTTTCAGCAGATCATCACCGAAGTAATCCGACAGCTGCTTGCTGACATCCCGGGTCAGGCTGTTGCGGTTATCAAACATGGTTCGCACGATGCCATCGAGCGCCAGGGCCGGATTGACGCTGTCACGGATCTGCTCGACGGTATCCAGCAGGGCCGACAGGCCTTCGAGCGCGTAGAACTCGCACTGCAGCGGGATCAGGACACCGTGCGCCGAGGTCAGGGCGTTGACGGTCAGCATGTTGAGCGAGGGCGGACAGTCGATCAGCACCACATCGAATTGGTCGGCCACGGTCTCGATGGCGCGGTCCAGACGGCGCTCGCGCCCCTCCTGCTCGAGCAGATCGACTTCGGCGGCGGTGAGATCGCCGTTGGCCGGCAGCAGCTGATAGCCGGCGTTGGGGCAGTCCACGAGCGCCTCGGCAGCCGGCAGTTCGCCGAGCAGAACGTCCAGCGACCCGCCGTTGTCCAGCGCATGCTTGTCGATACCGCTGCCCATGGTGGCGTGACCCTGCGGGTCCATGTCCACCAGCAGCACCCGTTTTTTCAGCGATGCCAGGGCAGCGGCCAGATTGACAGCCGTCGTGGTCTTGCCGACGCCACCCTTCTGGTTGGTCAGCGCAATGATCCGGGTCAAGAGAGAATTCCTTGTGTATTGATCGCTGGGCCCTGTCAGCCGATGTCCATTTTCAACAGATGACGCTGGGCCTGTTCGCCGGGGATGGCCAATGGCCATGTCCGGACCAGCCTGACATCATCGGGCAGCGCGATGTCGTCCACCCGTCCTGCCATGGCCAGCCAGTGGCCCCCTTCGGCCAGAAGCGACCGGGTCAGGGTGACAAACTCTGCCGGCGCGGCAAAGGCGCGGCTGGTGATCTGCTCGAACGTGACCCCGGCCAGCGCTTCGACCCGATCATGCAGCGGCGTGACGTTATCAAGACCCAGCTCGAAGGCTGCCTGGCGCTGAAAGCGAATCTTCTTGCCGTTGCTGTCGATCGAGGTCAGGGCAATATCGGGCCGCGCGATGGCGACCACGATGCCCGGCAGGCCCGCACCGCTGCCGACATCCAGAAGCCCCGGCCCCTCGATCCAGGGCAGGATCGCCAGGCTGTCCAGCAGATGACGCGTCACCATCGTGTCGATATCGCGTACGGCGGTGAGGTTATAGGCCCGATTCCACTTGTGCAACAGGGCCACGAAGGCCAGCAGCCGGTCGCGAACCTCGCCGGCAACGCTCAGGTCCAGGGCCGCCATGCCGTCGTCGAGACGGCGCTCGACAGCGCCGGTCATGACGTGCCGACCCGGGCCTTTGGCGCGTTGCTGCGCTTTTTGAGATGAATCAGCAGCATCGAAACGGCCGCCGGGGTGACCCCTGGAATGCGGCCGGCCTCGGCCAGCGTCTCGGGGCGGGCCGCCTTGAGCTTCTGACGAATCTCGCTGGAGAGGCCGTCGATGCGATCGTATTCCAGTCCCTCCGGCAGCCGGGTCGCCTCGTGACGCTTGAGCTTGTCGATCTCTTCGCTCTGACGATCGATGTAGCCCTGATACTTGGCCTGGATCTGCACCTGCTCGCGCACCTGCGGATCCTCCGGTGCGCCCTCGGCCAGCGGCGCAATATCGTTATAGGTCAGTTCGGGGCGGCGCAGCAGATCGCTCAGGCGGTGTTCGCGTGACAGTTTGCCCACCCGGTCGAACAGCCCCCTGGCCGCATCGCTGCCGGGCTGGATCCAGACACGATCGAGGCGTTCGCGCTCGGCCTCGATGGCGTCGCGCTTGCGCTGAAAGGCGTTGTGACGCGCATCGTTGACCAGCCCCATCTGACGCCCCGTTTCGGTCAGGCGCAGATCGGCGTTGTCCTCGCGCAGCAGCAGACGATACTCCGCCCGCGAGGTGAACATGCGGTAGGGCTCCTGGGTGCCCATGCGGATCAGGTCATCCACCATCACACCGATGTAGGCCTCGTCGCGCCGCGGCCACCAGGCCTCCTGCCCCTTGACGCGCCGGGCGGCGTTGAGCCCGGCCAGCAGCCCCTGGGCGGCGGCTTCCTCGTAGCCGGTGGTGCCGTTGATCTGACCGGCAAACCACAGGTTGTGAATCACCTTCGTTTCCAGCGAATGCTTCAGATCGCGCGGATCGAAGAAGTCGTATTCGATGGCGTAGCCCGGGCGCACGATATGGGCACGCTCCAGTCCCTCGATCGAGCGCACAACGTCCAGCTGGACGTCAAAGGGCAGCGACGTCGAGATGCCGTTGGGGTAGAGCTCGTGCGTGTCGAGCCCTTCCGGTTCGATAAAGATCTGATGGCTCTGCTTGTCGGCAAAGCGGTGGATCTTGTCCTCGATGGAGGGGCAGTAGCGCGGACCGGTGCTGTCGATGACGCCGGAGTACATCGGCGAGCGATCCAGATTGGCCCGGATGATGTCGTGGGTACGCTCGTTGGTGTGCGCAATGAAGCAGCTCACCTGATCGGGGTGCATGTCGCGGTGGCCCATGTAGGACATCACCGGACGGGGCGTGTCACCGGGCTGTTCGGCAAGCTTCGAGAAATCGACCGTTTTGGCATCCAGCCGCGGCGGGGTGCCGGTTTTCAGGCGGTCCACCCGCAGGGGCTGCTCACGCAGCCGTGCCGCCAGCGCGTTGGCGGCAGGATCTCCCGAGCGGCCGCCGCTGTGGTGCTCCATGCCGATGTGAATCACCCCCCCCAGGAAGGTCCCGGTACACAGCACCACGGTCTCCGCCATGAAGCGGATACCGCCCTGGGTCAGCACACCGCGGACCGTATCGCCTTCCACGATCAGATCATCGGCGGCCTGGGCAAAGATCGACAGATTGGGCTGGTTTTCAAGGATGTGGCGAATGGCCGCCTTGTAGCGCACGCGGTCGGCCTGCGCCCGGGTGGCCCGCACGGCCGGACCCTTGCGGGAGTTGAGCGTTCGAAACTGGATACCGCCCTGATCGGTGGCCAGCGCCATGGCGCCGCCGAGCGCATCGATCTCCTTGACCAGGTGACTCTTGCCGATGCCGCCGATGGCCGGATTACAGGACATCTGTCCCAGCGTTTCGATGTTGTGACTGAGCAGCAGGGTCTGGCAGCCCATGCGAGCGGCGGCCAGTGCGGCTTCGGTACCCGCATGACCACCACCGATGACAATAACGTCAAAGCGGTCCGGATAATCCACGTGAAAAACCTCGAGGGGTTGAAGATGAAGGCGACACCCGAGCGATCAGCGCGTGTCGATACCCACATGCCCGTGCAGGGGGCTGGGGATAAGCCGTATTGAATGGCGCGCATTATAACGTGGCTGTGAGTAAGCGTCAGGGTTTTCCACACACGGATTTTCGTCAGTTGGCGAGTCACTTATTAATAAAACATCTTTTTTAAATAAGAAGTTCTGTTGTGGTTGTGATTACTGGTATCGCCGTTTTCTGTGGAAAAGCGATGTTTCTACCGTCAGAACAGGCAGCTGGGGTGTGACTGAATCTTCGGGAAAATTGCGTGCTTCCCTGGGGCAGGCCCTGTACGGGGTGTGCATAACCCCTCGACTTGCCCACAGCTCGATTTATCCCCGCGTCATCAACCGGGCTCGCGGCGGGTTCTCCCCACACTCATCAAGAAAGGCGTCATGTCGACCGGAGAACGTGAGGTGTCCGTGTGTGGCGGGGTGTGGCGTGACAGGACGCCCGGGGCGTCAATGGTTGTCCACAGGGGGAAAGGGCCCAAAAAAGCGATCATGATGATCATTCGGGCATAAAAAAGGCGCCTGTCGTCGAGCGACAGGCGCCTGAATCTCATCGGCGAGCATCAGACCGTAAAGGATGCGCCGCAGCCACAGGTCGTGGTGGCATTGGGATTCTTGATCAGAAAGCGGGCACCGGCCAGGCCGGTTTCAAAGTCGACCGTCGAGCCGACCAGATACTGAAAGCTCAGCGGGTCGATCACCATGGCAACATCGCCGTTTTCGATCACGGTATCGTCTTCACCGACGGTTTCGGCAAAATCGAAACCATACTGAAAGCCCGAACAACCGCCTCCCGTTACGTAGACGCGCAGCTTCAGAGCCGGATTGTGTTCTTCCTCGATCAGCGTCCTGACTCTGCCTGCAGCGGCGTCGGTAAAGACAAGCGGGGTCGGAACAAAGGATTCTGCTCCGCTCATCGCGGCCTCCTTCTGAGATGACACACCTGATGCGTGCCAGGAATGGATCAGCCTCGTGGCTGTCATGATCACCATTATCGACACCCCCCCGGTCAATGGTCAACCGGCAGGGTCGGGGCGGTGGTCATGGGGGCGTGCAGGACAAACAGTGATAGGCTGACGGGCGTGGTGTCCCGTGATCCGTTACTTCGAAGCTGGGGAGAGAAAGCTTGCCGCGCCGTTTGCTGGATACGTCACGCCTGAGTCTTGAAAACTTTCGACGCGAACTGGCCAGCGTCAATGCCCTGCCGCAGCTGTGTCTGCTGGCGGTCATTTCCGGTGCCCTGACCGGCATCATCATGATCGTCTTTCGGGAATTGATCGAGCTGGGTGCGCTGATGCTGATGCCGCAGGGGGATGCCGAGGCCTTTGAGGCCCTGCCCACGGTGGTGCGCGTGAGCCTGCCGGTCATCGCCGTCGCGCTGATCGGGCTGGGGCTTGGCTGGCAGAAACGAAGTGCGCGGCGCATTGGCATTACCCACGTGATCGAGCGTTTTTCCTATCACCAGGGCGTCATGGCCCGCGACAACTGGTTCAATCAGTGGTGGGTCGGCGTCATCTCGCTGCTGGGCGGACTGTCCGCCGGCCGCGAGGGACCGTCCGTCCATCTGGGGGCCGGCGCCTCGGGCTGGATCGGCCAGCTGCTCAAGCTGCCGCACAACAGCCTGCGCGTGCTGGTGGGCTGCGGCGTGGCCGCCGGTATCTCGGCCTCCTTCAATACGCCCATCGCCGGTGTCATCTTCGCCATGGAAGTGGTGATGATGGAGTACACCCTGACCGGTTTCATGCCGGTCATGCTGGCCTCGGCCACCGGTGCCGTCATCACGCAGCTGCATTTCGGCTCGGCGCCGGCCTTCATGCTGCCTGGCGTCATTGAACCGCGCCTGCTCGATATTCCCTGGCTTCTGCTCATGGCGCTGGCGATCGGCGTCATGGCCGGCGGCTTTGTTCGCCTGGCCTGCATGGGTGACAGACTCACCCGGATTCCCTGGGGCATTCGCATCCTGATGGCCGGTACACTGACTGGTGCGGTGGCCCTTTTTTATCCGCAGGTGCAGGGCATCGGCTACGACAGCGTCGACATGATTCTGGCCGGGCAGACAGGACTGGATGTGCTGCTGGCGCTGGCACTGGGCAAGCTGATTCTGACGGCCATCACCGTGGCCTGCGGCATCCCGGTGGGGATCGTGGGGCCGACACTGGTGATCGGCGCCGCGGCCGGGGCGCTCTTTGGTGTCGGGGCATCGGCGCTTTTGCCCTCAATGGCGGGCGAACCCAACCTGTATGTCATGATGGGCATGGCGGCCATGATGGGGGCCGTACTGCAGGCACCGCTGGCAGCCATCATGGCGCTGCTGGAGCTGACGCACAGCCCTGATATCATCCTGTACGGCATGCTGACCGTACTGAGTGCGGCGCTGACCGCGCGTCTTGCCTGGCGCACCCAGGGCTTTTATGTCATGCCCCGTCAGGGCAGTACCCAGCACCCCCTGCAGCAGCCCCTGATGCAGGCGCTGTCACGGGTCGGGGTGGGGGCCGTCATGGACCGCAGTGTCAGCGTGACCGCTGCGGTCATCAGTCGTGAACGAGCGCGCAACATTCTGGATGCCCGACCGACATGGCTTTTGATTCACCGTCAGGGGGATCAGCAAAAGGCCGACCGCGAACCCGGCAAGGCGCCTCTGGCACTGCTGGCGGCGGACATGGCGCGCGCGCTGGAAGACAAGGGCGAGGCCGGCGTGGATCAGGAGAACAGCATCAATTTGCTGGAGATCCCGGGCAAGCGACTGGAGCTGGCTCCCATCGATCTTCAGGCTACGCTATCGGAGGCCTTTGCATGCCTGGACGACCAGCGGGTGGATGCCCTCTACGTCAGACATATTACCGCGCCGATGATGCATCGGGTTTCCGGTATCATCACGCGTGAAGCCATCGAAAACTATTACCATTGATGGCCATGACCATCAGACACGCTCCGACCGACGCTATCGAGGATGAACCTATGTACGCCTGGGTGCTGGCCCTTCATATCATTTCATTTACTGTCTGGTTTGCCGCGCTTTTCTATCTGCCGCGTCTTTTCATCTACCACAGCCATGCGCTGCGTCAGGACGACGGTCAGGGTTCGACCCGCTTTCAGGTCATGGAGCGCAAGCTTTATCGCGCCATCATGAACCCGGGGATGATCCTGACGCTGATCTTCGGTATCTGGCTCGTGGCCCTCGATTTCCAGGGCTACCTCACCGCCGGCTGGTTTTACGTCAAGGCCGTGCTGGTCGTTCTTTTGATCGGCTTTCACCATATCTGCATGGCGCACATGAAACGCTTCGCGGCCGGCACCAACCGACGCGGTGGCACCTATTACCGCATCTTCGGTATCGTGCCGGCGCTGTTGCTGATCGCCATTGTCATCCTGTCCGTGGTCCAGCCGTTCTGATGGCCCTGCCCTGCGTGCTGGTGCTGGCCGGTCACGACCCGACCGGCGGTGCCGGGCTGATCGCCGATGCCGAAACCGTGCGCGCCATGGGCGGCTGGGCGCTGACGGTGCCCACGGCACTGACGCGCCAGACCACCGTGGATGTCCAGAGCGTCATGCCGCGCCCCGGCGAGGAGATACTGGCCACGGCCCGGGCGCTGCTCGAGGATTGCGACATCCACGCCATCAAGGTCGGGCTGATCGCCGATCTCTCCGCGCTGGAGGCGGTGATTGCGCTGTGCGCGGCGTACCCGCATCTGCCCATCGTCGTGGATCCGGTGCTGAAGGCCGGCGGCGGGCGCGAACTGTCCAGCCAGACCCTGATGACCGCCTTTGTCCAGCGGCTGCTGCCGCTGGCGAGTCTGATCACGCCCAACCGGCAGGAACTGCTCCGGCTGACAGCAAGCCTGCCGGGGCCTGCCCTGGCGGAGCAGGACATGGCCGGTCAGGCCGAAAAAGCGCTGGCCACCGGCGCAGGCGCCGTACTGGCCACGGGCGCCGATGCCGCCGGGGAAAAGGGGCAGCACCGCGTAACGCACCACCTGTACACGCCGGCAGGCACGCAGTCATGGTCGTGGCCGCGTCTGCCGGGCAGTTATCATGGCTCGGGATGTACGCTGGCCAGCGCCACGGCCGCCCTGCTGGCCCGGGGGGCGTCGCTCGAGCGCGCCTGTCAGCAGGCCCAGCAGTTTACCTGGCAGAGTCTGGAGCACGCGCTGATGCCCGGGCGCGGCCAGTACGTGCCCGATCGTCTGACCGGGCGAGATCACTTGTCGAATCAGGAGAGCGCGACATGACCGAGTGGAAG
Organism: Kushneria sp. AK178; assembly: GCF_053903105.1. NCBI lineage: Bacteria > Pseudomonadati > Pseudomonadota > Gammaproteobacteria > Oceanospirillales > Halomonadaceae > Kushneria > Kushneria sp. AK178. The sequence continues at coordinate 3,446,231 of NZ_CP096381.1, read as the reverse complement.
CAGGGGCTTTACGCCCTGACCGATGCGCAGCTGATGCCGGATGACGCCACGCTCATCGACCGGTGCGAGGCCGCGCTGAGTGCCGGTATTGCCCTGTTGCAGTATCGCGACAAGTCCGGCGATGAAGGACAGCGCGAGCGCCAGGCGCGCGCCCTCAAGGCGCTGTGCGATCAGTACGACACGCCGCTGATCATCAACGACGATGCGGCGCTGGCCTGGCGGCTGGGCGCCGGGGTGCACCTGGGGCGCAGTGACGGCTCGATCGCCCGCGCCCGCAAGGCACTGGGCCCGGAGGCCATTATCGGTGCCACCTGTCAGGACAGTATCGAATTCGCCGAGCAGGCGGCCGGTGAGGGGGCCAGCTATCTGGCCTTCGGCCGCTTCTATCCATCCAGCACCAAGCCCGATGCCCCGCCGGCGGAGCTGTCGGTTCTGGCCCGCGCCGAACGATTCGGGCTGCCGCGTGTGGCGATCGGCGGTATCAACGCCGACAATATCGACGCCACGATCAGTGCCGGTGCCGATCTGGTGGCGCTGGTGCACGGCATTTTTGGCGTCGATGACCCGGGCGCGGCGGTCCGTCGGCTCAACCGGCGCTTCGATCAGCAGGCCCCCTGATTCATCCACAGCCGGTGTCGATGGCTGTCTGCCAACCGGCTGTGGATAACTGAAACCCGTGGGCCGTCCGTACCGACTACGGTCGGCGACCCCTTTCTCCACAGGAGCGCAACGATGGATCCCATCACTTCCGAGACGCTGTTTACCCGCGCCGGGCAACGCATTCCCGGTGGCGTCAATTCTCCGGTGCGTGCCTTCAAGGGCATGGGACGCGCGCCCATGTTCGTGTCGCGCGCCCGCGGCCCCTATCTCTTTGATGTCGAGGGCCGGCGCTACATCGACTATGTCGGCTCCTGGGGTCCGATGATTACCGGCCACGCCGACCCGGACGTGCTGAGCGCCGTGCGCGACCGGCTGGAAGACGGCCTGTCGTTTGGTACGCCGACCGCCGTCGAGACCGACATGGCGGAACTGATCTGCGAGATCATGCCGTCGATCGACATGGTGCGCATGGTCAATTCGGGTACCGAGGCGACCATGTCGGCCGTTCGACTGGCCCGTGGCTATACCGGTCGCGACAAGGTGGTCAAGTTCGAGGGCAACTATCACGGCCATGTGGATTCGCTGCTGGTCAAGGCCGGCTCGGGCGCGCTGACCCATGGCGAACCCAGCTCGCCCGGCGTGCCGGCCTCGCTGGCCGAGCACACCGTGACGCTCTCCTACAACGATATCGAGGGCGTTCGCGAGTGTTTCCGCGAGATTGGCGATCAGGTGGCCTGTGTCATCGTCGAACCGGTGGCCGGCAACATGAACTGCATTCCACCGGCGCCGGGCTTTCTGGCGTGCCTGCGCGAGGTCTGCGATGAGGCCGGTGCCGTGCTGATCTTTGATGAGGTCATGACCGGTTTTCGCGTGGCGCTGGGCGGCGCCCAGGCGCATTACAACGTCACGCCGGATCTGACCTGCCTGGGCAAGATCGTCGGCGGCGGCATGCCGGTCGGCGCCTTTGGGGGCAAGCGGGCCATCATGGAGCAGCTCTCGCCGCTGGGGCCGGTCTATCAGGCCGGTACGCTCGCCGGCAATCCGCTGGCCATGGCCGCCGGCATTGCGCTGTTGAAAAAGATTCGTCAGCCCGGCTTTCACGAACGTCTCACCGAACGCGTCAATACCCTGTGTGATGGCCTCGAGCAGCGGGCCGCCGCCGCCGGTGTGCCGCTGATCACCCAGCGCGCCGGCGGCATGTTCGGCGTGTTCTTTACCGAGCAGCATGAGGTCAACGATTTCGCGGCTGCCACCGCCTGCGACGTCGAGCGCTTCAGGGCCTTTTTCACGGCCATGCTGGACCGCGGCGTCTACATGGCGCCGTCACCGTTCGAGGCCGGCTTCATGTCCAGCGTCCATGAGGATGAAGACATCAATGCCACGCTCGAGGCGGCCGAAGCCGTGTTTGCCACCATGAGCTGAACCCCGGCGCCCCGGCGGGGCGCCACGTCACGCCCCCGGTCGTTGCGGCGGGCGAATCCCCTTACTGATCCGGAGCGAGCCCCTTGAGTCAGTCACTGATCAGCGCGCTGAGAAGCGGCCGGTTTTTCAATCATGACGTGTCGAATCTGCAGGTGTACGAGACCCATATCTCCTGGGTCATCCTCACCGGTGACCACGCCTACAAGATCAAGAAGCCGCTGGATTTCGGCTTTCTGGACTTTTCGACGCTGGAGCGCCGCCGGCGCTTTTGTGACGACGAGGTGCGGCTCAATCGCCGTCTGGCCGGTGACCTCTATGAGCAGGTGGTGCCCATCAGCGGCACGCCCGAGGCCCCTGTCCTGAACGGTGACGGCGAGCCCTTCGAGTATGCCGTATGCATGCGTCAATTCGACAATGCGGGGCTTTTCTCGACGCTGCAGGCCAACAACGAACTGACCCGCCCCATGATGGATGACATGGTGGATCAGCTGGTCGCCTTCCATCAGCGCGCCGAGCGCGTGTCGCCGGACAGCGCCTTTGGCACCCCGGAGGCGGCCTATGCGCCGGTGGTGCAGAACTTCGAGCAGATCCGGCCGCTGCTGGAGGATGCCGACGACCTGCGGCGCCTTGACGAGCTGGCCCAGCGCGCCGAGGAGCTGTATCAGCGCCTTGCGCCGATGCTGGCACAGCGCCAGCGCGACGGCTTCGTGCGGGAAACGCATGGCGATGTGCATCTGGCCAACGTGGTGCAGCACGAGGGGCGGGCGTTGATCTTTGACTGCATCGAGTTCAATGATGACCTGCGCTACAACGATGTCTGCTGCGAGCTGGCCTTTTTGCTGATGGATCTCGAGGCGCGTGGGGAACATGCGCTGTCCAGCCACGTGCTCAATCGCTATCTGGAGGGCAGCGGCGATCACGAGCTGGTGCGCCTTTTGCCCTGGTACAAGGCGTATCGGGCGATGGTGCGGGCCAAGGTGGCGCTGTTTCGTCTGCAGCAGCCGGACCTGCATCCGGCCGACCGGGACGCGGCGCTGTCGGACTATCGCAGCTACATCGCGCTGGCCGAGCGCTACAGCGAGATCGATATCCCGTGGCTTTTGATCAGCGTGGGGGTCTCGGGTAGCGGCAAGAGCCGCTTTACCGAACAGGTCGTGCGGTCGCTGGGGGCCATCCGGCTGCGCTCCGATGTCGAGCGCAAGCGCTTGTGTGACATGACGCCCGATGCCGACTCGGCATCCAGTGTGGCGGGCGGTATCTACAGCGACGAGATGACCCGCCGGACCTACGAGCGGCTGGCGAGTCTGAGCGGGACGCTGATGGAGGCCGGCTACCCGGTCTGCATCGATGCCACCGCGCTCAAGCGCTCACAGCGTGACCGGCTGCGACACGAGGCCGAAAAGCGCGGGCTGGCGGCGCTTCTGATCAGTTTCGAGGCCGATGACGCGACGCTGCGTGATCGTCTGCGCCGCCGGCGGGACCGACGCGGTGAGGTGTCGGAGGCCGGGACTGACGTGCTGGATTACCAGCTCGCCTCGCGTGAGGCCTTCGGCGAGGATGAGCTGGCCTATCTGATTCATCTGGATACCACGGCCGAGGATGCCAATCTGACGCTGGTGTCGCTGATCCGCGAGCGACTGCGCCTGAACTGAACCGTGGCGGCGGGTGGTGGATCAGGCCGGGTCCCGGCGCGTCCGGGGCGCGGCCACCACGGCCGTGGGCTGCTGGCGCAGGAGATTGAGCGCCTGGGCGCGGTTTCTGACCTTGAGCTTTCTGAACACGTGGTACAGGTGCGACTTGACCGTGTGTTCACTGATGGAGAGCCGGTCGGCGATATCCAGATTGCTGGCGCCGCTGTCCAGCAGGCCCAGAATTTCCTGCTCGCGCGGTGTCAGGCTCGCCAGTGGCAGCTGCTCGTCGTGCTGGCGATGCCAGTAGGCGCACAGTAAACGCTCCATCAGCGGGCGCGACAGCCACATCTCTCCTTCGAAAAGCTTGCGAATGCCCTTGCTGATCAGCTCCAGCGAGTCCCCCCGATAGAAGATGCCGTGCAGCGGCATGCGCATCATCAGTGACACGGCGCGGTCCTCATCGCTCATGTTAAAGGCGGTGAAGATGGCTTCGTCGTACTGTCCCAGCTGCTGCGTCCATTCACGCAGGACGGACTCTTCCAGATGATCATCGTCGAGCAGTGCCACGACACGGCACTGCTTCAAATGCTCGGGCAGATCGGGTGGTTCATCGGTCGGCAACTGCTGTACGTGGCAGCCCAGCTGTTGCCGGAGATAGTCCAGAAACAGCTCATTCTGGGGGCTGCCCTTGGTCACCATGATCAGTGCTGTGTTTGTCACATCCATGAAAGTGGCCCTGGTAAAGAGTATGAAGGCCTTCAGACACCCGATAGCAATCAAAACAGGGGGGTGTGCCAGGGTCCGGCGCGCCGGACAGGGCACCCTTCGCGCTAAGTAAGATTAAGCAAAAAAGTATACAAAACAGATACTTAAAAGCACTTAAGGTTCAGAGCAGATTAAGCTCTTGCGACTAACGTTCCAGGTCGATCAACGAGAACGCGGTACCGGTTCGGGTGATCGTACCGATAGCCGATGCGACCGGGGTACTGAAGATGTCCCCGATTATAGAGCGATCGATTTTTGAATGAGAGCGGTCAAAACGTGCATCTACATCAAATGGCGCATTGTGCACAGGAAATTGCGTTAGCGGATGAATTTGAAACGGGTCGCTTACAGTCCTGTAACAAAATAGAGGGGCGGTGGATGCGTTTTGTCGAGAGATTGTTGCTGGAAAATCGGGCCTGGGTCAGTGAAATCGAACATCGCGATCCGACCATGTTCGATCGCTTGAGTCACGGACAATCCCCGGAAGTGCTGTGGATCGGTTGCTCCGATAGCCGTGTGCCCGCCGAGCAGCTGTGTAATACCGCGCCGGGAGAAATGTTCATTCATCGCAACGTGGCCAATCGGGTCTGCCCGCATGAAAGCGGCTTCATGAGCGTGCTGGAATATGCCGTTGCGGTATTAAAGGTCCGTCATGTCATTGTCTGCGGCCATCATCGCTGTGGCGGTATCAGGGCGGCAATGACCGACGAAAATACCGGTCATTCTCATCTCGATCATCATCTGGATGCCATCCGTGATGTCAGAAGAAGGCATGCTGATGAGCTGGCGGAATTAATCGACGATACCGAACGTCTTGATCGGCTGGTGGAATTCAATGTGGTTGATCAGATCAGAATGCTAAGCGAGATGCCCCTGATTCAGGCGCACTGGGCGCGCCATCAGCGTCCCACGATCCATGGCATGGTGTATGCCCTGGAAACGGGCAGGCTGCGCGAAATTCAGCGCTGGGAGGGGGATCAGTGCGGGCCGGGCCCGACGCTCGATGACACCCTGTGTCATGAACAAGGAGCGGTCACATGAGTCGCACACTGTCACTGAAGACACTGTCCCGGGACCTGCCGGCCGGGGTGGTGGTCTTTCTGGTCGCCATTCCGCTGTGCCTGGGCATTTCGCTGGCTTCCGGGGCGCCGCCGCTGTCCGGTCTGATCGCCGGTATTGTCGGCGGTATTGTCGTGTCGCTGTTCAGCGGCTCCTCGCTGAGCGTTTCCGGTCCTGCAGCCGGGCTGACCGTGATCGTGCTGGGGGCGGTCGAACAGATCGGGCTGACCGGGCTTTTCATGGCCACGGTGCTGGCCGGCGTTTTGCAGCTGGTGTTCGGTTTCCTGCGCCTTGGCAAAATCGGCGCCTTTGTGCCCTCGGCGGTGATCAAGGGCATGCTGGCGGCCATCGGATTGATCCTGATTCTCAATCAGATTCCGCTGGCGCTGGGGTTGTCACAGGACAATGACGTCTCCCTTCTGAATATTGACGCGCTGCTGGCCGGGGTGTCACCGGTGGCGCTGGCCATTGCGGCAGTGTCGCTGGTCATTCTGATCAGCTGGGAACAGCCGTTCATGCCGGTCGCGATCAAACGCTTTCCGGCGCCGCTGGTGGCGGTGCTGGTCGCCATTGCCATGGATCGGCTGGCGCTGTCGGTCGGTCTATCCGGAGCGCTCGGGGCCGATCAGCGCATCTCCCTGCCGGGGCTGGGCGGGCCGGGGGATTTCATCGATCAGCTGCAGCTGCCGGCCCTGTCGGTGCTGACGGCACCGCAGGTCTACGTGACGGCGGTGACGCTGGCGCTGGTGGCCAGTCTCGAGACGCTTTTGAGTCTTGAGGCCGTGGACAAGATCGACCCGCTCAAGCGCCATTCACCGCCGCATCGCGAGCTCAAGGCGCAGGGCATCGGCAATATTGTCAGCGGCATGGTCGGGGGACTGCCGATCACGGCCGTGATCGTGCGCAGCTCGGCCAACGTGCAGGCGGGCGGGCGCACGCGTCTGGCAAGTCTTGTGCATGGTGTTTTGCTGCTGATCAGCGTGGCCTTCGTGGCCGGGGCGCTGGAGTTCATTCCGCTGGCGTGTCTGGCGGCTGTGCTGGTGCATACCGGCTATAAGCTGGCCCGGCCGGCCACAATTCTTGCGCACTATCGTCAGGGCTGGCAGCGCTTTGTGCCCTTTGCCGTGACGGTGATCGCAATCATGGTCACCAATCTGCTGGAAGGCGTCATTATCGGCTTTCTGTGCGGGCTCTATTTTCTGGTGCGCGCCAACTACCACTCGGCGGTGTCGTTCACGCGCCATGACCGGTACGCGCTGCTGCGCTTTCATACCGATATTTCCTTTCTCAACCGCGACAAGGTGCGCTCCTGTCTTGACGGGATCGAAGGGGGAAGTCATCTGATCATTGATGCGCGCGAGGCAGGTTTTATCGACCCCGATATCCGGGAGGACATCGATAATTTTGTTTATTCATCACACGAGCGCGATATCGTGGTAGAGCTCAAGCAGGTCAACGGCATGACGGCAAGCTATCCCGCCCTGCGGTCGGCAGCGCCGCCGGCGGCGGCATGAAGAGAATGTCCGCGGGCTGACACGGCCCGTGCCGGGCTGCCAAAAGGGGCGCCTGCGGTCATTACCGACCGCAGGCGCCCCTTTTTTACGCCGCCACATCGGCCGGGGGCATGCGATCAGGCGTTGGGTGAGGTGCTGCGCGACGCCGGTGGCAGGGGCGCACCGCCCAGATTCTGGCGCACCCAGTTCATGGCCTGAATGCGATTGCGCACCTTGAGCTTGCGAAAGATGTTGTACAGGTGCGATTTGACCGTGTGCTCGCTGACAAACAGCTGTCCGGCGATCTCGGTATTGGACGCGCCCGTACCCAGCAGTCGCAGGATCTCGAGTTCGCGATGTGTCAGGCCGTTGGCCGGCCGGAAGGCATTGATCTGCTGACGACGATAGAACCGGATCAGTCGCGTCATCAGATTGCGCGACATCCACAGTTCGTTGTTGATCAGCTTGGCAATGCCCTTGCAGATCAGGGCCAGCGAATCGCGTCGATAAAAGACGCCCTGCAGGCGAAAGGTGGTCGCCAGATTGACGGCCTGGTTTTCGTCGGCAAGGTTGAAGGCCGCAAGCGTCAGGGTCGCGCTGTCGCTGGCGGCGCTCTCCTCCCAGTGATACATGTCCTTTTCATCGACGTGATCGGCATCGAGCAGCACGACACGCTGTACATCATCCTCTGCCGGTACCGCATCCCGCGGTGCCAGCGTCTCGACCTCACAGCCGATCCGGTCCCGCACGTACTGCATGAACAGTTCGCTTTGCGGGTTGATTTCGGTAACCAGCAAAACGGTTACCCTGCTTTCACTTTCCACGTCACTATCCACGGTGCCCCCTTGATGCCCGTTCATCAGCTCATGTTGTGACAGCCAACGACGAGACTTCTCTCAAGCTTACCCTTAAACGGCGTCTGGAGCATCGCTCAGGCAGGCGCTGTTTTGACGGCCAATTCGTTGGTTAACATCACGCTATTTGTAACACGCCAGGTCTACTTCGGTCGGCTGATCCGCAACAATATGTTCCAGTGTGACGACATGGCGCTTTAAAATGGGGCCATCAATCACACCAAGGGATCATGCCTTATGTCTGCTACACGCCCTCTCGTTGTCGCCAGCAACAATGCCGGCAAGCTGCGGGAGTTCCGCGAGCTGCTGGAACCGCTGGCATGGGAGCTTACCGCCCAGGCCGATCATGGTATATCGGCCGTTGAGGAGACCGGCTTGACCTTTGTCGAAAATGCCCTGCTCAAGGCACGTGCTGCCTGTCGGGGCAGCGGGCTGCCGGCGCTGGCCGATGACTCGGGGCTGGCGGTGACGGCACTGGGCGGTGCGCCGGGCATCCATTCGGCGCGCTACAGCGGCGCCCAGGGCGATGACCGGGCCAACAACGACAGGCTGCTCGAGGCGCTGGCCGAGGTGCCCGAGGGCCAGCGTGGCGCGCAATACCACTGCGTGCTTGTCTACATGCGCCATCCCGAGGATCCGGTGCCCATCATTGTGCAGGGCAGCTGGCCGGGAGAAATTCTCTCCCTGCCGCGCGGCGAGGGTGGCTTCGGCTATGATCCCCTGTTCTGGGTGCCCGATCAGGGGCTGAGCGTGGCCGAGCTCTCGTCCGATCTCAAGAATCGTATCAGCCATCGCGGCCGGGCGCTTGCCGCCCTGCTCGAGCAGCTGGAGCGCTGATGCCATCCCTGCCGCCCCTGGCGCTGTATATCCATGTCCCATGGTGCGTGCGCAAGTGCCCCTACTGCGACTTCAATTCCCATACGCTGACGCAGGCCCTGCCCGAGCAGACCTATATTGATGCCCTGCTGGCCGATCTGGACGCCGAGCTCGACAATGTCCAGGGGCGGACGCTGAGCTCCATTTTCATCGGTGGCGGCACGCCCAGTCTGATCAGTGGCGCCGGCTATCAGAGGCTGCTCGCCGGCATCCGCAGCCGCCTGACGCTAACCGGCGATATCGAGATCACGCTGGAGGCCAATCCGGGCACCTTCGAGCGCGAGCGCTTTCGTGATTTCCGCCGTGCAGGCATCAACCGGCTCTCGGTGGGCGTGCAGAGTTTTGACAACGACGCCCTGGCCCGGCTGGGGCGTATCCATGATGCCACGGAGGCAGTAAAGGCCATCGCCACGGCGCGCGAAGTCGGTTTTGACGAGCTCAATATCGATCTGATGCACGGCCTGCCGGGGCAGACCCTGGACATGGCGCTGGCCGATATCGACCAGGCCCTGGCGCTTGCGCCCACGCACCTGTCCTGGTATCAGCTCACGCTCGAGCCCAACACGGCCTTTTATTCGCGCCCGCCCGAGCTGCCCGAAGAAGACGTGCTGGCCGATATTCAGGATGCCGGCCAGGCGCGTCTGGAGGCGGCCGGCTTTCAGGCCTACGAGATTTCGGCGTGGTCACCCCCCGGGCACGAGGCGCGCCACAACCTGAACTACTGGCGCTTTGGCGACTACCTGGGCATCGGCGCCGGCGCTCATGGCAAGATCTCCCGTCCCGACGGCGAGGGACTTGTGATCGAGCGGCGCTGGAAAACGCGCCAGCCCGAGACCTATCTGGCCCGCCACGGTGACCCGCGCGGCTTTGCGGCCGGTACGCGGCAACTGTCGCGCGAGGAGCGCGGGCTCGAGTTTCTGATGAACGCCCTGCGCCTGAGCGATGGCGTGCCCAGCGAATTCTGGCAGCGACACACCGGGCTCGACGAGGCGCGTCTGGATGCTCACACTAGAGCCGCCATCGCCCGCGAGCTGATGTTCGAGACACACTCGCGCATTCAGGCCACGCCGCTGGGACGCTTGTTTCTCAACGATTTGCTGGTGCTGTGCGATGATTCGGTTCTGGCCCGCTCATGACGGGCCGCACGGCAGGGCCGTGATGGTCCTGCAGGTTCATAACGGTCGGGGAGGCGCCCCGAACGGTATTCACAGGAGAGCAGAACGTGAAGAAAAGCATCTGGCTGGCGGCACCGCTGGCCGTGGTCATGGCCGCCACGGGTTGTACCACGACCAATCCCTATACCAATGAGCAGCAGACCTCGAGCCTGACCAAGGGCGCCGGCATTGGTGCGCTGCTCGGCGGTGTGGCCGGCGCCACCAAAAGTGGCAACCACCGTCTCGACAAGACCCTGATCGGTGCGGCCGTGGGCGCGGCCGCCGGCAGCGGGGTCGGTTATTACATGGACGCCCAGGAAGCCAAGCTGCGCCAGGAAATGCAGGGCACCGGCGTGAGCGTCAATCGCGTGGGCGATCAGATCCAGCTCAACATGCCCAGCGCCATCACCTTCGGCAGTGACTCCAGCGAGCTCTCCTCGCAGATTCACGCCCCGCTGGATGGCGTCATCAAGGTGCTTGACGAATACCCTGATACGCTGGTCAACATTGCCGGCTATACCGACTCGACCGGTTCGGCCGCCTACAACCAGCGCCTGTCCGAGCTGCGCGCCCAGACGGTGGGCAACTATCTGGCCCGCGGTGGCGTCAACTTCAATCGCCTGATCATGCAGGGCTACGGCGCCAGCAACTACGTGGCCAGTAACGATACGCCCGAAGGCCGGGCGCAGAATCGTCGCGTCACGATCACGCTGGTCCCCAACGGCAACAGCTGATCACCGGATCGGCAGTCCTGCCGGCCGTATCGTCGCCGCAGTCCCGTGACTGCGGCGACGTTCTTTCAAGGAGGGAGCGTGCTTTCCTATCAACATGCGTGGCATGCCGGCAACTTTGCCGACGTGCACAAGCATCTGGCCTTGTATGCGCTGACCGAGCGCCTCATGGAAAAGCGCTCGGCCCTGAGCCTGATCGATACCCACGCCGGGCGGGGCGATTACCCGCTACAGGCGCCCGAGACCGCCCACCTTGATGAATATCGCGAGGGGGTGCTGCCGCTGTGGCAGGCGAGGGCGCAGCAAAAGGGACTGCTGGGGCGCTGGTGCGAGGCGCTGGCCACCCTTCAGGAGGATGCGCAGACGCTGTCGCGCTATCCGGGCTCGCCCTGGTGGCTGGCCCGCGCCATGCGACCCGACGATCGGCTGACCCTGTATGAGCTGCATCCCGGCGAGCATCGCCATCTCGAGGCGGCCGCCCTCGAAACGCCCCATGTGCGCCGGCTCAAGCGCGATGGTCTGGAAGGGCTGGTGCATCAGCTGCCGGTGCGAACGCCCCGACTGTGCGTGCTGATCGACCCCGCCTATGAGGTGAAAAGCGAGTTCGAGGCGGTCGCCGCGACGCTGTCACGGGTCGTGCAGCAGGCGCGCCACGCCATCGTGCTGATCTGGTATCCGCTGCTGGGTGACGCTCGCCATCAGCGCCTGCTCGACGGCATCCGATCCCACGGCATCAACAAGGTATGGCGCAGCGAGCTGATCCACCATGCCCCGTCCGGCGAGCGCGGGCTGTACGGCTCGGGACTGTTGCTGCTCAACCCGCCCTGGCAGCTGGAAACACGGCTCGATGAGACCTTCAACGCGCTGGCGGCGCTGTATGGTGACGGCGCCTCCCACACCAGTGACTGGTGGATGCCCGAGTCCCCCTGAAACGAGTCATTTTGAAAAGCGTCGTCCTGGAAACCGGGGGCCGGTCACAGCCGGGGTCGAGCCATAAAAAAGGGCCCGCCATCATGGCGGGCCCTTGTCGTTTCACAGAAGTGACGCTCCGGGATCGGTCGGCGACTCAGGACGACTCCGCCGGCGTGGCACGCGGCTGCGAGCGGTTTGATGAGGCCGCGGCGTCGGCTGCCCGCTGCTCCTGACGGGCGATCTCGGCGGCGATCTGCTCGCCCACGCTTTCCCAGCCGCGGGAGAGGGTGCGCACCAGTGCCGGATAGCCGTCCTCTTCCAGCGGGCGCTGAACATCGAAGTGCTGCTGGGTCAGCAGGTTGCCGCCGGCATCGCGCAGCTGATACTGCCCGGCCAGCACCGCCATGCCGTCATAGCGGCCCTGAAAACGTGACAGTGTGACCCGCACCCCGGTATCGGCGCGATCGCCGGCCACGGTCTCGCCCAGCACGCGGTGATCACCGAGCTGATCTCCCAGGGTGCGCTGCAGGCTGCGGGTGAGCTGGGCGCTCAAGTTGTCGGCCCACAGGTTGGTCTGCGCCTCGTTCACCTCGATATCGCTGGTCTGATAGACCACGCCCTGACCGTCGAGATAGTCCGCCAGCCGCACCGACGACACCGCCACCGTCGGGGCGCTGTCCGGCAGCGATACCCCCGGCTCGGCGACGCGCTGATCGGCCAGCGGCAGCGTATAGCGGTGAAACTCGGTGGTCTGGCCGGCACAGCCGGCCAGCATCGCCACCACGACCAGGGCAGCACTGCGATACGAGGCGTTAAGAAGTGACATCATCATTGACGGGCCCTCGGTTGCGGATCCTGAATCTCGCCGCGATTGAATATCAGCGAATTGGGTTTCTCGCTGATGGTACGCGCCGCCGGCTGCAGCGAGCGCATCAGCTGCTCGAGGCTTCTCAGCGTCGAGGTCAGCTCGCCGTAGGCCGGTGCCTCGCTCGAGTAGCTCGACAGCGTCTGCTCGATGCTGCGCAGCGTGCGCTGAACGTCACCGGGCAGGCCTCGGGTGCTCTCGTCGTTGAGCACTTCATTGATGCTGCTGGCGGTCTCGTTGAGCTCCTTGATCAGCGACTCGGAGCTGGCCAGCGTCGAATCCAGGCGATCCAGCGATGACTCCACCGGCAGGTTGTTGAGCTTGTCGAGCAGACCGGTCACCTTCTGTTCGATCTGGGCAAAGCTGCCGGGCTCGCTGGGGAACACGGCCACGCCGTTGTACTCGTTGATCGAGCGCTCGGGCGGATTGTCCACGAAGTTGGTATCGACAAAGAGCGCGCCGGTAAAGATGTTGCCGGTCTTGAGCGAGGCGCGCAGGCCGTTGTTGAACATGGCGTTGATGCGGGCGCGCCAGTCCTTGAGCGACTCCTCGTCCACCTTCGCCTGCATCCGCTGTGGCTCGATGCGGATCAGCACCGGAATGCGAAAGCCCTCGACCTGGTTTTCCTGCAGCAGATCGATGCGATAGGGCACGGTATCCACGGTGCCGATGCGCACGCCGCGATATTCGACCGGCGCGCCGCGGGAGAGCCCGCGCACGGTGTCATCGATCATGACCACATAGCGCAGATAGTGGCTGAAGCTGCCCTGCAGGGCGTTTTCTTCATCGCTGTACATGGTAAAGACCAGTTCGCTGTCGTGGCCGATCGGCTCGCCCGGCGGGATATCCTCCGGCACGCCGAAGGTGACGCCGCCGCTGACCAGTGACTCCAGCGAGCCCAGCCCGAGCGAGAAGCCCTCTGAGGTCAGATCGAAATTGATCCCCGAGGAGAGCCAGAAGCGGGTATTGCTGGTGACCAGGTCCTCGTAGGGTTCCTGAATGAAGAGCTGATAGTGCACCACCCGGTCTTCGGTATCGAACTCGAGATTCTCGACCCGGCCGACGGTGAAGCCCTGGAACAGCACCGGGTCGCCCACGTTGAGCGAGCCGGCTGCGGCGCTGGTCAGATGCAGGCGCAGGCCCCGGGCATCCGGCGGTGCGACCGGCGGCTGCTCGAGCATCTCGAAGCTGTCCTGAGCGTTGTCCGAATGCCCCGGCTGCAGCTGGATGTAGGCGCCCGACAGAACGGTGTTGAGGCCGCTGATGCCTTCGCGACCGATACGCGGCTTGACCACCCAGAACTGCGTCTCGTCGTTGAGCAGCCGATCGGTGTCCGGGTTCATGCGCGCCTTGATCACGGCGTGCGAGGTGTCCTCCGACAGCGACACCGAGGTGACCTCGCCCACGTCCACGTTGCGCGCCTTGATCATGGTATTGCCGGCATCGATGCCTTCGGCGTTGTTCATGATCAGCGTGATCTCCGGGCCGCGCGAGGAGATCGTGTGATACAGCATCCAGCCGCCGATAAAAAGCGCGATCAGCGGGATCAGCCAGACCGGCGAGATATGGCGATGCTTTTTGCGTTGCGCGGTGGTCTCGGTCTCGCTCATTGCCCCGTGTCCTGTGCTTTCCCTGCAACCACCGGCTGAGGGGAGAATGTGGAGTGATCGCTTTCATCGATGTCCGGATGATCGGCGGCGTCCCAGATCAGGCGCGGATCAAAACTCATGGCGGCAATCATGGTCAATATCACCACGGCGCCAAAGGCGATGATGCCGGGCTCGGCCGAGACGTGCATCAGCACGCCCAGCTGGACCAGCGCCGCCAGCAGGGCAACCACGAAGACATCGATCATCGACCAGCGGCCGATGAACTCGGTCACCCGGTAAAGGGTCATGCGTACCTCGGGCCGCCAGGGCTGTGGCCGGGCCACCTTGACGCACAGCCAGAACAGCGCCATCAGCTTGGCCACCGGAATGACGACGCTGGCCAGAAAGATAATGGCGGCAATGGGGTAGTCGCCATGATCGAGCAGCAGCAAAACGCCGCCCATGACTGTCTGGGTGGTCGTATCGTTGAGACTCGACACGGTCATGATCGGCAGGATCATGGCCGGAATGTAGAGAATGACAGAGACCACCAGCAGCGCCAGGGTCTTCTGCACGCTGTGGCGGTGGCGCATGTGCAGCTTCTCGCCGCAGCGACGACAGTAGCACGGCTGGTAATGGTGATAGTCGTTGACCGTACTGCAGACCGGACAGCCCACCAGTTTCTGCGCCTGCGCGGTGTGCCCGGCCCGTGCCCGCGCCGGCGGGGCCGGCTCCGGCGCCATGAGCTCCCAGAGCCAGTCGCGATCCACGCTGCGCGAGATCAGAAGCATCAGCACCACGAACAGACAGAAGGCCCAGAACGAGACGCCAAAGCCGATACTGGCCAGCGACAGGATCTTGACCAGGCTGACCAGCACCCCGATCAGAAACACATCGGCCATCATCCAGTGCTCGATATGACGCAGGGTGCGCAGCATCAGTTTGCCGCGCGGCGGCCGACGGCCCAGCAGAAAGGCGGTGTGGATCACGATCACCATGCCCAGATAGAGCATCGGCAGCAGCAGCAGCACCATCCACAGCACGATGGCCAGCACGGTGTAGTTGCCGGTCGAGAGGATCGCCATGGCATCGGTCAGGCTGATGGCGCGCTCGAGCCCGCGGGCGGAAAAGGAGATAAACGGAAAGGCCAGTGACGTGATCAGCGCCACCACCGCGGCAACGGCCAGCGCCAGCGCCTGCTGGGCGGGCGCGCGCTTGCGGGCCATCAGCTCGTGCTGACAGCGCGGGCAGCGGGCGCTCTCCGAGCACGAAAGCTTCGGCACGGTACTGATCAGATCGCACTCATGGCAGACCCGCAGGGGCGGTGAAGGCACGGATGGCGTGGTGATGGTGCTCTCCGAAATCGGTCCGGGACAGCTCACCCGGGAGAATAGTGTGGCCGGTATCGGCCGGGGCCGAACGGTCATGAAGGCTTAATGCCGGGAAAATCACCGGCTGTGCCGGCCATCAGTCGTTGTCATGACGCCTCGCCCGGGCCGTGGCCCGAATCAGCCGGATGCCGTTAAACATTCAGCATGGTACGTAAATAGCATCGACGCCCGGCCACGGCAAGCCATCATCTATCCCGAAAGTCTGACCTCAGACAGCTGCGGGGGTCGGCTGATGCCAGAGCCGGTAGTAGGCCCCGTCCGGATTCTCCAGCAGCTGCCCCGGCGCGCCGCGCTCGATGATGCGCCCGGCCTGCATCACCACGACCTCATCGGCGCCGGCAATGGTGGAGAGCCGGTGGGCCACCACCACCATCGTGACCCGCCCCTTGAGTGCGGCCAGTGCCCGATTGAGCCGCGATTCGGTCAGGCTGTCGACGCTGGCGGTGGCCTCATCGAGCAGCAGGATGCGCGGCCGGCGCAGCAGCGCCCGGGCCAGTGCCAGCAGCTGGCGCTCGCCGGTGGACAGCGTCAGGCCACGCTCGCCCAGCGGCGTGTCGAGCCCGTCGGGCAGGCGGGCGATCAGCTCGCGCAGCTGCGCCTCATCGATGGCGCGGGCGATGGCGGCGTCATCGGCCTCGATGCCCATCAGCAGGTTGTCCCGCAGCGTGGTCGAGCGGATGAAGGGCTCCTGGGGGACGCTGGCCATCACCGCATTGATCACCGACGGCGCCAGCGTCTCGATGGGTCGCCCGTCCAGCAGCAGCTGACCGCCGCTCACCGGCTGCAGACCGCCGAGCAGATCCAGCAGTGTCGACTTGCCGCTGCCGGTGGGGCCGACCAGGCCGATGAAATGTCCCTCGGGAATATCGAGATCGATGGCCTCGAGCGTATCGGCCTCGGCGCCGTGATGGCGAAACGCCAGCGATTGGATCCGGTAGTCGGCCGAGCTGACCGCTTGCTGATCCTCCCCGGCGGCGGCCTGCGGGCGATCCATCAGGGAGAGCAGCCGCGTGCCGGCCACGCCCGCCTGCTGAAAGATGTTAAAGCGCTGGGTGATCTCGATCAGCGGCTCACTGACGCGCCCCAGCCAGGTGACAAAGGCATAGAGCACACCGATCTCGGCGCCGCCTGCCAGAGCGTCGATGCCGTAGCCGAGCAGCAGCGCCGCCAGGATGATCACGCCCACCAGATCCAGCGCCGAGCGCAACAAAAGCGCCGAGATGCGGATGGTATGCAGCCGGGCGTGATACTGCGCCACGTTAAGCTCGTGATAGCGCGCGCGAAAGCGCCCGGCCTGATTGAACGCCTGCAAAACGCTCATGCCGCCGATCGCCTCGTTGATGCGTGCGTTCTGTCCGGCGCGCAGGCGGCGCACCGCCATGGCGGCCGGGCCGCTGGCGCGCTGATAGCCCCCGATGATCACCGCCGCCACCGGGATCAGGGTAGCGGCGATCAGCATCAGCTTGAGATCCATCAGCGCCATGGCAATCAGAATGCCGATCAACAGCACCACATTCTGCAGCACCGTGGCGAGAAACTCGACGTAGAGCTCGCGCAGATCATCGGTATCGTTGGTCACCCGCGCCACCATCTCGCCGGTGGGCGTGGCGTCATGGACGTGCTGGGGCAGGCGCATGACGTGGCGAAAGACCCGCAGGCGCAGGGCATGCACGGCGTCCAGCGCAATGCGGGCAAAATAGAGCGTCTGCAGATAGCGTCCCAGCGCGGCGAGGATCTGGCTGCCGACATAGAGCAGCAGCAAGAGGGTCAGCGGCTCGACGCGCAGATCGCGCGGTACCAGATAGGCATCGATGTAGTGCTTGGTCAGCCAGGGACCGAGCACGTCCATGGCGGTGGCGGTCAGCAGCAGCGAAAGCGCCAGCAGCAGGCGGCGACGATCCTTGAGCAGCGGGCGCAGCATCAGCGCGAGCAGGCGACGATTGATCATGACGCTGTCTCCGCCCCGCGAATCTGCTGCTCCTGCCACAGGCGCGCGTAGTGACCGCCTTGTGCCAGCAGCGCGTCGTGTCGGCCCTGCTCGACGGCGCGGCCCTGATCCAGCACCACGATATGATCGGCGTGGCGCACCGCCGACAGCCGGTGACTGACGATCAGGCAGGTGCGCTCGCGCTCGGCCGCCAGCGTTTCCAGAAGCTGCTGCTCGGTGGTCTGATCCACCGCCGAGAGCGTGTCATCGAGCAGCAGAATGGGCGCCGGCGAGAGCAGGGCACGCGCCAGCGCCACCCGCTGGCGCTGACCGCCGGAGAGCGTCACGCCGCGTTCGCCGATGCGGGTGTCGAGCCCCTCGGGCAGGCGGTCCAGATCCGGCCCGAAGGCCGCCGCCGTCAGGGCCTGACGGATCGCCTCATCGCTGGCCTCGGGCACACCCAGTGCCACGTTCTCGCCCAGCGTGGCCGCAAAGAGATAGGGGTCCTGGGGCACGTAGGCATACATCGCGCGCAGCGCGTCCAGCCGGTAGTCACCCAGCGACTGTCCGCCCAGGTGCAGGCTGCCGCTTTCCAGCGGATACTGGCGCAGCAGCAGGCGGATCAGGGTGGACTTGCCGCTGCCGGTGGCGCCCACGATGCCCACGCTCGCGCCCGGGGCGATCGCCAGGTGAAGATCGGCCAGCGCCGGCGTGTGCGACAGTGGGTAGGTAAAGGACTCGATCGCCACGTCGATGGCCGGCGAGGGCACCGTGGTCAGCTCGCCCGCGTCAACGATGGTTTCGCGCTCATGGAAGAACTCGGTCAGCCGCCGGGCGGCCGCCTCGCCGCGCTGCAGGATGTTGAGACACCAGCCGAGGGCAAACATCGGCCAGATCAGCTGCACCAGATACAGCGTGAAACTGGTCAGCTCGCCCAGCGTGATGGCCCCGCCCAGATAGCGCCAGCTGCCGGCGGCGATGGTGGCCAGCGTCGCAGTGCCCAGCGCCAGAAACACCACCGGGTCGTAGCGCGCTTCCATGCGCTGCACCTGATAGTGGGCGCGGGCATGGGCCTCGGCGCGTCGATCGAAGTCTTCGATCTCGGCCTCGATCAGCGAGTGCTGGCGCAGCAGGCGCAGCCCGGCGATCGCCTCCTGGGTGCGGTCGTTGAGATCGGAAAAGCGCGTCAGCGACTGGCCGAAATAGCCCTGCACCCGGCTGGCGATGCGGTAAAAGCCCCAGGCCATGAAGGGAAAGGGAATCAGCGCGATCAGCGCCAGCGGCGCATCGATCACGATGACCATCATGGCCAGCACCAGCACCAGCGTCAGCGCGCCGTCGACGCTGGAGAGCACGCCTTCGCCGGCGGCCACTTCCACGGCGTCGATGTCCTGGGTCGAGCGTGCCAGCAGATCGCCGCTGCGGCGCTGCTGGAAAAACCCCGGGTCCAGCCGGGTCAGTTTTTCATAGAACCGATCGCGCAGCGCCACGCCCAGCCGATAGGAGGCGCCAAAGAGCAGCATGCGCCATAGATAGCGCAGCCCATACATGGCCAGTGCTACCGCCACCAGCAGCGCGGCGCTGCGCCACAGTCCGGGCATGTCGATACGCCCCTCGTTGAGGGCATCGATGATGCGACCGGCCCACCAGGGCAGCGCCATGTTGAGAAGGCCCACCGCCAGCAGGGCCGTGATGGCCAGCAGATAGGCGCGGCGGTGGGTCGCCAGGAAATCGAGCAGCAGTCGGCGCAGTGCCATGGGTGTCGGATCGGATCAGTCAGTGAACGGGACGGGAGACAGCACGGCCAGTGTAACAAAGGGACACCCGGTCAGGCGGTTTATCCGTACCCCGCGCCGCGGAATTCACGTTGTTCGCCCCGTCGACGACGATTACGCTAGGGCGCTCAATACCGTGAGGACAGGGTTTTGTCGACCACCATGAAACTTGCCTGGGGCAGCCTGCTGGTGGGCTTTGCTGTCCTCGGGCTCAAGACGCTGGCCTATGCGCTGACCGGTTCCGTGGCGCTGCTCTCCGATGCCCTCGAGAGTCTGGTCAACGTGGTCACGGCGGTGGCGGCGCTGATCGCCATTCGGGTCGCTGCCATGCCCGCCGATGACAACCACCCCTACGGCCATCACAAGGCGGAGTTTTTCAGCGCCGTGCTGGAAGGGGTGATGATCATCATCGCCGCGCTTTTGATCCTGCGCGAGGCCGTGACCGGGCTCATGGACCCGCAGCCGCTGGCGCTGCCGACCCTGGGGATCGTCATCAGTCTGGCCGCCACCGTCATCAACGCCGTCTGGTCCCGGGCGCTGATTCATTTCGGCCGCCGCGAGCGCTCACCGGCGCTGGTCGCCGACGGCCGTCATCTGTTCACCGACGTGATCACCTCGGCCGGTGTCATCGTGGGCGTGGTGCTGGCCATGACGACGGGTTGGTGGCTGCTGGACCCGCTGGTGGCGATTATCGTGGCCATCAACATCCTGTGGTCCGGCGCCAAGGTCATTCGTGAATCCCTGAGCGGGCTGATGGACGAGGCGGTCTCGCCGGAGACGCTGGCGCGCATTCACGGCGTGATCGCCTCGACCGGCGAGGGGGCCGTCGAGGCCCACGATGTGCGCACTCGCCACGCCGGGCGCGCCACCTTTGTTGACTTCCATCTCGTGGTGCCGGGCGACACCACGGTGTTTCACGCCCACGAAATCTGTGATCGCATCGAAGTCGGCCTGCGTCAGGCGCTGGGCGATGTGCGCGTCACCATCCACGTCGAACCCGAGCACAAGGCCGAGCCGATCGCCGACATCGTCTTTGACTGACCCCGTGTCTTCGGTCGGGCCGCGCGCTACGGCACCCGGTGCAGCCACGCCTTATCGTGAAACTTCGAGTCGGCCAGTGCCTGCGCCGCGCTCAGCTCATCGGGTCGAAGCTCGTCGGGCACCAGCGTCAAGCGCGCGCCGAAGGAGGCCGTCATGCGCTCGATGATGGCCTCGCGCGACAGGCCGGTCTGGCGTCGCAGCGGGTCGACCCGCTTGCCGGCGCTGGCGGTGCCCTTGTCGGAGAGCTTTTCGCGGCCGATGCGCAGCACCCGGGTCAGGCGTTCGGCGTCGATGTCGTAGGCCATGGTGACATGGTGCAGCACCGCCCCGTTCAGGCGCTTCTGTGCGGCGCCGGCCAGCTTGCCGCCTTCCGAGGTGATGTCGTTGATCGGCACATACCAGGCGCGAATCCCCATGTCGGCCAGCGCCTGGAGCACCCAGTCATCGAGAAAGGCGTAGCTCTCCACGAACGACAGCCCCTCGACCAGGCTCTCCGGCACGATCAGCGACCAGGTAATGGTGTTGCCGGGCTCGACGAACATCGCCCCGCCGCCGCTGATGCGCCGCATGACCTCGATGTCGAGCTCATCGGCGGCCGCCGTATCGACCTCGTTGGCCAGCGACTGGAAGCTGCCGATGATGACGGCCGACCGGTCCCACTCCCAGACCCGCAGCGTCGGCCCGCGCCGACCTTCGGCCACCTCACGGGTCAGTACCTCATCGAGGGCCATGTGCAGCGCCGGCGCTTCCGGACCACGGTGGATCAAATGGAAGGTGTGCTCGCCCCAGTCGGAGGCCCGGGCCAGCGCCCGGCGGATGACGGTGGCCACGGCCGGTGCGGAGAGGCCGACCATGACGACCCCTTCCGGCAGTGCCTGCTGCACCCGCTCGGTCAGCTCTCCGGCGCCGGCGGTGACACTGGCGCCCACCAGTGCGGCGTTGATGGCCTCAAGGGCGTCGTCGGGCTCGAGAAAGAAATCGCCCGACAGCCGCACCGAGGCGAGCCGGTCACTGTCGGTGGTGATGTCGGCCACCAGCAGCTTGCCGCCGGGTACCTTGTATTCGCCGTGATGATGTTCTGCGGCCATGGGGTCTCCTGTCTGCGCTGAAAACGGGGTAAGCGGCGTTTAGGTTCGCAGCCGCCCTTCGCCGATGACCACGGCCGTGCCGCCCACGTGAATGGCCCTCACGCCCCGGTCGGTGTTGTCCACCAGCACGCCGATACGGCCGGGGCGACTCATCTCGATGCCCTGCAAAATGGTGTATTCCAGCAGGCCGCTCTCCCGCGACTGTCCTGCCAGGTAGCCGGCCAGCGGCGCGGCGGCGCTGCCGGTGGCCGGGTCTTCCACCACCTGATCGCTGATACGCAGCTTGCGCGCCCGGATGTGGTACGCCGCTTCCTGAACGTAGGGATAAACGTTGGCGCCATGCGCGTCCTTCAACGCCGCCGGCAGCTGCGACGGATCGGCCCGCACATCGGCCAGCGCCTCGAGGCCGGACAGCCGGATCAGATGAAAGGGCGCGCCGCAGCTGGAGCCGACCACCGGCTCCTCGACCACGGCCTCCGGCGAAAGCCCCAGCAGGGCCGCCGCACTCGAGCATGACAGCGCACTCGGCTCGATGCTCAGGGGGTTGGGCGTACTGAGCCAGGCCTGTTCGCCGTCGAACCGGATCGGCACCTCGCCGGCCGGCTCGTGAAACTTCAGGGGCAGCTGATCGTCATGCCAGCCGATCTCGCGCAGAAGCCAGGCCGCGCCGATGGTGGGATGGCCGGCAAAGGCCAGCTCCTGATGCGGTGTAAAGATGCGCAGCTCAAAAATGCCCGGCATGGGCGTGGCGGCGATAAAAACCGTCTCCGACAGATTGAGTTCGCGGGCAATGCGCTGCATGGCGCTGGTGCTCAGGGCGCCGGCGTCCGGAAACACGGCCAGCGGATTGCCCTGAAAGGGCGTATCGGTGAAGACATCAATCAGGACATAGTCAAGAAAGGCTTCCCGGGCATCGAGCACGCGATCAAGTGGCATGGCAACTCTCTTTTAATGCAGGCGGGCGACATGCCCGAAGTATAGGGCGGTTATGCCGGTCAAGCGGTCTCCGGAGCGCCTGATCGGACGGCCGTATCGGCAGGGTGCTCACTTGCCGATACAGAAGCTGCCGAAAATCTCGCCCAGCAGCTCATCGGCGGTGAACTCGCCGGTGATTTCGCCCAGTGCATCCTGGGCGCTGCGCAGGTCCTCGGCGAGCAGTTCACCGGCCCCGGCGCCGGAGAGCTGCTCGACGCCGTGGGTCAGCGCCTGCCCGGCGCGAT
This sequence comes from Kushneria sp. AK178, assembly GCF_053903105.1. Classification (NCBI taxonomy): domain Bacteria; kingdom Pseudomonadati; phylum Pseudomonadota; class Gammaproteobacteria; order Oceanospirillales; family Halomonadaceae; genus Kushneria; species Kushneria sp. AK178. The sequence continues at coordinate 3,423,838 of NZ_CP096381.1, read as the reverse complement.
CCAGGGCATCGAGATGGCGCCGACGCGCGGAAAAGCGCCCCTCGCTGGTGGACTGATAGCCCATCACCGCCTTCAGGTGCGCCTTGAGATGCGCCACGCCGGTACCGGTGGTGGCGGACAGGCGAATCACCGGCGGTGTGGTATCAAGATCGGGGTCACCGGTCTCGCCGCTTTCGTCGATCTTGTTGCGCACCAGGGTGAGCCGTGACGGGTCGGGCAGTCGCTCGACGAATTCGGGCCAGATCGCCATCGGGTCGAGCGTGTCGCTGTCGCGGCTGTCGACCATCAACAGCACCCGGTCGGCCTTTTCGATCTCTGCCCAGGCACGCTGCACGCCGATTTTTTCCACCGCATCCGGCGTATCGCGCAGCCCGGCGGTGTCGATGACGTGCAGCGGCATGCCGTCGAGATGGATATGCTCGCGCAGCACGTCGCGGGTGGTGCCGGCGATGTCGGTGACGATCGCGGTCTCCTGCTCGGTCAGGGCATTGAGAAGGCTCGACTTGCCGGCGTTGGGACGACCGGCAATCACCACGCTCATTCCTTCACGCATCAGAGCGCCCTGAGCGGCGCTGGCACGGACGTCGGCAAGACTTGCGCGCACGCCTGCGAGCATCTCGGCGACGCGGCCATCGCCGAGAAAGTCGATCTCCTCCTCGGGGAAGTCGATGGCGGCCTCGACGAAGATACGCAGCTCGATAAGGCGCTGCACCAGCGCCTGCACCCGACTCGAAAACTCGCCCTGCAGCGAGTGCAGGGCGTTTTCGGCCGCGGCGCGGGAGCTGGCCTCGATCAGGTCGGCGATCGCCTCGGCCTGGGCCAGATCGAGCTTGTCGTTCAAAAAGGCGCGCTCGGAGAACTCGCCGGGCCGCGCCAGCCGCGCGCCCAGCGCCACGGTACGCTCCAGCAGCCAGTCCATGATGACCGGGCCGCCGTGGCCCTGCAGCTCCAGCACATCCTCGCCGGTAAAGGAATTCGGCCCCGGGAACCACAGGGCGATGCCCTCGTCGAGCACCTGCCCGTCACTGCCCAGAAAGGGGCCGTAGTGGGCCTGTCGGGGGGTGGGCTCAAAGCCGAGCATGGCACGAGCGATGTCGGCGGTGCGAGCGCCGGAAAGGCGGATGATGCCGACGCCGCCGCGGCCGGGCGGGGTGGCCAGTGCGCTGATGGTGTCCTGATCGAGCATGGGAAAGCCTGAGAGAAGTCGTGTGGGCAGGATTGTCGGCTGCCGGGTCCGGAGCTGCAAGTGACGATGCCCCGTCAGCGCCGCTACCCGATGCACTGCCACCGGCACAAAAAACCGGCCCGGGCAAACGCCCGGACCGGTGAGGTATCAAAACGCTGCGGCCCGTTTCAGTGGCCGAACTTCTCGTTTTCGCCCACGTTCGGGGTGTGATCCTCGTTGACGTTTGATCTGGCGATCTCGTAGAGCTGGTACGCCTTGCTCTCCTTTGCTTTCCAGTGCTCGCCGAACCGGATGTCGATCTCCATGACGGCGATATCGGGATCTTCCCGGCCGCCGTCAAACCAGGCGGCGATCAGGGAGTTCCAGTACTGGTCGATGATCTCGCTGTCCTGGCGAAGGCGCGCCTTGCCGGACATGGAGACGTAGACGCCCTCCTCCTGGTCGGAGAAGGTGATGCAGACGTCACGATCCGACTGGGCTTCAAAGGCCTTCTCGGCGCTTTTTTTGGTGTAGAACCAGAGGGTACCGTCGTAGGCGTCCTGCACCAGGTGCATGGGGCGCGCGCGCGGCATGCCGTCATCCTGGGTGACCAGCATGCCGACGCCGATTTCCTTGATCAGATTCCAGATTTTCTGCTTGTGCTCCGGGCTTGACATCGTTGCCTCCTGCGGCCGTCCGTTGCTGAGAGCGCCATCCTTCACTCGCCGCCTGAAAGCGGCGCTTTCAAAAGGTTAGTCGCGCCGCGCCCGGGGGACAAACCCGCGCCCGGTCGGTATCTCGCACCGGCAAGGTCGGGGCCGGACGATACGGAACCCGAATCCACCCCTTGAAACCACGCGCAGGCCACGCCCATGACCCGCGATCAGCGCTATCTCGAGGCGGCCGGGCGCTTGCCCGGGCGCGTCGAGCCTGCCGATATGCCCACCCTGGTGGGCATGGGCGATACCGTGACCCCGATCCGGGCGCAGGTCGAATGGCAGCACGGCGGCAGTAACCGGGGCTTTCTGCAGCTGATCGAGCGGCCGGGGGAGGCGTTTGAGCGCGAAAGCCGGGGCTTTCTGTCGACAGCGGCGGCGGGGAGGCGCGACGCTCCGGCATCGATACCGCCGCTTTTTCACGCGGCGACGGCGCCTTTCCCGGGAGGCTCTTTCGGGCATTACCGACGCCGATGATCCGCTAACGCTCGACGCGCTCTTCCCCGACGGCTACACCGAGTATGTCGATTTTTCTGCGCGCTCGCCGAGCGCGCCCGCTGACAGGATCTTCCATGAGCGATTTCCACTTCTACGAGCCGCGCCGGGGCCACGGCCTGCCGCACGATCCCTTCAAGTCGATCATCGCGCCGCGACCCATCGGCTGGGTCTCCTCGCAAAACGGCGAGGGCCGGCTCAACCTGGCACCCTACAGCTTCTTCAATGCGTTTTGCGCTGCGCCGCCGATCATCGGCTTTGCCAGCGCCGGCTGGAAGGACAGCGTGGCCAATATCGAGGCCACCGGCGAGTTCTGCTGGCATCTGGCCACGCGCTCGCTGGCGGAGAAGATGAACGCCTCGAGCGCCAGCGTGGGCAGCGAGGTGGACGAGTTTGCCCTCGCCGGGCTGACGCCGGCCGCGTCCAGCGTGGTGACGGTGCCCCGGGTGCTGGAAGCGCCGGTGACGTTCGAGTGCCGGCTGACCCAGCTGATCCAGCTTGAATCCGCCGCTGGCGAAACACTCGATAACTGGCTGGTGCTGGGCGAGGTGGTCGGTGTGCACATCGATCAAAACCTGCTGGCGGACGGCATCTATCAGACCGCCGCCGCCGAGCCGATCCTGCGCGCCGGCGGGCCCGCCACCTACTACACCATCAATGATGACGTGCGCTTCGAGATGGAACGCCCGGACAACTCCGGTCAGTAGGTCATCAAAAAACGCAAAAGGGCCGGCAATTGCCGGCCCTTTGTATTGCCTCGCCCCGGGGCATCAGCCCTTGAGCACGCCATCCACCAGCGCCTTGGCTTCTTCCTGAATGCGCTTGAGGTGGTCTTCACCTTCAAAGCTTTCGGCGTAGATCTTGTAGACGTCCTCGGTGCCCGAGGGGCGCGCGGCGAACCAGCCGGCCCCGGTTTCCACCTTGAGCCCGCCGATGGCCGCACCGTTGCCGGGCGCTTCGGTGAGCTTGCGGGTGATCGCATGGCCGGCCAGCTCGGAGGCCGTGACCTGCTCCGGAGAGAGCTTGCCCAGGCGCGCCTTTTGATCGCGGTCGGCCGGGGCGTCCACGCGGGCATAGACCGGCGCGCCGAAGCGCTCGGTCAGCGCCTGATACAGTTCGCCCGGGTCCTTGCCGGTGACGGCGGTCATTTCCGCAGCCAGCAGGCCGAGGATGATGCCGTCCTTGTCGGTCGACCAGGGCTTTCCGTCAAAGGTCAAAAACGAGGCACCGGCGGACTCTTCGCCGCCAAAGCCGAGGCTGCCGTCCATCAGACCATCCACGAACCACTTGAAGCCTACCGGCACCTCGACCACCGAGCGACCGATGCCCTCGGCAACGCGGTCGATCATGGAGGAGGACACCAGCGTCTTGCCGATGGCGGCGCTGTCGCGCCATTGCGGGCGATGAGTGAAGAGATACTCGATCGCCACCGCCAGATAGTGGTTGGGGTTCAAAAGCCCCGTCGAGCGGGCAACGATGCCGTGACGGTCATGGTCGGTGTCGCAGGCAAAGGAGACGTCAAAGCGGTCCTTGTTCTCGATCAGCCCGGCCATGGCGTGCGGCGAAGAGCAGTCCATGCGGATCTTGCCGTCCCAGTCCAGCCGCATGAAGCGAAAGGTCGGGTCCACGGTGGTCGAGATCACTTCCAGCGGCAGCTGATAGCGCTCGGCGATGCGCGTCCAGTAGTGCACCCCGGCGCCGCCCAGCGGGTCAACGCCGAATTTGAGCCCTGAATCGCGGATTGCGGCCATGTCGATGACCTTTTCCAGCCCTTCGACATAGCTGTCGATGAAATCAAAGCGCTGGGTGGTCGGTGCAGCGAGCGCTTCGGCATGGCTGAGGCGTTTCACGCCGTCGAGATCATTGGTCAGCAGCTCGTTGGCGCGCTCCTGAATCCATTTGGTGATGCCGGTATCGGCCGGACCGCCGTTGGTGGGATTGTACTTGAAGCCGCCATCGGTAGGCGGGTTGTGCGACGGCGTGATCACGATGCCGTCGGCCAGCTCGCTGGTGCGATCGCGGTTGTGGTTGAGAATCGCATTCGACAGCGCCGGCGTCGGCGTATAGCCCGGCTCGCCGTGGGTGGCCTCGCAGCCGGCATCGATGCGGGTTTCGACGCCGTTGGCGGCCAGCACTTCCAGTGCCGAAACAAAGGCCGGCTCGGACAGCGCATGGGTGTCCATGCCGATAAACAGCGGTCCGGTGATGCCCTGCTCATGGCGGTAGTCACAGATCGCCTGGGTGGTGGCCAGGATATGCCACTCGTTGAAGCTGGTTTTCAGCGATGAGCCGCGATGGCCGGATGTCCCGAAGGCCACCTGCTGGGCGGGATCCGACACGTCGGGGCGCTCGCTGTAGTAGCGTGACACCAGACGCGGCAGATGGGCGAGGCGTTGCTCGTCGGGCTGCTGCCCTGCATGGGGATCGATGCTCATCTCTTCATCCTTTGAGAAGCGTGACGACAAAAGTCATGCGCCATTCTAGCAGCCACGACGCAAGTGCCTCTGTGCCTTTTTGTGATCTCTCAATCAGTGTTATCCAGCCCGATATCCAGTTGCGGCGCGGAGTAGATGATGAAGCTTGCAGAAACTCATGAAGCAAAGGTGCAATGATTCCCGGGGTACTTTTGTAAACGTCGCCATTGCGAGGGAGAGCCGCTTTCGAAACGTTGCCAGTGTCGTCTTAGCTGACGTTCATTGCCGAGCCCGCAGGCTTCCGCAATGCGTGACATTCCCCAGTTCGTATCGCACATCAACTGACGTGCCAGTTGCAAACGCAGGCGCGTCAGGTAAGTCGTGACCGTCAGGCCGGTTCGGGCATTGAAACAGCGTCTTAGCTGGCGCTCACTCATCGATGCCTGTTCGGCCATCTCCGTCAGTGTCCAGGAACGGGCCAGATCCGCGGCCAGTGCATCCTGCAGTCGATGAATGCGGTGATCAACGTGATTGCGCCCCTCCAGCCAGATACTCAGCTGAGGTTCCTGCCCGCTGCGGCGCCAGTAAAGTACCAGTTCCCGTGCGACCTGCTGAGCCAGATGCTGACCCAGCTGTTGTGCCAGCCAGTGCAGCATGGTGTCGATGCCGGTAGAAATACCGGCACTGGTTAGAACTTGATCATCCTCGATGAAGATACAGTCGCCCCGAACGCGAGCTTTCGGGGCGGTCCGGCGGAGTTCATCCAGCAGTCCGTGGTGGGTTGTACAGCGCCGGCCGTCCAGTACTCCCGCCTCAGCCAGCAGCAGTGCTCCAGAGCAGATCGCCATTACCAGACGGCAGCAGGGTGCTTGTTGACGCAACCACTGGACGGCCTGATGCCGGGTGTCACTGGTGGCCTGAGCCCGATACTGGCCTGGTATGACCAGTAAATCGAGTGACAGTGGCTGGCTCGGCAGGGGGGCAATACCGGAGAGCTGTAGCGGCCCCAGCCAGGGCAGTGAGGACTGTGGCCCGAAAAAATGCAGATTCAGCGGTGCGTCAAACTGCGCGGCACTGATCAGCACCTGCAACGGCCCGGCCAGATCCAGTGGCACCTGGCCGGGCAGCATCAGTATGCCAATGTCCAATGATGGACTTCCGGATTGATCGTTCAAGCCACACTCCGTTTTCGCCATTCTGCTGCCAGGGTATCGACAGTGACGATACGTGCAAAGCGATCTGCCAGCACCAGTTCGGTACGAGCACGTATCTCGTCGGCATGCCAGGTACGCCCGGCACGTTGCATCGGGAATGTAAGAGTCGCTTCGCTGACAAAATCGATGTCAAAGCCCAGATCCGAGCCGATTCGTGCGGTGGTTTCGCAGCACTGTTCGGTTCGGATGCCGCTGATTACCAGGCGATCGATATGGCGAAGGCGCAACCAGCGCTCCAGCCCGGTATCGCTGAAGGCGTTGTGTGCCGTCTTTTGGAAGGTCACGGCAACCTCATCCTCGAAACCATCCAGTGGACGTATCAGACCATTAGTGGGATCAAAGGCGCCTTTGCTGGCAGGTGCCTCATGGAAGATGCGCACAACGGGGATGTCGGTGGCATGCGCCAGATCGAGCAGGCGCCGCTGAAAGGGACGCCAGGCGTCGGCCAGTGTGTCATCCCAATCATTACGGGCCGGAAACGAGGCCTGTACATCGATAAGAAGCAGGGCTGTCGTGGACATGTCGATCTCCTTGAATGATGAACAACATATCCAGCTTATGAGCGCGACACCCGAGGAACGACGGTAAAAACGGCAAAAAGCGGACAGTTTCGGACATGACAGATCTCAGGCGTCGAAGCTGTCCAGCCCGATATCCAGTTGCGGCGCGGAGTGGGTCAGTGCGCCCAGCGCGATCAGGTCCACGCCGGTGTCGGCGATGGCCCGCAGATGGTCGGCCTCGATGCCGCCGGAGGCGGTCAGCAGGCAGCGCCCGGCGGTCAGGGTCACGGCCCGGCGCAGGTCATCAAGGCTCATGTTGTCGAGCAGGATCGCGTGGGGTGGCGTCTCCAGCGCTTCTTCCAGCTGCTCGAGGGTGTCGACTTCCAGCTCGATCATGCGCAGATGCCCCAGCCGTGACCGGGCCCGCGCCAGCGCCTCACGAATGCTGCCGACCGCGGCGATATGGTTGTCCTTGATCAGCATGGCGTCATCGAGGCCCAGGCGATGATTGACCCCGCCGCCCAGGCGCACGGCGCGCTTTTCCGGCGCCCGCAGGCCGGGGGTGGTCTTGCGGGTGCAGGTCAGCCGCGCGGGACTGCCGTCGAGCCGGTCGACCAGACTGCGCGTCAGGGTGGCGATACCGGACAGGCGGGTCAGGAAGTTGAGTGCGGTGCGCTCGGCGCTCAAAAGCGAGCGGGTCGACCCTTCAAGGGTGGCGATGGGCGCCAGCGCCTCGAGGCGCTCGCCGTCATGGCGATGCACTTCAAGACGAATATAAGGATCAACGTGATGGAGCACGCGGGCCAACACGTCCATGCCGGCCAGTACGCCGGGGCGACGGGGGCGCAGCTGCAGGCGGCTGATGTGATCGGCGTCGATCAGCGCCTCGGAGGTGATATCGCCGCCGCGCCCCAGGTCCTCGGCCAGTGCGGCGGTGACGATGGGGTCGAGCATTACGGCGGGCAGCGGGGCAACGTCATGGTCGGAGGCGTTCATGACACCACCTCGATCGGCGTTGCGCGGGCCGGCCGGGTGAAATCGGCCGGCGTCACGGGCTCCGGAAGGGCCAGCATCGCCTCGATGGCGCGCCGGGCGCGGTTGGCCACGCGCGCCTCGACGTGTACCTCATGCCGGCCGAAGGCGAGTGCGGTCAGAACGGCGTCCAGCGTGATGCGCTGCATGTGGGGGCAGAGGTTGCAGCTGCGTACGAACTCGATCTGCGGGTGGCGCGCGATCAGGTTATCGCTCATTGAACACTCGGTGAGCAGCAGCACCTGCTCGGGCTGCTGCTCAGCGACCCAGCGCTCCAGCGCGGCGGTGGAGCCGGCAAAGTCGGCAGCGGCCAGCACGTCGGTGGGGCATTCGGGGTGGGCCAGCACCCGCACGCCGGGATGGCGGCGGCGGACGGCGCCGACCTGCGCCGGAGTGAACTGCTCGTGCACCTCGCAGCTGCCCTGCCAGACCAGGATCGACAGATCGGTACGCGCCGCCACGTTTCGCGCCAGATGCTCATCGGGCAGCATGATGACCCGATCCACGCCCCACTCGGCGGCAATCGCTTCCACCACGTTGAGGGCGTTGGAGGAGGTGCAGCAGATATCGCTTTCCGCCTTCACCCCGGCGCTGGTGTTGACGTAGGTCACCACCGGCACACCCGGATAGCGCGATCTCAGTTCGCGCACCTGCGCGCCGCTGATCGAGGCGGCCAGCGAGCAGCCGGCCTGCGTATCGGGGATCAGCACGCGCTTGTCGGGACAGAGAATCTTCGAGGTTTCGGCCATGAAGTGCACGCCGGCCTGCACGATGGTGTCTGCCTCGCTTCTGGCCGCTTCACGGGCCAGCGCCAGCGAGTCGCCGCGGATGTCGCCGACCAGCGCGTAAATCTCCGGTGGCATGTAGTTGTGGGCCAGAATCACGGCGTTCTGCTCGCGCTGCAGCCGGCGGATGGCATGGACCCGACGGGCAATCGCCGGCCAGTCGCGGGCGCTGACGTGGTCCTCGACAAGGGCATAAAGCGCGTCGGTATGGCGGGCCACGTCGGCATTCCAGGGGGGCAGCAACGCTTCGATATCCGGGGTTGCCGGGGCATCCGGTCGGGCAGGCGTCACGGTCATGAGCAGGCTCCTGAAGGGTTGGGCTCACAATGAGCATTTTAGAGCCTGGCATTGCCCGCCCTTTTGATCAACAAGAGTAAAAAGGTGGGGCGCCCTGGTCGGGACTGAGGCGCTCGACGGTGCGGTTCGCCCCGACCGGCCTCGATGGCCTATAAAGGAGGCTGTCACCCTTTCCGGGAGTGCTTCATGCGATTACCGATGCCGCGACGCCGTTTTCTTGCCGGTCTGACCGCCACGGGGCTGGCCGCCCGCTGGCCGCAGGCCTTCGCCGGGCCTGACGAGGCGCCGATTACCCGGCCGATTCCCTCGACCGGCGAGACGCTGCCGGTGATCGGCATGGGCACCTGGCGCACCTTCAACGTTGGCACCGACCCGGCGCTGCTGGATCAGCGCGAGCGGATTCTCGAGCTCTTTTTCCAGCGCGGCGGCCGGCTGGTGGATTCGTCCCCCATGTACGGCTCTGCGGAGGATGTTGTGGGGACGCTGATCGAGCGGCTGGGTCGCCGGGACGCGCTGTTCGCCGCCACCAAGGTGTGGACGCGTGACGAGGACGAGACGCGCGAGGCCGTGGCCCGCTCGGAGGCGCTCTGGGGGGTGGCGCGGTTTGATCTGATGCAGGTGCACAACCTGCTGGGCTGGGAGGGGCATCTGGCCACGCTTCAGGCGATGAAGGACGAGGGCCGGCTGCGCTATATCGGGGTGACCACCTCCCACGGCCGGCGCCACGAGGCACTCGAGCGGATCATGACGCGCGAGCCGCTGGATTTCGTGCAGCTGACCTACAACATGGCCGATCGCGAGGCCGAGAAGCGGCTGCTGCCACTGGCGCGCGAGCGGGGGATTGCGGTGATTGCCAACCGGCCCTTTCAGGGCGGGCGGCTGTTCGACCGCATCGGGTCGCAGCCGCTGCCGGCGCTGGCCGATGCGCTGGGAATGGACAGCTGGGCCGGATTCTTTCTCAAGTTCATCGTCTCGCATCCGGCCATGACCTGCGCCATTCCGGCCACCACGCAGCTGGCGCACATGCGCGAGAACATGGGCGCGCTCTACGGCCGATTGCCCGATGCGGCGCAGCGCCAGCGCATGGCCGCTGTCTTTGAGGAGCTATAACGGATGGACTACGCGCTCAGTGATTTTTTGATGTTCACGCCCGAGGTCTATCTGCGCCTTTTCGAGCGCACCAATGACGCGCTCGGCGCCGGGCTATGGGCGGTGGTGGCCGTGCTGCTGGCCGTGCCCGTGCTGCTGTATCAGCCCACTGCCCCGGGCAGGCGGCTGGTGCCGGTCGTGATGGCGGCCGGCTGGGCCCTGACGGCGGTGCTGTTCATGCTGCGGTTTTACGCCCCCATCAACTGGCCGGTGGGGCCCTTCGCCTGGGTCCTTGGCCTGCAGGTGGCGGTGCTGCTACTGGCGGCCCTGCGATCGCCACCGGCCCGGGCCGGGCCGATCGCGCTGGCGGGCGGAAGCGCGCTGCTGCTGGCGCTGTCATGGGTGACGGTTTACGAGACCGATACATGGCGTTCGGTGGCATTGCCCGGCGTCACGCCGGACATGACCGCCGTGGCCACGGCGGTGCTCGCCATGGCCTGGCCACGCCGCTGGCGCTGGGGGCTGCTGGTCATCCCCCTGCTGTGGTGCGCTTTCAGCGCGCTGGTGCACTGGGCCCTGGGGCTCTGGTGGTTGCTCGCCGTGCCGGCGGCAGGGCTGCTGCTGGGGCTGGTGGCACTGGCGTGGCCGGATCGTACCGGGCGGCACGTCAGCCCGGCCTGATGAGGTCGGGCAACCGCCCCTGTTGTTTTTCATGACGCTGTCTGGAGGCCCCATGTCCCTGTCGTCGCAGACCCGCGAGCACGCCCTCGCCCTGGCCCTTGAAACGTGGCACTCGGGAGCCTTCACCGAGGACCTCGCACGCCGGATCGCCTGTCGCACCGTCAGTCAGGACCCGGCGGCGCGCGAGACGCTGGAGCGCTACCTGGAGGACGAGATCGCGCCGCCGCTGACGCGGCTGGGGTTTACCTGTCACGCGCTCGACAACCCGCAGCCGGGCGGGCCGCCGCTGCTGATGGGCCATCGGCTGGAGTCGCCGGCGCTGCCCACGCTTTTGCTCTACGGCCACGGCGATGTGACGCCGGGGCAGGACGATCAGTGGCAGGACGGCCTCACGCCCTGGCAGCTGACGAGCCGGAACGGTCGGCTCTACGGGCGCGGCGCGGCCGACAACAAGGGTCAGCACGGCATCAACCTGGCGGCGCTGGAGGCAGTCATCCGGGCGCGAGCGGGGCGGCTGGGCTTCAATCTCAAGATTCTGTTCGAGATGGGCGAGGAGATCGGCTCGCCGGGGCTCGAGGCGGTCTGCCGCGAGCATCACGAGGTGCTTTCGGCGGATCTCTTTCTGGCCTCGGACGGCCCCCGGATTCGCCATGACATGCCGACCCTGTTTCTCGGCTCCCGCGGCATGTATCGCTTCCGGCTGACGCTGGAGACCGGCAACGGCGCGCGTCACTCCGGCAACTGGGGCGGCGTGATTACCAATCCGGCATGGGTCATGGCCCACGCGCTGAGCACGCTGGTCTCCGAGCGGGGCGTCATCCGGGCGGACTGTCTGCGCGCGCCCGACATGCCGGATGCGGTCCGTGCGCTGATCCGCGATCTGCCGGTGGGCGGGGGCGACGGCGATCCCACCATCAATGCCGACTGGGGCGAGCCGGACATGACCCCCGGCGAGAAGCTCTACGGTACCAACACCTTCGAGATACTGGGGCTGTCGAGCGGTGCCACCGAGCAGCCGATGGCCGCCATCCCGACCCGGGCGGAGGCCGTGTGTCAGCTGCGCTTCGTGGAGGGCACGCCCTGGCAGGCGCTGGAAGCAGGGCTGCGCGCCCATCTGGATGCCCACGGGTTCGAGGCGATCACGCTGGCGTCAGAAGGCGGCTATGCCGCTACCCGGCTCGACCCTGACCACCCCTGGGTCGGCTTTGTGCAGGCATCGATGCAGCGAAGCCTGGGCGAGCCGGTGCATCTGCTGCCCAATCTGGGCGGCACGATTCCCAACCACTGCTTCGCCGACGTGCTGGGTCTGCCGACCGTGTGGATGCCGCACTCCTACCCCGCCTGCCAGCAGCATGCGCCGAACGAGCACCTGCCGGAACATATCGTCACCCAGGGACTGGTCGGCATGGCCGGCGTCTTCTGGGACCTGGGCGAGCGGGGACAACTGCCGGCGTAGCCGGCGTTACCGCGCGGGGCTACTGATACTCGCTGTGCGCCAGCGGCGTCTGTACGCCCGGCGCCATCTGCTGGCGCCACTGCTCGCGACAGAAGCGAAAGCGCTCGGCCGGGCGGCCGCCGGTGGTGGTATCCACCGCGCCGGTGGGTACCACCAGACCGGTGCGGTCCAGCGCGCGGCGAAAGTTCTGCTTGTGCAGGCGACAGCCGATGATCGCCTCGATGGTCAGCTGCAGCTGGGAGAGGGTGAAATGCTCGGGCAGCAGATCGAAGATCACCGGGCGATAGCGCAGCTTGCCGCGCAGGCGGTCCATGGCGGTGGCCAGAATGCGGCGGTGATCGGACATCAGCGGCTGTCCGGGCAGGGTGGTGATGACCTCAGCGCTGTCGTCACGCTGCGCTTCGGGGGCGAGCCCGGCTTCGTAGAGCAGCTCGAAGCGCTCCAGCACCCGCGTATCGACCCAACGTGCGCCCTCGAGGCCGAAGGCCTGCCGGGCGCGCTGGCGGCGCATGTCGCGCTGCGCCTCGTCCGGGCTGGCCGCAATCCAGCGTGACAGCGCCGGGGCGATGATCATGTCGATCATCGCCGGACGGCCGTGGCGGTAATCCTCCCACGGGAAATGGTCATACCAGCTGGTCCAGACGGCGTGCTCGTCGAGCAGGGCCTGCTGATGCGAGACCAGCCCCAGATGGCCGATGGAGATATGGCGGGTGATCTCCTGCGCCGGCGCGTCCGGCTCGAGACGGCCCCGATCGCCGAAGGTGTAGAGCTGTTCGACGTAGTCCAGCGTCAGGCCGGTCTGGCGGGCGACGCGCTCGCGAAGGCCCAGCTCGAAGGTGCGATGATGATACGGGTCAAAATCGCCGGCCGGCAGCAGGGGGGCGCGACAGCGATCATTGGGGCGGGTGAGCAAAACGGTGGGGGTTGCCGACTCCATGGCGATGACGACGGCAGAGAGTTCGATGGCAATGACAGCGCTGTCTGGCATGGTGATGACGGCCCGGGCATTTCGTGGTCAGCAGGGGATCTGGCTGACGCCATTGTGTCATAACCCGGGACCGGGTGGCGGATAAAGAAACCCCCTGCCGGAGCAGGGGGTTCGGAGAGTGAAGGAGACCACCGGTCCGGGCGGTCCTATTCCTTCTCGGCACCTTCGCGCTCGATGCGTTTGGTGATGTAGTACTGCTGCGCGATCGAGAGCAGGTTGTTGGTGATCCAGTAGATCACCAGGCCGGCCGGGAACCACAGGAAGAAGAAGGTGAAGACGATCGGCAGCATCTTCATGATCTTCGCCTGGGTGGGGTCCGGCGGTGTCGGGTTCAACTGCTGCTGCAGGAACATGGTCAGACCCATGATGATCGGCAGGATGAAGTAGGGGTCCTGTGCCGACAGGTCATGAATCCACAGCATGAAGGGCGCATGGCGCAGCTCGATGGACTCCATCAGCATCCAGTAAAGGGCGATGAACACCGGCATCTGGATCACGATGGGCAGACAGCCCCCCAGCGGATTGATCTTCTCCTTCTGGTAGAACTTCATCATCTCCTGCGACATCTTCTGGCGGTCGTCGCCGTGCTGCTCCTTGATGCGCTGCATCTCGGGGCCCATCTTGCGCATCTTGGCCATCGACTTGTAGGCGGTGGCGGAGAGCGGGAAGAGCACGGCCTTGACCAGCACGGTCAGCAGGATGATCGAGAAACCCCAGTTGCCGATCAGCGCATGGATATGCGTGAGCAGCCAGAACAGCGGGTTGGCCAGAAACCACAGCCAGCCGAAATCGACGGTGAGCTGCAGGTGCGGCGCTACGGCATCGAGGCGCTCATGCTCCTTGGGGCCGACGTAGAGCGTGGCGGAGAGATCGCCGTTCTGGCCCGGGGCCACGGTCTGGGTGGGGCTGGCGAAGGCGGCCACGTTGCGGCCACGCTGATCGACGTCGGCGTAGTACAGGTTCTGCTGATCCTGATTGGGCGCCCAGGCGGTGGTGAAGTAGTGCTGGATCATCGCGACCCAGCCACCGCGCACGTCGGTATTGTTGAAGCTGCCGTTCTGGATGTCGTCGAAATCGACCTTCTGGTAGTGGTCATCCGGCGAGGAGAAGGCCGCACCCAGATAGGCGTGCATGCCGATGCCGGCGCCGCTGGTCGGGTCGTCGCTGTTGTCACGGGCCAGCTGGCCGATAAAGCGCGCGCTGACCGGCGTCTGCGAGGCGTTGTCGATCAGGTAGTCGACCCGGATGGCGTAGCTGTCGCGCTCGAAGGTGAAGCGCTTGATGATGTCCACACCGTTGACGGTCGCACGCATGTCGACCTGAAGCGACTGCTGGTCATCGCCCAGCTGGTAACCGGTCTGCTCCGGATCGAAGGTGATCCGGCCCTGGTGACCCTCGATCTGCAGGCCGGAGCGGGCAATGTAGCTGCGGCGCTGGTCATCGGAGAGCAGCACGAAGGGGGCATCGGACTCGAGGCGCTGCAGATGCTTGGGCAGGGCGGCGTAGACGATATCGCCACCGCGCGGGTCGATGCGAAGATCAAGGGCATCGGTCTGAACGCTGACCAGGCGGGTATCCTGTGCGCCGGCATTGTCACTGCCGTCAGCGGTGCCCGGCATATCGCCGGATTCCGGGGCACTGGCGCGCTCGCTGGCCGCCTCGGGAGCATCCAGTGACTGCTCACCGGGTTCCACGTCGCTGCTTTGCTGGGAGATGGCAGGGGGCGCTTCATCCGGTCGGTCGTTATGCCCGTAATCATTGCTCCATTGAATGATCATCAGGTAGGCAAGTACGGCCAGCGGGATGACAAAAAGAAGTCGTTTCAGATCCATTGGGATTGCCCGGTGGGAAAATGTCGACGCGGCGCAAGAAAACGACGGGTCGCACTCGACGGTTCGTCGCGCCTCGTATTATTGCTGATGCTCCAGCTGACGTTTGACGTCCTTTTCAAGGCGTCGCCACATGCCGTGAAGCTGTCTGGCCAGTGTGTCCGAATCGATGTCGTGAACGCCCCGGCGCGAGAGTACCACGATATCCACGGCCGGCAGCCACTGCTGGCGCAGTCGCACCGACTCTCGAGTCAAACGCTTGAGACGGTTGCGATCCACGGCTCGGCGCACGTTCTTCTTGCTGAACACCAGTCCCACACGAACGTGACCGAGATCGTTGGGGGTGGCGAGTGCCAGAAGTCCCTTGCCGTGAATCCTGAAACTGGCATGTTCAAAAACATGACGGTATTCCCCGGCGGTCAGGATTCTGAGACCGCGGGGAAATCCCTGACTGGTCATGAGTGCTGATCCGGTTGAGGGATCAGGCGCTCAGGCGCTTGCGGCCCTTGGCGCGACGACGCGAGATGACCTGACGGCCGTTCTTGGTGGCCATGCGGGCGCGGAAGCCGTGGTTACGCTTGCGCTTGAGCACGCTGGGCTGGAAAGTACGTTTCATGATGGCGATTCCCGAATTGAGACTTGAGTGATCGGTGACACCGATGCCCTCAAAATCGAGGCGCACGGGGGTCAAGAGCCGGGATTCTAGAGAATTCAACGACTGCGTGCAATTTTTATCCACGCACGATAACGCCCGCTTTGTGCATAACTTTGTGCACAAGCTGTCCGGATCATTCCTGAAAGGGCTGATGGCCGATCCGGGGAGGCCCCGACAGCGGGGATAATGTTATCCACAGGCGGTTCTGCCGCCCAACCCGGTGTGGATAACCTCTCCCTCGGGCGTTACACTACTGCCCCATTTGCACGACTCACCATCAAGAGGTCGCGTGTGTCCATCGCTCTCTGGCAGCAATGTCTTGACCATTTACAGGATGAGTTGAGCTCGCAGCAGTTCAATACCTGGATCCGTCCGCTGCAGGCCGAAAGCGGTTCCAGTGATCACGAACTCTCCCTGCTGGCCCCCAATCGCTTCGTGCGTGACTGGGTCAACGACAAGTACCTCAAGCGGATCAACGAACTGATGCGCGAGCTGGCCCAGGGGCGGCCGCCCAAGGTGTCGCTGGATATCGGCAGCCGTCGCACGGTGTCCAATCCCGCGCCGCGCCCCGCGGACAGCGGTCAGCAGGCCGGCGGCGCGCCGCAGGACAACGGCGCCGCGCAGGGCTCGGAGACCTGGTCGGCGGGCGTGACACGCACTGCTTCTTCGGCCCCCATGCCGCCCTCGCCGCCGACCTCGCCGCGGGGCGACTATCAGGACGAGCGCGAGATTCCGGCCGCGCCGCCCTCCGGCAATACCACCGGCGGACGGCGCAGCGATAGCGGCGAGCGCCAGGTGCAGGTCGAGGGCAGCATCCGCCATCAGAGCGGGCTCAACCCCGGCTTCACCTTTGAAACCTTCGTCGAGGGCAAGTCCAACCAGCTGGCGCGGGCCGCCTCGCGCCAGGTGGCCGAAAACCCCGGCGGTGCCTACAACCCGCTGTTTCTGTACGGCGGCGTGGGGCTGGGTAAAACGCACCTGATGCACGCCGTCGGCAACCATCTGGCCGGTTTGCGCGACAACGCCCGGGTGGTCTATCTGCACTCCGAGCGCTTCGTGGCCGACATGGTCAAGGCGCTGCAGCTCAACGCCATCAACGACTTCAAGCGCTTTTATCGCAGCGTGGATGCGCTGCTGATCGATGACATCCAGTTCTTTGCCGGCAAGGAGCGCTCCCAGGAGGAGTTCTTCCACACCTTTAATGCGCTGCTGGAAGGCGGTCAGCAGATGATCCTGACCTCGGACCGCTACCCCAAGGAGATCAGCGGCGTCGAGGAGCGTCTGAAATCGCGCTTTGGCTGGGGCCTGACAGTGGCCATCGAGCCGCCGGAGCTCGAGACCCGCGTGGCGATCCTGATGAAAAAGGCCGAGCAGGCGAAGGCCGATCTGCCCCACGATGCGGCCTTTTTCATCGCCCAGAAGATCCGCTCCAACGTGCGCGAGCTGGAAGGTGCGCTCAAGAAGGTGATCGCCGACTCCCACTTCATGGGGCAGTCGATCAACCAGGAGTTCATCCGCGAGTCGCTCAAGGATCTGCTGGCGCTGCAGGACAAGCAGGTCGGCGTGGACAACATCCAGCGCACGGTGGCGGAGTACTACAAGATCAAGGTGGCCGATCTGCACTCCAAGCGCCGCTCGCGTTCGGTGGCCCGGCCGCGTCAGGTGGCCATGGCGCTGGCCAAGGAGCTGACCAACCACAGCCTGCCCGAGATCGGCGATGCCTTCGGCGGGCGTGACCACACCACGGTACTGCACGCCTGTCGCAAGGTGGTGGAGCTGCGCGAGGAGAGCTCCGATATCCGCGAGGACTACAAGAACCTGCTGCGTCTTCTGACCAGTTGAGCCCGGCCCCGGCGGCCGGGCCCATCGTGACCTTATCCGCTGTCATCGACATGACAACACCGTGGCCGCAACAAGAGCCTGAAAAGAGTGGAGCCCCATGAAATTTTCCATTTCGCGTGAAGCCCTGCTGCGCCCGCTGACGCTGGTGGCCGGGGTGGTCGAGCGCCGTCAGACCCTGCCGGTGCTCTCCAATGTTCTGCTGAGTGCCGACAACGACGAGCTGTCGCTGACCGGCACCGATCTCGAGGTCGAGCTGATCGGTCGCGTGGCGCCCTCGAGCGTCGAGGAGAGCGGTTCGGTGACCGTGCCGGCGCGCAAGCTGATGGACATCTGCAAGTCGCTGCCCGATCAGTCCGAGATCACCGTGACCATCGAGGAGAACCGGGCGCTGCTGCGCTCGGGGCGCTCGCGCTTTACGCTGTCGACCCTGCCGGCGGCCGAGTTCCCGAGCATCGACGAAGGTCAGGCCAGTGCCGAGCTGACCCTGCCGCGGCGCACGCTCAAGCAGCTTATCGACGCCACCGGCTTTGCCATGGCGCAGCAGGACGTGCGCTACTACCTCAACGGCATGCTCTTTGAGCTGCGCGATCACCTGGTGCGCACCGTGGCCACCGACGGCCACCGTCTGGCGGTCTGCTCGCGCAGCGCCGAGATCAGCCTCGACGAGCCCCAGCGCCTGATCCTGCCGCGCAAGGGCGTGGTCGAGCTGTCGCGTCTGCTCGATGACAGCGACGAGCCGGTCACGCTGATGCTCGGCGCCAGCCATCTGCGCGTGCGCACCGGCGCCTACACCTTCACCTCGCGGCTGGTGGACGGCAAGTTCCCCGACTACGAGCGTGTCATCCCCAAGGGCGGCGACAAGCAGATCCTCGCCGAGCGCGGCGAGCTGCGTCAGGTGCTCTCGCGCACCGCCATTCTCTCCAATGAAAAATACCGCGGCGTGCGGCTCAATCTGGAAGCGGGCAATCTGCGGGTGCTGGCCAACAACCCCGAGCAGGAAGAGGCCGAAGAGAACGTGGCGATCGACTACAGCGGCAG
This sequence comes from Kushneria sp. AK178, assembly GCF_053903105.1. Taxonomy (NCBI): domain Bacteria; kingdom Pseudomonadati; phylum Pseudomonadota; class Gammaproteobacteria; order Oceanospirillales; family Halomonadaceae; genus Kushneria; species Kushneria sp. AK178. Next base: position 3,405,642 of record NZ_CP096381.1, on the reverse strand, counting down.
CGCGCTGGAGATCGGCTTCAACGTCGGCTATCTGATCGACGTGCTCAGCGTGCTCGACACCGATCAGGTCCAGCTGACGCTGTCCGATCCCAACAGCAGTGCCCTGCTGGAAGCGCCCGGCGGCGGCGATGCCATGTATGTCGTCATGCCGATGCGGCTCTGACGTTGCTGTCACTGCAGCGCCCGGCACCGGCCGGGCGCGCGTCCCCTTCGGATCGCCATGCCGCTTGAGCATCTTCACTTTCAGGGGCTGCGCAACCTGCCGTCCGTGACATGGCAGCCCGGCGCGCACGTCAATCTGATCTTCGGCGACAACGGCAGCGGCAAGACCAGTCTGCTGGAAGGCCTGCATATCCTGGGCATGGGGCGCTCGTTTCGCACCCGCCAGCTCAAGCACGCCATCACCCATGATCAAAACGCCCTGACGCTGTTCGGTCGTCTGACCGGTGACCCGGCGCTGCCGCTGGGCGTGGAGCGCCGCCGCGACGGTGACGCGCTCAACGTGCGGGTGGCCGGCGAGAAGGTCGATCGCATCGCCGAGCTGGCCCGTCACCTGCCCATGCAGCTGATCAACCCGGACGCCTTTCGCCTGATCGAGGGCGCCCCGGCGGCACGGCGCGAGTTTCTCGACTGGGGCGTGTTCTACGTCTATCCCGATTTTTTCGATGTCTGGCGCCGCGCAAGACGCGCGCTCAAACATCGGAATGCGCTGCTCAGACATGATAGAATCGACGAGCAGTCGCTGGCCCTCTGGAGCCGCGAGCTGGCGCACTGGAGCGATCGACTCGATGCCATGCGCAGTGACTGGATGGCGCGCTTCACGGACGTGTTCAACGCCACCCTTGCCGAGCTGATCGAGCTGCCGGAACTGAGCCTGCGCTATCACCGTGGCTGGGACAAGAACCGCCCGCTCGAGGAGCTTCTGCTCGAGAGCGTGGCGAGCGACCGGCAGATGAAGTTCACCCAGCAGGGGCCTCAGCGCGCCGATCTGCGCCTGCGCATGGGCCGCTATCCGGCCGCCGAAGTGTTGTCCAGAGGCCAGCAGAAGCTGGTGGTCAGCGCCATGAAACTGGCGCAGGGGCGGCTTCTGGAACAGGAAGACCGCCACCGCTGCCTCTATCTGATCGATGATCTGGCCGCCGAACTCGACGAGCAGCACCGTCGTGCCTTCTGTCGGCTGCTGGAACAGATGAATTGTCAGACCTTTCTGACCGGTATCGAGCCCGCCTCGCTTGAGGGGCACTGGGGCGAGACCACCGATGTTAGAGGGTTTCACGTGAAACACGGTCGTCTGGCAACCATGCCGACACCACGATGACCCGGGAGCATCAATGAGCGAACCACAGGCTTACGACTCATCGAGTATCAAGGTTCTTAAGGGGCTGGACGCGGTACGCAAGCGCCCGGGCATGTACATTGGCGATACCGATGATGGCACCGGTCTGCACCACATGGTGTTCGAGATCGTCGATAACTCGATCGATGAGGCACTGGCCGGCCACTGCAGCGAAATCCGGGTCGCCATCCACCCCGATGAGTCGGTGACCGTCTCCGATGACGGCCGTGGCATCCCGACCGATATCCACTCCGAAGGGGTATCGGCGGCGGAAGTGATCATGACCGTACTGCACGCCGGCGGCAAGTTCGACGACAACTCCTACAAGGTCTCCGGCGGGTTGCACGGCGTGGGCGTGTCGGTGGTCAACGCGCTCTCCGAGCAGCTCAAGCTCACCATCTGGCGCAAGAATCAGATCCACGAGCAGATCTATCATCACGGCGTGCCGCAGTCGCCGCTTTCGATCGTGGGCGACACCGAGCGCTCCGGCACCCAGATTCACTTCAAGCCCTCGGCGGAGACCTTCGCCAATATCGAGTTTCACTACGATATTCTGGCCAAGCGCCTCCGGGAGCTGTCGTTTCTCAACTCCGGCGTGGCGATCCGTCTGGTCGACGAACGCGACGGCCGCGAGGAGCTGTTTCACTATGATGGCGGCCTGCGTGCCTTCGTGGATCACCTCAATACCAACCGTACGACCGTCAATCCGGTGTTCCACTTCAATGCCGAGCGCGAAGACGGCATCGCGGTGGAAGTGGCGATGCAGTGGAACGACAGCTACAGCGAAAACATCTTCTGCTACACCAACAACATTCCGCAGCGCGACGGCGGCACCCACATGGCGGGCTTTCGCGGCGCGCTGACGCGCAGCCTCAACAGCTATATCGAGGCCGAGGAGCTGCAGAAGAAGTCCAAGGTCACCACCTCCGGCGACGACGCCCGTGAGGGTCTGACCGCGATCATCTCGGTCAAGGTGCCCGATCCCAAATTCTCCTCGCAGACCAAGGACAAGCTGGTCTCCTCCGAGGTGAAAACGGCCGTCGAGCAGGAGATGAGCCGCCAGCTCTCCGACTATCTGCTGGAAAATCCCAATGAGGCGAAGGCGATCGTCAACAAGATGCTCGACGCCGCCCGCGCCCGTGACGCCGCCCGCAAGGCGCGCGAGATGACCCGCCGCAAGGGCGCGCTCGACATCGCCGGGCTGCCCGGCAAGCTGGCCGACTGTCAGGAGAAGGACCCGACCCGCTCGGAGCTCTACCTGGTCGAGGGTGACTCCGCCGGCGGCAGCGCCAAGCAGGGTCGCGATCGCCGCACCCAGGCGATCCTGCCGCTCAAGGGCAAGATCCTCAACGTCGAGAAGGCGCGCTTTGACAAGATGCTCTCCTCGGCCGAGGTGGGCACCCTGATCACCGCGCTGGGCTGCGGCATCGGGCGCGAGGAGTTCAACGCCGACAAGCTGCGCTATCACTCGATCATCATCATGACCGACGCCGACGTTGACGGCTCGCACATCCGAACGCTGCTTTTGACGTTTTTCTTCCGTCAGATGCCGGAGCTGATCGAGCGGGGCCACGTCTTTATCGCCCAGCCGCCGCTGTACAAGATCAAGCGCGGCAAGAACGAGATGTATCTCAAGGACGAGGCGGCGCTGATCCAGCACCTGACCACCACCGCCCTGGATGGCGCGCAGCTGCACGTCAACGCCGACGCCCCGGGCATCGGCGGCGAGCATCTCGAGAAGCTGGTGCATCAGTACCGCGACGTGATGGACCGCCTCGACCGTCTGGCCCGCGTCTATCCCGCCGACGTGCTCAAGCGTTTGATCTACGCCGCGCCGGTCAGCGAAGAGATGCTGGCCGACCGGGACGCCATGCAGGGCTGGATCGACGCGCTGCAGGCCGATCTGGACGAGCGCATCGCCTACGAGGGCGGCCCGCGCTATATCCTGCGGCTGGTGCACAACGAGGAGCGCGGTCTCTTCCTGCCGGCGGCCACGCTCAGCGCCCACGGCGTGGAGACCGACTACCCGCTGGGGCTGGGCTTTTTCCAGTCCGCCGACTACGCCGCCATGGTGGCGCTCAACCGGGCGCTGGACGGTCTGCTCGAAGAGGGCGCCTACATCGCCCGTGGCGAGCGCTCCAAATCGGTCGAGAACTTCCATGACATCCTCACCTGGCTGATGGCCGAGGCCAGCCGCGGCTTCAGCATCCAGCGCTACAAGGGGCTGGGCGAGATGAACCCGGACCAGCTGTGGGAAACCACCATGGACCCGGAAAGCCGCCGCATGCTCAGGGTCTCCATCGAGGACGCCATCGGCGCCGACATGATGTTCAATACCCTGATGGGCGATGAGGTCGAGCCGCGGCGCGACTTCATCGAGCAGAATGCCCTGGTGGCGAATCTGGACATCTGATCCGGCGCCGTCGCGATCAGACACGACCGGAGCGCCCCCGCGCTCCGGTTTTTTATGCCCTGAATAATCTGCCGGTCATGCCCCTCGACAAAAAGCGATGCCCTGATGCTCGACACGATTGGCCCCCTGGCCGGACAGTTCTTCGGTCTCGTCTCGCTGCTGCTCTGCCTGCTGGCCTTTGCCAGCAAGCGCGACGAGCGCTTGATGGTCCTGCTGATTCTCGCCAACGTGGCGTTCGCGCTGCAGTTTGCCTTTCTGGGCAGCTGGACGGCCGCGGCGCTGTCGCTGGTGGTGATCCTGCGCATCGCGCTGGCCCGGCGCTACCCCGGCAACCGGTGGGTCATGACGGCGGTACTGGCGGTGAGTGGGCTGGCCGCCGTGCTGACCTGGCAGGGCGTGGCCGATCTGCCGGCGCTGGTCGCCATGGTGATCGGCACCACCGGCATGTTTCTGCTCAAGGGCATCGCCATGCGCGTCTTTCTGGCCCTGGCGGCCGTGGCCTGGCTTGTCAGCCACTGGCTGGCCGGCGCGGTGGGCGGCATGCTGGCCGAGGCGCTGGTCATCGTCACCAGTCTGGTCACCATCGTTCGCCTGTATCGCGCCAAAAAGCGCTATCCGCAGGCGTTCGAGTAATTCTTCGGTGTCACTTCGATAAACCACTTCGGTGCCATGCGGCCGAAGTCGCGGCGCACATTGGTTTTAAGCGCGGCTTTTGAATCCAGCACCACACCCGCTCCCGCCTCGCGGACGAACACCACCCAGTGCCAGAAGGGCACCCCGTTGACCTCCCGCCACTTGATGGCCAACAGCGCCCGATCCGGCAGCACATTCCAGCCGGTGAAGGGCCGTTCTCCCTCGGCCGCCTCGATTCCCAGTGCCGCCAGCAGGCGTCTGACGTGCGTCGTCTGTGACCACAGCGTGCGATCACCGGCGTGAATGCCCAGTGCGGCCGCCCGAATCCGCGCGGTCTCATAATCGAGACCTGCCAACGCCGCGCAGGCCGCGATGCCGCAGCCGGTGGTTTCCTGCTGAATGACCGGGGTCATGGCGTCATCCTCTATCAGGCAAGGCGTTAAAAAAGCTGCCCCTGCTCGGGCCGGGTCGTCAGCCCCCGCCGGGCATACTCGGCCTCGAGCGAGGCGAGGACGTCGATATTGCCGCCGCGCCAGCCGTCCAGCGCCTGCGTCAGGGCGTCATCATCAAGGGATTCAATTGTCCTGCCGCGCGCCGGGCCATGGCGCAGGCGCATGCCGGGCACCGGCTGGCCGGTGGTGGCCCAGTCGAGAAAGGCCGTGAATTCGGTGAAGCCGAAGCGGGCCATCAGCGGCGTGATCAGTGCCGCCGTCATGGTGACGTCAAAGAGTGCGTCATGGGCATGGGTGGGCTCGCCGCCGGTCAGTTCGCGATACATGTTGCCCAGTGACGCGCTTGCCAGACCGTCGCGCTTTTTGAGCCGATAGGCGGGAATAAAGAGATCCAGACTGCGCCTCGGGCGCAGCCCCAGCCGGCGGGCGATCACGTTATCAAAGCTGGTGTTGCTGAAACCGATGACCAGCGCGTCAAAGCCCTGACGCGCCGCAGCCCGGTAGACCGCCGGCACGGCGCGGCGATAGTCGGGGCAGGCGGCGACATCCTCATCACGCAGACCGTGCACCCGGGTGGTGGCCGGATCGATCGGCCCGCCCGGATGGTAGTTGGCACAGGACTGCCAACGGCGATAAAAGGCGCCGTCATGGCCCAGGATGCCGCTCAGCACGGCCAGCTGCACCACGCCGCAGTGGCGGGCGCTGCCGCCGGCGGTTTCAAAATCGTGGATCAGGGCGCGCATGTGGACGTATCGGACAGCAGCGTTCTGGCCAGCGGCATCAGTATCTCCACCAGTACCGTCAGATCCGCCGGTTCGGCACTGTCCGGCCAGTGGGATTCGAGCTCGGCGACTTCCAGGCCGACCACGTCCTCTTTCGCCAGCGCGGTCATCAGCTCGGCCAGCGCCTCCGGGGCCAGGCCGCCGCCCAGCTGATAGTCACTGGGCACCACGCCGGGCTGGAGCACGTCACAGTCGAGATGGATATAGACGGGGCGCCCGTTGATGGCCTCGCGCAGCGCCGCGGCGTTCAAATGTGCCGGATGCAGATAGCGCAGGCGCCTGTCATCGACCAGCGCCTGTTCGCCGGGGTCGAGCTGGTGGGCGCCGGTCAGGATGACCTGCGCCAGCGACAGATCACTGCCCAGGCCGCTGTCCCACAGTCCCGCTGCGCCGGCGATCACCATGCCGCCGAGATAGCCCGATTCGGACGTTTCCGGCGTGTTGAGATCGCCATGGGCGTCGAACCAGACGATGCACGCCTCGGGATGCTGGCGGGCCACTGCGGGCAGGGTCGCCAGGCCCCCGGCGCAACGGCTCATGGTCAGCAGCGGGCGCTTGCCGCCGGCCATCGTCTTCTCCAGATGCCGGGCCAGCGACAACAGATCGGGGGTGACGCTCTCCAGCATCTGTTGCCAGCTGCCCGACAGCGCCTCACCCGGCGCGCCCAGCGTCTGCAGGGGCGTCTCGAAAATGGCCGCCAGACGCTGCGCCAGGGCGAGGGCACCGGTCATGCCAAGTGCGTTGCGACCGGCACAGTTGCCCTGGAAACAGATCAGCGGTGGGGGAGCGGTGATGGGAAGCTGCTGCGCCATGATGGCTCCATGTCGGAAAGGGGAGCGGCAAATCATCCTGCCACGACAGGACCACCATCATAACAGTGCGTCCCGCCGAAGGTAGATCAGGGGAACAGAATTGGCGCGATGCGGCAGGTCTCCTTCATCGTTGGTTGTATTGTAAGGCACTAATATCCGGGTAATAGTCTGTAACAGCCCGTTCGGTGCTGGTCATCTCATGGCACCCCCATGGGACAACCATCTCGATTCTCTCAAAGAACAACACAAGGGACGCCCCCCATGACAACCCTGTTTCACAAGTGTCTGCTGGTTGGCGCGATGCCGCTGGCCATTGCGCTGTCGACTCCGGCTTTCGCTCAGGAGAGCAATGCCGGAGGTGAGGTCGAAGTGCTCAACTGGTGGACCTCCGGCAGTGAGGCGAAGGCGCTGGGCACGCTCAAGGATGAGCTGGCCGACGAGGGTATCGGCTGGCAGAACATGCCGGTGGCCGGTGGCGCCGGCACCAATGCGATGGCCGTACTGCGCTCGCGCATCACTTCCAACAACCCGCCGACGGCGGCGCAGGTGCTCGGCTACGATGCCCAGGACTGGGCCGACCGTGACGCGCTGAGCTCGCTGGATGATGTCGCCAGCGCCGATAACTGGGACGAGGTCTTCCCGCAGCCGATCCAGCGTTTCGCCAAAAGCGATGGTCACTGGATCGCCGCGCCCTTCGAGATTCACTCCACCAACTGGGTATGGGCCAACACCTCGATGATGAACGAACTCGGCATCGAGCCGCCCGAGACCTGGGAAGCGTTCATCACCTCAATGAAGACGGCGCAGGAGGCCGGCCACACCGGGCTGGCCTACGGCGGCCAGCCCTGGCAGGACGCGACCGTGTTTGAAAACGTGGTGCTCGCCACCGGTGGTGCCGACTTCTATCGCCGCGCCATGATCGAACTCGACCCCGAGGCGCTCGACTCCGACACCATGGTCGAGTCGTTCGACAATTTCCGCGAGCTTCTCCAGTACAAGGACGACAACTCCCCGGGTCGTGACTGGAACCTGGCCACGGCGATGGTGATCAACGGCGACGCGCTCTATCAGATCATGGGCGACTGGGCCAAGGGCGAGTTCCTCAACGCCGGGCTCACGCCGGAAGAGGACTTCATGTGCTTTCGTACGCCGGGCACGCAGGACGCGGTGACCTTCAACAGTGACCTGATGATCATGTTCGACACCAGTGATGAGCAGCAGCAGTCGATGCAGCGCACCATGGCCGGGATCATCGGCTCGCCGGAATTCCAGATCGCCTTCAGCCAGCTCAAGGGCTCGGTGCCGGCGCGTACCGACCTGTCGTCCGATGAGCTCGACGCCTGTGCCCGGCGCGGCTATGAGCAGGCGAAGGCCGCTGCCGACAGCGACACGCTGATGGGCAGCATGGCGCACGGTTACGCCGCGCCGGCCAGCGTCAAGAATGCGGTCTTCGATATCGTCTCCTCGTTCGTCAACGGCAATATGCCCAGCGACGTCGCCGCCGAGCAGCTGGCGATGGCGGTGCAGGGCGCACGCTCCTGATCGCGTCGTTGATGGCGTAACGATATGACGCATCCGGCCCCGCCATCTCCGGCGGGGCCATGGTCCTGACCCGAGGTTTCCGATGTCGACACCCCCTTCCCTGCGAGGCGGCGCGCGTGAGCGCCTGCAGCACTGGCTGCCCAAACTGGTGCTGTCGCCCTCGTTCGTGCTGGTGCTCTTTTTCGTTTACGGCTTCATTCTCTGGACGACCTGGATCTCGTTCAGCAACTCGGGAATGCTGCCGGACTACAGCTGGGCGGGCACCCGGCAGTGGTCGCGGCTCTGGTCCTCTTGGACCTGGGGCATCGCGCTGCACAACATCTGGGTGTTCGGGCTGCTCTATATTGTCACCTGTACGGCGCTGGGGCTTTTGCTGGCGATCCTGCTGGATCAGCGCATCCGCGCCGAGGGGGCGCTGCGCACCATCTATCTCTACCCGATGGCGCTGTCGTTTATCGTCACCGGTACGGCGTGGCAGTGGTTTCTCAATCCGGGGCTGGGGCTCGAGCGCACCATGCACTCGCTGGGCTGGGAGAGCTTCAGCTTCAACTGGCTGATCGACGCCAACATGGCGATCTACACCGTGGTCATCGCGGCGGTCTGGCAGGCGACCGGCTTCATCATGGCGATGTTTCTGGCCGGGCTTCGAGGCATCGACGGCGAGATGATCAAGGCCGCCCAGATCGACGGCGCGCCGACCTGGAAGATCTATGGGCGCATCATCATTCCCCAGCTGCGCCCCGTCTTTCTCAGCGCGATCGTGGTGCTGGCGCACCTGGCGATCAAGAGCTTCGACCTGATCGTGGCCATGACCGGCGGCGGGCCGGGCAACGCCACCGCGGTGCCGGCCACCTTCATGTACTCCTATGCGTTTTCGCGCAACGAGATGGGCATCGCCGCGGCCAGCGCCGTGTTCATGCTGGCGGTGATTGCCGCGCTGATCATCCCCTATCTCTACAGTGAGCTGCGGGAGTCGCGATCATGAGTGCCGTCTCTCCCGTAGCGCGTCGCAACACGCTGGGCCGGGCGCTGCTCTATGCCGTGCTTCTGGTGTTCGCGGCCCTCTTTTTGATGCCGCTTTACGTCATGCTGGTGACCTCGTTCAAGTCGCTCGCGGAGATTCAGCAGGGCAACATGCTGGCGCTGCCCGAGACCTGGACGGTCGCGCCGTGGCGCGAGGCGTGGGGCAGCGCCTGCATCGGGCTCGAATGCAGCGGTGTGCAGGGCTATTTCTTCAACAGCATCAGGATCGTGGTGCCGGCGGTGCTGATCTCGGGGCTTCTGGGGGCGTTCAACGGTTACGTGCTGACCAAGTGGCGCTTTCGCGGCCACAGGATCGTCTTCGGGCTGATCCTGTTCAGCTGCTTCATTCCGTTTCAGATCATTTTGCTGCCGATGGCGCGGGTGCTGGGCATTCTGCAGATCGCCAACAGCACCACGGGGCTGGTGCTGGTGCACGTCGTCTACGGGGTCGGCTTCACGACGCTGTTTTTCCGCAACTTCTACGAAAGCTTTCCCGACGAGCTGATCCGGGCCGCCAAGCTCGACGGCGCCGGCTTTTTCACCATCTTCTTTCGCATTCTGCTGCCGGCCTCCATCCCGATCATCGTGGTGACGATCATCTGGCAGTTCACCAATGTCTGGAACGACTTTCTGTTCGGCGTCTCCTTTACCTCCGGCGACAGCGCACCGATCACGGTAGCGCTCAACAACCTGGTCAACAGTTCCACGGGGGTGAAGGCGTACAACGTCAACATGGCAGCGGCGATGGTGGCGGCGGTGCCGACGCTGATCGTCTACATCCTGGCGGGCAAATACTTTCTGCGCGGTCTGATGTCGGGATCGGTCAAGGGTTGAGGATCACATGAGCTTTCTACACATCAACAATATCCACAAACGCTTTGGCGATACCCATGTGCTCAAGGGCATCGACATTGCCATCGAGAAGGGCGACTTTCTGGTACTGGTCGGGCCGTCCGGCTGTGGCAAGTCGACGCTTTTGAACATGATCGCCGGGCTGGATGACATCAGTGAGGGCGAACTGCTGCTCAACGGCGAGCGGATCAACGATCTGCATCCGTCACGGCGCGATATCGCCATGGTGTTCCAGTCCTATGCGCTCTATCCGAGCATGACGGTGGCCGGCAACATCGGCTTCGGCCTGGAAATGCGCAAGGTGCCAAAGGCCAGACGGCGTGAAGCGATCCAGCGCGCCGCCGAGCTGTTGCAGATCGAGAATCTTTTGAATCGCAAGCCGGGGCAGCTCTCCGGCGGGCAGCGCCAGCGCGTGGCGATGGGGCGGGCGCTGGTGCGTGAACCGCAGCTCTTTTTGTTCGACGAGCCGCTGTCCAATCTGGACGCCAAGCTGCGTGTCGACATGCGCACCGAGATCAAGCAGCTTCACCAGCGCCTGGGCACCACCATTGTCTACGTCACTCATGATCAGATCGAGGCGATGACGCTGGCGAGTCGTATTGCGGTGATGCGCGGCGGCGAGCTGCAGCAGCTGGGCACGCCGCAGGCGGTCTATGACGATCCCAATAACCTCTTCGTGGCGGGCTTCATGGGCTCGCCGTCGATGAATCTGATCAACGCGTGCATCACACGCCGGGACGGGGCGCTGGTGGCCCGCATCGAAGCGCCCACGGGAGACGTAACGCTGCCGATCGTGCGCGACCGCGCCGCCCTCGAGAAATGGTGTGACCGGGACGTTATTCTCGGGCTGCGTCCGGAGGCGATCACCGATCCGGCCAGCGCCAACCACCAGGATGGCGACATCCATGAGGCAACGCTTGAGATCGATCTCGTCGAGCCCACCGGTGCCGATCTCTATGTGGTGACAAGACTCGGCGGACGCAGCATCAACGCCCGTATGCGCCCCGGTCTGCCGTTGAGCCCGGGGCAGTCGACCCGTTTTGCCTTCGACGTGTCGCGCATGGTGGCGTTCGACCCGGAAAGCGAGGCGCGTATTCGTGACGACGGTAACGGGGCCACTGTCGAGGCGGATGGCGAGGCCACTACCGTGTCGGCGGACTGATTGACAGGGCCGGCGCTCAACGACGCTCGACAAACCGGCGGATGCCCTCGGCCAGCTGCTGCCCGAGGCGCACCAGCGTGTCGCCCTCCACCATGCCGATGCCCAGCACCAGCCCCCGGCGCGGGTCATCCTCACTGCAGACCGGGCTCAGCGGTCGCACCACCAGCCGGTAATGATTGAGCAGATAGCGGCTCAGGCGCACGTCGTCGATGTTTGGGGCGAGCGTCACGCACAGCGTAATGGTGCCGGCAGGCGGCGAGACATCCTGCACGCCCGGCAGGTCGATCAGCAGGTCATGCAGGGTCTGCTGGCGCTGCAGATAGTCGCGATTGATGCGCCGACACCAGCGGTCCAGATCGCCATCGGCCATGAACCGGGCGAGCACCGCCTGATCCAGCATGCGCCCTTCACGAAAGACCTCGCTGCGCAGCCGGTTGATGGCCCCGCTCAGGGGGCGGGGCACGACCAGATACCCGAGCCGCAGCCCCGGGAACATCAGCTTGGAAAAGGAGCCGGCCAGGACGCAGCGGCCATCGTCGGGGGAAAAGAACAGATCGCGATGGCGGGTATCGAAGAATTCGTAGTCGTCCTCGATGATGACCCCGGGGGCGAGACGCTCGATCAGCGCGCGTTTGTCCGCCACCGGCATGTGCACGCTCAAGGGGTAGTGGCGGGCACCGGTCAGATACAAAAGGCGCGGCGCCTCCGACAGTGCCGGCGGGTCGCGATAGCCCGATCCGGGCTGCCAGGGGCACTGGGCTGTTGCAAGCCCGGCGGCCTGAAAGACGTTGCGCGCGCCCCAGTAGCAGGGCGAGTCCATCACCACCCGATCGCCGGGGTCGGCCAGTGCCAGCGCGCACAGCTCCAGCCCGTGATGGGTGCCATCGGTGATGATGATCTGCTCGAGGGCGCACTCGATGCCCCGCCAGCGGTGGAGAAATTCCGCAATGGCGCGCTTGAGCGGGCCGTAGCCGCCGCTGGAGTAGGAGAGCAGCAGCGCGTTGTGGGGCACGGTCAGGGTGGCGTAGAGCGCGCGCCAGCGGCGCATCGGGAAGCGGGCGATATCGGGAATGCCGGGCACGAAGGCGCCGCTCTGTACGGGGCTGACCGAGGCCGTGTGCAACAGCGCCCGGGCGCGCTGCGACAGGGCGGCGCTCGGGGCGTTATCGATGGCCCCGGCAGGGGCGCTGCGGTGGGTCCAGCTGCCGCGGCCGTGCTGGGTGGCCAGCAGCCCCTGGGCCTGCAGGCTGTCCATGACGCCGGCCAGCGTGCTGCGCGCCAGGCCCAGCCGCTGGCAGATATGGCGATGGGCCGGCAGGCGCTGGCCATCCTCCCAGCCGGTCTGGATCAGACCCGCCAGCGCCTGCTCCAGCCGTACCTGCTTGCTCAGCCGGTCGGGTTGACGCTGCCAGGCCACGGCGATGTCATCCAGCGCCTCTTCAACGGATCGCAGCATGGTGGGAGTCGACCCTTCCGGCGGGGGAGTGGAGCGCCATTATGGTCAGGGGGCGTCGCAGTGGTCCAGTCAAACGCCCGAGTGGTTCACCTCTTGAATGCAGGACAGTGGTAGCGTGTGATCAGGAGCAACAACAAGGCCCCGCGCCAACAGAGACTCCGACTGCCCTGACTGTCCATAACAATGACGGATAACACCATGCAGAGCACCACAAAACCCCGCGAACTGGTACGCGTTCTGGCCCGCGCCGACGTGCTGGCCCTGGCCTTCGGCGCCATGGTCGGCTGGGGCTGGATCGTATTGACCGGCGGCGCCATTCTCGACGCCGGCAGTCTCGGCGCCATCCTGGCCTTTATCATCGGTGGCATTGCCGTGCTGCTGGTGGGGCTGACCTACGCCGAACTGGCCGCCGCCATGCCCAGAGTGGGCGGTGAGCATGTCTACAGCTATCGCGCCCTGGGGCACTTCGCCTCCTTTATCTGTACCTGGAGCATCGTGCTGGGCTACGTCAGCGTGGTCTCCTTTGAGGCCGTCGCCCTGCCCACCGTGGTCGAGCAGCTTGTCCCGGGCTACGACGTGGGCCATCTCTGGACGGTGGCCGGCTGGGACGTCAAGGCCAGCTGGGTGGCGGTCGGCGTGATCGGCTCGCTGATCATGATGGCGATCAACTATGTCGGCATTACCACCGCGGCACTGATCCAGAAGCTGGTGACCGGGCTGATCCTGGTGGTGGGCGTATTGTTCGTGACCGGGGCGCTGTTTACCGGCGAGGCCGCCAGCATGACGCCGCTTTTTAATCACGAAGCCAGCGGCGGCCTGATCGGCGGCATCATGGCGGTACTGGTGATGGTGCCCTTTCTGTTCGTGGGCTTTGACGTCATCCCCCAGGCCGCCGAGGAGATCGATCTGCCGTTTCGTGATATCGGCAAGGTGCTGGTCACCTCGGTACTGATGGCGGTGGTCTGGTACTCGCTGATCATTCTGGGCACCGGGTTGATGCTCGATCACGATGGGCTGCAGGGCAGCTCGCTGGCGGTGCCGGACGCCATGGCGGCGGTCATGGGCAGCGTCTGGGGCAGCAAGCTGATGGTGCTGGCGGGCATCGCCGGCATCATCACCAGCTGGAACGCCTTTTACATCGGCGGGTCGCGGGCGATCTATGCGTTGGCGCACTCCGGCATGCTGCCGGCCTTTCTGGGCCGGCTGCATCCAAAATACAAGACTCCCACCAACGCCATCATCATGATGGGGCTTTTGTCGACGATCGCGCCCTTTCTGGGCCGTCCGGCCATGGTCTGGCTGGTCGATGCCGGGGGCCTGGGCATCGTGATTGCCTATCTGTTCGTCGCGATCTCCTTTCTGGTGCTCAGAAAGCGCGAGCCCGGGCTGGACCGCCCCTTCCGGGTCGGCAACGGCCGGGTGGTCGGCGCCCTGGCGGTGGTGCTGTCGCTGGGCATGATCTGTCTGTATCTGCCGGGCAGCCCCTCGGCGCTGACCGGGGTCGAGTGGGTCGTGTTCGGCGGCTGGATGGGGCTGGGGCTTGCGATGTATCTCTTTGCGCTCAATCGGTACGGACGCGCCTTCAGTGACCGGGTCATGCAGGACGTCTACGACCGCTGACATCACAGCCATGAGGTAGAGACATGTTGGATATCGAATTCACGAACCAGCGCGCTGACGCGCTGATCGGCGAGCGCTGGCTCGAGGGTGAGCAGCGCTTTGCGGTGAACAATCCGGCCACCGGCGAGCTGATCGCCGAGGTGGCGGATCTGGGGGCTGACGAGACCCGTGACGCCGTGGCCGCCGCCGAGGCGGCGCTGGCCGAGTGGCGAAAAACACCCGCGAAAGAGCGCTCGCGCCTGCTGCGCCGCTGGTTTGATCTGGTCATCGAGAACACCGACGCTCTGGCGCGGCTGATGACGCTGGAACAGGGCAAGCCGCTGGCGGAGTCGCGCGGCGAGGTCGGTTACGGCGCCTCCTTTATCGAGTTCTACGCCGAAGAGGCCAAGCGCATTGCCGGGGAGACCCTGCCGGGCCACGGCGCGGACAAGCGCATTCTGGTCATGCGCGAGCCGATCGGCGTGGTGGCGGCCATCACGCCCTGGAACTTCCCGCTGGCGATGATTACCCGCAAGTGCGCCCCGGCGCTGGCCGCCGGCTGCACGGTGGTGATCAAGCCCGCCGAGGCGACGCCGCTGACCGCGCTGGCGCTTGCGGCCCTGGCGCTGGAGGCCGGCATCCCGCAGGGCGCCATCAACGTGGTCACCGCCAAAAGCCCCGCCGCGGTGGGAGAAGTGCTGACCACCGACCCGCGGGTGCGCAAGGTCTCCTTTACCGGCTCCACCCCGGTGGGCAAGAAACTGCTGGCGCAGTGTGCCTCGACGGTCAAGAAGACCGCGATGGAGCTGGGCGGCAACGCGCCCTTTATCGTCTTTGATGATGCCGATGTTGACGCGGCCGTCGAGGGCGCGATCGCCTCGAAATACCGCAACGCCGGCCAGACCTGCGTCTGCACCAACCGCTTTCTGGTCCAGTCCGGCGTGTATGACGCCTTTGTCGACAAGCTCGCCGCGCGGGTGCGCGAGTTCCGGGTCGGCAACGGTCTGGAAGCGGGCATGACCATCGGGCCGCTGATCAATCAGGCGGCGGTGGACAAGGTCAGCGCCCACGTTGCTGACGCCCTCGACAAGGGCGCTCGGCGGGTCGAAGGGGGGCAGCCCCACGCGCTGGGACACTCGTTTTATGAGCCGACCGTGCTGGCCGATGTCACGCCCGGGATGGCCGTGGCCCATGAAGAAACCTTCGGCCCGGTGGCCGCGGTGTTTCGTTTCGACCAGGATGAACAGGCCATCGCGATGGCCAACGATACGCCCTTCGGCCTGGCGGCCTACTTCTATGCCCGCGACTACAGGCGCATCTGGCAGGTGATGGAGGCGCTGGAGTACGGCATGGTGGCCGTCAACGAAGGGCTGTTGTCGACCGAGCTGGCGCCCTTTGGCGGGATCAAGGAGTCCGGGCTGGGTCGAGAGGGTTCGCACCACGGACTGGAGGAGTTTACCGAGCTCAAGTATGTCTGTCTTGGCGGGCTGTAATTGCTGCACATCAAAGGAGATTGCGGGATGAACAATCACGAACTCAACGAGCTGAAACAGCGCTATGTCGCCAGCGGCGCGGCAAGCCCGGATACCCATTTTGCCGACCACGCCGACAACGCCGAACTCTGGGACGCCGATGGCAAGCGCTTTATCGACTTTGCCGGCGGCATCGGCGTGCTCAACATCGGCCACCGCCATCCGAAGGTGGTCGAGGCGGTCAAGGCGCAGCTCGATAAGGTCATGCATACCTGCCAGACCGTCATGCCTTACGAGGGCTACGTGAAGGTGGCCGAGAAGCTCAGCCACATTACGCCGGTACGCGGCCATGGCAAGGTGATGCTGGCCAACTCCGGCGCCGAGGCGCTGGAAAACGCTGTCAAGGTGGCGCGTGCCGCGACCGGCCGCTCCAGCGTGATCTGCTTCACCGGTGGCTATCACGGTCGTACCTTCATGACCATGGCGATGAACGGCAAGGTGGCCCCCTATCGAACCGACTTCGGCCCCATGCCGGGGCAGGTCTATCGCGCGCCCTATCCGGTCGAGTCGATCGGTGTCAGCGAGGAAGAGGCGCTGCGCGGGCTGAAGATGACCTTCAAGACCGATGCCAATCCGAAGGATACCGCCGCGATTGTCATCGAGCCGGTGCTGGGCGAGGGCGGCTTCCACGCGGCGTCGCCGAGCTTCATGAAGGCGCTGCGCGAGATCTGTGACGAGCACGGCATTTTGCTGATCGTCGATGAAGTGCAGTCCGGCTTCGGCCGTACCGGCAGGATGTTTGCCATCGAGCATACCGGTGTCGAGCCCGACATCATGACCATGGCCAAGAGCATGGGCGATGGCATGCCGATTTCGGCGGTGGTGGGCACCGACAGCGTCATGGACGCCTCCGGCGGCAACTCGCTGGGCGGCACCTATACCGGCAGCCCGGTCTCCTGCGCCGCGGTTCTGGCGGTGCTGGAGGTGTTCGAGGAAGAAAACATTCTCGAGAAGAGCCAGGCGCTGGGCGACAAGCTTGGCGAGCGGTTCCAGCACTGGGAGCGCCGCTTTGATGGCGTGCGCAATTCGCGCCATCTGGGCGCCATGGCGGCCATCGACCTGGTCCGTCCCGATGGCGAGCCGGATACCGAGCTTGCCGGCAGGCTCTGCAAGACGGCGCGCGAGCGCGGCCTGATCCTGCTCTCCTGCGGTCTTTACGGCAACACGATCCGCTTTTTGATGCCGGTGACCATCAGCGACGAGGTGCTCAACGAAGGCCTCGATCTGATCGAAACCCTGCTCGGCGAGCCAAGCAGTCAGTAGTCACGTCGCCCGCTGCGAAGACGAAAGGCCCCGCCATCGGCGGGGCCTTTTTTGATGCCGTCTGTCCGCGCTCGGCCACCGGCCCGGCGTTACTCGGAGCGGGCGGCAATCTGCAAAAAGGTTTCGACCTCCTCGACAGTGGGAATGCCGGTGGCGGCCCCGGCGCGCTGTACCGCCAGCGCCGCGGCGGCGGTGGCGCGTTCGAGACAGGTGGTGGCATCACGGCCGGCCTGCAGGGCGGCCATGTAGTAGCCGATAAAGGTGTCGCCGGCGCCGGTGGTGTCCACGGCCTGCACCGGGCGGGCCGGCTGATACAGGGTGTCACCGCGCGCGCCGTCGATACGCCAGGCGCCCTCCGAGCCAAGGGTGAGCACGATATCGGTCCCCGGCAGTGCCTGCTGCAGCGCCTGAATCAGGCTGTCGGTGTCGCTGTCCTCGGCCAGATCCACCAGCGCGGCCGCCTCGCCGCGATTGACGAACAACAGCGACAGCGCAGCGAGCGGCAGCTCGCGAATGGCCGGCGTCATCGGTGCCGGGTTGAAGGCGACCTTCAGCCCCCGGTCCAGCGCCTGACGGATGACGGCGTCAATATCGTTGCACTCGTTTTGCAGCAGCAGCCAGCCGTTGCTGTCAGCGCCGTTGACCAGCTCATCGATTCGTTCGGACGTGAAGCGCTGATTGGTGCCGCCGAACAGCACGATGGTGTTTTCGCCGTCATCATCGACCTGAATCACGGTATGGCCGCTGGCGCCCTCGAGCAGCGTGACATCCTCGATGTCGGCGCCGGCGTCCTTGAGCGTTGACAGCGCCCAGTCGTCGCTCCTGCCGAGCTGACCCCAGTGGGCCACCTGCCCGCCGGCCCGGGCCAGCGCGATGGTCTGATTGGCGCCCTTGCCGCCCAGCACGATCTGATAGTCGGTGCTGGAGAGCGTCTCGCCCGGGCGCACCAGATGCGGCACGCGATAGACATGGTCGATGTTGATCGAGCCGTAGTTGTAGACGGTGGCCGACCCGGAGGACGGCTGGTTCGGTAATGACATGAGGGCCTCGCTGTAGACAGTGATCTGGCGTGATCATCGAACACAACCAGGTCTCTTGTCGATTCAGGGCAGACCAACGATTCAGGGCAGATCAAACACCAGGGCTTCGGCGTCGCGGCCGCGGGCCAGCGTGATCTGCGCCTCGTCTTCCAGCCTCAGGGCGTCGCCGCCCTCAAGCGCATGGTCGTTGACCTCGAGCGCGCCGCGCGCGAGGTGCACGTAGCCGCGCCGGCCGGGGGCGAGCGTGTGGGTCAGGGCGGTATCGCTGTCCAGCAGCGTGGCGTAGATGAAGGCGTCCTGCTCGATGCGCAGCGAATCCTCGCGGCCGTCGGGCGAGAGGACCAGTCGCAGCCGGTCGCGCCGGGTCTCGGGCGGAAAGTCCGCCTCGCTGTAGCGTGGCGTCAGACCCGTTTCGCGGGGGAGGAGCCAGATCTGCAGGAAGTGTACCGGCTCACTGTCCGAGGGGTTGAACTCGCTGTGTTCCACGCCGGTGCCGGTGGTCATCAGCTGCACGCGCCCCGGTTTGAGGCTGGCGCTGTTGCCCAGCGTGTCGCGGTGGGCCAGCTCGCCGGACAGCACCCAGGAAAATATTTCCATGTCGCGATGGCCGTGCCGGCCAAAGCCGCCGCCGGGGGCGACGCGGTCTTCATTGATCACCCGCAGGGGGCCGAACTGTACATGGTTCGGGTCGAAATAACCGGCAAAGGAGAAGGAGTGATGGCTCTCGAGCCAGCCGTGGTCGGCGTGGCCGCGTTCATGACCGGGGCGCAGGGTCAGCATGGTGAAATCTCCGAAGAAAGATGCCCGGACGGCGTTACGGCATCGGCGTCGAATGCCTGCAGGGCAGCGCCGGATAATACGTTATCACGCTGGATCCAATCGACTGCGCCCGCCCCGAGGGGCGGGCAGGGGCTGACGCTCCCGGATTGCCACCCCGGCGCGGTATCACTTTTCGTTGTCGGATTTTTTGGCGTTGTCGTCCGTTTTTTTCCGGCTCTGGGGGGCCTTGTCATCCTCCAGCAGATCCGCCACCGAATCGAGAATCTCCTTGGGGCGATACGGATAGCGCTCGACCTCGGAGTGGTCGGCAATGCCGGTCAGCACCAGCACGGTATGAAGGCCCGCCTCGATGCCGGCGACCACGTCGGTGTCCATGCGATCACCGATCATGCCGGTGCGCATGGAGTGGGCACCCAGCTTGTTGAGCGCCGAGCGGAACATCATCGGGTTGGGCTTGCCGACCACGTAGGGGTCGCGCTTGGTGGCACTGGTAATCAGCGCCGCCACGGCGCCGGTAGCCGGCAGCGGCCCTTCCTGGCTGGGGCTGGTCACGTCCGGATTGGTGACGATAAAGCGCGCCCCGTCATTGATCAGGCGAATGGCGCGCGTGATCGCCTCGAACGAGTAGGTGCGGGTTTCGCCCAGTACCACGTAGTCCGGGTCGGTGTCGGTCATGATAAAGCCGGCTTCATGCAGGGCCGTGGTAATACCGGCCTCGCCGATGACAAAGGCCGAACCGCCCGGGGACTGATCCTTCAGAAAGGCCGCGGTCGCCAGTGCCGAGGTCCACAGCTGCTCCTCGGGCACGTCGATGCCGCTGCGTGCCAGACGCGCGCTTAAATCACGCGGGGTGTAGATGGAGTTGTTGGTCAGCACCAGAAAGGGCTTTTGCTTCTCCCGCCACTGGTTGATCAGCTCGGCCGCCCCGGGAATGGCCTTGTTTTCGTGTACCAGCACACCATCCATGTCGGTCAGCCAGCAATCGACGTCGCGTTCCACCTTCTTGCCTGTCGTCACAATCCGTCCCCCGTTTTGGTGATGAGTATCAGCATAGCGTTAGATAGCGCGCTGTGTCTTTTCCGGCATTGCCCTGCCGGTTATACACGACCCGCGGGATCGGAGCATCGGGGTCATGCCCGGGCCCTGGCGGGCGCAGCGTCGATGGCTGAGTCGATTTAAAAAACATTGTTTTCCAAAAATGGTTGCCATAAGGAAGAAAAAAAGACCGTTTTAATGAAAATTTAATAAAAGCGACTTTTTAATATTGCCTTCATTATTGAGGCGTCTTTTTCAGAAAAAGTTACTTGAACTCTGGAACCATGGCCTGACATCGTGGTCTTTTATCGGCGTCAAAACAGCAACACATTTTTTAATAAATTGTTAATCATGGTGGGAGAATTTTCGCCATGAACGCCCTGATCAGGTGATGGGATGTCTCTGAAAACAGCGATTCGCACCAATACATTGCTCAAGAAAATAGCGCAGAGCGTCGAGAAGAGCGCACGGCGCGGCGTGACCCTTCTCATGGCGAAATACCTGCAAAAGAGTGAGGGCGTTGAAGCCGATCAGCTTCAGGGGCCTTTGAAAATACTGCTGGTACGACCCAACTATCGCATTGGCAATGCCCTGATCATGTCGCCGGTTATCGAGACATTTCGACAGCGCTTTCCCGAGGCACGGATCGATCTGCTCACCACCGACAATACGCAGACGCTGTTTCGCCATCAGGGCGTGGATCATCTTCTGACCCTGTCGCGTGATGCCATCACCCGCCCCTGGCGCTTTCCCGCCATGCTCTGGCGTCTGCGCAGGGAGAAATACGATCTGGCCGTGCAGGCCGGCCCCAGCTCGCTGACCGGGCTGATCTTCGTACGCTGTATCGGCAGTCGCCACACCATGGGCAAGGGCAAGCGCGGCCAGCGCTGGTTCGATATCGAGGTCAGCGGGGATCAGACGCATGCCTATGACATACCGCAGATGTTTGCGCGCGCCCTGGGCACCCCCTGTCGCGATCGCCCGCTGATGATGCTGAGCCGCGGCGAGTGCAGCATCGGGCGCGGCGAGCTGGAGGAGCTCGGCATCGATTTTGACAGTGCCGGCCGGGCGGCGCCCTTTGTGGCGCTGTTCGTGGGCGGGCATCTCGACAAGCGCCTGCCGCTGACGTTCTGGCAGGAAAGCATCGATGCCCTGGAATCGGCCGGACAGCGCTACGTGGTGTTTATCGGCCCCGAAGAGCTGCGTTGCGCCGACGCCCTCGAACACAGGGTGGCTGCGGGCCGGCACGGCGCGCTGTGTCGCCCCCGGCCGCTGCGCACCTTCGCCGCCATGCTGCACCACGCCCGCTACCTGGTCAGCCCGGACTCCGGACCCCTGCATATCGGCGCGGCGCTGGATGTGCCGGTGATGGCACTGGTGCAAAAGCGCAAGTCGCTGAAATTCGCTCCGCGAGGGCCGCAGGACATCGTGCTCTGGCAGCCCGATGCCCGGCGGCTGCTGGCGGCCGTTACCCGACCCGAGCAGTTCCGGGGCCACCATGTGACCGGGGCGGTCGAGCCAGACACGGCTCCGGACATGGCATTGACCTCCTGACGTTCGGCCGTCGCGGCAGGCGCTGCTGACGGGGTCAGCCGGAGCGGGAAGTAGTCGCGACCCGTCGGACCCGGGCGCGCCGTACACCCAGCCAGCCGTTGACGAGCAGCGTCACCAGGGTCAGCAGGCCCCCGTAAAGCGTTGCCTCGGGAGGCTGCTCGCCGAGAAACCACCAGACCCACAGCGTGCCGAGGATCGCCTCGACCAGATAGAAAAGCGCTACCTCGGCGGAGGGCAGATAGCGCGTGGCATTGTTGATCAGCGCCGTGGCCAGCGGCATCTGCAAAAGGCCCATGATGGCGAGCACGACATAGCTCTGTGTCTCCAGCGCCAGCGGTGTCGCCATGGGCCAGGCAATAATGGCCGTGATCACGCCGCCGCCGGCGATCAGGGGCAGCCGGTCCAGCACCGGGTAGCGCCGCAGCAGTGTCAGGTTGGCGCCGACTGCCATGGCGGCACCGAGCGCGTAGAGATCGCCCAGCAGCCCCTCACCGGTCAATGATCCGGCAAAGACAATCACCAGCCCCAGCATGGCCAGTCCGATCGCCACCCAGGTACGCGTTGCCACCCGCTCCTGCAGAAACAGGCGGGTAAAGATGGCCGCGAACAGCGGCGCGGTACTCAGGATCACCACCACATTGGCCACGCGGGTGTGCATCACCGCCATCACGAACAGCAGCGAGATGGCCGCCAGCAGGGCGGCGGAGACCAGTGAGGCGCCGCGCTGGACGTTGAGCGTGGCCAGCCGGCGGGGCTGGCAGTACAGCGCCCCCATGATCAGCGCCATCAACGCTCCGCGCCAGAAGGCGATGTTCCAGCCGTCGGTCGCTGCCAGCCGCACCAGCAGACTATCGAAGCTCAAAACGACAATGCCGAGGGTGGCCAGCGTCAGACCGCGCGAGTGGTGGGCGCTGGCATCAGTGGCAGTGGCTGTCATGTCGATTCTCTCCTTCACGACAGCGGCAACGCAGAGCGCCGCGATCGTGTGGCCGGTGAATGAGGGCTTGATCGAATCCGCTACTGCCGCTGACCGCCCCGGTACAGGGGCGGTCAGGCGATAGTGGATCAAACGGTCCGGATAGCCTCCATCCTGACCCGGCGGCGCCGTCCATCCTGTTCTCGTTGCGTCGCTGGAGAGGGCATGGGCGACGCCGGGTGATACGGGCATTGATCCGAAGGCAGCCGGCTGACGCAGCGCCGGTCGAATTCACCCCGCGAGGCTGTTGCCGGCCGGAAGGCGCTGCGACAATGCGCCATCACCCTTATCAGGAGATTTTCATGACCGACGCCGTACCTGCTCCGCTGCCCGACCATCTGCGCCGCGCGCTCATCGCCGTGCGTGACAATGCCCATGCGCCCTATTCCGGTCACCCGGTCGGGGCGCTGGTGCTCAGTCACAGCGGTACCCCCTATGCCGGCTGCAACGTGGAGAGTGCCCACTACAAGGGGCTCTGCGCCGAGGCCGGCGCCATTGCCGCCATGGTGGCCGCCGGCGAGCGCGAAATCCGGGCGATTTATATCATCGGGCCGGGGGAGGCGCTGTGTACGCCCTGCGGCGACTGTCGTCAGCGCATTCGCGAATTCGCCACGTCCGATACCGACATTGTCGTGGTCAATGGTGAAGGCCGCCCGCTCAGGCACTACGACATGAACACGCTGCTGCCGGACTCCTTCGGCCCGGAAAACCTCGACCGGCCCTCGGGCATGGCGTAGCGCCAGCAGCCGTCACCACGACAATTAAAAACAGCGTTGTACAAGTCGTGATAAATATGGGTCATGTGTCAGCCAGCGGTCATCAGGCTGTCATACAGAATCCGATCAAAAATGCTTTCCTGGCCCGGGGTTAAGGGCGACAGAAATTTATTGTGTACAAGGCTTGTACATTACCCGGCGCTATGCCAGAGTGTTCTCACACGGTCAGCAGGGACGCTGACATGGGGTCGACAGGGACGTCGGCCCGAACGGCGAGGAGCGCCACGGCAGGGACTGCCGCAGATATCGGCCAGGATGGCCAGGGCAAGGATTGCCACATATACCGGCCAGGATGGCCGGTCTCACGACCAGGGAAGGAATTGAATCATGACACATTACATCTCCTGCACACGCTGTGGTCACGATCAACACACTCCGATGGACAGCTGCAATGAGTGGGACGAGATCACCTGCTCCGAATGCGGCGAATTTCTGGACACCGTCGGGCACTGGAACGATCTGCATTCGCCCTCCTTCGCCATGCAGACCCTGAACAAGTCCAGAACGCTGACGCTGATGATGGCCCGCGAGAGCCGCCCCATCAACGATCATCAGATCGGCCAGCGCGTCTCCGCCTGATCACTGCAGACGCTACGGATATTTCGAAATGCCGCCCTCGAGGCGGCATTGTCGTGTCCGGCCTTCATGGCCTGCCGGAAAGTCCGGCACTGACATCGACATCAAAACGCCCGGCCATGCGCCGGGCGTTTTGATACTGGTGCTGCGGGGGTAGACAATCCGGTCTAGAAGATGACCGGCAGGATCACCAGCACGAGTCCGAGCAGGCTGATGCCCCAGACCATCGAGCGGACATAGGGAATGCCCATGGCGTAAAGGGGCACGTAGGCGACGCGCGCCAGAAAATAGAGCCAGGCGCCCAGCGCCGTCATCGCGCCTTCCTGGTTCCCCACATGGGCGATCACAACGGCGCCGATAAACAGGGGCAGGGTCTCGAACAGGTTTCTCTGGGCGCGAAACAGCCGCGCCGTCACCACGCCCATCGGTGGGCCTTCCTTGTCGCGGGGCCCGGCGTTGTAGTCGATGCCGGTCTCGCGATTGCGATACATCGCGGGCAGCAGGATCTGGACGATGGCAAGCACCAGCGTCCAGCCCAACAGGTACAGTTCCATGGTCATGCGCAACTCCCGGGGTGGTCAGGGGGACAGTGTCCCCTTCAGCGTAGCAGGCCATCGGCCGGGGGCATCGCGTTATTCCACGACATCGTTTCCCGGTCATCTGTCGCGTCGGAAGGCGCCTGGTCGACAGTGTCGCGGCCAGCGCCGTGCTCCGCGCGATGCAGGATAAAGACCGATAGCGCCCGATCAACCCGGGCGGTCTGTTGGCGAAGCGCGTCGACATCCTCGCCGAAGGTGTTGACCAGGGTCATGTTGTGGTGAATGTCGTCATGGATGTCGCTCATCGCCGTATTGACCCGATTGACGTCCTGACGCTGCTCGTCGCTGCCGTGACGGATGTGCTGCATCAGTTCGGCCACGCTCTCGATCCCCGTACCGATCTCTTCCATGCTGGCGTGCACCTCGACGGTACAGTCATGGCCTTCCTGAATGCGTGTGCGGGTCTCTTCCACCAGCGCGGCGATCTCCCGGGAGGCCTCGGCACTCTTGCCGGCCAGCGCGCCGACCTCGGCGGCCACGACCGAGAAACCGCGGCCGCTGTCACCGGCCCGTGCGGCTTCCACGGCCGCATTGAGGGCCAGAATATTGGTCTGAAAGGCAATGGTATCGATCATCGATGTGATCTCGGCGATACGTCCGGCACTGTCGCGCATGTCGTTCATGACCTGACCGAGGCGGTCCGTGCGCTCGCGCCCCCGCTGCATGCGCGTGCAGGCCTGCTGGGCGTCGTCACTGGCGGTGTCGGCGTGACGGGCGTTGTGATGAATCCGGCCGCTGAGCTGCTCGAGCGTGGTCACGATCTCTGCCATGGCCCGACTCTGGCGCTGCGAGCGCGCCGAGAGCTGTTGATTGCCCTCGGTGATCCGGTCGCTGGTCGTCACGATGGTGCCGATGCTGTTGCGAACGTCGGTCAGGGTCGCGCGCACGGCCGCCAGGGTGTGGTTGAAGGCCTCGCCCAGCGAGCTGATCATGGATCGATCATCGCCCCCCAGGTCGAAGCGATTCCCGTGGCGGGCGATACGAGCGCTGAGCCCGCCCAGCTCCTGTGCCGCCACGGCCTCGCGGCGCATCATGCGGGCCATGGCGATCAGCACCAGCGTATGGAGAACCAGATAGGCGGCATGGGTCAGGACCATGCTCAGCCAGCTCTGCATGACGTGGTGTGCCGGCATGACATACACCGGCCCGCCTCGACTCTGCCACCAGCCCAGCAGCAGATGATGCCCGGCGATGGCCAGCGCCGCGCACAGGATCGGACGCCAGTCGCGATAGGCCAGCAGAACCGAGATCAGAATGAAGATCATGAAGTGGGCCTCGATCAGCCCGGAGAGCAGATGAATCTGCAGCATGGTGAAAATCATCAGGCCCAGCGCGGCCAGAACCCGGCTCGTCAGGGCATCCGGCCAGAGACGCATGGCCAGAAGGGGGACGGCACAGGCAGGGAGCCCGATGACAATGGCTGCCGACCACCGGTCATGGAGGGGCGCCAGCGCCAGGCAGGACAGCAACAGCAGCAGCAGGATGATCGACATCAGCCGATGCGCGTAACGGTAGACGGGACTCAACAGTGAAGGCGCATTGACGATTTGGGGCATGACGAATAACGGTGTGTGATGAACGGGAAGTCGCGCGGCCATGCGCGTGAGGCTGGCAATCGGCGATCGTTTTTCCTTATATAGTGCTTATCGGCCATGGCGTTTGACGCCTTGAGCGCGTAGAAGCGGTCAATGGGCCGATCCACGACAGAACGGATCACCGATCACCATCAGGGAGAGAGAGATGACCGAGATCAAGGAGCGAGCAGGCGGGTGTCTGTGTGGTCAGGTACGGTTCACGGTGCGTCACGGCGGCGAGGTGCATGTCTGTCACTGCTCGCTGTGTCGCAAGGCCACGGGCGGGCCCATGCTGGGCGTGGTCTGTGACGGCGAGCCGGTCTTTGACGAAGGCTCGCCCGTGGGCATCTATCACGCCTCCGAGCAGGGCGAGCGCGGTTTCTGCCTGCGCTGCGGCAGCCAGCTCTACTTTCGCCATACGCCCGACAACGGCTATGCGTTCACGGCCGGCACCTTTGATGACCAGTCCTGCATGGTGATGACCGAGGAGATCTACATCAAGGACAAGCCCGGCTTTTACGAGTTTGCCAACGAGACCCGTCGGTTCTCGCAGGATGTGGACAGCGACCTCGTACCGCGTGAGGGGTAGCCTCCCGCTCCGGGCCGGCAGCCGGGCCGGCCCGGAAGCGGGCGTTGTCTACTGACGAGCGCGGCGCATCGGCATGTTGTCGATGGTGTCAAAGAGCTGGCGCGGATCGACAAAGCCCTGCTGCTCGACCTTTTTGCCGCCGTCCTTGCCGACCAGCACCGTGGTCAGCGGCCCCTGCGCCGATAGACCCAGCGCGTGGAGCAGCGCCCCGGTTTCGGCCTCGGTCAGCGCCTGGTCCTCCTTCATGCCGGTGCCCTCCTCGACGGTATAGAGCACCATCTCACGGTCGTTGAAGGCGTCGCGCTGCGTCTCGACAATGCCGCGCATGCGCTCGTAGTCGCTGTTGTCGGCGCTCGGGGTCACCAGGATCAGCGGGCGCGACTGCCATTTGTCGGCCAGCAGCGGGTTGGCGGCCGGGTCGATCTCGCCCGCCTGCGCACCACCCCCGGTGAGGGCGGCGGCCAGCAGGGCCGGCATGAGCCACTGTTTCATGATCTGCTCCTTTTGCAGCTGTCACGCGGATGGTTTCCAGCATAGCGCCCGGCACGGGTATCATCACCCCGTCCCGCTTAATGGCATAAGGCCTCACCATGCAGCTGCGTTTTCTGGGCACCTCGGCCGGCATGCCCACCCGAACCCGCCATGTCAGTGCTCTGGCCCTTCAGGCCGAGGGGCAGCGGCACTGGGCGCTCATCGACTGTGGTGAAGGCGTCCAGTATCAGCTGATGCACACGCCCCTGAGTCCGGCAAGGCTCGAGGCCGTGCTGATTACCCATGTCCACGGCGATCACTGCTACGGTCTGCCGGGGCTTCTGGCCAGTGCGTCGATGGCCGGGCGCCGGGCGGCACTGACCATTGTCGGGCCCGGGGCGGTCAGGGACTATCTCGAGGCGGTCAGGGCCACCACCGGGCTGCATCTCGGGTTTGACGTCATCCATATCGATGCGGCCACGCTGATCGACACGCGCCTGGCGCTGACCGATGTCACCGTGCGCGCCACCAGGCTCTCCCACGGTGTCGAGTGTTACGCCTATGCGTTCGAGGAGCGTCACGTCGAGGCGGCGCTGGACGCCGACCGGCTCAGGGCGGAGGGCGTGGCGCCCGGGCCGCTATGGGGACAGCTCCAGCGCGGCGAGACGGTCACCGATGAGCACGGGCGTCGGCTGTGCGGTACCGACTACCGCCTGAGCCCACGCACGCCGCGGCGGCTGGTGGTGGCCGGCGACAACGATACGCCGGATCTGCTGGCAGCGTTCTGTCAGGACGCCGATGTGCTGGTACACGAGGCAACCTATACCGAGGCCGTCATCGAGCGTCAGGGCACCGACCATGGCCACAGCAGCGCCGCGCGCATTGCCGCCTTCGCCGAAAGGGCCGGGCTTGCCGGGCTGGTGCTCACCCATTTCAGCCCGCGCTATGCCGGTCGACCCGGCGGCGCGCACAGCATCGACGAGATCGACCGGGAAGCGCGCCGCCACTTTTCCGGCACGCTGGTGCTGGCCGAGGATCTGGCCGTACTGGCTCTGTCGCGGGACCACAGGCTGCGTCGATGTGAATGACGCCGCGCCCGGCTACAATGGGCGCTGCCATCTTCTTTCATGACCTTCCGGGAGCCCTGATGACCCGCCGCCGTCTGATCATTGCCATTACCGGTGCGACCGGCTTTGTGTACGGCGCCCGCGCCCTGGAGCTGCTCCGGCCGCTGGATATCGAAACCCATCTGGTGGTGTCCAAATCCGCCGAGCTGACAAGGCGCTACGAGACCGGCATCACCCGCGAGCAGCTCTTCGCGCTGGCCGATGAGGTCCATCCGGTGGGCGATATCGGCGCCTCGCTCGCCTCCGGCTCCTTTAAAACGCTGGGCATGCTGGTGGCGCCCTGCTCGGTGAAGACGATGTCGGAGATCGCCGCCGGCACGACCACCAATCTCGTGTCACGTGCCGCCGATGTGGTGCTCAAGGAGCGCCGCCGGCTGGTGCTGATGCTGCGGGAAACGCCGCTGCACCTGGGGCATCTGCGCACCATGACCACCCTGACCGAGATGGGCGCCATCCTGTTTCCGCCGGTGCCGGCCTTTTACGCCCGGCCGGCCACGCTCGAGGAGATGGTCGACCACAGCGTGGCGCGCGCGCTCGATCTGTTCGATATCGACATCGACGGCATGCCGCGCTGGGGCGAAAACCTGCACCCGCCGGGCAGACACTGAATGCTGCGGCCCGGCGATGACCTGTCCTGCCGATCTGCCATGTGACCCCTGATGCAAAAGAAATCCGACCTGCCGACCAAAACCTGTCCGGTGTGCGGCCGCCCCTTCACATGGCGCAAGAAGTGGGCGCGCAACTGGGACAGCGTCATCTACTGCTCCGAGCGCTGTCGGCGCTCGAAGTCATGACACTGTTACCGGGGCGTCATCGCCGTGACACCTGTGCCGGCCACACTGCGCTCGACAGGTGCCATCCACGGTTATGGAGCAACGCTCATGCTGGGTCTGACATCACGGGAAATGGAAAGGCTGATGCAGCGCGACATTCATCCGGTGTGCGTTGAAGGCAGTGACTGCCTGGTCAAAATGCATGGCCGGGTCATTCGCTGCACCCCGCACGACCTGCATCGTCTGGCCGCCCCCTCCCTGCGCGAGCGCATGCGCGGACAGATCAATCGGCGCTCGAAGGCCTGACCCCGGCCTCGAGTCGGTCAGGGCTGCCCCCGCAGGCGCGAGGGTACCGGTAGCCGCACAGTGGTAGCGCAGCGCTGTCTTACACAAAGGTATGAACGCAGGGTCTAGAGGATTACAGTAGCGGCCGATACGTCTTTTCCAGAATTAGTTATCGCTTAAAAAGCGCTGTCATTCAGCGCCTGCCGCTCTGGTACTTCTGATCATGCGAACCAAGGGTTATCTCCTGCGCCAGGGGCTTGCGCTCTTTGCTGCCACGCTTGTCACCCTCTTTCTGATTGCCCTGGCCTGGGAGTTCTGGCTGGAGGCGCCCGTCTTTCACCTCATGAACTGGGGGGAACCGCCGGATCTGAAGACCGCCGACCGCTGGCGCTTTATCCTGACCTGCACCGCCTTTGCCGCCATCGCCATGATACTGCCGGGGATTTTGTCCCTGCGCCTGATCTGGCGGCTGCGTCATCGCTATCGTCAGCTGCTGGCGGCGCGCGCGCGCAACAATCATCTGGCCCGATACGATGCCCTGACCGGGCTGATGAACCGGCACTACTTCATGGACCGGCTGCACGCCCGGCTGAGCCCGCAGCTGGAGCAGACCGCCTTGCTGGTCATCGATCTCCAGGGCTTTCAGACCATCAATGACACCCACGGCAACACGGCCGGCGACTATGCCCTGCGCCGCGTGGCCGGCCGGCTCAACAACGTACGGGCCGTGGGCGATCCGCTGCTGGGGCGCCCGGGCGGCGACGAATTCGTGATCGCCCTGACCGGTGCCCTGAGTCAGCGCGATTTGCTTGATCAGGCCAGGGCGCTGCAGCATCAGGTGCGACAGCCGCTGGTCTGCGGCAGCCGGCGCGTGACGCTGGAGACCACCATCGGTATCGCCATCGCACCGCTGCACGCCATGTCGGCGGATCAATTGATCGCCGCGGCCTACGGCGCCATGCATGACGCCAGGCGTGAAGGCGAGCCGATACGGCTGCAGCAGGAATGTCTCCCCGAGGCCCAGCAGCAGGACGCCCGCCGCGCCCAGCGCCTGCGTCGGGCGCTGGATCATGGCGAGATCGTGCCCTTTTATCAGCCGATCGTGGCGCTTTCGAGTCGCGAAACGCTGGGCGTCGAGATTCTGGCCCGCTGGCAGCACCCCGAGGGTGGTCTAGTGCCGCCCAATGAATTCATCCCGCTGATCGAAACCCTGGGGCTGATGCCGGCCATGACCCGTCGTCTGCTGGACCACGCCCTGCAGGATGCCCGCCACTGGCCCGGCGCATGCTTTCTGGCGATCAATATCACCGCCTCGCATCTGGAAGACGAGCAGTTCACGGCACAGGTCGCGGCGCTGCTCGAGGCGCATGACTTTCCGGCCGAACGCCTGGAGGTCGAGATTACCGAAAACGTGCTGATCGAGCGCCTCGACGTCGTCCAGCAAAATCTCGATCGCCTGCATGCGATGGGCGTGCGCGTGTCGCTGGACGACTTCGGCACCGGCTACTCGGGGCTTTATCACCTGGCCCGGCTGGATGTCGACAAGCTCAAGATCGATCGCTCCTTTTTCGATGCCGAAGAGATTCGTCAGGACAATCTGGTGCGCCTGATGATCGCCATGGGCCGATCGCTGGGCATGGCCGTGGTGGCCGAGGGCATCGAGGAGGCGCGCCTGGCCGAGCGTCTGGCCCGGCAGGGCTGTGACTTCGGCCAGGGCTATCTGTTCGCTCGGCCGATGCCCGCGCACGAGTTGCATGCGCATCTTCTCTCCCAAAGACGGGAAACGGTCGACGCCTGAGCCCTGTCATCTGCCAGGCTTGAGACACTGTCTTCAAGGAGATGCCCATGACTGCCCTGACAAGTGACCGCCCCGGCCTGCGCGACATGCGGCGTCTGATCGACCCGACTGCCGCGCCGGTCGGCGCGCCCGCGGCCCGCGCCGCCACGGTGGAAGATCTCACCGCTCGCGACGGTTATGACGCCGACTTTCTAAAGGAGATGCCGGTGGCGCTGCCCGAGCCCACCGGGGCGCTGATCGAGGATGTCACGCCGGTCCCCGGGCGCGAGGACGGCCGGCTCGATTACACCCACTTTTCGCTGGTGATGTCCCGGAGCCGACGGCTGGCCCTGTTCACCGCGGTCAATATCGACGGCAGCGCGCTGGTCAGCGTACCCCGCGACAGCGACGACTGGCGCTTTGATCCGCGCCTCGATCATGGCCTGCAGGCCGGCCCCGACCTCTACAGCCGCAACCCGCTCGATCGCGGCCATCTGGTACGCCGCACCGCGCCCAACTGGGGCGACGACGCTGAACAGGCCAACGACGATACCTTTTATTTCACCAACGCCACGCCGCAGCTGGCAGGCTTCAATCAGCAGACCTGGCTGGGCCTTGAGGACTATCTGCTGGACAACGCCCGCGCCGATGGCCAGCGCATCACGGTGTTCACCGGCCCGATTCTCGATCCGGACGATCGTCTCTATCGGGGCTTTCAGATCCCCGCGGCCTACTGGAAGGTGGTGGCCTTCATGGGCGAGGACGGCCGCCCCTCGGCGACGGCCTACATGATCGAGCAGGGTGACGGGCTCGATCAGCTCGGGGTCATGTTCGGCCAGTACCGCACGTACCAGCGCAGCGTGGCGCGCATCGAGGCGCTGACCGGGCTGGACTTCGGCGAGCTGCGCGAGGTCGATGGTTTCTCCAACGAGGAGC
Source organism: Kushneria sp. AK178 (assembly GCF_053903105.1). Taxonomy (NCBI): domain Bacteria; kingdom Pseudomonadati; phylum Pseudomonadota; class Gammaproteobacteria; order Oceanospirillales; family Halomonadaceae; genus Kushneria; species Kushneria sp. AK178. The sequence continues at coordinate 3,373,917 of NZ_CP096381.1, read as the reverse complement.
GCGATACCGGCGTGCGCCTCGAAGCCGAAATACGCGGGCCGGAAGATATTCGGGTATAACGAAGGCCGGATCAGCAAGTGAGTGACCCTGATGGCACATGCCGCTCATGACATGCAGTTCTGGCGCCACCCCGACATGCCGTGGCTGGAGGCGCGCCTGACCCGTGACGCCCGGGCGGTGCGCTATGCGCGCCACAGCCACGACAGCCTGTCGCTGGGCGCCGTGCTGGGCGGGCAGAGCCACTACGAATACTGGCACGAGGGGCGCGAGCACGTCGCCGCCGTGTCCCGGGGGAGCGTGGTGGCGATGAACCCGGGCGAGGTGCACGCCTGCAATCCGCGGGATGACACGCCCTGGTCCTATCTCATGCTCTATATCGACCCCGGGTGGCTGGCGGCGCGCCAGCCGACCGGTCACGGCCACTTTCAACCGCTGGCCCGGCGTGTCAGTCGCGATCCGGGGCTCTATCAGTCGCTCTCGGCTCTGGCCGGCCATCTGTTCGACACCGGCCGGCTGCCGTCGGTCGCCGATACCGAGAGACTGCTCGACCGGGCGCTCGAGGTGCTGGGCACGGCGCCTCGCCTCGAGATGGCGGCGCGCGCGGCGACGGCGCGTGCGGCTGTGTTTATTCGCGAGCACTGTCTTTCCCCCCTGAACCTCGAGCAGGTGGCCCGCGCCGCTGGATGCGCCCGGTCTACCCTGATTCGCGGCTTTCGGCGCGACTACGGCATGACCCCGCACGCCTTTGTGATCGACTGCCGCATCCGCTGCGGCCAGCGCGCGCTCGGGCGTGGCGAGGGCATTGCCGAGACCGCGCTGGGGTGTCGCTTTGCCGATCAGGCCCACTTTCAGCGTACCTTCAAGCGCCTCACGGCAGCGACGCCCCACCAGTACCGCTGCTCGACATCAGCCCCATCGCCAGCGCACTGGCCACCAGCAGAGCCGCCATCGCCCGATTGAGCCGGCGCAGGTGATGCGGCTGCGTCAGTCGCGCCCCCAGCCAGTGTCCCATGACCGCCCAGACAGTGATGCTGGCATAGCACAGGATAAAAAAGATGGCCGCCAGCACCGCCATCTGGACGCCATCGCGGGTGTAGGCGCTCACGGCCGCGGCAGAGGCCACCCACGCCTTGGGGTTGAGCCACTGCATCAGTGCCCCCTGCCAGAACGAGGGCGCCGCCGCAGGCGTGGCGCTGGCGCCCCGGCCTGAAGCCCTGAGCAGCATGGCGGCCATGTAGAGCAAAAAGGCCACCCCCGCCCAGCGCAGCAGCTCGCCGGCCAGCGGTGCTTGCTGAAACAGCGACTGAAGACCGATACCGATCAGCACCAGTAGCAGGGTAAAGCCGAGACTCGCCCCCGTGACGTGACGCAGGCTCTGTCGGATACCGTGATTGAGCCCGGCGCTCAGCGCCACGATGTTGACGGGGCCGGGCGTGAACGAGGCGGCCAGCGCAAAGGCGGCCATGGAGAGCAGCAGGGCAGGGGACACGGCAGATCCTCCGGGGTGGTTGATGCCCGAAGCCTGATCCCTGCCGGAGACGCTGTATTGAACAAAATTGCCTGTGGCTTGAGACCAATATTCTGGCAGGCCACGTTGTGCAGTTACACCAAGGTATGGATTGTCGGCCTGAAGAGGAAAGCCAATGCTTTCGCCTTCTTTCTTTTGAATGAGGGTGTGACATGGATCAGCAACCCGACAAAACCGACAGTGTATGGATCGATGAGATTCGGCGCCGCCTGCTCAGGGTCATGGGGGCCACGGCCGGCATGATGGCGCTGTCTCCGGTACTTTCCCTGTCGGAGGCCTTCGCTGCCTCCGGTCAGAGCAGCGCCAGCGAGGCGCAACACGTCTATGTCGGCACCTATACCGGGCCCCATACCGCGCCCGGCGGCGTGACGCCCAGTAGCGCGCGGGGGATCTACGTGTTTCGCAGGGACCCTGAGCAGGGCACTCTCACACAGGTGCAGGTCATGGCGGCGGAAAACCCCTCCTTTCTGGCCCTGTCGCCGGATCGTCGCTATCTCTACAGCGTTAATGAACTGGGACCGGATGCCGAGGGCCAGCCGCAGGGTCGAGTGAGCGCCTATCGCATCGACCCTGCCAGCGGCGAGCTTGCCTTTCTCAATACCCGGCCAACGCAGGGCACCTGGACCTGTCACTGCTCGGTGCATTCCTCCGGACGCTATCTGTTGGCGTCCAACTACGGCACCGGCAGCTTCTCGGTCTTTCCGCTCGGCGACAATGGCGAGATCGGTGAGATGAGCGATCTGATCGAATCACCGCCCAACGGGCTGGGGCCGGACGGCGTGCGCCAGGAAGGCGCGCATGCCCACATGATGCTCACGGGACCGCATGAGCATCACGTTTTCGGCATTGACCTGGGCGCGGACCGGCTGCTGGCGTTCGAGCTGGACATGGCAAGCGGCAAACTCTCGCCGGGACCGGTACCCTATGCCAATGTCGCCTCGGGCAGCGGCTGTCGGCACATGGTCTTCCACCCGCAAAAGCCCTTCGCCTACGTGCTCAACGAGCTCTCCTCCACGGTGGATGTGTTTGATTTCTACCCCGAGCGCGGCAGCTTCATCCAGGTTCAATCACGCTCGACCCTGCCGGAGGACAGTGAATTCGGCCGTCCGGTATTCAATCCGGACAACCCCGGCGAAGTGCCCACTGGCAGCAACACCACCGCCGAACTTCGAATCCATCCGCAGGGGCGCTTTCTCTACGCTACCAACCGTGGCATGAACAGCATCGCCATGTTCGAAATAGACGCTGACAGCGGACATTTGAGCAATATCGGCTGGGTCGCCAGCGGCGGCGAGATACCGCGCGGCATGAACCTGGACCCGTCGGGTCGCTTTCTCTATGTCGGCAATCAGAACAGCGATACCATCAATGTCTTTCGCGTTCAGCCGCAAAGCGGGCAGCTGGAAGGCCCGATGCAGACGATCAATTCGCCGGTGCCTGTCGATTTTGCCTTTACCGGCTGAGCCGGGCCTGTCGTCAGCGCCGCGGGGGCCGCATCATGTGGTCCGGACTACTGGATAGAGAGACGCTTCATGACCCACCTCCCCACCTTCGACGATGTGGCAGCCGCCTCGCAGCGCATTGAAGGCCACGCCCACCGCACCCCGGTGATGACATCAAACACGGTCGATGAGGCGCTGGGCGCGCAGGTGTTTTTCAAGTGCGAAAACTTCCAGCGCATGGGCGCCTTCAAGTTTCGCGGTGCGTTTAATGCGCTCTCAAGATTCAGCCCCGAGCAGAAACGGGCCGGTGTGGTGGCGTTCTCCTCCGGCAACCACGCCCAGGCCATCGCACTGTCCGCCCGACTGCTGGGCATCCCGGCCACCATCGTCATGCCCGAGGATGCCCCGAAGGCCAAGGTGGCGGCCACGAAGGGCTACGGCGGTCACGTGGTGACGTATGACCGCTACACCGAGGACCGCGAAGAGATCGGGCGTGACCTGGCCGAGCGGCACGGCCTGACCCTGATTCCGCCCTATGACCATTTTGATGTGATCAGTGGCCAGGGCACGGCGGCGAAGGAGCTGTTTGAAGATGTCGGCGAGCTGGATGCCCTGTTCGTGTGTCTGGGCGGCGGCGGACTGCTCTCCGGCAGCGCGCTGGCGGCCCGGGCCCTGTCGCCGGCGTGCCGGATTTACGGGGTCGAGCCCGAGGCGGGCAACGACGGGCAGCAATCGTTTCGCTCGGGCCGGATCGTCCACATCGACACGCCCCGCACCATCGCCGATGGCGCCCAGACCCGGCATCTGGGGCAACTGACCTTTCCGATCATCCAGCGCGATGTCGACGACATCCTGACCGCAACGGACGGTGAACTCGTCGAGGGCATGGCGTGTCTGGCCGAGCGCATGAAGATGGTCGTCGAGCCGACCGGCTGTCTCGGCTTCGCCGCGGCCAGGCAGATGAAAGCCGAACTACAGGGTCAGCGCCTCGGCGTCATCATCAGCGGTGGCAACGTCGACATGGCACGCTTTGCCGCCCTGCTGGGCGCGTAGCGTACGACCCCGCCCGCCGACGGTCCGTCATCGGGCCGTTGACTGCCCGCTATCACAGGGCGCGCCGCGCTAGAAAATGCGCCGGTCGATGCCGAGCGTGTCCATCAGCCGCGTGGCGATCTCCTCGACCGAATAGTTGGTGGTGTCCAGATAAGGGATGCGCATCCGCCGATAGAGCGCCTCGACCTCGGAAAGCTCCAGCCGGCACTGTCGCAGCGAAGCGTAGGTGCTGGCGCTGCGCCGCTCGTTGCGGATGGCGGCGAGCCGGTCGGCGTTGATGGTCAGCCCGAAGAGCTTGCCGCGCTGCTCGCGAAGCGCCGGCGGCAGCGCCAGGCGATCCATGTCATCGGCGATGAAGGGGTAGTTGGCGACCCGCAGGCCGAACTGCATGGCCAGGTAGAGGCTGGTGGGCGTCTTGCCGCAGCGCGACACGCCGATCAGGATCACCTGGGCCTGTTCGAGATGGCGCAGTGACAGGCCGTCGTCGTGGGCCAGCGCGTAGTCGATCGCCGCAATGCGCTCGTCGTAGCGCGCCACGTTGCGCTGATTGAGGCCGTGGGTCCGGTGCAGCGTCGGGTGCGGCGCCATCTGGAGCTCTTCGCTGAGCGGGGCGATGACCGATTCGATCACGTCATGGCAGAAGCCGTGGCTCGACAGGATGATCTGGCGGATGTCGTCGCAGACAATCGAGTAAAAGACGATGGGGCGCTCGCCGGTCTCGGTAAAGATCCGGTCGATGCGTTCGCGAATTTCAAGGGCGCGCTCCCGGGTGTCGACAAAGGGCCAGGTGCGCTGGGTGAACTCCGTATCAAACTGGGAGAGAACAGCGTGACCCAGGACTTCCATGGTAATGGCCGTACCATCGGAAATATAAAACACTGTTTTTGGCATAAGAGCCTCTCTCCCCGGCATAAAAGGACACGATTGATCAGGCATTAAACCACGGTAAGGGCCGAATTGTTGCCACGCCATTGCGACCTTATTTGTCAAATTTGCGCATGAACTACAGGCCATGTAGTGTTTTTAGGGGCCATCTTTTTAAAACATTATCGCTTTATTTTCAGATATTTGCCCTGCATTTATAAGACTTTGTGCTAACGCAATGTAGTAGTCTTTCAAAAACTTCCTGGTCTTAAAACCTCGCATGAAGGCTATGGCAGACCCGAGAAAATGATTACGCTCTGCTCGACTGTCATCGGATGACAGGACATGAATTTTAAAAGCGTCGTTTTCATTCGACCGTGCGATAAAACCACACGGCTCGAGCGGCGTTTTTTTGATGTTGTTTATTTTGCAAACGGCACTGCCGGCGCCCCTTCACGGGATCGGCACATTGGCATCAAGGCTTGTCGGGAGAGACGAGAAATGAGTGATCGCATGGTGACGGATGAAAATCGCCTGAATGACGCGGATGTGGACGTACTCTGGTACGACCAGGTCGGCATGCACGATGTCAATCGTGTCGGGGGCAAGAACGCCTCGCTGGGCGAGATGATCAGCCATCTGGCCAGCCTGGGGGTTCAGGTGCCCAACGGCTTTGCGACCACCGCCGGCGCATGGCGGCGTTTTCTGGAGCAGAGCGGTCTGGATGATCGCATTCACGCCCTGCTCGATGAGACCGATATCGACGATACCAGGGCGCTGGCCGATGCCGGCACACGCATTCGTCAGTGGGTGATCGATACACCCTTCACGGCCGAGCTCGATGATGCCATTGCCACGGCCTACGAAAAGCTGGCCGGCGACAACCCCAACGCCTCCTTCGCCGTGCGCTCCTCGGCAACGGCCGAGGACATGCCGGACGCCTCCTTTGCCGGTCAGCAGGAAACCTTCCTTAACGTGCAGGGCCTGGATGCCGTGCGCGAGGCGATCCATCACGTGTTCGCGTCGCTGTTCAACGACCGTGCCATCTCCTACCGCGTCCATCAGGGCTACGACCACAAGGGCGTGGCGCTGTCGGCCGGCGTGCAGCGCATGGTGCGCTCGGATCTGGCCACCTCGGGGGTGATGTTTACCATCGACACCGAATCCGGTTTCGATCAGGTCGTGTTCATCACCGCTGCCTGGGGGCTGGGCGAGATGGTGGTGCAGGGCGCCGTCAACCCGGACGAGTACTACGTGCACAAGCCGACGCTGGCCGCCGAACGTCCCTCGGTGGTGCGCCGCAGCATGGGCACCAAGGCCGAGCGCATGGTCTACGCCGATGACCGCGCCCACGGCAAGCAGGTGCGCATCGAGCCGGTCGACGCCGCCGATCAGGACCGTTTCTGCCTGAGCGATGACGAGATCGAGGCGCTGGCCCGCCAGGCCATGCTGATCGAGAAGCACTACGGCCGTCCGATGGACATCGAGTGGGCCAAGGACGGGCACACCGGCGAGCTTTTGATCGTGCAGGCGCGTCCGGAAACCGTGCGCTCGCACAAGCAGGTCATGGAGCGCTATCAGCTCAGCTCGCGCGGGCCGATTCTGGCCGAGGGCCGGGCCATCGGTCAGCGTATCGGTGCCGGGGCGGTCAAGATCATCGCCGACATCAGCCAGATGCACGATGTCGAACCCGGCGATGTGCTGGTCACCGACATGACCGACCCGGACTGGGAGCCGATCATGAAGCGCGCCGCGGCGATCGTGACCAACCGCGGCGGCCGCACCTGCCACGCGGCGATCATCGCCCGCGAGCTGGGCATCCCGGCGGTGGTGGGCTGTGGCGATGCCACCGAGCGTCTGTCCTCCAACCAGCACGTCACCGTTTCGTGCGCCGAGGGCGATACCGGCTACATCTACGAAGGCGAGCTGGAGTTCGAGATCAAGAGTGCCGCCATCGATGACCTGCCGGAGCTGCCGCTCAAGCTGATGATGAACGTCGGCAACCCGGATCGCGCCTTCGACTTCGCCACGCTGCCCAACGAGGGCGTGGGTCTGGCGCGGCTGGAGTTCATCATCAACCGCATGATCGGCATCCACCCGCGCGCCCTGCTGGAGTTCGATCGCCAGACCCCGGCGCTGCAGGCCGAGATCAACAGCCGCATCGCCGGCTACTCTGACCCGGTCGAGTTCTACGTGGCGCGTCTGGCCGAAGGCATGGCAACGCTGGCCGCCGCGTTCTGGCCCAAGCGGGTCATCGTGCGGCTGTCGGACTTCAAGACCAATGAGTACGCCAACCTGGTGGGCGGCGAGCAGTACGAGCCGCACGAAGAGAACCCGATGCTGGGCTTTCGCGGCGCCGGTCGCTACGTCTCACCGGACTTCCGAGACTGCTTCGCGCTGGAGTGCCAGGCGGTCAAGCGGGTGCGCGACGTCATGGGTCTTGAAAATGTCGAGATCATGATTCCGTTCGTGCGCACGCTCAAGGATGCCAGCGACGTCATCGACACGCTGGAAGCCCAGGGGCTCAAGCGCGGCGAGAACGGGCTCAAGGTCATCATGATGTGCGAGCTGCCCTCCAACGCGCTGCTGGCGGATCAGTTCCTCGAGTACTTCGACGGCTTCTCGATCGGCTCCAACGACATGACCCAGCTCACCCTGGGGCTGGACCGCGACTCCGGTACGGTTTCCGAGCAGTTCGACGAGCGCAACGATGCGGTGCTGGCGCTGCTGTCGATGGCCATTCGCGCCGCGAAGCGTCAGGACAAGTACGTGGGCATCTGCGGGCAGGGCCCGTCGGATCACCCGGACTTTGCCGCCTGGCTGATGAGCGAGGGCATCGACAGCCTGTCGCTCAACCCGGATACGGTCATCAACACCTGGATCGCGCTGGGCGAGCAGTCCGACAGTGGCGCCGCCCAGGATAACGGGGCGCCGGCGTCACTGACCAACAGGTAAGCAACCCGTGGTGCCCTCGACCGTCCGGCCCGCCAGGGTCGGGCGGTCTTGTCATGTCTGACGGGTGACCGGCGCCGGCATTACTCCGGGGCATCAAAGTCGTCCAGAGCGGCGGCCATGACCAGCGCCGCTGCACCCAGAGCCGGTGCCAGGTGACTTTGCGTCGAAACGCGCGGGGTGATCAGTCCGGCCTCCGGCAGGAGCCGGCGCTGGGTGCATTCAAAGCGTGCCAGCGCCGGCGACAGGAAGGCCGGGCCCAGCGCGGTCAGCGTGCCGCCGATCACGATCTCGGCCGGGTTGAGGGTGTGGTGCAGGTTGTGCAGCAGCATGCCCAGGGCGTGCCCGGCCCGCTCGAGCACCGGGGCGGTCTGCGACTCGGGCAGGGCGGCGATGGCGCCAATCAGGTCCGCGTCGTCGGCGATGCCGAACTGCTGACGCAGGCGCCAGCCGCTCACCAGCGTCTCGGCGCAGCCGCGGTTGCCGCAGTGGCACAGTGCGCCGTCGGGGTCGATCAGGGTGTGGCCGATTTCGCCGGCCAGGCCGTGGACGCCGCAGATGATGCGCGGCGGGGTCGTGTTTTCCACCAGACCGCTGCCGATCCCGATATCGGCGCTGACAAACAACAGCGAGTCCGGCGCATGATCGCGGGCAAAATAGAGCTCGCCAAAGGCGGCCAGCGAGGATTCGTTGTCCATCAGTCGAAGGCCGGGCAGAGCAGGCAAATGTGCCGCCAGTAGATCCAGAAAGCGCACCCGGTGCCAGCCCAGGTTGGGCGCCAGCCCCAGCAGGGGTTCGCCCGGCATGACCGGCCCCGGCAGCGCCACGCCCACGCCCAGCAGCCGGCGTGCGCCGAGATCGTCGCTTTCAAGCATGTCGGTGAGTTCATGGGCGAGCTGGCGAGCGGCGTCGTCGGGCGTGGTGCCGGCGCGCGGCAGACAGCGCTGCGCCAGCAACACGCCGGAGAGCGTACACCCCAGAAGCCGCAGCTCATGAACGCCTACTTCCACCCCCACCAGCAGATGATGATGCTCGCTCAGCGACAGCGCCCGCCCCGGGCGGCCGCCGCGGCGCTGCCGGGGTGCCGCACCCTCCTCGAGCCAGCCGCTCTCCAGCAGGCTCATGACGGCGCTGCCTACGGTCACCTTGGTCAATCCCGTTCGGTGGGCCAGTTCGGTGCGGGTCAGTCCCGGGCTGCGGCGCAGGGTGTCCAGAATGGCCAGGCGATTGCGCTGTTTCAGCGAATTGAGATCGCCGGCAGGGCGTGTGTCGGACGAGCGGGTCATGTCAGCGGGCCCCGAGTGACGATAGCGAACAGGCGAGCGGATGCCGGCCACTGGCACGGCGCTATTGAGCCCCTGCCATCATTTCTATCATTGAACGCGACCCGAGGCCTGACAAGCCAGTCCTGGACCATGGTCGAGCGTCGACCTATGTCCAATGGCTGCATGACGAGTGCAGGGCGACACTATTGGTAAGAACTCTTAATTAAATCGATCCTCACGGAAATGACGTCATGACACGCCCGATTTATCCCGATCTGAAAGCGCGCCGCGTGGTCGTGACCGGTGGCGGTTCCGGTATCGGCGAAGGCATTGTGTACGCCTTCGCCGAGCAGGGTGCCGAGGTGCACTTTCTCGACATCATCGATGAGGCCGAACAGCTTGCCGCATCGCTGGGCGAGCACGTTCATTTTCATCGCTGCGATCTCACCGACCCAAAGGCGCTCGAGCAGGTGCTGGCCGATATCGGCCCGGTGGATGTGCTGGTCAACAACGCGGCCAACGACGACCGCCATACGCTTGAAGACGTCACGCCCGAATACTGGGATGACCGCATGGCGATCAACCTGCGTCACCAGGCCCTGGCGGCACGTCATGTGGCGGCGGGCATGCGCGCGCAGGGACATGGCTCGATCATCAACATGGGCTCGATCAGCTGGCACCTGGGTGAGCCCGGCATGGTGCTGTATGAAACCGCCAAGGCAGCCATCGAGGGGCTGACGCGAGCGCTGGCCGCCGAGCTGGGCGGTGACGGCATCCGCGTCAACTGCGTGATTCCCGGCAACGTCAAAACGCCGCGCCAGTCGCGCTGGCACAGCCCCGAGGACGAGGCGCGGATCGTCGAGGAGCAAAAGCTTGGGGTGCGTCTGTATCCGCATCACGTGGCGAGCATGGTGCTCTTTCTCGCCTCCGATGCCGCCGGCGGCTGCACTGCCCACAATTACTGGGTCGATGCCGGCTGGCTATAGCGGCGCGGGCCCACGATCAATCACCCATAACAACCGACCCCGGCAGGCACCGGTTCCCATAAAACAGGATCCCAGGAGACAGTCCCATGCAGTCAGACACTTCGGTTCAGGATGAGGACGGCCGTAAACGGCAGTTCTACGTATTGGTTATCTGCTGTGTTGCCGCCCTCGGCGGCTTTCTGTTCGGTTTTGACAGCGGTGTCATCAACGGCACCGTGGATGGCCTGCAGGCGGCCTTCAACTCCGAGGCCGCCGGTACCGGCTTCAACGTGGCCTCGATGCTGCTGGGCTGTGCCGGGGGGGCCTTCTTTGCCGGTCGCCTGGCGGATCGCTTCGGACGGCGCATGCTGCTGATCGTCGCCGCGGTGTTGTTCATGGTCAGTGCCTGGGGCTCCGGTGTGGCCGGAGGGTCGCTTGAATTCGTGATCTACCGCATCCTCGGCGGGATCGCGGTGGGCGCGGCGAGCGTCATGACCCCGGCCTATATCAGTGAGGTGGCCCCGGCCGCCATCCGCGGGCGGCTGGCGACCATCCAGCAGATCGCCATCATCATCGGCCTGTTCATGGCCTTTGTGAGCAACTACATCCTTGCCCGGGTGGCCGGCGCCTCGACCGCCGAATTCTGGGGTGGCTTTGAAGCCTGGCGCTGGATGTTCTGGATGGAGCTGATTCCGGCCGCCATCTTCTTTCTGGCGCTTTTGGGCATTCCGGAAAGCCCGCGCTTTCTGATCAGCAAGGGCGAGGGTAAAAAGGCCCTCAAGGTGCTCAAGACGCTGATGGCCGATAACGAGGCGGAACAGAAGGCAAGCGACATTCGCACCTCTGTGAACCGCGAGCGCACGCCGGGCCTGTCCGATCTGATCAACGGCGCCACCGGGCGTGTTCATCGCATCGTCTGGGTAGGCATCGGCCTTGCCGTATTCCAGCAGCTGGTCGGCATCAACGTGGTGTTCTACTACGGCGCGGTACTGTGGCAGTCGGTAGGTTTTACCGAAAGCGATGCCCTGCTGATCAACATCATCAGCGGCGCGGTCAGTATCGCGGCCTGTATGGTCACCATCGCCGTTATCGACAGGATCGGACGCAAGCCGATTCTGTGGATCGGCTCGGCCGGCATGACGGTGACGCTGGCCATTCTCACCTACGCCTTCTCGACCGCGTCGCTGGTCGACGGTTCGCTGCGTCTGTCCGACAGCATGGGGATCGTGGCGCTGCTGGCGGCCAACGCCTATGTGATGTTCTTCAATGGCTCCTGGGGGCCGGTCATGTGGGTCATGCTCGGCGAGATGTTCCCCAACCAGATGCGCGGTTCGGGGCTGGCCGTGGCGGGACTGTTCCAGTGGCTGGCCAACTTCGGCATCACCATGACCTTCCCGATCATGCTGGCCGGGATCGGCCTGGGCGGGGCCTACGGCATCTACGCCTTCTTTGCGCTGCTGTCGGTCTTTTTCGTCCTCAAAATGGTCCGGGAGACGCGCGGGCGTGAGCTCGAGGACATGAACTACGAGTGATATTGCCCCAACAGTGATGCTGGCGTCACATCGCCCGGCACCTTCGTGCCGGGCGATTTTTTTTGATACCGGAACTGTTGTGGGATGACAGGGTTATGCCGCCTGCCACATGCCCTGCAGCGCGTGCGTAACTTTAGTCTCAGCGCCCGCAGCAGGCGATCTGGCGGCAGAGGGCATGCCCGCTGGGTCGATACAGGATTGATAGCCGTTGTGATATCGCCTGGCGTTACAGGACGCATTGGTCGCCGCCTGAAGCAGCCCGTATCCTGGCCGTGTGTGTCAGTGGTGCCGGCTGCCGCCGACCGACCATGAACAACAAACTGCCCCCATGAGGGCCCGGAGTCCACGATGCCCCTGCTACCCGCCCTTTCCCGTGTTGTCGCCACCACGCTCATGGCCCTGGTGCCGCTGGGCATGGCGCACGGTGCTGACGACAACGTCAAGATCGGCTTTATCGTCAAAAAACCCGAACAGGCCTGGTTCATCAACGAGCAGCGTGCGGCCACGGAGCTGGGACAGGAGCAGGGCTTTACCGTGGTGCGTCTGGCCGGTGAAGACGGTCAGCAGGTGCTCAGCGCCATCGACAACCTTAACGCTCAGGGCGCGCAGGGCTTCGTGATCTGCCCGCCGGATGTGCGCCTTGGCATGGCGATCGCCAATCGGGCGAAGCAGTACGACATGAAGGTCGTCACCGTGGATGATCAGTTCGTGGGCAGCGACGGCGAGCCCATGACCGAGGTGCCGCATCTGGGCATGTCGGGCTACAGGATCGGTCAGCAGGTCGGCAATGCCATCGCCGAGGAGATGCAGCGCCGCGGCTGGGACATGGAGACGACCGGCGCCCTGCGCATCTCCAACAACGAACTGCCGACCGCCCGCGAGCGCACCGATGGTGCCACTCAGGCGCTGCTCGATGCCGGGTTCAGCAAGGATAACGTGATCGATGCCCCGCAGCAGAACACCGATACCACCAGCGCCTTTGCCGCCGCCTCGCCGATCTTTGCCCGCTACAGCAAGTTCGACCACTGGGTGATCTATGCCCTCAACGAAGAGAGCGTGCTGGGCGGCGTGCGCGCCAGCGAACAGTACGGCCTGTCGCCGGATCAGGTCATCGGCGTGGGCATCAACGGCTCGGGTGCGGCCTTTGCCGAGTTCTCGCGTGAAAATCCCACCGGCTTCTACGGTACCGTCGCCGTCAGCTCGACCATGCATGGTCGCCAGAGTGCCGAAAACCTCTATCAGTGGATCGCCCAGGGCGAAAAGCCGCCGGCCAATACCGAAACCACCGGCACCCTGATGACCCGTGACAACTGGGAAAGCGTCCGTGAGGAGCTGCAGCTATGAGCAGCGCGTCTGCCACGGTCGCCGAACACGACCCCTGGCTGTCGGTGGAAAACGTCACCGTCGAGTTCCCCGGGGTCCGGGCGCTCGACGGGGTAAGCTTTAACGCCCGCGCCGGGGAAGTGCATGCCCTGATGGGCGAAAACGGCGCCGGCAAGTCGACCCTGCTCAAGGTGTTGAGCGGCGTGAACCGCCTCACCAACGGCGCGCTTCTGATCGGCGGCGAGCGCCATGTGTTTGCCAATGCCCGCGAGGCGCTGCGTCAGGGCATCGCCATTATCTATCAGGAGCTGACGCTCTCGCCCAACCTGTCGGTGGCGGAAAACCTGCTGCTGGGCCAGCTGCCCCAGCACTACGGCATTGTCGATCGCCGGCAGCTGCGCAAGCGGGCGCTTGGCATCCTCGAGGAGCTGGGCGAGGGCAGCGTTCATCCGGCCACGAAGGTGCGCGATCTCTCGATCGGCCAGCAGCAGATGATCGAGATCGGCCGGGCGCTGTTGCGCGATGCCCGCATCATCGCCTTTGACGAGCCGACCAGCTCCCTGTCGGTGCAGGAGACGCGCCAGCTCAAGCGCATCGTCAAGCGCCTGCGCGACGAGGGCCGGGTGGTGCTCTACGTTACCCACCGCATGGAGGAGGTGTTCGAGATGTGTGACGCCGTCACGGTCTTTCGCGACGGGCGCCATATCTGCACCCACGACACCATGGCGGGGCTCACCCAGGACCAGCTGGTCAGCGAGATGGTCGGGCGCGATATCGAGGACGTTTACGGCTATCGCGCCCGCGAGACCGGTAACGTCATCCTGAAGGTCGAGGCCCTGGAGGGCCGCGGACTGACGGCGCCGGTGAGCTTCGAGGTGCGCCGCGGGGAAGTGTTCGGATTCTTTGGTCTGGTCGGCGCCGGGCGCAGCGAGCTGTTGCGACTGGTGTGCGGCGTGGAAGCTCCGAAGGCCGGCGAGATCCACTTCAACGGCCGCACCGGGCGCTTCAATTCGCCGGGCGAGGCGATCCGGGCCGGTATCGCCATGTGCCCGGAGGATCGCAAATCGCAGGGCATCTTCCCGGTGGCCAGCGTCACCGATAACCTCAACATCAGCTGTCGACGCTTTTTCAAGCGCATGGGGGTGTGGCGCCACCCGAAGCGCGAGCTTGCCAACACCCGCGACTACATCGACAAGCTGAGCATCCGCACGCCCGGGCCGCGCACCCGCATCAGTACGCTCTCCGGCGGCAACCAGCAAAAGGTCATTCTGGCGCGCTGGCTCTCCGAGCAAATCGAACTGTTCGTGATGGACGAGCCCACCCGCGGCATCGATGTCGGCGCACGGCGCGATATCTACAACCTGCTTTACGACCTGGCCGATCAGGGCAAGGCGGTGGTGGTGATCTCGAGCGATCTGACCGAGGTCAGCGCGATCTGTGATCGCATCGGCGTGATGCGTGACGGTGCGCTGGTCGACATCGTCGATCGTGACGCGGCCACGCCCGAGCGGCTGCTGGGACTGGCCCTGCCGGCCTGATCCCCGAAAGCGACAACAACAAATGATGTCTGGAGAACCCCGATCATGAGCAGTGACAAGAGCGTTCACGCTGACGACAGCGGTCAGGCGGCCGCACCGCCGGGCAAGCGGCAGGGGCTGGTCAAGCCGCTGCGTACCCTGCTGGACGCCTCCGGGCTGATTGCCATCTTCATCGTGCTCTTTATCGCCCTGGCGGTAGCCATTCCCGACTTTCTGACCGGTCGCAACATGGTCGGTCTGCTGCTGTCGGTGACCATCATCGGCACCATTGCGACCACCATGATGCTGGTGCTGGCGCTCGGTGAGGTGGATCTGTCGGTCGCCTCGATCGTCGCCTTTGCCGGCGTCAGCGCCGCGGTCGTGACCAGTGCCTCCGGCAGCGTGCTGATCGGCGCGCTGGGCGGCATTGCCGCCGGGGCGATGGTGGGCGTGTTCAATGGCTTCGTGGTGGCCCATTTCGGCATCAACTCATTGATCGCCACGCTGGCTGCCATGGAGTTCGTGCGCGGGCTGGCCTACATCACCTCCGGCGGTGACGCGGTCATGATCACCGTACCGGGCTTTTTCGAGCTGGGCAGCGCCTCCTTTCTGGGGCTGACCCTGCCGGTGTGGACCATGATCCTGTGTTTTGTGATCTTCGGGCTGGTGCTCAACCTCACCGCCTTCGGGCGCAACGTGCTGGCCACCGGCGGCAACCCGGAAGCCGCGGCGCTGGCCGGGGTCAACGTGCGCCGGCTCAAGATCATCGTCTTCGGCCTGCAGGGGCTGGTGGCCGGCATCGCCGGGGTGCTTTTGACCTCGCGCATGGGGCTGGGCGACCCGAACACCTCGATGGGACTGGAGCTGGCGGTCATCTCCGCCTGCGTGCTGGGCGGCGTGGCGCTGTCCGGCGGGGTGGCCTCGATCACCGGCGTGCTGGTGGGCGTGATGATCATGGGCTGCGTGCAGAACGCCATGGGGCTTTTGAACGTGCCGACCTTCTATCAGTACCTGGTGCGCGGCGCCATTTTGCTGCTGGCCGTGCTGTTTGACCGCTGGAAGCAGCAGCGGCGCCAGCGGAGCTGACCGGATGCTCATCGCGATTTCAACGACAAGGAGGATGCCATGAAAGGACAGTCCCTGCGGTTTTGTCTGGGGTTGAGTGCCGGTCTGCTCTGTGCCGGCACCGGCCAGTCGATGGCGGCGTCGGCGCCGATGCCGCCCAACGTCGAGCAGTTCGTGTTCGGCACGCTGCCCGACGGGCGCACCGTGCACGGCTATCGCATCACCAATGATCAGCAGCTGAGTCTGGAGGTGATCGAGTACGGCGGCATCATCACCTCGCTTGAAACGCCGGATCGTGACGGCCGAATGGCCGATATCGTGCTGGGGTTCGATTCGCTGGACGGCTATCGGTCACCGGCCTATCAGAAGCTCAATCCCTACTTCGGCGCGCTGATCGGGCGCTACGGCAACCGCATCGCCGGCGGGCAATTCTCGCTGGACGGTCGGACGTATCAACTGGCCACCAACGATGGCCCCAATCACCTGCACGGCGGCGATGAAGGCTTCAATCAAAAACTCTGGCAGGCCACGCCGTTCTCCTCGAGCGAGGGCAGCGGCGTGGTGATGCGCTATACCAGCGCCGACGGCGAAGAGGGCTATCCGGGCGAGCTGGCGGTCGAGGTCAAATACACCCTGACCCACGACGACACCCTGGCCATCGACTACCGCGCGCGCACCACGAAGGCTACCCCGGTCAACCTGACCCAGCACAGCTACTTCAACCTGAACGGCGAGGGCAGCGACAGCATTCTCGACCACGTCCTGACGCTTGAGGCCGATGCCTACACGCCGGTCAACGACACGCTGATTCCCACCGGCGAGATCGCCCCGGTGGCCGGCACGCCGTTTGATTTCACCACGCCCACCCCGATCGGTGCGCGCATCGAGGCCGACAACGAGCAGCTCGATCGCGCCGGCGGCTATGACCACAACGTCGTGCTCAAGCGCGCGCCGTCCTCGACGCCCGAGCGTGCCGCCCGGGTAATGTCACCGGACAGCGGCCGGGTAATGGCGGTCGAAACGACCGAACCGGGGCTGCAGTTCTACTCGGGCAACTTCCTGGATGGCAGCGTGACCGGCAAGAGCGGGCGCGCCTACGGTCAGCACTCCGGGCTGGCGCTGGAGACCCAGCACTTCCCCGACTCGCCCAACCAGGCGGACTTCCCCTCGACCATTCTCCAGCCCGGTGAGGCACTGGAGAGCCGCACGGTCTATCGCTTTACGACCGAAGACTGATCCTGCCGTCATGCCATACAACAGCGCCCTGCGATGTCCTTCGCAGGGCGCTGTCGTATTCACGGGTGTCGCGGGCGCGGCCCCGGGTCAGGATTTTTTGCTTGTGATATCGCACTGTCCCGAGTCGCAGCTCTGGCAGCGCTGACGCCCGGTCAGCCAGCCCGAGATGCGATAGCGCCTGGGCGCAAACCACAGATAGACGCGATCGGCGACAGGACGAATCAGCGGCCAGCGCAGCGGCGCGGTGAGCCAGCCGCGACCCACCAGCGACCAGGCGCGATGGGTCACGTCCAGCCCGCGAATGCGCCGACCATTGACGTCACCCAGCAAAATGGCGCTGGCTTCCTCGCGATCCACGTCGGGGTAGCGGCTCGTGAAGTTCTCGGCGTGAATGTCTTCGAAGGCGATGCGCTGATCGCGGTCGAGGCGCTTGAGGTGGTTGATTTCGTTGACGCACAGCGGGCAGGTGCCGTCATAGAAAAGCGTCAGTTCGGTCATGGACACTCCGGCTGTTCAGGGTTGCGTTGGTAACACCATAGCCGATGATGGGCGGTCGCAGGACATATTCCGGTCATGAGGGCCGCATCGTCGTCCCGGGTCACGGAACTGACATTGTCTTCATGTTAGACACTTTCCCCTTTGGATCGGGAGATTTCCCGTCCGATCGGCACCGGGGGAGTCATGCCTGAAATGTCTCGTGATGATGGCCGCGTCAAGGAGGTTTTCCTGGCTTTTTTGATGCTGGGACTGACCTCCTTTGGTGGTCCGATTGCGCATCTGAGCTATTTCCACAACGAGTTCGTCAAGCGGCGTCGCTGGCTGTCGGAGCAGGACTACGCCGATCTGGTGGCGCTGTGTCAGTTCCTGCCGGGGCCGGCCAGCAGTCAGGTGGGCTTTGCGCTGGGGCTGATGCGCGCCGGGGGCCGGGGTGCCGCCGCGGCCTGGACGGCCTTTACCCTGCCCTCCGCCGGGGTGCTGGTGCTGTTTGCCCTCGGTACGGCGCTACTGGAAGGGCCGGTCAGTCAGGGCCTCATTCACGGGCTCAAGGTGGCCGCGGTCGCCATTGTGGCCCACGCCGTCCGGGGCATGGCGCAAAATCTCTGTCCGGACAAGTGTCGTGTCGCCATTGCATTGGTGGCCGTGCTGATGGCGCTGCTGGTGGGCGGCGCGACGGGGCAGGTCGGGGCGATCGTGATCGGTGCCCTGGCCGGTCTGCTCTGGTGCCGCGACCAGGGCGCGCCGGCCGGCCACGACCTGCCTTTTGCCGTGTCGCGTCGGATCGGCCGGTTGGCGGCGGTGTGTTTCGCCGTCCTGCTGGCGGGGCTTCCCCTGCTGGCCTGGGCCACGCCTTCGCTGATGGTGGCCATGATGGACGCCTTCTACCGGGCCGGCGCGCTGGTCTTCGGCGGGGGCCATGTGGTGCTGCCGCTGCTGGAGTCGGGGGTTGTTCAGCCCGGCTGGGTCTCCGAGGATGATTTTCTGACCGGCTACGGGGCCGCCCAGGCCGTGCCGGGACCGCTGTTTACCTTTGCCGCCTATCTGGGCGCCGTGATGACCCCGGACACGGTCGGCCTGATGGGAGCTGTGCTCGCGCTCTTGATGATCTTTCTGCCCGGCATGTTGCTGCTGGTGGCCGTGTTGCCCTGGTGGCACGGCTTCCGGCAGCTGGAGAGCGCCCAGGGGGTGATGCGCGGTGCCAATGCCGCGGTGGTCGGCATTCTGGGCGCGGCGCTCTACCAGCCGGTCTGGACCAGTGCCATTGTCGGGGCGCAGGAATTCGTGCTGGCACTAACGGGCGTTTTGCTGCTGGGCGTGTGGAAATGGCCCGCCTGGGCGGTGGTGATTGTGATGGCCGCCGGCGGGCTGCTCATTACCCTGTAGGCACTGTCGCCTGCCTTCGGACCGCAGGCGCTCAGCCGACGCCGGCCAGCCGAAGCACCAGCGGCATGACCAGCATCGCCACCAGCGTCTGCCCGGTAATGATCGCCGCCATCAATTCGGCATCGCCGCCGAGCTGGCGCGCCAGGATATAGGCCGACGTCGCTGTGGGCAGCGCGGCAAAGAGCAGCGCCACGTCGCGCTCCACGCCCTGCAGGCCGACCAGCCATGACAGCAGCAGCACGCATAGGGGCGTGACGACCAGCTTGAGTCCGCTCGAGAGCCAGAACGCTCGCCCGCCGTGCCACAGCGCCTGCAGCCGCAGCGCCACGCCCACCGCCACCAGCCCCAGCGGCAGGGCGGCCTGGCCCAGCAGCTCAAGGGCCGGTTCGCTGACGCCGGGCAGGCCGATGCCGGTCCAGTTGAGGGCCACGCCCGCCAGGCAGGCCAGAATCAGCGGATTGCGCGCCAGTGCCAGTACGCTTTTACCAGAACTGGCCTGGCCCTGCGTGCCGGAAACGACAAAGGCCAGCACGCACAGGATGTTGGCCGTGGGGACCATCAGCGCAATCGCCACCGCCGCCACGGTCAGGCCGGCCTCGCCGTACAGGGCGGCCGCACCCGCCACGCCGACATAGGTGTTAAAACGCACCGTGCCCTGAAAGGCCGAAGTGAATACGGCCGGTGACAGCGCCAGTCGGGCGCGCGCCAGCCACAGCGCCGCGCCCAGCACGACCATGGTGCCGACCAGGGTGGCAGCCAGCGCCAGCACCGACACCCGGCCGACATCGGCGGTGGCCAGCGTGGCCACCAGCATGGCCGGAAACAGCAGGTAATAGATGACGCGTTCCAGCCGCGACCAGAAGTCACCGCCGGGAAAACGCGCCCAGCCCAGCCCCGCCCCCAGCGCAATAAGGGCAAACAGCGGAGCCAGTGCCTCGACGATGCTGCTCATGGGGGCATCCCTGGAGGGCGCTAGCGCGCCAGAAAATCGATGGCCGCCAGATAGCCGAAGCTGCCCATCCCCGCGATGACCGCCTCGGCCCGCGCCGACACGTAAGAGTGATGGCGAAACGCCTCGCGGGTATGCACGTTGGAGAGGTGCACCTCGATCACGCGCCCCTCGAACGCCTTGAGCGCATCCAGCAGCGCCACCGAGGTGTGCGACCAGGCCGCCGGATTGATGATGATGGCATCGAAGCGCTCGCGGGCCTCGTGGATGCGATCAAGCATCACGCCTTCGTGATTGGTCTGCAGAAAGTCGGTGCTGATCCCGTGGTCGAAGGCGCGGTGGCGGATGGCATTGTCGATGTCGGCCAGCGTCTCATGGCCGTAAATGTCGGGTTCGCGCTGGCCCAGCAGGTTCAGGTTGGGACCGTTGAGGATCAAAACGTTCATCGTGACTCCGGGGCGGGTAGGCGTAATGCGGCGACTGCCGGACTGGAGCCGATATCCTGCCACGGAGCGGGCGTGGTTGCATCACGCCTGCCAGGGCCGGGGTTAGCGGGCGGCCGGCGCGGATGCTGCGTGCAGTCGCGATTGGGCCGCCAGTCGAATCGGTGCATTGACCGCGCCGAACTGCCCATAGTCTCCGCGGCGCTCGACGATTTCAAAATGAAAGCGACCGGCAAATACGTCGGTATAGGCATGAAAGAATTCACCGTTGTCGCTACGGTCGTACAGGATGTTGCGCTCACGCATGGCGTCCAGAAGGGCGTCATCGAGCTCGACCCGGGCCGCCAGGTCGTCGTAATAATTCTCCGGGATGGGCAGCAGCGTCACGCCGTTAATGATCAAGTGATCAAGCGTTGTGAAAATATCGTCGGTGGCCAGGGCAATCTGCTGGATGCCGCCGTGGCCCTCGTTCATGAAACGAGCGGGCATTGTCTCGCCGGCGGGGGAAGCGTTCAGCGCCATGCGAACGGTGCTGTCATGGCTGATCAGGGCCTGGCTGAAGATCAGGCCGTTGGGGTCGACCAGCTCGTTTTCGGGGTCGGCGTCAAAGTCGAAGACGGTACGAAAGAACAGCTGCCAGCGCAGCATCTGCGTTGGCGCCACTGCCGTTGAGAGGTGATCGATACCGGTGATGCCGGCCTCGATGCGCGCAGGCGCCTCGAACAGATTGAAATCGGTCCGCCACTGCCGGTCGCGAGCGGTCTCGGGATCGACCAGATAGATCAGGCTGTCGTTGATGCCGCGTACGGCGGGCAGGCGCATCTCGCCGGGGCCCACGGGCCCCTCATGGGATCGGGCCCCGAAAGCGCGGGCACGCGCCATGGTCAGGCCCGGGTTGTCGGCGCGAAAGCCGACGGCACACACCGAGATGCCGTGCATGAGCCGGTAGGTATGGGCAAAGGTATGCATTTCCAGGTTGAGCACCAGATGCACCGCCCCCTGGCGCCAGAGCTCGATGTTCTTGGAGCGGTGATGGCCGATATGACAAAAGCCGAGCAGGGTCAGCATCCGGCCCAGCGCGCTGGCCTGCGACGCATCGAGGGTGAACTCCAGAAAGTGAATGCCCTGGAAGGTCGGCGATGTGGCCAGCGCGTCGGAAGCGGTCGCTTCATCACGCAGGTACTCGGCCAGAATCATCGCGCGCATGCCATCGAGCGCGGTGTCGTGGGCGCAGGCCATGCGAAAATCGGTATTGAAGATCTCGTGCGACAGCGGCCCGGTATAGCCGGTACGCCCCAGGGCGCGCATGAACCCCGCCATATCCAGTCCGCCCTGGCCGGGAAAGCAGCGATAATGGCGACTCCAGTCGAGCAGGTCCATCTGCTTGATGGGCGCATCGGCCAGATGCACCAGCGAGATGCGCTCGCCCGGAATATCGGCGATCGGGGCCGTGGGCAGGCCGGGCGCCAGGACGTGAAAGCTGTCCAGCACCAGCCCCAGTGAGGGATGATCGGCGCGCTCGATGATAGCCCAGGCGTGACGGTAGTCGTTGATATGGCGGCCCCAGGCCAGCGCCTCGAAGCCGATGCGCAGACCATGGGCGGCGGCCCGCTCGGCGAGTTCGCGCAGATCCTCGGCGGCGCGGGCATCGTCATCCACACAAGGCGCCGAGGTGTTGCTGCAGATCAGCATGAAATCGGTGCCCAGCGCCTTCATCAGGGCGAACTTGCGCTCGGCGCGGGCGAAGTTGCGGCTGCGCTGCGGCTCGGGCATGGCCTCGAAATCGCGAAAGGGCTGCAGGGCGATGATGGTCAGCCCCAGCGAGGCGGCCAGTGCCCGCACAGCCTCCGGGGTACCGCCCCAGGAGAGCAGATCATTTTCAAAGATTTCAATGCCGTCGTAGCCGGCCCGGGCCACGGCCTCGAACTTGGCGCCCAGGTCACCGCTGAGAGAGACGGTCGCAATTGCTCGCATCCTGACTACTCCACGAACTGTATCGAAACGAAAGAGGGATGCCGCCTGTGATCAATGCTCGAAAAACACCGTCTCGCGGGCGCCCTGCAGATGAATGTCGAAGCGATAGACCCCATCTGCCTCGCACCGGGCCAATAGGGTCGCACGGCGCTCGGCGGGTACACCGGCCAGCACCGGGTCAGTATCGTTGTCTTCATCCTCGAAATAGAGCCGGGTGGCCAGCGTATGCAGCAGACCGCGGGCCATCAGGTGCACCGCGATGTGCGGGGCCTCTTCGCCCTGGCCGCCGGGCTTGAGCGTGGCCACCGAGAAGCTGCCGTCCTCCCGGGTGGCGATACGGCCGAAGCCGTCAAAATCGGCCCGGGCGGCGTCGGTATGAAAGTGCCCTGTGCCGTCGGGCTGCCAGAGCTCCAGCATGGCATCGTTGACCGGCGCGCCGGCGCCGTCGAGCAGCCGTCCTTCAATTCGAATGCGCCGGCCCGGGGGCAGATCGTCACCCCGGATCAGGGCAATATCGCCCTCGGGCAGCAGCGCCTCGTGGAAAAAGGGACCGACGGTCTGCGTGCCGGTGGGTAGATGCACCGTCCGGGCATGCATTTCATGCTCGGCCTGCATGATCTCCTGCGGCGTCGGGGTGTGCTCAGGGGGCTTGCGGTGGGTCATGGGATTACTCCAGCGGAGTGCCGTGGGGGCCCAGAAACATGTCAAAGCGATAACCCAGGGCCTCGCCGGGAATATCGAAGCGCCGGTCATAGCGGGCAACCATCAGCTCGCGCACGCGCCGGTCGGGGTTGGCCATGAAGATCGGGTCGATGGCCAGAAGCGGGTCGCCGGGGAAATACATCTGCGTGATCAGGCGCTGGGAGAAAGCAGCGCCCAGCACCGAGAAATGCACATGCGCCGGGCGCCAGCCGTTGAAGTGATTGCCCCACGGATAGGCGCCGGGCGCGATGGTAATAAAGCGGTAATACCCCCGTGCATCGGTGAGGGTGCGACCGGCGCCGGAAAAGTTGGGGTCCAGCGGCGCCGGATGCTGATCCTTTTTGTGGGTATAGCGCCCCGAGGCGTTGGCCTGCCACAGCTCGATGAGCGCGTGGGGCACCGGCCGGCCGTCGGTAGTGCGTACCTGCCCGGCAATCACGATCTTCTGGCCCAGCGGGGCGCCGTCATGCTGGACGGTCAGGTCGCTATCCTCGCGCCCGAGGTTGTGATGGCCGTAGACCGGCGCGGTGCGCTCGGCCAGCCCGCCGCGGGTAATGATGAGGTTGTTGCGGGGCCCGCGCAGGCGCGTGGACTGGTAGGCGTCAAAGACCTGCGGGGGCTGGTGCTGTTCTACCGGGCCATTGAGTTCCGGATTGAAACCGTCATCGGAATCGACGGGCATGGTGACGTCATCCTTGTTATTGATCGCCCCAGCCGTGCTGGCGGGCCAGTGAAAACGCGTGGTTGGCGGCCGGGACGCCGGCATAGGTCGCCACATGCGTCAGGACCTGACGCAGCTCCGCCTGTGTGACGCCGGTGCGATGGGCCGCTTTCAGGTGCAGGGTCAGCTCGCCGTCACGGCCCAGCGCGGCCAGAATCGCCAGCGTGATCATGCTGCGCTGGGTGACCGACAGCGTCTCATCGCCCCACAGCTCGCCCCAGGCGGTGCGGGTGATCAGGGACTGAAAGGGCATGTCCAGTTCGGTGGCACCGGCCAGCGAGCGCGCCACGTGGTCAGGACCCAGCACCCGGCGGCGCACTTCCAGACCCGCCTCGAAGCTGACCCCCTCCTGACGCGGCGTCAGCGGCTCGCGCAGTGCCGTGTGCAGATGATCCGCCATGGCCTCGGGCGCCTCGACGGCGGGCACGTGGCCGACGTCGTCCAGCAGGATCACGGGCGCTTCATCGAGCAGCTGGCCCAGCGCCATCAGACCCGCCGGCGGGGTGGCCGGATCGTCCCGACCGCCCAGCAGGGTCAGCGGCGGCAGTACCGCTGCCAGGTCGTCGCGCGAGATGGCAAAGCCTGCCAGCGCCTCGCAGAGCCGGGCGTAGCTTTCGCCGTCGCTTCGGGCGAGCTGGTCCGTCCAGCCCTCGACCAGGTCGATGGAAGCCGAATGTGTGGCCGGGGAGAACCAGCGTTCGGCAATGCCGGCGGCCATGGCGGGCAGGCCGTCGCATCGAACGCGCCCGGCGCGGTCATGCCAGGCCTGCGGCGTGGCGAGGGTGGCACCGGTGCTGGTCAGCACCAGCCGGTTCAAACGCTGGGGTGCATGGCGCAGCAGGGTCTGACCGATGGCGGCACCGATCGAGATGCCCACGAAGTGAAAGCGCTCGGCGCCGACCGCTCCGGCCAGCGCCAGGGCGTCATCGGCCAGATCTTCAAGGGTCACGGGCGCCGTGATGCCAGCGCTGGCGCCGTGACCGGGCAGATCCCAGCTCAATACCCGAAAATGGGGCGTCAACCAAGAGATGAGCTCATCCCAGATGCCCTGATGCATGCCCAGCGGATGCGCCAGCATCAAAAGCGGTGCGGCCTCGGGGCCGGTCAGGCGCCAGGCAATCCGGCGCTGATGTCGTGAGAGAAAACGCATGAAGATCTCGCAGATAAAGGCGGCGATGGCAACCAGCAATGCCCGCCCGCGATCAGGGGACTTCTGCATTCTGGTGGGGGCGGTCAGCAACAGGTGTGCCGATGTGCGCCTGTCAGCCGCAAATACACGCCCGTTAGACGATTGTTGCCCGGGGGAAGGTCGGAAAGTCTTACGACCCCTCAGACAGGCGCCGGAAAGACGGTAGAAGTGGCCGGCCGGAGTATGGTGGCCGGCGCAGCGCTATCGGGACAGGTGGCCAAGCACTCGCTGGATCTGCGCATGACTGCTGCCGGTATCCGTCTCGCTATCCGCCGGCACAGTCATGGCAAGGTTGCGCGCCATGGCCTCACCGTGGACCTCCAGCCCTTCCAGCGTCACGACAAGCTGCTCGAGCGCGCCTTCAAGAAGCTGCTGGGTCTCGATCAGCGCCGCCCATTCGCTGTGCCATTCGCCGGCGGCGCGCTCCAGCGGCTGGCTGGCGGCATGGAGAACCGTGGTGACATGACCGTGAATGCGCCGGCGGGCGGTGCGGATCAGGGTGCAGCGCACGGGATTGCGCTTGTGGGCCATGGAGGAGGAGCCACCCACACCCTCACCGGCAGGCTCGGAAAGTTCCTGAAGCTCGCTCTGGGCCAGCAGGATGATGTCGCCGGCAATCTTGTCGGCGGCGACGGCCAGGCCGTCAAGGGCCGTGATCAGGGCATGAATCGGCTGGCGGTTGGTGTGCCAGGGCAGCAGGGGCGCGCGAAGGCCCAGCCGCTGGGCCAGCGTCGCCATGACTGTCAGACCGTCAGGCAGGCCGCCGTGCACGCCCACAGGGCCGCCGAACTGGACCGGCAGACCGGCCGCATTGATGTCGGCCAGTCGGCCGCGCGCCTCCTCCAGCTGCACGGCCCACTGCGCGGCGCGTACGCCAAGGGTGGTGGGCAGCGCCTGCTGCATCAGGGTGCGACCGATCATGAGGGTGTCAGCGTGGGCGCGCATCAATGCCGCCAGCGCGTCCAGACTGCGCTCGACCAGCGCCAGCAGTACCGGCAGCCGCTGCGCGCTGAGCTGCATCAGGGCCGTATCGAGCACGTCCTGGCTGGTGGCGCCGTAATGGCACCACTGTCGCAGCGTCCCGGGCAGCGCGGCCTTCGCCTGCTGCACAAACGGTATTGCGGCGTTGCCGCCCAGCACTGTATCGGCCTCAAGCGCGGCGGTATCGAATACCGCCGGCGTCAGACGCTGCGCCATCTCCCGGTGCGTCCCGGCCGGAACGATGTCGTGGTGCTCTTCGCTGTCGGCCAGCGCCAGCTCAAAGGCCAGCATGGCCTTGACCAGCGCCGGGGTATCAAAGTGCTCAAGCGCCGCCCGGCTCATGAAGGGGTGCTGTAACAGCTCGCGTGACATGACGCCTCCTGACGCTTGAATCGATTGCCGGATCAGTGCTGCCGAGCGTCTGCCTCGGGCATAAAGCGCGGCTTCAGAACGCCGTCGAGCTCACTGTAGGGAATGGTCAGCGTCGGCTGGCCAATGGCCTGGGGCCCCAGGGTATGGACGCCGTAGGTGACGGCCATGGCGTCGTTCAGCGGGGCGGCATTGTCGCTGGGCGAGAACGGCCAGTTGATGGGATCAAGCGTCTGCCCCGCCTCGCTGTTTTTCTGCCAGTCCTGCCACGAATTTTTCAGCGCTGCCTCGAACGCCGGCTTCTCGCCTTCCTGCAGCATGTCGTCCAGCGTCACGACCTGACGGGTATTTTCATCGATGACCATGTAATCGGTCCCCGGCAGGCCGTGGGCGCCGCCGGTCATGACGTAGCTCTGCAGCTCGAGAATCAGCAGATCGTCGTGACGGCTGACCTCCTGTGCCTCGAGGCTGGCATGGTAGCGGCTCGGGTTGTCCGTCTCCTCGCTGGCCCGGGCGCTCTGATCGAAAAAGCTCTCGGCGTAGGCATCCACCGTGGTCGGTAGCGCGTCTTCATCCACGCCCGAATCGCTGACCGGATGGCCCATGCGGACCAGACGTTGCTCAATCTCGCGGGAGAGCGATGGGGCGCTGTCGAACTCGATCATCCGGATCTCGACGCTGGCACAGTCGTCGCCCTCGCAGTCCGGTGCCGTGATGGTGCGGTTGACGAGCGTGGGCGAGAGGCCCTCCTGCCGATGCTCCGTGTCGGTTGAGTCGGCAGTGGTGGAGACGTTGTTTCGGGCACTGTCCTGGTCATCCACGCTCTGGTCGTCAGCGGTCTGATCGCAGGCGGCAAGCGTCATTAACAGGGCCGGTACGGCCAGCCAGCGATAGCGTATCGAGGTCATCATGGGACATCCCTTTCGTGACGGAAGAGTGAAAAAACGGTCGTTCAGGGCGCCGGCGCCGCTGCGCCGCGATAGTGGCTGCGCCAGTAGCGGTTATCAAGGGTGGCCATGCTGACCTGGCGCCCGCTGCCCGGGGCGTGGATCATCCGGTTGTTGCCCATGTAGATGCCGACGTGGCTGACGCTGCCTCCGGAGCCGAAAAACATCAGATCCCCCGGGCGGGCGCGGTCGATGTGCTCGAGCGCGTCAAACTGCTGCTGCGAGGTGCGCGGAATCTCGATGCCGGCGGCCATGAGGCTTGCCTGGGTCAGGCCACTGCAGTCCATGCCGGCCGGTGTGGTGCCGCCGTACTTGTAGGGCGTACCCAGCGCGTCACGGGCGTGATTCATCACCAATACCCGCTCGATGGAGAGATCCTGCTGCTCGGAGATCGGCCCCGCCATGTCACTGGTCTGCATGTCAGGGGTGCCGGCACAGCCGGCCAGCCATAAAAGCGTGATCAGAACGGACGCATCACGCAGGCACCTGGTCGGCACTCGGGGGCGGGGAAGGGCGGCGGACAGGAGCATGGGCGGATTCCGGTAGGCAGCAAATGTCTCGATAGTAACCGCGAGCGGTGCCGCGTTTCGAGTCACCCGGCATAAAATCGTGCAGCGCCATGTTCGGGACGGGGGATGGCGGGATGAGGGGGCTGGTGACAGGCAAAAAAAACCCGACGGCAGGCCGAAACCGTCGGGTCTGCGCCACTCGAGAAGATGACGCGAAAAGGGTCATACCGGTTAGAAGCGGTAGCTGATGCCGCTCATGATGACGACCGGGTCGATATCCAGGTGCGTCTTGTAGCTTTCGCCGCCGGCGCGGGCGGTGACATTGGAGTCGATGTCGAGATACCAGGCGGCGGCGTTGATGGCCCAGTGGTCACTGATCAGCAGATCGACGCCGACCTGACCGGCCCAGCCCCAGGAGCTGTCCATGTCCATGCTGGCGCCATCAATATTGACGTCTTCCGACGAAAAGCGCGTGTAGTTGACGCCGGCGCCGACGTAGGGCTGTACGCGGGCATCGGTGCCGCCCAGCGGGTAGTACTGCAGCGTCAGCGTCGGCGGCAGATGCTTGACCGAGCCGCCGTTGTCACTGTCCAGGTTGAAGTCATGCTTGAAGCGCTGCGCGGCCAGAAGCTCCACGCCCCACTGGTCGAGGAAGCGATAGCCGAAGGTGATCGCAAAGCCGCGGCCGTCCTTGACGTCGACCTTGTCCACGCCCAGTGAATCGTAATCACCGTTGTCATCCTTTGGTGACACCTTGGCAAGACCGGCGCGGGTAAAGAAATCGCCCTGGCCATAGGTGGATTCGGCGGCCTGGGCCGTGCCCACGGTAGCTCCGAGTGCCAGAGCGGCGATGGAAATAAGCGGCAGCGCGCGCATGTGCATGGTTCCCCTGAACGGATTTTTTCGGTGTGATTCGGGTTCCCCTCAGGCAGCCAGCACCTGACCCGATCCCGTTGAATGGTGTGAAACCATTGTGCCGGCGAACGCTGTTTGTTTATTGACGCATGTCAAAAGAGGTGTGACGGATTGTTTCGGTACGCTGGACGCGCGCGCCCATTCGCGCCATGGTCAGGGCGTACGGATCGATCGATCCCTGAACATCGCAGGAACAGGACACCCCATGAGCAACGACACCCCCCTTCTGAACGACCAGTCGCTCGAGTTTCTCGAACGCTACCTCAACAACGCCTCGCCCACCGGCTATGAGTGGGAAGGCCAGAAACTGTGGATGGACTATCTGCGTCCGTGGGTCGATGAGTTCTTCACCGACACCTACGGCACCGCGGTCGGCGTGATCAATCCCGACGCCGACTACAAGGTGGTCATCGAAGGGCACGCCGACGAGATCAGCTGGTATGTGAACTACATCTCCGACGAAGGGCTGCTCTATGTGATCCGCAACGGCGGCAGCGACCATCAGATCGCGCCCTCCAAGCGGGTCAATATTCATACGAAAAATGGCATCGTCGAGGGCGTGTTCGGCTGGCCGGCGATCCATACCCGCCGCAGCCCGGGCAGTGAGGAGCAGGCGCCCAAGCCCGACAACATCTTTATCGACGTGGGCTGTGACAACAAGGAAGAGGTCGAAAATCTCGGCGTGCACGTCGGCTGCGTGATCACCTATCCGGACACCTTCAGCATCCTCAACGGCAACAAATACGTCTGCCGCGCGCTGGACAACCGCATGGGCGGCTTCATGATTGCCGAGGTGGCGCGCCTGCTGAAAGAGAGCGGCAAGACGCTGGACTTCGGCCTCTACATCGTCAACTCGGTGCAGGAAGAGGTGGGCCTGCGTGGCGCGCAGATGATCGCCGAGCGCATCCGCCCGGACGTGGCGATCGTCACGGACGTGACCCACGACACCCACACGCCGATGATCGATCCCAAGAAGGAAGGCAGCAACAAGATGGGCGCCGGCCCGGTGATTGCCTGGGCCCCGGCGGTGCAGAACCGTCTGCGCGAGCGCATTCTCGAAGTGGCCGAGAAGGGCGACATTCCCTTCCAGCGCGTTGCCAAGTCACGCGCCACCGGCACCGACACCGATTCGTTCGCCTACAGCCACACCGGGGTGGCCTCGGCGCTGATCTCGCTGCCGCTGCGCTACATGCACACCACGGTCGAAATGGTGCAGCGCGAGGACGTCGAAAACGTCATCCGCCTGATCCACGACACGCTGTTGAACATCCAGGCCGGCGAGACGTTCAGCTACTTTGAGTGAGCGCTTCACGGGGCATCAGTGACATGATGCCCCTGTGTGTCAGTACGGATATCACTTTCGGGAGTCATCATGACCACCTTTACCGAGAAGGCCCCGGGCGTGGCCGAGGAAATCCCCACGGCCGCGGCGGGCTTTACGCTCAACCATTCGATGGTGCGTATCAAGGACCCGGAGCGGGCCCTGCATTTTTACACCCACGTGTTCGGCATGCGCCTGTTGCGCAAGCTCGACTTTCCCGAGCTGCAGTTCACGCTCTATTTCCTGACCCAGCTCTCGCCGGAAGATAACGTGCCGGAAGACCCGGATGAGCGCACGGTGTGGACCTTCAGCCAGCGCGGGCTGCTGGAGCTGACCCATAACTGGGGCACCGAGGACGACCCGGAGTTTGCCTATCACAACGGCAACTCGGACCCGCAGGGCTACGGCCATATCTGCTTCAATGTGCCCAATCTGGAAAGCGCCGAGACCTGGTTCGAGGACATGGGGGTCGAGTTCATCAAGCGTGCCAATGACGGCAGGATGAAAAACGTGGTCTTCGTGAAGGACCCGGACGGCTACTGGATCGAGGTGATCCAGGCCGACCTGATGGCCGGCGCCGGGCAGTAACGCCCGACGCCGATCGGATTTTGGACACCGTCGGGCCCCGGGGATCAGCCGGGGGTCGGGCCGTTGGGCGTTCCCTGCTCCACAGGGGCGTCCTTTGGCGTCCGGGTCAGCGTCGTTTCATCAGAAGGGACGTCGTGATTATTTTGCGCCTGCTCGCCGTGCAGGCTGTTGCGATCCGGCATCGTCACGCGCCTGCGCGGGAAGGCGTCCGCGCAGGCGCAGGTGCAGATATTTCAGACGACCGTGCAGGATCACGGCTGCAGCCATCGCCGCCACGGCCAAGGGCCAGCGGGACAGGTGAGTCCCCGGGGAATCGGTGTGTCCGGCATGCACCTCTTCTGTCGTCATCCGGCATCGGTATTGTCTTGATCCTGATACAGGATCGCGACCTTCGTAGCATTATTGCATTCCCATAATGTGGGATTGGTGTTTGCATGTTGGGATATGGTCGATTTAGGCGTAGACTGATGTCATGACATCCTCTTCCGCCGCGCAGCCGGCCGGTGCCCAGACCCTGATGCGCGGTCTCGCCGTCATCGACGCCGTGGCCGATGGCCATCACGACCTGGCCGCCATCGGCGAGCGTATCCGGTGCACGCGCAGCACCACCCACCGGCTGGTGTCGGCGCTGGTTCATGCGGGCTATCTGCGCCAGAGCCCTCAGGGCTATCGGCTCGGTCTGAAGCTGGCCACGCTGGGCGTGCGCGCCCATGAACAGATGCCGCTGGCCACGCTGGCCCGCCCGGTCATCGAGGCGCTGGCGCGCGCCTGCGGGGACAGCGTGCATCTGGGCGTTCGTGAGGGTGACGACGTGGTCTATCTCGACAAGATCGACGGCTCGCGCGGGCTGGAGATGCGCTCGCGCCCCGGGCTGCGCCTGCCGCTGGCGCTGACCGGCGTGGGGCGGGCGCTGATGCTCGATCTCGATGAGCCACAGTGGCAGCGGCTCTACACCCGGGCCGTTGATCATCACGCGCGCCAGAGCGAGGCGCCGGTGGCGGGGCTGGCGCCGCTGGTGCC
Organism: Kushneria sp. AK178; assembly: GCF_053903105.1. Taxonomy (NCBI): domain Bacteria; kingdom Pseudomonadati; phylum Pseudomonadota; class Gammaproteobacteria; order Oceanospirillales; family Halomonadaceae; genus Kushneria; species Kushneria sp. AK178. Next base: position 3,342,666 of record NZ_CP096381.1, on the reverse strand, counting down.
GCCGGACTGGTCCGAGTATCGAACGCGGCTGCTCGATTATCAAAGGACGGGCGTCGTACTGGATCTCGAGGACAACGAGCGCGGCATTCGCTGCGTGGCCGCGCCGGTACGCGATGAGCAGGGCAGGATTGCGGCGGCCATCAGTATCGCCAGCGCCACGCCCTGGATGTCGGATGCCCGCCTCACCGAGCTGGCCCCCATGGTTCGCGACGCCGCCGCACAGCTCTCGGACCGGATCGCTCGATCCGAGCTTCACTCCGACCCTGCCCTTTCTTCACCTGCGGGAGCCTTTCATGACTGACACCTCTGCGCGACTGATCGCGCTCGACTGGGGCACCTCCTCACTGCGCGCCTGGCTGCTCGATGACCAGGGCCGGGTGCTCGACAGTCGCCACGAGCCCTGGGGCATTCTGCATACGCCCGACAATGACTTTGCCCGGGCCTATCAGGCGGTGGTGGGTGAATGGCGTGATGCCTACCCCGACCTGCCGGCGCTGGCCTGCGGCATGATCGGCAGCCGCGGCGGCTGGCATGAAGTGCCCTACGTGACGGCCCCGGCCGACGCCGAGGCCATTGCCAATGGGCTGGTCATCATCGATACCGGCATCGACCGGCTCTCGCTGGTGCCCGGCGTCATGCAGCACAGCGATGCGGGCACCGGCGCGCTGCCCAATGTCATGCGCGGCGAGGAGACCCAGCTGCTGGGCGTCATGGCCCGCTATCCGGCGCTTGCGCGGGAGTCGCTTTTGATCATGCCGGGCACTCACAGCAAGTGGGCGCGGATCGAGGATGAGCGCCTCGAGGCGTTCACCACCCACATGACCGGCGAGCTCTATGCCGTGCTGCGCGAACACTCGATCCTGGGGCGGCCGGCGCTGGAATGTCAGGAAGATGTTACTGACGCGGCCAGCCAGCAGGCCTTCGATGAAGGGCTTGCCAATGCCCGGGGTGCCGGCAGCGCCGGGCTGTCGGGGCAGCTTTTCAGCGTGCGCAGCCGCGTGCTGGCCGATGAGCTCTCGCCCGCGGCAAGTCTGGCCTATCTTTCGGGGCTTCTGATCGGCGAAGAGGTGCGCAGCGCGACGGCCGCGCTGGGCAAAACGTCCCGTCCGACGCTGGCGCTGATCGGTGATGACGCCCTGTGCCGGCGCTACGTCCGGGCGCTGTCACATTTTGAATGCCACGATGTCGAGACCATTAATGACGCCAGCATCAGCGGGCTGATGGGCATTGCCCGTCAGGCCGGTCTGATGGCCCCGGCCTGATGGCCCTGATGACCTGACAAGGAGCACACCATGCTGAATCAGTATCTGGAGACCCTGCCGCTGATCGCGATCCTGCGCGGTATCACCCAGGAGGAGATCGAGCCCGTCGGCCAGGCCCTGTATGACGCCGGCTTTCGCATCATGGAGATTCCGCTCAACTCGCCCGAGCCGCTGGAGAGCATCGTGCGGCTGGACCGGGCGCTGGGGGAGCAGTGCCTGATCGGCGCCGGTACGGTCACCCGCGTGCAGCAGGTCCGTGACGTGGCCCATGCCGGCGGCAGACTCGTGGTCTCGCCGCACGGCGATACCCGCATCGTTCAATCCACCAAAGCCGCGGGGCTGGTCAGCGCGCCGGGCGTGGCCACGCCGACCGAGGCCTTCGCCGCGCTCAACGCCGGCGCCGATGCGCTCAAGATGTTCCCCGCCGAGCAGCTGGGGCCGAAGGTGATCAAGGCCTGGCGCGCCGTGCTGCCGCCCGAGGTGGCGCTGCTGCCGGTGGGCGGCATTACGCCGGACAACATGCAGGACTTTGTCGATGCCGGCGCCGGCGGTTTCGGGCTGGGCTCGGCGCTCTACAAGCCCGGCATGAGCGCCGAAGAAGTGGGCCGCAACGCCCGCGCCTTTCGTGATGCCTGGCAGGCGCTCAAGCGCTGAACCGCCTCCTGTTTGATCCTCTTTTGACCATGAACTGCCGAGTACTGTCATGAAAATTACCCGACTGGAAACCTTCATCGTGCCGCCGCGCTGGTGCTTTCTGAAAATCGAGACCGACGAGGGCGTGGTCGGCTGGGGCGAGCCGGTCGTCGAGGGGCGTGCCCATACCGTGGCGGCGGCGGTGGATGAGCTGGCCGACTATCTGATTGGCAAGGACCCGCGGCACATCGAGGACCACTGGACGGTGATGTATCGCGGCGGGTTCTATCGCGGCGGCGCCATCCACATGAGCGCGCTGGCCGGCATCGACCAGGCACTGTGGGACATCAAGGGCAAGGTGCTGGGCGTGCCGGTCCACGAGCTGCTGGGCGGGGCGGTGCGTGATCGCATCCGCGTCTACTCCTGGATCGGCGGCGACCGTCCGGGCGATACCGCGCGCATGGCGAAAGAACGCATGGACGGCGGCTTCACCGCCATCAAGATGAACGCCAGTGAAGAGATGCAGTTCATCGATACCTTCGACAAGGTCGACAGCGTCATTGCCAACGTGGCAGCGATTCGCGACGCGGTGGGTCCGCACTTCGGCATCGGGGTGGACTTCCACGGCCGCGTGCACAAGCCGATGGCGAAGGTGCTGATGAAGGAACTCGAGCCCTATCGACTGATGTTCGTCGAGGAGCCGGTGCTCAGCGAACACGCCGAGGCGTTGAAGGAGATCGCGCCGCTGTCCAACATCCCGATTGCCCTCGGTGAGCGGCTCTTCTCGCGCTGGGACTTCAAGCAGATTCTGGCCGGCGGCTACGTCGACATCATCCAGCCCGACCCGTCTCACTCCGGCGGCATTACCGAGACGCGCAAGATCGCCAACATGGCCGAGGCCTATGATGTGGCGCTTGCCCTGCACTGCCCGCTGGGGCCGATTGCACTCGCCGCCAATCTGCAGCTCGATGCCAACTGCTACAACGCCTTTATCCAGGAGCAGAGCCTGGGCATTCACTACAATCAGGGCAACGACCTGCTCGACTACGTCAAAAACCCGGAAGTGTTCGCCTACGAGGAGGGCTACGTGAAGATCCCGCAGGGCCCGGGGCTGGGCGTCGAGGTCAACGAAGAGTACGTGCGCGAGCGCGCTGAAATCGGCCATCGCTGGCGCAACCCGATCTGGCGCCACGCCGACGGCAGCTTTGCCGAGTGGTAGGCCGTTTGTCGGTCCGGGGGGCCGGCCGCGCTGAACCATCGTCAGGGCCGGGGGCGGAGTAGCGTTTGTGCCAAGCGCATCACGGGATGGCTCGGGTATGATGGGCGGTATCAGGCACGACCATGGCCCCGGAGGGGCGTTGTCACCGCGCCAGGATGCTGCGGTGGCGGTCGGTAAAGCACATTTTTGACGAAAGGACGGTTCTAGTGAAAATTGCAGTTGCAGGCACAGGCTATGTGGGCCTTTCCAACGCCATGCTGCTGGCGCAGCATCATGAAGTGGTCGCGGTCGATATCGTGCCCGAGAAGGTCGAACGCCTCAATCAGGGCGAGTCGCCCATCGAGGATGCGGAGATCTCGGATTTTCTGGCCCACCGTGCGCTGAATTTCACTGCCACACTGGACAAGGAAGCGGCCTATCGCGACGCGGCGTATGTCATCATCGCCACGCCCACCGATTACGATCCCCAGACCAACTACTTCAACACCAAAAGCGTCGAGTCGGTCATCGATGACGTCATGGCGATCAATCCTGACGCCGTGATGGTGATCAAGTCCACCGTCCCGGTAGGGTATACCCGCGATGCGGTCGAGCGCTTCGGCACGCAGAACCTGATGTTCTCGCCGGAGTTTCTGCGCGAGGGCAAGGCGCTGTATGACAATCTGCACCCCTCGCGCATCATCGTCGGCGAGCGCTCCGAGCGCGCCGAGCAGTTTGCCGACATGCTCAAGGCGGGCGCGGTCAAGCAGGACATCCCCACCCTGCTGGTCGACAGCACCGAAGCCGAGGCGATCAAGCTCTTTTCCAACACGTACCTGGCCATGCGCGTGGCGTATTTCAACGAGCTTGATACCTACGCCGAGACCCACGGCCTCAACGCCCGGCAGATCATCGATGGCGTGGGCCTCGATCCGCGCATCGGCGATCACTACAACAACCCGAGCTTCGGCTACGGCGGCTACTGCCTGCCCAAGGACACCCGGCAGCTGCTGGCCAACTATCAGAACGTGCCCAACAATCTGATCCAGGCGATCGTGGATGCCAACCGCACCCGCAAGGACTTCGTGGCCGAGGCGATCCTGCGTCGCCAGCCGAAGGTGGTCGGTGTCTATCGGCTGGTGATGAAAAGCGGCTCCGACAACTTCCGCGCCAGTGCCATGCAGGGTGTGATGAAGCGCATCAAGGCCAAGGGCATCGAGGTCATTGTCTATGAGCCGAACCTGGCGGAGGAGGAGTTTTTCAACTCCCGCGTCATCAAGGACTTCGAGGCGTTCAAGGCGGAATCCGATGTCATCGTCGCCAACCGCATGCTGCCCGAGCTCGAGGACGTCAAGGACAAGATCTACACCCGCGATCTGTTCAACACCGACTAATCCTGTTGAGTCGCCGGCTTGTCATGAAAACCATCCTTCGGGATGGTTTTTTTATGTCTGTTTAAGTCAATGCCTGTTGCGCCTCACATGCGAATAGTTATCAAATGCATGGTATTGACGTTAAGTGGTAACGCCGTGTCCTCACCGGCCCCAACGGCCGTTGGCGGCAGGACACAAACAGCACGGGATCCCGGCGCCGCACGGCGTCGGGCATGAACAATGACAGGGTTCAGGGCAATGACAAGGGAACGGGTTTTCGGGCACCGACTGATGCAGCGTGTTGCCGGCAGTGTCGTGACGGGAAGCGTGGTCGTCACCGGCGTGGCATACGCGGCTGAACAGAATGAGCGTCTCGATACCATCACGGTGACCAGCACAGCGATCGAGACCGCCGGTAACATGCCGCCGCCGGCCTATGCCGGAGGCCAGGTGGCTCAGGGCGGGCGACTCGGCATTCTGGGGGAACAGGATGCGATGAACGTGCCGTTCAGCGTCATCGGCTATACCGATGAACTGATCGAGAATCAGCAGGCCGATACGGTCGGCGATGTGCTGCAAAACGATGCTTCGGTCACGGTCGGCACCGGTTTTGGCAACTACTCGGAGTCGTTCAAGATTCGCGGGTTTGATCTCTATAACGACGATATCTCGTTTGGCGGTCTCTATGGTGTGCTGCCGCGCCAGATTATCGCCAGTGACATTGCCGGGCGCGTGGAGCTTTTCAAGGGGGCCAGCGCCTTTGCCAACGGCGTGCCGGCCGGTGGCACCGGCGTGGGCGGCTCGGTCAATATCGAGCCCAAACGCGCCACCGATGAGCCCATTAACCGGCTGTCGACCGGCTACACCAGCGATGGCTATATCGAATCCGGTGTGGATGTCGGGCGCCGCTTTGGCGAGGCCAACGAGTTCGGCGCTCGGCTGACGCTCAAGCGCGGGCGCGGTGATACGGCCATCGACGACGGCGAGCGTGACAACACTCTGGCGCTGCTGGGGCTCGATTATGACGGCGGTGACGACCGGCTCTCATTCGATCTGGGCCATCAGAAAACCGTGATCGATAGCGATCGCCTCAATCTGAGTCTCGGTGACAATGATGGTTCAGTGCCCGATGTACCTGATAGTGATGCCAACTATGTGCCGGGCTGGAACCACTCCAGTCTCGAAACCACCTTCGCCATGGCGCGCGGCGAGCATGATTTCAACGACGCCTGGACCGGCTACGCGGCGCTGGGTGGCAATCGGACCCATGAGCGCAGCCTGGCAGGGACGGTGACGCTGGCCGATGAGGACGGCAACGGCACTGTAGGCCAGCTGGATACGGCCTATCAGTCCGAGTCGCTGGCCAGTCAGATTGGACTGCGCGGCGAGCTGGAAACCGGTCCGGTCTCACATCAGCTCAATCTGGGCTATTCCAGCGTCTATTCGCGTCAGGATGTCGCCTATGAATACCCCGACACCGGGCTCTCTCCCGATCCCGCCACCAATCTATATGATCCGATTGCCGTCGATCAGCGCCCGGAAAACGTGGCCTTTGGCGATGTCGGCGATCCCGATACCACCGGTCGAACCTATAACAACGGCATGTCCCTTTCCGACACGCTGGGCTTTATCGACGATCGCCTGCTGCTGACGCTGGGCGCACGCTATCAGGAAATCGAGGTCAACAACTACAGCGCTCTGGATGGATCACGCAGCAGCCGATTCAGCGAATCCCGCGTCACGCCGATCTATGGACTGGTCTACAAGGCCACCGATAATATTTCGCTCTACGCCAATCATATCGAAGCACTCCAGGCCGGTAAGTCGGCACCCTTTACCAATGGCACTGCCAACGTCACCAATGCCGGTGACGTGCTGGGCATTGTGCGCTCCAGACAGGACGAGGTCGGCGCCAAGTTTGATTACGGCTCGATCGGCGGCGGTATCGCGCTGTTTCAGATCGAGCAGCCTCAGGTCGCCATCGACAGCACCAATACCGCAGGCTATGACGGCGAGCAGCGTAATCGTGGCCTCGAGGCCAGCGTCTACGGTGAGCCTTTAGAGGGTGTGCGTCTGCTGGGCAGTGCCACCTGGATGGACCCTGAGCTGCGCGATACCACGGGCGGCACCAACGATGGCAACGATGCCCCCGGAGTGGCCGGCTATCGATATGTGCTGGGCGGTGAGTGGGATCTGCCGAACGTGCAGAACCTGACTGCTACCGGGCGCGTGATCCGCACCGGCTCTCAATACGTTGATGATGCCAACAACCTGAAGGTGGACCCGTGGACGCGGCTGGATCTGGGTCTTCGCTACACCATGCCCTTCAATGACGGCAGTATGATCTGGCGCGCCAATATCGAGAATGTCACCGACGAAGAATACTGGGCGTCAGCAAGCACTACCGGCTCGCCAACCCTCTGGCAGGGTGAGCCACGCACCTTCAAGCTCTCCGCCACACTGGATTTTTAAGCCTTCACGTACGGCTGTCTCACGCCATCCGCCGGTCCTTTGTGGCCGGCGTTGTCATGTCGGGGGGGGCTTCCCTTGCCCCCGCCGAGGGCCTGACGCCTTCATTGGCCGACGGCGCGCGACATACAGTCATTACTGATAGTGATAATTAATTGTCGCGAACTGTAAGTTGCACCGCGCCTGCCGATAATTCATTACTTACATTAACCCGGGTCTGAAATGGGCAGGAGTAGAGGATGAAGTGGCTGACATCTTCCAGGGATCAGGAGGCCGTGCCTCGGATGCTGACCCAGCTCGAGCACGGAGAGACGATCACCTTTGACAGCGAGCGCCAGGCGCGCCGACTGCGGCCGATTGTCCGGCGGCTTGAAGCGCTGCTGGAGCAGTCGGACCCTGCGAGCGATGGGCAGACCGAAAAGGCGCTGGTGCAGCTGCAGCAGCGCTTTGATCTGATCAGCGACGTCACCCGTGATGGCGTGTGGGACATGCGGGTCTACGACGGCGATACGTCGAACCCGGATAACGAATTACAGTTTTCACAGCAGCTGCGTCGGCTGCTGGGCTTTCGTGATACCCAGGACTTTCCCAACGTGCTGGGCAGCTGGTCGGACCGGCTGCATCCCGAGGACAAGGAGCGCGTGCTCGAGGCCTTCGGGGCACACCTGAGGGATACGAGCGGGCGCACTCCCTTTGACATTCAATATCGAATAGCGACCCGCAGTGGTGAATATCGCTGGTTCAATGCTCAGGGAGATACCCTGCGTGATGAGGATGGCACCCCGCTGATCGTGGCCGGCTCGCTGCGCGACATTCATGACAGCGTGCTGCGCGAAGCCGAACTCGACAAGGTGGTCACCCGCTTTGAGCTCACCCAGGAAATGCTTAACGATGGCCTGTGGGATATCGAGGTCATCAACGGCGATCCGGCCAACCCTGCCAATCCCGTCTGGTGGGCCCCCCAGGTGCGTCGTCTGCTCGGCTTTGAGACCATCGAGGAGTTTCCCGATGTGCTGGAGAGCTGGACGAGCCGGCTGCACCCCGACGACAAGCAGGAGGCGGTCGGGGCACTCATCAAGCATGCCAACGACTACAGCGGTCGCACCCCCTACGACAGCACCTTTCGACTCAGACACAAAAATGGCGAGTATCGCTGGTTTCGCGGTCGCGGCCAGACCCGACGCGATGACCAGGGGCGTCCCCTGCGGGTCGTGGGGGCGCTGGTAGATGTCCAGATACAGCACGAGCAGCGACTGCTGGAAGACGTGCAACAGACTCAGCAGGCGCAGCTGGAGCGCACCCTGGCCGGGGTCGACGAGATCGTGTCGACCATCCAGCGCATCGCCGATCAGACCAACATCCTGTCGCTCAACGCCACCATCGAGGCCGCACGGGCCGGCGAGAGCGGACGCGGCTTTGCCGTGGTGGCCGGCGAGGTGCGCAAGCTGGCCAACGAGATTCATGACGCCACGCGCCGCGCCCGTGACATGGTCAACCGCACGTCGGCAGAGGATCAGACCGCCGGTCAAAAGCCGCAGACCATGGAGACCTGATCGGTCGGGTAGCGGTGTCTGCCTTTCGCCGGTCTCTCGAGGCCGGCGTTTTCATGTCCTGACGTCGATGGCCATGGTCGCTCCCGGGGCGCTTGAGCGCGTCCCGGACCGGGCGGCCCGAGCCGGGTGACAATGTCGTCACTATCGCCTTTCTGTTATGTTCGCGCTGTCACGGAGCGCCCGGTGTGCTCCGCTTTCCTGCCACCCGTGGATGCCAGCGCCCATGCTCGATCGCCTGACCCATTCACTGCGCCGTCTCTGGGCGCTGGATGCCTTTGCCTACAGTCTGCGCGTGTTTATCGCGCTGACCGGCGTCATGCTGTGGAGCGGGCTTGCCGGTCATATCGAGCAGATGATTCCGCTGTTTCTGGGCGTGATCGCCAGCGCCCTGGCCGAGACCGATGACAGCTGGCAGGGTCGGCTGCGGGCGCTGGTGGTGACGCTGGTCTGCTTTGCCATCGCCTCGCTGGCCGTGGAGCTGACCTTTGGCCATCCGTGGCTGTTTGGCATCGGGCTGGGGCTTGCCACCTTCACCATGATCATGCTCGGCGCCATCGGCCAGCGCTACGCCACCATCACCACGGCGACGCTGATCCTGTCGGTCTATACCATGATCAACATCGAGCAGCGCGGTGGTGCCATGCCGGAAAATCTCTGGTACGGACCGCTGCTGCTGATCACCGGCGCCGCCTGGTACGGCGTGCTGTCAATCGTCTGGCAGGCGCTGTTTACCCATCAGCCGGTGCGCCAGAGCCTGGCGGCACTGATGACCGAGCTGGGCGAGTATCTCGCCATCAAGGCGTCACTGTTCGAGCCGCTGCGCGGGGTGGATCGCAGCACTCGCCGGCTGGCGCTGGCGCGGCAGAACGGCCGCGTGGTCAATGCGCTCAACGAGGCCAAGGAGATGATCCTGTCGCGCCTGCAGGGCCAGCACAACAGCGCGCGCATCGACCGCTACCTGCGCCTGTATCTGATCGCCCAGGACATTCACGAGCGCGCCAGCTCCACCCACTACGACTACGACGCGCTGGCCGAGCACTTTTTCCATAGTGACGTGCTGTTTCGCTGCCAGCGGCTGCTGCATCAGCAGGGGCAGTCCTGCCGGGCGCTGGGACGGGCGCTGCTGCTGCGTCAGTCGTTCGACCACGGCGCGAGCGAGCAGGCGCTCAATGATCTGCGCGCCTCGCTGGAGTATCTCAAGCGCTATCCGCCCGGGGCAGACAGCCGTCAGAACCACCGGCTGCTGCGCTCGCTGACCTCGCTGGTCATCAATCTGGGCGAGCTGGAGCGCCAGCTTTCGCGGGCCGACAATCCGGACACGACGCTGGATGAGCATGACCGCAATCTGTTCGACCGCTCGCCCAGCAGCCTGAACGACGGCTGGCAGCGGGTGCGCGGGCATCTGCGCCTCTCCTCACCGATCCTGCGTCACGCCCTGCGCCTCTCCTCGGCACTGGTGGCCGGCTATGTGCTGCTGCGCCTGATTCACCCCACCCAGGGCTACTGGATCCTTCTGACCACGCTGTTCGTGTGCCGGCCCAGCTTTGGCGCCACCCACCGCTTTTTGCGCCAGCGCATCATCGGCACGGTGGTGGGGCTGGTGGCCGGCTGGGCGCTGATCACGCTCTTTCCCTGGGATGCGGCGCAGGCCCTGATTGCGGTGCTGGCCGGGGTGCTTTTCTTTGCCGCCCGCATTCGTCACTACATGGTGGCCACGGCCGCCATCACGCTGATGGTGCTGGCCTGCTTCAATCAGGTCGGTGACGGGTTTGATCTGATCTGGCCGCGGCTGTTTGATACGTTGCTGGGGGCGGGGCTGGCGGCGCTGGCGGTCCTGTTGATCCTGCCGGACTGGCAGGGCCGACGGCTCAATCGGGAGGCTGCGACGGTTGTCACGGCAAGCGAGGCCTATTTTCGCGAGATCGTGCGCCAGTATCGCAGCGGCAAGCGCGATGATCTGGCCTATCGGCTGGCGCGGCGCAACGCCCACAACGCCGATGCGGCGCTGTCGACCCGCCTGGCCGGCGTCATGCAGGAGCCGGGGCAGTATCGCCACGACGCCGATGAGGGCTATCGCCTGCTGGTGATCACCCACAGCATTCTGGGGCATCTGTCGGCGCTGGGCGCGCATCGGCGCAGCGTCAGCGAGCGTCTCGACATGCAGGAGCTGGACACCGTATTCGAGGCGATCAGCGGTTATCTCTCGGCCATCGCGCAGGCGCTGTCGCGGCGCCAGGCGCCCGCGCCGCTGTCGCCGCCGCCCCATGAGCTGATCGAGCAGCTCGATCAGTCGTTCGAGGAGATGGAGGATGCCCGGCGGCTGGTGTACACCCAGCTGACCATGATCTGTCAGCAGATGGCGCCGCTGGCCGAGGTGGCCGGTCGGCTGGTGGATCAGCAGGGGCGCCATCGCGGGCCCTTCAGGGCAGCGAGGGCGACGTCACCGACGTGAGACCGGGAATGTCGTGGGCACAGCCCGGGCGGCCGAGCAGAAAGCCCTGCAGGTGGGAGCAGCCCTCCTGCTGAAGCAGGCTCATCTGCTCGGGGCGCTCGACGCCTTCGGCGGTGACCTCCATGTCGAGGCTCTTGCCCATGCCGGTGACGGCGCGCACGATGGCCAGCGCCTCGCGGCTGTCGCACATGTCGCGAATAAAGCTCTGATCGATCTTGAGCCGGTCGAACGGAAAGGCGCGCAGATAGTGCAGCGACGAGTAGCCGGTGCCGAAGTCATCCAGCACAACGCGCACGCCCAGCCGCTTGAGCTGATGCAGGATATCGACATTGCGCTGGCTGGCATCGAGCAGGATCGATTCGGTGATCTCGAGCTCCAGCCGGGAGGGCGCCAGCCCGGACGTTTCCAGGGCGTGGGCCACCTCATCGACCAGCGCCTGGCGGCCGAACTGGGCCGGCGACAGATTGACCGACACCCGCTGCGTCACCGGCCAGCGGCTCGCCTCGCAGCAGGCCTCGACCAGCGCCCAGGCGCCGATTTCCAGAATGATGCCGCTGTTTTCGGCAATCGGAATGAACTCCAGCGGTGATACGACCCCCCTGGTCGGATGGCGCCAGCGCATCAGGGCCTCGAAGCCGGTGGTATGTTCGCCGGTAATGTCGTAGATGGGCTGATAGAGCAGAAAGAGCGCCTCGCCGGCGAGGGCACCGCGCAGGTCGTTTTCCAGGTCGAGGCGCTCGCGGGCCAGCTGTGCCAGCTCGGCACGAAAGGCGCCATAGCGGCCCTTGCCCTGGCGCTTGGCTTCATAGAGGGCGAGATCGGCGCAGCGCATCAGCTGCTCGAAGCTGTCGATATCGCGGCTGGCGCGCACCCCGCCCAGACTGATGCCGGTCTGGACCCGATGCTCGCTGAGCTGAAAGGGCGTCCGGGCGCTGGCGGCCAGCGTCTCCGCCAGACGCGACAGGGCGACATCGTTGTGTACCTCGGGCACCAGCAGGGCGAATTCGTCGCCGCCGATGCGCGCCAGGGTTTCGCCGTGATGCAGGTGCTGGCGCAGTCGTGCGGCCATCTGGCACAGCAGCTCGTCGCCGACATGGTGGCCCAGCACATCATTGATGTTCTTGAAGTTGTCCATGTCCAGCAGCAGCATGCCGACCTGATCGATGTGCGGTTCAAGTGTCTCCAGCAGGCGCTGGGTGCGCTCGCCGAACAGCAGCCGGTTGGGCAGGTTGGTCAGGGCATCGTGATGGGCCATGTGGCGAATGGTGGCCTGAGCGGTGTGCTCCTCGGTGATGTCATCGATCAGGTAAAGACGCTGGCCGGTGGTCCGGCCGTTGTCCGTGATGGCCAGCGTCAGGCACTTGAGGCGACAGGTGCCGTCCGGTGTTTCCAGCGTGAGCTGGAGCTCGCTGGAAGAGCCGGTGCGGCGCTGCGTCAGCTCGGACTTGATCCGCGCCAGCAGCGCCTCGGTGGCCAGATGGGCCATCAGCGTTCGGGGGCTTTCCCGCGGCCTTTGGCTATCATGGTTGCACAGCAACAAACGGCCGTCGGTCTCGTCCTCGACCAGCACCCGGGTGGGGATGTTGTGAATGACGGTGTGCAAAAAGGCGTAGAGCCCGCTCAGCTCGCAGGAGTGGCGTTCAGCGGCGTCACGGGCCTCGATGATCTCCTGCTGCTGGGCCCGCTTCTGCGTGATGTCACGGGTGATCTTGGCAAAGCCGATCAGCCGGCCCTGCTCGAAAATGGGGTCGATCACCACGCTGGCCCAGAAGGCGCTGCCATCCTTGCGCAGGCGCCAGCCCTCTGCCTCGTGACGCCCGTTGCGGCGCGCGGCGGCCAGCCCCTGCATGGGCAGATCCGCGTCCCGCTCCTCGGGCGTGTAGAACCGGCTGAAGTGCTGCCCCACGATTTCATCGCGATCATAGCCCTTGAAGAGCCGGGCGCCCTCGTTCCAGCTCATAATCACGCCATCGGGGTCGAGCATGTAGATGGCATAGTCGGTAATTTTCTGCACCAGCTGACGATAAAGGTCGTCGCTGTCGGTCAGACTGGTGCCGGTGAATGCCTGTGATTCGGCCATGGCGATCATCGATGAAAGGAGTCAGAAAAAACGTCTGCCGCCGTCACGACAGAGTGCGCAGACATTGTCAAAACCTGATTGTGAAACAGGAAAACCTGATCAAAGCCGCAATCAAGGCCTTTTTTGAGCCTCAACTGCGGCGATGGGTGGAAATGAGATGCGATCTAAAGGCTTTCAGCTCAAAAGCTGTCGGACCAGGGCCTGCCACCAGGTCACGCCCAGCGGGGCAAGGTCGTCGTTGAAGTCGTAGGCGGGGTTGTGCAGGGCGGCGCTGTCGCCGTTGCCCATCCAGATATAGGCGCCCGGACACTGCTCCAGCATGAAGGCGAAGTCTTCCGAGGCCATGCAGGGCGGCAGATCGTAATGCACCTTCTGGATCTCCGGCATGCGTTCCAGCACTTCGGCGCAGCGTGTCGCCTGCTCGGCGTCGTTGATGGTGGCCGGATAGCGCGACTGATAGTCGAGTTCGACATCAAGGCCATGGAAGTCGGCGTCGGCCTGGACCGCCTCGCGAAAGCGCGCTTCAAGGTGTTCACGAAGCGCCGGGTCGAAGCAGCGCAGGGTGCCACGCAGCTCGACCGTGGCGGGCATGACGTTGAAGGCATCACCGCCGTGAAACTGCGTGACGCTCAGCACCGCCGGCTGGTGCGCCGGGCGCTCGCGGCTGATAAGCCCCTGCAGTCGGCTGACCAGCTCGCAGCCCGCCAGGATGACGTCATCGCCCATGTGCGGCATGGCGGCGTGACAGCCGCGGCCGGACAAACGCAGCGTGAAGACATCAAAGGCCGCCATCGAGGGGCCGCTGTGCACTGCGGCTTCGCCCACCGCCATGCCCGGCCAGTTGTGCAGGCCGTAGACGGCGTCCATCGGGAACAGATCAAACAGTCCCTCCTCGATCATCACCCGGGCGCCGCCCTCGTTCTCCTCCGCCGGCTGGAAAATAAAGTGCACCTTTCCGGCGAAGTCAGGATCTTGCGCCAGTGCATGGGCCGCGCCCAGCAGCATGGTGGTGTGGCCGTCGTGGCCGCAGGCGTGCATGCGACCGGGAGTCTGTGATGCCCACTCCAGATTGGTGGCTTCCTCGATGGCGAGCGCGTCGATGTCGGCGCGCAGCCCGATGGTGCGCCCCGGGCCGCGGGCACCCTCGAGCGTGGCGATCACGCCGGTACCGGCCAGCCCCGTATGGACCTCAAGACCGACCTCGCGCAGCAGCTCGGCCACGCGCGCGCTGGTACGGTGCTCTTCAAAGGCGATCTCGGGATGGCGATGAAAGTCACGGCGCCACTGGCGCAGCTGTTCGGCATCGGGATAGGACTCAAGCGCGGTCATGGAGCGTTCCTGATCGAAATCGGTGAATGGCGTCGTCGGCGATGCCGGATAAACGGGCGGCACGCCATGACGAAAACCTTATGCCGATCAGGACCGGGTGTCGATGCGCCCGGTCCTCTCCTCGGGCCCGCGGGCTCGGTGAGAGCGTTCGATGTCAAAAAGGCCCCTGACAGCGTGCTGTCAGGGGCCCCTGGCCTTTACATGAGACCGGGCGACGTCAGCGCCTTGCCTTCAACTCGGTGGCGCGTCGGGCCGCGTAGTAGTAGGTCTCGTTTCTCATCAAATGCATGCCCAGCACCGGCTTGTCGAGATGGCGGCGCTTGCCCAGCAGCGTGGCCGCCATTTCCTTGAGGCTGCCCTTGAGCGTGCCGTCACAGGGGACGCCCATGAGGCTGCGGGTCAGGCTGGGCTGGATGTACTGTTGATAGATGGCGGTACTCATCTCGTCGTAGCGCTGCTGATAGCCCTCATGCAGCAGGGCGTCCAGCCGTGCCAGATCGGTGCGGTCATTCTCCGGAGAGAGGCATACCACGTCATTTTCAGTGTGGTGAAAGACCGGCGTGAACTGCACTGGGCTGCCCTTTTCGAAGCCCAGCTTCACGGCAAAGGAATAGTTCTTTCTTGCCGCCGGATTGGGCCGGTTGCTGAAGTAGAAGTTGCCCAGACTGTAGAAGATCAGCGAGTTGTTATAGGCCTCATGGCCCTGGGGCACATGCGGGTGCGCGCCGACGATGACATCGGCCCCCAGATCGCATAGATGCTGGTAGCGCAGACGCCACTCCTTTTGTGGAATATCGTGGAACTCGAGCCCGGCGTGGGCGAAAACGACGACAAAATCGCACTCGCGCTTGAGCTCGACCACCATCCGGTCGATGGCAGGGTGGTTGAGCCAGGCATAGCCGGCCTGATCGGAATCGGCGTTGTGATCGAGCACGCCGAACTGAGCTTCACAGGCGTTGATCATGCCGATGCGCACGCCCTGAATCTCGCGAATCAGCGGCATGTAGGCCCGCTCGGCGTTCATGCCGGCGCCGAGCATGTCGAAGTCATGCCGCTCGCCTTCGCGCAGCGTGGCCTCGAGCGCCTCGTTCCCGAAGTCCATGATGTGGTTGTTGGCCAGCAGCAGCATGTCAAAGCCGTGTCCCTTGAGCACTGGCAGGATATCGGCCTGCTGGTTGATGTGCGGGCCGTCCTTGGGTTGCTCGCGACCAAAGCCGCGAACCGGCGCCTCGAAATTGCATACGGCGTAATCGCAGGCGGCAATGGTTGCGCTCAGGGCGTCATCGCAGACAGGGCCACCACCGTACTGGCGGTTGACCACATCGCCACAGACAAACATTTCAATCATGGTATCGGTTTCCGAGGTAAAGGGCCTGTCCGTTAGCTCGCGGGCTGTGCAGTATGGGATCTGGCGCCCATGAAGGCGGTCAACTGAAGCTTCAGCACCCGGCCACGACGGTAGAAGAGATTAAGCACCACGGCCGACAGGATTTCGGCAATCAGCGTCGACAGGGCCGCGCCCACCAGCCCGTACTGGGGGATCAGCAGGTAGTTCAAAACGATATTGAGCGCGCTGACGAACAGCATTTTCTTGAGCAGGAAGCTGTAACCGCCCATCACGGTAATCACGCTGAACGCCGAGGTACCCAGCACCGAGAACACCGACGAAATGACCGTGATACCCAGTACGGTAGCGGCCGGCGTGTATTCATCACCATAGAGCAGCTCGATCAGCGGTTCCCGGAAAATGCCCATAAGAATGGCCGGAATCACCGCGACCATGAAGACCCCCAGAAACAGCCGGCGAATGCGGTGTTCGAACAGGGCGGCATCATTGCCACGATTGGCCTGGTTGATGCCCACCATCCAGGAGGTCATCAGCGCCATGGGAAACATCATCCAGCCCTGCGACAGGGTCAGAGCGGCGCTGTACCAGCCCACGTGGGTTTCATCGAGCATGCTGCCCAGCATGAGCTGATCGGTACGGGTATACAGGGCAATGGACAGGCTTGAAATGGCCAGCGGGATGCCGACCCTCACGATATGTCGCGAATGGCGTCGGCTGCGGGTCTTGAAGGTATGGGCATCGTCGCGGGTCTTTTTGCGAAACAGATACTGCTTGATGAAATACGACACGGCCCACTGGGTGATGTTGGCCGCGGCAAAAAAGCCGACCGTGGCGCCCAGCTTGATAAAGGCAAACTTCAGCGCCACGCCTATCGCCAGGGCAGTGTTCTGCGCCACGGTGTTGAACTTGGAGTCCAGCGACGAGTTGAAAAAGATGCTGTAGATTTCGTTGGTGGTAAAGAAGCTGCCCCAGATGATAATGGAAAACACCAGCATCTGTTTGGAGGTATCGAAATAAAACCAGGCTCCTATGGTCAGGAGCGTACAGATGATGACGAAATTGATCGCTCGCACCCGGGTCGAGGCCGCCATCAGGAGCAGTCCGCTCTGGCGGTTGCGAGCCAGGCGGTTAAAGACCACGTTATCGCCGCCCATTTTCACCATGGGGGTGATCAGGGCTACAACGGCCAGCGCCAGACTGATCAGGCCGAACTCGTTCGGTCCCAGATAGCGGGCGACATAGACCGTGATAAAAATGCCGGCCAGCGCAAACATGACCTTTTCGCCCATTATCCAGGCGGTATTGATGAGTGCCTTGTTCATGAAGCTGCTTTTTCGAAGGTGAGACGCCGAGGAGTGGCCGATCGGCAAGGGAGGCCGATCATGCCACCAGAAAGGGTAATCGTGTGTGCAGAGTTGTGCGACGTCTCAGCATGTAGCGAGCACAACAACAGGGCAGGGCAGAAATGTCGAATCCGTCAATTAACCTCAAAGGCCTTCCAGCAGTCGGCCAAGCGATGTGCCTCTCACAAGAAGACGCAGGGCATCGGGCACTTCCTGCCAGGCCCGGCGCAGTTGCTCCTCGCGCCGGATCAGGCTGGTGTAGTCCTGCTCCATTTGCTGGCAGGGCGACAGGGCACTCATCAGCGCGTCATGCGTCTCTTCATCCTGCAGCATGGGGTCCTGCTGATTGGCCTGTGCGTAAAAGCGTTCCAGTTTCATGGCGATGAGTCTCCAGAAGACGTTCACTGCTTGATATCGACCAGAGTGTTATAATACTAAACATTTGGTTACACAACTTTACCAAAGTAGTAGTCCGCCACTGCCTCAGCAGTGGCGGCGCAGTAGCAGTCAGCGATCAAGAACAGGCATCAGGTGGCGCTCGACCAGATCCAGCCGTGCCTGCCACGGGTCCTGGCGCGCGACCGGCCCCTGATCCTGGGTGAAGTCCATCATCAGATTCGACAGCGGTGTGTGCAGCGGCCAGGTGGGGGCGCCGCCGCCGTTCGGGTTGCCGCTGCCGGCGAAGTTGACCACGTAGCGGTGCAGCTGCCAGGCCATGGCGCGGTCGCTGTCGTCCAGCCGATCGTAGCGCGAGTCGAGTGTGCGAAAGAGATAGGGCAGCTCGCTGGCGTGTATGGCACCCGACCACTTGTCGCGCGCTTCAAGGGCGACGTGCGCAAAGCGATAGCGCCACGCCGGCTCGCCGCTGGCGGCCACCCGATCGGCAATGAAGCGCGCCGGCTCGGTCATCATGCGATCCATGCCCACGCGCTGACCCACCTGCTGCACGCTGTCGCTGCCTTCCGGGGCATACAGTGCGCGGGCACGGTCGGCGTCCTCGCCGAAGGGCGCGAACAGGGCGTCCATGCTGTCAGCGGTACTGAAGCCCAGATCGGCATCGGTGGTACCGATCAGCATCGGCACCTGCTGCGCAAGGCCGGCCTGATAGATGCGCTCGGGCTCGCCGGAGATAAGCTCGCCGTCGCGGATGGGGCCACCGGCCCAGGTGCGCGGGGCATTGGATGACGCCATGAGCGTGCTCATGTTGAGGCCATCGACGATCTGCTCGGGCGGCAGGTCCCTGAGGGCGGCCAGCGCCGCCTGCCCCTTGCCCTCGATGCCGTGACGACGGGCGAAATTCTCACCGATGGTCTCGGCCGAAGGATGGTCGGGCCGGTCGTCGGCGAGGGCCGGCATGGGGCCCATCAGCGCTCGACCGCCGCCGGACATCACCACGGCGCGCTCAAACAGCCCGCGGGCGGCCGGTGAACCGGTCAGATCCAGCACCGAGGCGCCGCCGGCGGATTCGCCCATGATGGTGACGTTGTCGGCATCGCCGCCGAAGGCGCCGATGTTGCGCTGTACCCACTCAAGCGCTTTGATCTGATCCATGATGGCGTAGTTGCCCAAAGGCGCCTGCCCCTGCTGCTCCCGGCTCAGGGCCGGATGGGCGAAAAAGCCGAAGCGGCCCAGTCGATAGTTGAGGCTGACCAGAATCACGCCATTGCGGGCAAAGGCGCTGCCGTCATAAATCGGCGTGGAGGTACCGCCATTGACATAGCCGCCGCCGTGAATCCATACCAGCACCGGGTGGTTGGTTGGCGCACGATCCGCCTGCGGTTCGGGGATGGCGTCAGATGGCGCCCAGACGTTGAGATAGAGACAGTTCTCGGACGGTGTGACGCCCAGCGGCGCGGCATCGCTCGGGTCGGGGCGCTGCATGCAGTCCGGGGCGAAGGCGGTAGCCTCCCGCACGCCCTGCCACGGCGCCACCGGCTGCGGCGGTCGCCAGCGGTTGTCTCCCGTGGGTGGGGCGGCGTAGGGGATGCCCTTGAAGGCGGTCACGCCCGGCGCACCGCTGCCCCGCAGTGCGCCACTGTCGATATCCACCCGGGTGATGGATGAATCGGCGGAGGCGTTCTGTGCCGCGGCCCACAGCGGGGCAGTCAGCAGTCCCAGTGTCAGCAGTCCTTTCAACCAGCGTTGCATGCGGCGTTTCCGTTTCCTTTTGAGCGTGCGCTCAGGATAGACCACGCCCGGGCGGTGAGCCTGTCAGGTGCGATCATCCTGCTCGGTGTCAGGTGCATTTACCCAGCGGCCCTCGATCATGTCCAGACGCGCCCACCAGGGGTCGCGCATCACCTGCGGCCCGTCATCCTGGGTGAACGCCAGCAGCCGCTCCTGCTGCGGGTCGTGCCGGGGCCACTGCGGCAGGCCCTCGCCGTTGGGATCGCCGGCCAGGGCAAAATTGACCACATAGCGATGAAAGGCAATGGCCGTGGTGCGATCAGTGTCGTCGATGCCGCTGCCGTAGGCGGCCTCGAGGCGATCAAAGAGATAGGGGATGTCGGTGGCGTGTGGCGCCCCCGACCAGTCGCCGCGTTTCGGGGCCGCCACATGGGCGAAGCGGTAGCGCCACACCGGCTGGCCGGCCGCTTGCATCTCGTCGGCAATAAAGCGGGCCGGCTCGGTCATGGTGCGATCGCGGCCGATCTCCTTGGAAAGCGTTTTCAGATTGACGCTGCCGCCCGGGTCGTAGAGCGCGCGCATGCGATCGGCGTTGTCGCCGAACGTATCGAACAGCTCGGTTTTCGAGGTGGCATCGGCGCGACCAAGATCCATGCTGGTTGAGCCGATCAGCAGCGGTATCTGTCGCTGCCTTTGCTGTTGAAAGCGATGCTGGGTTTCATCAAGGAGCAGCTGGCCGTCGCGAATCGGGCCGCCGACATAGGTCTCGCGCTCGCGATTGTGGGTATACATCATGCTCATGTTGAGATCGCCGGTGACCGCCTCGGCCGGCAGCGCCCGCAGCGCCTCACGCGCCGCGTCATTCTCGCCGTCGATGCCGTGGCGCCGGGCAAAGCGCTGGCCGAAGGTGTCGGCGGAAGGGTTGTCGGGCCGGTCGTCATGCAGATCATGACGTACGGCGCGCAGGTCGCGCCCGCCGCCGGACATCACCACGGCGCGCTGAAAGAGCCCTTCGGTGGCGGGGCTGGCCATCAGATTGAGGATCGAATTGCCGCCGGCGGACTCACCCACCAGGGTGATGTTGTCCGGGTCGCCGCCAAAACGATCGATGTTGCCCCTGATCCACTCAAGCGCCTTGATCTGATCCATGACGGCGTAGTTGCCCTGCGGGGTGTCATCGCCGTCATCACCGGTCAGCGCCGGGTGCGAGAAAAAGCCGAAGCGCCCCAGCCGGTAGTTGAAGCTGACATAGACCACGCCGTCGCGGGCGAAGCTCTCGCCATCATAGGCCGGTGAGGAGGCGCCGCCGTTGACGTACGCCCCGCCGTAGAGCCAGACCACCACCGCCCGGCCCTCATCGTCCGAGCCGTCGCTGGCCTGGCGGGCGTCATCGGGCTGCCAGACGTTGAGGTAGAGACAGTCCTCATCGGGGCGCTCATCGCCGGGCGAGGCGCTGCTGGACAGCGGTTTCTGCATGCAGTCGCGGCCAAAGCGCGTGGCGTGTCGCACGCCCTGCCAGGGCTCGGCCGGCTGCGGCGGCCGCCAGCGGTTGTTGCCCACCGGCGGCGCCGCAAAGGGGATGCCGCGATAGACCGAGTACCCCTGGTCGCGCTCGCCGCGCAGCAGGCCGTTGTCGACGCGCGCCACCGGGGCGTTGTCCGCTGCGGCCCGAATGAGACCGGCCATTTCAAGGGCCATCGATTCATCGACCGGGGCCGCTGCGGGCGCGATGGCGCCGGCCACTTCAAGGGCAATAGCCTCATCCGGCGGTTCGGGCGCCGCCAGCGCGTCGGCCAGGGTGATACCTGTCGACAGGCTCAATATCGCCCACGCCCACCACGTGACGCCCCGTCTGCCTGCCACTGCCCGCATGTCCTCTCCCTGTCGACCGCTCTGTCGCCTCCGGCGACTCTCCCCGGGTCTGACTCCAAACGCGCGTACTCGTTCGGCGGGAGGGGGGGCGGGCGTCAGATCAGGAACATGGCGATGCCCAGTACCACCCCGGTCACCAGCATGATGACCGAGGTATAGCCCATGATGTCGCGAATCTGCAGCCCGGCAATCGCCAGCAGCGGCAGCGTCCAGAAGGGCTGAACCATATTGGTCCAGGCATCGCCCCAGGCCACTGCCATGGCCACGCTGGCCGTATCGGCATCGAGCTGCTGAGCCGCATCGATCACGATCGGTCCCTGCATGATCCACTGGCCACCGCCGGCGGGAATAAAGAAGTTGATCAGTCCGGCGCTCAGAAACGAGTAGAACGGCAGCGTCTCGCTGGAGGCGATCGACACCAGCGCGCTGCCGATATCGGCGGCCATGCCGGTGCCGTCGATCACCCCCATCATGGCGGCGTAGAAGGGGAACTGCATGATGATGCCGTAGGCCGTGCGCGAGCCCCCGGTGCAAAAGACGATGTATTCGCGGGCGTGGCGGGAGAACAAAAGTCCCAGGGCGAAAAAGCCCAGAATGACGGTGTTGATGTTGACCCCGCCGCCGGTCACGAAGTGATCCAGCAGCCACAGCAGGGCGATCGCGCCCAGCGTCAGCGGGATAAGGCGTGAATACTCCAGGCGCTGGGCCGGCGTCATGCGCGCCCTGTCGGGCATCGGGGCGACGGGGGCGTCATCGCTTTGCGCGCTGTCCGGCAGGCTCACGCGGGGTTCATTGCCGCGTGGGCGCATCGACACCAGCACTGCCGGCACCACCAGCACCATGGCCGCCAGGATGGCCAGATTGCCGATCGAAAAGACCGTCTGCGACACCGGAATGATGCCCATCTCGGCCTCCAGAAAGTGGCCCGGGTTGGCAATCACGGTGGGGATCGAGCCGCCGTAGCCGCCGTGCCAGACGATAAAGCCCGAGTAGGCCGCCGCCACCACCAGCGGATAGTGCACCCGGCCGCGGTGGGCGATGCCCATCTCGCGCGCCACCAGTCCGCCGGCCACCAGGCCGAAGCCCCAGGAGATCCAGCTGCACAGCATCGCCACCAGCGTGGTGGCGACGATCACCTGCACCTCGGTACGCGGCAGGCGGGTAAAGGCGATCAGCGCCCTCTGGACCGGTCGGGTATGGGCCAGGGCGTAGCCGCTGACCAGCACCAGAATGATCTGACAGGTAAATTCATAGATGCTGAAAAAGCCGTTGCCCCAGTAGTCCAGTACCTGACGGGGCGCGTGTCCGTCGCCCCATACGATGCCCAGCCCCAGGACCACCAGTGTAAGAAAAAACAGAAAGACAAAGGCGTCGGGGAGATAGCGCACGGCAATGTGAGTGAACAGGCGACCGATGACACGCATGCAGGGGACAGCTCCCGAGGGTTGTGATGGGTGTAGCAGTGGGCGCTACCGGGCATCGATGACACACCGGCAGCCCCCGAACGCTAGACGTCAACGCATCGCCGCGGCCCTGGCAGAAGTGCGCATGGCCGGCAGAAAGCGGGGAACTTCAGCTTGAAGCGGGTTTGATGAATCCTTTGACGCGCCCCGGTATGGGGCGGCTGACAGGGAGGGATCAAAAGAGTGTTAGCGGTCGCAGCCTGGCACCCAGGTCATTGCGGGGGCCAGGAAGGGCGGGTCTCATTGATCAACGTTTGCTGATCAAAAGGATGAAACCGGTCTCAGTCCCGGGATGTTTCCTGCGCTGCCGGTTGATAGCCTTCGACCTGCTCGATGCGCCTCTGCACGCTCTCATCGATCAGGGCATCCGACGGATAGTGGCGTACCCGGGTGCCCAGCAGCCGCCATATGCCCGAGCTCTTCTGGTGCAGCGTGCCTGTTGGGTCACCATGAATCCGGGACAGCGGATCGCCTTCCAGCTGCAATCCATGCTCGAGCGCGCGCTCCAGCATCCAGCGCAGGGTGATGTCGGAAAGCCCATGTTCTGGATTCCCGCCGCCCACGTCGCTGTGGCCGCCGGCAAACCAGCGCTGCTCGATATGCTGTTCGGCACCGATTTTGCTCTCGTCCCAGGGGGTGGGGGAAAAGGGCCGGCGCTTTTCATCCAGCGCCAGGGCGTGGTAGGCGTAGCGTACGCCCGGGCTCAGGCGGCGGTTATGGAACTTGCGCAGCGAGATCAGACACCCCAGCGCGCCGACGGTGTCCCACACGCCGACCAGCCAGGGCTTGCAGGGGCGGGCAAAGGTGTCGCGGAAGGTCCTGAAGCTGGTGGCGTCGTCGCCGCGCAGATAGCGCCGGGTAATTTCCTGCACCATGTTGTCGTGATGCGGATAGAGAATCCCGCAGCGGTCGATCATCGAGGCCAGCGAGCGGGCCATGAACGCGCCGCGGCTGAAACCGAACAGAAAGACCCGGTCGCCGGGCTCGTATTCGTTCATCAAAAAGCGGTAGGCATCCTCCATGTTCTGCTGGATGCCGTAGCCAAAGGCCGACCCCAGGGCGCGCCCCAGTATCTGCCCCACACCGAAGCCGAAAAAGGACGCCGCAAAGGTGCCCACGCCCGGACTGTAGAAGGCCTTTTGCTGATCGCCGTGATGTTGGATCGATCGAAACAGATGCACCACGTTGGTATTGACGCGGCTGAACTGCTGATTGGTGCCATCGCAGCACACCACGAGATTCTTGGCCATCGATGCCGCTCCAGGCTGGTGCCGAAATCATGCCGGGCCCTTTAGCGTAGCGGCTGGCAGCGTCGGCGCCAGTCGGGCGCCACGGCGATCAGCCCGGCGGGCGGTAGAACCGGAACTCGCCGGTCTGCGCGGTCTGCACAAAGCTCGATGCCCAGCTCGGGGTAATGCTGTGATGATGGAAAAAAAGTGCCCCGTGGGTGCGATCGATCAGACTGCCGTTGAGGGCGCGCCGGGCGATTTCACGGGCGGCGGCGTACTCCTCGAGCTCGTTGGCCTCGTCCGGGCGGCCGTCGCACCACCAGGAGAACTGACAGCTGCCGGTCTCGGAGCCCTCCTGCACCACATCACACAGCGTGGTGGGGTAGCGGCCACTGCCGAGGCGATTCATGATCACATTGGCCACGGCTTCCATCTCCCGGGCGTTGGTGCCCTTGGCCTCCCAGTAGATGGAGCGGGCCAGACAGGTCACGGCGTCATCGAGTGGTGCCTGGCCTTTCGGGTCGATGGCGCGGGTGCCATCCCGAGTGAGACGAATGTCATCCGGCGGGGGCTGTACGCCGCCCTCGTTGGAGGCGCTCTGTTCCAGCACCTGCGCCTTTTGCTGTGCGATGGCGCGCTGGGTGGTGTCCGCGGCATGAAGGGGGGCGGCGCTCAGGCCGACCGCAAGACAGGCGGCAAGCATCAAAACGTGGCGCATGGCGGCTCTCGTGGCGATGGAATCCTTATACTACGCATCCCCGAGAGCACCGGAAAACCCTCTTTAAGGCCAGGACCGTCCTGACACCGCAAGAAGGGCCGTGACGCCGCCATGGTGGCGTCACGGTCATGCAGGGCGCCCGGGTGGGCGCCCCGGGTCACGATCAGTCGGTTTTCCAGCCCTTTTCAAACAGCATCTTGCCGGGCCATGTGTAGGCCATCACGCCGCCGTCGGCGAGAATCGTTTCGCCGGTGACAAACGAGCTGTCGTCGCTGGCCAGAAACAGCGCTACCTTCGCCATCTCTTCCGGTTTACCGAGCCGGCCCATCGGCGTCACCCACTTCTGCGCCTCGCGGAACTGCTGGCCGCTGTCGTCTTCCGGACTGCCGGCGAGATTGCTGACCAGCGGTGTCTCGATGGTGCCGGGAGCGAGAGCGTTGACGCGAATGCCGCTGCGGCCGTAGTCGATCGCCATCGTTTTGGTCATGTTGGCTACCCCGCCCTTGGCCGCGTTGTAGCCTGAACGGTCCAGATCACCGGCGGAGGCCGACATCGAGGTGGTGTTGATGATCGAGCCGCCGCTGTCCAGCATCAGCGGAATCAGATACTTGCTGACCAGAAAGGTGCCGCGCAGGTCGGTGGCGATGATGCGATCAAAAAGCTCGGTGGGGTATTCGTGCAGCTTGCCACCTTCCTGATCGATGCCGGCATTGTTGAACAGGATATCCAGCCGGCCGTGATCGGCCTTCACCTGCTCGGCAAAGCGCTGGACATCCGCCTCGCTGGCGACATCCAGCCGGTGGCCTTCGGCGCGGTAGCCGGCGTCAACAATGGCGCTGACCGTGCGCTCGATTTCTTCTTCGTTGACGTCAGCGCAGATGACGGTAGCGCCTTCCTCGGCAAAGGCTTTCGCCGTGGCGGCGCCAATCCCGGTAGCGGCACCGGTCACCACGGCAATGCGTTGATCGATTCTGCCCATGATCGACTCCCTCTGATTGGCAGGTGGCATCATGTCCATGACGCCTCAAAGGGCCTCAATAAAGCAGTTGCCCGGCCCCTGTGCCAGCTCAACGCCCGGGGCGTCGTGTCGCAGGGGCGGCGCCGAGTCGATGGCAGGGGCTATTCGGCGTGCCACTCGGCGCCGGTCAGCTCACAGGAAACGTCCCAGAGCCGCTCGCCCTGCACCGGGTCGCGGGCGGCTTCCGACATCCGGGCGCGTCTGGGCGCGCCGCGCGTCTCGCCCGGGCCGTCGGGGCCGAAATAATCCCCCGGACGAATGTCGCTGGCGGTGGCGGCATGGATCGTGGGGCGGGCGCCCTCGGTGGCGTTCTGGCTCAAAAGCGGCATCGCCAGGCGAAACAGGGTGCCCACCAGCAGGCGGCTTTTCACGCCGTGATCAAACAGCGCCGTGCGCGACAGCCCCGGATGGGCCGCCAGGCTGTCCAGCCCCCACAGCTCCCGGTTGCTGTGGCGTTGCAGGGTCTGGCTGAACATCAGCATGGCGAGCTTGGACTGGCGATAGGCGCGCCACGGGTCGTAGTCACGGCTGGCCTGCAGGTCGTCAAAATCGATGCGCCCGCCGCGGTGGGCCAGGCTCGACAGCTGCACCACCCGCGGCGCCGCGGCGTGCATCAGCTGCGGCAGCAGCAGGCTGGTCAGCAGGAAGTGACCCAGATAGTTGACCCCGAACTGACGCTCGAAGCCCTCCTCGGTCGTTTCACGCTCGGGCAGGGCCATGACGCCGGCATTGTTGATCAACAGATCCAGTGACGCTTCGCTCGTGCGGATGCGGTCGGCAAATTCGCGCACCGAGGCCAGCCGATCGAGCTCGAGCGGCTCGAAGCGTACATCGGCCTTGGGCGATTCGTTGCACAGCGCCTCGACGGCGGCCCGGCCCTTGTCCGGATTGCGCGCGGCCACGATGACCCGGTAGTTCTGGTGCATCAGGGTGCGCGCGGTTTCAAACCCCAGCCCCGTATTGGCGCCGGTCACCACGGCCAGCCGCCGTTTATCAGCGCGTTCAGTCATGACAATGCTCCGCAGTGGACAGGCGGGCGATCAGGTGTGATCCGTCTCGCTGATGGTCTGAATAACCTCAAAGCCCTCGAACTTCGGCGGCCCCAGATACAGCCCCTCGCGGCGGCTCTGGCCGGCATTGGCATGGGCGGCGCGAAAGGCCTCGGAGTGCGTCCAGGCCTCGAAATCCTCGCGCGAGCGCCAGATCGTGTGGGAGGCGTAAAGTACGTGATCCTCCTCATGGGGGCCACGCAGCATATGGAACTCGACGAAGCCGGGCAGGCCCTGCAGGTGGGTTTCACGCTCCAGCCAGAGCTTTTCGAACTCCTCGACACGCTCGGGATTGACCCGAAACCGGTTCATGGCAATAAACACCGGGCACGCTCCTGTTATCCGTCAGCACCGGGCGCACCGTGCGCCCGCTCATGGCATGACGATGGCACCTTGCAGGCCTGTGGGCAAGATTATCAGGCATGCTGGCGCATGTTGGGCCACTGCACCTTTTGGAGGTATCTGTCATGACACCAGTAATGAGCCTGTCACGGTTGATAACGCAACCCTGGCAACAGGGAGAGTTTTTCGGGGGATCGGATGTCAGCCTGGGAGCGCTGCTTGGTTTGAAAGCATTGGGCATTACCTATAGTGAAGTACCCCCGGGCAGGTCGGGTTGCCCATTTCATTGCCATCATGTAGAGGACGAGCTTTTTGTCATTCTGGAGGGGCAGGGGGAGTATCGCTTCGGACAGGAACACCACCCTGTCACGGCCGGTGATGTGCTTGGCGCGCCAGCCGGGGGTAGGGAAACTGCCCATCAGTTGATCAATACCGGCGACAGGCCGCTTCAATATCTGGCCATTTCCAGCATGGCATCAGCAGATATCATTGAATATCCCGATTCAGGCAAGTTCATGGCGCGAGCCGATGGTGCTGACAGGCGACATGTCCGGCTGCTGGGTCGACATGATGATATGCCGGCTTACTGGGAAGGTGAGCCGGGAGAATAGGTCATCCCCTAATGTCAGGGGCCGGCCTTTATAAGCGGGACCGATTATTATTGTTCAGCCTTCGGTGACATCTGAAACCAACAGTCCATCGCAGGGCTGTCCCGCCGGCAGTGCTTGAGTGCTCTCGCAGGTCAATAGCCAGGCATCCTGCTCACCAAGTAGTTCCAGTCTGTCACTTTCACGCCTCAGGGCCGTGCCTTCCGGCAGGGCCACCACCCGGGCCTGTGGGTTGAGCGCCAGATATTCGCTCAGACGCTCTTCCCGGCTCTCGCCGTGATGGCCGGCACTCCTGCCGGCCATGAAATGCGGGTTGATCTGGAAGGGCACCAGCGCAAGGGTGCGAAAGCTCGGCGGCTCGATGATCGGCATGTCGTTGGTGGTGCACAGGGTCGGGCCGGCGATGTTGGCCCCGGCGCTCCAGCCGATCCAGGGCAGCCCTTCGCGCACGCGCTCGCGAATGACCTCCATCAGGCCCGCCTCATGAAGCCGGCTGATCAGCGCGAAGGTGTTGCCACCGCCGACGATGATCGCCTCGGCGCGGCGTATTGCCGCCTCGGGATCATCATTGTCGTGAAGGCCTTCAAGGGTAATGCCCGCGGGTTCGAGCGCCCGGCGCACGTTGTCGAGATAGACGTCAAAGGATCGGCTGACGCTGGCATAGGGGATAAACAGCGCCCGCGTGATCGGCGTGGGGTGCGCGCTCAGAAAATCCCTGATCAGAGGGCGGGCGTATTCCAGATAGCCGGTGTTGCCCGCCATGGCGCTGCTCAGCAGTAGAAGTCGTGACATGTCGTTTCTCCCCGACAGGGTCTTCACCAATATAACCGGCGCAACGGACAGAAGGGCCACGATCCGAACGTGCGGTGCGACTACCCGGTCGCCACCTCCAGCCCTTCGCGGGTCACCTCGCCAAGAAAATCGATCTCCTCCGGGGTGATCACATAAGGCGGCATCCAGTAGATGACGTTGCCCAGCGGGCGCAGCATCGCGCCGCGGGACATGGCGTGCTGGAAGACGCGCAAGCCGCGGCGTTCGCGAAAGTCATAGGGTTCGAGCGTCGACTTGTCCTTCACCATTTCGATGGCGACCACCATGCCGGTCTGGCGCACATCGCCGACGTGCGGGTGCTCGCGCAGCGGCGCGGTGACCTGCTCGATGCGCGTCGACTTGTCGCGATTGGTCGCGATCACGTCATCGTCTTCCAGAATATCGAGGGTCGCCAGCGCCGCGGCACAGGCCAGCGGGTTGCCGGTATAGCTGTGCGAGTGCAGAAAGGCCCGCAGCGTCGAGTAGTCGTCGTAGAAAGCGGCGTAGATCTCGTCGGTGGTCATCACCACCGACAGCGGCAGATAGCCGCCGGTGATCGCCTTGGACAGACACAGGTAGTCCGGGCGCACGCCGGCCTGCTCGCAGGCGAACATCGTGCCGGTACGCCCGAAGCCGACGGCAATTTCATCAAAAATCAGCTGCACGTTGTGACGATCGCACGCCTCGCGCAGCCAGGTCAGATATTCCGGCGGGTACATGCGCATGCCGCCGGCACACTGGATCAGCGGCTCGACGATCACCGCGGCCAGTTCCTCATTATGGCGCTCGAGCGCGGCTTCCATGTGGGCGAAGGCCACCCGGGCCTGATCGACCCACTGATCGCGCGGCAGGCCAAAGCCGTCCGGGGCCGGCACCTTGATCACATCCAGCAGCAGCGAGCGGTAGGTATCGGTGAAAATCGCCACATCGCCCACCGACAGCGCGCCCAGCGTCTCGCCGTGATAGCCGTTGGTAATGGTCAGAAAGCGCCGCTTCTCCGGGCGCCCCTGGTTGTGCCAGTAGTGATAGCTCATCTTGAGCGCGATCTCGATCGCCGAGGAGCCATTGTCGGCGTAGAAGCAGTGCCCCAGCCCGTCGGGTGCCAGTCGACCCAGCCGCTCGGAGAGTTCGATGACCGGCTGATGGGTAAAGCCCGACAGGATGACGTGCTCGAGCGTGTCGAGTTGACGCTTGATCCGGTCGTTAATGCGCTCGTTGGCGTGGCCAAGGATGTTGACCCACCAGGAGCTGATGGCGTCCAGGTAGTGCCTGCCCTCGAAATCCTCGAGCCAGACCCCCTTGCCCGAGCGAACGGGGGTGACCGGCAGGGTCTCGTGATCCTTCATCTGTGTGCAGGGATGCCAGAGACTGGCGAGGTCGCGCTGCATCCATGTGGCGTTATCGTTCATGAGGCTCCAGCAGGGAAGTGAGATCAAGACAGGCGCCGACCCGCTCAGCCGTTGGCGCCTCGAGATGGGGCACTACACCCAGACAGGGGATGCTGCCCCGGTCGCCCAGCCAGTGCTTGAGCGTGGCCAGGTTGGCGTCCAGCCGGGCGGTGTGCTCATCGATGACGTTAGCGACCCAGCCGGCGACCTTCAGCCCGTCACGCTCGATGGCCTCCAGGCTCAGGCGCGCGTGATTGATGGCGCCCAGGCGCACGCCCACCACCAGAACCACCGGCAGGTTCAGCGCCACGGCCAGATCGGAAAGACAGGCGTCATCACCGAGGGGCACGCGCCAGCCGCCGGCGCCCTCGATCAGGGTGAGATCGGCCTGCCGGGCCAGCAGGGCCTGCATGGGCGCCAGCAGGGAGGCCACCGACAGCGCCGTGCCGGCCTCACTCGCGGCGATATGCGGGGCGATGGCGGGTTCGAACGCCCTGGGGTTGATCGCGTCATAGGGCAGCGGCGGCGTGCACTGCGCCTGAAGCGATAGCGCATCGGCATTGCGAAGCCCCCCCAATGTGGGTTCGCTGCCGGAGGCGACGGGCTTGCCGGCGGCGGTGGTCAGGCCGCGCGCGCGTGCGGCGTGCAGCAGCCCTGAGGCGATCAGGGTCTTGCCGGCATCGGTATCGGTGCCGGTCACGAAAAAGGCAGCAGGGGTCATGTCAGGCGTTCGGTCGGTCATGGGGGAAATCTTCAGACTTTTGCATTACCACCAGCGCCACCTGATAGGTGGTGGGCAGGCCCTCGGGCGTGCGACCGCGCTCCAGCGACTGCGTGACACGCGCCCAGTGGCGGCGACTCATCAGGCCGCTGCGGGCCGGCCTGTCGAGGGTGGCGGCGCCCACGGCCTTCAGCGCCCGCAGGCTTGCCGCGGCGCTGTCATGAAAGATCTGAAACGCCGCGCAGTAATGGGTGTGTGGGGTCAGCCGGCTGTGATGCAGATGCTCGACAAGCGCAGCCGGCGTGAGGAACGTATTGACGCGAGGGCGGTTGTCGAGTGCGGCGAAAGCACGTTTCAGTTCGATCAGACTGCCATCGAGCAGGGTGGTAAAGGCGAGCCAGCCACCCGGCCGCAGCACGCGGTCGGCCTCCTCGAGAAAGCCGCCTGGTGTGGTACACCACTGGATGGCCAGACTCGAGGTCACCATGTCCAGCGTGCCGCTCTCGAACGGCAGCTGCTCGGCATCACCCGGCTGCCAGTAGAGTCGATCACGGCCGTGGCGGCGTTCTGCTTCGGCGAGCATGCCGGGGGCCGGGTCGATGCCGGTGATCGTGGCGCCGGGGTAGCGCTCGCGCAGCCCCCGGGTGACCTGGCCGGTGCCGCAGCCGACGTCCGCCAGCTGCCCTGGTGAGGCCTCGGGCGGCAGGGCGCGCAGCAGGGCATCGGCCACGTCACGCTGCAGTCCGGCGTGGGCGTCATAAAAGGGCGCCGCGTTGGAAAAGCTCATGGCGATGCGCTGTTTCAGGGCCGGTGTCGCCTCAGTCATGGACGTCTCCCGACCGGTGCTGCCGGACGAAGGCCGCCATATGACGCGCGCACGCGTCGGGGTGTTCCAGCACGACAGCGTGACCGGTATTGGCAATCTGCTGAGCCGCACTGTCAGCGGGCAGGAGCTCGCTGATGGCATCGCAGGCCTGCCGGGGCACCAGGGCATCGGATTCGGCCAGCAGGTGCAGCCCGGGGCATGGGAGCGAGGCGAGCCGGTCGCGCAGGTCGATGTGCTCAAGCAGGGCAAGCCCGGCCTGCGCCTGTTCGACGCTCATGGGCGCGGCGTGGGACTCCAGCTGTCGGATCATCGGCGCCAGCGGCGCACTGCCGCGGGCGATCAGTGCGATAAAGCGTGAGCGGGTCTTCTCCGGGGCGTCCTGCCAGCGGCTCTGAAACGCCGCCAGCGTGGCCGGGGGCAGGGCACAGCTCCAGTCGCGGCGGGTGATGAAACTGGCGTTGCTGCCCAGCGTCATGACGCCGGGGCAGCGCGCGCCGCGCCGGGCGGCCAGCGCCACGGCGAGCATGCCGCCCAGCGACCAGCCGGCCAGCCAGGCGTGTTCGGGCAGGCGGGCGTCAAGATCATCGAGCCAGACCTCGAGCGCGTCATTATTGGTGGCGGGCAGGGCGGCGCACTCGATCGTCCAGCCGGACAACGGCACCCGGAGGGCATCCGTCAGGGCCGCCAGGGATGAGGGCGCCATGCCCCAACCGGGCAGCAGCACCAGGGTCGAGGGAAGCGACATCATGAAATGACCTGCCGACAGCAGCGTTCAAGGGTGGCGAGCAGGCGATCCAGATCGGCGTCGCTGTGCGCGGCCGACAGCGTGACGCGCAGCCGCGATTGCCTTGGCGGCACCGTGGGCGGGCGGATGGCGGTACACAGAATGCCGTTGTCATAAAGACGCTCGGACAGCGCCATCGCCGCCTGCTCGCTGCCGACCAGCAGGGGCTGGATGGGCGTCTCGGAGGGCATCAGGGTGATGCCGGGCAGCGCCAGCGTGGTCAGTTCCCGTCGAAAGCGCTGGATCAGGCGGTGCAGATGGGCGCGCCGTTCGGGCTCGCTCTGCACGATCTCGAGTGAGGCCAGCGTGGCCGCGGCCAGCGCCGGTGAGAGGCTGGTGGTATAGATCAACGGCCGGGCAAACTGGATCAGACTCTCGATCAGGGTGTGACTGCCGGCCACGAAGGCGCCCTGGGTGCCCAGCGCCTTGCCCAGCGTCCCGACCAGAATGGGCACCTGATCAGCCGTCACGCCCTGCACCGCCAGCGTGCCGGCACCGTTTTCGCCCAGCACGCCCAGACCATGGGCATCATCGATCATCAGCGGCGTATCACAACGCTCGGCCAGGGTCGCCAGCGCGGCGACATCAGCGCAGTCGCCATCCATGCTGAACACCCCATCGCTGACCAGCAGCCGATCGGCGTTCGGTGGAAGCCCGGCGAGCGTCTGCTCCGCCGCGGCGACGTCACCGTGAGCAAAGCGATGCAGACGCGCGCCTGAAAGGCGGGTGCCATCGAGCAGCGAGGCGTGGTTGAGCCGGTCATGAACGACGTGGCTGCCGCGGGGCATCAGTGCCGAGATGACCCCCAGGTTGGCCTTGTAGCCGCTGGAGAACAAAAGCGCCCGCTCGCGGCCGGTCCACTGCGCCAGACGCGCTTCCAGGCGGTCGTGGATGTCCTGATGGCCGTTGACCAGATGCGAGGCGCCGCCACCGACGCCATATCGGCGCGCGCCGTCACACAGGGCCTCGACCACGGGCGGATGGGTCGCCAGTCCCAGATAGTCGTTGCTGCAAAAGGTCAGCACGTCCCGGCCGTCGATCCGGGTATGGACCCCGGCATCGCGCTGATGGCGGCGCGTCCGGTAACGGCCGGCATGGGTCTGCTGCTCGAGGCGATGACGCAGGGCGGTATCGAAGGCGCTCATTCAGGCCTCGATCTCAATGGGCGGTGGCATCGGTGGTCATCCCGGCCACCCGCGCGCGATAGAGCTGCTCCTCCAGCATCGACTCATGGGCGGCATCATCGACATCGTGTCGCTGTTCCGGGTAAAGCCCCAGACGCTCGAACAGCCGCTGGTCGTGAGCCGCCTGCGGGTTCTGGGCGGTCAACAGCCGCTCGCCGTAGAAGATCGAGTTGGCGCCGGCGAAAAAGGCCAGTGCCTGGGTTTCATCGCTCATCAGCTCGCGCCCGGCGGCCAGGCGCACGTGAGAGGCGGGCATCAGGATGCGGGCGACCGCGATGGTGCGAATGAACTCGATCGGGTCGAGGTCTTCAACATGTTCCAGCGGCGTGCCCTCGATGCGGATCAGCATGTTGATCGGCACGCTTTCCGGGTGGGTGGGCAGATTGGCGAGCTGCTGCAACAGCCCCGCGCGGTCGCTGACGCTCTCGCCCATGCCCAGAATGCCGCCGGAGCAGATCTTCATGCCGGCCTGACGGACGTGATCGAGCGTCTCCAGCCGGTCGGCGTAGGTGCGGGTGGTGATGATCTCGCCGTAGTACTCCGGCGAGGTGTCCAGGTTGTGGTTGTAATAATCAAGTCCGGCGTCTTCCAGCGCCTCGGCCTGATCCCGGGTCAGCATGCCCAGCGTCATGCAGGTCTCGAGTCCCATGGCGCGCACGCCGCGCACCATCTCCAGCACGTAGGGCATATCCTTCGCCCGCGGATTTTTCCACGCCGCGCCCATGCAGAAGCGGCTGGCGCCGACTTCCTTCGCCCGACGCGCCTCCTCCAGCACCGCCTCGACCTGCATCAGCTTTTCGCGCTCAAGGCCGGTGTTGTAGTGGCCCGACTGCGGGCAGTACTTGCAGTCCTCCGGGCAGGCGCCGGTCTTGATCGATAGCAGCGTGGAGATCTGTACCGCGTTGGGATCGAAGTGCTGTTGATGCACGCCCTGCGCCCGAAACAGCAGCTCGTTGAAGGGCAGGGCCAGCAGCGCCTCGATCTCGTGGCGCTGCCAGTCGTGACGACAGGACTCGGCGGTGGCGGCGTTGAATCCGGCGGCAGGCATAACCTTGTTAACCTTGTCAGGAGTAAAAGATAACGGAGACTCTGCCAGTGTCGCTGGTTAACTTCAAATTTGCGGTTGGTTAACAAAGAAAATTGTATATCCGTATTGTCTGAAAAGGGCGCGCTACACTGCGGGCCACCGCCACATTCGTGGCGCCCTGTAATGTCCAACGGTCCGCTTGTGACCCTTGCCCGCTTTACCTATCCGTTTGAGCCCATGTGTTCAGGGGGCTGCTTGAATCGCGCGGCGTGACGGCCTTTCTCATGGATGAGCACCTGATCACCCTGCAGCGGATGTGGGAAATCGCGCTGGATGGTGTGAAGGTCAGGGTGGCCCCGGCGGATCTCGAGACCGCCTGCGAGGTGCTCATCGATTACCGGGCGCATCGGCTGACCACACCGTCGACTGCTACTGATGAACCGATGCCGCGCAGAAAGAACGCCTTTTACGGCTGGCGGCTACTGGTGATCGCCTGCCGGGCGGCGACCGGGGTGGTGTTTCCGCTGCCAAGAAGTCGGGACGAATATTGATCAGCGGTGGATCAGTAAGTGATCTGAATCGATTAGTATATAATGTAAATATAAACGGTGTAGCGTTGATATATTATTGGCTGTCGCCGAAAAGATATTGCTACTTTTTGTTCTGCATATATATAGTATCAAAGATGCAAGTGTTAACAGATGATCTCGCTAGAATCGTATCGTCATTGAAGGGAGTGCTGCTATTTATAACTAAGAGTCTCGTGGTTTTACTATCCTGGAAGAATAAATAGACTGAACCGTATACAATGCCAAGCGACAGCTTTTCGTTGTGGTTTCATCTTCACTACAAAGCTGTTCGTGTTGGCGGCGTTATAAAGGATTGTTTCATGAAAACTCTTGCCCATAAAACAAGATGTTTTTTGGAGGCTAATCATGCGAGCTTGGATCTTCCATTCCTAAGCATGTTTCCACACAATTGCTGTGAAATCGCCTCGCTTGTACTAGGTCAGGTCTTAATCGACGCATATCCTGAGAATGAAATATTCATGGTTAAAGCTGAACGTGTTGGGCATGGGCGGCATTTCTGGCTTAAATCAGGTAAAGAAATTTACGACATCACTGCTGACCAATTTGCAGAAGTTGAGCTTCCCGTCATCGGTGAGTTATCCAGCCCATTAGCCAAAAAATATGAAGCTTATGATATTTCTGAAATTCGCTCCGAGTTAGCAGAGAACGATTTTGGAATTCATGCAAGCATTTTTTCTAAAATCTCGAAGACAGTACGAGAAACAGTATAACAATGCTTCAATTGGTTCGCTTCGCTCACCGCTTTTCTAAACATGCGTTCATCAATCATCGTGCCCTCAAAACAAAATGTGAATGAATATGCCCTCTGAAAATGCAGGCAACGTCGTTGTCGCCCTTGCGCAACTCCCGATTACCCGGGGCGCCGTAATGGAGAATATCGCTACCCACCTGCGTTACATCGAGCAGGCTGCCCGGCACGGCGCCGACGTGTTGATGTTTCCCGAGCTGTCGCTGATCGGCTATGAACCGGATCTTCTCGAAGCGCTGGCCATGGCTTCTGATGCCGAGGTGTTCGAGATGCTGTCGGATGCCGCCACGGCCCACAACCTGGTCGTGATCGCGGGTTGTCCGCTGAGCAACGACGGCAGCAGGCCGTACATCGGGGCGCTCATCTGCTTTCCCGACGGTCAGCGCACGCTGTATGCCAAGCAGCACCTGCATGATGGAGAGGCTGAGTACTGCGCACCCGGGCATGCGGACTGTCTTTTTACCGTCAACGGCGTGCGCCTCGCGCTGGCGGTCTGCGCCGATTTTGCCCACCCCGCCCACGCGGAAGCCGCCGCGGCCCAAAGTGCGGAGGTATACCTGATTAGCGCGCTGATTTCCGAAGCCGGCTATGACGTTGATGCCGAGCTGCTTGCCGGCATCGCCCGGCGTCATCAGTGGCCGGTGCTGCTCTCCAACCATATGTCTTACACCGGCGGCTGGCAGACCTGCGGCAAAAGCGGCGGATGGAACGCCCGCGGCGAACGCGTCATCGGCGCTGAAAGCAATGACGCCTGTCTAGTGCTTTGCACGATTCGCGGCGGCGTGCTGGATGGAACATTAGGGCGCGTGGTGGAGATGGAGCACGTCGGCTGATGGTCACGCCCGTCTTCACCGTGCGGCCCTTTAAAAGCCTGCCGGACACATGATGAAAAGCCCACTGTTCGGTGGGCTGTCTGTTCTATCCATCTATCAAGGCTGATGCTCTGCTTATAGCGTATGACTGGTTAAGCAAAAGTAGCATTGTTAGTTTTTGTTAGTAGTCCATTGTTTATTTATCTAATGAAAGGAGGGCTTATGGCTGTCAAACACATACCTACTGGTGTCATTCACAAAGGTAATAAAGGCGGAAAAACCGGCTGTGGCTTTGATACGAAAGACCATTCAGATCATTGGGTGTCTTCAGGAAGTAGAATTACCTGTGACAAGAATGGCTGTAAAAATTGAAGTGCACATCGATTTTCTCTTTAAAGCCCACCGTGCGGTGGGCTTTTTTAGTGAGCGGATAGCGTGTCTCCGAACTGCAATCTACTCAAGAGTCGGCGGTCTGGTCGATCGATGCTCCGCCGGGCCCTGATGCTTCTTTCAGCAGCCAGTCGATAAAGCGCGCCACGGCCGACGGTGCCTTGTCGGTAGCGGGGGGCAGCAGGTCATAAGTCATGGGCGAAGCGAGCATATGGTGTTCACCGAAGGGGCGAACCAGTACGCCGCTTTCCAGTCGGTCCATGACCACGGGGCGGCTGGCCAGCATGATGCCCCGTCCGGCGATGGCCTGATCCATGGCCAGTCCTGACAGCGAGTAGCGACGTTGCGGTGGCGACACGCGATCGGCGACGCCGGCCATCTCGAGCCAGGTCTGCCAACCCGGAACGGTAGCGCTCTGCGGCGAATCCCAGCCCACTTCCAGCAGGGTGTGATGAACCAGATCGGCCGGCGTCAGCGGATGGTCGTGCTGCGCCAGCAGCGCTGGTGAACAGACGGGAAACAGTACGTCATCAAACAGACGGTGACTCTCTACGTTCGACCATGGGCCGCGCCCATAGCGGATCGCCAGCCGTGCGCCATCCCCCTGCCAGGCGGGTAACGTCAATGACTGGCTGGCTTCCAGCGAAATCTCGAGCCCACCAATGCTTGCCTCAAAGTCTGCCAGACGCGGCAGCAGCCACAGTTGCAGGAAGGAGGGCGGGGCGCTGAGTGTCAGTAGCGGCGTGTTCCGGGCGCTTTCGCGTGCCCGTTCTCTGGCCGTCAGGACACCACTGGCGATGCGCTCAAGGCCGCTGTCGATATCCCGGGCCAGCTGCCGCCCGATCTCGTTGAGCTGTACGCCACTGGCATGGCGAGTAAACAGCGACAGGCCCAGTCGATCCTCGAGCTGTTTGACCTGCCGGCTGACCGCTCCGGGGATAACGCCCAGTCGAATGGCGGCCAGTTTGAAGCTTTCCGCGCGGGCGGCCTCGGCAAAGGCGCGCAACGCATTCAGGGGCAGGCGTTCGATCTTCATGGCATGAGTTTTCCTGAGTCCTGGCCTCCAGATTAATCGTTTGGCGGCGATGGCGGCAAATGCTCCACTGAGCCCCTGTGGCCGACAGGAGGCGATATGCGGAACACCAGACAAAAAAATCCCACAATATCGACAGATGATGGCCCGGCGCGCCGACGACTGGATCTACAGGGCAGTGCCCTGATGGTGCTGTTTTGCATCGTGCTGGGCGCGCAGCAGGTGGCCATCAAGATGGTGGCAGCGGACATTTCGCCACTCGCTCAGGTTGCATTGCGATCATCCCTGGCGGCGCTTTTGGTGGCCGTACTGGTGTACCGGGAGGGCATGCGCCTTGCGGATATGCGGGCGCATCTCGGGCCGGGTGTTCTGGTGGGGCTTGGGTTCGCCGCGGAGTTTTTGTTTGTTGCCTGGGAGCTCAATTATACGCTGGCCTCGCACATGTCGGTGTTTCTCTACACGGCCCCAATCTTTGCCGCCCTCGGGCTGCACTATCTGGTACCGGGAGAGCAGCTCACAAGGCGTCAGTGGCTCGGTGTCGCGCTGGCCTTCGGTGGCATGGTGCTGGCCATGGCGCCGGATACCGATATCGACAATGCCGGCGATATCCTGCTGGGTGATCTGCTGGGGCTGCTGGCGGGCCTTGCCTGGGCCGCCACCACACTGGTAATTCGCCGCTCGTCGCTTTCCGAGGCGCCACCGGTGCAGACGCTGTGCTACCAGCTCATCGTTGCCGGTCTGCTGCTGTTGCCCGCGGCGGCGCTTCTGGGTGATCTCGGCCGCATTCAGGCAACGGGCATGGCGATTGCCAGTCTCGGCTTCCAGACGCTAATCATCTCCTTCGCCGCGCTGCTTTTGTGGTTTTCACTGCTGCGCCGCTATCTCGCCTCCCAGCTGGGTATCTTCTCGTTTCTGTCGCCGATATTCGGTGTGCTTTTTGGCGCACTGCTGCTTGGTGAACCGCTGACGATCAACTTTCTGGCGGGCGGCATCATATTGCTGATGGGCCTGGTGGTGGTGACGCAGTAGGGGATGGTGGTTGATGCATGAGAGGCACGATCAATAGCGGTCAGAGTGGTGTCATCACCGGGTATCTTTGCATGAAAAAGCCCACCAGACGGTGGGCTTTTGAGTGATACAGCTTTCTGGAAAGCAGGCTCATCCCACGCCGTTGCCATACCCCATGGCAACGCTTGCCTGTTCGCCGGTTTCCACCCAGACGCTCTGGGGCAGGGTGTACTCCTTGAGTCCATCCAGCCCGCTCGAACGACCAAAGCCGCTATCGCCGAAACCGCCAAACGGTGACATGACATTGATCGCCTTGTAGCTGTTGATCCAGATCGTTCCGGCGCGCAAACGTCCTGCCACGCGATGGGCGCGGGCGACATCCTGCGTCCAGACGGCGCCGGCCAGGCCAAAGCGGGTGGCGTTGGCCAGTTGTACGGCGTCTGCTTCATCATCGAAGGGCATGGCAACGAGCACCGGGCCGAAGACCTCCTCGCAGGCGATCGCCATGTCGGGCGTCACATCGGCGAGTACGGTAGGGGCCAGATAATAGCCGCCGGCGCCCTCGGGCAGTCCGTGCGGACGATGGCCACCGGTTACGATCCGGGCGCCGGACTCGGCCGCCGCGTTGATCATGGTCGTGACCCGCTCGAACTGCTGCGCGTTCTGCAGCGGCCCCATGCGGGTGGCATCTTCTTCCGGCAGGCCTACCGGAATCTGCGCCGCGGCGCGTCCCAGTCGCTCGATGACCTCATCAAAGATGTCGCGCTGAATCAGAAGTCGCGACCCTGCCACGCAGCTCTGCCCGGCGGCTGCGAAGATGGCAGCCTGCGCGCCGGCCACGGCGTCATCCAGACGGGCATCATTGAAGATGATGTTGGCGGACTTGCCGCCAAGTTCCAGTACGCTGGGGACCAGACGCCGGGCCCCCGCCTGAGCGATCAGGCGGCCACTTTCCGGAGAACCGACAAAGACCAGTTTCGAAATGCCATCATGCTCGGTCAGGGCTGCACCGGTGGTCGGGCCCACACCGTTAACAATGTTGATCAGCCCCTTCGGCAGTCCGCCGCTTTCCAAAAGCCTTGCGATCACGACCGAGGTGAAGGGCGTCAGTTCCGAGGGTTTGAGCACGGCGGCGTTACCGGCGGCAATGGCGGGTGCCAGCTGCCAGGCACAGGTAAACATCGGTGCATTCCAGGGCGTGATTTGACCTACCACGCCGTAGGGCACGTGGCGCACGTAGTTGAGATGCGAGGTGGGTACCGGAATTACCTCACCGTGCTGCTTGTCACACCAGCCGGCGTAGTACTCGAACATCTCGCGCACTTTGCCGACTTCACCGCGGCAGTCGCTGATCGGTTTGCCGGCCACGACGCTCTCGAGCTGCGCCAGTGACTCTTCCTCACCTTCCATCGCTCTTATGGCACCGTTCATGCATCGACCGCGGGCGCTGGCGGTCAGAGTCATCCATTCCATCTGTGCCCGGGTGCCGGCACTGACCGCACGGGCCACCAGGGTCTGGCCGGCATCGTAATAGTTCATCAGTAACTGGCCGGTGACCGGATTGCGCAGCGTGATCGGTTCACCCTGACCGACGACAGCCTCGCCGTCGATCCAGTTGCTCGCTGGGGCGCCGCTGTTGCCCAGCCCAAAGTGATCCAGCAGGGTCCCAAGATGTTTCAGGGCGCGTTCGTCCAGTGCAGAAGAGGTCGACATGACAGAATTCCTGTTACTTGCGAGCGGTAGCGAGAAGGGCATCGGCGATGCGGTTGAAATCTTCCTGATCCTCGATGTCGTGCGCTTCATGCCAGCGCTCGACCACGTGGTTCAGCAGAGCCATCGGCGTCTCCAGCTGCTCGGCGGCATCACGAGCCAGTCGCAGATCCTTGCGCATCAATCCGGTGGTGAATCCCGAGTCAAAACGTTCCGAGAGAATCCATTCGGGAAAGTTGACCTCGCTGACGGCGCTACGGCCTGATCCACTGTTGAGCCCGGCCAGACAGGCCGCCGGGTCAACGCCGGCACGGGCCGCCATGGCAACGGCTTCGCCGGTGGCGATCAGGTTGGTCGCACACAGGTAGTTATTGGCCAGCTTTACCACATGGCCGCTACCGGCCGGGCCGACGTGGGTGTAGCGTGCCGACAGGGCCTCGAGCACGGGTGTGACACGCTCGATGGTGGCGGTTTCGCCGCCCAGAAGCATCCCCATTCGGCCCTCGGCGGCGCCCTTCGGGCCACCGCTGACCGGGGCATCCAGCCACTCGAGGCCGGCATCCACCACGCGGGCGGCCAGCTCGCGGCTGATGACCGGATCGCTGGTCGAGGTGTCCATCACCACACTGTTTTCGGCGGCATGCTCCAAAAGGCCGGGGCTTGATTCGATGACCGTGCGCACATGGTCGGCCGTGGGTAGCGACAGTAGATAGACCTCGGCTACGGGCAATGCGCTTTCGCCGGCCACAGCCAGCCCCTGATCGCTCATACGCTGACGGGTCTGCTCGCTAGGATCGATTCCTGTGACGTCAAAGCCGGCAGTTTTGAGGGTCATCGCCATGTTGCCCCCCATCTGCCCCAGGCCGATGACTACGATCTTCATGGACATGCGTTTCTCCGTAATACGAAAGGTATCAACGTCGGTGTGACGCCCCGGGGAGGGCGGCGCCACACCGTATCGGGTTACAGCAGGATCTGGGCGACCACTGCCGAGCCGAGATAGGTACCGGTAAACACCAGCAGCGAGA
This sequence comes from Kushneria sp. AK178, assembly GCF_053903105.1. NCBI lineage: Bacteria > Pseudomonadati > Pseudomonadota > Gammaproteobacteria > Oceanospirillales > Halomonadaceae > Kushneria > Kushneria sp. AK178. Next base: position 3,301,141 of record NZ_CP096381.1, on the reverse strand, counting down.
CCAGTACCAGCTTCCAGCCGGTGCGGCGAAACATGCTGAACTCCTGTTTCGACAGGGCGAAGCCGGCATAGGCAAGTACGGGCGTGACAATGGCCAGAAAGTTGACCTGCGAAAGCTGCTCTACCAGCCAGGCATTACCGGGAAAAAACGGCAGGGTCATGAGGATGCTGACCAGCGAAATCCAGGCGATCGCTGGCAGATAGAAGGGCACGACCCGGGTAATGATCAGTCCGATCAGGCTCATGATGTAAAGAATGATCATGCCGGGCAGGGCGCCCCACAGCGTGCCGGCGCTGACTACATTGGTGATCCACCCCACGGCGCAAACGGCGGCAAGCATCGCGGCGGTGCGTCCCGGCTGCTGTTCGGGACGTGGCTCGGTTGCGGTATCAGCGACGCTTGCGGCATCGGGTGTGTCCGCATCCACATCGGCCCCGGCTCCTTTTTTGACGCTTAGACGCTTGTAGAGCCACTCCGCGACCGGCAGGGCGATAAAGAGCGACACATAAAGCCCGGTGGCATAGGTCAGCAGATTACTGGCCCCGGCAAAGGCGAGCAGTTCCTCGCGCACGGCGGGTACCGCCTCGGCCAGCGCACCTGAACAGGCCGCCACCATGCTGCCGCTGCCCACTCCGCAGGCCATCGCCAGTGCGCGCGGGTCAAACCAGCCCGCCGAGCCCAGAAAACCGGCCATTAGCGCAAACCAGAGGGTGCCGAACATGGTGCCCACCACGTAGACCCCCATCACGCCGATGCCCTCCGGTCCCTTGAGGCCGTAGCGATCCGAAATGATCGCGATATTGGGTTCGCGTGCAATCGAATAGGTCGCCCCGATCGCCTCCCGCCCCATTTTCAGCACCAGCACGGCGAAGGGTAGCGCGATCAGCATCGTGCCCAGATTGCCCAGTTCCTGAAGAATCAGCGCCGGCCCGGCACTGATGATCTGATCGATCGACGGCCCGATGGTGGAGCCGAAGCGGGCGATAAACGGCATGATCGCGATCAGGATAAGCGGCGAGGCTGCATCGCTCAGGCGTGGCGGTACCAGCGCATGAAACCGGCTGGAAAGATGCGGATTAAGGGCAATGGCCAGTAGAAAGGCATAGAACAGCGGCAGCAGCAGTAGCGTACCGATTCCCAGAGGAATCCTGATGATGCCGATCCACTCTGCAATCAGCGAGAGAATAACGACCAGCCCGTGCAGGCGCAGCAGATCGAGCGGGGACGCTCGGGTGACGGATGTCATGGCAATGTTCCCATTGTGTTGTCTGGTCTGCGGCAGGTCATGACCGGCCGGTGCCTATTGTATGGGGCTCGTGGTCTTCACGAGGTTTACAGTATCAACGACCTGTAAGACTTAAGGAAGGGCAGCGATGTGTCGCCGTGATGGAAGATAACAGGAAATGGCAGGTTGCCGGCCGGAATCCGCACATACGAAATGCATTACTGTGGCGTTGTTTTTATTGCCCCGATGTCATTGGCTGTCACCCATAATACCAGGGCAGTGCCATTACTCTGCCTTTCCCCCCAACCACACCACCACCTCATGCCCCTGCCCATCCAGTACCACCCGTGCCTCCTCGGCACCCTCCAGCCGCTCCCCATCCAGCATAACGCCCGCCGTCTCTCCAGCCCCAACCCGCTCGACGCGAATCTCCACCCGGCTGCCTTCGAGTTCCACGGTGGCTGAATGTCCTGGCTGGTTGTCGGGAATAGCACATAAGGCAATCACACAGGGCGCGCCTGCCTCATCAAGTCATGATCTATATCCGCCATCTCAGCGGGTGATCCTCTTTCAGAATGCCTGTCTCATCCCAATCCTCCCAGCCGCTCATGGGAATCGGCGTGTCCTGCGCCAGCGTGGCGAGCCGCTCGGCCCAGCGCGCCTTTTCTTTTTCCAGATGGGCACGAAAGCTCTCTTCCTGTTGATAGCTCAATCCGCCGCCCTGAACGCCATAAGCTATATGAGGGGGCAATACTGACAGACCGACATAGTAAAGCGAGCAGTGCAGCGGCCATATGAGAGCGGCTATATCGCCGCTGCGGCCCAGTGGCGTGAAGGTTTCTTCCGGCGCGCCGGTGGTGACGGAGAACAGCGCTCGTCTCCCTCTGAGAGGCCCGCAATCAAACCGCTGGCGGCCGGTGTAGAGGCCGCCATAGACGAAGACCCTGTCGAACCAGCCCTTGAGCATTGCCGGCGCGCCGTGCCACCAGAGTGGACACTGAAGGATGATGGTTTGCGCCCATTCAAGACGCTCGATCTCACGACTGACATCAGGTGCGAGCATCTCGCGCTCGTAGTGCCATCGCTGCTCGTCGAGTGCCTGAAAATATGACGGATTGCGGCGGCTTGAGTAACGCCCGGGGCCTTCGACGGGATCGAAATTCTCGGCGTAGAGATCGCTGATGATGACCTCATGGCCGTCGTTCTCGAGCGTTTCCCGAGCTGTATTGGTCAGGGCAGCGTTGAACGATTGCGGCTCGGGATGGCAGTGAACAATCAGTACTTTCATGGATAGCCTCCGTAATGTGACAGGAGTCGTTACGCTAGGCTGTGCGGAGATGAAAAAACATTCCCTGTATCTGCAATTCTGATTTGCAAAAACGCACAGGAGCTTCATGAGCTCGACACCTGGATGGGACGATTACCGTCTCGTGCTTGCCATTGTGGAATCAGGGTCGCTTTCCGGAGCCGCCCGTCGGCTGGGCGTGAATCACGCCACGATCTTTCGGCGTCTGAAGGCGCTTGAGAGGCGTGCCGGAACGCGATGCTTCGAGCGCCATGACGGTAGGTATGTCGCAACGACCGCCGGGGAAACCATCGCGACCACGGCCCGAAAAATGCAGCTTGCCGTGGCGGATGCCGAACGTGCGCTGATGGATGGCGATACCACGCTGACGGGCACGCTGCGTATGACCACCACGGACGCGTTGTTGGCCCATGTGCTGATGCCGGTACTGGCCGAGTTTCGAATCACTCACCCCGGGCTGGTTATCGAAACGACTACCTCCGCCGAACTTCACAGTCTGACCCGCCGCGATGCTGACGTGGCGCTACGCCCGACCGATCATCCGCCGGAAACGCTGACAGGCCGACAGCTGGGACGGCTGCACCAGGCGATTTACGTTTCGGCCGATACGGTCGCGGATGAATCGACCCCCTGGGTGGGGCCGGATGCAGCGATGGGCTACCGCTCACTCGAGCGGTGGATGACAGTTCAGGGAGTTGATCAACGGATCGGCTTTCGCGCGGACTCGACCCTCGGCATGGCCCATGCCGTACAGGCAGGACTGGGGCAGGGCATCTTGCCCTGCTATCTCGCCGACAGGATGAAAGGGCTTGTGCGTGTCGGCGACCCCATTGCCGAGCTGGGGACCGGCGTGTGGCTGCTGACCCATCCGGATATCCGCCGGACCGCCAGCATTAATGTCCTGTTTGAAGCGCTGATCGAGGGATGTGGATTTCCCTGTCACTCCGCAGTACGAAACGAATACGGCCCGTCGTAGTTGCCGATCACGCCGGTATGAGTGATGAGGCTGCCACCCCGCCAGAGGTGCAGCTGGTAACCCGGTGGCTCCATCACGAAGGCGGCGGGGGCATGTTCGGTGAGGTTGAGTTCGGCCTGGTGTACGGTGCTGGGGCAGCAGCTGGCAATCGTGCCGCCGAAGCGGCGGAAGATGGGGCGGTGCACGTGGCCGCAGAGGAGGCGCTCGATGTTGGGGTAGTCGCGAACCAGCGCTTCCAGCTCATGGGCGCCCGTCAGGCCTTTGGCGTCCATGTGGTCGATGCCGGTGGCGAAGGGCGGGTGGTGCATGAACAAGACCGTCGGGCGTGTCGGCTGCTCTGCCAGGCGCGCGGCCAGCCACGCCAGCCGCTCGGCGCACAGCTCGCCGTGGCCTTCACCGGGCACCAGCGTGTCCAGCCCGATCAGGCGCACCGGGTACGCGTCCAGGGTGTACTGGATAAAGCCCTCGCGCCCCAGATAGCCATGGCCCGGAAAGGCCGCACGCATGGCCTGTCGATCATCATGATTGCCCGGGATCAGAACCCGGGGGATCTCCAGCGGCGCCAGCAGCTCGGCCAGTACGGCGTACGCCTCCGGGCGGCCGAGGTCGGTGGCGTCACCGGTGACCAGTACCACATCGGGGCGCGGGTCGAGGGCGTTGAGTGCCGCGACCACCGGGGGCAGGAGGCGATGGGTCTCGACCACGCCATGGGCTTTCTCTCCCGGGCAGCGAACGTGCAGGTCGGTGATCTGAGCGATCAGCATGGCGGGGCTCCGGGCGTCTAAAAGGGCATGAGCCCTTCCTCTCTGATAACAATGTTTTCATCATGACGGGGGTTTTTGACGTCCGAATGACGACCGGACAGCGTTAACCGGCAACGAGCAGGAGCGTGATGCAGCAGAGACGGGCCATATGGCTGCTGGATTCCGGCATCGGCGGGCTGACCATCGCCCGTGCCATCCGCCGTCGCCTGCCGGGCCTCAAGCAGCACTACATCGCCGATCACGCCGCCTTTCCCTATGGCGCGCTCGACGCCGAGGCGCTGATTAGCCGGGTGTGTGATCTGATGGCCCGTGCCGTTGCAGCCCGTCCGGTCGATGCGGTGGTGATCGCCTGCAATACCGCCTCGACCGTGGTGCTGCCGGCGCTCAGGGCGCGACTGTCGATACCGGTGGTCGGCGTGGTGCCGGCGATTCGTCCGGCGGCCGTGGCAAGCGCCAGCGGTGTGATCGGCGTGCTGGCCACGCCGGGTACGGTGAAAAGCGCCCATGTGGCGACCCTGATCGAACGCTTTGCCGGCCGCTGCCGGGTGTTGAAGATCGGCGCTTCGAACCTTGCCGCGCTGGCTGAGCGTTACTGGCTGACGGAAACGCTCGATGAAGACGCCCTGGCCGATGAGCTTGCCCCGCTGCGCGAGCCCGAGTGGCGCTCACTTGATCAGCTGGTGCTGGGCTGCACCCATTATCCGCTGCTGCGCGAGGCGATCGCCGCGCAGCTGGGCGGTCGTGTCCGGCTGGTGGATTCCGGTGACGCCATCGCCCGGCGGCTGGAGGCGGTGCTGGGTAACCCGTCGCTAAAGCAGGGGGAAAGCGCCGGCGGGTGCTTTCATGTGACCGGTCAGCCCCTGGACAGTGGCGCGTTTGCCGCGCGAGTCAGGGCCGAGGGCTTCCGGGAAATACTGGTGGATAAGCAGGCGGCGGTATTACCGTAGACGCAGGGTATCGGGGTCAACACGGCAACAGGATGATGGGGAGGCAGCGTGACACGAGCCGATCAGGAATTTCGAAGTCTGCATGATGAGGGCCTGTTACTACTGGCCAACGCCACCGATGCCGGCAGTGCCCGCATCGTGGAGGCCCGGGGCGGCAGGGCGGTCGCGACCAGCAGCGCGGCACTGGCCTGGTCGTGGGGCTACCGGGATGGCAACCAGCTGCCGCTCAAGCTTTTGAAGGCAAGCGTTGAAGCCATGGCGCGGGTGCTGACCGTGCCGCTGAGCGTGGATATCGAGGGCGGTTACTCGGATGACCCGGAGGCAGTGGCCAGGGTGATCGAGACGGTGGTGGCCGCTGGTGCGGTCGGCATCAATCTGGAAGACGGTCATGCCAGCCCGGAAATCCTGTGTCGTAAAATCGAGGCGGCAAGGCGCGTGGCAGCGCGTCATGGCGTGGATCTGTTTATCAACGCGCGCACCGACGTCTACCTCAAGGGGCTGGTGCCGCCCGAGCAGCGCCTTGCCGAGATCCTGACAAGAGCCGGCTTCTATAGCAGTGCCGGGGCCGATGGCCTGTTTGTCGCGGGCCTGGCCGATGCCGGGGAAATCGGCGAGCTGTGTCGCTCGACCGCGCTGCCGGTCAACCTGCTCTATCGGCCCGACCTGCCGGAGATCGAGACGCTGCGCGAGCTTGGCGTCAGGCGCCTGAGTGCCGGCTCGGCGATTGCCGAATTTCTCTACGGCGCCGGGGCTGACATGGCGAGCACCTTCATGCAGACGGGCCGGCTGTCGACGCAGAAGTTGAGCGCGTGCACCTACCGAGAGCTCAACGAGCTGATGCCGCCGGTGTAAAGCGATGTCAGATGGCGTGTCATGAGGGCCGGCAGGCCTGACCAGCGCTTGTCAGGCCATGGAGGGCATGGCAGGTCTCAAATAATGAGGCTGTATTTGCCTGCAGGATCATACTGGCTGAATACATGATCACTGGAGAGCAGGGTCATGCCTTCACACATGGCCTGTGACAGCAGCAGGCGGTCAAACGGGTCCTTGTGCTTGTCCGGCAGTCCTTGAACATGAGCGGTATGTTGCGAGGTAATGTCCAGCTCGCCAAGGATGGAAGCAAGGAGAGAGGCTGCCCGGGCGGCATTCATTTCCAGCTTGCCAGTGCCGGCCTTGATGGCGATTTCCCATATTGAGGCCGGGCTGAAATAGACTTCGTCGGCCTGGTCGATAAGAACGCGCGTGGCTGGTTTCAGCCGCTCGTCATCGCCTGTCAGAATCCAGATCAGGATGTTGGTGTCGAGCAGTAGCCTCATCCGAGATTGCCCTTTTCAAACTCGATCATGTCCGCGTCGGACAGTCCTGCATCCCAGCCTTCATGAAGCTTGATCTCGTCCTTCATGCACCCCATGAGGCTCATGACACTGGGCCTTTGGGGCGGCTCATAACTCACCAGTCGTGCCACCCGCTTCCCGCGATTGCTGATGATCACCTCTTCCCCTTTCTCGACTCTTTTGAGTAGTGCCGAGAACTGGGTCTTGGCATCATGAATGTTGATATCCATGGCTGTCTCTCCTGGTCCACTGGGCCAAGTTTAGCGCGGACATGTTGATCGATGCCATTGGGTCCCGCTTCTCATGGTAGCCGGACTGAACCAGGCCACCTCACGTCAACTCACGGATCACCCGGGCCGGGTTGCCCACCGCCACGACATTGGCGGGAACGTCGCGGGTCACCACGGCGCCGGCGCCGATGACGCTGTTCTCGCCGATGGTGACGCCGGCCAGCACGATCGCGCCGCCGCCCAGCCACACGTTGTCCTCGATGACGATCGAGGCGCCGGCTTCGAGCTTGTCCCTGCGCGCCTGTGGGTCCAGCGGGTGGGTTGGCGTCAAAAGCTGCACGTTGGGGCCGATCTGCACGTCCCGGCCGATGGCAATGGGGGCCACGTCAAGTGCTATCAGGCCGAAGTTGGCAAACGAGCCCTCGCCCAAGCGGATGTTGAAGCCGTAGTCGACGTACAGCGGCGCGCGGATGTGGGCGGTGTCGCCCAGCTCTTTGAACAGACCCTTCAGCACGGCATGCGCCGCGTCGACATCGTGCTCGTAGCATCTGGCGAACTCATGCATGGCCGCTTTGGCGACGGCGGCATCATGGGCCAGTTCAGGGTCGTCGGCGGTGTAGAGCTCGCCGGCGAGCATCTTCTCTTTCTGTGACCGCGTATCTGCCGGGTGATCGTGGCTCATGGTGCCCTCCTGTCGGTCCGCATGGTGAAGGATTCAGGCCTCCGGCACCGGCGTGACCAGCGCCCGGCCGTCGCGAAAGGCCTCAAGGTTCTGGATCACCAGGTCGATGGTGGCGTCCAGCGCCTCGGGCGACAGGCCGGCGGTATGGGGCGTCATGATGATGCGCGGCTCGTCCTTCAGCGCCTGGGGCACCTCGGGTTCGTGCTCGAAGACATCCAGTGCGGCACCAGCGAGGCGCTTCTCCGTCACCGCGCGGGCCAGGGCGTCGCTGTCCACCACGCTGCCGCGGCCGACGTTGATCACGATGCTCTCAATCTTCATGACGCTCAGCAAGGCGTCATCGATCAGGTGGTGGGTGTCGTCACCGCCGGGCAGGGTGCTCACCAGCACGTCGGCCTGTTCGGCGACGCGCTGGGCGTCCGATTCGTGCTGCCAGTCGAGATCGGGTTTTGGCTGGCGGCTGAAGTAGATGATCGGCATGTCAAAGCCGTAGTGGGCGCGTCGGGCGATGGCGCGCGCCACGTTGCCCATGCCCAGCAGTCCCAGGGTTTTGCCGTGCAGCACCGGGGCGCCGCGGCGAATCTCCTTCCATTGCCCCTGCCGCAGGCCGGCATCGCCCCGGGGAATGCGGCGCAGGCAGGCCAGCATCAGGCCGAGGGTGTGGTCGGCGACCGTCTCGGCATTGGTGCCGGGGCCATGCACCACGGCGATGCCGCGTTCGCGGGCAGCCGGCACGTCGATGCCTTCAAAGCCCACGCCCTGGGCGCAGATCAACCCCAGATTCGGCAGCTCGTCCATCTCCTCCGCTGTGAAGCCGATGGTGCCGATGGTCATGACCGCGCGGATATCGTCACGGTGACGGTGCACCACATCGCGGCGGGCCTCGGCATCCTCGGCCATGTGAAGATGAAAGCCGGCGGCGTCGATGCGGGCCTGGTGATGGCGTGACAGACGGGTCACGACCAGCAGATGAATCGGCATGGCGGGCGGTCTCCCGGGATCAGGATGGTATCGTTTGTCGCTACCTTATCGCGTCGGGTCGTGTTCTGGGTAGCGCCCCGAAGCGCTGACCGCCCCGGGGAGAAACAGGTGCTTACGACCATTGACGCGTAGCGTCCCTGATGGAGTGCTAATGTAATAGGGCATGAGTTGGCCAGGTCAGGCGATGGGTACTGCCACATCATCGCTGGTAGTACTGTCTGATGGCTGTCCTTTTGCAGACAGGGCCCCAACAGCCGAAGGAAGGAGGTGGATCATGACAACAAGCATTCTGGTACCCCTGGATGGTTCCCGCAGCGCGCGGCGGGCGCTCGAGCACGCCTGTCTGATACAGCAGGCAGAGGGCGGTACCCTGCATCTTCTTCACATCGTGGAACCGCCCCCGGCCACCGATCATCTGGGCGCGCAGACGGGGTCGACACCGGTGGATTACACCCCGACCAAGGGTCATGACGAAGGCGTGGCGCTGCTGGAAAATATCTGGTCGGCCGTGGGTGCCCCCTCGACCGAGGTCCACTTCCATGTTGAAGACAATCCGCCGGGTCGGCCGGATCAGACCATCGTGGCGCTGGCCCGGGAGCTGGACGTGGATACCATCGTGATGGGCAGCCGCGGCCTGAGCGACATGAGGGGACTGGTCGTGGGCAGCGTGTCGCACAAGGTCTCCCATGTCGCCCACTGTACGGTGATCACCCTGCACGTGCCCGACCCCGGTCTGGATGAGGCCGCCGCTCTCTGATCCCGTTCGGCGGTAAGCCCGGAACCTGTCAGTATCACGACACGGCGTCGCTCGATGGCGCCGTGTCGTCATTTGATGGGTCATCGATCACGGATTCAAAGGCACGCAGGCGCTTGATGATCGAGAGCAGCTCGATGATGGTCGACCAGGAGTTGACCAGATACTGAAAGGATTCGCGCACCTGCCCGAAGACGTTGAGGATCTGCTGCAGAAGGCCCAGCGTCAGCTGGCCGGCGACGATCGAGGGGGCCAGCACGATCAGGCCAAAGACCACGTCGGCCTGCAGGTAGAGAATGCGGGCAATGTTGAAATAGGCGTAGTGCCAGTAGAGGCGAAAGTAGTTGCGCCGCACCCGGTTGAACAGCGTGGCGACGGTGACCGGGTCCGCGCGTATCGGGTCATCCTCACCGTAGACCAGCTCCTTGCGGTAGGCCGCCTCGACGCGCTGATTGCGAAACTCGAGCCCCGGCAGGCGAATACCCACCACCGCCAGCAGCACGGTGCCAAACAGCGACCAGGCGATCGCCGACCACACCAGCGCATTGGGAATATGGCCCACGAGCGGCAGCTCGGTGATGTTCTGCGACATCGTCACCAGAAGCGGCATGAAGGCGATCAGGGTCATCACTGCCTTGAGCAGATTGACGCCCAGCCCCTCGAGCGTGGTGGAAAAGCGCATGGTGTCTTCCTGCACGCGCTGGGCGGCGCCCTCGATGTGGCGCAGCTGCGACCAGTGACGCATGTAGAAGTTGTTCATCGCCCAGCGCCAGCGAAAGATGTAGTGGCTGACCACGAAGTAGTTGAGCACGCCCACCGTCACGGCCACGAACGCGATGCCGGCAAAGCTGAGCATGCCGGTGTAGATATCACTCACCGTCACATCGCTGTCGCCGCCCAGTGCCTGCTGGATCATGTCCCAGAACGGCCCGTACCAGGCGTTGATCGCCACACTGGTCTGCACTGAAAACCAGGTCATGAAAATGATCAGCGCACTGCCGAGAATCGACCAGCGCTGCCAGCGGTGGGGTCTGATCAGGGCCCACGCCGCGGCAAACACCGCCACGCACAGCGCGTAGTAGAGATAGAACCACAGCATTGAAGGCGCCCAGAAGCGCGACACGTTAACGGGCAGGTCGTCGCCCTCGGCCAGCGGCGGCAACCCGACAGCGGCGCCCCAGTCGCTGACGCCCATCTGCCAGAGCGTGATGCAGATCAGCGCCCAGACCACAACGCTTGTGAAAAAAAGGGGCGGGTTGGGAAAAAATGACCGTAACACGATGGCGATCCTGCCTTCGAAAGGAACATCGGGACAGCCCCGGTGGGGCTGCGCACTGTTCATCGACTCTGCAGGAGAGATTGTGTTCCCCGGCAGCGGCGCGACACCGATGGCTTATACCACGGCGGCGCGCTCGCTCATGACGTGAAATGGCGGGTGCAATGCGGTCAGTTGTCGGTAGCGCCGGCTCACGATGGCGCTGTCGCTGGCCGCGAGCCGCATACCGCCGACCCACCAATGATGCGGATCACCAGTTCAGCGTTTCGAAATCCCCCTCCCTGCGATGCTCCGGCGTCGCCGACTGCTCGGTGGCGGGGTCATTGGTGGCGCCATCGGCCGGCAGCGGGCCGGCGCCGGGGTCGCGGGCGATGCCGTTGGTGACGGGATGGTCGCGGAAGTACTCATCAAAGCGCATCTGCGCCTCGTCGCCGAACAGGATTTCGCAGGCCTCCATCAAGCCGGCCGACTGGCGGATGGTCTCCTGGCGCGAGACGAGGCTGATCTTGGAACGCCGGCGCAGAAAGTCCTCGAGTCTGGTGATCATCTCGCGCCGCGCGGCCTGACGTACCTCGGCGCGGATGTATTCGGTGCCCTCGATGAGAATCTCCGCCTGGCGCGGGTCCTCGCGAATGTATTCCAGAATGCCGATGGCATGGCCCGCGTAGCGCCGCCACAGCCGGGTCGACAGCGGCTCGGAGGCGCTGGCGTCGGTGTAGTCGTCGAGCTTCATCAGACGCGCCTGGTGGAAGAACTCGTCGCGCACCGCGTCCACCGGCTCGCCATACCAGCGATAGTCCGGGAAGCGGATGTCGATGCCCATTTTTTTGACCAGCTCCACGATCTCCTCGCCGACATTGATGCAGTCGGTAAGCTTGCCGCCGAAGATGCTGATAAAGCCCTGATCGATGTCGGAGTCGATCTCGTGCTTGCGCGAGAGCTGCAGGAAGTCGCGGTCGCCGCCGCTGGTGTTCTGCACCGCCAGCGGCCGCACACCGCAGCGGGTGGCGATGATGTCGTCACGATCCAGCGGCTTGTCGAGCGACAGCCGTGCGTTGATGTTGTCGAGCACGAACTTGATGTCGTCGTCGGTGATGGCCGCGTGCGGGTCTTCGGTGCGGGTGTCGGTGGTGCCAATGCAGGTGCGCGTCCCCATGGGGATGGCGAAGAAAAGCCGCCCGTCCTCATCGAAAAACGCCAGCACGCGCTTGTTGGGCGTCACCTGGTCGACGATCAGGTGGATGCCCTTGGAGAGCACGTGACTGTGCTCGGTCTGTTTGTGGGCCAGCGCGTTGGTGCGGTCGGCCAGCGGGCCGCAGGCGTTGACCAGGGTCTTCGTTTTGAGCGTCCATTCGCGGCCGCTCATGACATCCCTGAGCCCCACATGCCAGAGATCCCCCTGGCGCTCAAAGCCGGTGGCCTCGACGTAGTTGGCCGCCACGCAGCCGCTGTTGATGGCGGTGCGCACGAAGTTCCACACAAAGCGGGCGTCGTTGTCGTGCAAAAAGGCGTCGGAGTATTCGAAACAGCCGATGGCCGGGTCGGTGTTGATCACCGGCTCCTCGCGGTTGATGGTCGAAAGGCTCGGCAGGCGCGGCACGCGGGTAAAGCCGTTGCCGAACAGCCAGTAGATCCAGGTGCCCGCCCACAGGGCCAGCGGATGCCAGCGAAAGCCCTTGGTAATGGTGGTGAGAAAGCGGATCTCCTGCACGGTCGAGGGGTAGTGCCTGATCAGGTGATTGCGCGAGACGCAGAGTTCACGCACCAGCTTGAAGTCCCGCGACTCCATGTACTTGATGCCGCCCCAGATGAGGTTGGACGACCACATGCTGGTCATGCCGGCAAAATCGCCCTGTTCCACCAGGCCCACCTTCACACCGCGCCCGGCCAGCGCCGCCGCCGAGACGGCGCCGTTGATGCCGCCGCCGATAATCAGCGTGTCGTACACCTCGCCGTCGGCGAGTCTTTCGATGTTGCTCTGTCTGAGTTGCATCGCCCTGCTCCGCGTATCGAGGAAATGGCGCGCCGCGATGGGAGGCCCCGTGGCGGCATGGTCATTCCTTCAGTGTACTACTCGTCAACAGGGTTGCACCCGGCAGGTCGGTCTCATGTGCCGGCGCGCACCATCGCCTCGGCCTGCTTGAGCGCATACACAAGACTCGAGGGGTCGGCGCGGCCCTGGCCGGCGATATCAAAGGCGGTGCCGTGATCGACGCTGGTGCGCACAAACGGCAGGCCCACCGTGATGTTCACGCCGTTCTCGACGCCCAGATACTTCACCGGGATCAGGCCCTGATCGTGATACTGCGCCACCACCGCATCAAAGTGGCCGCGGCGGGCGTTCATGAAGACCGTATCGCCCGGCCAGGGGCCGGAGGCGTCGATGCCTTCCTCCCGGGCGCGGGCGATCGTCGGAGCGATGATGGCGTCATCCTCGTCCCCGAACAGGCCGCCTTCGCCGGCGTGGGGGTTGAGCCCGGCCACCGCGATGCGGGGAGACTCGATGCCGTAGGCGTGGCAGGCGCGGGCGGCGAGGCGAATGGCGCGCAGTTCGCGCTCGGGGGTGACGGCGTCGATCGCCTGACGCAGCGACAGATGGATCGACACCAGCATCACGCGCAGCTCGTCGTTGGCCAGCATCATGCCGAAATCCTGTGTGCCGGCGCGGTCGGCCAGAATCTCGGTATGGCCCGGATAGGTAATGCCGGCGGCCGCCATGGCGGCCTTGTTGAGCGGGGCGGTGACGATGGCGCTGATCGAGCCCTCGAGCGCGAAATCGATGGCGCGGTTCACATAGGCGCAGGCGGCGGCCCCGGCGCGGGCATCGACAAGGCCCCAGGGCAGCTCCGGTGGCAGTGGCTCACCGGCCGGCAGCACGGCCAGCCGACCCGACGTGGCCGCGTGACCGCGAATCTCGTCCGGGTGCGCGATCGGAAACAGCGTCAGGGCCAGCCCCAGCTGATCCGCCGTGGCGCGCAGACGGTCGATATCGCCGATGACCAGCAGTGGCGTGTCGCCGGGGCGCGGCAGACAGGCCAGGCGGACAATGATTTCCGGGCCGACGCCGGCCGGGTCGCCCATGGTGAGGGCGATGGGCGCGCGGGAGGATACAGACATGACGGGCCTCTTCGGCTGGTAGGTGCCCGGGCACGCGGGCATGGGCGGTGATCATCGTTGGTGCCATAATAGCGCTCTGCCCTGCGCCGCGTCAGGCCTGCCCGTGACGCCGCGCCCTGTTGTTGCTTCTCCCGCGGCGGTGATCCTGATGACTGATGATGTTGCCCCCCTTGGCCCCTTGTTAACGTCGCTGTCCGAGCGCCTGGTGCGTGACGGCTATCTGTTCGCCCCGGCCGATGACGTCGTGCCGGCCTTTCACGCCTGGTGCGCCGCATACGCGCACTGCCCGGATGATCGCGCGGCATTCGCACGCTACTGGGACGATCTTGCCCCGGATCGCTTCATGAACGATGGCGGGCGTTACCGGCGCCGGCGCCATGCGGTGTTCAGTGCCGCGCCCGGTGCGCGCGCGCTGGTGCGACAGCCGCATCAGCCGCACTTTCAGACCACCGAGTTCAATCGGCTCAACGGCGGCGTGGCGCGCCATTTCGAGCCGGTCGACGAGGGCGCGCTGGCCACAGGTGCCTTCGCCTTTCTCTGCGAGCTCTCCCTGGGCGTCTTTGGTCGCTGCGCCGGTGAGGCCGACTGGCACGTCGAGATGCATCAGTTTCGCATCGAGGTGGGCGACGACATCGCCACCGGTCTGCCCACGCCGGAGGGCGTCCACCGTGACGGCGTGGATTTCGTGGCGATGGTGATGATCCAGCGCGACAACGTCTGCGAGGGCGTTTCACACATTCAGGATGCGGACCGCCGCGAGCTTGCTTCCTTCACGCTGGCCGAGGGTCTGGACATGGCGCTGGTCGATGACACCCGGGTGTTGCACGGCGTCACGCCGATTGTGGCCGAGGATGCCGGCCGCCCCGGACATCGCGATCTGCTGGTGCTGACCTTCAAGCGCCAGACACCGGATCACGTCTCCGGCGGCACGTCCGGCGTGTGACGTTCCAGCGAGGCCTTGAGCTGCTGGCGGCGATGGCCCGGCGGCCGCTGGTAACCGGCAAGCCAGTAATAGGCGATCGGCACCACGCCCAGAGTCAGCAGGGTGGCGCTGGCGCAGCCGGCCAGCAGCGTCACCCCCAGCCCGAAGCGGCTGGCCGCACCCGCGCCGGTGGCCATGACCAGCGGCAGGGCGCCGGCCATGGTCGACAGTGACGTCATCAGAATCGGGCGCAGGCGGGTCTGCGCCGCCTGCAGAATGGCATCGCGCAGCGCCACGCCCTCATTGCGGCGCTGGTTGGCGAACTCCACGATCAGGATGCCGTTTTTGGCCGACAACCCGATCAGCATCAACAGCCCGATCTGGGCGTACAGGTTGAGGCTCTCGCCCAGCAGCCACAGCGCCATGCCGGCGCCCAGCATTCCCAGCGGTACGGTCAGCATCACCACCAACGGGCTGATAACGTTTTCGAACTGCGCGGCCAGCACCAGCCAGGTCACCGCAATCGCCACGGTAAACACCAGCAGCAGGTCGCGCCCGGCCTCCAGGAAGTCCTGGGTGGCGCCCTTGTAGTCGATGCGCGCCTGCTCGGGCAGGGTCTCATCGACCGTGGCATTCATGTGATCGAGCACCTGCGACAGGCTGTAGCCGTCGGCGACGTTGGCCGAAAAGGTGACGGCGCGAATCCGGTTATAGCGGTTGAGCGTCGGCGACACCGCGACCTCCTCGAGATGGACGAGATTGGCCAGGCTCACCAGTGCGCCGCTGTCGCTGCGCACCCGAATCTCTTCGAGCGCCTCGGGCGTCAGGCGCTGCTCGCGCAGTCCCTGCAGGATCACGTCGTAGGACTGGCCGTCGCGCTCGAAGGTGGTCAGGCTGCGCTCGCCGAAAAAGGACTCCAGCGTGCGGCCCACCGTCTCGGCACTGACGCCGAGCTGGGCGGCGCGTTCGCGGTCCAGGCGCACCTGCAGCTGCGGCGTGGTCTCGATCAGATCGCTGTCGAGCGCCTCGAGCCCCGGGTAGTCCTGCCAGGCGGCCATCAGTTGATCGCGCCAGGCGCCCAGGGTGGCGTAGTCCGGCCCGCCGACCACGAACTGTACCGGGGTTTCGTTGCCCGAACTCAGCCCGCGCGGCAGCATGGTGGTGGCGCTGAGTTCGGAGAAGCCCTCGAGCGTCTCGTTGATGCGCGCGGCCACCTCGCGGGTGCTCTCATCGCGGGTCTGCCACGGCGTGAAGCTGAGAATCCAGCGGCCGTTGTTGACCGGCCCGTCGCTGTTGCCGGGGGAGGGCACGCGCAGCGAGGCGTTATCGATCAGGGCGTCGTCATCAAGAATCGGCGCCAGGCGCTGTTCCATGGCCTTCATGCGCCGGTACATCTCCTCGAAATTGACCCCTTCCTCGGCCTGTACCCCGATGCGCAGGGCGCCGCGGTCGTCATAGGGCTCGTATTCGGTGGGCAGCGTGGTGATGATCGTGGCGGTGACGATCACCATCGCCACGAAGCCGCCGCCGACCAGCACCGGACGGTGCAGCATCTGCGCCAGATGACGCTGATAGCGCGACGCCAGCCCTGCCATGAGCCGGCCGACCGGTGAGTGTTGGCGGCCGTGGCCGGCGGCCAGTAGCCACGAGGCCATCACCGGGGTCAGCGTCAGGGAGATCAGGGTGGAGAAGGCAATGGTGGCAGCGATGGTGACGGCAAATTCGGTGAAGAGTCGCCCGGTCTGGCCGCTCATCAGCGTGATGGGCAGAAACACCGCCATCAGCACCAGGCTGGTGGCCAGGATGGCAAAGGCGACCTGACGGGCGCCGCGAAAGGCGGCCAGCAGCGCCGTGTCGCCGTTTTCCAGGTGGCGCTGGATGTTCTCGATCATGACGATGGCATCATCCACCACCAGCCCCACCGACAGCACCAGCGCCAGCAGGGTCAGCATGTTGAGGCTGAAGCCCAGCCCCAGCAAAAGCATGCCGCAGGCCAAAAGCGAGACGGGAATGACCGTGGCCGCCACCAGCGCCGCCCGCCAGGACCCCAGAAACACGATGATCACGGCGACCACCATGGCCACCGCAATGGCCAGCGTGATCAGCACCTCCTTGAGTGCCGCCGAGATGTAGCGGGTGTCGTCGGAGACGATGTCGATGCGCATGCCTTCGGGCAGCTCATCGCGCAGGTCCTCGAGCGTGGCGCGCACATCGCGGGAGATGGACAGCGTATTGGCCGTGCTCTGGCGACTGATGGCGATCGAGACGGTGGGTTCGCCGTCGACCTGAAACGCCTCGCGACGCGTCTCGGGGCCCAGCGTGACGCCGGCCACATCGCCCAGGGTGACAGTACGCGTGCCCTTGCCCTGGCGCAGCGGCAGGCGCCGGAAGGACTCGGGCGTTTCATAGCCCGGCAGCAGGCGCACGGTGAACTCCCGGGTGGTGGATTCGATCCGCCCGCCGGGGTACTCCACGTTTTCGCTGGCCAGCGCGCCGGTGATGTCCTCGACGGTGATGTCATGGGCGGTCATGGCGTGGCGGTCGAGATCCACGCGCATGGCGGGCAGCTGCGAGCCCCACAGCCGCACCCGCGAGACGCCGTTGATGGTCGAGAAGCGGTCCAGCAGTTGCCGGTCGGCGTAGTCCGACAGCGCCATGGCGCTCAGGCGATCGGTCTTGACCGACAGGATCATCAGGGTGTCGCTGCCGCCCTGGTCCTTGCTGATCTCGGGGGCTTCGGCGCCCACCGGCAGGGCATCAACCACACGCGAGACCTGGTCGCGCACGTCGTTGGCGGCGGTGTCCAGGTCGGTTTCGCTGGAAAAGGTCAGCGTGACCTCGGACTCACCGTCGTTGCTTTCCGATTCAACGCTGACCACGCCCTCGATGCCGGCGATGACGTTTTCGATCGTCTGGGTCACGCGCGACTCCACCACCGCCGCCGAGGCGCCGGGCCAGGCGATCTCGACCGAGACTTCCGGCTCCTCGATGGAGGGATACTCCCGGATGGGCAGATCCAGAAAGCCCAGCACCCCGAACAGCACCAGCAGCATGGCGGCCACCAGGGTGCCGACCGGGCGCGTTACGGCCAGATCGGTCAGGGTCATGGGGTGACGGTCTCCCGGGTCATGAGGCGCTCATCGCTCGATGTGTCGAACAGGGCGGCGGTATCACGGGCGGCGTGCTCGTCGATCACGAGATCGCGATCCTCACCGATATCGCGCAGGCCGCTGACGGCCACCGAGGCGCCGGGGGAGAGCGTGGTATCGTCGTTTGCCGCCTCGATGGCGGCCCAGCCGGGGGCGCGCTCGACCACGCGGATATCGATACGGCGGGCCTGATGGTGATCCTGCGCCGGGGTCACGACATAGACCCACTGGCGGTCGCGCTCGCCCAGAATGGCGCTTTCCGGCACGATCAGGCGACGCTGCGCCGGCAGCTCGAGGGTGATGTCGAGCAGCATGCCCGGGCGCAGGGCCAGATCCTCATTGTCGAATCGGGCGCGGACCATGACGGTGCGGGTGTCCCGGTCCAGGCGCGGGTCGATGCTGGTGACCTCGCCGTGAAAGGTGCGATCGGGCCAGGCCACCGAGTGCGCCGTGACCGCCATGCCTTCGGTGACGCGACGCAGATCGCGTTCGGGCAGGGCGAAGTCGACCTGCACCCGGTCGATGCTGTCCAGCGTCACCAGCGGCGTATCGGCGCTGATCTGCTCCCCGACGCTTAAATCGTTCAGCCCCATGATGCCGGTCACCGGGGCCGTGATGGTGCGATCCTCCAGCGCGGCGGTGAGTCGGGCGACCTCGATCCGGGCGCTCTCCAGCCGGTTGCGCTGCTCATCTACCTGCTGGGTGGCGATCGAGCCCTGGCGCACCAGCGGCTGCAGGCGGTCATATTCGCGCTGCTCCTGCTCGACGATGACCCGGGCGGCGCGCAGACCCTGCTGTTCGGCGCGATCATCGAGCTGGATCAGCAGGTCGCCCTGCTGGACCCGCTCGCCGCTGTCGAAATGCAGTTCGGTGATGCGCTCGGTGACCAGCGAGGCGATCCCGACCGAGTCGGTGGCCTCGACATCCCCCACGGCATCGAGCCCGGGCGCCAGATCCCGTTCGATCACCTCGGCAAGGCCCACGGCCACGGGCGAGGCAGGTCCGGACGTCGTCGGTTCACGCTCGAGCGACAGCCACCACCAGAAGACAAGGGCCAGCGCCACGAGGATCAGGGCTGCCAGCCAGGTCAGTGGACGGCGGGCATCGTGAACATCAGGCATGGGCAGGTTTCCGCGGACAGGAAGCGTTCAGGACAGCAGGCGGGCACCGCCTTGTGACAGCATACGAGGTTACGGGCGCGCCGCAATGTCATTCGTTCAAGCGTGCTTAAGACAGGGGCGTCCGGGGCGGGTCATCGAATCGGTGACGGGAAAAACGGGCAACAACCGCATGGATGCACCAGGCTGACAGCGTGTTACATACTACCCCGTGTTAATTGCGGACAATGGACCAGGGAGATAGAGACGATGTCGCGGATACTGGTGCTGTATTACTCGATGTATGGCCATATCGAAACGATGGCGCAAGCCGTGGCCGAGGGCGCCCGCTCGGTCTCCGGCGCCGAGGTCACCATCAAGCGCGTGCCGGAAACCATGGATGAAGAGGCCTTCAAGCAGGCCGGCGGCAAGGTGGATCAGTCGGCACCGATCGCCGAGCCCGGCGAGCTTGCCGATTATGACGCGATCATCCTGGGCACGCCGACCCGTTACGGCAACATGGCCGGGCAGATGCGCACCTTTCTCGATCAGACCGGTGGGCTATGGGCCAATGGCAAGCTGCGCGGCAAGCTGGCCAGCGTCTTTACCTCCACCGGCACCGGCGGCGGCGAAGAGATGACCATTACCTCGAGCTGGACGACGCTGGCCCACCACGGGATGGTGATCGTGCCGATCGGCTACGGGGTCGAGGAGCAGTTTGATATCTCCGAAGTCAGCGGCGGCACCCCCTACGGCGCCTCGACACTGGCCGGCGGCGATGGCTCGCGCCAGCCCACCGAGCGGGAGCTGAAGATCGCCCGCTTCCAGGGCGAGTACGTGGCAGGCTTTGCCAAAAAGCTGACCGCGCCGCAGCTGTAGCGCGCCACTGCACCCGGCCCGACCGGCCATCAAAAAAAACGCCCGGCCATCCAGCCGGGCGTTTTCATGGCGTGATGCGGGTCGTCTTGTGCCCGCGTCATCGGCGCCTTACTTGTTGAGCTTCGTCATGCGCAGGTAGGGCTTTTTCTCGTCCCAGCCCTGCGGGAAGAGTTTGGCCGCTTCCTCGTTGCTCAGCGACGGCACGATGATGACGTCATCGCCGTGGCGCCAGTTGACCGGTGTGGCGACCTTTTCGTTGTCGGTCAGCTGCAGGCTGTCCAGGGCGCGCAGGATCTCCTGGAAGTTGCGCCCGGCGCTGGCCGGATAGGTCAGGGTCAGTCGGACCTTCTTGTTGGGGTCGATGACAAAGACCGAGCGCACCGTCAGGGTGTCGTTGGCATTGGGATGAATCATGCCGTACTTCTCGCTGACGCTGCGATCGGCGTCGGCCAGCAGCGGGAAGTTGAGACCGCAGCCCTGGGTTTCCTCGATGTCACCCTTCCAGGCGTGGTGGTCGTCCAGCGGATCAACGGACAGGCCGATGGCCTTCGTGTTGCGCTTGTCGAATTCCGGCTTGAGGCGGGCCACTTCACCCAGCTCGGTGGTGCACACCGGGGTAAAGTCCTTGGGGTGAGAAAAGAGAATCGCCCAGCTGTCGCCCAGCCACTCGTGGAAATTGATGGTGCCTTCAGTGCTTTCCTGAGAAAAATCCGGTGCGGTATCGCCAAGTTGCAGCGCCATTTGTCACTCCTTTGGCCATCAATGGAAGCGGGTGTCGGCAGCGGCGCCCGTGATCGAGGGCCGTCCGCCATGAATCCTTGTCAGATAATGACGGTTTCAGGCCGCAAAACCAAACAACAAATTGTCCTGAATAAATGCCTTAATAGTATAAAAAGCAGACTTCAAAGCATCAATCGCTATAACGGATAAAGGCCCGGTCGCTGTCGGGAACACGCACCGTCTCGCCCTTGTGCAGGCCTTCGTGTTCTTCGACACGCTTTTCGTCTTCGAGGCTGATGCCCAGCACCTCGGCAATCGAGGTGTCCTCACCCTCGCGCTCCAGTACCTTCATGCGCACATTGGCCTGCATATAGCGGGCCGTGATGATGTCGCCGGCTTTGGGCGTTTTGTGCAGAAACTGGGTCAGCTCGTCGTGCTCGGCGACATGGTCGACGCCTTCCTGATCCCATGTGACGGCGCGTGCGTTACTCATGCTCTCTCTCCTTGTTGACTCATCAAAGTCTAGCAGTTTGCGCCTGTCTCGCCGCACCCCCTCGCCTTCAGAATCCGATGCGCTTGTCGATGACATATAAGGGACATCGAATATTGAGGCTTGAGGGATCGCATGGGGTGGCGGTTGAGACGATATGGCGGGGTCGTGGCGACCGCAATACTGGTGTCGCTGGCCCTGCCGGGGACGACGCAGGCCGGCGAGTGTCCGGCGCCTGACGACATCGAGGGCCGCGTTGAGCGCCTGGCCGAGCAGGTGGCGCGCTGGGATGAGGCCTATTACCAGCGCGGCGAGCGGCTGGTGCCGGACGGCGTGCATGACCGGGCGCAGGCCCGGCTGTCGCTCTGGCGCCGCTGTCTGGGGCGACCGGCGCCCGGGACTGTTCTGCGCGGCGGTGAGCAGGCCCACGCCGTGGCCCAGCGAGGGCTGAACAAATTGTCGGATCGCGCGGCGGTCAAGCGCTGGCTGGAGACCCTGTCGCCGGGCCCGCTGTGGGTTCAGCCCAAGGTGGATGGCGTGGCGCTGACCCTGGTGTATGACGCGAATCGGCTGGTGGCGGCCACCAGCCGCGGCGATGGCCTGACCGGTCAGGACTGGCTGGCTCGCGTCGCCGGCATCGACGCCATCCCCGACCGTCTGGCCGGCGAGGCGCCCGGGCGCGTGGTGGTCCAGGGCGAGCTTTATCTCAAGCGTTCCGGCCACGTGCAGCGGCGCGACGGTAGCGCCGGGGCGCGTGCGGCGATCGCCGGGCTGATGCAGCGCCATGACCCGGGCCCGGAGACGCGCGCGCAGATCGGCTTTTTTGCCTGGGCACTGCCCGATGGCCCCGCGACGCTGCCCGAGCGCCACCGGCAGCTGGCCGACTGGGGCTTCATGGCCCCGCAGCGCTGGACCCGAAAGGTCAGCGGCATCGAGGACGTGGCGCACTGGCGCCAGCACTGGCATCGCCACGAACTGCCCTTCGCCAGCGATGGCGTGGTGCTCAAGCGCGATGATCAGCCGCCGGGCCATGCCTGGCGTGATACGCCGCCTGCGGACAGCGTGGCGTGGAAATATCCTGCAGCGGCCAC
Source organism: Kushneria sp. AK178 (assembly GCF_053903105.1). Taxonomy (NCBI): domain Bacteria; kingdom Pseudomonadati; phylum Pseudomonadota; class Gammaproteobacteria; order Oceanospirillales; family Halomonadaceae; genus Kushneria; species Kushneria sp. AK178. The sequence continues at coordinate 3,279,201 of NZ_CP096381.1, read as the reverse complement.
GCTTGCCGAGGTGCGCGATGTCGATTTCAGCATCGGCCGGACCGGGCGCATTACGCCGGTGCTTGAGCTCTCGCCGGTCACGCTGGATGACCGCACGATCCGCCGCGTCAGCGCCGGTTCGCTGGCGCGCTGGCAAAAGGCGGACATCCGTCCGGGCGATCAGGTCATGATCTCGCTGGCCGGGCTGACCATTCCGCGCCTTGATGAGGTCGTGATCCGCAATGAACAGCGCGTGGCACTGGACGTCCCGGATCCGGCGGCGTTCGACGCCCTGAGCTGTCTCGAGCTGACGCCCGGGTGTCGCTCGCAGTTTCTGGCACGCCTGACGTATCTGAGCAGCCGTGACGGCCTCGATATGCGCGGTATCGGTGAGGGGACGTGGCAGCGGTTGATGGACGCCGGCATGGTGACGTCCCTGCTCGACTGGCGTGATCTGAAGCGCGAGGCATTGCGTTCGTTGAGCGGCGTCGGCGAGGCCCGCGCCGGGCAGTGGCTCAAGGCGTTCGATGCAGCCGGACGACAGCCGCTGAAGCGCTTTCTTGTCGCCCTTGAGCCGGCCCATGGCCGTTTTTATGCCTCTCAGCCTAAAGTCGTCTTTCGGTCAGCCGATAGTTTGAATCACATTGTGCTGAGGCGCTCATTGAAAAATACCGACTGGCAGAATGTAACAGGTTTGAGCAGGGCGGATGCCGCCACGCTGGCCGCTTTCTGGCAGAACGCAACAATGCAGGCGCTGGTGGATGAGTGGGCGGCAGGACAGGAGACTCCGGCACAGCAGGATGATGCCGAAACCTTGTGAGGATGGGGTTTTTCACCGTCCGGATTGTTGAAAAGTAGTAGCGTAATAGTTCTTTTCAATTTCCATGAGACTAATTGCGCAGTATACTTTGCGTTACCTTCTGATACATTGAGTACCAAGGAGTTACTGGTTCAGCGGTCAAACCGATGTAAGTCCCGCATCACGGACAACAGGGATACCGGTCGGCAGGCGGAATCAGCAGTTGTTGGAGCACAGCGCCCCAGAGCAGGCGACCACCATCAGGACATGGCTGTGCAAAGTGGCTTCCATTGTAAAAGCGCGCCGCAACAAGCCGCGTTGAGAGGAGATAGGACCATGGCACTGTTAATCATTGGCGGTATGAGTTATGCCCTGCTGATCATGTTCATGCTGGGGGCGATGATGCTTTCCGGACGCGCCTCGGATCGCGAAACACGTCGGCTGCAGCCGGTACAGGCCAGCACTGTCAAACCCGCGGCGCGCGAGAGCGAAGCGGCACCAGGGTTCTCTTCCATGGCCGGGCGCGACGCTGCCTGACCCGACGGAGCACTCGAGGCGAGAAAGGGCCGCTGCCTGTAAGGGCAGCGGCCCTTTTGTGTCTATCGTCCGGCAGGCAATGTCTTGCGCCCGGTATTACGTCAACGCGACGCGCATGAAAAAACGGCCTGCATCACTGCAGGCCGTTCCGGTACTCAAGGGGAGCGCTCAGCGCGTCGTTACTTTTTGGCGCGCTTGCGGTCGTTTTCCTTGAGGTGCTTCTTGCGGATGCGAATGTGGCTTGGCGTGACCTCCACCAGCTCGTCGCTGTCCAGAAACTCGATGGCCTGCTCCAGGGTGAAGCGAACCGGCGGCGTCAGCACGATGTTTTCATCGTTGCCCGAGGCGCGCATGTTGTCGAGCTTCTTGCCCTTGGTGGGGTTGACCACCATGTCGTCGGCACGATTGTTGATGCCGATCAGCATGCCTTCATAAACCTCGGTGCCGTGCTCGATGATCAGCTTGCCACGGTCCTGCAGGGCATAAAGGGCGTAGGCCAGCGCCTTGCCGTCAACCATGGAGACCAGCACGCCATTGCGGCGCTCGACGCTGGCGCCTTCCTTGAGCGGGCCGTAATGGTCAAAGCGGCTGGTCAGGATGCCGGTACCCGAGGTCAGGGTCAGAAACTGCGACCGGAAGCCGATCAGACCGCGCGAGGGGATGATGAAGTCCAGACGTACACGACCCTTGCCATCCGGGTTCATGTTGGTCATCTCGCCCTTGCGATAGCCCAGCTCTTCCATGACGGCACCCTGGTGGTGCTCTTCACAGTCGATGATGACCTCTTCGTAGGGCTCCTGCTTCACGCCATCAATCTCGCGGATGATGACCTCGGGGCGACCTACCGCCAGCTCGTAGCCCTCACGGCGCATGGATTCGATCAGTACCGACAGGTGCAGCTCGCCACGACCGGAGACCTTGAACTTCTCGGCGGACTCTTCCTGCTCGACGCGCAGGGCCACGTTGTGAATCAGCTCCTGATCCAGGCGGTCCTTGATGTTGCGGCTGGTGACGTACTTGCCTTCACGGCCGGCGAAGGGCGAATCGTTGACCTGGAAGGTCATCGATACGGTCGGCTCATCGACCGTCAGCGCCGGCAGTGCCTCGACGTTGGCGGGATCACACAGCGTATCGGAAATGGCCAGATCGTCGATGCCGGTAATACAGACGATGTCGCCGGCGCTGACCTCATCGGCCTGAACGCGCTCCAGCCCCAGGTGCGTCATGACCTGCCCGATCTTGCCCCGACGGGTGTCCCCGTGACGGGAGATGATGCTGACCTGCTGGTTGGGGCGCACGCGGCCGCGCTTGACGCGGCCCAGACCGATGACACCGACGTAGCTGTTGTAGTCCAGCGCCGAAATCTGCATCTGGAAGGGGCCGTCGAGCTCGACGGTGGGCGGTTCGACAATGTCGACGATCGACTGGAACATCGGGTCCATGTTCTCGGCGAGATCGTCCGGGTCCATGCCGGCAATGCCGTTGAGCGCCGAGCAGTAGATGATCGGGAAGTCGAGCTGCTCGTCGGTGGCGCCCAGGTTGTCGAAGAGATCGAAGATCTGATCGATGACCCAGTCGGGGCGCGCGCCCGGCCGGTCGATCTTGTTGACCACCACGATCGGCTTGAGGCCCTGGGCAAACGCTTTCTGGGTCACAAAGCGGGTCTGCGGCATCGGACCGTCAACGGCATCAACCATCAGCAGCACGGAGTCGACCATCGACATGACACGCTCGACCTCACCCCCGAAGTCGGCGTGCCCGGGGGTGTCGACGATGTTGATGTGGTAGTCGTGCCAGCTGATGGCGGTGTTCTTGGCCAGGATGGTGATGCCGCGTTCCTTTTCCTGGTCGTTGGAGTCCATGATGCGCTCCTGGTTCTCCGCCTTGCGGTCCAGGGTGCCGGACTGTTGCAGCAGCTTGTCGACCAGCGTGGTCTTGCCGTGGTCAACGTGGGCAATGATGGCAATATTTCTCAGCTTCTCGATATTGCCGGAAGTAAGCGTATCGGACATAACGCGTTTTCACCTTTGTGTACACGCGCCTGTTCTGGGTAGGAGCGTGACCGTGCGTTGTGGGAGCGGTCACGCCAGCAGCGTGCAATAAATTTGGCCCCGCATTGTATAGGCTAAGTCGGCGGTCGAATAGCTGGAAATCGTGGCGCAGCCGCCTGAAGATCATGAAACGGAGAGCGCGTGACACTGTGACGACAGAGCGTGGTCGGGTAATGCGCATTTTTGGTGCATAAAAGACGATTTTTGAACGCTTGTGGTGCAGTGTCACCCCCCGACACCCCTTTCCCGCGGGAGGCGCCGTGTCGTGAACGGCTGGCGGTGTGATCGCTCGTGCATTTAACCTGCTGTATCGGCGCTACTTTTCAATTCCGGGCAGCGGGCTTGCGCCATTTTGGCACGCTGTATGCATTATTTGGGTACACGGCGGGACTTGCATGCACTGTGCTTGCGCGTGATACAACGGTTGCGAAGTGATGGCGTCCTGTTAACGGTTTTAAAGCAGTATCCTTTTTATTGGAGGAGTCACATGTCAGAGAAAACGCTTGCCCTGATCGAAGAAAACGATATCAAGTGGGCCGATCTGCGCTTTACCGATACCAAGGGCAAGGAACAGCACGTCACCATTCCGGCACGCGCCGTGGATGACGAGTTCTTTGAAAACGGTCAGATGTTTGATGGCTCCTCGATTGGCGGCTGGAAGGGTATCAACGAGTCCGACATGATCCTGCTGCCGCAGGACGGCACCGGCTATCTCGACCCGTTCACCGAAGACCCCACCATCGTCCTGCGCTGTGACATCATCGAGCCGGCCACCATGCAGGGCTACGAGCGTGATCCGCGCTCGATCGCCAAGCGCGCCGAAGCCTATCTGGGCAGCACCGGCCTGGGTGACACGGCCTTTTTCGGTCCCGAGCCCGAGTTCTTCATCTTTGATGAGGTGCACTTCAAGAACGACATGAACCATTCGTTCTTCCGTATCTCCTCGGAAGAGGGCGCCTGGGCGACCGACGGCCAGTTCGAAGGCGGCAACATGGGCCACCGTCCGCGCGTCAAGGGCGGCTACTTCCCGGTCCCGCCGGTCGACTCCTTCCACGACATCCGCAGCGCCATGTGCGCCACGCTGGAAGCCGTGGGCCAGAGCGTCGAGGTGCATCACCACGAGGTGGCCAACGCCGGTCAGAACGAAATCGGCGTGAAGTTCAACACCCTGGTGCAGAAGTGCGACGAAGTGCAGACCATGAAGTATGTGATCCACAACGTGGCACATGCCTATGGCAAGACCGCAACCTTCATGCCCAAGCCGATGGCCGGTGATAACGGCAGCGGCATGCACATTCACCAGTCCTTCTGGAAGGACGGCGAAAACATGTTTGCCGGCGACGAGTACGCCGGGCTGTCCGAAACCGCGCTGTACTACATTGGCGGTGTCATCAAGCATGCGCGTGCCCTGAACGCCTTCACCAACCCGTCGACCAACTCCTACAAGCGTCTGGTCCCGGGCTTTGAAGCGCCGGTCATGCTGGCCTACAGCGCCCGCAACCGCAGCGCCTCGATCCGCATTCCCTATACCTCCAGCCCCAAGGCCAAGCGTGTCGAGACCCGTTTCCCCGACCCGATGGCCAACCCGTACCTGGCCTTCGCAGCGCTTTTGATGGCCGGTATCGATGGCATCCGCAACAAGATCCATCCGGGTGAGGCACTGGACAAGAACCTGTACGATCTGCCGGCCGAGGAAGCGCTCAACGTGCCCACGGTCGCCTCGAGCCTCGAGGAAGCCCTCAATGCGCTGAAGGAAGACCATGCCTTTTTGACCGAGGGTGGCGTGTTCACCGAATCGATGATCGAGGCCTACATCGAGCTCAAGATGGAAGACGTCACGGCCGTTCGCATGGCGCCGAGCCCCGTCGAGTACGATCTGTACTACAGCCTCTAAACCTGACGCCAGGCGCCTGTCCGCGGGCCTGTCCAGGGAAAAGCCCCGCTTCGGCGGGGCTTTTTATCGTCCGGGGGCCGGGTCAGGCGCGCCATAATGGGGCTCCCCTGTCCCCGTGGAACTGCTGCCGTGCCGGGTCGCCCCTGTTACCTGATGCTATGGACCGTCGTTGTCTGGCTGCTGCCGGCGGCAGTGATGCCGGATGTCCGGGCGGCGGTCTATCGCCACACGGACGCGCACGGCCATGTCGTCTGGAGCGATCGCCCCGGCGGCACCCGTGCCGAGGTGCGCGCGCCGCGTGTGCTGTCACCGGCCGGCGCCTCCAGCGAGCGCCCGATCACACCGTCCGCGCCGGCGGCCTTTACGCCCTATCAATACGTGCGCCTCAAGCCCCGGTCAGCACCCGTGAGTGTCGAGCGGGCGCGTCGCGGCATTCCTCTGCGCCTCGAGATCGTGCCGCGGCTGCGCGAGGGCGATCGGGTGCAGCTGCGCGTCGATGGCAAGCGGCACCAGTCACCGCTGGCCAGTCGTGTGCTGATGGCCATTGGGCTCGAGGCCGGTCGCCATGAGCTGATCGCCGAGGTGCTCGATCGCAGCGGCACCGTGCGCCAGCGTTCACCGGTCATGACGCTTGAGGTCGTGTCGTCACCTGACCCTGCACCGGCGTCGCCACCGTAATCGGCAAGATGCTGGTCCTTGTGCACTAAAAAGGTGCATCATGGATCGCGCAACGTCGTCGATGGACCACTGTCGCGCTCGCCTGATGGCATTGCTTCCCCATGTGGTGCGCTACCTGTCACATGTGGCGCGCTTTTTGCACTATTCAGGGGAAATGACGTTAACGAGGTGCTCATGCATCAACGCCTGCTGGAACATCTCACCACGGCCGTGGTGCTGCTGGATGAGCAGTTACGCGTTCGCTGGCTCAACCCGGCGGCAGAAGCCCTGATGGGCCTGAGCCTGTCGCGGGTCGAGGGCACGCGGCTTGAGTGTCTGGACGGCGAGGAAGGGCGGATTGCCACCATGCTGGCCGATGCCCTGCGCCTGCAACATCCTTATACCCAGCGCGAAACGCCGCTGGCGCTGACCAGCGGCGAGCGCATCACGGTGGACTACACCGCCACGCCCCTGTCGAAAACCGAGCTGTTGCTGGAGTTTGAACCGCGCGACCGCCTGATGCGCATCTCTCGCGAGGAGTCGCTGATTGCGCGCCAGGAGATGGTCAAGGTGCTCACCCGTGGGCTGGCGCACGAGGTCAAGAATCCGCTGGGCGGCATCCGCGGGGCGGCGCAGCTGCTCGAGCGCGACCTGCCCGACGACAGCCTCACCGAATTTACCCGCATCATCATCGAGGAGGCCGATCGCCTGCGCGATCTGGTCGATCGCATGCTGGGGCCCAACCGGCCGGTCGAGCAGCAGCCCATCAACGTGCATGAAGTGGTCGAGCGGGTGCGAGCGCTTTTACAGGCCGAGACCGACACCATCGCGCTGGTGCGGGACTATGACCCCAGTCTGCCCGCCATCATGGGCGATGCCGACCAGCTCATTCAGGCGGTATTGAACGTCACCCGCAACGCCGTCCAGGCGCTCAAGGAAAACGCCACCGAGCAGCCTACGGTCACCCTGCGCACCCGGGCACGGCGGCAGTTCACGCTGGGCGCCGAGCGCCACCGGCTGGTCTGCGAGGTCTGCGTGATCGACAACGGCCCCGGCGTCCCCGAGACGCTGGCGGAGTCGCTGTTTTATCCGATGATCTCCGGGCGCGCCGAGGGCAGCGGGCTGGGGCTGTCGATCGCCCAGTCGATCCTGCACCAGCACCAGGGGCTGATCGAGTGTGACAGCCGCCCCGGTCATACCGAATTTCGTCTTTTGATTCCGCTGGAAGGCTTCAGCGATACCGAGCACGACCGACCTGCCAACGGAGGCACCCATGAGTGATACGGCCCGCGTCTATATCGTGGATGATGATCGCGCCATCCGCTGGGTACTCGAGCGTACGCTGGCCCAGCCTGATATCGAGGTTTCGAGCTTCGAACGGGCCGACCAGGCCGAGGAGGCGATCAATCGCCAGCCTCCCGATGTCCTGCTTACCGACATTCGCATGCCGGGCGTCGATGGCCTGGATCTGATGGCGCGAGTGCGCGAGCGTCATGCCGACATGCCGGTGATCATCATGACCGCACACTCCGATCTCGACAGCGCCGTGGCCTCCTATCAGGGCGGCGCGTTCGAATACCTGCCCAAGCCCTTTGACGTCGATGATGCGCTGTCGCTGGTCCGCCGCGCCGTGGCTCATGCCCGCGAGCGCCAGATTCCAGCCCGAGCGCCGGAGGGCATCCAGGCCGAGATCATCGGCGAGGCGCCGGCCATGCAGGAGGTGTTTCGCGCCATCGGTCGGCTCTCCCACTCCCACATCACCGTGATGATCAACGGCGAGTCGGGGACCGGCAAGGAGCGGGTCGCCCGCGCCCTGCACCAGCACAGCCCGCGTGGCCATCAGCCCTTTATCGCGCTCAACATGGCCGCCATTCCACGCGATCTGATGGAATCGGAGCTGTTCGGTCATGAAAAGGGCGCCTTTACCGGCGCCACTGCCCAGCGCCGCGGCCGCTTCGAGCAGGCCGACGGCGGCACGCTCTTTCTCGACGAGATCGGTGACATGCCGGCCGAAACCCAGACGCGGCTGCTGCGCGTGCTGGCCGATGGCGAGTTCTACCGGGTCGGCGGCCACGTCCCGGTACGGGTGGACGTGCGCATTATCGCCGCCACCCACCAGCACCTGGAGCAGCTGGTCGAGGAGGGGCGCTTTCGCGAGGACCTGTTCCACCGGCTCAACGTGATCCGCGTGCACCTGCCCAGGCTCTCCGAGCGCCGCGAGGACATCCCGCGGCTGGCCCGGCACTTTCTGGCCGAGGCGGCAAAGGAACTCTCTGCCGAGCCCAAGGTGCTCACCGAAGCCGCCGAGCAGCATCTGGCCCATCTGCCTTGGCCGGGCAACGTGCGCCAGCTGGAGAACACCTGTCGCTGGCTGACCGTCATGGCGTCCAGCCGCGAGGTGCTCGTCGATGACCTGCCGCCGGAGCTGCGCGATCTCGAGCGCCCCGGCGAGGGGAGCAATGACTGGCGCAGCGCCTTTCGCGAGTGGGCCGACCGGGCCTTGGCGGCCGGCCATACCCACCTGCTGGAAGAGGCGGTGCCGGATTTCGAGCGCATCCTGATCGAGACCGCGCTCAAGCACACCGGCGGGCGCAAGGGCGAGGCCGCCGAGCTGCTGGGCTGGGGTCGCAATACCCTGACCCGCAAGCTCAAGGTGCTTTTGCCGGCGCTGGCCGACAGCGCCGACTGATCCAGTGTCTCGAGGGAGATCCGGGGGCACCGGATTGGTGCGTTATGGGACAAACGTATAAAGTAGAGCGCCATCAAGGATGGGTCTTCGGGCCCATCGCCGCTTTCTGATGTCCAGGAGTTGTCATGGCTACCCCTTCCCAGCACGATCTGCGCTACCAGTTCCGCGACCTGCTTGCCCGCGAGGAGTGCTTTTATACCGCCTCGACCTTTGATCCCATGTCTGCCCGCATTGCCGCTGATCTGGGATTCGAGGTCGGCATTCTGGGCGGTTCGGTCGCCTCGCTGCAGGTGCTGGCAGCGCCCGATTTTGCTTTGATCACCCTCAGCGAGTTCGTCGAGCAGGCCACCCGCATCGGCCGCGTGGCGCGTCTGCCGATCATTGCCGATGCCGACCACGGCTACGGCAACGCGCTCAACGTCATGCGCACCATCACCGAGCTCGAGCGCGCCGGGGTGGCCGCACTGACCATCGAGGACACGCTGCTGCCGGCCAAGTACGGCCGCAAGTCCACCGATCTGGTGCCGCTGGAAGAAGGTGTGGGCAAGATTCGCGCCGCGCTCGAGGCTCGCATCGATCCCGCCATGGCCATTTTTGCCCGCACCAATGCCGGTGTGCTGAGTACCGAGGACGCCACCACGCGCGCCATGGCCTACGAGCGCGCCGGCGCCGACGGCATCTGCATGGTCGGCATCCGTGACTTTGAGCATCTCGAAAGCATCGCCGAGCATCTGACCATCCCGCTGATGCTGGTCACCTACGACAACCCCGAACTGCGCGATCGCGAGCGGCTGGCCCGCGCCGGCGTACGCGTGGTGGTCAACGGCCACGGCGCCTACTTTGCCGCCATCAAGGCCACCTACGACTGCCTGCGCGAACAGCGCGAGATCGCCGAGGGCAACCTCAACGCCTCCGAGCTCTCTACCCGCTACTCGACGCTGGAAGAGAACCGCGAGTGGGCGCGACGCTACATGGACGTCAACGAATAAGCAGGCCGGAAGGGACGAGGCGAGATGAGTCAAATGCAGTGGGAGCAGTTGCTGGCTCCGGTGCGTCTGGATGACAAGACCACCGAGCGCGAGCGCGAAATCGGCCGCAGTCCTTTCCACAAGGACTTTGACCGCATCGTCTTTTCCGGCTCCTTTCGCCGTCTGGGGCGCAAGACGCAGGTTCACCCGCTGACCGAAAACGATCATATCCACACCCGGTTGACCCACTCGCTGGAAGTGGGCTGCGTGGGGCGCAGTCTGGGGATGATCGTTGGCGAGCGACTGAGCGATCGTCTGCCGGGCTGGATTACGCCGGCCGACATGGGGGTGATCGTGCAGGCGGCGTGTCTGAGCCACGATATCGGCAACCCGCCCTTCGGCCATGCCGGCGAGTACGCCATCCGCGACTGGTTCAAGCGTGCCGAGGCCGACGGCACCGGCTTTCTCGAGGCGCTGACCCCGACCCAGCGGGACGATCTGCTCACCTATGAAGGCAACGCCCAGGGGTTCCGGATCGTCACCCAGATCGAGTACAACCAGTTCCGCGGCGGCATGCGCCTGACCGCCCCGACGCTGGGGGCGATGCTCAAGTACCCCTGGACCGTGGAGCGTGCCGGCATTGCCGGCAAGTTCGGCGCCTATCAGTCGGAGAGCGACCAGCTCGAGCGTGTCGCCGGCCTGCTCGGCCTCAAGCGGCTGAGTGATCACGCCTGGTGTCGCCATCCGTTTGCCTGGCTGGTCGAGGCCGCCGATGACATCTGCTATGCCCTGCTCGATCTCGAGGATGGCCTCGAGATGGGCATTCTGCGTTTCGAGGAAGTCGCCGGCGTGCTGATCCATATCGCCGGCGGCGAGCCCGAGGAGTATGCCCGCATGGCGCGGGACAACGTCTCCCAGCGCCGGCGCGTGGCGGCCCTGCGCGGGGCGGCCATGGAGCGGGCGGTCAATGAGGTGGCGTCGACCTTTGTCACCCATGAGCAGGCGCTGCTCGATGGCAGCCTGGAGGATGACCTGCTCGATCTGTGTCATCCGGATCTGGGCTGGGGCGTGAGCGAGGCGAAACAGATCGCCCGCGATCGCATCTTCCGCAATGCCCGCAAGGCCAAGCTCGAGATCGGCGCCTACACCACCCTAGGCATTCTGCTCGAAGCCTTTATCGGCGCGGCCCACGAGCTGCACTTCACCGGCCAGTCCAGCTTCAAGCATCAGCGCGTGCTGGCGCTGATCGGCGAGAACACCCCGCAGACCCGGTGGCCGCTGTATGACAGCTACCGCCGCATGCTCGATTTCATCGGCGGCATGACCGACAACTTCGCCGTCGATCTGGCCCAGGAGATGGGCGGCAAGCTGCGGGGCGAGTAAGGCAGAAGGGGCACGCATCAACCAAGGAAGCGGGACGCGGCCCGGCCACGTCCCGCTTTCTTTTTTGGGCTACCCGGCGTTTTCTAGAACCACACCTCCATCTGGGTGCCGAAGGTCCACTCGCTGCCGGTAAAGTTGTCGCTGCCCAGGGCGTCGTCATTCGAGAAGCTATTGAGATCCTTGTCCCAGTCGCTCCAGGTGGCGAAGACGCGAATCTCCGGACGCTGCCAGAAGCCGCCGACCTGTGGCTTGAAGGTAGGCGCGATGGTCAGGCGCGTGTAGCCCCCGTTGATACTCTCGAAAGTTTGGGGGACCTGATTGTCATTCGCATCAAGAACTGTATATCCATACCCGGCAGGATCGAGATCCATCCACTGGTAGCTGGCCTCGTACTGCATCTCGAAGTTGTCGCTCAGCTCGTTGGCCAGCCGCGCGCTGAGAGTTACCCAGTCGTAGCTGTCGCCGTCGGCGTAGCGGTCGCGGCTGGTCTGGGCCAGCAGCGCCGGCGCGATGCGCCAGTTCGGCGTCAGATAGGTGGTGCCAAAGACCGCCAGTCGGGCCGTGTGGGCGTCGTCGTTCAGGTTGCCGTCCGCACCAATGTCCTTGACCTCGGCGCCCAGGCCGTGACCGTACAGCAGCGCCGCCTTGAAGGTGCCTTCACCCAGGCCGAAGAAGCTGTCGCCGTGATAGGCCAGCATGGTCTGAAAGCCGTTTTCGGCGACGTTGTCTCCTAGAATGCCGTTACGCGGATCATTGTCGCGCTCGTCGTTATCGTTGGCCGACATGCCGTTGACCATCCACTGCCACGGGCCGAAGCGGTTGTTGGCGGTCAGGATCAGGTTGTCGGTATCGCCGTCCAGCTGCGGCTGCTCACGGGTGACGACAGGATAATCACTGAAGCTGCGGCCATAGAGCGAGACGCTGGTGTCCCAGCCGTCGGTGACGGCGATGTCGTAGATCCCCGCGCCGGTACCAGCCAGAAAGACCACATCGCTGTCGATCCACTCAACGTTGAAGTTGTCGCGGTCAAAGCGCTTGCCCGCCCAGATCGAGGCGTTTTCGAACGCGCCGGTGAAGGTCGGCAGATCGCTGAACTCCACAAAGGCCTGGCGCAGATTGAGCTGGGATTCGTCAGGGGTCCAGTCGTTACTGGTGGTGGTGCTGTCGGCCAGCATGACCCGATAGAGTGCATGCGAGCCGTTGTCGTAGCGCTGGTTGTAGTCAAAGACCGTTTCGACGTAGGTGTCCGGCTCGTTGCCCAGTCGACCCACGGCGCCACCCGAGCGACCGGCCGGCGTCAGGTAGGGGCCGGCAGGCGCGCTCTTGCGGTCGCTGCCGATCAGAAGTCCCGACCGGGCATAGACGCTCATCGACAGCCCTTGTTCCTCATCATCGCCCGTTTCGTCGCGGACCTGTGACGGTATGCCGGGGGCCGAGAGGTCTTCCTCTGCGCCGACGGTCTGCGACGTGTTATCGCCCTGCACCAGCTGCGGCGAGCTCTGCTGTCGCTCCAGGGCCGCTTCTGCCCGGTCGGCGCGCTGTTCGGCCTGGCTGGCGCGCTGCTCGGAGGCGGCGACCCGGGCTTCCAGCTCGGCGAGGCGCTCCTCGATGGATTTGTCGGCGGCAATGGCAGCGGTGGGCAGCGCCAGCGCCAGCGAGATGGCAACGGCCATCGGGCGGCGTGCGAAGCGGGAAGGCGAAGGCATGGCAGAGTCCCTTGTTCGTGATTGTGTTCCGATCCGGATGCTCGAAAAATTCGGCAGTCTTGTTGTGTGCGCGGTGGGCGCTGGATCGTAAAAAGAACTTACCGAGTCATGAATCCGGTTTCACTCATACATTCGTCTCTATGACAAAGGGTTATCAGTCCATGGTCCAATGTCGCGATCGCGCCGGTAAAAGTACCTTCCCCGGCTGACTTAAACGATTAAGCCAGTCATCTGGTATGTTGCCCCCTGGAGGCGTTGCCATGAGATCCGGATTGATTCCTGCCGGCTGTCTGCTGGCCCTTGCTGGTGCGGTATCGCAGGCCTCGGCGGCCGATCTCACTCTCTCCTGCGGCGCCGTGGGCGCCGAGCTTCAGCTGTGCAAGGCCGGCGTCGAGCGCTGGGAAGCGCAGACGGGCAACAGCGTTGAGGTGGTCTCCACGCCCAATTCGGCCACCGAGCGGCTGTCGCTCTATCAGCAGATCCTCAACGCTCGCTCCAGCGACATCGACGTGTTTCAGATCGACGTGGTCTGGCCCGGCATGCTGGCCCCGCACCTGATCGACCTGAATGACCATCTGCCCGACGGGGCAACCGATGATTTTTTCGAGGCCATCGTCGACAACAACACCGTCGACGGTCGGCTGGTGGCGATGCCCTGGTTTACCGATGCCGGCGTGCTGTATTACCGCCAGGATCTGCTCGATAAGTACGATCTGGAGGTGCCCACCACCTGGTCCGAGCTGACCGAGGCGGCGCACACCGTGCAGGCCGGCGAGCGTGAGGCGGGCCACAAGGATTTCTGGGGCTACGTATTTCAGGGGCGCGCCTATGAGGGCCTGACCGTCAACGCACTCGAATGGATTGCCAGCCACCCCGGCGGCGGCACCATCGTCGACGATGACGGCGAGATCACCGTCAACAACGCGCAGGCGGCCGAGGCGCTGTCGCTGGCGGCCGGCTGGATCAACGAGATCTCGCCACAGGGCGTGCTCAACTATACCGAGGAGGAGGCGCGCGGCGTCTTCCAGTCCGGCAATGCGCTGTTCATGCGCAACTGGCCCTATGCCTGGGAGCTGGTGCAGTCCGAGCAGAGCGGCATTCGCGATCGGGTCGAGGTGGCGCCGCTGCCGGCCGGTGGCGAAAACGGCCGCAGTGCCGGCGTGCTGGGCGGCTGGAATCTGGCGGTATCGCGCTATAGCGACAACCCCGACATGGCCGCCGATCTGGTCGCCTTTCTGACCTCACCCGAGGAGCAAAAGCGCCGCGCCATCGAGGGGTCCTACAATCCGACGCTGCCGGCGCTCTATCAGGATGACGAAGTGCTGGCCGCGGTGCCCTTTTTCGGCACCCTTTATGACACCTTCACCTCGGCGGTGCCGCGTCCGGCCGCGGTCACCGGTGACAACTATCCCCGAGTCTCCAACGCCTTTTTCAATACCGTGCATGAGGTGCTCTCCGGCAATGTGGCCGCCGAGCAGGGGCTCGAGCGCCTCGAGAGTGAGCTCGAGCGCATCAAGCGTCGCCGCTGGTAATCCATTCGGAGAGGCGCACCATGACCACACAAGCGTCGCAGGACGCCCTGGCTGAAAAAGGCCATCGCGAGCGGGGTACCCGGGTCAGGCGCCAGCGTATCCGCGCGGCGTGGCTGTTTCTCGCGCCCATGCTGGTGGTGCTGGCCGCGGTGGCGGGCTGGCCGCTGCTGCGCACCTTCTGGTTCAGCCTGACCGATGCCAGCCTGTCGAGCCTCGACGGGGCACAGTTCATCGGTCTCGAGAACTATCTGGTCTTCGATGACGGCTGGTATGGCATTCTCGCCGACCCGCTGTGGTGGCAGTCGGTGTGGAACACGCTCTATTTCACCCTGGTGTCGGTCTCGCTGGAGGCGGTGCTGGGCGTGATCGTGGCGCTGGTGCTCAACGTCCGCTTTCGCGGCCGCACCCTGGTGCGCGCGGCGATGCTGATTCCCTGGGCGATTCCCACCGTGGTGTCGGCGAAAATCTGGGCGTGGATGCTCAATGATCAGTTCGGCATTCTCAACCACATGCTGCTGGCCGTGGGCCTGATCGATGCGCCGCTCTCCTGGACGGCGGACGCCAGCCTGTCGATGTGGGCGGTGATCATGGTCGACGTCTGGAAGGCCACCCCCTTTGTGGCGCTTTTGGTGCTGGCGGCGCTGCAGATGCTGCCCGGTGACTGCTATGAGGCGGCGAAGATCGACGGCATTCATCCGGTGAAGGTCTTTTTCCGCGTGACGCTGCCGCTGATCGCCCCGGCGCTGTTGGTGGCGGTGATCTTCCGGGCGCTGGATGCGCTGCGCGTGTTCGATGTCATCTATGTGCTCACCTCCAATGCCTCCTCGACCATGACCATGTCGATCTATGCCCGCCAGCAGCTGGTCGAGTTTCAGGATGTGGGCTATGGCAGCGCCGCCTCGACGCTTTTGTTCATGATCATTGCGCTGGTCACGGTGGTTTATCTCTACCTGGGGCGCCGCCAGCTGGGAGGGGGACAATGAGACGGCGCACACTGAAGGCCATCCTTTTGAAGATCGGCTTCTGGCTGCTGGTGGCGGTGCTGGTGCTCTACGCCGTCTTCCCCTTCTACTATGCGGTGGTGACCTCGCTGAAGCCGTCGAGCGAGCTGTTTCAGGTGAGCTACTGGGTCGACAGCGTCGATCTTTCCAATTACGCCACGGTGCTCTCCCAGCCCACCTTTCTGGCCGCCATTCGCAACTCGGTGATCGTGGCGGTCAGCGTGGTGGCGATTGCGCTGCTGCTGGGGCTGACGGCCGCCTGGGCGCTGGGGCGGGTACGCTTTCGCGGGCGCACCACGGTGATGATGCTGGTGCTGGGGGTATCGATGTTCCCCCAGGTGGCCGTGCTCTCGGGGCTTTTCGAGGTGATCCGCACCCTTGATCTCTACAACTCGCCGGGCGGGCTGATCCTGAGCTACACCATCTTCACCCTGCCGTTCACGGTGTGGATTCTGACCACCTTCATGCGCCAGCTCCCCGACGAGCTCGAGGAGGCGGCGATCGTCGATGGCGCCTCGCCGTGGGTCACGCTGACGAAGGTGTTCATGCCGCTGCTGTGGCCGGCGATGGCGACCACGGGGCTTCTGGCCTTCATCGCGGCGTGGAACGAGTTCCTGTTTGCCCTGACCTTCACGCTCACCGACACCCAGCGCACGGTACCGGTGGCGATCGCGCTGATCTCCGGCGGCAGCCAGTACGAGCTGCCCTGGGGGCCGATCATGGCCGCCTCGGTGATCGTGACCGTACCGCTGGTGGTGCTGGTGGTGATCTTTCAGCGCCGCATTGTTTCGGGGCTGACTGCCGGTGCCGTCAAGGGCTGATATCCAAACGCCTGACCCACGCCGGGGCGGGGCGATCCGCAGGAGAGAGAAATGGCTTCTTTGACGCTTGAGAAGGTCAACAAGCGCTTTGGTGCGACCCGGGTGATCGAGGCGGTTTCGCTCGACATCAAGGACGGCGAATTCGTGGTCTTTGTCGGCCCGTCGGGCTGTGGCAAGTCGACCCTGCTGCGCCTGATCGCGGGGCTGGAATCGATCACCCACGGCGATCTGATGATCGATGGCCAGAAGGTCAATGATCTGACCCCGCCGGAGCGCGGCATCGGCATGGTGTTTCAGTCCTACGCGCTTTACCCGCACATGAGCGTCTATGACAACATCGCCTTCGGCCTGAAACTGGCGAAATCGGATCGGCAGACGGTGGATGAGCGGGTGCGCCGGACCGCGAAGATCCTGCAGCTCGACGAACTGCTGGAGCGGCTGCCGAAGGCGCTCTCCGGCGGACAGCGCCAGCGCGTGGCGATCGGGCGGGCGATGGCCCGCGAGCCGAAGATTCTGCTCTTTGACGAGCCACTGTCCAATCTGGACGCCGCGCTGCGGGTTCAGACCCGCAACGAGATTGCCCGTCTGCACGAGCGCCTCGGCTCGACCATGATCTATGTCACCCACGATCAGGTCGAGGCGATGACGCTGGCCGATCGTATCGTGGTGCTCAACGACGGCCACGTGGAGCAGACCGGCTCGCCCCGCGAGCTCTACGAGCAGCCCGCCTCGCGCTTTGTCGCCGGCTTTATCGGCTCGCCGAAGATGAACTTTCTTGAGGTGACGGCTCGCGCCGAAGACAGGACTGGCTGTTGCGTCAGTATTCCCGGTATCGGCGAGCGGTTGATACCGCGACAGTTGCCGGATGGCGGCGGCGAACACCGTTTGATACTGGGGGTGCGTCCGGAGCATCTTGCACCGACAGCCGCGACCGGGGAGGCCGGCTTTAACATTCTTAATGTCGAATATCTGGGCAGTGAAGCCTACCTTTATCTGGAAGCGCCCGATGGTGAGGCGCTGGTGTGTCGCAGCGAGGCGCCCAGTCCCTTCGAGCGCGGAGACCGCATCACGCTGGATTTTGCGCCGCACCGGGCCCACCTTTTTGAGCATGACGGCCGGGCACTGCCGTTGGTCGATGCCGGGCGCGACAGCGCAACCGGCACGATGTCCTGACCCTCCACAACGACAAGAAGGAAGCTCCCATGACTCAACAGCATTCCCGACCACAGTGGTGGCATTACGCCGTGATCTATCAGATCTATCCGCGCAGCTTCATGGATGCCAGCGGCGATGGCGTTGGTGATCTGAACGGGGTTATCCAGCGGCTCGACTACCTGGCCAATCTGGGCGTCGATGCGCTCTGGCTGTCGCCCTTTTATCGCTCGCCGCAGGTGGATGCCGGCTATGACGTGGCCGACTATCGCGATGTCGATCCGCTGTTCGGCACCCTCGAGGATTTCGATGCGATGCTCTCCGGCGCCCACGAGCGGGGCATGAGGATCATCATGGACATCGTGCCCAACCACACTTCCAGCGAGCACGTCTGGTTTCAGGAGGCGCTGGCCTCACCTTCGGGCAGCCGGGCGCGGGCGCGCTACATCTTCCGCGAGGGACGCGGTGAGCACGGCGACCAGCCGCCCAACAACTGGCAAAGCGTCTTCGGGGGGCCGGCCTGGACACAGGTGCCCGGCGAGCGCGAGTGGTATCTGCATCTGTTCGATACCCGTCAGCCCGATCTCGACTGGCGCAATCCCGAGGTGCTCGAGGAGTTCGACAACGTGCTGCGCTTCTGGCTCGGACGCGGGGTCGACGGCTTCCGCGTCGATGTGGCCCACGGCATGATCAAGGAATCGGGTCTGCCGGACTGGGAAGGCAGTCAGGAGATGATCGAGGGCGGCAACCAGGGCCCGATGTGGAATCAGGAGGAGGTGCACGACATCTATCGCCGCTGGAACCGGGTGCTGGCCGAGTTCGGTCACGATCGCATGATGGTGGCCGAGGCCTGGGTGCACCCACCCTCGCAGGCGTCGCGCTACGTGCGCTCCGATGAGATGCAGCAGGCCTTCAACTTTGACTATCTGCTCACCCCCTGGGATGCCGACAGGCTCAAGGACGTTATCGATGACTCGCTCGAGAGCTACGGCGCGGTCGGCGCGTCCGCCACCTGGGTGATGTCCAATCATGACAGCGTGCGCCATGCCTCGCGGCTGGGGCTGTCGCGCCCGGGCACGCGCCCCAACGGCATCGATGCCGACGGTGAGCAGCCCGATGAGGCGCTGGGCCTGCGCCGGGCACGGGCGCTGATCATGCTGACGCTGGCGCTGCCGGGCTCGGCCTATCTTTATCAGGGCGAGGAGCTGGGCTTGCCGGATCACACCACCATGCCGGCGCGCTATCGTCAGGACCCGACCTTTCATCGCACCAACGGCGAACAGCTCGGCCGTGATGGCTGCCGGGTGCCGCTGCCATGGTACGCCGATGCGCCGGCCTTCGGCTTTAACACCACCGGCGAGAGCTGGCTGCCGCAGCCGGAAAACTATGCCCGCTACGCCGCGGATCGCCAAATGGAAAATGCCGACTCGACGCTGGAACTCTATCGTCGGCTGTTGGCCCTGCGTCACAACCACGGGCTGGGCTATGGCGAGCTGGTCTGGCAGGAGCGCCCGCGCCGCGACGTGTTGAGTCTGTCCAACGGCGACATAACGCTGGTGCTCAATCTGGGCGAGACGCCGGTGGCACTGCCCGAGGGACAGATTGCAGTACAGAGCGTGACGGACGCTGTCAGCAATGGCCAGCTGGCCGGCAATGCCGCCGTCTGGTTGACCCGTCAGTGACGCAACCGGTTCATCGGCTGATGCCGGGTTGTGACATGTCGGCGCCGGGCGGTGGCGCGTCATGAGCCGCCCGCGTCGCCCGGCGACGCTCAGGTCGGTGGCGGCGTATCTGGGCATCTCGACGGCGACGGTTTCCAACGCCTTCAACCGGCCCGACCAGCTCTCGCCGGCGCGGCGCGAGGAAATTCTCGAGGCGTCCCGGCTGCTGGGCTATAACGGCCCCAGCAGCCGGGGCCGGACGCTGCGTACCGGGCGTACCGGCATCATCGGTGTGATGCTCTCCGACGGGCTGGGCTACAGCCTTGACGACAGCGTCGCCAGCGGCTTTCTGGCCGGCATCGCCGAGGTGCTGGACGCCTCCGGCCATCATCTGCTGCTGTTGACCGAGGCTGCCCGCACCGACCGTGCGAGCCCGTCTCTCAACGGCGTGGCCGATGGCTATCTGATCTACGGCGCCATCCCTGAAGAGGGCACCCTGGCGCTGCTGCGCCATCAGCATCAGCCATTGGTGACCGTGGATATTCGTTTGCCGGGGCTGGCCTCGGTCCAGATCGATCATCGCGCCGCGGCGCTGAGTATTGCCCGCCATGCGCTGGCCGGCGGGGCGGCGCGTCCGGCGATCGTGGCACTATGCACGACGCTGGATGCCCCGAGCGGGCGGCTCGAGCGGCGCTCATGCTGGCCCCAGCCCAACGCGGTGGCCCTCGAGCGGCTGGCCGGCTTTGATCAGGCCCTCGAAGAGGCCGGCCACGATTCGGCGCAGGTGCCGCTTTGGAACGTCGACGGCAATACGTCCGAGGCAGCGGCGCCGGTCATCGAGACTCTGCTGGATGAGACCTCGCCGGATCTATTGCTGTGCATGTCGGACCGGCTGGCACTGACCGCGCTGAGTCTGGCCGAGCGGCGCGGCGTGGCGGTACCCGCGCAACTGCGGCTGACCGGCTTTGACGGTATCGCCGAAGGCCAGCGCCGCCGTCCCATGCTCACCACGATTCATCAGGACAGTCACGCCAAGGGGGTCACTGCGGCGCGCATGGTCACCGGCGAGTGTGATGCGCGTGATGTCGTCCAGCCGGTCTGGCTGATTCATGGCGATACCTGCCCGCCGCCCTGACCTTCCGGGCATCTTCTCCCTGACGGTCGCCGAGCTTCGGTGGCTGTCGTCGATAATCATGACTTGTTGAGAAGCCGTTTTTTAATAAGTGTTTTTTTGAGCGACGGTTAAACTGGGTGAACGTCATGCGGCATCACCATGACCGTTGCCCCTTCAGTCAGGGGGCGTACGTCTCTTCCAACCTCCAATAATCAATCAGGAAGACCCATGAGTGAGACAACGAAAGACAAGGCCCCTGCGGAGGACCGGCTCAACCCCACCGTCTTCTACGGATCGTTCATTGGTATCGTGGTCTTTTCGCTGTGGGCGATGATCGCCACCGAGCAGGCCAGTCGTATCATCAATACGGTGCTGGGCTGGATCTCCAATACCCTTGGCTGGTACTACTTCCTCACCGTCGTGATCTATCTGGCCTTCGTGATCTTTCTCGGCGTCTCCCGTTTCGGGAAAATCCGACTGGGGCCCGAACACGCCCGGCCGGACTTCAACATCTTCTCCTGGTCGGCGATGCTCTTTTCCGCCGGCATCGGCATTGGCGTTATCTTCTTTGCGCTGGCCGAACCCCTGACCCAGTTTTATAACGCCCCGGGGGCCCCGGAAGACCAGGTCGCCGCGGCACGCCACGCCATGCAGCTGACCTTCATGCACTGGGGCCTGTCCGGATGGGGCATCTATACCCTGGTGGGGATGTCACTGGCCTTTTTCAGCTATCGCCACAACCTGCCGCTGACCATCTCGAGCGCGCTCTATCCGATCATCGGCAAGAAGATCTACGGCCCCATCGGCCACGCCGTGGATATCGCGGCGGTGCTGGGTACCGTGTTCGGCATTGCGGCCAGTCTCGGTATCGGGGTCATTCAGCTCAACTACGGGCTGAACTTCATGTTCGGCATCGCCGAGAGCGCCTGGACGCAGACCGTGCTGGTGCTGATGATCGTGCTGTTCGCCACCATTTCGGCGGTGACCGGCGTCGAGCGCGGCATCCGGCGGTTGTCGGAGTTCAACATTCTGCTGGCGGTGGCGCTGCTTTTGTTCGTACTGTTCGCCGGCAAGACCATCTTTTTGCTCAACGCGCTGGTGATGAACATCGGCGACTATCTCTCGTCGTTTGTTCGGATGTCGTTTGATACCTACGCCTTCGATCGGCCCATGGACTGGCTCAATGCCTGGACGCTGTTCTTCTGGGCCTGGTGGATCGCCTGGGGGCCGTTTGTCGGCCTCTTTCTGGCGCGCATCTCCCGCGGTCGTACCATTCGCACCTTTGTGGCCGGCACCCTGACGCTGCCGATCGCCTTCATGATGATCTGGATGTCCCTGCTGGGGAACAGCGCCATCGACATGGCGATCAACGGTGCCACCGAGTTCGGTCAGCAGGTCATGGAGAATCCGCCATCAGGCATCTATCTGTTCCTGCAGGAATACCCTTTCCCGCTGGTCACCACCATTGCGGTGAGCATCCTGGCGATCGTCTTCTTTGTCACCTCGGGGGATTCCGGCGCGCTGGTGCTGTCGAACTTCACCTCGATTCTCAAGGACGTCAGCAGCGATGCGCCGGTCTGGATGCGCATTCTGTGGTCGGCGGTCATTGGCATTCTGACCCTGGCGCTACTGCTGGCCGGCGGGCTGTCCACCCTGCAAAGCGCCGTGGTGATCACGGGACTGCCGTTCTCGGTGGTGCTCTTTTTGATGATGGCGGGGCTCTACAAGGCACTCAAGGTCGAGGCCTTCAAGGAGGAGAGCTATCGGCTGAGTCTGGCCGGCTCCCTGTCCGGACGCATGGGCGGCCGGGGCGGTCGCGGCCACTGGGAACAGCGTCTGGAGCGTGCCATGCGTTTTCCCGACCGTGATGAGGCGCAGGCGTTTTTGCAGGACACGGTGCGCCCGGCCATGCAAGCGCTGCGCGAGAAGCTGCGGGCGCGGGTAGCGGGCGTCGAGATCAACGAGGGCATGCAAAACGACAATGACTACATTGCCCTCAACGTCGACTTCGGCGACGAGCAGAACTTCACCTATCAGGTCTGGACCCGTGCCTTCGCCAAACCGGCCTTCGCCATGCGCACCAAAAGCCTGAAGCGCGACTACTATCGCCTTGAAGTGCATCTGCTGGAGGGCAGCCAGGGCTATGACCTGATGGGCTACACCGAGCAGCAGGTGATCGACGACATTCTCGATCAGTACGAGCGTCATCTGCAGTTTCTGCATCTCAATCGTATGGAGTCCGGCCATATCAACATGCCGGACAGCCCCGAGCAGCCGCCGGTCTAGGTGGGCTGTCGCCATGCCGAAGGGCCCGACCATGATGGTCGGGCCCTTTTTTGATCGGAGGGAAGGGGTAGGGCGTTCGACAGAACGGATCCGGCACTTCAGGCCCGGGCCGCCGGTCGCGCCAGGGCGATGGCCAGCGCCGCAGCCACGGCCAGCGCGATAAAGGCGTAGTGCAGCGTAATCGCCTCGGCCAGAAAGCCCAGCATCGGCGGACCGCCGAGCATGCTGAGATAGCCCAGCATCGCCACCGAAGCGATCGCGCCCGACGGCGACATGGCGCGATTGCGCCCGGCCATGCTCAAAAGGCACGGGAACAGGGTCGACATGCCGATGCCGGCCAGCGCGAATCCGAGCAGGGCCACGGTGGGGTCGGCCGCGATGATGGCCAGCGCCAGCCCGGCGAGCGCCAGCGCGCTGCCGATTTCCAGCGCGCGCACGGCGCCGACCCGGTCCAGCCAGCGATCCCCCAGCAGCCGGCCGACGGCCATGGTGCCGGTGAAAACGGCCAGCCCCAGCGCCGCATGGCCGCGCGAAGCGCCCAGATCGGTGAGAAACAGCGCCGACCAGTCCGCCATTGAGCCCTCGATAAAGACCACCGCCGCGGCGATGATGCCCAGCAGCCAAACCCGCCCCTTCGGGCGCACGAACAGCGCCCCGACCGGGCGTTCGGCGCGCGGCGGCGGGGCCAGTAGATGACGGTGGCTGATCAGGATGCCCAGCAGCAAGGCACCGGCGACCAGCAGCAGGTGCCACTGCGGGGTCAGACCCAGCGTGGCCAGGCCGCCGCCGATCAGCGAACCCGCCATGCCGCCCAGACTGAACAGGCCGTGAAAGGAAGACATGATCGAGCGTCGATAGCGCCGCTCGAGCGTGGCGGCCTGGTCGTTCATGGCAATGTTGAGAAGCCCCATGCCGGCGCCGAAGACCGCCAGCGCCAGACCCAGGGTGAGCGGTGACACGGCAAATCCGATCAGTACCAGCGCGACCACGATGGCGCAGGCCGCCACGCGGGTGATGCGCCGACTGCCGAAGCGGGTGTTGAGATAGTTCGACAACAGCGTCAGACACAGCGATCCGATCACCGGACACAGCAGCAGGGCGCCAAGCTGGGACTGGGAGAGCTCCAGCAGGGCGCGAATATCGGGAATGCGCACCGCCCAGTTGGAAAAGGAAAGCCCCGACAGGGCAAAAAACCAGGCAATGGCAGCGCGGCTGGCGGGGGCGCGGGCAGCGCTGCTCTCACCGGCGGGGTCACTCATGAAACACTCCTTGTTGAACGCAGCACGCCCGCGGCCTCCGCCCGGCAGGCATGTCGTGGTTTCTCATGGATGGGGTTGTCGGGTCAGGGGCCATCGACGCCCACCGGCGAGGGTGGCCGGACCCTGCGCGGTCAGGGCGCCGAGGACAGCGCGTGATGGGTCTGATGGTCATCGGTCAGGCGCAAAAGCGCCCGGAGGACATCATTCTGCAGCGGCTGTGGCAGTGTCGCCCTCTCACCGTGCTGCAGATAATCCAGCAGCTCGTTATCACCCAGTACGCCGATCTCGTCATGGTTGCGGGTCCGCTTGATGCGCCAGCCCGGCAGGATCAATGTGCCATGGACGGGCACCACCTGTTTGCACTCGCGGCTCAGCCACTCGTGCAGCCAGCGCCGGGCGCGCTGCGCCTCGCGTACCGGTCGCGCCTCGTCCCGGTCGGGGAAGTGGAGCCGTTCGCCGTCCAGCCTGAGGGTGGGCGTGTTGTCCCGGGCCATTGCCGGAAAGGGCTGACGGGTGCGGACCAGCAGGGCAAAGATCCCCCGCTCGGTCACCACCACATGGTCGATGGTAAAGCCATCAGCGGGCACATCATGAAAGAGGTACACGCTCTGATGTCGGGTGTGCAGAAGGCCCTGCAGGTCGTGGGCCACGTTCATGGCGCCGGCCAGACGCAGACGCAGATTCGAAATCCGGTAGGAAAGTGCCATCATGAAAGCGCCCACAATCAGCGCCAGAATGGTGGTCATCAAGCCGTAGATGCTCCACTCGAGCCAGTCCTGGTACGACGAAAACAGCATGCGGCCCATGCCGTAGATCAAGGGCGTGATCGCAATGATGGGCCCCAGCGCGCCGGCCAGAAAGAGTCTGACACGCGCCTCGGCCAGACGCTCACGAAAGCGGTTGCCGGACTGTCTGAGCCGATGGCCGGACGGGGAGAAACCGGGCTTGTCCTGAAACAGATGGCGCAGCCCGATGACCACCACGGCCGTGGCAAACAGGGGGGTCAGAAAGATCAGGGGAAGCAGATATTCCAGCCAGCGCATGACGTCATCCCGGTAGATTGAGGTGTAGTCTAGCGTTCTGTCGGGTTGGCATCCATGCTCGGCAGCCATTTTGCGGCCCGAATCCGTCGTTCGGCCGGCAGGTCATGAGGAGAGACCATGAGTCGTGCAGCGGGTGCCAGTGAACAGGCACTGATCGATCTTGTCCGATGCCATCCGCGCCTGTGCGTGTTGACCGGCGCCGGGGTCAGCACCGACAGCGGCATTCCCGATTATCGGGATGACACGGGGGCGTGGAAACGTCCGCCGCCCATGACCCATCAGGTCTACATGACAAGTCATGCCGGCCGCCAGCGCTACTGGGCACGCAGCCTGGTCGGCTTTCGACTGCTGTCGAGCGCCTCGCCCGGACGTGCCCATCACACGCTGGCCGCGCTGGAAGCGCAGGGCTTTGTCGAGGGTATTATCACGCAGAATGTTGATCGCCTGCACCAGAAGGCGGGCAGCAAGCGCGTGGTGGATCTGCACGGCCGCGCCGATCTGGTGCGCTGCATGCAGTGCAACCTGCTGGTGCGCCGTCACGTGCTGCACGAGCATCTGGCCGATCTCAACCCCGACTGGGTGGGCATGGACGCCGAGGTCGCCCCCGATGGCGACGCCTATCTCGACGACGTGGATTTCTCGAGTTTTCGGCTGCCGGACTGTCCGCGCTGCGGTCACGGCATTTTAAAGCCCGATGTGGTGTTTTTCGGCGATAACGTGCCGCGCGCTCGGCTGGCGCGGGCCATGTCGATGCTCGATGACAGCCGCGCCCTGCTGGTGGTGGGCTCCTCATTGATGGTCTTTTCAGGCTTTCGTTTTGCCCGTCACGCCGCGGCACAGGGCATCCCGGTGGCCTGCATCAACCGCGGTCACACCCGGGCCGATGCGCTGTATACCCTCAAGCTTGAAACCGCCATTGACGAGAGCCTGACCGCCCTGCTGGACGGGCTGTCAGACGCCCGGGCCGCCGGGGTTAGCGGCTGACCGGCGTCAGCGGCACGCGCACCTGCTGCGCGGGGGCGTCATGGGTCAGCACCGGCAGGGGGTCCAGGGTCAGAAAGCGCGTGTTGTCGCCTTCGCGCAGGGCAGCGCTGAGCGCGTAGCGGTGATCCTTCTCGATATGGTGGCGGTCATACTGCAGCGTGAAAGGCACCGGCCAGCGTCCGTGGGTATTCTGATCGACCTGGGCGAGCGTGGTTCGCCCTTCGGTGACATCCAGCAGTCGAATCTCCAGCCGGGCATCGGATGCGATCGGCGCCGGCTCGTCGCTGACCGCCTCGCCCGAGAGCGTGGCGAAGTCGGGGCCGCTTGAAAACAGCGAACAGCCACTCAGCAGGGTCATCATGACCAGCGGCGCCACGGCCGGTAGCGCGCGAAAACGACGCTGCATGGTCAGCCTCCCGCCAGCTTGACGGTATAGCCGCGTCTTTCCAGCTCGGCGCGCAGCGTCTCGCGGTGATCGCCCTGGATTTCGATCACGCCCTCCTTGAGCGACCCGCCGCTGCCGCAGCGCTTCTTGAGCGCCTGCATCAGGGACTTGAGCTCATCACTCGCCAGCGGGATACCGTGCAGCGTGGTGACGCCCTTGCCCTTGCGCCCGGCGGTTTCGCGCCGGATGCGCACTACACCATCCAGCGCTGCCAGGCGTGCCTCATCCTGCGCCGTTTGATCATCGCCCTCATCGTGCTTGCGCATGTCCCCGGCTTCGGTGGAGTACACCTTGCGGCTCAACTGATCGCGCAGTGATGACATTGTTTGACTCCCGATCGCTTCAATAAGGCTCAAGAATAGCGCAGCGCCTGCCGGATTCGAAATGACGGCAGGGGCCGGGGGCAAGAAATACCGACCCAAACCACCGCTTTTCTGTCGATCGATCACGAACGCCTTGCGTAGACTCACGATGATGACATGACGCCGACATTATCGGCGCACCGGAACATTGATCATTCTCGAGAGGCCACGTCATGCGTTGTATCGCCACCGCTGTAATTACGGGAACCCTGCTGCTGACCGCCAGCGCTGCTGCCACGGCCGCCGATCGCTGGTCGGTCGCCGGTAGTGCCGGCACGACCGGGCTGGGCGCCAACGTCAGCTGGCGCTTTCATGACCATTTTGCCCTGACAGCGGGTTACAGCGGCTATAACTATGATGATCTGGATCAATCCGTTAATGACGTTGATTACGAAGGCGAGGTCGATATCAACGTTTATAGCCTGAAACTGGATGTTTATCCGTGGGTCAACAGCGGCTTTTTCCTGTCAGCCGGTGCGGTGCGGCCGGATATTCGAATCAACGCCATCGGTCGTGCTTCAGTAGACTTTCAGGGAGACGATTTTGCTGTGCCTCGCGATTTCGGGTATCTGGATGGCAAGGCCAAGCTTTCCGATGGCGTCGAACCCTATCTGGGGCTCGGCTGGCGCAACAGCTCAAAGCAGGGCCTCGGATTCTATGCCGAAGCTGGCGCATTCTTGATCGACCCCTCCGTATCAGTAAATGCCAAAGGTCCGATTACCAATTCTCCTTTTGCAGCCGAAGCTCGTGCTTATGCTGCCGATGCCGAAAGTGATGCCAAGGATGAGTTGAACAAGTACAACGTCTACCCGGTTGCCGTCATCGGTATCGAATACACCTTTTAATGTCGATTGTCTCGTGAACCTTGCCCCGCTCTGCGGGGCTTTTTTTGGCGGGCACTACCGTCTCGCGCTACCGCCGGGCCGATCAATTCTCAAGCGGCTCCGCGCCCGGTCGATAAATACCCCGGACCCATCGAGACGTTCGGCCGGCAGCCCGAACGATGCGACGACGTTCAGCCGGGCCATGGCGTTACCTTTGCGGCAATGGTGCATGATTCGATGACTGCCCGCCGATGTCGCACCGGGGGATCCACCATGCACGACGATGTCACCGAAGCGGATCAGTCACTGGAGGGGGAGGGATGGCTGGGGCGGGTCATTATACCGCCCGGGCAGAGACGAGCGTTTGCCGAGGCAACGCAGCCGATGCGTCGTCGTGCCCTCCTGCTCTCCCTGATCATCGGGCTGGGGTTTTATCTGGCCTTTGCAGCAGGAGACTGGTTTAACGCGCCCGACCGGGTCTGGCTGGCCCTGGCCTTTCGCTTTGGTCTCATGCTCCCCGTGGGGCTGGCCGTACTCTACTGGCTGCGCCGGACCCGTCGTTCGCTGCTGTGTCAGCAGAGCGTGACCTGCGGCTTTCATCTGCTCGCCGTGGTCCTTCTGGCGGTGCTGATCGCCTGCTCCGATGCCGTCAATGCGCTGGGGTTCGTGTTCGCCAACTATGCCGTGTTGATGGCGATGGTGATCTGCATGGCGCTGCCCCTGTCCGTGGTGGTGGTGCTGGCCGTCATCGTGGTCGTGGTTCAGGCCGTGGCGATCGCCCTCGGGCCTCTTCGGCTACCGGTACTGCAGCTGCACAATCTCATGATCGCCATCGTGATCATCGGGCCGGCCCTGTTTGCCAACCGGACGCTGGAAAACGAGCGCCGCCGGCATTTCCTGCTCCTCGAGCGCGAGGCATCCCGCAAGCGCCAGCTGGCCGAGCAGCGCGACATGCTCAGCCGTCTGGCGGCGCTGGACCCCCTGACCGATATCGCCAACCGACGCGGGTTTCATGCCGCACTGACCGGCGATCTCGAGCGGGTCGGCCCGGAGGCCCCGGTGGCGGTCGCCATGATCGATATCGATCATTTCAAGTCCTATAACGATTATTACGGTCACGGCGCCGGTGATGACGCCCTCCGACGAGTGGCGCGCGCGCTGGCCGACGCCGCCCGGCCACCGGGGCGTGCCGGGCGCCTCGGCGGAGAGGAGTTTGCCGTGTTTGCAGCCGGCATCCCAGGCGATGAGCTTGAACTCTATGCCGAGCGTCTGCGCGGCAACGTGCAGCGTCTGGCGTTGGTGCATCGCCACAGCAGTACGGCCGGTGTAGTGACCGTCAGTATCGGCGTGGCGCTGGGGCAGGCGGCCGACGGTGACACCACGGCGCTTTTCGAGGCCGCCGACGCTGCGCTCTATCGCGCCAAGGCGGCCGGGCGCAACCGGGTGGTGATTCATGATCTGACCCGACCGAAGGCCGACGCCTGTCGCACCGGCTGACACTGCCTGCCAGGAGACTCTGGTGGCCCCCATGATGAATATCGCCGGCCTGCCTGACAGCACCGCAAGGTTGCGCCAGGCTCTCGGGTATCGTTGTTATCCACGAACCCATCGGAGCATCACATGGCACAGGGAAAGGTGCGCTACGCCGTCCTCGGCGGCGGTGAAATTTCACAGGGCGCGTTCATGCCGGGCATCGCGGCCAGCGACAATTCGGAGATGACCGCGCTGGTGACCGGCGACCCCAAAAAGGCCGAGGCGCTGGGCAGGCGCTATAACCTGAAGGTCTACGGCTACGACGACTACGAGACGCTTTTGAATTCCGGCGAGATCGATGCCGTCTATGTGGCCACGCCCAACTTTCGCCATCGTCAGGACACCGTGCCGGCGCTGGAAGCGGGCATTCACGTACTGCTGGAAAAGCCGATGGCGACCAGCGTTGCGGACTGCGAGGCGATGATCGAGGCCGCCGAGCGAGGCAACGCGAAGCTGATGATCGCCTATCGTCTGCACCACGAGCCGGGCACGCTGGAGATGATTCAGCACATGCGCCAGGGCGCCATCGGCGCGCCGCGCACGTTTTCCTCTCAGCTCACCCAGGACCTCAACCCGAAAAACCACCGCGCCCTGCACGGCTACTGGGCCGGGCCGGTGCCCGACATGGGCACCTATCCGATCAACGCGGTGCGTCATCTGTTCGGGGCCGAGCCGATCGAGGTCAGCGCCATGAGCGACAACACGCCGGGGCGCGACTATACCTGTGATGACAGCGTCACCGTCAGTCTGCGCTTTGCCGAGGGGCGGCTGGCCCAGTTTTTCGTCAGCTACGCCACCAGCGGCCACAACCATCTGTCGGTCGTGGGCGAGCGCGGCGCGCTGTTCTCGCGTCCGAGCTACACGTTCGGCCCGACGGTGTTGATCGACCATGAGCTGAGCGTTGACGGCGAGACCACGGCCCATTCGCCCGGCCCGGTGGAACAGTTCGGCGGCCAGACCGACTACTTCTCCCACTGCATTCTCAATGACATCGCCCCCGAGGCCGACGGCACGGAAGGCCTGCGCGACGTTCGCATTCTCGAAGCCATCGAGCGGGCGCTGGAGACCGGTCAGCCGCAGTCGATCGAGCCGGTCGAGTACCGTGAGCGTATACAGTCGGATCAGGTGCGCCGCCTGACGCCGGTCGAGCCGCCGGAAGTGGTCAGCGTCGAGACCATCAGCGGTGACTGAGTCATCCCGGTCGCCTGTGTGATCGCAAAAGGGCCGCCCGGCAAGGGCGGCCCTTTTTCATGCTGGCCTGTCACAACAGGACGGCGGGCGGGGTCAAAAGAGCATGAGCATGGGTTTGATGTGCGGATGACTGTCGTGCCAGTGCAGCGCCTGACGCCACTCGGCGAGGTGAAAGGACTGCACCGGCGGCAGGTCGATGTCACGCAGCAGCGCCCAGAGCGTTTCAAAGCTTGACTGCCACTCGTCGCGATCCAGCCCCTTGATATGGTCGCGCAGATGAAAGCGGCGCACGCGCGCGCTCATGTGCTGTGGGCTGATCGGCACGCCCGACAGCAGCCCGTAGGTCACGAACACGCCGTTCTCGGGCATGTGGGTCAGCAGTCGGTCGGCCAGCCGTCCGCCGGTGGCATCAAACGCTCGCTCGGCGCGCGCCGCCGCGGCATCGATGGCGGCGTGATCGTCCTGATCCAGCACGTGGACACCCATGGCGCTCAGCGCCTCAAAGTGATGCGTACTGCGACAGATGCCGGTCACCGAGCGCGCGCCACAGCACAGCGCCCACTGCGCCAGCAGTCGCGCGCAGTTCGACCCCGCCGCGGTCAGGAGCACATCGCACCCCTCGACCGGCCAGCGCTGCAGCATGGCCATGGCGGTCATCGGATTGATCCAGGCCCGCGCCGCCACGTGATCGGGGATGTCATCGGGCACCGGCACGACCAGATGCGGGTCGCAGTCCAGCGTCTGCTGCCAGGTGCCGGGGCCGCGCAGCGGCAGCACCCGCCGCCCCTCGAGGGCGCGCCACGGCCCATGCGCCTGAGTGACCACACCGACGCCTTCATGGCCGGCCACCAGCGGCGGTGTGATCCGATGGCGATAGACGCCGGCAATCGGGATCAGATCCGACGGGTTGATGGGCGCACAGGTCATGCGCACGCGCAGCTGCTCCTGCGCCAGCGGCCCATCGGGCTGGGGCTCCAGGTGCAGCACCTCCAGCGGTGAGCCAAAGCGGTGATAGCGCAGTGCCGGGGCTGGCATGTCGAGCGGCAGGTCGGCGTGGGCGGTGGCAGCGGTCATGTCGGGTCTTCTCCTTTCGAATTGTTGTGGTTAAAACAGATCGATCTGCTGGTGCGGCGGCGCAAATCGGGTGATATCGAGACGCTCTTCCTCGCGGCGTCGATTGAGCCCGAGCCGGCGAATGGTCAGGCGAAAGCGCTGGGCGAGCAGGTCGGCAAAGGGGCCTTCGCCGCGCAGGCGATGGCCGAAGCGGCTGTCGTGGTCGCGCCCGCCGCGTGACTGGCGAATCAGGCTCATGACGTGTTCGGCCCGGTCCGCAAAGTGCTCGCGAAGCCACTGCTCGAACAGCGGACGCACCTCATGCGGCAGGCGCAGCAGGGTATAGCCGGCGCTGGTGGCGCCGGCCTCGCGGCCGGCCTGCAGCAGTTTTTCCAGTTCCCTGTCGTTGATCATGGGGATCATCGGCGCGGTGATGATGCCGACCGGCACGCCCGCCGCACGCAGGGTACGCATCACCTTCAACCGCGCCCCGGGTGAGGCCGCCCGCGGCTCCATGATCCGCTTGAGATCAGCGTCAAGCGTGGTGAAGCTGATAAACACCCGCACCAGTCGCTGCCGGGCAAGCGCCTCGAGCAGATCGAGATCGCGCAGGATCAGGGCGCTGCGAGTGGTAATGGTGAGCGGATGGTGGTGGCGCAGCAGCACCTCGAGCAGCTGACGACTGAGCTGATACCGACGCTCGATGGGCTGGTAGGGGTCGGTATTGGCACCCAGCGTCAGGGGTTCGCAGACGTAGCCCGGGCGGGCGAGCTCTTCGGTCAGCAGCCCAGGCAGATTGGTGCGCGCGATCAGGCGCGTTTCGAAATCAAGGCCCGGGGAGAGATCCCAGTAGGCGTGCGAGGGGCGGGCAAAGCAGTAGATACAGCCATGCTCGCAGCCCCGGTAGGGGTTGAGCGAGCTGGAAAAGGGCATGTCCGGCGACTGGTTGCGCGAAATCGCCGTGCGGCTCTGCTCCGGGCGCACCGTGGTGGCGTGGCTGGCAGGCGTATCTGCCTGCCACCAGCCGTCATCGATCGCTTCGATGCGGATGCGATCGAAGCGGTGATGCAGATTACTGCTGGCGCCGCGGCCGGTAATGGGGTCACCCGACATGCTGGAATCCTCCCTGTATACTGTTTAAATATACAGTTATCGCAGGGAGAACCCAAGCCTTCGGGACTAATGCCCGGGAACCAATCCATTGGGCCGGTTCATGAGGGCAACGTCAGCGCCTTCAGATCCTTCAGCAGGTGCTCGAGACGCGCCTCGGTGAAGCTCGAAAACGAGATCAGAGCGCGCAGCGGCAGGTAGCGGCCCATGGCATCCATCAGATCGTTACCGCCGCCCTGGCCCATCAGGCTATTGAGCATGGGCAGTTCATCGGCGATGTCGGCAAGGTGATCCCGCAGTACCCGGGCGGCGCCGTCATGATCCTGCAGATCGCCCAGCAGGGTATTGCGGCCGATCGCCGGCAGCGGCGTCTCGTCACCATGCACCTCGAGGCACCGGCTCAGACGGATATCCCGCGAGGAGGCACCGACACGAAGCTCGAAGGTGCCGGTGGGCAGCCGCCAGTCGGCGCGCTCGGCGTCGTACCAGCAGAAATCCCGACGCGACAGTGTCATCTCGACCCGCGCAGTTTCTCCCGGGGCCAGCGTCACCCGATCGAAGCCGCGCAGCGCCTGCGCCGCCACCGGCACGGTCTGCGTCTGGTCGCTCAGGTAGAGCTGGACGATCTCGCTGGCCTCACGCTCGCCGCTGTTGGTGATATCGAGACTCACCGTGAGCTGGTCATCGCCGCTGAAGGTGTCGGCGGAGAGCGTCAGGTTGGCGTAGTCGAAGCGGGTGTAGCTCAGCCCGTGACCAAAGGGGAAAAGTGGCGCGACGTCCTGGGTGTCGTGGTAGCGATAGCCCACGAAGATGCCCTCGTCGTAGCGCACCACATCGCCTTCGCCGGGGAAGTTGAGATGGACCGGGTTGTCCTCCAGCCGCTGCGGGAAGGTTTCGGCCAGCTTGCCGCTCGGCGAGACCTCGCCGTAGAGCAGATCGGCCACCGCGGCGCCGACCGCCTGCCCGCCCAGATAGCCCTCCAGAATGGCGCTGACCTGCCCGGCCCAGGGCATGATGATCGGCGCGCCGTTGGCCAGCACCACCACGGTGTTGGGCTGGGCGGCGGTGACCGCCTCGATCAGGGCGAGCTGGTTGGCCGGCAGGTCCAGGTGGATGCGGTCATAGCCTTCCGACTCGTGGCGGTCGGGCAGGCCCAGGCAGAGCACGGCGACCTCGGCGCTGCGCGCACCGGCCACGGCGTCCTGTTCGAGCCCGGCATCGGGGGCGTCGCGGTCGATCTCGAAGCCCTTGCGATAGTCAAAGCTCGCGCCCCGGCTCTCGAGCGCCTCGAGCAGCGGTTCGACGCGCGTGGCGTTGACGTGCGAGCTGCCGCCGCCCTGATAGCGCGGGCGCTCGGCAAACTCGCCGATCACCGCCACGCGACGCTCGCTGGCCAGCGGCAGGGTGCCATCGTTTTGCAGCAGCACCATGCTGTCGCGGGCAATGTGCCGGGCCAGCTGATGGTGGGCCTCGGCGTCGAACCCGGCGTCTTCCAGGCGGGCATCCACCGCCTTGAAGAAGATATTCAGCAGCCGCGCCACGGCCTGATCCAGCACCGCCTCATCGAGATGACCCTCGCGCACCGCGGCCACAATCTGCGCGTCGCGCTCGCCGCCGGAGGCCGGCATCTCGAGCTCCATGCCGGCGGCCAGCCCCGGCACGCGCTCGTTGACCGCGGCCCAGTCGGAGACCACAAAGCCCTCGAAGCCCCACTCGTGGCGCAGGATATCGGTCAGCAGGCGGGGATGTTCACTGCAGTAGTCGCCGTTGACCCGGTTGTAGGCGCACATCACCGTCCAGGGCTGTGCTTCCTTTACCGCATACTCAAAGCTTGCCAGATAGATCTCGCGCAGGGTGCGCTCATCGATGCGGGCATCCACCGACATGCGGCGGTGCTCCTGGTTGTTGGCGGCGAAGTGCTTGAGCGAGCTGCCCACGCCGCGCGACTGGGTGCCGCGAATATGGGCGGCCGCCAGATGCGAGGAGAGCAGCGGGTCTTCGGAGAAGTATTCGAAGTTGCGCCCGCACAGCGGCGAGCGCTTGATGTTGGCGCCCGGGCCCAGCACCACGTGCAAGCCCTCGGCCTGGGCCTCTTCACCCAGTGCGGCACCGAGCCGTTCGAGCAGGTCCACGCTCCAGGAGCTGGCAAGCCCGGCCGCGGTCGGAAAGCAGGTGGCCGGTTTGCTCTCGTTGGCGCCCAGGTGGTCCTCCTCCTCGCCCTGGGCGCGCAGCCCGTGCGGGCCGTCGGAGAGGTTGATCGCGGGGATGCCCAGCCGCTCGACGCCCTTGGTGCGCCAGAAGCTGTCGCCCGAGCACAGGCCGGCCTTCTCCTCCAGCGTCATCTGTTCGATCAGTGTTGTCAGGTTGCGCATGTGTCTGGCTCCTTGTCGGTCGAATGGTCGGGAAACGGGGTCAGGCCGCCGTGGGCTTGGCGGTGCGAATGTCGGCCATGCGGCGATCACCCAGCGGGTAGATCAGCATCAGGATGGCGACCCCCACAGCGCCCACGGCCGGCAGGACGCTCATCATGGACTTGATCAGCACCAGCACGGTCTCGCTCTGCTCGGTATTGGGGGTATAGCCGTAGGTGCTGAAGAGCACGCCGGTCAGCAGCCCGCCAATGCTCATGCCGAACTTCTGGCTGAAGGTGACGGCGCTGGTGGTGGTGCCGGTGGCGCGGCGGCCGCTTTTGTATTCCACGTAGTCGGCGATATCGCCCACCATGGCCCACATGGTGGGCGCGATGATGCCGTTGATGAACTTGGCGGCCATGAAGGCGGCAAAATAGAAGGGCATGCCCATGTCGGCGGCCACGAAAAAGCTCGCCAGCGCGACGCCGTAGGCCAGATTGGCGCCGATCATGACGCGGCGCTTGCAGAAGCGGCGCATGAACAGCTGATTGAAGATGACCCCCACCACCATGCTGGCGTAGCCCATGGCCAGAAACAGCGACACCGAGGACTCCTCGCCGACGTAGTACTTGAAGAAATAGATGGCCGACGAATCCGGCATCAGCATCAGGGTGAAGATCAGAATGCTGGTCGCGAACATGATCCAGAACGGGCGCGCCCGGGCGATGTGCGTGAAGCTTTTCAACGGGTTGCTGGCGCTGTCGCCCTCTACATAGCGCTCGCGCACGCCCCGGAAGGTGACCAGAAAGACGACAAAGGTGATGGCGCCATAAAGGGCATAGGTCAGCGAAAAGCCGCGCTGCTCGTCACCGCCGCCCAGCCATTCCACCAGCGGCAGCGTGGCGTAGCTGATCAGCACAAAGGCGATATAGGAGAGCAGCATGCGGTAGTTGGTCAGCTGGCGGCGCTCGTCATTGTCGGTGGTCATCGACACCGGCAGCGCCGAGTAGGGAATGTTGACCAGGGTATAAAGCCCCATCAGCGCGATGTAGGTCACGAAGGCGTAGATGATGCGGCCGGTCTCGCCGAGCGCCGGTGTGGTGAAGGTCAGCGCCAGTATCACCCCGAGCGGCAACGAGAAAAAGAGCAGATAGGGACGCAGGCGACCGAAGCGGGTACGGGTGCGATCGGCCAGCAGCCCCACGGCCGGGTCGGTGACGGCGTCCCACAGTCGGGTGACCAGAAACAGCGTGCCGACCAGTGCCGGGCTGATGCCGAACACGTCGGTGTAGAAGTACATCAGATACAGCGACAGCGAGGCCCAGGTGAAGGCGCTGGCAAAGTCGCCCAGTCCATAGCTCAGCTTCTCCGGCACTCCCAGCATCGACCTGTCCTCGTCCGTTAGTGTTCATGAAACCGGTTTCATGGTGGTCTTTCAGGTCGGGATGAACTATGCGACCTTGGCAGCAAATGCTGTATGAGCACTACTCGATAATGAAAGGGGGCAAGGCGCGAGCGAGGCGGGCTTGTCGTGACGCGCGGCATCTGGTCAAGTGGCGGGATCATCAAGAGGAAGCCGTCATGCCCACCATTCGTGAGGTCGCCGCCCGCGCCGGCGTCTCTCCCGCCACCGTGTCCCGCGTCATGAAGGGGGAAGTGCGGGTCAATGCTGAAACAAGAAGTCGCGTCGAAGCCGCCATCGAAGCCCTGGGCTACGCGCCCAACGCCTTTGCGCGCTCGCTGGCCTCCAACCGGCTGAATGGTGTGGGGCTTGTCATTTCGCATCTGGCCGGGCCCTTCATGGGACGGGTCATGATGACCCTGGAAGCGGCGCTGCGGCGTGCCAATGTCTCCCTGCTGGTCGCCAGTGGCGGCGGTGAGGCCGGTCGTGAACAGGAGGCCGTGGACTTTCTGCTGGGACGGCGCTGCGATGGGCTGATCGTGCACGCCAATGCGCTCTCCAATGAAACGCTTGCCGGGCTGGCGGCCACCACACCGCTGGTGGTGTTCAATCGGCAGGTGCCACAGATCGCCGACCACTGTATCCATCTGGACAACGAGTACGGCGGCTATCTGGCCACGCGCCACCTGCTGGACCAGGGGCATCGGCGCATTGCCTGCCTGACCGGGCCGCTGCGCCTGCAGGACGCGGCCGGACGACTGGCCGGCTATCGACGGGCCCTGAGCGAGCAGGGCATCGAGGTGGATGATCGCGCCATTGTCGAGGGCGATTTCACCGAGGGCAGCGGCGAGCAGGGCATGGCGACCCTGCTGGCGCGCCGGGTACCCATGACCGCGGTAGTGGCCGGCAATGATGACATGGCACTGGGCGCCATGGCGGCGCTGCGTGCCCGGGGATGCTTGATGCCGCAGACCGTCTCGCTGATCGGCTACGACGATGAAGCCTGCTCGCGCCATGTAACGCCGGCGCTCACGACCGTTCATGCGCCGCTGGAAGAGATGGCCGAGGCCGCGGCACAGCGGCTTCTGGCGCTGATCGAGGGGCGCACGCCGACCCCCGCGAGCGCCTTTATGCCGACGCTGATCGAGCGGGCGTCGGTGACCGCCCCCGGGGGCTGACTACTCCTGTTGCGATGCCCGGGTCGGTTCACCACCGGCCGCGCCGGCGCTGACCGCCGCCCGCTTGCGCCAGCGCAGATTGATGATCGCGATCCCGCCGACCACCAGCGCCCCGCCCACGAGCTTGCTCAGGGCCATGCTGTCGCCGAGGATCACGATCCCCAGCATGACGGCAAAGACCGGGGTCAGCAGCGACCAGGGCACCAGCCGCGCCACCGAG
The DNA here is from genome assembly GCF_053903105.1 of Kushneria sp. AK178. Lineage (NCBI taxonomy): Bacteria > Pseudomonadati > Pseudomonadota > Gammaproteobacteria > Oceanospirillales > Halomonadaceae > Kushneria > Kushneria sp. AK178. The sequence goes on along the minus strand of NZ_CP096381.1, from coordinate 3,242,016 downwards.
TGCTTGCGCAGCAGCGTATACCAGGCGCCGTACGCCAGAATCGAGGACATCACCGCGCTGTAGATCACCGCCCCCCAGCCGCGCCAGCCGGCCGTGGCCATCGCCTGCCACTGCTGCTGCTCGAACAGCAGCGAGCCGATGCCGACCAGCGGGATGGCAAACAGCGACAGCCAGCCCGCCATGGTCAGCGGCGCGATCTTTGGCGCCACCTTGACGATGAGGTTGGTAATCGCCCAGCCCAGCGCGCTCAACAGCAGCAGGGTCAGCGCCAGCGGCCCCGGCAGGGTCGGTCCGCCGGCCAGTACCACCACACCCGCCAGTGACAGCAACAGCCCCACCGTGCGGTTGAGCGTCAGACGCTCCTTGAGAAAGATCGCCGCCAGAAGGGTGGCAAAGGGCGTGCCCAGCTGGACCAGCAGTGCTCCGGTACCCACCTCGGTATAGTTGAGCCCGATGAACAAAAAGCCGAAGTGCATCAGCCCGAAGGTGCCCGCCAGCGCCATCAGCCAGGGCAGCTGCACGCGGGTAATGCGGGTAAAGGGCACGATCAGAAGGGCCACCAGCATAAAGCGCAGGGTCGTGATCAGAAGTGGCGGCATCTCCTCCAGGCCCAGCTTGATCATGATCGTGTTGAAGGCCCAGACCAGAATGATGCCCAGGACCAGGGCGGTGTCGCGAAGTGGCACGGTGTCTCCAGCGCAGAGTGGAAGGTCTGTCGGCAGGGCCGGACAGAAAGTGTTGGTCTCATGACAGGGGATCGTGCCGCCGGCAGCGCACGAACGGCTGGCGACACCTCTCCTGTTGTATTTACTGACCGGCGTCGAGGCGTTCGAAGCGCAGCCCCTGGGCGCTGCGTTCGGGGAAGCCTGTCCACCAGGTATCGCCGGCCTTCAGGGTACCATCCTCGTGACGGCGCCGGACGCCGTCATGGGCATCGGGGACCAGATCAAGATAGGGCATGGCACGCTCGTCGTCCTTGAGGTATCGGTCCAGCCAGGCGGTAATGAAGTGGCTCGAGACATTGTTCATCCGCACGTTGTCCCAGACAAAGTCCAGATAATGCATGGCCAGATTAAAGCCCGCGTCGGGATCGTCGCGATACGCCTCCTCGGGCGGCGGCATGACCACGCCGACATTGTGATTGGCATTGATAAAGGTCAGCAGGGCACGATCGACCGAGGTGCTGGCCTGCCAGGTCGCTCGTACGCCATCGTCGTAGCCCACCACATCGTCGCGGGAGCCGGCGATATAGAGCGTCGGTACGCGGACACCTTCGAGCGTGGCATCGTCGAAAAAGCCGTCGCGATAGCCCCAGGGCGCAATGGCCACCGTGGCCTTCAGTCGTGGATCGAACTGCTGTGCAAGGGCTTCGCTGCCGCTGCGGTACGGCGCGAGCGTGCCGGGCGGCGCCGAGAAGGTGTCATCCCCGGTATTCATGGCCGCCTCGGTCAGTCCGCCACCGGCCGAGATTATCGCCCCGTAGCCGCCCATCGAGTAACCGATGATCGCGGCGCTATCGGGTTTGACCAGATGATGCAGGAAGGTGTCGGGCTGCTGCGCCATCGCCATGAGCTGATCCAGGGTGAACAGTTGATCACGGGAGCGATGTACCAGCGCCGAGGGGAAGGAGGTCAGCGTGCTGTAGGTCGTGTCGGTGTGGTCGATGGCGGCAACCACATAGCCTCTGGAAGCAAGTTTCTCGGTCACGGGCGACATCAGAAAGCGATTGCTCGGATAGCCGTGTGACACGATCACCAGCGGAAAGGCGTTATCGGTGCGTAGCGGCTCGGCGTCCCGGATACCCCGGCCTGTCAGCGTGGCGGTCGTTTTGCCATCGCGGACAAGAACTTCAAGCTCATGAGAGCCGCTGGCATCGGCCGCTGCGGGATACCAGATTTCGACCGGCAGGCGGCGATCGGTGCGCGGTATCGGGGCCGGGTCGGTGGCATTATCCTCATCCCCGGTCAGGTCAAGCTGCTGACGGTGCGTCAGTGTCAGGGTTCGTACGCCGACCGCGTACTGACCGTAGTCAGCCAGTTCGGGGGCATCGGGTCGGACGGTATCGATACGGTTGTCGGCCGCGGCGAGGGCAGGGGCGCTCAGCGCCAGCAGGGCCAGCCACAGTGATTTCATGACGAAAACTCCTGGTGATGACGATAAATGGCGGTTACCGCAAGCGGCTCTCGTGGTATCACGCTTACCCGGAGGGTACTACAGGTTACCCAATGGACTGCCGGACGTCGGCGGGGCTCTGGTGGGATAGTATGCTCGTGCCGCAACGCTGGAGCCGGCTGAAAAGGCATGGCGTGCGGCTGGGAAATCATTAAGCTTGGCAACCGTATATTTCCGGAGGAGCAGACAATGCGTCAGTGGCAGGTCGTGGCAGGTGCTGTATTGATGATGGGGCTGGTCGGTTGTGAAAGCATCCAGAAGGTGGCGGACAACTTCCCCGGCATGTCCAGCGAGGGCACGGTGGACAGCGCGCCGGCCGAGACGACCGTCAAGCGTCAGGTGCCCTTCCCGGCCGAGACCTACGCCGCACTCCCGAAAACCGGCACGGCGACCGTCAAGGGGCGACTGGCCTATCAGCTGACCTCGGGGCAGACCGTCTACGGCGATCACGAGAAGGTCTCGATTGCGCCGGCCACCGAGTACTCGGCGGAAGCCGCCGACAGGGCGCTGGCCGGTCAGCGCGTCGAGCCCGCCGACCCGCGGGCGCAGGCCTACACCCACATGGTCACCACCGACGGCAACGGCTACTTCACCGCCACCGGCATTCCGGCCGGCACCTTCTATGTCGCCGGCACCGTGGCGCTGCCCGAGGGTCGCGGGCGCAGCCCGTTCATTCTCAAGCAGGTGCGGGTGAAGGAGGGCGGCTCGGTCGATGTGGATCTGAGCCGCTAGGCGCTTTCTAAACCGCATAAAAAACCGGCGCCCTGGGGCGCCGGTTTCATGAGGCTCTGTCATGGCTGACAGCCATCCATCAACGTATCAGCTCTTTTTGGAGAGCGTGGCGAGCGCGTCGTTGAGGATGCTGCTCGGACGCATGGCCTGGCCGGCCAGTTCGATGTCCGGGTGATAGTAGCCCTTGATCTCGACGGGCTTGCCCTGCACGCCGTTGAGCTCATCGACGATCGCCTGCTCGTTGCTGCTGAGCGTCTCGTAGAGCTCGCCGAAGAGCTTTTGGAGCTCGGCGTCGTCATTCTGCTCGGAGAGCGCCTTCGCCCAGTAGAGCGCCAGATAGAAGTGGCTGCCGCGGTTGTCCAGCTCGCCGGTCTTGCGCTTGGGCGACTTGTCGCTGTCGAGGAACTCGCCGTTGGCGCGATCCAGTGCGTTGGCCAGTACGATGGCGCGCTGGTTATCAAACGTCTTGCCCAGGTGCTCGAGCGAGGCGGCGAGTGCCAGGAATTCACCCAGCGAGTCCCAGCGCAGGTGGTTCTCCTCGATGAGCTGCTGCACGTGCTTGGGCGCGCTGCCGCCGGCGCCGGTCTCGAACAGGCCGCCGCCGTTCATCAGCGGCACGATCGAAAGCATCTTGGCGCTGGTGCCCAGCTCCATGATCGGGAACAGATCGGTGAGGTAGTCGCGCAGCACGTTCCCGGTCACCGAGATGGTGTCCTCGCCGCGGCGCGTGCGCTCCAGCGTAAAATTCATCGCCTCGACCGGCGACATGATCCGGATGTCCAGACCGCTGGTGTCGTGATCCTTCAGGTACTGCTCAACCTTTTTGATCATCTGCGCGTCGTGGGCGCGCTCGGCATCCAGCCAGAAGATGGCCGGGGTCTGGCTGTCGCGGGCGCGGGTGACGGCGAGCTTGACCCAGTCCTGAATCGGCGCGTCCTTGGTCTGGCACATGCGCCAGATGTCCTCACGCTCGACCTCGTGCTCGAACAGCACCTTGCCGCTGTCGTCAGTGACGCGCACGGTGCCGTCGGCCGGAATCTGGAAGGTCTTGTCGTGAGAGCCGTACTCTTCGGCCTTCTGCGCCATCAGGCCGACGTTGGGCACGCTGCCCATGGTGGTCGGGTCGAAGGCGCCGTTTTTCTGGCAGTCCTCGATGGTGGCCTGATAGATGCCGGCGTAGCTGCGATCCGGAATCACGGCCTTGGCGTCGTGACGGTCATCGTCGGCGCCCCACATCTTGCCGGAGTCGCGGATCATGGCCGGCATGGAGGCGTCGATGATGACATCACTGGGGACGTGCAGGTTGGTGATGCCCTTGCCGGAATCGACCATCGCCAGCGACGGGCGGTCCTTGTAGAGCGCCTCGATGTCGGATTTGATCTCGTCCTGCTTGTCCGTGGGCAGCGACGACAGCGCCGAATAGAGATCGCCCACGCCGCTGTTGGGGCTAAAGCCTGCCTGCTGGAGCAATTCGCCGTGCTTTTCCAGCACGTCGCGATAGAACTCGTCGACCACGATGCCGAACATGATCGGGTCGGAGACCTTCATCATGGTGGCCTTCAGGTGCAGCGAGAACAAAACGCCCTGCTTTCTGGCGTCCTTGATTTCGCTGGCGATGAAGCGGCGCAGGCGGCGGGCGCTCATGCTGGCGCCATCGACCACTTCACCCTCGGTGACCGCCACTTTCTCCTTGAGCACGGTCGTGTTGCCGTCCTTCTGGACCAGCTCGATGGTCAGGTTGCCGGCCTTGTCGACCACGGCGGATTGTTCACTGCCGTAGAAGTCGCCCTCGCTCATGTGCGAGACATGGGACTTCGAGTCGGACGACCACGCCCCCATGCGGTGCGGATACTTCTTTGCGTAGTTCTTGACCGACTTCGGTGCACGGCGATCGGAGTTGCCCTCGCGCAGGACCGGGTTGACCGCACTGCCCTTGACGCGATCAAAGCGGGCGCGAACGTCCTTTTGTTCATCGCTTTCAGGCGATTCGGGATAGTCGGGGATGGCGTAGCCCTGATCCTGAAGTTCCTTGATCGCGGCCTTGAGCTGCGGCACGGAGGCGCTGATGTTGGGCAGCTTGATGATGTTGGCTTCCGGCGTTTTGGCCAGATCGCCCAGCTCGGCCAGATGATCATTCAGCTTCTGATCATCCTTCAGGTAGTCGGGGAACTGCGCCAGGATGCGCCCGGCCAGCGAGATATCGCGGGTTTCGACGATGATACCGGCCGAATCGGTAAAGGCATCAACGATGGGGAGCAGCGAATGGGTGGCCAGCGCAGGTGCTTCGTCGGTGAGGGTGTAGATGATTTTCGGCGTATTGGACATCCTGATATAAACCTCTCTTGTCACTGCGATTGCATGGTGTACATGACGGTGGCATGAAGCTGGCGCGGTACGCAGCGGTCGTGCAAGGGCAGTTCAGTGTCTGTCTTCGCACCCACTCGCCCGACGATGTGTCCTGCCTGCGAAGCGCCCGGCCCCCGTACGACGATGGCGGAGGAACGCGCATGGGCCAGCGATCCGACCACGGCGAGTATAACAGCGCACCCTGACGGGTGCATGAGCAGCGCGCGAGGCGGCCACATTCAAAAGCTGATCCATGTTATTTAAATATCTGATACCAAAGAATTTATGGTCAGGGCTTGGTTTATGGGCAAACCTTTCTACCATGAAGGGGTAGTCATTCATTGCAGGAGGCAACATGAAAGCGACATGGATAGCACCCTTCGTTCTGGCCCTGGCCACGACCCCGGCACTGGCCGGCGAGCAGGCCGGCTCCACCGGACAGGTCAGCAACAGTACCAGCACGTCCTCTCAGCAGGGGGTTGGCGACGCCAGCCAGACAGGCCAGCAGGGTGGCGATCATGGCACCAGCGGTCAGTCCGGCAGCATGACCGGTAAAATGGAACAGAAAGCAGGCGAGAAGGCCGGCCAGGAAGTTGACAGGCATACGTCCAATTCCGGCAGCATGACCCAAAAGGCCGGCGAGAAGGCCAAACAGGGCATCGATAACCGTACCGGTTCCAACACCGCCGGCAACAGCGGCACGGGGACATCCGGTAGCGGTGGCAGCAACACCACCGCACAGTAATCCGCCGCTCTCGGCCCCGGGTGGATCGGGGTCAATGCCGGTAACCATGACGCCCCTGCCCTGCGGCAGGGGCGTTTTTTGATCGCGGGTATTGATTCCGGCTGAAGACCGCAGGCCAGACAGGCGGTCCTTGTGCCAGGCTTGGCTGTCAGATATCAGGGCAGTCCGGTAGACGGGCCCGTGCAATGAACGAAGGGATCCCCATGGCTGGCAGCCTGCAGCATCAAAAACAGCGTCTCGGTAATCGGCTTGCCGACATGATGGATCATCCAAGTGCCATCTGGCTGCTGTTTGTGGCCTCGATGCTGGAAACCCTGATCGTGCCGATTCCGATCGAAACCGTACTGATCCCCTGGATGGTGCTGCGCCCCGAGCGTCGCTGGCAGCTGGCCCTGGTGGCGCTGGCAGGCAATCTGCTGGCGGCGACCATCGGCTATGGGCTGGGCGTCTGGGCGATGGGGCATTTCGGCGATGAGTTGATTGCCCTGTTCGGCGGTCAGCAGGCGTTCAATGATTTCGATCAGCGCTTCAGCGACAACGGCTTTCTGGCCGTGCTCTCCATCGGCGTGATCCCGATACCCTTCCAGATTGCCATGCTGGTAGCCGGCAGCACCGGCTATTCCTTCCTGCTGTTCATCCTCGCCGCCGTGCTGGCTCGCGGAGGACGCTATTTCGGCCTGGCGCTGCTGGTGCACTTCTTCGGTGACAGGGCTCTCAGGCTCTGGAAACGCCATGAGCGGACCATGCTGGTACTGCTGGTCCTCGCGGTGGCGGGGTATCTGATCTACAAGGGCGTCAATCTGATCGGTGGCAGTGGCCCGGCGTGAGCCACTGCCCCGGGCGCTGCACTACCAGTCCATGTTCCAGCCCAGCGAGAAGGTACGTCCGCGACCCTGAAACTCGTAGAGCTCCTCGGGACCATAGGCGGGAGCGTAGAAGATCGCCGCGCGCTGACCCCAGACGGTGGCGTAGCGCTTGTCCAGCAGGTTGTCGATGCCGGCCGTGAAGGTGCCGTAACCGTCGGTACGCTGGCGGGCGATCAGATCAAACGTCGTGAACCCGTCGATCTCGTTGTCGCCGGCCGCACCCAGATCACTGGCATCGTCGGACAGATCAAAGGCGTGATTGCCCTGCAGGCGCAGCGAGCGATCATCGTCGGCCCACTCCACAAAGGCCGTCGCGCTGGACAGCGAGGCGTAGCGCGCATCGCGCCGGTGCCAGTCGCCGTTCTCGCCGAGCTGCTCGGAGCGGGTCAGATGCGCGGTGCCACCCACTTCCCAGTGATCTCCGATGTAGCGCGACGTGGCCGCCTCGAGGCCGTAGTCGCGGCGTTTGTCATCAATGATGCTGGTGCCCAGCTGGTTGTCGTTTTCCAGCGCCCGGTCCGACCAGGCGTAATAGAGCGCGACCTGACTGTTCCAGGTGCGGCTGCGATAGCCCCAGCCCAGCTCGACCTGATCGGTCTTGATGCCTTCAACGGCGTTGTCGCCGATATCGAACTGCGCGTTGTTATACACCGAACCGACGTTGGGCAGCTCGAAGCCCTGGCTGTAGTTCGACCAGAAGCGGTGGCCGCTGTCGTACTCCTGCACCACGCCCAGGTTATAGAGGGTGTTGCTGTAGCTGTTGCTACCGCCATCGTTGATGTCATCGCCTACGGCGAAAGCATCCACATCCACATCAGCGTGTTCCTGGCGCACGCCGCCCTGCACCTTCAGCCGGTCGGTGGCCTGCCATTCGAGCTGGGCGTAGCCGGCGACGCCGTCGACCGAATAGTCCGGATAGCGCGGGCCGGTGCGGTCGGTTGCCAGACGCAGACCGCCGGTGGCATCGGCGGTGTCGCGGTCAAAAAATGCCTGATCGGAGTTGAAGCGCTCGTGGTAGTAGTCGATGCCGTAGGTCAGCTCGAGATCATCGCGCAGTGCCGCCACGAACAGGGCCCGGGCGCCGCCCAGATCGGTGCGCTGTTCGGAGGCGCGAAACTCGACGGCGGTGTTGTCATCCACGTAGTAGGGGAAGGGTGAGAAGGTGCTGTCTTCTTCGCGATAATACGCCTGAAAATAGAAGTCCTGTCCCAGCAGATCGCCATGATGGTAGTTGGCATTGTAGAGCTGGCGTTCGGTGCCCGGGTCGCGGTCGGCGCTGTAATTGCCGCGGATGGCGGCGTTGTCCAGGCTGCCCTCGGCCAGTTCGGGAAAGAAGACGCCGCGATCGCCTTCAAAGCCCGAGTCGTAGTGCTGGGCCAGCAGTGACAGGCTCTGCGCCTCGGCCAGGTCGATATCTACCCGACCCATTAGATCGATGGCACGGTTGTCCTGCAGATCGGTCTGGGCCAGGTCGGGAAAGATTTCCTGGTTGTTGCCATCGTAAAAGCGCCCGTTCTCTTCATAGGCCACGCTCAGCCGACCGCGGACACGCTCGCTGCCACCCGAGACCGACTGGGCCACGCTTCGATCGAAATCACGATGGTTGTTGAATCCGGACGTGGCGCCCAGTCGCGTTTCAAAATGCGGCCCGCCCGCCTCGGGCGTTTTGGTCACGATATTGATGGTGCCGCCGGTGGCGTTGCCGCCGTAGAGGCTGTTGGCGCCGGAGAGCACCTCGACGCGCTCGATATTGAACGGGTTGATCGAGTCGAACTGGCGTGACAGCCCCCGGGAGCTGGTCATCGACACGCCGTCGATCAGGATCTGAGGGCTGCGCCCGCGCAGGTTCTGGCCATACTCGGTGCGCCCTTCCGGCGCGAAATCGAGCCCCGGGATCAGCTTGCCCAGCATGGTCTTGAGATCCTCCCCGGCCTGGGCCCGGCTTTCGATCTGCTCGCGATCGATGAGCCAGACGGCGCCGGGAATCTGATCCGGTGAGGCCGGCGTGCGTGAGCCGACCACCACCATCTCCTCCTGCGATTCGATGGCGTCGCTGGACGAGCCTGCCGTGGTCGTGGTGGTCGTGACCGTCGTGGATGCAGCAGACGACGGCGCTTCGGCCGCGGCGGTCAGCGGCGCCAGCAGCAGGGTGGCCGACACGGTGATCGTCAGCGGCACGGCGACAGAATGTTGATAGCGCATGGGGTTTCCGTGATCCCGTTGTTATGCCATTTATTGAGAATGCGTCTTGTTCACGGCGAGACGCTACCCCGGGGCGGGACGGACGACAACCCGACAAGGGTCGATAGCGGGACGGCCTTCAGTTTGGCCCTGGCGTGGCGGGCGCTTCACCGGATCAGAGGCGTTGTGACACAAAAAAAGCCACCCCCTGAGGGGCGGCTTGCTGATGCCGGCCATGACGGTCGGCGCGACATGACCGACCGCGTTAACCGATGTCGCTTTGATCCAGCACGATCAGGCGGTTGGGCAGTTCGTTGCGCTCGTGGGTGGCGGGCACATGGGTGGTCAGCAGTTTGCCGCACGCCTCGACGCAGCCGAGAAAGCCCTGCTGGGTCTGTCCTTCGCGTACCTTTCGGGTGAAATCGGCGACAATATCGGCCCACACGGCGTTGTCCAGCCGGCTGGAGATGCCCTGGTCGACCAGAATCTCGACATAGTGCTCGGCTTCCGATACGAAGATCAGTACGCCGGTGCCGGCCTCGGTGCGGTGCAGGTTCTGCTCGAGAAACTGCCGCCGGGCGAGGTTGCCGGCGCGCCAGTAGCGCACGTGACGCGGAATCAGGCGCGTGATGACGCCCGGCAGGCGAAAGACCACCGCCAGCACTGCAAAAAGGACCCACTGCGTGAGCAAAAGCGTCCAGGTGCCGATCCAGGCAGCGGCATCGAACCAGCCGGCGATGACGGCCAGCGCCCCGGGCACGATCAGGGCCACCAGCCCGGCCCACAGCAGCGGAATGTAGGCGTAGTCGTCCGCCCGCGGGGCCAGCACCGTGACGATCTCGGCATCGGTGTCGCGCTCGACGCGGGCGATCGCCTCGCCCACTTCACGCTGTTCACTCTCTTTCAGTAATGACATACCGCGTTATCCTTGTTGAGGGGCGAGTGTTACCAGTCGCCGGAGGCACCGCCGCCGCCGAAGCCGCCGCCGCCACCGCTGAAGCCGCCGCCGCCGAGACCGCCACCCGAGCGGCCGCCGCCGCCCAGCATGCCGCCCAGCAGCATACCGCCCAGCAGGCCGCCGCCGCCTCGGCCGCCGCCGCGCACGATCATCAAAACGATGAACATCATGATCGACAGCCAGATACCGGCACCGCCCAGTTCGCGGGAGTCACCCGAGGCGCGCTCGCTGCGCTGCTCGCTCTGTGCCATCGGGTCGCCGCCGAGCACCTGGATCATGGCCTGGCTACCTTCGACGATGCCGCGGGCGAAGTCGCCGTCGCTGAAGGCGGGCGTCATGATCTGGTTGATGATTTGTGAGGACCGGGCATCGGTCAGGCGCCCCTCGAGGCCGTAGCCGACCTCGATGCGCACCTGGCGCTCATCGAGGGCCACGATCAGAAGCGCTCCGTTGTCTTCGCCCTCCTGGCCGATGCCCCATTCGCGGCCCAGCTGGTAGCCGTACTGCTCGATGGTTTCGCCGCCCAGATCGGGCAGGGTGACGACCACCACCTGTTCACTGGTGGCCTCTTCATGAGCGGCCAGCGTCTCGGCGAGCTGCGTCTCGGTGGACGCATCGAGCAGCTCGGCGTTGTCCACCACGCGCCCGGTCAGCTCGGGAAAGTCGGGGGCGGCCTGGGCGGCTGCGGTACACAGCAGCAGCAAAAGGCCGGCGGCGAGCGATCGTGTCAATGGCATCAAGACATCACCTGTGGCATTAGAAGTTCACCTGCGGCGCCTGGTCGGCGTTGTCGGCAGTGGCCTCGAAGTTTTCGCGCAGCGGCAGGTCGCTATACATCAGCTTGTGCCAGATGCTGCCCGGGAAGGTACGAATCTCGGTGTTGTAGGCCTCGACCGCCTGAATGAAGTCGCGCCGGGCCACCGCAATCCGGTTCTCGGTACCTTCCAGCTGGGACTGCAGCGCCAGGAAGTTCTGATTCGACTTGAGATCGGGATAGCGCTCCGAGACCGCCATCAGACGACTCAGCGCCCCGCTCAGCTCGCCCTGTGCCTGCTGGAAACGCTGAAACTGCTCGGGGTCGTTGAGTGTGTTTTCATCGACCTGAATCGAGGTGGCCTTCGAGCGCGCCTCGATCACCGCCGTCAGCGTCTCCTGCTCCTGGTTGGCATAGCCCTTCACCGTCTCGACCAGGTTGGGCACCAGATCGGCGCGGCGCTGGTACTGGTTCTCGACCTGGGACCAGGCGGATTTCACCTTCTCATCCAGCGTCGGGATGTTGTTGATGCCACAGCCGGACAGAGCCATACACAGGCACAAAAGCGCCAGACACTGCCAGTAAACGGGGCGCAGGCCGGAGCGAGCGGGGGCGGGGTGGTCGTCATGCATGGTCATGGGTCGGGGTCTCGAACGAACGGGTTTTAAAATCCTGTGAGCAGGGTCGCCAGCTTGATGGCACCTGGATGATGTCAGTCTAGATGCCACCGCGCCAATCGTCGTCGCCGATAGCAGGCTTGTCTCACACACGATCAGGGCAGCAGTCCTCAAGGGCGGTGACGGCGCAGGCCACCCTCTATACTCAGAGCTGGCATGACGCCTCGGAGAACACAGTCATGAAAATATCACGAATGGCCCTGTGGGGGCTGACCCTGACCCTGGTCCCCATGCTGGCCCTGGCAACCGCACCGCCTGAAGATGACAGCGCGACGACCCTGCCTTCCCGATCAATGGAGGCGCCCGATCAGAACGGTAGCGGTCTGTCCCGCCCGGGCGGCGCCAGCGGCATGGAGGATCAGAGCGGCAGCATGCAGCGTGAGCGCCGGCAACAGCTTGAAGCCTCTCATGAATCACCTGCCGGCGCAGGCAAGGCACAAAGTCCTTCGCAGGAGGCGGGCAAGGGCAGCATGAACGACGACCACACCCCACAGACCGAGCGCAGCACCGGGGAGATCCCCGATCAGCGCACTCAGGACGATACCGCGCCGTAAATTGATCGAGCTGAATCAAGGTGCCTGCCTCAGGACGAGGCGGGTGTGTTTTCCGGTTCCATGGCATATGCCCGTCGATTCAAACCCGGTACACCAAATGCCATCAGTATCACGGGCACCAGCAGCCAGAGGTTGAGCGACTGCCAGCCCAGCCAGGCATTGAGTGGCCCGGCCAGCAGCGCCGAAAGCGTGACGAGCGTGAACACCGCGCAGTCATTCAGCGCCTGCACCCGGGGTGCCTCCTCGGGTCGGTGTGCCGTGGTCAGCCAGGCGCTGGCGGGCACAAAGGTGAAGTTCCAGCTCAGCCCCAGCAGCACCAGTCCCGCACCAAAGGCGTAAAGTGCCGGTGTCAGCAGCGCGCAGAGTACACTCAGCGCCAGCAGCGCCGCGCCGGTCACAATCATGCGAACGTGACCGAAGCGTCGGATCAGATGGCCGGTAACAAAAGAGGGCGCAAACATCGCCAGCACATGCGCGCTGATCACCGTGCCGGTGGCCTCGAAGCTGTGGCCATGGTGGCTCATGGCCAGCGGTGTGGCCGTCATGGCGAGATTCATGATCGTATAGCCCAGAGCGGCAGCGAGAATGGCGGCGGCAAGCTGCGGCCGTCGCAGCAGCGTGGTCAGTGCCACCGGCGTGACGTTACTCCCGCGGGGGGCCGGGTCGGTCAGCGTCAGGCTGGCGACAATGATCAGGGCGGTCAGATACAGGCCGGCCAGCCCCAGCAGCGTCCCCAGAAAGGGCGTGGCGAACAGATCGCGGGAGGCGCCGGCCAGCCAGGGGCCGAACAGCGCCGCCAGCACGCCGCCGGCCATCACCATCGAAAGCGCCCGGTCGCGCTGGTCAGGTGCGGCATCGACCGCGGCGAAACGATAAAGCATGCCGGCGCCGATGCTGGCCCCGATACCGAAGGCGCCGAGATTGAAACCGGCAAAGCTTTCTCCCGCCAGCGACAGCGCCGCCAGACCGATACCGGCCAGTCCCGTCAGATTGGCCGTGATGAAGGTGCGCCGTCGCCCGAAGTGTGCCGTCAGCCAGCCGGCCGGCAGGGTCGCACAGGTCGTGCCCAGCATCTGGGCAGCCACCGGCAGGGTGATCCAGGTGTCGGCAGGCGACAGACTTGCGCCGATCAGCGGATTGATGGTGATCAGCATGATGTTGCCGCTGACCAGCAGCGCCTGGCACAGGGCCAGCCACCACACGGTTGCCGGCAGCGGCGCCGATCGGAAGCGTTGCATCATGCAGGTTCTCCCGAGCCGAAACGGAGTCGATAAAGGGATGGGGGCAGGCCGAAATGGCGCTGAAACAGGCGCCGCAGCTGCTCACCACCGCCAAGCCGGCAGTGCCCGGCGATCCGGGCCGGCGAGGCATCACTCTCCAGCAGCAGGCGCCGGGCGGCTTCCAGCCTCAATCGGGTCAAAAAGGTCCCCGGCGTCATCGCCAGTTCCCGATGAAACAGCCGCGTCAGATGGCGTGGTGTCACCGCCATGACATCGGCCATCGTCTCGAGGGGCCAGTCGGCGAGCGGCTCGGCCGTGATGCGATCCACCAGATGGCGCAGCCTTTGGGTACTGTTCACCTGGGCCTTCAACCCTTCGCTGAACTGCGCCTGGTTGCCCGGACGGTGCAGAAACATCACCAGTTCCCGGGCCACCTCGCCCGCCAGGGCCGCGCCCTGATCGAGGGTCAGCAGCGAGAGCGCCAGATCAATGCCTGCCGTCACGCCGGCGCTGGTGTAGATACCGTCACTCTCCAGATAGAGAGCATCCGCCTCGACATGCACGTCCGGAAACTGATGTGCCAGTACCTCGGCATGACGCCAGTGGGTGGTCGCACGGCGACCGTCGAGCAGTCCGGCCCGGGCCAGGGCAAAGGCGCCGGAGCAGATCGAGCCCACGCGGGGCGTCGTCGTGGCGCGCTGTGCAATGGTGTCAATGGTCGCTGCTGTCAGCGCCTGCACGCCCGAGCCGCCCGCCACCAGCAGGGTATCGCCGGGCGGGGTGATGGCCAGCGCATGCGTGGCCTGCAGGGTCATGCCGCCATTGGTCGTGACAGGGCCTGCCGATTCGGCCAGCAGACGCAGCTGATAGAGCGGCCTGTCGGCCAGCTCGTTGGCCGTGGCAAAGACCTGCCAGGGGCCGCTGGCGTCCAGCAGCTGACAGTCCGGATAGATCAACAGATCGAGGGTGTGGGGCATCGCAGGCCTCCCGCAGACAGACACCAGAAGTCTGCGGCCGGGCGGTGATGTCGGCAATGACCTGTCGCCCACCGATTCGGACATCAGCGAAGGCCCGTTCAGGCACCCGGACTACCGCTCGACCGCATTGTCAATGACTGGCCGCCCGGCGGGTTCAAGCTGCTGATGCACTTGCAGCAAGGGAGAGCCTGCCATCGGATGGAATCAAGATCGTTGATGCTATCAAGCCGCCATGATCGGCGGCTGCCTTGCGGGTCGCCGAAGACAGAAGGATGTGAACCAGCGCGGTCACATCTCGAGGATTGGACAAAAGAGTCAATATCTTGCAGGCCATTGAAGATATTAATTTTATGGCTGTGTTGATGGAGAAATGACGGTGTCTGTAGGTCTATCATTGCACAATATTTGCGCTTCTGGGTCTGGTCGGTGTTAATTAATACGGTATTAATAGTCCAGCGTTTTGGGTTGTAATAAAATGTATCGATTCCCGCTGATTTGCCTTGTTTCTTGAGAATTATGTCTGGCTGATGCTCTGGTTATTGAAATGGTTTTAAATAACGAAACAATGTGCTGTTTGTGAGAACAGTACAGAGAGTGAGCGGTTCTGCATAAAACAGTGGGCCAGCCTAAATTAGCCTCGATTTAACAATAGCGTTAATGACAAGGCTGGAGAGAGGGCATGGCTCAAGCGCAGAAAGAACAATGGCTTACGGTCATCGTGCCTGTCTGGAACGTGGCCGAATGGATCGAGCAGACGCTTTCCTCGGTGCTTTCCCAGGTTGATCACGGCGTTAAAGTACTGATTATCAACGATGGTTCTACCGATAACACGCTCGAGTGTATCGAAACCTGCCTGAATGATTACCCCGACGTTAAACACCAGGTTGACGTCGTCAGCCAGGACAACAGGGGAGTGAGTGCTGCACGCAATCGCGCTCTCAGGATGGTGTCGACCCCCTGGGTCACCTTTCTTGATGGTGATGACTTCTGGTCGGAACAATATTATCGAGTCGTTAAACAGATGGTCGGTGAAGGAGAATTTGACCTGATCGAGTTTAACGCCTTTTTATTTCAGACCGATAGTCAGGGCAGCCCCGGGAGTCGTCCGGTTACTTATAATGCGCTGGGTAATTATCAGGGTGAATTACAGGAGTCGCATTTAAGAGCCATTTTTGTTCATTCCAAATGGTATCTCTGGAGTCGCATTTTTCGAACCGCTCTTTTTGACGGGTTAACCTTTCCGGAAGGCAAGCGATATGAAGATCTGATGGTCACGCCCTTTGTCGTATTACGTGCCAGCCGAATTAATGCCACGGACAAGGCGCTGGTTCATTATCGCCTTAATTTGCAAAGTATCAGCACGAACATCGATAGCACTGACACGCGCCATGTTTCCGAGCATATAAGGTTTTATTTGCAGGCAGCGAATCAGGAAGCAGATTCTGTTAAAAGAAAAATGCTGGTGCTGCTGGCAGCGCAGACCATGTTGTTTTACAAGATATGTGTCAACCTGACCTATGGGTATGTTCATTCCATCGCCCCCTTGAAGGCAATGAAACGGGAAGTGCAGCCCTATTTAAAAAGCTGTCAGGTGCAGTTGCCGAAAAAGACCCGACTGCTTTTTACGTCGCCAGCGATCTCCAATATGTACACCTGGTTCAAGACCCGTTGATCCCTTTAAAGAGGAGAACAGGGCAGCTGCCGGCCGAGTGATCCGTGTCGGTGATGACGTGTCGGTATTGGCAATGATCGTCCTTTTGCCGGTTGTCATTCCGGCACATTACCGGGGCTCCGGGTGCCGCTCAGCCAGCCCGCTTCTTTATTGCGCCATCCATCGGCCCTCAGCCCTTCGAATACCGCCCGCTGTGTCGCCGCATCCTTGTGCTGCGCTGCCTTGTGCTTGCCGGCCAGGTGCTCGATATCAAGCTTGACGCCCACGATCGCGCGGCACATGTCATCGATGTACGCCCCTGGCGCGTCGTCGATCGACCAGGGGATGCGCCTGTCGCGCTCGAAGCGACTCGTCAGCTCGGCGACATGCGCCCGCAGCCAGCCGGTATCCTCGATCAAGCGCAGTGCGCCGCGCGCCTGGACGGTCAGATAATGCCAGGTGGGAACGACCTGCCCATGTTCCCGTTTGGCGGGGTACCAGTTCGGTGTGATGTAGCTGTCCGGCCCATGGAACAGTGCCAGGGCGCGGCCGGGAGACTGCTGACACAGCGGGTTGGCGCGGGCGACATGACCACGCAATACGCCCTGCCTGCCTTCTTCGGCGTGCAGCAGCAGCGGCAGCGGATCGGCCTGCGGGTCTCCCGCCGTCACGGTCACCAGGGTGGCAAAAGGGTGGTGCCGCATGAATGCGTGCTGCGCCTTGAGGTCGTCCATTTGAAAGTGGCGGGGCAGATACATGGCTCATGTCTCCTGCAGGGCGTGGGCGGTCAGCGTCGACAGCGCGATGCGCTGCCGGCCCGTGTTATCGAAGTTGCCCGGCAACAGCCACTGCCTGTGGGCGTAGGCAACGGCCGGCCATTCATGATCCAGCAGCGCATACCAGGCCGTGTCGCGATTGCGCCCCTGTACGATCCGGTGCTGTCGAAAAAGGCCTTCAAAACGAAAGCCCAGCCGTGCGGCGGCACGACGTGACGGTGCATTGAGCGCGTCACACTTCCATTCCACGCGGCGATAGCCCAGCGCAAGGGCGTGATCGATCAGCAGATGCAGCGCCTCGGTGGCCACCCGGGTGCGTGCCATCTTTGTGGAGAAGCTCAGATGGCGCAGTTCGATCGTGCCGTGCTCGGAGGCAATGTTGAGCCAGGCCGCCACGCCCAGTGCCTGATCGCTGTATCGATCGATCAGCGCCATGAAGGCTGGATCGCGTGACGCCGCCTGATGCGACAGCCATTCGAGACAGTCCTTTCGATCGTCGAAGGGTCGTCCGCCGAGATAAACCCAGCGTGAGGCGTCATCCGCCTGCCAGGCGTTGAACAGTGCCCCGCCGTGGATCGCCACATCCAGCGGCGCCACCCGACAGTAGCGTCCCTCAAGCGTCTCATGGCCGGGCACGGGTGGCGGCTGCCAGTCCTCGATCGGGTTGCCCACCGGAGCAAAAGAAGGTTCAGGAGGTAATGTCATGAACGTGCCTCCGACAGAGAGTGCATATAAGTGTCGAAATCGTCGCTTGTCTGCCAGCCCAGCGAGGCATACAGCGCCTTGGCGGCGTGGTTGTGGGTTCCGGTGCGCAGCATCAATGAGGTGACACCCCGCTCGCGGGCCAGGTCGGCAGCGGCCTGCAGCAACGCTCGACCGACACCCCGCCGGCGCGCCCCGGGCATGACAAACAGATCGTTGAGCAGCCAGCGCGCAGAGAGGCTGACGGTGGAGAACACCGGATAGAGCTGCACGACGCCGTCCGGGCCGCGCCCGGTATCGTGGACCAGCAGGAATGAGTCACCGCGCTCAAGGCGCGCGCGCAGAAAGGTACGACAGGCCGCTTCGTTACTGGCCTGCTGATAGAACCGGCGATAGCCGTCCAGCAGCACGGTCAGGGCGTCGAGATCATTGAGTATGGCGGGTCGAACGGCGGACATGGGAACTCCGGATCAGGGTGACGGACTGATATCGTGACCGCATACTGGTTCTTCCATAAGCACCAGTTTCAGGAAAATCAGGGGGACCGGTTTGAGCCGACGCACGCGCACGGCATGGGTCATCGAGGCACTGGCGATCCATTTGTCACGGCATCGGGCGCAGGGGCTGAGTCAGGTGCTGTATGGCGCCCTGCGTGGCTGGATCGAGTCCGGTGAACTCGCCGCGGGAGAGGCGCTGCCGTCGTCCCGGCAGCTGGCGCGTGAGCTGGAGATCGGCCGCAATACGGCGCTGGCCGCACTGGACCGGCTGGCGGCGGAAGGATTTGTCGTGGCCCGGCCCGGGGCGGGGCTGTTCGTGGCCCGGCTGGCGCTGGCCGAGACGATGCAGCAGGCGCCCGTCTCGCCGCGCCGTGCGACCCTTTCCCGTCGCGGTGATGAGTTGCTGGCGGCCTGCGCCTCTTCAGGCGGCGGCCACCGGGCCTTCGCGCCCGGCATTCCAGCGCTGGATCTCTTTCCGCGCGAGCAGTGGCAGCGCCTGCTGCGCCGACATCAGCAGCGCGCGCCCGAGGCGTGGCTGGCCTATCAGGGCGGCGGCGGGGTGACGGCACTGAAGGAAGCGCTGTGTGATTATCTTCGCCTGTCGCGCTCGGTGCGCTGCACCCCGGATCAGATCCTGATCACCCAGGGCGCGCAGCAGGGCTTCGAGCTGATCGCGCGACTTTTGGCCGACCCCGGTGACCGCGCCTGGGTCGAGGAGCCGGGCTACGCCGGCGCGCAGGTGGCGCTGACCGCAGCGGGTCTGTCGCTGGTACCGGTGCCGGTCGATACCGACGGCATCGACGTGCAGCGTGCGCCCAACGGCCCGGCGCCGACACTGATCTACGTCACCCCTTCCCATCAGTATCCCCTCGGGGTGACGCTGAGCCTGGCTCGGCGGCTGGCGCTGCTGGAAACGGCCCGGGCTCGGGGTGTCTGGATCATCGAAGACGATTACGACAGCGAGTTTCGCTACAGCTCGCCGCCGCTGGCCTCGCTGCAGGGGCTGGTGGCGCAGGCGCCGGTCATTTACGTGGGCACCTTCAGCAAGGTGCTCTATCCGGGGCTGCGGCTGGGCTATCTGGTGCTGCCACCGGCACTGGCTCGAGCCCTTTCAGCGCGCCAATGCCAGACTCCATCGGGAGGGTCAGTATGTGGTGCAGTCCGCGCTGGCCGAGTTCATCGAGCAGGGGCATTTTTCCCGCCACGTGGCGCGCATGCGACGGGCGTATCGATCCCGGCAGACGGCGCTGCGCGAGGCGCTTTATCCGGCAACATCCGAAGGGCTGACCCTCTCCGAGGGCCACGCCGGCATGCATCTGCTGGCCGGGCTGGAGAGTGTCAGTCAGGAGCAGACGCTGGTCGAGGCGGGGCGCGCCCGTGACATTCCACTCTCGCCGCTGTCGGGTTATTCCATCGGGCCTCGACCCGAACCCGGACTGGTGCTGGGCTATGCGGGCAGTCCGATATCAGAGCTTCAGCAGGCCGGTGACTGGCTGGCGCAGGCCTGGCTCGACAGCGCCGCCCCGGCTAGCGACTAACGGCGCCCGTACCCGGTCCCTGTTCCAGCCAGCGGCGGCGGTCGGCGCGCGGTGAGCCCCCGAACAGGCGGCGGTACTCACGACTGAACTGGGACGGACTTTCGTAGCCCACCTGCCCGGCAATGGCGGTGATGTCCAGCCTGCCGCTCAGCAGGAGCCGACGCGCCTCCTCAAGCCGCACGCGTTTTTGAAACTGCAGCGGGCTCATGGCGGTCACGGCGCGGAAGTGGTGGTGCAGGGTGGATACACTCATGTGCACCTCGCGGGCCAGCGTCGTCATGCTCACCGTCTGGTTAAACCGCTCACGCAGCAACGCCGCAGCGGCGCGTACGCGACCGGCGTGACTGTCGCTCAGGACAATGCGGCTCAGCGCCGCGCTCCGGGCGCCACTCAGCAACCGATAGAGCATCTCGCGCTGCACCATGGGGGCCAGAATGGCGATGTCGTCGGGCGTGTCCAGCAGTCGCAGCAGCCGCAGTACGGCGTCCAGCAGCGGGGCGCCCAGTCGTTCGACATGCAGACCGTGTCCGGGATCGTCCGTGTCCATCGAGGGCGCCGGCATTTCATGCACCAGGCGTTCGAGCAGGGCGATGTCCAGATCAAGCCGCAGCCCCAGATAGGGTCGTTCCGGACTGGCACCGTCCACACAGGCCATCACCGGCAGATTGACGGCCGACACCATGTAGTGCATCGGGTCATAGGTGTGACGGGCCTCGCCCAGCGACAGCTGCTTGTGGCCCTGAGCGATGACGCTGAAGGCCGGCGCCTGGATGACGTGCTGCGGTGGCTGGGGGTGCTCATGCGGTTGATGGTCAACCCGGTGATGGCCGTGGCGTGCTTGCCATCACGGCCGTTGCTCAGACGATCAAGCAACTCGATCAGCTCGCCGCGCATGGCGGCCATGGCGCTGTCAGACGTTGGGACGGAAGTTGTCATGCTGGAAGAAAGGGTCATGGCGGCGGTCACGAGACGACAGGGCGAGCTGGAAGAGTAGCGCTGTGAATGAGGGCAGACCAGCGCGAGGCAGGAATGGGCAAGTATGGCGGCCTATCGTGCCAGCACGACGGGACAGGGGTGGCCACACTGTCAGGGCAGTCACACGACACGCCTTTATGGGAGAGAACAGCATGCGTTACCGCAAACTGGGCGATACCGGTCTTTTTGTTTCACAGCTCTGTCTCGGCACCATGACCTTCGGCGGCCAGGGCGATCTCTGGAGCCGGATCGGGGATCTGCAGCAGTCGGATGCCGATCGGCTGGTGGGCCGGGCGCTGGAGGCGGGCATCAACTTCATTGATACCGCCGATGTCTATTCGCAGGGCCAGTCCGAAGTGATGACCGGTCAGGCGCTGAAGAATCTGGGCGTCAATCGCGACGACGTGGTGGTCGCCACCAAGGTGTTCGGCCCGACCGGCGATGATCAGACGACCGGTGGCGCGGCGGTCAACAATCGCGGCGCCTCGCGTTTTCACATCATGGAAGGGGTCAAGGCGAGCCTGAAGCGGCTGCAGCTTGATCATATCGATCTCTATCAGATCCACGGCTTTGACCCGGCCACGCCGATCGAGGAGACGGTGCGTGCCCTGCATACGCTGGTGGAACACGGTCACGTGCGCTATATCGGCGTCTCCAACTGGGCCGCCTGGCAGATCATGAAGGCGCAGGGTATCGCGAAACAAAACGGCTGGCACCGCTTTGAGTCGTTGCAGGCCTACTACACCCTGGCCGGGCGCGATCTGGAGCGGGAGCTTATTCCCATGCTCGAGAGCGAACGCCTCGGTCTGATGGTCTGGAGCCCGCTGGCCGGTGGTCTGCTCAGCGGCAAGTACCGTCGCGACGACAGCGGCGGCGAGGGGCGCCGTGCCAGTTTCGACTTTCCGCCGGTCGAGCGCTCGCGCGCCTTTGACTGTATCGAGGCGATGGCGCCGATGGCCGAAAAGCGCGGGGTGTCGGTGGCGCGGATTGCGCTGGCCTGGCTGCTGCATCAGCCGGCGGTAACCAGCGTGATCGTCGGGGCGAAGCGTCTCGAGCAGCTGGAGGACAATCTCGGTGCCATCGAGATTCAGCTGACGCAGGAGGAGCTGGCACGGCTGGATACCGTCAGTGCCCTGCCTGCGGAATACCCCGGCTGGATGCTGGAGCGCCAGGGTGAAGCGCGCCGCGACCAGCTGGCCGAGCGCGGCTGACGGCGTCTCAGGGGGAACTTTCGCAGGGCTGCCGAACGA
Organism: Kushneria sp. AK178; assembly: GCF_053903105.1. Lineage (NCBI taxonomy): Bacteria > Pseudomonadati > Pseudomonadota > Gammaproteobacteria > Oceanospirillales > Halomonadaceae > Kushneria > Kushneria sp. AK178. The sequence goes on along the minus strand of NZ_CP096381.1, from coordinate 3,220,445 downwards.
AGCGAAACCGGGCTATGCTGATCATCATGAGTCGCGCAGGGCCCGGGCACTTCATTAGTGCAGGCGCGGCAAGTCTTCAATGCCCGGTTTTTCAGCATCAGGAGGGAGCATCATGGCCGGTGGCTGGACACGAGATGGTGCGGTACAGGATCAGATCGACGATACCGTGGAGGAGGGGGTGGCGCGGGCGCGCAGCCGTCTGGCCCATCACGGCGAGAGTCTCGAGTTCTGCGAGGCGTGCGAGGCGCCCATTCCCGAGCGCCGGCGCGAGCTGATTCCCGGCGTTCGCCTGTGCGTGAACTGTCAGGCCGAAGAGGACCGTCAGGCCAGCCGGACCTCGGGCGTCAACCGCCGCGGCAGCAAGGACAGCCAGCTGCGCTGATCGGGCAACAAGTCATGACCGGCCCCCGGGCCGGTTTTTTTGTGTTTCTACCACTTTTGCTTATTTCGAACATAAGGGCGTCGCGCTATGCTGGCGCCTCATAATCGAACGCGAGGAGACGAGATGGCCACGTCACGCTGGGTCGGCATCATGTCACTGGTGATCATGATCGCCGTGGTGGTGCCCTTTACGCTGCTCTCGACAGTGCATGCCTGGTACGGCAGCTTTCTGCTCTGGAGCGTCACGGGCGTTGTGGTCATCGTGATCAACGCCCTTGCCACGCGGCATTTCCGGGCGCCGGCAGACCGGCAGGGGCAGGGAGATCGGCATGAGTGAGTCGCTGATCTGGAGTGCGGTGGGGTTTTATCTGGTGGTGTCACTGATCGTGGCCTGGCGTTCACGACGGGGGCAGGGCACCGGCATGGCCGACTACTTTCTGGGCGGTCGCCGGATGGGTGGCATGGTCTCGGCACTGAGCTACAGCGCCACCACCTACTCGGCCTTCATGATGGTGGGGCTGGCCGGGCTGACCTACGCTGGCGGCGTCGGGGCGCTGGGCTTCGAGATTCTCTATTTTGCCGGCGTGTCGCTGGTGGCGATCTTCGGGCCGCGCTTCTGGGCCGTGGGGCGCCACTTCGGCTTTGTCACGCCGGCGGAGATGCTGGGGCATCGCTACGAGAGCCGCGGCGTAAGCATGGCGGTGGCGCTGACCAGCTGCCTGTTTCTGATCCCCTATGCCTCGGTGCAGCTGGCCGGCGTGGGCTATCTGCTCTCCGGCATGAGCGATGGGGCGGTGTCGTTTACCACCGGCGTGGTGGTGGCCACCCTGCTTGCCATTGTCTTTTCGCGGATGGCCGGCATGCGCTCGGTGGCCTGGACCGATTCGCTGCAGGCGCTGTTCATGATCGTGGCCTCGACGCTGGTGGCGCTGCTGGTGGTCCATGAACTGGGCGGATTCGGCGTGCTCTTTGACCGCCTGGCCCGGGAGCATCCGCAGTCGCTGGTGGTGCCGGGCGGCGGTACGTTCAGCCTGATCAACTTTCTGGGCCTGACCCTGCCCTGGTTCTTTTTCAGCCTCTCCAATCCGCAGGTCAGCCAGCGTCTGTTCATGCCGAGGGATCTCTCCGCCATGCGCCGCATGCTGCTGGGGTTTCTGGCCTTCGGCCTGGTCTACACCCTGGTCTCGGTGCTGTGGGGCTTTTCGGCGCTGGTCGCCTTTCCGGACCTTGAAAGTGCCGATCTGGCCACGCCGACGCTGCTGGCCTCCCGCCATGTGCCGCCGGTGCTGGGGGTGATCGTGATGGTGGGCATTCTGGCCGCGGCGGTATCGACGATCGATTCCATCATGCTGACGCTGGCGTCGATGATCGCCCGCGACATCCGTGCCCCTGCCACGGGCGAGCATGGTGAGCAGGCCCAGCTCCGACTGGGCAAGTGGGTGATGCCGCTGATTGCGCTGATGGCGCTGGGCTTTGCCGAGCTGCGTCTGGATCTGATCGCGATATTGTCGGTGGCCTCCTCCAGCGGGCTGGTGGTGGCCGTGCCGGCCATCGTGGGCGCCTTTTTCTGGCGCCGGGGGACGGCTGCCGGGGCGCTGGTCAGCATTGTGGGCGCCGGCGCGCTGGTACTGGCCAGCTTTGTCACCGGCATCAAACCGCTGGGGCTGCCGTCGGGGCTGTGGGGGCTGCCACTCGCGGCGCTGTTGTATATCGGTGCGAGTCTGATCACCCGTCCGCCCCGGCACGGTGACCGGTTCATGCAGATCGCCGCCGGCCGGCAGACGCCGTAACCCCGGACACGACCGCGCCGCCCCGAGAGGCGGCGCGGTGGTTCAGGCGCCGGGGCCGATCAGGCGACCAGGCGGGTACGAATCAAGCGCGTGACCAGCCAGGCGCGCAGCTGCGACAGCTCATCGGCGCAGAACTCGTTGCCCATGGCGTGGGCATGGTAGTCGACGCTGTAGCCCATGCGGGTGAATTCACCGGCGCGCTGACGGGCCGAGGCCTCGCCCACGATGGGGTCCTGGCGCCCGTGATGCATGGTGATCAGGAGGTGACGGTTGGCGTCGTGGGTGGTCGAGGGCATCGTGTTCAGGGCCGTGGAGAGCATCATCAGCCCGCCCAGTCCCTTGCGATAGCCCAGCGCGGCGTGGGCGGCGATGTCCGCCCCCTGGCCGAAGCCGCCCAGAATGATGCGGCTGGCATCGATGCCATCGGCCAGCGCGCTGTCGATACGCATCTCGACCTGGCGCACGGCGTCAATCATCTGCTGCTGGGCGTGGCTGCCGGCGATCTCGCCGGGGGCGGCGTCATACCAGGCGCTGGCCCGTTCGCCCTGACGGCATTCGAGCTGGCGCATCGGCGCACCGGGCAGCACGAAGCGCACCGCGCTGCTGGCGGGCAGGCTCAGGGCATGGAACAGCGGTTCGAAGTCATAACCGCTGCCGCCCTGGCCGTGCAAAAAGATAACGCAGGCATCTGCCGGACGGCCGCTGACGGGTTCGATGATCGAGGACTGGGCAAAGGACATGTCGACACCTTGAGAGACAATGGAAGCGATGTCTCAAGGATGACGCCGGCGTGATCTCATGTCCGTGCTGTAAAAGGCACTCAGCCTCGCCATTGCCGTGTTTAATCGCCGCGGCATGGCGGGAATGAGTTCCCTGATGCCCGGCATGACGACCCTTGCCCAGACTTTGGTGTCGGCGGGCTGAAGACGCTCATGCGCGCGTGGCGGCGGCGCTTATTGGCCCAGCCGCTTGACCAGCCACTCACGAATCGCCGGGACCTGGTCGGCGCTGATGGTATGCGCCATCGGCCAGGTGCGGTATTCCACCGCGTAGCCCATGTCGGTGAGGCGCTCGGCGGCGCGCCGGCCGAGTGTTTCGTCGACGACCGGGTCCTGGGTGCCGTGATGGATCTCGATGGGCGTGTCGCGATTGGCCGGGTCGGTGTCGATGCTTTCGGATGTGGCGAAGTAGGTCGACATGGCCAGCACGCCGGCCAGCGGTTCGGGGTAGGTCAGGGCCGCTTCATAGGCGACCGCGCCGCCCTGGGAGAAGCCGGCCAGCACGATGCGGCGGCTGTCGATGCCGCTGGCGATCTGCTCGTCGATCAGGCGCTGTACGCGTTTTGCCGAATCCTTGAGCTGGGCTTCATCGATCTCGCGCTCCAGCGCCATGCTGGTAATGTCGTACCAGGCCGGCATGGTCATGCCGTTGTTGACGGTGACCGGCAGCGTGGGGGCGTGAGGGGAGATAAAGCGCACCGCGAGATCGTCGGGCAGCGACAGGGCCGGCACCAGCGGGTCGAAATCGTGGGCGCTGGCGCCCAGACCGTGGAGGATGATGACCACGGCGGTGGCCGGTGTCTGTTCGGGCTCGAAGATCACGGGGGGCTGGTCGGTCATGAGAGGTCCTGTGGGTCAGCAAGGGAATGTCCGGATGGTGCGGGACAATGCCGGGGCTGTCCATGGCGCTGGTGGCAACCCGCGGGATCGGCCAGGCTTGAAGGGCTGTCACTGACCACTCAACGGGATACTGCCATGAAACCTCATACCCTCTGGACCATCGTCGGCACCGCCACGGCCGCGGTGACCGGAATCGCCATGCGTCAGACCCTGAAAAAGGGCTTTCGCCACGGCGCCTTCGAGCCACCGGTCAACCCCGATCGTGACGACATCCAGTGGCGTCAGGCCATTGTGTGGGGCGCGGCCAGCGGCACGGTCGTGGGCGTGGCCCGCATCGTGGGCTGGAAGATGGCCTCGGCCGGCCTGCGGCGCACCCGACGCTCACGGCGCGGGCAGCGGCTGCTGGCGCATATCGAGGATTGATGTCACGTGTGATCGCGCGGCGCTGCCGTCACGGCGGCGCTTTTGTCGGCCGACGACCCGATGGGAAAAGGGCCTGCCCGAATTGCGACGGCGGTGCCGAGCGGTCACCGCCCCGCGGCGCAGAGCGATTGCACTGCCGTGTGTGGCATGCAATGATACTTTATAACATCCCGGGTGCCGAGCGGCGGTTCGCTCGGCACCGTGTCGTCATGGAATCACATCGTGTCTCGTCAATGCTCTCATAACGTCTCTTCCGGGGCTGATTCGCCCAATGCGGTGCGCTCGCGCGATGATCATGTCATGAACCGCTGCCAACGCTCCGTGCTGGCGTCCTCGGTCGGCTGGCGACTGCTGCTGGCCGCCGCGGGGCTGGCCGGCCTGTGGATCATGGTGCGCTGGGCGGTGGCTGTCCCATGAGCTGTCCGGAGACCACAGGCGCGCCCATTCACCTGGACAACCTGACGGTGACCTACCAGCGCCATCCGGCCGTGCATCATGTGACCGGCAGCTTCGAGGCCGGCAGCCTGACGGCCATTATCGGCCCCAACGGCGCCGGCAAGTCCACCCTGATCAAGGCGCTGACCGGCACCATGGCGGCCTCGGAAGGGCGCATCGACCGTGCCGGCATGGCGGCCAGCCGCTACGGCTATCTGCCCCAGGCCGCCGAGGTCGATCGCAGTTTCCCCCTGAGCGTGTTTGATACCGTGGCCATGGGCGACTGGCACCGGCTGGGCGTGTTCGGTGGCATGAAACGCAGGGATGTCACCCGCGCCCTGGAGGCCCTCGACAAGGTCGGTCTGACCGGCTTCGAGCAGCGCCGTATCAGCGAGCTCTCCTCCGGGCAGTTCCAGCGCGTGCTGTTTGCCCGCCTGCTGCTGCAGGATGCGCCGGTCATTTTGCTGGATGAACCCTTCAACGCCATCGATGAGCGCACCACCCGCGATCTGCTGGCGCTGATCCGGCACTGGCACGAGCACGGCCGCACCGTGATCGCCGTGCTGCACGACATGTCCCAGGTGCGCCAGTGCTTTCCGCAGACGCTTCTGATGGCTCGCGAGGCGATCGCCTGGGGGGCTACCGAGACGGTGCTGCAGCCCCACAACCTGCGCCGCGCCAACATGATGGAGGAGTCCTGGCGCGAGGATGCCCATACCTGTGCACTGCACGAGGAGCAGGCATGAGCCTTGTGACCATGGCCTATGACGCCACGCTGGCGCCCTTTGTGGAGTTCGGCTTCATGCGCCGGGCGCTGGTGGCCTGCATGGCGCTGGGGCTGGGATCGGGCCCGGTGGGCGTGCTGTTGATGCTGCGGCGCATGAGCCTGGTCGGTGACGCCATGAGCCACGCCGTGCTGCCGGGCGCGGCGATCGGGTTTCTGGTGGCGGGGCTGTCGCTGCCGGCGATGGGGCTCGGCGGTCTGATCGTGGGGCTGGCGGTGGCGCTGCTGTCGGGGCTGGTGAGCCGCACGACGGCGGTGCGCGAGGATGCCAGTTTCGCCAGCTTCTATCTCACCTCACTGGCCGCCGGCGTTCTGATCGTGTCGCTGCGGGGCTCGAGCGTTGATCTGCTGCATGTGCTGTTCGGCACGATTCTGGCCATCGATCAGGAGGCGCTCTATCTGATCGCCGGCATCTCGTCGCTGACGCTGGTGCTGCTGGCGCTGATCTATCGACCGCTGGTCATGGAGTGCTTCGACCCCGGTTTTCTGCGCGCCGTCGGCGGGCGCGGGCATCTCTATCACGTGCTCTTTCTGCTGCTGGTGGTGCTCAATCTGGTGGCGGGCTTTCAGTCGCTGGGCACGCTGATGGCGGTGGGGCTGATGATGCTGCCGGCGGTCGCGGCACGCTTCTGGGCGGTCAGCCTGCCGGGCATGATGTTCAGCGCCATGCTGGTGGCCTTTCTGGCCGGCATTGTCGGGCTCAACATCTCCTTTCATACCGGCGTGGCGTCGGGGCCGACCATCGTGCTCTCGGCCAGCGGGATCTATCTGCTGTCGTTTCTGTTCGGGCGGCTGGGCATTGTGCGTCAGCGTCTGTCACGGCCGCATCTGGCCGGCTAGGCCGGGATTTTCACCATCATACGGGGAACATGCATGAACATCAGAGTCTGGTGGGCCGGCGCCGCCATGCTGGCACTGTCGCCGCTGTCGGCCGCCGTGGCGCAGGCCGCGGAGGTCAAGGCGATCGCTTCCTTTACCATCCTGGCCGATGTGGTCAGTGAAGTTGGCGGTGACCGCGTCGAGGTGTCGAGCCTGATCGGCCCCAACGGCGACCCGCATGCCTATGAGCCGACCCCGAATGATGTGCGCCGGATACGCGATGCTGACGTGGTGTTCATGAGCGGGCTCGGTCTTGAGGGGTGGATGGACCGCCTGATCGCGACCTCCGGCTTCAAGGCAGACCCCGTCGTCGTCTCCGAGAACATTCATGCCCGCGGGATGGGCGATGAGGGCCATGGTCACGGTGGCGGCGACCCTGATAATGCCCACGGCCATGATCAGGACGATGACGGCCATGGACACGACGGTGAGGAGCATGGGCACGATGAGGCGCACGACCACGGTCATGACGACGGTCACCATCATGACGGGGTCGACCCGCACGTCTGGAACAGCCCGGCCAACGTCGAGGTGTGGGTCGACAGTATCGTGGCGGCGCTGTCGAAGGCCGACCCGGATGGTGCCGAGGAATACCGCGCCAACGGGGATGCCTACAAGCAGGAACTCGAATCGCTGGACGACTACGCGCGCGAGCAGATCGATGCGGTGCCCGAGGGCAAGCGCCGGATACTGACCTCCCATGACGCCTTCGGCTACTTTGGCGACCGCTACGGGGTGACCTTCTTGTCCCCGCTGGGGGTGACCACCGACAGCGAGGCCTCGGCACGCGACGTGGCCCGTCTCATCACCCAGATGAAGGAGGAGCGCATCGGCAGCTACTTCTTCGAAAACTCCAGTGATCCACGCCTGGTGGAACAGATCGCCAATGCGGTGGGCGCCCGACCCGGCGGCGAGCTCTACGTGGGCGCGCTCTCCGAGCCCGATGGCCCGGCCGCGACCTACGCTGACCTGTTTCGCTTCAACGTCGATCAGATGGTCAGCGCCATGAAGACCAACGACTGATCGCAGCGCGCCATCGACTTGCAAAGGGCCCGGCCTCCCCAGGAGTGCCGGGCCCTGTCGTCCGTGATGTTCTACCCTTGGTGATCCGGACGGATCATTTCATCAATACGCGGTCTCTGCCGCTGGAGTCACCATGTTTCCGACCTTTACCCTGCGCTATGCGCGCCTGCCCACCCATTTTTATGAGCCCTTCACGCCGGTGACCGTCGAACAGCCGGCGCTTGTGGCTTTCAATCGCCCTCTGGCCGAAACCCTCGGTTTTGATCTCTCACGCTTTGACGAAACAACAGCGACCGACTGGTTCTCCGGCAACGAGCTGCCCGAGGGCGCCGAGCCGGTCGCCCAGGCCTATGCCGGTCACCAGTTCGGCGGCTTCTCACCGCGGCTGGGCGATGGTCGGGCGGTACTGCTGGGCGAGATCACCGATCGCGACGGCGCCCTGCGCGACATTCAGCTCAAGGGCGCCGGACGCACCCCCTTTTCCCGCGGCGGTGACGGGCGCGCGCCGCTGGGGCCGGTGCTGCGCGAGTACCTGGTCAGCGAGGCGATGCATGCCATGGGCATCCCCACCACGCGAGCGCTGGCCGCCGTGACCACCGGTGAGCAGGTCATGCGGCGCATGCCGGAACCCGGGGCGGTGCTCACGCGGGTGGCCTCGAGCCATATCCGGGTCGGTACCTTCCAGTACTTCGGGTCGCGCCACGACTTTGACGCCGTCAAAACGCTGGCCGATCACGTCATCGAGCGCCACTACCCCGAGCTGCTCGACACCCCCGATCAGGACCGCTATCTCTCGCTTTTGAAAGCGATTCAGCAGCGCCAGGCCGAACTGGTGGCGCACTGGATGGGCGTGGGCTTTATCCACGGCGTGATGAACACCGACAACACCTCGATTGCCGGCGAGACCATCGACTTCGGGCCCTGCGCCTTCATGGAGCGCTATGACCCGGGCACCGTGTTCAGCTCGATCGATACCGGCGGGCGCTACGCCTACGTCAATCAGCCGGTGATCCTGCAGTGGAACATGGCGCGTCTGGGCGAGGCGATGCTGCCGCTGTTTGACGAGGACGAGCAGCGCGCCATCGAACGCGCCACCGAGGTGGTGCAGGGCTTCTCCGAGCAGTATCAGGCGGCCTGGCTTGCCGTCATGCGAAAAAAGATCGGTCTGCGCCATCATGAAGAGGACAACGATCAGGAACTGATCGAGGCCCTGCAGGAGGCCATGCGCGTCGGCCGCGCCGACTTCACCCTGACGTTTCGTCAGCTCGGCGAGTGCGCCCGGGACGAGGCAGCCGATGACGACCTGCTGGCGCTTTTTGACAACGATGCCGACATTCGCGACTGGCTGTCGCGCTGGCGGATGCGTCTGGCGCGCGAAGCCGCCAGCGGCGAGGAGATTGCACGTGGCATGCATGCGGTCAACCCGCTTTACATTCCGCGCAACCACCACGTCGAGCAGGCGCTGAGCGCCGCCGCCGAGGGCAACTACGAGCCGTTCGAGACGCTGCGCGGGATTCTGGCGCATCCGTTTGACGAGCAGCCCGGACGTGAGGCCTGGACGCTGCCGGCCGGCCCGGATGAGGCTGTGTTTCGCACCTTCTGCGGCACCTGACCCCGCTACCCCCGACGTATCCAGAGGAGACAGGGATGACAACATCGAACAGGACGTTCGCACTGGTGACCGGTGCCACCAACGGAATCGGTCTGGAACTGGCCAAATGCCTTGCCAATGACGGATATGATCTCTTGATCGTCTCCCGCGGCAGCCATCTGGAAGAGACGCGCGAGCTGCTGGAAGACTACGGCGTGACAGTCACGACCTGCGCGGCGGACCTGACCCGGTTCGAGGAGGTCGACCGGGTGTATCAGGCGGTGATCGACAGCGGCCGCCCGCTGGATGTCGCCGCGCTCAATGCCGGCATCGGGCTGGGCGGTGCCTTCGTGGATGGCACTGCCCTCGAGGATGAGTTCTCGCTGATCCAGATCAACGTGATGTCGACGGTGCAGCTGACCAAGCGGCTGCTGCCGGCCATGGTCGAGCGTGGCGACGGGAAGCTGTTGCTGACGTCCTCCATCTCGGGCACCACGCCGATTCCCTTTGAGGCCATCTATGGTGCCTCCAAGGCGTTTATCAACTCGTTTTTCTACGCCGTGCGCAACGAGATCCAGGGCTCGGGGGTGCAGATGACGCTGCTGTTGCCCGGGCCGACCGAGACCAATTTCTTCCACCGCGCCGGTCAGGACGAGACCGAAGTGGGCGCAATGGAGAAGTTCGACCCGGCCGATGTGGCGCGCGACGGCTATGTGGCCCTGATGAGCGGTCATGACACCGCCTACGGCGGTGGGCATTCGGTGGAGTACGAGGCCGAGGTGCTCAACCGCATGGAGAGCGAGCCGCAAAAGGCCCAGCGCCACCGGCTCATCTCGGCGCCGGGCTCGGCCGGGCGTGGGCGCTAGTCGAGCACTACCTCGCATCGGGTGGCGCTGCTTTCATGGGCCGCGTCGAGAACGCGCATGACATCAGAGGCCTGCTCGGGGGTCACCAGCAGCTCGGCCTCGCCGGCCAGATGCGCGACGATGTTGTCATAGTAGGCGCGGTAGTCGCCGCGGACGTTGTCGACGAGTTCGCTGTCGCCGCTGTCACCGTGATACAACACGCCGCGCACCGGGTCCTCGCCCCAGCCGGGCTGGCCCGGGATACCACCGTCGCGCAGGGTCTGCTCCTGGGTGTCGATGCCGTGCTTGATATACGAGGCGCGGGTGCCGTCGATGGCGTAGCGCAGCAAGTCATGGGCGCTCAGGGCGTGGCTTGAGAGCACGACCCGGTGGTGCTCATAGCGCAGCAGGACATGGAAGTAATCCACCGCGCCGCCGCCGGGGCGCAGCGTGGCCAGGTCGGCGTAGACGCCCTTTGGCGGGCCGAACAGGGTGACGGCCTGGTCGGCCAGATGCGCGCCCAGATCGTACCAGGCGCCGCTGCCGGGCCCGGGGCGCTCGCGCCAGCGGTCGCGCACCTCGGGGCGAAAGCGGTCATAGTGCAAGTGGCAGCGGGTGACATCGCCCAGCCGGCCGGCCTCGAGCAGGCCCTTGAGCGTGAGAAAGTCGGCGTCCCAGCGGCGGTTCTGGAAGACGCTGAACAGCCTGTTGTTCTGGCGGGCGCAGGTGGTGATGTGCTCGAGTTCCTCGCCATCCAGCGAGACGGGCTTGTCGACCACCACGTGCTTGCCGGCTTGAAGGGCGGCCATGGCAAGCCCCGTGTGGGTGTCGTTGGGTGAGGCGATCACGACCAGATCCACCGCCGGATCACTGAAGGCCTGATCGGCGTTTGCGTAGACGGTGACATCGCCCAGATCGGCGTGGACGTCGTCCGGACGGCTGGAGACCACGCCCCCGAGCGTCATGCCATCGGTATGGCGGATCAGCGGCGCATGAAAGACGCGCCCGACCAGGCCATAGCCGATGATTACGGTCCTGAGAGGAGAGTGCATGGCGTACCTCCGTGTCATTGTGTGGACTTGCGCCGCGCCCTCTGCGGCTTATGGTGTTACCTTCGCCAATTCGATCCGATGATGGAGCGCGCATGACCGATACAACCGCCGGGGCCGCGGCGCCCGCCCCGAGTGCCGCCCGATCCCGCTGGACGGACTGGGGCAAGTGGCTGGCCCTGATCTCCATGACCGTGGACCACGTGGTGCGCTATGCGCTCTCCAACGAACTGTCCTGGCAGTTCGGCTGGGCCAGCTCGACCATCGGCCGGGTGGCCTTTCCCCTGTTTGCCGCCATGGTGGCCTGGCACGGGGTATTCGATACCCGCAACCCCATGCGCTATGCGCGCCGTATCCTGATCATTGGTCTGGTGGCCCAGCTACCCTATATGCTGATGCCGCGCTACTCCAGCGTGCTGGTCTTCAACGTCTGCTTTACGCTGGCCTTCGGGCTGGTGTGGGGCGCCTGGCTGCGCCAGCTGCTGGTCGCGCCGCCCGTGGAGATGCGCGCCCGGATAATCAGTGCCGCCGCCGTGGCGCTTTCCGTCATTGCCTGGTACGCGGTGGGCCCGCTGCTGGAGTACGGCCGCTTTGGCATTCTGATGGTGCCGGGCTTCATGCTGGCGATGGCGGTGTATCAACACTTTGATCACGGTGTGGCGCGCATCTGGGCCTGGCTGGCCGGCGTGCCAGTGTTGCTGATCACGGCCCAGCTCAACATCTATACGATCAGCAAGAGCGTGGCCTTTTCGACCACCCTGGTGGTGCTGGTGATCGCCGCGGGACTGGCGCGCTGGATCCCGGGGGTGGTGCGCATGCCGCGCTGGCTGTGGCTGTCCTGGTACCCGGGGCATCTGGCCCTGATTGCGCTGATCGTCTATCTCCCCTATATGCTGCCCGTCTGACAGTCACCCGACAGTGAGTAATGCCATGTTCCCTGATGCAATGAGTTCAATGACCGTCCTGCGACGCGCCCTGTCGAGGCTGTTACCGGCGCTGATGATGGTCAGCGCGTTTGTGGCCGGGCCCGCGTCTGCCGAGACGCAGGTGCCCATCGTCTTTCCCGAGCAGGTGGCGCAGGGCAGCATGGTAATCGGCCGGGTGCCGCCCGGCAGCCAGGTGACGCATGCCGGGCGCACGCTGGGCGTGACCGACTACGGCACGGTGGTCTTCGGCATCGGCCGCGAGGCCGAGGGGGCCAGCGAGGTGACGATCACCCCGCCCGGGGCATCGCCGCGGACGGTCGGCATTCGGGTCACCGGGCGCGATTTCCCCGTCGAGCGCATCGATGGCGTGCCGCCCAAAACGGTGTCACCGCCGCCGGAGATCGCCGAGCGCATTCGCCGCGAGCAGGCCGGCGTCAGCGAGGCCCGCACCCGCGATGAGCGCATCACCGACTTTACCGAAGACTTTATCTGGCCGGTGAAGGGGCGCATCAGCGGACGCTTTGGCAATCAACGCGTCTACAACGGCACGCCGGGCTCGGCGCATTCGGGCATGGATATCGCCGCGGCCACGGGTACGCCGGTCAGGGCGCCGGCCGGCGGCATCGTGACCTTTGCCAATCCGGATCTGTATCTGACCGGCGGCACGGTGCTGCTGGATCACGGCTACGGCATCAGCTCCAACTTCCTGCATCTGTCAAAACTCGATGTTGAGGTGGGGGATCGCGTGGCGCAGGGAGATGTGATCGGGGAAGTGGGGGCCACCGGCCGCGCCACCGGGCCGCATCTGCACTGGGGCATGAACTGGTTCGATACCCGTATCGACCCGCTACTGGTGCTGAAGCGCCAGTAATCCGTTGATCAGCCCGGCCATCCGCCGGGCGTGTCACGCCGGTGGCAGCGTCTATTGCCGCTATAGGAGATTTTGAGCCTCTGTTCCTCAAGCCCTGACGGCGCCGGTCGATAAAGGTTATTCATATAACTAGTGCACTACTATAGAGTGCATTAATAAACCGGGTGGCTCACATGGACATGACGTCAGGCGTTTCAACTCTTTCGAACATGCGTGTGCGCACCCGCATGATCCTCGGCTTCTCTGCCGTGCTCTTTTTGATCGTATTGCTGACCGCCATCGGGGTGTGGCGGGTTGACGAGATCGACCGCGGGCTTGCCCGCATCAACGACGTCAACAGCGTCCAGCAGCGTCACGCCATCGACTATCGCGGCAGCGTCCATGACCGGGCCATTGCGCTGCGGGATGCCACGCTGGTGGGCGATGCGGCACTGCCCCGGGTCATCGCACTGATCGATCAACTAACGGCCGACTATCAGGCCGCTGCGGCCAGCATGGCGGTCATGGCATCGGACGCCGAGAATTTTTCAGCCGATGACCGGCGCCTTCTGACCGGCATCAATGCGGTGCATGATCGCACCATGCCGCTGATCGATCGCGTACTCGACGTGCGCCGGGCCGGGGATATCGAGGGTGCCCGGGCCCTGCTGCTGTCGCAGGCGGCCCCCGCCTTTGTTGACTGGCTGGCCGCGATCAATGCCTTTATCGATCATCAGGAGGCCACGAACCAGGCCGAGGCGAGTGTGGTGCGCGGCATCAGTGGTGGCTTTCAGGCGACCATGATTACCCTGTGTGTGCTGGCGGTACTGCTGGGCATTGCGATTGCCACGCTGATCACACGAGGGCTTTTGAACACCCTGGGCGCCGAGCCCGGCGAGGTACGTGCCCTGGCCGAGGCGATCGGCCGTGGCGAGCTTGACGTCTCCCGCCGGACGTACCGTGAGCAGGATCGCAGCATCATGGCCGCCCTGAGCCGTACGACCGATCGTCTGCAGGAGACGGTGGCCAACGTGCGCCGCACCGCTCATGAGGTCGCGCATGCCAGCGGTCATATCGAACAGGGCAACAGTCAGCTCTCGTCGCGCACCGAGCAGCAGGCCAGTGCGCTGGAGCAGACGGCCGCCGCCATGGAAGAGCTCAGTGCCACGGTGCGCCAGAATGCCGATAACGCTCGCGATGCCGAACAGCTGGCGACCCGCGCCGCCGGTGTGGCCGAACGGGGGGGTGACGTGTTCGACAGCGTTGTGGTCACCATGAAGGGGATCAACGACGGTGCCCGGCGCATCTCGGAGATCATCAGCGTGATCGACAATATCGCCTTCCAGACCAACATCCTGGCGCTCAACGCCTCGGTCGAGGCGGCCCGGGCCGGCGAGCAGGGCCGGGGCTTTGCGGTCGTGGCCGGCGAGGTCAGAAACCTGGCCAGCCGCAGCGCCGAAGCCGCGCGTGAAATCAATGCGCTGATCTCGGAAAGTGTGACCCGTACCGAAGAGGGAACCGCGCTGGTGGATCAGGCCGGTCAGACCATCGAGGAGGTGGTGACCTCCATCAGGCGCGTTCACCACATCATGGGCGATATCAGCCGCGCCAGTGCCGAGCAGAGCACCGGGGTAAGCCAGGTGGGCGACGCCATTGGCCAGCTGGATCAGACCACGCAGCATAATGCCCACATGGTCGAGCAAAACGGTGAAGCGTCCCGCCGGCTCTATCAGCAGTCGCAGGCCCTGGTCGAGGCCGTCTCGGTCTTTCGTCTGGGCCGTACGGCGGGCCCGGTCACCGAAGACACCGGCCGGGCCCGCGGGTTGGCTACCGCGCCGCGCCTGGCCCCGGCATCCAGAAACGGGCATCAGACACCTGTCGTAAAGGGCGCCAGCGTCGGAAGTGACCGTGCCCCGTCCCGGACGACGGCAGTCGAGGAGTGGGCGAGCTTCTAGGGGAGAGCAGGGAGACGCCGGGCCGTCAGTCGGCGCTGTATTTGCCCAGCGACTGACGGTACTGGCGGATCAGGCGCTTGATCAAAAGCGAGATGAGAAACACCAGCCAGCCGACCGTCATCAAAAGACAGGCCAGGGTCCACTGCTGGGCGTCGGGCAGACTGCCCACCAGGCGCTCCAGCAGCCACCACAGGGGTGGGGCCAGCAGCAGCGGGGGGTAGAGGATGTGCATCCACATTTCGGTGCGGCGCTTTCTGACCCGGTAGCGTGACAGCGTCAGCTTCAGCGGTTGCCAGGACAGCGTTGCGAGTGCACAGACCAGCACCAGCAGGGTGGTCAGCAAAAAGACGAGACTCTGATGATTGACCAGCGACCACTGAATGCTCCAGCCATAGCCGACCCAGAGGGCGCCTTCGAGCAGGGCGGCCGAATCGGGCCAGCTACCGGCATAAAAGAGTCGTTTGTTCATGGATGGCCTGTTTTGCACTTTGTCGCAGTGTATCGCCGTGTGCGCGTGACGGAAACATGGTGACAAAACGGTGTTACAAAAAGGGCCCTGTTCCCGGGCGGGAACAGGGCCCTTTCACGCATCAAGCCCGCTATTTGGCGGCGTCGCGCAGGGCGCTGACGGCCGGCAGGGTCTTGCCTTCCACGTATTCGAGGAAGGCGCCGCCGCCGGTGGAGATATAGGAGATATCGTCGGTGACGCTGAACTGATCGATGGCCGCCAGGGTGTCGCCGCCGCCGGCGATCGAGAAGCCGTTGCTGTCGGCGATGGCGCGGGCCATGGCCTTCGTGCCGGCGCTGAACTGCTCGATCTCGAACACGCCCACCGGGCCGTTCCAGAGGATGGTGCCGGCTTCGCGCAGGGCGTCGGCGTAGGTCTGTGCCGTCTGCGGGCCGACATCGAGGATCATCTCGTCATCGCGGACCTCATCGACGTTGCGGGTGACCGCCTCGGCCTTGTCGGAGAATTCGGTGGCCACTACCACATCGATGGGCAGGGGCACGTTGACCTTGTCCATCAGTGCCCTGGCCTGATCCACCAGGTCGGCCTCGTACAGCGACTTGCCGACGTTGTAACCGGCGGCGGCGATGAAGGTGTTGGCGATGCCACCGCCCACGATCAGCTGATCGCACCGGTCGGACAGGGCGTTGAGCACCTCCAGCTTGGTCGAGACCTTGGAGCCGCCGACGATGGCGACCATCGGGCGTTTCGGACTGGACAGGGCCTTTTCGAGCGCGTCCAGCTCCGAGGAGAGCAGCGGTCCGGCACAGGCGTCCGGGGCAAAGCGGGCCACACCGTGGGTCGAGGCCTCGGCACGATGTGAGGTGCCGAAGGCGTCCATCACGTAGACATCGCAGAGGCTGGCATATTTCTTCGCCAGCGACTCGTCATCCTTTTTCTCGCCCTTGTTGAAGCGCACGTTCTCCAGCAGCACGACTTCCCCTTCCTGCACTTCGGGATCCTGATCCAGGTAGTCGCGCTCCAGGCGTACCGTCATGCCCAAAAGCTCGCCCAGATGATTGGCCACCGGCGCCAGCGACTCGTCATCGCTGGGTTCCCCTTCGGTGGGGCGTCCCAGATGGCTCATCAGCATGATGCGCGCGTTCTGCTCAAGGGCCGTGCGAATGGTGGGCAGGCTGGCCCGAATGCGGGCATCCGAGGTGACCTTTCCATCCTTGATCGGCACGTTGAAATCCTGACGAATCAGGACACGCTGGCCGGCGAGATTCAGCTCGGACATCTTGCGCACAGTCATGTCGCTACTCCCGTATTGGCGTTAAGTGGTCTGCATTGAGCGGTGCGATGGCCCCGGTGTTGACAGGGCCGGTTTGAAAACTGTCTTCAGCATAGCAGGGACACGGAAAACGAAGACAGTCGCACCGGGCGCCAGGGTGCGCCGCCGGGGAGTGAGCATGAGACTTTGGTCCAGGGCGGGAAGGTAGCGCACACCGCGGCCAAGTGGCATGGGCGGGCCGCGCCGCACAATGCAAGTCGGTCATGGCGGTTTCGAATACGTTGTCGTCCATGACAGGCATGCGATACAGCGCCTTTCATGCGTGAATACCACTGACAAAACATGACATGAACTGCCACGTATAGTTGCTTATGCTGTTCAGGCCGCGGCACTGGCCGTTGGCAATGCAAAATCTTTCGTAGAAAAGAGGATGAAGATAATGACCGATATCGCCAGGCTGCTGGGAGAGGAAGCGGATAGCCTGTTGAACCATACCTGTGCCGGGTTCAGGAAAGAAGACCTGCACCTGCCGGGTCCCGATTTCGTGAATCGGGTCATGATGGACAGCAACCGCTCGCCGCACGTACTGCGCAACATGCAGAGCATCTTCAACCACGGCCGACTCGCCGGCACGGGCTATGTCAGCATGCTGCCGGTGGATCAGGGCATCGAGCACTCCGCCGGTGCGTCCTTTGCCCCCAACCCGCAATACTTTGATCCGAAAAACATCGTTGAGCTGGCCATCGATGGCGGCTGCAACTGCGTGGCCTCCACGCTGGGTGTGCTCTCCTCGGTGGCGCGTCGCTATTCGCACCGCATCCCGATGATGGTCAAGCTCAACCACAACGAGACGCTGACCTATCCGGCCATCTACGACCAGACGCTGTTCGCGCAGGTCGAGCAGGCCCATGACATGGGCTGTGTCGCGGTCGGTGCCACCATCTACTTCGGCTCGCCGGAAAGCCGCCGCCAGATCCAGGAGATCAGCGAAGCGTTCGAACGCGCCCACGAGCTGGGCATGGTCACCGTGCTGTGGTCCTACCTGCGCAACCCCGAGTTCAAGAAGGACGGCACCGACTATCACGTCTCTTCCGACCTGACCAGCCAGGCGGTTCATCTGGCAGCGACCATCAATGCCGATATCGTCAAGCAGAAGCTGCCGGAGAACAACGGCGGCTATCGCGCGGTCGGCTTCGGTCACACCCACGATCGCGTCTATGACGAGCTCGTCAGCGACAACCCGATCGACTGGGCGCGCTATCAGGTCGTCAACAGTTTCATGGGGCGTGCCGGCCTGATCAACTCCGGCGGCGGCTCCAAGGGCCACTCCGACATGGGCGAGGCCGTACGTACCGCGGTCATCAACAAGCGTGCCGGCGGCATGGGTCTGATCTCGGGGCGCAAGGCGTTCCAGAAGAGCCGTGAAGAAGGCGTGGCGCTGTTGAACGCGATTCAGGACGTCTACCTGAACAAGGACGTCACCATCGCCTGATGGCGCTGTCCTGACGCTTTTCGATACGCAAAAGGGCCCGGCAATCACTTGCCGGGCCCTTTCTTTTGGCCTTGTCATGCGCTCTCGGGTACTGACCCATCACAAGGGAGACCGGACGGCGTGCGCCGCCCGGATGTGGCGAGACATTACGCCTTGAGCATGCTTTCCGCGCGCTCGACGACCTTGTCGGGAGTAAAGCCGAAGTGCTTGAACAGCTCGCCACCCTTGCCGGATTCGCCGTAGGTGGTCATGCCGAAGACATCGCCGTCGAGGCCGACATACTTGTGCCAGGTCGACGGGATGGCCGCTTCGATCGCCAGACGGTTGCGCACCGACGGCGGCAGCACGGAGTCGCGGTAGCCCTGATCCTGCTCGTCGAACTTGCTGGTGCAGGGCATGGAGACGACGCGCACCTTGTGGCCCTTGCCTTCGAGCTGCTCGGCGGCCTGCATGGCCAGATCGACCTCGGAGCCGGTGCCGATCAGCAGCAGGTCCGGCTGGCCGTCGCAGTCGCGCAGGATATAGCCGCCGCGGCGGATGTTTTTCACCTGCTCCTGGTCACGCGACTGGGCCGGCAGGTCCTGACGCGAGAAGATCAGCGCGGTGGGGCCGGTTTCACGCTCGAGACCCTCGACCCAGGCGGCGGCGGTTTCGGTGGCGTCACAGGGGCGCCACGTGGCCAGTCCCGGCAGGTTGCGCAGATCGGCAAGCTGCTCGACCGGCTGGTGCGTCGGGCCGTCCTCGCCCAGACCGATGGAGTCGTGGGTAAAGACGTGGATGATGCGCGTGTGCGACAGGGCCGACATGCGCACGGCGTTGTGCATGTACTCCATGAACACCAGGAAGGTGGCGTCATAGGGGATGAAGCCGCCGTGGGTGGCGATGCCGTTGGCGATCGCGCCCATGCCGAATTCGCGCACACCGTAGTGCAGGTAGCTGCCGTCGAAGTTGTCCTTGCTGACTGCTTTCGCGCCCTTCCACAGCGTCAGGTTGGACGGTGCCAGGTCAGCGCTGCCGCCGAACAGTTCCGGCAGATCGGGGGCCAGCTCGTTGAGTACAGCAAGCGAGGCCTTGCGCGAGGCGGTGGTTTCCATCTTCTCCTGCGCGCGCTGGATCAGCGCATTGCCGTCGAAGTTCTCCGGCAGCTCGCCGTTGTAGCGACGCTGAAGCTCTTTGGCGAGTTCGGGATAGGCCTTTTCATACTCGGCCATCTTCTGCTTGTACTCGTCTTCGAGCTGCTGGCCCTTGTCACGGGCATCCCACGCCTTGTAGAGGTCGTCGGGAATCTCGAACGCGCCGTGCTCCCAGCCCAGCTGTTGGCGAGCCGCTTCGACTTCCTCGTCACCCAGCGCCGCGCCGTGGCTCTCTTCCTTGCCGGCCTTGTTGGGCGAGCCGAAGCCGATCACGGTCTTGCAGATGATCAGGGTCGGCTTGTCGGTGACCTCCTTCGCTTCGCGGATGGCGGCATCGATCTGCTCGGCATCGTGGCCGTCCACGTCGCGAATGACGTTCCAGTGATAGCCTTCAAAGCGCTTGGCGGTGTCGTCGGAGAACCAGCCGGCGACTTCGCCATCGATGGAGATGCCGTTGTCATCATAAAAGACCACCAGATTGCCCAGGCCCAGATGGCCGGCCAGCGAGCACGCTTCGTGGCTGATGCCTTCCATCATGCAGCCGTCACCGGCGAAGACCCAGGTGCGGTGGTTGATGATGTCGTGGCCGTCGCGATTGAACTGGGCGGCCAGCGTACGCTCGGCAACGGCCATGCCCACGGCATTGGCCAGTCCCTGACCCAGCGGGCCGGTAGTGGTCTCGATGCCCGGCGTGTAGCCGTGCTCCGGATGGCCCGGCGTCTTCGAACCAATCTGGCGGAAGTTCTTGAGCTCTTCCATCGGCAGGTCATAGCCGGTCAGGTGCAGCAGCGAATAGTGCAGCATCGAGCCGTGGCCGTTGGAGAGGATAAAGCGGTCACGTTCAGCCCAGTCCGGGTTGGCCGGATTGTGTCTGAGGTGGTCGTTCCAGAGCACTTCCGCGATATCGGCCATGCCCATCGGCATACCCGGATGGCCGGAGTTGGCCTTCTGCACGGCATCCATCGAAAGTGCACGGATGGCATTGGCGAGGTGACGACGCGAGGTCATAGCTGAGTAAACTCCTGCCTGCTGGTGGTAATGAAAGGGGGCCGCGGCTTCATCAAGCACGTCGAGACGTTACTGCTGCCGGACCCGCATCGATTCCGAAAGTTGTCTATTCGACAAGAGTAGCTGCATGAACCGATGATGTCGCCCCCTGAACCCGGGAAAGGGAGACGGGAACCGGAGGCGCGTTGGCGTGTCGGCTTCAGCGAGACGCTTGTTGAAGCGTCATGACTTCATCAAGAATTTCTTCAAAGGCGCGGGCATCGTGAACGAAACGTCCCAGAAACATGCCCTGAACGCTGCCTTCAAGGCGGGACAACAGCCCCGGGCCGGCGCTGCCGCCATAGATGACGCGTCCGCCGCCGTGACCGTCCAGCCAGGCCTGAAGTTTCAGGCACACGGCACTGATGTGCTCATTCGAGGCCGGCTGGCTGGCACCGATCGCCCAGTGCGGCTCGTAGGCCACGATCAGATCGGCTTCCCGGGGGGTGGACGCGCCTCCCAGCGCGCTTTCCACCTGACGAATGCACTCGGCGGCAGCCACTTCCGGATCGCCTTCCTCGACCTCGCCGACACACAGCACGGGGGCAAGGCCACTGTCCATGGCCAGGGCTGTCTTGGCGGCCACCTGCGCTTCCTCTTCATGGAAATGGCGGCGGCGTTCGGCGTGACCGATCTCGACGCAGCGACAGCCCATTTCGGCGAGCATGGCGGCGCTGACCTCACCGGTCCAGGCGCCGGGCGGCTGATCGCTCATGTTCTGCGCGCCGATGCGGATATCGGTGTCGCGCACAATCTCCAGTACCGGCGCGAGTGTCGGAAAGGAGGGCATGATGAACAGCGCCGCGTGGCCCTGCGTCACGGCGGGATGCTGACGAGCGATCTCCGTGACCTGACGACACCAGTCAAGCGTTTGCTGATAGCCGAAATACATCTTGAGGCTGGTGCCGATAAGCAGGGGCGCGGCCATGTCTCTACTCCTGTGATCAGAGCGTGAATTACAGCACATCCACGACAGCGCGGATGATCATGGACAGCGACACGGCGCCGGCATCCGGTGTGCCCTTGCTCTTTTCCGCCAGCGGGCGGGCGCGACCGATCTTCGGGACCAGATCGGCGGTTTCCTGCGCTGCCTGCTCGGCGCGCTCGGCGCCGGCCTGCCAGGCCGTTTTCAGGTCATCGCCGGCCTCGACCCGCTCGCTGAGCACCTCACTGAAGGGCACCAGCACGTCGATGAGGGTCTTGTCACCAACCTGTGCCTTGCCGAAATGCATGATGTTGTCCCGGGCATCCCGGACGCCCTGGGCGATACGCGCGGCATCGGGCTTTTGCTCGTCGCCGATGGCCATGGCCAGCGAGTGCAGCGCCGCCCCCCAGATAGCACCCGAGGTGCCGCCGGCGCGATCGGCCCAGGCATCGCCCGCCATGCGCAGCAGCGTGCCGGCGCCGGCACCGCGCTCCTTCACCTCGCGGCCCTTCTCGACGGCGGCCTTGCCACCGCGCGCCATGCCGATGCCGTGGTCACCGTCGCCGGCCACGGCGTCGATGCGGCCGAACTCTTCCTCGTTGTCCTCGATGACCTTATAGGTGGCTTCCAGCGCTGCCAGCACCTTGTCAGCGGTCTCCTTCGACGCGTCAGTGGCCTCGGGGATGGCGTCCGGGTCGGGAATGTCGAGCTCGGCTTCCCCCAGCTGTTCGGCGGATACCACGCTGCCCTTGCTGTAGGCGGGCGTGTCGCAGGGCGCGCTCCAGAATTTCTCGAGCTCGTCGTCGAGCCAGAACAGCGTCAGGGAAGCGCCGGCCATGTCGAGGCTGGTGACCAGCTCGCCGACCTCGGGCTCGACAATCTCGAGGCCCGCCTCCTTCAGGAGCTGATTGACGCGGCGATAGACCACGAACAGCTCTTCATACTTGACCGTGCCCAGGCCGTTGAGCAGCACCGCGGCCCGGGCGCCCCTGGCACTGCTGACCCCTTCGGGCAGCTCTTCGAGCAGGCGCTTGACCAGCAGCTCGGCCAGCTCATCGGCGGTGGGGATGTCCTGCTCGCTGATGCCGGGCTCGCCGTGAATACCAAGGCCCACGGCCATCTTGCCTTCCGGGACGTGGAAGAGGGCGTCATCGGCACCGGGCAGGGTGCAGCCGTCAAAGGCCACACCGAAGGAGCGGGTGCGCAGGTTGGCAGCTTCTGTGGCACGCACCACTTCTTCAAGCGAATAGCCGGCTTCGGCAGCTGCCGAGGCGGTCTTGAACACGGTCAGGTCGCCCGCGATGCCGCGGCGCTTTCGAATCTCGTCGAGGCTGGCGCTGGAAACGTCGTCGATGACCTTGACCATTTCGCACGGAATGCCTTCGCTGATCAGGCGGTCCCGGGCCTGGCCGAAGTGCAGCACGTCACCGGCGTAGTTGCCGTAGCTCAACAGCACGCCCGCGCCGTTGTTGGCCGCGCGAGCGACCGAATAGATCTGCTGGGCGGAGGGCGAGGCAAACAGGTTGCCCATGGCGGCCCCGTGCGCCAGGCCCTGACCGACCAGGCCGCAAAAGGCGGGATAGTGGCCGGAGCCGCCGCCGATGACGACCGCGACGGTATTCGGCTCGCTTTTCGTACTGCGAATCACACCGCCGGGCACCTGGCGTACCCGATGGGGATGCGCGGCCACAAAGCCTTCGGTAGCTTCATCGACAAAGGCAACGGGGTCGTTGAAAAGACGTGTCATGGGGCGTACTCCTGATGAGGCGACAATGATCAGGCATCGCGCGCGGCCCTTCGGGCCGCTTGATGCCCCTTCCCGTTCGCGTGTGATGAGCACTCGAACGGGCAACCGTCAGAACGATAATATGATCCTGACATGTACATTTGTTAAAAACGTTCAGTCCATATTAGCGCTGCACCGCGTCGCTTCGCATGAGACTTTGGTTTTAATATCGCCTTTTGTAGGGGGTGAAACTGCCGAACCCGGGGTAAATGGGTGATATCATCGGGCCATGAAAGCGTTTTCCCGGTCATGGTGAGCAAGCTGGAATATTTTTCATATGAATGCGCTTTGTTCATATGATCGGCAGGGCGTACGCTAGAAGGGTGTCAATGCAGACGGTGACAGGTCACCAGGAGAGATCATGACAGCAGAGAGCAAAAAGCTTCGGGTTGCACTGGGATGTGACGAAGCAGCCTATGAGATGAAGCAGGCCATGGTAGAGCACGTTCGCTCGCTGGGTCACGAGGTCGAGGATTTCGGGACCTATGATGCCGAGCCGGTACTCTATCCGGACATCGCCTTTGCCGCCGCGCATGCGGTCAAGGACGGCAGGGTCGATCGCGCCATCCTGATCTGCGGCACCGGTATTGGCGTGGCCATCTCGGCCAACAAGGTGCCGGGCATTCGTGCCGCGCAGGCGCATGACACCTACTCCGCCGAGCGGGCGCGCAAGAGCAACGACGCCCAGATCCTGACCATGGGCGCGCGCGTGATCGGTGTCGAGCTTGCCAAGACAATCGCCGAGTCCTTTCTGGAGAGCGAGTTCAGCGGCGGCGGCTCGCAGGCCAAGGTGGATCGCATCAAGGCCTATGAGCAGGAGCAGGCCGGCAAGGCGTAATCCGGGAGAGGATACGAGGCGCCACGCGCCAAAACAGGGGCAGTATGGCCGGCTGGCGTACTGCCCCTTTTCTGTGCCCTGCTGTGACACGGGCGGTGCCGGCAGGTATCTTCCCGCGTCACTGAAACCCATGCGGCTGAACCGGAGACCCCATGAACGAGCGTGCCGATCCCGATATCGCGCTGATGACAGAGATTGCCAGCCTGTATTACATGCAGGGCGAGACCCAGGAGGCGATCGCCGGACGCATGGGCATGTCACGCATCAAGGTCGGACGTCTGCTCAAGCGGGCCCAGGCCGAAGGCATTGTCGATGTCCGCGTGCGTCATCACCCCTCGGTGGCCGCCGAAATCGAACAGGCGCTGATCCGTCGTTTCGGCATTCGCCGGGCGCTGATCGCGCTCGACTGCGCCGATGCCGAGCAGCAGCGCCACGAGGTCTCGAGTCTGGTGGCCGATCATCTCTCGCGTACGCTGGAGAATGGCACCATGGTGGCCGTCGGCATGGGGCGCAATGTCGGCACCGTGGCGGATAACGTCTTTACCCAGCGCACCCGGCAGTGCTCGTTCATCTGCGCCATCGGCGGCTCGCTGCGCGCCGGGGAGTACATGAACCCCGATCATATCTGCCGCCGGCTGGCGGCGAAGTTCGGTGGCGAAAGCGAGACACTCTACGCGCCGGCCATGGTAGCCAGCGCCGAGCTGCGTGATGCCATGCTGGACAATCCCACCGTGCGCCAGACGCTGGATCGCGCCCGGCGCGCCGATATCGCCATGATCGGCGTGGGCGATCTCTCCGAGGACAGCAACATGGTGCGCATGGGCTGGTTCTCGCCGCAGGAGATTGCCGAGGCGCGTTTGTCCGGTACGGTCGGCGACATGATGGGCTACGACTTCATCGACCTGAACGGCAATGCCTCCACCACGCCCATGCAGGGCCGCGTGATCGGGCTGACCATCCCGGATCTGGCGCGCATTCCCGAAGTCATCGCGATCGCCAGCGAAAGCACCAAGGCCGCCGGTATCCTCGGGGCGCTGCGCACCGGGGTCATCGATGTGCTGGCCACCACCGCCACCAATGCGCACACCATCCTGCATCTGGATGAGGCCTCGCGTCATCAGTCCTGATGGGCGGGGGCTTCTCCCGAGACGCTGCGCAGGGTCTGTATGCGCAGCGACTGCTCGTTCCACACTTCGAAATGGGCGCTCATGGCCTGCCGCGCCGCTTCGGGGTCACGTGCTATCAGGGCCTCGACGATGGCATCGTGCGTGGCATTGGTCTGCTCGGTACTGTCGCTTGAGCGTCGGACCAGCACGCGGCGGTGGTGCAAAACCTGCTTGAGCACGGAGGCCAGACCCTGAAAGAGCATCATGATCACCGGATTGCGGGTCATCCAGACCAGCTGTTCATGAAACTCGTAATCGGCGTTGATGCCCTCCTCGATACTGGCCGCATTCTTGATGCGATCGCGCAGCGCCGACAGGGCCGCCACATCCCGGTCTTCGGCAAGCCGTGCGGCCTGCTGAACGATTTCCCGTTCCATCATCTCGCGGGCGCTTTCAAGCGCCTCGACCGAGACATAGTTCAACTGCAGGGCCAGATCGAAATAGAGCTGCACGAAATCCGGCCGGGGCATTTTCAAAAAGGTACCGCGCCCCTGGGTGCGCTCGATAAACCCCAGGTGCTCAAGCGTTGCCAGATGTTCGCGCAGGCTTGAACGCTGCAGACCGAAGTGCGTGGCCAGCTCACGCTCGGGCGGCAGCCGCAGGCGGCCCTGTTCATCCATGCGGGTAATGGTAACCAGCTCGCGCAGGCGGGCCAGCAGAGTGTCGGTCATGGCAGCGTCGCAATAAAAAGGGTCGGAAGACATTCTGTCATCTTCCGACCCGCCAATGTAAAGACAAGTCATGCACAGGCAGGCAGTGCCTGCCCGGGAATTACATCCAGCCGCGGATGCGATTCACCATGGCGTCGGTGGAGATGCCGTAGCGGTCATGCAGGGTCGGCAGGGCGCCGGCATCCAGAAAGGCGTCCGGCAGGGCGATCTGCTTGAAGGGCACGTTGATGCCGCGCCGCATCAGAAGTGACGCCACGGCCTCGCCCAGTCCGCCCACTTCGGAGTGGTTCTCGGCCACCACGACCAGCCGGCCGTTGTTCTGCGCCTCCTGGAGGATGGTCTGTTCATCGAGTGGCTTGATGGTGGGCGAGTGCAGCACGCGCACGCCGATGCCGTCGGCCCGCAGCCTTTCGGCAGCTTCCAGCGCACGCATGGTCATGAAGCCCGATGAGATCAGCAGTACCTCGTTGCCGTCGGTCAGGGGCTTGGCCTTGCCGATTTCGAAGCGGTAGTCGGCGTAGTCATCCAGAACGACCGGTACCTTGCCGCGTAACAGGCGCATGTAGACCGGGCCCTGATGCTCGACCATGGCCGGTACGGCCTGCTCGATGTCCAGCGCATCGCACGGGTCGATGATGGTCAGGTTGGGCATGCCGCGGAAGATGGCCACGTCCTCGGTCGCCTGGTGGCTGGGGCCGTAGCCGGTGGTCAGCCCCGGCAGGGCGCAGGCGATCTTGACGTTGAGCTTCTCCTCGGCAATGCCCATGGCAATAAAGTCATAGGCGCGGCGAGAGGCGAACACCCCGTAGGTCGTGGCAAAGGGGATAAACCCTTCGCGCGCCATGCCCGCGGCGGCACCAAAGAGCAGCTGCTCGGCCATGCCCATTTGATAAAAGCGCTCCGGGAACGCCTGACCAAAGATATGCAGATCGGTGTACTTGGCCAGATCCGCCGACAGGCCGACGATCTCTTCGCGCTGGCGGGCCTGCTCTACCAGTGCGTGGCCAAAGGGCGCCGGTCGGGTCGGCTGGTTTTCATCGGCGATGGAGGCAATCATCGCTGACGTGGTCAGTTTCTTGCGGGGTTGTGTCTGTTGAGCCTGGCTCATGTTCTTTACTCCAGCGGTAGATGGCGAAAGGCGTCTATGGCAGGCGAGCGGTTCAGGACGCCTTGTATCCGGCTTCCAGCGCCTCCAGTGCCTTTTGCCACTCATCGGCATCGACACGAATGAAGTGGGTCTTTTCGCGCTCTTCCAGAAAAGGCACGCCCTTGCCCATCAGCGTGTCGCACAGGATGATGCGCGGCTTGGCTTCCGGATGCTGGCGTGCATTGTCAAAGGCCTCTACCAGCGCCTCGATGTCGTTGCCATCAACGCGCTGGGCGTACCAGCCGAACGCCTCCCAGCGATCCACCAGCGGCTCGTAGCCCAGGGTGATGGGGGAGGGGCCATCCGCCTGCTGATTGTTGACATCAACAATGGCAATCAGGTTGTCGAGCTTGTGGTGTGAGGCGGACATGGCCGCCTCCCAGGTGGAGCCTTCGTTGAGCTCGCCATCGGAGAGCAGGTTGTAGACGAACGAATCCGACTTCTTGCGCTTGATCCCCAGCGCCATGCCTACCGCGATACCCATGCCATGGCCCAGCGAGCCGCCGGTAATCTCCATGCCCGGCGTATAGGCCGCCATGCCGGACATCGGCAGGCAGCTGTCATCACTGCCATAGCTTTCAAGCTCGCTTTCATCCACGAACCCCGCTTCCAGCAGCGCGGCGTAGAGGGCGATGGCGTAGTGACCGATGGAGAGCAGAAAACGATCCCGTCCTTCCCATTCCGGGTCATCTGCCTGGTAGCGGGTGGCGTGGAAATAGGCCACTGCCAGTACGTCGGCTACGCCAAGGGCCTGGCCGACATAGCCCTGCCCCTGGACCTCGCCCATCCTCAGCGCTTTCTGGCGAATCCGGAAGGCGCGCTCATCAAGTGAAATGTCGCGGTCAGGTGTTGATGTCTGTGCTTGCATGTCAGCTCCCGAGTGGCACGGTTGCGATAAATTGGTAGTACCAATGAGAGGCAGTTTGCAGAATCTCTTTGATGAATCACATAAGACCTTGGTTGATTGCCGATTCTGCGAGGTGGTGTGGGTTGTTATTGGTTGACCAAAACGTGATGGTTGGGGCCGGGAATGCTTGATCTTTGGTCGTAGACCGGGGTTTTTGCGGTGTTTTTACTCTTTCAAAACAGTCGCTTGTTGCATGAGCCTAAAGTTGAACAGCTGCCTTGATTGACTGTTAACAACGAATCCGAATACTGCACGAACAGAGTCGGCCGGGCGTTTCATGATTCAGCAAGCTGCGGCCCGATCCTTTCACTCGTCAGGAGAGAGACCATGAAAGATGTCGCACAGACCCCGGCAGTACGGCAGGGCAAAAAGCACGGTTTCAGAACCGCACTGATACTGGGTGCCGGACTGGCGGCTGCCGCAGTGGGTGGGATCGTACAGGCCCAGACGCTGGTGCTGGGCCATGGCGCTGCTCCCGGCAATCCGCGTTCACTGGCCGCAGACCACATGGCCGAACTGGTCAATGAGTACAGCAACGGCGAGCTCAAACTGAACATTCAGGGCTCGGAGCAGCTGGGATCGGACCTGCAGATGCTGCAACAGGTACAAAGTGGGGCGTTGGGGCTGAGCGCCAACAGTCAGGGTGCGCTTGGCAATATCGTGCCCAAGGCCAACGTCTTCGGCCTGCCGTTTCTCTTTGATTCCCCGGAGGCGGCCTGGGAGCTCGTGGACGGCGAGATTGGCGATGAAGTGGCCGAGCAGGCCGAGCAGCGTGGCCTCAAGGTGCTGGCCTGGTGGGACAACGGCATGCGTCAGTTCACCAACAACGTTCGTCCGATCGAAACACCTGCCGACATGAAGGGGCTGAAGATACGTGCGCCGCAGGATGCCGTCATCATCGATACCCTGCGTGCGCTGGGTGCCAATCCCACACCGATGGCCTTCGGCGAGCTCTATGTCGCGCTCAAGCAGGGCACCGTGGACGGTCAGGAAAACCCGGTGGTCAACATCGTCTCCTCACACCTGGATGAGGTGCAGCAGTATCTGTCGATGTCCGACTACATGTATCAGGTCGCCCCGGTAGTGATCGGTATGTCGACCTGGCAGCGGCTCTCGAAAGAGGATCAGCAGGTCATTTTGAAAGCCGCCGAAGAATCCACTGATTTCCAACGACAGACCCTGGTCAACCAGACCGAAGAACTGCTGGAGCAACTGCGCAGCGACAATGCCATTGCCATCAACGATGTGGATACACAGGCGTTTCGCGCGGCCACCGGACCAGTGGATGCTGCCTGGGAGAAAAAGCTTGGCGACCTCGTCAGTCGGACCCGACAGGCGGCAGAAAAAGCCAACGAGCACT
This sequence comes from Kushneria sp. AK178, assembly GCF_053903105.1. Classification (NCBI taxonomy): domain Bacteria; kingdom Pseudomonadati; phylum Pseudomonadota; class Gammaproteobacteria; order Oceanospirillales; family Halomonadaceae; genus Kushneria; species Kushneria sp. AK178. The sequence goes on along the minus strand of NZ_CP096381.1, from coordinate 3,191,681 downwards.
CCTCGGGCGCAGACTGAGTCTCTTGTCGGGCGGCGGTGTACCCGTGTCGCCGCCCGTTTGTCGTACGACCTGATGGTGAAGGATGAGAGCAGACCCATGACGCAACAGCATGGCGTGCTCAATGAACAGGCATCACATGATCCGCAGGTCGGGCAGATGAAAAAAGCAGACGTATGCCGACCCGGCGCAGCAGCAGGCGCGGCGTAGAGGACGATAGCGTAGTGACCGACGGAGAGCAGAAACGACTTTGTTCTTCCCGTTCCGGGGCATTGGCCTGATGGCGGGCGGCGTGGAAACAGGCCACTGCCGGTACGTTGACCACGCCAGGGGGGCTGGCCGACATGCCCCTGCCACTGAACCTCGTCCATCCTCAGCGCTCTCCGGTGACGCCGGAAGGTGCGCCCATCAAGTGAAATGTCGCGGTCAGGTGTTGATGTCTGTACCTGCATGTCGGTTTCCGAGCAACACGGTTGCGATAAATTGGTAGTACCAATAAGAAACGATTTGCAGAATCCCTTTAATGAATCTCGTAATACTCTGGTCGATTCCCGGTCCTGTGAGGCGGTGATGGACCGCTATTGGTCGACCAAATCACGATAATCGGAGGCCGGGGATGCCTGGTCTTTGGTCGCAGGGCAGGGTTATTGCGGTGTTTTGCCCTTTCAAAACAATTGCTTGTTGCATGAGTCTAAAGTTGAACAGCTGCTTTGGTTGACTGTTAACAATGGATCCGAATACTGCAGGAACAGAGTCGGTCGGGGCGTTTCATGCGTCAGCAAGCTGCGGCCCGATCCTTTCACTCGTCAGGAGAGACCCATGAAAGATGTCGCAAGGGCCCGGGCCCGGACGGTACGGAAAGGCAGGAAGCAGGGCTTCAAAACCGCACTGATACTGGGTGCCGGACTGGCGGCTGCCGCAGTGGGTGGGGTGGTGCAGGCCCAGACGCTGGTGCTGGGCCATGGCGCCGCTTCCGGCAATCCGCGTTCACTGGCTGCCGATCGCATGGCCGAGCTGGCGTCACAGTACAGCGATGGCGATCTCGAACTGCGCGTTCAGGGCTCGGAACAGCTGGGGTCGGATGTTCAGATGCTGCAGCAGACCCAGAGCGGGGCGATCGGTCTGACCGCCAACAGTCAGGGATCGCTGGCCTCCATTGTGCCCAAGGCCAACGTATTCGGCCTGCCGTTCCTGTTTGATTCGCCGCAGGCGGCCTGGGAAGTCGCGGACGGCCCGATCGGTGATGAAGTGGCCGAGCAGGCCGAACAGCGTGGCCTGAAGGTGCTGGCCTGGTGGGACAACGGTCTGCGCCAGTTCACCAACAACGTGCGCCCGATCAAGTCCCCCGAGGATATCAAGGGCCTCAAGATACGTACCTCCCAGGACGCGGTGACCATCGATATCCTGAGCACGCTGGGCGCCAACCCCACACCGATGGCCTTCGGCGAACTCTATGTCGCGCTCAAGCAGGGCACCGTGGACGGTCAGGAAAACCCGGTGGTCAACATCATGTCCTCTCATCTTGAAGAGGTGCAGCAGTATCTGTCGCTGTCCGACTATCGCTATGAAACCACGCCGGTCGTGATCGGCATGCCGACCTGGCAGCGTCTTTCCGAAGAGAACCGGCAGGCGCTGCAGCAGGCCGCCCGGGAGGCCGGTGACTTTCAGCGCCAGACATTGATCGAGCAGACCGACGACCTGCTGTCGCAGCTGCGCGACAGCGGCGCCATGGAGATCAATACCGTGGATACCGACGCCTTCCGTGAAGCCACAAGGCCGGTTTATGACATCTGGCAGGACAAGCTGGGCGATATCGTCGAGCGTGCCCGCAAGGCCGCCGACGAGGCCAACCAGGCCCATCAGGCCACCACCGGCGGGGCGTCCGCGTCCTGATGATCGCCCGGTGAACGCCGGGCCCTGATGCGAGGGAGACGACAATGAGTCAGGGGCATGACGCAATGAAGGCAGACAATTCCACCTCGACACCACCGCTGTTGCGGTGGCTGAACCGTGGCCGTGAGCTGTTTTATGTCATTGGCAGCACGGTGGTGGTGGTCACCACGGCGGTGATCGGCATCACTCTGATGGCCGGTGTCATCGTGCGCTATTTTCTGGCCGGCTCGCTGGCCTGGGGCAACGAGCTGCCGGTGATCCTGTTTCCGTGGCTGATCATGGGGGGGGTGGTCATGGCGGCCGCGCGCCATCAGCACCTGGGCGTGGATTTTTTTGCCCGCAAGCTGTCATCGACGGCGGCCCGGGTGCTGATGATCGTGGTGCGACTGATGGTGGTCGCCCTGATGGTCATGCTGATCCAGCAATCGTTTGCCCTGATGCAGTTCATGCAGTATCAGACCACGCCGGTGCTGGGCTGGCCGGCCACATGGTCCTTTTATAGCCTGCCGCTGGGCGCCGCCGGGGTGCTGCTGCTGGCCGTTATCGATCTGATCGGGGTGGCCAGCGGTGCCGAGTCCCCCATCCAGGAGGAGCTCACCCCATGACCGTCATCGCGCTACCGCTGTTTCTGCTGCTGCTGGTCATGGCGCTGCCGATTGGCTATGCGCTGCTGGGGGCCAGCAGCATCGGCATTGCCCTGAGCGGCAGCTATCCGCTATCGATCGCTGCACAGCGCTTTTTCGATGCGACGCAAAGTTCGCTGCTGCTGGCGATCCCGTTTTTCATTCTGGCCGGTGAGCTGCTGATTGCCGGTACCCTGGGTCAGCGCATCATCCACTTTGCCGGCATTCTGGTCGGCCGGGTGCGTGGTGCACTGGGACAGGTGAGCGTGGTGACCTCGATGCTGTTCGCCGGTGTTTCCGGCTCGGCGGTGGCGGATGCCTCGGCGCTGGGGTCGGTGCTGATCCCCTGGCAAAAGCGGGAAGGCTATCCCGCCCCCTTTGCCGCGGCGGTCAATTCGGCCAGTTCGGTGATCGGCGTCATTATTCCGCCCTCGATCCCGTTGATCATCTATTCCAGTGTCTCTCAGGTCTCGGTGGGCGCACTCTTTCTGGCCGGTATAGTGCCGGGGTTGATCTTCGTTCTGGCGAGTCTGGTGGCGGTCTATCTGATCGCCCTGCGTGGCGATTTTCCCCGCAGCAGTCAGCCCTTTGCCATTGGGCCCGTCATGCGCGGTTTTGTCGCATCGCTGCCGGCGCTTCTGATGCCGGTGATCATTCTGGGCGCGCTGATCGGCGGGATCGCCACGCCCACCGAGATCAGCGTGGTGGCGGTGTTCTACGCCCTGATCGTACGGGTGTGCTATCGCGACCTGACCCCGCGCGGGCTGCTCGGCTCGGTGCTGAGCGCCGGTCAGGCCACCGGCGCGGTGCTGCTTCTGATCATGGCCTCCTCGGTACTGGGATGGATCATGACCGTGGATCAGCTGCCTTCCAGACTGGTGGACTTCATCAATGGTCTGGGGCTGGCCGATGTACTGGTGATCGTGTTCATGAACCTGCTGATGCTGGTCGTGGGCGCCGTGATCGACATGACGCCGGCCATCCTGCTGCTGGCGCCCATCATGATTCCGCTGGCCGAGTCGATCGACATGAGCCTGATCCAGCTGGGCATCATGATGGTGCTCAACCTGGCCATTGGGCTGTTCACGCCGCCGGTGGGGACGACGCTGTTCATTTCGTCCTCGATTGCCGGCGTGCGGATTGAACAGACCGCCCGGGCACTGGTGCCGTTTTATATCTTCGCCATCATCGTGCTGATGCTGGTGAGCTACGTGCCGGCGCTGTTCCCGTCCGGCTGATCGGGGGCGCGGCGCCTTCATGAGGCGCCGCGCCAGAGTTTGTTCATTCTTGTTGTTAACAGTCAACAAAAGGAGGCCGCATGCGGGGTCATCGTTTTCCGGGGGGGCTGTCATGAAGGCCACGTTACCCGATGCCGAACAGATGCGTGATATCGGTATGGCGGTCAGTACTGCGGCATGGGACGGCTACGACTGGCCCGAGATTTTCGCGTCGATGGCGCGGCTCAATATCGCCGATGTGGAACTGGCGTTTATCAAGGGCTACGTCAACGAGTTTACCGATGCCGACCTGAACGATGAACTGGCTCGGAAGCTGTGCACCCTGATGGCCCGGCACGGTCAGCGCTGCACGGTGCTCTCGGCGCATATCGATCTCGGCGAGCCCGGCGCTGCAGAAAGCATGGCAGTGCGCATCCGCTTTGCCGCCGCCCTGGGGGCACGCTATCTGATTTCCAATGCGGCGGGCCTTGCCGGGCGTGAGCCTTTCGAGCAGGGCCTTGATCACATGATGGCGGCGGCGCGCGAGGCCGGCGTCAAACTGCTGTTCGAAAACCCCGGCGATGGCAGCAATAACCTGATCAACCAGGCCAATGACCTGCCAGCGCTGCTGGCGCGACTCGATACCACCGCGACCGGCATCAACTACGATCCGGGCAATCTGATCTCGCATCGCCCGGCGCTGTCGCCGGTCGAGGATGCGCTCGAGGCGATACCCCTGAGCGAGCACCTGCACCTCAAGGCGGTCAGTCGCGAGTCCGATGGCTATCGCTTCGGCGCGCTGGGTACCGGCGATATCGACTATGCGCCCATCGTCGAGGCGCTGGCAGCCCGCGGGCTGCCCTTCAGCCTCGAGCTGCCCTTCCGGCTGCGGCGCGATGCGCACGCCCAGCCCGACAAACGACCCGAACCGCTGCCGATCGATGAGATCGAGCAGGGTGTGGCGGCGTCCCTGCGCTGGATGGCACAGCACCATCCAGGTTTGTAATCACCCGTGGTCATCCACGTTTCACCCTCTTCGGGAGTACATCATGAAAGGACTGTTGGAAGACAAGGTATGCATCATCACCGGCGGTGCCGGTCCGCGAGGCATCGGCAAGGCGGCAGCACGGCTGTTTCACGAGCACGGCGCCATCGTGGTGATCGCCGATCTGGATGAGACCAAAAGTCAGGAAGCGGCCGCGGAAATTGCCGATGAGCGCACCATGGGTGTGGTCTGCGACGTCACCGACAAGGCGTCCTGCGAAGCGGCCGCCAAACGGGTGGGGGATCAGTACGGGCGGATCGATGTGCTGATCAACAATGCCGGGATTACCCAGCCGCTCAAGACGCTGGACATTACGCCGGAGAACTACGAGCAGGTGACCGATGTGAGCCTGCGCGGCATGTTGTACATGTCTCAGGCGGTACTGCCCTGGATGGTGGAGCAAAAGGGGGGTGCGATCGTGAATACCTCGTCGGTATCGGCGCAGCGTGGCGGCGGTATCTTTGGTGGACCGCACTACAGTGCCGCCAAGGCGGGCATGCTGGGGCTTTCCAAGGCGATGGCGCGTGAATTCGGCGTGCACAATATCCGCGTCAACTCGGTGACGCCGGGGCTGATCCAGACCGATATCACCGGTGGCAAGCTGACCGACGAGATGAGAACGCAGATCCTGACCGGGATTCCGCTCAACCGTCTGGGTGACGCCAATGATGTGGCGCGGGGCTTTCTGTTTCTGGCCTCCGAGCTCTCTTCCTACACCACCGGTGCGGCGCTGGACATCAACGGCGGCATGCACATGTACTGATGCGCCAGGTGTTCCATCAATGACAGGGCGCCCCGCAACGGGGCGCCGGTCGATCAACCGGTGCCCTGTGCTTCCATGGCCAGCGTCAGGCGCCGGGCCGCCTCATCCATGTGCTCAACGAGCACCCGTTCGATATGCGCCGGCTCGCGTCGAGCGATCGCATCCAGCAGGTGGTCGTGACGATCCGCCGATATATTGTGCAGTGCGCGTTCGAGACCGGCATGCATGATCGTGATTCGAATCGGCCCTTCCAGAGCCAGCCAGCTCGACAGTAACACCGGATTATCACTCAGTTCGCACAGGGTACGGTGAAAGGTCAGATCCGCCTCGATCTGTTCACCCAGATCACCCTGAGCCTCGTACAGTCGCTGCAGGCAATCACGCAGGGTCTCCAGGCGCGCCGAAAAGTCGTCATGGCGACAGAGATTGTGTGCCGCCAGTACTTCAAGAGCCGTACGGACCTGATAGAGATGACCGATGTCTCCTTCATGGATCTCTCTTACCCGCAATTGGCCCCGTGGGCCGGCGATCAGCAGCCCCTCCTGTTCGAGCCGGCGCATCGCCTCGCGCAGCGTACCGCGGCTGACACCGAAGGCGGTCGACAGATCGGTTTCTACCAGATGATGCCCGGCCGGCAGCTGCCCGGAGGTGATCGCGGAGCGCAACCCGTCCAGACACTGGTCACGAAGCGTGGTGCGCTGAAGACGTTTGATGCTCATGGGCCGTTCCTGTGAAGGCGGTAATACATGGGTCAGGATAGCTCTTTTGGCCATTGTAGACTGTCAACAAATGCAGGCAACTGCCGTGCCAATGATCTTTATCTGAAGAAATGTTCGCATTATCAACGCTCTCCGCAGTGACTAACTTTAGTCGCAATCCCTTCCGATTACTCCATTTATTGCCTTTTATTTCAAAGCGTTAAAAACGTTAAACACAAAGTCTTAGCGCTTGATGCAGGTCAGGGCATTGCAGCCCGAAGGCGTCGCGGCGTTAATACATTTGAACGAAGGCAGGTCAAATGATTTGGACAGGCACGGTTGATACCGCGCCCACAGCGTCCAAAGGCGTTTATACAACACACCTGCCCCGCAGCGGAGACCGGTTTGATATGACAGCAGATGCCAGTACCCATCCCCGCCCTCGTGGTCGCAAAAAATATGGTCGTGCCGTAACGGCCGTGGTGGTCGTTGTGGTAGCCGCCGCCATTGCCTGGGATACGCACGTGGTCGAGCAGGGCGCGCAGTCCGATGCCCAGAGCGGACAGTTTTCGGCCGAGCGCTACGGGCAGGAGCAGTTCCCGCAGATCCGTGACAGCGTCGAGTCGCGTGCCGTCGAGGCGCCGGCGCTGGCGCAGGCGCTCAGTGAGGATGCCAGCGCCGCCGGCGAGCGCTATGGCGTGGCCAGCGGTATTGGCCCGATCTTTCCGGTTCAGTTCACCGGCACGGCTGGAGAGGGCAAATCCGGTATCTACACGATCGATATTCCCGACATGCCGGAAGGTACCACGGTGCGGGTCCAGACGGGTCCGGCGATCAACGGCACGGTGCTGCGTGACGCCACCGGCGAGATCAGCTTCGGCCAGTTCACCAACCAGATCGAATATCAGAATGCCGGGGCGTCGATCAACGATGCCATGAAGGCCGAGGTACTCGAGGACGTGGATACCGCGAACCTGAGCGGCAAGACCGTTGAGATCACCGGCGTCTTCCAGATGATCAATCCCAACAACTGGCTGATTACGCCGGTGGCGCTGGATGTGCAACAGGCCGGGCAATAACGGGAGCGTCTCATGAGCAGTGAAGAGAGTGTCATGGGCAAACCGGCATCGCCGTCACGCGAGACGGGTGAGGTCGTGCTGTCGGCGCGCAACGTGTCCAGGTCCTTTGGCAGCGTGCATGCGCTCAAAAGCGTCAATTTCGATATCCGCCGCGGGCAGGTGACCACCCTTTTCGGCGAAAACGGCGCGGGCAAGTCGACGCTGATGAAGATTCTTTCCGGGGTGATGCAGCCCAGCGCCGGCGAGATCGTGCTCGATGGCCGTCCGGTCAGCTTTGATTCCACCGTGGATGCCCAGCGCCACGGCATCTCGATCATTCACCAGGAGCTGAGCCTCGCGCCCAACATGACCGTGCGCGACAACATCTTCATGGGCCGTGAAATCGGCGGGCCGGGCGGTGTGAACTACGCCGCAGAGTCGCGCGAAACCGAGCGGCTGATGGCCGAGCTCGACGAGCCCATCGATCCGCTGACGCTGGTGGAGGACCTGCGGCTGGGGCAGCAGCAGATCGTCGAGATTGCCCGGGCGCTGTCGGTCGACTCGCGCATTCTGATCATGGATGAGCCGACCTCGGCGCTGTCGGCCTCCGAGGTCGAGGTGCTCTTCCGGGTCATTGCGGATCTGAAAAGCCGTGGGGTGTCGATCGTCTATATCTCGCACCATCTGGAAGAGGCGCTGACCATCACCGACCACGCCGTGGTGCTGCGCGACGGGGCCATGACGGCCTACGCCGAGCGCAGCGAGATCGACCTGGAGTGGATCGTGCGCCACATGGTGGGGGAGAACTTCGATCTGGGCTCGCCGCCGACCGGCTACACGATGGGCGAGGTGGCGCTGTCGCTCGATAACATCAGCGTGGCGGATGTGGCCGTGCCGGAGCGCTCGGTGGTGGATCGGCTGTCGCTGTCGGTGCGTGCCGGCGAGATCGTGTGCATTTACGGCCTGATGGGGGCCGGGCGCACGGAGCTTCTGGAGTGCGCCGCCGGGCGCGTGTCGCCCAGCGGTGGACGGGTCATGCTGGAAGGCGAGGATATCTCCCGGTTGAGCATCGCCGAGCGTATCGAGCGCGGGCTGGTACTGGTGCCCGAAGACCGTCAGCGCGATGGCCTGGTCCAGACCATGGCGGTGGGCGAAAACCTGTCGCTGGCCAGCATTGGCGCCTTTACCCGCGGGCTTTTGACCTCGCGCCGGCGCGAGCAGACCGTCATCGACGACTCGATCCGCAACGTGCACATCAAGACCGATGGCGGCGCGGCCGGTATCGGTTCCCTGTCCGGCGGCAACCAGCAGAAGGTGGTCATCGGCAAGATGCTGGCCACGCACCCGCGCGTGGTGCTGCTCGACGAGCCCAGCCGCGGCATCGATATCGGCGCCAAGGCCGAGGTGTTCCGGCTGCTGGCCGAGGGAGCTTCAAAGGGACTGGCCGTCATCTACTCGACCTCGGAAGTGGGGGAGTGTCTGAGCGTGGCGCATCGCATCGTGGTGATGAGCCGCGGGCGTATCAGTGCCGAGTTCGGGTCCGATGTGACCCGCGAAGAGATCATGGCGGCCTCCGGAGAATAATCCGCCGAGGGCTGAAACAAGCGTATAGCAGGGATCATCAACATGTCCGATGTTCAAAAACATGCGTCATCCGCCACCGCCGACAAGCGCTCTTCCCGGTCGGCGCCGAGTCGCTCCGGTGGATTTGATCTGGGGCGTATTCTTCTGGAAGGGCGCGCCTTTTTTGCCCTGATTGCCATCATCATCATCTTTTCGATTCTCTCGCCGGTCTATTTCTCGACCAGCAATTTTCTGACCATGTCGTCGCACGTGGCCATCTTCGGGCTGCTGTCGATCGGCATGCTGCTGGTGATCCTGACCGGCGGCATCGATCTGTCGGTCGGCTCGACCATGGGGCTGGCGGGCGTTATCGCGGGCTTTCTGATGCAGGGGGTATCGCTGGATATTTTCGGCGTGACGCTCTATCCGCCGGTCTGGGCCGTGGTGATACTGACCTGTGTGGCCGGCGCCTTTGTGGGCATGATCAACGGGGTACTGGTATCGATGTTCAAGGTGCCGGCGTTCGTGGCGACCCTGGGCACGCTCTACGTGGCGCGCGGCGTGGCGCTTTTGATGACCGACGGGCTGACCTACAACAATCTGGGCGGCAATCCCGAATTCGGCAACACCGGTTTTGACTGGCTGGGCTTTAATCGTCTGTTCGGCGTGCCGGTGGGGGTACTGATTTTCGCCGCGGTCGCCATCGCCTGCATGTTTGCACTCAATCGCACGCCCTTCGGGCGCTGGGTCTACGCCACCGGCGGCAACGCGCGCGCCGCGGAGCTCTCCGGGGTACCGGTCAAGCGGGTGCAGGTATGGGTCTATGTGCTCTCCGGCGTCTGCGCTGCCATCGCCGGGCTGGTGCTCTCTTCGCAGCTGACCTCGGCCGGCCCCACGGCCGGTAACACCTATGAGCTGACCGCGATTGCCGGGGTCGTCATCGGTGGTGCGGCACTGACCGGCGGGCGCGGCAACGTGCGCGGCACGCTGCTGGGGGCGTTCGTGATCGGCTTTCTCTCCGATGGCCTGGTCATTATCGGCGTCTCCTCCTACTGGCAGACCGTTTTCATGGGCGCGGTGATTGTACTGGCGGTGCTTCTCAACAGTATTCAGTACAAGCCTCGCAAAAAGCGCGCCGCAAGTACCGAGGAGCAAAAGAAGACGCCGGCCTCTTCCGGAGCGGCGTAGGTCGGCTCGTGCGGCATCGAAACGCCGGTTCGCCGGCACATCAACCGTCAAGGCAAGGAGCATCATCATGCTGAAAAAGGGAAAGCGTCTTCTGGTAGCGGGCCTGGCCGTTGGGGCCATGGTGCTCGGCGGCAGTGCGCTGGCGCAGGAGCAAAACCAGCAAAAGGGCCTGATTTCGATCATCGTCAATGACACCTCCAACCCGTACTGGTTTACCGAGGGACAGATCGCTCGCGAAACGGCCGAGGAGATGGGCTATAGCGCCAACGTCAGCGCCCACAAGGGCGATACCAACGCTGAAAGCCGTCAGGTCGATACCGCGATCACCAATCAGGCAGAGGCCATCATTCTGGACCCGGCCAATGCCGATGGCTCGATCGGGGCCGTGAAGAAGGCGGTCAATGCCGGCATTCCGGTCTTTATCGTCAATGCCGAGATCAACCAGCAGGGGCTGGCAAAGGCGCAGCTGGTTTCCAACAATGCTCAGGGCGCGGCGCTGGGCGCGCAGCAGTGGATCGAGGCGGCGGGTGACAGTGCGCGCTATGTCGAGCTCAAGGGCGCACCGTCCGACAACAACGCGGCGACCCGTTCCAACGGCTATCAGACCGTGCTGAGCCAGTATCCGGATCTCGAGCTGGTGGCGTCCGACGTGGCCAACTGGGACCGCACCCAGGGCTACAACAAGACGCAGAGCATGCTGCAGGCCAATCCGGATATTCAGGGCGTGATCAGCGGCAACGATGAGATGGCGCTGGGTGCGATTGCGGCGCTGCGCGAGTCGGGCAAGCTGGAGGATGTTGTGGTCGGCGGTTTCGATGGATCGCCGGATGCGGTCGAGGCCGTCAGCGCCGGTGACATGGCCTATACCGTGCTGCAGCCGGTGGCGATCTTTTCAAGGCGCGCCGTGGAGCTGGCCGATCAGTTCATCCGTACCGGCGAGACCGGCATGGACAGCGAAAAGCAGCTCTTTGACTGCATGCTGATCACCCCGGACAACGTCGATCAGGTCACCTCTCCCTTCGTGCTGGAACAGTAAGCGTTCTGATCCGTTCTGGATCAGCATTGAAGCCGCCTGTCATGGCGGCTTCCTTGATTCATGTCATGGGAGATCGGAAGGGATGGACTGCCGGGCATCGAGGGTCGATTCAAAGCTGTTCATATGTTCGATGCTCGATCATCCACGAGGCGGTGCGTGCCGTAATAAAGCCGCGGAGTGTTCACGAAGAGATTTTAAAATTTTTATTGAAATCAGCTTTGTAGATTGGTTGTTGCCCTAAAGTATAAGCCCTCGAGGACGGCATTTGATTGACCGGCCGCGGTCAGTGGCGTTATTTCATTTGTCCACGGCAGGAACAAATGATTTTCCAGAGCGCCACGAGGTAACCATGTCTGACACACTGACGCAGGACAACGTTTCCCAGCACGAGATTCCCAAAACCATGAACGCCGTGGTCGCCTATGGCCCCGGCGACTATCGCTATGAAGAGGTGCCGGTTCCGACGCTGGACAACGATCGCGAGATCCTGGTGAAGGTCGAGGGCTGTGGTATCTGTGCCGGCGACATCAAGTCCTTCGACGGGGCACCGAGTTTCTGGGGCGACGAGTATCAGCCGGCCTACATCAAGGCGCCGATGATCCCGGGCCACGAGTTCATCGGCCGCGTGGTGAAGGTCGGGGATGCGGTCACCGACTACAAGCCCGGTGACCGCGTGATCTCCGAGCAGATCGTGCCCTGCTGGGACTGTCGTTTTTGCGGACGCGGCCAGTACTGGATGTGTGAAAAGCACGATCTCTACGGCTTCCAGAACAACGTGAACGGCGGCATGGCCGAGTACATGAAGTTCACGAAGGAGGCGATCAACTATCACGTGCCCGAAGAGCTGCCGCTGGAAAAGGCGGTACTGATCGAGCCGTACGCCTGCTCGCTGCACGCCGTTCAGCGCGCCAAAATCGAGCTGGGCGATGTGGTAGTGCTCTCCGGCGCCGGGACACTGGGCCTTGGCATGGTCGGGGCCGCCAAAAAGGCCGGCGCCGAGAAGCTGATCGTGCTGGATCTCTTTGACGACCGTCTGGAGCTGGCCAGACAGTTCGGTGCCGACATGGTGCTCAACCCCAAAAATGACGATGTGGTGTCGATCATCAAGGAGATGACCGGCGGCTACGGCTGTGATGTCTACATCGAGGCCACCGGTCACCCGAAATCGGTCGAGCAGGGCCTGTCGATGATTCGCAAGCTGGGCCGTTTCGTCGAGTTCAGCGTGTTCAAGGACCCGGTCAGCGTCGACTGGAGCATCATCTCCGATCGCAAGGAGCTCGATGTGCTCGGTTCGCACCTGGGGCCGTACTGCTATCCGCTGGTGATCGAGGGCATCAGAAACGGCGATTTCCCCACTGATGGTGTGGTCACGCACAAAATGCCGCTGGAGAAGTTCAATGAAGGTTTTGAGCTCATGACCAGCGGCGCGAAGTCGCTCAAGATCGTACTGGTACCTTAAGCGCACCATGCAGACAGCGCGGCGAATACGCCGCGCTGTTTTTTGTGCGCCATCTGTGAATGACCTGACCGACGGCCCACGGGGTTTGTAATGACGACCAAAGCGGTGGCCGGTGAGGCGGGCGAGACCCGTCTCGACCGTATCGGAATACCCCACAGCCTGCGCTGGGGGTTTCTGGGTGTATTGATCTTCATGACCGGCAACGGTGTCGAGTCAAACTTCATCGCGCCCCACATGAGCAACGCGCTCGGCGAGGCCGGCGCCCCCCTGGTGCCGACCATTATTGCCATGTACAGCCTGGCGGTGCTGATCGCCTCCTATCTCTCCGGCGCGCTGGCCGATCTGTTCGGGCCGCGGCGTGTCATGCTGCTGGGCTTTGGCATCTGGGTGGTCTTCGAGATTCTCTTTTTGCTGTCACTGCGTATCGATTCGGTGACGCTGGTCTTTCTGAGCTATTTCTTTCGCGGTTTTGGCTTTCCCCTGTTTGCCTTCGCGTTTCTGGTCTGGATCAACGCGGTGGCGCCGCGCAGCCGCAACGGCGCCGCAGTGGGCTGGTTCTACGTGATGTTTACCGGCGGCCTGCCGACGCTGGGCTCGCTGTTTGCGGTCATCGCCATTCCCGCCTTCGGCGGCGGCCATCCGGGTGAGTCGGCCACCATGTGGGCATCGATGGGGCTGGTCGTGCTGGGCTTTCTGATCGCCTGGTTTGGCGTGCGTGAGCCCACCGGACGCCTGCGGCTGGCACCCGAGGGGGAGTCCGGCACCGAGGTAATGCTCAGCGGACTGCGCCTGACCTTTCGCGAGCCGCGAGTGGCGATGGGCTTTCTGGTGCGCCTGATCAATACCGCACCGCAGTTCGGCATGTTTGTGGTGCTGCCGGCGGTGATCGCCGATGATCTGGGCTGGGGGCAGTCGCGCTGGCTGTTGATGACCACGGTGGTCTATGCCGGCAATATCCTGTTCAACGCCGCCTTCGGGACGCTGGGGGACAAGTGGGGCTGGACGCGCACGGTGCGCTGGTTCGGCGTAGTGGGCTCTGCCGTGGGGCTTTTGCTGTGGTGGTACGTCCCGCACATGGTGCCGCCCGGCTCCGACTGGGGCTATTTTGCCTCGCTGGCGGCCGGCACCGTCTTTGGCATCATGCTGGCCGGCTTCGTGCCGATGGGGGCGATCATGCCGGCGCTGGTACCCGCCCACAAGGGCGCGGCGATGGCGATGTACACCACCGCGGCCGGCGGTGCGATCTTCCTCGGCACCGGCGTGGTGGCGCTCATGCAGCCGCTGGTCGGTAATGCCGGGGTGGTCTGGTCCTTCGTGGCGCTCTACGCCTGCGCCTTCGTGATGCTCCACTGGCTGAAGGTGGACCAAAGCGACGCGGCCGAGCAGCAAGAAGCCCGCGAAACCCACTGACAGCTAACGCCCGCAGGTGCCAATGGCGTCTGCGGGCGCGTTTTCTGATCCGCGTTCAGGCCATTTCCACCCAGTCCGGTGACTGCGCGACTTCAACGCGATCGATGAATTCAGGCCTGCCCTCATCGAGGCGATAGGCCGCGACATGGTGTGAGGCCTGGCCGGCCACCAGCATCATCTGTCCGGTCGCATCCAGCGCGAATCCTCTGGGCTGCGCTTCGACCTCGAAGGCGCCAACGCGCGTCAGTTCGCCGCTGTCGGCATCCACCTCGAAGGAGGTCACCAGCGAGCTGCTGCGCTCGGAGGCGTAGAGATAGCGACCTTCGGCGTCGAGATGAATATCCGCCGCCCAGAAGGTGTCGGCCTCGCCCTTGTCCACCGCGACCCTTTGTTTCTCCTTCAGCGCCCGGGTGCGGCTGTCGTAGTCGAACAGCGTGATGGAGCCATCCAGCTCGCCCAGCAGATAGAGCCGCGTACCGGCAGCGTTGAAGATCAGGTGCCGGGGACCGGTGCCGTCGGGCAGGGTCACCTCGGTCGTGTCGGAAAAGGGCGGCTGCGCTTCGAGACTGGCGCAGTAGAGCCGGTCGCCGCCGAGGCTGGTGAACAGCAGGTTACGCTGCTCCGGGTCGGGGAGAATGCAGTGAGCGTTGGGTTCGGTGGCCCGGCGCGCCTGCTCACCCTTGACGCCCCCTTCGGAAGAGATGTCGTAGGCGGTGACAAGGTGGTGGTGGTAGGAGGCCGAGTAGAGGCGATTGTCCCGCGTGGTGCAGGCGAGATAGGCCACACTCTCCTCGATGGGGAAGGTCGATACCGGCGAGAGACGATGGCTGTGCGCATCGATGGCAAACGTGAAGATGCCCATGGGCGTGCCCCGGCCGGCAGCATGCAGATGGCGTCGGTCCGGACTCAGACACAGCGGCATGGAGCCGCCGGCCTTTTCAAGACCGGGCAGCGTGACGCGCTCGAGCAGCTCGAGGCGGTTGCCGGTGAAGCGCACCAGGCAGATCTCGCCGGCGCCGCCGCAGCCGATATAGGCCAGAAGGGATTGCGGTGATGACATGTGCCCACCCTTTTTTGAACGTGTAGGGAACAAGGATTACAGCCGTACCCCCTGTAATCTAGTCTGTGATCGCAGGGCCGGCTCTTGTTGAGGGCGTTACCCATGAGGCATCGAGCGTCCGGACAGGGCATGAACGCCGTGCGTGATGGTCTTGAAGACACTGCACGGGGGCTGGTTAGGCACTTTGCGTTTACCGGGTGTAAACTTTTTGATCTGTGTCGACAAGGTCGGTATCCGGATCGATGACAGGCGTGCGTGGCGTACGACGTGGCCTGCTTTTTTAACTCTCCCTGCTCAGGAATGAGCGATAAAAGGACCCAGAGCTTTCATGAGCGAATACTCCCTGTTTACCTCCGAATCCGTATCCGA
Source organism: Kushneria sp. AK178 (assembly GCF_053903105.1). Lineage (NCBI taxonomy): Bacteria > Pseudomonadati > Pseudomonadota > Gammaproteobacteria > Oceanospirillales > Halomonadaceae > Kushneria > Kushneria sp. AK178. Next base: position 3,176,302 of record NZ_CP096381.1, on the reverse strand, counting down.
AGGTCACCCCGACAAGATTGCCGATCAGATTTCCGATGCCGTGCTTGATGCCCTCATTGCCCGGGACAAGCAGGCGCGCGTGGCGTGCGAGACGCTGGTCAAGACGGGTGTGGCGATCGTGGCCGGCGAGATTACCACCAACGCCTGGGTGGATCTGGAAGATCTGGTGCGCCGCGTGATTTCGGATATCGGCTATACCTCCTCCGAAGTCGGGTTTGATGGCGCCACCTGTGGTGTGCTCAACCTGATCGGCAAGCAGAGCATCGATATCGCCCAGGGCGTGGACCGCTCCAAACCCGAGGATCAGGGCGCAGGCGACCAGGGGCTGATGTTTGGCTATGCGACCAACGAAACGCCGTCCTATATGCCGGCGCCGATCCACTATTCGCACCGGCTGGTCGAGCGTCAGTCGCAGCTGCGTCGCAACGGCACGCTGTCCTGGCTGCGCCCGGATGCCAAGAGCCAGGTGACCTTCCGCTACGACGACGATGGCAGGCCGGTGGCCGTTGATGCGGTGGTGCTGTCCACGCAGCACGATGACAGCATCTCGCAGGAAGAGCTGCGTCATGCGGTCGAGGAGCTGATCATTCGTGATGTGCTGCCGGCCGAGTGGATTACCGAGTCGACACGCTTTCACATCAACCCGACCGGCAAGTTCGTGATCGGCGGGCCGGTCGGCGACTGCGGCCTGACCGGGCGCAAGATCATCGTCGATACCTACGGTGGCATGGCGCGCCACGGTGGCGGTGCCTTCTCCGGCAAGGATCCGTCCAAGGTGGATCGCAGTGCGGCCTATGCCGGGCGCTATGTGGCCAAGAACGTGGTGGCCTCCGGCATCGCCGACAAGTGCGAGATCCAGATCTCCTATGCCATCGGCGTGGCCCAGCCGACCTCGGTGTCGGTCAATACCTTCGGTACCGGCAGGATCGGCGATGACAAGATCATCGAACTGGTGCGCGAGCATTTCGACCTGCGCCCCTATGCGATCACCCGGATGCTGGATCTGCTCCATCCGATGTATCAGCTCACCGCCTCCTATGGCCACTTCGGGCGCGAGCCGTTCGAGCACACCTATACCTGGCGTGACGTCAACGGCGAGACGCAGACCGAGACCTTTACCGCCTTCCCCTGGGAGAAGACCGACCGGGCCGAGGCCCTTCGCGACGCGGCCGGGCTGTAAGTACTGTCCGACAGGCGAAGAAAATATCGCGGCATCGAGTGAAAGGCCCACGCTTGCGTGGGCTTTTTTATGTCTGAAGATTGGCTATGCTCAGGACACCTGTTGCATCCCGAACAGACCGACCTCTCGATCGAGCCCGTTTCCCATGCTGAATATTGCTGCACTTTTCGTCACGATCACTGCGCTGTTTTCGTGGTTCAACTACCGCTTTGTCCGCCTGCCGGCCACCATCGGTGTGATGGTGATCGCGCTGGTCATGTCACTGGCGCTGATCGCGCTGGACCATCTGGGCTTCACCCGGGTGACGGACCTGACCGAGCAGTGGCTGGGCAGCATCAACTTCAATGCGCTGTTGATGGACGGCATGCTGTCGTTTCTGCTCTTTGCCGGTGCTCTTCACGTGGATATCGACAAGCTCAAGCGCTATCGATACTCGATCGGCTTTCTGGCCTCGATCGGCGTGGTGGTGTCGACGCTGGCGATCGGCAGCGCGGCCTGGTGGCTGTTCAGTACCTTTCATATCGAGGTGCCGTATCTCTATTGCCTGGTGCTTGGCGCCCTGATTTCGCCCACCGACCCGATCGCGGTACTGGGCATCATGCGAAGCGCCGGCGCACCGGAGGACATGGAGCTCAAGATCGTCGGCGAATCGCTGTTCAACGACGGCGTGGCGGTAGTGGTCTTCACCCTGCTGGCGGGCGCGGCCACCGCCGGTGAGCAGCTTACCGCGACGCATTCACTGCTGCTGTTTGGCGAGGAAGCCGGCGGCGGCCTGCTGTTGGGTCTGGTGATGGGCTATGTCGCCTATCAGATGATGAAAAGCATCGATCAGTATCAGGTCGAGGTGCTGATCAGCCTGGCGCTGGTGCTGGGCGGCTACGCGCTGGCCACCGCGCTTGAGGTATCGGGCCCGATCGCGATGGTCATTGCCGGGCTTTTCATCGGCAATCGCGGCCGCGAGCACGCCATGTCGGACAACACCCGGCGCTACGTGGATGGCTTCTGGGAGCTGATCGACGAGATTCTCAACGCCGTGCTGTTTGTCCTGATCGGGCTGGAGCTTCTGCTGATTCCGTTTGAGGGCAGCTATCTGCTGGTGGCCGGCCCCTTGATTCTGATTATTCTGGCGGTACGTCTGGTGACCATCGGGCTGCCCATGATGGCGATGCGCCAGTGGGTCGATTATCGCCGCGGTACCGTTCGGGTGCTGACCTGGGGCGGGCTGCGCGGCGGCATTTCGGTGGCGCTGGCGCTGGGTCTGCCGGCAAGCGAGTATCGCGAACCGATCGTGATGATTACCTACATCATCGTGCTGTTTTCGATTCTGGTGCAGGGGCTGACCATCGGGAAGCTGGTAGGGCGCGTCGTGCCGGGGGTCGACCCGTCATCCGGGGAGTCGAGCCATCACTGAGCGGCATGCTCGTGTTTCACGCGGACGTGCCGATAACACCAGGGCAGGCAAGCGGTCGTTGTCGTCAGTGTTGACCATTCAAGCCGACAGCCCGCTATAATCTGCACCAGCATTTTGCGCCTCACATTGTTGTGAGGGGCATGTCCACCCGAGGGGCGCTGCAGCAAAGCCAGGCGTTTTGCGAGGCTCGGGCTGGATACTCCGGATTCAACGGCGCCCGCTATCTGCCAGGAGTGTTTCATGGCTACTGCCGAAAACGCCGTCAATCAGGATTACAGGGTCGCCGATATCGGTCTGGCCGACTGGGGCCGCCGCGAAATCCGCATCGCCGAGACCGAAATGCCGGCGCTGATGAAGATCCGCGCCAAGTATCGCGACCAGCAGCCGCTCAAGGGCGCCCGCATTGCCGGCTGCATTCACATGACGATTCAGACCGCGGTGCTGATCGAGACGCTGATCGAGCTGGGTGCCAGCGTGCGCTGGTCGTCGTGCAACATCTTCTCGACCCAGGATCAGGCCGCTGCCGCAATCGCCGCCGCCGGGACGCCGGTCTTTGCATGGAAGGGCGAGACCGAGGAGGAGTTCTGGTGGTGCATCCAGCAGACCATTGAGGGTCCGGACGGCTGGCGCCCGAACATGGTGCTCGACGACGGCGGCGATCTGACCCTGATGCTCCACGATGAGCATCCCGAGCTTCTCGACGCCATTCACGGCATCAGCGAAGAGACCACTACCGGCGTGCATCGTCTGGTCGAGATGATGCGCAAGGGTACGCTGCGCGTGCCGGCCATCAACGTCAACGACTCGGTCACCAAGTCGAAAAACGACAACAAGTATGGCTGCCGTCACTCGCTGTCGGACGCCATCAAGCGCGGCCTCGATCACTTGCTCTCCGGCAAGCAGGCACTGGTGATCGGCTATGGCGACGTGGGCAAGGGCTCGGCTGCCGGTCTGCGCAACGAGGGCATGATCGTCAAGGTCAGCGAAGTCGATCCGATCTGCGCCATGCAGGCCTGCATGGACGGCTATGAGGTTGTCTCGCCCTATCTCGATGGCACCAACGACGAGTCCGGCAGCAACCTCAACACCGCCATGCTGGGCAGAATCGATGTGCTGGTGACCACCACCGGTAACATCAACGTCTGCGACGCCGGCATGCTGGGTGCGATCAAAAAGGGCGCCGTGGTCTGCAACATCGGCCACTTCGACAACGAGATCGATACCGCTTACATGCGCGAAAACTGGGCCTGGGAAGAGATCAAGCCACAGGTGCACAAGATCTATCGTGACAGTACGCCGGGCAATTTCGACCCGGCAAGCGATGACTACCTGCTGCTGCTCTCCGAAGGCCGTCTGGTCAATCTGGGCAACGCCACCGGTCACCCGTCGCGCGTCATGGATGGCTCCTTTGCCGACCAGGTGCTGGCGCAGATCCATCTGTTCGAGCGCAAATTCGCCGATATCCCGGTCGCCGAGCGCCCGGCCGTGACGGTGGAAGTGCTGCCCAAGCAGCTCGATGAAGAAGTCGCCCGCTACATGGTCGAAGGCTTTGGTGGCACGCTCACCCGGATGACCCAAAAGCAGGCCGAGTACCTTGGCGTGCCGCAGGAAGGGCCGTTCAAGCCGGATGAGTATCGTTACTGATTACCTCTGGTGAAGCATCAACGCCGCCCCGGTCGGGGCGGCGTTTTTGTTTGTCTGTCGGGTAACGAAAGTGCAGCGGTTTTCCCGGCGAAGTCACTACGCTCTGGGGAGGTGTCAGCGTCGCATCAGTTTCCTGAGCTGGGTCACGGTGCGAGTGTTGAGCACGTCTTCCTTTTCCAGCCAGCCGCGGCGGGCCTGGGTCACGCCCAGTGCCATGTGGCCCAGCTGATCAATAGCGTGGGCGTCGGTGTTGATGGCAAGTCTGACGCCGATGTCGCGCGCCATGCGGATCCAGTGCTCGGCCAGGTCGAGCCGGGCGGGCTGGGCGTTGATTTCAAGAAAGACGCCGCGCTCTCTGGCGCCGCGCAGCACGGCCTCGATATCCACATCATACCCCTCACGACCGTTGATGATGCGCCCGGTGGGGTGCGCCAGAATATTGACGTGCGGGTTGTCCATGGCGCGCAGGATGCGGCTGGTCTGCTTTTCGCGGGACAGGTTGAACTTCGAGTGTACCGAGAAGACGCAGACATCGAGTTCCCGGAGCACGTCATCGGGCAGATCCAGTGCGCCGTCTTCCAGGATATCGACTTCGTTGCCCTTTAACACGGTGAAGTTTTTCAGCCGGTCATTGAGGGCATCGATTCCGGCCATCTGCTCGCGCAGGCGTCCGGCATCCAGACCGTTGGCCATGGCCAGGCGCTTTGAGTGATCGGTGATGGCGATATAGCGATAGCCGCGCCGTTTGGCGGCGCGCACCATCTCTTCCAGGCCTGCCTTGCCGTCGGAGGCGGTGGTGTGCATGTGCAGATCGCCGCGGATGTCGTCGAGCGTGACCAGTTCGGGCAGCGTGCCATTCTGCGCGGCCTCGATCTCGCCGCGGTTTTCCCGCAGTTCGGGGGCAATCCAGGGTAGATCGATCCGGGCCAGCACCTCTTCTTCGGTACGGCCTGCCAGCTGCTTTTTACCCCTGTAGATACCGTATTCGTTGATCTTCAGACCGCGCTCGGTGGCCATTTTGCGGGTGGCAATATTGTGCGCCTGCGAGCCGGTGAAGTAGTAAAGGGCGGCGCCGAAGCTCTCATCATTCACCACGCGAACATCCACCTGCAGTCCCGAGTGCAAACGAATGGTGGATTTCGTTGTGCCGTGAGAGACGGTCTCGGCGATATCCGGGTAACTCATCAGATGTGCCATGAGAGTCGGGCCGTCATCGCTGCTGACCAGAATGTCGAGATCGCCCACCGTCTCCAGCCCGCGGCGCAGGCTGCCGGCCGTGCTGAGTCGCTGTGCGCCGTCGGCGCGCTCGAGCCAGCTGACCAGATCCTCGGCAGCCTGCCGGGCCTCATCAAGTCGGGTGCGTAGTGGGGCATCCTCCAGACGCTCGGCCTCCTTGAGAATGCCGGCTTCGGTCTTTTGGCCAAAGCCGTCAAGGGCGCTGATCCGCCCCTCCCGGGCAGCCTTTTTTAGGGCCTCGAGACTGTCGATGCCCAGTGCCTCGTGAAGTTGTTGCACGCGGCGGGGGCCCAGCTGACTGACGCGCATCAGCTGTAGCAGCCCGGGCGGCAGGCGCTTTTCGGCCTCTTCAAGTACCGACAGGCGCCCGGTGTTGATCAGCTCGGTGATCTTGTCGGCCAGATCGCGGCCGATACCGGGCAGCTCGGTAAGCGCCTCGTCACGGGCTACCATCTCCTGCAGGGCGCAAGGGTGGGCGCCGATGGTCTGTGCGGCACTGCGATAGGCGCGCACGCGAAAGGCGTTGGCCCCCTCGATATCCAGCAGGTTCGCCAGGCGCTCAAGGGTGCGGGCAATATCGGCGTTTTGCATGAGTCTCGGCCTTCGATCCGGTCACATGAAAAGGGTCAGGGGTGCTGTCAGCATAGCGGGCCCCTGGTCCCTTTTGGTTGCATGACATCAAAAGCGGTCGATGGCAGGCATCAAAAAGGGCCGCCGGGCGGCCCTTTTGAGAGGCGGCTGATTACTCCCAGCCGAGCTTTTCCATGTAGGCACGGGCATGAACATCGACCGCCTTGATGGCATACACAACCTGATCCGGCGTGAGCGAGTAGGCCAGGTTGTGAATCGACTCCCCTTCCTTGAGGGCGGCCTCGGCCACGCGATACAGGTCGTCGTCGCTGACGTCCTTGAGCTTGAGCGCTTCCAGCGTCACCGGTAGCCCCAGGGCCAGGTAGAGATCCAGGTACTCTTCCAGCTCGGCCTGGGACGTCTGATCCAGAATCAGCTGCGCTACGGTACCAAACGCGACCTTTTCGCCGTGGGTGAGTTCGTGAATCTCGCCGTGCAGGGCGGTAAAGCCGTTATGAATGGCGTGTGCCCCGGCCAGACCGCCGCTTTCAAAGCCCAGCCCGCTGAGCAGCGTATTGGCCTCGACCACGGCCTCAAAGGAGGGCGTGACGATCTGGGCTTCGTTGGCTTGATAAGCGAGCAGGGCGTGATCAAAGAGCACCTCTTCGCACTTCTCGCCGATGGTCTGACCGAGAATGGTGGTCTGGCCGCCGGCCATGTTGGTAGCGCTGGTTCGAATGGCCGCACGCGCCTCGACCCAGGTGGCCAGCGCATCGGCAATGCCGGAGGCCAGAAAGCGCGGCGGTGCCTTGACGATGATGGCCGTGTCGACCAGTACCAGGTTGGGGTTCCTGTCATAGAAGCGGTAGGATTCGAATTCGCCCTCGTCGCTGTAGATGACCGACAGCGCACTGGTCGGGGCATCCGTTGAGGCGGTGGTGGGCAGTACGACGCAGGCCGCGTTCATCCTGTCGGCCACGCCCTTGGCGGTATCGAGCGTCTTGCCGCCACCAAAGCCGATGACCACATCGGCCCCGTACCGCTCGCCCTGTTCGATGAGCCGGTCGATTTCGGCAGTGGAGGATTCGCCCTCAAAGATGGCCCGTTCAAAGCGCATATCGCTGCCCTTGAGGCTGTCGCTCAACGTCTCGCCTGCCATCTTCCAGACAAGATCGTCAGCAATGACCAGCGCCTGCCGACCCAGCTGCGACACGTAGTGGCCGGCGCGGGAGAGTGTGTTGGCCCCCTGGACATAGCGGGCGGGACTGATAAAGACTTTTTCGCTGGGCGCAGACATTGAAGGTCTCCTTGAAAGGGGGATTTATCCTGTCCTGCACTGACAGCGTAGTCATTCGGGGGATGGCCGGAATGCGGCAATTCGACGTAGCTCGGTGTTATGTCGATAATTGAGGGTTCTGGCTCAAAGTTCGGCTGATGCCGGTGGGCGTTGTCAAGAGTGTCCGGAGGATCATGATGGCCATGCGGCCCAATGTACGCACCCTGTTTGTCTCTGACCTTCATCTGGGGACCCCCGATGCGCAGGCCATTCTGCTGCTTCATTTAATGCAGCAGGTGCGCCCGGAGCGGTTGTATCTGGTCGGGGATGTCTTTGATCTGATTGCCATGAAGCGCCGGGCCATCTCGGTCCTGGATGCTCATCAGCAGCGGCTGGTGCGCCACATCCTGCGGCTGGCCCGTACCGGCTGCGAGGTGATCTACATCCCGGGCAATCACGACGCCGCCTTTCGCACCTTCTGTGGCGAGACCTTTCGCAGCATCGAGGTCCGCCGCGACGCCGTGCACGTCACCCGAGACGGCAGGCGGCTGCTGGTCAGCCATGGCGACGAGTTCGACGGCCACTTCAAGGCGCCCCGCTGGAAGCTGGTTGTCGGCGAGATGGCGCTTCACACCATGCGCCGCACCAACCGCTGGACAGTACAGGCGCGTCGCCGGATGGGGCGCCCGTACTGGTCGCTGTCGGCGGCGCTCAAGCGCCGGTCCAGCAACGTCAAGCACTTCGCCGGCGCCTTTCGTCAGTCAGCGCTGGCGCGCGTGCGTCGCGAAAATGTGGATGGCTATATCGGCGGCCACATTCACATTCCGTTTTTCGGTGAGTGTGAAGGCTTCGTCTACTGCAACGACGGCGACTGGGTCGAAAACTGCACGGCGCTGGTCGAGGAGTTTGATGGCCGGCTGCGTCTGGTCGACTGGCAAAACAGGACCCTGGTGGACGATCCGAGACCGCCGTCGGGGCAGCGTGAAAAGACCGAAGCGGAGGACTGGCTGGCCGATGAGGAGACCGCCGTGGCCCGGGATTAAAAAAGCATTATGACCGGGTCATCGCGCTTCGAATATAACAGACTGAATTTAATCGGGTTTTGAAAAGCGTTAAAAAATAGTGACGTTTACTTTTGAAACCCGACGATGACCAAACGTAGAATGTCCCGGAAGATCGGTTTGTGCGACATTTTGTCTTCACGACGCCACGGGCGTCATCCGATCCCGATCCCCTTCTTTGCAGTATCCGATAAAAAACATCCCAGGCATGGGACGTATCAATAATCGGTAGTGTCGTGCCGATAAACAGTGACCGGCCGCATCGCGCCCCCGGGCCGATGTTCAAGCATGACGCCTGCCCCCTGACAGCTGGTATCCGGCAGGCGATGAGGAGATTGACCCATGACGGTTAATGTAACCCGAAGACAGTTCTTCAAGCTGGGGGCGGCAGGTGTTGCTTCTTCCAGCATGGCGATGATGGGGTTCGCCCCGGAGTCGGCTGAGGCGTCCGTGCGTCATTTCAAGCTGACGCACGCCAAGGAAACCCGTAACAACTGCACCTACTGCTCGGTGGGTTGCGGCATCCTGATCTACAGCCATGGCGACGGTTCCAAGAACGTCCGCCAGGAAATCTTCCACATCGAGGGGGACCCGGACCATCCGGTATCCCGTGGTTCCCTGTGCCCGAAAGGCTCGGGGCTGCTGGATTTCGTGCGCAGCGAAGGCCGCCTCGAGTATCCGCAGGTCCGCGCGCCGGGCTCCGATGAGTGGAAGCGCGTCAGCTGGGATGAGGCACTCGACAAGATCGCACGTCACATCAAGGATGACCGCGATGCCAACTTCGTCGAGCGTGACGAGAGCGGCCAGACCGTCAATCACTGGACGACTTCCGGCTTTCTGGCCGCCTCCGGCGCTTCCAACGAAGCCGGCTACATCACCCACAAGGTGGTGCGCAATCTTGGCATGGTAGCGTTCGACAACCAGGCGCGCGTCTGACACGGACCGACGGTGGCAGGTCTTGCCCCAACATTCGGTCGCGGTGCCATGACCAATCACTGGGTCGACATCCGCAATGCCAACATGATTCTTTCGATGGGCGGCAACTCTGCCGAAGCTCACCCCGTGGGTTTTCGCTGGGTCACCGAGGCCATCGAGCACAACAAGGCCAAGCTGATCTGCATTGATCCGCGCTATACGCGTACCTGTGCAGTCGCCGACTACAAGGCCTTTATTCGTACCGGAACCGATATCACGTTTCTGGGCGGTCTGATTCACTATTTGATCACGACCGATCAGATTCAGCATGAATACGTGCTTCACTACACCGATGCCTCGCTTCTGGTGCGTGAAGACTATGGTTTCGAAGACGGTATCTTCACCGGCTACAACCCCGAAAAGCGCGCCTACGACGACAAGTCGTCCTGGATGTATGAGCTGGGCGATGACGGTTACGCCGTGCGTGACATGTCGCTTCAGCACCCGAGGTGCGTCTATCAGCTGATGCGCGAGCACTACAGCCGCTATGACATCGATACGGTGTCGAGCATCTGTGGCATGCCCCGAGAGCATATCGAGCATATCTGGGCGGAAATCGGCAAAATGGCCGTGCCGCACCAGACCATGACGATTCTTTATGCGCTGGGCTGGACGCAGCACTCCATCGGCTCGCAGATCATTCGTACCGCGGCCATGGTCCAGCTGCTGCTGGGCAACATGGGCATGCCGGGTGGGGGCGTCAACGCCCTGCGTGGCCACTCCAACATCCAGGGGCTGACGGATCTGGGGCTGCTGTCGCAGCTGCTGCCGGGCTACATGAGCCTGGCCAATGCTGCCGAGCAGGACTATCCCGCGTATATCCAGAAGCGCGCCAAGCAGCCGATTCTGGAAGGCGAGGTCTCGTACTGGAAAAACTACGAGAAATTCCATGTCAGCCTGATGAAATCCTGGTTCGGCGATGCCGCCACCGAGGAGAACAACTGGTGCTTTGACTGGCTGCCCAAGCTCTCCAGACCGCTGTATGACGTTCTCGATACCTTCGAGCGCATGCACAAGGGCGAGATCAACGGCTACTTCTGTCAGGGCTTCAACCCGCTGGCGTCGTTCCCCAACCGCCAGAAGGTGACCGAAGGCCTGTCGCGACTGAAGTACCTGGTCGTCATGGACCCGCTGAATACCGAAACCAGCGAGTTCTGGAAGAACTACGGCGAATACAATGATGTGGATCCGTCGCAGATCCAGACCGAGGTCATTCGTCTGCCCACGACCTGTTTTGCCGAGGATGACGGCTCGATCGTCAACAGTGCCCGCTGGCTGCAGTGGCACTGGGCGGCCGCGCAGGGGCCCGGCGAGTCGCGCCCGGATACCCGCATCATGGGGGATCTGTTCATTCGGCTTCGTGAGCTGTATCGGCAGGAGGGCGGTGTCTTCCCCGACCCGATCCTGAATCTGAAGTGGGACTACGACATTCCCGAAGCCCCTTCCTCGGAAGAGCTGGCGCAGGAGTACAACGGGCGTGCGCTGGTCGATCTGACCGATGACAACGGCAATGTGATCCGTCGCGCCGGTGAGCTGCTTTCCGGGTTCTCCGAAATGACAGGCGATGGCCGTACTGCCTCGGGCTGCTGGATCTTTTCCGGCTGCTGGACGCAGGACGGCAACCAGATGGCGCGGCGCGACAACTCCGACCCGTACGGTACCGGCAATACGCTGGGCTGGGCGTGGGCATGGCCGGCCAACCGCCGCGTGCTCTACAACCGTGCCAGTGCCGATACGCAGGGCAGGCCCTGGGGTCGCGAGAAGGCGTTCGTGTGGTGGAGCAGCGAGCAGGGTCGCTGGGTGGGTGCCGATATTCCGGATTTCCCGATCACCTCCGATCCGGCAAAGGGTCAGGGCCCGTTCATCATGCAGCCCTCCGGCGGCGGCAATTTCTTCGGCGGCCAGAGCATGGTGGACGGTCCGTTCCCGGAGCATTACGAACCCTTTGAGTCGCCGATCGATAACAACCCGCTGCATCCGAACAATCCACTGGCGAAGAATAACCCGGCCGGCCGGATATATGACGGGGATCGCGAGGCGCTCGGCACTCGGGAAGAGTTCCCGCATGCAGCCACGACCTATCGTCTGACCGAGCATTTCCACTTCTGGACCAAGCACGCAAAGCTCAATGCCATCGTGCAGCCGGAGCAGTTCGTGGAAATCAGCCATCAGCTCGCCGACGAGATCGGCGTGGCGGCGGGTGACTGGGTGCGGGTCTCCTCCAACCGCGGCTTTATCAAGGCCGTAGCGGTGGTGACCCAACGCATGCAGCCGATGCGCATCGGGGATCGTGACGTGCATCACGTGGGTATTCCGATTCACTGGGGCTTTACCGGCGTGGCGAAAAAGGGCTATCTGATCAATGCCCTGACGCCTGTCGTGGGTGATGCCAATACCCAGACACCGGAATACAAGTCATTCATCGTCAAGGTCGAGAAGGCATAAGGGAGGGCATATGATCAACTCACAAAATATCGTTGCCCGTTCCGCGACGACTCTGCCGGCACCGCATGTCCGCGATGACGTGGTAGAAGTGGCCAAGCTCATCGATGTCTCCAAGTGCATCGGTTGCAAGGCCTGCCAGGTCGCGTGCATGGAGTGGAATGACCTGCGTGATGACGTGGGTGAGTGCCATGGGGTGTATGACAACCCCATGGATCTGACCGCCGAGTCATGGACGGTGATGCGCTTCAACGAAGTGGAAACGGACTTCGTGGGCGGTGATGACGTCAGCCGGGAGAAGGAGCTGTCCTGGCTGATCCGCAAGGATGGCTGCATGCACTGCGCCGAGCCGGGCTGCCTGGAGGCCTGCCCGGCCCCGGGGGCAATCGTCAAGTATGCCAACGGCATCGTCGACTTCGACTCCAACAACTGCATCGGCTGCGGCTACTGCATTACCGGCTGTCCGTTTGACATTCCGCGTATCTCGGAAAAGGACAGCAAGTCCTACAAGTGCACCCTGTGCTCTGATCGCGTGAACGTCGGTCTGGAGCCGGCCTGCGTCAAGGCCTGTCCGACCAACTGCATCGAGTTTGGCAGCAAAAAGGACATGCTGGCGCGCGCCGACAAGCGTGTGAACGACCTGAAAGAGCGGGGCTATGAGCAGGCCGGCGTCTATGACCCGGCCGGCGTGGGCGGCACGCACGTCATGTATGTGCTGCATCACAGCGATGAGCCCGGGCTCTACAGCGGTCTGGCCAAGGACCCGCGCATTTCGCCGGTCGTCGGTGCCTGGAAGGGCATTACCAAGCCCATCATGTCCGCGATTCTGGGGATCACGGCCTTTGCCGGTTTCTTCCATTACATTACCAAGGGCCCGAAGGAAGAGCCCACGGATGAGGAAGTCTTTGGCGAAAACGATGATCATCATCGTGTCTCACGTGAAGAGGAGCATCGGTCATGAACTTCAAGAAACAAAAGACCATGCTGCGTTACGGCCCTGGTACCCGGGCCAACCATTGGGCCATGGCAGTCGCCTTCGTTCTGCTGACGCTGTCAGGACTTGCCTTCTTTCATCCACCGTTTTTCTTTTTCAGCCACTCGCTGGGCGGGCCGGTCTGGTCGCGGGTATTGCACCCCTTCATCGGTGTGGTGCTGTTTGTGCTGTTCGTCATCATTGCGGTACGACAGCTCAAGTACAACATGCTGATGAAAAACGATGTGCAGTGGATGCGCCAGATGGGCGATGTGCTCAATAACCGGGATGACAAGCTGCCGGCCATCGGCAAGTACAACCCGGGCCAGAAAATGGTGTACTGGGCGCTGGTCATCTGCATTCCGGTGCTTTTGATCACTGGTGTGATCATGTGGCGGCCCTGGTTTGCCGGCTTCTTCCCCATTCCGCTGATCCGCGTGGCCAGCCTTGTGCACGCTCTGGCCGCCTTTGTCGGCATTGCCACCATCATCGTGCATGTGTATGCCGCCATCTGGGTCAAGGGATCGGTCAAGGCCATGACCCGCGGGCGGGTAACGCATGCCTGGGCGAAGCATCATCATCCCCTCTGGTATGAAGAAGAGATGAAGGATCCTTCGCAGCGCGCGGGAGACGAGAACGCTCACGGGCGTGACACGACATCCCATCACGGAGCTCGCCATGACGGCCGAACATCAGGCTGAACATGATTACGGTACGGCCCCCGGCGGGGTGGTTGAACCCCCCGCTGTGGTGCTGCCCGAGCGGCGTCTTTTCAGTCACCGGGCGCGCCGCCTGCGCGATCTGTCCCGGCGCATGCGCTCGATGGCCGATTTCCTCGGTTTCGCCGCACGTCTGGCGCAGGCCCAGCATCAGGTCCTGCAAAAGCGTACCAGCACCTTTGCCCCCGACAGTCAGGCCTTTGATCTGGCGCTGGAGCACGGCATGCCGCCCCTGTCGGTGCAATCGCTGCAGGCGGATCTGGACTGGCAGGCGGATCTGGAGGCGATTTGCGATGCACTGGAGCTCAACGTGGGGCAGGCGCAGCAGCAGCTGATCCGCCAGCTGCGCGAGCTGGATCAGACGACACGACAGGCAATCGCCTCGGAGGTTCTCGGGGCCGGCAGCGGCACGGAAGAGACCCGTGCCTTCATGCCGCTGGTCGCAGCGGCGCTGCAGGTGGCCTGGCTGCGTCAGAGCAGCGCCCTGCCGCGGCCTCCAAAGCGGGCAGAGGGCACGGCGCAGACGGTCTGCCCCTGCTGCGGTGCGCTGCCGGTGGCCAGCCTCATCCAGGTCGGGCGTGAGCGGTCACGCGTGCGCTATATGCAGTGCTCGATCTGTGCCACCGAGTGGTACATGGAACGGGCGCGCTGTACGACCTGCTTTGAAACCGGCAAGCTCGATTATGTCGGTCTTGAAGGCGAAGACGGCAAGCGCCCGCTCCCGGTCAGGGCAGAAACCTGCGGTGCCTGTGAGAGCTATGTGAAGATCGTGCATCTCGACACCGAGGTGGATGCCGATGCCCTGGCGGACGATCTGGCCAGTCTCGGGCTGGATATCATGATCGCCAACGAGCGTGATATCGGACGCAGCAGCTATAATCCCTGGCTGGTTGCCGGGTGACGACCCGCCTCGCCTGTCTCGAACGCGCTCATCATGAGCGCGTTTTTTTATTTTGTTATAGCGAAACATTCTCTGCAAAAGCGCCTCGAGGCTTGTCTCAACACTTTTTTAAGGGATGATGGCCGACTTGATTGATGGTGTACCGTATGGTCCGATTCCAAGCAGATTGTTGCCTGTCCTGTCGCCGGTGCGTGAGTGGATGATGGGGCATGCATTGAAGAATGAGACATGTGTTTATCCCAGACACGCTCGCCCATGAAAGGAGCCCTTGATGGATGACCCGCGACGTTACCTGCCGGCGGTTGATGTGCTGCTGTCTCATCCAGTGATGGAGCGTTCGTCGGTCAGCCATCGTCTCAAACGGCGTGCCGTACGCGAGCTGCTGACCGGTGAACGCGAGCGTCTCTCCCGGCCCGGTGAGGCGCTTCTCGATCCGGCGCAGCTGGCCGCGAAGGCGCTTGACCGAGCCCGGACACTGGCCGCTTCCCGCGCGCCGGGCGTGTTCAACCTGACCGGCACCGTCATTCATACCAATCTGGGGCGGGCACCGCTGGCCGAGTCCGCCATCGAGGCCATGACGCGGGCCGCCCGACAGTCACTGGCACTGGAATACGACGTCGACAGCGGGCACCGGGGCGATCGCGACCAGGTCGTCGAGTCGCTGCTGTGTGAGCTGACCGGCGCCGAAGCGGCCACCGTGGTCAATAACAACGCTGCGGCCGTCGTGCTGACGCTGTCGGCGCTGGGGGCCGGTCGCGAAGCCGTGATTTCGCGTGGCGAACTGATCGAGATCGGCGGGTCGTTTCGTCTGCCCGACATCATGCATACCTCCGGCTGTTATCTGCGCGAAGTCGGCACGACCAACCGCACGCATTCACGCGATTTCGAGCAGGCCATGAATGATGCCACCGGCATGATCTTCAAGGCGCACACGTCCAATTACGCCGTTGAAGGGTTCACGGCCGCCGTGGAGGAGAGCGAACTGGCCCGCATCGCACACGCCGGCGGAGTACCCTTTATCGTGGATCTGGGCAGCGGCGCCCTGACCGACATGGCTGCTCTGGGGCTGCCCGACGAGGCCCGCCCCCGACAGAGCATCGAGGCCGGTGCGGATGTCGTGACCTTTAGCGGCGACAAGCTGCTTGGCGGTCCGCAGTGCGGTCTGATCGTGGGCAGCCGTGACTGTATCGATCGCATCCGCCGCCATCCGCTCAAGCGGGCGCTGCGGGTGGACAAGCTGATCATGACGGCGCTGGAAGCCACCCTGCAGCTGTACCGGGACAGTGACGACATCGCGCGCGATATTCCGACCCTGGCACTGCTGACCCGCCATGAAACCGATATCGCGGCCACGGCAGAGCGCCTGCAGCCCGTTCTGGCCGAGCAGCTGCCCCGCATGCAGGTCAGTATCGAAACATGCAAAAGCCAGCTGGGCAGCGGGGCGCTGCCGGTGGATCGTCTGCCCAGCCGGGCGCTGGTCATCGCGCCGCCCGCCCATGAGCGCCGTTTCGGCGAGCGCGCGCTGCGCCGGATCGAGGCCGCCTTCAGGCAGCTGCCGCGACCGGTGATCGGACGACTGCACGACGGCGCCCTGTGGCTCGACCTGCGCTGTCTGCACAGCGAGCTCGATGAGCGCGCCTTTGTGGACCAGCTCTGCCATCTCTCGCTCGACGAGGACAGCGGATCATGATTGTAGGCACGGCAGGCCATGTCGATCATGGCAAGACAGCCCTGATTCACGCGCTGACCGGTATCAGCACCGATCGATTGCAGGAGGAGCAGGCGCGCGGTCTGACCATCGAGGCCGGCTACGCCTATCCGGAGATGGTCGGCGATGTCGAACTGGGCTTTATCGATGTGCCCGGCCACGAGCGCTTTATCCACAATATGCTCTCGGGAGTGGCGGGCATCGACACCATGCTGCTGGTCGTGGCCGCCGATGATGGCGTCATGCCACAGACCCGGGAGCACATGCAGATACTGCGTCTGCTGGGTATCGGTCGCGGCGTGGTCGCACTGACCAAGTGTGACCTGGTCGACCGGCAGCGGCTGGTAGCGGTGCACGAGCAGATCCGGGCGCTGCTGGCCGGTTCGCCGCTGGAAGACGCTCATGTTCTGGAGGTCTCCAGCCGCACCGGCGAGGGCGTTGCTGCATTGAAGGAAACGCTCTGGCAGCGGGCCCGGGCCAATGAGGCCGAGGTGGTGCAGGGCAACTTCCGCATGGCCGTGGATCGCGCCTTTACCAAGACCGGCTCGGGCCTTGTGGTGACAGGCACGGTCGTGGCCGGCGACATTGCGGTCGGTGACAGCGTCAGGCTGTTTCCCTCGGACCATGAGGCGCGCGTCCGGGGACTTCGTCGTCAGGGTCGGGTGGCGGAACACGCTCGTCAGGGCGACCGGCTGGCACTGAATCTGGCCGGCCCCGGCATCGACCGGGAAACCGTGCAGCGCGGTGACTGGGTGGTGGCACAGGCGCTGCCCACGCCGGCGCTGACGCGCGTGGATATCGCCCTGGAGCTTCTCGAGGATGCGCCGCCCTTGAGTCACTGGTCGGGTGTGCATCTGCACCTGGGGGCATCGCATGTCATCGGGCGTATTTCCCTGCTGGAAGGGCAGCAGTTGCTGCCCGGCCAGCGCATGCTGGCGCAGATGATTCTGGAAACGCCGCTGCATGCCTGCATGGGGGATCGGGTCATCGTCCGGGACCACGGAGCACGGCATACCATCGGCGGTGCCGTCGTGCTTGATGGCACGCCGCCGCGCCGCGGGCAGCGCTCGCCGGCGCGGCTGCAGTGGCTGGAAAGCTGTCGTCAGGCGGTCATGGGCAGTGCCGGCAGCACCATGGCCCTGGCCGAGCCGCTTCGGGTGGCCCTGAGCCTGCGTCAGGACGGCCCGGATGTTCGTGGTCTGGCGCGCAATTTCAATCGCACACCGGCCTCGCTGGCCCGCGAGTTCGAGGCGCTGGGCGCCCGGGTCATCAGCGCGGGGCAGGACATGCGGGCCTTTTCACCCGAGATGCTCGAGCGTCTGCGTACGCGCATTGTCGAGGTGATTACCGAAAACCACGAGCGTGAGCCGGCCATGCTGGGCACCGAGCGCGAACGCCTGCGTCGTCAGGTGGTGCCGAACATGCCCAGCGCGCTGTTTCGTCAGATTCTCCAGCCACTGATGAGCGATGGGGTGCTGAAGCAGCAGGGGCCTTTCCTGTCGCTGCCGGCGCATCAGGCGGCGCTGTCCACCGAGGATGAAACCCTCTGGCAGCAGCTGCAGCCCCGACTGGCCGAGGCGCCCTTCGACCCGCCCCGCGTGCGTGACCTGGCCGGACTGGAAAATATCGAAGAGGCGCGGGTGCGCCAGGTGCTGACCGCGGCGGCCCGACTGGGGCGTGTTTATCACGTGCGTCGGGACCATTTCTTTCTGGCCCGCGCCGTATCTGATATGGCCGACATGATCCGGGAAATTGAAACGCAGCAGGGTGCCGCGCATGTGGCAAGCTTCCGCGACCGGCTGGGGGTCGGGCGCAAGCTGGCGGTTCTGATTCTCGAATTTTTTGATCGAATCGGCTATACACGGCGGGTGCGTGATGATCACATCGTGCGCCGGGCCGACATGTGGCATTAATTAGGCTATCATGCGGCCACGTTGTAACACGTGCTGAAACTGTCTGACCTCGGAAAGGCTTCGTTCCCCGGTGGGGCGCTCGGGCTTCAAACCCGAGAGGGGCTGCCAGCAGTCCCTGGTGGGTTCGACTCCCACGCCTTTCCGCCATCGCTTTGTGTTTCGCGATAAAATCGCTCCCTGCGCCTGTCGTTCGCCCTGAACGTGTCTGTCGCCCGAACATGAATCCTGCTTGATCAGTGCCCCCGAATCTTTCATTTGGCCCGGTCCGCTGGCGTCGTCACAATACATGACATCAATCGATGGTTGACCGCTGCCGGTAGCAGGCAGGTCGCAGACATGGCATTGCGTCCTGTGCGGTCGACGCCGTGATTCGTCAAAAGGACCTTCAGACCCATGAGTGACCTGCGTTCACCCGATATCAGCTTCGAGTTCTTTCCGCCGCGCACCGACGCCGGTCGTGACCGGCTGCCGGAGGTCTACAACCGCCTGGCGACACTCGATCCGCGCTTTTTTTCGGTCACCTTTGGCGCCGGCGGCTCCACGCGTGATTTCACCTTCGACGCGGTCAAAAACATTGCCCGCGATACCGGCATCTGCACGGCGCCACATCTCTCCTGCGTGGCCAGCGACCGGGCCGATCTTCGCCGGCTTCTGACGCAGTACCGTGACCACGGTGTCCAACGGATCGTGGCCCTGCGGGGCGACATGCCCTCGGGCATGATGGGCGTCGGGGAGTTTCGCTATGCGCGCAACCTTGTCGATTTCATCCGGGAGGAGACCGGCGATCATTTCGATCTGACCGTGGCGGCCTATCCCGAATGCCACCCGCAGGCGAGCAGCTTCGAGCGCGATATCGATCACTTTGCCGACAAGGTGCGTGCCGGCGCCGACATGGCCATCACGCAGTACTTCTTCAATCCCGATGCCTATCATCATTTCGTGGATCGGGTCCGGGCCCGCGGCGTGGACGTGCCGATCATCCCGGGCATCATGCCGATCACCAACTACACCAAACTCGCCCGTTTCTCCGAGATGTGCGGGGCCGAGATTCCGCGCTGGGTGCGTCGTCAGCTGGAAGCCTACGGTGATGACAGCGAGAGCATTCGCGCCTTCGGCCATGAGGTGGTGACGCGCCTTTGCCAGCAGCTGCTGGACCAGGGGGCGCCGGGTCTGCACTTCTATACGCTCAATCAGGCAGAGGCCTGCACGAATATCGTCACTGAGCTGTCGCTTGAGACGCCTCGACCCGGATTGGTCGCGGGCCGGCAGACGAACTAGTCTTTGAGAGATACCAACCGTTAACGGGCCGACTCGAGAGGACTTCCAATGAAAAGACTGTTTCTGGCATCAGCACTGCTGGCAGTAGCGCCCCTGGCCATGGCAGAGACCACCGTTGAACTGCACAAGGCAACGGATGAGGGCGTAAGCGATTCCGTGGGCACCGTGACCTTCGAGGATACCGAGTACGGGCTGCTGGCCACGCCCGATATTTCCGGTCTGCCGGGCCTGGGGATGCACGGCTTTCACCTGCACGCCAATCCCAGCTGCGAGCCTTCCACCAGCGATGGGGAAGTGACACCGGCCGGGGCTGCCGGCGGGCACTTTGATCCGGAAGAGACGGATACGCATGCCGGCCCGTATGTCGAGGACAGCCACCTGGGCGATATGCCGCTGGTGGTCGCGGACAACGATGGCAACATCAACACGCCGGTGCTGGCGCCTCGCCTGACAGAAAGTGATCTGGCCGGCCATGCGGTCGTCATTCACGAAGGCGGTGACACTTACAGCGAGCCCCCGCACCTGGGCGGCGGCGGCGGCCGCTGGGCCTGCGGTGTGATCGAAGACAACAGCTGATCACCCGTGCCGATGATTAAAAGGCCCTGCCGGTTACCCGGCAGGGCCTTTTTTAATGCTGATCCCGCGGCAGGCGCTAGTGCTTGCCCGGATCGATGATTTTGACCGGCTGAAAATCGTCGCTTTCCGGTTCGGGACGGTTTTTGGAAACACGCGTATCCAGCGGATCGAGACTTTCTTCATCCATGGGCAGCTGTTCAAAAAAGTCGCAGCTGACGCACTCGCGATAGCGGGTGCCGTTGCTTTCCCAGCTACGAATGCGATCCATGGCGTTACAGCGCGGGCAGATGGCGCCGGCAATAAACCGTTTGGGTGTTTGCTGATTCATCAGACCTCCGGACCGGCAGTAGTGACTGCCGGTCATGATACGGGGGATCAGGCCGCCCGGTGGATACCGCTGTGGCGAAGCAGCGGTTCGATACTGGGCTCGCGTCCACGAAATTTTTGAAACAAAACGGCCGCATCCCGGGCGCCGCCCTGTTCCAGGATGCTGGTGCGAAAGCGCATGCCGGTGGCCTGATCGAAGACACCGGCCTCCTCAAAGGCCGACCAGGCATCCGCGGAGAGGACCTCGGCCCACTTGTAGCTGTAGTAGCCGGCCGCATAGCCACCGGCGAAGATATGGCTGAAGCCGTGCTGGAAGCGGTTGAAGTCAACTCTGGGCACAACCGAGACCTGATCGCGAACGCTGTTGAGCAGGGACTGGATGTCGTCGGCCTGCGGGGCACGATGCTCGCGGTGCAGGCGCAGATCGAACAGCGAGAACTCGAGCTGGCGCACCATGGTCATGGCGGAATGGAAGTTTCTGGCCGCCTGAAGACGTTCGAGCAGGTCGTCCGGCAGCGGTTCACCGGTATCCACGTGAGCGGCGATCAGATCAAGGCCTTCGCGCACCCAGCAGAAGTTTTCCATGAACTGGCTGGGCAGCTCGACGGCGTCCCACGCCACACCGTTGATGCCGGAGACATCCGCCACCGTCTGACGCGTGAGCATGTGATGCAGCCCGTGACCGAACTCGTGAAAGAGGGTCAGGACTTCATCATGGGTCAAAAGCGCCGGCCGATCCCCCACCGGACGGGTAAAGTTGCAGGTCAGATAGGCGATCGGCAGCTGGGTCTCGCCATCACCGCGCTCGCGTCGGACGCGACATTCATCCATCCAGGCGCCGCCGCGCTTGCCTTCCCGGGCATAGAGGTCGAGATAGAAGCCGGCGATGGGCTGACCGTTTTCCAGGATGTCGAAAAAGCGCACGTCGCTGTGCCAGCGCGGGGCGTCGGTGTTTTCCTGAAAGCTGACGTTGAAGAGCTTGCCGATGACCCGGAACAGCCCGTCGACGGCGCCGGGCGCCGGGAAGTAGGGGCGCAGCTCTTCCTGTGAGATGGCGTAGCGCGCTTCACGAAGCTTTTCGCTGGCGTAGCCGGTGTCCCAGGGGGCCAGTTCTTCAATGCCAAGCTCGTCCCGGGCAAAGTCGCTGAGTGTCTGGAACTCTTCCCGCGCCTGCGGTACGGCGCGGCTGGCCAGATCATGAAGGAAATCGAGCACCTGATCCGGACTGTCGGCCATTTTGGTGGCCATCGAGTAGTCGGCGTAGGTGTCAAAGCCGGCCAGCCCGGCGAGCTCCTGTCGCAGCGTCACGATCTCGGCCATGACGTCGGAGTTGTCGAATTCGCCGGCGTTGGGCCCCTGATCGGAGGCGCGGGTGACGAAGGCGGTATAGACCTCCTGGCGCAGGGCGCGGTCATCGGCGTGGCTCATGATCGGGAAAAAGCTCGGGAAGTCGAGCGTGATGCGATAACCCTCGACGCCCTTGGCTTCGGCATTGGCGGCCAGCGTGTCCAGCGCGCTTTGTGGCAGCCCGCCCAGACGCTCCCGCGGGACATCCAGATGCCAGGCCTGGGTGGCGTCCAGCACGTTGTTGGAAAAGGTGTTGGAGAGTGTCGAGAGGCGGGCCTGAATCTCGCCGAATCGGGCCTTTTTTTCAGGCGGCAGGTCAACACCGGCCAGACGGAAATCGCGCAGGGTGTTGTCGATCGATTTGCGCTGGCCCTGATCAAGCTGGCGGTACTCGTCGCTTTCGGCCAGCGTCTGGAACGCCCTGAAAAGGCCTTCATGCTGACCCAGCCAGGTGCCATAGGCCGACAGCTTCGGCAGGCAGGCCTGATAAGCCTCGCGCAGGGCCGGTGAGTTCATGGTGGCATTGAGGTGTGACACCGGCGACCAGGCCTGGGAAAGCTGGTCGTTGATCGCTTCAAGCGGTGCGGCCAGCCCCTGCCAGGTATGATTGCCTTCCTCGACCAGTCTTTCGATGGCGGCCTTGTTGCGCGCGAGCAGCTCGTCCACGGCCGGCTCGATGCTGTCCGGCGTAATGGCCTCGAAAGGGGGAAGCGCATGGGATTCGAGCAGGGGATTGGTAGACATGAAGCGACCTCGCGGTTGGCGAAAGATATACTGTTGACAATGAGGGTGTCGGGTGCCGGTTTCAATGCGGGCACGCGGCATCGTGAGCTGATTCGGTGCGCCTCATGGCGCGATGGAAGGGATGCAGGACATGTCCGAGGTGGTGGAGCGCTGGGGATCACGCCGTGCGTTTATTGTAGCAGTGACGGGGGCGGCCGTAGGTCTGGGCAACATATGGCGCTTTCCCTGGATGACCGGTGAAAACGGCGGTGCTGCCTTCCTGCTGCTCTATGTAATATTTCTCGTGCTGCTGGGCCTGCCGGTGATGATGGCCGAGATCATGATCGGGCGCGCCGGCCGACGTGCGCCGATGCAGGCGCTGATCTTTCTGGCACGCGATGCAAAAAAAAGCCGACACTGGGGCTGGCTCGGACTTTTCGGCGGTATCACCCTGTTTTTGATTCTCTCCTTCTACTCGGTGGTGTCCGGCTGGTCGATCGACTATCTGATAGAGGCGCTGAGCGGCAGCTTCTCCTCGCGCTCACCACAGGAGATCGGCGGGGCCTTTGAGGCCTTTCTGGCAAGCCCCGGGCGGGTGCTGCTCAATCACAGCCTCTTTTTGCTGCTGACCATGTCGGTGGTGGCCCTCGGTGTAGGTGGCGGCCTGGAGCGGCTCAACAATCTGCTGATGCCGCTTTTGTATGGACTATTGATCCTGTTGGTGGGTTATGCCTTTACCACCAGCGGATTCGCGACCGCACTGGCATGGCTTTTCAAGCCTGATGTTTCGGCGCTGACGCCCATGGCGGTCTTCAATGCGATGGGACATGCCTTCTTTACCCTGGCGGTGGGGGCTGGCGCGCTGATGGCCTACGGGGCCTATATGCCCGACGATCAGAGTCTGCCCCGGGCCGTGGTGACCGTGGCCATCCTCGATGTGGCCGTGGCGCTGCTGGCCGGTATCGCCATCTTTTCGATTGTCTTCTCTCAGGGCATGGCGCCGGATTCCGGGCCGGGGCTGATGTTCGTGACGCTGCCCATCGCCTTTGCCGATCTTCCCGGGGGCGCCCTGTGGCTGGGCGCCTTTTTTGTCCTTTTGCTGCTGGCGACCTGGACCTCCTCCATCAATCTGGCCGAACCCATGGTGGCCATGCTGGGCGATCTCGGCATGACGCGCCGGGTGGCCGCTCTCGTGATCGGTGCCGGGGTCTGGCTGATGGGACTGCCCTCGGCGCTTTCCTTCTCTGTCTGGTCGGATGTTCGCCCTGTCGGGGAGATGACCCTGTTTGATCTGGCCACGACGCTACCGATCGATATCATGCTGCCCGTTGGAGGCCTGCTGATTGCCGTCTTTGCGGCCTGGGTCATGGATGCTCCCCGTGCGGTAGCGGCCATCGGTGCCGGGGAGCGCTTTTATCGGCTCTGGCGGGGGGTGGTGCGCTGGGTGTCCATTCCACTGCTTTTGGTGGTGCTGCTGGGCTTTTTCCTGAGCGGTCAATCCGGCTGATCGGACCGGACCGGCAGAACAGGGAGAGAGGCTGGCGGCATGGCTGTGCGTGTTGCAGACTGGTATCACACATCGGGCAGGGAGAGTTGAGATGAGTATTCGAAGCTTCAGGGGCATGTCGCCGGCGCTGGGCGAGCGCGTGTTTATCGATGATACCGCCGTGGTGCTGGGAGACGTCACGCTGGGGGATGATACCTCGGTCTGGCCCACTGCCGTGATTCGCGGCGACATGCACCATATCCGCATCGGCGCTCGCACCAGCATTCAGGATGGCTCGGTTCTTCATATCACGCACGCCAGTGATTATAGCCCCGGGGGTTACCCGCTGACGGTCGGCGATGATGTGACCGTCGGGCATCGCGCCATCCTGCATGGCTGCACCATCGCCTCGAAGGTACTGATCGGCATGAATGCCACGGTGCTCGATGGCGCGGTGGTGGAAAGTGAGGTGCTGGTGGCGGCGGGGGCCGTGGTGCCACCCGGCAAGCATCTGGAAAGCGGCTACGTTTATGGCGGCAATCCGGTGCGCCAGCTGCGGCCGCTCAAGGAGGCCGAATATCGCTTCTTTGAGTATTCGGCGGCCAATTACGTCGCCCTCAAGGATGAGTTTCTGGCCGAAGAAAACGGATAATATCGTTTTCGGCATTCTCTAGATCATTGTTGTTGTTGGAAAAATTGCGCCATAATATGGGTTTTTATCCAGTATTTGAATCATGGCCAATTTTACAACGCATTTTACGGTGGCTGCTGCAGGCGGGGCGCTGATCGGGGGGCTGGGCTGGCAGGCCGGCCTCTGGCCCTTTGTCGATGGTGTTCCGATCGCAGGGCTGGTGGCACTGGGCGGTGTGGTGCCGGACATCGATGCCGATCAGTCACGCGCGGTGCGCCTGATCTTTACACTAATGGCCATGCTCGCCGTGATCGGCTGTGTGTCGGCCCTGCAGCCCTTTCTTTCCCTGGTCGAGCTGAGCGGTGTGGGGATAGGTGCCTATCTTCTGGTTCGAT
The DNA here is from genome assembly GCF_053903105.1 of Kushneria sp. AK178. Taxonomy (NCBI): domain Bacteria; kingdom Pseudomonadati; phylum Pseudomonadota; class Gammaproteobacteria; order Oceanospirillales; family Halomonadaceae; genus Kushneria; species Kushneria sp. AK178. Next base: position 3,151,530 of record NZ_CP096381.1, on the reverse strand, counting down.
ATCCCTTGAGTACCCTTTTCAAGCGTTTCTCCGTGCATCGCGGCATCTGGCACTCCCTGCTGGCGGCAGTGCTGTCGGCACTTGCCGTGGCAGCGGTGAGCTACCATCTCTTCATACAGACTGCGACCCAGTCATGGCTGTTTGCTGGCGCGATGTTGATCGGCGTACTCATTCATCTCCTGCTGGATGAGATCTACAGTATCGACATCGAGGGGCGACGTCTGAAACGCTCCTTTGGCACGGCCTTCAAGCTCTACGATTACGGTACGCCTCAAACGGCACTGCTCATGGGCGTCGTGATGGTGTCGATGACGCCCTGGCTGCCGCCCTATGGAGCGCTACAGAATATCGGCAGCAGGCTATGGGCCCTCTGGGGGTAACCCGATTCTGGAGAGAGGAACATGATGCAGCGCGAGATACTTCTGTTTGACGTCGGCGGTGTGCTGGCTGACTGGGACGGCACGACGCCGCTTGTCGCGTTGACGAATGGACGGCTGAGCCGGGAGGAGGCACGTCGATTCTGGCTGGAGTTCGCCCCGCTCGAGCCCTTCGAAACCGGCAGGGCGTCTTCCGAAGGCTTTCTCGAGGCTGCCGTCGACGCCCTTGCGCTGGATATGACGCCCGAAGCGTTCGGTCGGCACTATGCCGGCTGGGTGACCGGCCTCTATCCCGGCACGCTCGAGCTGCTCGAAAGAATCGATCCGCGGTTTTACATGGCCATTCTCAGCAACAATAACGCCCTGCACTGGCCGGTCGTGGAGCGTACCGGTCTGGCGGCCTGTTTTGATGCGGTCTTCCTTTCGCACGAAATCGGTTACCGCAAGCCGGACCCGCGTGCCTGGCAGTACGTTTTTGACGCACTTGAATGTACGCCCTCATGGATCACCTTTCTGGACGACAACCCGGAGTGCGTTGAGGCTGCCCGGAGGCTGGGCATGCGCGCGCATCTGGTCAAGGGCAGGGAGGCACTGGAAGCCTGTCTTGAAGAAAACGGCTATCTGCGTTCTGACCCGACATCCATATCGTCGTGACAGAAAAATGAAATCTTTTGTCGAAAGGGGTTGCACGCACCCGGTCTGATCTATAAAGTACGCATCCGCTGCCACGGAGCACACGGCGACGAGGCAGCGGGGAAGTCTGCAGGTGATTGTTTTGACTAATGTTTTGGTCGCTTCAATCAGGATTTGATTCCAGCCGCTGACTTCCGCATCGAAAAAAAGTAGTTGACTTTTCGATGCAGGGCTGTAAAATGCCCACTCTCTCGAAGCAGCCGCCAACGGCAGCTGACAACATCTTCGAGACGCTCTTTAACAAGTCGATCAGGCAATTTGTGTGGGCGTCTGGCTCGTGTGACACCAGTCACATAGATAATCGAGCAGACGAACACTCGTCAAGAGTATCAGTTTGACCTCGAGCCCGGATTGATTCGCCTTTCGAGACTGCTTTTGCAGTGTCGATTAAAGAATCTCAAAGCTTCATCTTGAACTGAAGAGTTTGATCATGGCTCAGATTGAACGCTGGCGGCAGGCCTAACACATGCAAGTCGAGCGGTAACAGGGGTAGCTTGCTACCCGCTGACGAGCGGCGGACGGGTGAGTAATGCATGGGAATCTGCCCGGTAGTGGGGGATAACTCGGGGAAACCCGAGCTAATACCGCATACGTCCTACGGGAGAAAGCAGGGGATCTTCGGACCTTGCGCTATCGGATGAGCCCATGTCGGATTAGCTTGTTGGTGAGGTAACGGCTCACCAAGGCCGCGATCCGTAGCTGGTCTGAGAGGATGATCAGCCACACCGGGACTGAGACACGGCCCGGACTCCTACGGGAGGCAGCAGTGGGGAATATTGGACAATGGGGGAAACCCTGATCCAGCCATGCCGCGTGTGTGAAGAAGGCCCTCGGGTTGTAAAGCACTTTCAGTGGGGAAGAAGGCATGCCGGTTAACACCCGGCATGAAGGACATCACCCACAGAAGAAGCACCGGCTAACTCCGTGCCAGCAGCCGCGGTAATACGGAGGGTGCAAGCGTTAATCGGAATTACTGGGCGTAAAGGGCGCGTAGGCGGTCTGCCAAGCCGGATGTGAAAGCCCCGGGCTCAACCCGGGAACGGCATTCGGAACTGGCAGACTAGAGTGCAGGAGAGGAAGGTGGAATTCCCGGTGTAGCGGTGAAATGCGTAGAGATCGGGAGGAATACCAGTGGCGAAGGCGGCCTTCTGGACTGACACTGACGCTGAGGCGCGAAAGCGTGGGTAGCAAACAGGATTAGATACCCTGGTAGTCCACGCCGTAAACGATGTCGACCAGCCGTTGGACCCCTTGAGGGTTTGGTGGCGCAGTTAACGCAATAAGTCGACCGCCTGGGGAGTACGGCCGCAAGGCTAAAACTCAAATGAATTGACGGGGGCCCGCACAAGCGGTGGAGCATGTGGTTTAATTCGATGCAACGCGAAGAACCTTACCTGCTCTTGACATCCTGCGAATCTCCCAGAGATGGGAGAGTGCCTTCGGGAACGCAGAGACAGGTGCTGCATGGCTGTCGTCAGCTCGTGTTGTGAAATGTTGGGTTAAGTCCCGTAACGAGCGCAACCCCTATCCCTTTTTGCCAGCGGTCCGGCCGGGAACTTCAGGGAGACTGCCGGTGACAAACCGGAGGAAGGTGGGGACGACGTCAAGTCATCATGGCCCTTACGAGCAGGGCTACACACGTGCTACAATGGCCGGTACAAAGGGTTGCGAATCCGCGAGGTGAAGCCAATCCCAAAAAGCCGGCCTCAGTCCGGATCGGAGTCTGCAACTCGACTCCGTGAAGTCGGAATCGCTAGTAATCGCGCATCAGAATGGCGCGGTGAATACGTTCCCGGGCCTTGTACACACCGCCCGTCACACCATGGGAGTGGACTGCACCAGAAGTGGTTAGCTCAACCTTCGGGAGAGCGATCACCACGGTGTGGTTCATGACTGGGGTGAAGTCGTAACAAGGTAGCCGTAGGGGAACCTGCGGCTGGATCACCTCCTTAAACGACTAACGTGTTCTCGCGAGTCAGCGCGTCCACACAAATTGCCTGATCGGATAGAGCGAAGACTGCTTGGGTCTGTAGCTCAGTTGGTTAGAGCGCACCCCTGATAAGGGTGAGGTCGGCAGTTCAAGTCTGCCCAGACCCACCAACCTGTCGGGGCCATAGCTCAGCTGGGAGAGCGCCTGCCTTGCACGCAGGAGGTCGGCGGTTCGATCCCGCCTGGCTCCACCATACAGCCCGGTGGTCAGTCTTCTACTTTCCTTGATGAAGCCACAGTCAAAAGTCATGATGATGACAATCATCGACATGATTTCTGACTGTTGTTTTTCAACAGTACCGCTCTTTAACAATGTGGATCATGCTGACCTGCCGGTCGGTGAACACCTCATCTCCGCGATGAGCGTTGTGACCCGGCCGGCAGACAACGTAAAAGTTGTGATACGTTTTGGACGTATCCGGCGAAATGTCGTGTGATCGTGACCGGACCCCTTGGGGTTATATGGTCAAGCGATCAAGCGCACACGGTGGATGCCTAGGCAGTCAGAGGCGATGAAGGACGTGACAGCCTGCGATAAGCGTCGGTGAGGTGGCAAATGACCTGCGACCCGGCGATTTCCGAATGGGGAAACCCACTTACCATCAGGTAAGTATTCATGAGCCAATACATAACTCATGAAGGCGAACCGGGAGAACTGAAACATCTAAGTACCCCGAGGAAAAGACATCAATTGAGATTCCCTCAGTAGCGGCGAGCGAACGGGGAGCAGCCCTTAAGCAGTGCAACCGATAGGCGAACAGTCTGGGAAGTCTGACCATAGCGGGTGATAGTCCCGTAGCCGAAATCCGAGCATTGTGAAATCGAGTAGGTCGGGGCACGTGAAACCCTGACTGAAGACGGGGGGACCATCCTCCAAGGCTAAATACTCCTGACTGACCGATAGTGAACCAGTACCGTGAGGGAAAGGCGAAAAGAACCCCGGCGAGGGGAGTGAAATAGAACCTGAAACCGTGTGCGTACAAGCAGTGGGAGCCTACTTGTTAGGTGACTGCGTACCTTTTGTATAATGGGTCAGCGACTTATTTTCAGTAGCGAGCTTAACCGAATAGGGGAGGCGCAGGGAAACCGAGTCTTAAATGGGCGAACTAGTTGCTGGAAATAGACCCGAAACCGGGCGATCTATCCATGGCCAGGATGAAGGTCAGGTAACACTGACTGGAGGTCCGAACTCAAGTATGTTGAAAAATGCTGAGATGAGCTGTGGATCGGAGTGAAAGGCTAATCAAGCTCGGAGATAGCTGGTTCTCCTCGAAAGCTATTTAGGTAGCGCCTCACGTATTACCACCGGGGGTAGAGCACTGTTTCGGCTAGGGGGCCATCCCGGCTTACCAACCCGAGGCAAACTCCGAATACCGGTGAGTACAGCGTGGGAGACACACAGCGGGTGCTAACGTCCGTTGTGAAAAGGGAAACAACCCAGACCGCCAGCCAAGGTCCCAAAATCCCGGTTAAGTGGGAAACGATGTGGGAAGGCACAGACAGCCAGGAGGTTGGCTTAGAAGCAGCCATCCTTTAAAGAAAGCGTAATAGCTCACTGGTCGAGTCGGCCTGCGCGGAAGATGTAACGGGGCTCAAACCGGGTACCGAAGCTGCGGGTGCATCCTTCTGGATGCGCGGTAGAGGAGCGTTGTGTAGGCCTGCGAAGGTGTATCGTGAGGTATACTGGAGGTATCACAAGTGCGAATGCTGACATGAGTAACGACAAGGGCGGTGAAAACCCGCCCCGCCGGAAGACCAAGGGTTCCTGTTCGACGACAATCGGAGCAGGGTGAGTCGACCCCTAAGGCGAGGCCGAAAGGCGTAGTCGATGGGAAACGGGTCAATATTCCCGTACCGGATGTTATTGCGATGGGGGGACGAAGAAGGCTAGGTGAGCCGGGCGCTGGTTGCCCCGGTGAAAGTGCGTAGGCCTGAGGATCAGGCAAATCCGGTCCTCTTCAAGCCGAGACACGAGACGAACAGACCACGGTCTGGAAGTCACTGATGCCACGCTTCCGGGAAAAGCCTCTAAGCTTCAGATAACATGCGATCGTACCCCAAACCGACACAGGTGGTCAGGTAGAGAATACCAAGGCGTATGAGAGAACTCGGGTGAAGGAACTAGGCAAAATGGCACCGTAACTTCGGGAGAAGGTGCGCCGGTAACCGTGACAGCCCTCGCGGCTCGAGCGGCGACCGGCCGAAGTGACCAGGTGGCTGCAACTGTTTATTAAAAACACAGCACTCTGCCAACGCGTAAGCGGACGTATAGGGTGTGACGCCTGCCCGGTGCCGGAAGGTTAATTGATGGTGTTAGCCCCTCGGGGCGAAGCTCCTGATCGAAGCCCCGGTAAACGGCGGCCGTAACTATAACGGTCCTAAGGTAGCGAAATTCCTTGTCGGGTAAGTTCCGACCTGCACGAATGGCGTAATGATGGCCACGCTGTCTCCACCCGGGACTCAGTGAAATTGAAATCGCTGTGAAGATGCAGTGTACCCGCGGCTAGACGGAAAGACCCCGTGAACCTTTACTATAGCTTCACACTGGACGCTGATGTTGCTTGTGTAGGATAGCTGGGAGGCTTTGAAACCCCGACGCCAGTCGGGGTGGAGCCAACCTTGAAATACCAGCCTGGCATCATCGGCGTTCTAACTCCGCACCGTGATCCGGTGTGAGGACAGTGTGTGGTGGGTAGTTTGACTGGGGCGGTCTCCTCCCAAAGTGTAACGGAGGAGCACGAAGGTACCCTCAGCACGGTTGGAAATCGTGCAATGAGTGCAAGAGCATAAGGGTGCCTGACTGCGAGACGGACATGTCGAGCAGGTGCGAAAGCAGGTTCTAGTGATCCGGTGGTTCTGTATGGAAGGGCCATCGCTCAACGGATAAAAGGTACTCCGGGGATAACAGGCTGATACCGCCCAAGAGTTCATATCGACGGCGGTGTTTGGCACCTCGATGTCGGCTCATCACATCCTGGGGCTGAAGTCGGTCCCAAGGGTATGGCTGTTCGCCATTTAAAGTGGTACGCGAGCTGGGTTTAGAACGTCGTGAGACAGTTCGGTCCCTATCTGCCGTGGGCGTCGGAAGTTTGAGAAGTGCTGCTCCTAGTACGAGAGGACCGGAGTGGACGCACCGCTGGTGTACCGGTTGTCATGCCAATGGCACCGCCGGGTAGCTATGTGCGGACGGGATAACCGCTGAAGGCATCTAAGCGGGAAGCCCCCTTCAAGATGAAACTTCCCTGGAGCCTCGAGCTCCCTGAAGGGCCCTCGAAGACGACGAGGTCGATAGGCGCGGTGTGTAAGTGCAGCAATGCATTGAGCTGACGCGTACTAATTGCCCGTGAGGCTTGACCATATAACACCCAAGTGGTTCGCGTCACACGACGCCGGATACACGGAACGTATCGATCAGCATGATCCCGATTACGACCCGCTGCTCGAAAGCAGCCGGTCTGCAGAATTGCCTGACGACCATAGCGTGCCGGTCCCACCCGATCCCATCCCGAACTCGGCAGTGAAACGGCTCCGCGCCGATGGTAGTGTGGGGTCTCCCCATGTGAGAGTAGGTCATCGTCAGGCACCCCTTCCGAACCCCGGTCCCAAAGGACCGGGGTTCTTTTATGTGCGCTCGAAAAAATCGCCGGCCGCGCCCGCCGGTCACTGACGTGACCGGCGCGCGGCGCTACGCGGTCGCCATCGCCCGCAGCGCATCAACCAGCGCCGTCATCTCTTCGTCACTGCCGATCGAAATCCGTAGCCAGTCGGACAGACCAGCCTTTGAGAAGTGACGCACCAGGATACCGGAGGCGCGCAGGCCGGCCGCCACCGACGCGGCGTCTTGTTGCCCCGGCCGGACAAACAGGAAGTTGGCCCGTGAGGGCAGCACCTCCATCCCCAGATCCTTCAGTGCCTGAGCCGTGCGATCACGTGTTGCCATGATGGCGTGGCAGCACTCATCGTAATGCTGCGTATCTTCAAGGGCTTTGATCCCCACGGCGCTGGCCAGCGGATCGAGCGGGTAGGAGTTGAAGGAGTCCTTGATGCGCTCCAGCCCCTCGATCAACTCTCTTGAGCCGATGGCGAAACCGATACGCATGCCTGCCAGACTGCGGGATTTCGAGAAGGTGCCCGTAACCAGCAGATTGGGATAGTCATCGATCAGCGGCACAGCGCTCTCACCGCCGAAGCCGTGATAGGCCTCATCCACCAGCACCACGCGTTCATGCTGACGCTCCAGCAGTGATTTGATGGCCTGACGATCGTGAGCATGGCCCGTGGGTGCGTTCGGGTTGGCAAAGGCAATGCCGGCATGGCCCGTCTCCGGGAAATGCGCCAGCGGGATTTCCCAGCGATCGTTCAATGCGATTCTCTGCAGATCGATGCCGTAAAGCTGGCAGTAGACCGGGTAGAAACTGTAGGTGTGCTCCGGAATCGCCAGTGCCTCGCCTTCACGCTGAAAAAAGGCACGAAAGGCAAAGGCCAGCACCTCATCCGAGCCGTTACCCACGAACACCTGATCCCGGGTCACGTTATAGGTCCGGGCCAGCATGTCACGCAGTGCCAGGGACTCGGGGTCCGGATAGCGGCGCAGCTGTTCACACGGGAATTGCCTGAGGACCTGTTCGACCCCCTTTGATGGTGGATAGGGATTCTCGTTGGTATTGAGCTTGATCATGCGCTGCCGCGGCTGTTCACCGGGGACATAGGGCGTCAGTGCGTCAACGCCGGGACTCCAGAACTTGCTCATCGCTGCTCTCTGCCAGGGGACAATACGGTAAGCGCATGTTGACCCCTGCCCGTAAGGTTCGCAAGCCTCGTCCGTGCGCCCGCAGCTGCTAATATGGACGGCTTTATCGAATGGCCGGGAGACGGAGCGGTGACTGGAAACATCGGACGCATGAGCGCCATGGGGGCAACGCTTCTGCTGGGGTATCTCGTGCTGACGTTGCCCAACGAAACCACGGCGCTCAATCAGTTTGATGCATGGCTGCCCCCGCTCGAACTACCGTTAATGCTGATGGTGCTGTGGTGCGCCCCGCGTCGAGCGAGAGCGGTTCTATCCCCGCTGCTGGCGATTGCGCTGCTGCTGCTGGTGCTGATCAAGCTGGCTGATATGATCGCCCTGCAGGCCTACTGGCGAATCTTCGATCCTGTCTCGGACTGGCGTCTGTTGGGGCCGGGATGGAATGTGCTCAGCGGCACGATCGGCACCGACAGGGCGTGGCTGCTGGCCGCCGGGCTGGTCATGATACTGCTGCTGGTGCTGGCGCTTTTGATCATCGGACTGTGGCTTCTGGGGCGCCATGGCGCACTGGACGGTCCGCGACGATCACGCGTGACGCTCTGGTCCGTTGTGGCAGGGCTGCTGGTGGCGTCCCTTGCGAGTAGTTTCTGGCATGACACTGCCCGGCCGGCAGAATCCTCACGGCTGATTGTCGAGCACGTGTCGCAGTCCCGGCAGAACCTTCAGGACCTTGCCGCTCTCAAGGAACATGCCGGACAGGATCCCGTCGCAGAGATACCCGCCGAGCAGCTCCTGCAGGGTCTGAGAGGTCGTGATGTGCTGTTCGTCTTCATCGAGTCCTATGGGCGCACGGCGCTGGAAGATGAGCGCTATGCCGGTGTCATGCGCGCGCGCATGGCCGCCATTGACGACGAACTGGGGCAGGCAGGGTTTGGCACCCGTAGCGCCTGGTTGATATCTCCCACGGTCGGCGGCCAGAGCTGGTTGGCGCACGCCACGCTGCAGTCGGGGCTCTGGATCAACTCACAGCGGCGCTACAACTGGCTGCTGGACACCGAGCGCGTCTCGCTGACACGCCTGTTCAATCGCGCCGGATGGCGCACCCTGGCCGTGGAGCCGGCCCTGACGCGTGAATGGCCGGCCAACCGCTATTACCGCTTTGACCAGGTCTATGATGTGCGCAATCTTGGCTATGAGGGAGCACCCTTCAACTGGGTCACCATGCCGGATCAGTACACGTATTCGGCACTGCAGCGCCTTGAGCTTGCTGACACCGAGCGTGCCCCCGTCATGGCAGAAATGGCCACCCTGAGCAGCCACGCCCCCTGGACACCGATCCCGCCACTGATCGACTGGGCAGATGTCGGGGAGGGTCGCATCTTCAATCAGTGGGCCAGCGCCGGCGACCCGCCCGATGTGGTCTGGCAGGACAGCGACCGTGTGCGTGCCCAGTACCTCAAATCCGTGGACTATGCGCTCGAGACGCTGGCGTCATTCGTGACGCATTACGGTGATGATGATCTGGTGGTTATCGCCATGGGCGATCATCAGCCAGCCTCCATCATTACCGGAGAGGGCGCCAGTCTGGACGTCCCCGTCCATGTCATGAGCCGGGATACGAGCGTACTGCAGCAGTTTGGCGAGTGGGGCTGGCGTTCGGGCATGCTGCCGGATCAGGACAGTGCCCGCTGGGGAATGGACGCTCTGCGCCAGCGTTTGATTGAAGGATTTGGACCTTCGTGACGAAGCACTGAAGGATTTGTTGTTCAATGACTTGATAAGCAGGCTAACAGTCTCCATATACGAGGCTGACTGACAATTCCTGATGATATCAGTGTCATCGAACACGGAGGTTCCCACCATGCATGATGTTCTATTCGAGCCGCTTCAACTGGGGTCACTGGAAATTCCCAACCGCGTCATCATGGCGCCGCTGACCCGCGCCCGTACGCCGGATCGTGTACCGGGGCGCTTGCAGGAGATCTACTACGGTCAGCGGGCCGGGGCCGGGCTGATCATCGCCGAGGCGACCAATATCTCGCCGACGGCTGCGGGCTATGTTTATACGCCGGGCATCTGGACCGATGAGCAGGAAGCCGGCTGGAAAGGTGTGGTGGAATCCGTGCATGCTCACGGTGGTCGCATCGCGCTGCAGCTCTGGCATGTCGGCCGGGTCTCCAACGAGCGCGTTCAGCCCGACGGGCAGCAGCCGGTCGCGCCCAGCGCCCTGCGCGGCGAAGGCGCCCAGGCCTTCGTGGAATTCGAGGATGGCAGCGCCGGCCGCGAGGACGCGAGCACGCCGAGAGCGCTGGAAACCGAAGAAATTCCCGGGCTGGTCGAGGATTATCGTCAGGCTGCTGTACGCTCGCTGCGTGCCGGCTTTGACATGATCGAAGTCCACGCCGCCAATGCTTACCTGCTGCAGCAGTTTCTGGCCACCGGCTCCAACCAGCGCACCGACCGCTACGGCGGCTCGATCGAAAACCGCGCCCGCGTGGTGCTCGAGATCGTGGATGCCGTCGCCAGTGTCTTTGGCTATGACCGGGTCGGTCTGCGCATATCGCCCTTTATCGAGATTTTCGGTCTCAAGGATGACGAATCCGAACAGATGGCCTATTACCTGGCCGAGCAGCTCAACGTGCGTGAGCTCGCCTATCTGCACGTCAACGAGCCTGACTGGGCCGGCGATGATATCCACCTGACCGACGATTTCCGTCGCGCCCTGCGCGCCCGTTTCCGTCACGGCGCACTGCTTTTCTGCGGCCACTACACGGCCCAGGGCGAAGTGGATCTGATCGAGCGCGGTATCGGCGATGCGGCTGTCTTCGGCCGACCCTTCATTGCCAATCCCGATCTGCCCGAGCGCTTTCGACTCGGCGCCGAGCTGGCCGAACCCGACCCCGATACCTTCTACGGTGGCGACGCAAAGGGCTATACCGATTATCCCTTTCTGGATGAGCAGGCACGCTAACGGTTTCTGACCCTGCCGTAGTGACTCTATGTGCTCTGGTGTCTTTCCGGGGCCCCCGACAAGCAGCTATGCTAGGGGGCACCGGTCGTTCAGACGACCAGAAAACATGCATCAGGAGTAAGCTTCATGCAGATGAAAACGTTGCTGGCCGGTTCGGCTCTGATGGCGCTGCTGGCCGGTTGTGCCGGCACTGGCGGTGAGCAGGGGACCGATAGCGCGGGGGCGACGGCCCCGTCCTCACAGGCACAGAGCGAAACGCGCACCTACACGGGCACGCTGCCGTGTCGCAACTGTAACGGTATCGCGCTGACGGTCGATCTGCAGGGCGACGAGAACGCGACCGATCCGCAGGATCGCACGTTCGAGCTGGATGCCCAGTATCAGGGGCATCCCCAGAACCCGCCCACCGAAACCTACAGCGGCAACTGGGACGTGATCAGCGGCATGCAGGATGATCCCTCGGCCACCGTGTATGAGCTGACGCCTTCCGGTGAGGGGCAGGTGTACTACTTCGAGCGTGTTAACGATTCGACGCTCGAACTGGTGGACCCGCAGCTGCGTCGTTTCGAAAACGGCGAGACCCTGCGTCTGACCCGACAGCAGTAAGACCGGTGATGCTGCCCTGATGGCAGTGTTGACCAAAGGGCGGCGTCAGGCCGCCCTTTTTCATGTCTGACATTATTCAAAAGACCGGACAGGCAGCATGGCAAAAGCCAAAAGCGCATTTGTATGCACCGAGTGCGGTGCTGAATATTCCAAATGGCAGGGGCAGTGCAGCAACTGCCGTGAATGGAATACGCTGACCGAAATACGCCTGTCAGGCGCCTCTCGTACCGGTGGCGGCGCGGGTACGGCGCGTCAGGGCTATGCCGGTGGCGCCGGCGTGGCGCTGACCGACCTGTCAAAGGTCGATTTGAGCGAGCTGCCGCGTTTTTCGACCACCTATGGCGAGTTTGACCGCGTTCTGGGTGGCGGGCTGGTACCCGGCGGCGCCATTTTGCTGGGTGGTGATCCCGGGGCGGGCAAATCGACGCTGCTGCTGCAGACGGCCTGTCATCTCGCACAGCAGCATCGCGTGATCTATGTCACCGGTGAAGAGTCGCTGTCTCAGGTTGCCATGCGCGCCCATCGTCTCTCGCTGCCCACCCAGGGGCTTTCCATGCTGGCCGAAACCAGCGTGGAGACCATTCTGGGCATGGCCGAGCGGGAAAAACCTGCCGTGCTGATCATTGACTCCATCCAGACCATGCATCTGGAAGATATCTCCTCGGCCCCGGGCGGCGTGGCACAGGTGCGTGAATCGGCCGCGGCGCTGACCCGTTTTGCCAAGCAGACCGGCACGGCGTTGATGCTGGTAGGGCACGTCACCAAGGATGGCGCTCTGGCGGGGCCCCGCGTGCTGGAGCACATGATCGATGCCTCGCTGCTGCTCGAGGGCAGCTCGGACTCGCGCTTTCGTACCCTGCGCGGACAGAAAAACCGTTTCGGGGCGGTGAACGAGCTGGGGGTGTTCGCCATGCTGGAGCAGGGGCTGCGGGAGGTGACGAATCCAAGCGCCATCTTCCTGTCCCGTGGCGAAGAAATGGCCCCCGGCAGTCTGGTCATGGTGGTCTGGGAAGGCACCCGGCCGCTGCTGGTGGAAGTACAGGCGCTGCTGGATGAATCGGCACTGGGCAATCCCCGGCGCGTGGCGGTCGGCCTTGATGCCCAGCGCCTGGCCATGCTGCTGGCAGTACTGCATCGTCACGGCGGCCTGTTTACCGGCGATCAGGACGTATTCATCAACGTGGTGGGTGGCATGAAGGTGCTGGAGACCAGTGCGGATCTGGCGGTACTGCTGGCCGTGGTCTCGAGCCTTCAGAACCGCTCGCTGCCACGCGAGCTGGTGGTGTTCGGTGAGGTCGGGCTCTCGGGTGAAATTCGTCCGGTCCCCAGCGGCCAGGAGCGCATTGTCGAGGCCTCCAAGCACGGCTTTACCCGCGCCATCGTCCCGCGAGGCAACGCGCCGAAAAAGGCACCGGCCGGCATGGAGGTCATTGCAGTCGACCGGCTCTCCGAGGCGCTCGAGGCCATCTAGTCCAATCGGGTGGCCCCTCGGTGCGCTGGCCGGGGTCCGGCCGCAATGGCACAGTGCGGTGGCGTCATCGATTTTATTGCGGATCATACAGGGAGCAGTTCATGACACAGATTCGTCTTACCCAGTACAGTCACGGCGCCGGTTGCGGCTGCAAGATTGCCCCGGATGTGCTGGACACGATGCTGAAAAATGCCGGTCCCGGCGCTTTCAGCGACAAGTTGATCGTCGGCAATCAGGACCGTGAGGATGCCGCCGTCTACGATCTGGGCGACGGTCAGGGTCTGATCGCCACGACCGACTTTTTCATGCCGATCGTGGATGATCCCTTCGATTTCGGGCGCATTGCCGCCACCAATGCCATCAGCGATGTCTTTGCCATGGGCGGGCGGCCCATCATGGCGCTGGGCATCCTGGGCTGGCCGGTGGACACGCTCTCACCGAAGATTGCCGGTGAGGTGCTGGCCGGTGCCCAGTCGGTGTGTCGCGAGCTGGGTCTGGCGCTGGCCGGTGGTCACTCCATCGATGCGCCCGAGCCCATCTTCGGGCTGGCCGTCAACGGGCTGGTTCAGCTCGAGCATCTCAAGCGCAACAGCGGCGCGCGCCCCGGTGATCGGCTCTATCTGACCAAGCCATTGGGCGTTGGGGTGCTGACCACGGCCGAAAAGCGCGGCCTGCTGGCCCCGGAGCATCATGGGCTGGCGCGCGACACCATGCTGCGCACCAATGTCATCGGACAGAAACTGGCCACCGTGCCCGGCGTTCATGCCATGACCGATGTCACCGGATTCGGACTGGCCGGGCATCTGGGGGAGATCTGTACGGCCAGCAATGTTGCCGCCCGGATCGATTTCAAGCGCCTGCCGCGTATTCCCGAGGCGGATGGCTACCTGCGCCAGGGTGCGGTACCGGGCGGTACGGAGCGCAACCATCACGCCATGGGTTCACTGATGCCGGCCATGGATGACTATCACTGGCAGTGGCTCTGCGACCCGCAGACCTCCGGCGGTCTGGTACTGGCCGTGGACCCCGCCTATGAGGATGATGTCGAACGCATCGGTCGCGAGCACGGCCTGACCCTGGAAGCCTTCGGCGAATGTGTTACCCGACAGGGCGATGCCGTCTTTCATGTCCAGCACTAAACAGGGCGAACAGCTGAGCCCGACGCTCGAGCAGCTCAGGGCGCCCTCACTGCTGATCGATGTGCGTGCGCCGGTCGAGTTTGCCCAGGGCGCGCTGCCCGGGGCCATCAATCTGCCGCTGATGGATGACGACGAGCGGACGCAGGTCGGCACCTGCTATCGACAGAGCGGCGGCGATGCCGCCCTCAGGCTGGGCCATCAACTGGTCAGCGGCCCCCTGCGCGACAGTCGCCTGGCGGCCTGGCGCGACGCCATCGAACGTCACCCCGATGCGGTGATCTACTGCGCGCGCGGCGGCCAGCGTTCAGGCATTGCCCAGCGCTGGCTGGCGGAGGAAGGCCTTGACGTGCCGCGGCTGAAAGGCGGGTTCAAGGCGGCGCGGCGCACCCTGATGGCACTCACCGAGGAGGCCGCCGGCGCACCGTCGCTGGTGATTGCCGGGTTGACCGGCTGTGCCAAGACCGACCTGATCAAGGCGCTCGATAGCGGCATCGATCTGGAAGGGCATGCACGTCACAAGGGCTCGAGCTTTGGCCGTCAGCCGGGGCAGCCGCCAGCGCAGATCGATTTTGAACATGCGCTGGCGATGGATCTTGCCGATCGTCGGGCACCCTATATCTTCGAGGATGAATCCCGGCGTATCGGCAGCGTCGAGATCCCGCTGTCGCTCTGGCAGGGTCTCTGCACGGCACCCCGGGTGCTGATCGAGATGCCGCTGGCGTGGCGCCTGGCCCAGATACGCCGTGACTATATCGACGATCTCTGGAGCCAGTATCGCAGCGCCTATGGCCCCTGGCTGGGCTGGGCGCTGATGCGTCGTCAGCTGGTCAGCGCGCTGGTGCGCCTGAAAAAGCGCCTGGGCAGTGCCCGCCTGGAGCGGCTTTTAAAACTGCAGCAGCAGGCCTTTGAGGCGCATGTCACCACGGGCGACAGTCAGGCCCACGATGGCTGGCTGTCGCCGCTTCTGAGTGAATACTACGATCCCATGTATCGCTATCAGCTGCGCCAGGCCGAGCAGGGCCCCGCCTTTACCGGCACCTGGCAGGAGGTGCTGGCGTTCGTGCGTGAGGCCGTCGATCAGCAGCGCCGAAGCGACGGCGCCGGGTAATGCTCAAAGGCGCAACCAGTCGATCATGACCCGGTCCAGGATGGCCGCCTGCTGTGCGAAGCGCCGGCTGTCCTCGAGCATCTCGTCACGCGACTGCACCCAGCGCCCCGGCGTTGAAAGACTCTGCGCCTCGAGCTCGGTCAGCGTTCGAACCCAGTCCGGCGTGGCCTCCAGGTGACAGTGCATGGCCACCACGCGCGCGCCATCCCAGGTAAAGCCCTGCAGGGGGCTCGCCTCGCTGGCACCGATCGAAATGGCGCCTTCCGGCAGGCCGAAAATGCGTCGGTGCCAGAGAAAGGCCTCGAAGCGTGTCGGCAGATCGAGATCGCCGTCCTCGTTGCCGCGCACCGCCTGCCAGCCGAACTCGCCGTGGGTATTGGGGGAGACAATGGCACCCAGCGAGGCGGCAATCAGCTCCGCGCCGTAGCCCAGCCCCATCATCGGCTTTGAACTCTTGAGCGTGCGCTCGATAAGATGCTGCTCGCGTTTGGCCCAGCCGTGCTGAACAATCTGCTCGGGGCCGCCCAGCACGATCAGGGCGTCGAAATCGCCGGGGCGCGGCGGCACTTCGTCGACGTCGAGCCGACAGACGTTGAAACTGTGGCCCATGCTGGTCAACCAGTCCGCGAGTCGGGCCGGTCCAAAATGCGACGCATGCTGTAAAAAATAGATATGCATGATAGGGCCATGATGGATAACGAGAGTCTGATCGTCCAGCATACACCGATATGGACAGACACCGGGACATGCCATGCGCGACGCGGTACGGGAGCAGGCCACGACCATTATTGCCCGCATTCCTGAAGGACGTGTGACGACCTACGGGGCCATCGCCGGAATGACGGAGGGCGCCACGGCCCGCTCGATCGGGGCGCTGCTGCGAACACTGCCGCAGGGGCATGCGCTGCCCTGGCATCGCGTGGTGGCCGCCGGCGGTCGCCTGGCCGACCATGACGGCGCTCGTGAGCAGCGCGAACTGCTGAGTGCCGAAGGCGTGGTGTTCAATGCGCGCGGGCGCATCCCCGAGCGCTTTTTCTGGCCCTGACCGGAGTCAGGGCAACCGGCGCTGCCGTCATGACACCAGCCATCTCACCATGATGTATTCCGAGCAGGGAGCAGAAGCAATGCCCACCATGATCGCACCGGGGTTTGAAACGCGTCTGCGGGCGCTGTCGTCGCGTCAGGCGCTCGCCTTCATGGCCGCGCTGAGCGAGCGGCTGATGCCCAATTACCGTCTCTATGCCGAGGTCGGCGCGGCGGGGGATGCCCACGGCGTGACCAGTATCCTGGCACTGGTGTGGGAAAGCCTTGGCGTGCGCGATGCCCGCATCAACTTTGAGCGCCAGGCGGAAAAGCTTGCTGCCTGTGAGCCGCCGGAAGATGACGACAGCTTCGGGGCGCGCATCGCGCGGGACCTGACGCTGGCGCTTTCGGCCTGCATGGACGTGTTGTCAGGACCGGCGGTCGAGGCAGCCGTCGACGTCAGTCGCCTCTCCATCGGTGGCATCGAGCGCTTTGTCGAGATGAGTGCCGGTGAGGCGATCGATGACGATGCCGAACGCGAGGCCCTGATCGACGATCACGAGCTGATGAGTGATGAGCGGGCCTTTCAGCTGGCGGTGCTGGAGACGGTCGAGACGCAGACGCTGGACCGCGCCGGTCTTCGCGAGCTGCGAACGCTGGGGAAAAACGAGGGCGTCAGCAATCTGGGGCTGACGGCCGACCCGGGCGAGGCGTAACCGGGCAGAGACACGGCGCCGGGAATCGACGCCGTGCCGGGCCGGCTTACAGGCGCATTTCGATGCCCTGATCGGCCATGTACTGCTTGGCCTGCTCGATGGTGTACTCGCCGAAGTGAAAGATGCTGGCGGCCAGCACCGCATCCGCGCCACCTTCCTTCACCCCTGCGGCCAGATGGTCAAGACTGCCGACGCCGCCCGAGGCGATCACCGGCACCGACACAACGTCGCTGATGGCCCGCGTGACGCCAAGATCGAAGCCCTCCCGGGTGCCGTCACGGTCCATGCTGGTCACCAGCAGCTCACCGGCGCCGTAGTCCACCATTTTGCGCGACCATTCGACCGCGTCGAGGCCGGTCGGCCGGCGTCCGCCGTGGGTAAAGATCTCCCAGCGCGGCGGCTCGCCGTCCTCGCTGACCCGCTTGGCGTCGATGGCCACGACGATGCACTGGCTGCCAAACCGCTCGGCGGCTTCATACACGAAGTCGGGGTCGGTGACGGCGGCCGTGTTGATCGAGACCTTGTCGGCTCCGGCATTGAGCAGGGCGCGAATGTTGTCGCAGCTGCGGATGCCGCCGCCAACGGTCAGCGGGATAAAGACCTCGCCGGCAATCCGGCTGACCATGTCGAGCGTGGTGCCACGCGCCTCGTGGCTGGCGGTGATGTCGAGAAAGGTGATCTCGTCGGCATTCTGCTCGTTGTAGCGCCGGGCAACCT
Organism: Kushneria sp. AK178; assembly: GCF_053903105.1. NCBI lineage: Bacteria > Pseudomonadati > Pseudomonadota > Gammaproteobacteria > Oceanospirillales > Halomonadaceae > Kushneria > Kushneria sp. AK178. The sequence goes on along the minus strand of NZ_CP096381.1, from coordinate 3,133,973 downwards.
CGACCGGGTCGCCGGCATCCCGGATGCCCAGAAAATTGACGCCCTTGACTACGCGACCGCGATCGACGTCCAGACAGGGGATAATGCGTTTGGCCAGTGTCATGTGCTTCTCCGGGGCGTCAGCCGCGCCGCGCGTCGATGGCGTCACACAGGATCTGGGCTTCGGCCAGATCAAGCTTGTCTTCATAGATGGCGCGTCCGGTGATGGCGCCGACGATCCCGGCAGCGGCCACATCCGCCAGCTTCTGCACGTCCTCGATATCGGTCACGCCGCCGGAGGCGATGACCGGTACCCCACCGTAGCTGGCCATTTCAACCGTTGATTCGATATTGACGCCACTCATCATGCCATCGCGCGAAATGTCGGTATAAATAATGGCACTGACGCCATCCTCGGCGAAATGGCGGGCCAGATCCACGGCGCGCATGGTGGAGACTTCCGCCCAGCCGTCGGTGGCCACATAGCCATCACGGGCGTCGAGCCCGACCATGATATGACCGGGGAACTCTCGGCACATCTGTCGAACGAAGTCGGGGTCGCGCACGGCCTGGGTGCCGATGATGACCCAGCTGACACCGGCGTTTAGATAGCTCTGGATCACTTCCCGGGTGCGGATGCCGCCGCCGATCTGGATGGGCAGATCCGGAAAGCGCTCGGCAATCGCCCTGACGGCGTCCGCGTTGACCGGGCGGCCCTCAAAGGCGCCGTTGAGATCGACCAGGTGCAGTCGTCGTGCGCCGGCATCCACCCAGCGCTGGGCCATGGCGACCGGGTCTTCACCGTAGGTGGTCGAGTCTTCCATACGGCCCTGCTTGAGGCGAACACACTGACCGTCTTTCAGGTCGATGGCGGGGATGACCAGCATGGGGATTCCTTTATCCTTGTCGTGAAAGGGGTTGGACGCTGCCGGGCTCAGGGCGACCAGGTCACAAAGTTGGCCAGCAGCCTGAGGCCGGCATCGGCACTCTTTTCCGGATGGAACTGTACGGCAAAGACGGCGTCGCGGCCGGTGGCGACATGGGCCCGGCTGCCGGCGTAATCGATATACCCCATCGCGTGGGCGTCGTCATCGGCCCTGACGAAGTAGCTGTGCACGAAATAGAAGCGCTCGCCGGTCGGGATGCCCTCCCAGAGCGGGTGCATGTGGTGCTGGTGGACGCGGTTCCATCCCATGTGGGGGACCTTGAGCCGCTGGCCCTGATCGTCCAGGGCCGAGTCGTCAAAGCGCGTCACTCGACCGGGCATGTAGCCCAGACAGCGTACGCCGCCGTTCTCCTCGCTTTTGTCCATCAGCATCTGCTGGCCGACGCAGATGCCCAGCAGCGGTTTGCTGGCGTCAAGGAGAAGCTCCTTGACCAGACCGGTCAGCTCGGTGCGTTCGAGCTCTCCCATGCAGTCACGGATGGCGCCCTGACCGGGAAGCACCACGCGGGAAGCCCCCTTGATGGCACGGGCATCCCGCGTGATGGTGACCCGCTCATCCGGGCTGACATGCTCGATGGCCTTGGCCACCGAGTGCAGGTTGCCCATGCCGTAGTCGATGATGGCAATCGTCATGCTGAACACGCTCCTTGCCGGCCGGCACTGCGCCGACCGGACGGTATTGGGTTACAGGCTGCCCTTGGTCGAGGCGATCCGCCCCGTCATGCGCTCATCCGGGGAGACGGCCATGCGCAGGGCGCGGCCGAAGGCCTTGAAAATGGTTTCGACCTGATGGTGGGCGTTGTCGCCCTTCAGATTGTCGATATGCACGGTGGCACGGGCATGGCTGGCGAAGCCCTGGAAGAACTCGGACACCAGCTGGGTGTCGAAGGCACCGATGGTGTCACGCGTGAACGCGGCGTTCATGAAAAGCCCCGGGCGACCGGAGAAATCGATCACCACGCGCGAGAGCGCCTCGTCCAGCGGGACATAGGCGTGACCGTAGCGATGAATGCCGCGCTTGTCGCCCAGCGCTTCGGCGAAGGCCTGGCCCAGCGTGATGCCGGTGTCTTCCACCGTATGGTGGTCATCGATGTGCCGGTCGCCATCGGCATGGACTGACAGATCGATCATGCCGTGGCGCGCGATCTGGTCGAGCATGTGCTCGAAAAAGGGCACGCCGGTATCGGCGTTGAGTTCGCCCTGGCCGTCAAGGTCAAGCGAGACGCTGATACGCGTTTCGCTGGTATGACGTGAAATACTGGCGCGTCGCGGCGACTGGGTCATGAAGGCTCCCTGTAGAAAACGGCTCACCGCCTCGAAGGCGTAATGGGTAACAACGATACCAAAAGCGGGTCACGCCTGCGCGAATCGATGCGCCGGGGCATGCCGATGATGGGGCGCTCGAGCGCTTGCGCCGGCGTGCCATTATAGAGAAGGGCAATCACCATCCGCTACACTGGCGAGCGCCACTGATGAACCGGCTCATGGCATGACGACAGGCCCCGTCAGGGGGTGTCGGGTGTGAAGGGTCTTCTGGAGAGTATCAATGAAAGCGTTGTTCAGGATAGTGCTGGCGGCGATGGGTGTGCTGGGACTGCTGGCAGTGGCCGTAGTCATTTATGCGACGACCTTTCTTGACCCCAACGACCTCAAGCCGAGGCTGGCGGATGCCGTGCGCGAACGTACGGGGCTGGAGCTGTCGCTGAACGGTCCGCTGTCCTGGACCTTCTATCCGCGCATCGGTATCACCGTTGAAGACGCCTCGGCGCGTCTTCCGGATCAGAGCGATGACGACGCGCCCTTTGCCGCCTTTCGACAGGCCGAGGCGCGGATACGGTTCGCGCCGCTGTTGACCGGCAACATCGAAGTCGACGGCTTTACGCTGGATGGGCTGCGTCTCAATCTGCGACGTGACGAGCAGGGGCGCGGCAACTGGGAGCCGCTGATCGATACCGCCGCGCGCCAGGAGAGTGCGCCACCGAGTTCGACATCGCGGCGGCCCCAGCGCGTCACCACGGCAGGCGAGCGTCCTCTGGCCATGAATATTGCCAGCGTGCAGATCAGCGACGGCCGGGTGCATCTGGATGATCAGCAGCACGACCGCGAGATCACGCTCTCCTCGCTGGCCCTGACCGCCTCCAATGTGACGTCAGGGGGCAATTTTCCGCTGGAGCTCTCCTTTGCCATGGAAAGTACCCGGCCCGAAATGACCGGCAGGATCAATCTGAAAAGTCAGGCCAGTGTCGATCTCGACAGTGCCGTGTACACCCTGAACGGACTGACAATGAAGGGAGCAGCACGTCTGCCGGCACTGGATGATGCCAATGATCAGCGCTTCAGCGTCGATGCCTCGAGGCTGGCTGCGGATCTGGGACAGCAGCGCTACAGCTTCGACAAGGCGACATTTGACAGCACCCTTCACTGGCCGGGACTGGGCGAGCATGCCCTGCCGCTGAACGGTAACGTCAGCGGTGAGGTGTCGCTCAAGGAGGAGCTTGCCATCCTGAACCATCTGACGCTCGGTAGTGGCCAGCTGCTGCGTCTCACCGGCAGCGGCGAAGCCCGTGACCTGAGGGGGGATCTGAACTGGCAGGGGCAGCTCGAGATGGCGCCGGGCGATCTGCGCAGCTGGCTGGAGCGTCTGGGTCAATTGCCGGCGACCGCCGATGCCCAGGCGCTGCAGCGTGTGGGATTTGCCGCCCGCGTCGAGGGCGACAGGGAGACGGCGCACCTGACGGATCTCACCCTTGATGTCGATGGTACTGCCTTCGAGGGCAGTGCGTCGCTGGGCCTTGAGCCGCCGCTGTTGCATGCCGACATCGAAGGCGGCGCCCTGGATCTGGATCGCTACCTGCCGCCGGAGCCGACAAGGGCGCCTCGGACAGACAGCACGCCGCAGCCCTCGCAGGAGCAGGAAGAAAAGGGTGCGCAGGACGCCGGGCAGGAGCGCCCCTTGAGTGACAGGATTCAGGCGCTGGCACGTGAGCTTGATCTTGATCTGAACCTGCGACTCGAGGCGCTCGACGTGCATGGCCTTCATCTCGAGAACGTGGCGCTGCAGGCACAGGGGCGCGACGGACGCTACCGTCTCCCGAGGCTGGTGGCCGATCTTTATGAGGGAGCGCTCAGGGCCAGTGGTGCCATGAACGTTGATGCCTCATCGGCGGCGCTGTCGTTTGAGCCACGGTTGTCGGGGGTGGCGCTGCAACCCCTGCTGCACGATGCGCTGGGTCGTGATGATCTCTTTCGCGGCACGCTCGAGGCCAGCGCGACGCTGTCCTCCACGCTTGAAGCGCCGGTCTCGCTGCTGGCCGGTCTGAATGGCGAGGCCGCGTTCGAGATTACCGATGGCGCCATGATAGGGGTCAACCTGCCGGGACAGCTCTGCACCACGGCAGCCATGCTGCAGGGCAACAGCACTTCGCACGAGTGGGGCAGCGATACCAGGTTCGACGAGTTTTCGGCCACGTTCGATATTGTCGATGGTGTCGTCAAAAACGACGATCTGGCGGTGGCGCTGCCGGGCATCGATATGACCGGCGGCGGTCGAGTCGATCTGGGGGCGCAGAAGCTGGATATGGCGCTGGCCGCCCGGCTGGTCAATACCGCCGATGTCCGCGGGTGCCCGGTCAGCGACAGCCTGGGTCGGATACAGCTGCCGCTGCGCTGTTCGGGGGATCTGCAGGCGTCGCCGGGTCAGTGGTGCCGGTTCGATACCGATGCCTTTCGCACCATCCTGCAGAAAACGGCGGCCAGCGAGGGGAGGGAGACACTGCGCGAGCATCTGGACCGCCAGCTCGAGGGCAGACTGGGCCAGCGTATCGAAGACAAGCTGGGTGAGGAGTCCGGCAGCAATCTGAAAAACGCCATCAAGGGACTTTTTCAGTAATCACGTCGTATGGCAGGCGCCTCAATGGGTGTGGCGCCTGCGCTTTTCGTGTTTCATTTCCAAACGAGTGCCAATTCGTGAGTACTTTTGTAGAGGCCCCGCAGCCGCTGGATGCCGAATATTTTCGCACCCGGCTGCTGGGATGGTTTGATCAGTATGGCCGCACCCATCTGCCGTGGCAGCAGGACAGGAGCCCTTATCGTGTCTGGGTGTCGGAAATCATGCTGCAGCAGACGCAGGTCGCCACCGTTATCGGCTATTTCGAGCGCTTCATGCAGCGCTTTCCGGATGTAGAAGCGCTGGCGGCGGCCGAGCAGGATGAGGTGCTTCATCTCTGGACAGGGCTGGGCTATTACGCCCGCGCCCGCAATCTTCATCGGGCTGCCCGCTGCGTGGTCGAGGAGCATGGCGGCCGGTTTCCGGTCGAAAGTGTGGAGGCCCTGAGCGCCCTGCCGGGCATCGGCCGCTCGACGGCCGGAGCCATTATTGCCCAGGCAACCGATGAGCGCGCGCCCATTCTGGATGGCAACGTCAAACGGGTGCTGACGCGGCTCCATGGCGTGGAAGGCTGGCCCGGCAGGTCGGATATCGAGCGCAGGCTCTGGCAGCTGGCGGAGTACTATACACCGCACTGGCGCTGTGCCGATTTCACGCAGGCCATGATGGACATGGGCGCCACGCTCTGTACGCGTCGACGCCCCAGCTGCCTGCTGTGTCCCTTTGAGAAGGACTGCGTGGCACATGCCCGTGGAGAAGAGCACCGCTTTCCCGAATCGAAACCGAAAAAGGAAAAGCCCGTTCGTCAGACCGTGATGCTGATGCTGCGTGATGATGACGGTCGTGTGCTGCTCGAACAGCGCCCCGCCAGCGGGCTCTGGGGTGGTCTGTGGGGGCTGCCGCAGTTTGACGATCAAAACGCCCTGCGCGCCTGGCTTTTCGACGCCATGCCCGGCAGTGAGGTTCAGGGGCAGTGGCAATGCTTTACACATGCCTTTACCCATTTTCGATTCGAGATCACGCCGGTTCAGGCGCATCTGGCAGGGCGAGGTCATGATGACGCCGCAGCCGGCTGGCGATGGTATGATCCGGACCAGCCCGACAGTATTGGACTGGCGGCGCCGGTCAAGGCACTGCTGGCGTCGCTGTCATCATCTACGCTGCTGTAGAAACGCATCCGCTAAAAGGTATTTCAATGACTCGTACGGTATTTTGCCGCAAGTATCAGCAGGAGATGGAAGGACTGCAGATGCCGCCCCTGCCTGGCGCCAAGGGCCAGGACATCTACGACAATGTTTCCAGACAGGCCTGGGAGGAGTGGCAGGCGCTGCAGACCAGATTGATCAACGAGAAGCGGCTCAACATGCTTGATCCCGAGACGCGGGATTACCTGATGGCGCAAATGACGCGGTTTTTCAACAACGAGGAAACCGACAGTGCCGAAGGCTATGTGCCGCCCTCCCAATAATTTTTTGAAATAATTCGGCAATGGGTGTTGACCCGCAAGGCGGTTTTCGATTTAATACGCAGCCGTTGGCAGCGGCCAGATAGCTCAGTCGGTAGAGCAGTGGATTGAAAATCCTCGTGTCGGCGGTTCGATTCCGTCTCTGGCCACCATCTGCTGGGGTATAGCCAAGTGGTAAGGCACCGGTTTTTGGTATCGGCATTCCCAGGTTCGAGTCCTGGTACCCCAGCCACTTCAGTATCTGTCATGCTGAATATGCCGGCTTAGCTCAGTTGGTAGAGCAACTGACTTGTAATCAGTAGGTCGAGGGTTCGACTCCTTCAGCCGGCACCATTTCGATATCACCTGATGTGATTCGAAAAAAGAAACCGCCTCCACAGGCGGTTTTTTTATGCCTGTCCGATGGCACGATGTCATGACATCGTTATGCTGTTGATCACTGCGTGGCGACATGGTCCTGCCGGTGTGATCGAACGGCGTCAGTCATGTCATACATCAACGATCCTCCCGTATTTATTACCTTCCCTGCTAAAGGGTTGCTTGACCGGGTGGGGGGATGGGTGCACTATGAACCGAGGTGGTTAACAAGGCAGCATATCGTCAGTTGTAATCGATCCTGTCGAGAGCACATGAATGGCTATCCTGTTTTGCCCGCTCGGGGCTGACCATCATTAATCTATTGCACAGGTATCAAACGCATGGCAACTGGCACAGTCAAGTGGTTCAACGACAGCAAGGGTTTCGGTTTTATTTCTCCTGACGACGGTGGCGACGATCTGTTCGCACACTTTTCCGAAATCCAGGCAGAAGGTTTCAAATCGCTGCAGGAAGGCCAGAAGGTCTCCTTCAACGTCACTCAGGGTAAAAAGGGTCTGCAGGCTTCTGCCATCCGCCCCGAGTAAGTCGGTAGATATTATCTGCCGTAAAGGGAGCTGCCACCGGCAGCTCCCTTTTTATTGATACCTGCTGCAACAGCCTGTCTTCTCAATAGACCAGATGGGCGCCATATCCCCAGAGCAGCACGGCAATGGCAAGAAGCACTTCAAGCACCAGCACACCGATACCCAGCGTTGAGCTGGAGACAATAAAGCCCTCCTTGCGATCAATATCCAGAAAGCCCGGAATCCCCAGATAGAGCAGATAGCCCGTGTAGCAAAGGCCTGCGACACCGGCCAGTACGCACAGCCATAGCAGCGGGTAAAGCGCGACCAGTCCGGCCAGAAACATGGGGGTCGCCACATATCCTGCAAACACGATGCATTGATTCAGGTCCGGGTGGGAGGGGTATCGCTGCGCCATGCGATGAATGACCAGTCCCATCAGGGCGATGGCGCCGAGGATGGCCAGGTAGAAGATGATGGCCAGCTGGAGGGCGCTGGTGACCGACAGGGTCACTACGGCAGAGCGACCAAAGCCCCAGCCCACGGTAGTGGTACCGATAAAGGCACAAACGACAGGTATGGTGGCCAGCAGCAGAACATGGCTGGCGTACATGTGTGTTGCGCTTTCGTGTTCCCCCTTGATGTGTTTCCACTCTCGATGAGGGTGAGCCATCAGGCCCCAGACATGATGAATCATGATGCACTCCCAGGACCATCCGAGGTCCAAACAGTGTTGATGTCACTGACATACGACATGTTTCACGCAGCTGGCCGCAGGGTGGCGGCGGCCTCATTAATACTATAGCCGGCTCTTGTCATCCGATGTGGGCTGTCAGGGCATCAATTGGTCGATGGGGCGCAGGTCCGGGCAGACAGTCGCTTTTTCAGCCATGCTTGTGTTGATAGAGAGCGTGTTCAGGGGCGGGGCAGGATGGTATCCGGACGCATACGTTTCAGGGGACGGCAGTGATCTATTTTTTAAGTAATCTATGGGACTGGATACAGGAAAACGCCACGGTTTTCAGCGGTTTGACCAGTGTCGGCATGCTGGTGATATGGGGCGTCTACCTGCAGCTTCTCCTGCATAACTTTCGCGTGCAGCGACGACCCCAGATCATTATCAACCACGGTTATGGGCGCGGCATCGATTCACGCTGTATCGTCAGTAACATGAGTCAGTCCGCCGTTTTTGTAGACAGCATTATCGTCAAGCTCGAAACCAGTGATGGCCAGTACGTGACGGATGTGACCGATACGGTGGATGAGCAGGGAGAAAGCAGCAGCGGCGTTGACACGAAGGAACTGCGTCAGGTAACGCGACAGGGGCCGCTGGGGTCCGGTGAATACATGAATGCGGGCACCTTCAGGGCCCTGTTGCAAAAGGTCGCCAGCGAACATGGCATCAGTGTGGATGAAAGCTGTCGTCCAACCGGCGACGAGGGCTTTAGTACCATTGAAATTCGTCTGATCATGATTTTTGGCGCCGAGACAAGCCCGATAGGTGCCAGTCGGCGGTTCAACATGAAGTATGACGATGACAGGAAGCTGAGCCTTGTGCCTGAAACGATTGGTACCCAGCAGCTGGGCAAGCGCCGTCAGCGTCTGAAGGTGCGTCGATGGCAGCGTGATCTTCGCATGCCGGTGAATACCGACGCGCAACAGGGCGAGTAGTGCTGGACATGGCAATCGCGTGATTGCCATGTCCAGACAGGGGACTCAAACGTCGAACAGAGCGCCCCACTGACGATCGGTATCACGATCCTTGAACTTGGTCAGGCCGGCAGTCGGCGTGAAGGTCATCTCACCGAAATAGATCGCATCCCCGACCAGATAGAAATCCACACGCACATAAGAGAAACCATTGGCAAGCTTGAGCGCCAGCTCGAGAGCTTCATCAAGCTGCTGGGGCCGGGGCATGGCCTGCCCGGTGCTGACCTCGGGCTGACGGATCTCTACCAGTTCCCAGTCCTGATTATAAAAATCGACCTTGTAATTGGTAAAACGGTCGTGAGTTACTTCAATAAAAACAACCGGTTCTTCGCCTTCCCGCTGGAAGCAGTGGAACTTGAAGTCCTTGGGGATGTTGCCAAGGTCATCCACCAGCAGCTTTTCAAAGATCAGGCGGGGCTTGATCTCGCGATAGTGGGCTTCGCGGCAGACATCGTAGAAATCCTGGCTCAACCAGTGCTGTCCCAGATTATATATCTGTGGAAACGGATGATCGGCCTTGTCGCGTACGAGCAGATTGTAGCCGAAGCCATGATTGGCTTTCATGACAAAGCTTTCCGGCAATGCTGAATAGGTTGCCGGTGTGGGCTCGGACTCTATCGCATAGCAGGGCACCAGATACTGCTCGCCAATGGTATGGGCCACATAATCACGCGCTGCAATCTTGTCGCTCAGGACGGAGTAGATGGGCTGCGGATTAATCTTGCGATAGCAGATCTTTTCATTGAAGGTGCGCGGATTCCTGAGATCGGGGAATTCGCCAAACACTCGTCGATAACGCAGCGCCGTATGCCACTTGTCAGGAAGAACATTCATGATGCTGCGACGCGCCAGGCGCAGGAATTCCCCGATGTGGTCCTTCTTTTCCACATCGACAATACTGCTGTCCTGCTTGTTCATTTGAGGCTCCGAATCAGCCGTCAGCGAGTCGGCAAACAGGTTTTTTACGGCCCTGGGCATATGCCCTCCTTCATTCTTGGATACCCCTGCGATACAGCTGTCCCCTGAAACGGGGGGGTATCGGATGATGCCCGGAGTCGGCCATGGATAGCCCTGCCGGTTAACGAATGAATAAAGGTTCGCTGAACCGTGTATGAAGGTACTCACACCATTTTTCAGTTTGACCTGAAAAATGGTATAGCGCCATCCATGGAAAACATCATTCCGATAGGCGTTAGCTGCGATTGCATCAATGTTGGCAGCGTGCCTGCCACTGCGATGTGCCGAAGTGGTGCTGCAGGTCGCTTTATGTAACTTTTGTTACTTTCTGCACAGTTAGCGCTGCCAACCAGGGAAATTAAAAAACGGATTAAATGGTCCACGCCATTAAATCGTGTTGCACCTGCTGACAGGTAGGCTGGATCGCGCAAAGTGACAGTAGATACTATTTCAGAATAGCAGACAGATGTTGTTCAGACGGTGGTAGTTGTCAATTCAATAACTTGCAGCGCACATACAAAAGCCGGGAGAATACAGTCCAAAAAAGGATAGAAAAATTAAAATATTTAAATGTTACTAAAAATTTAGATATTTTCTTAAAGGCAACATCATTTTAAAATTCCGTGCAGGGCTTGCCTTGCGTCCTTGCCTTTGGCAATGGCCATATGCCAATAAAAAGGGCCGCTGATTTTCAGCGGCCCTTTTGATGTTTGGTGGAGGCGGGGGGAGTTGAACCCCCGTCCGCCGGCACTCGTCCATCAGCTCTACATGCTTAGTTTCGTCTTTTGTTTCAACCGTATTGGCTCCGACGAGCAGGATCCGATACAGCGGGCTCTCTAATGTTTAGCGGTTGATGCGAGAACAAAACCAACCGCGATCCTGTCAGCTTTGGCTCGTAGCCCCGTCACGATGAACAGGCACATCGCTTCGGGGTAAGAAGGTTACCGGCAGGGTTTATGCTGCCAGCGCGCCCTCTTGAGCATAGTTTTCGTCGTTTGCGACTATTTTAAAGTAACGTGGTATTTACGAGATACGTTACGCTCTCGGCATGCACCTCAGGATCTGCAACCGGCGTCGAATCCAGAACGCCCCCGAATCACTGAAAGATTATAGCAACAATTCCTGCTGACGCCAATCGCCTGCCATGACAGGGCCGCGTCATCTTGCCTTTCATGCCGCCACTGCCATGTGGCCGAATTGTTGGACTAGCGCTGTTCACGAATCACGCGCGCCTTTTGCCGTTCCCAATCGCGGCGCTTTTCGGTTTCCCGCTTGTCATGCTTTTGCTTGCCCACCACCAGTGCCAGTTCGCACTTGACGATATGGCCTTTCCAGTAAAGGCGCAGCGGCACACAGGTATGCCCCTTGTCCTGGGTACGCGAGAAGATCCTGGCAATCTCCTTTTTGTGCAACAGCAGTTTTCTCGTGCGGTCCGGCTCTGCCACGGCATGCGTGCTGACGGTGCTCAACGGAGTAAAATGGGCGCCCAGCAGCCATGCTTCGCCACGGCGTACCAGAATGTAGGTATCCGTCAGCTGAGCCTTGCCGGCACGCAGGCTCTTGACTTCCCATCCTGACAGCGCGAGCCCTGCTTCGAAGCTCTCCTCGATATGGTACTCATGGCGCGCCTTGCGGTTCTGGGCAATCAGATTGCCTGAGGGCTGGTGTTTCTTCTTGCCCATCGAAATGTCATCTCCTTGACTATAGGAATCATGCAATGCATCACATGCGCGTGCTCACCTTGAAATGGGGGGAGGCGTGATATCATTCAAGCATGTGTGAAAAAACGTCAACCATGGTACGCGCTGAGCGTGCCTGCGTCATGGGAGAAGGGCATGCCCACCGTTGATCGCTCCGCGATGGTGCGCCATACCGATCAGCAGATGTTTGAGCTGGTTAATGATTTCGAGCGTTACCCCGAGTTTCTACCCAACTGTCGCAATGCGCGTACGGTAGAGAAGGGGGAAGACTACCTGATAGGCGAGCTGACCCTGGGCAAGGGCGGCATCGAGCAGACCTTTCGGACTCACAACAAACTCAAGCCCTTTGACCGTATCGACCTGTCACTGGCCAGCGGCCCATTCAAGCGTTTTGAAGGCTACTGGAAATTCGTGGCACTTGATGATCGCTCCTGCCGGGTGGAGCTGCATCTGGAATTCGAATTTTCGAATCGGCTATTGGGCATGGCCTTCGGGCGCCTTTTCAATCAGCTGGCAGGCCAGCTGGTCGATGCCTTTATCGAGCGCGCAGACAGGGTGTATGGCCGTTGATGAAGGGCAATGACAGCAGTATTACCTGCGAAGTGGCCTGGGCGACACCCGAAAGGCAGTACCTTGAGACCGTAACCGTGGCGCAGGGCACGACAGTGCTGGCGGCGCTTGAAGCCTCGGGGCTCTGCCAGCGGATAGAAGCGCTGGCAGGGATGCCCCTTCACTCGTTGCACCTGGGCATCTTTGGTGAGCATGTCAAATCACCTGCCGAACGGGTCATCCGGCAGGGAGAGCGTATCGAAATCTACCGACCGCTTCAGATCGATCCCAAACAGGCTCGCCGGGCCCGGGCCCGGCGAAAGGTCTGAAAGGGCGGCAGGCCCGGGGGGTTACAGGGTGGGATCGTTCGAGCCGCCTTCGGGGTTCGAGGTCGGGTTGCCCATTGGTGAAATGGTCTCCCCGGGCCCCGCAGCAGCGGCAGAGGCGGGAGCATCCCGCTGCTCGATGTCGGGGCTTGCACCGATATCTCCGGAGGTTTGAACATCGGCCAGCTGATTGCCATTAAAGACAAGCGAAACCTGCTTTTCAGTGATATTGTCATCAGCATCCTTCAGCCGATAGACATAGTTCCAGCGTGAATCGTCAAAGGCGTTGTACATCAGGGGGCTCCCCATGACCTGTACCACCTGCTGACGGCTCATGCCGGGCTGTAACTGCGACACCATATCGGGGGTGATGAGATTGCCCTGTGGCAGGTCGCGCTTGTACACGCATGCTGCTAACAGGCTGACCAGAAAAGAAAAAATTATAAGCTTGAGCGTGTTTTGCATTTGCCTGGGACTTTCCCTATCGTTTGCCTTGATCGATCATACCCGATACATCCAGAGACTGCGAAGAGCTACCATGGCCGATAGAAATCAGGAGTTACGCAAGGCGGGGCTCAAGGTGACCCTGCCTCGCGTAAAAATCCTTCAGATCCTCGAGGCAACCCGCGAAGAGGATCTGCACATGAGCGCCGAAGACGTCTACAAGGCGCTGCTGGATTCCGGTGAAGACGTTGGTCTGGCCACGGTTTATCGTGTACTGACACAGTTTGAATCCGCAGGCCTTGTGGTGCGTCACAACTTTGATGGTGGCCATGCCGTATTCGAGATGTCTCAGGAAGAGCATCACGATCACATGCTGTGTCTCGAGACCGGCGAGGTCGTCGAGTTCTTCGATCGCGATATCGAGCGTCGTCAGCGTGAGCTGGCCGAAGAGCGTGGCTATGAACTGGTGGATCACGCTCTGGTACTTTACGTTCGGCCCAAGGGGTCAAGCGCCACACGCCAGGATGGCGGCAATCGCCGTTGATCAGGGCCGCGCAGCCAGGGGTGATCACGAAAACGCCGCGATGATTCGCGGCGTTTTGACGTCAGGGGCAGCCGGGTCGGTCAATGGGCGGAGCGCTGGCTGACATCCAGCATTTCACGAGCATGAGCCAGCGTGCGCTCCGAAAGATGCACACCGCCCAGCATGCGTGCCAGTTCCCGCACGCGTCCGCTCTCATCAAGCAGCGCCATGGTGGTATGGGTGGTTTGCTCGTCCGCCTGCTTTTCGATGTGCAGGTGCTGATGGCCCTGCGCGGCCACCTGAGGCAGGTGGGTGACACACAGGATCTGGCCGTGACTGCCCAGCTGACGCAGTAGCTGCCCGACAATTTCTGCCGTGGCGCCCGAAATGCCCACATCCACTTCGTCAAAGACCAGCGTTGGTATGGTGCTGTGCTGTGCCGCCACGACCTGGATGGCAAGGCTGACGCGTGACAGCTCACCGCCCGACGCCACGCGGGTCAGCGCCCGGGCCGGCTGTCCGGGGTTGGCACTGATCAGAAAACCGACTCGATCCATGCCTTCCGGCTGAGCACTCTCCCGGCGTGCAATATCGACGGTGAAGCCCGCCTTTTCCATGCCCAGAAAAGCCAGCTGGGACTGCACCTCTTCGCCCATGCGGCGAGCCGCTTCAGTGCGCTGCTCGGAGATTTTTTGAGCCAGTTCGCGCCAGGCATTGCGCGCCGTTTCCGTGGCTTCTACCAGAGTATCCATGTCTTCGCCGCTGTTTTGCAGCGCGGAAAGCTCCCTTTGCAGACGCTGATGCAACGCCGGTACTTCCTCGGGCATGACGTGATGCTTGCGGGCGATGCGGTGAATCTCCGCCAGACGGGACTCGACCGTCATCAGGCGATCAGGGTCGAGCTCGGTATCGTTAATGTAGCGATGCAGCTCGTAGCCGGCCTCCTGCAGCTGAATGCAGGCATCACCCAGCATGCTCAGGATGTTGGCCAGAGAGCCGCTGTCGCTGCCGGGCAGCTGCTCCAGACGCTGTCGGGCCTGTGTCAGTTGCGAAAGGGCGCTACTGTCATCGTCATCGCAGCAGTCCGCGGCAAACTGTGCCTGGGTGATCAGCTCCTCGGCATTGGCCAGCCGGGTCTGTTCATCTTCCAGTGCGGAAAGCTCTTCCTCGCCCAGGGCCAGAGCATCGAGCTCTTCTACCTGGTAGCGCAGCAGCTGATAGCGCGCCTGCTGCTCGTCACCGCTTTCCCGTGCCGCTTTCAGACGGCGACTGGCCTGTTGCCACTGGCGATGGATCTGCGTGAGCTGCTCGACCTCGTCGCGATGGCCGGCAAAGTCATCCAGAAGGCGCAGGTGTGTCTCTTCTCGCATCAGGGTCTGATGCGCATGCTGGCCGTGAATATCGATCAGGTGTTCGCTCAGCGCCTTTACATCGGACAGCGTGGCCGGCACGCCGTTGATCCAGGCCTTCGAGCGCCCATTGGCGGTGACCGAGCGACGCAGCAGGCATTCCGTCTCGTCCAGGTCGCGCTCGGCAAGCCAGGCGCGGGCATCAGGTAGATGCGCCACATCGAAGCGAGCCGCCAGGTCGGCCCGGCTGGCACCGTGACGTACGCTGCCGGCATCGGCTCTCTCGCCAAGACACAGGGCAAGTGCATCCAGAAGGATGGACTTGCCGGCCCCGGTTTCACCGGTGATGGCCGTCATGCCATCCCGGAAATCCAGTTCAAGGTGTTCGACGATGGCGTAGTTACTGATGGATAGCTGAGACAGCATGGCCACTCCCGTTGCGTGGTCGCAAATGGCTGGGTTCAGTGGGTTGGTAACTGACTTTATATACAGTGAATGTGTTTTTATACAGCGGCTCCCATCGGGCTTCAATACCCTGAATTGGTAATTTCGTTGCCCTCACGCCTTGAGATCGCGACTTGAATGCCCCATCTGGGTAAACAGTTTTCAGCACCCATGTCGCTCTACAGGATGACGCACTGACAGCCGGTCGCGTACTGCCCGCGCAGAATGAGCGCCATGACCAAAGTCGACACAGCGAGTCAGGAGTGGGGTATGGCCAACAAGCCGCATGATCCGAAGGATGAAGAGCTCGAGCGCGCCGACCGCGACGCCGAGCCGCAGTCGTTTGACGCCGACAACACGGATGCCATCGAGGATATCGAAGGCGTGCTGCAGACGGACGACGAGGAAATGCTGAGCCAGAGCGATCAGGAGGCCGACGTGCTGGCCGGTCGCGTGGCAGAGCTCGAGCAGCAGCTGGCCGAGGCGAAGGATCAGCAGGTCCGGGCAGCCGCCGAGGCGCAGAACGCCCGGCGTCGTGCCGAACAGGATGCCGACAAGGCGAAAAAGTTTGCACTGGAGAAGTTCGTCAAGGAACTGCTGCCGGTCGTGGACAGCCTTGAAAAGGGGCTCGAGAGCATGAGTGAGGATGTCAGCGAAACGCACCGTGAGGGCGTATCGATGACGTTGAAGCTGCAGCTTGATGTCCTCAACAAGTTTGGCGTCGAGCAGATCGACCCGCACGGCGAGCCCTTCGATCCGCAATATCATGAAGCCATGACCCAGGTGGCCAATCCGGAAATGGATCCCAACACCGTCATGGACGTCATGCAGAAGGGCTACACGCTCAATGGCCGCCTGGTCCGTCCGGCCATGGTGGTGGTAAGCAAGCAGGCCTGACCCGGCCGGGGATGATTTGTCGACAATGAGTCGTGTGGGGTCTTGAAAAGCGACGTAATGCCCACACATAGGCAGACATCCACGCAGCGCTGGCTGCGCATCGAAAGCATTTTTGGTTCAGAAGATTTTTCGAGGTGATTCTATGGGACGCATTATCGGTATCGACCTTGGCACAACCAACTCCTGTGTGGCTGTGCTTGATGGTGACAAGACCCGCGTAATCGAAAACGCCGAAGGCGCACGTACCACGCCTTCCATCATCGGCTACACCGATGACGGCGAGACACTGGTCGGTCAGGCGGCCAAGCGCCAGGCCGTGACCAATCCGAACAACACCCTGTATGCGGTCAAGCGTCTGATCGGCCGCAAGTTCAAGGACGACGTTGTCCAGAAGGACATCAAGATGGTGCCCTACAGCATCATCGAAGCCGACAACGGCGATGCCTGGGTCCAGGTCAACGACAACAAGATGGCGCCGCCGCAGGTCAGCGCCGAAGTCCTGAAGAAGATGAAAAAGACCGCCGAGGACTATCTCGGTGAAGAAGTGACCGAAGCGGTCATCACCGTGCCGGCCTACTTCAACGATTCCCAGCGTCAGGCCACCAAGGACGCCGGTCGCATCGCAGGTCTTGAAGTCAAGCGCATCATCAACGAGCCGACCGCGGCAGCGCTGGCCTACGGCATGGACAGCAAGGGCAGCGATCGCACCATCGCAGTCTACGACCTGGGCGGCGGTACCTTCGATATCTCCATCATCGAAGTGGCCGATGTCGACGGTGAGAAGCAGTTTGAAGTACTCGCCACCAATGGCGATACCTTCCTGGGCGGCGAAGACTTCGACCTGAAGCTGATCGACTATCTCGTGCAGCAGTTCCAGACCGACGCCGGCATCGACCTGTCCGGCGACTCGCTCGCCATGCAGCGTCTCAAGGAAGCTGCCGAGAAGGCCAAGATCGAGCTGTCCTCCGCGCAGCAGACCGAAGTCAACCTGCCCTACATCACGGCAGACCAGACCGGTCCCAAGCACATGGCCGTCAAGGTAACCCGCGCCAAGCTTGAATCGCTGGTCGAGGACCTGGTTCAGCGCTCGCTCGGTCCGTGCAAGACCGCCATGCAGGACGCCGGTCTCTCCAACAGCGAGATTCAGGACGTCATCCTGGTGGGCGGCCAGACGCGCATGCCGCTGGTCCAGCAAAAGGTTGCCGAGTTCTTCGGCAAGGATGCCCGCAAGGACGTCAACCCCGATGAAGCCGTGGCCATGGGCGCCGCGATCCAGGGCGGCGTACTCGGCGGCGACGTCAAGGACGTGCTGCTGCTCGACGTCACACCGCTGACGCTGGGCATCGAAACGATGGGTGGTGTCATGACGCCGCTGATCGAGAAAAACACCACGATCCCGACCAAGAAGACACAGACCTTCTCCACGGCCGAGGACAACCAGACCGCGGTGACCATCCATGCGCTGCAGGGCGAGCGCAAGCAGGCGGGGCAGAACAAGTCGCTGGGTCGCTTCGACCTGGCCGACATTCCGCCGGCACCGCGTGGTGTGCCGCAGATCGAGGTAGCCTTCGATCTCGACGCCAACGGCATCCTGAACATCACCGCGAAGGACAAGGCGACCGGCAAGGAACAGTCGATCGTCATCAAGTCCTCCGGCGGTCTCTCCGATGAAGAGATCGATCAGATGGTTCAGGACGCCGAGGCGCACGAGGCCGAGGACAAGAAGTTCGAGGAGCTGGTACAGCTGCGCAACCAGGCCGACGGCATGATCCACGCCTCGCGCAAGACGCTGGATGAAGCGGGTGACAAGGCTACTGACGAAGATCGTCAGAGCATCGAAAACGCCATCTCCGAGCTGGAAGAAGCGCTCAAGACCGACGATCAGGAACAGATCCAGCCGAAACTGGATGCCCTGACCGAAGCGTCCGGCAACCTGGCGCAGAAGATGTACGCCGAGCAGGGCGACGAACAGGCGCAGGGTGAGCAGCCGGAAGGCGAGCAGCAAAAGAGCGGTGATGATGTGGTCGATGCGGACTACGAAGAAGTCAACGACGACAAGAAAAAGCAGTAAGGCCTTTCACGGCTAAGCTGTCCAACGCGGGAGCCTGGCTCCCGCGTTGTTTTTGCAGGTGTCAGACTTCGGAGGATCCGTTACACCATGTCCAAGCGCGACTACTATGAGGTCCTCGGCGTCGAGCGCGGCGCCGACGACCGTGAAATCAAAAAGGCCTATCGCCGTCTGGCGCAGAAGTATCACCCCGACCGCAACCCGGATGATGAGACTGCTGCCGAAAAGTTCCGCGAGGTCTCTGACGCCTATGAAGTCCTGGCCGACAGCGACAAGCGGGCGGCCTACGACCAGTTCGGTCATGCCGGCGTAGACGGTCAGGGGGGCGGCTTTGGCGGCGGCGGCTTTGGCGGTGCCGGCGGCGCGGGTGGCTTCAGCGACATCTTTGGTGATGTCTTCGGCGACATCTTCGGCGGTGCCGGCGGGCGTCGTGGCCCGGGCGGTGCTGCGCGCGGCTCGGATCTGCGCTACAACCTTGAGATCGATCTGGAAGAGGCCGTCGCCGGTACCACTGTCGACATTCGCGTGCCGCGTCTGGTCGAGTGTGATCGCTGCCATGGTGACTGCGCCGAGCCCGGCACCAGCAAGCGCACCTGCTCGACCTGTAACGGCATGGGCCAGGTTCGCATGCAGCAGGGCTTCTTTGCCGTGCAGCAGCCCTGCCCGACCTGTCACGGTCAGGGGCAAAGCGTCGATACGCCGTGCCGCAAGTGCCACGGCGAAGGGCGCATCCAGGAAACGCGTACCCTGTCGGTCAAGATTCCGGCCGGTGTCGATACCGGAGATCGCATTCGTCTCAACGGTGAAGGCGAAGCCGGCGTCAACGGCGGCCCGGCAGGCGATCTGTATGTCCAGGTGGCCATCAAGGCGCACGCCATCTTCGAGCGTGACGGGCGCGATCTCTACTGCGAAGTGCCCATCAACTTCGTGGATGCCACGCTCGGTGGCGAGCTGGAAGTGCCGACGCTGGAAGGTCGCGTCAAGCTGCGCATTCCGCCCGAAACCCAGACCGGCAAGCTGTTCCGCCTGCGCGGCAAGGGCGTCAAGCCGGTTCGTGGCGGTGCGCCGGGCGATCTGATGTGCAAGGTGGTACTGGAAACGCCGGTCAATCTCGACGAGGAGCAAAAGCAGCTGCTGCGTCAGTTCCAGGAGAGCCTGGACGGCACGGACACGCGTCATTCGCCGCGCAAGAGCCGCTGGTTTGATGGCGTGAAGAAGTTTTTCGATGACATGCGCTCATAAGCGTTCGTATCGATATCACAACCCTGCCATCCGGCAGGGTTTTTTATGGCCATTTTTTAACCGGGCGTGGTGAAGAAGTATCGGCTACGCTTGCCACAGGTTTTCACGACAGGGAGCGCATCATGTCAGTCATGTATGAAACCACCGTCAATGTGTCCGGTGGACGCAAGGGCCACGCCAGAAGCGACGATGGCATTCTCGACGTCGATCTTGCCATGCCGGGCAGCGGCACCGACGCCACCAATCCGGAGCAGCTCTTTGCGGCCGGCTATGCGGCCTGCTTTGCCAGCGCCGCAATGGGCGTGGCACGCCAGCAGGGTCACAAGCTGGAAGACATTCCGGTCGCGGCCCATGTCGCGCTGAATTCCGAAAATCATGACTACAACCTGACGGTCAAGCTGACGGCGGAGGTCGCCCTGCCTCAGGACGAGGCGGAAAAGCTGATCGCTCAGGCCCATGAGATGTGCCCGTACTCCAAGGCCACACGCGGCAATATTCAGGTCGATATCGAGGTGAAGGGGCAATAACCTTCACAAACGCTTCGTAAAAAACGCCCCGCAGCTCTGATAGACTGCGGGGCGTTTTTTATGGAGAGTGTGAACGCATGTCGACAGGATCAATGCCGGTCGAGGACCGGTCAAACAGGGGGTCGTGGCTGGCAGCGCTGCTGTGTCTGCTGGTGCTGAGCGGCTGTGCCGGTCATCAGCTGTCCGACGCCCCGGGCGCTACCGCCACGGGAGAAGCCTCCTGGTACAATGATCGATATCAGGGCGCACAAACGGCCAGCGGCGAGCGCTATGACAAAAACGCCATGACGGCGGCCCACCGCACGCTCGCCTTCGGCACCCGGGTGCGGGTGACCAACCTGAACAATCAGCGCCAGGCGGTCGTTCGCATCAACGACCGGGGGCCCTTTACGGGCGGGCGCGTGATCGATCTGTCCCGTGCGGCCGCCGGTCGGATCGGGATGATCCGCAGCGGCGTGGCGCCGGTCAGGCTCGAAGTGCTGGAGTAGCCCGAAGGCGGGCGCGCCGCCCGGTCCTGCTGACGCGGCGCCGCCACGTGTCGGCTGCGCCCCTTAAAGCGCCGTCTCGACCACCAGCAGCGGCGTGCCCCTCGAACAGGTCTCGATGCGCCCCTCGACCTGATAGACCTCCCGCAGCAGCTCGGAAGTCACCACGGCTCGCGTCGGGCCACATGCTTTCAGGGCGCCCCCGGCCAGCACGATGGCCTGATCGGTAAAGCGCAGCGCGTGGCCCAGATCGTGCAGGGCCACAATGATCAGCATCTGACGCTGCTCGGCCAGCCGGCGCAGCACGCTCAAAAGCCCGATCTGGCGATGCAGGTCCAGCGCGGAGGTGGGCTCATCGAGCAGCAGGATATCCGGGGCCTGTACCAGCGCCTGGGCGGCGCTGACCAGCTGGCGCTGTCCGCCGCTGAGATCGCTGATATACCGCCGGGCCAGCGGCACAAGATTGAGCTCATCGAGCGCGGCGTCCACCTGCGCCAGATCCTCGGGCTGTACCTTGAGGCGACGCCCCTGCATTCGCGCCAGCAGCACGCTTTCATAGACGCTCAGTACCGCATCGATGCGGGTTTCCTGCGGCATGTAGGCCACCGGCCGCTCGGCACTGGTGCCAGCAATCCGGACATGGCCGCCGCCGGACAATAGCCCCAGAATGCGTCGAAACAGCGTGGACTTGCCCGCGGCGTTGGGCCCCAGCAGCGCCACCACCTGACCGCCCGACAGCGTCGGCGTAGTAATGCTTGAAAGCACTTCACGCTTGCCGTAGTGGGCGGTGACCTGTTCCAGCGTCAGGCTTACCATGTCGATTTCTTCTGGTTGAGAACAAGAAAGAGGAAAAACGGGATGCCCACCAGCGAGGTGATAATTCCGATGGGGATCACCGTGCCCGGGATCAGCATCTTGGAAATCACCGAGCCTACCGACAGGATCAGGGCGCCGCACAGGGCCGAGGCCGGCAAAAAGAAGCGTTGATCTTCGCCTACCAGCATCCGCGCGATGTGCGGCCCTACCAGTCCGATAAAACCGATCGTGCCGACAAAGGCCACCGATACTGACGCCAGCAGCGACACCAGCATCAACACCTGAAGCCGCAGCCGTCGCGGGCGCACGCCCATGCTCTCGGCCTTGGCATCACCCAGCCGCATGGCGGTCAGCGCCCAGCCATGGCGAGCCAGCAGCGGTATCGCCATCGCCAGCACCGTGAGCGCCACCCAGAACTTGGGCCAGGTCGCCTTGGTCAGGCTGCCCATGGTCCAGAACACCACGGCCGACAGCGCCTGCTGGCTGGCAAAGAACTGGATCAGCGCCATCAGGGCGTTGAAGATAAACACCATGGCGATGCCCAAAAGCACGATGGTTTCGATCGTCACGCCGCGGCGCATGCTCAACAGATGAATCATCAGTGCCGTCAGCATGGCGACCAGAAAGGCGTTGATCGGCACGATATAGTCCACGGCCGCCGGAATGATCGACACCCCGAACGCCAGCGCCAGGGCCGCGCCGAAGCCGGCGCCGGCCGAAATGCCCAGCGTAAAGGGGCTCGCCAGCGGGTTGCTCAGGATGGTCTGCATCTGTGCGCCGGCAATCGACAGGCTGGCGCCGACCACGATCGCCATCAGTGCCACCGGCATGCGGATCTGCCAGACAATGACATTGACCTGCTCGCTGACCGAGCCGGGCGTGATCAGCGCCTTCAGTACCTGCATCAGGTCATAGCGGGCCGGCCCCAGTGCCAGATCGACGCAAAAGCTTAGAAACAGCGCCCCCAGAAGCCCCAGCAGGATCAGCTGGCGGCGCAGCACCGTGGCGCGATAGAAGGTACGTCCCTGTTCGGAGGCGGTCATGGCAGCCGTTGTATCAGTCATTTTTCGTCTCGAGCGATACCCAGTAGCCCGGCTGATAGGTCAGCGGCAAAAAGCGCTCGTGAAGTTCGGCCATGGTGGCATCGGGGTCAAGGTCCTCGAACAGCCCGGGGTGAAACCATTTGGCCAGTCGCTGCACCGCCACGAAGTAGTAGGGGCTGTTATAGAACTGATGCCAGATGGCGTGGACCTGGTCGTTTTTGACGGCCTCGATACCGGTCATGGCGGTGCGGTGCGTCAGGGCCTCGAGCTTGCGCCGGGCCTCGGTCATGTCCGCGCCCGGGCCGACACCCACCCAGGCGCCGCCGGGCACGTAGGCTTCCCAGTCTCCGCCGGTGACCACCACCTGCTCGGGGTTGGAGGCGATGATCTGTTCGGGGTTGAGGGTGCCAAAGGTGCCCGGAATGATGTCATCGGCGATGTTCTGCCCGCCGGCAATGCGCACGTAGTCACCGAAGTTGTGCGGGCCAAAGCTCATGCAGCAGTCATCGGAGTAGCCGCCGGCGCGATCAATGAAGACACGCGGGCGTTCCGGGTCGGCCTTTTCGATCACGTCGGTCACACGCGCCATCTGCTCGCTGGAGAAGTCGATAAAGCGCTCGGCAGCCTCGTCCTTGCCCAGCAGTTGCCCCATGAGCCGGATCGAGGCCGGCGTGTCCCTGATGGGGTTTTCGCGAAAGTCGACATAGACGATGGGAATCCCCAGTGCGGCGAGCTTGTCCTCGTAGCCGGCATCCTCGGTGGCCGTTCTGGCCTCGATGTTCATGAAAACCACGTCGGGACTCAGCGCGGCGGCCTGCTCCACGTCAAAGGTGCCGTCCTTGAAACCGCCAAAGGTCGGAATCTCCTTCATTTCGGGGAATCTGTCGGCATACGCCTCCCAGGTTTCCGGGTCGGCCTGAGAGAGATCATCACGCCAGCCTACCACCCCCCTGAAGGGCGCCTCGGGCTGCAGAGCGCTCAAGAGATAGATCTGGCGACCTTCTCCCAGGATCATGCGTTCGACCGGGGTATCGACAGGCACCTGGCGGCCGGCCACGTCGGTTACAACCACCTCCCGGGCCTGGGCGACACAGGAGAGCAGGGCAAGCGCGATAAAAGCGGTCAGCAGAAGATGTCGTTTCATGGGAATTGTCGTGGCCAGAGAGGTGGGCGCGCTGCCAGGGCAGCATCGGGAAACGCCCTGTCATGGGATGATAAGGTTTATCATTTGCGTTTTTCGGCATTATGCGAACTTTCCGGCAGGGCGTCGAGCGGTGTCGGGCGAAAATTCGCAGTGCGAGCAGAATGGCTTCAGGTGACAGGAGAGCCTCCGGGCCGGGGCTCAGACATGAAAAGGGCCCCGTTCGCCGGCGCGAGCGGGGCCCATCGTTATGTCCTGGAACAACAGGACGTGCGGATCATCCGGCGTCGGAGGTTTCCTCCCAGTCTCTCACGATGCCCGACATGGTCTTGAGTCGAATCACCGCCAGGCGGGCTACCGGGTCCAGCTCGCTGCCGTCTGTCTCGGCGTAGTCGATGATCTGACGCTTCATGTCGCGGGCCCAGAACTTCTTGAGATGGCCGGCAATCTGCTCGGCCGCCGCCTCATCGCTGTCATGATGGCGATTGTTGGCGCTGATCTGATTGACCATCTTGATCAGCGGTGCATTGGGATCGTTCATGTCAGGTGTCCACTCCCGATAGGGTCATGACCACCGGCACTCATTTGAGCGCCGGCTCCGGGGCATCGGCATCGGCCAGATAGCGCTGCTGGCGCTCGTCGAAGCGCTGGAACTGCTGCTGCCACGACGACGGCTGCGAGACCTTCTCGACCTGGACGGCTGTCACCTTGTACTCGGGACAGTTGGTGGCCCAGTCGGAGTTGTCGGTCGTGATCACGTTGGCGCCGCTGCCCGGATGGTGGAAGGTGGTGTAGACCACGCCCGGTGCCATGCGATCGCTGATGCGACAGCGCAGTACCGTATGCCCCACGCGGCTGCGAATCCCCAGCCAGTCGCCATCGTTGAGGCCGCGATCCTCGGCATCCGCCGGGTGGATCTCCAGTACATCTTCCTCATGCCAGCTGCTGTTGGCGGTGCGCCGTGTCTGCGCGCCGACGTTGTACTGGCTGAGAATGCGTCCGGTGGTCAGCAGCAGCGGATAGCGCGGATTGACCCGTTCATCGGTGGCCACGTACTCGGTGATGGCAAAGTGCCCCTTGCCGATCGGGAAGTCCACACCGTGCATGGTGGGGGTACCGAGCGGGTAGTCATCGTTGCAGGGCCACTGAATGCTGCCGAGCTGCTCGAGCTTGTCGTAGCTCACCCCGGTAAAGGTCGGCGTCAGACTGGCCACCTCGTCCATGATCTCGGAGGGGTGGCTGTAGTTCATGGGATAGCCCAGCGCGTTGGCCAGATCCTGGGTGACCTCCCAGTCCTCCTTGCCGGCCACCGGTGGCATGACCCGGCGCACGCGGTTGATGCGCCGCTCGGCGTTGGTGAAGGTGCCGTTTTTCTCGAGGAAGGTGGCGCCCGGCAGCAGCACGTGAGCGTATTTCGCCGTCTCGTTGAGAAAGATGTCCTGCACGATCAGACAGTCCAGCGCTGACAGGGCCGACTCGACGTGTTGGGTGTTGGGGTCGGACTGCGCGATATCCTCGCCCTGCACGTAAAGCGCCTTGAAGGTGCCGTTGATGGCGGCATCGAACATGTTGGGAATGCGCAGCCCCGGCTCGTCGTCGAGTTTTGCGTTCCACACGCTTTCAAAGCGCTGGCGGATCTCCGGGTCGGCCACGTGCTGATAGCCCGGCAGCTCGTGCGGGAACGAGCCCATGTCGCAGGAGCCCTGCACGTTGTTCTGGCCGCGCAGCGGATTGACCCCGACGCCTTCACGACCGATGTTGCCGGTCGCCATCGCCAGGTTGGCAATCGCCATGACCGTGGTGGAGCCCTGGCTGTGCTCGGTGACGCCCAGGCCATAGTAGATGGCGCCATTGCCGGCGCTGGCATAGGCGCGGGCCGCCCGACGCACCTGGTCGGCCGGCACGCCGGTTTCGGCTTCCACCGCTTCCGGGGCGTGGCGGGGCTCGGAGATGAACTCGCGCCAGCGCTGATAGGCATCGGTCTCGCAGCGGCGAGCGATGAAGTCGGTGTCCTCCAGGCCTTCGGTGACGACCACATGGCCGAGGGCGTTGACCAGTGCCACGTTGGTGCCCGGCTTGAGCGCCAGGTGCATGCCCCCGCCGCCGTGGGGTGTCTTCAAAAGATCGATGCGGCGCGGGTCGGCCACGATCAGGGTGGCGCCCTGACGCAGCCGGCGCTTCATCTGCGAGGCAAACACCGGATGCGCATCGGTCGGATTGGCGCCGATCACCAGTATGGTGTCGGCCTTCATGACCGAGTCAAACGTCTGGGTGCCGGCGGACTCGCCCAGCGTGGTCTTGAGACCATAGCCGGTGGGCGAATGACAGACACGGGCGCAGGTGTCGGTATTGTTGTTGCCAAAGGCAGCGCGGACCAGCTTCTGAACCAGATAGGTCTCTTCGTTGGTGCAGCGCGACGAGGTAATACCGCCGACGCTTTCACGTCCGTACTGGCCCTGAATCTCCTTGAGGCGACGCGCGGCAAAGCTGATCGCCTCCTCCCAGGAGACGGCCCGCCAGGGCTGGTCGATCGAATCGCGAATCATCGGCTCGCGAATGCGATCCTTATGAGTGGCGTAGCCGAAGGCGAAGCGGCCCTTGACGCAGGAGTGGCCGTGATTGGCGTCACCGCCCTTGTACGGCACCATGCGGACCACCTTGTCGCCCTTCATCTGTGCCTCGAACGAGCAGCCCACGCCGCAGTAGGCACAGGTGGTAATGACGCTGTGCTCCGGCACGCCCTCCTCGATCACGCTTTTCTCCATCAGCGTCGAGGTGGGGCAGGCCTGCACGCAGGCGCCGCAGGAGACGCATTCCGAGTCCATGAACGGCTCGTTCTGGCTGGCGGCCACCTTCGAATCGAAACCGCGCCCTTCGATGGTCAGCGCAAAGGTGCCCTGCACTTCGTTGCAGGCGCGCACGCAGCGCGAGCAGACGATGCACTTGCTGGGGTCGAAGCTGAAGTAGGGGTTGGAGTCGTCGGTTTCGGCGTCGAGATGGTTGGCGCCCTCATAACCGTAGCGCACCTCGCGAAGCCCGACCACGCCGGCCATGTCCTGCAGCTCGCAGTCGCCGTTGGCCGGACAGGTCAGGCAGTCCAGCGGGTGGTCGGAGATGTAGAGCTCCATGATGTTGCGGCGCAGCTTCGCGATTTTGGCGTTCTGCGTGGTGACCGCCATGCCTTCGGTGACCGGCGTGGTACACGAGGCCGGCATGCCGCGGCGCCCCTCGATCTCGACGGCGCAGAGCCGGCAGGAGCCGAACGCCTCGAGATTGTCCGAGGCGCACAGGCGCGGAATGGTGATGCCGGCCAGCGCGGCGGCGCGCATCACCGAGGTGCCTTCCGGCACGCGAATCGCGGTGCCGTCGATGGTCAGCTCGACCGGGGTTTCCGACGTGCGTGCCGGCGTGCCCATATCGCGGTCGAAAAACGCCGGGTTGAAGGCGTTCTGGTAGTCGCCGACGCCGCCCAGTCCCGCATTGAACTGCTGGGCATCGACCTGTTTGGGATCGAAATAATTCAGCATGTCGTACCTCCTGCCGTTGCGGCCTGTCGAGGTGTCAGATCATCAGGGAAGTGCTGCATGACGCTCTGGACCGGGAACGGCGCCATGCCGCCCATGGCACACAGAGAGCCATCCACCATGGTGTCGCAGAGATCGGTGAGCAGGGCGAGGTTCTTCTCCGCCGATTCCCCGTCGCGGATGCGGTCGATGACTTCCACGCCGCGCACTGCGCCGATCCGGCAGGGCGTACACTTGCCGCAGGACTCAACGCTGCAGAACTCCATGGCAAAGCGGGCCTGGTCGCCCATGTCGACGCTGTCGTCGAACATCACCACGCCACCGTGGCCCACCACGCCGCCAAAGGCGGCAAATCCTTCGTAATCGATGGGGTGGTCCCACTGGTTTTCGGGCAGATAGGCACCCAGCGGACCGCCGACCTGCACGGCCCGGAGAGGGCGGCCGCTCAGGGTGCCACCGCCAAAGCCCTCCATCAGTTCCCGCAGGCTGGTGCCAAAGGCCAGCTCGACCAGCCCGCCGCGCTGAACATTGCCGGCCAGTTGAAGGGCCACCGTGCCGCGGGAGCGGCCCAGCCCATAATCGGCGTAGGCCTGACCGCCCTGATCGAGGATGAAGGGAACCGCCGCCAGCGACAGCACGTTGTTGACCACGGTCGGGCGGCCGAACAGCCCTTCGATGGCGGGCAGCGGCGGCTTGGCACGGACCAGCCCGCGCTTGCCTTCAAGACTCTCCAGCAGGGAAGTCTCCTCGCCGCAGATGTAGGCGCCGGCCCCCAGACGCACCTCCAGATGAAAGGCGCGGCCGCTGCCGAGGAGGTTGTCGCCCAGGTAGCCGGCAGCGATGGCCCGGGCGATGGCGTCGTCGAGAATGTCGTGGGCCAGCGGATATTCCGAGCGCAGATAGATGTAGCCCTGCTCGGCGCCCACGGCGAGGCCGGCGATGGCCATACCCTCGATCAGCATGTAGGGGTCACACTCCATGACCAGCCGGTCGGCGAAGGTGCCGGAGTCGCCCTCGTCGGCGTTGCAGACCACATATTTCTGGCCCGGCGGCTGATCGTGCACGGTCTGCCACTTGATGCCGGTCGGGAAGGCTGCGCCGCCGCGACCGCGCAGCCCCGAGGTCTTGACCTCGTCGACAACGGCCTGGCTGTCCAGCGCCAGCGCCTTTTTCAGCCCTTCGAAGCCGCGCAGGGTGGTGTAGTCCTCGAGCGATACCGGGTCGGTGATCCCGATGCGCGAAAAGGTCAGGCGCTGCTGGCGCTTGAGATAGTCGATCTCTTCGGTCGGCCCCAGCGCCAGCGAGTGCGCCTGGCGCCCCTCGAACAGACCGGCCTCGATCAGACCCTCAACATCGCCCGGCGTGACCGGACCGTAGGCGAGGCGCCCCTCGGCGGTCTCGACCTCGACCAGCGGCTCCAGATAGAACAGCCCGCGGGAGCCGTTGCGCACAAGATTGATCTCCACGCCGCGTTGCCGGGCGCCGCGCTCCAGCCGAGCCGCCACGCGATCGGCGCCGAGGGCGAGGGCGGTGGTGTCCCGGGGGACATAAACGGTAATGGCCATCACTTCACCTCCACGACGGTCGCCGACAGCTCATCGGTCAGTTCATCGAACTGCTCGGGCGTCATGCGTCCATAGACGTCGTCATTGACGCGCACCGAGGGGCCGCAGGCGCAGTTGCCCAGACAGTAGACCGGCTCGAGCGTGAACTCATGATCCGGCGTGGTCTGGTGATAATCCACGCCCAGGGTCTTTTTGGCGTGCGCCTCGAGCCGGCGGCTGCCGACCGACTGACACGCCTCGGCGCGACAGATCTGGATCACGCTGCGCCCCGGTGGATGGGTACGAAAATGGTGATAGAAGCTGATGATGCCGTGGACCTCGGCGCGGGTATGGCGCAGCGCCTCGGCGATCATGGGGACCGCGGCATCGGGGATGAAACCGAAGCGGTCCTGGATGGCGTGCAGCGTCGGCAGCATGGCGCCCGGCATCGAACGATGGGCGTCGATCACTGCCTGCAGCTGCGCCGGTGTCCAGGCGTCGGCGACGGGAGAATAAGTCTGTGACATGGCCGGATCTCATCAGGTCGGAGGATTGAAGCGACAGCGCTCATCCGATCGTCTTATAGGAATCGTTGTGCATAACTGCTTTATGTCAGGGTCACGTTCGTGACCAAATTAGCACTCCCGATACGGCGGCAAAATATGAACAAAAATGCTTAGCACAAAGTTGAACATCGTCCCGTCATGGCGCTTTTACCGCGAGGATGGCGAGCTGCTCGACCCGGTACTGTTCGTGCTGCTGGCAGGGCTGCGCGAGACCGGCAAGCTCACCCGTGCCGCCAGCGAGGCGAACATCTCCTATCGCCACGCCTGGAACCTGCTCAACCGGGGCGAGGCCTTTTTCGGCATGGCGCTGGTGGAGATGCGCCGGGGGCACGGGACGCAGCTGTCGCCGCTGGGCGAGAAGCTGCTGTGGGCGGAGCAGCGGGTGCGGGCGCGGCTGGGGCCCCAGATCGACAGCATGGCCTCCGAGCTCAACCATCAGCTGCAGCAGCTGCTGGACGGCGCCCATCCGGTCCTGCGTCTGCATGCCAGCCACGGCTATGCCGTATCGCTGCTGCCGGAGTTCCCGGGCGATCTGGACCTGCGCTACTGCTCCTCCATCGAGGCGCTCGAGGCGCTGCGCCGCGACGAGTGTGATCTGGCCAGCTTTCACGTGCCCAGCGATCCGCATTTGGCCGAGCAGGTCATGGCGTTTTACAAGCCCTGGCTGATGACGCAGGAGCTGGCGGTCATTCGCTTCGTGACCCGGCGTCAGGGGCTGATGCTGCGCCGCGAGGATGCCGACCGGGTCCGCGGCATGGGGGATCTGGTGCG
Organism: Kushneria sp. AK178; assembly: GCF_053903105.1. Lineage (NCBI taxonomy): Bacteria > Pseudomonadati > Pseudomonadota > Gammaproteobacteria > Oceanospirillales > Halomonadaceae > Kushneria > Kushneria sp. AK178. The sequence goes on along the minus strand of NZ_CP096381.1, from coordinate 3,104,190 downwards.
CTCCGAGGTCCGGTTCATCAACCGCAACGAGCGCTCCGGCACGCGCATGCTGTTCGATCTGCTGCGAACGGCGCACGGGGTCGACGAAACCGAGCTCCACGGCGCGCGCCATGAGGAGTTCACGCATACGGCGGTGGCCGCCTATGTGGCGGCCGGCATGGCCGACGCCGGCTTCGGCGTCGAGGCGGCGGCAGCACAGTTCGGACTCGGCTTCGTGCCTCTGGCCACCGAGCACTATCTGCTGATCTGCCACCGCGATCGGCTGATGCAGGACAATCTGCAGGCGCTGCTCGCCCACATGAGCTCGCAGGGCTTTCTGAGGGAGGTGGCGGCGCTCAACGGCTATGCACCGGATCGCTGTGGTGACATCACGACCTTCGAGGCACTGCTGGCGGATAACGCAAAAGAGGCCTGAGCCGTACCGGCGCTGCCACGGGAGGGGCCGTCACGAGCCGGGGCCCGCCTCGTCGGGAAGCTCGAAGCAGGCCAGCAGCGAGCGCTGCAGCCAGCTGAAGTTGTCATCGCTGACCATCAGATAGCGCTGCGCAGCGATACGGGTCAGCCCCTCGAAGTTGTCCAGCCGCCAGCCCTCGTCGCTGGCCAGCCGGGCGATGGTGTCACCGGGAACCACGCTGCCCTGCGGCGTATCGGTGATACGAGCGCGGCGCAGCGAGATGGTCAGGGGCCTGCCGACCTCGAAGTCCCGTTCCAGCAGCAGGAGGTCATCGTCCAGCGGCGCCATGGCGGTCAGGCCGCTATTGTCCCCGGCGCGCTGCCAGCGCCACTGGCGACCGTCGAGATCGAACAGGCGGCTTTCATTGGCGGCCATGCCCTGTGAGGCAAACTCCAGTCCGGCGATGATGCCGTGGACCGGAGAGTTGGCCAGCGCTTCCAAACTGCCGTTGTAGGCTGCCCCTGCCAGTGCCGAGGGTTGAAGGGCCTTCCCCAGCGGCCGGCCGTCAGTGGTGAAACGCTGCAGTCGATGCTGACGTTCAAAGCCGATCAGCAGCTGCGTCTCACCGTTGTTTCCCTCGATCAGTACCATGGATTCGCTGTCGGCTCGTGGCATCTCGAGCGGCTGCCCCTTGTGATCACGCAGGGGTGTCGAGTCGAGCAGTTCAAGGCGACTCAGCTGCTGGCGGTCATCAAAATGGGGGCGGGCGCGATAGAGCCGGGCGCGATCGGAGAGCATGTACAACAGGGTGCTGTCCGGATCGAAGGCCAGTTCCGACAGCCCGCCCAGCGGCCGGCCATCGGGCATGCGATCCGGCAGTTCCAGCATGCCGCACCACTCGAGACGCTCGGGGCGCGAGCCGCCCGCCGGGCCGCCGGGGTCCACGATGCCCGCCCGGGTACAGCCGGGCAGCAGCGTCAGGCACAGGGCCAGCAATGACACGGAGAGATACCGGGAGAAAGGCCTGTCTGTCATGGGGCATCCGATCATGGGCGGGGATACGCTATAGTGGCACGCATTGAACGCTCATCAATAACGGTCATGAATCAACAGGCAGGAGGACGCGTGACACGAATCGCCATCATGGGCGCTGCAGGGCGCATGGGCAAAATGCTGATCGAGGCCGTCCACGGGGATGACAGCGCCCGGCTGACCGGCGCCGTGGTGCGCCCCGACAGCTCACTGGTCGGCGCCGATGCCGGGGAGCTGGCCGGTCAGGGACGGCTGGGCGTCACGCTTGCCGGCAGCCTCGAGACGATCATCGATGACATCGATGTCGTGATCGATTTCACCACGCCGGCGCTGACGCTCGACAATCTGGCCGTGTGCGCCGAGCACGGCAAGCGCCTCGTGATCGGCACGACCGGCTTCGATGATGCCCAGCTGGAGACGCTTGAAGGCTACGCCACGAGGGTCCCCTTCGTGTTTGCCGCCAACATGAGCACCGGGGTCAATCTGTCGCTCAATCTGCTGTCCACAGCGGCGCGGGCGCTGGGCGATGCCGGCTTTGATATCGAGATCATCGAGGCCCACCATCGCCACAAGGTGGATGCGCCGTCCGGTACGGCCCTGATGATGGGGCGCGCCGTGGCCGAGCCGCTGGGGCGTGATCCGAAGGCGGACGGTGTCTACCAGCGCGTCGGGCAGATCGGCCCGCGAAGTGCCCGCGAAATCGGCTTTTCCACCGTGCGCGGCGGCGATATCGTGGGCGAGCATACCGTACTGTTTGCCGCCGAAGGCGAGCGCATCGAGATTACCCACAAGGCCTCCAGCCGGCTGACCTTTGGTCGCGGTGCGGTCCGGGCGGCGCACTGGCTGATGGATCAGCATGCCGGACAGTACGACATGCAGGACGTGCTGGGGCTCAAGTAAACGGGGTTTATCGGCGACATTGACCACCGACGGTCATCGCATAATGGCACGCGCCGATGAAATCCGATATCATCGGCGCAATTTGGCCGGGTCGAACCCGCAGACCATGGCGATAGCAAAAGCGGGATGAAACCCTTCGGGGTTTTGTCCCGCTTTTTTGCAGCCCGGGGTCGCGCTTTCAGTCAGGGCGCGCCGCGGGCATGGTCAACGGGGTCGCCAGACGGCCGGTTTTGCACTCAGCGTTGTGGCATGTCGCTTGCGCTGACAGTCTCTTTTGCCCTGTGGAGGACGTTGCATTGATCAAACCCGCGATTCTGGCGCTCGAGGATGGCAGCGTATTTCACGGTGTCTCCATTGGCGCCGACGGAGAAACCAGTGGCGAGGTGGTCTTTAATACGGCCATGACAGGATATCAGGAGATCCTGACCGACCCTTCCTATTCTCGCCAGATTGTCACGCTCACCTATCCCCATATCGGCAACACCGGCATCAATGAAGAAGATGTCGAATCCCACCGCATTCATGCCGCCGGCCTTGTCATTCGCGATCTGCCGCGCCTGGTCAGCAACTTCCGCAGCGTCCGCGCCCTCGACGACTATCTGGCCGCCCACGGCATTTTGGGCATTGCCGATATCGACACGCGCCGTCTGACGCGCCTGCTGCGCGACAAGGGCGCACAGAACGGTGCCATTGTCGCCGGCGCGGAGGCCCAGGGTGATGAGGCCGTGGCGCGTGCGCTGGCCGCCGCCCGCGACTTCCCGGGTCTCAAGGGCATGGATCTGGCGCGTGAGGCCGGCACCCGCGAGATTCATGAGTGGCACGACGGCGAATGGCAGCTCGGCCAGGGCTACGCCGACTTTCGCCAGCGCGACCGCGCCCGGCACGTGGTGGCCTATGACTATGGCACCAAGCACAACATCTTTCGCATGCTGACCAGCCGCGGCTGTCGCCTGACCGTGGTACCGCCGCAGACACCGGCCAGCGAGGTGCTGGCGATGAACCCTGACGGCGTCTTTCTGGCCAACGGCCCCGGCGACCCCGAGCCCTGTGACTACGCCATCAAGGCCATTCAGGAAATTCTGGCCACCGGCACGCCGGTCTTTGGCATCTGTCTGGGCCATCAGCTGCTGGCGCTGGCCGGCGGGGCGACCACCGTCAAGATGAAGCAGGGCCACCACGGGGCCAACCATCCGGTGCTGGATATCGATCGCGGCCATGTCATGATCACCAGTCAGAACCACGGATTCGCCGTTGACGAGGCGTCGCTGCCGGCCAATATTCGCGCCACCCATCGGTCGCTGTTTGACAATACCCTGCAGGGCATTGAATTGACCGATACGCCGGCCTTCAGCTTTCAGGGCCATCCGGAAGCCAGTCCCGGGCCACATGATGTTTCACCGCTGTTTGATCGCTTCGTGGCCATGATGGAGACGCGCCGCCAGCCGGCCTGACTCGACCCGGTCGCCGTCCGCGGCGGCCGGCTTGCCCTCGTATTCGACTTGTTCGCATCCCATTTTTCGACGCAGTGAAATCGTCATGCCAAAACGTACCGACCTGAAAAGCATTCTGATCATTGGCGCCGGCCCCATCGTTATCGGTCAGGCCTGTGAGTTCGACTATTCCGGCGCCCAGGCCTGCAAGGCGCTGCGCGAGGAGGGGTTCCGGGTCATTCTGGTCAACTCCAATCCGGCCACCATCATGACCGACCCGGTCATGGCCGATGCGACCTATATCGAGCCGGTGACCTGGGAGGCGGTGGCGCGCATCATCGAACGCGAGCGCCCGGATGCCGTGCTGCCCACCATGGGCGGGCAGACCGCGCTGAACTGTGCGCTCGAGCTGGACCGCCGCGGCGTGCTCGACGAGTATGGGGTCGAGCTGATCGGCGCCAACGCCCAGACGATCGAAAAGGCCGAGGACCGCGACCTTTTTGACAAGGCGATGAAAAACATCGGGCTTGAGTGCCCCAGGGCTCGCGTCGCGCATGCGATGGAAGAGGCCTGGGAGATTCAGGCCGAACTGGGCTTTCCCTGCATCATCCGCCCGTCCTACACCATGGGCGGCTCCGGTGGCGGCGTGGCCTATAATCGCGAAGAGTTCGAAGAGATCTGCCATCGCGGTTTCGAGCTCTCCTCCAACCATGAGCTTTTGATCGACGAGTCGCTGCTGGGCTGGAAAGAGTACGAGATGGAGGTGGTGCGCGATAAAAGCGACAACTGCATCATCGTCTGCGCCATCGAGAACTTCGATCCGATGGGCGTGCATACCGGTGACTCCATTACCGTGGCCCCGGCCCAGACGCTGACCGACAAGGAATACCAGATCATGCGTAACGCATCGCTTGCGGTGCTGCGTGAGATCGGCGTGGAAACCGGCGGCTCCAACGTGCAGTTCGGCGTTGATCCGGATACCGGGCGTATGGTGGTGATCGAGATGAACCCGCGCGTGTCGCGCTCGTCGGCGCTGGCCTCCAAGGCGACCGGCTTCCCGATCGCCAAGGTCGCCGCCAAGCTGGCGGTGGGCTACACCCTCGATGAGCTGCAAAACGAGGTCACCGGCGGTGCCACACCGGCCTCGTTTGAACCGGCCATCGACTATGTGGTCACCAAGATTCCGCGCTTTACCTTCGAAAAATTCCCGCAGGCCAACGACCGTCTGACGACCCAGATGAAGTCGGTGGGCGAGGTCATGGCCATCGGGCGCACCTTCCAGGAATCGCTGCAAAAGGCGCTGCGGGGACTCGAAATCGGCGTGGATGGCCTGGACCCCAAGCTGTCGAATTTCGATGAGGCGTCGCGGCAGCTGATGCAGGGCGAGCTGCAGCGCCCCGGTGCCGATCGCATCTTCTACGTGGCAGATGCCTTCCGGGCCGGTCATTCGCTGGATGAGGTGTTCAACTTCACCAAAATCGATCGCTGGTTCCTGATCCAGATTCAGGAGCTGATCGTGCTGGAAGGTCAGATCGCCAAGACGTCCCTGAATGATCTCAGCCGCAAGCAGGTCTACTTCTACAAGCGTCGCGGCTTTGGCGATGCGCGCCTGGCCCGTCTTATCGGCGTCAGTGAAAAGGCGTTCCGGGAGCGTCGCCAGACGCTGGATGTGCGTCCGGTCTTCAAGCGGGTCGATACCTGCGCGGCCGAGTTTCCGACCTCGACGGCCTACATGTACTCCACCTACGAAGAGGAGTGCGAGGCCGACCCCAGCGATCGACAGAAGATCATGGTGCTGGGGGGCGGTCCCAACCGGATCGGTCAGGGTATCGAGTTCGACTACTGCTGCGTTCACGCCGCGCTCGCCATGCGCGAGGACGGCTATGAGACCATCATGGTCAACTGCAACCCGGAGACCGTGTCGACCGACTATGACACCTCCGATCGTCTCTACTTCGAGCCGGTCACGCTCGAGGACGTGCTGGCCATTGTCGAAACCGAGAAGCCTGCGGGCGTGATCGTTCAGTTCGGTGGCCAGACGCCGCTGAAGCTGGCGCGCGATCTGGAGGCCGCGGGCGTGCCCATTATCGGCACCGCGCCGGACGCCATCGATCGCGCCGAGGATCGCGAACGCTTCCAGCAGATGATCGACAAGCTCGGCCTCAAACAGCCCAATAACGCCACGGCACGCAGCTTTGAAGACGCCTTCGTCAAGGCGGCAAAGATCGGTTACCCGCTGGTCGTGCGGCCCTCCTATGTGCTGGGCGGACGCGCCATGGAGATCGTCTATTCGGCCGACGAGCTCGAGAACTACATGACCCATGCGGTCAAGGTCTCCAACGACTCGCCGGTGCTGCTGGACCATTTCCTCAATGCCGCCATCGAGGTGGATATCGATGCCATCAGTGACGGCAAGAATGTCGTGATCGGCGGCATCATGCAGCACATCGAACAGGCGGGCGTCCACTCCGGGGATTCGGCGTGTTCGCTGCCGCCCTATTCGCTGCCGGGAGAGGTGCAGGATCGCATGCGCGATCAGGTGCAGCGTATGGCGCTGGAGCTCAACGTCGTGGGGCTGATGAATGTGCAGCTGGCCTGGCAGGATGGCGAAGTGTATGTCATCGAGGTCAATCCGCGCGCCTCGCGTACCGTGCCGTTTGTCTCCAAGTGCATCGGGCGCTCGCTGGCACAGCTGGCGGCGCGCGTCATGGCCGGCAAGACGCTGTCCGAGCTCGAGTTTACCCGGGAGCACATTCCGGATTTCTACAGCGTCAAGGAGGCGGTCTTCCCTTTCAACAAGTTCCCGGGCGTGGACCCGATCCTGACGCCGGAAATGAAGTCGACCGGCGAAGTGATGGGGACCGGAGCGACCTTTGCCGAGGCCTTTTACAAGGCCCAGCTGGGTGCCGGCGAGGCCATCCCGGCGCTGAGCGGCGACCGCCGGGCGTTCCTTTCGGTCCGTGACCCCGACAAGGAGGGCGTTATTGACGTGGCGCGTTCTCTGTTAACATTGGGTTTCACGCTGATCGCGACGAGCGGTACGGCACGGGCCCTCGAGGCTGCCGATCTGCCGGTCGAGCCGGTCAACAAGGTGTTTGAAGGCCGTCCCCACATTGTCGACATGATCAAAAACGATGAGGTTGCCTACATCGTCAATACGACCGAGGGACGGCAGGCCATTAACGATTCTTCCATGATTCGCCGCTCGGCGCTGTCGCACAAGGTGCCCTATGCCACGACCCTGGCCGGGGCGCGTGCCGTGTGCATGGCGCTTGAGTATGGTAACGAGATTACCGTGCGGCGACTTCAGGAACTCCATACGAGTGTAACCGCATGACCACCAGGGTGCCGATGACGGTGCAGGGCGAGCAGGCCCTGCGTGAAGAGCTCAACCAGCTCAAGAGTGTTGATCGTCCGCGAGTGATCGCGGACATTGCCGAGGCGCGCGAACACGGCGACCTGAAGGAGAACGCCGAGTATCACGCCGCGCGCGAGCAGCAGGGTTTCATCGAGGGGCGTATCCAGGAGATCGAGGCGCGCCTGTCCAATGCCCAGGTCATCGATGTCACCAAAATGCCACATAACGGCAACGTCATCTTTGGTACCACGGTCAGGCTTTTGAACCTCGAGACCGAAGAAGAGGTGGCCTACCGCATCGTGGGCGAGGATGAAGCCGACATCAAAAACGGCAAGATTTCGGTCAACTCCCCCATTGCGCGCGCGCTGATCGGCAAGTCCGAGGGGGATGTCGTCAACGTGCGCACGCCCGGTGGCGACGTTGAATACGAAATCGACAGCGTCGAACATATCGCCTGATTCGGGGGATATCGGCCCCGTCATGAAAAAGGCCCCCGACACTGTCGGGGGCCTTTTGATTCGGACCTTCTGTCTCGAAGACGCATGTACCGGGGCGGCTACTCGGTGTAGCGTGCCACGTTGGAGAGTCTGGGGTCCGCTTGTGGATTGTGACGATACAGCAGGGCGGTCTTGCCGATGCTCTGTACCAGCTCGGCGCCGGACTGTGCCAGCAGATGATTGATGATTTCGGCTCGCTCGTCGCGTTCGGCGCCGGCAATGCTGACCTTGATCAGCTCGTGATCGGCGAGCGCGCGTTCGAGCTCTCCCATGACACCCTCGGTCAGGCCCTTGTCACCGATCCGGACAACCGGATTGAGAATATGGCCGACGCTGCGCAGGGTTTTCTTTTGTGCCGCTGTAAGGCTCATGATATGTTGAAAACTCTCGATCCCTTTTCATGTGCACTCATCTTACTCCAGACAGCGGTAGTGGCGCCAACGGTTGTCGCACGTTCGGCGCATTGCGGCGTTGTTACTCTGGCGTTTGATCGCTGTAGCACTGCAATCCCTGCTTTCGGAAGTTAATGTGACACGCGCCAGAAAGCCGTCTGCCGGCAAAAAGACTTCCGCCGATAACGGCTGGATGAAGGAACACTTTGATGACGTCTGGGTAAAGCGCAGCTGGGCCGATGGCTATCGTTCCCGCGCCAGTTACAAGCTGCTTGAAATAGACGATCGTGATCGTCTGCTGGCACCGGGCATGAATGTGGTGGACCTGGGGGCGGCGCCGGGCGGCTGGAGTCAGGTCGCCATGGCACGCGTCGGTGATCATGGGCAGGTCATCGCCACTGACATCCTCGAAATGGATGCCATTGCGGGAGTGGACTTCATTCAGGGTGACTTTACGGAAGAGCAGACGCTGCATGCTATGCTCAGGGCGCTCGGCAACCGGCCGGTCAACGTGGTCCTGTCGGACATGGCGCCCAACATGAGCGGGCAAAGGGCCATCGATCAGCCGGGCGCCATGTATCTTGTCGAGCTGGCGCTCGACATGGCGCAGCAGGTGCTGACGCCGGGCGGCGATTTCCTGACCAAGATCTTTCAGGGTGAGGGGTTTGATCAGTATCTAAAGGAAATGCGTCTTCGGTTCGATAAGGTAGTTACCCGCAAACCCGATGCATCGCGCCCAAGATCGCGAGAAGTATATCTACTGGGGCGTGGTTTCCGCGCTTGAGCTTGTAATCGGCAGGCTGCGCCCCAAACTATCCGACACATACCGGGCCGCGCCTGGCAGGCAGAATCACGTAGTGAGGGTGTCCCCTTGAACGACATGGCCAAGAATCTGATCCTATGGTTGATTATCGCAGCGGTTCTGCTGACGGTGTTCAACAACTTCAGCGTCGATAATTCGCCGCAGGCGATGAACTACTCCCAGTTTGTCGAGCAGGTGCAAAACAACCAGATTCGTCAGGTTACCATTGATGGTTACGATATCCGTGGTGAGCGCGAGGACGGTTCCAATTTCCAGACCATCCGGCCGTCTGCTGAAGATCCACGTCTGATGGACGATCTGCTCAGCCATGATGTGACCGTGATCGGCAAGGAGCCCGATCAGCAGAGCATCTGGTCACGGTTGTTGATTGCCAGCTTCCCCATTCTGCTGATTCTGGGCATCTTCCTGTTTTTCATGCGGCAGATGCAGGGCGGCGGTTCCGGCAAGGGCGGGCCGATGAGCTTTGGCAAGTCCAAGGCCAAGCTGCTGTCCCATGAGCAGGTCAAGACAACCTTCAAGGATGTGGCCGGCTGCGATGAGGCCAAGGAAGAGGTTGAAGAGCTGGTCGACTTTCTCAAGGACCCTTCCAAGTTTCAGCGACTCGGCGGGCAGATTCCCCGCGGTGTCCTGATGGTGGGGCCCCCGGGTACCGGCAAGACACTGCTCGCCAAGGCAATCGCCGGCGAGGCCAGGGTCCCCTTTTTCACCATCTCGGGTTCCGACTTCGTCGAAATGTTCGTCGGCGTGGGCGCCTCTCGTGTCCGTGACATGTTCGAGCAGGCCAAGAAACAGGCGCCCTGCATCATCTTTATTGACGAGATCGATGCCGTGGGTCGTTCGCGTGGCTCCGGCATGGGTGGGGGACACGACGAGCGTGAGCAGACCCTCAACCAGCTGCTGGTCGAGATGGACGGCTTCGAAGCCAACGAAGGCATCATCGTGATTGCCGCGACCAACCGCCCTGACGTCCTTGACCCCGCGCTGTTGCGCCCCGGTCGCTTCGACCGTCAGGTCACTGTGGGTCTGCCCGATATCCGGGGGCGCGAGCATATTCTGGGCGTGCATCTTCGCAAGGTGCCGCTGGCCGATGACGTTAAACCCGAGATGATCGCGCGTGGTACACCGGGCTTTTCGGGGGCGGAGCTTGCCAACGTGGTGAATGAGGCCGCCCTGTTTGCCGCCCGCAAGAACCGTCGCCTGATCAGCATGAATGAGCTGGAGCAGGCCAAGGACAAGATCATGATGGGGGCCGAAAAGCGCTCGATGGTCATGTCCGAAAAGGAAAAGCGCAACACGGCCTATCACGAGTCGGGCCACGCGATCATTGGTCTGCTGATGCCGGAGCACGACCCGGTCTACAAGGTCACCATCATTCCTCGTGGTCGGGCGCTGGGTGTCACCATGTTCCTGCCCAATGAGGACCGCTACAGCTTTACGCGTCAGCAGATTATCAGCCAGATCTGCTCATTATTCGGTGGCCGTATCGCCGAGGAGATGACGCTGGGGCCCAACGGTGTCACCACCGGCGCTTCCAACGACATCAAGCGTGCCACGGAGCTTGCCCACAACATGGTGGCCAAGTGGGGCCTGTCGCAGGAGATGGGGCCGCTGATGTATGACGAGGACGAGTCGCATCAGTTCCTGGGTGGTCCGGGTGGCGGTGGCGGCAAGTTCACCTCGGCAGAAACCTCGTCGAGACTGGATCGCGAGATTCGCCGCATCATCGATGAGTGCTATCAGCAGGCCGAGCAGATCCTGCACGACAATCGCGACAAGCTGGATGCGATGACCGAGGCGCTGATCAAGTATGAAACCATCGATGTCGATCAGATCAGCGATATCATGGATGGGCGGGATCCGCGTCCGCCGAAGGAGCCGGGGGGCAGTGGCCCGAGCGGTGGTCTGGGAGTATCCGACACCAGCCCTTCGGATGTTCGTCCGGTCGATGAGCCGGAGGGGGATAACACCGATGATGATACGCGGCGTCGCCCCTCCGATCCGCTGGGAGGCTCCTCCGGACATTGATTCACGTTTTACGTATCATGACCGCCCCTCGGGGCGGTTTTTTTATGCCTGCCGATTACAATGCAGATCGTCAGTTCATGTTTCAGGAATCATCATGTCGAATGCAGCGACTTTCATGGCGTGCGGCGAGCGTCACCAGCTGACGCTGGACAGCCCCCATGTCATGGGCATCCTCAACGTTACCCCGGACTCCTTTTCCGACGGGGGCCGGCATGCCGCAGGCGATGCGGCCCTGCGCCGGGCGCAGCAGATGCTTCGCGAGGGGGCTGACATCATCGATGTTGGCGGCGAGTCCACGCGACCCGGGGCCACGCCGGTAAGCCTCCAGCAGGAGCTGGATCGGGTGGTACCGATCGTGGAGCGACTGACAAGTGAGCTGAGTGCGCTGGTGTCAGTGGATACCAGCGCGCCGGAGGTCATGACCGCCGTAACGGCAGCGGGCGCGGGCATGATCAATGATGTGCGCTCGTTGAGACGCCCGGGAGCGCTTGAGGCGGCAGCGGCTTCGGGACTGCCCATCTGCCTCATGCATATGGTGGGCGAGCCCGATAACATGCAGAATGATCCATATTACGAGCGCCCTATCGAGGAAGAGGTGGCGATCTTTCTGGAGCAACAGATTGCGCGCTGCCATGACGCCGGCATCGCTGCCGAACGGCTGCTGGTCGACCCGGGCTTTGGTTTTGCAAAGACGCTTGCGCACAATCTGCGCCTGATGAATCGCCTAGAGTATCTCCAGCGTCTGGGGTATCCGCTGCTGGTGGGAACCTCACGCAAGGGCATGATCGGTCGTGTGCTGTCGCGCGAGGTAGATGAGCGCCTTTATGGTGGGCTGGCGCTGACGGGCCTTGCCATCAGCAAGGGGGCCTGGATTATCAGAACACATGATGTTGCTGCCAGCGCGGATGCCGTTGGCATGACTCGTGCAGTACTCAAGGAAGGCAAATAGCAATGGCAAGACAATATTTCGGTACGGATGGGATTCGCGGCACGGTCGGTCAGGCCCCCATTACGGCAGATTTCATGCTGCGTCTGGGATGGGCGGCCGGACGGGTCTTTGCGCGTCAGAACCGACGGGCACGCGTACTGATCGGCAAGGATACCCGTATCTCCGGCTATATGTTCGAGTCTGCGCTGGAGGCCGGTTTTTCGGCAGCCGGTGTGGACGTGGCGCTGCTGGGGCCCATGCCGACGCCGGGCATTGCCTATCTGACGAGCACGCTGCGCGCCAGTGCCGGAGTGGTCATCAGCGCTTCGCACAATCCATATCAGGACAACGGCATCAAGTTTTTCTCCCAGCATGGCACCAAGCTGCCTGACGCCCTGGAAGACGAGATCGAGCGCGAGCTCGATGGGCTTCAGGAAACGGTAGGCCCCGACCGGCTGGGCAAGGCGGTGCGTATCGAGGATGCCGCCGGCCGCTACATCGAATTCTGCAAGTCGACGGTGCCCAATCGCTTCGGCCTGCACGGTCTGAAAATCGTCGTCGACTGTGCCAACGGGGCGACCTATCACATCGCGCCCAATGTCTTTCGCGAGCTGGGCGCCGAAGTCATCACGATGGGGGTAACGCCCGACGGGCTCAACATCAATCAGCAGGTCGGCTCTACCCATCCGGAAGCCATGCGCGACAGGGTACTCGAAACCGGAGCCGATCTCGGCATCGCCTTTGATGGCGATGGGGATCGTGTGATCATGGTGGATCACGCCGGTCGCATCGTGGATGGTGATGACATCCTTTACATCATTGCCCGTGACCGTCAGCGTCGTGGTGTGCTGGGTGGCGGTGTCGTCGGTACCCTGATGAGCAATTTCGGGCTGGCGTCAGCGCTGGAAGAGCTGGGGGTTCCCTTTGAGCGTGCAAGGGTCGGTGACCGCTACGTCATCGAACAGATGCAGGCGCGAGACTGGCAGCTGGGCGGTGAATCCTCCGGGCATATTCTTTGCGGCCATGCCCAGACCACCGGTGACGGTATTGTCTCCGCGCTTCAGGTGTTGGTCACCATGGTGATCGAAGAGCGACGTCTCGATGAACTGCTGGAAGGCATGGAAAAGGCGCCGCAGGCCCTGGTCAACGTGCGTCTGGTGCCGGGCATCGACAAGGCGGCGCTGATGGAGAGCGCGCCGGTGGCTGCTGCGGTCAGGGATGTCGAGCAGACGCTGGGCGATTCCGGACGCGTGCTGTTGAGACCTTCAGGCACGGAGCCGCTGATCCGCGTCATGGTGGAAGGCCGCCCGCGCTTTGACGTTCAGGCGCTGGCACAAAAGATCGCCGACGAAATCGAACGGGGCATGTCGGCTGTCCGGGAGTGAAGAAAGCGGGGCGTGGTTGTGCTCACGCCATCGCTCCATTACCATCGCCCTCCCTGCGGAGGCGTCTACCAATACTTTCCTGTTCCCGACAGGCTAGGGAGAAGTCACCATGCGTAAGCCGCTGATTGCCGGCAACTGGAAGATGAACGGCTCGCCGGAGCTTTTGGAAACAATGACGCAGGCGCTGATGTCGGCGCAGATTTCCTCAAGCGTTGACGTTGCCATTATCCCGCCCTTTACGCTGCTCACATCGGCGCAGGGATTGCTGGCAGGCAGCCCGGTCGCTCTCGGTGCTCAGACGCTTCACCCCGAATCATCGGGTGCCTACACCGGTGAGATCAGTGCTCCCATGCTTGTACAGTGCGGCGTCACTCACGTACTGGTTGGCCACTCCGAGCGTCGAACCCTGTTCGGCGAAGACGATCAGGCCGTACTGGCTCGTGTCAGGGCCGCACTGGATGGCGGGCTGACGCCGATATTGTGTATTGGCGAAACGCTTGAGGAACGAGAAGCGGACAGGGTAGAGACGGTGGTGCTGGGACAGGTCAGCACCGTCATTGACGCCCTGGCCGTGGAAGAGCGCTCACGGCTGGTCATTGCCTACGAGCCGGTCTGGGCCATCGGTACAGGCCGCACGGCAACCCCCGAGCAGGCGCAGCAGGTTCATGCCATGATTCGCTCGTGGCTGTCCGACAGGGATCCGGCACTGGGAGAGGGCATGCGACTGCTGTATGGCGGTAGCATGAAAGCCGATAACGCTGCCGATCTTCTTTCCCGACCGGATATCGATGGGGGGCTGATAGGCGGCGCCTCGCTCAAACCCGATGACTTTATTGCGATTTGTCACGCAGCAGGTTGATTAAATGTACGTTGCCATCATTCTGATTCACGTTCTCCTTGCCATCAGCCTGATCGCGCTGGTGCTCTTGCAGCGCGGCAAGGGGGCCGAAGCTGGTGCCTCCTTTGGAGGCGGTGCCTCGCAAACGGTACTGGGCTCGCAGGGCGCCTCCAAGACGCTGGCACGCCTGACGGCAGTGCTTGCCGCCCTGTTTTTCGCGACCTCGCTCGGACTTGCCTGGCTGGTCAACAGCGGCGGCAGTGCCGACTCCCGGAGCGGTATTCCCGACGCGCGGGTCATCGAGCAGCAGCGCAGCAGCGCACCAAGTCTGGATGATGGCGATGATGCGCCTCGTGCTCCTGCCGCCCAGCAGGAAAGCGATGAGGGCGCCGAAGGCCTGACAGTGCCTTCCAGCAGCGACAGCAGCAGCGATTAAAACGGGAGGCCATGTATCGCTTGACGAATCGGGTCAGGGGATGCATAATCTCGCGCCAGTGATGAGGCGCCCGCCCGATAGCGCTTCATCATTTGTCTGGCAGAAGGTCGTCAGACAGAACAGGATGCAGATTCTGTTCAACCGAAAGCCGAAGTGGTGGAATTGGTAGACACGCTATCTTGAGGGGGTAGTGACCCTACGGTCGTGCGGGTTCAAGTCCCGCCTTCGGCACCATCGGAACTGCAAGCCGCGACAGACGGATCATGTTGATTCGGCAGGACAAAGTCCTTATACTGATTGCGCTATTGATGCGGGGTGGAGCAGCCTGGTAGCTCGTCGGGCTCATAACCCGAAGGTCGTCGGTTCAAATCCGGCCCCCGCTACCATCCATGAGTCACTGGATGGCAATTTTTCCCGAAAAGCCCCTTCCATCGAAGGGGCTTTTTGTTACAGCGCAACAAGATCGCTCATCAGTCACCTCATCTGCTCTCCTGTATTTTCGCTCAGGTGCCTGATGCCACTGCAGGAGGCCATGTCGTGCCAACCAGGCAAGAAACACTGCATACGCTGATAGAACCCGCCGTTGCAGCGCTCGGCTTTGAGCTCTGGGGCATCGATTACAATGCTCAGGGCAAGCATTCAAAATTGACCGTTTATATCGACCATGAAAACGGTGTCAGCGTTGAAGACTGTGCCGATGTCAGTCGGCAGGTCAGTGCTCTTCTGGACGTAGAAGACCCTCTCCCCGGACAGTATCAGCTTGAAGTGTCCTCTCCCGGGATGGATCGCCCGCTTTATTCCCTGTCACATTTTGCCCGCTTTGCCGGTCATACCGTCACATTGAAGCTGCGTGCGCCCTTTGAGGGGCAGCGTCGTTTCAAGGGGCTGCTGGCAGGTGTCGAGGGTGATGAAGTGCTGCTGCAGTTCAACGACGAAGAGTATGGATTTCCTATCGAGACCATTGAGCAGGCACGCGTTGTGCCCGGGTTTGATAACTGATGCTTGATGACAACAAGGACTTTTCTGGCGAGGCACAGGCATGAGCAAGGACATTTTGCTGGTCGTCGATGCAATATCGAATGAAAAGGGTGTCCCCCGCGACATTATTTTCGAAGCCGTCGAGGCGGCGCTGGCCAGCGCCTCCCGCAAGCGCTACGAAGGCAAGGATGTCGACATTCGCGTACGCATCGATCGCAGTACCGGCGATTACGAAACCTTCAGGCGCTGGACGGTCGTGCCTGATGAGGAGTACACCACCTCGGCACGTCAGATACCGCTGGGCGCGGCAGAAGAGCGCGACGATCCGCTGGATCTGAACGAGGTCGTGGAAGAGCAGATCGAGTCGGCCGAATTTGGCCGCATCGCTGCTCAGACCGCCAAGCAGGTTATTGTACAAAAGGTACGCGAAGCCGAGCGTTCCGAAATCGTGCGCCAGTACACTGAACGCGAAGGTGAGCTGGTCGGCGGTAATGTCAAGAAAACCACTCGTGACGGCCTGATCATTGATCTGGGCGACAACGCCGAAGGGTTTCTGCCGCGCGGTGAAATGATCCCGGGCGAGCGCTATCGTCTCAATGAGCGTGTCAGGGCGCTGCTCTGGCGTGTGGATCCCGAGGCGCGCGGTGCACAGCTGATCCTGTCACGAACGCGTCCGGAATTTCTGGTAGAGCTCTTTACCATTGAGGTACCCGAAATCTCGGAGCAGCTGATCGAGATCAAGGGGGCGGCACGTGATCCGGGTTCCCGCGCCAAGATCGCCGTCAAGACCAATGACCGTCGCATCGATCCGGTGGGCGCCTGTGTCGGCATGCGCGGTTCCAGGGTGCAGGCCGTATCCAATGAGCTTCGCAACGAGCGTGTGGATATCGTGCTCTGGGACGATAATCCTGCTCAGCTGGTCATCAATGCCATGGCGCCTGCTGATGTGGCCTCCATCCTGGTGGATGAAGATACCCATGCCATGGATGTCGCGGTCGGCGAGGACAATCTGGCGCAGGCCATCGGTCGCAGCGGACAAAACGTGCGTCTGGCAAGCGAACTGACCGGCTGGACGCTCAACGTCATGACGGAGGAGGAAGCCAAGGGGCGTCGCGAGCAGGAGCTCGACAGCTATATCGAATACTTCATCAATCATCTTGATGTCGATGAAGAGCTGGCAAGGCTGCTGGTGGAAGAAGGCTTCACTTCACTCGAGGAAGTCGCCTACGTCCCGCTGGAAGAGATGCTGGAAGTCGAAGGCTTTGACGAGTCGCTGGTCGAGGAGCTGCGGGCGCGGGCCAAGGATGAATTGCTCAATCTGGCAATCAAGTCCGAAGAAGAACTGGATGGCACCGCACCCGCCGAGGATCTGCTCTCGATGGAGGGCATGGATCAGCATCTTGCCTACCGGCTGGCCGGGCGAGGAATTATCACCATGGAAGATCTTGCCGAGCAGTCCATTGAAGACCTCAAGGATATTGAGGGAATGGATGAAGAGCGTGCTGCGGCACTGATCATGACGGCCCGGGCGCCGTGGTTCGAATAATCCATCGTATCGCGACAGGTCACGGGCTCAGGAGGTCATAAATGGCAGAAACAACAGTCAAGGAATTTGCCGGCAAGGTGGGGCGTGATGTCAGCCGCCTGCTCGAGCAGATGAGTGAAGCAGGCCTGCCGCACAAGGCAGAAAACGATGCGGTATCGGAAGAAGACAAGCAGACGCTGCTCGATTATCTCACCAAAAGCCACGGCGGTGCCGGCGCGCGCGGTAACAAGAACCGGATTACCATGACGCGCAAGACCCGCAGCAAGATTCGTACCGGCGATGGCCGCAACAAGACCATCGAGGTGCAGGTGCGCAAAAAGCGTACCTACGTCAAGCGTGGTGACGAGGAAAACGGCGAGCAGGAGCAGGAACAGGAAGAGCAGGCGCCTGCGGCCGAGCAGGTCACCAACGGTGATCAGGCGGTCGAGGCCCCCGAGAGTACAGCGACGCCCGAAGTTGCCGAGACGGCTCCCGTACAGGAGAGCGCCGAGTCGACCCAGAGCGTTACCGACAAGGCGGCGCCGGTAGAAGAGGTCGTGGCACCGGTGGCAGAGGAAAGCGTCGAAGAAGGCGCGCCGGCCGTGGATGCGCCGCCACGCGAGCCGCGCAATGACAACAGCCGGCGTAACACCCGTCGTGGTGAGGGTGGCAAGTCCTCCGGTGGGCGTCGTGACGAGCGCCGTGATAATGCCGACGAACGCAGCGAGCGCAACGAACGCAAGCGTGGCGGCAAGAAGGTCAAGCGTGCCGAGCAGCGCCGTGGCAGCCGCCGTGGTGGCAGCAATCGCAGTGACAACGCTCATGGCTTCCAGAAACCGGTACAGAACATCGTACGTGAAGTGCCGATTCCTGAGTCCATCAGCGTGGCAGACCTTGCCGACAAGATGGCCATCAAGTCCAACGAAGTCATCAAGGCCATGTTCAAGATGGGCGCGGCCGTGACCATCAATCAGACCATCGATCAGGATACTGCCGCGATCGTGGTCGAGGAGATGGGCCACACGCCCAAGCTGGTCAAGGAAGATGCGCTCGAGACCGAAGTGCTCGAGAACATCTCCTATGAGGGCGAGCAGATCACGCGTGCGCCGGTCGTGACCGTCATGGGTCACGTTGACCACGGCAAGACCTCGCTGCTGGACTATATCCGTCGCACCAAGGTCGCCACCGGCGAGGCCGGCGGCATTACCCAGCATATCGGCGCCTATCACGTCGAACATGACAACGGCGATCTGACCTTTCTGGACACGCCGGGTCACGCGGCCTTTACTGCCATGCGTGCTCGCGGGGCGCAGGCCACGGACGTGGTCATCCTGGTGGTCGCCGCCGACGACGGCGTCATGCCGCAGACGGTCGAGGCCATCGAGCATGCCAAGGCTGCCGGCGTACCGCTGGTCGTGGCGGTCAACAAGATCGACAAGCCCGGTGCCGATCCGGACCGCGTGCGCAACGAACTGTCACAGCGCGGCGTGATTTCGGAAGAGTGGGGCGGTGACACCCAGTTCGTCCATGTTTCCGCCAAGAGTGGCGAGAACATCGACGGGCTGCTGGAAGCGGTCCTGCTGGTCTCCGAAGTTCTGGAGCTCAAGGCCGTTCCCGAGGCACCCGGCAAGGGGGTTGTGGTTGAATCCCGTCTGGATCGCGGCCGCGGTCCGGTAGCCACCGTGCTGGTACAGACCGGCACGCTCAGAAAGGGCGATGTCGTGCTGGCCGGACTCCATTACGGTCGTGTCCGCGCTCTGGTCAACGAACTGGGCAAGCAGGTCGACGAAGCCGGGCCTTCCATGCCGGTCGAGATTCTCGGTCTGGGCGGTACGCCGGAAGCCGGTGACGACTTCATGGTGCTGGCCGACGAGAAGAAGGCGCGCGAAGTGGCCAACTTCCGTCAGGGCAAGTATCGCGAAGTACGTCTGGCGCGTCAGCAAAAGGCCAAGCTGGAGAACATGTTCAGCCAGATGGGCCAGGACGAAACCGCCACCGTCAATATCGTGCTCAAGGCCGACGTGCAGGGCTCGCTCGAGGCCATTCGTGGGGCGCTTGAAGAGCTCTCCACCGATGAGGTCAAGGTTGCAGTGGTCTCTTCCGGCGTCGGTGGCATCACCGAAACCGACACCAACCTGGCCGTTGCCTCCAACGCCATCATCGTTGGCTTCAACGTTCGTGCCGATGCCTCCTCGCGGGATATTGTCGATCGTGAAGGGCTGGACCTGCGCTACTACAGCGTCATTTACCAGCTCATCGACGAGGTCAAGCAGGCGATGAGCGGCATGCTGGCACCGGAGTGGCGTGAAGACATCGTCGGTGTGGCCGAAGTGCGCGATGTCTTCCGGGCACCGAAGATCGGCGCGGTCGCCGGCTGCATGGTGGTCGAGGGCAACGTACACCGCAACAAGCGTATCCGTGTCCTGCGTGAAAACGTGGTGGTCTACGAAGGGGAGCTGGAATCCCTGCGCCGCTTCAAGGATGACGTCAACGAAGTGCGCAACGGCATGGAGTGCGGCATCGGGGTACGTAACTACAATGATGTCCAGGTCGGCGACAAGATCGAAGTCTTCGACCAGATCGAGGTTCAGCGCTCCCTGTGAGCGCTGTACCCATGACGGGAGCGGTTCATGCGTGAATTCAGTCGTACGGATCGGGTCGGCGAGCAGCTGGCACACGAGCTGGCGCAGCTTATCCAGCGGGAGGTCAAGGACCCCCGGCTGGGCATGGTGACGGTCACCTCGGCCGATGTCAGTCGTGACCTGAGCTATGCCGATGTTCACGTCACCCTGATGGGAGAAAATGATCCGGAGCGCATCCGTGAAAACCTCGCCGTGCTCAAGCGGGCCGGCGGGTTTCTGCGCTCGCGCGTTGCCCGGACCATGAAGCTTCGACATGTGCCCGAGCTCCGGTTTCACTTCGATGAGTCCGTCACGCGCGGTCACGAGCTGTCGAGTCTGATCGAACGTGCCGTGCAGTCCGATCGTGACCGGGCCCCCGAGGATGACGATCAGGGCCCGGAGCGCAGCGACTGATGGCAAGACGACGTCGCGGGCGTCCCATTAACGGGGTGCTGCTGCTGGACAAGCGTGAGGGCGTAACCTCCAACCGTGCCCTGCAGCAGGTGCGCGGTCTCTATCAGGCGCAAAAGGCCGGCCATACCGGAACACTGGATCCCATGGCGACCGGTCTTTTGCCCATCTGTCTGGGAGAGGCCACCAAGTTCTCCTCCTGGCTTCTGGATGCCGACAAGCGCTACCTGGCCGATGTGCGTCTGGGTACGGTGACCGATACCGGCGATCGTGAAGGCGAAGTACTCAGGCAGACCACCGTGCCTTCGCTGAATGACAGTGACATTGACACCGTGCTGGCCGATTTTATCGGCGACATCGATCAGGTGCCGCCCATGTATTCGGCGCTCAAGCATCAGGGCAAACCGCTCTATGAGCATGCGCGTGCCGGGCGGGAGATTGCACGTGCACCCAGGCGCGTGAGCATTTATGATATGGCGCTCACATCGCGACATGACCAGGGGTTTGCGCTGGATGTCAGCGTCAGCAAGGGCACCTATATTCGCACGCTGGCCGAGGATATCGGCGAGCGCCTCGGCTGTGGGGCCCATCTTGAAGGGCTGCGCCGACTCGGAACCGGTCCCTTCGATGGCAGCAATATGCTGGATCTCGAAGCGCTGGAAGCCATGAGCGACGAGCAGCGTCTCGAGAGGCTTTTGCCCGTCGATGTGCTGATTCAGCATCTTCCGGTACTGGTAACCGACGCTGCAGGTGCCCGGCGCATCATGCACGGCCAGGCCATCTCGCTCGAGACGGCCGGTCTGGCCGAAGGCAGCGTTGCAAGGCTCTATCACGATCACGCGCTTCTGGGCGTGGTCACGATCAATGCGTCGGGGCAGTGTTCGCCCCGACGGTTGATCAATACTGCCGGCGAGGGCCGGTAGTTTTCGCGAAGACTGCAAATATGCGTGGTCTTCGACACTTATCAATGCTCAGGCATATTGGACTGGAGAAGTAACATGGCACTGACTGCCGAACGCAAGGCCGAAATCGTCAAGGAATTCGGTACTGGCGACAACGATACCGGGTCGCCGGAAGTTCAGATCGCCCTGCTGACGGACAACATCGTCACGCTGCAGAGCCACTTCAAGGATCACAAGCAGGATCACCACTCGCGTCGTGGTCTGATCCGCATGGTCAACCAGCGCCGCAAGCTGCTGGATTACCTCAAGCGCAAGAATTTTGATCGCTATCAGCAGATCATCTCTCGTCTGGGTCTGCGTCGCTGATTGCGTCACTTTTCCGGTAGACACTGACAGGCGGCTCCCGATCGGGAGCCGCCTGTTTTTGTTATGGCCCGGCGCAAGAGTGACACCCGGGGCGTTTGATTTTAAGATGACATCGAAGCGGATGAATGGTTTACGAGAAAAGGACAACGCATTGAACGCGGTAAAAAAGACATTTCAATACGGCAATCACAGCGTCACGCTGGAGACCGGCCGTCTGGCCCGTCAGGCTACCGGCAGTGTACTGGTCACCATGGACAACACGGTGGTGCTGTGTACGGTCGTGGCCAGAAAGGACATCAAGCCCGGGCAGGATTTCTTCCCGCTGTCCGTGCACTATCAGGAAAAGACCTATTCGGTCGGCAAGATCCCCGGCGGCTTTTTCAAGCGTGAAGGGCGTCCCAGTGAAAAGGAAACGCTCACCTCGCGCCTGATCGATCGCCCGATCCGTCCGCTGTTTCCCAAGGGCTTCATGAACGAGGTCCAGGTGGTCTGCACGGTCCTTTCGGCCGAGCGCCATCAGGATCCCGACATCGCTGCCATGCTGGGCACCTCGGCGGCGCTGGCCATCTCCGGCGTTCCCTTTGCCGGGCCGATCGGCGCGGCGCGCGTGGCCTTCACCAATGAGCGAGGCTATTTCATCAACCCTTCTCAGGAAGAGCTGCAGGGCTCCGAACTCGACATGGTCGTCGCCGGTACCGAGAAGGCCGTGCTGATGGTCGAGTCCGAGGCGAAGGAGCTGTCCGAGGATGAAATGCTCGGTGCCGTGCTCTTTGCCCACGAAGAGATGCAGACAGCCATCAGGGCCATCAACGAATTCGTGAATGAAGGCGGCAAGGCCAAATGGGACTGGCAGCCGCAGGCCGAGAATTCGGCGCTCAAGGACGCGCTGGCCAGCGGCTATGAAGCGGGCATCGGCGAGGCCTATCGGATTACCGACAAGATGGCGCGCCAGGATCGTCTGAACGAACTCAAGGCGCAGGCGAAGGCCCAGCTTGCCGAGGGTGACGCCGCGCTCTACAGCGATGAAGACATCAGCAACGGCTTTGCCAGGCTCGAAAAGCGTATCGTGCGAGAGCGCGTGCTCAGCGGTGAGCCGCGTATCGACGGTCGTGATCACTCTACCGTTCGGGCGCTGGACATCGAAGTGGGCGCACTGCCGCGCACGCATGGTTCCGCCATCTTTACCCGCGGCGAAACCCAGGCGATCGTGACCACGACCCTGGGCACCACTCGCGATGCGCAGATGGTCGAAGGCCTGGACGGTGAGCGCCACGACCGTTTCATGCTGCATTACAACTTCCCGCCCTACAGCGTGGGCGAGGCCGGCTTCATCGGCTCTCCCAAGCGTCGTGAAATCGGCCACGGTCGTCTGGCACGCCGTGGCGTTTCCGCCATGCTGCCGTCTGCCGATGATTTCCCCTATTCGATCCGCGTGGTCTCCGAAATTACCGAGTCCAACGGTTCCAGCTCGATGGCTTCCGTCTGCGGCTCCTCGCTGGCCCTGATGGATGCCGGTGTGCCGCTGAAGGCCCCGGTGGCCGGTATCGCCATGGGGCTGGTCAAGGAAGATGATCGCTTCGCCGTGCTGACCGATATCCTGGGTGATGAGGATCACCTCGGTGACATGGACTTCAAGGTGGCCGGCTCCGCCGAGGGCATCACGGCGCTGCAGATGGACATCAAGATCGAAGGGATCAATGAAGAGATCATGGAAAAGGCGCTGGAGCAGGCCTTCCATGCCCGTCAGCATATCCTGGGCGAAATGAATCGCGTGATCGCGCAGAGCCGCGGCGAAGTGGCCGAGCATGCGCCCACCATGGCGCGTCTCAAGATCGACCCCGAAAAGATCCGTGATGTGATCGGCAAGGGCGGCGCCACCATTCGCCAGATCTGTGAAGATACCGGCGCCTCGATCGATATCGACGATGACGGCAGCGTGCGCATCTACGCCGAGACCAAGGCCGGCGCCCAGAAGGCGATGGATACCGTGCTCGGCATCACGGCTGAAGCCGAGGTCGGCAAGCTCTATCGCGGCAAGGTTGTCCGTATTGCCGACTTTGGGGCCTTCGTCAACTTCATGCCGGGCACCGATGGGCTGGTCCACATCTCCCAGATCGTTCCCGAGCGCGTCAACGATGTTCGCGACTACCTCAGCGAGGACCAGATGGTCACCGTCAAGGTACTGGACATCGACAACCGCGGGCGCGTCAAGCTGTCCATCAAGGAGATCGGCGAAGAAGAAAAGGCTGCTTTCGAAGCAACGCTGGAAGAGTAAGTCTTCAGCGTTGCCGGCAGCACGGCGTCCGTTCAATGGGCGCCGTGCCATGCGGCAGTGACAGAGCAGGGCCTGATGCCGGAATCTTCCGGGGTCAGGCCCTTTTTCATGAGTGGCGGGGAGCGCAGGGTTGTAGCGACAGCGTCATGGCCTGTATGCCGCGATCGTTGACGGGGCCGGCATTGACGAAGCCGAGGCGCCGATACAGCCGAACGGCGTGCTCGTTGGTTATGGCGACGTTGAGCGTGACCTGCGTGGCGCCCATCCGGGTGGCCTGCTCGATGAGGTGGCGACAGAGCCTCTCGCCCAGCCCCTGACCCCGGCAGTGCGGTGCCACGATCAGCCGACACAGATGCCATGTCGAAGCCGTGTCACGGGGGGGCCAGCTGCCCGAAGGCCTGGAGCGTACCGTGGTTTTCCAGGGCCGCAGAAGGGAAGGCGTCTGCCTCGATCTGCTGCCACAGCGTTTCGGGGATCACCGGCCATGTCAGCGATGGGCCGCCCCACCGGGCGAGTGCCTCGGGTGAGTCGATCCAGTCCGACAGCGTTTTCACATCCTCGAGACGTGCCGGGCGCCAGAGCATCATGATCGGCAGGGGAGGTTATCGATCAGACGGGTATTGCCCAGCCAGGCCGCGACCAGCAGCACCGATCCGGGCTGCCAGGTGCTGACGGGCTGCAGGGTCATGGCGTCACAAAGCGCCAGATAGTCGGGGCGAAACCCGGCGCTCTCCAGCTGCTGCTGGCCCTGTGCCAGCACCGCTTCGCTGCTTTCCCCGTGGTCAAGGCGCCGGGCGCTATCGATCAGACATTGATACAGCTGACCGGCCCGCGCTCGCGCGTCGTGATCCAGATAGCCGTTGCGCGATGAACGTGCCAGCCCGTCGTCGTCGCGGGCGATGGGCACGCCCACGATATCAATGGGCATGTGCTGATCGCGGACCAGCTTGCGAATGACGGCCAGCTGCTGAAAATCCTTCTCGCCAAAGCAGGCCACATCGGGGCGGGTCAGATTGAACAGCAGGCTGACCACCGTCGCCACCCCGTCGAAGTGGCCCGGACGGTGAGCGCCGCAGAGCCCTTCCGAAACCTGCGGTACGCTGACCCGCGTCAGACCGCTCTGACCTTCGGGATAGAGCGTGTCGACGCTCGGAGCGAACAGCACATCGCAGCCGCGCTCGGCCAGCAGGCGCTGATCCTCCGCCAGAGTGCGCGGGTAGCGCGCCAGATCCTCGTTCGGGCCAAACTGAAGCGGATTGACAAAGATGGTCGCCACGACGCGGTCCGCGTGTTGGCGTGCCGCATCGACCAGTCTCAGGTGGCCTTCATGGAGATTGCCCATGGTGGGCACCAGCGCCATCCGTAGTCCCTCGCGCCGCCAGCCGGCCAGGGTCCGCTGTAGAGCCGGAATATCGTCAAACGTTTGCATGCCTTGTTCCGATGTTAAAAGCAGTGTTCCGTAGCGGGAAAGCGGCGTGTCGTGACCGCCTCATGATAGGCCTTGAACGCGCCGCTGATGGTGCCGGTGTCTGCCATGAAATCCTTGACGAACCGTGGCGGGCGGCTCGTGGTGGCCCCCAGCATGTCGTGCATGACCAGAATCTGGCCATCCACGTCAGGCCCGGCGCCGATGCCGATGACCGGCACTTCAAGGGCGTCACGAAGGCGCCCTGCCAGTTCACGAGGGACGCACTCCAGCAGAATGACGGCGGCGCCGGCCTGTTCCAGCGTTCGGGCGGCGTCGAGCATGGCGTCGGCCTGCTGCGCGTCGCGCCCCTGCACGCGGTAACCCCCGAGTGCGTTGACGCTTTGCGGCGTCAATCCCATGTGAACGCAGACCGGCACGCCGCGCTGTGTCAGTGCGGTTACTGTCTCGGCCAGCCACGCCTCGCCCTCGATCTTGACCATGTGGGCGCCCGCCTGCATCAGCTGCCCGGCCGCCTGCAGTGTCTGCGTGGTCGTGGTGTTGGTCATGAAGGGCAGATCCGCCATGATCAGACTGGTCGTGTCGGCCCGTGCCACACAGCGGGTGTGATAGATCATGTCGTCCAGCGTCACGGGCAGGGTGGAGCCATGCCCCTGCAGTACCATGCCCAGCGAGTCTCCGATCAACAAAACCTCGATGCCGGCATTGGCGGCCAGGGTTGCCATGGTGGCGTCATAGGCGGTGAGACAGCTGAAGGGCTGTCCCTGTGAACGACGTTCGTTCAGTGTCTGAATGGTAGTGGGGTGGGTCATGCATCCCTCGACGGTCGGCAGCCGATACGGCTGCTCGAGTCTAGGGTCACAGCGCCAGGCGCTTCAAGTCATTCGAGGGGCGGGCGGCCGATAGCCGGTGCAATGGCTGCTCGCCCGGCAGACGCAGATCGGGGGCGATCTCCAGCATGGGCTGGACCACAAAGGCGCGTTCGCCAAGCCGGGGATGAGGGATGACAAGGCGCGCCAGATCGAGTACCCGGTCGTCATACAGCAGCATGTCCAGATCCAGCGTCCGTGGCCCCCAGTGCTGCTTTCGCACGCGTCGATGGCGCTGCTCCAGCGCCTGAAGCTGGTCCAGCAGGGCAAGCGGCGACAGCCGTGTGTTCAGTACGGCCACGGCGTTGACGAAGTCGGGCTGATCCTGCGGCCCCACCGGCCGGCTGCTGTAAAGGGAAGAGCGGGCATCGAGCCGGGTCAGCGGCAGCCCCGCCAGACCCTCCAGCGCGGTCAGGACCTGTTGATGGGGAGAGTCCAGGTTGCTGCCCAGTCCGATCCAGACGGTATGACTCACGTCTGATCATCCCGGGGCGGACGCCGTCGTCGGCGGCGTCTGGGCTTGCGGGAGGGCATGGGCATGCTTTCGGGCGCGTCGTCGTCGATGGCCGTGTCGTCCTGCCCCTGCTCTACCTTTTGTACCATCTCACGCTGCTGACTTTCGCTGGCGTCCTGAAAGCGCGTCCACCACTGCCCCAGGCCCGAGTCGATTTCACCGGCCGACTCCCTGAGCAGCAGGAAGTCATAGGCGGCGCGAAAGCGCTGATGGGCCAGCGTCTGAAAGGGCCGCTTGCCGCGCCGGCGCGGCAGCATCAGCTGCATGTCCCAGATCTCGCGCATGGGCAGGCTGAAACGCTTGGGAATGGAGGTATGCTGCAGCTGGCGATTGAGGACCTGCTGGGAAGCCTGCTGCGCCGCCGGGACCGGCGGGATCTCGTCCTCGATCAGCTGGGCGGTCTGCGCGACCGTGGCCGGCCAGAGCAGGGCGGCATACAAAAAGGCAGGGGTGACCGGTTTGTCGGCACGAATGCGCTCATCGGTATTGATCAGCGCCTGTTCGACCATCGGCTGCGCCCAGCTCAGCTGAGCAAACGACTCCTCGGTGCCCGGGAACAGCATGGCGAAAAGGCCATGGCGACGCAGGCCGTGAAAGGTACTCAGGGCGTGGCCGGACAAAAAGAGCTTGAGGACTTCTTCAAACAGGCGTGCCGGTGGAATCTGCAACAGCAGCGGGGCAAGCGCCGCCAGCGGTGTTTCGGTCTCATCAGCCAGCGTAAAGTCCAGCTTGGCGGCAAAGCGTACGGCACGAAGCATGCGTACCGGGTCTTCACGGTAGCGCTGGTCCGGATTACCGATCAGGCGCAATACGCGATGTTCGAGATCCTCCAGACCGCCGGTCCAGTCATGAATGGCAAAGTCGCGGACGCTGTAGTAGAGCGCGTTGACCGTAAAGTCGCGGCGCAGGGCGTCTTCGTCGACGCTGCCCCAGACGTTGTCACGCAGGAGCAGTCCCTCTTCGGACTGGTGCGAGTGTCGATCGGCCTGCTCGTTGTCATGGCCGCCGCGGAAGGTGGTGACCTCGATGATCTCGCGACCAAAGCGGACATGAACGATGCGAAAGCGCCGGCCGATCAGGCGGGCGTTGCGAAAGACGCCTCGGACCTGTTCCGGTGTGGCACTGGTGGCGACATCGAAATCCTTGGGCACCTGTCCGAGCAGGGAGTCTCTGACACATCCCCCTACCAGATAGGCTTCAAAACCTGCCTGATTGAGACGATAAAGAACCTTCAGCGCATTGTCGCTGAGCATTCGTCGGGAAATGGGATGTTGATCACGCGGAAGAATGGTGGGCGTCAAGGTGAAGCCATGTTGACCTGATGAAAATTCCGGAGCCGACCATCCATCAATCGGCCATGAAGCTCCGATCTGTCCGCGCCCTGTAAAGCCGGCACGCCGATCAGAGGCTCAGTGTAGCCGAGCAACAAAAGCTTGCAAAGCAGACTGTCATATAACGCTGCTTCCAGTAATGAAAACGGGGAGACATGTCGTCTCCCCGGCAATCATGTTGCATCGTGATTTTTCTTCGTGATGGCGCATCGCCCTGAATACGTACCATGTTCACCAAACGCGACCTGCCGCGGTCTCTTGTTGTTGTGCTCCGACGGCTGCGAACATCTCGTATTCAAAACAATCTTCCATGACGACAGCCATAGGGCTGCTCCGGCGATATTGTTGTTGTTCCGGAGTGTCGCAGCGCTGTGTTGTTATTGTCATGCAGCGCTGCCGTGACACCGTATTCTGATAGCGAAAGACGCTTGTTGTTGTTGTAACGTCTCTTGTGCTGTCGAGCCCTTGTTGTTATCGGCTCACTAACCACCGTGTTTGTGACAGACCTTTTATTGTTGTTGTTAAAGGCCGTCTGATCGGGAGTCGGCATTGTTGTTGTTGGAAGCCGATTCGAACGATCGCTGTTATTTTTTTAGTCAGTCGTGTCGGAGCAGAATACGTGCCATCCAAAAAATAAATCTTTTATTTCATGTGCTTATGCGTTTTTTAATAGTACGGCAGAGCCGCTTCACTGACGCAGGGCGTGCCTCGCGGTCTCTATTGCACTTTTAAGGTGCAAAAACGCTGCACAGATGCTTTTTATTGGTGCATTGTCCTTGTTGGCTAGGATCAGCATACGCGCAACATGGCGTAAAAAAAGACGACGATGGTCGATATGGGTCACTTTGATGTCGTGCATTGAACATTCCGACGGGACAGATTGTGCGGCTGCCAATGCATGACGGCGTTTTTCAGCTGTTCATCGACCCGGGCATGACGCAGCGCAGGGTCCGGCGTCTGTCCCAGCAGCGTGAGCGCCTCATGCAGCAGCGGGCGCACGGCGTGATCCTGCAGCGGCAGGGCGGGCGCAAGGTTCTGCTTGGACAGTTTCTGGCCGTTGTCGGCAATAACCAGCGGGAGATGAAGATAGTCGGGAGTTGAATGGCCCAGCGCCTGCTGCAGTCGAACCTGCCAGGGCGTGTTGTCGAGAAGGTCGGCACCGCGGACGATATCCGTAACGCCCTGACGCGCGTCGTCAACCACGACGGCCAGCTGATAGGCCCAGAGGCCGTCGCGTCGCTTGAGCACCACGTCGCCCAGCTCCTGCAGCGACCAGCTTTGTTTGCCCAGCCGGCGATCCTGCCAGCAGATATCGGGGGCACCGAGATCGGTTCGCAAGCGCC
Source organism: Kushneria sp. AK178 (assembly GCF_053903105.1). Classification (NCBI taxonomy): domain Bacteria; kingdom Pseudomonadati; phylum Pseudomonadota; class Gammaproteobacteria; order Oceanospirillales; family Halomonadaceae; genus Kushneria; species Kushneria sp. AK178. Next base: position 3,075,191 of record NZ_CP096381.1, on the reverse strand, counting down.
AGGCGCAGTCCCGTTCGGGATGCAGCGGGGCGTGTCGACACCAGCCCGGATAGATGCCCGAGTGCTGCCACTCCTTTCTCGTGCAGCTGCAGGGATAGGCCATGCCGCGGGCCACAAGCGTTTCCAGAGCCTTTTGATAGTCGCCGTCATGGTCGTGCTGATAAGCAACGGGGCCGTCGTGGTAAAGCCCGAAGGCTTCGAGCTGCCGAAGAATGGTATCGCTGGCACCGGGCGGGCAGCGGGGCGGGTCGATATCCTCGATGCGCAGCAGCCACCGCCCGCGGCGCGCGCGAACGTCAAGCCAGCTGGCCAGCGCGGCCAGAAGCGATCCGAAATGCAGTGGCCCCGAGGGCGTCGGTGCAAAGCGACCAACGACCGCGGGGCCATGTTCAATGCGAGTCGTGCCCGGCATTCAGCCTCCGAGCTGTTTTTCCTTCAGCTCCGACAGCGTCTTGCAGTCAACGCACAGCGTGGCCGTGGGGCGGACTTCCAGACGGCGGATGCCGATCTCGATGCCACAGGCCTCGCAGAAGCCGTAGTCATCGTCATCGATTCTTTCGATGGTCTCGTTGATCTTCTTGAGCAGCTTGCGTTCGCGATCGCGTGTGCGCAGCTCAAGGTTGAAGCCTTCTTCCTGCGTGGCACGATCGGCAGGGTCGGCGTAGTTGTTGGCATCTTCCTGGAGGTGGCGTACGGTGCGATCGACCTCGGCCATCAGGTCGGCTTTCCAGCCGAGCAGGATCCGGCGAAAGTGTGCCAGCTGCTGCTCGTTCATGTACGCTTCGCCCGGCGAGGGCTCATAGGGCGTGAAGGTATCAGGCGACTGCGTCTCGGCTACTGCCATGGGAAATTGCCTCACTGCAGGTAAGCGCGATGCCGTAGGCCCGCAAGCGTCTTTTTGAGTACCGCATCGCGTGATTCAGGGTAGTGCTATTTATAGGAAAACCATGTTGATTGCAACCCGGTTTCCACGAAAGTCAGACGGTACGGAGACCGCCTCATGACGCTGCAGAACAGGATATCGGCCGAGGTTGACACAACATGAAGCTGCCGCCGTTGTGGTCCGGCGTGCTCGTGGCACGCTATAAGCGTTTTCTGGCCGATATTCGTCTCGATGACGGGCGCATCATTACGGCTCACTGTCCCAATACGGGGTCGATGCGCGCCGTCAACGTGCCCGGTTGCCGGGTCTGGGTCTCCTGGCACGACAACCCGAAGCGGCGTCTGGCGTGGACCTGGGAGCTGATCGAGCTGCCGGATGGGTCGCTGGCGTCCATTCATACCGGGCGTGCCAATGCGCTGGTACAGGAAGCGCTGGAAACCGGCGCACTGCTGCCGTTTCGCAAGCCCTGGACCCTGCGGCGCGAGGTGAAAACCGGGGCATCACGGCTCGATTTCTGTCTGACACCGGAAGGAGAGGCGCCTGTCTGGCTGGAAGTGAAGCAGGTCACGCTGAAGGAAGCCGACGGCTGTGGCTACTTTCCGGATTCGGTCAGCGCGCGCGGCCGGCGCCATCTGGACACCCTGATGGCGCTGCGCGCCAACGGCGACCGGGCGGTGCTGATCTTTCTGGCCGCTCATACCGGTATCAACCATGTCCGGCCGGCGGCGCATCTGGACCCCGACTATGCCCGCACCCTTGAGTCGGCATGCGAGGCCGGTGTCGAGATCATGATGCTGGGCTGTGACATCACGCCGGACCATATCACGGCCTGTCGCTACCGCCGTCTTGATTAGCTTCAGGTGACGCTGTCGGGGCCTTCCAGCTCACGGTCGCGCAGATAGGTGATCTCGGTCTTGCCATGGGCGGCGGGTTTGCCGTCATCCCCCATGTTGACGAAAACGATCTCGTCGATGGTCAGCAGATTTTTATGGGTGATCTTGTTGCGTACCACGCAGTGCAGGGTCAGCGATGTCTTGCCGAACCGGGTGGCCGTAATGCCCAGCTCGATGATATCGCCCTGACGCGCGCTGGAGACAAAGTTGATGGAGGACATGTACTTGGTCACCACGCGCGAATTGCCCAGCTGAATGACGGCGTAAATGGCGGCTTCTTCGTCGATCCATTTCAAAAGGCTGCCGCCGAAAAGCGTGCCGTTGGGGTTGAGGTCCTCGGGCTTGATCCACTTGCGGGTATGAAAGTTCATGTTCAGGCCTCGCTGAGCGTCAAAGAATCTACCCATTATACCAAAGTCTATGACATTGGGCGTCTCGTGTCTCAGCGGCGTACCCGAAAGATGGCGTCCTGGCCGAACAGGTTGGGCCAGCGCCTGTGGCGCCACTGTCCTTCCTTGCTGCCGTTGCCCACTGCGCGGTCGGTAATGGTATGCCCCTGCATGCGGCACAGATCGGCGAAGTCCCGAAAGGTCGACAGGTGAATGTTGGGTGTGTCGTACCAGGCATGCGGCAGGGCGCGTGATACCGGCATGCGGCCCCTGATTCCCAGTGACAGGCGATGACGCCACCAGGCAAAGTTGGGGAAGGCAATAATGCATTCATGGGCGACCCGCAGCATCTCATCGAGCATCAGGTCGGGACGTCTCAGCACCTGAAGGGCCTGGGTCATGACCACCAGATCAAAGGCATCGTCGGGAATGTTGGCCAGCCCCTGGTCCAGATCCTGCTCGATGACATCCACCCCCTTTTCAAGGCAGCGCGAAATGCCGTCGCTGTCGATCTCCAGTCCATAGCCCGTGACCTGCTTGTGACCGGCCAGCGCCGCCAGCAGGGTGCCATCGCCACAGCCCAGGTCCAGAACGCGAGCGCCGTGGGGCACCCAGTCATAAATCAGTGCAAGGTCGGCACGCATTACGCATTGTCTCCGGCGGCACGTTCCACGTCATTGGCGATCCGCGTCATGAAACCGCCCAGCACGGCTTCATAGCGTTCGTTGGGCAGCAAAAAGGCATCATGGCCATGGGAGGAGTCGATATTGGCATAGCTGACATGCTTGCCGGCGCGCAGCAGGGCATCGACCAGTTCGCGCGAGCGGGCCGGGGCAAAGCGCCAGTCGGTGGTGAAACTGACCACCAGAAAGCGGCACGTCGCTGTCGACAGCGCCCGGGGCAGGTCATCGTCATGTTCGCCGGCCGGATCGAAATAGTCGAGCGCCTTGGTCATCAGCAGGTAGGTGTTGGCATCAAAGCGCGTCGAGAAGGTATCGCCCTGATAGCGCAGATAGGACTCGACTTCGAATTCGACGTCATAGCCGTAGTTGAGGCTGTCGGTACGCAGGTCACGCCCGAACCGGGCGCCCATCGAGTGCTCCGACAGATAGGTGATATGGCCAACCATGCGTGCCAGTCGCAGCCCCTGTCGGGGCAGGGTCTGATGTTCGCTGTACCAGCCGTCAAAGAATTCGGGGTCGGAGCGAATGGCCTGGCGTGCGACCTCGTTGAAGGCAATGTTCTGGGCCGAAAGTCGCGGCGTGGCGGCAATGACGGCGGCGTTGGCGACCCGTTCGGGCAGGCTCATGGCCCACTGCAGCACCTGCATGCCACCCAGGCTGCCGCCCACCACGGCGGCAAAACGCTGGATGCCCAGCCGGTCGGCCAGCATCGCCTGGCTGTTGACCCAGTCGATGACCGTCATGAGCGGGAAGTCGGGCCCCCAGATGCGGCCGGTGGCCGGATTGACGCTGGAGGGGCCGGTACTGCCGTGACAGCCGCCCAGATTATTGACCGACACGACAAAAAAGCGTCGGGTGTCGATGCTCTTGCCGGGACCGATATGGGCATCCCACCAGCCGGGCTTGCGATCGTCCACATGGTGGTAGCCGGCCGCGTGGTGATGCCCTGACAGGGCATGGCAGATCAGAATCGCATTGCTGGCGGTTTCGTTGAGCGTACCGTAGGTCTCATACACCAGCTCGAAGGCGGGGAGTTCACGGCCGCAGGCCAGCATCAGGGGCGTATCGAAGCGGGCGACCTGCGGGGTTACCAGGCCAACCGACGTAGAAGACAGTGTCTCGGGCATCAGCACTCAAATCCGGTCAGACAGGGCAGGCCGAAGTCGTGACCCACCGTCGCAGCCGCACTGTAGCATATCGCCGCAGGCGGCGGGCGAGAGGTCGGTGAGGAGGCTGTCGTGGCCGGACACGACAGCCTGTCGGTCGCTATATCAGCGGGGCCAGCGGTCCGGCGGCGCGGCTGAGAGAGCCCACCAGGAAGCTGTCGAGCACGTTGATCAGCAAAAAGACCACGATGGGAGAGAGGTCGATCATGCCGATGGAGGGGATGACGCGTCGTACCGGCGCCATGATGGGCTCGGTGATCTGAAACACCAGCAGCGCGCCGGGATGGCCGGACTGGGGGGCCACCCAGCTCAGGATGATCATGATGATCAGGGCAAAGAAATAGATCTTCAAAATGGCATTGACCACGCCGGCCAGCGCCGCAATGACCAGAAGGCCGATGGGCGGGAAGCCGAAGATGGCCATGCAGATCAGGGCGATGCCCACCATCTTGAAGATCAGCGCGACCACCAGTGTGGCGATATCGATCGGGCCGGCAGGTCTCAATACGCGCTGCAAGGGGGCCACCACCGGCGAGGTCGCCTTGACGATCGCCTGGCTGATGGGGTTGTAGTAGTCGGCACGTGAAGCGTGCAGCAAAAAGCGCAGCATCAGCACAAACAGATAAAGGTTGATCAGGGTGTTGACCAGCATGATGCCGGTGTCGCCCAGTGCGCTCCCCATGGAGACTCTCCGTTATGTCGTCACGAAATGACAGATACAGTGAATTTACTGATCCCGCAGTTCACGTGCCAGCGATTCGGCACGCTCGAAACAGGCCAGTGTGGCATCATCCACCATTTTCTCGAAGCCGGCCTGCTCGAAACTGGCAACGGCGCGCTCCGTAGTACCTTTCGGCGACATGACCTGTTGCTTGAGCGTTTGCGGGTCATGTTCGCTTTCACTCGCCATGTGGGCCGCTCCCAGCGCCGTCTGCACGGCCAGTCGACGGGCAGTCTCGCGTGACAGGCCGCGCGCCACGCCGGCATTTTCCATGGCTTCCAGCATGTAGAAGAAGTAGGCAGGTGCGCTGCCGGCGATCGCCGTCACGGCGCTGAGCTGGCTTTCTTCCTCGACCCATTCAACGATACCCACGGCCGAGAGCAGATCCCCGGCCAGCGCACGGTGATCCTCGCCAAGACCGGGCGGTGCATAAAGGCCCGTCGCGCCCTTGCCCACCAGTGCCGGCGTATTGGGCATGCAGCGCACGATCGGCAGACTGTCATCGCCCAGCCATTGCCCCAGGGTGTCGAGGGTAAGGCCGGCGGCAATGGAGATGATCAACGGGCGACTGATCTGCAGCGCGTCCTGCAGCGGCTCGCAGACCTCACGCATGATCTGCGGCTTGACGGCCAGAATGACGACATCGGCTTCGCTGACACCGGCTGCATTGTCAGTGGTGGTCTGAATGCCGTAGCGGGCCCGGTGCTGCTCGAGCACTGCTTCATCCGGGGAGGTGGCCGTGATGGCGCCGGCCGGGTAGCCATTGTCGATCAATCCGCCAAAGATGGCGCTGGCCATGTTGCCGGCGCCGATAAAGGTCAGTTGACTTGCCATGAAAAGCGTCCTTGTGGTCGGAGGGTTCAGTCGCGGCTGCCGAAAATGGCCGTTCCCAGTCTGAGCAGCGTGGCGCCTTCGTCGACGGCGGCCTCCAGGTCGCCGCTCATGCCCATGGACAGGGTGTCCAGCGGCGCATCGGGATAGCGTTCGATCAGCTGCTCGAAAAGCTGGCGCAGTGCGGCGTGAGGCGCACGCTGCTGTGCCGGGTCATCGCTGATGGCCGGAATCGACATCAGTCCGCGCAGGCGAAGGTTCGGCAGGGCCAGTACCTGTCCGGCCAGCGCCGGCAGCCCCTCTGGTGTTACGCCCGACTTCGAGACCTCCCGGCTGATATTGACCTGCAGACAGACGTTGAGCGGTTCCAGGGCGGTCGGACGTGCCTCGCTCAGACGCCGGGCAATCCTTTCGCGGTCCACGGTATGGACCCAGCTGAAGTGCTCGGCGACCTCGCGTGTCTTGTTGGACTGAAGCGCGCCGATATAGTGCCATTCGATGTCTTCAAGGTCTGCCAGCGAGTGCTGCTTCTCCAGCGCCTCCTGCAGATAGTTCTCGCCGAACAGGCGCTGACCGGCTTCATGTGCCTCGCGCAGCATGGCCGCCGGTTTGGTCTTGCTCACGGCCAGCAGGGCGGCACTGTTCGCCTCCCGATGGGCGTTTGACAGCGCCTGCTCAAGTCGGCGGCGGGCCGCGACGATATTGCCCTGTACCGGGTGGCCCTGATCTGGGGTCGCGCGTGACTGCTGATCGCTCATGAGTGATCGCTCTTTGTGACGTCCGGAACTGCGAACGCATGGATATTACCGAACTGCTGGCTTTTACGGCAAAACAGGGTGCCTCGGATCTGCACCTGTCGGCGGGTCTGCCTGCCATGATGCGTGTCGATGGCGACATTCGCCGTCTGAACGCCCCGGCACTTGAAAACGACGATGTCCATCGGCTGCTGACGGCGGTCATGACACGGACGCAGCAGCAGCTGTTCAGGGAGGCGCTGGAGATCGATTTCTCCGTTGACGTGCCCGGCGTGTCACGCTTTCGGGTCAACGCCTTCCATCAGGATAGAGGCGTGGCCGGCGTCTTTCGCACCATTCCTGCGCATGTACCCAGTCTCGAGTCGCTGGGGCTCGGTGATGTCTTTCGACGGCTGGCGTCCTGTCCGCACGGTCTGGTACTGGTGACCGGACCTACCGGCTCGGGCAAGTCGACCACGCTGGCGGCCATGGTGGATCATATCAACGCCTCGCGTCCCCAGCATGTCCTCACCATCGAGGACCCCATCGAATTTGTCCACCACTCCCGCCGGGCACTGATCAATCAGCGTGAGGTGCAGCGCGATACGCATGGTGTGGCCAGTGCCCTGCGCTCGGCCCTGCGCGAGGACCCCGACGTGATACTGGTCGGCGAGATGCGCGATCTGGAAACCATGCGTCTGGCGCTGACGGCTGCCGAAACCGGACACCTGGTGCTGGCCACGCTGCATACCACGTCCGCGGCTCGAACGGTGGATCGCATCGTGGATGTCTTCCCCGGTGATGAAAAGGCGATGGTGCGCGCCATGCTCTCCGAATCGCTGCAGGGGGTGGTCTCCCAGCAGCTCGTCCGGCGTATCGGTGGCGGGCGGCTTGCGGCACACGAGATACTGATTGCGACGCCGGCCATCCGCAATCTGATCCGGGAAGACAAGGTGGCGCAGATCCATTCGGCCCTGCAGACCGGCGGCGGACTGGGCATGCAGACCATGGAGACGGCCGTATCCAGGCTGGCGGCCGAGGGCCTGATCGTTCGGGATGAGCAGGGCCCATAGCCCGGGCATTCGGGCAGCATGACGCCCCGGCTGTTATCGGACAGTGTCAGCGCTCATAAAGGCCCCCCAGAACGCGTGGTCCCGCCGCGCCGGTCACCGAGGCCAGATTGCCCGGCAGCCCTTCCAGTCGCCGCCATGCCAGCCAGGCAAAGGCGCCGGCCTCCAGCCAGTCCGGCGACCAGCCCAGCGATTCGCAGTATTCGATGCCAACGGGCGACAGGCGTGCCGCCAGTGCGGCCATCAGGGCACGGTTGTGTGCGCCACCGCCGCAGGGAATAACGCTGGTAGCGGCTCGAGCCTCGTCAGAAAGATGGCGCTCCAGATCGCGGGCAATGCTTTCAACGGTCAGCGTCAGGAGCGTGGCCTGAACATCTGCCGGTGATTCATCCTCCAGATGGGCCTCCAGCCACTGCAGATGAAAGTGTTCCCGGCCGGTGCTCTTGGGCGGCATGGTGTCAAAGAAGGGATCACTCAATAGACGTGTCAGCAGGGCCGGCTGACAGCGCCCCTGGTCTGCCCATGCGCCATCGAGATCGAACCGGCCGTTGTGATGGCGGGCATACCATCCATCCAGCAGGGCGTTGGCCGGACCGGTGTCGAAACCGACGACCGGTGTGCTGCTGCCTTCGGGGGGCAGCAGGGTGACATTGGCAAAGCCCCCCAGGTTGAGCAGTACGCGCCACTGTCGTGCATCGCGAAAGAGCGCATCATGAAAGGCGGGCGCCAGCGGCGCGCCCTGGCCGCCGGCGGCAAGATCGCGCCGGCGAAAATCGCCCACAACGCGGCAGCCGGTCAGTTCGGCCAGACGCGATGGGTTGTCCAGCTGCCATGTATAAGGAGAGGGGCCGTCCGGCCGGTGCTCGATGGTCTGGCCGTGACTGCCGATGGCGTCGATCTCCCGGGCCGTATGGCCACTTTTGGCGAGCAGCGCGCTGACGGCCTGTGCCTGGAGCCGGCAGAAGGCCTCTTCGGTGTCGGCCAGCGTTTCGAAGGCCGCTTCCCTGGCGTGACACAGCTGCCACAGCTGGCGGCGCAGAGGCTCCGGCATGTCGAGGCCGGTAGCTTCCAGCAGCACGGGGCGCTGATGAGGGCCGCATTCCACCAGGGCGGCATCGATACCATCCAGGCTGGTGCCGGACATCAGACCTATCACAAGACTCATTTACTCACTCCTGACGGGGCGGTCGCCGCTTTTGACACCATGCTATCATGCGCCACATTTCTTGCTGTTCTTCCACGAGCCGAGGGCCGGGAGGGGCAGTTGCAATTACCTGACAACAGGAGATGCAGGTCATGGCCGATGTTGCCGATGCGCTGGCGCTGATCAAGCGCGGTGTCCACGAGATGATGATAGAGGAGGAGCTGGAGAAAAAGCTCTCTCTGGACCGGCCGCTGCGCATCAAGGCCGGTTTTGATCCCACGGCGCCCGATCTTCATCTGGGGCATACGGTGCTTTTGAACAAGCTGCGCCAGTTTCAGGATCTGGGCCATGAGGTGCTGTTTCTGATCGGGGATTTTACGGGTCGCATCGGTGATCCCACCGGCAAGAGCGTGACCCGAAAGCCGCTGACGGAAGAAGACGTCATGGCCAACGCGCGCACCTATCAGGAGCAGGTCTTCAAGGTGCTCCATCCCGAGCGTACAAAAGTGGTGTTCAATGCCGAATGGATGAGCGCCATGTCTGCTGCCGACATGATCGGGCTGGCGGCCCAGTCAACGGTGGCGCGCATGCTCGAGCGCGATGATTTCGAAAAGCGCTATCGCGGCAACCAGCCGATCGCCATCCATGAGTTTCTTTATCCGTTGATTCAGGGCTATGACTCGGTCGCGCTGGAGGCCGACATCGAGGTCGGCGGCACCGATCAGAAGTTCAACCTGTTAATGGGGCGCGAGCTGCAAAAGCATTACGGGCAGTCGCCGCAGGTTGTACTGACCATGCCGCTGCTGGAGGGACTGGATGGTGTACAGAAGATGTCCAAGTCGCTGGGCAACTATGTCGGTATTACCGACCGCCCCGGCGAAATGTTCAACAAGATCGTGTCCATGCCGGACTCGCTGATGTGGCGCTACTTCGAACTGCTCTCGCTCAAGCCGATGGACGAGGTCAGGGCATTGATGAGCGAGGTGGACAATGGCGCCAACCCGCGTGATGTAAAAATGGTGCTGGCACGCGAGCTGGTCGCCCGCTTTCATGGTGAAGAGGCGGCCGCCGGGGCACACCGTGCCAGTGGCAATCAGCTCAAGGAGGGGGAGCTGCCCGACGATCTGCCGGAAGTAGAGGTTACTGTCGAGGAAATGGATGAGGCGCCCATCGCCCTGATCCTCAACCGCGCGGGACTCGCCAACAATAGTGCTCAGGCAAAGGACATGCTGAAAAACGCGCGTGTCTGGGTGGATGGGGACAAGATCGAGCCGGGGCATATGCTCGCAACAGGTCATGAGTACGTGATTCAGGCCGGCAAAAAGCGCTACGCCAGAGTCCACTTATACAAGGGATAACCTTATTCCTGGACAAGTCATACACCTGCAGCAGTTTTTCTGTAAAAAAGTTGGACATGACCGCTACAGTCAGGTAGGTTGTACATACACCGAGGCAGCGGACGTACGGAAGCGTTGCACCCATGGAAGGGAAGCCTCGGTGTAAATTTCAGAGACGCCACCATGGACGGTGGTGTTACGGGGTCAGGAAGATCCATGAGGCCCGCAGACGATATGAGCTGCGGGCCTTTTCTTTATACGATGGACGGGAAGTGTTTGCTCTGGCCGGGAACGTTGATGCCTGGTTATGCATGTCGGTAAAATCTTTTGTCGAAAGGGGTTGCACGCACCCGGTCTGATCTATAAAGTACGCATCCGCTGCCACGGAGCACACGGCGACGAGGCAGCGGGGAAGTCTGCAGGTGATTGTTTTGACTAATGTTTTGGTCGCTTCAATCAGGATTTGATTCCAGCCGCTGACTTCCGCATCGAAAAAAAGTAGTTGACCTTTCGATGCAGGGCTGTAAAATGCCCACTCTCTCGAAGCAGCCGCCAACGGCAGCTGACAACATCTTCGAGACGCTCTTTAACAAGTCGATCAGGCAATTTGTGTGGGCGTCTGGCTCGTGTGGCACCAGTCACATAGATAATCGAGCAGACGAACACTCGTCAAGAGTACTAGTTTGACCTCGAGCCCGGATTGATTCGCCTTTCGAGACTGCTTTTGCAGTGTCGATTAAAGAATCTCAAAGCTTCATCTTGAACTGAAGAGTTTGATCATGGCTCAGATTGAACGCTGGCGGCAGGCCTAACACATGCAAGTCGAGCGGTAACAGGGGTAGCTTGCTACCCGCTGACGAGCGGCGGACGGGTGAGTAATGCATGGGAATCTGCCCGGTAGTGGGGGGATAACTCGGGGAAACCCGAGCTAATACCGCATACGTCCTACGGGAGAAAGCAGGGGATCTTCGGACCTTGCGCTATCGGATGAGCCCATGTCGGATTAGCTTGTTGGTGAGGTAACGGCTCACCAAGGCCGCGATCCGTAGCTGGTCTGAGAGGATGATCAGCCACACCGGGACTGAGACACGGCCCGGACTCCTACGGGAGGCAGCAGTGGGGAATATTGGACAATGGGGGAAACCCTGATCCAGCCATGCCGCGTGTGTGAAGAAGGCCCTCGGGTTGTAAAGCACTTTCAGTGGGGAAGAAGGCATGCCGGTTAACACCCGGCATGAAGGACATCACCCACAGAAGAAGCACCGGCTAACTCCGTGCCAGCAGCCGCGGTAATACGGAGGGTGCAAGCGTTAATCGGAATTACTGGGCGTAAAGGGCGCGTAGGCGGTCTGCCAAGCCGGATGTGAAAGCCCCGGGCTCAACCCGGGAACGGCATTCGGAACTGGCAGACTAGAGTGCAGGAGAGGAAGGTGGAATTCCCGGTGTAGCGGTGAAATGCGTAGAGATCGGGAGGAATACCAGTGGCGAAGGCGGCCTTCTGGACTGACACTGACGCTGAGGCGCGAAAGCGTGGGTAGCAAACAGGATTAGATACCCTGGTAGTCCACGCCGTAAACGATGTCGACCAGCCGTTGGACCCCTTGAGGGTTTGGTGGCGCAGTTAACGCAATAAGTCGACCGCCTGGGGAGTACGGCCGCAAGGCTAAAACTCAAATGAATTGACGGGGGCCCGCACAAGCGGTGGAGCATGTGGTTTAATTCGATGCAACGCGAAGAACCTTACCTGCTCTTGACATCCTGCGAATCTCCCAGAGATGGGAGAGTGCCTTCGGGAACGCAGAGACAGGTGCTGCATGGCTGTCGTCAGCTCGTGTTGTGAAATGTTGGGTTAAGTCCCGTAACGAGCGCAACCCCTATCCCTTTTTGCCAGCGGTCCGGCCGGGAACTTCAGGGAGACTGCCGGTGACAAACCGGAGGAAGGTGGGGACGACGTCAAGTCATCATGGCCCTTACGAGCAGGGCTACACACGTGCTACAATGGCCGGTACAAAGGGTTGCGAATCCGCGAGGTGAAGCCAATCCCAAAAAGCCGGCCTCAGTCCGGATCGGAGTCTGCAACTCGACTCCGTGAAGTCGGAATCGCTAGTAATCGCGCATCAGAATGGCGCGGTGAATACGTTCCCGGGCCTTGTACACACCGCCCGTCACACCATGGGAGTGGACTGCACCAGAAGTGGTTAGCTTAACCTTCGGGAGAGCGATCACCACGGTGTGGTTCATGACTGGGGTGAAGTCGTAACAAGGTAGCCGTAGGGGAACCTGCGGCTGGATCACCTCCTTAAACGACTAACGTGTTCTCGCGAGTCAGCGCGTCCACACAAATTGCCTGATCGGATAGAGCGAAGACTGCTTGGGTCTGTAGCTCAGTTGGTTAGAGCGCACCCCTGATAAGGGTGAGGTCGGCAGTTCAAGTCTGCCCAGACCCACCAACCTGTCGGGGCCATAGCTCAGCTGGGAGAGCGCCTGCCTTGCACGCAGGAGGTCGGCGGTTCGATCCCGCCTGGCTCCACCATACAGCCCGGTGGTCAGTCTTCTACTTTCCTTGATGAAGCCACAGTCAAAAGTCATGATGATGACAATCATCGACATGATTTCTGACTGTTGTTTTTCAACAGTACCGCTCTTTAACAATGTGGATCATGCTGACCTGCCGGTCGGTGAACACCTCATCTCCGCGATGAGCGTTGTGACCCGGCCGGCAGACAACGTAAAAGTTGTGATACGTTTTGGACGTATCCGGCGAAATGTCGTGTGATCGTGACCGGACCCCTTGGGGTTATATGGTCAAGCGATCAAGCGCACACGGTGGATGCCTAGGCAGTCAGAGGCGATGAAGGACGTGACAGCCTGCGATAAGCGTCGGTGAGGTGGCAAATGACCTGCGACCCGGCGATTTCCGAATGGGGAAACCCACTTACCATCAGGTAAGTATTCATGAGCCAATACATAACTCATGAAGGCGAACCGGGAGAACTGAAACATCTAAGTACCCCGAGGAAAAGACATCAATTGAGATTCCCTCAGTAGCGGCGAGCGAACGGGGAGCAGCCCTTAAGCAGTGCAACCGATAGGCGAACAGTCTGGGAAGTCTGACCATAGCGGGTGATAGTCCCGTAGCCGAAATCCGAGCATTGTGAAATCGAGTAGGTCGGGGCACGTGAAACCCTGACTGAAGACGGGGGGACCATCCTCCAAGGCTAAATACTCCTGACTGACCGATAGTGAACCAGTACCGTGAGGGAAAGGCGAAAAGAACCCCGGCGAGGGGAGTGAAATAGAACCTGAAACCGTGTGCGTACAAGCAGTGGGAGCCTACTTGTTAGGTGACTGCGTACCTTTTGTATAATGGGTCAGCGACTTATTTTCAGTAGCGAGCTTAACCGAATAGGGGAGGCGCAGGGAAACCGAGTCTTAAATGGGCGAACTAGTTGCTGGAAATAGACCCGAAACCGGGCGATCTATCCATGGCCAGGATGAAGGTCAGGTAACACTGACTGGAGGTCCGAACTCAAGTATGTTGAAAAATGCTGAGATGAGCTGTGGATCGGAGTGAAAGGCTAATCAAGCTCGGAGATAGCTGGTTCTCCTCGAAAGCTATTTAGGTAGCGCCTCACGTATTACCACCGGGGGTAGAGCACTGTTTCGGCTAGGGGGCCATCCCGGCTTACCAACCCGAGGCAAACTCCGAATACCGGTGAGTACAGCGTGGGAGACACACAGCGGGTGCTAACGTCCGTTGTGAAAAGGGAAACAACCCAGACCGCCAGCCAAGGTCCCAAAATCCCGGTTAAGTGGGAAACGATGTGGGAAGGCACAGACAGCCAGGAGGTTGGCTTAGAAGCAGCCATCCTTTAAAGAAAGCGTAATAGCTCACTGGTCGAGTCGGCCTGCGCGGAAGATGTAACGGGGCTCAAACCGGGTACCGAAGCTGCGGGTGCATCCTTCTGGATGCGCGGTAGAGGAGCGTTGTGTAGGCCTGCGAAGGTGTATCGTGAGGTATACTGGAGGTATCACAAGTGCGAATGCTGACATGAGTAACGACAAGGGCGGTGAAAACCCGCCCCGCCGGAAGACCAAGGGTTCCTGTTCGACGACAATCGGAGCAGGGTGAGTCGACCCCTAAGGCGAGGCCGAAAGGCGTAGTCGATGGGAAACGGGTCAATATTCCCGTACCGGATGTTATTGCGATGGGGGGACGAAGAAGGCTAGGTGAGCCGGGCGCTGGTTGCCCCGGTGAAAGTGCGTAGGCCTGAGGATCAGGCAAATCCGGTCCTCTTCAAGCCGAGACACGAGACGAACAGACCACGGTCTGGAAGTCACTGATGCCACGCTTCCGGGAAAAGCCTCTAAGCTTCAGATAACATGCGATCGTACCCCAAACCGACACAGGTGGTCAGGTAGAGAATACCAAGGCGTATGAGAGAACTCGGGTGAAGGAACTAGGCAAAATGGCACCGTAACTTCGGGAGAAGGTGCGCCGGTAACCGTGACAGCCCTCGCGGCTCGAGCGGCGACCGGCCGAAGTGACCAGGTGGCTGCAACTGTTTATTAAAAACACAGCACTCTGCCAACGCGTAAGCGGACGTATAGGGTGTGACGCCTGCCCGGTGCCGGAAGGTTAATTGATGGTGTTAGCCCCTCGGGGCGAAGCTCCTGATCGAAGCCCCGGTAAACGGCGGCCGTAACTATAACGGTCCTAAGGTAGCGAAATTCCTTGTCGGGTAAGTTCCGACCTGCACGAATGGCGTAATGATGGCCACGCTGTCTCCACCCGGGACTCAGTGAAATTGAAATCGCTGTGAAGATGCAGTGTACCCGCGGCTAGACGGAAAGACCCCGTGAACCTTTACTATAGCTTCACACTGGACGCTGATGTTGCTTGTGTAGGATAGCTGGGAGGCTTTGAAACCCCGACGCCAGTCGGGGTGGAGCCAACCTTGAAATACCAGCCTGGCATCATCGGCGTTCTAACTCCGCACCGTGATCCGGTGTGAGGACAGTGTGTGGTGGGTAGTTTGACTGGGGCGGTCTCCTCCCAAAGTGTAACGGAGGAGCACGAAGGTACCCTCAGCACGGTTGGAAATCGTGCAATGAGTGCAAGAGCATAAGGGTGCCTGACTGCGAGACGGACATGTCGAGCAGGTGCGAAAGCAGGTTCTAGTGATCCGGTGGTTCTGTATGGAAGGGCCATCGCTCAACGGATAAAAGGTACTCCGGGGATAACAGGCTGATACCGCCCAAGAGTTCATATCGACGGCGGTGTTTGGCACCTCGATGTCGGCTCATCACATCCTGGGGCTGAAGTCGGTCCCAAGGGTATGGCTGTTCGCCATTTAAAGTGGTACGCGAGCTGGGTTTAGAACGTCGTGAGACAGTTCGGTCCCTATCTGCCGTGGGCGTCGGAAGTTTGAGAAGTGCTGCTCCTAGTACGAGAGGACCGGAGTGGACGCACCGCTGGTGTACCGGTTGTCATGCCAATGGCACCGCCGGGTAGCTATGTGCGGACGGGATAACCGCTGAAGGCATCTAAGCGGGAAGCCCCCTTCAAGATGAAACTTCCCTGGAGCCTCGAGCTCCCTGAAGGGCCCTCGAAGACGACGAGGTCGATAGGCGCGGTGTGTAAGTGCAGCAATGCATTGAGCTGACGCGTACTAATTGCCCGTGAGGCTTGACCATATAACACCCAAGTGGTTCGCGTCACACGACGCCGGATACACGGAACGTATCGATCAGCATGATCCCGATTACGACCCGCTGCTCGAAAGCAGCCGGTCTGCAGAATTGCCTGACGACCATAGCGTGCCGGTCCCACCCGATCCCATCCCGAACTCGGCAGTGAAACGGCTCCGCGCCGATGGTAGTGTGGGGTCTCCCCATGTGAGAGTAGGTCATCGTCAGGCACCCCTTCCGAACCCCGGTCCCAAAGGACCGGGGTTCTTTTATGTGCGCTCGAAAAAACCGCCGGGCCGCGGCCGCCGGTCACTGACGTGACCGGCGCGCGGCGCCTATGCGGTCGCCATCGCCCGCAGCGCCGTGATCTCCTCGTCGCTGCCAACGGTCCATGAAAATATACAAGCGCTCGGAGTGCCGTTCCCTGTCATGAGAAAGCCTTCTAAAAGACGAGCATTCCTTCTTTGTTGTCCAAATAAAACACAATAAAAAGACACCCCGAAGGGTGCCTTTTATTGAAATCATGGCCGAAAACAGGGCCTGAATTACGATGTGTTCTGTAGCCAGCGTGTCAGCGCTTCCCGATCAATGGTGTCACGATCAATCTTCAGGTAAGCCACATTTTCCTCCCTGACGACCAGCGCATCCTCGATGCCGGTGATGCTCCTGAGTTGTCTGCTGCACTCATTAATGTCAGCAACGTTCTTTCCCTGCAGGGAGACAACTTCACTGGAAAGGTGTCTGGGAACGGTCATGTTCAAAATGCTCAAAAACCAGAGTGCCGCCAACGCCGCGGCAAAAAGAAAGACAGCATCGATACCGAAGTGACCGGCAACTGCCCCCCCCAGACCGCCGCCGACGCTGGCACCTAAAAACTGACAGGTAGAGTACACGCCCATGGCAGTGCCCTTGGCGCCGGCAGGGGAGAGCTTGCTGATCATGGAAGGCAGCATGGCTTCCATCAGGTTAAAGCCGGTAAAGAACACCAATAACAACAAGAGCAGTGACCATTTGGCATGGCCTGCTTCACCCAGTGCCAGAAGTGCCAGTGTCATGGCAGCAACGGCCCCCATGAAGACCGCTCTCATGTGCCGATATTTTTCTGCAGCAATGATTAATGGCACCATGGCAAAAAAACCGACTGCCATGACGGGAAGATAGACCCAGCCGTGATATTGAGCGTCGATGCCGAGGCTTTCGAGTCTCAGAGGCAGGGCAATGAAGCAACCTGTCAGGATGGCATGCAGGGCAAAGATCGAGAAATTCAGGCGCAGGAGTTCACGCTGGAACAGCATCTTCGTTAACTGACGCGGGTCCACGCCCACATCACGATGCTGTCTGGCCGGCGCCGAGGGCACCAGTCGCCAGAGAATCAGCAGGCCAACCAGCGCGAGCAGGGCCGTGCTCCAGAAAACACCTGAAAGCCCGAACACTTCTGCCAGAAACGGACCGAGCGCCATTGCCAGACCGAAGGCCAGGCCAATGCTCATGCCGATGGCCGCCATGGCAGTGGTTCTTGTTTCTTCTCGTGTCTTGTCTGCCAGCAGTGCCATCAATGCGCCGGCGATAGCGCCGCTACCCTGCAGGCAGCGTCCGGCAATGACACCGTAAATGGAAGTCGAAAGAGCTGCCATGACACTGCCGGCAAAAAAGAGCAGCAGTCCAAGGGCAATAATCTGTTTGCGGCCCAGACGATCCGACAGTGTGCCGAAGGGAATTTGAAAAATGGCCTGTGCCAGACCATAGCCTCCCAGCGCAATACCGATCAGAAAAGGGGTTGCCCCTTCCAGCTCCCGGGCGTAAAGGGCAAGCACGGGCAATACCATGAAAAGTCCCAGCATGCGAAAGGCATACAACATGCCCAGGCCGGCGACAGCACGGTATTCACCCGCGTTCAGTGAAATTTGTTTCATGATTCTCCGAAAACCTTGAGGCAGGGCTCTATTTTAACGGCCTGGTCAGGTCGCAGGAAATTTGTATATGGTCTGACAGTACATCAAGCCGGTCCTGCAAATGTCGAACCGGAGAATGAATGGAAGCAGGCTCTTATGTGACGAATGGAATCGGTTAAAGGTTCCATGTATCATGCCGCGGTGTTTTGTCGCAGTGATTTAACATTGTTCAATTGATGCTTTCGGCTTCTGTCGCTGCAAAAAGCTGATCATATAAGGCTTTGGGGCGAAGTGCCCACTGACCTTAACGCCTCTTGAGGGCATGCATTTTAATGCTAAAGTCTAAATAAGCTTTTGTCGCGGCACTTGAAGTCAGCAGGTAAAAAACTGAACAATAGCGGTGGCAGCATATAGCGCCATGCAGGGCTGTCATGCCTGCCGCTTTCAGCCAGTCAGATGACTTTCAGTCACCTCCCTGCTGGGAGCGGTTACAGGCGGGGAGCATCCGTCCAGGACAGTCATTTCCAACGATAAAACCATCAGATACTCCTGTAACGTCAGGCTGTCTGGCGCAGTAGATGCTATCCGTAAACGTTGCTGTCAGACCGTAATCGGAAGCAGGCAGGTACCTGTCACGCATTTCCGGCCCCTCCGGCCGGGCAAAAGCGAAGTGTTCAAGCTGGCCGTTCAAGAGAGCGTGAGATGAGAAAATGGAACTATTCGGACATTCTTAAGAGGGTGTCGCTGTTTGCTGCTGTGGCATTGCTACTCAGCGGGTGCGGTTATGGTGTGCTTGATCCTCAGGGTCCGATCGGCGAAACGCAAAAGCGGCTTATCATTACGTCAACGCTTTTGATGCTGATCGTGGTCATCCCGGTCATCATCATGACGATCCTGTTTGCCTGGCGCTATAACTACATCAGAAACCACAAGTACTCGCCCAACTGGTCCCACTCCAACAAGATTGAGGTGGTGGTATGGGGCATACCGCTGATCATTATCGCGATTCTGGCCGTGATCACCTGGCGCAGCACGCATGCTCTTGACCCAAAAGCGGCCCTTGATGCCGATAATCCGCCCATAACGGTCCAGGTCATGTCGATGGACTGGAAGTGGCTGTTCATCTACCCCGAGCAGGGCGTGGCCTCCATCAACCAACTGGCCATCCCTGTGAATACGCCGATCGAGTTCGAGGTGACCTCAAGCTCTGTCATGAACTCGTTTTTTGTGCCCCGTCTGGGCAGCCAGATCTACGCCATGGCGGGCATGAAAAACACCGTACATCTGATGGCAAGCAGTACGGGTGATTTTTTTGGCACTTCTGCCAACTACAGCGGCGCCGGTTTCAGCTACATGAATTTCCGTACGCTGGCGATGACGCAGGAAGAGTTCGATCAGTGGGTGGCCAACGCCGAGCAGTCCTCGCGCACGCTGGACCCCGCCACGCTCAAGGAGCTCATCAAGCCCACCGAGAAAAACGAGATCGAGTATTTTTCCAACGTGACTCCCGGGCTTTACAACGATGTCATCAACAGTTTCGCAAGACCGGATTTAAGCTCGCAATTCAACGAACTTGACGGGGCCGAGGAGTAGATATGTTCGGAAAACTCTCATGGGATTCGATCGTCATGGATCCTATCGTGTGGGGCGCCGTCGGCGGCGCCGCACTGATAGGTCTGGCGATAATGGTAGCGATTACCCGCTACGGCAAATGGGGTTACCTCTGGAAGGAGTGGATTACCTCGGTAGATCACAAGCGTATCGGCGTGATGTACATCATCGTGGCGATGGTCATGCTGTTGCGCGGCTTCTCGGATGCGCTGCTGATGCGCTCCCAGCAGGCGATCGCCGCCGGCGGTGCCGAAGGCTATCTGCCACCGCACCACTACGATCAGATCTTTACCGCGCATGGCGTCATCATGATCTTTTTCATGGCCATGCCGTTCATGACAGGCCTTATGAACATCGCGGTGCCGCTGCAGATCGGTGCGCGTGACGTCGCCTATCCGTTTTTGAACTCGTTGAGTTTCTGGCTGTTTGTAGCAGGTGTCATCCTGATCAACGTGTCGCTCTTTCTGGGCGAGTTCGGGGCAACCGGCTGGCTGGCCTATCCACCTCTTTCGGGTATCGAGTACAGTCCGGGCGTCGGCGTGGATTACTGGATATGGAGTCTACAGATAGCCGGTGTGGGGACACTGCTGACCGGGGTGAACTTCTTCGTCACCATCCTGCGCATGCGTGCGCCGGGCATGACGCTGATGAAGATGCCGATTTTCACCTGGACGTCCCTGTGCACCAACGTGCTGATCATTGCGGCGTTTCCGATCCTGACGGCGACCATCGCGCTGCTGACGCTTGATCGTTATCTTGGCACCCATTTCTTCACCAACGACATGGGTGGCAACCAGATGATGTATGTGAACCTCATCTGGGCCTGGGGCCACCCCGAGGTCTACATCCTGGTGCTGCCTGCGTTTGGTGTCTTTGCCGAGGTTGTGGCGACCTTCTGCAAAAAGCGCCTGTTTGGCTACACGTCGCTGGTGTACGCCACGGTCGCGATCACGATCCTGTCGTTTGTGGTATGGCTGCATCACTTTTTCACCATGGGTGCCGGTGCCAACGTCAACGCCTTCTTCGGCATCACGACGATGATCATCGCGATACCTACCGGGGTCAAAATCTTCAACTGGCTGTTTACCATGTATGAGGGACGCGTTCAGTTCAGTGTTCCCATGATCTGGACCATCGGCTTTTTGATTACCTTTACCATCGGTGGCATGACCGGGGTACTGCTGGCCGTACCGGGCGCCAACTACGTGCTGCACAACAGTCTGTTTTTGATTGCCCACTTCCATAACGTCATTATCGGTGGCGTGGTCTTTGGCTACCTGGCAGGCCTTGCCTACTGGTTCCCGAAGGTATGTGGCTTCAAGCTTGATGAGAAGCTTGGCAAGGCGTCGGCGCTCTGCTGGATCGTGGGCTTTTTCACGGCGTTCATGCCGCTCTACGCGCTGGGCTTCATGGGCATGACGCGTCGTCTTGCCAGCTACGACAATCCCGAGTGGCAGTTCCCGCTGATCGTGGCAGCCATCGGGGCGCTTATCATCGCCGCGGGTATCGGTCTGCAGCTGCTGCAGGTGTTTGTCAGCTTCCGCAAGCGTCATGAGCTGATCGACGAGACGGGCGATCCGTGGGGCGGTCGTACGCTGGAATGGTCCATTCCTTCACCCGCGCCCTTCTACAACTTCGCGCATACGCCCGTGGTTGAAGAGCGCGATGCCTTCTGGCACATGAAGGAAAAGGGCATCAGCGAGCAAAAGCCTGCCGAATACCAGGATATCCATATGCCGAAAAATACCGCGATCGGCTTCGTGATCGGTATTGTTTCCGCGGTGTTCGGTTTTGCTCTGATCTGGCACATCTGGTGGCTGGCCATCGCCTCGCTGGTGGTGATCTTCGGCGCCATGGTGCACCGAACCTTCAATGACGATATTGACTACTACGTTCCCGCTGCCGAAGTAGAGCGCATCGAAAGTCGGCGTTATCAAAAATTGTCAAATCAGGCGTAACTCATGTCGACTCAATCTGTGAACCATCAGGACGCTCATGCCGGAGGGCATGAGCATCATGAACATCACCCCGATCCGACGGAAACCAAGGTTTTCGGCTTCTGGATCTATATCATGAGCGACTGCGTACTGTTCGCTACCCTGTTTGCGGTCTATGCCGTACTGGGGGGCAACTACGCAGGCGGCCCGACCGCCGACGAGCTCTTTGAGCTGCCGATCGTTTTGCTCAACACCTTCGTACTGCTGGCGAGCAGCTTTGCCATCGGTCTGGCAACGCTTGCCTTCAACGCCGGCCAGAAGCAGCGAACCATACAGTGGCTGATCGTTACGCTGATACTGGGAGCTGTCTTTGTCGGTCTCGAGGTTTACGAATTTGTCCACTTCGTACACGAAGGGGCCATGCTGCAGACCAGTGCTTTCCTGTCGTCCTTTTTTACCCTGGTCGGCACCCACGGTCTGCACGTTACCTCGGGCATCATCTGGGGCATCATTCTAGTGCTGCAGATTGCCAGCAAGGGGCTTAATGAAGGCAACAAGTCACGCCTGATGTGTCTGGGCCTTTTCTGGCACTTCCTGCACATCATCTGGATCTGCGTATTCAGCATCGTCTATCTGATGGGGGTCTTGTAATGTCCAATCAAAACCCGGCTCATGATGAGCATGAGCATGGCAGTCTCAAGTCCTACACCACCGGGCTGATCCTTTCGATCATCCTGACGGTCATCCCCTTTGGCATCGTCATGACCGGTGTGCTGCCACAGACCGTGGCTCTGGCGGTGATCGTGGTCACGGCAGTGGTCCAGATCGTGGTGCAGGTTGTTTACTTCCTGCATCTCAAGGAGCCCGAAGGCTCTTACTGGAACAGCCTGTCGATCTGGTTCACTCTGATCATAGTCGGCATTCTGGTGGTGGGCTCGGTATGGATCATGTACCACCTTAACCACAACACCATGGTCGGGATGTAAGCCCGTCCCGATGCTTAAAAGATATCTCCTGCTAACGAAGCCGGGCATTGTCTTCGGCAATCTGATCTCGGTAACAGGGGGGTTCTTTCTGGCTTCGAGAGGAAGCATCGACCTGCTGCTGTTTTTCGCCACCGTCATCGGGGTGTCGCTGGTCGTTGCTTCCGGCTGTGTATTCAACAATGTCATCGATCGTGACATTGACGAGAACATGGCGCGTACGCGCAAGCGTGCGCTTGTCGAAGGCACGATCGATGTTCGCTCTGCGCTGATCATGGCCGGCCTGCTGGGTGCAGCAGGCCTGTTACTTTTATTGCTGGTGGCCAATCCATTGGCAGCAGCAGTGGCCCTGTTCGGCTTTGCCATTTACGTCGGCGCCTACAGTCTCTGGCTCAAGCGTCATTCAGTGCATGGCACGCTGATCGGCAGTTTGTCAGGTGCCGCCCCTCCGGTCATCGGCTACTGTGCCGTCAGCAATCAGTTCAATCTGGGGGCGGTGCTGGTACTGCTGATTTTCAGCCTCTGGCAAATGCCGCATTCCTATGCGATCGCCATTTTTCGACTGGAGGATTATCGAGCGGCTTCCATACCCGTGCTCTCGGTTGCAAAAGGCGTGGCATCTGCCAAGCGTCAGACCGTTGTCTATATCGTCGCATTCGGCATTGCTGCAATGCTGCTCACATTCGCAGGGTATACCGGTTACATCTATCTGGCGGTCATGACTGTCATAACGCTCTACTGGCTTTATATCGCCATTGCTCGTTATCACCGGGAAGATGATAGTCGCTGGGCTCGCCAGCTGTTCGGCATTTCGATACTGGTCGTGACCGTTTTGAGTGCGGTCATGGCCATCGATTACCGAGACCCGGAATCCCGCACTGCGGCGGCGTGGCCCGATCCGGTGCCTGCCCTCCACGTCTAGTCCCCTCCAATGCTGTATCGACGCCTTGTCGAGCAGCATTGCTCTTGATTATCGCCTTCCATGGCGCTTCTCGACCCGGAGCGTACGCCATGCGACATGATGTCCCGAGGGTTTCACTTTGTTGCTGGAATGCTCTAACTTCATAGATTCCGTGACCGTTCAGAACCCAAGGCAGGAGAGCCAAGCCAATGCTGGGGTTTGATGCTTTAGATCTGGCGCGCTTCCAGTTCGCCTTTACCGTCTCCTTTCATATTCTTTTTCCCGCCTTTTCGATCGGACTTGCCAGCTACCTGATGGTGTTGGAAGGACTGTGGTTAAAAACGGGCAACGAGATTTACCATAATCTGTATCGCTTCTGGGTGCGCATCTTTGCCGTGGTTTTCGGCCTGGGTGTCGTCTCGGGTGTGGTCATGGCCTACGAGTTCGGCACCAACTGGAGTGGTTTTGCCGAAACGGCAGGTGATATCACAGGGGTGCTGTTGACCTATGAGGTGTTGACGGCCTTTTTCATGGAGGCAGGCTTTCTCGGCATCATGCTGTTTGGGGAAGGCCGGGTCAGCAAGCGCCTGCATTTTACGGCGACCTGTCTGGTGGCCGTGGGTACCCTGATTTCGATGACCTGGATTCTGATGTCCAACAGCTGGATGCAGACCCCTGCCGGCTATGAAGTCATCGATGGCCGCTTTGAGCCAGCCAACTGGCTCGAGATCATGTTCAACCCCTCCTTTCCGTATCGCATCGTTCATATGGGGTTGGCCGCCTTTATCTCGGTCGGTTTTGTTGTTGGTGGCGTCGGGGCCTATCACCTGTTGCGCAATCGTCGCGACCCGGCAGCGCGCAAGATGTTTTCCATGGCGATGTGGGCCATTCTGGTCGCATTGCCGGTGCAGATCATCGCCGGGGACATGCACGGTCTGAATACGCTGGAGCATCAGCCTGCCAAGGTGGCGGCCATGGAGGGGCACTGGGAGAACGAGCCGGGGCAGAAAGGAATGCCGCTGGTCCTGTTTGCCCTGCCGGACATGGACGAGGGGACTAATCGATTTGAGCTGACCGTCCCCTATGCCAGTAGCCTGATACTGACCCACACCCTCGATGGTCAGATTCAGGGGCTCAGTGACTGGCCCCGCGACGAATGGCCCAATGTGCCGCTGGTGTTCTGGAGTTTCAGGATCATGGTGGGGCTGGGCATGCTGATGCTGGGAATCGGTGTGCTGGGGCTGTTTCTGCGCTGGAAGGGGCAGCTTTACGACGCGCGCTGGTTCCAGCGCGTGGCACTGTTCACAACGCCGGTGGGCTTCATTGCCCTGCTGGCAGGCTGGATCACGACAGAAGCGGGTCGTCAGCCCTGGGTGGTCTACGGGATGCTGCGAACCGAGGACGCCGTGTCAGCGCATGGTCTGGCGAGCATGGTGACAACGCTGATCGGTTTCATGGTGGTTTACGCCATCATCTTTGGTATCGGGATCTACTACATGTTGAAGCTGATCAAATCAGAGCCCATGAAAATGGTGCCCGAAGGGGGGCCCGGCCATGAACGTCAGCCCAAGCGTCCCATGTCGGCAGCCGATGGCAGCTTCGAAGAGCAAAATTGATTGGGAGCCATGAGCATGACAATTGATCTACCCGTCATCTGGTATTTGCTGATCGGTTTCGCTGTCGCCATGTACGTGATGATGGATGGCTTCAGTCTGGGAGTAGGCATTCTGTTCCCCTTTATTCAGGGGGATGAGAAACGGGATGTCATGATGAATACCGTGGCCCCGGTATGGGATGGCAATCAGACGTGGATGATTCTGGGAGGGGCAGGCCTGTATGGCGCCTTCCCACTGGCGTACTCGGTGATTCTGCCGGCCATGTATCTTCCCCTGATCCTGATGCTGCTGGCATTGATTTTCCGTGGGATCGCTTTCGAATTCCGCTTCAAGTCAAATCGTTCGCGCAAGTGGTTTGACCTGGCCTTCAGCGGCGGTGCGATGGTGGCCACCTTCAGTCAGGGAGTCGTGCTGGGCGGCATCATCAACGGGCTGACCGTGTCGGAGCGCGCCTATCAGGGCGGTGCCTTTGACTGGTTTTCGCCCTTTGCGCTCTTTACGGGGGTGGCACTCATGGCAGGCTATGCGCTGCTGGGCGCCGGCTGGCTGATCATGAAAACGGAAGGAGATCTTCAGCAGCGTTTCTATCAACTGGCCCGTCCCCTGACGCTGTTGCTGGTGACGGCCATGGTCGTGATCAGTGTCTGGACGCCTCTTTCCAACGGGCGTATTGCCGAGCGCTGGTTTACCTTCCCCAATATCGCCTGGTTTGCCCCGGTACCGATTCTGGTGGCGCTGTTTTCCTGGAGTATCTGGAACGACGTGACGCATTCCCACGAGCGCCGACTCTTTTTCAAGGTGCTGGGGCTGTTTTTCCTCGGGCTGTCGGGGCTGGTGATCAGCTTTTTCCCGTTGATCATTCCTCCCGATATTACGCTCTGGGATGCCTCTTCGGCCCGCGCCAGCCAGACGTTTCTGATTGTGGGATATGTGATTCTGGTGCCCATCGTGCTCACCTATACGGCCTACAGTTACTATGTCTTTCGAGGCAAGGTGCGCGCCGGCGAGGGCTATCATTGAGTTCAAATACAACGTTCGTGGATTACAAAGGGTACCCAAAGGGGTACCCTTTTTGTTTTCGAGCCTTGCCGGGCATTAAAAAACAGTGCTCGTCACGGGCCGGGTCGTATACAAGGGTTCCAGGATATGAATGCAATCCCATGAGTGTCAGTGATCTGATCAGACTGATGAGCGATGGCGACTTCCATTCGGGGGAAGCGCTGGGCAGAGAGGTTGGCGTGTCACGCACCGCTGTCTGGAAGCAGCTGCGCAAGCTCGAGGGGCTTGGGCTTGCTGTCGAGACAGCAAGAGGACGTGGATATCGCCTTGTTGATCCACCGGAGCCCCTGCGCGGTACCAGTATTGTGGCAGGTCTGTCACGCTCTGCACGTCAGCATCTCAGGCATCTGTTCGTGGAAGATTCGATCGGTTCTACCAATACCTTCCTGCTGGAGCGCTTTATGCAGGGCGCCGGCCACGGCGAGGTCTGCCTGGCCGAGTGGCAGAGCGCCGGGCGTGGTCGGCGCGGTCGCTCTTTCTACAGTGAGTGGGGCGGCAATATTCACTTCTCCATCGGCTGGCAGTTTGAAAGCGGTGTGGGGGCGCTGGAGGGGTTGAGTCTGGCGGTGGGCGTGGTCATGGCGGATCTGCTGGCAGAGCAGGGCGTCAACATCGCACTGAAATGGCCCAACGATCTTCTGGTTCCGACGCCTTCGGGCGTTTCAAAGCTTGGCGGAATACTGGTCGAAGTCCGGGGAGATACTGCCGGCCCCTGTCAGGTGGTGATCGGCGTGGGCATCAACGTTCGTCTTTCCGTCAGGGGGCGGACAGACATCGGACAGCCGGTGACCACCCTCGCGGATCTGGCGCCCGGGATATCGCGCAATGCGCTGGTTGGTGCGATGATCGAAGGGCATATACGGATGCTGGAGCGTTTCGAGGAAACCGGATTTTATTCCTGGCGTGATCGCTGGAACGATTACCATGTCTACCGGGAGCAGCCGGTTCGGATTCATCAGGGCAATACGGTGAGTGAGGGTATTGCCCAGGGCGTTGATGACACGGGTAATCTCGTTGTCAAGATCGGTGATGAGTGCAAGCACTTTGCAGGTGGCGAAATCAGTCTGCGTGGTCGCTCATGATTCTGGACCTTGATATTGGCAACACGTTATCAAAGTGGCGCCTGAAGGACCGGCAGACCAGTGACATTCGGGCTCGCGGAGCCATGTGGACACGGGATGAATGGCGTTCGGGCTCGGACATTCCCGATCTGGAAATCGTTGACGCCATTCGGATATCGAATGTAGCCCGTCAGGATGTACTGGAAGATACCGTCCGTCTTTTGAAGCGGCGCGTCGATGAAATCCATATTGCGCATTCCACTGTTGAAGCACTGGGTGTTCGTAACGGATATGACGCGCCCGAGCGATTGGGCGTGGATCGATGGCTCGGTGTGCTGGCCGGTCACCAGCTGACCGGCGGCTGTTGTACGGTGGACTGTGGCAGTGCCATCACCATGGATGCGGTATTGCCTGATGGACAGCACATCGGAGGCTATATTGTTCCGGGGCTCAGGCTTATGAAGGAGAGCCTCAAACTCGGGACCCGCAAGGTGGCGATCGACCCCGAGCAGGATGCACTGCACATACTCTCGCCGGGGACCAACACCGTGGATGCCGTCAACCACGGCGTATTCATGGCGGCCACCAGTGCCATCAACCGGCTTTACATGGAAATCTGTGATGCCCGGGGCATTGCACTGCCACTACTGATCACCGGCGGGGATGCGGCATTGGTATCACGTGGTCTTCGAGTGCCGCATGCTCACTGGCCGGATATGGTTTATGCCGGTCTTGAAGCGCTTTTCCCGCTGACCCTCAACGAAAAGCAGGGACGGCTGGCCGGTATGCCTGATGTGATGGCTCCGGCGGATCTAGATGAATTGCGTCAGGCACTTGCTTTCACTCAGCTGCTCTGACAGAATGCGTCGCGTTCCAGGGGCAGGCCATGTCGTTGTAGAGACAGGGCGTTCCGGCAAAAGAAGCAGGGCTTGACAAGCCTGTCTATGCCGGTATAATTTGCCGCCAAGTTGGAGGGATTCCCGAGTGGCCAAAGGGAGCAGACTGTAAATCTGCCGCGAAAGCTTCGGAGGTTCGAATCCTCCTCCCTCCACCAAGATTTTTTTTCGATCGCGCCGTCGGTCGAAAGATTGGGCAAGCGGGCATAGTTCAATGGTAGAACCTCAGCCTTCCAAGCTGATGATGCGGGTTCGATCCCCGCTGCCCGCTCCAGTTGTGGCAAAGGGTTATGCTCATGTAGCTCAGGGGTAGAGCACACCCTTGGTAAGGGTGAGGTCGACGGTTCAAATCCGTCCATGAGCTCCATTCAGGGCGAGCCGACAGGGTCGCCCTTTTTAGTCCGATGTGTGGGTTGTTGTGTGTCGGGCGTTTTGATATCGTGCACGCCGCTCGCAAAGGCGATCACGACGACAATGTTACAGGCCAGTGGCTCAATTGGCAGAGCAGCGGTCTCCAAAACCGCAGGTTGGGGGTTCGAGTCCCTCCTGGCCTGCCAGTCTTCCTCGGATTGGCAGCTTTTGTGTGTACATCGATTGCCGCACTCCTGAGGAGTTTTCTTCCCCATGAAACAGACCGCCGAAGTGCAGGATACCCGTTTTGATGCGCTCAAGTGGGCTGCTGCTGTGGTGCTTGTTGCTGTCGCGGTAGCGGGCAATGTCTATTTTGCCGATCAGCCGATGATCTATCGCGTGATCGGTGTGGTCGTATTGGTAGTGGCCGCTCTGGGCATTGCATTGACGACCGGTCGAGGACGTGAGCTGACATCGCTTGCCAGAAACGCCAAGAAGGAAATTCAGCGCGTTGTCTGGCCGACCCGCCAGGAAACCTTTCAAACGACCGCTATCGTGCTGGGCGCAGTCGTCATTGTGGGCCTGTTGCTCTGGCTGATTGATATGTTCTTCGGTTGGCTGGTGTCGACTCTTATTGGTTAGGAGCTTGCATGACTAAGCGCTGGTACGTTGTCCACGCCTATTCCGGTTTTGAAAAGCAGGTCATGCGCTCGCTCAACGAGCGCGTGAAGCTTTATGAGATGGAAGATCATTTCGGCGAAATACTGGTGCCCACTGAAGAAGTCGTTGAAATGCGCGATGGGAAGCGCCGCAAGAGCGAGCGCAAGTTTTATCCCGGTTACGTGCTGGTCGAAATGGAGATGGATGACCGTAGCTGGCATCTCGTCAACGAGACCCCTCGAGTCATGGGCTTTATCGGTGGGACGCCAGAAAAGCCTGCTCCCATTACGCCGAACGAAGCAGAAGCCATCCTGCGTCGCGTGCAGGACGGTACTGAAAAACCGCGTCCGAAAACGATGTTCGATGCCGGTGAGACCGTTCGAGTGGCCGATGGTCCTTTCGCGGATTTCAATGGCGTAGTGGAAGAAGTCAATTATGAAAAGAGTCGTCTGCAGGTCAGTGTCCTGATCTTTGGGCGCTCTACGCCCGTGGAGCTGGAGTTCTCGCAGGTCGAGAAGCTCTAGTATCAGGGGCAGCTGGTGGTGCAGCAGGGCTGCATCGATAGTCAGGGGAGCCGCAAGGCGCTATTACCCAATCGGAGTTCATCATGGCCAAGAAAGTTCAGGCTTATATCAAGCTGCAGGTTGCAGCTGGTAAGGCCAATCCCAGTCCGCCGGTCGGTCCGGCACTCGGTCAGCACGGCGTCAACATCATGGAGTTCTGCAAGGCGTTCAACGCAGAAACCCAGGATATGGAAGCCGGTATTCCGACACCCGTCGTTATCACGGTTTATGCCGATCGCAGCTTTACATTTGTCACCAAGACGCCGCCGGCGCCGGTGCTGCTCAAGAAGGCTGCAGGCATCAAGTCCGGTTCCGGCGAGCCGAACAAGAACAAGGTCGGCACGGTAACGCGTGATCAGATCGAAGAGATCGCACGCACGAAGGAGCCTGATCTGACGGCTGCCGACCTTGAAGCTGCATTGCGCACCATTGCTGGTACTGCACGCAGCATGGGCCTGAACGTGGAGGGTCTCTGATCATGGCCAAGCTTTCAAGACGCATGAAGCTGATTCGCGACCGTGTTGATACCTCGCGCGTTTACAGCGTTGATGAAGCCACGGCACTGCTGTCCGAAATTTCCTCGGTGAAGTTCAAGGAAAGTGTGGAAGTTGCTGTCAACCTGGGTGTTGATCCGCGTAAATCGGATCAGGTGGTACGTGGTGCTACCGTACTGCCCAATGGCACCGGTCGTGATGTTCGTGTCGCGGTCTTTGCTCAGGGTGCGGCGGCTGACGCGGCTCGTGAAGCAGGCGCTGAAGTTGTCGGCATGGATGAGCTGGCCGAGGACGTCAAGAAGGGCAACCTTGATTTTGACGTTGTCATCGCTGCGCCGGACGCCATGCGCGTTGTCGGTCAGCTGGGTCAGATTCTGGGGCCGCGCGGTCTGATGCCCAACCCGAAGGTGGGTACCGTAACGCCGGATGTGGCGACTGCCGTCAAGAACGCCAAGGCCGGTCAGGTGCGCTTTCGTACCGACAAGAACGGCATTATTCATGCGGGCATCGGCAAGGTCGATTTCACGGCCGAAGCCCTGCGTGGCAACCTGGAAGCGCTGATCAACGACCTGAGAAAGCTCAAGCCCAGCACTTCCAAGGGGGTTTACCTCAAGAAGGTTTCCCTGTCCACGACCATGGGTCCTGGTCTTACCGTCGATCATTCCTACATGAATTGATCGTCATCTACCGATTGCTTTGCGGTCCCCGTGCCCGTGGTGGGGCGGGGCGCCGTCAAAGACCGCAGGTGTTGCCCCGTCGGGCAGCTTAATCACTTACCCCGGGTAAGTGGCCTGCGCAGATGGCGCCGGTTATCGATCGATAACTCGCCATCAACCCTTCTGCTGTATGTCATCAGTAGATGGTAACCACGATGGCCATTCTTCCGAATGGCCGACACGAGGAGTGAAAATATGCCCCTGGGTCTTGAAGACAAGAAGGCAATTGTCGCTGAGGTCAG
Source organism: Kushneria sp. AK178 (assembly GCF_053903105.1). Lineage (NCBI taxonomy): Bacteria > Pseudomonadati > Pseudomonadota > Gammaproteobacteria > Oceanospirillales > Halomonadaceae > Kushneria > Kushneria sp. AK178. The sequence continues at coordinate 3,044,667 of NZ_CP096381.1, read as the reverse complement.
CGAAACTGCCGGACAGGCGCTCTCCGTTGTCGTAGCCGACTCTCGCGGCGTTGACGTTGGCGCCATGACGGCGCTGCGCAAAAAGGCCCGCGAAAATGGCGTCCAGCTGCGCGTTGTGCGTAACACGCTGGCGCGTCGCGCCCTGCAGGGCACTTCCTGGGAGTGCCTGAACGAGACTTTTGTTGGTCCGTCTCTGCTGGCGTTTTCTCTTGAACATCCGGGCGCCGGTGCGCGCTTGTTCAGGGATTTCGCTCGTGAGCAGCCCAAGTTTGAAGTCAAGGCGCTGGCCTACGACGGCGAGTACATCGATGCACAGAACATCGATCGTCTGGCGAGCATACCAACCTATGACGAAGGCATCGCCAAGCTGATGTCCGTCATGAAGGAAGCTTCCGCCGGCAAACTGGTTCGCACGCTGGCAGCGCTGCGCGACCAGAAGCAGGGCGAAGAAGAAGCGGCCTGATCGGCACGTCGTTCGGAAAAATTTCACAGGGCAGACATTTGCCCCGCAAAGTACAGGAATGCAATCATGGCACTGAGTAAAGAAGACATCATCAACGCTGTTGCTGAAATGTCCGTCATGGAAGTTGTCGAACTGATCGAAGCAATGGAAGAGAAGTTCGGCGTCAGCGCAGCAGCAGCTGTTGTCGCAGGCCCCGGCGGCGGCGGTGAAGCCGAAGCGGCTGAAGAGCAGACCGAATTTGACCTGATCCTGACAGCACCGGGTGACAAGAAGGTCAACGTCATCAAGGTGGTTCGTGAAATCACCGGTCTTGGCCTCAAGGAAGCCAAGGGTGCCGTTGACGGCGCTCCGGCGACCCTGAAGGAAGGCATGTCCAAGGAAGATGCTGAAGAAGCCAAGAAGCAGCTGGAAGAAGCTGGCGCTACCGTGGAACTCAAGTAATCAGTGTTCTGCCTGAAAGCGTTATAGCATGACGGCTGGTGGCGGTCAGATGAGCTGACCGCCGCCGGCCTTTTTCTGTTGCCGGATGGGCTTAGCGTGCTCACGTAGAGAGCATCAGTACGCTAAGGCGATCCGGAAAACTTCAAGCGGCGAGCCTTCTTCCGGGGGCTTGCCGTTGGCGCCTGATGGAGCCAATCCGCTGGTGTACCGATCACGCCAGTCACTCATGGTGAACAAGCTGGGGATTACAGATGGCTTACTCATACACTGAGAAAAAACGCATCCGCAAGGATTTCGGCAAACTGCCCCAAGTAATGGATGTGCCCTACCTGCTGGCCATCCAGCTTGATTCCTATTATGACTTCCTGCAGCAGGATCGTGCCCCTGAAGGTCGCCATGATATTGGTCTGCATGCCGCCTTCAAATCCGTGTTCCCGATCGAAAGCTTTTCGGGCAACGCGGCACTCGAGTATGTCAGTTACCGCTTCGGCACGCCGGCCTTTGACGTCAAGGAGTGTCAGCTGCGGGGCGTGACCTACTCAGCGCCCCTGCGCGTCAAGGTACGCCTGATCATCTACGATCGCGAGTCTTCCAACAAGGCGATCAAGGATATCAAGGAGCAGGAAGTCTACATGGGGGAAATCCCCCTGATGACCGAAAACGGTACCTTTGTGGTCAACGGTACCGAACGCGTTATTGTTTCTCAGCTCCACCGCAGCCCGGGTGTGTTCTTTGATCACGACAAGGGCAAGAGCCACTCGTCGGGCAAGCTGCTGTATTCGGCACGCGTCATTCCCTATCGCGGCTCATGGCTGGATTTCGAATTCGATCCGCGTGACAACGTCTTCGTGCGCATCGACCGTCGCCGCAAGCTGCCGGCCACCGTGCTCATGCGCGCGCTGGGTTACAGTGCCGAAGATATTCTCGGGCATTTCTTTGATACCGATGTCTACCACGTCGAGAGAAACGGTTTCTCCGTCGAGCTGGTACCGGCGCGTCTGCGCGGTGATACGGCAAGCTTTGATATTTCCGACAACGACGGCAACGTCATTGTCGAAGAAGGGCGCCGTATTACCCAGAAGCACATCCGTCAGCTTGAAAAGGCCGGCATCGATCGCCTCGATGTGCCGATGGAGTACCTGCTGGGCAAGACGCTGGCCAGGGATCAGGTCGATCCCAATACCGGCGAGCTGCTGGTGGCCTGCAACACCGAGCTGACTCTCGAACTGCTCGAAAAGCTGGGTCAGGCCGGTATTACCACCATCGAGACGCTGTATACCAACGACCTCGATACCGGGTCGTTCATTTCCGACACCCTGCGTGTTGATTCCACCGGGTCGCAGCTGGAAGCGCTGGTCGAAATCTATCGCATGATGCGTCCGGGCGAGCCGCCCACCAAGGAAGCGGCCGAATCGCTGTTCAACAACCTGTTTTTCAGCGAAGACCGCTATGACCTGTCCGGCGTGGGCCGCATGAAGTTCAACCGCCGTCTGCGTCGCGACAGCGACGAAGGCCCGGGTGTTCTGACCCATGACGACATCATTGATGTGCTCCGGGAGCTCATCAATATCCGTAACGGCTTTGGCGACGTTGACGATATCGACCACCTGGGCAACCGCCGCATCCGTAGTGTCGGCGAGATGGCCGAAAACCAGTTCCGTGTGGGGCTGGTGCGTGTCGAGCGCGCAGTCAAGGAACGCCTGTCCATGGCGGAAAGCGAAGGCCTGATGCCGCAGGATCTGATCAATGCCAAGCCGGTTGCGGCGGCGGTCAAGGAGTTCTTCGGTTCTTCACAGCTGTCCCAGTTCATGGACCAGAACAACCCGCTGTCCGAGGTCACGCACAAGCGTCGTGTGTCCGCGCTCGGGCCGGGCGGTCTGACCCGCGAGCGTGCCGGCTTTGAAGTGCGTGACGTTCACGCCACGCACTATGGTCGTCTGTGCCCGATCGAAACGCCGGAAGGCCCGAACATCGGTCTGATCAACTCGCTGGCCACCTACAGTCATACCAACCACTACGGTTTCCTCGAGACGCCCTACCGCAAGGTGGAAAATCGTCAGGTCACCGATGAGGTCGTGCATCTGTCGGCGATCGAGGAGGGTGATTTCATCATCGCCCAGGCCTCCGCCACGGTGGATGAGAACGGTCAGCTGATCGATGACCTGGTGCAGGTCCGTCACCGCGGCGAGACCACCTTCATGGCGCCCGACAAGGTGACCCTGATGGATGTGTCGCCGCGTCAGGTCGTCTCGGTGGCTGCGGCCCTGATTCCGTTCCTTGAGCACGATGACGCCAACCGCGCCCTGATGGGGTCGAACATGCAGCGTCAGGCGGTACCGACCCTGAAGGCGGACAAACCGCTGGTCGGCACCGGCATGGAGCGCTTCGTGGCGCGCGATTCGGGTGTCTGCGCCGTGGCCCGCCGTGGTGGTGTGGTTGATTCCGTGGATGCCAAGCGCATCGTTATCCGGGTCAACGAAGATGAAATCATCGGTGGCGAAGCCGGCGTTGACATCTACAACCTGACCAAATACGTACGCTCGAACCAGAACACCTGTCAGAACCAGCGTCCGATCGTACACCAGGGGGATCGGGTGGCCATCGGCGACATCCTGGCAGACGGGCCGTCGGTGGATACCGGCGATCTGGCGCTGGGACAGAACATCCGTATCGCCTTCATGCCCTGGAACGGCTACAACTTCGAGGATTCGATGCTGATCTCGGAGCGTGTCGTGGAGGAGGATCGCTTTACCACGATCCATATCCAGGAGCTGACCTGTGTGTCGCGCGATACCAAGCTGGGCGCCGAAGAGATTACCTCGGATATTCCCAACGTGGGTGAGGCAGCGCTGGGCAAGCTGGATGAGTCCGGCGTGGTCTACATCGGTGCCGAAATCAATCCGGGCGATATTCTGGTCGGCAAGGTGACGCCAAAGGGCGAAACCCAGCTGACGCCGGAAGAGAAACTGCTGCGTGCCATCTTCGGCGAAAAGGCCTCTGATGTGAAGGATACGTCCCTGCGCGCCGCCACCGGTATGCGCGGTACGGTCATCGACGTTCAGGTCTTTACTCGCGACGGTGTGGACAAGGATGCCCGTGCGCTCTCCATCGAACAGCAGCAGCTGGATGAAGTCCGCAAGGATCTGCAGGAAACCTATCGTATCGCCGAAAACGCGACCTACGAGCGTCTGCAGCGTGCCCTGTCCGGCCAGCCGGTCAACGGCGGTCCGCGCCTCTCCAAGGGCGATGTTCTGACCGACGAGTATCTCGAAGAGCTGCCGCGTGCCCAGTGGTCGAAGCTGCGCCTGCAGGATGACGGTCTCAACGAACTTCTGCACCAGGCCGACGAGCAGCTCGAGACCCGTCGCAAGGAGATGGAAGAGCGTTTCGAGGACAAAAAGCGCAAGCTGACCCAGGGCGATGATCTCGCGCCGGGTGTCCTGAAGATCGTCAAGGTCTATCTGGCCGTGAAGCGTCGCATCCAGCCCGGTGACAAGATGGCCGGCCGCCACGGTAACAAGGGTGTTATCTCAGCCATCATGCCCGTCGAGGACATGCCGTTTGACAATGAAGGCACGCCGGTTGATCTCGTGCTCAACCCGCTGGGCGTTCCGTCGCGAATGAACGTCGGTCAGATTCTAGAGACGCACCTCGGCATGGCGGCACACGGTCTGGGTCGCAAGCTCGATCGCATGCTGCATGATGCACGAGGCCAGCAGCTTGCCGAGATCCGCGAGTACCTCCACAAGGTCTACAACACCAGCGGTGGTCGTCAGGAAAACCTTGATGAGCTGAGCGACGAGGAAGTACTGGCACTGGCCAAAAACCTGTCGGGCGGTGTACCGATCGCCACGCCGGTCTTTGACGGTGCTCGCGAGCAGGAGATCAAGGGGCTGTTGAGCCTGGCGGATCTGCCGGAATCCGGTCAGATGGATCTCTACGACGGGCGTACCGGTGAGAAGTTCGATCGCCCGGTCACCGTAGGCTACATGTACATGCTCAAGCTCAACCACCTGGTGGATGACAAGATGCACGCCCGCTCGACCGGCTCGTACTCGCTGGTTACCCAGCAGCCGCTGGGCGGCAAGGCGCAGTTCGGCGGCCAGCGCTTCGGCGAGATGGAAGTCTGGGCACTCGAAGCCTATGGCGCGGCCTATACGCTGCAGGAGATGCTGACGGTCAAGTCCGACGACGTGGAAGGTCGTACCAAGATGTACAAGAGCATCGTCGACGGTGATCACAGCATGCAGGCAGGTATGCCTGAATCCTTCAACGTACTGGTCAAGGAAATCCGCTCGCTGGGTATCGACATCGAGCTGGAAGGCTAAGCGCCACCTTTACCCTATGAAGGTCCGCGGGGTCCTGATGAATCGGGCCCCGCTCATGACAACTCCGCAACGGAGCCGACCCCATGAAAGATCTGGTCAAAGTTCTTAAATCGCAGGCGCAGTCCGAAGAATTTGATGCCATTCGGATCTCGCTTGCTTCTCCGGACATGATCCGCAGCTGGTCGTTTGGCGAGGTCAAAAAGCCCGAGACCATTAACTATCGAACGTTCAAGCCGGAACGCGATGGCCTGTTCTGTGCCAAGATTTTTGGTCCGGTAAAGGATTACGAGTGCCTGTGCGGCAAGTACAAGCGCATGAAGCACCGCGGCATTATCTGCGAAAAGTGTGGCGTTGAGGTCACCAAGGCCTCCGTACGCCGCGAGCGGATGGGTCACATCGAGCTGGCCTCGCCGGTCGCCCACATCTGGTTTCTGAAGTCACTGCCGTCGCGCATCGGTCTGCTGCTGGACATGACCCTGCGTGATATCGAGCGTGTGCTCTATTTCGAATCCTTTGTGGTCATCGACCCGGGCATGACCACGCTGGAGCGCGGTCAGCTGCTCAACGACGAGCAGTATTTCGAAGCCCTCGAAGAGTTCGGTGACGACTTTGATGCCCGCATGGGTGCCGAAGCCGTTCAGGCCCTGCTGTCCGATATCGATCTGGGTGAAGAGATCGAGCGTCTGCGTGAAGAGATCCCCCAGACCAATTCGGATACCAAGATCAAGAAGCTCTCCAAGCGCCTCAAGCTGCTGGAAGCCTTCTATCGCTCGGGCAATCATCCGGGCTGGATGGTCATGGAAGTGCTGCCGGTACTGCCGCCGGATCTGCGGCCGCTGGTACCGCTGGATGGCGGCCGTTTTGCCACTTCCGATCTCAACGACCTCTATCGTCGTGTGATCAACCGTAACAACCGTCTCAAGCGTCTGCTGGACCTGTCGGCCCCGGATATCATCGTGCGCAACGAAAAGCGCATGCTGCAGGAGTCGGTGGATGCCCTGCTGGACAACGGCCGTCGCGGTCGCGCCATTACGGGCTCCAACAAGCGTCCGTTGAAGTCGCTGGCCGACATGATCAAGGGCAAGCAGGGGCGCTTCCGTCAGAACCTGCTGGGCAAGCGTGTCGACTACTCCGGTCGCTCGGTCATTACCGTGGGGCCGACGCTGCGTCTGCACCAGTGCGGTCTGCCCAAGAAGATGGCGCTCGAGCTGTTCAAGCCGTTCATCTATTCGAAGCTGCAGGGGAGCGGCCAGGCCTCGACCATCAAGGCGGCCAAGAAGATGGTCGAACGCGAAATGCCCGAGGTATGGGACATTCTTGCCGACGTCATCCGCGAGCATCCGGTACTGCTTAACCGCGCACCGACGCTGCACCGTCTGGGCATCCAGGCCTTTGAGCCGATGCTGATCGAGGGCAAGGCCATTCAGCTGCACCCGCTGGTCTGTGCGGCCTACAACGCCGACTTTGACGGTGACCAGATGGCCGTGCACGTACCGCTGACGCTGGAGTCCCAGCTCGAAGCGCGTGCGCTGATGATGTCGACCAACAACGTACTGTCTCCGGCCAACGGTGATCCTATCATCGTGCCGTCGCAGGATGTCGTGCTGGGTCTTTACTACATGACCCGCGAGCGCATCGGTGCGAAGGGCGAGGGCATGGCCTTCTCGGATCTCAATGAGGTCGAGCGTGCCTTTGGTACCCAGAGCGTGGCCCTGCACGCCCGCATCCGGGTGCGTCTGAGCGAATGGTCGCGCGATGAAGAGAGTGGCGAACTTGTCGAGCAGGTGTCGGTCAAGGACACCACGGTCGGTCGTGCACTGCTGTTCCGCATCATACCGCGCGGCATGCCGTTCGATATGGTGGATCGCCCGATGAAGAAGAAGGCGATCTCCCAGCTGATCAACGCCGGCTACCGGCTGGTCGGGCTGAAGGAAACGGTCATCTTTGCTGACCAGCTGATGTATACCGGCTTCCGCCTGGCGACCTGGTCCGGGGCGTCCATCGGTGTCAACGACTTCGTGATCCCCGACTCCAAAAAGGAGATCATCGAGTCGGCCGAGGAGGAGGTCAAGGAGATCGAGGACCAGTTCTCCTCGGGTCTCGTGACGGCCGGCGAGAAGTACAACAAGGTCATCGACATCTGGTCCAAGGCCAATGACAAGGTGGCCCGCGCCATGATGACCGGCATCTCCAAGGAGATGGTGACCGATCGCGAGGGCAACGAGGTCGAGCAGGAATCGTTCAACAGCGTCTTCATCATGGCGGATTCCGGTGCGCGTGGTAGCGCCGCCCAGATCCGTCAGCTGGCCGGTATGCGTGGCCTGATGGCCAAGCCGGATGGCTCGATCATCGAGACGCCGATCACGGCCAACTTCCGTGAAGGCTTGAACGTACTGCAGTACTTCATCTCGACGCACGGCGCCCGTAAGGGTCTGGCGGATACGGCACTGAAGACGGCCAACTCCGGTTATCTCACGCGTCGTCTGGTCGATGTGGCTCAGGACGTGGTCGTGACCGAGGCCGACTGTGACACGGAAGAGGGCCTGACCCTGCATCCGGTCATCGAGGGTGGCGACATCATCGTGTCGCTGGCCGAGCGTGTGCTGGGTCGTGTGGTAGCACGTGATGTAGTGGATCCGGAAACACAGGAAGTGCTGATTCCGCGCAATACCCTGCTGGATGAAGCCTGGTGCAACCGTCTCGATACCATGGGTGTCGATGAGATTGTGGTTCGCTCGACCATCACCTGTGAAACCGCGCACGGCGTCTGCTCCTCCTGCTACGGCCGTGATCTGGCCCGCGGCCATGTGGTCAATGTCGGTGAGTCGGTGGGTGTCATCGCGGCACAGTCGATCGGTGAGCCGGGTACCCAGCTGACCATGCGTACCTTCCACATCGGTGGTGCGGCCTCGCGTGCCTCGGCCGTGGACAGTGTCCAGGTCAAGCACGGCGGCAAGGTACGTCTGCACAACATGAAGCATGTTGAGCGCAGCGACGGCAAGCTGGTGGTGGTCTCGCGTTCGAGTGCTCTGGCCGTGGCCGATGAGCATGGCCGCGAGCGTGAGTACTACAAGCTGCCCTACGGGGCCGAGCTGTCCATCAAGGACGGTGATTTTGTCGAGTCGGGTCAGGTCGTGGCCAAGTGGGATCCCCACACCCATCCGATCGTCTCGGAAGTGGAAGGTCGCGTTCAGTTCACCGACATGGAAGAGAACGTCACCATCAACAGAAGTGTTGATGAGATGACCGGTCTGTCCTCCATCGAGGTGATCGAGTCGGGTAACCGTCCGACCTCGGGCCGCGACAAGCGCCCGATGATCATGCTGCAGGACGAGCGTGGCGAAGCGGTCTCCCTGCCGGGCTCCAATACGCCGGTACAGTACATGCTGCCGGGTAATGCGGTGGTCTCCGTCGATGACGGCTCGGCAATCGGCATCGGTGAGGTAGTCGCCCGTATTCCGGTAGAAGCGTCCGGCAACAAGGACATCACCGGTGGTCTGCCGCGTGTCGCCGACCTGTTCGAGGCGCGCAAGCCCAAGGAAGCCGCGGTGCTGGCTGAAGCCACGGGTACCATTACCTTTGGCAAGGAAACCAAGGGCAAGCGTCGCCTGATGATTACGCCGGACGATGGCGATCCGATCGAAATGCTGATTCCCAAGTGGCGTCAGATCGGTGTCTTCGAGGGTGAAACCGTCGAGCGCGGTGAGGTCATCTCCGATGGCCCGAGCAATCCGCATGACATCCTGCGTCTGCTGGGGGTCAGCGAGCTGGCCAAGTACATCACGGCTGAGATCCAGGACGTCTATCGACTGCAGGGCGTCGGCATCAACGACAAGCACATTGAGGTCATCGTGCGTCAGATGCTGCGCAAGGTAGAGATCATCGATGCCGGTGACAGCACGCTGATTCCGGGTGATCAGGTGGAGCTGGTCCGCGTTCTGGCCGAGAATGCACGACTGCAGGAGCAGGAGAAGTTCCCGGCCAAATACGACCGTGTTCTGCTGGGCATTACCAAGGCGTCGCTGGCTACCGAGTCCTTTATTTCGGCCGCCTCCTTCCAGGAGACCACGCGAGTGCTGACCGAAGCAGCCGTGACCGGCAAGCGCGATTATCTGCGCGGTTTGAAGGAAAACGTGGTCGTTGGTCGCCTTATCCCGGCAGGAACCGGCCTGACCCACCATGCCGAACGTCGTCGCAGGAAGGAGGGTGCCGCGCACGATCCGCATCCTTCGGCCTACGATGTCGAACAGCAGCTGGGCGAGCATCTGACCGCGCTGGATGCTGACGACGATCTTTAAGGGACGAAGGGTTCTGCGCCACGAGGCGCAGGACTTGACGCTCTTGCAGGCGAACCCTTAGAATTCGCAGCCTTTAACAGTAGGGGCAGGTGCGTCCTGTCCCTGCTGTTTTGTATCATCATCATTGGAGCGAGCCTTTTATGGCAACGATTAATCAGCTGGTGCGCAAGCCCCGCAAGCGCCAGCAGGCCAAAAGCGACGTCCCCGCGCTTCAGGCCTGCCCGCAGCGCCGCGGTGTCTGCACGCGCGTTTATACAACAACGCCGAAGAAGCCGAACTCGGCGCTTCGTAAGGTCTGTCGTGTTCGCCTGACCAACGGTTACGAAGTGTCTTCGTATATCGGCGGTGAAGGCCATAACCTTCAGGAACACTCCGTGGTTCTGATCCGCGGCGGCCGAGTCAAGGACCTTCCGGGTGTGCGCTATCACACGGTACGCGGTGCGCTGGATACCTCGGGTGTTCAGAACCGTCGGCAGGCACGTTCGAAGTACGGTACCAAGAAGCCGAAGTCCTGATCGGTACCGACACAATTTACACGGTCTGATAAGAGTAAGGCCGGGCAGCGCACCCTGAAGGTGTTTGGTCCCGGGTTTACCTGAAAGACTCTTCTGACTGAGGGCTTATCATGCCTAGAAGACGTATTGCGGCGAAGCGCGAAATCCTGCCGGATCCCAAGTTCGGAAGCGAGCGCCTGGCCAAGTTCATGAACCATCTGATGATCAGCGGCAAGAAGTCCGCGGCCGAGCGCATCGTCTACGGTGCGCTGGATCGCGTCGCCGAACGCTCCAATGATGAGCCGCTGGGCATCTTCGACAAGGCTCTGGAAGCCATCCAGCCTATGGTCGAGGTCAAATCACGTCGTGTTGGCGGTGCTACCTATCAGGTGCCCGTTGAAGTCCGTCCCTCTCGTCGTCAGGCACTGGCCATGCGCTGGATGGTAGATGCCGCACGCAATCGTGGTGAAAAGACCATGGTGCAACGGCTGGCCGGTGAGATGATGGATGCTGCCGAAGGCAAGGGTGCTGCTGTCAAGAAGCGTGAAGACGTCCACCGTATGGCAGAAGCCAACAAGGCTTTCTCTCACTACCGCTTCTAATAGAAACGCCTTCCAGCGAAGGCGCTTCCAACTACAGGATACGCTATCGTGGCACGCAAGACTCCTCTCAAGCGCTACCGCAATATCGGTATCTGCGCCCACGTTGATGCCGGCAAGACAACGACGACCGAGCGCGTGCTCTTTTATACGGGCCTTTCCCACAAGATCGGGGAAGTTCATGAAGGCGCTGCCGTCATGGACTGGATGGAGCAGGAGCAGGAGCGTGGTATCACCATCACCTCCGCTGCAACGACCTGCTTCTGGCGCGGCATGAATCAGCAGTTCGATGAGCACCGCATCAACATCATCGACACCCCGGGGCACGTTGACTTCACCATCGAGGTCGAGCGTTCCCTGCGTGTTCTTGATGGTGCGATCGTCGTGCTGTGCGGCAGCTCCGGTGTGCAGCCGCAGACCGAAACCGTCTGGCGTCAGGCCAACCGGTATGAAGTTCCCCGCATGGTGTTCGTCAACAAGATGGACCGCGTGGGCGCCGACTACTTCATGGTCGTCGAGCAGATGCGCAAGCGTCTGAACGCCAATGCCGTTCCCATCCAGATCAACTGGGGAGCGGAAGATAACTTCAAGGGCGTTATCGATCTGCTGCAGATGAAGGGCATCGCCTGGAATGAAGCCGACAGGGGCATGACCTATGACCTGGTCGACATTCCCGACGAGCTTCAGCAGACCGCTCAGGAATGGCGCGAGCACATGCTCGAAGCCGCCGCCGAAGCCTCTGAAGAATTGATGGAAAAGTATCTCGAAGAGGGCGATCTTTCCATCGAAGAGATCAAGGCCGGTCTGCGTCGTCGTACGCTGGACAACGAGATCGTGCTGGTCACCTGCGGCTCTGCGTTCAAGAACAAGGGCGTGCAGGCCATGCTGGACGCGGTCATCGAGTACCTGCCGTCGCCGACCGAGGTCAAGGCGATCGAGGGTGAGCTCGATGACGCTGCAGGTACCATCGAGACCCGTGAAGCCGATGACAGTGCGCCGTTCTCCTCGCTGGCATTCAAGATCGCGACCGACCCCTTTGTCGGCACGTTGACCTTTATCCGCGTGTATTCAGGCGTCCTCAATTCGGGCGACCAGATCTATAACTCGGTGAAGGACAAGCGCGAGCGTGTTGGTCGTATCGTTCAGATGCACTCCAACAGCCGTCAGGAAATCAAGCAGGTCTACGCCGGCGACATTGCCGCCTGTGTCGGGCTCAAGGACGTGACCACCGGTGACACGCTCTGTGATCCCAACTCCAAGATCGTGCTGGAGCGCATGGAGTTCCCCGAACCGGTTATTTCGGTTGCGGTAGAGCCCAAGTCCAAGGCCGACCAGGAGAAGATGGGGACTGCACTGGGCAAACTGGCTCAGGAGGATCCGTCCTTCCGCGTCAAGACCGATGAAGAGACCGGGCAGACCATTATCTCCGGTATGGGCGAGCTTCACCTGGACATTCTTGTGGACCGCCTGCGTCGCGAATTCAAGGTCGAGGCCAACATCGGCAAGCCGCAGGTGGCTTATCGCGAGACGATCAAGTCCGGTGTCGAGCAGGAAGGCAAGTTCGTACGCCAGTCGGGCGGTCGCGGCCAGTTCGGTCACGTCTATCTGCGTATCGAACCCATGACGGATGCCGATCGCGGCGATGACCCGGAGCTGACCTTCAAGTTCAACTCCGAAATCGTGGGCGGTGTGGTTCCCAAGGAGTACGTGCCGGCCGTCGAAAAGGGTGCCTTTGAGCAGCTGCAGAACGGTGTCATCGCCGGTTACCCGATGATCAACGTCAAGGTCACGCTGTTTGATGGTTCCTATCACGACGTTGACTCCAATGAGAATGCCTTCAAGGTTGCCTCTTCGATGGCGATCAAGGAGGGCGCACGCAAGGCCGGAGCAGTATTGCTCGAGCCGATGATGAGTGTTGAAGTGGTCACCCCGGAAGAATTCATGGGTGACGTCATGGGCGACCTCAACCGTCGGCGTGGTCTTGTTCAGGGCATGGATGACACCAGCGCAGGCCAGGTCATCCGCGCCATTGTGCCACTGGGTGAGATGTTCGGTTACGCGACCGATCTGCGTTCTCAGACCCAGGGCCGCGCAAGCTACTCCATGGAGTTTGCGAAGTACGATGAGGCACCGTCCAGCATCGTCGAAGCCGTCATCAACCAGAAATGATAACCGTTAGCTGACAAAGAGGTTATAGCAGTGGCCAAGGAAAAATTTGAACGTTCCAAGACGCACGTAAACGTAGGCACCATCGGTCACGTTGACCATGGCAAGACTACGCTGACTGCAGCCCTGACACGTGTTTCCGCCGAGGTATTCGGTGGTGACTGGCGTGCCTTCGATACCATCGACAACGCTCCCGAGGAGCGCGAGCGTGGTATCACGATCTCGACGGCCCACGTTGAGTACCAGTCCGAAGTCCGTCACTACGCGCACGTTGACTGCCCCGGGCACGCTGACTATGTCAAGAACATGATCACCGGTGCCGCCCAGATGGACGGTGCCATCCTGGTCTGTTCCGCAGCCGACGGCCCGATGCCGCAGACTCGTGAGCACATCCTGCTGTCTCGTCAGGTTGGCGTTCCGTTCATCGTTGTCTTCCTGAACAAGGCGGACATGGTCGATGACGAAGAGCTGCTCGAGCTGGTCGAAATGGAAGTTCGTGAACTCCTGTCCGAGTACGACTTCCCGGGCGATGACACGCCCATCATCATCGGTTCCGCCCTGATGGCGCTGGACGGCAAGGACGACAACGGCATGGGCACCACCGCTGTTGCCAACCTTGTTCGCGCCATGGACGAGTTCATCCCCGAGCCGCAGCGTGCCATCGATCAGCCGTTCCTGATGCCGATCGAGGACGTCTTCTCCATCTCCGGTCGTGGTACCGTTGTCACCGGTCGTGTTGAGCGCGGTATCGTCAAGACAGGTGAAGAAGTCGAGATCATCGGCCTCAAGGACACCGTCAAGACCACCGTTACCGGTGTCGAGATGTTCCGCAAGCTGCTCGACGAAGGTCGTGCCGGTGAAAACGTTGGTGCGCTGCTGCGTGGCACCAAGCGTGATGATGTCGAGCGTGGTCAGGTTCTGGCCAAGCCGGGCAGCATCAAGCCGCACACCAAGTTCGAGTCCGAAGTCTACATCCTGTCCAAGGAAGAGGGCGGTCGTCACACGCCGTTCTTCAAGGGCTACCGTCCGCAGTTCTACTTCCGTACTACCGACGTTACCGGTACCTGTGAACTGCCGGAAGGTGTCGAGATGGTCATGCCGGGCGACAACGTCAAGATGGTTGTTACCCTGATTGCCCCGATCGCCATGGAAGACGGTCTGCGCTTCGCCATTCGCGAAGGCGGTCGTACCGTTGGCGCCGGTGTTGTCGCCAAGATCGTCGAGTGATTCCATTGCTCGAAATCTAAAGGGGCCTCCGTCCGGAGGCCCCTTTGTCATATGCATGTTTGACTCTGAGCGAGTGCCTGCCTATAATGCGCATCCTTTTGAGACGTGCGTAGGCGGTCAGGCGCCCATCGGCGTCCGACATCGTCTTGAATTTCCCTGGAGTCCCGGGTAATGCAGAACCAGAAAATTCGCATTCGCTTGAAAGCCTTTGATCATCGTCTCATCGATCAGTCTGCACAGGAAATTGTGGATACTGCCAAGCGCACCGGCGCGCAGGTTCGCGGTCCGATTCCGCTGCCGACCAAGCGCGAGCGCTATACCATCCTGATTTCACCGCACGTCAACAAGGACGCGCGCGATCAGTATGAGATCCGTACCCACAAGCGTGTGCTGGATATCGTTGAGCCGACCGAGAAAACGGTTGATGCCCTGATGAAGCTTGATCTGGCAGCTGGTGTAGACGTCCAGATCAAGGTTGATTAACCCAACACTAGTCACTTACGCGGCATTCAGGGACCTGGTCCAGCCGCTCACGCCGTGATGGCGTCACACAATGTGCTAGTGGAATGCTCTGGAAAGGGCAGCCATAGCGGGTGATAGCCCCGTACACTAAAGGAGACTGAACATGTCTATCGGTTTGGTCGGTAAGAAGAGCGGCATGACCCGCATCTTCACCGAAGACGGCGCATCCGTGCCGGTAACCGTTATTGAAGTCGAGCCCAACCGCGTCACGCGCATCAAGACTCTCGAGTCCGATGGCTACCGTGCCGTTCAGGTAACCGCAGGCTCGCGCAAGGCCAAGCACCTCACCAGGGCAATCGCCGGGCAATATGCCAGTGCAGGTGTCGAGGCCGGTCGTTTCCTGGCGGAGTTTCGTCTTGCCGAAGGCGAGGAAGATCCGCAGGCTGGAAGCGAGCTCACCGTATCCCTCTTCGAAGCAGGCCAGCTCATTGACGTCACTGGTACGTCCAAGGGCAAGGGCTTCCAGGGCTCAGTAAAGCGCTGGAACTTCCGCACGCAGGACAACACCCACGGTAACTCCCTGGCGCATCGCGCTCCGGGTTCCATCGGCCAGTGCCAGACGCCGGGTCGCGTCTTCAAGGGCAAGAAGATGGCCGGTCAGATGGGTAACGAGCGTGTCACCGTTCAGAGCCTTGAAATCGTCCGTGTTGACGCCGAACGCAATCTGCTGCTGGTCAAGGGTGCCGTTCCCGGCGCTGCCGGTAGCGATGTGATCGTGCGCACCGCTGTCAAAGCTCGCTGAGGGGTAGGTAACGATGAATCTCAATCTTGCAGGTGCAGGAGCCGGAGCCGTCGAGATTTCCGACGAGACCTTTGGCAAGGAATTCAACGAGGCGCTGGTACACCAGGTCGTGACTGCCTACATGGCAGGTGCGCGCCAGGGTACTCGTGCACAGAAAAACCGTTCTGAAGTTCGCGGTGGCGGCAAGAAGCCGTGGCGTCAGAAGGGCACCGGTCGTGCTCGTGCCGGTACCATCCGTTCGCCGATCTGGCGTACCGGCGGCGTGACCTTTGCGGCGCGTCCGCAGGATCACTCCCAGAAGGTCAACCGCAAGATGTATCGCGCTGCCATGCGCTCCATCCTTTCGGAGCTCGTGCGTCAGGAGCGTCTTGTCGCCGTTGATGCCTTCACGGTAGACAGCCCGAAGACAAAACAGCTGGTCGGTCGTCTTTCCGAGCTCGGTCTGGAAAGGGTGCTGATCGTGACTGATGAGCTGGATCAGAATCTTTATCTGGCCGCTCGCAACATCCCCAATGTGGACGTGATCGAAGCGTCGAGCGCGGATCCTGTCAGCCTGATTGCCTACGACAAGGTGCTGATGACCGTACCCGCCCTCCGCAAGTTCGAGGAGAAGCTGGCATGAATCAGGAACGCGTATTCCAGGTGCTGCTTGGTCCGCACATGACCGAAAAGGCGGCTTACGCTGCAGAGCGTAACCAGTACGTCTTCAAGGTCGCCAGTGATGCTACCAAGCCCGAAATCAAGAAAGCCGTAGAAGCGCTTTTTGAAAAGAAGGTCGACAGCGTCCAGGTCCTGAACATGAAGGGCAAGGTCAAGCGCAACGCCCGCGGTGAAGGTCATCGCAGCGGCTATCGCAAGGCCTACGTCACCCTGGCTGCGGGCGAAACGCTCGAAGACTTCACCGGCGCCGAGTGAGGCAGGAGAACGGATCATGGCAGTAGTCAAGACAAAACCAACGTCCGCCGGCCGTCGCCACAAGGTGAAGGTCGTTACCGAAGGGCTGTACAAGGGTCGTCCGTACGCGGCACTGACCGAAGCACAGTCGCACTCGGGTGGACGCAACAATTACGGTCGTATCACTACCCGGCACGTGGGTGGTGGCAATCGCCAGCACTATCGTCTGGTGGACTTCAAGCGCAACAAGGATGGCGTACCCGCCATCGTCGAGCGTCTCGAGTACGATCCGAATCGCAGTGCCCACATCGCACTGCTGAAGTACATGGACGGTGAACGCCGTTACATCATTGCCCCCAAGGGTGTTGCAGAAGGCGATCGCCTGGAATCGGGTGTCAATGCCCCGATTCGTCAGGGCAACGCTCTGCCGCTGCGCAATGTGCCGGTGGGTTCGACCATTCACTGCATCGAGCTCAAGCCCGGCAAGGGTGCCCAGCTTGTACGCAGCGCCGGTACCAGTGCTCAGCTGGTAGCACGTGAAGGCAACTATGCCACCGTGCGCCTGCGCAGCGGTGAAATGCGTCGCATCCTGGCGGAATGCCGCGCCACGCTGGGCGAGGTCGGCAACTCCGAGCACAGCCTCGGGCAGCTCGGCAAGGCCGGTGCCAAGCGCTGGAGAGGCGTACGCCCGACAGTTCGCGGCGTTGCGATGAACCCGGTGGATCACCCGCACGGTGGTGGTGAAGGTCGTACCAGTGGTGGCCGTCATCCGGTAACCCCCTGGGGTATTCCGACCAAGGGTCACAAGACGCGCAAGAACAAGCGTACCGACAAGCTTATCGTGCGTCGTCGCAAAGCCAGATAAACGGTGCCGCAAGGCCAAACATCAGTATTTAAGGGGTAACGGCTGTGCCACGTTCACTTAAGAAAGGTCCCTTCATTGACCTTCATCTTTTGAAGAAGGTTGAGGCGGCTGTGGAAAAGAGCGACCGCAAACCGATCAAGACCTGGTCGCGTCGCTCGATGATCCTGCCGAACATGGTAGGACTCACCATTGCTGTCCATAACGGTCGCCAGCATGTACCGGTTCATGTCTCCGAAGAGATGGTGGGCCACAAGCTGGGCGAATTTGCTGCCACCCGCACCTATCGCGGTCACGCGGCTGACAAGAAAGCCAAGCGGTAAGGGAGAGGACCACAATGGAAGAAGTAGCTGCTAAATTGCGCGGCGCTCGCCTGTCCGCCCAGAAGGCACGTTTGGTGGCAGATCAGGTGCGGGGCAAGCCGGTCGCAGAAGCGCTGAATATCCTGGCATTCTCGCCCAAGAAAGGGGCGGTGCTGGTGAGAAAGGTACTGCAATCTGCTATCGCCAACGCGGAAGAAAATAACGGCATGGACATCGACGAGCTTCGCGTCTCGACCATCTGTGTCGATGAGGGCATGACGCTCAAGCGTATTCTGCCGCGTGCCAAGGGCCGTGCAGATCGCATCAACAAGCGTACCTGCCATATCACCGTCAAGGTAGCCGAGAAGTAGGAGTCGACCAGATGGGTCAAAAAGTCAATCCAATCGGTATTCGTCTCGGGATCGTCAAGGATCACACCTCCGTGTGGTACGCCGAGCGCGGCGCTTATGCCGATAAGCTCAACAACGATCTCGAAGTTCGCAGTTTCCTGTCCGAGCGCCTGAAAAGTGCTTCTGTCAGCAGGATTCACATCGAGCGTCCGGCCAACAACGCCCGTATTACCATCCATACCGCTCGTCCGGGTATCGTGATCGGCAAAAAGGGTGAAGATGTCGAGCGCCTGCGTCGCGATCTGACCAACCTCATGGGCGTGCCGGTGCACGTCAACATTGAGGAAGTCCGCAAGCCGGAACTCGACGCTGCGCTGGTAGCGCAGAACGTTGCCGGTCAGCTCGAGCGTCGTGTCATGTTCCGTCGTGCCATGAAGCGGGCCGTCCAGAACGCCATGCGCCTGGGCGCCAAGGGCATCCGGATTCAGCTTTCCGGTCGTCTCGGCGGTGCAGAAATCGCGCGCACGGAATGGTATCGCGAAGGCCGTGTTCCCCTTCACACCCTGCGTGCCGATATCGATTACTCGGTGTATGAGGCGCACACCACTTACGGTGTCATCGGTGTCAAGGTGTGGATCTTCAAGGGCGAAATTCTTGGTGGGATCGACGAAGTCCGTGCGAAGCAGAACAGCTCGCAGACTGCCGCTCCCGGCAAGAAGAAAGGTTCCAAGTAAGGGGATAGTCGATGTTACAGCCCAAGCGTACCAAATTCCGCAAGCAGCAAAAGGGCCGCAATCGCGGTCTGGCGCATCGCGGTAGCAGCGTGAGCTTCGGCGAGTACGGCCTCAAGGCGACCGGTCGCGGTCGCATCACTGCTCGTCAGATTGAAGCCGGCCGTCGTGCTATCACGCGCCATGTCAAACGTGGCGGCAAGATCTGGATCCGCGTGTTCCCGGACAAGCCGATCTCCGAGAAGCCGCTCGAAGTCCGTATGGGTAAGGGCAAGGGCTCTGTCGAATACTGGGTCGCTCAGATTCAGCCGGGCAAGGTCCTCTACGAGATTGAAGGCGTATCGGAAGAGCTTGCGCGCGAAGCGTTCAGCCTCGCGGCTCAGAAGATGCCCGTTGCCACTACCTTTGTGAAACGGACGGTAATGTAATGAAAGCTCAGGAACTTCGTGACAAGTCGACCGAAGCGCTCAATGAGCAGCTGTTCGAACTGCTGCGCGAGCAATTCAACCTGCGGATGCAGAAGGCTACCGGTCAGTTGAGCCAGAACCATCTGCTCAAACAGGTTCGCCGCGACATCGCGCGCGTGAAGACTGTGCTCAACGAGAAGGTGGACTGAAATGGCCGAAGAACAGGCAAATCAAGCACGCAGGCTCACCGGACGTGTGGTGAGTGATCGGATGGAAAAATCGATCGTTGTCATGATCGAGCGTCGTGAGCGCCATCCGATCTACGGAAAGTACATGAAGCGCTCCACCAAACTGCATGCGCACGACGAAACCAATCAGGCCCACATCGGCGATCTGGTTTCCATCGAAGAGTGTCGGCCGCTTTCAAAGAAAAAGGCATGGACTCTGGTTGAAGTCGTCGAGCAGGCCAGAGGGTAAGGCAATTGCCTGAACCCGTGCATCAGTTAAGGTTTGGAGAAAACCGATGATTCAAACGCAAACAATGCTGGATGTCGCCGACAACAGCGGGGCGCGCAGGATCCAGTGCATCAAGGTCCTGGGTGGCTCTCACCGCCGTTACGCCCGTGTTGGTGACATCATCAAGGTAACGGTCAAGGAAGCGATTCCGCGTGGCCGTGTCAAAAAGGGCCAGGTGCTCAAGGCCGTTGTCGTACGCACACGCAGCGGGATCCGCCGTCCGGATGGTTCTCTTATCCGCTTCGATGGCAATGCGGCGGTTTTGTTGAACAACGCCAACGAGCAGCCGGTAGGCACTCGTATTTTCGGGCCGGTAACCCGCGAGCTTCGTAACGAGAAGTTCATGCGGATTATCTCCCTGGCGCCCGAAGTGCTGTAAGGAGCGAGGCGGAATTATGCGCAAGATCAAACGTGATGATGAAGTCGTCGTCATCGCCGGCAAGGACAAGGGCAAGCGCGGCACCGTCAAGCGGGTTCTGCAGGACGGGCGCTACGTGGTTTCGGGTGTGAACATGATCAAGCGTCACACCAAACCCAACCCGATGGCCGGTAATCAGGGGGGTATCGTTGAGCGTGAGGCTCCGATCCACGGGTCCAACGTTGCCATCTTCAATACGGAGACCGGCAAAGCGGATCGGGTCGGCTTTCAGATGAATGACGACGGTACCAAGATCCGTATCTTCAGGTCGACGCAAAAGCAGATCGACGCCTAACGCGATTCGGGTGGCAACATGGCGAACTTGAAACAGCAGTATAAAGACGAGGTGATGGCCAGGCTCACAGAGCAGTTTGGCTACGCCAACGTAATGCAGGTGCCCCGGATCACCAAGGTGACCCTGAACATGGGCGTCGGTGATGCGACCAGCGACAAGAAGCTGATCGATAATGCCGTGGTTGATCTGGAAAAGCTTTCCGGTCAGAAGCCGATCGTGACCCTGGCTCGCAAGTCCGTTGCGGGTTTCAAGGTGCGCGAGGGCTGGCCGATCGGTACCAAGGTGACCCTGCGCCGTGAGCGTATGTGGGATTTCCTTGATCGACTGGTCAACATTGCGATTCCCCGTATTCGTGACTTCCGTGGTCTCAATGCGAAATCCTTTGATGGCCGCGGGAACTACTCGATGGGTGTGCGTGAACAGATCATCTTCCCCGAAATCGAATACGACAAGGTTGATCGTGTTCGCGGACTGGATATCACCATCACGACGTCTGCCGGCACCGACGAAGAAGCTCGTGCACTGTTGAGTGCGCTGAACTTCCCCTTCCGGAAATAAAGGTGTAATCATGGCAAAGAAGAGCATGGTTGAGCGCGAGCGCAAGCGCGCCGAGCTGGTAGACAAGTACGCAGCCCGTCGTGCCGAACTCAAGGCAATCATTCACAACGTCAATAGCTCGGATGAAGAGCGCTTTGATGCGCAGCTGCAGCTGCAGAAACTGCCGCGCAACTCGAGCCCGGTTCGCCGGCGCAATCGCTGCCGCGTCACCGGCCGTCCGCACGGCTATTACAACAAGTTCGGACTTGGGCGCAACAAGCTGCGTGAAGCAGCCATGCGCGGCGATGTCCCCGGCCTGACCAAGTCCAGCTGGTAATCGCATCAGGAGCGTTATCAATGAGCATGCAGGATACACTCGCGGATATGCTGACTCGTATCCGTAATGCGCAGATGGCGACCAAGGAGACGGTGACCATGCCGTCGTCCAAGATCAAGGTCGAAGTCGCGCGTGTTTTGAAGGAAGAAGGTTACATTGCCGACTTCTCCACTGAAGGCGACGTCAAGGTTGACCTGACGATTACCCTCAAGTATTTCGAAGGCAAGCCGGTTATCGAGCACATTCAGCGTGCCTCGAAGCCTTCCCTTCGCAACTACAAGGGCAAGGACGAACTGCCGCGCGTAGCAGACGGTCTGGGTGTGGCCATCATGTCTACATCCAGAGGTGTCATGACCGATCGTGCGGCGCGCCAGGCAGGCGTCGGCGGTGAAGTCATCTGCACCGTATTCTAGGAGTCTATGATGTCCAGGATTGCAAAATACCCGGTTAAGCTGCCCAGCGGTGTGGAAGTCACGCTCGAGGAAGGCAGGCTGACCGTCCGGGGCGGTCAGGGGCAGCTGGAAATGAACGTTCACAACGATGTTGTGGTTGATCAGCAGGATGATCAGCTGACGTTCGAACCCAGCGCTTCAGCCAAGAATTGGGCCATGGCCGGAACTACCCGTGCCCTGGTCAACAACATGGTCGTTGGTGTTTCCGAGGGCTTTACCCGTTCACTGGAAATCACCGGTGTCGGTTATCGCGCTCAGGCCAACGGCCAGGTACTCAACCTGACACTTGGTTTCTCTCACCCGATCGATTACGAGGTGCCGGAAGGCGTGGTAGTTGAAACGCCCAAAAACACCACGATCGTTCTCAAGAGCGCTGACAAGCAGCGTCTTGGTCAGGTGGCTGCCGAGATTCGCGCGTTCCGTCCGCCGGAGCCCTACAAGGGCAAGGGCGTTCGTTACAGCGATGAACGCATCCTTCGTAAAGAAGCCAAGAAGAAATAAGGCAGGGTTATGAACGCGAAGAAAGAAGCTCGTCTCCGTCGTGCCCGCCGCACGCGCGCCAAGATCCGCGAACTTGGTATCAGTCGTCTGAGCGTCAATCGCACGCCGCGTCACATGTACGCTCAGATCATTTCCGCAGACGGTGGTCAGGTACTGGCCAGCGCCTCCACGCTCGACAAGTCGCTGCGTGAAGATGCGACCGGCAATACCGATGCTGCTGCTCGCGTTGGTACACTGCTGGCCGAGCGTGCAAGGGAAGCGGGAATTACTCAAGTTGCCTTTGACCGTTCCGGGTTCAGGTACCATGGTCGGGTCAAGGCCCTCGCTGATGCCGCGCGCGAAGGCGGCCTGCAATTCTAAAGGGTTCTACGATGGCGAATAATGAACAGAGGGGCAACGGCGATCTGCAGGAAAAGCTTGTTCAGATCAACCGTGTTGCCAAAGTGGTCAAGGGCGGCCGTATTTTCGGTTTCACCGCTCTGACCGTCGTAGGTGATGGCAATGGTCGTATCGGCTTCGGTCGCGGCAAGGCACGTGAAGTGCCTGTTGCGATCCAGAAGGCGATGGACCAGGCGCATCGCAACATGATCAAGGTCGAGCTGCGCGGTCATACGCTGCAGTACCCGGTACGTGCCAACCATGGTGCTTCCAAGGTCTTCATGCAGCCTGCTTCCGAAGGTACCGGCATCATCGCGGGTGGTGCGATGCGCTCGGTGCTGGAACTGGCAGGTGTACATGACGTTCTGGCCAAGTGCTATGGCTCGACCAATCCGGTCAACGTCGTGCGCGCAACCGTCAAGGGACTCGCTTCGATGCGCTCTCCCGAAGACGTTGCGGCAAAGCGTGGCCTGTCCGTTGAAGCGATTACGGGGTAAGCGCCATGTCCGCCACAATCAGGGTTACTCAGGTGCGCAGCACGATCGGCGTACTTGAAAAACACAAGGCCACCATGCGCGGTCTGGGTCTTCGTCGCATCAACCATACGGTTGAGCTCGAAGACACGCCGGCCGTTCGTGGCATGATCAACAAGGTCAACTACCTCGTTCGCGTTGAAGGAGCTCAGTAATGACCATGAAACTCAATAGCCTGAGCCCGGCGCCGGGTTCCAAGCACGCAGAAAAGCGTGTCGGACGCGGCATCGGTTCCGGTCTGGGCAAGACCGGCGGCCGTGGCCACAAGGGTCAGACCTCGCGCAGCGGTGGTTCGATCAAGCCGGGTTTTGAAGGCGGTCAGATGCCGCTGCAGCGTCGTCTGCCCAAGTTCGGCTTCACGTCTGCCAAGTCGCTGGTCAGCGAAGAGGTTCGCCTCAATGAGCTGGCGCGTGTCGAGGGTGACATCGTCGACATGACCAGCCTGAAAAAGGCCAACGTACTGAAGAATGCGACGCGTCATGCCAAGGTTGTGCTGTCCGGCAGCCTTGATCGCGCCGTTACCGTACGCGGTCTGAAAGTCACCAAGGGTGCACGGGCTGCCATTGAAGCCGCCGGTGGCAAGGTAGAGGACTAAATGGCCAAGTCAGGAAAAGTACCGGCTAACAATCAAAGCGGTCTGGGCGAGCTCTGGGCTCGCCTGAGATTCGTTTTTATCGCAATCGTGGTTTACCGTATCGGTGCCCACATTCCAGTCCCCGGTATCAATCCTGACCAGCTCGCTGCCTTGTTCAGAGAAAACCAGGGCACCATCCTGAGCATGTTCAACATGTTTTCGGGTGGCGCTCTGGAGCGCATGAGCATTTTTGCACTGGGCATCATGCCCTATATCTCTGCATCAATTATCATGCAGCTTCTGACCGTGGTTTCGCCGCAGCTAGAACAGCTGAAGAAGGAAGGCGAGGCCGGCCGTCGAAAGATCAGCCAGTACACTCGCTACGGCACGGTGTTACTGGCGCTGATCCAGGCGATCGGCATGTCAGTAGGGCTTGTCAGTAACGGGGTCGCTTACAGCGCCGATTTCAGCTTCTACTTTACGGCGGTCACCACGTTTGTGGCAGGTGCCGTATTCCTGATGTGGCTGGGCGAGCAGATTACCGAAAAGGGGATCGGCAACGGCATTTCGCTGATTATCTTTGCCGGTATCGTGGCCGGTCTACCCAGCGCTCTCGGTCAGTCCTTCGAGCTGGCGCGCAATGATGGTGCCTGGAATATACTGCCGCTGCTGGCGCTTGGCGTGCTGGGTATTGCAACGGTTGCCTTTGTTGTCTTTATCGAGCGTGGACAGCGCCGGATCACGGTCAACTATCCGCGCCGTCAGGTCGGCAACAAGATGTATGCCGGTCAGAGCAGCTACCTGCCGATGAAGGTCAACATGGCCGGCGTCATCCCGCCCATCTTCGCCTCGAGCATTCTTCTTTTCCCGGCATCGCTGGGTCAGTGGTTCGGGCAGGGCGAAAACATGGGATGGCTGTCAACCATTTCCCAGGCGCTGGGTCCGGGGCAGCCGCTGTATATCCTGCTGTTTGCAACTGCCGTTGTTTTCTTCTGCTTTTTCTACACCGCTCTGGTTTTCAACCCGAAGGATGTAGCTGATAACCTGAAGAAATCAGGGGCGTTTCTGCCCGGCATTCGGCCCGGTGAACAGACGTCGCGTTATATCGACAAGGTCATGACGCGTCTGACGTTGTTTGGTGCGCTCTACATTACGCTGGTCTCGCTCATGCCACAGTTTCTCATGGTGGCCTGGCAGGTACCCTTCTACTTCGGCGGCACTTCGCTGCTGATCGTGGTAGTGGTCGTCATGGACTTCATGGCGCAGGTTCAGTCTCATCTGATGTCCAGTCAGTATGAGTCCGTAATGAAGAAGTCAAACCTCAAGGGTTATGGTAGCGGCGGCATCATGCGCTGACATGGCCCGGTAATGGCAGGCTGCCAGAGGGCGCCTGCCATTTACCATTCAGACCGCAGGGTCTGATCGCGTTGTCATCCGGTCCCGGTGTGACAACGGTATGGGCAGCAAGCCCTTGCTTCACTGCCAAAGAGAGAGGCTGCAATACATACCCCTTGCCATGAACGGTCAGGGGAGATATGCTATTGCGCCTTTTACAGACGATTAACCGAGCAAGCCGCTCAAATTCGGAGAAAGCTGATGGCCCGTATTGCAGGCGTCAATATCCCGGACAACAAGCATGCGGCGATCTCGCTGACCTACATCTACGGTATTGGTCGCACCCGCGCAAAGGAAATCTGTGCGCAGGTAGGTATCGCACCCGACGTCAAGGTTGGAGACATCTCCGCCGAGAAACTTGACGAAGTGCGTACTGCAGTTGGCCAATATGCCGTGGAAGGCGACCTTCGCCGTGAGATTACGCTGAATATCAAGCGTCTCATGGATCTGGGTTGCTACCGTGGTCTGCGCCATCGTCGCAGTCTTCCGATGCGCGGGCAGCGCACGAAGACGAATGCGCGTACCCGTAAGGGCCCGCGTAAACCGATTCGCAAATAAACGCATGTCCGGCGTTTAGAATTCAGGAACATCAAACATGGCTAACCCGCGCAGTAACCGTAAAAAGGTTAAAAAGCAGGTCGTGGATGCGGTTGCCCACATCCATGCCTCTTTTAACAATACGATCGTGACGATCACAGACCGCCAGGGCAACGCTCTTTCATGGGCCACTGCCGGTGGTTCGGGTTTTCGTGGTTCTCGCAAGAGCACCCCGTTCGCTGCCCAAGTGGCAAGTGAACGTGCAGCAACCGCTGCAGCCGAGTATGGTGTGAAAAACGTCGACGTACTGGTCAAGGGCCCGGGGCCCGGCCGTGAGTCCGCCGTGCGCGCATTGAATGCCGCCGGTTTTCGCGTGCAGAGCATTACCGACGCGACACCCATTCCGCATAACGGGTGCCGCCCGCCGAAAAAGCGTCGCGTTTAAGGAGACACACTCATGGCACGTTATACTGGTCCGAAGTGCAAGCTCTCTCGTCGCGAAGGTACCGACCTCTTTCTGAAAAGTGGCGTTACAGCGTTCGAGAAGAAGTGCAAATCAGAGACTCCCCCGGGTCAACACGGTCAGCGCCGTCAGCGTCTTTCCGAATACGGCTCGCAGCTGCGTGAAAAGCAGAAGGTCCGTCGTTATTACGGCGTGCTGGAAAAGCAGTTCCGCAACTATTACAAGGAAGCCGCGCGTCAGAAGGGGGCCACGGGTGAAGTCCTGCTTCAGCTCCTCGAGACTCGCCTCGACAACGTCGTCTATCGCATGGGCTTTGGCTCGACCCGCAGCGAAGCTCGCCAGCTGGTCAGCCACAAGGCCATCGCTGTCAACGGTCGTACTGTCAATGTCGCCTCCTACAAGGTCCGTCCCGGCGATGTAGTCAGCGTTCGCGAAAAGGCCAAGAACCAGACACGCATTCAGCAGTCTCTGGAACTTGCCGGCAACCGCGGCGATGTGAGCTGGGTCGACGTTGACTCGAAGAAGATGGAAGGCACTTTCAAGGCTCTGCCTGAGCGCGGCGACCTGTCTGCCGACATCAACGAAAACCTGATTGTCGAGCTGTACTCCAAATAAGCATTGAGCTTTTTTGGATTAACCGTTTGGCAGCCTGATAGGTGTTCATATGCAGCGTTCAGTGACAGAGTTTCTAAGACCTCGTGATATCAAGGTCGAAGAAGTCAGCGCGAATCATGCAAAGATCGTGCTCGAGCCCTTCGAGCGCGGCTTTGGTCATACTCTCGGGAACGCCCTGCGTCGTATTCTGCTGTCATCCATGCCCGGATGTGCGATTACTGAAGCAGAAATCGAAGGCGTTCTGCATGAGTACAGCGCAATCGAAGGTGTTCAGGAAGATGTCATCGAGATCCTCCTGAATCTGAAGGGCGTGTCCATCAGGATGCATGGCCGCGATGACGTTGTATTAACGCTGAACAAGCAGGGCCCGGGCATCATGACAGCCGGCGATATCGCCGCTGATCATGACATCGAGATTGTCAATCCGGATCATGTCATTGCCCATGTCAATGATGGCTGTGAACTGAAGATGCAACTGCGCGTCATGCGTGGCCGTGGCTACGAGCCGGCTGATGTGCGTGCCGAGCGCGATGACGAGTCTCGCGCCATCGGCCGACTGCAGCTTGATGCCACTTATACGCCGGTTCGCCGCGTTTCCTATGCTGTCGAAGCGGCGCGCGTTGAACAGCGTACCGACCTCGACAAGCTGGTCATTGATCTGGAAACCGATGGCACGCTGGATCCCGAAGAAGCCATCCGTCGTTCTGCAACCATTCTGCAGGAGCAGCTGGCCGCCTTCGTCGATCTTGAAGCCGAGAAAGAGCAGGAAGTAGAAGAAGAGGAAGATCAGATTGATCCGATTCTGCTGCGTCCTGTTGACGATCTTGAATTGACTGTCCGAAGTGCCAACTGCCTCAAGGCCGAGAATATCTACTACATCGGTGATCTGATTCAGCGCACCGAAGTAGAGCTTCTTAAAACACCCAATCTCGGCAAGAAGTCGTTGAACGAAATCAAGGACGTTCTCGAGGCTCGTAATCTTTCACTTGGCATGCGGCTGGACAACTGGCCGCCGGCGAGTCTGAAGGACGACAAGGCCTCTGCCTGAACGGGTGACTCGCGCCCCAGATTGGTAAGGAATCTAATCCATGCGTCATCGTAAAACCGGTCGTCATCTAAGCCGTAACAGCTCGCACCGCAATGCCATGTTCCAGAACATGTGCATTTCACTGGTCGAGCATGAAATGATCAAAACCACGCTGCCCAAGGCCAAGGAGCTGCGTCGCTACATTGAGCCGCTGATCACGCTGGCAAAAAATGATAGCGTCGCCAACCGTCGCCTGGCGTTCAGCCGTACCGGTTCCAAGGATACGGTCGGCAAGCTCTTCAATGAGCTGGGTCCGCGTTATAACACCCGTCCGGGTGGCTATGTTCGCGTCCTGAAGTGCGGTTTCCGCGCCGGCGACAACGCGCCCATGGCGTACGTCGAACTGGTGGATCGTCCGGTAGCAGCAGAAGCCAGCGGCGAAGAATAAGCTGTCTTCTCTACTACCGTCAGAAAAGCCGACCTCCGGGTCGGCTTTTTTTGTCTCTGAAAAAGACGAGATAGCGCATACTGACCATCCAGTCAGCCTTTGAGTACCTGCCGTGGGATGTCATTTCGTCAATGGAACGTGCGAGAACTGTCAGCACGACCTGCCTTTCGCTTTTACCATGGCCTTTCAGCCTATCGTCGATCTTCAAACCCGAACCGCCTTTGCCCATGAGGCACTGGTTCGCGGCGTCAACGGTGAGTCGGCCTGGTCGGTGCTGTCACGGGTAACGGCGGAACATCTTTATGCTTTCGATCAGGCCTGCCGCGTACGGGCTATCGAAATGGCCGGTCAGCTGGGCATGACCTCGAAGCTTTCCATCAACTTCCTGCCCAACGCGGTCTATGAGCCGCGCGCCTGCATTCGGGCCACACTTGAAGCCGCCAGGCGGGTGAGCTGGTCTCTCAGCGAGCTGATCTTTGAAATTACCGAGAACGAGCATGTTGTCGATCGCGACCACCTGCGCCATATCGTCGAGCAGTATCACGAGATGGGCTTTACGGTAGCGCTGGACGACTTCGGAACGGGGCATGCCAATCTCGATCTTTTGACGGAGCTGACGCCGCACCATTTAAAGCTGGATCGAGTGTTGATCACCGGTATCGATCATGATGCGAGACGGCAGACGCTGGTGCGTCAGATGGTCTCGATGGCGCAGGCGCTGGATGTCGGGCTGGTGGCGGAGGGCGTGGAAACACTGGAAGAGGCGCGCTGGCTGTATCAGCACGGCATCATGCGTCATCAGGGATATTACTATGCAAGGCCGGCGTTTGAAACGCTGCCCGAGCTTGACCCGGCCTGCATCGATGCAGTCACTGCCGCATGAAAAAGCCGGAAGCACTGTCGCTTCCGGCGTTGTCCCGGGGCGGCTGGCCTGCTAATAACCCCGTGCCAGCAGCGGTTTCAGAAAGCGTCCGGTATGAGAGATCTCCTGTTCGCTGACCTCTTCCGGCGTCCCTTCGGCGATGATACGGCCACCGCCCGAGCCGCCCTCGGGCCCCAGATCGATGATCCAGTCGGCTGTCTTGATGACATCAAGATTGTGCTCGATGACCACCACCGAATTGCCCTGATCGCGCAGGCGGTGCAGTACGCCCAGCAGCTGCCGAATATCCTCGAAGTGTAGCCCGGTGGTCGGTTCGTCCAGGATGTAGAGCGTCTTGCCGGTATCCCGTTTGGCCAGCTCGCGGGCCAGCTTGACGCGCTGTGCCTCGCCGCCGGAAAGCGTGATGGCGCTCTGCCCCAGCTTGATGTAGGACAGCCCCACATCCATCAGGGTCTGCAGACGACGGGCGATGGCGGGCACCGGCGAGAAGAAGTCGACGGCCTCTTCGATGGTCATTTCCAGCACGTCATGAATGCTGTGTCCCTTGTAGAGAACGTCCAGCGTTTCCCGGTTGTAGCGGCGGCCGCCACAGACGTCACAGGGTACGTAGATGTCCGGCAGAAAATGCATTTCCACCTTGATCATGCCCTCGCCCTGACACGCCTCGCAGCGTCCCCCCTTGACGTTGAAGGAGAATCGCCCGGGCTTGTAGCCGCGGGATCGCGCCTCGGGGGTGCCGGCAAACAGTTCACGAATCGGCGTAAAGATGCCGGTATAGGTAGCCGGGTTGGAGCGCGGCGTACGGCCGATGGGGCTCTGATCGATATCGATGACCTTGTCGAGCTGGTCGAGCCCTTCGATATCCTTGAACGGTGACGGCGTCAGCGTCGTGGCCTTGTTGAGTTCGCGGGCAGCCACGGGCATCAGGGTGGAATTGATCAGGGTCGATTTCCCCGAGCCCGACACCCCCGTGACACAGACAAAAAGCCCCAGCGGCAGCGACAGGTCGACGTTGTCCAGATTGTTGCCGCTGGCTTTGGTCAGGCGCAGCATTTTTTCCGGGGTCACCGGTGTGCGCGGTGAGGGGATCTCGATACGGCGGCTGCCTGACAGATACTGACCGGTCAGCGATGCCTCGTCGGCTTCAATCTCCTCCGGCGTGCCCTGAGAGACGACCCGGCCGCCGTGAACGCCGGCGCCGGGACCCATGTCGAGCACATGATCGGCGGAGCGGATGGCATCCTCGTCGTGTTCGACCACGATGACGGTGTTGCCCAGGTCACGAAGCCGGGTCAGGGTCTGCAGCAAGCGGTCGTTGTCCCGCTGGTGAAGGCCGATGGAGGGCTCATCAAGGATGTACATGACGCCCACCAGCCCGGCACCGATCTGACTGGCCAGTCGAATGCGCTGGGCCTCGCCGCCTGACAGGGTATCGGCGCTGCGCTCCAGCGTCAGATAATCAAGCCCGACGTTGACCAGAAATTCGAGGCGGCTGGTAATTTCGTACAGGATGCGCGTGGCGATCTCGCCCCGGCGTCCGGGAAGATCCATGGCCTCAAAAAACGTGCGCGCCTCGCCGATCGGCTTGGTGACCACGGCCGGCAGTGAGTGCTCGTCCACGAAGACATGGCGCGCTTCACGGCGCAGCCGGCTGCCGTGGCAGGTGGGGCAGGGGCGCACGGCAAGATGACGCGACAGATCATCACGCACCGTGCTTGAATCGGTTTCCCGGTAGCGGCGCTCCATGTTGGGCAGTACCCCTTCAAAGGCGTGCTCCCGGGAGACCTTTTTGCCACGGTCGTTGACGTAGGAAAACGAGATGGACTCACGCCCACTGCCGTGCAGGACGACATCCTGAACGCGCTGTGGCAGCTGTTTCCAGGGCGTTTCCAGCTCGAAGTCGTAGTGCGCGGCCACGGCTTCAAGCTGATTGAAATAATAGATGCTGCGTCTGTCCCACCCCTTGATGACGCCTTCTGCCAGCGACAGATCGTCCTGACGAATGACCTTGCCGGGATCAAAGAATTGATGCACGCCCAGACCATCACAGCTCGGACAGGCGCCGGCCGGATTGTTGAAGGAGAACATCCGGGGTTCGAGCTCGGCGATCGAATAGCCGCAGATGGGGCAGGCAAAGCGCGAGGAAAAGATCATGTCTTCGCGGTCGCCGTCCATGAAGTGCAGTATGGCCGCACCGTCGGACAGCCCCAGAGCGGTCTCGAACGACTCTGCCAGCCGCTGCTCGATGTCCTGACGAATCTTGAGACGATCGACCACGACGCTGATATCGTGCTTTTTGTTCTTTTCGAGCGTGGGCAGCTCATCGAATTCGTAGGTCTGACCGTCGATCTGCACGCGTACGAACCCCTGGGTACGCAGCTCGGTCAAAGCCTGCTGATGTTCACCCTTGCGCCCCTTGATAATGGGCGCCAGCAGCATGACCCGGGTGCCTTCCTCCAGCGCCAGCGTCTGATCGACCATCTGCGAGACCGTTTGTGCCTCGAGGTCAAGCTCGTGGTCCGGGCAGCGTGGCGTGCCGGCCCGGGCATAGAGAAGACGCAGATAGTCATAGATCTCGGTGATGGTGCCCACGGTCGAGCGCGGGTTATGAGACGTGGATTTCTGCTCGATGGAGATGGCCGGCGACAGCCCTTCGATGTGATCGACATCGGGTTTTTCCATCATGGAGAGAAACTGTCGGGCATAGGTCGACAGCGATTCCACGTAGCGCCGCTGGCCCTCGGCATACAGGGTGTCAAAGGCCAGAGAAGACTTGCCTGAGCCGGAGAGCCCGGTGAAGACGATCAGCTTGTCACGGGGTAACTCGACATCAATATTTTGCAGGTTGTGAGTGCGGGCACCACTCACCGAAATACGATCCATACCTACCTCATCGCCGGCGTCGGAAAGACACTATAGAAGGAGTTGAAAGCAGGGCGCAAAATGCAGCGCACAGCGTTTTCCATGTGGTGCACAGCCCGGTAAAATGGCGGCTGCACGCCATGAAGGGGCAAATGCCGGTCAAAAGACACGACAGGCAGCCGTTTGAAGGACGGCTCGTGCCTTGTCGGGGATAGACGGGGCAAGGCCTGCATTGCAGTGAATATCCATACAGTTATTATAGACGATCATGTCAAGGCAATGTCCTGGGCAGCACATTCGTTCAAACATGCCAGTCGGCACTGGAGAGAAACATGGCCCGTGGGGTAAACAAGGTCATACTGATCGGCAATCTGGGTCAGGACCCGGAAGTACGTTTTCTGCCCTCCGGCAGTCCTGTCTGCAATCTGCGTCTGGCAACGACCGATAGCTGGACCGACCGGCAAAGCGGCCAGCGGCAGGAGCGTACCGAGTGGCACAGCGTTGTCATGTTCAACAAGCTGGCCGAAATTGCGCAGCAGTATGTGAAAAAGGGCTCGCGTATCTATGTCGAGGGACGCCTGCAGACCCGCAAGTGGCAGGGGCAGGATGGTCAGGACCGCTATTCGACCGAAATCGTGGCCAACGACATGCAGATGCTGGACAGCCGCAGCGGTGCCCAGGGCGGCGACTTCGGCGGCCAGGGCGCACCCCAGGGCGGCGGCAGTTATGGTCAGTCCGGTGGCGGTAGCCGTCCTCAGCAGGGTGGCGGCCAGCAGCAGGGCGGTTACGGCCAGAATCAGTATGGCCAGAACCCGCAGCAGGGGAATCAGGGCGGCAACAACAACGGTGCGCCCAACCCCGGCAGCTTCGATGACTTCGACGACGAGATCCCGTTTTGATCCCTCGTTCATCGCTTGATGATTGAAGCAGACTTTGCAGTGCCTTCCTGATGGAAGGCACTTTTTTATGTCGGAAAATCGTGAAGGATGCCCTTACGCCGACATGGAAGCGAAAAGCTGTTTCCAGTGATGAATGATTTCCTGGCGATCAAAGCGTTTGGCGCTCCGGGTGGCTGCCTGGGACAGCGCTTCATACCTTTCAGGCGAGATGGCCTTGTCGATGGCATCGGTAAACGCCTGCTGATCGAAGGTCGGGACCAGATACCCATCCTCGCCATCGGTCACGATTTCCCGCGGTCCTGTTTCGCAATCGAAGGCCACGATAGGCAGCGCATGGTACTGCGCTTCTATCAATGACATCGGCAGACCCTCGAATCGTGACGGCATCAGCATGATGTCAGCACGCTGGTACAGCGCTCCGATATCGTTGCTGTTGCCATGAAGCTCGCAGTGGTTTTCCAGTTCGTGCTCGCGAATCAGCGACTGCAGTTTGTCACGGTCTTCACCCTCACCAACAATAATGAGCTTCCAGTCGGGGTGGTTGGCGATAAAGCTTTTCCACGCCGGAATCAGCAGGTCGAACCCTTTCTGATGAGTCAGTCGCCCCACGCCAATGGCCACCTTGCTGGACGGTGCGGTTCTGGCGGGAGAAACTTCCGTGAAGGGAGACGGATTGGGAATGTACAGAAATTTTGACCGGTCCCTGAATTTGCTGACATCTCTCGAGGTCAGAAAAATGACCCGGTCGTAACGCGGAAGCGTGGCGCGCTTGAGTTTCAACACCATGCCTGAATGGCTGCTAAAGGCGATATGTTCACAGGCAATATGGCGTGTCTGACGCGACAGGCGCCGGTCCTTCATGACAAAGGGGGCTGCAAAGACGGTCAGTCTTCCCATGCTGGGATAGAGAACAACATCCGGCCGATCGCTCTTGATCATATCGAAGGCTTTCGACAACAGTTTCAGGTAGCCGAGCTGACCGGAAAGGTGATCCTTGTTGAGCGGGACAATGTCGATATCGGGGAAGTCATAGGTGGTGCGTGATTCGGTGTCGAGCAACCCGATGATCCTGACGCTGGCTTCCTGCGCCAGCATCGGGAGTATGACGCTGCAGACACGCTCGATACCGCCGCCGGTCGTTATATTATCGATGACCACGTGAATTTTCTTGCCGACCAGTTTTTCCATTCAAAGCGTCCCCAGAGCGGTGTGTACAGGGTAAATATTCTGACAGGGAAAGTACGGCTCGTGCCGTTCGATAAGCAGCAGGCCGCCTGTCTCCCTGAAAAAGGCTGCGTGAACAGGTGTGTCGATTTACCGGGGTAAACATCGCTGACAATAGTTTGGCAAGCCTACTATCGGCGTCGACACCAGGCTATGCAGATGCAGTGTTGTAGTCCTGCGGGGTCCTTTGTAAACGACTCTGCAGCAGTTTCAAAATGGCGCGCTCTTCGGGGCCGGTCAGCTCTTCATGCGCCAGCGCCTCCTCGATCTGCTCCTGAAAGTGGCGCAAGAGCCGGCCGTCCAGATAGCTTTCGATTACCCTCGGGTCAATATAGCTTGAGCGCGCAATGGCGGGCGTATTGCCCAGCTGTCCGGCCACCCGCTCCACGGCGTCACGAATGTATTGCTGACTGGCGTCGTCGTCATCCCCGATGCCGAGTTCATCCAGCGCAAGGGCCGCGATCGAGGTGCCTGCCCAGGTACGAAAATCCTTGGCACTGAAGCGCTCGCCCATCACCTCATGGATGTAGTCATTGAGGTCGTGGCTGTCGACGCGCACCTTGTGCCCTTCGTCATCGAAGTACTTGAAGATTTCGTAGCCGGGAATATCATCAAGCTCTCCGACAATTTGTGCCAGTCTTTCATCCTCGACCACCTTGTGCTGCTGCTGGCCGCTCTTGCCCTGATAGTCGAAGATCAGCTCGCTGCCGTTGATGATCAGATGGCGCGAGCGCATGGTCGTCAGGCCGTAGGAGTCGTTCTGCTCCCGATAGCTGTCGTTGCCCGGTCGGAAGTAGGCAGTATCCAGCAGCCTGACCATGCAGGCCAGCACCTTCTCGCGCGGCATGCCCTCCCGCACCATGTGTTGACCGGTGATGCGTCGCATCGTCGACAGCCGCTGGGCAAAGTCGACAATGCGGTCGAATTTCATCTTCTCGCGCTGCTCGCGCCACTCGCTGTTATAGATATACTGCTTGCGCCCGGCGCTGTCCCGGCCCGTGGCGTGGATGCGGGCATCGACATCGAGGGTGACCACCACGTTCTGCCAGGCCGGCGGGATGGCCAGACGCTTGATCCATTGACGCCATTGACGGTCCCTGAAGGTGTTGCCCCGATCGTCACGGTAGGTGAATCCCTTGCCGCTGCGGTGACGGGTGACGGTCCTGACCTGTTCTGTCATGCGTATGCACTTCGATCCATGAATGATGTGAGCCCTAATCCTCATGGATGGAGGATAGACGATCATGACGCGGTCGAGGCGAGGCGGCCGCGCCGCGGCCATGATGCAGGGCGGACAGTGCAACCCCCGGCAATTTTTTGTAAAGTGTCGGGCCTGCCGCGTCACTGCCCGCCGAGAGTGACGTCATTTCCTGTCAGGCTGCAAAATCAATGAAATTATTACTGCTTGATGCCGATCACTGTCTGGGTCGGGCGCTGATCGATGAAAGCGCGCTGCGAAGCGATGTCGAGCTGATCGCCGAGCCGGGGCATCAGTGTGGCCCATCACAGCTTGAAGCATGGGCGCCGGACGCTGTCATTTTTCCGCCGTTGCTGTGCCCTGTCAGTGTTGATTATGCTGAAATGGCTGCGCACGTCGATCAGGTGGCGGCTGTCATGAGCGCCTGTCGCGCCTGCGGCGTGCCGCTGGTCTGGTTTGTCAGTGATCAGATCTTTGACGCCGGGTCGGACATGCCCATCGAGGAGAGCACGCTGCCGGCGCCGCGTGATGAAGGGCTGCAGCGTCTACTGGAAATGGGCAATCAGCTGCGCCGGCAGCTGGACAGACATTTTATTGTGCGCATCGGACCGCTGATGGCACTGGAAGGCCGGAATGCCTGGCTGGCCGACATGCTGGACGCCATGGTCGATGGTCGGCCGCTGCGCGCGGCAGATGACGAGATCGTGTGTCCCACGCCCGTGCAGGCTGTGGCGCGTGCCGTTATCGGCATGCTGGCGCAGCAGTTTTCAGGCGCCAATGCGTGGGGGACTTACCATCTTGCCGGTGTTGAACCGGTCAGTCTCTATACCTTTCACGGCGTGGTGCGTCATCAGCTGGAAATTCAGCTGGCCAGAAGGCATCTCGACCTGACGCCCGGCCGGATTCAGCCTCTGCACCACCATCATGATCAGCCGCTACGGCGCGTACTCAACTGTCGTCAGATGCTCGAAACCTTTGGTGTCCATCAAAAGCCCTGGCGGTTGGCGCTGGATACCATGCTCGAGCAGTGGTGCCAGACACGCTTTGACGAGGAGAAGGCTCCGTGAGGGCGCTGCGCAGTTTTTTGTTTTATACCGGCTATCTGGCAGCCATTATGGTCAGCGCTGTCACCCTGGTGCCGCTGGCATTTTGCCTGCCGCTCAACGCCCGCTTTCGGGTGTTGAATCTCTACAATCACTTTATCGTCTTCTGGTTCGGTCTCTGCTGCGGCGTGCGCTATCGGGTCGAGGGCCGTGCCAATATCCCGGATGCGCCCTGTGTGGTGCTGGCCAACCACCAGAGTGAGTGGGAAACCCTGTTTCTGCAGACCATCAAGTCACCGATGTGTACGGTACTCAAGCAGGAGCTTTTGAAAATTCCCGTATTTGGCTGGGCGCTTCGAATGCTCAGACCCATTCCGCTGGATCGATCAAGGCCGTCCCGCGCGCTCAGAGCGGTTCTGAGCGAGGGGGCCGATAGACTGGCCTCCGGGCTTTCCGTGCTGCTGTTTCCCGAAGGGACACGAGTACCGCCCGGTGAGCGTCGCCGCTTCAATAAAAGCGGTATTCATATGGCCTGTCGGGCCGGGGCACCGATACTGCCGGTGGCGCACAATGCCGGTGAGCACTGGCCGGGCAAAAGCTTCATTAAACGGCCCGGACAGATCAACGTGGTGATCGGCGAGCCCATCATGACAAGGGATCGTACGCCGGATGAGGTGACCCGGGAGGTCGAGCAGTGGATCGAGCAGCAGCTCTCGCGCATCTCGAGCGTCCCCCGGCCCACTATCGAAGAGGCTTCTGCCAGCGCCCTGTAGGACAACACAGGAGACGAGAACATGAAAAAGGGCGCCCCGAAGGGCGCCCTTTTTGATTCAGCGGCCGGTGCGGCAGCAGGGCTACTCGGCCATGCGCTGGAAGATCAGGCAGGCGTTGGTCCCGCCAAACCCGAAGCTGTTGGACAGCACGCGCTCGAGGCGCACCCCGTCACGACGCCGGGTCACGATATCCAGATCCGTCGCTTCCGGGTCAATTTCATCGATGTTGGCCGAGGCGCAGATGAAATCGTTTTGCATCATCAAAAGCGAATAGATGGCTTCCTGGGCACCGGTGGCGCCCAGGGAGTGACCGGTCAGGGACTTGGTGGAGGAGAGCGCCGGTACCCTGTCGCCAAAGATGCTGCGCAGGGCCTTGAGCTCACACATATCGCCCACCGGCGTCGAGGTGCCGTGGGTGTTGATATAGTCAATATCCCCCTCGACGGTCGCCAGCGCCTGCTGCATGCAGCGGGCGCCACCTTCACCGGACGGCGCGACCATATCGTGACCGTCGGAATTGGCGCCGTAACCCACGACCTCGCCGTAGATCTTTGCACCGCGCGCTCTGGCATGCTCGAGCTCTTCAAGCACCAGCATGGCACCGCCACCGGCGATAACGAAGCCGTCACGGGCGGTATCATAGGCGCGGGAAGCCTTGTCGGGCTGCTCGTTATAGGCGGTGGACAGGGCGCCCATGGCATCGAACAGACATGACAGGGTCCAGTGCTCTTCCTCGCCACCGCCGGCAAAGACGATGTCCTGCTTGCCCAGCTGAATCTGCTCGACAGCGCTGCCGATGCAGTGGGCCGAGGTCGCGCAGGCCGAGGAGATGGAATAGTTGACGCCCTTGATGCCGAAAGGGGTGGCCAGACACGCCGATACGGTGCTGCCCATGGTCCGGGTCACCCGATAGGGTCCGACCCGGCGCAGCCCCTTGTCACGGAGAACGTCGGCCGCTTCCACCTGGTTGGCAGAAGAGGCGCCGCCGGAGCCTGCAATCAGACCGGTGCGCATGTTGGACACGTCATCGCTTTCGAGTCCCGCGTCATCGATGGCCTGCTGCATTGAAACATAGGCATAGGCGGCAGCGTCGCCCATGAAGCGGCGCTGCTTGCGATCGACCAGAGCGTCCAGATCAATGTCCACGACGCCGGCCACATGGCTTCGCATTCCGCGCTCGACGTACTCGTCGCGAAAGCGAAGGCCCGAACGGCCTTCTTTCAGGGATTGAAGTACCTGATGCTGATCGTTGCCCAGGCAGGAGACAATGCCCAGGCCAGTGACTACCACTCGTCGCATGGGAGCCTCCCCATCAGAAATTCGCAGTGGAGGTGAACAGGCCAACGCGCAGGTCGTTGGCTTCGTAGATATCGCGGCCGTCCACGGACAGGATGCCATCGGCGATGCCGAGGATCAGACGGCGCGTGATCACCCGCTTGATATGGATATGGTAGGTGACCTTTCCGGCATCCGGAAGAATCTGTCCGGAGAACTTGACCTCGCCACATCCAAGAGCGCGGCCGCGACCGGGGTTGCCCAGCCAGCCCAGATGGAAACCCACCAGCTGCCACATGGCATCAAGACCCAGGCAGCCGGGCATGACAGGATCGCCCGGGAAGTGACACTGGAAAAACCAGAGATCGGGGTGAATATCCAGCTCAGCGATCAGCTCGCCCTTGTCGTATCTGCCACCCGCTTCCTGAATGTTGGTGATGCGATCCAGCATCAGCATGTTCGGTGCCGGCAGCTGTGCATTGCCGGGGCCGAAAAGCTCGCCCTGACTGCATGCAAGCAGCTGATCACGGTTAAAGGAGTGTTGCGTGGTCACTGACATGTTCCGGAAATCAAAGGAATAGGGTCTCCCGAAGGAGCGGGCCCAGTTTACTGATAGAGGTGGCGAAATGCACGCCAGGGCCGGTGCGTGAGCCTGCTGCTCCGGAATCACTCTTCAGCTACGTTTAACTCAATGCCTTGAAGGCGTCCAGCGCGCGTTGACGCGCCGCGCGATGATCCACCATCGGGCGCGGATAGCCCGTCTGCCGGCAGGTGGCGGCATCGGGCGCATGACGCTTGTTGGCGGCAACGCTTGCCAGTTCGGGCACAAACTCTGCAATAAATGTGCCTTCCGGGTCAAAGCGTCTCGACTGTGTGGTCGGATTGAAGATACGGAAGTAGGGGGCCGCATCCGTGCCCGTGGAGGCCGCCCACTGCCAGCCGCCGTTGTTGGAACCCAGTTCGCCATCCACCAGATGCTGCAGAAAAAACGCCTCGCCACGACGCCAGTCGATCAAAAGATGCTTGCTGAGAAACATGGCAGTCACCATGCGCAGGCGATTATGCATCCAGCCGGTCGTGGTCAGCTGGCGCATGGCCGCATCGACCAGCGGATAGCCGGTATTGCCTTCACACCAGCGCTGGAAGTCCTCGTCACTGTCACGCCAGGCCATGGCCTTCGTATGTTCCTGAAACGGCTGATGGCAATTGACGCGGGGGAACCCTACCAGCACATGCTGATAGAATTCGCGCCAGATGATCTCGCTGATCCAGCTCTGCAGGTTGCTGTCGCCATCGCCCAGGTGGCCGCCGTTTCTGGCCGCCGCCGCGTTGAGGCACTGGCGCCATGAAATCATTCCCAGTGCCAGCCAGGCCGATAGCCCGCTGGTGGCCTTCATGGCAGGGAAGTCTCGTCCCTCATCGTAGTGATGCGCCCGTTTCTGCAGAAACCGGGCCAGACGCTTCTGGGCGGCTTCTTCTCCGGCGGGCCAGCTGTCGGCATCGACGACGGCGCTGCCGGTATCGAGCTCGGGCCGGGCATCGGCAGTGACATCATCAGGCGCCGTTTGCGCCTCGGGCGTTTCAAACTGCTGAAGCTGATCGGCGCCGATGTTCTTGAGCCAGCTCTTGTAAAAGGGCGTGAAGACACTGTAATAGCGGCCGTCACCGGTTTTGAGTTCGCCGGGTGTGAAGGCCACCTGGTCGGTATAGCGATGCACTTCGTAGTCATGATTGCGAAATCGCTCGCTGACTCGACGGTCGCGCTGACGCTCGTTGAGGCCATATTCAT
The DNA here is from genome assembly GCF_053903105.1 of Kushneria sp. AK178. Taxonomy (NCBI): domain Bacteria; kingdom Pseudomonadati; phylum Pseudomonadota; class Gammaproteobacteria; order Oceanospirillales; family Halomonadaceae; genus Kushneria; species Kushneria sp. AK178. The sequence continues at coordinate 3,004,869 of NZ_CP096381.1, read as the reverse complement.
CATTGAAATGCAGCGCCTCGCACCCGAGCGTGTCGGCCAGTTCGCAAAGCCGGTCGGGCAGGACATCGAAGCTGTCGGCGTCGATGATCTTCAGGGCGATATTGAGTCTGCCCAGCTGTTCGGACAGGGCATCGATTCCGCGCCGCCAGAAATCGAGCTTGTTATCGCCATGGCCGTGCTGCCGCCACTGCTTGGGTGTCCAGCACACCACGCCGATCACGGGACCGCGCTGTGCGGCATGATAAAGCGCGGTGTTGTCTTCACATCTCAGGTCGGTTCGAAACCAGACCAGCTGACGTTGGGTACGCAGCATGCCCCGTTCCTTTCGCAAGCGACCCGCCAAAAGGCGGGTCGCGGTCAGTTCATGATGTTGTGGGCATCAGCCGTGACGGGCGGTTGCCAGTCTCAGCTGTGCAATGGCTCGGGCCGGATCGTTGTCCAGCGCGCTGAGATTCTCCTCATCCACGTCGCGCAGCTGGCGGGTGATCGAACCCGCCACGCGGATAGGCAGAATGCCCTGATAATCGGCCTGCGAAAGCTGGTGACGAAGGCCGTCGATATCGGCTTCCATGGCGCCGGAAAGCACGATGGTTCTGGCTTCCTTCTTGCGAGCAGCGTCGATGAGCTCGCCAACGGGCACCGGGCCATCAAACAGCGTGATATAGAAGCCGGCACTGCTGGCCGTAAAGGCCAGCAGCAGCTGCCAGAGAGCACCGCAGCCGCCGGGAAGATAGCTCATCAAAAGGCGCGGCTCGGTGTTTTCATGGTTGCCATGATACAGCCGCAGACCCAGCCGCGTTCTCAAAAAGGATTCCAGAAAGCAGCGCTGTGCCATGGGCGTATCCTGCTCGGCCCGGGTGTTTTCGAGGCGTTCGACCACGGGCTGCCACAGACGCGAGATGGCGGTATTGACCGGGTAGAGCCCCATGCTGCGGGTAAACAGGTTTTCGAGCCGGTTGGTATCAAAATCGGCCACGGCATCGATGACCTCGAGGCGCTGACCTTCCCAGTCGTGATCCGGCGCTGCCTCTTCGGTCGTGGCCGACGTCGGGGCGCTGTCCTGTGTCTCGGCGGGGGTGTCGCCGGATGCCTGGTCAAGCAGTTCTCCCACTTGGCTGACCGGCACCCCGCGGTTGAGCCACTGCAGGATGCGCTCGACCCGCTCGATATCCTCGCGCGCGTAGAGACGATGGCCCTTGGGCGTTCGTCTTGGCTGAATCAGTCCGTAGCGGCGCTCCCAGGCGCGCAGCGTTACCGAGTTGACGCCGGTCAGGCGCGATACTTCGCGGATGGGATAGAGCGGTCCACCAACGGCACTTGCCACTTTCTCGGTCATGGTAAAGAGAGCCTCCTTCGCGTTTCCTGCTGCCAGGAGCGTGGCGCCACATGTGATGCGTGCGCCACGTTGCGAAAATGAGCGGTTCGACCTGCAAACACGATTGCGTCAACGATCACGGCCGAACGAATAAATTTAACCTGTGTATGACGGGAGTGTAGCAGTATTTGAACAGGTGTTGTACGTCAATCTTCAGTCTGTACAACTGCTGTCACGCTGATTCTCCGCCACGATCGACACCACGACATCGGCAAACGAGGGGTGCTGACCTACCGGGTCCAGCAGGGTCAGGGAGAGTCCGGGGTGCTCCTGACGCAGGGCGTCCAGCTGTCCCGGTACGTCCTCGCGCAAATGGCGTCCCGCGGCAAAAAAGAGCGGCAGGATATCGATGCTGTCAAACCCGTCGGCGTGCAGCTGCTGGACCACGTCTTCGAGCAGCGGGTCACAGAGCTCCATGTAGGCCAGCCGTACCGGCGACGACATGCGTGCCTTGAGGCGCTGCTCCAGCGTCTCGAAGGGGGCCTGCCAGCGGCTGTCGGTAGAGCCGTGAGCCAGTACGATCAGTGCGGTTGTCATGACGGTTTCATTCCTTGATCAGCAGTGGATTGAGTCGGTCGGGGGCCAAGGGCCTGTGCCAGGCGGGTGCCCGACTGCCAGGCCGCCTCGATGCGTCCATCGATGCACCAGTCGCCACACAGGGACAGGCCCATCGGGTTATCGATGAGATAGCCGTCGCCACCTTCCGGCGGCTGGCGGCAGGGTTGGGCGTAGCGCCATCGATGGGCGCCATGCGCCTCGATGACCGGCAGCGTTTCGGGATAGCACGCTCGAAAGGCGCTGACCATCTCGTCGGCTATCCCGGCCGCGTCCCTTTCGAGGTGCCGGTCGGACCAGTCATCGCGGGCCAGCAGCGACAGGCGCTCGCCCTCTGCCTGCCCGGGGCGGGTCTGATTACGAGCCGCCCAGCGCAGCACCGGCGAATCTTCAAGCAGGGCGCCGTGCCATGTCTCGATCCCCGCCGGCATGGGCAGGGGGGCCTCGAACCGTAGCCACGCGCTCCAGCACGACGACATGGCGGGCAGGGAGAAGCGGGACGCCACTTCGTCGCCCAGCAGTTCGGCTGCCTGAGGCGCCGGCAGGGCCAGAATGACGTGATCGAATCCTGACCAGCGGCCGCCGTTGTGGTCCTCGAGCGTCCATGTTGACCGGGGGCGCGTCATGGCGGTAACACGCACCTGCCGATGGATCGTCAGTGATGCGGCCATGGCGTCGGTCACCGCGGCCATGGAAGGCGTTCCCGAGTAGCGGGGATGCGCCGGACGGCGCGTCTGCCATCGGCCGCTATCGACATGCGCCATGACCCGGGGCCACCGAGTCACCACCCCGCGCTGCTCGAATGTCTCGATAAGCCGGGCAAATTCGGGGTCCCGCACGCTGAAGTACTGGGCGCCCAGATCGAACACCCCGTGTGTATTGGCACGCGTGGACATGCGCCCACCGGGGCGGCGCCCCTTGTCAAAAAGTTGTACGTTGTGCCCCGCCTGCTGCAGCGCCCGGGCTGCAGCCAGACCGGCCACGCCGGCACCGACAATGGCGATATTGTGCAAGAAGTCCACGCAAGCCTCAAATTGTCTGAAGGTGTTTGACCCCGGGCCGGCCCGGGGCACCGGGCGTTCGTGCCATAAAGCTTGTACATTATATGTATCAGAAAGCGCATCGACGTTGAAAACGCTGCTGCCGGATACCTGAAACACGGCCGGTTACCATGGTCGATGGTCGCGAACGTCAGCCAGCCAAGCGGGGGGATAACGTGAATATAGTCATTACCGGCGCTACCGGGTTTGTCGGACAGGCGCTGTGTCAATACTGGCACGACAAGGGGCATACGCTGATGGTGGTGTCGCGTCAGCCCGACAAGGCTCACGCCACCATCGGTGTGCCCGTGACGGCGCGCGCTGCCGCGGTCGACTTTGCCGACCGGTCGGTAGATGCCGTGGTCAATCTGGCCGGCGAGCCCATTTTCAATCGCCGCTGGAGCGACGCACAAAAGCGTCAATTGATCGACTCTCGCGTCAGGGCCACGCGCGATGTGGGTGAGCTGTGCCGGCGTCTGGAACAGCCGCCGGGGAAGGTGATTTCAGGCTCGGCAATGGGCTATTACGGCGACCAGGGCAGCCGGGAAGTCACCGAGCAGACCTCGCCCCATGACGAGTTCGCCCATCGGCTGTGCCGGGAGTGGGAAGAGGAGGCACGGAAGCTGGAAACCGAGCAGATGCCGGTGGCCTGTCTTCGCATCGGTCTGGTACTGGACCGCGACGGCGGCATGCTCAAGCCCATGCGGCCCATGTTCCGGCTGGGGGTGGGCGGCCGCCTCGGCAAGGGGCAGCAGTACATGCCCTGGATCCATCGCCATGATCTGGTACGCATCATCGACTTTCTGCTCGAGCGTGACGATGTCGGCGGCGCCTGGAACGCCGGGGCGCCCCAGCCCGTGACCAACGCCGAATTTACCCGCACGCTGGCCGCCAGCCTGAACCGGCCGGCGCCCTTTGTCGTACCGGGCGGTGCTATTTCGCTGGCACTGGGCGAGATGTCCCAGCTGTTGCTGACCGGGGCCCGCATGGTGCCGGCAAGGCTCGAGGCCGCCGGATTCCGGTTCGAGTACCCCACCCTCGAGAAGGCCCTGGCGGCCATCGAAAATCGCGCCGCCTGAGCGGCGCGGCAGGCCAGGTGACCCGCTTACTGCGGGTCCACGGTCACGATGACACGCACGGCATCCAGCTGCAGGCGGGTGCCGGCGATGGCCTCTTCAAGCGCCGTACGCTCCTGGCGCAGCATCTCGATCTCCTCGTCGCGCACGTCCGGATTACGCCGGGCCAGCGCCTCGAGCCGCTCGATCTCGTCATCCAGCTGCTGTGTCATCTGCGTTCTGGCCTGATCCACCAGCGCCGGCAGTTCTGTCTCGGCCTGCTGCTCGGCCTGATCGAACAGCTCGCGCAGCTGCTGCTGGCGTTCACGGATCAGATTCCGGGCCACGCCCTTTTTGACGTGACGCAGGTTCTTCGCCAGTCCACCGAAGGAGACCTTGTCGGAGAGCACCTGGCCGGATTCATCCAGTAGCACGCGCACCGTGGCCGGCGGGAAGAAGCGATTGACGTGCAGCGTCTTCGGCGCACTGGTGCGCGTTCGAAAGATGGCTTCCAGCATATAGCGCCCGGCAGGGATGGACGGATGCCCCAGTAGTGCCAGCGCCGTGTTGCCCATGCTGTCGTTGGTTGCCCGCGAGAGCATTTCACGCACCAATGGATGCTCCCAGGACAGGCGCTGAAGGTCATCACGGGCCAGCGCCCGCGCTCGCGAGCGGGTGGCGGTAAAGCCCTCCTCACCGCGAATCAGTCCCGGCATGCCATCGACCATGTGAGACCCCGGATGCAGATAGGTCAGGCCTTCGTCCGTGTCCCGGGTCTCGATGCCGAAGACATCCAGCGCCTGGTCGAGATAGCGATCCAGCGTCGCGTCCTCGTCCAGCGCCTGCACCGCCTCGATCATGGCATCAGCGCGGCGGGGGTCAAACGAGCTCCAGCCCAGCAGGCGATCGCGACCGGCCTCGCGCTCCCGGCGCGTCTGCACGGCCAGCGCCCGGGATTGTTCGATCACCGCCTCGAGCGCCTCATCATCCAGCAAAGCGTCAAACAGCGCATCGCCATGGGCATCGCTGACCACGCTGCCCAATCCGCCGGGGGCCTCGAAGGCCGCCAGGGCCTCCTGATACCAGCGCAGCAGCGCCGCGGTCGGGCTGCCCGTCATGACCGGCAGGTGAATCTCGACGTCGTGCTGTTGACCGATGCGATCCAGCCGGCCGATGCGCTGCTCCAGTTGATCGGGGTGGGGCGGCAGATCGAACAGGATCAGATGGTGACAGAACTGGAAGTTGCGCCCCTCGGAGCCGATCTCCGAGCAGATCAAAAGCGGACTGCCATCCTCGACTTCGGCAAAGGCTGCCGCGGCGCGGTCGCGCTCGATCAGCGTCATGTCTTCATGAAACACCGGCACGTGCAGGCCGGTCAAAATCTGCAGCCCGGCGGCCAGCTCCCGCGCGGTGTCGCCGTAATGGCAGATCAGCAGGGCCTTGTCATTGGGGTGCGCCTTGAGCCATTCGCGCAGCCACGTCATGCGCGGATCAAGGCGCCACCAGCGGTCACTGTCATCGGCGTCCTGACGGCGGGCCTCAAGGGTCGCCTCGGGGTAGAGCAGGATTTCCGGGTAGTCCAGACCGGTTTCGATCAGCAGGTTGTCGAGATAGTCCTCATCGCGCTGGAGGCGCTGCTCGATGCGACGATAGGCCCCCGGGTTTTCCAGCTCGCTGACGTGCAGATGGCGGGCCGGAAAGCCGCTGACATGTCGACGGCTGTTGCGAAACATGACCCGGCCGATGCCGTAGCGGTCAAGCAGCACGCGTCGCAGCGACTCGCGCAGCGACGGCTGCTCGTCCACCCCGGCCTGCATCAGGTCATTCAGCAGGCCCGTGCCCTGGGCGTCATCGGCCACGAGGCGGTGCAGCGTGTCGCAATGCTGCGTGTCGGCCGGCAGGTGCTCGAGCGCCTCGATCGCGTCGGCCAGCGCCGCGTGATCCTGCTGCTCGGCGCGAAAGGCTTCAAGGTCGTGGTAGCGCTCGGGGTCGAGCAGGCGCAGCCGGGCAAAGTGGCTGACATCGCCCATCTGCTCCGGTGTGGCGCTGAGCAGCAGCAGGCCGGTGCGCTGACTCGCCAGGGCTTCAACGCAGCGGTAGCCGGTATAGCCGCCGCTGTCCGGGGCCCATTCGAGGTGCTGGGCCTCATCGACGATGACCATGTCCCAGTGGCAGGCCTGTGCCTGATTCTGTCGCTCGGGGCTGGCAAACAGCCACTGCTGGCTGGCCAGCACCAGCTGCGTCGACTCGAACGGATTGCCGTCGCCGCCGCGCGCCTCGCTCTGCTGCTCATCAAGCAGCGTGACCTCGATGGAGAAACGGCGCAGCAGCTCGACCAGCCACTGATGCGTGAGGCTGTCCGGGACCAGAATCAGAACGCGCTCGACGCGCCCGGTCAGCAGCAGGCGATGCAGCACCAGACCGGCCTCGATGGTCTTGCCAAGGCCCACCTCATCGGCCAGCAGCACGCGCGGTAGACGGCGCTCGGCAATGGCCTCGGCGATGTGTAGCTGATGGGGGATCAGATCGATGCGCGGTCCGGACAGTCCGAAGCCGGGATGACGCTCGATGCGGGCCAGATGCTGCAGGCTGCGATAGCGCAGGTTGAAGGCGTCGTTGCGGTCGATCTGGCCGGTCAGCAGGCGGTCGCGGGCCTGATGGAACTGCATGCGATCGCTGATGCGCGACTCGGGCAGTTCGCGCTCGCCGTTGTCGTCCTGGCCGAGGTAGGTGATCCGACCGCCTTCCTCGCGCAGCTCGCTGACCCTCAGGCTCTGGCCGTCATCGGTATCGATGCGGTCGCCGCGCCCGAACACCACGCGGGTCAGGGGCGCTTCACGCACGCTGTAGGTGCGGGTTTCATCGCTGGCGGCAAACAAAACGGTCACGCTGCGCGCATCGCAGCTCAAGATGGTGCCAAGCCCCAGCTCGGTTTCGCCGTCGCTGATGAAGCGTTGACCGGGAATAAAATTGCTCATGATGCCTCGACAGTGTCGCCTCGCGGGCGCGCGGGTACAGATGTGAATCGGTCAGTGACCGTGCATGACGGTCGCAGGTCGTGGCAGCGACGGGCCGCTTGCCATGACCCTTGAAAAGGGTGCCCATCTTAACCAAAAGAGACGGTCTGCGGGGCGTTGATGTGAGCATGTGTTACCGCAATGTGGGCGCGGCCGGTGCAGACAGCTCATGTCGTAGCGTCAGGGCGCCGTCGGCTGCCACGTGCAGCAGCACCGGCAGGTGGCGCTGGTGGGTCAGGGCCAGCAGGCGCTGTCGCGGGTCCATCAGCAGGGCCGTGTCCTTGAGTCCGAGCTGCTGGTCGGGATGTTGATCCAGATAGCGGATGACGCTCAAAAGCGTCTCGCCCTGATTGACCAGCACCATGGCGGGGCGCTGGTCGGCAGGCCGTTGTGCCAGCTGCTGCAGCCATCGCCGGCAGGCCCTGCAGTCGCTTCGCCACAGCAGGAGATAGCGACTGTTGTCATCATGGGCCGGAATGACCGAGCGACCCTCGAGCGACTCGAAGGCCAGCGGAGGCAGGGCATCGGGCAGAGGTGCCTGCAGGGTCGATCGCCACTGCTCCAGCCCCCACCAGAGCCCGCTTGTGATCATGATCAGGGCGCAGAGTCGCCGGCGCAGTGCCGGGTGCCGGCGGCAGTGCCACAGCGTCCAGATCAGCAGGGCGATCAGGCCGGCGGCGGGGGCCATGCCGGCGTGCCATACAGGGCCCGGCCACGGCGCATGGAAGGGCATGCCCTGAAGGTACCATGCTGCGAGTCCGGCGCCGGCCGACCAGAACAGCAGGGCCCCCAGCGCCCAGCGTGTCATGACAGGACGTGGCGCCGGGCCGAAGCGGTGTGCTGCCAGCAGCGTTACCGTGGCACACGCCACGGCCAGAGGCACCGGGGACGACAACAGCCCGATGCTATCGAGAAGACCCATCCGTTTTTTCCATCATGCGTTAGACTTGTCTGACCGGCGTGGCCGATGGTGCTCGCCGATCCATGTTGCTGCCGGTGATTGTCATGCCCGATTTCCGCTCCCCGCGTCGCGATACGCCACGTATTCTGGCCATTGCGACCCAGACGCTCGGCTTTATTCTGATCGTGCTCTTTGAGACCCTGTTGCCTGAACATCTGAAACGTCCATCCCAGGGGCTTGTCCTGGCCGCCATGCTCGTGGCAGCGCTTTATGCCGCGCTGTTGCGCCGTTATCACCGCAATCGGTCGCTGAAGCGCCGCGACCATGAGTCCTTCCATGACCAATGACAACACTACCGATACGCTGGTGCACTGGGCGCGCCAGCATGGCTCGGCATCGGATGATCATAGCGGCATGCGCCTGCTGTCCGACGGCGTCGAGGCCTTTGAGACGCGCGCACATCTGGCGCGCCACGCTCATCACAGCATCGACAGCCTGACCTATCTCCTTGAGGATGGGACGACTACCCAGGTGCTGATGGCCGAAATGCTGGCTGCAGCCGAGCGGGGTGTCGACGTCAGAATGCTGGTGGATGATCTGAGCGCCATTAACGTACAGCGCAAGCTGCGCGCCATGGAGACTCATCCGCGCATCGAGGTGCGCCTTTTCAACCCGGTCACCTTCTGGCGACGCTACTATTGGAGCCATCGGCTGGCGATGGCACTGACCATTCGCCGGTCGCATCGTCGCATGCACAACAAGCTCTGGCTGGTGGATGGCGCGGTCGGCATCGCGGGCGGACGCAATCTCAGCGATGATTACTTCATCACCAACAGTGACTACAACTTCGCCGATCTCGACATGCTGGTGGCTGGCGGCCGCATCGCCGATCAGATGCGCGAATGCTTCAGTCGGTACTGGCACGGGCGCTGCGTGCGAACCCTGTCGGCGCTGGTGCCCGAAGAGTCGGGCTATGACTGGCAGGTGCTGCGCGATGAGCTCAGGACCACGCTTGCCGGTGAGTCGCTGGCGGATTCCCCCTTTCTGCCCATCTACCATGACGAGTCGCGCGCGCTTGACGCGGGGCTGGGCGAACTGGTGCAGGCCCGCGGCGAGCTCTACTGGGATCATCCCGACAAATCCTGTCAGCCGGGCTATCCGCCGCGGGAGTTCATCATGGGACCGGCGCTCGGCGCCATGATTGACGAGACGCAACAGCAGATAAAGATTGTCTCGGCCTACTTCATTCCCAGCGAGCGGGACGTGATCGATCTGGAGGCGCTGCTGGAAAGGGGCGTCGATGTCACCGTATTGACCAACTCCCTGAAGTCCAGCGATATGCCGGCGGTTAACGGGGGGTATGCGCCCTGGCGCCGGCGCTTTCTGGAAAGGGGCGCCCACGTGTATGAGCTGCGCCACGGCCACAAGCCGCGCCGGCGGCGCATGCATCACTTCGGCGCGATGGCCTCGAGCCTGCACGGCAAGGCCATGGTCATGGACGACAAAAGACTCTTTATCGGCTCGTTCAATGTGGATCCACGCTCGACCTGGTGGAACAACGAGATGGGGCTGCGCGTGGATCACGACGCTCTGGTGTCACAGCTGGATGACGTGATCGAGCGAGCGCTGAGCCCGGCCAGCAGCTTCAGGGTCGAGCAGGATGACCGGGGGCGACTCTTTTGGGTGACCGTGGATGAAAACGAGCAGGAGCATCACCTGACCAGAGAACCCGGCAACCTGCTGGTTCTGGCTCAGAAATGGCTGGGCGGGCTGCCGGGCATCCGGCGTCTGCTCTGACGCCGTGGCATGGCGCTAGCTGTTGTGCTCCGTGGCCTCCTCGGCGGTACAGGCGATATTGTCGATGATGGTCCACTGCTCCGGCGTGCCACCCTTCTCCACGGCCTCGATAAGCGCGGCGGTGGCCCGGCGGAGATAGGGCTTGCCATCCTCTTCGTGGGCCTTGTCGAGATCGCCTTCCATATCCTCGATCAGCGCCTCGACGCCATCGTAATCATCACTCCACTCGAGCGCCTGTTCGGCAGCCTCATTGATGGTCTCTCCAACACCAATGATGGCGCTGTCGCTGGCGATAATATAACCGCTGGTATCCATGGGCATGCATCCTCTGTCGTCGTTCGAGGGGTGACCGGTGTCACCGACGTATGTTGAACATGAGGCTCAGTATAGGCATGCCTGCGCGGTCATCGACAAACGATCGCTGTCAGCGACGCGAACGCCAGCTATGCTCAGCGGGAACATTCCAGGCGTGTACAGGGAGAGCACATGCTGCCACTGATCGATCGTGGCCGGAGCGAAACCGCTCTGGTGATGATGCACTTTTTCGGCAATTCACATCGCGAATGGCTCGACGTCATCCCCGAACTGGAGCAAAAGCATCGCTGCATTGCGCTGGATCTGCCGGGCTTTGGCGATGCCGCCGACCGGGACGGGTTCGATACCCGCGCCATGGCGGATCAGGTCGAACAGACCATCGAGGCGCTGGGGCTCGAGCGGGTGGTGCTGGTCGGCCACTCCTTTTCCGGCAAGGTGGCCATGGTGCTGGCCGCCCGACGCCCGGCGTGGCTTGCCTCGCTGGTGCTGGTGGCGCCGGCGCCGGCCGGTCCGCAGCCGGTCAGCGACGAAGAGCGTGAATTTCAGCAGGCCTTTGACCACAGCCGCGAGCAGGCCGAGGCCTTTATCGACGGTGCCATCGCGCAAGATATTTCTCCGGCGCGCCATCGTGACGCCGTCGAGGATGCCATGCGCGCCTCGCCCGGCGCGTGGCAGGCCTGGCCGCGCCACGGTAGCCGGGAGGATCTTGCCGCCGAGGTGGGCGTGCTGGACTACCCGACGATGATCGTCGTGGGCGACCGGGACCCTTCACTGCCGCCGCAGACCCAGCAGGCGCTGGTACTGGGCCAGTTTGCCTCGCCGCGTTTCGAGGTGATTCCCGATCACGGGCACCTGCTGCCCATGGAGATGCCGCAGCGACTGGCGGCGCTCATCGATGATTTTGTCGGTCGGTCGGCCCGGGAAAGATCATGACATTGTGATTTTTTCAATACGACCAATGGATGCCGCGCCCGGTGCCTGTCAGACGCCGGGCGCGTTGTATTACGCCCTGGCCCCTGTATACATTGGCCTCGCACGACAGTGCTCGACGAACAAGAGCGCACGAGACCAACGGATCAGGGGAAGGCATCATGACTTACAAGGGCGGACTCATTGCGGCCTCGCTGGCACTGCTGATGCTCGGTGGCTGCGGCGATAACAGCGACGATCAGCAGACCGACAGCGCTGCAAACGCCGAGCAGCAGGGCAGCGATGGCCCGAACGACAGCAGCGAGGCTGCGGCAGAGCCCGTCCAGCTGGTGTTCGGCACCGGCGGCACCTCGGGCGCCTACTATGCGCTGGGCGGTGCGCTGAAGTCCGTGCTCGAGGACAGTTCGCTGGTCAGCAACGTGCAGGTGGTCTCGACCGGCGCCTCGGTGCAGAACATTCAGAACATCCAGGACGGGCTCAACCAGCTGGCGATCGTCATGAGCGATGTGGCCTATGACGCTGCAAACGGTCAGAACCAGTTCGAGGGCAGCGCCGCTGACATTACCGCCATCGCCGGGCTCTATCCCAACGTGGTACAGGTCGTGGCGCTCGACAACAGCGGCATCGACAGCATCGAGGACATGGCCGGCAAGCGTATCGGCGTGGGGCAGGTCGGCTCGGGCGTGGAAGCCAGCGCCAAAATCGCTCTCGCCTCGGCGGGCCTTGATTATGACGATCTGGGGCGCGTCAGCCATACCGGCTATGCCGATAGCGTCACCGAAATGAGCAACGGCAATCTTGATGCCGCCTTTTTCACCTCCGGCGTGCCCAACAGCAACATTACCGGTCTGATGCAGAGCCGCGATATCCACTTCGTCAACATCGACGGCGATACTGCTCAGACGCTGATGGACGACTATCCCTACTATCAGCGCTATACCATTCCGGCCGATGCCGCCGAGCGCTATGACCTCTCCGAGCCGGTCAATACCGTGGCCATCCGCAATCTCCTGATCGCGCCGGCCAGCATGCGTGATGACGTGGCCGAGGAGCTGGCGCGTCGCTTTGACGAGTATCTCGGCTCCGGCCAGGTCGCCGTGGGCGCCCTGCGTGAAGTGGGCGCCGATACGCTGGATCAGGACCTGGTGCTGCCGGTGCATCCCGGTGCCCAGCGCTACTACGACAGCCGCGAAGACAGCGCGTCGCAGGATGACAGCGCCAGCGATGGTGAGAGCCAGAACGCCAGCTGATCCTTCCAGTGCCACGTCGCCGACGTTGGCCGGCGCTGTGCGTGCTGGCGTTGACGGTCATGCTGGGCTGGCCCCGCCCCTGGCTGGTGGTCAGTGAGCTGACCGCCGGGGGCGAGCGCGCACAACGCTACGTGTTGTCCGGCGGCGATGGCACGCAATTTTCACTGCGCTGGCAGCATTCGGTGGAGCGTGAGGACTGGGTCGAAATCTTCGAGCTTTCCGCTGGCGGCATTGACGTGGTGGGCAGCCGCTTCAAGACCTTCGGTGCCGGGGTGCCGGATATCGGGCCGGTCAGCCAGCTCGAGCACGGCTGGGTGGTGCTGAATGACCTCCATCGGCCGGTGGACCCGCTGCTGGTTCAGGCGGCATCGCGCGAGCATTACCGCATGGGCTACGGCGGCTACTGTTTCGACCTCGGGGCCCTGGGCGCGGCGCCACTGCTGCATTTTCAATCGCAGCGCCTGCCGGTGATCGCGGTGCTTACGGGGCTGTGGCGCCCGTGGTGGCATCGGCTGACGTCTGACAAGCAAGTAACATGTCGCGCCGTCACGGAGACAACAACATGAGCAGACAAGCGGATGACCGCGATGGCGCCGAGCTGACCGATGGTCTGGTGGGCAGGGATGACAGCGCCGCGCTGGATCCGGCGCTACTGGAAAAATACGATCGTGAAAGTGCCGTACGCCACAGCCTGCCGGCCCTGTTTGCCCGTGCGGTGACGGTGCTGGCCGTTTTGCTGGCGATCTTTCATCTGTATACCTCAACGGCCGGGCCGCTGATCGATATTCAGCAGCGCAGCATCCACCTCTATACGCTGCTGGCGCTGGCCTTTGTGCTCTACCCCTTTACCCGCAAGGGGGCACGCGACCGGGTGCCGATCCGCGATGTGATACTGGCGCTTCTGGCGCTGGGTATCGGGGTTTACATGATCGTCTCCGCCCAGCGCATCATTCTGGCCGCCGGGCGCATCACCGACCTGGACATGGTGATCGGCATCATCGCCATCCTGCTGGTGCTGGATGCCACCCGGCGCGTCACCGGGTGGGGGCTGACGCTGCTGGCCACCGCCTTTCTGGCCTACGGCCTCTACGCCCGGCTGTCGTTCTACCCCCAGCTCAACCCCGATATCCTGATGGCGATCGGCCGTCAGCTGATGTCGCATCTGGTCTACATCACCGAGGGCCTGCTGGGCTCGGCGATCGCGGTATCGGCCAGCTATATCATCCTGTTCATTCTGTTTGGCGCCTTTCTGGGCAAGTCGGGACTGGGCCAGCTTTTCAACGACCTGGCGCTGGCGGTGGCGGGGCATTCCCGCGGTGGACCGGCCAAGGTGGCGGTGATTGCCAGCGGCTTTCTGGGCTCGATCAACGGCTCGGCGATTGCCAACGTGGTGACCACCGGGGCCTTCACCATTCCGCTGATGAAAAGGACCGGCTACAAGCCCAATTTTGCCGGCGCCGTGGAGGCCGCAGCCAGCGTGGGCGGCCAGATTCTGCCGCCCATCATGGGGGCGGCGGCCTTCATCATGGCCGAGGTGCTGTCGGTGCCCTACACCCAGGTGATGCTGGCCGGCATCATCCCGGCGCTGCTCTTTTATCTGGGCGTGCTGATCCAGGTGCATCTGCGCGCCCTGCGCAACGGCCTCAAGGGCATTCCGCGCGATCAGCTCTCGCCGGTGCGGGCGGTCATGATCGAGCGCGGCCATCTGCTGATTCCCATGGCCGTGCTGATCTGGCTGCTGGCCGACGGGCGCGCGCCATTTTTTGCCGCCTTCTGGTCGATCGGCGCCACGATCCTGATCTGCGGCACGCGTCGCGTGGTGATCGGTCTGTCACTGATTCTGCTGGCGCTGATCTTCCAGCCGCAGCTGGCGGGGCTTGTCATGGGTCGGGACGTGCCGGCCGTGTCCGCCGGGCGAGTGTGGCTGCTGGCGGTGATTGCGGTGCCGATGATCATCAACGCGCTGCGCGCCAGTCGCGGCATCGTGGCCGAGACCATGACCGCGCGGGACTGTGTCGATGCCATGGAAGGCGGGATTCGCAATGCCATTCCGGTGGCCGTGGCCTGCGGGGCAGTCGGCATCATCGTGGGCGTGGCCACGCTCACCGGCGTGGCGCTGGAGGCGGCCGATGCCGTGGTGGCGCTGGGCTCGCAGATTCCCAGTCCCACAATCCAGCTGATGGTCACGCTGCTGCTGACCATGCTGGCCTCCATCGTGCTGGGCATGGGGCTGCCCAGTATCCCGACCTATATCATTACCAGCACCATGGCCGCGCCGATTCTTTTGAACCTGCCGCTGTTTCGCGAGCTCTCCGGCAGCAACGACACGGCCGTGTTCGTGGCGCACATGTTCGTGTTCTACTTCGGTATCTTTGCCAATCTGACGCCCCCGGTGGCGCTGGCCGCCTATGCCGGTGCCGGCATCAGCGGCGGCTCGCCCAACGCTACGGGCTTTCAGGCCATGAAGCTGGCGATCGCCGGGTTCGTGGTGCCCTTCATGTTCGTGTTTGCCCACGAGATGCTGATGATCGATTCCACCCTCAGCAACATTGCGATGGTGCTGGTCACCAGCATTGCCGGGGTGACCCTGCTGGCGGTGGCCGCCGAGGGCTATCTGTGGACGCGGGTCAATGCAGTGATGCGACTGCTGGCCATTGCCGGGGCGCTGATGCTGATTTTCCCGGGGCTATGGACCGATCTGGGCGGGGCGGTGATCGCGGTGGCGGTATTCGTGACCAATCGAGCACTGGCAGGTCGGGAGCGGGCAGAGGCGTCAGGCAGCACGGCCTGACGCCCCGCGGCGCTCGGGGCGCCTGACGGCGTCACGAGCGAATGTCAGCGATGATCTCGTAGCTGCGCAGCCGGTCGGCATGCTCATAAAAGTCCGAGTTGATCATCACCTCGTCAACGCCGGTACGCTCGATAAAGGCCTCGAGCTCGCGGCGCACGGTGTCCGGGCCGCCCACAATGGAGGCGCCCAGGTTGTTGGCGATGGCGGCCTGCTCGTGCGGGCTCCAGTCCATCTCGCGCACCGGCGGCGCCAGCTGAATGCGTTGCCCCCGGATCAGCGACAGAAACTTCTGCTGCTGGGTGGTGGCCTGATACTGCGCCTCTTCGTCGCTGTCGGCGGCGACGACCGGGATGCCCGCCATGGCGTAGGGCGCATCGAGCACGCTCGAGGGCTGGAAGTTGGTGCGGTACAGCCGCAGCGCTTCCATCATGTAGCCCGGCGCGAACTGGCCGGCGAAGGCAAACGGCAGTCCCAGCTGCGCGGCAAGCTGCGCGCTGTAGCCGCTGGAGCCCAGCAGCCAGAGCGGCACGTGCGTGCCCTGGCCCGGCCAGGCGCTGACGCGCTGCCCGGGCTTTTCATCGTCCAGATAGCGCGACAGCTCCGCCACCTGCTGAGGAAAATCGTGAACCCCGCTTTGCGGGTTGCGGCCCAGCGCGGCAATGGTGGCACCGTCGGTGCCGGGCGCGCGACCCAGCCCCAGATCAATGCGGTCGGGATAGAGCGTGGCCAGCGTGCCGAACTGCTCGGCCACCACCAGCGGCGGGTGGTTGGGCAGCATGACGCCGCCGGAGCCGACCCTGATGCTCGACGTGGCGCCGGCCACGTGACCGATCAGCACCGAGGTGGCGGCACTGGCGATGCCGGCCGCGTTGTGGTGTTCGGCCAGCCAGAAACGGTGATACCCGAGCGATTCAGCGTGGCGTGCCAGCGTGACCGTATTATCAAACGTCTCACTGATGGCACCGCCCTGACGCACGGGCGCCAGATCCAGAACGGACAGGCGGGTATTGGCAAGTAGGGACATGGTGGCCTCTAAAAACGGCGAAAGGGGTGTGCTGCCAATATGTCGTTAGCAGGCTCATTATATAGGATGTCGGGGCGTGTCGCCGGTAATTCAAGGGGGCTGCCGGCATGACGGTCGAGCATTAAAAAAGCCGGCAGCGCCGGCTTTATTCAGTCCCCGGGTAGAAGGGAAATCAGTGGTGCTGAGCGTGGGCGTCGCGGCGAATCTCGTACTCGCCCTCCAGCGTGGCATGGCCGTTGGGGGTGGCGGTCTGTCCCTGCCAGGTGTGGCCCTGCTGACCGGCCTGCTTTTTCATGCGATGGCGCACCAGCGGCATCATGGCCCAGCCCAGCAGGATAAAGAACAGGGCCAATACGCTGCCCAGCATCAGGAGGATGCCAAAGATCATCCAGGCGCCCAGCATTTTCAGGGCGCCGGGCTGACGGGAGGGCTGTGCGGCCCGGGCGCGTGCCTTCATCTGTTCGGCCATGCGCCAGGCGGCGTTGTAACCTTGATCTGCCATGTAAACACTCCTCACGGGTAGTGGCTGAATCAAAATGGCTGACAATAAGACAATAGCGCGCGTGGCGGGTTCATGCCCGAGAGCGTGATTCAGTCTGATTTATGTCACAAGGGGGCTATCGGAAGCGGGAAACGCCATGCGCGGCGCAGAGGGAGCAGCCCTGACGCCCGAAAGAGAGACTTTCGGGCATACAGGAGCGCTGCGGTGTTCGGGATATCGGACCGAACAGGGCCGTACGACGAGGGCGGCGTGCGCCCGGAGTTTACTGCCCGCCGCGCGTACCGAAGTTGCCGAAGCGACGACGGAACTGCGCTGCACGACCTTCGGAGCTGGCCTGACGCTGCTGGCCGGTATAGAAGGGGTGCGAGGCAGAAGAGATATCCAGACGTACCAGCGGATAGGTCTCGCCTTCAAACTCGATGGTTTCGCCGGTATTAACGGTCGAGCGAATCTTGAAGTGTGTATCGGCGTTGGTGTCGTGGAAGATCACCGTGCGGTACTGGGGGTGGATGCCTGATTTCATGGCGCGCTCCGCAAAAATGTTGGTCAGCCAGATTTAATGGCCGGGTATGATGAGCCAGTGTCAATATTTTTTCAACCGTTTTCCGGCCGGGTCCGGCCAGAGGCGCCGGGTCGATCGCGACGTTTTCAGGGGCCTGCACCGGCCGGTCATGGCGGGAGGCGACCGTGACCGGCACGCGTGACTTGTGAGCCGGGCCCGACCAGGTCACGCTGCCCCCGATTGAAGTGACAGGAATATCAGGCAATGCAGGCGATAACAGGGCTCCGGCCGCCGACAGCGATGCACCGGGCGGTCGCGGTCATCTTGATGCTGATGTTGATGGTGCTGGTGGGCGTCCCCCGGGCCCATGGTTCGGCCGCCGAGCTGGCCGGGCTGGGGTCGGGCGGCGGTGACAACGGCAACAGTGAGCAGGCCTCCCCCGAGCAGATTCGCGACTCGCTCGATCAACTGATCTCGACGCTTGAAAACAGCGAGCAGCGAGAGTCGCTGTTGCAGGGGCTGCGGGATTTAAGACAGGCCAGTCAGGCTCGCATCGACAGCGACGAGGCGCAGGGGCCGCCGGGGGCGACCGGACGCGGCCTGCTGGGGGCGCTGGCGACCACCTTCGAGGAGGTGACCGGCCAGGAGGGCGAAGGGCGCAGCCTGGCCCAGAGCTGGCAGCGAAGCGCCGATAGCGCGCTGGATGACCTTGCCGAGCGATTCGGCGAGCGCGGCAGTCGCTGGATACTGATACGGGACTTTCTGATCACGCTGGCGGTGCAGCTGGCGGCAGGCCTGCTGCTTTATGCACTGATTCGTGCCGTGGGCAAACATTACGGCGTGGAACAGCGGTTGCCCGAGCAGCCCACCGCCGTGGTGCTGATGCGCTATTGCCTGCGCCGGCTGTTGCCCATGGGAGTCGCCTTTGCCGGTACCCTGGCGGTGACCTTCCGGATGGGCCCCACGCCCGGCATGACCCTGGCGACCACGCTCGGCTGGGCGGCGCTGTGCGGCATGGTGTTCGCCTCGGCCTGTGAAGTGGTCTTTTCACTGTTCTCCTGGGGGCATCGACGCACGGCGCTGCGTCTGCTGCGCCAGCAGGCGGCCTGGCCGCTTTTCTACATTGGCAGCGTGGCGGCGCTGGGGGATGCCCTCAATGCCAATCTGCTCACCGAAGCGCTCGGCAGTGACCTGGCGAACTTCAGCGCCGAGGTGGTCAACATCGCGGCCGTCGTGCTGACCGGCTTTTTCGTGGTGCGCTTTCGGCGCCCGATCCGCCATCTGATTCGCAACCGACCGCTGAGCCAGCGTCGCGAGGGCGGGGCCATCAGTGATCTGATTCAGGTACTGGGCCGGGTCTGGCACATCCCGGCGCTTTTGATCGTGGCCGCCTCGCTGCTGGCGATCCTGACCTACAGCGGCGATGTGCGCTCGGTCTTTGCCCGGGCGATCCTGACCGCCGCACTCATGATCGTGACGCTGATCGTGACCGGTCTTTTGCGCCGCAGCAGCCAGCAGGTGCGCCAGCGACCGCGGCGTTCGCTCTATACCCGGCGCCTGACCCGGTTCGGCTATGTGCTGGCGCATCTGGCCTGCTGGGTCGTCTTTGCCGAGTGTGCCGCCCAGGTCTGGGGCTTTTCGATATTGAATATTGGCCGTACCGGCGGGGTGGGCGAGCGTATTGCCCAGCCGCTGTTCAGTATCGGGCTGACGGTGTTGATCTGCTGGCTGATCTGGATTCTTGCCGATACGGCGATCCACCGGGCCATGACGTCCACCTCGCGCTCCCAGCGTGGCCGGGCGCGCCGGGCGCGGGCCGAAACCATCACGCCGCTGATGCGCAATGTGGTGTTTGTCACCATCGTGGTGATCGGCTCGATCGCGGCGCTGGCCAATCTGGGCGTCAATGTGACGCCGCTGCTGGCCGGTGCCGGTGTCATCGGTCTGGCGGTAGGCTTCGGAGCCCAGACGCTGGTACAGGACCTGATTACCGGCATCTTCATTCTGGTAGAGGACACCCTGGCCATCGACGACTTCGTCGATGTCGGCGGCAACATGGGGACGGTCGAAAAGCTCAGCCTGCGCACCATCCGCCTGCGTGATCTGGACGGTATCGTTCATTCGGTACCCTTCAGCCAGATCAAGGCGGTGCAGAACTATTCGCGCGAGTTCGGCTACGCCATGTTCCGGGTACGCGTGCCCCAGCGCATGAGCATCGACCGGGCCATCGAGATGATCGAGGAGACCGCCGGCGGCATGCGCAACGACCCGCTGTTTCGCTTCAAGATCTGGTCGGCGCTGGAGATGCAGGGCGTGGAGAGCTTTACCGAAGGCTCGGCCATCGTGCGGGCCAGCTTTCGTACCGCGCCGGTCATGCAGTGGGAGGTCACCCGCGAGTTCAATCTGCGCCTCAAGCGGCGCATGGACGAGGAGGGCTTCGATCTGGCGGTGCCGCGCACCAGCATTCATCTGGAAAACATCGATGGCCTGCTGGCGCACCTGCAGGGAAAGGGAGCCGGTGCAGATCAGCCGCCCGAGAAGCCTGACGTGATGGCGGCCCCGCCCGAATCACGTGATGAAGAAGACACTGAGGCGCCATCGGACGCCGCTTCGTCGGACAACGATGCACCGTCGCGGCCCTGAACGGGGCGCAGGCGTGCTCAGCCGGTCTCGTCGGGCAGGTGAAGATGGCCCCGCACCACCTGGCGCGTCCCTCGTCGGCTGCCGGAGTGCAGGGCGTCCTCGATCAGGTCCATGGCCCGGGTGGCCATGGTGACCAGATCATGACGGATTGAGGGAATTTTCATGCCTAACAGCCCCGAGGCGGCACATGCCTTCGTCGACCGGTCACCATGGCGCAGGTGCGCGTGGGCGAGACGCTGGTGACGGCGCAGCTGGCGGCGCATCCCGGGATACAAATCGGTGACACGCTGACGCTGGCCTTCGACCCGGATCATGTCCATCTTTTTGATATCGAAAGCGACGAGGCGCTGGGGGTGGCAGAGGCCCCGGCTGCACCCTCGGCGCAGGCCACCGCGTAATGACGGCAACGGGCCGTGTGAACGGTCGACAACCCAGGGAGTGACGGCATGACAGCGCTGAAGGCAGACCATCTTGATCAGCTGGGCGAGGCGGTGGCACGGCCTCGCTACAATCGTGACGATGTCAGCGTGGGCATCTTTCACTTCGGCGTTGGCGGCTTTCACCGCGCCCATCAGGCCATGTATCTCGACGAACTGATGAACGAGGGCAGGGCGCTGGAGTTCGGTATCTGCGGTGTGGGCGTCATGCCCGGGGATCGGCGCATGCAGGAGGTGCTCAGAGCGCAGGACGGCCTCTACACCCTGGTGCTCAAGCATCCCGATGGCCAGTGGGAACCGCGGGTGATCGGCTCGATCGTGGACTATCTCTATGCCCCGGACGATCCCGAGACGGTCATCGAGCGCCTGGCGGCCGAGACGACCCGCATCGTCTCGTTGACCGTCACCGAAGGCGGCTATAAATTCCATCACGTCACCGGCGAGTTCAATTTTGACAACCCCGATGTGCGTCACGATCTGGACGCCGACGCGACGCCGAAAACCTTTTTCGGGCTGATTACCGAGGCGCTGGCGCGCCGGCGCGAGAAGGGCATCGAGCCCTTTACGATCATGTCGTGTGACAACATTCAGGCCAACGGTGACGTGGCGAAGGCATCCTTCGTGGCCTTTGCCCGGCGCCGCGACCCGGCGCTGGGCGACTGGGTCGAGCAACAGGTGCACTTTCCCAACTCGATGGTGGATCGCATCACGCCGGTGACCACCGATGAGGATCGTGCCGAGATCAAGCGGCGCTTTGATATAGAGGACGGCTGGCCCGTGGTGTGTGAGCCCTTCACCCAGTGGGTGCTGGAGGATCACTTCAACCAGGGCCGCCCGGCTTACGACGAGGTCGGCGTGCAGGTAGTCGATGACGTCATGCCCTATGAGCTGATGAAGCTGCGCCTTTTGAACGCCAGCCACCAGGCGCTGACCTATTTCGGCTATCTCGACGGCTACCGCTACGCCCACGAGGTCTGCCAGGACGAGCTCTACGCCGACTTTCTGCTCAACTATATGGTCGAGGAAGGTACGCCCACGCTGGCGCCTGTCCCCGGGGTGGACCTTGATGACTACCGCCGCACGCTGATCGAGCGCTTCGCCAATCCCGAGATTCGCGACACCCTGGCGCGGCTGTGCGCCGAGAGCTCCGATCGCATTCCGAAGTGGCTGTTGCCTGTGATCCGCGAGCAGCTCGAGCGTGACGGCGAGATCAAGCGCTCGGCCGCGGTGGTGGCCAGCTGGGCCCGCTACGCTGAAGGCGTGGACGAGCAGAATGAACCGATCGAGATCATCGACCGCATAAGAGATGAGCTTCACGAGATTGCCCAGCGCAACCGCGACAATCCGCTGGCCTTTATCGACAACCGGGAAGTGTTCGGCGATCTGGTCGATAACGAGCGCTTTGTCGAGGCCTATACCGAGGCGCTGTCCCGTCTGCATCAGCAGGGGGCGCGGGCCACGGTGGAATCGGTACGCTGAGCCGTCGCCAGAACAGCATTTTCGAACAGGAAGAGCCCATGTATATCGGCGTGGACTGTGGGACACAGAGCACCAAGGTGGTGGTGCTGGATGCGCAAAACGGCGTCATCATCGGGGAGGGGCAGCAGGCGCATGAGCTGATCAGCCGTGAAAGCGGCCGCCGCGAGCAAAATCCCGAGTGGTGGGTGCAGGCGTTTGAAGCCGCCTTCCATCAGGCCATCGAGGCGGCCGGCATCGATGCCGGCGCCGTTCGCGGCATCGGCATCTCCGGGCAGCAGCACGGCATGGTGGCCCTGGACGATCAGGGCGTGCCGGTCTATCCGGGCAAGCTCTGGAACGATACCGAATCCTCGAAGGAAAACGCGGAATACATCGAGGCGCTGGGGGGCGAGAAGGGCTGTCTGGACACGCTGGGCGTGGTGCCCCAGACCGGCTACACCGCCTCCAAGGTGATGTGGCTGCGCCGCCACCATCGCGATGCCTATGACCGCATCGCCCGGATTCTGCTGCCGCACGACTATCTCAATTTCTACCTGACCGGCGAGTACACCGCCGAATATGGCGATGCCTCGGGCACCGGCTGGTTCGATACCCGCAAGCGCTGCTGGCATGTGGAGGCGTTCTCGAAAGTGGCGCCCGAGCTGGACCCGCAGCGCGTGCTGCCGCGACTGATCGAGCCGCATCAGCCGGCCGGTACCGTGCGGCGCGAGATTGCCAATCGGCTGGGGCTGGGCAGTAGCGTGATCGTCTCTTCCGGCGGCGGCGACAACATGATGGGGGCGATCGGCACCGGCAATATCCAGACCGGCGCCGTCACCATGAGTCTGGGCACCTCGGGCACCATCTATGCCAGCGCCGGCCAGCCGGCGATTACCGACAACGGGCTGGTGGCCAATTTCTGCGCCAGTCACGGCGGCTGGCTGCCCCTGATCTGCACCATGAACGTCACCTCCGCCACCAGTCAGCTCGGCCGTGTGCTGGGACACGATGTGAAGGCCTTCAACGAGGCCGTGGCGCGCGCGCCCATCGGTGCCGAGGGTGTCCGGGTGCTGCCGTTTTTCAACGGCGAGCGCGTGCCCATGCTGCCGGAGGCCACCGGCAGCTTTATGGGGCTGTCGGCGCACAACTTCTCGGCGGACAATCTCTGCCGGGCGGTCATGGAGGGCGCCAGCTTCGGACTTCGTTACGGACTGGATCTGCTGGAAGCCTTCGATATTCGCCCCGAGCAGCTGCGTCTGGTGGGCGGCGGTGCCAACAGCGGCGTCTGGCGACAGATGATTGCCGACATCATGAACGTGGAGCTGGTCTGCCCGGTGGTTCGCGAGGCGGCCGCGCTGGGCGGGGCATTGCAGGCGCAGTGGTGCGATGAATACATGCAGGGGCGCAAGACGTCACTGAGTGATATCTGCCGCCATGCGGTTGATATTGACCGATCTACCCTCACATCTCCTGACAGGGATAACGTATCGCGCTATGCAGATGTCTACGCAGACTATGTCGAAATGCTTAAAGACCGCTATCCTGAATCTCTGACACGGTAGAATTTCGTTGCAGACGGTCGTGAGCCGTCCCTGCATGAATATCGCGGTCAGTCGATGCCAACGCTTCGGCTGGCCCCAATCGATTCGATGGAGTGATACATGGCAACTCAACTTGAGTCCCTCAAGGCGATTTCCAAGGTCGTCGCCGATACCGGTGATCTGGAAGCGATCAAGAAATACCAGCCCCATGACTCCACCACCAATCCGTCGCTGCTGCTCAAGGCCTTCGATCTGGAAGGCTATCAGGAGCTGATCGACAAGACACTGGCCGAGGTCAAGAAGGAGACTGAAGGCCAGAGCCGCGAAGAACGTCTCGAGCACGCCGTGGATCGCCTGTCGGTGGTCGTGGGCACCGAGATCACCAAACTGGTGCCGGGCCTGGTGTCCACCGAAGTGGCGGCCAAGCTGTCGTTTGATCGCGATGCGAGCATCGAGAAGGCGCGCAAGCTGGTCGATCTCTATAAAAAGGCCGGCGTCGATCGCGACCGCATTCTGATCAAGCTCGCCTCCACCTGGGAGGGCATTCGTGCCGCCGAGCAGCTTCAGGGCGAAGGCATCAACTGCAACCTGACGCTTTTGTTCAGCGACGCCCAGGCGCGCGCCTGCTTCGAAGCCGGCGTTTTCCTGATCTCGCCCTTCGTGGGCCGTGTCACCGACTGGTACAAGCAGCGTGACGGCGTGGAAAGCTACAGCCCCGATGAAGACCCGGGCGTGAAGTTCGTGCGCGGCGTATGCGACTACGCCAGCAACTATGGCTACGACACCGTGGTCATGGGCGCCAGCTTCCGCAACACCGATCAGGTACTGGCACTGGCCGGCTGCAACCGCCTGACCATCTCCCCGGCGCTGCTGGAAGAGCTGGCCAACGCTGAAGGCGAGGTCGAGCGCAAGGTGACCGACACCGGTGCCGGCGACAAGAAGGTCGAGAAAATGACCGAGGCCGAGTTCCGCTGGCAGCATAACCAGGATCCCATGGCCAACGACAAGCTGGCCGAAGGCATCAACAAGTTTGCCGAGGATCAGGAAAAGCTGGAAGGCATGATCGAAAAGCGCCTGTAACCACAGCGTTTTGAGTCAAAAGGCCGGCCCCTGACAGGGCCGGCCTTTTCATGTCCTACCCCTTTGAAAGCGCTGACAAATTTCCGGGACGGGATGATGACGTCTGAAAACGATGTGGCGGACATTTTGATCGATGACGCGGTCGTCGCGGCGGCCCGGGCGCTGATCCGTGACCGGCCCCGGGCGCTGCTGGGGCTGGTGGGGGCGCCGGGGGCCGGCAAGTCGAGCGTCAGTGAGGCGCTGCTGAAGCATCTCGGTGACGATATGCAGGTGGTGCCGATGGATGGCTATCACCTCTCCAACCGCGAGCTGGCCCGTCTGGGGCGCGCCGAGCGCAAGGGCGCGTCGGATACCTTTGATGGCGCCGGTTATGTCTCGCTGCTGACGCGGCTGCGTGCGCCACAGGCGGGCGAGACGGTCTATGCGCCCGGCTTCTACCGCGAAATCGAGGAGCCCATTGCCGCCAGTATTGCCGTGTCGCCCGAAACCCCGCTGGTGGTGACCGAGGGCAACTATCTGCTGCTGGAAGAAACGCCCTGGGATCGGGTCAAGGCAATGCTGGATGAGGTCTGGTATGTCGAGGTCGACACCGGGCTGCGCGAGGAGTGGCTGGTCGAGCGTCACATGCGCTTTGGCCGCAGCGCGTCTGACGCCCGGGCCTGGGTGGCGAGCACCGACCGCCCCAATGCCGAGCGGATCGAGGGGACCCGGGCGCGCGCCGATCGTGTCATCGGCTGGGATGGCGGACGCATCCGGTTTTTATAAACCCTTGATGGGGTTTAACACGATGTCACCATTCAGGGGCATTTCCGTGACGTCGCCGGGGCGGCATCAGCGTGACTTCAGGTTATAATCATGACCAGCAGGCTCCGGCGTTGATCGCCGGGGCATTTTTTTGAGTGTCACGCTGACACGATTCAGCCGGCTTCAGGAGTGTTCATGAATCATCACGCGGAGAGTGCGCGCAAGGGGCCTCAGGGCAAGACCCTGGTCGCCCTGGTATCTGTCATTGCCGCGCTGGGCGGGCTTTTGTTCGGCTACGATACCGGCATTATCGGGGTGGCCCTGCTGGGGCTGGCGCGCGATTTTGCGCTCGACGATACGCTCAAGCAGATCGTGACCGGTGCCATCATCCTCGGGGCGCTGGTGGGCTGTCTGGGGACCGGCCCCATCTCCGATCGCATCGGGCGGCGCTGGTCGATCGCCCTGGTCGGACTGGTGTTCACGCTCGGATCGGTCCTGTCGGCGGCGGCGCCCAGTGTGGGCGTGCTGATTCTGGCGCGCTTCATTCTCGGGCTGTCCGCCGGCAGCGCCACGCAGATCATTCCGGTCTATATCGCCGAGGTCACCCCGCCGGCCCATCGCGGCAAGCTGGTAGTGATGTTCCAGTTCATGGTGGTCTTCGGCATTCTGGTGGCCTATCTCACCGGCTATGGCCTCGGGCACCAGTGGCGCTGGATGTTCGGCCTCGGCATCATCCCCTCCGTCGTTTTGATGATCGGCATGCTGCTGCTGCCGGAGAGCCCGCGCTGGCTGCTGGGCAAGAATCGCGAGGAGGAAGCGCTGGGCATTCTGGAGCGCGTACGCGGCGACCGACAGGGCGCGCAGCAGGAGCTTGACGAGATCAAGGAGATTGCCGCGCAGCCGGAAGGCAGCTGGCGGGACCTGTTCAGCTCATGGGTGCGGCCGGCCCTGATTGCGGGCTTTGGTATCGCCATGTTTTCCCAGATTACCGGCAACAACGCCCTGATCTACTACGCGCCCACCATCCTCAGTGACGCCGGCTTCGGCGACAGCGCCTCGGTGCTGGCCGCCGTGGGCGGGGCGGTGCTGATCAATCTGGCCACCGTGCTGGGCATCTTTCTGGTCGATCGCATCGGTCGCAAGCGCTTTCTACTCTGGATGGTGCCGGGCTCGGCCGTGGCGCTGATCATCATGGGGGCGCTGTTCATCGGCGGCTCGCCGGACAACGCCGCGGCACAGTGGACGCTGGTGGCGTGTCTGGCCATCTACATGGCGCTCAACTCGAGCTTTGGCGTCTGCCTGTGGCTGATCAATGCCGAGGTCTATCCGCTCTTCGTGCGCGGCAAGGGTGCCAGCGTCGGCGCTTTCAGCCACTGGATCTTCAATCTGCTGATGACGCTGACCACGCTGTCGCTGATCACGGCGCTGGGCACCTCGGGCACCTTCTGGCTCTATGCGTTGATCACCATTGCCGCTCTGGTATTCATCGTGCGCTACGTGCCGGAGACGAAAGGGCGCTCGCTGGAGGAGATCGAGGCGGATCTGCGCAATGGCACCTTCTTCCCGGCCAGACGCAAAAAGGCCGCCAGTACCAAAGGGCAGGCTGCGCGAACCTGACCGTTGTCGCGTCATTAAAAAGGGCGCCTTCGGGCGCCCTTTTTGTTGTCGGTTGGTCGGTTTAGTAGGAGGCGCGGCGATACTGACGGTAGCGCGGCCGCCAGAAGTTGGCCTCGATCGCCTTCTGGATGGTCTCGTCACTGGTTTCCAGCGCCACGCCATCCTCCTGGGCGCGTCGGGCCACGGCGGTGGCGATTTTCCTGCTCACGTCCTGAATATCGGACAGCGGCGGCAGGACGGCGCCCTTGCCTTCAAGCGCGACCGGCGAGCAGTCGGCCAGCGCTCGCGAGGCGGCCATCAGCATGCCGTCGGTGATGCGTGAGGCTTTCGCGGTGATCGCCCCCAGCCCCACGCCCGGGAAGATGTAGGAGTTGTTGCACTGGGCAATGGGGATTTTGCGATCATTGATGGTCACCGGCTTGAAGGGGCTGCCGGTGGAGACCAGCGCCTCGCCGTTGGTCCACTCCAGAATATCGCGCGGCGTGGCCTCGATGCGCGAGGTCGGATTGGACAGGGGCATGACCAGCGGCTCGCGGCAGTGCTCGTGCATGGTCTTGATGACCTCTTCGGTGAAGAGGCCGCGCTGACCCGACACGCCGATCAGGATGGTCGGCCTGGCATTGCGTACCACATCGATCAGCGCCAGGTCCCCACTGCTGGTGTCCCAGCCGTCGATGTCGGCGCGTTTTTGCACCAGCCGGCGCTGGAAGTTGACCAGGTTGCTCATGTCATCGGTCAGAAGGCCGTAACGATCGATCATGAAGATGCGCTTGCGGGCTTCCTCTTCGCTGAGGCCTTCTTCCTGCATGGCCAGTACAATGTGCTCGGCGATGCCGCAGCCCGCCGAGCCGGCGCCCACAAAGGCCACGCGCTGCTCGGAGAGCTTCTCGTTTTTGGCCTTGCAGGCCGAAAACAGCGTGCCCAGTGCGACCGAAGCCGTGCCCTGGATGTCATCGTTGAAGCAGCAGACTTCGTCGCGATAGCGCTCCAGCAGCGGCATGGCGTTGGCCTGGGCGAAATCCTC
This sequence comes from Kushneria sp. AK178, assembly GCF_053903105.1. Taxonomy (NCBI): domain Bacteria; kingdom Pseudomonadati; phylum Pseudomonadota; class Gammaproteobacteria; order Oceanospirillales; family Halomonadaceae; genus Kushneria; species Kushneria sp. AK178. Next base: position 2,977,271 of record NZ_CP096381.1, on the reverse strand, counting down.
GAACTGAATGATGGCGTTGGGCCAGCGCCGCTTGATGCCCTGAATGCACTGGTCGACGAACTCGTAGTAGGCCTCGCCGGTGATGCGCTCGTGGCGCCAGCCCATGTACATCGGATCGTCCAGCAGGTCCTGATTGTTGGTGCCGACATCCAGCACGACCGGCATGGTGTAGGCCGGGCTGATGCCGCCGCAGGCGGTATAGAGCGAGAGCTTGCCGATCGGAATGCCCATCCCGCCGATGCCCTGATCCCCCAGCCCCAGGATGCGCTCGCTGTCGGTGATCACCACGACCTTGACGTTGTCCTTGGTGGCACTGTGCAGGATATCGGTGATGTAGTCGCGGTGGTCATAGGAGATGAAGATGCCGCGGTGAGAGCGATAGATCTGGGAAAATGACTGGCACGCCTCGCCGACGGTAGGCGTGTAGATGATCGGCAGCATCTCCTCGAGATGGTCTTCCAGCAGGCGGAAGAACAGCGTTTCGTTGCTGTCCTGAATCGAGCGCAGATAGATGTGACGATCCAGGTCGCTGGGCTGCTGGTCGTACTGCTGATAGGCGCGCTCGGCCTGCTCCTCGATGGTTTCGATGTTCTGGGGCAGAAGGCCCAGCAGGTTGAACTGAATGCGCTCTTCCAGCGAAAAGGCGCTGTCCTTGTTGAGCAGCGGCGTTTCCAGCAGGGTGGGCCCCGAGTGCACGATATAGAGTGGGCGAGAAGGGTTCTGGGACATCGTCATGACTCGCTGTAGACAGACGTTGATGGGGATGCCCCGGGCGCTGGCCTCGAGACACCGGTGATCACTCCGGCCGCCGGTAGTGCTCTTTCTATACTCGACTCCCGGAGTGCGACACAAGACGACCATGGCCTGACGCTGGCGTCAGGCCGATGGCTCAGCTGCCCGTGGACATCAACAGCAGCGGCAGCATCATGTAAAGCTCGGGGTGGGGCTCGCCGTTGACCCGAAGGTCCCGGCTGTTCATCTCGACATCCAGACGGTAGCGGTCGCCATCGCGGACCAGCAGCCCTTCTTGCTCGAGCCCATCGAGCAGCGGGGCCGCCCGGGTGTCGGTATCCGACAGCTGGATCAGGCGCGTGAGCAGCGTGCGATCCGAGGCCATGTCGAGTGTCAGGCTGGCGCGCTGCAGGGCCGATGTCAGCGGGGAGCGTTCGCCACCGTCGCCGTCCGTGAGGCTGACCTCCAGCTTGCCTTCCAGCGACCCCTGCGGCGTATCCAGCCCCGCGACCGTCACTTCGGCCGAGGGTGTGCCGCCAAGGACTTCCATCAGGTATCGGGTCAGCATCTGCTGTGCCCGGGCCTCGATCCGGTCCTCGTCCAGCGAGTCATCCAGATTCGACAGGCCGATCAGAAGGTGGCGTGTGGCGTCACGAGGCAGGTGCCTGAGCGCCAGGGTCTGGGTGGCGCTATTGATGATCAGCGGTTCGGCCAGCGACGGGTCCTTCAGCAGCATGTTGCTGATCTGCCAGGAGCCTGCCATCGACAGGCCGTCATCGCCGTTGTCCCGCAGCTGGCCCTGGCCGTCCAGCCCCAGCTTCAGGGTCATGCCTTCGGTATCGTCCTGATAGTGCAGCTTGCCCAGCGTGGTCCGGAAACGACCGTCCCAGAAGTTGTCCATATCGGGCCAGTCGGGGCCGCCGGCACCGCTGTTTTCAAGTCTGAGCGACTTGAGCACCAGGCGGGCGTCCTCGCTCAGAAAATGCAGGGAAGGGATCGAGATATTCGACTCGGTGCGGCCATCATCCAGATGGTAATGGCCTTCCATGCCGCCCCAGGCCAGCTGCGCGCCGGGCAGCTCCGGGACGTCGGTGGCCTCGAACGACGGCGAGCGCCAGTCGATGTTGACGTCGTTGCCAAAGCCCACGGTGGTGGTGGCCTCAAGCGGGACCTGATCGCCGAAATAGTGGGCCACGGCGCTGCGGTGCTCGCCGGAATCGGGGGTGCTGTCGATGTGTGCCCAGCCAAATCCCCAGGGGCCGTGGGTAATGTGGTGGTGGATATCGATCGGCCAGGGGCCGTCTTCGGTGTCGATGATGGTGCGGGTGACGGCCTCGGACGTGCGCCAGCCCCGGTCGTAGCGGGTGACTTCCATGGGAACGCTGGCGGAGAGCTGCTCGACGCCCTGACGAAATTCCTGCTCGATCCGCTGGCCGGTGTACCAGGGCGCGGCAATGCCCGCTGCCACGACAATGACGGCCGCGATGCCGATAATGCCCGTTGTCTTGCGCATGACGATTCCTGAACATCCAGAGGGGTTGCTGAAACACGCTGCGGCCGGGCCGGTCAGGACGACTGCACCAGCCGTATGCCATCGGTGTCGATGGTGATCAGTCCCTGTTTGTAGAGACCGCCAATTGTTTTCTTGAAGTTGCCCTTGCTCACCCCGAAGGTGCGCTGAATCAGGACCGGGTCGCTTTTGTCGCTGATGGGCAGCATGCCGCCGGCCTCCTGCAGTTGTTCAAGAATCTGTTCGGCCAGCGGTTCTGCCAGCACTTCGCGGCGGGGCTGCAGGCTCAGATCGATCCTGCCATCATCGCGTAGCCGGCGAATATAGCCTCGGGTACGGGTGCCCATGCGCAGCGGGCGAATCGCTTCGCTTTTGTGCAAAAGCCCCCGGTGGCGATGATTGATGATGGCATTGAAGCCCAGGTCGGTGGGCCCGGTAATGAGCAGCTCGACCGCCTCGTCCCGCGCGTAGTCGGCCGGTACCTGATCCAGGTAGCGATCCAGTCGCATCGAGGCGGTGATGCGTCGGGTGCGATCGTCCAGATAGGCCACTACCACGCAGCGATCGCCCTGGCGCAGCGGCCGGTTGGTGCGCTCCTCGAAATGCGGCAGCAGCAGGTCCTTGGGCAGTCCCCAGTCCAGAAAGATGCCGACCGGGGTGCGCTCGACCACTTCCAGGGCGGCAAATTCACCGACCTGAATCTTCGGGCGCTCGGTGGTGGCGATCGGGCGGTCTTCGCTGTCGAGATACAAAAAGACCCGCAGCGAGTCGCCCGGCTCGGTAGATGCCCCTCGCGGTATCTGGCGCGTCGGCAGGAGAACATCGCCCAGTGTGCCACCATCGAGAAACAGCCCGATGGAAGACGTCCTGAGGACCTCAAGCGTATTGAAACGGCCCATTGCCGGCATGGTCACGCCCCGTAAACAGAATAAAGGGACATGTTAACGCAAACGCGGCGATGGCGGGCAGGGGCAGGGCGTTCGTGGCGTGCTACTTGTCATCACCCCGGGGCAGTGCAATCCTTTGGCGGAGGAGATGGCATGCCTCCCGAAGCCGGTGCTTCAAACCATCGCGTTCTACCACATCGTGATTGATGATGCCTGCATCACGCACCCGGGTGCGGGCGCAGGCGTGCCATGACGATGCCCCGTCCTGTCACCGCGTTCGCTCCCTGTTCCATCGTCAAGGAGTGTCCCATGTGGTTTTCCATTCTTGCCATCGGTCTTGGCGCGGCCCTGGGGGCCAACCTGCGCTGGGGCCTGTCACTGGTGCTCAATGCGCTCTTTCCACCTCTGCCGCCCGGCACGCTGGTGGCCAACCTGCTGGGCGCCTGGCTGATCGGTATCGCCTTTGCGCTGTTCAATCTGCTGCCGGAGCTGAGTCCGCACTGGAAGCTGTTTGTCGTGACCGGCTTTCTGGGCGCGCTGACGACCTTTTCGACCTTCTCGCTGGAAATCCTGGGGCAACTGCAGGCCGGGCGTTACCTGAATGCCCTGGCCGGCATCAGTGCCCATCTGATCGGGTCGCTGGTCATGACGGCGCTGGGCATGGCCTGCGTCACCCTTGTGCGGCAGTGGCTTCGCTAGAGATCGTGTCGTTTATATGACAGTGCTGCAATAAAACTGACATATATGCTTGCTAACCTGGCGTGGTACTGAGCAGTCGCCCCTGTATTCCGGGCGGTATGATGATCAACAGGACGCCCGGTGCGTCCTGTCGCAAGGGAACGGAGCAATTCAGATGATCAAGCAAGTCGCTGCAGCCTTCATCGCTACCTCGCTGGCGGCCACCGCTTCGGCCGCTACCATTACCGGCGCCGGAGCGACCTTTCCCTATCCGGTCTATTCACAGTGGGCCGATGGCTATCAGGACGAGACCGGCAATGGCCTCAACTATCAGGCCATCGGTTCCGGTGGTGGTATCCAGCAGATCACGGCCAACACGGTCACCTTTGGTGCCAGTGATGCGCCGATGACGCCGGAAGAGCTCGAGGAGAACAATCTGGTTCAGTGGCCGCAGATCATGGGCGGTGTGGTACCGGTTGTGCATATCGAAGGTGTCGATGATGGTGCGCTGCGCCTGGACGGACAGACGCTGGCCGACATCTACCAGGGCAATATCACCAGCTGGAACGATGATGCCATTGCCGAACTCAATCCCGATATGGATCTGCCGGACACCCAGATCACGCCGGTCTATCGCGCTGAAGGCTCCGGGACCAACTTCCTGTTCACGCACTATCTGTCTCAGGTCAGTGATGAGTTCAAAAACGAGATCGGTGAAGGCAAGTCGGTCGCCTGGCCTGCCGGTGTCGGTGCCAAGGCCAATGCCGGTGTGGCAAGCCAGGTCGACGGCATCAATGGTGCGATCGGTTACGTCGAGTCGGCCTACGCCGAGCAGAACGATCTGAACGTGGCACAGCTGGAAAACCAGGCCGGTAATTTCGTGACCGCCGGCAGCGACTCCTTCCAGGCCGCGGCGGCCAATGCCGACTGGGAAAATGCCGACGGCATGTACCTGGTGCTGACCAACCAGCCGGGTGATGACAGCTGGCCGATCGTGGGCGCCTCCTTCATCCTCATGCACACCGAGGTCGATGATGCCCAGGCCGCTCGTGACGCGCTCGCCTTCTTCGACTGGTCGTTTGAAAACGGCGACGACATGGCCTCCGAGCTGGACTATATCCCGATGCCGGAGAACGTCGTCAGCATGATCAAGCAGGACGTCTGGTCGCAGATCAAGGACAGCAGCGGCAACGCCGTCTGGCAGCAGTAATTCCTGCCGCGCCAGTGTAACGGGCCGGAGCCATGTGCTCCGGCCTCTGTCCACCTGACAACCCCACAAACGTTTATGCACAGGTATGACTCATGACGACCGGCAGCAGCGTTACCCCACGAACTGCAGAGGGCGAACGGATGCAGAATCTGTCGGCAAGTGCTCAGGAACGCACCGCGCTCAGGCGTAATGGTCTGGTGGACCGGATCTTTGAGCTGGGCACCCGAACATCGGCACTGCTGGTGCTGGTGCTGCTGGGCACCATCACCGGCTCGCTGGTGCTGGCTGGCTGGCCGGCGCTGCAGGAGCTTGGGCTGTCCTTCTTTACGGGGGATCGCTGGGCGGCCAATGTTGAAAACTTCGGTGCGCTGCCGGCCATTTACGGCACCCTGGTCACTTCCCTGATTGCCATCGCCATTGCGATTCCGGTCTCGCTGGGTATTGCCATCTTTCTGACCGAGCTCTGCCCCCCGAAGCTGCGACGCACCATCGGGACCATGGTCGAGCTGCTGGCAGGCGTGCCTTCCATTATTTACGGCATGTGGGGCATGGAGGTACTGGCGCCGTTTCTGCAGTCCCACTTTCCGTCAGTGTTTCCGGCGGGTACCGGCCTGACCACCGCCGGTCTGATTCTGGCCATCATGATTATCCCCTTCATCACCGCCGTGACCCGCGATGTCATGAATACCGTGCCGCCGATCATGCGCGAATCCGCCTACGGGCTGGGCTGTACCACCTGGGAGGTGATACGCCACGTCATTTTTCCGTCCGTGAAGGCCGGCATGCTGGGCGGTGTGATTCTCGGCCTCGGGCGAGCGCTCGGGGAGACCATGGCGGTTACCTTCGTGATCGGCAACAACCTGTTCCTCAATGCGACGCTGACCGGGCAGGGCACCTCGATCGCCGCCCTGATCGCCAACCAGTTCTCCGAGGCCGATGGCCTGCAGCGCTCGGCGTTGCTGCTGCTGGGGCTGGTCCTGTTTCTGATTACCTTTGCCGTGCTGGCACTGGCCCGTTTCATGCTTGCTCGCATGGAAAAACGGGCCGCATGAGGAGCGCATCATGAATCCTGTCTATCGTCGTCGGCGCACGATCAATCGCATCATCATGACCGCCTCGCTGCTGGCCTCGGCCTTCGGGGTCATCTGGCTGTTTCTGATTCTTGTCACGCTGGTAAGCAAGGGCGTACCGGCCCTGTCACTGGATGTCTTTACCGAACGGACCCGCATGTCCGGTGGCGGGCTGGGCAATGCCATCCTGGGCTCGCTGATCATGACGGCGCTGGCGACCCTCGGTGGCACCATCATCGGCATCGCGGCCGGCACCTGGCTTGCCGAATACGGCGGCCGTTCGCGCCTGGCCAACACCATCCGCTTTATCAATGATGTGCTGCTGTCGGCGCCCTCCATCATCATCGGGTTGTATATCTACGCCGTCGTGGTGCTGCCGATGGGGCACTTCTCGGGCTGGGCCGGTGTGGCGGCGCTGATGGTCATCATCATTCCGGTCGTGATTCGCTCGACCGAGGACATGCTGCTGCTGGTCCCCAATTCGCTGCGTGAAGCGGCGGCGGCGCTGGGCGCCCATCGCTGGTTGATCGTGCTCAGGGTCTGCTACAGCGGCGCGAAGGCGGGCATTACGACCGGCGTACTGCTGGGGTGTGCGCGTATCAGCGGCGAGACGGCGCCGCTGCTCTTTACGGCACTCAATACCAACCAGTGGAACTTTTTCAACATGGGCAGCGAAATGCCCAACCTGCCGATGGTGCTTTACCAGAACATGACCATCAATTCGTTTATCCCCGCTCAGGTGTCGCTGGCGTGGGCCGGAGCACTGATACTGACGGCAGCGGTGCTGATTCTCAATATTCTGGCGCGCGTGACGTCCGCGCGGTCACAGAAGTAGGCACCAGAGGGCTTTCATTTCATGAATATGCGATCAGAGAATTTCACCATGGCGCCCAGGCAGACACCCAGAACCGCATCCGGCAGTCCCCATGCCGAGGCCAAGGCCAAGCTATCGGTCCAGAATCTGGATTTTTACTACGGCGGCTTTCAGGCCATCAAGAATGTCTCGATGGACATCCCGGCCAATCAGGTGACCGCCTATATCGGCCCTTCCGGCTGCGGCAAGTCAACGCTTCTGCGCTGCTTCAACCGCATGCATGATCTCTATCCGGGGCTGAAAACCGAAGGCAGTATCCTGCTGGATGGCCAGGACACGCACGCCTCGGGCGTGGATATCAATCTGCTGCGCGCCCGCATCGGCATGGTGTTTCAAAAGCCGACGCCGTTTCCGATGTCGGTGTATGACAACATCGCCTTCGGCGTGAAGCTCTATGAGCGTCTGTCGCGTCGCGACATGGACGAGCGGGTGGAGTGGGCGCTGAAAAAGGCCGCCCTGTGGGGTGAGGTCAAGGACAAGCTCAAGACCAACGGACAGTCGCTTTCCGGCGGCCAGCAGCAGCGTCTTTGCATCGCGCGCACCATTGCGGTCAAGCCCGAAGTGATCCTGCTCGATGAGCCCACCTCGGCGCTGGATCCGATCTCCACCGGTTACATCGAGGATCTGATCCACGAGCTCAAGGCCGACTATACGATCGTGATCGTGACGCACAACATGCAGCAGGCGGCGCGCGTGTCGGATATCACGGCGTTCATGTATCTGGGCGAGCTGATCGAATGCGGGCAGACCGATCAGATCTTTACCGACCCCGAGAAGAAACAGACCGAGGACTACATAACAGGACGTTATGGATAAAGGGGGATATTGCTGCCAGGATGTAATTTGTCCTGCAGCGCAGAGGATAAAAGGGGACACCGACGTGTCCCCTTTTTTGCGCGTATTCAAAAAACGCGCTGCAGGCCGCCGGGTGATCGATTCGATGGTGGTGTCGTGACGCGGATGATCATGCACGCTTATCTGCATGAATCGCGATGTTTTGAACTAGTCTTCAGAAATACTCCAACAACGACAGGGGATCGACGCACTCATGGTCATAGCTCCCAGACAGCGTGTCTTTGTCGCTTCCACGATCATTATCGTGGTGCTTGTGGCAATCGGTGCCATCTTTCCTGAAGGCTTCAGTGAGGGCGCCAGTGCCGCACTGGACGGCGTTACTCATCTCTTTGGATGGTTCTATCTGTTTTCGGTCTTCGGTTTTGTCATCTTTTTGCTGGTGCTGGCCTTCAGCAAGTACGGCAAGATTCGTCTCGGCCCTCAGGAAAGCAAGCCGTCCTACGACTTCTTTTCCTGGGTCAGCATGCTGCTGGCCGCCGGTTTCGGGGTGGGACTGGTGTTTTACGGCATGGCCGAGCCGATGATGCACTTCACGACGCCGCCCTTTGATGACATGGAGGGCGGCACGCCCGATGCTGCGCGCTACGCTATCCAGTACGCGTTTTTCAACTGGGGCGTGCATCAGTGGGCCGCGTTTTCAGTGGTAGGGCTGATCATTGCCTATACCCAGTTTCGCAAGGGCAATACCGGGCTGGTCTCGACGGTCATGTCGCCGCTGACGGCGAAACTCGGCAAGGGGCGCGTGTTTGCCGGCGGGCTGCTCAATACCTTTGCGGTCGTGGCGACCGTCATGGGCGTGGCCACCTCCATCGGTCTGGCCGTGCTGCAGATCAACGGCGGGCTGCATGCCGTCTTCGGCGTGGCCGAAGGCTTCATGTGGCAGGCGATTATCCTGTCGGCGATGTTCGTGTGCTACATGATGTCCACGGTCTCCGGGCTCGACAAGGGCATCAAGCGGCTCTCGAATCTGAACATGATCCTGTGTCTGGGGCTGATGCTCTACGTCCTGTTCACCGGGCCGACGGTGGCCATTCTGGAGACCATCACGGTCGGCATGGGGGACTATCTGCAGAATTTTCTGGGCATGAGCCTGCGCATCAACCCCTTCACCGACAATGACTGGATCAGCAGCTGGACCGTGTTCTATTGGGCCTGGGTCATCGCCTGGTCGCCCTTTGTGGGAACCTTCGTGGCGCGCGTGTCGCGCGGGCGTACCATCAAGGAGTACGTCTTCGGGGTGCTGATCGTGCCGCCGCTGCTGGCCTGTCTGTGGATCGGCGTTTTTGGCGGGGCTGCCCTGCACATGGATCTCTATCAGGATGCGGGACTGGCGCAGGCCACCAGTGACAACATCACCTCGGCCCTGTTCGTGATGTTCGAGCAGATGCCGTTCACCTTCCCGCTGTCGATCGTGGCCATGATCCTGATCTTTATCTTTCTGGTCACCTCGGCCGACTCGGCGGCCTACATCGTGGGGCAGATGACCGACAAGGGCTCGCTCAATCCGCCGCTCTACAAGCGTGTGACCTGGGGAGTGCTGATTGCCGCAATCTGTCTGATCCTGATCACGGCCGGCGGCGAGAGCGGTCTGAGCGGACTGCAGTCGGCCGCGGTGGTGTCGGCGCTGCCGTTTACGCTGATCATCTACGGCATGGTCTATGTGCTGCTCAAGGAGCTGCGGGCCGATCGCAAGCAGATGCTGCTCAATCTCTATCGCCAGCACGGCGAGACCCCGGTCGGGGCGGACGCCTTCGAGGCCGATGAGATGTCCGATACCAACGCCGACCGGCTGCGTCGTGTGCCGGGCGTCAAGAATCGTCGGATCAATCGTGATCGGGGCACCGGGCAAATCGAGCCGGAATAAATGAAAAGGGGCTGCGGTAATAGTGTCAGGCCGACCTGTTGGGTCGGCCTGATTACATATGACTATTTCAATGATCCGCAATCATGATTAGTTTATTGACAGGTCATGCCTTAATCTTGATGACGGTTCGAGCCGCCAGACTCGAATCTGCTTTACCCTGCATCGTTGATGCATTGCAACACCCCCTTCTCTCCCGCATGTCCTCCATGCGGGATTTTTTTTGTCCGTCGAATGAGCAGGAGGGGACGTGCGCTACGCCATACTGATCATTTTGTTGATACCGGTGGTAGTGGCGGTCGGCCTCTGGCAGCAGTGGCCGGGCAGCGAGCGCGTCCCGTCACGGTTCAACCCCTTTGCGCCGTTTAATGTGGATGATCCGCTGACGCCGGTGACCCGTTTCAAGCTCAAGGCGCTGGATCAGGACCCGCAGCGCTGTCTGACAGCGCTGGCGCGGGCGCGCGAGCAGGGGGCCATCGATTATGTGGAAGTGGGCAGTCCCGAGATCGGCGAGTGTCAGCTCCATGACGCCGTACGAGTACGCTCGACCTCGGTGCAGTTCGGTACCAGCTTTCTGGCCAGCTGCCCGCTGGCGCTGTCCTGGGTGGTGTTCGAACGACAGCGCCTGCAGCCGCTCGCGCGCGAGCTCTTTGGTAGGGACGTGACCCGGGTCGATCATGTCGGCAGCTTCGCCTGTCGCAATGTCTATCATCGCGCCAGCGGCCGGCGCAGCGAACATGCCACGGCCGAAGCGTTCGATGTCACCGGTTTTCGTCTGAGCGGCGGCACCCGGGCCACGGTCTCCGGGCACTGGCAGGATGAAGGGCCACGCGGCGAACTGCTCAGGCGCGCCTTCGACGGCAGCTGTGATGTCTTTGGCAATTCGCTGGGGCCTGAATACAACGCGGCCCATCGTGATCACTTTCATCTGGGCATGCGCGGCTACGGACTCTGTCGCTAGATGCGCGCCCCGACAGCAGGGCATACGCATCGTCACAAAAAGGGTGGTGTCACTGCCCTGAAGGCTGTCTATGGTATGAGCATGCTGGCCGCAAAAGCTTACTCCCCAATAACAACCTCGAGGAGTTCTGCTGCATGAGCACCCTGTTCCGATCTTCCCGTCCGTGCTGCCCGCCATTGGCGCCCCCCATGATGTCGACCATCAACGGGGGACGCGTCTGATTCCATGTTTACCCATATTCATCTTGGTGCGCGCGATCTGCCGCGTCTGGCCGCCTTTTACGATCACGTACTGGAACCGCTCGGGTTGATTCGCATGGCCGGCGAGCGCGAGGGCGGCGCCCCCGATGCCGTCTGGCACTACCCGGGGCGGCACTGGCCGCTGTTTGTCATTCATTACCCCTTCAACGGCCTGCCGGCCACCTGGGGCAACGGCGCCCAGATCAGCTTCATGTCGCCGGGTCGGGGGAGCGTCGATGACGTCTGGCACCGGGTCATGGCCGGCGGCGGCGTCAGTGAGGGGCCACCGGGCATTCGCGACTGTTACGGGCCGGATTTTTACGCCGCCTACTGTCGCGATATCGAAGGCAACAAGCTCTGCTTCGTGCACGACGCCACGATAAAGGCATTTTTTACATGACAGCGCCGGACGAGACGGCCATTGCTGATACGCTGATGGCGCTGGCGCATCGCCGCGGTCGTGACAAGAGCTTTTGTCCATCGGAGGCGGCGCGAGCGCTGTTTGACGAGACGCACTGGCGTGAGCACATGGCGGACGTGCGCCGGGTAGCGGCCGATCTGGCCCGCCAGGGCAGGCTCGAAATGCTCTCGTGCGGGCAGCCCCTGTCACCGGCAGTGGCGCATCGCGGGCCGATACGTCTACGGTTGTGTTAAATCCTGCAAACGCTGCGTGTTCATTGGTGAACATCTGGCTGGCAGGGCAGACACTCAGGGAGTGACCGCGTGAGCGACTTTGTTCTTTACGGCTTTGATGGCAGCACCTATGTCCGCACGGTGCGCATGCTCTTTCTGGAAAAGGGCGTGACGTATGACCAGGTCTCGGTCGATGTGCTTCAGGGCGAGACCCACACCCCTGAGCACCTGCGTCGCCATCCCTTTGGCAAGGTGCCGGCGCTGGAGACCGGCGGGCGTATCCTGTATGAAACCGATGCCATTGCCGAGTTTCTGGAGGGGCACTTTCCAGCGCCGGCGCTGGTGCCGCGTCAGCTTGATGACCGGGTCGACATGCGTCAGTGGGCGGCGGTGATCAACAACTACTACTACCAGGCCATGGTCATGGAGCTGGCCTGGCAGCGTGTCATCAATCCGCTGCTGCAGCGCCCGGTCGACGAGACGGTGATTGCCGCCGCCCTGCCGAAGGTGCGTCATCAGTTCTCGCTGCTGGAACAGTCGCTGGCCACGCGTACCTGGCTGGTCGCCGGCCCCATCTCCTATGTGGATTTTCTGCTGGCCCCGATCATGGCCTATGTGGTCATGACACCGGAAGGCCGCGAGATCATGGCCGATTTCCCGGGTGTGCAGCGCTGGTGGGACAATATCCGACAGCGTGAAAGCTTTGAACGCACCATCCCCGAGCGCTTTCGCCACCAGAACTGAGCCCCTGCTGACCGTCATGGGCGCCGCGCGTGACTTCCCCCCCTTTAGCCGAGCGGGTATCCTGCACGGTTTTCCGACCTGACGCAGCGCCGCAACCATCGCGGACGCTGCCCGGTTCCTTGTCGAATTGTTCATGGCCGAAAGGGGAGTGCCGATGCAGCCGCGTGTGGGTGTGATCATGGGATCGAAGTCGGACTGGCCGATCATGGAGCATGCCGTCAACATGCTGACCCGGCTGGGGGTGACGTACGAGACGCGCGTGGTGTCGGCGCACCGGACGCCGGATCTGATGTTCGAATATGCCCGTACGGCCGCCGAGCGGGGCATTGACGTCATCATTGCCGGTGCCGGCGGTGCCGCGCACCTGCCCGGCATGGTGGCGTCACAGACGCCGGTGCCCGTGCTGGGGGTGCCGGTGGAGTCAAAAGCGCTCAAGGGCATGGATTCGCTGCTCTCGATTGCCCAGATGCCGGGCGGTGTCGCTGTCGGAACGCTGGCGATCGGCAAGGCCGGGGCCACCAATGCGGGCCTGCTGGCGGCCCAGATCATCGGCACGCACGACGCTGATGTTCGCCGCGCCGTCGAGGATTTCCGGGCCGAGCAGACCCAAAACGTTCTGGACAATCCCGACCCGAGCGTCGAATAGTACTGTTGCCAACAGGACCGGCGCAGTTTTCCTTTCATTTCCCTTGATCAGCGAGAGACGGCCATGCAGATCGGCATTCTGGGAGCGGGGCAGCTCGGACGCATGATGGCGCTGGCGGGCCTGCCGCTGGGCCAGCAGTTTACGCTACTGGACCCGGGCGGCGCGCCGAGCGCCGGGATCGGTGACATCCTCACCGGCAGTGATGACGCCACCCTGGAAGACTTCATTGCCCGCACGGACGTGGTCACCTATGAATTCGAACACCTGCCGGTGGCGCTTCTGAAGCGCATCGAGCAGCTACGACCGGTCCATCCCTCGAGTCGCGCCATTGCGGTGTGCCAGCACCGCGCCCGGGAAAAGGCGCTCTTTTCGCAGCTGAATATTCCCACGCCCGAGTACCGGCTGGCCGACAGCGCCGAGACCCTCGAGGCAGTAGCGCGCGAGCTGGGCTGTCCGGTGGTGGCCAAGTCCACCACGGAAGGCTATGACGGCAAGGGTCAGTTTGTGTTGCGTACGCCCGAGCAGGCCGAAGAGGCGTGGCAGCGCATCGGCCATGACCAGCTGGTGGTCGAGGCGTTCGTGGATTTTGTGCGCGAGGTCTCGCTGATTGCCGTGCGCGGGCGCGACGGCGAGGTGCGCTCGTATCCGATCGCGCAAAACCAGCATGAAGAGGGCATCCTGCGCTACTCGGTGGCGCCGCTGCCGGATGTCGATGCCGAGCTGCAGGCCACGGCGGACGGCTATATTCAGGCGTTGCTTGAAGAGCTCGACTACGTCGGCGTGCTGTCGCTGGAGCTGTTTCAGACCCGCGACGGCCGGCTTCTGGCCAACGAAATGGCGCCCCGGGTGCACAACTCCGGCCACTGGACCATGAACGGTGCGGTGACCAGCCAGTTCGAGAATCACCTGCGCGCCATCGCCGGGCTGCCGCTGGGCGAGACCCGCTCGCGCGGTCTGACCTGCATGGTCAATGTCATCGGTGAAGAGGGCGACAGCGCCGCGCTGCTGGCCCTCGACGGCGTGCATCTGCACCGCTACGGCAAGGCGCCGCGGGCCGGGCGCAAGCTGGCCCATATCAACGTGGTGGCCGATGACTACGCCACGCTCATGCAGCGCGCACGCGCCGTGACGGCACTGTTACCGGGCGCGTTCGAGATCACCATGCACTGGGACAGCGTCTGACGGCCTGTCTTTAAAGATGCCCCTTCCGGGACGGTCTGCAGGGGCCTTGCGGCCCCTGCAGCACACCCGTGACCCTCTTCGCTGTTCTCTCCTTGATACGTCCGGGTTCGTGACAGCCGCTCGGACATCAGGCAGTGCCTTGATCGGATTCTGGTGATCTTTCGCTTGTCGGCGTTTTCAGGCCGTGGGCATACTGAAAGGTTCCTGCCGGCGTCATCGCTGGATGGCGCCTTGATCTGCCCGGTCTCATCTCAAGGAGAGAGTGATGCCCTATACCGTGCCCGACATCGACCCCCTGGAAAGCATTCTGCCCGATGAGCCGCTGCTCATGATGGGCGCGGGCCCCGTGCCCATTCCGGCGCGGGTGGCAGCGGCCAACGGTATCGTCATCAATCACCTGGGCGAGACCATGGCGCGCATCATCGAGCAGATGAAGGCGATGTCGCGCTACGTCTTTCAGACCGAGTCGCGCCACATTCTGGGTGTGGCAGGGCCCGGGTCGGCGGCGATGGAGATGGCGGTCATCAATCTGGTCGACCCCGGCACCCGGGTGCTGACAGTCAATAACGGTTTTTTCAGCAGCCGGCTGGGCGAGATGGCCCGACGCGCCGGCGGCGACGTCAGGGAGATGGATGCCGGCGTGTTGCATGCCGCCGATGAGGTCGCCGTCATCGAGGCAATCCGCACCCATCGCCCGCGCGTGTTGACCATCGTGCAGGGAGAGACTTCCAGTACCGTCTACAACCACGCCCTGCCGGCCATCTGTCGCGCGGCTGCCGAGGCCGACTGTCTGGTGGTCTGCGACGCGGTCTGTACGCTGAGCACCATGCCGCTGGAGATGGATGCCTGGGGTGTGGATGTGGTGATTACCGGTGGCCAGAAGGGTCTGAGCTCGATTCCCGGCGTGTCGCTGGTGGCCTTTTCCGACCGCGCCTGGGCGGTGATCGAAGCCCGTGAGCGCACCCTGACGCACTGGTGTCTGGATGCCCGGCTGGCGCATCAGTTCTGGTACAACAAGTCCTATCACTATACGGCGCCGGTGTCGGGCATTCTGGCGCTGCACGAGGCGCTGCGGCTGGTGTGTCAGGAGACCCTGCCAAAACGCTTTGATCGGCATCTGCGCTGTTCCAGGGCGCTGCAGGCCGGTATCGAGGGGCTGGGGCTCCGACTGTACATCGACGGCCCGTCGCGGCTGAACTCGGTGGTGGGGATTCATCTCCCCGAGGGGCTGGCGCAGGGTGATCTGATGCAGCACATCTCGCAGCATCATGGTGTGGAGATCTCCGGCGCCTTCGGCGCCAACATCGTGCGGATCGGCCAGATGGGCGAGCAGTGTCGGACACACCATCTGTTTCGCACCCTGCATGCGCTGGGCACCAGCGTACGCTCGCTGGGTTACAGGGTTGACGTGCCTGCCGGCGTGGCGGCGCTGGAGCTGGCGCTTGCCGGCTACCAACCGGTCCATGCCTGAATCAACCGGCGAATGAAAAGGGCCCCGTGCGGGGCCCTTTCTGTGGACATCGTCTACGGTCAGGTTGTTGCCATGCCGGGGGTGTTGCTGCCGCTATGGGCGCGACGCTGCATGACAATCAGCCCGGCGGCGATGGCAATGCCGGCCAGGTCGCTATAGATACCGCCATAGATCATGCACAGCGCTCCAAGGAACATCACTACCCGCTGCCACATTTTCACCGGACCGAAGAACCATGCCTGAACAGTGGCGGAGAGCAGCACAATGCCCATGGTGGCCGTCACACCGACGCGGGCGATCTGCAACCAGCTGCCCTCCATCAGCATCGCCGGGCTGTAGAAAAACATGAAGGGGACGATGAAGGCGGCCAGGCCGATCTTGAACGAGGCCACCGAGGTCCCCATGGCGTTATCCCCCGAAATGCCTGCCGCGGCGTAGGAGGCCAGCGCCACCGGCGGTGTGATGGCCGACACCACCGCGAAGTAGAACACGAAGAAGTGGGCCACCAGTGGCTGGATGCCGATACCGATCAGGCCGGGCGCTACCACCGAGGCGGCAACCGCATAGGCCGCGGTTGTGGGCATGCCCATCCCCAGCAGAATGCTGATCAGCATGGCGAAGAACAGCGCCAGCAGCTGACTGACGCCGGCCAGCCCCAGCAGCAGCGAGGAAAAGCGCGCCCCCACCCCGGTGAGACCGATGACGCCGACGATCAGTCCGGCGCAGGCGCATACCGCAATGATCTGGATCGACATGGTGCCCCCCAGTTGCAGGGCGCGCAGAATCGCCGCCGGGCCCATCTTGTTGGGGGATATCCAGCTGACAATGGCTGCCGAGGCGGTGGCCAGGGTGCCGGCCCGAATCACCGAATAGCCCATGAACAGCGCAACGACCAGAATGATGATGGGGGCAAACAGATAGGCGTGGCGCGCCAGCTTCGAGAACTTTGGAATCTCGTCGCGGGTCATGCCGCGCATGCCCTTGCGGGCGGCCTCGAAGTCGACCATGAAGTAGACCGAGGCGAAGTAGAGAATCGCCGGAATAACCGCAGCGATGGCGATCTCGGTATAGGGGATGCCGGTGATCTCGGCCATGATGAAGGCGCCTGCCCCCATGATCGGCGGCATGATCTGTCCACCGGTAGAGGCGGCGGCCTCGATGGCCCCGGCGCTGCGGCCGGGGTAGCCGACCCTTTTCATCAGCGGAATGGTCAGCGAGCCGGTGGAGACCACGTTGCCGGCGCTGGTGCCGTTGATCATGCCCATCAACCCGGAAGCGAAGATCGACACCTTGGCCGGGCCCCCGCGGGCGCGGCCGGCAGCGGCGAAGGCGAAGTTGACGAAGTAGTCACCCACCTTCGAGGCCTGCAGGAAGGCAGCGAAGATGATGAACAAAATGATGTAGGTCGAGGAGACCGCTGTCGTTGGCCCCAGCACGCCGGCATCGGTGTAGACCTGGCTGAAGAAGCGGTTGAGCGACAGCCCCGGGTAGCCCAGAAAGCCGGGCAGCATGGGGCCGGCAAAGACGTAGGCGATAAAGATGGCGGCAATGATCACCAGCGCCATGCCGGCCACGCGCCGGGTCAGCTCCAGAATGAGCAGCGAGCCGGCAATGGCTGCCCAGCTGATGCCAATGGGCGCAAAGGCAGTGCCGGTTGAAGCCCGCATCGGCGAATTGAACATCAACAGCAGGTAGTTGGAGGCCGCAGCGGCGCACACCATCAGGACCAGTTCGGTGATCGGCAGGCTGCCACGCGGACGGCGGATCAGCCATGAGAGCACGATGGCGCCAACGGTGGCGGCAATCAGCGGGGCGCCGAAGTGCCAGGTCTCGACGGATGGATCAATGCGCATGGCGCCGCCGGCCATGGTCTGACGCATCAAAAACACCTGCACCAGGGCGTAGAGGGCAGGCAGCAGCAGCACGGCGGCCAGGCCGTCGAGCCAGCGCGGCGAGGCTTTCTGGCCATCTTCGGCAAAGCGTGCCCCGGTATAGAGTCCGAAGCCGAGAATCAGTGCCCCGCAGACGTGCAGGATACGAAACGTCCACGTCTCGATCGGATAGAGATTGAGCGAAATCAGGTGAAAGCTGGTGTAGGCCACGGCCATGGCAGCGAACAGCCACCACTGCCAGCCCGAGAAAATGCGTCGGGTCGGCTCAACGACATCATTGTCGACGCCATCGGCAATGATCATGCCGTCATCAGGCTTTTTGTCTTCATGTTTGCTGGACATGGTGTGTTACCCCGAATGCATCGAAAAACGGCGCCGCCCCGTGAGCGGGGCGGCGACGTGCGTTACTGACGAATCAGCGACGGATCGATCTCGTAACCGTTCTCCTCGTACCAGCGCACGGCACCCGGGTGGTAGGGCAGCACGGTGTTGTATTCAAGGTTCTCCGGCACGCTGTTGGCGGCGCTGCGGTGGATGTCACGCATGCGGTCATTGTTTTCCATGCTCAGCTTGACGATCTGATAGACGAATTCCTCGGGCAGATCACAGTTGGCGATGGTGAAGTTCCACATCGAAACGGCGCGTATATCCCGCTCCAGCGTGCTGTAGGTGCTGGCCGGAATGGTGAACGGTGCCACCGGGAACTCTTCGACGACCGTCTCCTGCTGTGCTTCGGTGAACTCGACGAAATTGACGCCGGTCTGCACTTCCAGCTGGCTGACCGCCGGAATGGGAATGCCGGCCGCAAAGGCGACCACATCGATCAGGCCGTCCTGCAACTGACTGCCGAGATCCGACCAGCCGCCGTTGCGACGCTCGTACTCCACGCCCAGTTCGGACAAAATCGCCGGGAAATAGGTGTCGGAGGTGGAGGCGGCAGGACCAAAACCGATGCGCGCGCCGTCGGGGATGCTGTCGATACTGTCGATGCCGCTGCTGGACAGGGTGGCCACCGAGAAGGGGGTTTCGTACATGGGGAACAGCGCACAGACGTTGTCCATTTCCATGCCCGGTGCCAGCGGACTTTCACCGTTGAGCGCCTGGGCGGCCGGGCCCATGGTGGTCAGCCCCAGCGCCACGTCGCCGCTATGGACCAGCGCCATGTTCTGGGTTGGACCGCCGGTGATCTCGCCGCCGCCGGAGATGCCCAGTTCGTCGGCGATCAGGTTGGCCCAGCCGGAACCATAAACATAGTAGGTGCCGCCCTGACTGGCCGTCGCAACGGTAATGCTGTCCGGCCAGTCGCTGCGGTCTGCGCCATCGCCGGCCTGGGCGGCGCCGATGGCGGTCATTGACGCCGCGGTGGTCATGGAGGCGGCAACGGTCAGGGCCAGGGTACTGCGCGACAGAATTGGCATGGTGGGAGCTCCCGTTATGATTGGACTTTTTCAATGACACCGACCAGGGCGTCGATGCGCGTCACATCACGGGAGTGGCAAGCGATGCGCCATTTGCCGTTTTTTCGATACATTTCAGTGGTTTGGGATTCAGGTATGCCACCTTGGTCGTATGGCTAAGGGCTGGCGAGGGGCGGATATCCGCATTCCGGCGCATGAGGCGTGTGCGGAAATCCGCACAGTAGGGGTGTCAGAGGGGAAAAAAGGCGGCCAGCGCCGTCTTGTTGGCTCTGACCGGGGCTAAAGTATAAGAAAGAGCACGATGCCGGCGCGCGGATCGCGACAACGCTCGTTCTGTCAACGGCTGCGTTCAGCCGCCGTCCCTGTCGTCACCCTCGTGGCGATATGCCTCGGCGCGCAGGCCATGTTTTTTCAGCTTGTCGTAGAGGGTCTTGCGCGGCACAGCGAGATAGTCACAGGCATCGCTGATGCGGCCACGGCAGCGGGCCAGGGCCTGGTCGATCAGGCTTTTTTCAAACATTTCTACCTGCCGGGCCAGTGACAGGTCGCCGCTGTCACTCTCGCCATCGCCCAGCAGGGCGTCCAGCCGATAATCGTGGGCGCTGCCGATCAGCACATAGCGCTCGGCGAGGTTACGCAGCTCGCGCACGTTGCCGGGCCAGTCATGCGACAGCAGCACCGACATCCCGGCGCCATCAAGGGGCGGCGCCTCAAGCCCGCTGCGGGTCGCTGCGACCACCGCGAAATGCTGAAACAGCAGGGGAATATCCTCGCGTCGCTCGCGCAGTGGTGGAATCGGCAGGGTCACCACATTGAGCCGATAGTAGAGGTCCTCGCGAAAGCGCCCCGCCTCGGCGGCTGCCTTCAGATCCACCTTGGTGGCGGCAATCACGCGGATATCCAGCTCGATGGAGGTGTTGGCACCGAGCCGCTCGATGGTGCGCTCCTGCAGCACCCGCAGAAGTCGCACCTGCAGGGTCAGCGGCATCGACTCGATCTCGTCGAGAAAGATGGTGCCTCCCTGGCCGTACTCGAACTTGCCGATACGTCGTTCCACGGCGCCGGTGAAGGCCCCCTTCTCGTGGCCGAACAGCTCCGATTCGATGATGCTCTCCGGCACCGCGCCGCAGTTGATCGCCACAAAGGGGGCGCCGCCGCGGCGGCTACGCTCGTGGATGGCACGGGCGACCAGGTCCTTGCCGACGCCGGTTTCCCCGAACAGCAGGACATCGGCCTCTATCTGGCTGATGCGCGACACCATGGTGGCCAGCTGTGCAATCGCCGCTGTGCGGCCGACCAGCCGAGGCCCCGGCGCTGACTGCTGTGCCTCCAGCTCGGCGCGCAGGTGGCGATTCTCCAGAGCCAGCCGACGGGTTTCGGCGGCACGGCGTACCACTTCCACCAGCGCATCGCCGGCGAAGGGTTTTTCGACGAAGTCCCAGGCGCCGTCGCGCATGGCGGTCACCGCGGTGGAGACGTCACCGTGGCCGGTAATCAAAATCACCGGCAGCTCCGGGTCGCGGGCGTGCACTTCACGCAGCAGCGCCATGCCATCCATGCCCGGCATGCGAATGTCGCTGATCAGCACGCCGGGAAAATCCTGCCTCAGCGTTTCCAGTGCCTGTTCGGCACTGGCGAGCGGCAGGGGCTGATAGCCGGCCAGCTCCAGCGTCTGTCCGGTAGTGAAGCGCATATGGTGTTCGTCGTCGACGATGATGACCGGGGTGGCCGGGCGTTCAGACATCAGCAGAAGTCTCCGGGGGCAGGGCGCGCGGTGGTGCGACGGCGGGGAGGTGGACCATGAACAGGGCGCCGCCTTCGGGGCGGTTACGGGCTTCGAGGCGACCGCCGAGGTCATGAATGATGCGCTGCGAAATCGACAGGCCCAATCCCAGTCCCTTGCCGGCGGAACGGGTGGTATAGAACGGCTCGAAGAGGTGATCAAGCGCCTCGGTGCTGAGCCCCGGGCCGCTGTCGGCAACGCTCAGGATAACCCGGTCACCGTGGGTTTCGGCGGTCAGGGTCAGCTGCCGATCGGTGCTGTCGATCATCGCCTGCTGGGCATTGCCGATCAGGTTGACCAGTACCTGCTCAAGGCGTACCGAGTCGGCGCGCACCCAGCAGGTTGCCTCACTCATCTGCAGATTGATCCGGATATCGGCTGCCTCCAGGCGCGTACGAAACAGACGTAGCGCATAGTCGAAGCACGCCTGAGCCGAGACGTCGGTCAGGGTCTCATCGCCCTTGCGCGAGAACTGACGCAGCTGAGCGCTGATGGTGGCCATGCGTTCGACCAGTTCGCTGATCTGCACCAGATTGTCGGCGGCGTCCCCGGGACGATCACGTGACAGCAGAGCACGGGCGTTGTCGGCATAGGCGCGAATCGCGCCGAGCGGCTGGTTGAGTTCGTGATTGATGCTGGCGGCCAGCTGACCCAGCACGGCCAGTCGCGCGGCCTGTACCAGTTCGTCGCGGGTCTGGCGCAGCCGCTTTTCGGCGCGCCTGCGCTCCTCGATCTCCTGTGACAGCTGCTGGTTGGCGTCCATCAGCTCCCGGGTGCGTGCCGCGACATGGCGTTCCAGCTCATCGCGGGCGCGGGCCAGGGTATGACGCTCGCGTTCGGCGAAGCGCTCGCGCTCGCGGCGCAGCCGACGGCGCTGCCAGCCGATGGCACCGCCCAGTGCGAGCAGCATCCAGCTGCCGCCGGCGCCCAGCGCCCCCAGCCACTGTGCCTTCACCACCGGCGCCAGAGGCTGCAGGATATTCAGGCGCCAGTTGAAGCGTGGCAGCGGCTGTGAAAGGTTCAGATAATCACGACCGTCAAGACGCACCAGGCGAGCATTGCCGGGCAGCGTCTCAAGCGTCTCGAATCCTGCCTCGGGCAGTGGTTGGTCGGTGTAACGCCGGGTCGACTGCAGTCCACGGCGGGCGTTCTCCGACAGCGGTTGCAGTGCGGTCAGCCGCAGGGCGGGGTCGCTGGCCATGAAGATAATACCGTTGATATCGGTGACCAGCAGGGTGGCGTCAAGACCCTGCCACTCGCGCTCGATCTCTTCGAGCCCCACCTTGACTACCATCACGCCATCGGGCGGCATGTCCGGGGTATTGCCACTGGCCCGAACCGGCGCCGAAAAGTAGTAACCGCGCTTGCCCGATTGAATGCCGAGAGCGTGAAAGCGTCCGCTGCGGCCGCTAATGGCCTGACGGTAATAGCCCCGGAAGGCATAGTTCTGGCCCATGAAGCTGTCGGTGCGCTGCCAGTTACTGGCAGCGATGGTCGTGCCACTGCGGTCGAGCAGGTAGATATCCGAGACATCCGCATAGGCCTGTGAACGCGCCAGCAATCGATTGAGCGCCAGGGTGTCGCGGGTATTGTCGGGCCGGGCAAGAAAGCGTCGCACGCGCTCACGGGTGGCCAGCAGATGGGGCAGATAGTCGTGGCGGGTGAGATAGCCTGTCAGATTGGCACGGGAGAGCTGCAGCGCGTTGCCGGCGCTGTGATGAAGTTCCGACAGCGCCTGTTCACGGGTCAGTCGTGCGCCCTGCCACATGAGCAGGATCAGCACGATGCTGGCTGCCAGCACCACCAGCATGCGCCGGTATCTGATTCGTCGTTGCGGTGTGTTGCTCATCGTTGCATGACAGGCATTATGGCGCCCACGCCAGAGCCGGTACCTGCTCTCTTTCGAAAATAGCGTTGAAACATCACGTTACGCGGATCAAGACAGGTCGAACAGTACCGAATGGTCGATTCAGGAGGCGTCGGTCAGCGACGGGCAGGAGGGCCGCCGCCCCGAAAACGGGGCGACGGACAAGGCGGCGCATGAAGGGGAGATCAGACGTTGTTCTGCTCGATGCCCTGAATGTACCAGGGCGACTGGTCGCGGACTTCACGGACCAGATGCCAGGTTTCGTTGAACTCGTTCTCCTGGCCGTCTTCTTTCATGATGCCGTGAAAGAGTACCGTGGCCTCGGCCTGCTGGCCGTGTTCCCGCACATCACCCAGCTCGGCAAACAGCCGCACGATTTCGGTCTGGTTGTTGGCGCTCTGCTCGGCCCGCTCCTTGCGCAGCAGGTTATAGAGCTCGGGCGTGACAAACTCCTGAATCCTTTCGAAGTCGTTGTTGTCCCAGGCGCGCTGCAGGCTGGTGAAGTGCTCCTTGGCGCCGGACAAAAACTGCTCACGGTTGAACCAGGCAGGTTCGCTGCCCATGGCCGCGTCGCCGGCAGCACCGGCACCTGCCGCGCCTGATGACGCCGGGCCGAAGTCATGCGTCTGACGCTGCTGATGAGGCTGGTGTGCATCATGCGCACCGGTATCGGTGGCGCGCCGACGCGCTGCCAGCACCTTCCAGGCAATGAAGCCGAGAAGCGCGATCAGCAGGATATCCATGAAGCGGATACCGCTGAAGGCGCCGCCAAAGAGCAGCGAGGCGATCAGGCCGCCGGCCATGATGCCGGCCAGCGGGCCCATGAAGCGCGACAGGCCACCACCGGCGGCGCGCGTGCCCTGCTGGGCCTGGCGCGGCGGCGTGCTGGCCTGACTGCTGCTCGGGCTTGACGAACGGGAGTAGCTGCCAAAGCTCTTGCCGCCGCCGAAACGCTTGGCGTCGGCATGCTCGACGGCCAGGCCAAAGCTCATCAGACCGATGAGCAGGGTGATCAGTAGATGACGCATGAGAGATCCTCCCGATAAATGCATCATTGAGTGGTGGTCAGTCGACCATCGTTGCGATTACTGCGCGTCGCGGGTAAATACCCAGCTGTTCTGGTCCGACAGGTCGGCATTGAAGCGATAGCCGCCCATGTCGAAGGCCTTTAAATCGTCACGCTTGTCGAGTCTCTGCTTCACCATCCAGGCGCTCATCATGCCGCGCGCCTTCTTGGCATAAAAGCTGATGACCTTGTACTGCCCGTTTTTGGCGTCCTTGAAGACCGGGGTGATGACATCGCAGCCGAGATGCCGACGGTCGATGGCACCGAAGTATTCGTTGGAGGCCAGGTTGACGAGCACCCGGTCACCGTCGCTGTCACTGACCGCCTGATCCAGGTCCCGGGTCAGACGCTCCCGCCAGAAGGCGTAAAGGTCGCGTCCTGCCGGGTTCTCGAGCTTCGTGCCCATCTCGAGGCGGTAGGGCTGCATCAGATCCAGCGGCCTGAGCATGCCGTAAAGACCCGACAGGATGCGCAGATGCGACTGGGCCCATTCAAGGTCTTCCTCGGGCCAGTGTTCGGCCTCGAGCCCGGTATACACATCGCCCTGAAAGGCCAGGATCGCCTGCTTGGCATTGCTCGTATCAAACGGCGTTTGCCACTGCTCGAAACGGGCCACGTTGAGACCGGCCAGTTTGTCGCTGATGCCCATCAGCTGCGACAGTTCCTGTGGCGAATACTCGCGCAGGATATCGATGAGCTCGCGGCTGCGGTCCAGATAATCCGGCTGCGTGGCCGTTGTCGCGTGGGAGGGCGTTTCAAAATCCAGCGTCTTGGCTGGGGACAGCACGCTCAGCATGCAGATTCTCCGCTCATGTTGTCACGATTATAACCCCTCCGGGGCCGACATCAGGCTGTTTTAAGCCTGATGTCGGGTCAGAGGGGCAACGCAGGGGCGCCCGGCCCCGGGAAAGGGATCAGGGGCAGGGGTTGGGCAGGCGCCTGTGTACGCCTTCGATGGCTTCGATGACCTCGTCGGAGAGCGTCATGTTCTCGCTTGCAATGTTGTGATCGAGCTGCTCGAGCGTGGTGGCACCGATGATATTGCTGGTCACAAAGGGCCGGGTGTTGACCCAGGCCAGCGCCATCTGGGCCGGGTTCAGATCGAAGCGCCGGGCGATATCGACATAGGCCCAGGTCGCTTCTTTGGCCAGCGTCGAGTTATAGCGCTGGAAACGCTCGAACAGGGTCAGGCGTGCGCCCTCCGGTGTCATGCCCCCCAGATACTTGCCGCTGAGCACGCCGAAGGCC
Source organism: Kushneria sp. AK178 (assembly GCF_053903105.1). Lineage (NCBI taxonomy): Bacteria > Pseudomonadati > Pseudomonadota > Gammaproteobacteria > Oceanospirillales > Halomonadaceae > Kushneria > Kushneria sp. AK178. Next base: position 2,952,444 of record NZ_CP096381.1, on the reverse strand, counting down.
AGCGGCGAGTAGGCCAGAAGTCCCACGTTTTCGCGATGGCTGATCTCGGCCATGCCGATTTCATAGCTGCGATTGAGCAGATTATAGGGGTTCTGGACCGATACCACGCGCGGCAGGTTCATGGTCTCGGCCAGGCGCAGACAGGTCATTGTGCCCCAGGGCGTTTCGTTGGACAGGCCGATGGTGCGGATCTTGCCGGCATCCACGGCTTCCTTGAGTGCCGACAGGGTCTCTTCCAGCGGGGTCGCATCCGGTGACTCTTCGTGCTGATAGTCCAGTCTGCCGAAGTAGTTGGCGGGGCGGTCCGGCCAGTGCAGCTGATACAGGTCGAGATAGTCGGTGTTCAGGCGCCTGAGACTGTCATCAAGGGCCTGATGGATCTGCGCTCGCGACAGCTTCGGGCCACCGCGCAGATACTCCATGCCGCGGCCGGCGCCGGCCACCTTGCTGGCCAGCACGATATCGTCGCGGCGGCCGCGCGCCTTCAGCCAGCTGCCGATATAGGCCTCGGTACGACCCTGGGTGTCGCCGTTCGGCGGTACCGGATACATTTCAGCGGTGTCAATGAAGTCGATGCCGGCGGCGAGCGCGCGGTCGAGCTGCTCGTGCGCCTGGGCTTCACTGTTTTGTTCGCCAAAGGTCATGGTGCCAAGACAGAGCCGGCTGACCGTTATACCACTGTCACCGAGAGGACGTCTTTCCATGGGGTCTCCAGAGCCTTGATAAGCGGGTGAGTGCCCATGTTAGACGGGCGGTAATGTGCGGGCAAACACGGGGCTTGAGTCGCCCTGCGCACAGGCGTATATTGCCGGCCTCGCCGTACCGGGAGACCCCTTTCCGGTAGTGCGCTAACGGGGCTGCCCCTTCGGTTGTTTACTCTGCAGGTGATGAGTCACCTTCACGGCAACAGCGGTTCGCTTAAACGCCCGATTCCTGCCACGCTACAGGCGGACAGGGCATGAATCGAACGCTGGAACTTACAAGGCTGGTTGTTATGCTGCGGTCTGCTCAAGTATTTACACGGCTTGAATATCGTCTGGCATCGCGTTTGATGCAGGCCCCCTGGCTGGAAGGTTCGGCCCACAAGCGGCGCCTGACCATGCATCTTTTTCGACGCTGCGCCAACGCCGGACATGTGGATGCACTGTCCACCTACGGCGTGATGCTGTGTCGTCGGGGTCAGTCGGCCCGCGACAAGGCGCGTGGCGTGCGCTGCGTGGTGCAGGCCGCCGAGGCCGGCCATCCCGAGGCGCAGTATCAGGTGGGGCACATGTATGAACACGGCTGCACCCAGTTTGCCCGTCGTGAGGATCGCGCCGTGACCTGGTATGCCCGCGCGGCCGAAGCCGGTCACGTTGGTGCTGCCCAGCGCCTGGCGCATGCCTTCGATCACGGCGAGCTGGGCCTGCCGGTCGACCCCGAGCGTTCGCGACACTGGCAGCTCTCCGATGACGACGCCGCCATCGCGGCCAGACAGATGATTTCGGTCCCCGGGCGCTCGCCGGCCCTGCAGTAGGCGCCGGCACCGCCGATCGCGGGGATGCCATGAAAAGGCCCGAATCCAGTGGATTCGGGCTTTTTTTCGTCGTTACGGCGGGTTGTCTCAGGCGCCGGAGACGCCCATCAACACCTTGCCGGTGCTGGTGTTCTCTTCCAGAAAGCGCATGGCGTCGTCGGCTTCCTGAATGGAGAAGGTGCGATCGATCAGCGGCTTGACGCGACCGTTTTCCAGCAGCGGCCAGACGTGGGCGTGCAGGGCGTCCATGACGCTGCCCTTGCCGGCCGGCGAGCGTGAACGCAGGGTCGAGCCGATCAGGCGCTGGCGCTTCATCAGCATGCGCGCCAGATCCACGCTGGTCTCCTTGCCCCCCATGAAGCCGATCAGGATGATGCGACCGTCAAGATTGAGCACCTGCTGGTTCCACTCGATGTACTCACCGGCCACCGGGTCGAGAACCACATCAACCCCGCCCCAGTTCTGCACCGCCTCGACAAAGCTGCCGTCGTGGCGATTCCAGCCGCCGTCGGCGCCCAGGGCCCTGCAGGCGTCGATCTTGTCCTGACTGCCCACGGTGACAAAGCAGGGATTGTTGAAGGCGTGACACAGCTGAATGGCGGCCGTGCCCACGCCGCTGGCGCCGGCATGCAAAAGCACCCGCTCGCCGTCACGAAGGTCTGCCTCCATGAAGAGGTTGAGCCAGGCGGTCGCGAAGACTTCCGGCAGGGCGGCCGCATCACGCAGGGTCATGCCCTCGGGGATGCGCAGCGCCTGGGCTTCGTCGACGAGGACCTGCTCGGCATAGCCGCCGCCGGCGAGCAGCGCACAGACCTGATCGCCGACGCGAAAGCGCTCCACTGCCGGGCCAACGCTTGCCACCACGCCACTGACCTCGAGCCCGAGAATCTCCGAGGCGCCCTTCGGCGGCGGGTAGCCCCCGTCACGCTGCAGGACATCCGCGCGGTTCATGCCCGCCCAGGCCACATCAATGAGAATGTCGCTGCCGCCGGGGGAGGGCAGGTCGTTGTGCTCACACCAGTGAAGGTGCGAATCCTTGACGGCAATGGCATACATGCGGTGCTACTCCAGTCCAATGGGATCAAAATCGGTCGAAGAGGGTATCCAGCAGCTCGTCCGGCGTGTTGGCGCTGATCAGCGTGGCGCGCGTATCGGCATCGAGAAAGCCCGCCTCGACCGTGTTATCCAGAAACTGTAGCAGGGGATCGAAGAAGCCGGTGTGATTGAGCAGGCCGATGGGCTTGCGGTGCAGGCCCAGATAGCGCCACGTCCAGGTCTCGAAGAACTCCTCGAAGGTGCCGATGCCGCCCGGCAGGGTGACAAAGGCGTCACTGGCGGCGGCCATCTGCGCCTTGCGGGTATGCATGTCCGGCACCCTGAGCAGTTCGGTCAGCCCGGTATGGGCCACTTCACGCTCGACCAGATGATCCGGAATGACGCCCGTGACCTCACCGCCGGCGGCCAGGGCGGCGCTGGCGCAGGCTCCCATGAGGCCGGTATTGCCGCCGCCGTAGACCAGGCGCCCGCCGCGCCGGGCGATACCCTCGCCGACGGCTTCGGCCAGCTGCTGCCAGTGGGGGGCATGGCCGCTGCGCGAGCCCATGTAAACACAGACGCTGCGGCCCTCGAAGGGCCGGGTATGGCTGTTCATGACGATTCCTGCTGCTGGTGGATCAGGCGGCGACGGCGGTTCGGTGCTCAGCCAACGCTTTCGGCAACCTGCGGGTAGTGCTCATCGATCCAGGCGCCGATGGCGTTGTGGTCGCTGACATGATGAGCGTACTGCGTATGCAGGCAGCGCACCTGCTGCCAGTTGGTGATGCCGCCCACGCCCCGCTCGGTCAGGGCTTTCGTGAAGCCCAGCCGCTCGATCTCGGCGCGCTCCTGGGCGCTCATCGATGCCCAGCGCCTTTGCACATACGCCTCGTGGCTGTGACGGTAGGCCTCGCGCAGCGTCTCGTTGTCCTGGAGATGCGCTTCAAGACGCTTGATCACGCCATCGGCTTCAAGGTGTGACAGCGCCACGGTCAGCTCGCGACTGCAGAGCCAGTAAAGGGTCGGGAAGGGCTTGCCTTCCACCAGCGGCGCAACGCGCAGGGCGAGCGGCGTGCCGCGGCTGTCTTCGGCGCTGACGGCCTGAAGGCCGCGCGGCGTACGCCCAAGCTGCTGTGTGATGATGTCGAGCTGGGCAGCGCTGGGGGCGTGGTCGGTACGAATGATCATGATCGGATAGGCAGTTCGACGTGGGCCCGGGGCGCACGATCGTGAAAGGAAAACGCGGATGCCATCGCCGTGACGACGGACGTGCATCATAGACATGCCCCTGCCCGGCGGCAAGGCGGCAGTCATCCTCTTATACTGACCGTCAGTCCATCGCGCTCAACCCCCGGCCCCCTCCCTGGAGATGCCATGTCACAAGGCGATGCCACCCCGGAAAACTGCTGTGCGCTGTGCGCGCGTCAGGGCGTGTCGCTGACGCGTCATCATCTGATTCCGCGCGCCCTGCACGGGCGCAAGCGGTTTCGCAAGCGCTTCAGCCGTGAAGCGATGAAAGGCGATATCCTGATGATCTGTCGCCCCTGCCACAATCACATTCATCGCGTGCTCAGCGAGCGCGAGATGGCCGAGCACTATCACACCCGTGAGGCGCTGCTGGCGCAGCCGGAGATTGCCGAATTTGCGCGCTGGCTCTCAAGCCGCCCGCCCGGCTTCAAGCCCAAGTCGCCGATCAGGCGCCAGCGCTGAGGTCACGGCGAGGCTGGCTTATCAGATAAGGCGCTGGGCGCTGTGATCGTGCCAGGCTTTGGGCAGGCGCTCTGCAAGCGCCGGGGCCAGCCAGTGCGGCAGCGCCTCGCGGGCCTGACCGAGACTCTCCCAGCGGCGCAGGCGAACCCAGGTCCAGGCCCAGCCATCGCACTGTGACGGCGTCTCTGGCATCGGGTGCGCCGGCATCTGGGAGAGCAGAAACAGGGCGCTGCGGGTGGCCCAGGTAGGCGGGTGGTCCGCCTTCGAGGCGGGCGCGGCCCAGCGCCGGAGGGTGTCACCGTCCGGGTCGCGTTCCGGCTCGCCCAGGCCGGCAACACGCGCCGTATCGGCCAGAATGATGCCCAGCTTCCCGGGCGTGGTGTCGCCAATCTCGAGCCAGCGCTCGATCAGGGAAGGCAGGCCGGCCATGGCGCTGGTATAAAAGTCGCTATCGGTCATGACGTGTCTGTCGGAAAGAGTCGGCTCAAAAGGGATCACGATGCCGCCGGCATCACGACATCATGTGTTCAATCACGCTTCGGTCAGAGACTGACCGGATCTGCACCTCAGGGAGTCTGCATGTCGCACGACAGTGCCGCCTTTGATTTTACGACACCGCTGGATCGGCGCGTGTACCCTACCACCAAATGGCATCTCTATGACGAGGATGTGCTGCCGCTGTGGGTGGCGGACATGGATTTTGCCGTGGCCCCGGCCATCCGGAAGGCGCTGGCCGAGCGGGTAGCGCATCCGGTATTCGGCTACACGCACGCCGACCGCGGTCTGAAGCAGGCGCTGTGCCAGTGGAGCCGCGACCGCTACGGCTGGGAGATCGAGGCCGACTGGCAGCACTGGCTGCCCGGCGTGGTACCGGCGCTGCACGTGGCAAGCCTGGCCCTGACCGAACCCGGCGATGGCGTGCTGACCGTCACGCCCATCTACCCGCCCTTTCTAAAGGTGGCGGACAATACCAGGCGCACGCCGCAGACGGCGCCCATGCGGGCGCCGACGAGCGATGACCCGCTGTGGCGGCTGGATCTTGACGCCATGGAAGCCGCCGTCACGCCGCGTACCCGGCTGCTGCTGTGGTGCCATCCGCACAATCCGACCGGGCGCGTTTTCGATGAGGATGAGCTGTCCCGACTGGCCGACTTCGTCGAGCGCCACGACCTGCTGGTCTGCTCCGATGAGCTGCACTGCGACCTGATTCTGGATGGCAGCGCCCATCGGCCGCTGGCCCACGCCGAGCCGCGTCTGGCCCCGCGCACCATCACGCTCTGGGCGGCCTCCAAGACCTTCAACGTGGCCGGACTGACCAGCGCCTGCGCCGTGATCAGCGATGACGATCTGCGCGCGCGCTTCAAGCGCGGCTGTCTGGGGCTGATGCCGTCCGACAACATCATGGGCGAGACGGCCGCGCACGCTGCCTTCGCCCACGGCGAGCCGTGGCGTCAGGCACTGCTGGAACGGCTGCGTGACAACCGGGCGCTGATCGAATCCTTCGTGGCGCGCTGGCCGGGTGTGCATCTGAGCGCGCCTCAGGCCACCTTTCTGGCCTGGCTGGATCTGCGCGAAGCAGGCCTTGGCGAGACGCCTCAAAAGGAAGTGCTCAAGCGGGCCCGGGTGGCGCTCAACAACGGCGCCGATTTCGGCTGGCCCGGCTTTGCCCGGCTCAATTTCGGCACCGAGCGTGCCCGGCTGGAAGAGGCGCTGACACGCATGGACGCCCTGCTGGGGACGAGCCAGCGCTGAACACAAAAACGCCCGGCCCTTGCGGGGCCGGGCGTTTCTGGAAGGCGCGCCGCAATCAGTAGAGCAGGGTGAACATGCGGCGACGGTAGGTCACCGTCAGCGGATGATCCCCGCCGAGGGCGTCAAAGACGCGCAGCAGTGTCTTGCGCGCGGCATCGTCACCGTAGCCGCGATCACGCTTCATCAGCTCGAGCAGGCCCTCGAGCCCGCGTTCATAGTCGCCGTCGGCCACGGCACGCAGCGCGCGCTGGAACTGCGCTTCGCTGTCGTCGCGGTCGGCCATGGCCTCGATTTCCGAGGCGGAGAGGGCTTCGCGGGCGAAATCGACACGAGCCCGCACGCCGCGCGCCTTCACACCGTCACGATACTCCGGCGGCAGGGCGTCGAGAACGCTCAGCGCATCGTCAAACTGGCCTTCGCGCGTCATGACGCCGGCCATGTCGATGCGATAGTTGTGATCACCGGGGTTGTCGCTGATCAACTGTTCATACAGGCCGCGGGCCGTGGCCGTGTCACCGGCCTCCAGCGCCGCCTGCGCCTGCTCTTCAAGGCTCTGACTGCCGCCTTCAGGGGCAGTGATGTGCTTGCCGAGCCAGTCGCGCAGCTGACGCTCCGGCAGGGCCTCATGAAGCTGGTCGTGGAGCTGGCCCTGCACGATCAGCTTGACGTCGGGGACCGAGCGAATGCCCAGCTGAGCGGCAATCTGCTGCTGCTCATCGATGTTGAGCTTCGCCAGTACCAGCGTGCCCTGATACTCATGGGTCAGCTTTTCCAGCGCCGACATCAGGGTCTGGCAGGCCTCGCTCGAGGGGGACCAGCTCTGCAGGACCACGGGGACATGCATGGAGCCTTCCAGCACCACCTGCTGGAAGTTGGACATGTCCACGTCGACGATAAACTGCGAGGCATCGGCACCGCCGCCGGCGCTCTGGCCGGGTTGTGATGACGGCGCGCCCATGGGTTCACCGGTTTTGGGATCAACGATCTGCATGATGGCAAGCTCTCGCTAAGGGGAATTCACGATACGTTCGAATATGGGTGTTTATGGCGCTGGCAGAAGGCGAATTCAAGCCGCCCTGCCCAACAGGGTAGCGGGAAACGACGTGACGACAGGAGGCGCAATGAACATGATCGGGATGGCGGGAGGCAGGCCGTCGTGAGGCTGGTCAGGGGAATGACCGGCGTGGCGGCGCTGGTGGTGCTGCTGCTGGCGGGGCCTGCCGCCGTGTGGTGGCTGGGCGGTATCGACACCCGCACCGGCTGGGCCAGTGCCGGCCGGGCCTCCACGGGCCTGGCGCCCCGGAGCGAGGCGTTCGATGGTGCCGTGGTGCAGCTCTACGGCGCACGCGCCTTCAGCTGGCGCGGCGCCTTTGCCATGCACACCTGGATTGCCGTCAAGCCGGCAGGCGCGCGGGGCTATACCACCTACGAGGTGCAGGGCTGGCGTCAGCCCACCGTACGCACGCGCCACGGGGCACCCGATCGGGAGTGGTTTGGCCAGCGTCCGCAGCTACTGGCGGATCTGCGCGGTGACGAGGCCTCGCGCGCCATTGCGGGTATCGAGCGCTCGGTCGATGCGTATCCCCGGCCGCAGCGCTATCGCGTCTTTCCCGGCCCCAACAGCAATACGTTCATTGCCTGGCTGATCCGTCAGGTCCCCGAGCTCGAAGTAGAGATGCCCGCGCTGGCACTGGGCAAGGATTATCTGATCGACGAGACGCGAGCGCTGGGGCATGTCTTCGGGCCGGCGCCCAGCGGCACGGGCTATCAGCTTTCCCTGTACGGCGTGCTGGGGGTCATGGTGGCTCGCGATGAAGGGCTCGAATTCAACCTGCTGGGGCTGGTGTTTGGTGTCGATCCGCTGGATCTGGCCATCAAGCTGCCCGGCATCGGGCGTCTCGCGCCGGCGCCGCTGTATCGGTCGCAGTACGAATAGCGTGTGACGGCGGCACGAGTACGCCGGGTGCCGGCGCCGTCACGTGTCGCTGGCAGCGGGGCCGCCGGTGTTGAATGCAACCGGAAACCGACGACCGTGATGTTCAAGCGGGGCAGGTCGGATTGGATAACGTCCGGACGCAAAAAAGCCGACCCGGAGGTCGGCTTTTGCAATTCACGTGTCGATGGTAGCGGGGGCCGGATTTGAACCGACGACCTTCGGGTTATGAGCCCGACGAGCTACCAGGCTGCTCCACCCCGCATCGACGTGCTGTGCATCTTACGCGTTTTTTCTGTCGTGTCAATCGTTGCTGTCAATTTCCTGCAACATGGCCATGAGTGACTCGAGGCGCGGGGCAATGGCCTGCCAGTCTTCTTCGCTGATCGGACCGCTGGCCAGCAGCCGGTACTGCAGCTGCTCGAGCTCCTCCATGGGATCGGAGGTGCTGCCCATGGCGTCGTTGAGGCGGGCGACCTGCACGTCCAGACGCCGGGAAGAGTCCTCGCTGCCCAGCGGCGCGTCCACCAGCACCGATAGATGCACGCGCAGATGTTCCAGCCACTCGCGCGCCTTGGCCTGCTCGCCGGTGGCGCGACGCTCGTTGCGCAGCCGGTGCGCTTCCAGCGCCTGCGAGGAGAGGGGGAGTGGCGCATCAACGCTGTCGGCGGACCCGCCGTTCAGCGCCCGGGTGTCGGCGGCCACATGCGCCTCGAGCAGGGGCTGCCACTGCTGCCAGCGATCGGCCAGTGCCCCGAGGGCCAGGCGGTCGAGCCGGTCGCGGCGATCGCGCAGGATGCCTTCCCAGCGTTTGAGCATGCCGCTGGTGCGGGGGCCGTTGGGCAGGGGCATCAGGGCCTCGGCCTCGCGTTCGGCGTCATCCAGCATGGTGCGATCCGCGGCGCTTTCCGGCAGCCACTGGTCCAGCCGATCGATCAGTGCCTGCATTTGATCAAGGCGGCTGTCGCGCTGCTGTCGCTGCTGCTGGCGCCGGGAGTTGCGACGCTCGAAGATGGCGTCGCAGTGCTGGCGGAAGGCGCGCCACAGGGTCTGCTCTTCGCCGCGCGGGGCGCGGCCGAGCTCGCGCCATCGGGTCTGCAGCGCCTTGGTCTTCTCGGCGCGGCGCTCGTCGTCGATATCGGCGGCTTCCAGCTCGCGGATCTCGTCGACCAGCGCCTGCTTGGCCTGGGCCACGGCGCGCGCCTGCTGATCGATCAGGGTCTGCAGGGCGCGCAGTGAGCGGGTAAAGCGCTGGCGCAGTTCGGCTTCCCGGTCGCGGGGCACGGGCGACCACTGGCGCCACGCTTCGCGGGCGCGATCGCGGATGGTGCGCAGGCTGTCGGGGTCGGAGGTGGCGGCGGCGGTGTTGACCAGGGTTTCCAGCTGTTCACAGAGTCGTTCCCGCTCGACCAGATTGGTCTCGCGCTGCTGGTCGCGGCGCTGATAAAAGTCGGTCAGCTGTTCGCGGACCCGGTCGGAGGCCTGACGAAAGCGCGTGGAGCGCTCGCGTGAGGCGGCGGCATCGCCCAGCGCCTTCCAGTCACGCACCAGACGGCGATGCTGCTGGTCGCGGGCGGGGTCATCCATGTCTGCCGCGGCAAGTCCTTCCATGCCGTCGATCAGCTGTTCACGCTTGGGGGCGGCGGCAAAGTTGCGCCAGTCGCGCAGCTCATGGGTGCGCTGCCCGAGCTGATTGAGCCGGGTCTGCAGGCTGTCGCGCCGATTGGCCGGCAGGCGCTGGCGGCGCTGCATCAGACTGTCCAGCAGGCGGGTGGCTTCCTGCAGCTCGCCGCGATCGAGCTGGCTTTCCAGCTGATCCAGTGACTGCTGAAACTGATCCGGATTGATCGTGGTGCCCGGTGCGGGGTCGCTGTCGGCGGCCGGGGCCTCGGGCTCGGGCAGATGCGTGAGCAGGGTCGGGCAGGGGAGGCCGTCCGGCCAGGCGATGGTGCGCTTGAGCTGCTCGATGGTCTGAAGATCGCGCTGGTCGATGGCGCTGCTCAACGCCTGCTGATGCGTTTCAAAGCGCTGCCAGGCAGCGGTCAGGTTGCTGGCCTGCTGCACCAGTGCTTCAAAGTGCTGCTGATCTTCCTGTTCCGGCGCGATGCGGTCGGTCAGGTCCCGCCACTGCTCGGCCTGCAGTCTGAAATGCGCCTGCAGCTGGGCCACGTCCTGGCCATCCAGCGTGGCGCGATGTTCAAGATCCTTCAGAGCCTGCGCCAGCGAGGTGATGATGCGCTGGCTGTCGCGGCGGGCCATGTCCATGGCCTGTTCATGTGCCCGGGCCTCCCGCTGGGCGTTGTCATGCTCGGTCACGCGCGCGCTGGTGCGCTGTTCGACCCGGTGAAACCGCTCGCGCTGTGACTCGTCGGCATCCTCCATCAGCGACTGCCATTCGCGCAGCAGGTGACGATAGCGCGCCGGCAGCATGGGCTCCCACTGCTGCTCTGCCAGTCGGGTCATGGCGGCAATCAGGTCGTCGCGACGCTGCTGTCGGGCGCTGTGTTCGCGGCGCTGGTCACGGCGCTGGTTGAGCCTGTCGCGGGCGCTGCGCATGATCTGCTTGTCGCGGCGGGCCTCCCGGGCGAGGCGTTCGAGCCCCTCGTCGCTGTCGATACGCTGGGCGGCTGCCTGGCGAACACCGGCGATCGAGTTCTGACAGGCCTGCTCGATCAGAACGTTTTCGTTTTCGATGCGCGCCAGCGCCGTCAGCCTGAGCTGCTGATTGTCGGCATGGGTGGCCATGTGACCGAGCAGGTCGGGGTCGGTGAGGGCGTCCATGACCTGCTGGCGCTGCTCCAGGGTCAGCAGCGTGCGCTCCCGGCCGCTGAGGGTATCGCGCAGCGTGCGATGCAGCGGCGTATCGGCCTCGATGGTCGTCAGCAGTGTCTGATAGCGCTCGGGAGTGGCCAGGCGGGCGAGGGCGGCATGACGGACATCGGGGCTGTCGTCATGAAGCAGGGTCTCGAGCTTGTCGCGATCGCGCTCGACGCTCAGACCGGCGATGGCCTCCTGGCGAATACGGGGATCATTGTGACGCCAGCGCGGCGCAAACAGACGTTGTAGAAATCCGGGCATGAGATCGATGTCTTTCCAGGCAACTGGCGGTGGCTGAATACCGGGCGATACGGGTGTCGTGACGTCAGGAAAGCATAACAGGCCCGGGAGCGCGTGGCAGAGCTTCCTTTGGGGCGTCGGCAACTGGCGACACCTGACAGACGCCGGTACACACCGTATGATCATGGCCCGGCAACACTATCATCGCTCAGGGCGTTCATTCATTATCCGACAGGAAACCGGGCATGAGTCTCAAGGTGGATCAGACGGCCACTGCCTTTACGTTCAAGGGTGGCATGCTGCCCATGACGGTCATGGAGCTTGCAAGCTCCGACCCTGAACGTATCGGTGCGCAACTGGCAGGCAAGCTTAGCCAGTCGCCGGCCTTTTTTCAGCATACGCCAGTGGTATTGAGTGTCGAAAAACTTGATGATACCGCACTGGCGCTGGAGCGTCTTTGCGCCGTCTGTCGTTCGCACAAGCTCCTGCCGGTCGCTGTCAGGGGCGGCAGTGAAGGCATCAAGCAGTCGGCATGGGCGCTGGGGCTGGGCTGGTTTCCACCTCAGGAGTCACGCGAGTCGCGCACGCTCGAGTCGGTAACGCCGCCGCCCGGGCGCGCCCCCATGGTGGAAGACGCGGCCAGTGGCGGTCGCATCTTTCGCGGCACGGTGCGTTCGGGACAGCAGATCAGCGCCGCCGAGGGTGATCTGGTGGTCGTGGGCGCGGTCAACGCCGGCGCCGAGGTGCTGGCGGCGGGCAGCGTTCATGTCTACGGACCGCTGCGCGGTCGGGCGCTGGCCGGCATTCACGGTGATCGTGACTGCGGCATCTTCTGTCATGAGCTGCATGCCGAGCTGTTGTCGGTGGCCGGCAACTACAAGCGCCTTGAGGATATCGATCCGTCACTGCTCAATACGACGGTTCAGGTCAGATTGAGAGACAACCAGCTCTCCATAGAAGCACTCGTCTGACTGCGAAGACCCCTTACAACGCAACAGTTACAGGAAGCGCATTTTGGCCAGGATCATCGTCGTTACATCAGGAAAGGGCGGGGTCGGCAAGACCACCAGCGCGGCAGCCATCGCCACCGGTCTGGCCTTGAAGGGCAAAAAGACCATCGTGATCGATTTTGATGTGGGGCTTCGAAACCTCGACCTGATCATGGGGTGCGAGCGTCGTGTGGTCTACGATCTGGTCAACGTCATTCAGGGCGAGGCGAGCCTCAACCAGGCCATGATCCGTGACAAGCGCACCGACAATCTCCATATCCTGCCGGCCTCGCAGACCCGCGACAAGGACGCCCTGACGCTCGAGGGCGTCGAGCAGGTGCTCGACAAGCTCTCGGAAGATTTCGACTATATCGTCTGTGACTCGCCGGCCGGTATCGAGCGCGGCGCCCAGCTGGCGATGTATTTCGCCGACGAGGCGATCGTGGTGACCAATCCGGAAGTCTCTTCGGTGCGTGACTCCGACCGCATTCTGGGCCTTCTGGCGTCCAAGACACGGCGCGCCGAGCAGGGCAATGACCCGGTCGTGGAGCGCCTTTTGATCACCCGCTATGACCCGAACCGGGTCGACAGCGGCGACATGCTCAATCTGGAAGACATTCAGGAAATCCTGGCGATCAAGCTGATCGGACTGATTCCGGAGTCCGAGGCCGTGCTGCGCTCCTCCAACTCCGGGGTACCTGTGACGCATGACCAGGACAGCGATGCCGGTCAGGCCTATAGTGATACCGTGGCCAGGCTTTTGGGTGATGAAAAGCCGCTGCGCTTTCATCAGCTACAAAAGAAAAGTTTTCTGAGTCGGATCTTCGGCGGGGGGCGTCGGTGAAACTACTGGAATTTCTAAAGCGCGAGCGCAAGAAATCGGCATCGGTCGCCAAGGAGCGACTGCAGATTATCGTGGCCCACCAGCGCGGTCAGCGCGGTCAGCCCGATTACATGCCCATGCTGGAGCGTGAGCTCCTCGAAGTGATCCGTCGCTATGTCGAGGTCGAGCAGGACGCGATCAATATCAGTCTGGACAGCGAGGATGACTGTTCGGTGCTGGAGCTCAACGTGACCCTGCCCAACCGCGGCTGACGCCGCGCGCTCACCGGCCCCTTCACTGGCCATGGCCAGTGAAGGGGCGTGGCCATGATATCCGCCTGCCCCGTGATCCCTGCCTGGAGCCACTGTTTTGTCGGTCAGCTTTCTTTTCCATGACTACGAGACCTTCGGCGCCGACCCGCGCCGCGATCGCCCCTCGCAGTTTGCCGCCATTCGAACCGATGCGCAGTTCAATGAAATCGGCGAACCCGAGGTCATCTACTGCCGCCAGAGCGATGACTATCTACCCCAGCCGGTGGCGTGTCTGCTGACCGGCATTACGCCCCAGCAGGCCTCGCGCCGCGGCCTGCCCGAAACCGAGTTTGCCGGGCGCATTCTGGAGATGATGCAGCAGGGCGATACCTGCACGCTGGGGTACAACTCGCTGCGCTTTGATGATGAGGTCACGCGTCATCTGTTCTATCGCAACTTCATCGACCCCTACGCCCGCGAGTGGCAAAACGGCAACTCGCGCTGGGACCTGATCGATGCCGTGCGCGCCTTCTACGCGCTGCGTCCGGAAGGGATCGAGTGGCCGCGACGCGAGGACGGCAGTCCCAGCTTCAAGCTCGAGCAGCTCAGCGTGGCCAACGGCATCGAACACGGCGACGCCCACGATGCGCTGGCCGATGTGCGGGCGACCATCGAGCTTGCAAAACTGCTGCGCTCGCGCAACGAGAAGCTCTTTGACTATCTGCTGGGGCTGCGCGACAAGCGTCGGGTTGCCTCGCTACTGGATGTCAACACGCGAAAGCCCATGCTGCACGTGTCGCGGCGCTATCCGGCCAGCCGCGGCTGCAGTGCCCTGATCGCGCCGCTGGCCATGCACCCGACTAACCCCAACGGGGTGATCGTGGTGGATCTGGCCATGGATCCGACACCGCTGTTCGAGCTGGGCCCCGAGGCCATTGCCGAGCGCGTCTTTGCCAGTGCCGACGAGCTGGCGGAAGGGACGTCGCGCATTCCGCTCAAGGTGATTCATCTCAACCGCAGCCCTGTGCTGATGCCGATCAAGGCCGTGGACGACGCCGTGGCCGAGCGTCTGGGTATCGACCGGGACGCCGCCGAGCGCCACTGGCAGATGCTCGCCGGCAGTGGTGATATCGCCACGCGCGTGGCGCAGGCGTTCAGCACGCCGCCGCCGGCACCGCCGGCCGACCCGGATCTGATGCTCTACTCGGGCGGGTTTTTCTCCAATGGCGACAAGCGGGAGATGACGCGCATCCGGGAGACGCCGGTGGAGACGCTCGAGGCGCTGCAGCCGGCCTTTCAGGATACCCGGCTGGAAGAGATGTTCTTTCGCTACAAGGCGCGCAACTACCCTGAAGTGCTGACCTCCGAGGAGCGCGCGCGCTGGGAAAGCGATCGCTGGGAGCGACTGAACGACCCGAAGGTGGCCGCCATGACGCTGGCCGGCTTCGCCCGCGAAATCGAGCGCCTCAACGGTGAGCTGGCGCACATGAGCGACAGGGAGCGTCAGTGCCTCGAGGAGCTGGTGATGCACGTCGAGGCCATGATGCCGCCGCAGGCCTTTGAATAGGCCCGCGGCGTCGGGTCATGCCTCTTGCGGCGGGGCAGTCAGAAAGGGCTGCCAGGGCGTGTCAGCGATGTTGGCCGCTACCCCGTCATCGGACGCCGTCATCAGTACCGGTCGCGACCGCAGCGCCTGCCAGGCGCTGCGGATCGACTCGCCGCGCTGATCCCTGACCGCCTCTGCCAGCTGCTCACGGCGATCGAAATCGGTCCAGCCGTGTGCCAGCTCCTGCCATAGCCGCGAGGCCCGCTGCCCCAGCCGCTGCTCGCGCTCGACCAGGCGTTCGGCCACGGCCTGCTGGTAGCCGTGGAGGCCGGCGTCTTCCATGCCCATGACGATGTCATCAAATCCCGCCAGAAACTGCTCGATGCGCGCCTTGAGCGTGGCGCCGTCGTGGTCCGGTGACTGCACCAGCAGCGCCAGACCGGGCGCCTCCAGCAGCGGCTGGTAGCGTGCCGAGACGACATAGCCCAGCTGCTGCTCGGTTCGAAGCTGATTGAAAAAGGGCGCGCTGATCATCTGGCCCAGAATGGCCAGGCGGGCCTGATCCGCCACGCTGCGCCCCTCGTCCTGCAGGTAGTACAGCAGGCCCGAATCCCGGCGACGGCTGTTCGGGCGCAGTAGCGGCGGCGTGGCGGTCGGTGACAGGACGGCCAGCTCGGGAATGGCGTTTTTCGTGATCCGGGGCGACAGCATCGCCTGAACGCGCGCGCCCAGCTCCCGGGCGTGATCGGCGCTGATGTCACCGGTGGCCAGCGCCTGAACGTGCAGCTCGTCCAGCCACCGGCGGCGAAAGTCGCGCAGCGCCCCGGGGGTGATCCCTTCAAGGGCTGCCAGCCGCGCCTCACTGGGCCAGCCCGGGATGACGAGGCTCTGTACCAGACCACGATTGAGCTGCTCGTGCAGGGCCGAGGCGGGCTCATCCTGCCAGCGTCGCTCAAGACCGCGACGGGCGCGCTGCACGTGATGGTCACTCATGTCGCCGCTTGCCAGCTGGGCCAGCACCCGCTCCATGACCAGCGCCTGACGGTCGCGCCAGCCCGAAAGGGAGAGCGTCATGCCGCGGGCATGGGCGTGAGCGTTCATGCCCTGGCCGGCAAGGCGTGCCGGGTAGAGCGCATCCGACAGGCTGTCCTCCAGCCAGCGCGCCAGCAGTTCGGTCATGACGGCATGATGAACGCTTTCACCCGCGTGCGGGCTCTGCAGACTGAAGCGCCATGCCACGCGCGGCGCGCCGAACTCGCCCGTGGCGTGCAGCCAGAGATCCAGCCCCGGGGTGTCGACGAGACAATGGGTCCCGGCGGTCTCATCATTGATGAGTGCCAGATCCCGGGCGATGAACTCGTTGACGTCCGGCAGGGTCAGCCCGTCGATCGAGGCGCCGCGTGGCCTGACGGCGTGGTACTGCCAGGGCGTGTCGAACCAGGGCGAGCGCTGCTCGCCCGTGACCTCCGGACCGCTGTAGAGGCGCAGCAGCGAGTCGGGTGTCAAACAGCTCAGATACTCGTGAATACGAGACCCGTCAAAACCTTCCATCCAGAAGCCGGCCCGGCGCACGTCCCGGAGGGGGTAGCGGGCCATCGCCGTCGACAGGGCGGTGGCCTGTCGGGCAGGTGACTGACGCTGCTGAAAGCGAAACTGCTGTTCGACCAGTCGGGCCTGCTCTTCGTAGCGCCACGACGCCACGCCCTGTTCACGGATCAGGTCGATCCAGGCCATGAGCGAGGCCTGAATCTCCTCGAGATGCTCGCTGCCCTGCGGGGTGAGGTCGATGTTGACCATGAACAGGGCGCGCCGGCCGTCGCCGCGGACACTGCCGGCCGAGAGGGCGTCGGCCCAGCCGCGCGCTCGCAGCCGGGCCAGCAGGCTGCCGGGTGCTTCGTGACCGATCAGATTGGAGAGAAACGAGACCGGCTTGAGCCGGTAGTCCTGGTCGGGGTCGGGAATGGGGAAGAGAAAGCGTACCTGATGCTGGTGCTGCAGCGACTGGACGGCCATGGCCGCGGGCAGCTGCGTCTTGAGCGCCACCGGCTGATCAATGGTGCGTGGCGTCAGGCCGCGATCGGGCACGTCGGCAAAGTGCTCCCGGGCCAGGGCGTCGAGCGTGTCCAGCGGCTGCGGACCGGTCAATACCAGTGCCATGGTGTTGGCGTCGTAGTGCGCCTCGTGGAAGGCCACCAGCGCCTCGCGCAGGGTCTGGCCGGGAAGATCCCTGAGGGTGTCGAGATTGCCGATGCTGAAACGATTGTAGGGGTGCTCGGGGTTGAGAGCCTGGCTCAGGGCGTCCTCGATGCGTCGACCGTCATCCTGTAAACGGGCCTGATACTCGGCATGAACGGCATGGCGTTCGCGCTCGACGCAGGAGGCATCCAGGGTCGGGGCGACAAAAAAGCGGGCAAACCGCGCCAGCGCCGGAGCAAAAGCCTCCGGGGCAATGTCGAAGAAGTAGTTGGTGTCGCGCGGT
Source organism: Kushneria sp. AK178 (assembly GCF_053903105.1). Classification (NCBI taxonomy): domain Bacteria; kingdom Pseudomonadati; phylum Pseudomonadota; class Gammaproteobacteria; order Oceanospirillales; family Halomonadaceae; genus Kushneria; species Kushneria sp. AK178. The sequence goes on along the minus strand of NZ_CP096381.1, from coordinate 2,935,353 downwards.
GCGGTAAAGGCGTTGTGCTGGCCGCCGTGCTCGCCCAGAAACTGATGGTAGTCGTCGGGGTCGGGATAGCGGTCGGTGCCCAGAAACAGCATGTGTTCGAGAAAGTGGGCCAGCCCCGGGACATCGTCCGGGTTGAAGGCGCTGCCGGTGGCCACGTTCATCGCGGCGCCGGCGCGTTCGGCGGCGGCGTCATGGACCAGCAGTACCTGCAGGCCGTTGTCGAGCGTCAGCGCCCGGTATTCGGCGCTGTCGCCCGGGCCCGGAATGACAGGGCCGGCCGGCTCACTGTCTGCTGAGGCGTTTGTCGTCATGGTCATGGGGATCGGTTCGCTTGCGTGATCGGGGGCGGAAGCGCCCCGGGTGCTGAAAATGGGCCGTGGTCCGCCTAGTGGCCGGTCGCGTCAATGGCGCCACGGGTCGCGGTCATCATGTGGCCGGTGGGGCGGGCACAGTGCCAGTTCTGATTGGCGGGGTCATTGACCAGCCGCTCGACCGGGAAGGCGCCCAGCAGGGCCGGCGGGGCCGGCGCAAGCAATTCGCGGGCCCGTGGCAGCGGCGTTTCGGGCGACAGCCAGGTGCTCGCCTGATCGGCGCCGATCACGGCCGGGAAACGGTCGGTCAGGGGCGACAGCGGAGCGTCGACGTCCACCGTAATCAGGGCCATGGAGTCAAAGGCCGTGCGGGTGTCGGTCATGTAGCGACACCAGATGCCTGCCAGCATGAAGGGGTCACGGTCGGTGCGGGTCACCAGAAAGGGCTGCTTTTGCCGCGGCAGCTGTTTCCAGATATAGACCCCCGACACCGGAATCAGACAGCGCCGGGCCGCGAAGGCTTCGCGAAACATGCGCCTGTCGTCCAGCGACTCGGCCCGCGCACAGTGCGGCGCGTGATCAAGGACCTTGAGCCAGGAGGGCGTCATGCCCCAGAAGGCGCGGCCCAGATGGGTGGCGCCCTGTTCCAGACGCAGCATCGATAACCAGTGCCGCGGGGCCAGGTTGGGACTGGCCACGATGGGGTGATCGACGACGATATTGTCGAGCAGCCGGCCGGGACTCAGCGCCTCGATATACAAACGCCCTGCCATGGCAGCTCCTCCCTAAACGTGAAACGCGTGAACAGTGGTGCAGGTTCATTAAGACAGGCTTTGATATAACATGTATTTCTGTATCAGGACGGTTTGCAGCCCTTGTATTTTCCGTCGCCGTAATAACCCTTGCTTTTAAAGGCAAGCTGGATATGCTGTATGAAAACAGTGTTCGATCACAAAATATAACAGGCAGGGATTTTTTCATGGCGCGCCCAAGACAGCATTCACCGGAAGAGCTGCATGCCAGCGTCATGGCGGCATGCGACAGCTGGCTCAAGGATCATCCCATCCATGCGCTGTCACTGCGCTCCATTGCGCGCGATGTCGGCTGTGCACCCAGTACGCTGCTCAAGCTCTACGGCAGCTTCAACAATCTGCTTCAGTACGTCAACCTCGAAACCCTGGACAGCCTGAAGGGCCAGATCGATACCTTTCAGACCGGTACGCCCGATGAGCGGCTGGGCGCCCTGGCCCGGGCCTACTGGGAATTTGCCCATCGCTATCCCTATCGCTGGCAGCTGCTGTTTGATTACCCGCTGGCCGAGGAGGGCGAGCTCGATACCCGCCAGGGGCGCATGATCGAGGCGCTGTTTCTGCGGGTCGAGGCCACGCTCAAGGAGATCCAGCCGCTGATGACGGATGCCGAGGCCAGCCGACTGGCACGCACCCTTTGGGGCAGCGTGCACGGTCTTGTGCAGCTGGGGCTCAACGAGCGTCTGGGCTATGGCCAGGGGCAGGCGCTGGAGGTGACCGAACTGCTGGATCAGCTGTTGCATACCATCCTGGCAGGACTGCGCGCCGGGGGGGCGAGCCATTGAGAAATGTCCTGAACCTGATGCGCAGCCGCTACTTTGCGCCCTTTTTCTGGACTCAGGCGCTGGGCGCCTTCAACGATAACGTTTTCAAAAACGTTCTGCTGCTGCTGGTGACCTTCGTGGCCGTACCCCGACTGGGCTGGGATGCGGGACTGATCAACAATCTGGCCGCGGCACTTTTCATCCTGCCCTATCTGCTGTTTTCGGCATGGGGCGGACAGCTGGCCGACTACCGGGACAAGCGGCAGTTGATCATCGCGCTCAAGTGGCTGGAGCTTGCCACCATGAGCTGTGCCGCACTGGCCATCTGGCTGGAGGCCTATGCCCTGCTGCTGGGGCTTCTGTTCATGATGGGCACCCAGTCGGCGCTGTTCGGGCCGGTCAAGTACGCCATTCTGCCCCAGCACGTACAGCGCACGGAGCTGGTACAGGCCAATGCCTGGGTGGAGATGGGCACCTTTCTGGCCATCCTGCTGGGGACGCTCGGCGCCGGCATTCTCATGGCGGTGGGGGGCAGCCGGGCTCATATGCTGATCGGTGCCACCCTGGTCATCGTGTCGCTGTGCGGCCTGGGCGCAGCCCTGCTGGTGCCCTCGGCGCCGGCCAGCTCGCGGGGAGCGCTGAAATGGCAGCCCTTTCGGGGCTCCTGGCAGGTGCTCTCGGCGGCCTGGCGCACCCCCCGTATCTTTCGTGCCCTGATCGGGATCAGCGTCTTCTGGTTTCTGGGCGCCTGCTATCTGACCCAGCTACCGCTGTGGACGAGCCATGTGGTGCATGGCCAGGCCGGGGCGGTGACCATGCTGCTGGCCGCCTTTGCCGTGGGTGTGGGGCTGGGGTCGCTGATCTGTGCTCGGCTGTCGGCCGGTCGACTGGAGGTTGGCCTGGTCCCCATCGGCGCCTTCGTGCTGGCGCTGGCCGGATTTGATTTTGCCACCCATCCGGCACTGGGCGCGGGCATCAATACGATGGCGGATCTGATGGCCATGCCGCGCTTCTGGTGGATGCTGCTGGATCTGATCCTGATCGGGGCGGGCGGCGGACTCTACATCATTCCGCTGTATACGCTGGTTCAGATTCTCAGCGGTGACGAGGATCGAGCGCGCATGATTGCCGCCAACAACATTCTCAATGCGCTGTTCATGGTGGCCTCTGCAGCCTTCGGGGCCGTGCTGATTGGCGTCATGAATGTCACCCTGCACACCTTTTTTGCCTCTCTTGCGGCCATTTCCCTGCTGACGGCGCTGGTCTGCGCCCTGCTGCAGGCACGCCCCATGATGCGTATCAGTATCTTTGTGCTGGTCCACATGTGGTACCGATTGCGGATCCGGGGTATCGACAACATTCCCGATGAAGGGCCGGCCATCGTGGTCTGCAACCACGTCAGCTTCATGGATGCGCTGGTCATGGGCGGCGCCAGCCCGCGGCCGCTGCGCTTTCTGATGGACAAGCCCATTTACGAATCGCCGTGGCTCAACTGGTTCTTTCGCATGGCCGGCGCCATTCCGGTGGCTTCCGAGCGGCGTGATCCCAAGGGCATGCGCCGGGCGCTGGATCTGGTCAGCAAAGCGCTGCAGAACGGCGAGGTGGTCATGCTGTTTCCCGAAGGGCGCCTGACCCGCGACGGCCACATCAATGAATTCCGTCGAGGGATTGATCTGATTCTCAAGCGCGATCCGGTGCCGGTGGTGCCGGCAGCGCTGTCCGGGCTCTGGGGGTCGTGGTCATCACGCTACGATGGCGTGCCCTTCAAGGGGATGCCCAGACGTTTTCGGGCGAAGGTGTGCCTCACCTTTGGCGCACCGGTTGATTCGGAAACCGTGACGCGGGAATCGCTGCAGGCCAGTGTGGCGGCGCTCAAGGCCGGTATCGATGGCTACGCCAGCAACAAGCCCGTACGTACGCTGGCAGGGCAGGATCAAGGGGCTGAGGCGTCGCGCTAGACGAGCGGTGCCGGCAGGTCCACGGTAACGGCCAGTCCGCCCAGATCGCTCTCGCCGAGATGAATCTCCCCGCCGTGGTGATGGACAATCTGCTCCACGATGCCCAGCCCCAGCCCGTGACCGCTGACCTGTTCATCCAGGCGCGTGCCTCGCCCCATGACTCGCCCGCGCTGGTCCGGCGGAATGCCCGGTCCGTCATCCTCGACCAGCATCACGAACCGGCCTTCCTCGCGGGACAGGGTCAGGCGGGCCAGCCCATGGGCCCACTTGCCGGCGTTATCCAGCAGGTTGCCCAGAATCTCCAGCAGCTCATCGCGATCCCAGGGCAGGGGCGGCAGGGGGGCGCTGTCATTGATGAACGTGACGTTGGCATGAATCTCGCGCAGCGTGTCCAGAAGCGGCGGGATATCGCTGTCGGGCTGAAAGCGAGCGGCTGCGGAGACCTCGCCGGTATCCAGACGCGCGCGCTGCAGCTCACGCTCCACCAGGCGGTGAATGTCATCCAGCCGGGCCTGCAGGGAGTGGCGCAGGTCGGGGAGCTGTTCGAGTTCCCGCCGGGCCAGCTGCGTTTCCATCACCGACAGGGGCGTCTTGAGCGCATGCCCCAGGTTGGCGATGCCGTCACGCGAGCGGTTGAGCACGCGCTCGATGCGCTCCAGCTGATGATTGAGCTCGTCAACGAAGGGGGCAATTTCATCCGGTACGCGGGTTTCCAGCGCCATGCGCTTGCCTTCATGCAGCTGGGCCAGTTCGCGCTGCAGCTTCTCCAGCGGCATGAGCCCCAGGCGGATGACCCGACGCTGAATGAAGACCAGCAGGATGGCCATGACGCCGCCCAGCCCCCAGATACACAGGCGCAGCCAGTCCAGACGTCGGGTGACGGTGCTGTAATCGAGCGCCGTGGTAATGGTGAAGTGGTGTCGGCCGCGATGGTACTGCCCGGTCCAGGCCAGCAGGGACTGGTTTTCGGGCCCCGGGCGGATCTGGGCGGTGTCGCCCTCGACCGGTTTGAGCCGATGGTCCCAGAGAGAGCGCGAGCGCAGATGAATGTCGTCATCGATGTCGATGACGAAATACTGCCCCGAGTAGACCTGATTGAAGGAGGCACGCAGGCGCAGCGGATCGATACGGACCTGATCATTCCGGTCCACTGGCAGGGTGGCCAGGCTCTCGGCGTCCTCGCGCAGCCGCTCGGTCAGGTAATCCCGCAGCACGTAGTCGAACAGTACCACGCTGCCGTGGGCCAGCAGCAGCATGACCACCAGTACCGAGGCCAGCAGGCCCAGATCAAGACGACGCGTCAGTGACATCAGGCAGCGGCGCTGTCACCGCCGAAACGATAGCCCTGGCCCCGCTGGGTAATGATCACGCCACGACCCAGTTTCTGGCGCAGATGGTTGATGTGCACCTCGACCACATTGGGGTTGCGATCGTGTTCGCTGTCATAAAGGTGATCAAGCAGGCGATCCTTGGCGATCACGTGATCGGGGTGCAGCATGAGATAGCGCAGGATCGCGAATTCGGCGCGGGTCAGGTTGACCGGCGTATCGTTGGATGTACGCCACGCGCTCTGGCCGTTTTCATCCAGTACGACACCGGCGACCGAGATGGTCGGAGAGGGGCGCTGACCGTGACGGCGGCGTACAAGGGCCTGCAGGCGCAGGATCAGCTCGTCGGGGTGAAAGGGCTTGGGCAGATAGTCGTCGGCCCCGGCGCGCAGACCGGTGATGCGCTCGCTCCAGCTGGAGCGGGCCGTCAGGATCAGCACAGGCGTGTCCAGCCCGTCGGCGCGCCACTGCTCCAGCAGCGTCAGCCCCGGGCGACCGGGCAGCCCCAGATCAAGGATGATGATATCGAAGGGTTCGCTGGTGGCCATGACGGCGGCATCGCGACCGTCCGTGCACCAGTCAACAGCGTAGCCGTGCTGGGTGAACAGGGCCGTCAGTTCGTCCGCCAGGGGGACGTTGTCTTCAATCAGTAGCAGCCGCATGGTTACCCCTCTAATCTTCTTCCAGATCCAGATGCTTTCCGGTCACCGCATCGAATCGAAGTGCCCTGATCTGCCCATCATGATCGAGCATGTCGATTTCGTAAACATAACGTTGGTTAACACAGTCGAGCTTGGCTTCGAGCAGCTTGCCGCTGCGATACTCCCGGGCCTTTTCGAGAATGGCCGGAAAGGGCTCGATGTGACCGCTTTCGGTCATCTGCAGCACTTCGTCCTGGGACACGTCCCGGCCCTCTTCGGGGCAGGCCCGGGCGAGTCCCGTCAGGATCGGCAGCAGTATCAGACAGCAGGAAAGAGGCAGGCGCCGCCGGAGGCTATCCATGAACATCATGTTGACCTGTGGCACGCAGGCCGTGCGGAAAAGTGAGCGATATCATCATGCGTCCTCGGGACAGCCATCATGGATATCGCGCAACTTAACAAAACAGGCTTAATTCAATCTCAAAACCGGCTCGCCTGCATTACGGCGTTACCGCCTACTGACGGGTTTCAGCCGCGCGTGTTGCGCGCCGCTGGGTCTGCCAGCAGCGCGTTGAAGTGATCAGGTTTTCCCGGATGTCGAGAATTTCGATGCGAATGGTGCCGATCTCCAGACTGGCCGGGGCGTCGGGAAAGGACTCCAGATATTCCAGAATCAGTCCGTTGAGCGTCTTGGGCCCGCTGGTCGGCAGCTGCCAGCCCAGCACCTTGTTGATCTCGCGAATGTTGGCCGTGCCATCAATGATGTAGCTGCCATCTTCCTGCAGATGAATCTCCTGATGGGTGTCGGCGATGTCGGTCGTGAACTCGCCCACGATCTCTTCAAGAATATCCTCGAGTGTCACCAGCCCCTGCACATCACCGTATTCGTCGACCACGATGCCAATGCGACGCTTTTGCTGCTGGAAATTGAGCAGCTGGGTATGCAGCGGGGTGGATTCGGGCACGAAGTAGGGCTCGCGTGCCTCCTGCACGATGGAGGCCTTGTTGACGCTGGACTGGGACATGATGCGAGCGGCGTTGCGCAAATGCAGAATGCCGATGATGTTGTTGATATCGCCCTTGTAGACCGGCACCCGGGTGTGCTGGCTGGTACGGATTTCAGACAGCAGTACGTCCAGATCATCCTCGAGATTGAGTCCCACGACCTCGTGGCGCGGCACCATGATGTCGTTGACGGTGACATTTTCCAGATCAAGGATCGACAGCAGCATGGTCTGGTGACGGCGCGGGATCATGGTACCCGCTTCATGCACCACGGTGCGCAGCTCGTCGCGGGTCAGATGGGCGGCGCCGCCATCGATGTCGCGCACTCCCACCAGACGCAGTAGACCGTTGGAAATGCCGTTGACCAGCCAGACCAGCGGGTAGAGCAGGCGCAGCAGGGGGTCGAGGACCAGCGAGGCGGGAAAGGCGATTTTTTCAGGGCGCAGGGCAGCCATCGTCTTGGGCGTGACTTCTGCAAAGATCAGCACGACCAGCGTCAGGATAGCGGTCGAAATGGCCGGCCCGGAAACCTCGCCAAAAAAGTGGATGGCGATGATGGTGGCGATCGAGGCGGCCAGGTTATTAACGAAATTGTTGCCGATCAGGATGACGCCGATCAGCCGGTCGGGGCGCGAGAGCATGCGCAGCACCCGTTTGGCGGATTTTTGCCCCGTATTGGCCTGATGCTTCAACCGATAGCGGTTGATGGACATCATGCCGGTCTCCGAGCTCGAGAAAAAGGCAGACAGGATAATGAGCAGCACGAGCAGGGTGAACATCAGCCCCAGGGGAGTGTCATCGCTCAAGGTTGGTGGGCCCTCGGAATCGGTTATCGGTCGTTTTTAGGAACTTGTGCCGTGGGTGTCAAGGCGGCACTGCCGGGATGTGCCGCTCCGTGGCGCCGCTCAGCCATGCAGCAGCTGAATGATCAGCCTGGTGCCGAAGTAGGCCAGTATCAACACGATCACCGCGCCCAGCGTCCAGCGGATGGCCCAGGGGCCGCGCCAGCCGCGCTGGTACCGCCCCCAGAGGAGAATGGAGAAGAGCACCCAGGCCAGCAGGGACAGCACGGTCTTGTGCGCCAGATGCTGGGCAAAGAGGTCGTTGATGAACAAAAAGCCGCTGATGATCGAGGCCGTCAGAAAGACCATGCCGCAGATGATCAGCTCGAACATCAGCCGTTCCATGGTCGTCAGCGGTGGCAGGACCTGAATGATGCCGCGCAGATGATTGTGCTTGAGCGCGTGGGTCTGAACGGACAGCAACACGGCCTGACCTGCCGCCATGATCAGAAACGCATAGGCCAGCACCGACGTGGCGATATGGACCAGCATGCCGGGAGTAAAGCCATACTCGATGCTGGACTGCGGAAGGCCGACAACGCCCACCACGCTCAGGGCGGCCAGCGGATAAAGCCCCACGGCGGCCGGCATCAGCGGTTTTTTGATACTGGCCAGCAGCAGCAGGGCGGCAATCAGGAAAAAGACCAGCGAAACGGTTTCAGAGATGCCCAGATTGAGGCCGTCACGGGCGTGCAGTGTGGTAAAGACCACCACGCCATGGCCCGCGACTGCCAGGGCACTGGCGGCGTTGACAAGCCCCTGGCGCACGGGCAGGCGCCGCGTCAGTGAGAGCATCTGACGACAGGCGGCAGTGCAGTAGAACACGACTGCCACAAGGGCAGAGAAAAGCGTGAGCATCGTTATATGACAATCCGTATGGAAATCGCGAACCGGGCGTACGCGTCGTGATGCAGATCACGGAGTCTGCCTACTATACCGGGAGCCTTTCGTTATCGAAACCGGCCACCGGGATACGCGCGGCCCGGGCAGGGGGATGTTTCTGCGCCGTTTGACACGAATCCGGTTCGGGCTGGTGCATGGCAGCGCCCTGAACCGTTATAATGCGGGCCAACATTTTCCGGTCTCGGCATGGGCGCCCCTCACGTTTCTGCCGCCGCCGCTGCACCATCGGAGAAGCTCATGTTTGACAGCCTGACAGATCGTCTCTCACACACGCTCAGATCCGTGACCGGCCAGGCACGGCTGACCGAAGAGAACATCAAGGACACCCTGCGCGAGGTGCGTCGCGCCCTGCTGGAAGCCGACGTTTCGTTGTCGGTGGTCAAGGACTTTGTCGAGCGCGTGCGCACACGCGCCGTGGGGCAGGAGGTGTCCAAAAGCCTCTCGCCCGGCCAGCAGTTCGTCAAGATCGTCCAGCAGGAGCTGGAAGCGACCATGGGCGAGGGCAACGTGCCCCTCGAGCTCAAGCAGACGCCGTCCGTCATCCTGATGGCCGGCCTGCAGGGGGCGGGCAAGACGACCTCGGTCGCCAAGCTGGCCCGCTTTCTGCGCGAGCGTGAAAAGAAAAAGGTGCTGGTGGTCTCGGCCGACGTCTATCGTCCGGCCGCGATCGATCAGCTCGAAACGCTGGCCCATGAAGTCGGCGTTGAGTTCTTCCCCTCGAACAGCGAGCAGGAGCCGACCGCGATCGCCGAGGCGGCCATCCGTCATGCCCGTATTCAGTTCTTCGATGTCGTGCTGGTCGATACGGCCGGTCGTCTTCACATCGACGACACCATGATGGGCGAGATTCGCGATCTGCACCGCGCCATTTCGCCGCAGGAGACGCTGTTCGTCGTGGATGCCATGACGGGCCAGGACGCCGCCAATACGGCGCATGCCTTTCACGAGGCGCTGCCGCTGACCGGCGTGATCCTGACCAAGGCCGACGGTGACTCCCGTGGCGGTGCTGCACTGTCGGTACGCCATATCACCGGCAAGCCGATCAAGTTCATGGGCATGGGAGAGAAAACCGATGCCCTCGAACCCTTCTATCCGGACCGCGTGGCCTCGCGCATCCTGGGCATGGGGGATGTGCTCAGCCTGATCGAGGAAGCCGAGCGCAAGGTGGACCGCAGCAAGGCCGATCAGCTCTCCAAAAAGATCAAGAAGGGCGAAAGCTTTGATCTCGAGGATTTTCGCGACCAGCTCCAGCAGCTCAAGAGCATGGGCGGCATGGGCAGCCTGATGGAGAAGCTGCCGGGCATGGGCCAGATGGCCGAGATGGCTCAGGGTCAGGCGAGCGAGAAGGAGTTCGGCAAGCTCGAATCGATGATCAACTCCATGACGCCGAAGGAGCGCCGCAAGCCCGATCTCATCAATGGCTCGCGCAAGCGCCGCATCTGCGCCGGCTCCGGGACGACCGTGCCGGATCTCAATCGTCTGCTCAAGCAGCACAAGCAGATGCAGAAGATGATGAAAAAGATGGGCAAGAAGGGCGGCATGCAGAAAATGATGCGCAACATGAGCTCGATGATGGGCGGTGGCGGCATGGGCGGTCCCGGCGGCGGCCCGGGTGGCATGGGAGGCCCCGGCGGTATGGGCGGTCCCGGCGGTATGGGCGGCTCCGGCGGTCTGCCGCGCCGCTGAGCACTCGCTGATCCGACAGGCAGGGAGATGGCTTCATGCAGTTCCCAAGCCTTGAAATTTCCCGTAGAATACCGCGTCTTCGAGGAGCGGCGCGCCTGCGCGTTGCGTTTTCCGGCATGTCTCATTCGGGAAGCGCAGGCTGCCAGGGCGCTGTGCGCAACATGTTTACGGCTTCGTCGTACGGCTGGTACGACGCTATTCCAACTGAAGGACTTTAAATGGTTACCATTCGTCTGGCACGTGGTGGCGCCAAGAAGCGTCCCTTTTATCACCTGCATGTGACCGATTCGCGCGTCAAGCGTGACGGCCGTCACCTGGAGCAGGTCGGCTTTTTCAACCCGGTTGCCCGCGGTCAGCAGGAGCGTCTGCGCATCGACCTCGATCGCATCGACCACTGGCAGGCCCATGGCGCGCAGCTGTCCGATCGCGTTGCCGAGCTGGTGCGTTACGCGCGCAAGCAGCAAGCCGCTTCCGCCTGATCGAGTCTGGAATCGGTATGACGCAGTCGCCCGAGCAGTACGTCGTCATGGGCAAGCTGACCAGCCCCTATGGCGTAAAAGGGTGGCTCCGCGTGTATTCGTGGACCAGCCCGATGGAGGGCATCCTCGATTACGAGACCTGGCTGGTCGAGCAGAACGGGCAGCGCACGCCCATGACCCTGCGCAACGGTCAGCGCCACGGCAAGGGACTGATTGTCCGGCTCGACGGTGTGGATTCGCGCGAGGCCGCCGAGCGTGTGGCCGGTGCTACCGTGCTTTTGAAAGCGGCGGAACTGCCGAGCCTTTCAGAGGATGAGTACTACTGGTACCAGCTTGAAGGGCTTGCCGTTCAGACGGGCGACGGTGTTGCACTGGGACGCGTCGAATATCTGTTCGAGACCGGTGCCAACGACGTGCTGGTGGTTCGCGGCGAAGACCGTGAACGCCTGATTCCGTTTCTGCCGGACGACGTGATTCAGAAGGTGGATCTGCAGGGCGGCATCATGACCGTCGACTGGGATCCCGACTTTTGAAAACGCCGTCCCCGTCAGGCGAGTAGTGGATCGTGTGGATCGGAGTGGTATCGCTGTTTCCGGAGATGTTCGATGCCGTGACCCGTTACGGGGTCACCGGTCGCGCCGTGGAGCGCGGTCTGATGCGCATCGACTGCTGGAACCCGCGGGACTATGCGCTGGATCGCCATCGCAGCGTGGATGATCGCCCCTATGGGGGCGGCCCCGGCATGTTGATGAAGGTGGATACCCTGCGCAGCGCCATCGATCAGGCTCGTCAGCACGGCGAGCAGCAGGGAGAAGGCGACGATGATGACCCGGTCCGGGTGATCTATCTGTCACCGCAGGGCAGGCCGCTCGATCAGGCCGGCGTCAGACAGCTGGCCTCGCATAAACGGCTGGTGCTGGTCGCCGGACGCTACGAAGGCATCGATGAGCGCGTCATTGATCTGGACATCGATGAAGAGTGGTCCATCGGTGATTACGTGCTCAGCGGTGGCGAGCTGCCGGCCATGGTGCTCTGCGATGCCGTGGCGCGACTGGTGCCCGGCGTGCTGGGCCATCAGGCCTCGGCCGAGGAGGACTCCTTCAGCGATGGCCTGCTGGACTGTCCGCACTATACGCGGCCGGAAGAAGTGGACGGCCGACGCGTACCGCAGGTCCTGCTGGGCGGGCACCACGGCGAAATTCGTCGCTGGCGGCTCAAGCAGTCCCTGGGGCGAACCTGGCAGCGTCGGCCGGAGCTTTTGCAGCAGATGACGCTCGATGCCGAGCAGCGAAAGCTGCTGGACGAGTTCATCAACGAATACGCATCGGCGGATGCCGATGCGGCGGTGCGGGGCCGGGATCAGGGCCAGACCCTGTAAACGGTGCCGCGTCACCCACGAATCGACCCCGCGCATGTCGCCGGGATCAAGGACGCCGGTATTGCAGACACTGCTGCCGGGTCCGGTCACATTGGAGAAATGTCATGAGCAGCAAGAACCTGATCATCCAGGCGCTTGAAAACGAGCAGCTGGACAGGGAAGTACCGAATTTCGGCCCCGGCGACACTGTCGTGGTACAGGTCAAGGTCGTGGAAGGCAGCCGCGAGCGTCTGCAGGCGTTTGAAGGCGTTGTTATCGGCAAGCGCAACCGCGGGCTGAACTCCGCGTTCACCGTGCGCAAGGTCTCCCACGGTGTCGGCGTCGAGCGTACCTTCCAGACCTACAGCCGTCAGGTCGACAGCATCGAAGTGCGTCGTCGTGGTGACGTTCGTCAGGCCAAGCTCTACTATCTGCGCGAGCGCAGCGGCAAGTCCGCACGCATCAAGGAAAGGCTCACCAAGAAGTCCTGAGCCCTTCCGGTACTGCCCGGCATCATCGGGCAGTTTCCTCAAGACCCCGCACCATGCATCATGGGCGGGGTCTTTGTCTGTCCGGGGGCAGGCCCGGTCGCCTGTGCGGGGCTGCCCGGATCATCCGGGGCGTTGTGTTTTCATGAGAGACCGTCATGTCCAGCAAGCTGATTGAAGCCTTTCTTGATGCGCTCTGGCTCGAGCGTGGTGCCAGCATGCACACCCTCGATGCCTATCGATGTGATCTGATGCACTGGCAGCGCTATCTGACGCGCCATGACATGAGCCTTCTGGCCCCGGACAGCCGGACCTACCATGGACTGATCGAAGAGCGTCGTCGCAACGGCTACCAGGCGCGCTCCGATGCGCGGTTGACCTCCAGCCTGCGCCGCTTTTACCGCTGGGCGCTGGTGACCGGTCAGATCGACAGCGACCCTCTGGCCGACATCGTGGCACCTCGTGCCAGCTCGGAGCTGCCGGGCACGCTCGAAGAGGACGAGGTCGAGCGCCTGCTCGATGCCCCCGATATCACCACCGCACTGGGGCTGCGCGACCGTGCCATGCTGGAAGTGCTCTACAGCTGCGGACTGCGCGTCTCCGAGCTGGTGGGGCTGCGGGTGGACAGCGTCAACCTGCGTCAGGGCGTGGTAAGGGTGCTGGGCAAGGGCGATGCCGAACGGCTGGTGCCCATGGGAGAGCCGGCCGTCGAGTGGCTCGAGCGCTATCTGCGCGAGGGCCGCGGCGAGCTGATGCGCGATATTACCCGGGCACCGCTTTTTCCCGGCCGCAGTGACGGCTTCATGATGCGACAGACCTTCTGGTATCGCATCAAGCACCACGCCACGCGAGCCGGCATCGACGCGCCGCTGTCGCCGCATACCCTGCGCCACGCCTTCGCCACCCATCTGCTCAATCACGGCGCCAATCTGCGCGTGCTGCAGGAACTTCTCGGCCATCGCGACCTCTCTACCACACAGATCTATACCCGGGTGGCTCAGGCCCGCCTTGAAGCCATCCATGCCAAACATCATCCACGGGGCTGAATTACCCATGTCCATGTCGCTTGCCTTTCCCTTTCGTTCGCTGCTGCCCGGTGTCCTGCTGACCGGTGCTCTGCTGGCCCCGGCCGTACAGGCCGATGATGGCAGGGTGCCGAAGGACCTGGCCGATCACCTGGTCGTCAACGGTCAGAAAATGCCGGTCCGGTCGATCGACGCATCGCCCCTGCCCGGGGTCTACGAGGTGCAGCTGGAGAACGGCCAGACCCTTTACAGCGATCGCGACGGGCAGTACCTGCTGGTCGGCGACCTCTATCGCAACAGTGACGGGCAGATGGTCAATCTGACCGAGCAGAAACAGCAGCAGCATCGCGTCGACCTGCTCGAGCAGGTCCCCGATGACGAAGCGGTCGTGTTCCGGCCGGCCGGTGAGGTCAGGGCCGTGATCAACGTCTTCACCGATACCACCTGCCCCTACTGTCGCAAGTTTCACGAAGAGGTGCCCGAGCTCAACGAGCATGGCATCGAGGTGCGCTATCTGGCCTTCCCGCGCTCCGGCATGAATGGCGAAGGCGCGCGGGAGCTCGGTCAGGTCTGGTGCAGTGACAATCGCAGCGAAGCGATGACCCGAGCCAAGCAGGGCCAAAAGCTCAAGGCCACGGCCAGCTGCGACACGCCCATCGAACAACAGTTTGCTTTGGGCAAGCAGATGGCCATCCAGGGCACGCCGGCCCTGATCCTGCCCGATGGCCGCATGATCCCGGGCTATGTGCCGGTGGATCGACTGGTCAACATGCTGGGACTGGAGAATTGATCACGGGGCATTCATGCCAGCCGCGCAGGGCGTTACACTGCTTCTCCACCCGGCCTCTGACCGCGCCGGGAACAACAGTCATGCAGCGTTGAGATCAGTAGACCAGGGGGCAAGACGGTGGAACCGGTAAAGGTAGGCATTTGCGGACTCGGGACCGTGGGCAGCGGCACGTTCAATGTACTGGTGCGTAACGCCCGGGACATCGAGCGTCGCGCCGGACGCGCCATTGTGGTGACGCAGATCGGCGCGCGGCGCGATATTCCACACGTCGACCTGACCGGCATCAACGTGACCCGGGATGTCTTCGAGGTGGCGCGCAATCCCGACATTGACGTCGTGGTCGAACTGATCGGTGGCTACGACGTGGCGCGTGAGCTGGTGCTGGAAGCCATTCGCCACGGCAAGCATGTGGTCACGGCCAACAAGGCCCTGATCGCCGTGCACGGCAACGAGATCTTTCGCGCCGCGGCCGAAAAGGGCGTCATCGTCGCCTTCGAAGCGGCCGTGGCCGGCGGCATTCCGGTCATCAAGTCGCTGCGCGAAGGGCTGGGCGCCAATCGCATTCAGTGGGTGGCCGGCATCATCAACGGCACCGGCAACTATATCCTCACCCACATGCGTGATGAGGGTCGGGCGTTCGAGGACGTACTGGCCGAGGCGCAGGCGCTGGGCTATGCCGAGGCCGATCCGACCTTCGATGTTGAAGGCATCGATGCCGCCCACAAGCTGACCATCCTGGCCTCGATCGCCTACGGCGTACCGCTGCAGTTCGAGCGCGCCTATACCGAAGGCATTTCGCGCATCACCTTTGATGACGTTCAGCAGGCCGATGCGCTGGGCTACATCATCAAGCACCTGGGCATCTCCAGGCGCACCGAGGACGGCGTCGAGCTGCGCGTCCATCCGGCGCTGATCCCGAAGGAGCGGCTGCTGGCCAACGTCCACGGCGTCAAGAATGCCATCGAGGTGATGGGCGATGCCGTGGGGCCGACGCTCTACTACGGTGCCGGCGCCGGTGCCGAACCGACGGCCTCGGCGGTGGTGGCCGATCTGCTGGACGTGGCGCGCGACATGGCCACCCATCATGACCATCGCACACCCTATCTGGCCTTCAGCGGCATCGTGGAAGGCGACGAGAGCCTGCCGATCTCGCCGATGGAGAATATCGTTACCGCCTACTACCTGCGACTGCAGGCGGTGGATCGCCCCGGCGTGCTGGCGCGGGTGGCGACCATTCTGGCCGAGCAGGGCGTGAGCATCGAGGCCCTGATCCAGAAGGAAGCCACCGAGGGGGAACTGGTGCCGATCATCATCACCACGCATCGCACCCGCGAGGCCAATATGAACGAAGCGATTCGCCAGCTCGAGGCGCTGGCGGACATCGCCGGGCCGGTGACCCGTATCCGTATTGAACATCTCGACGAAACCGTCTGATCGGGAGCACACGGACCATGCGTTACATCAGTACGCGCGGCAACGCGCCCGCGCTGAACTTTGAAGAGGCGGTCCTGACCGGGCTGGCTCCCGACGGCGGCCTGTACGTACCGGAAACGCTGCCGCAGTTCTCCCGTGACGAGATCGCCGCGATGGCCGGCCAGCCCTATACGGAAGTCGCCTTTCGGGTCATGAAGCCCTTTGTCGGCGGCGAGATCGACGATGAGACCCTGCGCGGCATCATCGATGACAGCTACGCCACCTTCAAGCATGACGCCGTGGTGCCGCTCAGGCAACTCTCCCATGATCACTGGCTGATGGAGCTCTTTCACGGGCCGACGCTGGCCTTCAAGGATGTGGCACTGCAGCTGCTGGGCCGCCTGCTGGATCATTTTCTCAAAAAGCGCGGCGAGAAGGCGGTCATCATGGGCGCCACCTCGGGGGATACCGGCTCGGCCGCCATCGAGGGCTGCCGCCACTGCGACAACCTCGATATCTTCATCCTGCATCCGTATCAGCGCGTCTCGGCGGTGCAGCGCCGTCAGATGACCACGGTGCTGGCTGACAATGTTCACAACATCGCCATCGAAGGCAACTTTGATGATGCCCAGGCGATCGTCAAGGCCAGCTTCGCCGATCAGGGTTTTTTGAACGGCACTCGACTGATCGCGGTCAACTCGATCAACTGGGCGCGCATCATGGCGCAGATCGTCTACTACTTCGCCTCGGGCGTGGCGCTGGGCGCGCCGCATCGTGAGGTCAGCTTCACGGTGCCGTCCGCGAACTTCGGCAACCTGTTTGCCGGCTATACCGCCAGCCGCATGGGCCTGCCGGTGAAGCAGTTCGTGATCGCCACCAACGCCAACGACATCCTGCACCGGACGCTGACCGACAACGACTTCTCCAAACGCGAGCTGGCCGCCACCCTGGCGCCGTCCATGGATATCGTGGTGTCGTCGAATTTCGAGCGCCTGCTCTTTGACGCCTACGACCGCGACGGCGAGCAGGTGCGCTCACTGCTGGAGCGCTTCCAGCAGGAGCCGGCCGCGCTGGCCGAGGCGCCGCTGGCCAGATTGCGCGAAACGTTCGCCAGCCACCGCGTCGATGATGACACCATCCTCGAGGTGATCCGCGAGGCCTTCGGGCGTACCGGCGAGCTGCTCGACCCGCATACCGCCACCGGCTATCGCGCCGCCGAAGCGGCGCGCAGCGATGCCGCCACACCCATGATCACGCTGGCCACCGCCCACCCGGCCAAGTTCGAGGACGCCGTGGTCCGGGCCGGCTTTGAAGGCGCGGCGCTGCCGGAGTCCATGAGCGATCTGATGACCCGTGAAGAGCGCTACGATGTACTGCCGGCCAGTGTCGGGGACGTTCAACGCTTTGTCGCCGGGCACCGGGTGGCCGGCAGCTGATGTCTGATTACCGCCAGGTCATGACCTCTCTGAGCTGATGGCATAACACGCGATCCACCCACAGGGCTGCGCCGGCATCACCGATGCCGGCGCAGCCTTTCAGTCTCCGGAGCCACCTTGGATAACGCGCCTGCCCCTGCAGTGCCATCGCTGACCAGGAAGATCCTGCAGCGCCCCTGTCACGACGGCCTCTATCAGGAGGCCATCGACGCCGGCCTGACCGAGCTGCAGGCACGCATTCTGGCCGGACGCCTCAAGGACCCGCGGGCGCCGGTCCCGGCGCTGGTCGAACCGGCCCTGCGCTATATCGAACACCCCGAGAAGCTGTGTGACGCGGCCCGCGGTGCCGAGCGCATCGCCCGGGCGGTCATCGACGGCGAGCACATCGGCATCATCACCGACTATGACGTGGATGGCATTACCTCCCACGTGGTGATCCTGCGAACGTTTGCCGAGCTCTTTGGCGTACCGCGCGAAAAGCTCCATAGCCTCATCGGCCATCGCATCAATGACGGCTACGGCATCAGCAGTGCGCTGGTGGACAAAACGCTGGCGCTCTCGCCGCGTCCGTCGCTGATCATCAGCGCCGACTGCGGCTCCAGCGATGAGCCACGGCTGGCACGCCTGAAAGAGGCCGGCATCGATGTGGTGGTGACCGACCACCACGCGTTGCCCGTCGAAGGGCCGCCGGCCTCGGCCTTCGCGGTGGTCAACCCGTCGCGCGCCGACTGTGATTACCCTGATGCCACCATTGCCGGCTGCATGGTGTGCTGGCTGTTGATGTCGCTGACCCGGTCGCATCTGATCGACGCCGGTCGGCTGGCGAGTGATACCCCCAAGCTGTCGCCCTGGCTGGCCTATGTGGCGCTGGGGACGGTGGCCGACTGCGTGTCGCTGGGCGATAGCGCCATCAATCGCGCGGTGGTGACGCTCGGGCTCAAGCTCATTAATCGCATGGAGGCGCCCTGCTGGCGAATGATGGCCGAGCGACTGGGGCCTGACAGCACGCCCTTTGATGCCGAGACGCTGGCCTTTCAGATGGGGCCACGCATCAACGCCCGCTCGCGGCTGGATGACCCCTACGCGGCGCTGCACTTCATGCTGGCCGAGGATGACGCCAGTGCGCGACGCTATCTGGGCGTACTCGATGACGACAACCAGTCGCGCAAGGCCATCGAGGCCGACATGGCCGAACAGGCGCGCGCCGTGGCCCATCAGCAGCTGGAACAGGGCGCGCGTGTACTGGTGGTGCATCTGCCCGAGGGGCATCCCGGCGTGCAGGGCATTGTCGCCTCGCGGCTGGTGCAGGCCTTCGGTCGCCCGGCCGTGGTGCTGACCCAGGCGCCGGACCCGGCCATGCTGACCGGCTCCGGGCGGTCGGTGGAGGGCGTGCATCTGCGCGATGCGCTGCAGCGCGCTTTCGAGCTCTCGCCCGGCGCCCTGCCGCGCTTTGGCGGCCACAGCGGCGCGGCGGGCATGGGTGTGCCGCACGCCGAACTCGAGGCGTTTCGGCACGCGCTGGCAACGGCCATCGACGAGCAGCTGGGAGATCGTGAACTCTACCCGCTGATTCTCAGTGACGGCACGCTCGAGCCCGACCAGCTGGCGCTGCCGATTCTCGATGAGCTCGAGGCGCTGGCGCCCTATGGCCGCGAGTTCGAAGCGCCGATCTTTGAAGGCCGATTCGTGGTGGATCAGGCGCGACTGGTGGGCAGCGAGGGCAACCATTTGATGATGACGCTGGATGCCGGCGCGCAGATGGTGCGTGCGATCTGGTTTCGCGCCGTCACACCGGGCGAGAACATGCCGGTCGCGGCGGGGGAGGCGATTCGCTGTGCCTTTCGCCTGTCGCGCAACCGCTATCGGGGTCGGGAAAGCCTGCAGCTGATGATCGAGCACGCCGAGCAGACCGCGATGTAAGTGCCGGTCCGGCACTCGACGCCTGCCCCGGGGCTGTCGATAATACCTTCAGGCGCCACAAGCGCCGGATGCCATGCGCGATCTACCCGATCGCCACACAACAAGAAGGATATGATCGATGGATGCATCAGCGAGCCGACACCGTCTGCATGAAGATGTCATGGCCATCATGCTGGGCTCGGCCTGCGCCGCGCTGGGTATCGGGCTGTACGAACACGCCCAGATCCTGATCGGCAGCACCGCCGGCATTGCGCTTTTGATTACCTACGTCACCGGCTGGAACTTCGGCCCGGTCTTTTTCGTCGTGAACCTGCCGTTTTACTGGCTCGCCTGGCAGCGGGTCGGCCATCAGTTCGCCCTCAAGACCTTTGCGGCCATCGCGCTGCTCTCCTGGATCAGCTGGCAGATGCCGCACTGGATCGATATCGGCGAGGTCTCGCCGCTGTTTGCCGCGCTCATGGGCGGCAGCCTCATCGGGCTGGGGGCGCTGGCGCTCTTTCGCCACCGCGGCAGTCTGGGCGGTTTCAACATTCTGGCCCTCTATCTGCAGGACCGTCGCGGCTGGAGCGCCGGCAAGGTGCAGCTCGCCCTCGATGGTCTGGTCATGCTGGCGGCCTTTTTCGTACTGCCCGTGACCAACGTCATCTACTCCATTGTGGGCGCGGCGGTGCTCGGCGTGATTCTGACCCTTAACCACCGGCCCGGTCGCTATACCGGCACCAGCAGCAATTAGGTACCAGCAGCCACCGGGTAGTGAGGTCTCAGTAGTTGGGCCACAGCCCGGGCGTGACCAGCTCCAGCAGATGGCCGTCCGGGTCGCGGAAGTAGAGGCTTTCGCCGCCCGGCGGCCAGTGCGTGCGCCCCTCGATGGCGATGCCGTGATGGTCCAGATGATGCTCCCAGTCGGCGAGCGCCTCACGATCGATGGCCAGCGCGATATGCTGGCGGCCGCCGCCATCGTGTGGCGGAATGGTGCCCATGCCGTCGGGCAGCTGGACGGTGTCATCGGTCTGCCCCTGCTGGAAGACCAGCAGCATCGAGTGCCCGGTGGGGTAGGCGGTAAAGCGCTGGTCGGCATTGTGCGGTGACAGTCCCAGCACCGTTTCAAAAAAGTCCCGGGCCCGCGCCATGTCGGCGGTGTAGAGCACGGTTTCGATGACGCCATGAATGGCGGGTGCCTGCTGTGTAGCCATCGTTGGACGCTCCCCTTGATGCGCTGGTCTGAAACGTCAGTGTGGGCCAGCAGGCCCGGGGTGTCATGTGTCGTCCCGGCTGCCCAGAAACCACCAGGCGATCAGGGCGATCAGTACGATGCCCAGGGCATTGATCAACAACGTCATGCGGCGGCCTCCCTGTCTGTTTCCGATTTCTTCCGGCCTGCGGAGGGAACCTGCGCCGGCGTGAAGTGGCGCAGGCGGTTGGCGTTGGTGACCACCGTCACCGATGACGCCGCCATCGCCAGTGCCGCGACCATGGGCGAAAGCAGGGTGCCGGTCAGCGGATAAAGTACGCCGGCGGCCACCGGAATGCCCAGGGTGTTGTAGGCAAAGGCGCCCCACAGGTTCTGCTTGATGTTGCTGATCGTGGCGCGGCTCAGGTCGATGGCATCACTGATGCCGTGCAGCGAGTCGCGCATCAGCGCTGCCCCTGCCGATTCGATCGCCACGTCGCTGCCGGCGCCCATGGCAAAACCGACGTCCGCCGCGGCCAGTGCCGGGGCATCGTTGATGCCGTCACCCGCCATGCCCACCACATGGCCCTCGCGGCGCAGTCGTTCGATATGGGTCTGCTTGTCCCCGGGCAGAAGATTGGCGTGCACCTCATCGATACCGGCCTGCGCCGCGATGGCCCGCGCCGTGGGCTCGGCATCGCCGGTCAGCATCACCACGCGCAGATGGCGCTCATGCAGTCGCTTGACGGCCTCAAAAGCGTCCTCGCGC
The DNA here is from genome assembly GCF_053903105.1 of Kushneria sp. AK178. Lineage (NCBI taxonomy): Bacteria > Pseudomonadati > Pseudomonadota > Gammaproteobacteria > Oceanospirillales > Halomonadaceae > Kushneria > Kushneria sp. AK178. The sequence continues at coordinate 2,914,258 of NZ_CP096381.1, read as the reverse complement.
AGCGGGTCCTGTACGGCCAGCAGCGCCACCAGCCGGCCATCGATGGCGAAATGCAGCACGCTGCGGGCCTGAGCTTCCCAGTCATCGATGGTAGCGCTGACCCCATCAAGGGCCACGCCGTGTTCGTCCATCAGCGCCGCGTTGCCCAGCGCCAGCCGCTCGCCGCCCGGGCCGGTGGCCGTCACGCCGCGTCCGGAGAGGGCTTCAAACTGGGTGACATCGACCGGGTCGGCCTGCTGCTCGCGGCAGTAGTCCAGCACGGCGGCGGCCAGCGGATGCTCCGAGCCGCGTTCGAGGCCGGCCAGCAGCGCCAGTTCATGAGCATCGCGCCCCTGTCGATGCACGTCGGTGACGCGCGGCTTGCCCTCGGTCAGGGTGCCGGTCTTGTCGACCACCAGGGCGGTCAGCTCGCCGATGCGCTGCAGCGACTCGCCGTGGCGGATCAGGATGCCGGCGCTGGCGGCGCGGCCCACGCCGATCATGGTCGAAATGGGCGTGGCCAGCCCCAGCGCGCAGGGGCAGGCGATGATCAGCACCGAGGTGGCAGTGATCAGCATGTGGGTAATGCGTGGTTCGGGGCCCAGATTGAACCAGATCAGCGCCGTGATGACGGCGGCGATCATGACCGCCGGCACAAAGAGGCTGGCGACCCGGTCGGCCAGTCGGCTGATGGGCGGGCGCGAGCCCTGGGCCTGACGCACCTGCTCGATAATGCGCGACAGGCCGGTCTCGCTGCCCACCCGGGTGGCGCGCAGCGTCAGCGTGCCCTTCGTGTTGAGCGTGCCGGCCGACACCCGATCGCCGGCTTCGCGCGCCACCGGCAGCGGCTCACCGGTCAGCATCGACTCATCGATATGGCTGCGCCCCTCGATCACCTCGCCGTCCACCGGCACCCGCTCGCCGGGGCGCAGACGCAGCTGGTCGCCGCGGACCACCTCGTCGATGTTGATATCGATCTCGTCACCGTCTCGAATCACCCGCGCGGTGCTGGCGCGCAGCGATACCAGCTGCGACAGCGCCTTTGAGGTGCGTCCGCGCGATCGGGTCTCGATCGCCTGGCCGAGGCTGACCAGCCCGATGATCATCAGCGGCGCTTCCAGATAGAGCGAGCGGGCCGCCTCCGGGACCAGCGTTGGCATCAGTGCCACGGCCATGGAGTAGAGCCAGGCGGTGGTCGTGCCGATCGCGATCAGCAGGTCCATGTTGGCGAGGCGATGGCGCACGGCCTTGAGCGCGGCATCGTAAAAGCCGCGTCCGGCCACCGTCATGATGCCCAGCACGCCCAGCGCGATGGCCACCCACACCCAGCGCTCCACGCCCTGCAGCTGCGGGTGGTGAAAGAACATGGTGGCCATCAGGCCGGCGCCCGGCACCAGCGCCAGCCAGGTATCGCGAACCTTGCGGCGATACTCCTGCTGCTCCAGCTCGCCGCGGCGCGCCTCTCCCTGCTCGATGCTCTCGATCACCTCGGCGCCGTAGCCGGCGCGTTCGACCGCGCTGATCAGGGTGGCGGGGTTGGCATCGCCGCGCACCCGGGCACTGCGGGTCGCGAAGTTGACCTGCGCATCATCAACGCCATCGACGTGGTCCAGCGCGTTCTGGATGGTGCGCACACAGCCGGCGCAGGTGATGCCGGAGAGCTGCAGCTCGATGGCGTCCCCGCGCGGCTCGGTCGGGCTTGCCGGTCTGTCGGCATCGACCGGTGCGGCGGCCTCTTCAGTATCGGCCCCTGTCGTGGCATCAGGCTTTGATGCCGAACCGGGTGTCTCCTCGATGGGCGTGGCACGATAGCCCGCCGCCTCGACGGCGCCGATGACGTCCTTCAGCGACTGTCGGGTCGTGATCGACAGCCGCTCGGTATCCAGCTCGATCCGTGCCTCCGGGTCGAGCGCTTCCAGTTCGGCCCGGGTACGTTTGACGCAGCCGCCGCAGTGCAGGCCTTCCAGTGCCAGCTGATGGTGATGGGGCGTGCTGTCAGCAGGCGTGGCACGATAGCCCGCCGCTTCGACGGCGCCGATGACCTCCTTCAGCGACTGTCGGGTCATGATCGACAGCCGCTCGGTATCCAGCTCGATCTGCGCCTGCGGGTCGAGCGCTTCCAGTTCGGCCCGGGTGCGCTTGACGCAGCCGCCGCAGTGCAGGCCTTCCAGTGTCAGATGCCAGGTGCGTGCGTTACTCATCGATCCTCCCGGTAGCGTTGGCGGCAGGGCCATTCGGCTCGTTCCAGTGCTCGATCAGCTGACACAGCGTATGGCCGTCCGGTGCGCCGTCGGGCATGTCGGACCAGGCCTGAAGCGCGTGTTCCATGCGATCGGCGAGCTGCTCCAGTTCGCGTATCTGCGCCCGAATCTGTGGCAGACGAGCGCTGAGGAGATCACGCACCATGGGGCAGGGGGAGTCGCCGTGATCGGTATGGGCAAAGATCTCCCCGATCTCCCTGAGGCTGAAGCCCAGTGTCCGGGCGCGCTGAATGAAGCGCACGCGCCGCAGCGCCTCCTCGTCAAAGTGCTGATAGCCGTTGTTCGGATCGCGCCCGGCATGAATCAGCCCCTGATGGACATAGTGACGGATCGTTTCACGGGTCACGTCGCCCTGGCGGGCCAGCTCGCCAATTTTCATGTCATTGCCTGCCGGTTGCCTGTCATGGGCACAGCATAAAACCCTGGGGTAGCCACAGGGTCAAGATGATGGTTTCTATTGAGCATTCACAAAAAACCCCCGCCGGCCGGGGCGAGGGTTATCGGTCATGCTGCTGCCTGTCTAGAAATCGTAGCGCACCAGAATGGCAGTATTGTCGTTGCCGATACTGCTGCCATCGGCATCCTTTGAGTCATCCTCGGAACGCTCCAGTGCCAGCACCAGGTTGTCGTTGGCCAGAAGCCAGGCAACACCGGCAATATAGTTGGCATTGCGGGCATCGGAGTCGCGATCTTCCAGTCGGTTAAGGCCGCCATAGATCTGTACGCTGCCCGGGGTATAGCCTCGAAGGTTGTACAGGGCGACCAGCTCATAACCGCGGGCATGCTCTACAGCGCCGTTATCCGGCAAGCCCTCGAATTTACTGTTGCGCTCAAGGTTACGGTAGTCACCGGCCATGGCCGCGAAATACCAGTTGCCCGGGGTCCAGCGCGCGCCCAGCAGCGTGGCATTGACGTCAGGGTGACGGTTACTGTCATCGTCATGATCGGTAATGCTGGAATGGGTGTAGGCAAGCCCCAGCGACAAGGTCTCGCTGGGTAACCAGTTGAGAGCGGCCTGACCGGTATAGTTGCGCTCCACGCCGGTGTCACGCTGCTCAAAACCGGTCACCACCTGCTGGCCGCCGATATTGCCATAGATCGGGGCATTGTCGCTGTGGCTGTCATCGCGTTCGGTCTGATAGAGCACTCCGAATGACCAGTCTCCCCAGCTGTTCTGATAGGAAATGGCGCGGTCAGGACGGCCGTTACCTTCAAAGCCGCCATCACTGTTACGCCCTGAAAACGACCCCTGTGCTGCGGCACCGTTGATCCAGAACCAGTCCGTCCAGACCCCGACCATGTCATACCAGAGCGAGTACTGCTTGCCGATCAGGATGGTGCCGTATTGGCTGTTGCTGAGACCGGCATACTGCAATCGCTTGTAATGCTCGTCGCTGCCGGTTTCAAACCAGGGGTTGAAGCCCCATTCGGTGCGCAGAATCGATGACCAGCCGGCTTCGAAATTGTGTTCATGAATCAGGCGAACACGGGAGCCGAAGTTGGTCGGATCATGGTCATCGTGAACGTCGTCGACCCAGGTACTGGCTGCGGCCAGTCGGCCGCTGAACTCCAGTCGATCATCGGGAGATTCGTACAGGATGACCGCCGAGGCCTGCTGAGCCACGAACAGGGACGACAGGCAAAGGGAGAGCGTGATGCCCTTTTGGTTGAAGGTCATGAGAGAAGGCTCCGCGTTTATTGATTGTTATCGAGCTGCTGCATACCGTTGATGAACTCGGCTTTGGAAATCTTTCGATCCCGATCCTCATCCAGCGTGGTAAAAAGTCCCTGTAGTTCGGCGGCTCTGGCTTCCACTGGATCGATGAAACCATTGCCATCGGTGTCTGCCTCGTGAAAGCGTTTTACAAGCTCGGGCGGTGCCCCATTCTCAAGAGCGGCGTTGTCAAAACCGCCCGGGCCGAACAGCGGGCCGGTGCAGCCGGCAAGCGTGAGCAGGGCTGTGCCGAACAGGCCACCTCGTAGAGCATTGTTATGTTTGTGCATGGTTGTGTCCCTTGTTATTGCACGTTCAGGGGCGCTGGCCCCGTTGATGAGGCAAAAGCCTCCCATAACGCCCTGAAAAAGGCGTCACGGACAGACGGGCAGCAAGGGCCCGCCATGTTCCTTTAATATCCCCTCGATATTTCAGGCGGCCGTGTCGAGAAAGGCGGCCTTCAAAAGCGCTTTCGTGTATTCCTTCTGCGGTGCCCGAAAAATGGTCTCGGCACTGCCCTGCTCGACGACCTGTCCCTCCTTCATGACCAGCACGGTGTCGGACAGCGCCCGAACCACGGCCAGATCGTGGCTGATGAACACATAGGTCAGGTTGTATTTCTGCTGCAGGTGGCGCAAAAGCTCGATGACCGTCATCTGCACCGAGCGGTCCAGTGCCGAGGTCGGCTCGTCGAGCAGCAAAAAATCGGGCTTGAGCACCAGCGCGCGGGCGATGGCGATGCGCTGACGCTGACCGCCGGAGAACTCGTGCGGATAGCGCTTGCGCATCGCCGGGTCGAGCGACACCTCCTCGAGGGACTCGATAACCCGGGCCTCGCGCTCGCGCCGGTCGAGTTCGGGAAAGTGCACCCTGAGCCCTTCGCTGATGATTTCTCCTACGGTCAGACGCGGTGACAGCGAGCCGAACGGGTCCTGAAAGACCACCTGCATGCGCGCGCGCAGCGGGCGCATATGGGACTTGTCGAATGTCGTGATGTCGGTGTCTTCAAAGCGCAGCTGTCCCTGACTGTCCAGAAGGCGCAGCAGGGCGCGGCCGAGCGTTGACTTGCCCGAGCCCGATTCGCCGACGATACCCACGGTCTGACCGCGCCGGACGGTCAGGTCGATCCCGCGTACCGCTTCGAAATAATCGTTTTGGCCGAACAGGCGCTTTTTGGTGGTAAAGCGCACCCGCATGTTGTCACCGCTGAGCAACACCGGCGCATCTTCTGCCACGGCCGGCTTGCTGCCGCTGGGCTCGGCGTCGAGCAGCATGCGGGTATAGTCGTGCTTTGGCTGATCGAACACTTCCTGCGTGGTGCCGGACTCGACCAGCTCGCCGTAGCGCATCACACAGACCCGTTCGGCAAAGCGCCGCACCAGACTCAGATCGTGGGTGATGAACAGAATCGCCATGCCGTAGCGCTGTTGCAGATCACGCAGCAGATCGAGAATCTGGGCCTGAACGGTGACATCGAGTGCCGTGGTGGGCTCATCGGCGATCAGCAGACGCGGCTCGCAGGCCAGCGCCATGGCGATCATCACGCGCTGGCGCTGGCCGCCGGAGAGCTCGTGCGGGTAGCTGGAAACGCGTCGTTCGGGCTCGGGGATGCCGACCTGGTGCAGCAGTTCCAGCACCCGCGTGCGTGCCTGGCTGCCGGAAAGCCCGCGGTGGCGATGCAGGACTTCGGCAATCTGGCGCCCGATGCGGTGCAGCGGGTTGAGTGAGGTCATCGGCTCCTGAAAGATCATCGAGAACTCGTTGCCCCGCAGCCGGCGCATGCGCGCGGCGCTGACCTGTGTCAGGTCTTCGCCGTCCAGACGGATGGCACCGGAGATTTTGGCCATCTCCGGCAGCAGGCGCATCAGGGCGGTGGAGGTGACCGACTTGCCGGAACCCGACTCGCCCACCAGCGCCAGGGTCTCGCCCGGGCGGATACTGAAGCTCACGCCCTTGACGGCGGAAACAGTGCCGGTGGGCAGTTCAAAGTCCACCTTCAGGTTGTCGATCTCGAGCAGGGGTGTCGACATGGTGGACTCCTTAGCGGGTACGCGGGTCGAGGGCATCGCGCAGCCCGTCGCCCAGAAAGTTGAGACAGAACAGCGTCACGGCCAGAAACGCGGCGGGGACGATCAGCATCCAGGGCGCGCCCTGCATGTTGGAGGTGCCCTCGCTGATCAGTACGCCCCAGCTGGTGAGCGGTTCCTGAACGCCCAGGCCCAGAAACGACAGAAAGCTCTCCAGCAGGATCACCTTGGGCACCGTCAGCGTCACGTAGATGATGACCGGGCCGATCGAGTTGGGAATCAGGTGGCGGGTGACGATCTTTGAATCCCGCACGCCCAGGGCGTGGGCTGCCTCGATGAACTCGCGGCGCTTGAGCGACAGCGTCTGGCCGCGCACGATGCGTGCCATGTCGAGCCACTCCACCGCGCCGATGGCGGCGTAGATCAAAAAGATGTTACGGCCGAAGACCACCATTAGCAGGATGACCAGAAACATGAAGGGCAGGGAGTACATGATGTCGACAAAGCGCATCATGAGATTGTCGGTACGCCCGCCGACATAGCCGGAAATCGCGCCGTAGAGTACACCGATCACCAGACTCACCAGGGTGGCCACCAGCGCCACGGAAAGCGATACGCGTCCGCCGTAGAGGGTGCGGGTCAGAAGGTCGCGGCCGTTGGCGTCCGTGCCCAGCCAGTGCTGGCCCTCCAGGGTGGGTGCCACGCCGAACGCGTTCCAGTCCACCTCGGCCAGCCCCCAGGGCAGCAACCAGGGCCCGGCGATACAGATGATCGTCATCAGCGCCAGCAGGATGAGGCTCGCCATGGCGGCCCGGTTGTGACGCAGGCGGCGCCAGGCCTCGCGAGCCAGGCTCTCGCCGGGCTGGGCCACCGGTGCCTCGGGCGGGTTGGGGCTACCGCCGCCCTGGAGATTATCACCGTCGCCCGGGGTCGAGCCGGATGCGGCGTGGGTGTCATGAGCACCGTGGGAAGAGGTCATGATGCGCTCCGGTCAGTCGTCATAGCGAATTTGCGGGTCGAACAGCGAGTAGAGCAGATCGACAATCAGGTTCATCAGCACGATCAGAATGCCGTAGAACACCACCGTGCCCATCACGAGCGTATAGTCGCGGTTGAGCGCGCCCTGCACGAAATAGCGCCCGATGCCGGGCAGCCCGAAGATCTGCTCGATGACCACCGAGCCGGTGATGATGCCGGCGATGGCCGGCCCGAGATAGGAGAGTACCGGCAGCATCGCCGGACGCAGGGCATGGCGCCAGATCACCTGACGCTCGTTGAGCCCCTTGGCCCGGGCGGTACGGATAAAGTGACTGCCCAGCACCTCGATCATCGAGGCGCGCATCATTCGGGCAATGTAGGCAATCTGCTGAATGGCCAGCGCCACCACCGGCAGCACCAGATTGGGCAGGGCGCCGCCGTTCCAGCCGCCCACCGGCAGCCAGCCCAGGATGACACCGAAAAAGAGCGCCATCAGCGGGGCGATCACGAAGTTGGGCACCGCGATGCCGCCCAGCGCTGTCCCCATCAGCAGATAATCCACCGTTGTGTTGCGCCTGAGGGCCGCCATTACCCCCATGGGAATGCCCAAAAGCAGGGCAAGCAGAATTGCCAGTCCGCCGAGTTCCAGACTGACCGGGAAGCCCTGGGCGATCAGGTCGGTGACCGAGAAGTCCTTGTACTTGAACGACGGCCCGAAATCGCCCTGCAACAGGTTGCCCATATAGCGCAGATACTGCATGGGCAGCGGCTCATCCAGATGATAGGCCGCCATCAGGTTGGCCTCGATCTCCGGCGGCAGCTGGCGTTCACCGTCAAAGGGCCCGCCCGGGGCGACCCGCATCAGAAAGAACGAGGCCGTGATCACGATCAAAAGCGTGGGAATGGCCATGGCCAGACGCCTGGCGATATAGCTCAGCATGCCGATCGACCTCGGTGCAGAATGGATATACAGGACACGGGATTACTCCTCGAGGCTGATATAGCGCAGGGGATGCACGTTCATCGGGGAGGATTCCCAGCCCCGGACGCGCTCTGACACCAGCGCGGTGTTGACGTAATCGTAAAGCGGCAGCAGGGCGTAGTTGTCCAGCAGATGCTGCTGGGCCCGGGTCAGCAGCTCGGCACGGGCTGTCGGGTCGATGGTTTCACTGCTTTGCTCGACCAGCCGGTCATACTCCGCATTGTGATAGCCGCTGCTCAGCGCCGATGGCCCGCCAGTGGTATAGCTGCCCAGAAAGTCATAGGGGTCGTTGATGGTGGCGACCATGCCGTAGCGGGCCAGCTGGAAATCGCCTTCCCGGACGGCGGCATAGTGGCTCGCGGCCTCGGCGTTGATCAGGGTGACGTTCACGCCCAGCGGCTTCCACATGGCGGCCAGCGCCACCGCGATTTTCTTGTGATCTTCCAGCGTGTTGTAGCGCAGCGTCAGCGTCAGGGGATTGTCCGGGCCATGGCCTGCCGCCTGCATCAGCTCGCGGGCGCGCGCCATGCGTTCATCCATCGGCATCGATGCCAGGGGCAGCTCGCCTTTGGCACCGCCGTCAGTCACCCGGGGGACCAGCCAGTACGACGGCGTTTGTCCCATGCCCAGCAGCTGATCGGTAATCACCTCGCGTCGCGTGGCCAGATTGAGCGCTTCACGTACGCGAATGTCGCTGAGCGGGCTGTCAGGTTTGAGGTTGAACATATAGAAATATTCCCCCACCAGCGGGCTGACCCGCAGGGCATCGCCCAGCTCCTGACGCAGTCGCTCGAAGCGTCCGCCGGGTACACTGGTGTAGCTGATATCCAGCGCGCCGGTGCGAAAGCGATTGAGGGCGGCGGTGGCCTCTTCCAGCGGATAGAAGATGGCCTTGTCGAGGGCCACGTCACTGGCATCGTAATAGTGCTCGTTTTTATCCAGCGTGATGTGGTCCTGCGGCGACCATTCGCTCAGCGTGAAGGGTCCACTGACCACCGTCTCCCCCGGCACCACCCAGCGCTCGCTGTCACCCGTTAATACGTGCTCGGGCAGCGGGGCGGCCTCGGGCATGGCGATGGCCTGCAAAAACCAGGCGGTGGGGCGGTGGAGCCGGATCTCCAGATGGCGGTCGTCGAGCGCACGCACGCCCAGCGTCTCCGGGTCGGCGTCGCCGGCATTGACGGCCCGGGCGTTCTCGATCGGGTAATAGAGGTTGGCGTTATGGGCCGCTGTCTCGGGGCGCAGCAATCGACGCAGGCTGAAGACGGCATCCCCGGCAGTGATGGGCCGGCCATCGGACCATTGCGCATCGTCGCGCAGCTCAAGGGTCCAGATCAGACCGTCATCGCTCAGGTTCCAGCGGCTGGCCAGGCCCGGCACCAGATCGCCTGCTGCGTTCTGGCTGACCAGGGTTTCAAACAGCTCGCGCACGATGCGTGTCTCCCAGACGCCGCTGGTCTTTTGCGGGTCGAGCGTGCCGGGTTCGGCGCTGTTATCGATGCGCAGCGTGGACGCCATGCCGAGCGGGGCGATGGCCAGCAGACAGGCCGTCAGGACGGCGCGTTTGACAAAAGGGCGATAAGCGCGCGTGGGGCGCGAGCGTTGGGTCGTGTCGGTCATTGTTGTTGTCCGATGCATGTCATTACATCACGTCGCGCGGGCCTGTGCGTCCACGCGACATGACAGGGTTACGGGTTGATGCTGATCCAGCGCGACAGATGGCGGTTGATGGCGTTGTCTTCCCAGCCGGTCATGTCCGGATTGACCAGATTGCGCGCGGCGTCGGCATAGATCGGTGCCAGGGCGTAGTCCCCGAGCGCCTGACGCTCGGCCTGCTCGAGCAGCTCGCGGCGCTCGTCCTGATCGGATTGAGCCGCGGCCTGCGCCAGCAGGTCATCGAACGCGGCGCTTTTGTAGCCGCTGTAGTTCTTGGCGTTGCCGGAGGCCAGAATGCCCAGGAAATTGCTGGCGTCGTCAAAATCCGCCACCCAGCTGGCACGGGCGACGTCGAAATCGCCGCGGGCGATCTCGGCGTAGTGCACGTTGGCCTCGGCGTTGACCATCTCGATGTTGACGCCCAGCGGCTTCCACATGGCGGCCGCCGCCACGGCGATGCGGCGGTGATCGTCGCGGGAGTTGAAGCGCAGACGCAGATCGAGCGGGTTCTCCGGACCGTAGTCGGCGTCCTTGAGCAGCTCGCGCGCCCTTTCAAGGCGTTCATCAAGGGGGGCATCAACGCCCGGCATGGTCTGCGCCTCGTAGTGGCTGATGCCGGCGGGCACCAGCGCACTGGTGGCGTTGGCCGCGCCCTGCAGCACCTTCTCCACGATGATGTCGCGCCGCAGGGCCAGATTGAGCGCCTCGCGCACGCGTACGTCGCTGGTTGGGTGTCCCTCGCGATTGTTGAGCGCGTAGTAGTAGGTCGACAGCTGGTTGTGAAGGTGAACGGCGTCGCCGAGGTTATCCTGCAGCCACTGATAGCGGCTGGCATCAAAGTCGCGCATCACGTCCAGATTGCCGCTTCTAAAGCGCGACAGCCCGGTGTTGAGGTTCTCGACGAGGTAATAGTTGACGCCGTCGAGCGTGACGCTTTCGGCATCATGAAACTGCGGATTCTTCACCGCCTCGATGTGGTCGTGCGAGACCCAGCGGCTGGGCATGAAGGCGCCGTTGGTGGCGATATGCTCAAGCTGTGTCCAGTCGTTGCCGTACTGCGCCACCACATGGGCCGGCACCGGCGCGGCGATGATGTGCGCCATCAGGGTGGGCAGATAGGGCGTGGGCTGCTCGAGCTGAATCTCCAGCCGGTGATCGGTCACGGCGTGAACGCCCAGGGTATCGACGTCGGCGTCACCGCGGTTGATGGCGGCGGCGTTGTCGAGCGGATAGAGCAGGTTGGCGTAGATGGAGGCGATGTCCGGGTCGAGCGCGCGCTGAAAGGCGAGCACGAAATCCTCGGCAGTGACCGGCTCGCCGTCGGACCAGCGGGCGTCGTCGCGCAGGTTGAACGTCCAGGTCAGACCGTCGTCGGAGACCGACCAGTCGGTGGCCACGCCCGGCTGGTAGTCGCCGTCGGGGGACAGCGTCACCAGCCCCTCGAACAGATCGCCCAGCACGTCGTTGTCATAGACAGCGCCGGTGACGCGGGCGGCGTCCAGCGAGGCGGGTTCGCCGTAGATGCCGATATCCAGCGTGGCAGCCTGAATGGTCGACGACAGTGACCAGGCCAGAGCGGCTGCCATGCAGCCGGAGACAAGACGGTTCATGATCGGTGCCTGCTTGAAAGTATGAAAAGACCATTACGCGGGCACACCGGCGTTGAGGCCGATGCACCCGGGACATTTACTGCTCGATGCTGATCCAGCGAGAGCGGTGAATGTCTTCGATGTTGTCTTCCCAGCCCGTCAGGCGAGTACTCACAAGGTTGCGCGACACATAGTAATACAGGGGGAGCGCGCTGAAGTCCTCGAGCATGACCTGCTCGGCGCTGGCCATGATGCCGGCGCGCTCTGTCATGTCCTGCGTGCCGGCCGCCTGATCCATCAGCCGGTCAAACTCGTCGTTGGAGTACGCGCCGTAATTGTTGGGCACGCCGGTTTCAAACAGGCTCAGGAAGTTCTGCGCGTCGTTGTAGTCCCCGATCCAGCCGGCCCGGCCGACATCAAAATCGCCCTGACGCATGTTGGCGTAGTGAACGGCCACCTCGGCATTGCGCAGATCCAGGTTGATACCCAGCGGTTTCCACATGGCAGCCAGCGCGACCATGACCTTGCGATGGTCATCGGACGTGTTATAGGTCGCCACCAGGTTGAGGGGGTTGTCCGGGCCGTAGCCCGCCTCGGCGAGAAGCTCTTTTGCGCGGGCCATGCGCTCATCGGCACTCATGTCGTGGCCGGGCATCTCCTGAATCTCGTAGTGATGGATGCCTTCGGGCACGATGCTCCAGGCAGGAATGGTGCCGATCTTGAGGATATTGTTGCTGATGACGTCACGGCGGGTGGCCAGATTCAGCGCTTCGCGGACGCGAACGTCGCTGGTGGGATGCCCTTCCCGCGCATTGAGCGCCATGTAGTAGATGCCCAGATAGGGGGCCACATGGGTCTCGTCAGGCAGATTGTCCTGAAGCCACTGATACTGCTGGGTCGGGAACTCGCGGGCAATATCCACTTCGCCGCCGCGGAAGCGGTTGAGGGCGGCGTTACGATCCTCGATCGGGTAATAGATGATCTCATCGAGCGCGACGTTATCGGCGTCATGGAAGTGCTCGTTTTTCGAGGCTTCGATGCGGTTTTGCGAGCGCCACTGATCCAGCTTGAAGGGGCCGTTGGAGACCAGGTGTCCCTCACGAATCCAGTCGCGGCCGTACTCCTTGAGCACATGCTCGGGCAGGGGATAGGCCGTGTAGTGAGAGAGCTGATCCAGAAAGTAGGGTGTGGCGTGGGTCAGCGTGACTTCAAGGGTGTGCTCGTCGATGGCGCGCACGCCGAGGGTGTCGACCTCGGCTTCCCCCTTGTTGATCGCCTCCGCCCCCTGGACGGGGTAGAGCAGATAGGCGTAATTGGCCGCCGTATTGGGGTCGAGCAGGCGCCGCCAGGAGAAGACGAAGTCTCCGGCCGTCAGGGGCTCGCCATCCGACCACGTCGCGTCTTCCCGGAGGTGGAAGGTGTACACCCTGCCATCGTCACTGATGTCCCAGGATTCGGCCACGCCGGGAATTCTTTCGACGCTGGCGTCTTCGGTGACCAGACCTTCAAAGAGATCACCGACAACATCGTTTTCCCACGTACCGCTGACCTGATGCGGGTCCAGCGAGGCGGGCTCGCCCATGATGGCGATGCGAAGGGTATCGGCAAGAGCAGGAGAAGCAGCGAACAGGGAGGACGCAAGCGCAACGGCGCTGACCAGCGGACGGATCGAGGGCATGAGTGTTCCTGACGGTATTGACATTGTTTTTATCGCTATCGCGGACCGGGATAGCGGCGCGAACTGAAATATCGCTTATGACGATTTTGTGAACTTACTCCGCGCCGGGGGGATGTGTCCAGAGTTAACAAAGCGTTAAAGGCTGCGACTCATGTCGATGGCGCAGGGCGGGCAGGTGACAGGCACGGGCGGGCGCCTGTCACTCGGGGGCAAACGGATCAACGGTCGCCGCCGACCGATATCCAGCGTGAGGCGTGCATGTCGAGGGCGTTGTTGTCCCAGCCGTCGATCGCGGGATTGACCAGATTACGCGCGGCATAGGTGTAGATCGGCGCCAGCGGGTAGTCGGCCAGCGCCATCTTCTCGGCGCGCTGCATCATGTCGCGGCGTGCGTCACCGTCGAGCTCGCGGTCGGATTGCTGGATCAGCTGACGATAGTCGGCATCGTCGTAGTCGCCGTAGTTGTTGGTTTCGGCCGACAGCAGCTGCAGAAAGTTCTGCGCGTCGTCGTAGCTCGAGATCCAGGCGGCGCGGGCGACCTGGAAATCGCCCTGCATCAGCTCCGAGTAGTGCACGTTGGCTTCGCTGTTGCGCATCTCGACGTTGACGCCCAGCGGCTTCCACATCGCCGCGACCGCCACGGCAATGCGCTGATGCTCGTCGCCGGAGTTGTAGCGCAGGGTCAGGTCGAGCGGGTTGTCGGGACCAAACCCGGCGTCCGCCATGAGCTCGCGGGCCCGATTCATGCGGGTGTCCATGTCGGCGTCAAGGCCCGGCTGGGCGGCCGGGGTATAGTGGCTGACGCCTTCCGGGACCAGCGAATGGGAGGGCGTCACGGCGCCGTCCAGCAGCTTCTCGCTGATGACGTCGCGCCGAATGGCCAATGACAGCGCCTCGCGTACGCGCCTGTCGGCCACCGGCGAGCCCTCACGCAGGTTGAAGACGTAGTAGTAGCTGCCCAGCGACGGCGTGATCCTGACCGCCTCGGGCAGCTGCTCTTCCAGCCACTGATAGCGTGCGGCGGGGAAGTCGCGCAGGATGTCGAGCTCGCCGGCACGAAAGCGCGAGATGCCGGCGTTCTTGTCCTCGATGGGGTAGTAGTTGACGCCGTCGAGCGTGACGCTGTCGGCGTCGTGAAACTCCGGGTTTTTGACCGTGTCGAGCTCGGTGCTGGAGACCCAGCGCACCGGCTTGAAGGCGCCATTGACCACGATATTGGCCGGGCGGCTCCACTGCTCGCCCTTGTCGGTCACGACGTGCTCGGGGATCGGATAGCCAAACGGCAGCACCAGCGTCTTGAGAAAGTAGGCCGCGGGCTCGTTGAGATGAATGACCAGGGTGCGGCCGTCGTCGCGGCTCTCCACGCCCAGGGTGTCGGGCTCGGCCTCGCCGGCGTTGATGGCCTGCGCATTCACCACCGGATAGAGGCGGTGCGCGTAGTTGGAGGCCGTTTCGGGATTGACCTGATAGCGCAGGGCAAAGACGAAATCCTCGGCGGTGACCGGCTCGCCATCCGACCAGCGGGCGTCCTCGCGCAGGTGGAAGGTGTAGGTTTTGCCATCGTCGCTGGTCTCCCAGTCGGTGGCCACGCCCGGGATGATCTGACCCTGAGCATCGATCGCGATCAGTCCCTCGAAGATGTCGCGCAGCACGTCCTCTTCCCACACACCGCCGGTCACACGCGCCGGGTCCAGCGAGGCGGGGTCGCCGCTGATGCCGACGTTGAGCGTGGCAGCGACGGTCAGCGGTGCGCTCAGCGTCAGTCCGGCACCGATCAGTGACAGCAGTAGTTCCCTTTTCATGGCGTTCCCCGGCAGGTGTTGTTGTCCGCTCGCCCTTGGTCAGGCGTGAAGGAAGGATTACGGCACGACGCGACGGTGTCAAAGCAGCGCCTATAACCATTGTTGCCATTTATATTCCGGATGCGCCAAAGGGCACGGGCGGCGGGTGACGGGCAGGGGCGCCTTTGGCTACAATAACGGCCCTTGTTTTTCAACTCTTCATGCGGTGCGGCGCCCCCGGTGGCGCCGCGCCCTGGCCGAGCGAGCGACCATGCAGGAACTCACGCCCATTCATCACCTGCTCAAGGACCTGTCCGAACGGACAGACGTCCTGAGGGGGTATCTTTGACTATGCCGAGCGAAAGGATCGCCTCGAGGAAGTAACCCGCGAGCTGGAAAATCCCGAGGTCTGGAACGACCCGGACCACGCCCAGAAGCTGGGTCGCGAGCGCGCACAGCTCGAGGAGATCGTTACCACGCTGGATACCCTGCAAAGCGGTATCCGCGACAACGGCGATCTCTATGAGCTGGCGCAGATGGAGGACGACGAGGACACCGTGGCGGAGATTCGTCGCGACCTCGACCGCTTCGAGGCCCAGCTGGCAAGGCTCGAGTTTCGGCGCATGTTCTCCGGCGAAATGGACGGCAACAACGCCTGGATGGACATTCAGGCCGGCTCCGGCGGAACCGAGGCGCAGGACTGGGCCAATATCCTGCTGCGCATGTACCTGCGCTGGGCCGAGCATCACGGCTTCAAGGCCGAAATCACCGAAATCTCGGCCGGTGATGTGGCCGGCATCAAGTCCGCCACCCTGCATGTCCAGGGCGATCACGCCTTTGGCTGGCTGCGCACCGAAACCGGCGTGCACCGTCTGGTCAGAAAGAGCCCGTTCGATTCGGGTGGTCGTCGTCATACGTCCTTTGCCTCGGTGTTTCTCTCGCCCGAGATCGATGACAGCTTCGAGGTCGAGATCAATTCGGCGGATCTGCGCGTGGATACCTACCGCTCCTCCGGTGCCGGCGGTCAGCACGTCAACACCACCGACTCGGCGGTGCGCATCACCCATGAGCCCAGCGGCGTGGTGGTGTCGTGTCAGACCCAGCGCAGTCAGCACGCCAACCGCGACTTTGCCATGAAACAGCTCCGGGCCAAGCTCTGGGAGCTGGAGATGCAAAAGCGCAACGCCGAGAAGCAAAAGGCCGAGGACGCCAAGTCCGATATCGGCTGGGGCAGCCAGATCCGCTCCTACGTGCTGGACGATCAGCGCATCAAGGATCTGCGCACCGGCGTACAGACCAGCAACTGTGAGCGGGTGCTCGACGGCGATCTGGATCAGTTCATCGAGGCCAGTCTCAAGCAGGGACTCTGATCGGAAGAGGCGTCTGTAAGAGACGGTTTCCGACCGGCAGGTTCGGTGCCCGGTATCGCGTGTTTCAGACATGAACCGCAGGCCGGTGCGAGCCTGCCCTTGACGGTTATTTTCAATAGGCAGGGCAATGGCGAATCAGGATCAGCAGGCAGGCAGCGAACACGAAGAGAACCATCTGATCGCCGAGCGGCGGGCCAAGCTTGCCGCTCGCCGCGAGCAGGCCGATGAGCGGGGCGACAGCGCCTTTCCCAACGATCTGCGTCGTGACAGTCTCGCCGCGGACCTTCAGGCAGAGCTTGGCGAGCACGACAAGGAAACACTGGAGACGCTGGGTCGTCAGGCGGCGGTCGCCGGGCGCATCATGCGAAAGCGCGGCCCCTTTATCGTCATTCAGGACGCCTCGGGGCAGATCCAGCTCTATGTCGACAAGAAGGGGCTGCCCGCGGAAGTGCTCGAGGACATCAAGGGCTGGGACATCGGCGATATCGTCTTTGGCCAGGGGCCGGTGCACAAGTCCGGCAAGGGCGATCTCTACGTGATGATGGCGACCGCGCGTCTGCTGACCAAGAGCCTGCGCCCGCTGCCCGACAAGTTCCACGGCCTGACCGATCAGGAGGCGCGCTATCGCCAGCGCTATGTGGACCTGATCATGAATCCGGAGGTGCGGGACACCTTCCGCATTCGCGCGGCCGTCATCAGCGCCATTCGCCAGTTCTTCACCGAGCGCGACTTCATGGAAGTCGAAACGCCGATGCTTCAGCCGATTCCGGGCGGGGCCACGGCGCGGCCCTTCGTGACGCACCACAATGCGCTGGATATCGACATGTATCTGCGCATTGCCCCGGAGCTCTATCTCAAGCGCCTGGTGGTGGGCGGTTTCGAGCGGGTCTTCGAGATCAACCGCAATTTCCGCAACGAGGGGCTGTCGACCCGGCACAACCCCGAGTTCACCATGCTCGAGTTCTACTGGGCCTATGCCGATTACCATGACCTGATCGATCTGACCGAGTCGCTGGTGCGCTTTGCCGCCGAAAAGGCCGTGGGCACGACGCTGATTACCTATCAGGGCACCGAGTTTGATCTGTCCCGTCCCTTTGATCGCCTCACCCTGCGCGAGTCGATTCTGAAATACGGTCAGAACATCGAGTCTGAAGAGCTGGACGATCTCGAGCGCGCCACGGCGCTGGCCGAGCGGCTGGGCATCGAGGTGAAGCCGGGCTGGGGCCTTGGCAAGCTGCAGACCGAGATCTTTGAACAGGTGGCGGAGCATCGCCTCGAGCGGCCGACCTTCATTACCGAGTACCCGGCCGAGGTCAGCCCGCTGGCACGGCGCAACGACGACAATCCGTTTGTCACCGACCGCTTTGAGTTCTTCGTCGGCGGGCGCGAGATCGCCAACGGCTTCTCCGAGCTCAACGACGCCGAGGATCAGGCCGAGCGCTTTGCCGCCCAGGTGGCCGAGAAGGACGCCGGCGATGTCGAGGCCATGTACTATGACGCCGACTATATCCGCGCGCTCGAGTACGGCATGCCGCCGACCGCCGGGGAAGGCATCGGTATCGATCGACTGGTGATGCTGCTGGCGGATGCGCCGTCCATTCGCGATGTGCTGCTGTTTCCGGCCATGCGTCCGGAAACGGAGTGAAACATCCCGGCGGAAGGGCTGTGCCGTCTGGTGCCCTGCATGGATGATCAATGGCAATGGGGGCGCCGGGCGACCATACTGGATGGCCTGAACAGGATTTCCACCTGCCCGAACCGGGAGAGTCGCGATGAAACTGGTGAACCGCTCTGCACTCAGCGTGCGTCCCAGGCAGCCCTTTGTAGACTGGATCAATTCGCTGGAGGCGACCGAGGGGGAGGATGATCTCACGCTCGAGGACGCCGAACGCGAAAGTACCATCTACCTCATTCCCGAAATGGATACGGAAGACGCGCTGCGCGCCTGCCTGCGCGAGCGCTTCGCCGATATCCTTGAAAACGAGCTGTCTGCCTGGGAGGAGGATTCCCGTCACTGGCCGGACATCAATGAAGTCACCTTTGAATTTTTCCTGCGCGTCGAGCACAGCTATCTGTGTGTGGATCTGGATGAGGAAGCGTCACTCGAGCAGAGCGATTTCGAGGATGATCTGCTGCTCGATACCGATGAGCTCTGATATCCCGCGGTCGACATGCCTTGCGGTCGACATGTGCCGGTGACCGCCCGGCCGCATGACCGACCCTGACGCCTGCACTCCTGTCCCCTGTGTTCGTGCGCAGTCCTGCACGACCGGTAACTCTTCTTGAAAGCACTACTGTCCTGGCGCGAAGGGGATGATGGCCTCCCGCCCCGCCAGCGTATCCTGGCCATGATGGTGTTGATGTCGGGGTCGCTGATGGCGGTGCTCAACATCAACAGCGTCAACATCGCCCTGCCGACCATCGCCCGGGAGCTGGGTGTTTCCTCTGCTGCCTCCGTGTGGATCATCAATGTCTATCAGCTGGTGGGCGCCGCCTCCATGCTGACCTTTGCCGCGCTGGGCTATCGCATCGGCCGCTACCGGCTCTACATCGGCGGCATGATCACGTTCGTGTTGACCTCGGTGCTGTGTGCGCTGGCGCCCACGCTCGGCTGGCTGATCGCCTTTCGCGCCATTCAGGGACTGGGCGCGGCGGCCATGATGAGCATCGGGCCGTCCATGTATCGGGTCATCTTTCCCACGCGGCTGCTGGGGCAGGCGATGGGACTGACCGCGCTGACCGTCTCGCTGGCGGTAGCCGGCGGCCCGGCGCTCGGCGGACTGATACTGGCCGTGGCGAGCTGGCCGTGGCTGTTCTGGATCAATCTGCCGTTCGGGATCGCCGCCATCTGGCTGGCCATCCGGGCGCTGCCCAAAGAGCAGGGCAGCCGCTACCGGTTTGACGTGCTCGGCGCCGTGCTGTCGGCGATCGGGCTGGGCGCCTTTGTTGTCATGCTCGACAGCATTGCCGATCTGTCTCGCCCGGCAATCGTGCCGATTCTGCTGGTGGTGAGCCTGGTGGCACTGTTCGGCTTTATCCGGCGTCAGCGCCATTTTGACAATCCGCTGCTGCCGCTGGTGATCTTTCGCGAAGCGCGCTTCACCATGGCGGTGCTGACCTCGTTTTTCTCCTTTCTGGCCCAGAGCATGGCCTTTATCAGCCTGCCGTTTCTGTTTCAGAGCGTGCAGGGCTATACGCCGCTGGAGTCCGCCTTTCTGTTTACGCCCTGGCCGCTGGGCGTGATGGTGGGCGCGCCACTGGGCGGACGGCTGGCCGATCGCTTCAGCCCGCCGGTCATCTCCTCGATCGGGCTGTTGCTGCTCATTGCGGGGCTGGCGGCACTGGCCCTGCTGGGGGAGCAACCCTCGACGATCGATATTCTGTGGCGCAGCGCCCTGTGCGGCATGGGCTTTGGCCTCTATCAGGCACCCAACAACCGTGAAATGATGGGGTCACTGCCCAAGTCGCGCAGCGGCAGCGCCTCCGGCGTGCTGGCCAGCGTGCGAACCTTTGGTCAGTCTGTCGGCGCTGCCTTGGTTGCACTGGTGCTTTCTGGAATAATGAATACCACGATGGACAGCGCCCTGACGGTCAGTCTGGCCCTCTGGATGGGCATGGCATCGGCTGTTGTGGCGCTGGGGCTTTCGGCGTCGCGAATACGCGTGCTGAACCGGCCGTAACCGGACCGGGCAACGGCGCATTAACGGATGCCGTCGGGCAGGCCCACCAACAATATCTGACGTGCCGGAGGTGATAACCCATGACAATTTCTTCGGTGGATTCGCTTGAAGGTGCGGACATTGCGGCGCTGATCGAGCAGAAACTGGCCGTTTTCGAGCCGCAGTGGCTCACCATCGAAAACGAAAGCCACAAGCACAACGTGCCGCCGGAGTCACAGACACACTTCAAGGTGACGCTGGTCTCCGAACAGTTCGAGGGCATGATGCCGGTCAAGCGGCATCAGCAGGTCTATGCCGCCCTGTCCGATGAGCTGGCAGGCCCCGTACATGCCCTGGCCCTGCACCTGTATACGCCCGAGCAGTGGGTGGCACGCGGCAATGAACGTCCCGACTCACCGAATTGCCGCGGCGGTGGCGCCTAGAGCGCGTCGACTCATGATTCATCGCTGCCGGTCTCTGGCCTTCCCTGTGGGAAGGCCTTTTACGCTCTATCCCGTCAATGGACGCAACGCATGGTGACCGAGCGCGCGCGCCGACAGTACCTCGAAGCGATGGGGGTCGATCTCTGGGTGGCCCGTCATCCGCTGCCCAATGCGCTGGCGTCTTCCCTGCCGGCCGTGGAGGAGGCCGCTGACAGCAGCGAGGACGCGCGCGATCATCATCAGCGCCTGCACGCCCTGATTGATGAGGTCGACCGCCCCGAAGCCGACGCCCTGCCCGCAGCCGAGCCTTCGCCGTCGGTCTCCGGGGCCGCGCCGCAGGAGACCACGGCATCGGCGCGTTCGATCCGGGCCCTGCTCGATATCGACCAGGCGAAAGAGGCAGCGCCCCCGGCCCCCGAGCCGGTAGCGGCGTCGCCTGCTCCGACCGCCGAGGAGGTGCCCTCCGGGGCCGTGCAGGAAATCGAGGCGGACGCGGCGCAGGCACTTGACGCGCCGCTGCGCTTCTCGCTGCAGGTGGGCGCGCTCGACGGTCGCTGGCTTGTGATGCTGGCCCGCGATGAGGCGCCGAGCGAGCAGGAGACACGACTTCTGGAAGCCATATTCCGGGCCGGCGGCGTTGCGCCTTCTGCACCGCTGTCCTGTCAGCGCTTTGGCTGGCCCATGATGGAGGGCCTGCCGGTTGATGATGCCCTCGATGAGGCGCGCCAGGGCTTCAAGGCCTTTCTGGCCGGCCGCCGGGCGCGGGGCTGGCGCCCTGAGCGACTCCTGCTGTTTGGTCGACACTCGGTGCTGGAGCAGGTACTGGATGCCCGGGACGGGCAGAGCCACGTGCTCGAGCTGCCGCTGTGGCAGGGGCCGGCGCTGGAATCGCTGGATGACGCGTCGTCGCGGCGGACGCTCTGGGCGGCCATGGGTACGTGGCGCACGTGGTGGCATGCGCCGGCCGACACGCCGAACGACGATGATTATTGAAACCGTCAGTGACAGCCGGGCCCTGGCCGCCCTGGATGCCCGCGCCAGAGGCGAGCAGGCCTGGCCCGCGGTGCGTTTCGAAGCGCTGGCGCATGACGAGCGCTACCGCCTGATCGGCCTGCTGGAGGCGCCGTCACGCACGCTGCTGGCCTTTGCCGTGATGGCGTTCGGACCCTTTGATCTTGAGCTGGAAATGATCGCGGTCGACCCGGACCATCGCCGGCAGGGGCTGGCCGGTCGCCTGATCGAGACCCTGATTGATGAGGGGGCAAGGCGGGGGATGGAGCGGATACTGCTGGAAGTGCGGGCCGGCAATGACGCGGCGCGATGGCTCTACGTCGGTTACGGTTTCGACGTGGACGGGCAACGGCCGGGGTACTACCCGCTGGCGCCCGATCGGCGAGAAGACGCGATATTGATGTCGCGTCCTCTCGTACGCTGAGTCGGGGCGCCGGCAGGCCTGCTCAGTATGAGGGGCTGGTCGCCGGGGCGTCGGGTGCGGACGCCGTATTGCTGTCGAGCTCACGAAAGCGCTCCAGCAGGCTGCCCAGACGGCTTTCCCACTGCTGGCGTTCGTTTTTCAGGCGCTCGTTTTCCTGGCGCAGCTCGTCAAGTTCCATGCGCTGCATCTCGATGGTATCGACGGCGCTGTTGACGCGCTGTTCAAGCTGCTCGAAAAGTTCATTGCTCATGCTGTACTCCTGAGACGGATAATAAGGCGAAAGGCCGCCCTGCAGGGCCCGGGTCGGGTGCCGGCGCGCGCGCAGGCCAGACTACGCGCGCCGGCGCGTGGCGGCAAGAGGGGCCGGGTCATTGCCCGCTGTCACGTCGATACAGCCGGGCGTGGCTGTCGCCGGCCCGGGTGTCGCGGATCAAACGCCAGGTGGCGGGCAGCCGGGGGATCAGCTCGGCCTCGGTCTCGACATGAATCAGCGCCCCCTCTGCCAGCCAGCCCTCGTCTTCCAGGCGCTGGCAGCAGGTCGCGATCAGGTCCTGTCTGAAGGGCGGGTCCACAAAGACCAGATGGAACGGCTGCACGGGGCGCGTGTCCAGAAAACCATCGGCCGGCTGTTGATGGACCGGCATGGTGACCTCGAGCGTGGCCAGATTCTGCACGATCTGGCGGGCGACCTGTCGGTCGGCCTCGACGAAATGGACCTCGCCGGCGCCGCGTGACAGCGCCTCGAGCCCCAGCGCGCCGGTGCCGGCGAAAAGATCGAGGGCCCGGGTGCGACTATCAATGTCGTGCGCCAGCCAGTTGAACAGCGTCTCACGCATGCGATCGGGCGTGGGACGCAGCCCCGGATGGTCGGGCACGGGCAGCAGGCGCCGGCGAAACCGGCCGCCGATCAGCCGCAGGCGGCCGTTGTTTGATCGGCTCGCCTTGCCCCGGCGATGGTCGTGTCCTGATGTGCCGTGACGCTGTCGCCTCATGGGTCCTGCAAGCCTCGGTCGATGACGATGGATGATCCGGCAGCAGGCCGGGCAGGGCATCTGCCGTCGGTGCGGTGTGTGCCATCCCCGGATGGCGTGCATGGATTGTACCGGCGAGCAGCGCTTGAGTGGTAGGATGCGGTATCAAACGGCGGAACAGCCGCCTTTCCCCGATGGATCAATCGCGACGATAGTGCCCATGTTTGGTTTTTTGAAGCGCAAGAAGCATCGCCGTGATCAACAGGATCGCGAAGAACAGCAGCAATCGGAACAGCAGGACTCGGCGCCGACGCCGGAGGATACCGAAGAGACGGCTCGTGAGCGGCCGGTCGAGTCACGCGAAGGGCCGGGCGAGACGCCGGCGCCGAAGGAGACCCCTGCGCCGACGCCCGAGCGTGATGACGCCCCCGAGCCCGCTCACGGTGGCGACGCGCCGGCCCCGTCGCCTGACAGGCCGTCAACGCAGACGCCCGGGACAGACGCTGACGATGAGCCGCGGACGCCTCGCGACACCGAGCCGGCGTCAGACGTTGCCTCGGAGCCGGTGATCGAGCGTGGCCCCGAGGCCGAGCCGACGGTCGAGCGTGACACGACGCCGGTCAGCGAGCCCGATCCCGAGTCTTCCGTCGAGCGACGCGCCGAGCCGGACGTCGTGCCCGAGCCCGTCGACAGGCAGCCGCCCGAGGCGCCGAGCGCGCCGGAGGAGGTGACGCCGGAAGAGACGTCGTCAAAACCGGCAGCTGACGTCCCGGCGCCGCCGGAGACGCCGGCCGAGGATGCCCCAGAGGCGCCGCCCGAGGACGCCACGACCGGTGGCGTGGCCTCGGAAGTCACGACGCCGGCGCGCAACCGCGGGCGTGACAAGCCGCGTCGGGCCCGTTACGACACGGACATCGAGGTGGGGCCTGAAACCGCCGGCGAGCAGGGCGAAACGGCCAGTGCCAAAAAGGGCTGGTTTTCCCGCATGCGTCAGGGGCTGGGCAAGACCCGCTCCAACCTGACCGACGGGCTGGCGACCCTGTTGCTGGGCCACAAGGAGATCGATGACGATCTGCTCGAAGAGCTGGAAACCCAGCTTTTGATGGCCGATGTCGGCGTCGCGGCGACCAGCGAAATCATGGAAAACCTCGAGGGACAGATTTCGCGCCGCGAGCTGAAAAACGTCGATGCACTGTATAAATCGCTGCAGCAGGAGCTGTCGCGCATGCTCGAGCCGGTGGCGAAGCCGCTGCGTCTGCCGCCGAAGGGCGAGGGACCGTTCGTGATCCTGACGGTGGGCGTCAACGGCGTGGGCAAGACCACCACGATCGGCAAGCTCACCCAGCGCTTCCAGCGTCAGGGCCGCAGCGTCATGCTGGCGGCGGGGGACACCTTCCGCGCGGCTGCCGTCGAGCAGCTTCAGGTCTGGGGCGAGCGTAACGATGTGCCGGTCATCGCCCAGCATACCGGTGCCGACAGCGCCTCGGTCATCTATGACGCGGTATCGGCAGCGAAGGCGCGCGGCATCGACGTGCTGATCGCCGACACCGCCGGACGACTGCACAACAAGAACCATCTCATGGATGAGCTCAGCAAGGTGCAGCGCGTCATGGCGCGTCTGGATGCTCAGGCGCCGCACGAGGTGATGCTGGTGCTCGACGCCGGTACAGGGCAGAACGCGATCTCCCAGGCGGAGACCTTCAACCAGGCGGTGCCCGTCACCGGTATCACCCTGACCAAGCTGGATGGCACGGCCAAGGGCGGCATCATCTTTGCCATCGCCAAGCAGCTGGGCACCCCCATCCGCTATATCGGGGTCGGCGAGACGCTGGATGATCTGCGGCCCTTCGAGGCCGAGGACTTTGTCAGCGCGCTCTTTGACCGGGACGGCAGCTGATCGCTCATGGCCATGATCGAGTTTGCGCATGTCGGCAAGCGCTATGGCGGTCGTTTCGAGGCGCTGGCCGATCTCAATTTCACCGTGGCGCGCGGTGAAATGGTCTTTCTCACCGGTCACTCCGGGGCCGGCAAGAGTTCGGTACTGCGCCTGCTCATGGCACTGGAGCGGCCGTCCCGGGGGCGCATTGCCGTCGCCGGGCACGACATCACCAGTCTCCACGTGTCACAGATTCCCTTCTATCGTCGCCAGATCGGGGTGGTCTATCAAAACCACCAGCTGCTCTTTGATCGCAGCGTGTTCGACAACGTGGCGCTGCCGCTGATCATCCAGGGCGCCACGCCGCAGGACGCCCGGCGTCGGGTGCATGCCGCACTCGACAAGATCGGCCTTTTGCACCGGGAAAAGGCGCTACCCATCGAGCTGTCCGGCGGTGAGCAGCAGCGGGTCGGCATTGCCCGCGCGGTGGTGACCAAACCGGCCATGCTGCTGGCCGATGAGCCGACGGGCAATCTGGACCCGCAGCTGTCGGCCGACATCATGCGTCTTTTCGAGGATTTCAACCGCATCGGCACCACGGTGCTGCTGGCCAGTCACGATCTGGCACTGATCGCCCGGCTCAGGCACCGGGTTCTCAAGCTGCGCGATGGTCGGCTGGTCGGCGATGAGGAGGCCGCATGAGTCAGACACCGCGCCGCACGCCGCCGGATACCGGCAAGCCCCGACGGGGCGCGCGCTCTCATCAGATCACCTTTGAAAGCCGCTCGCGGGCCTGGCGGCGGCATCACGCGCAGATGGCCGTGGACAGTCTCCATCGGCTGCGCCGGCGGCCGCTGTCGAGTCTCATGACCATGCTGGCGATCGCCATCGCCATGGTGCTGCCGGCCAGCCTGTGGCTGGCGCTGAGCAGCGCCCAGCTGCTGGACAGCAATCTGGACGACAGCGCCCGCATGACGCTGTATCTCGACCCGGGGCTGACGGAGTCGCAGGCCATGGACGTCACCGACCGGGTGCGCGGCGAGGAGGCTATCGCCTCCATTGAGCTGATCACGGCGGCGGCCGGTCTGGAAAGCTTTCAGCAGCGTCTCGGGATGAGTGATGCCCTGGCCATGATGGACGACAATCCGCTGCCGGCGACCATTCTGGTCCAGCCGCGCTCGCGCGACCCCGATGCGGCGCAGGCGCTGGCCGAGCGGCTCGGGCAGATCGAGGGGGTGACCGATGCGCGTCTGGACATGGCCTGGCTCGAGCGGCTGCGCGAGATCAGCGAGCTGGGGCGCCGTGTGGTGCTGGCCTTCGGCGTGCTGTTTGCGCTCGGCGTACTGCTGGTGGTGGGCAATACCATCCGGCTGGCGGTCGAAAGCCGCCGCCAGGAGATCGAGGTGGTGACCCTGATCGGCGCGACACATGCCTTTGTGCGCCGCCCCTTTCTTTACGTGGGCGTCTGGTACGGGCTGGGCGGCGGCCTGCTGGCGCTGGTGCTATTGACGCTGGGGCGGCGCTGGCTGTCGGCGCCCATCGATATGCTGGCCTCGGGATTTGGCAGCCACTTTTCCCTGCCGGCCATCGGCCCGGGCGGATCGGTTTTGCTGTTGATCTGTAGTACCCTGCTGGGGCTTATCGGGGCATGGCTGGCCGTGAGCCGCCATCTGGCAGATATCAGCCCGCGCTGACCTGACGCAACGCAGGTGCCTCGAAAAAGTCATTACAGAGGCACCCAGGCACCATTACCATGGTCTATAATGATTGACAGTTATCAAGCAGAGACCAGGGGAGACCGTTTGAACATGAGTACCAGTCTTCAACCTATTGGTCATCTTTCGCCGGGCAATGACCTGAACGGCTATATTCAGGCCGTTAATCGTATTCCCGTACTGACCGTGGACGAGGAGAAGGATCTCGCCACGCGTTTGCATACCGACAATGACATTGAAGCCGCCCGTCGCCTTGTCATGTCGCATCTGAGATTCGTGGTGCATATCGCCCGCAGCTATTCCGGCTACGGCCTGTCGCAGGCGGATCTGATCCAGGAAGGCAACGTGGGCCTGATGAAGGCCGTCAAGCGCTTTGATCCGGCCCAGGGCGTCCGTCTGGTCTCCTTCGCGGTGCACTGGATCAAGGCCGAAATCCACGAGTTCGTGCTGCGCAACTGGCGCATCGTCAAGGTCGCCACCACCAAGGCGCAGCGCAAGCTGTTTTTCAACCTGCGCAGCGCCAAAAAGCGTCTGTCCTGGCTGAACAACGACGAAGTGGATGCCATCGCCCAGGATCTGGACGTCAAGCCGGAAGCGGTGCGCGAGATGGAAGGGCGCCTGTCGGCCTTTGATGCCGGTTTTGATCCGGCGCCGGGCAGCGAGGATGACGAGCAGAGCTATCAGTCGCCCTCGCAGTATCTGGAAGACGGCCGCTCCGACCCGGCACTGTCGCTGGAAGAGTCCGACTGGCAGGATCGCTCCTCGCAGCAGCTGCGCGGCGCGCTGGCACGCCTCGATGATCGCTCGCGGGATATCCTGCAGCGTCGCTGGCTGGCCGAGCAGAAGTCCACCCTGCACGAGCTGGCCGATACCTATGGTGTCTCCGCCGAACGTATTCGACAGCTCGAGAAAAATGCCATGAAAAAACTCAAACAGGCGATCGGGGAGTCCGTCGAAGCCGCCTGATCATGGCACTGCCGTTCTCATACTAAAGATGGTTTTTGACGCAAAAGCTGACCCCGGGCTCCCAAGGCCCGGGGTTTTTGCTATATGGTTATGCGCCATGAAAAAAAATGATGTTTCATGATATAGATTATTTACATTCATTTTTGATGATATGCCTGTCTGTCGCTGCCCGAGCGCTGATTGATGTTGAGCCCTGCGTCCATCCCCGAGCCATCCGAAACCGCGCTGTCCCAAACGCCCCGGCGACTGATCGCGATCCATCGCTGCCTGATCGTTGGCTCTCTGATCGTGACCTGTCTGCTCTGGTGGGGGCATTACATGGATGCCGGCGACCTGGCGCTGGCGCTGCTGCTCTGGCTCTGGGGCCTAAAGCGATGCATGGCCCTTGTCTTGAAGTGCCATCAACACCTCGACCGGACGCGGGCAGCGCCATTTCATTTTGATCACCCTGTCAGCAACCTTACCGGTGTCGTGTACTGCTACTGTCCCGCGCAGCAGCAGTACTGCTGTCGGAGCACCGTAACGGCCTCGATCAAGGGGCTGTCGCAGCAGGCCTGTCAGCTCAAGCGCAGAACCTTTGACGCCATGGTGCATCCCGACGATCGGGCGGCCCTGCAGCGCGCCCGGCGTCTTGCGCTGCAGCGCGGGTATTTCGAGCATACCTACCGCCTGATGTACGGTACGTCCGTACAGCGGGTGCTGGATCGGGGGATCGTGCTGCGCCGCGGCGGAAAGCCCGAATGCCACGGCTTCCTGATGGATATCAGCCAGCTCGAGGAGGTGGGTACGCCACCGGGAGAAGCCAGCAGGGCACTGGCGGCGGCCGCGCCCCGGCGGGAGGATGACGGCGCGCCAGTCGATGACACCGTCTGCGCCGGAAAGGCGTCACCCGGTACGCCGTTGGCCATCGCCGAGGCGTTGCCACGAGCGCTGGCGGACCGGCAGCTGCGGTTGGTCTATCAGCCCCAGGTCCATGGCGACAATCAGAAGCTCGCCGGTTTCGAGGCCCTGCTGAGGTGGCATCACCCCGAGCGGGGCAGCATTGCTCCGGCCTCCTTTATTCCCCGGGCGGAATCCATGGGGCTCATGCCGTCACTGGGGCAGTGGGTCATCGAGGAAGCCTGCCGCCAGATCCGCTGCTGGCGGACGCAGGGCTATCATGTCCCGCTCGTGGCCCTCAATATCTCCGTACTGCAGCTGGATCGAACCCTGCTGGCACATGTCGAACGGGTGCTGGCTGCATACAATCTGGAGGGCGCCTGTCTGGAGTTCGAGATCACCGAAAGCCGTCTGATGCAGGATGTCGACGCCTGCCGGCACGTGCTTTCGGGACTGCGCCAGCAGGGTGTCAGACTCTCGCTGGATGATTTTGGCACCGGCTACTCATCACTGGACAAGCTGGCGCAGCTGCCGCTGGACCGGCTCAAGCTGGACAGAAGCTTTGTGGCGGCCCTGACCGGCGCCAGTCACGGCTACCCCATGATCGAGGCCATCGTGCGGCTGGCCCATGCCCTGCAGCTGTCGGTGGTGGCAGAAGGCGTGGAGACGCTCGGGCAGCAGCGTCTGCTCAACGAGCTGGGGTGCGAGGTCCTGCAGGGCTATCTGTTTGGCGCCGGCGTCGAGGCCGGCACGGCCAGTGGCTATCTGGAGCGCAATCCGGATGTTTCAGGGCCTACGTCGCCGCCGTGAGATGGGTGCTCAGAAGCTGCCACTGATCCTCCCAGTGGGTCTGGGGCGCGCGCCGGAAGCCGCTTCGAACGTATTGACCGATGCGCCCTTCGACGGTGGCCATGAGCAGATTGGCCAGCGCCGATACGCCGATGGCAGGGCGGTAGTGCTGCTCGATTTCACCGGTGCGCAGCACCTGTTTGAGCTGCGTTTCAAGACGTTCGAAAAGCTGGGTCATGCGGCCCTGCAGCCGCTCGTGTTCACCGGTCAGGGCCTCGCCGGTCATGATGCGACACAGCCCGGGGTTTTTATCGGCAAAGATCAAAAGCAGCGTCAGAATGCGCTGACAGCGCTCGCTGACGCTGCCCGGCTCATTGACGATCAGCGTGACGCGCTCGAACAGCGTCTGCTCGATGTAGTCGATCAGCGCCTCGTACATGCGTGTCTTGCTGGGAAAGTGGCGATACAGGGCGGCTTCCGAGACCCCCACCTCACGCGCCAGCGCGGCCGTCGTGATGCGCTGCCCCCGTCCCTGTTCCAGCATCAGGGCCAGTGCCTGAAGAATCTGGTCGCGTCGCGAGAGCTTTTGTTCCCTGGTCATGGCCATTGTGTGTTATCCGCCTGCCGGGGTGCCGGCGGCGTCCGGCACCCGTGAATGAAAACACGCCCCGGGCGTGCCGGATCAGGGCGCCGGCGTGCTCGACTGATCGGTAATCAGCGTGCCCACGCCCGAGCGGGTAAAGATCTCCAGCAAAATGGCATGTTCCACGCGACCGTCCACGATCACCGAGCTGTTGACCCCGTGCTTGACGGCCTCCAGCGCGCAGCGAATCTTGGGCAGCATGCCGCCGTGGATGACGCCGTCCTCGATGAGTCGATCAACCTGCTCGGTGGTGAGCCCCGTCATCACCTCACCCTGCTCGTTCATGAGGCCGGCCACGTTGGTCAGCAGCATGAGCTTCTCGGCGCCCAGTGCCTCGGCCACGCGCCCGGCCACCAGATCGGCGTTGATGTTGTAGGAGTGCCCGTCGCCGTCCACGCCGATGGGTGCAATCACCGGGATATAGTCGGCTTCCGAGAGCATCTCGATCAGATCGGTCGAGATGTGCTCGACCTCTCCGACGTGGCCGATGTCGATGATCTCGGACGCCGTCATGTCGGCGCTCTGGCGCTGTACGGTCAGCTGGCGGGCGCGGATCTGGGCGTTGTCCTTGCCGGTCAGTCCGATCGCCTTGCCGCCGGCGCCGTTGATCAGATTGACGATGCTCTTGTTGACGAGCCCGCCCAGCACCATCTCGACCACGTCCATGGTCTCGGCATCGGTGACCCGCATGCCGTCCACAAAGCGGGACTCGATGTTGAGACGCTCCAGCAGCTGACCGATCTGCGGGCCGCCGCCGTGGACCACGATGGGGTTGAGGCCCACCTCCTTGAGCAGCACCACATCGCGGGCGAAGGAGTGGATCAGGTTGTCCTCGGTCATGGCGTTGCCGCCATACTTGATCACCACGGTCTTGCCCGAGAAGCGCTGGATGTAGGGCAGGGCCTCGGACAGGATCTCAACGACCTGACGCGGGTTGTATTCGCTGTCATGCATGGGGCGAAACGCTCCTGTAAAGCGGATCGGAGGGCCGCTGGCGAAGCGGGCCCTGCCGTCATGGATTCGATGGTCACGCACCCCGGCCGGCGGGGTGCTCGTCAATTCAGGATGTGATGGCCGTTAGAAGGTTGGGGTAATGTCCGGGTCGACGGCCAGCAGCGCCTGGCGAAAGCGGTTTTGAATGCGCTCGAGCGCCTCTGCGGACTTGCCTTCAAAGCGAAACACCAGCATGGGCGTGGTGTTGGAGGCGCGGCACAGCCCCCAGCCGTCCGGATAGTCCACGCGAATGCCGTCCAGCGTGGTTCGGGTGGCCTGTTCGCCGAAGTCGGTTTCCCTGATAAAGCGTTCGACAATAGCGAACTTGTTGTCATCGGTCACGGGCACATTGATCTCGGCGGTGCTTTCGTCCTGCGGGAAGCGGCTGAAGTAGTGATCGGCGTCACCGGACTGACGCGACAGGATTTCCAGCAGCCGGGCGGCAGCATAGAGGCCGTCATCAAAGCCGTACCAGCGCTCCTGAAAGAAGATGTGGCCGCTCATCTCCCCGGCCAGCGCCGCACCGGTTTCCTTCATGCGTGCCTTGATCAGCGAGTGGCCGGTGTACCACATCTCGGGGGTGCCGCCGGCGTCCTCGATGATCGGGATCAGGTTGCCGGTGCTTTTGATGTCGAAAATGATGCGCGCGCCGGGCTGGCGCTCGAGCAGGTCCCGGGCGAAAGCCATCAGCAGACGATCGGGATAGATGATTTCACCCCTGGGTGTCACCACGCCCACCCGGTCGCCATC
This sequence comes from Kushneria sp. AK178, assembly GCF_053903105.1. NCBI lineage: Bacteria > Pseudomonadati > Pseudomonadota > Gammaproteobacteria > Oceanospirillales > Halomonadaceae > Kushneria > Kushneria sp. AK178. The sequence goes on along the minus strand of NZ_CP096381.1, from coordinate 2,883,124 downwards.
GCCGTCAAAGGCCAGCCCGATGTCGGCGCCGGTCTCCCGGACCTTCGTAATCAGGTCGGCGAGGTTTTCAAACTTGCCGGGGTCGGGATGGTGGTTGGGGAAACGGCCGTCGATCTCGTCAAACAGCGGGGTCACCCCGGCCCCCAGGCGCTGGATCAGCTCGGGCCCCAGTTCGCCGGTGACGCCATTGCCGCAGTCCACCACGGCGTGCAGTGTCCGCTCGAGGACCACATCGTCGAGGATGCGGTTCAGATAGGTCTCGCGAAGGTCATGCTCGCGGCAGCTGCCCTGCCCGGTGGACAGATCGTTCTGCTCGATGCGGCGATGCAGGGCGGTGATATCGTCCCGCGACAGGGCGTGGCCGCCCAGCACGACCTTGAAGCCGTTGTAGTTCGAGGGGTTGTGGCTGCCGGTGACGGCCACCCCCGAGGTGATGCCGTCCAGTACGTGGGTGGCAAAGTAGAGGACCGGCGTGGGCACCATGCCGATATCCACCACCTCGCAGCCGGCGGCGCAGAGGCCCTCGATCAGGGCCGCCGACAGCGTCGGCCCCGAGAGTCGGCCGTCGCGGCCCACGGCGATGCCACTTTCCCCGCGGGCGAGCGCTTCGCTGCCGATGGCGCGGCCGATCAGGCGCACGGTGTCGGGAGTGAGCTGTTCGTCGACCACGCCGCGAATGTCATAGGCCCGAAAGATGGCAGCACTTACCTGTGTCATGGCGAGACTCCTGTCAGTCCGCGTTAGTGTCGTCCCGAGTGGCCGAAGCCGCCGGCGCCACGAATATCGTCGTGCTCGTCACCGGGCGTAAAGTCGTCGACCACGTCGAGTTCGGCCTGAATGACCGGGACCAGCACGTACTGGGCGATGCGCTCGAACGGCTCAAGGGTGACGTCTTCCTGACCGCGGTTCCAGACCGAGATCATCAGCTCGCCCTGATAGTCGGCATCGATCAGTCCGACCAGATTGCCCAGCACGATGCCGCGCTTGTGACCCAGCCCCGAGCGCGGCAGGATCATGCCGGCCCAGGCGGGGTTGGCAATATGCACGGCCAGCCCCGTGCGGACCAGCTCGCAGTCGCCGGGGGCGAGCGTCAGCGGGGCATCCAGCAGGGCGCGCAGGTCCATGCCGGCACTGCCGCGCGTGGCGTAATGGGGCAGGGGGTAGTCGCGTACCCGCTCATCAAGGATTCTGACCTGCAGGCGCGGCCGGTCGGAAGGGACAGTCATGGGGCAGCAGGGCTCCGCGTTGGTGGATGCGCCCGGTAAAGGGGCAGCAGGTAGTCAAACAGGGCGCGCGCCAGCTCGTGCTTGGCACGCGGCGACAGCGTATGCGCGATGACCGGGTCATCCGGTCGGTCGGCGGCGAGATGATACAGCACGGCAGCATTGTCATCCGCCCCGAAGCCCAGGTTGGGGGTGGCCACGTCGTTGGCCACGATCAAATCGAGGCGCTTGCGCACGAGCTTGTCATGGGCATGACGCGCCAGCTCGCGGGTTTCGGCGGCAAAGCCCACCGTGAAGGGCGGGTCGTCGCGATGCGTGACGGTGGCAATGATGTCCGGGTTCTCGATCAGGTTCAGCGTCAGGGCGGGGCTGTCGGCGACCTTCTTGAGCTTGTGCTCGGCCACCTCGGCCAGACGATAGTCGGCGACCGCCGCACAGCCGATGAAGAGGTCGCAGTTGGCCAGGGTGGCGTCCACGGCCTCCAGCATCTCCATGGCACTGATCACATCCACGCGCGTGATGCCCTCGGGCGTGGCAAGCGATACCGGCCCGGCGATCAGGGTCACCCGGGCACCCAGGTTGCGCGCCGCCCCGGCCAGGGCAAAGCCCATCTTTCCCGAGCTGTGGTTGGAGAGATAGCGCACCGGATCGATCGCCTCACGGGTGGGGCCGGCCGTGATCACCACATGGTGTCCGGCAAGGGCGCCGCTTGCCGCATCGTTGTTGGTGGTCATGAAGGCATCAGGTGCCGGGGCGTGATCGTCATGCTCGGGGGTGGCATCCAGCGGCAGCGCCTCCGGCGTCGATGATGGATCCGACAGCGCCGCTTCCAGTGCGGCCACAATGTCTTCCGGTTCCAGCATGCGTCCGCCGCCGACGTCACCGCAGGCCTGTTCGCCGGCATCCGGGCCGAGCTGCTGCCAGCCCAGTTCTCGGAGGGTGGCGGCGTTGCGCTGGCTGGCGGGGTGTGACCACATGGCCTGGTTCATGGCCGGCGCCAGCAGGCAGCGCGCCCGCGTGGCCAGACACAGCGTGGTGAGCAGGTCATCGGCCATGCCGGCGGCCAGGCGTGCCATCAGATCGGCCGTGGCCGGCGCAATCAGCACGATGTTGGCCCATTTGGCCAGCTCGATGTGGCCCATGCCGGCCTCGGCCTGTGGGTCCAGCAACGAGGTGCGTACCTCCTCGCCGGTCAGGGCCTGCAGGGTCAGCGGGGTGATAAAGGCCCGGGCACCCTCGGTCATGACCACCCGTACCTCGGCGCCGGTCTTTTTCAACAGCCGCGCCAGCACCGCACTCTTGTAGGCCGCGATGCCGGCACTGATGCCTAGAACAATGCGTTGACCAGCCAGTCGTGACATGCAGGGCTCCATGAGCATAACGGAAATCAAGGGGGTGCTACCTTACCACTGCGTGCCTGACGTGCGTAGCATCAGGCAGGCCTGCAACAACCACAACGACCGCTTGAGAAGGATATTGCCATGTCCCCGGGAAATGCCCTCACACGCCCTTCCCTGTACCGGCGCCGGCTGGCACCGATGCTCTCGGCGCTGGCCATCGGGGTCGCCCTGAGCGGCTGTGCCGGCCAGCAGCCGTCAACGTCTGCGGCCTACAGCAATGCCGACCTCAACGAACAGCTCGTCATGGCCACGGCCTGGATGCAGAGCGCGGCCGAATACCGGGCGCTCTCTTACCAGGCCTTCAACGTGGCGCGTCTGCGTCTTGATCAGGCGCTGGATGAGCGACAGTCCGACGATCGGCCGCTGGCGGTCATCGTCGACTGCGATGAGGCGGTGATCGACAACACGCCCTTCCAGGCCTGGCTGATCGGGCGCGATGCGCAGTACTCCAGCGCCAACTGGAATGCCTGGGTCGAGGATGCTCAGGCCCGCGCGATGCCCGGTGCGAGCGAGTTTCTTGATTACGCGCAATCGCGCGGGGTGGAGGTCTTCTACGTCACTAACCGCCGGGAGAGCGGCCTTGAGGCCACCATGGAGAATCTGAGAGCGCTTGATTTTCCGTGGGTCGATGAGCGCCACATGATGCTGCGCACCGACACCGGCGACAAGCAGCCGCGCCGGGATGCGGTCATGGCCACACATGATGTCGCACTGTTGATCGGCGATAACCTGGCCGATTTCGACAGCCGCTACGACGCCGACGATGTGGCCACGCGCAATGCGCAGGTCATTCAGGATCGCGCCCAGTTCGGCGAGCGCTATATCGTGCTGCCCAACCCGACCTACGGTGGCTGGGAGGCGGCGCTCTACGACGGGGATTATTCGCTGTCGCCGCAGGAGAAGAGCCAGCACCGTCGGGCCGCGCTGCGCACCTGGTCCGGGCCCGATGACACGCCATGAGAGAAGGAGAGGGGCACCTCATGGGCCCCTCTCCCCTGGTGGGGCATCTCAGTCGATGGTGACGACGACCTTGCCCAGGTGCTGCTGGCTTTCAAGGTGTTCAAACGCGGCGCGGGCATCATCAAAGGCGAAGGTACGATCAATGACCGGCTTGATCCGGTGCTGGGTGATGGCGCGGTTCATCTGATCGAACATCTCGCGCGAGCCCACGAAGATGCCGCGCATCAACACGCTCTTGCGCATGATGGCGGTCGGGTTGATCTCGCCGCCGGTCAGCACGCCGATCAGGTTGACCTGACCGCCCAGGCGCGAGGCGTCAATCGAGCGCGGCAGGGTGCCGGCACCGCCGACTTCCACCACGTGATCCACACCGCGCCCATTGGTCAGGCGCTTGACCTCGTCCTGCCATTCGGGCGTTTCGCGGTAGTTGATGGTGTCGTCAGCGCCAAGCTCACGCACGCGGGCGAGCTTGTCGTCGCTGGAGGAGGTCTGAATGGCGTGAGCACCGGCGGCGCGGGCGAACTGCAGGCCGAACATGGAAACGCCGCCGGTACCCAGCAGCAGAACGCTGTCGCCGGCCTTGAGTGGCGATTTGCCGGCATAAAGGGCGTTCCAGGCCGTGACGGCGGCGCAGGGCAGGGTGGCGCCCTCTTCAAACGAGAGGTGTTCGGGCAGCGTGACCAGCCCCTGCTGATCGAACAGGACGTACTCGCTGAGTACCCCATCAACGGCGCCGCCCAGCGCCGAGCCCGGGTGGCTGTCATTGACCTCGCCACCCAGCCAGTTCTGCATGAAGATGCCGGCGACGCGGTCACCGACGCCAAAGCGGGTCACGTCCTCGCCGATCTCGACCACCTCACCGGCGCCGTCGGACAGCGGCACGCGGTCGGGTGCTACGCCGCCGCGGCTGTAGTTGCCCGTCACGATCATCAGATCACGATAGTTCAGTGACGCCGCGCGCATCTTTACCAGTACCTGGCCGCGGGCCGGGCGGGGGGTATCGCGTTCGACAAGGGTCAGATCGCTGATGCCATCGGTTTTGGGCAGGGTATAAAGACGCATCATGAGCCTCCTTAAAATTAACCGGGTAACAGCTCAAGCGTAGCGGGTGCCGGGGGGTTGGCAAAAGCCGGATGTGGTTTCAGTTTCGGCAACCGGTGCCGTTAAGTGTTTATCAGAATATCCTGTTGAAAGGGGCGCGTGTGAGTATCAGTCACTGGCCGGAGGGCGAACGGCCGCGGGAGAAGCTGATCAATCTGGGCGCCCAGGCGCTGTCGGATGCCGAGCTGCTGGCGATCTTTCTGAGGGTGGGCGTCAAGGGGCGCTCCGCGGTGGATCTGGCCCGCGATCTTCTGAGCGACTTTGGCGGGCTTCGACCGCTGCTGGAGGCCGATCGCGATACCTTCTGCCGGGCGCATGGACTGGGCGATGCCAAGTATGTGCAGCTGCAGGCGTCGCTCGAGCTGTCGCGGCGTCATCTGGAGGCGCTGTTGATGCGCGGGGATGCGCTCACCTCGCCACCCATGGTGCGGCGCTTTTTGAGTGCCCATCTGCGCGATCTGGGCCATGAAGTGTTCGCGGCGCTTTTTCTGGACAGCCAGCACCGCGTGCTGCGCTTTGAAAAGCTCTTTACCGGCACCCTGGATGCCGCCGCCGTCTATCCGCGCGAGGTGGCCAGACGGGCGCTGGCGCTCAATGCCGGCGCGGTCATCTTTGCCCACAATCACCCCTCCGGGGTGGCCGACCCCAGCGACGCCGACCGTCGCATCACCACGCGTCTGGTCGAGGCGCTGGGGCTTTTTGACATCCGGGTGCTGGATCATTTCGTGGTGGGCGATGGCGAGGTGGCCTCCTTTGCCGAGAAAGGCTGGCTGTAGAAGCAATTATCCCGGGTTGTGCTTGCCGATCACGGGGGGCTCTGGTATAAAGTACGCCCTTTGACTTTCTGCGGGTTATGAACAGGGGGCAGGGAGGCGTATCGCCTGCCACTTCTCACCGGTTTGCCCGATACTTAATAGACACTCATGTGGGGCCCATTCGGGCTCACGGCTGGAGGCTTCCATGTCACAAGTCTGTCAGGTTACCGGCAAGCGTCCGGTGACTGGTAACAACGTTTCCCACTCTCAGCGCAGGACGCGTCGTCGCTTCGTGCCCAACCTGCATACGCACCGTTTCTGGGTCGAGTCCGAAAAGCGCTTTGTCAGCCTGCGTCTGTCCTCCAAGGGCATGCGCATCATCGACAAGAAAGGCATCGAAGTGGTCCTCAAGGATCTGCGTGCCAACGGCCTGAGCGTCTGAGACGACGACCGTTTCGTGATCACACCTCGAGCGCCCCGGGCGCTTGACTGCGGAGAGCAACAACATGCGTGACAAGATCAAGCTGGTTTCAAGCGCGGGTACCGGTCATTTCTATACGACCGACAAGAACAAGCGCAATACGCCTGACAAGCTGGAGTTCAAGAAGTACGACCCCGTCGTACGCAAGCATGTCACCTATCGTGAAGCCAAGATCAAGTAATTGATGGCGCTTGACGTGCCGCCCGTCAGGGTGGCCTGAAAGGACCCGGCCCCGGCCGGGTCCTTTTGCGTCTGCGCCACGTCGCCCCCACCCCTGACACCACTACCCAGCGTCAACACATCGGATTGCCATGCCCGAACTGCCTGAAGTCGAAACCACCCGTCGCGGCATTGCGCCGTGGGTCGCGGGGTTCGAGATCAATGAAGTCATCGTTCGTCATCACCGTCTGCGCATTCCCGTGCCGGAAGGTCTGGTCGAGCGGCTGACCGGCGAGCGTGTCGGCGCGATCGATCGGCGGGCCAAGTATCTGCTGCTGCCGGTGGCCGGCGGTCATCTGCTCTGGCATCTGGGCATGTCCGGCAGCCTGCGGCTGGTCGAGGTCGGTACCGAGCCGCGCAAGCATGATCATATCGATCTGGTCATGAGCTCCGGGCTGGTGCTGCGCTATCACGATCCGCGCCGCTTCGGCCTGGTGGATTTTATCGAAGGCGATCCGCTCGATGACCGGCGCCTGGTGACGCTCGGGCCCGAGCCGCTGGGAGAGGCCTTCAGCGGCCGTCATCTCCATCAGCGCTCGCGCGGTAAGCGCGTGGCGGTCAAGAACTTCATCATGGACAGCGCCGTGGTGGTGGGCGTGGGCAACATCTACGCCGCCGAGGCGCTGTTCATGGCCGGCATCGATCCACGCGTCGAGGCCGGGAAGGTATCCCTTGAGCGCTATCGGCGTCTGGCGGAGGCCATCAGGACGGTGCTGACCGCCTCGATCGAGCAGGGCGGTACCACGCTGCGTGACTTTGTCAGCGGCCGCGGCGATCCGGGCTATTTCGTCCAGCGGCTCAACGTCTACGGTCGCGGCGGCCAGCCGTGTCGTCACTGTGACCGCGAGCTTCGCTCGGTGACCATCGGTCAGCGCGCCAGCGTCTTCTGTCCGCGCTGTCAGCGCTAGCGAGCCGACAACACACTGCCGCAGCGGTGCCCAGCTGATAGAATGGCGGGCAATACGCTACTGCCCCTTTTATTATCAACGCTGGAAGCTGTCGTGACCCAACGTCTTCGTCTCAAGAAAAACGCCGATCGTCGTCTCAAGGCGGGCCACCTGTGGCTCTACTCCAACGAGATCGATATCGCCGAAACGCCGCTCAAGAGCTTCGAACCGGGCGCCCAGGCCATCGTCGAGGCGGCCAGCGGGCGCGCCATGGGGGTGGCCTACGTCAACCCCAATTCGTTGATCTGTGCCCGTATCGTGTCGCGCGATACTGATGTGATGCTGGGGCGCTCCCTGCTGGTGCATCGCTTCAAGCAGGCACTGTCCCTGCGCGAGCGGCTCTTTGCACGCCCCTTTTATCGACTGGTACACGGCGAGGGCGATCTGCTGCCCGGGCTGGTCGTGGACCGTTTCGATGACGTGGTGGTGGCGCAGCTCAATACGCTGGGCATGGAGAAGGTGCGTGACGAGATCATCGATGCGCTTAACAAGGTGCTCTCGCCGCGCGTGATCGTGCTGCGTGGGGACACCGCCGGGCGGCGTCTGGAAAAGCTCGACGAGCATGTCGAGATCGTGCAGGGCCACCTGGAAGGCGCCGTGGCGCTGGAAGAGAACGGCGTGCGTTTTGAAGCCGACGTCGTCGGCGGCCAGAAGACCGGCTGGTTCTTTGATCACCGCGATAACCGCGCCTGGTTCAACACCCAGGTGGCCGGCAAGCGGGTACTGGATGTGTTCAGCTATGCCGGCGGCTGGGGCGTGCAGGCTGCCATGCATGGCGCCTCGGACGTGGTCTGCGTGGATGAGTCAACGCCGGCGCTCGATCGCGTCATGCACAATGCTGCGCTCAACGGCGTGGAGGACCGGGTCTCGACGCTCGAGGGCGACGCCTTCAAGGCGCTGGCACAGCTCAAGGCGCAGGGCGAAGTCTTTGATGCGATCGTGCTCGATCCGCCGGCGTTCATTCGCAAGCGCAAGGACATTGCCGCCGGCGAGCGCGCCTATGGCAAGCTCAACCGCGAAGCGATCCGCCTGCTGGGTCGCGATGGCCTTTTGATGTCGGCCTCGTGCTCGATGCATCTGGCCAGCGACCGGTTGATCGATATCGTGCGCGGCTCGGCGCGGCATCAGGACCGTCACGCCCAGCTGATCCATCAGGGTCACCAGGCCGGTGACCACCCGATTCATCCGTCCATCCCGGAAACGGCCTATCTCAAGGCGATGGGCGTGCGCATCTTTCGCGACTGAGGTCACCATGGCGCGCCGGGTTCGCGTTTTTCAGCATCCCAACAGCCTGATGGTGGGGCATGTGCGCAATCTGCTTGAAGGGGCGGGCGTTGCATGCGATCTGCGCAACTGGACGCTGGCCGGCGGGATGGGGGATCTGGCTCCGATCGACTGCGAGCCGGAGCTGTGGGTAGCCCCGGAAGACGAGGCGCGTGCCCGAATGATCATCGAGCAGTGGCGTCAGGCCTGTGATGCCGACTCGTCTCCCGGCGCGCGGCTGTCACGGGGCTGGCGCTGCCAGCGCTGTGGCGAGTGGCACGACGCACACTTTGACACCTGCTGGCAGTGTGGTCAGGAGCGTCCCGATCCATAGCGCCGGTGGGTGAGGCTGTCGCCCGGCCTGTCCGGGCGCGTTACACTGTAGGCATGTTCACGCGATGATCCCATTCGCGCCGTTTTCCATTACCGAGCAGACGTTGCGTTCATGACCAGCACACGAGTACTGACCGGCATTACCACGACCGGCACCCCCCATCTGGGCAATTATGTCGGTGCCATTCGCCCCGCCATTGCCGCAAGCCAGGACCCGAGCGTTCAGTCCTACTACTTTCTGGCCGATCTGCACGCCCTGATCAAGGCCAGTGACCCCAAACGGGTCCAGCAGTCACGTCTCGAAATCGCCGCGACCTGGCTGGCGCTGGGACTGGATACGGACAATGCGACCTTTTATCGCCAGTCGGACATCCATGAAACGACCGAGCTTGCCTGGCTGCTCTCCTGCGTCTGTGCCAAGGGGCTGATGAATCGGGCACACGCCTACAAGGCGGCGGTGACGGACAATGAGGAGGTGGGCAGCCCGGACCCTGACCGCGGCATCACCATGGGGCTTTTCAGCTATCCGGTGCTGATGGCGGCCGATATTCTGCTGTTCAACGCCAATCGCGTGCCGGTAGGCCGTGATCAGGTGCAGCATATCGAGATGGCACGCGATATGGCCGGGCGCTTCAACCACGTCTACAAGGGCAACTACTTTACATTGCCCGAGGCGGTGGTGGATGAGCGCGTCCAGACGCTCAACGGGCTGGACGGACGCAAGATGTCCAAGAGCTATGACAACACCATCCCGCTGTTCTGCTCCGAGAAGAAGCTTTTGAAGCTGATTCGAAAGATCAAGACCAACTCGCTGGAGCCCGGCGAGCCCAAGGATCCCGAGACCTGCTCGCTGTTTCAGATCTACTCGGCCTTTGCCAGCGAAAGTGAAGAGCAGGCCATGCGTAGCCGCTACGCCGAAGGCATCGGCTGGGGGGAAGCCAAGAACGTTGTCTTCGAGCATCTCAATGCCCGGCTCGAGGGGCCGCGCGGCGAGTATGAACGGCTCATGCAGGACCCGGGGCATATCGAAGCGGTCCTGCAAAAGGGCGCCGAGCGCGCCCGCGGGGAAGCCAATGCCCTGCTGGAGCGCCTGCGTCCGGCCGTAGGGCTGGGCAGGTTCGTCTGATACGTGACCATTGGTCGCGACTGACGCCGCTGGCGCAGCCGGTTCTCCAGCGGTGGCGTCAGCCGATGCTGAACTGTCCCGAGAGCGTGGCGCCCGCCACGCAGCGCAGCTGTCTCGCCTTCAAATCGCCTTCGAAGCGGGCACCGGCATGAAAGGTGGCGCCCTGCGCGGTATGCACGGCACCGCTGAGGCGCCCATCAACCACCAGCCGGCACACCGTCACGCTGGGGCCTGCCTCACCGCTGCCGAGAATGGCAAGGCCGTGATCACGCAGCGTAATCTCTCCCTCGACGCGTCCGGCCACGGTGAGTGGCTGGGCGGCTTCGACACGGCCGACGACATGAATGCTCGGTCCGATGAAGCTGCCGGCAGGTACGGTCTCATCGCGGTCGGGGCCGTGCCGATCCTGTGGCAGGGGCGCCGTCCCGGCGGGTGACACCTGGCTCGGCCCCGGCACCACCTCGACCCTTTCTTCGCTGCTCTCTTCGACCCTTTGGGCGGGGAGCAAGGAGGATGAGGGCGCCAGTGGCGCGGCAGTCGCCACGGTGGTTTCATTGTCGCTGCCCCGTGCCTTGCGCGCCCGTCGCTGACCGTCGTACAGGATCAGCACTATTGCCGCAATGCCCAGTATCAGCAGCCATCCCATTGTATTCATGCCGTCATCCCGAAACGTGAAGGCCACACTTGCAGATCGGTGCCTGCTGTGTGGCGAGTATCTGCTGGACATGATCAGAGTGATGCTATCGGCGATTCATCGTTATTCTTTATCCCACGGCGTGAAGGATTAAGGATATGCTGCCGATATTAGAGGGTTACATACTTTTCAATGATGGTACCAGAGGCTCTTGCGGGGGCTGCAGTGTATGGCCAGTGGAGATAACCATGTTTCAGAGGACCAGGGGTGTGGATGACACCGGCAGTCGTGACGCGGCCCCGGCGTCGGTGACGCCTCCCGACACCGGTGCCGCGGAGGATCGCTCGACACGTCTCGACAGGCGGGCGCTGATCGGCGCGCAAACCCGTGTGACGGGGGACATGACCGGTGAAGAGGATCTGCATATCGAGGGCCATATCGTCGGCTGCGTCACGTTTACGCGCCACGGCGTTGATATCGGCGTCGATGGATCGGTCGAGGGGGATGTGGTGGCGCAGTCGATGACCGTGGGGGGCACCATCCGCGGGCGTCTGATCGCCTCAGGCAGTGTCCGGGTACTGGCCGGTGCCCATGTCAGCGGGGAAATTCACGCGCCGGGGCTGGTGATCGAAGAGGGCGCCGAATTCCAGGGCACGGTCGACATGAATCCCGACAATCCGTTGCTCGAGCAGCTGTTTGATGCGGCGCCGGCAGCGCAGGGGCGTCAGGTGCCGACCGGTGCCTTGCCGGGTGATTCACTGGATGATGAGGCGCTTGACGACACGGAAACAGGAACCTTCGATGATGACGAGGCGCCCGCCTCACGCTGAGCCGGTGCCGGACCAGCGCAGTCATGGAGTGGGCGATGGTCAGGGCGATGCCTTCGCAGGGTGATGCACGGGCCCGGCGCATGAACCATGTCGCCGGGCCGGAGGGCATCAGCGGCTCAGGGCGTCACTCAGTCCATAAGCATACTCGGCGCCGTGGGGAACGGTGATGGAGGAGGCCTGCAGGGCATCGCCGATCGGCTCGAAGCGGCCGCCCAGCGCTTCGGCCAGAAAGGCCTCGGTCACTGCGTTGAAGGCGATGTTGTTGACCGGTCGGGCGAAGCCGTGACCCTCGTCGGGAAAGAGCACATAGGTCACGGGAATCGATTTCTCCCGCATGGCGTCGACGATCTGGTCGCTTTCGGCCTGTTTGACACGCGGGTCGTTGGCGCCCTGACCGATCAGCAGCGGGCGCTGAATACGATCGGTATGCGTCAGCGGCGAGCGCGCCTCCAGCCATGCCCGGCCCTCTTCGGTATTGGGGTCGGCCATGCGGCGATACATCTGCTGGCGGCCGGCCTCCCAGTAGGGCGGAATGCTCTCCAGCAGGGTGGTCAGGTTCGAGGGCCCAACAATATCCACCCCGCAGGCGAAGGTTTCAGGCGTCATGGTCAGCCCGGCCAGGGTGGCGTAACCGCCGTAGGAGCCGCCCATGATGGCGACCCGGTCGGGATCGGCAATGCCCTGGTCGATGGCCCAGTTGACGGCATCGATCAGATCGTCATGCATGGCGGTGCCCCATTCGCCGTCGCCGGCGGCGGTAAAGGACTTGCCGAAGCCGGTCGAGCCGCGGTAGTTGACCGAGAGCACCGCGTAGCCGCGATTGGCCAGCCACTGGTGATAGCCGTTGCTGCCGTAGCTGTCGCGTGCCCAGGGGCCGCCATGCACCAGCAGTACCATGGGCAGCGGCTCGGTGGGCGGGGTAAACCCATCGGCGTCGCTGCCCCGGGGCAGGGTCAGATAGGAGACCAGCGTCAGACCGTCGCGCGAGGTGAGTTCCAGCGGTGTCATGCCGGCCAGCGGTGCCCCTTCGAGCTCCGGACGGCTGACAAACAGCGAGGTCAGCGTGTGGGCGTCACGGTCAAACAGCCAGGTCTCGGCCGGGGCGGTCACCGGGTCATTGACCACGATCCAGCGCCGGTCGTCATCGGTGCGTGAGGTGACGTTGACGTCGCCCTTGAGCTCGCCGTCGAGAAAGGTGAGCGCCTCTCCAATGTTTGGGTCGATGGCGGTCCATTCGGTGCGCAGATAATCCACCGCAAAGGCCTGAATATCATGATTGTCGCGGTCGGCCATGACACCGGTAATATCGGCTTTGGGTGACTGGGCGATCACGCGGGACTCGCCGCTGTCCCAGTCCTGCGCGGTCAGGGCGGCCGTGTCGCGGCCGCGGCTGTCGATCCAGTACATGGTACGGCCGTCGCGGGTGAAGCCGGCCGGCCCGGTATTGGCGCTGTCCTCGAAGCTGACGGAGGTAAACGGCTCGCTTTCGACGGTCAGGCCGTTGACGCGAAAGAAGTCTTCGCCGCCGTCGGCGCGGGGCTTTTCGGCCAGACGAATCTCCAGGTCCTCATCCAGCAGAAAGCCGCCGTAGCCCTCGTTTTCCAGTACCAGCGACAGCTCGCCGCTGTCGAGGTTGAGCCGATAGACGTCGTGCCAGCGCGGATCGCGGTCGTTGATGCCGACCATGATGTGGCCCCTGACATGGCGGCTGACGCCCAGTACTTGTACACGAACGCCCTCCTGCGGGGTCAGGATGCGCTGTTCGCCACTCGTCACGCTGACGCCATACAGGCGAAAGTTTTCATCGCCTCCCTGGTCGTTGACGTACAACAGCTGCCGGCTGTCCGGTGACCAGAAATAGCTGCGGATCGGGCGGGTATCCTCCTGCGTCAGGGCGCGGGCCTCATCGGGCCGGTCGGCAGGGGCCACCCAGAGATTGAGCACATCATTGACCGGGGCAATCCAGGAGAGCCACTGCCCGTCAGGGCTCAGGCGGCCCTGGACGCGACTGGGGTTGCCGAACAGGCGCTGACGCTCGATAAGTGCGCCATCGTCTGCCCGGCCGGCGCCTGCCGAAGGGGTCTGGCTGGCCGGCACGGCCGCCAGCGCTACATTGATCCAGCGCATCATGAACTCCTTGTACCGAAAGCCGGTGACCGTAGCGGTCTACGGTGTTATTGCGAATTCGACATCATAACGTACGTGTCTCTCCCCGACCCGATGAATCCGATGGCCCGCATTTATTTCAGGCAAGACGCTTATGTCGATAGAATATGGATAAAAGCATTCTTATTTCTGGAGACAATGTATGGCGCAGATAACGGCAGAAGGGCAGCACAAGCTGCTGCATCAATCTCCGATCGCTTGGGGGGCGGGCGCACTCTTGCTGGTCGCAATACTGATGGTGAGCAGCATCATCAGCGCAACGCAGGGCGCCCTGTTGCTGGTCGGCGGCGCGCTGGGGCTGGTGCTCTATCACGCCGCCTTCGGCTTCACATCAGCCTGGCGGGTATTTATTACCGAGCGACGGGGCCGGGGGCTGCGCGCGCAGATGGTACTGCTGGCCGTGGCAGTGCTGCTTTTCTTTCCGGCGCTGTCGGCCGGCACGCTGTTCGGCCAGCCGGTAGCGGGATTTGTTTCGCCCATCGGCCTGTCGGTCATGGTGGGGGCCTTCATGTTTGGCGTCGGCATGCAGCTGGGGGGCGGCTGTGCCTCGGGCACGCTGTTTACCGCCGGTGGTGGCAACGCCCGCATGATGGTGACCCTGCTCTTTTTCATTGTCGGTTCGGTGCTGGCGACCATCCACTTTGACTGGTGGGCGTCGCTGCCGGCATTTGAGCCGGTATCACTGGTCGAGCTGGGCGCCGGTGGCGGTATCGCCACAAGCCTGGCCCTGTTTGCAGCGATCGCTGCCGTCACCGTCTGGCTGGAGCGGCGTCGGCACGGCAATCTGGAAGCGGCGGCCGTCCCGGCCGAGCGACGCGGTACGGCGCGCTGGCTGCGTGGCCCCTGGCCGCTGATCTTTGGTGCCGTCGCGCTGGCGCTGCTCAACTTTGCCACCCTGGCCCTGGCCGGCCGCCCCTGGGGCATTACGTCGGCCTTTGCGCTCTGGGGCGCCAAGGTCATTCAGGCGCTGGGCATCGATCCGGGGCAGTGGAGCTACTGGCAACAGCCCGGCAACGCGCAGGCGTTGAGCCAGAGTGTGTGGCATGACGTGACCAGCGTCATGAACATCGGCATCATCCTGGGGGCCATGCTGGCGGCGGCGCTGGCCGGCCGGTTTCGCCCCGGCCTCAGGATTCCGGCGCGCTCGCTGGCCGCCTGTGTCATTGGCGGCGTGCTGCTGGGCTACGGCGCGCGCATCGCCTTTGGCTGCAACATCGGTGCCTATTTCAGCGGCATCGCCTCGGGCAGTCTGCACGGCTGGGTCTGGATGGTCTTTGCCTTCGCCGGCAACATGGTCGGTGTGAAGCTGCGTCCCTTCTTTTTTGAAAGGCCCGCCCGACCGGCCGTCAGCGGCTGCTGAGACGGCGTCGCCCAAAGGGGTCCCGGGGATGCCCGGGGCCTTCTCATGGGTCGGTCGGCCACTGATTTGTTTATTCATGTTACAGCGATATGAATTTTTCATCCTTTCCTGATGCAGGAAGCGTTATAATGACTCGTTAACACGCTTATGATTTCTGGAAGCCCAATGTCAGAACCCATCCTGTCGACCCCTGCTGAACGTCGGCAGACGCTCAACAGCATCTATCGTTTTGTTGCCTACCTCTTTTTCATCGCCTTCATCTGTCAGTGCATGTACTGGGATGCCCTGCCCAGAGCGCTGGATGATCAGTTCAGTGAAGCCTCCTTTGCCGAAATTTCCCAGACCGTCATGCTGATGGTCAGTCTGGTGTTGCTCTGGAAAGTCCGCGCGATGGGCGTCTATCGCCACGGTGTTGTGCTGATGTTTGCCTTTTTGCTGGCATCCCTGATCCGCGAGCAGGATTTTCTGCTTGAGCGCGTGTTCGACGGGCTGTGGCAGTGGCTGGTGACGCTGGTGCTGGTACCGGCTCTGGTCTATCTGATCCGCCACCGCCTGCGCGTGCTGGATGAATGCTGCCGCTATATGCAGCAGATGTCCTTTGGCCTTTTTCTGAGCGGTATGCTGACGCTTTACGTCTTCTCGCGCCTGATGGGTCGCGGCATCTTCTGGGAGGCCATCATGAAGGCGCAGTACATCTACGAAATCAAGTCCACGGTGGAAGAGGGTATCGAGACGCTGGGCTATGCGCTGATGCTGCTGGCGATTGTCGAGCTGTGGCTCTGGGCGCGGCGGCAGGTAACTGCATACGCCTGAGCAGTGCTCTGACAGGGCATCATGAAAAAGGCCCCATCCGAGGATGGGGCCTTTTGGTGTCGCAGGGTCCGCCGCTTAGTTGGGCAGCATGCTGCGCAGTACGTAGTGAAGAATACCGCCGTGACGGTAGTACTCCAGCTCGTTGGCGGTGTCGATACGACACAGCGCGTCGAGCTCCTTCGTGTTGCCGTCGGCAAACGTGATGGAGACCGTCACGCTGGCACCCGGTGCCAGATCCGCCAGACCCGAGATGCTGACGCTCTCTTCACCGGTCATGCCCAGCGAGTTGCGATCCTCGCCTTCGGGGAACTGCAGCGGCAGAACGCCCATGCCGATCAGGTTGGAGCGGTGAATACGCTCGTAGGATTCGGCGATGACGGCGCGCACGCCCAGCAGACGGGTACCCTTGGCAGCCCAGTCACGCGATGACCCGGTGCCGTACTCCTTGCCGGCGATGACGACCAGCGGGGTGCCTTCCTCGGCGTACTTCATGGCGGCATCGTAGATGGCCATCTCTTCACCGGAAGGCACGTGGCGGGTCATGCCGCCTTCGACGCCGTCGAGCATCTCGTTGCGGATACGCACGTTGGCAAAGGTGCCGCGCATCATCACTTCGTGGTTGCCGCGGCGCGACCCGTAGGAGTTGAAGTCCTTGACCTCGACCCCGTTGTCCTGCAGGTAACGACCCGCCGGGCTGTCGGGCTTGATGGCGCCGGCCGGGGAGATGTGGTCGGTGGTCACCGAGTCGCCGAGCTTGGCCAGTACGCTGGCGTTTTCGACGTCCTGGATCGGCTCCGGTTCGCGACCCATGCCTTCAAAGAAGGGCGGGTGCTGGATGTAGGTGGAGTCCTTCGACCACTCGTAGACTTCGCCGGGCGTGATATCGATGGACTGCCAGGCTTCATCACCGTCGAAGACCTCGGCGTACTCCTTGCGATACATGTCGCTGCGAACGCGCTCGACGGCCTCGGCGATCTCTTTCTGGGACGGCCAGATATCCTTGAGATAGACCGGGTTGCCGCTCTTGTCGTTGCCCAGCGGCTCCTGCGACAGGTCCAGACGGACGTTGCCGGCCAGCGCATAAGCGACCACCAGGGGCGGTGACGCCAGCCAGTTGGTCTTGACCAGCGGATGAATGCGGCCTTCGAAGTTACGGTTGCCCGACAGGACCGAGGCGACCGTCAGGTTGTCGTCCTGGATGGCCTGATCGATCTGCTCGGGCAGCGGCCCGGAGTTGCCGATGCAGGTGGTGCAGCCGTAGCCCACCAGGTTGAAGCCCAGCTCGTTGAGCGGCTCCTGGAAACCGGCCGTGGCCAGATAGTCGGTGACGACCTTGGAGCCCGGTGCCAGTGAAGTCTTGACCCACGGCTTGCTGGTCAGGCCCTTCTCGACGGCCTTTTTGGCCACCAGACCGGCAGCCATCAGCACGCTCGGGTTGGAGGTGTTGGTGCAGGAGGTGATGGCGGCGATGACCACGGCACCATCCTGCAGGCGGAACCTGTGCCCGCGGTGCTCGATGTTGGGATCTTCGCTGAAGCTGTTGTCGACAAAGGGCGCCGTGTTGCCGCCTTCGCTCTGCCAGCGGCCTTCTTCCTTCGCCGGCGCATCCTTTTCCTGATCGGACAGCAGCTTTTCGAAGGTGGCGCTCATGTCGGTCAGGGCGACGCGGTCCTGCGGACGCTTGGGGCCGGCCAGGCTCGCCTCGACGTCGTTCATGTCGAGCTGCAGCGTGTCGGTAAAGATCGGCTCGTGGCCCGGCTCGCGCCACAGACCCTGCTCGCGGGCATAGGCCTCGACCAGCTCGATCTGCTCCTGGCTGCGCCCGGTGAGCTTCATGTAGTTCAGGGTTTCTTCGTCCAGCGGGAAGAAGCCGCAGGTCGCGCCGTACTCCGGGGCCATGTTGGCGATGGTGGCGCGATCGGCCAGCGGCAGATCCTTGAGCCCGTCGCCGTAGAACTCGACGAACTTGCCGACCACACCCTTTTGACGCAGCATCTGGGTCACGGTCAGCACCAGATCGGTGGCCGTGATGCCTTCCCTGAGCTTGCCGTCGAGCTTGAAGCCGATGACCTCGGGAATCAGCATGGAGACCGGCTGGCCCAGCATGGCGGCTTCGGCCTCGATACCGCCAACGCCCCAGCCCAGAACGCCCAGACCGTTGATCATGGTGGTGTGGGAGTCGGTGCCGACCAGCGTGTCGGGGAAGGCGAAGGTCTTGCCGTTTTCTTCCTTGGTCCAGACCGACTTGCCCAGATACTCGAGGTTGACCTGGTGGCAGATGCCGGTACCCGGCGGTACGACGCTGAAGTTGTCAAAGGCCTGCTGGCCCCAGCGCAGGAACTCGTAGCGTTCGAGGTTGCGCTGCATCTCGATCTTGACGTTATCTTCAAACGCCTGGGGGTTGCCGTAATCATCCACCATGACCGAGTGGTCGATGACCAGATCCACCGGCGACAGAGGATTGATGCGGGAGGGCTTTTCACCCAGTTTGGCCACCGCATCGCGCATGGCAGCAAGATCCACGACACCGGGAACACCGGTAAAGTCCTGCATCAGAACGCGGGCCGGGCGATAGCCGATCTCGCGCGTGGAGCGACCTTCCTTCTGCCAGTCCACCAGCGCCTGGATGTCCTCTTCAGTGGCGGTCTCGCCGTCCTGAAAGCGCAGCTGGTTTTCAAGCAGCACCTTGAGGGTAAAGGGCAAACGCGTAAAATCGCCGTACTGCTCCGCCGCCTTTTTGAGACTATAGTAGTGGTAGGTGTTGTCACCTACCTTCAGCTCGCTGAGCGTGCCGTTGCTGTTATCAGGGCTCATGAGGCCTCCTCATCATCGTATTCCGGACCCGTGCCATGCGACCGCATCACCTTCGCCATCAAAAGGGGATACCGCATGGCCGGTACGCGGCATCAGAAAACGGATGGGCGTTCCATCGGTTTCCTGATGAGTATAGTAAGCATACCTGCAAGATGACCTTGTGTCGGCCTGCCTACATTGTCGACAAACTGCATGGTATCAGCATAACAGTTCAGCGCGCGTTTCGTTCAAGTATTTCAAGGCGAAAGCCCTTTATGTACGACCAATGGCTAATATCATGGCAGGACGATTGTCCCTACTGCGACGCCATGAACGATATCGATATCGACACCAGTCAGGGCTCTCACGTGACCTGGGTGGACTGCCAATGGTGCTGCGCACCGATGGTCGTCACGGTGACGATATCCCCCTTTGATGACACCCTGGAGTCGGTCACGCTCGGACGTGATGACGATGCCTGAGCCGGGCAATGAATGTCATTGCCATCGCCGATTGGCTGCAGGCCGCACGGGGGCCCACAATACGCCACATTTCATCATGTTCGCCCGGGCACTGAAGCACGTCATGGCTAGTGTTACACTGGGCGCCATTCAATTCCTGTCGATTTCTACCGAGGTATGTCATGAGTGATGCCAGCCATCATCCGCTGATTATTCTGGGCTCCGGCCCGGCCGGCTATTCCGCGGCGGTCTATGCGGCCCGCGCCAATCTGTCTCCGATGCTGTTGACCGGGATGGAGATGGGGGGGCAGCTGACCACCACCACGGATGTCGACAATTGGCCGGGTGATGACAGCGGTGTGCAGGGCCCCGAGCTCATGGAGCGCATGCGTCGTCATGCCGAACGCTTCGATACCGATGTCCGCATCGACCACGTCAATGAAGTGACACTGACCGAACGCCCCTTCCGTTTGAAGGGTGAAAACGGCAGC
The DNA here is from genome assembly GCF_053903105.1 of Kushneria sp. AK178. Lineage (NCBI taxonomy): Bacteria > Pseudomonadati > Pseudomonadota > Gammaproteobacteria > Oceanospirillales > Halomonadaceae > Kushneria > Kushneria sp. AK178. The sequence continues at coordinate 2,863,768 of NZ_CP096381.1, read as the reverse complement.
TATACCTGTGATGCCCTGATTGTGGCCACCGGCGCCAGCGCGCTGTATCTCGGTCTCGAGTCCGAGGAGCGGTTCAAGGGGCAGGGCGTCTCCGCCTGTGCCACCTGCGATGGTTTCTTCTATCGCAACAAGGAAGTGGTGGTCGTGGGCGGTGGCAACACCGCGGTTGAAGAGGCGCTCTATCTCTCCAACATTGCCTCGAAGGTCACGCTGGTGCACCGCCGCGACAGCCTGCGGGCCGAGAAGATTCTGCAGCAGAAGCTGTTCGACAAGGTCGACAATGGCAACATGGCGATCGAGTGGAACACCACGGTCGAGGAAGTGCTCGGCGATGACTCCGGCGTCACTGGTGTCCGGCTCAAATCCATGACGGATGGCAGTACGCGCGAGCTCGAGGCGCCGGGACTGTTCGTGGCCATCGGGCATCGCCCCAATACCGAGTTGTTCCAGGGGCAGGTCGACATGAAGGACGGCTATATCACGGTCAAGTCGGGCCTTCATGGCAATGCGACCGCCACCAGCATTCCGGGCGTCTTTGCCGCCGGTGACGTGGCCGACCAAATCTATCGTCAGGCGATTACCTCGGCCGGTAGCGGCTGCATGGCGGCGCTCGATGCCGAGCGCTATCTCGACGGGCTCGACCCGAGCGTGCCGCATTCGGCCTGGTAAGTGACAGCGGTCACGACCGCGATGTGATCAGGGGGGAGGCTTCGGCCTTCCCCTTTTTTGTGTCCATTGCCCCGATGTCCGATTCAATAGTGGGGCGGGCGCTCTTCGGCACTGTCGGCCTGCAGGGATTCGAGGCTTTCGCGCTGCTCGCCCAGACGTTGAGCCATGAGATTGCACAGACGCTCGAGCCTTTCAATGGTGGCGTTCTGGGTGATCAGGGTCTCGTCCAGACGCTCCAGCCAGTCCTCCTGCCAGGCAAGACGGCTCTCCATGTCGTTGATGCGCTCTATCACCTGCTTAAGCGTAGTGTCAATGTACATGTTAGAATCATCATGTTGCGGAGGTGTTGTCATGTCGTTGATCTCCGTACGTTAAACATCCGGCCAAAAAGCCGGTGGCTGGGTTCACACCCCGTGAACAAGGGCATTACGGGAATAGTCGGGGTGCGAACCGCTGGTTAAACAATCCGATAAACGTTTGGAACAGAGTATCGTCATGAGTGCAAAAACCATCTGGCGCTGTACCGTTATCAGCCTGCTGCTGGCGCTTTTAACGCCGCTTCTCGCAGGTTTTCTTGTCTATCTTGCAAGTCCTGTCGTTATCGAAAACATGGCCGCCGATTCAGGCCTGGTCGTTGTCTGGGCGCTGTCTGCCGTGGCGGCCTTTGTGGCGCTCGAGACCGCAACACTTGCCATGCATGTGCTGACTCCCACGCTTTCCAGCGTGATGGAAGTCGAAAAGGATGATCGCGAGATCGGCGTGGTCAAGTGGTTCAACGTCAACAAGGGCTACGGCTTCATCACCCGCGATGGTGGCGAGGACGTGTTCGTCCATTTTCGTGCCATTCGCGGCAAGGGCCACCGTACGCTCGCCGAGGGACAGCGGGTACGTTACCACTCCATTCAAAACGAACGCGGTCTGCAGGCCGAGGATGTGACCGTCATTACCTGACGGGAATATCTGCCCTGTCGAGTGCCTGATGCCTCGTGAAAACGCCCCGCGTCGCGGGGCGTTCTCTTGTCCGGCGGCTGTCACTTCCTTTTGGGCTGGTCGCCGGCATCGGGCCAGTGGATCACGCCCTCACTGCCATCGGCGAGCACCCGGAAAAACCGGTCGGGGTCATCGCCGGGCTGCCAGCCGCCCAGCGAACAGCGCACCTCGCACTCAAGCGCGGCACTGGCCGCGCGGGCACAGTCAACATCCCGCGGCCAGGGTGTGAGGTCGCTGTCGAACCAGAGACTGGCCAGACGGTCGGCGGCATTTTCGACCAGCAGCACGGGCAGGCGCTGCCCCTTGTAGACAGGCGCTGCCCGCCATTGCTGTTTGCCGGCGCGTTCGAGCGTGACGGGGGTGTCGAGCGCCTGACCGAGCCATTGCGAGATGCGGCTGGCATCATTGCAGGCAAGGTAGACCTCGATATCTGGATAGTGCTCCATGGGTTATCGCAGCAGCCGGTCAAGGGTGGATTCAAGGGCCTGACGCATCAGGTCAAGGTCCGAGGCGAGAATGCGCTCATCACGCTGATGGATGGTAGCGTTGCGCGGGCCGAACTCGATGATCTGCGGCCCCAGTGTGGCAATAAAGCGGGCATCGGAGGTGCCACCGCCGGTGGAGAGTCGGGGGGCTGATCCGGTGATATCGGCCAGCGCCGCGCTGACGGCCTCGGTCAGCGCGCCCGGTACGGTCATGAAGGGCTCACCGGAGAGCTGCCAGTCGATATGCCAGTCAAGCTCATGGGTATCGAGCAGGGCCTCGATGCGCGCCTTGAGCGCCTGCGCCGTCACTTCGGTGGAAAAGCGCAGGTTGAAGGTAACCTCCAGCTCCCCGGGGATGACGTTGTTGGCCCCGGTGCCGCCGTGAAGGTTGGAGATCTGAAAACTGGTCGGCGGAAAGAACGCGTTGCCACTGTCCCACTGTTCGGCGACCAGTGCCGCCAGCGCCGGCATGGCCTGGTGAATGGGGTTGCGCGCCAGCTGGGGATAGGCCACGTGGCCCTGCACCCCCTGGATACGCAGCACACCGTTGAGCGAGCCGCGGCGGCCATTCTTGATGACATCGCCAAAGTGCGCCTCGGCGGAGGGCTCGCCGACAATGCAGTAGTCGATGCTCTCGCCCCGTGCCCGCAGGATCTCCACCACCGCGCGGGTCCCCTCCCGGGCCGGGCCCTCCTCATCGCTGGTCAGCAAAAAGGCGATGCGCCCCGGATGATCCGGATGGGCGGTCACGAAACGCTCGACGGCCGTGACCATCGCCGCCAGTGACCCCTTCATGTCGGCCGCGCCGCGTCCGCGCAGATAGCCATCGTCATCGATGCAGGGCGAGAAGGGCGGCGTTTGCCAGAGATGCTCGGGGCCGGTCGGTACGACATCGGTATGGCCTGCCAGTACCAGCGTAGGGCCGCTGTGGCCGCGCACGGCCCAGAGGTTGCGCACCCCGCCCTGGTCCAGCCACTCCAGCTCGAAGCCCAGCTGCGCGAGCCGTTCGCCGATCAGCGTCTGACAGCCGGCGTCCTCCGGGGTGACGGAGGGTCTCGAGATCAGATCGAGCGCCAGCGATAGTGTCTCGCCCGGTACCTGCCTGTCAGCAGCGGTGTTGTCGGAAACCTTTTGCATGGCTCTCGTTCGGTCAACGGGCGCTCTCGGGAGCGCCCGGATGCATGGACAGTGCTGACGGCCCTTTAGTTATGGGCGTGCAGGGCGTCGTTGAGTGCGATGGCGCTCTTGTTGGTGCGGCACTCCAGGCGGCCCGTCTGGGAGTGGCGCAGAAACAGCAGATCGCTCTGTCCGGCCAGCTGGCGCGCCGCCACGGTCTCTACCAGTTCGCCCTGGTCGTCGAGCACTGCCACCTTGGCGCCGGCGGTGATGTAGAGGCCGGCTTCGACGGTGCAGCGATCGCCCAGCGGAATGCCGATGCCGGCGTTGGCGCCGATCAGGCAGTTGTTACCGGTGCCGATGACGATATTGCCACCGCCGGAAAGCGTGCCCATGGTCGAAGCGCCGCCGCCCAGGTCAGAGCCGCTGCCCAGCATGACGCCGGCCGCGATGCGCCCTTCCACCATACCCGGGCCTTCAGTGCCGGCATTGAAGTTGCAAAAGCCTTCATGCATGACGGTCGTGCCTTCGCCCAGATAGGCGCCCAGGCGAACGCGCGCCGTGTCGGCGATGCGCACGCCCTTCGGGACCACGTAGTCGGTCATCTTCGGGAACTTGTCGACACAGTCAACGGACAGGGCACGGCCTTCCAGACGCGCTTTCAGGCGGCGATCGTCGAGCTCCTCGATATCGATGGCCCCCTCGCTGCTCCAGGCGATGTTCTTCAACAGACCGAACATGCCGTCGAGCTTGAGGCCGTGAGGCCTGACCAGACGATGCGACAGCAGATGCAGCTTGAGATACACCTCGGGGACGCTTTCCGGGGCGCGATCCTCTTCCAGGATCATGGCGACCAGCGGCCGACGGCTGTCCGCCATGGCGCGGGCGATATCGGCCTGCGCGTCGTTGCCGGCGTGGCTCAGGGCCTCGGCCAGGCTGTCGCAGTGCTCGGGCAGAAAGCTCACTGCCACGTTGCCTTCGGGCGCGCCGAGCGTTTGGCGCACGGTGTCGACAAGGGCGCGGTCCGGGGTATGCAGCGGGGCGGGATAGTAGACCTCGAGCCAGTCGCCCTGGCGGTTCTGGGTACCGATACCCAGTGCAAAACTCAGCATGAAAAACTCCTTGAATCAACGGGGAGGGTCAGGCCGTCCAGTCGTCGGCGGCCTTGCCCACCAGTACCTGAGTGCCGGTATCAAGCACCGGGCGCTGGATCAGGCTCGGGTGTGTCCCGAGCAGCCCAACGGCACGGCTCTGGTCCAGATCGGTGCGCTCGTGCTCATCCAGTCCGCGCCAGGTGGTGCTGCGCCGGTTGAGCAGCGTGGACCAGTCCACGTGCGTCAGAAGATGCTGAAGGGCCGCTTCCAGTTTGCCCTGATCGGCCAGGCGACGCAGGTCGATCATTTCGACGTCGTGCCCTTCGTCTTCGAGTCGACGGCGGGCGCGCCGGCAGCGGTCACAGTTGGAAAGACCATAAAGCTTCAGCATGGCAATGTCTCTTGTGGCGCATTGGGCGGCGATTATAGGCGCCCTGTATGGCAGGGCTCAAATCGGTAAAAACGCTGCTATCGATCGTCGATGTCTATCCGGTCGTGGCGATACCGGCCTCGGCATCGAGCACGCTGCGCAGGCGATCGCTCAGCGCTTGTTGAAGCCCGGGGTCCGTCAGCGGGGCGCCGGTCGTGTCGGTAATGAAGAAAACGTCCTCGACCCGCTCGCCCAGGGTCGCGATCTTGGCACCGGACAGGGCGATATCGAAGCTCATGAAAATCTGTCCCACATGGGCCAGCAGCCCCGGGCGGTCGGCCGCGATCAGCTCCAGCACCGTGCGCTGGTTGGCCTCGTCCTGCTCGATGAGCACCCGGGTCGGCACCCGAAAGTGCTTGAGCTGGCGCGAGGTGTGACGCTTGACGATGCGCGGGTAATCGTCGGGGTCGTCGAGTTCCTCGACCAGATGCGCCTGAATCTCCTTGAGCCGGTCGGGGTCGCGAATGGCCTGGCCGTCACCGTCGAGCAGGATGAAGGTGTTGAGTGTCCAGTCATTGCTTGAGGTGGCGATGCGGGCGTCGTGGATGGACAGATCCAGCTGATCGATGGCCGCGGCCGTGGCGGCAAACAGGTTGTTGACCGAGCGGGTATGGATAAAGACCTTGGTGCCGCCGTCGGTCATGTCCTCGGTCGGGGCGCTGATCAGGATCAGCGGCATGACCTCGACGCCGGCCTGCAGGATCCCCTGGGTGTGCCAGACGATTTCGCTGGCGCTGTACTGCAGGAAGTAATCATCGCCCAGAGTTTTCCAAAGGGCATCCACGGCCCGGCATTCATTGCCCATGCACTGGGTCAGGGCACGGGCCTCCTCGCGCGTCTCCTCGATCCACTCCTGGCGGTCCAGCGGATTTTCAAGCCCGCGTCGCAGTACGCGTCGCGTCTCGCCGTGCAGCTGGCGCAGCAGCGCGGCGCGCCAGCTGTTCCAGAGCGTGGGATTGGTGGCGTTGATGTCGGCCACCGTCAGCAGATAGAGGTAGTCGAGATGCACTTCATCATGAACGATGGCGGCAAATTCACGGATGACTTCCGGGTCGCTGATGTCACGCTTCTGGGCGGTGGTGGACATCAGCAGGTGATGCTCGATCAGCCAGCTGACCAGATGCGTATCGCGCCGCGGTACATCGTGGCGGTTGCAAAAGCCCTGAACATCGCGCGCCCCCAGCTGCGAGTGATCGCCGCCGCGGCCCTTGGCAATATCGTGATAGAGCCCGGCGATCCACAGCAGTTCGAGCTTGGGCACGCGTGTCATGAGCGTGGCGCACAGGGGGTACTCCTCGCGCCCTTCGGGCGTTCGAAAGCGCTGGATGACATCCAGCACGCGCAGGGTATGGGCATCGACCGTGTAGATGTGAAACAGGTCGTGCTGCATCAGGCCAATGATGTGGCCAAAGCGGGGCAGGTACTTGCCCAGAATGCCATAGCGCGCCATGCGCCCCAGCTCTCGCGACACCATGCCGCCGCCGCGCAGCAGCTCGAGAAACAGGCCGCGATTGCGCAGATCGGCCCGGAAGCCATTGTCGATCAGATGGCGATGGTCGCGGATGGCGCGAATGGTGGCGGCGCGCACGCCCTCGATGTCGGGATGCTGGGCCAGCAGCACGAACATTTCGATCAGGGCGGACGGGCGGCGCTTGAAAACACCGGGCGAGCGGATGCGCAGGTAGCGCCCGTGCAGTTCGAAGCGATTGTTGAGCGGTACGACGTCGGGGTCCCGGCCATGCTGGAGGATATTCTCCTCGAAGTTCTGGATCAGCATGTCATTGAGTTCGACCAGCGCCGTCACCACCCGGTAATAGCGCCGCATGAACTCTTCGACGCCCAGCCGCTCGGGCGTGTCGTGATAGCCGAAAAGGGCTGCGATGGTGCGCTGGTGATCGAACAGCAGTCGATCCTCGGCACGGCCGTTGATCATGTGCAGGGCGTAGCGCACCTGCCATAGAAAGGCGCGGCTCTGGCTGGCAATGCGGACATCGGCATCGGTCATGAAGCCGCGCTGCATCAGAACGTCGATGATGTTGGTGCCAAAGTGGCGCTTGGCGATCCAGGTCACGGTCTGAAGGTCACGAAGACCGCCGGGCGAGCCCTTGATGTTGGGTTCGAGCTGATGCTCGGAGTTGTTGAAGCGCTGGTGACGCGCCTTCTGTTCATCCAGCTTGGCCTGAAAAAAGGCCTCGCTGTTCCAGGTCTCCAGCCGGTTCAGCCGCTCGCGCATGCGTTCCAGCAGCGGCTCAAAGCCGGCAACACAGCGTGTTTCCAGTAGATTGGTAATGACGGTGACATCGTCGCGCGCCTCGCGCTCGCAGTCGGCCAGCGAGCGTACGCTATGGCCGATATCGAGACCGATGTCCCAGAGCATCGTGATAAAGCCGGTCAACGATTCCCGATAGGGTGTGTCGTCATCGTCTGCCAGCAGGATCATCAGGTCGATGTCCGAGTGCGGGTGCAGCTCACCGCGGCCGTAGCCGCCCACGGCAACCAGGGCGATGCCGTCATCATCCCAGTCAAAACGTGACCACAAAAGGGCCAGCAGCTGATCGATGCACCAGGCCCGGCCGTGCACCAGGTCGCGGATATCCGCGCCGCCGCGAAAGCGCTCATCCAGACGCGTGCGAATGTCGGCCAGCACGTCCCGAACGGCCCCGATGGGGGAGGCGTCCCGGTCAAGGCGCGCCTTCAGGGCCCCGATATCGATCAGGGTGGTATCCGGAGTGAACCGATAGTGATGCAGCAGCATGGATCATGACTCCGGTGGCAGTGAGCGACAGCGTTTATCGTGTTTTTTGATTCGGGGCAGCGGGTCGAAAAACACGACAACCGGCAGGTCAGTCTGTCAGAAAGCCCAGGTCCTCGTCATGGCGCACGGTCGTGGCTTCCACGCCATCGGCGGTGACGATCAGGGTGTGCTCCCACTGGGCGGAGAGGCTCTTGTCACGGGTGACGGCGGTCCAGCCATCCCTGAGTACCCGGGTCTGCCAGCCGCCGGCGTTGATCATCGGCTCGACGGTCAGGCACATGCCTTCCTTGAGTTCGGCGTCGTTGTGCTCATTGTAGCCGTCGTAGTGCAGCACCTGCGGGTCTTCGTGAAAGCTGCGGCCGATACCGTGACCGCAGAAGTCGCGGACCACGCTGTAGCCGTTGTCATTGGCGTGGGTTTCGATGGCACGACCGATATCGGAGAGCCACACGCCCGGTCGCATGACCTTCATGGCTTCATACAGGCATTCCTGCGCCACGCGCGAGAGGCGCTCGCCCTTGATGTTGTCGCCCACGACGAACATGCGACTGGTATCGCCGTAGTAGCCATCCTTGATGATGGTGACATCGATATTGAAGATGTCGCCCTTTTTGAGCTTCTTGCCGAAGTCGGGAATGCCGTGGCAGACCACATGGTTGAGCGAGATGCAGGTGGCATGCTGGTAGCCGTGATAGCCGATGGTGGCCGAGATGGAATCGATGTCGTTTTCGATGTAGTGCTGACACAGGCGGTCGATTTCGCCGGTGGAGATGCCCGGGCGGATGTGGGGTTCGATCATCTCCAGTACGCTGGCGGCCAGGCGGCCTGCAGTGCGCAGTTTGTCGATATCTTCGGCATTATGGATGGGGATGTTCATGGCAACTCGTGGTAAGCGAAATGGGAAGCCGTGCAAGGGCGAGGGAACCACGTCCGCGCGCAGGCGGGACAGTGATCAACAAAGGTTCGGCTTCATCCTGACAGCGTTATATGGTATAAAGCCGCGCGTTTTCCTGCAATCCGTGTCCCGGTATGACAGACTTGTGCCGTGGCAGATGCATGCGAAAGCGTCTGAACCACCAAAGAGACCACACATGTACCGACACATGGTCCCGGGTGCCGTGACAACGGTCGGACCCATGGGGTACGTGGAGGCTTAACCCGATACTCAGGAGAGTCATCATGTCAGTCAATATGCGTGACCTGCTCAAGGCAGGTGCCCACTTCGGTCACCAGACCCGTTACTGGAACCCGAAGATGAGCAAGTACATCTTCGGCGCTCGTAACAAGATTCACATCATCAACCTCGAACATACGCTGCCGGCACTCAACGAAGCCGTCTCCGTGGTCGAGCGCATGGCCGCCAACAACAACAAGATCATGTTTGTCGGCACCAAGCGTGCGGCTGCCAAGATCGTTGCCGAAGAAGCGACCCGCGTGGGTCAGCCCTTCGTCAACCATCGCTGGCTGGGCGGCATGCTGACGAACTTCAAGACCATTCGTCAGTCGATCAAGCGTCTGCGTGAGCTTGAAGCCATGCACGAGGACGGCACCTTCGACAAGCTGACCAAGAAGGAAGTCCTGATGGCCACGCGCGAGCAGGACAAGCTCGAGCGTTCCATCGGCGGCATCAAGGACATGGGCGGCCTGCCGGACGTGATGTTCGTGGTGGACGTTGATCACGAGCGCATCGCGATCAACGAAGCCAACAAGCTGGGAATTCCGGTCATCGGTGTGGTGGATTCCAACTCCGATCCGGACGGTGTTGACTACATCATCCCGGGTAACGACGACTCCATTCGCGCCATCCAGATCTACGTGCAGGCCATTGCCAACGCCTGCGCCAAGGCCAAGGAAGGGCGTCCGGACGAGTTCGTTGAAGTCGACGAAACTGCCGAAGCGGCATCGACGACTTCCGAGTAATGTCATCAGCACCGGCAGGTGAGTCCGCTGCCGGTGTCTGTCAATGACAGTGCACAAGGGGGCTCAAGGGCCCCTTTTTTGAGGCAGCACACCGCGTCGGTCACGGCGACCGCCGCTTGTCTCGAGGCTGTCATTTTACGATGCTACCGATTTTTCTTCTCGTTCCGGCGTGTCCGGAACCGAATACATGATTCAACAGAGGTTCATGACATGGCAGCTATCAGCGCATCTCTGGTCAAGCAGCTACGCGAGCGCACCGGGCTTGGCATGATGGAGTGCAAAAAGGCGCTCTCCGAAGCCGATGGTGACATCGATACCGCGATTGAAAACCTGCGCAAGAATGCAGGCCTCAAGTCCGCCAAGAAAGCGGGTCGCGTGGCTGCCGAAGGCGCCGTGCTGACCCGTGTTGCCGAAGACGGCAGCACCGCGGTAATGCTGGAAGTCAACTCCGAGACCGACTTCGTTTCCCGCGATGACAATTTCCGCAACTTCGCCACCGAAGTCGTCAACAAGGTGTTCGACACCCGCAGTGAAGACGTCGCTGCCATCATGGAAGGCGAGCTGGAAGATACCCGCGCACAGCTGGTGCAGAAGATCGGCGAGAATATTACCGTGCGTCGCGCGGCCGTGATCGATGCGCCTGAAGGCGGCAGCGTCGGTGCCTACGTCCACGGCGATCGTATCGGTGCGGTCGTGGTACTCGACGGTGGCAACCAGGACGTCGCTCGCGATATCGCCATGCACGTGGCAGCGATCAATCCGTCGGTCTCGCATCCCGAGAAGATGCCCCAGGCCGAGCTCGACAGCGAGAAGGCGATTATCCTGGCGCAGCCCGACATGGCCGGCAAGCCTGCCGAAATCGCCGAAAAGATGGTACAGGGTCGTCTGAAGAAGTACCTTGCCGAGAACAGTCTGATCAATCAGCCCTTCGTCAAGGATCAGAATGTGACCGTGGCCGAATACGCCAAGCAGGCAGGCGCTGAAGTTGTTAGCTTTGTGCGCTTTGAAGTCGGCGAAGGTATCGAGAAGGAAGAAGTCGACTTCGCCAAGGAAGTCATGGAGCAGGCGCGTCGCAGCTGATTGCGCGTGCCGCTTCCCGTCTGTCGTCAGGTTTGGCGACAGATGTTTTGAAGGCGTGCGTTCGCGCACGCCTTCGCGTATCTGACCGGCCATGACACATGATCGACATGGCCGGCAATACACCTCACGTTTTCTCCCCTCGGGCCATCAGGAGGATGTCACATGCCCCCCAATACTGAACGTAGCGCCAAGTACAAGCGTATTCTGCTCAAGCTCTCGGGTGAGGCGCTGACGGGCGAACAGGATTTCGGTATTGATCCCAAGGTTCTTGATCGCATGGCGCTTGAAATCGGCCAGCTGGTGGGCATTGGTGTCCAGGTGGGTATCGTGGTCGGCGGTGGCAACCTGTTCCGCGGAGCGGCGCTGCACGAAGCCGGCATGGACCGGGTGACCGGTGACCACATGGGCATGCTGGCCACGGTCATGAATGCGCTGGCCATGCGTGATGCGCTGGAGCGCGCCAATATCCGCTCGCGCGTCATGTCCGCCATTCCGATGAGCGGTGTGGTCGAGCATTATGATCGCCGCACGGCCATCCGCTACCTGACCTCCGGTGATGTCGTGATCTTCTCGGCAGGCACCGGCAACCCCTTCTTTACGACCGATAGTGCTGCCTGCCTGCGCGGTATCGAGATCGATGCCAACGTGGTCGTCAAGGCCACCAAGGTCGACGGCGTCTACGACAAGGACCCCGTCAACAATCCCGATGCCGCCAAGTATGAGCGACTCAGCTACGATGATGTACTCGACCAGAAGCTCGGCGTCATGGATTTGACCGCCATCTGTCTGGTGCGTGACCATGATATGCCGGTTCGCGTCTTTGACATGACACGCCACGGCGCACTGTTGAATCTTGTCATGGGTGGTCGTGAAGGCACTATCGTCGACAACGGCCCGGCGTAACACAAGGCTGAGCAGAGGATTTACAAAGTGATCAACGAGATCCAGAAGGACGCCGAAACCCGAATGCAGAAAAGCGTGGACGCGCTGCATTCGACCTTTGGCAAGATTCGCACCGGGCGTGCTCACCCCAGCATTCTCGAAGCCGTGCGTGTTGAGTATTACGGCTCCGACATGCCGCTGTCCCAGGTGGCCAACATCAACGTCGAGGATGCCCGAACGCTGGCGGTAGTGCCATGGGAAAAGTCGATGGTGCAAAAGGTCGAGAAGGCCATCATGATGGCCGATCTGGGGCTGAACCCGTCCAGCGCCGGTACCGTGATCCGCGTGCCGATGCCGCCCCTGACCGAAGAGACACGCAAGGGCTACATCAAGCAGGCGCGCTCCGAGGCCGAGCACGCTCGTGTGGCTATACGCAACATCCGTCGTGATGCCAATGGTGACATCAAGTCCCTTCTCAAGAAGAAGGAAATTTCGGAAGATGAAGAGCGTCAGGCCGAAGACGGCATCCAGAAGCTGACCGACCGTTTCATTGCCGAGATCGATAAATCGCTGGAGCAGAAGGAAAGCGATCTGATGCAGGTCTGAACGCCGGGCCCGAAACCATCCGACTCAGGGCGCGGCGCCGCTGCCGTGCCTGCAGTGAGAAGTCATGACGCCTGACAAGTTTTTAAACATGCCCCGGCATGTGGCTATCATCATGGACGGCAACAACCGCTGGGCCAAGTCCCGGGGGCTGTCCGGAGTACGCGGTCACCATGCCGGTGTAGAGTCGGTCAGGGCCGTGATCAAGCGCGCGGCCGAACATCATCTCGAGGCCATCACGCTGTTTGCCTTCTCCAGTGAAAACTGGAAGCGCCCGGCGCAGGAAGTCAACGCCCTGATGGAACTGTTCATCATGGCGCTCAAGCGTGAAGTGTCCCGGCTGCACAAGAATGGCATCCGCCTCTGCATTGTCGGCGACCGCTCGAAACTGTCGTCGTCACTCAATCGCGCCATCGACAAGGCCGAGCAGCTGACGCGCCACAATCAGGGCCTGAAACTGATCGTGGCGGTCAACTATGGCGGCCGCTGGGATATTACCGGCGCGGCGCAGCGGCTGGCCCGTCAGGTGGAAGCCGGCCAGCTGGCGGCAGATGATATCGATGAGACGCTCTTTGACCGGGAAATGGCATCGACAGGCATTCCGGAAGTGGATCTGTGTATTCGCACCAGCGGCGAGCAGCGCATCAGCAACTTTATTCTCTGGCAGATGGCCTATGCGGAGTTCTACTTTTCACCGCTCTACTGGCCCGACTTTGATGCCGAGGCCTTCGACGAGGCGCTGGGCATCTATTCCGGCCGCAAGCGGCGCTTCGGCATGACCGACGAACAGATCGAGGTTCAGGGTGCTTAAACAACGGGTGATGACAGCGCTGGCCATCGGACCCACGTCACTGGTACTGCTGTTCGTGCTGGGCGGCGGCTGGTTTGCCACCTTCGTGGGCATACTGGTCGCAGCCTCGGCCTGGGAGTGGTCCAACCTCTCCGGTGGTGAGAGCCTCAAGGACCGGGCACTTTTCACCATCACGGTGATCGCCCTGATGGCGCTGGGCTGGTCATCCGGAGCGGCCCTGCACACCTGGCCCCTGTGGATTGCGCTGGCGGGCTGGCTGCTGTGTCTGTACTGGGTGGTCAGCTACCCGGAGCAGGCTGATCAATGGCAGAGTCGTGGCGTTCGCTATGCCATGGGGCTGTGGGCGCTGCTGCCCTGCTGGGTGGGCCTGCTGCTGCTGCGTGAGTCGCCGATCTGGCTTTTGTACGTTCTGTTTCTGGTCTGGGGAGCCGATATTGCGGCCTATTTTGCCGGACGCGCCTATGGCAACCGCAAGCTGGCACCCCGTGTCAGCCCCGGTAAATCCTGGGCGGGCGTCTACGGGGCGCTGGGCGGCACGGTCGTTCTGGCCCTGCTCATGGCACTATGGCAGGGCATGGGGGTCGGTCAGACGCTGGTGCTGATTGTCATCAGTGCCGTGGTGACGGCGGCTTCGGTGCTGGGCGATCTCAACGAGAGCATGCTCAAGCGCTATCGGGGCATCAAGGATTCCGGCAACCTGCTGCCGGGCCACGGCGGGCTGCTGGACCGGATCGACAGCCTGACGGCCGCCATTCCCATTTTTGCCCTGCTGGCGCCCTGGATCGGTTAAGCGCCGCCGGTATGCCTGCTGTGGTCCGCGCTCGACGATCGATGAGGGCAATCGAGTCGGCCCGGACCACACTTATTAGTGCCTCCCATCCGTTTCAGCTTTCAGGATCTCTTTCATGCAGACTGTCACCCTGCTGGGGGCCACCGGCTCGGTCGGTACCAGTGCCCTTGATGTCATCGAACGCCATCCTGACCGCTATCGGCTATATGCGCTGACAGCGCACTCGAGCGTTGAGAAGCTGCTGGCGCTGTGTCTGAAGCATCGGCCCGAACATGCCGTGCTGGGAAACGAGGAAGCCGCTCAACAATTGCGCCGGGCGCTCGAGGCGCAGGGGGTGGCCACCCGGGTCAGCTGGGGCGAGCAGGCGCTGTGCGAGGTGGCCGGCGAGGCGGATGTCGTGGTGGCCGGCATCGTGGGAGCGGCCGGGCTGATGCCGACGCTGGCAGCCGTGCGCGCCGGTCGACGCGTCCTGCTGGCCAACAAGGAAGCGCTGGTCATGAGCGGTGCGCTGTTCATGCGTGAAGTGGCACGCTCCGGTGCCGTTCTGCTGCCGCTGGACTCCGAGCACAACGCCATCTTTCAATGCCTGCCGCGCGAGCATCGCGGCGGTCTCGAGCAGCATGGCATCACCCGACTGCTGCTGACGGCCTCGGGCGGTCCCTTCCGGGATCGCGATCTGGCAGCGCTGGCGCAGGTGACACCGGCCGAGGCGTGCGCCCATCCCAACTGGTCCATGGGACGCAAGATCTCGGTCGACTGCGCCACGCTGATGAACAAGGGCCTCGAGCTGATCGAGGCGTGCTGGCTGTTTGACGCCACACCCGAGCAGGTCGAGGTGGTGGTGCATCCGCAGAGCGTGATCCACTCCATGGCCGCCTACAGCGATGGTTCGGTACTGGCGCAGCTGGGCAACCCCGATATGCGCACGCCGATCGCGCACGCCCTGGCCTGGCCCGAACGTATCGATGCCGGCGTTGAACCGCTGGATCTCTTCGCGGTGGCACGCCTTGACTTTCAGGCACCCGATCTCGAATGCTTTCCCTGCCTGCGGCTGGCCCGCGAGGCCATGATGACCGGCGGCACGGCGCCGGCAGTGCTCAATGCGGCCAACGAGGTGGCGGTGGATGCCTTTCTGGAAGGAGCCATCGGCTTTACCGACATTCCGGGCGTGGTCGAAACCGTTATGGGGCGCATCGACAGGCAGGATGCCGATGAACTTGATGTCATTCTCGCGCATGACCGCCTGGCCCGTGACGAGGCGCGAAGCGTGATTGCCGGGCTCGCCGTCACGGCGGCCGGAGGATAACCATGGGGATCCTGCAGAACATCGTGGCTGTCATCGTGGTTCTGGGGCTTTTGATCACGATTCACGAATTCGGCCATTTCTGGGTGGCGCGGCGCTGCGGTGTTCGCGTGCTGCGTTTTTCGGTCGGTTTCGGCAAGCCCCTGATCTCGCGCGTTGACCGCCATGGCACCGAGTTTGCCCTGGCGGCCATTCCGCTGGGTGGCTACGTCAAGATGCTCGATGAGCGTGAGGGCCCGGTTGCCCCCGATGAGCAGCATCTGGCCTTCAATCGTCAGCATGTGCTCAAGCGCATTGCCGTGGTCGCCGCGGGGCCGCTGGCCAACTTTATCCTGGCCGTGGCGGCCTACTGGATCATGTTCATGGTCGGCACCACGGCCATTGTGCCCATGGTGGGCGAGGTCAGCCCGGACTCGCCCGCCGCTCGCGGCGGCCTGCAGAGCGGTCAGGAGATCGTGGCCGTTCAGGGACGGCAGACGCCGGACTGGAACGGCGTCAATCTGGCGCTGGTGGCCGAAATCGGTACCAGCGGTGATCTCGAGATTTCAACACGCGATGACCGGGGACAGCTCGAGACGCATCAGGTTCCTGTGGACCGCTTCATGGTGCGTCAGGATCCACCCGAGCCGCTGCGTACGCTGGGCTTTACACCCTGGCGGCCCGACGTGGCGCCCGTGATCGGACAGGTCCTTGATGACAGCCCGGCAGCAAGGGGCGGGCTGCAGGCGGGTGATCGAATCAGGGCGGTCGACGGCCAGCCGGTCTCGCAGTGGGAGACGCTGGTGTCCCGGGTGCAGGCCTCTGCGGGTACGCCGCTCGAGATGCAGGTAGAGCGCGACGGTCGCGACATCTCGCTGACGATCACGCCCGAAGCGCGCGAGCACAACGGCAACACCACCGGTTTCATGGGGGCCGGCGCCGACAGTATCAGCTGGCCGCCGGAGTATCAGCGTACGCTGTCGTGGGGGCCTCTGGGCGCCATGGGTCAGTCGCTGTCGCGTACCGGTGAAATGACCTCCCTGACCGTGGGCGCCATCGGCAAGATGATCACGGGGCTGATTTCCCCTTCCAACCTGTCCGGGCCGATCACGATTGCCCGCGTGGCAGGGGATTCGGCCCGGTCGGGGTTTGAAACCTTTATCAGTTTTCTGGCCTATCTCTCCATCAGTCTCGGGGTGCTGAATCTTTTGCCGGTACCGGTGCTCGACGGAGGTCATCTGGTGTATTACGTCATTGAACTCGTGCGGGGTCGGCCGGTCTCGGAACGTGTGCAGGCGTTCGGCATGCGCATTGGCGTGGCGCTGATCGCCTCGCTGATGCTGATGGCCTTTTATTTTGACATCATGCGCCTCTAAAGGCACTGCGGGTCTCGACCATGACGAGCCTGGTGATTGGTGTCCCCGTTATTACAAATTCTGTACCGGGCCCGGAGCGTCCGCGCTTGTCAGGGTGGTGGGGTTGTGTATAAGGTGCCTGTTCCCGTCAGGGTGGTCGATGGCTGCTGCTGGCGTATCCGGATGTCATACTTGCCTTCCCGCTCGGAGCATCGATGTCGATAAACGAAACGGTTTCCCTTTTGTTGGACCCTGTGGGCGTTGGCATGAATCTTGAGCAAAAGCGGGCCCCGAGTGGGCGGAATTCTGTAACAAGCGAAATGACGGCATGAAGATTAGAGCTACAGGTTGGGCGGTGTTGTTGATGGGCGCCTCCCAGGCGGCGTTTGCCGTATCCTTCGAGGTTTCCGATATTCGCGTGGAAGGGTTGCAGCGAGTGTCTGCGGGAACCGTGTTCAACGCGTTGCCCATTTCCGCCCATGACACGGTCAACGACAACTCGATCTCCAACGCCGGCAGGGCGCTGTTTCGCACGGGCCTTTTTGATGATGTGCAGCTGGGTCGGGACGGTGACGTACTGGTCATCGATGTCGATGAACGCCCCTCCATTGCCAGTATCAACATCGATGGCAACTCCCAGATTCCCGAGGATCAGCTCAGACAGGGCCTGAGCGATGCCGGCCTGTCCGAGGGGCAGGTGCTGCAGCGCTCGACGCTTGAAGAGATGCAGCGCGAGCTGGAGCGGGTCTATCAGGGGCAGGGGCGCTACAGCGCCAGTATTTCGACCTCCGTGCACCAGCGCGACCAGAACCGCGTACAGGTTGATATCGATATCAACGAAGGCAACGTGGCGCGCATCAAGCAGATCAATATCGTGGGCAACCAGGATTTTGATGATGACACCCTGCGCGAGCAGTTCGAGCTCGAGGATCGGCCGGGCTGGTTCCTTGGCTGGTTCTCGTCCGATCAGTACTCACGCGAGCAGCTTCAGGGCGATCTGGACCGCCTGCGCTCCTGGTATCTGGATCGCGGCTACGTCAATTTTTCCATCGACTCCACCCAGGTCTCGATCAGCCCCGACAAGTCCTCCATCTATGTCACGATCAATGTCGATGAGGGCCAGCGCTATCGCTTTGGCGATATCAATTTTGCCGGCAACATCGAAATGTCCGATGACGAGGCGCGCAGTCTGGTTCAGGCCAAAAGCGGCGAGACCTTCTCCCAGTCGGATCTGACGGCCTCCTCCGAGGCGCTTCGCAAGGCGCTCGGTGCACAGGGCTTTGCCTTTGCCCGTATCGAAGCCATGCCCGATATTCATGAAAATGACGATCGGGTCGACGTCACCTTCAACGTTGACCCGGGACGTCGTGCCTATGTCCGGCGTATCAACTTCCGGGGCAATACCACCACCGCCGATGAAGTGCTGCGTCGCGAAATGACCCAGCTTGAGGGGGCGCCGGCGTCCACCGATGCCATCAGTGACTCTCAGGCGCGCCTCGAGCGGCTGGGCTTTTTCCGTCAGGTCGAGGTCAATACCCAGCCGGTGGCCGATACGCCGGATCAGCTGGATGTCACCTACAACGTCGAAGAGCAGCCCTCGGGCAGTATTTCGGCAAGCCTTGGTTTTGCCCAGTCCGAGGGCCTGATCTATGGCGCGTCGCTCTCCCAGCGCAACTTTCTGGGCACGGGCAATCGCGTGGATATCGGCGCGCAGACCAGCAAGTATTATCAGAACCTGCGTTTCAGCTTTACCGATCCCTACTGGACGCTGGACGGCATCTCGCGCGGCTATAACCTCTACTACCGGTCCACCGATTACGAAGACTCCGATATTTCGACCTATTCGACCGATGCCTTCGGCGGCGGGGTGAATTTCGGCTACCCGATCAGCGATCTGTCGCGCCTGAACTTCGGTCTCAACGTTGAAAGCCTCCATGTCGATGACTACGACGACTCCCCCTCGGAGATCGTTCAGTTCATCAACGATGAGGGCAAGGACTTCAATACCTACAGCCTGACGGCCGGCTGGTCCCGCAACAGCCTCAACCGCGGTGTGCTGCCTACGGCCGGCAGCTATCAGAACGCCTCTCTCGAGACGGCCGGCGGCGATGCCCAGTTCTACAAGCTGCGCTACCAGGGCCAGAAGCTCTTCCCGATCAAGACCGAGGAGTGGGCACTGAAATTCCGTACCGAGCTCGGCTATGCCGACAGCTTCGGCGGCACCGACAACATGCCGTTTTACGAGAATTTTTATGCCGGCGGTCTTGGTTCGGTACGCGGCTATCGCAGCAACACGCTGGGGCAGCCGACCACCGAGCGCAACGATGGCGATGACGATACCCTGGGCGGCAACATCCTGATGGAAGGCTCCGCCGAGCTGATCTTCCCGACGCCGTTTATCGACGATCATCGCCAGGTGCAGACTTCCTTTTTCATCGATGCCGGTAATACCTTCCTGAGCGATTGCTATCCGGTAGAATCAAACCGGACTTCCGAGTGCAGCTCCGGTGTCGATCTGGGCGATCTGCGCTACAGCGCCGGTCTGGGCCTTTCCTGGCTGACGCCGGTCGGCCCGCTGACCTTCTCGGTGGCGCGTCCCATCAGCAAGAAGGACGATGACGATACACAGTTCTTCCAGTTCTCGCTGGGTCAGACCTTCTGATCATTGGCCATTGCGTTACAATGATGCGAAATTCAGGAGTTGAGTAATGCGTAAGTGGATGCTGGCTCTGGCAATGACCGGAGCGCTTGGAACAACTGCGGCGACTGCGCAGGCCAATGAGGTGGCGGTACTGGACTGGCAGCAGGCGCTGCTGGATACCAGCTCGGCGCAGCAGTCGATGAACCAGCTCAAGAACCAGCTGGGGAGTCAGCAGCAGCAGGTCAGGGCGCTCGGCGAAGAGGTTCAGCGTCTGCAGCAGCGGCTGCAAAGCGATGGCGACGTCATGTCCGATAGCGAGCGGCAAAACGTCATGCAGCAGCTGCGTCAGAAGGGCGGTCAGTTCCAGCAGCAGCGGGGTCAGCTCGAACAGCAGCGCGCCGAGCGGGAAGAGGCCTTCCTGAAACAGGCTCGTCCCAAACTTGATCGTGCCATCGAGCAGGTGGTCAAGCGTCACAATGTGGATGTGCTGGTCGATCGCAACAGCGTGATCTATGCCGGGGATTCGCTGGATCTGACCCGTGAAGTGACCCAAACCTTCAACTCGCTCAACTGAAGGCGCGCGTCGCTCCACCACGATGACAAGATATTCAAGCCAAAGTTATACACTCGCCGAACTTGCCCAGCGTCTGGGGGCCACTCTTCATGGCGATGGCACCGTGCGTGTCGAGGGGCTGGCAACGCTGCAGGATGCCGGCACCACCGACATTGCCTTTCTGGCCAACCGTGCCTATCTGAAGGATCTGGCCAGCACGCATGCCGCCGCCGTCATGCTGCATCCGGATCTGGTCTCCCGGTGCCCCGTGCCGGCACTGGCCATCGATAATCCCTATCTGGGCTATGCGCATCTGTCGCGCTGCTTTGCCCCGATACTGCCCAGCCAGAGCGGCGGCATTCACCCCACGGCCGTGATCGATGGCAGTGCCCGGCTGGGCAGTGACGTCACCGTGGGCGCCCATGCCGTGGTGGGGGCTGGTGTGACCCTGGGCGACCGGGTCACGATCGGTGCCAACAGCGTTGTAGGAGACTACTGCACGATCGGCGAGGACTGTCTCATCCAGGCGGGCGTGACGCTCTATCACGGTATCGTCATCGGATCGCGCGTTATCGTTCACGGCGGCGCCGTCATCGGGGGCGACGGGTTCGGCTTTGCCCATGATGGCAGTCGCTGGCACAAGATCGAGCAGCTCGGCGGCGTGATCATCGGTGATGACGTGGAGGTGGGCAGCTGCACCAGCATTGATCGCGGCGCACTCGATGACACGATCATCGGTGACAACGTCAAGATCGACTCGCAGGTCCAGATCGCGCACAACGTGCATATCGGTGATCATAGCGCTCTGGCCGGCTGTGTCGGCATTGCCGGATCCACGCATGTCGGTCGTCACTGCCAGCTCGGCGGGGGCGTGGGGCTTGCCGGCCATCTGACGCTGTGTGACGGCGTCAATGTCACCGGCATGAGCCTTGTGACCAACTCCATCGAAGAGCCCGGAATCTACTCCTCCGGTACCGGCTCGATGCCCAATGCGCTGTGGCGCAAGAACGCCGTGCGCTTCAAGCAGCTGGATCAGCTGGCCAAAAGAATCACCCGTCTTGAACGCCATCAAAAGGGCGAATAGGCGCTCCCGGATTGCTGGCGCCAATGGTTTCCCATTGTTGCTGCGGTAGCAAACATCATCATGGTTGGCCATGCGGCCGCCAGTCACATGCCTGCCGGTTCGGCAGGCATTTCGTTATGTCAGAGGTTGTGAGCCCATGGTCATGGATATCAACGAGATCCAGGAATACCTTCCCCATCGTTACCCGTTTTTGCTCGTGGATCGCGTTACCGCGCTGGAACTGGGCGAATGCATTACGGCCTGCAAGAACGTCAGCTACAACGAGCCCTTCTTTCAGGGGCACTTCCCGGGACACCCCATCATGCCGGGGGTTCTGATCATCGAGGCGCTGGCACAGGCGGCCGGCATCCTCGGTTTCAAGACCGTCGACAAGCGACCTGCCGATGGCTACATCTACTACTATGTCGGCAGTGACAATGTTCGCCTCAAGCGTCCGGTATTTCCGGGCGATCAGCTGACGCTGGAGGCACGCATGCTCAAGGCGCGTCGCGGCATCTGGAAGTTTTCCTGCCGGGCGCACGTCGATGGCGAGGTTGTCTGTGAAGCCGATATCATCTGTGCCGAGAGGAAAGTCTCTTGATCCATCCATCTGCCATCATCGATCCTGCTGCGCGCCTGGCTGACGATGTCGAAGTCGGTGCGTTCAGCATGATCGGGGCCGACGTCGACATCGGGGCCGGAAGTGTCATCGGACCGCACGTGGTGGTCAGGGGGCCAACCACGATGGGACGCAACAATCGCGTCTATCAGTTTGCGAGCATCGGTGAGGATTGCCAAGACAAGAAGTATCAGGGAGAGGCCACCCGCCTCGAGATCGGCGACAACAACATCTTCCGTGAAGGCGTCACCGTTCATCGGGGCACCGTGCAGGATCAGGGCGTGACCCGGATCGGCAACGGTGGTCTGTTCATGGCCTACGCTCATGTTGCCCATGACTGCGTGCTGGGAGATAACGTCATCCTGGCCAACCAGGCCACGCTCGGCGGCCACGTCCATATCGGTGACAACGTGATTCTGGGCGGGCTGTCCGCCGTTCACCAGTTCTGCCATGTGGGCACCTACGCCATGTGCGGCGGTGGTTCCATCATCACCAAGGACATTGCGGCCTTTGTCATGGTGACCGGCAATCCGGCGGCCACCCACGGGCTCAACGCCGAGGGCATCAAGCGCCGCGGCTTCGACAATGACGTGGTCAGCGAGCTGCGCCGTGCCTACAAGCTGGTGTTTCGCAGCCAGCGGACGCTGGCGCAGGCGCTCGAAGAGCTGGATCAGCAGACCCATCGCAGCGCCTGGCTCGACGTCTTCATCGAATCGCTGAGAAGCTCATCGCGTGGCCTGACGCGCTGATGCCGACAGCCGCTCGCCGGAGAGGGCCACGATGCGTGTTTTTCTGGTAGCCGGTGAGCTCTCGGGGGATATCCTGGGGGCGACACTGATGCGCGAGCTCAAGCGTCATCATGGTGACATCCGCTTTCGCGGCATCGGCGGCCCCCGCATGATCGAGGAGGGGCTGGACAGCCTCTATCCGCTGGAAACCCTGTCCATCATGGGGCTGGTCGAGGTGCTCAGGCATCTGCCGCGACTGGTGGGTGTGCGCCGACACCTGAAACGCGAGGCGCAGGCCTGGCCGGCCGACATCATGATCGGCATCGATGCGCCGGACTTCAATCTGGGGCTGGAAGCGCAGCTCCGGGCACAGGGCATGACCACGGCGCACTACGTCAGCCCCTCGGTCTGGGCCTGGCGTCAGGGGCGGGTCAAAAGGATCCGTCGCGCCGTCGACATGATGCTGACCTTTCTGCCCTTCGAGGCCGATTTCTACGAGCGCCACGATGTGCCCGTCCGGTTCGTGGGGCACCCGCTGGCCGAAGAGCTGCCGCTTGCCGATGATCGACAGGGGGCGCGTCGGGCATTGGGTCTCGACGAGCAGGCGCGTATGCTGGCCGTACTGCCCGGCTCCAGAAGCAGTGAAATCGGCTTCATGACGCCCGTGTTTCTGGAGGCGATACGGCTTTTGAGACAGCGCCTGCCCGAACTCGAGGTGGTCATCCCCGCCGCCACCCCCGCGCGTCGCGATGAGCTGCTGACACACGGCGTGGCGGAGCAGGGCGTCAGGGTGGTAGACGGCCGTGCCTGGGAGGTCATGACGGCCGCCGATGCGGTGCTTCTCACGTCCGGTACCTCGGCACTGGAGGCCATGCTCTGTCACCGCCCGATGGTCGTGGCCTATCGCATGGCCCCCGTGACCTGGCAGATTGCCCGGCGCATGGTGAAAACACGCTGGATCTCGCTGCCCAACCTGATCGCCCAGGAGCACCTGGTGCCCGAGCTGATTCAGGATGACGCCACGGGCGAGGCCATTGCGGCCGCACTGGCCCCCATGCTGGACAACGATAGTGACGCCCGTGCGCTGACCGAGCGCTTTGTCGACATGCACCGCACACTGCAGCGCGGTGCCAGCGCGCGGGCCGCCCGGGTCATTACACAGCTGATGGCCCGGCCCAACCGAGACAGCGGCGCTATAGACCCATGAACTTTATTCCCGAAATTGCCACACCGGCGTCGGAACATCCGCCGCTGGTCATTCCCTACGACGGCTGGCGGCTGGCCGGCGTTGACGAGGTCGGTCGCGGACCGCTGATCGGCTCCGTGGTCGCCTGTGCCGTGATACTGGACCCGGGCCGCCCCATCAAGGGGCTGATGGACTCCAAGAAGATGACGCCCAAACGTCGTGAGCAGCTGGACCGCCAGATTCGCGAGCAGGCGCTGGCCGTGTCGCTGGGCGAGGCGACTCCCGGCGAAATCGATACGCTCAACATCCATCACGCCACGCATCTGGCCATGCGTCGTGCCATTGATGGCCTGTCGATCACGCCGGAATACCTGCTTATCGACGGCAACCGGATGCCGGGGCATTCCCTGCCCGGTCAGGCCATCGTCAAGGGCGATGGCCGGGTGGCCGCCATCGCCGCGGCCTCGATCGTCGCCAAGGTGGCCCGCGATGCCCAGATGCACTCGCTTGACGCCCGCTACCCGGACTACGGCTTCGCTGCCCACAAGGGCTACCCGACCCGCGCGCATCTGGACGCGCTGGAGCGCCTCGGGCCGCTGCCCGAGCACCGCCGCTCCTTTCGCCCCGTCAGGGCGCTGCTGCCGGGCCAGGCCCGATAGCTGATGCCTGTCTCTTGTCGGGCCACTGGCCCGGCCCCGGCGTTCATCGGTACCATGGCGTTGCCTGTCCGGTGTTCCCCGACGTCCTTCGTTGATCATAGCGAGCTGCCCCATGACCACCCCCTTTGTACATTTGCGACTGCACAGTGAATATTCGCTGACCGATGGGCTGATTCGGCTCAAGGCGCTGACGCAGAAGGCGGTCGAGATCGGCCAGCCGGCGCTGGCGATTACCGACGAGACCAACCTGTTCGGGCTGGTCAAGGCCTACAAGCAGGCCCAGGGGGCCGGGCTCAAGCCGATCGTGGGCACCGACGTGTGGCTGCACAACGCCCAGGACACGGCGCATCCCTATCGGCTGACCCTGCTGGCCATGAATCAGACCGGCTATCGCAACCTGACCGAGCTGATTTCACGCGCCTGGCAGCACGGCCAGCAGCAGGGCCGGGCCTATCTGCACAAGGAGTGGGTGCTCGAGCAGAGCGACGGATTGATTGCGCTGTCCGGCGCGCGGGAAGGCGAGATCGGCCGCTATCTGCTGCACGGCCACGCCGACACGGCCCGCGAGCTGCTTGCCGAGTGGCAGCGATTCTTCCCCGACCGTTTTTATCTGGAGCTGCAGCGCACCGCGCGGGACAACGACGAAGAGTGCCTGCATCTCTGCGTGGAGCTCGCCATGGAGACCGGCACACCGGTAGTGGCGACCAACGACGTGCGCTTTTTGTCGCGTGAAGAGTACTGGGCGCACGAAACCCGCGTCTCGATCGGCGAGGGCAAGGCGCTTGATGACCCGCGTCGCGAGAGCCGCTACAGCGAAGAGCAGTATTTCAAGACGCCCGAGGAGATGGCAGAGCTTTTCTCCGATATTCCCGAGGCGCTGGACAATAGCGTCCGGATTGCCGAGCGCTGCAGCGTCGAGATGCGTCTGGGCGAGATCTTTCTGCCCGAATATCCGGTGCCGGAGGGGCAGACGATGGAGGAGTTCTTCTGCGAGCTCTCTCATGAGGGGCTGACCCGGCGTCTGGATCTGCTTTTTGGCGGCGAGCGTCCCATCTATCCGGGCCGCTCGCGTGACGAGCACGAGCCGGCGTATCGCGAGCGGCTGGATTTCGAGCTCAACATCATCAATCAGATGGGCTTTCCCGGCTACTTCCTGATCGTGATGGACTTCATTCGCTGGGCCAAGCAGAACGACGTGCCCGTCGGGCCTGGGCGCGGCTCCGGCGCCGGGTCGCTGGTGGCTTATGCCCTCGAGATCACCGACCTCGACCCGCTGGAATACGACCTGCTGTTCGAGCGTTTTCTCAATCCCGAACGTGTGTCGATGCCCGACTTTGACGTCGACTTCTGCATGGAAAAGCGTGACCGGGTCATCGACTACGTGGCCGACCGTTACGGCCGCGACGCCGTCTCGCAGATCGTCACCTTCGGCACCATGGCCGCCAAGGCCGTGGTCCGCGATGTCGCGCGCGCCCAGGGCAAACCCTATTCGCTGGGCGACAAGCTCTCCAAGCTCATTCCCTTTGAAGTGGGCATGACGCTGGGCAAGGCGCACGAGCAGGAGAGTGCCCTGCGCGAGTTTCTCGAAGCCGATGAGGATGCCCGGGAGATCTGGGAGATGGCGCTCAGGCTCGAGGGCATTACCCGCGGCACCGGCAAGCACGCCGGCGGGGTGGTCATCGCCCCGACCAGCCTGACCGATTTCTCGCCGCTTTTGTGCGACGAGGACGGCAGCGGTCTGATGGTGCAGTACGACAAGAACGACATCGAGGAGGCCGGGCTGGTCAAGTTCGACTTCCTGGGGCTTCGTACGCTGACGATCATCGACTGGGCGCTGGAGATGGTCGATGAAGTGCGCGCTCGGGAAGGCCGGGGCGCGCTCGACATTGCCACCATCCCCCTGGACGACCGGCCGACCTTCGAGATGCTCAAAAAGGCCGAGACCACGGCGGTGTTTCAGCTGGAATCGCGCGGCATGAAGGAGCTGATCAAGCGCCTGCAGCCCGACTCGCTGGAAGACATGATCGCCCTGGTGGCGCTGTTTCGTCCCGGCCCGCTGCAGTCCGGCATGGTGGATGACTTCATCAACCGCAAGCACGGACGGGCGGAGCTTGCCTATCCGCATCCGGACTATCAGCACGAACTGCTCAAGAGCGTGCTGGAGCCCACCTACGGCATCATCCTCTATCAGGAGCAGGTGATGCAGATTGCCCAGGTGCTGGCCGGCTACAGCCTGGGTCAGGCGGACATGCTGCGCCGCGCCATGGGCAAGAAAAAGCCCGAGGAGATGGCCAAGCAGCGCGCCGGCTTTCTGGAAGGTTGTGCCAGCAACGGCATCGATGCCGACCTGGCGGGCAACCTCTTCGATCTGGTGGAGAAGTTCGCCGGCTACGGCTTCAACAAGTCGCATTCGGCGGCCTACGGTCTGGTGTCGTATCAGACCGCCTGGCTCAAGGCGCACTATCCGGCGCCCTTCATGGCGGCGGTACTCTCCACCGAGATGGACAATCTCGACAAGGTGGTGCCGCTGATCGAGGAGTGCCGGCGCATGGGGCTGAGTGTGACGCCGCCGGATGTCAACGTCGGCAGCTACCGCTTCAGCGTCAACGAGCAGGGCGAGGTGGTCTACGGTCTCGGCGCGATTCGCGGTGTGGGCGAAGGCCCGATCGGCGCCATCGTCGAGGCGCGCGATGACGGCGGCCCCTTCCAGGATCTGTTCGACTTCTGCCGCCGCATCGACGGCAAGCGCATGAACAAGCGCACCCTGGAGGCGCTGATTCGTTCCGGGGCACTGGATCATCTGGGCCCGTCGCGGGCGGTGCTGTTCTCGGCGCTGGAGGATGCCCTGCGGGCGGCATCGCAGAGTCAGAACAATGCCAGCATCGGCATGATGGACATGTTCGGCGAGGCGTTTGTCGGCGAGGAGGCCGGCGGCGGCGATGTCTACAGTGACCATCGCGGCGTGCGCAACTGGAGCGACCGGGACCGGCTGGCCGGTGAAAAGGACACCCTGGGGCTCTATCTGACCGGCCATCCGATCGATGAGTACGAGGCCGAGCTCAAGCGCTTCGTTTCCACCCGCATCGTCGATCTCAAGCCCGCGCGCGAGCCCCAGCGGGTGGCCGGGCTGATCGTGGCCATGCGCACCATGAAATCCAAGCGTGGCGACACCATCGCCTTTGTCACCCTGGATGATCGCACCAGCCGTATCGAGGCGTCGCTGTTCGGCGAGCTCTATGACCAGGTGCGCCAGCATCTGGCCGCTGACCGGGTGGTGATTCTGGAAGGCGAGGTCAGCCTGGATGACTACTCGGGCGGTCTGCGGCTGCGGGCGAAGGAAGTCACGCCCATGGTCGAGGCGCGCGCCCGCTTTGGCGAGGCGCTCGAAATCAGCATCGATGCCGAGCGCATCAACGGGCGCTTCAGCCGCACGCTCATGGAGCGACTGACGCCGCATCTGGATCAGCAGGGGCTGCCGATCCGGCTTCAATATCGCAACAGCCGGGCCGGCGGCTGTCTCGAATTCGATCCGCAGTGGCGGGTATCGCCCTGTGACGAGCTGATTACCGGCCTTCAGGAGGGCGTGGAAGGCCATCCCGAAGTGCGGCTGTGCTACCGCTGATGACAGTCACGAGATGCGGGGACGACCTCACCGGCAAAGGATGTCGTCTCATGGTTGCACCCAACGCCCACAATGGGATAATGGCCCACCGATTCACCGACGCCGTGCGCTGCCTGCCTGTGCTGCGACGGTCCAGGCCGATACTGTCGTGCACGCCCTGCGCTGCTCGCGTTGATGAAAGAGCTTTGTGACGACCCCTATGAATCCGAATTATCTCGACTTTGAACAGCCGATTGCCGAACTGCAGGCCAAGATCGAAGAACTGCGGCTGGTGGGCAACGACAGCAAGATCAACATCAGTGACGAGATCGCCAAGCTTGAGGACAAGAGCCGCAAGCTGACCGAGCAGATCTTTCGCGATCTGACCTCGTGGCAGGTGTCCCAGCTGTCCCGTCACCCCCAGCGCCCCTATACGCTGGACTATCTTGACGAAATCTTTACCGAATTCGACGAGCTCCACGGCGATCGGAGCTTCGCCGATGATGCCGCCCTGGTTGGCGGCGTGGCGCGTCTGGATGATCGCCCGGTCATGGTCATCGGGCATCAGAAGGGTCGCACGGTCAAGGACAAGGTACGCCGCAACTTCGGCATGCCGCGTCCGGAAGGCTATCGCAAGGCCTGTCGCCTGATGGAGATGGCCGAGCGGTTTCGCATGCCGATTCTGACCTTTATCGACACCCCGGGGGCCTATCCGGGGATCGATGCCGAGGAGCGCGGCCAGAGCGAGGCCATCGCCCGCAATCTGGCGGTCATGTCGCGGCTGAAAACGCCCATCATCTCGACCGTGATCGGCGAGGGCGGCTCCGGTGGCGCCCTGGCGATCGGCGTGTGTGATTCGCTCGCCATGCTGCAGTTTTCCACCTATTCGGTCATCTCGCCGGAAGGGTGCGCCTCGATACTGTGGAAGAGCTCCGATCGGGCCTCGGATGCCGCTCAGGCCATGGGCATCACGGCCACCCGGCTCAAGGAGCTCGGGTTCGTGGATGAGCTGATCGAGGAGCCGCTGGGCGGCGCGCACCGTCACGTGTCCGACATGGGACGGCGTCTCAGGACCTCCCTGCTGCATCAGCTGGATGTACTACAGGCCATGGATACCCAGTCGCTGCTGGAGCGTCGCTACGAGCGCCTGATGAGCTACGGCGCGCTCGACTGAGCCACGCAGCGGCAGACAGCCGGTCACGCAAGACGGGAAGGCACTGCCTTCCCGTTTTTGATGGTGACCCGGTCACATCTGCCGGCAATACCCGATTATCATGGAGTGCCCGGCCATGACGCCAACGCTCGAGGCTCGTATCGATCAGGCCATGGCGGCGCTGCATGCGCGCGCGCCGGCATCCACGCTTTGGGTCGCGCTGTCGGGCGGTCGTGACAGCAGCTGCCTTGTGCTGTTGGCCGCGCGGGCGATTCGACACTATCCCGATCTGACCCTGCGCGCCGTTCATGTTCATCACGGGCTGCAGCCGGCGGCCGATACCTTCGCGGCGACGGCGCAGCGTGCCTGCGAGCAGCTGGATGTTGCCCTGCATGTCGAGCGGGTTACGCCCGGGCGGCATGACGGCCTTGAAGCCGGGGCACGTCGGGCCCGCTACGGCGTGTTCGAGGCGCTGCTGGCGCCCGGTGACACCCTGTGGATGGCGCATCACCGCGCGGATCAGGCCGAAACGCTGCTGTATCGCCTGACGCGGGGCAGCGGCGTACGCGGGCTGGCCGGCATGCCGGCACGCCGGGCGCTGGGGGCGGGCTGGCTGGAACGGCCGCTGCTGGCGGCCGCGCGCGAAGAGATCGATGCCTGTCTGGCCGGTACCTCCCTTGCCTGGTGTGACGACCCCACCAACGAGGATGATCAGCAGGACCGCAACTATCTGCGCCACCGTGTCATGACGCCCCTGACCGAGCGCTGGCCGGCCGCCGTCGAGCAGATGGCGCGCAGCGCCGACTATCTGCGCGAGGCGGATGAGCTGTTGCAGGCGCTGGCGGCGATCGATCTGGCCGCGCTGGGCGATGCGCCCGAGCGCCTGCCGCGCGCACCGCTGTGTGCACTGAGCCGACCAAGACAGCGGCTGGTCATCCATACGGCGCTGGCGCTTCTGGCGCTGACCCCGCCGCCGCGCGGGCGGCTGGAGACCCTGCTGGATCAGCTCGCCGATGCCGGTGTCGATCGTCAGGTGCAGATTGACTGGCCCGGCGGCCGGGCGCGTCTCTGGCGTGAAACGCTGTTTCTGCTGGCGCCGGACGATACCGTGGTACCGGCGCCGGACCGGGCGCTTGACTGGGACGGGGTCACGCCGATCGATACGCCGCTGGGCACGCTTGCGGATCGGCTGGGGCCGCAGGCGGGCGGTGGGGTGGCGCTGAGACTGGCGCCCCGCGCCGGCGGCGAGACGCTGCGGTTGAACGGGCAGCAGCGCCCGCTCAAAAAGCTATTGCAGGAGCATGCCATCCCGCCGTGGCAGCGCGACCGGATCATGGTCGTGTGGCACGGCGATACGCCGGTGGGCGTGCTGGGGCCGCTGCGGCTGGCAGCCGATGGCTGGAGGCTGACAGGGCGTCATGACGACTCAGGGGGCGTTGATCGCTAGCGCCAGCCCTGCCCGCTGCTGCCACTGCTGCTCCAGCGCCAGGTCCTGACGCAGCAGATCGGGTATCGTCTGCGGGAAGCCCAGCGTCAGGCTGTCGTCGGCGGCGTGCAGCGCCGGCTGCCAGTCATTGGACACATCGCGCGCGCGACAGAGCACCACGGCCAGGCGCAACAGACGCGCCAGCCAGACCAGCGTATCCGAGGGCAGCGTCGCCCGGTGTTCCGGCGGCGGTTCGGGGAACTGGCGGCGGTGCGCCTGTACCAGCCAGGCCAGGGTGAGCTGGTCGGGCAGCGAAAAGCCCGGCATGTCACTGTTGGCCAGCAGATAGCTGCCGTGCTGATGGTAGCGGTTATGGGCAATGCCCAGGCCGATCTCATGCATCATGGCCGCCTGCTCCAGCAGCTGCCGGGCCTCGTCGTCCAGCGCCCGGGCGGTGGCAATGTGATCGAACAGCGCCAGAGCGGTGGTGGCGACGTAATCGGCATGCGCGGTATCGACCTGATACTGGCGCTGCATGTCGCCCAGGGTGGTGTAGCGCACGTCGTTTCGGGTATCGCGTGACAGCAGATCCAGCAGTACCCCGTCACGCAGGGCGCCGCTGGTATGCTGCATCCGCGTCAGATCCAGCGCCTGAAAGATGGCGTTCAGGATGGCCACGCCGGCCGGAAAGACCCGGGCGCGGTTGCTCTTGAGCCCCGCCATGCTGACATGGTCCAGATGGCCCAGCTCGATCAGTTTATGACGCAGCTCGACCAGGCCTTCGCGCGTGATCTCGCCCTTTTTGAGGCTCGGATGGATCGCTCTGATCGTGGCAGCCGCAGCCTTGATGGTGCCGGAGGAGCCGATGGCCCGCTGCCAGCCCAGACGGCGGTAGTGCGTGGTGATGTTGGCCAGTTCCAGCAGGGCGGCCTGCTCGGCTGCCTGCATGGTCGCCTCATTAATCTCGCCGCTGTCGAAAAAGCGGCGCGTGTAGGCCACACAGCCCATTTCCAGGCTTTCCAGCGCCAAGGAGCGAGTGCCGACACCGACGATCAGCTCGGTTGAACCGCCACCGATATCGGTCACCAGGCAGTTGGCGGTATCGTCCTGCCAGGCGGTCGAGGCGCCCTGATAGATCAGTCGGGCTTCTTCACGCCCCGAGATGGTCTCGATGCGCTGACCGAGACACTGCTCGGCGCGAATCACGAAGTCGAGGCTGTTGGCCGCCGAGCGCAGGGCGTTGGTCCCCACGACCCGCAGCCGGTCGACCCGGTGTTCATCGATGAGGGTGCCGAACGCCTCCAGGCATTCGAGTGCCCGCTTCATGACGGTATCGTCAAGCCGGCCCTGGTCATCGAGTCCGGCGGCCAGCTGGACCTTCCGGCTGCACTTTTCAAGTTCGGTAAAGTGGCCGTTGTCGGCATCGACGATTAAAAGGTGGAAGCTGTTGGACCCCAGATCCACGGCGGCCAGGCGCAGGGGAACGGAAGAAGGTAGTGTCTGAGAATGCGTCATGAGCCTGTATCCATGGCGTTGCTGCCCTTTCGGGCCTCGCGCATCAGGCCCATCCGGTCAGGTATCGGTTCGCCAAAGAGTGGTGCGGGGCTGATATCATGTCAATGGCTCGAGCGGGCAGGCGGATCTGACAGGCAGGTGGTGACACCACATCGAAGGGGGAAGGGGACATGAACAGTATCATCGGGCTGGACGACAGCCGTTTCGACCAGGAGGTCGCCGATCGGCACGAGCCGGCACTGGTGGTGCTGACCGCCGACTGGTGTCGTCCCTGTCGTACGCTGATGCCGGTGCTTGAGGAGGTGGCCGGGCATTACGCCGACCGGGTCAGGGTCTATCATGTCGACATCAACGCTTCGCCGGCACTGGCAGTGCGCCTTGGCGCCCGCGGCGTGCCGACGCTGTGCCTGTTCATTGACGGCACGCTCGAGACCACGCGCGTTGGGGCACTTTCCCGCGAACAGTTGCAGCAACTGCTTGATGAGCATCTTTAAATGCTGCTTTGGTCGATAATGCCCCAATGAGGCGGTTTTTGATGCGACAAAAGGGCTTGCGTCAGTGATCAGCGTTGTCTAACATCGGTGCGTTCGCCTGATTTCAGCTGTATTCCAGCCGCCGAGCGGGCCATCAGGGTCATACCGCTTTTCTCCCAGTCTGCCACGCCATTTCTCAAGCAGACGAACGGATCCTGAAGCTTTCGGTGCTGAACTCGGGGTTTACCGTCATATTACTTCTTTCCTTCGAACGAGGCGCTTTTCGGGTTTATCTCCACTGCCGGGGTTTCAATAACCATCAGGCGTCGAGACCCCGCGGGCTCTGATGACAATTCAGGCGGTATTCAGGATACCGTTCCCTGTCCCGGCCGCATCTCTTACAGCCATGCTGATTAAAGCGATTTCCGAATCAAGCCGATGAATCTAACCGAACTCAAGCAAAAGACTGTTCCCGAGCTATTGGAAGTTGCCCAGGAAATGGGCATCGACAACCTGGCTCGTTCGCGCAAGCAGGACATCATTTTCGCCATCCTCAAAAAGCACGCCAAAAGCGGTGAGGACATTTATGGCGATGGCGTACTCGAAATCCTTCAGGATGGCTTTGGATTCCTGCGCAGTGCCGACTCCTCCTATCTGGCCGGCCCCGATGACATCTATGTCTCGCCCTCGCAGATTCGCCGCTTCAATCTTCGCAAGGGCGATTCGATCGCCGGCAAGATTCGGCCGCCCAAGGAAGGCGAGCGCTATTTCGCGCTTTTGAAGGTCAATCAGATTAACTTTGATCGACCCGAAAACGCCAAGCACAAGATCCTGTTTGAAAACCTGACGCCGCTGTTTCCCCAGGAGCGTCTGGTCATGGAGATCGGCAACGGCGCCACCGAGGACATTACCTCGCGCGTCATTGACCTGACCTCCCCGATCGGCAAGGGCCAGCGCGGCCTGATCGTCTCGCCGCCCAAGGCGGGCAAGACGATGATGCTGCAAAACATCGCCAACTCGATCACCCGCAACAATCCCGAATGTCATCTGATCGTGCTGCTTATCGATGAGCGTCCGGAGGAGGTGACCGAGATGTCGCGTACCGTGCGCGGCGAAGTCGTGGCTTCCACCTTTGATGAGCCGCCGGCGCGACACGTCCAGGTTGCCGAGATGGTGATCGAGAAGGCCAAGCGCCTGGTCGAGCACAAAAAGGACGTGGTGATCCTGCTGGACTCCATTACCCGACTGGCGCGCGCCTACAACACCGTGGTGCCGTCGTCCGGCAAGGTGCTGACCGGCGGTGTGGATGCCCACGCCCTTGAAAAGCCCAAGCGCTTTTTCGGTGCCGCGCGTAACATCGAAGAGGGCGGCAGCCTGACCATTCTGGCCACGGCGCTGGTGGATACCGGCTCCAAGATGGACGAAGTCATCTTCGAGGAGTTCAAGGGGACCGGCAACATGGAAGCGCATCTGGACCGCAAGCTGGCCGAGAAGCGCGTCTATCCGGCGCTCAACATCCGCCGCTCCGGCACGCGTCGTGAAGACCTGATCGCCTCCGAGGATGAAATGCAGCGCATGTGGATCCTGCGCAAGCTGCTCAATCCGATGGAAGACGTGGCGGCCACCGAGTTTCTGATCGACCGGCTGAAGGATACCAAGACCAATCTGGAATTCTTCGAGGCCATGAAACGTCGCTAACACGCTTTCTGGATTTGAGAGGCGCCTCTCGGGGCGCCTGCATGAAAGGGGCAGCATGCTATGCTGCCCCTTTGCTTTATTACGGGAAGGACCGGCATGAAGTATCGCGATCTGCGGGAGTTTATCCAGGAGCTCGAGAAGATGGGGGAGCTCAAGCGCGTGACGGCGGAAGTGGACCCCCATCTGGAAATGACCGAGATATGTGATCGCGTGCTGCGCGATGAAGGGCCGGCCCTGCTGTTCGAGAACGTGCGCGGCAGCCGCATGCCGGTGCTGGCCAACCTGTTTGGCACACCGCGCCGGGTGGCGCTGGGCATGGGCCAGGACAGTGTGGGCGCCCTGCGTGAGGTGGGGGAGCTGCTCTCCTTTCTGAAGGAGCCCGAGCCGCCGAAGGGGTTTCGCGATGCCTGGCAGAAGGTGCCCATCTTCAAGCAGGTCATGAGCATGGGGCCCCGATATGTCAAAAAGGCTGCCTGTCAGGAGGTTGTGCTGGAAGGCGACGATGTCGATCTCGATGCCATTCCCATTCAGCACTGCTGGCCGGGCGATGCCGCGCCGCTGGTCACCTGGCCGCTGGTCATTACGAAGGGGCCGCACAAGGAGCGCCAGAACCTGGGCATCTATCGCCAGCAGAAGCTGTCGAAAAACCGCCTGATCATGCGCTGGCTCTCCCATCGCGGCGGCGCGCTGGATTTTCGTGACTGGCAGCAGGCGCACCCGGGTGAGCCCTTCCCCGTGGCAGTGGCGCTGGGCGCCGATCCGGCCACCATTCTGGGGGCGGTCACCCCGGTGCCCGATACGCTGTCCGAGTATGCCTTCGCCGGGCTCCTGCGCGGTTCAAAAACCGAGCTGGTCAAGTGTCACCACGCTGATCTCAGCGTACCGGCCAGTGCCGAAATCGTGCTGGAAGGTCATATCTATCCTGACGACATGGCGCAGGAAGGTCCCTTCGGTGATCACACCGGCTACTACAATGAAGTCGATACCTTCCCGGTCTTTACCGTCGAGCGCATGACCCATCGGCGCGATCCCATCTATCATTCCACCTATACCGGGCGTCCGCCGGATGAACCGGCCGTACTGGGCGTGGCCCTCAATGAGGTCTTTGTGCCCATTCTGCGCCGCCAGTTTCCCGAGATCGTGGACTTCTATCTGCCGCCCGAGGGGTGCTCCTATCGTCTGGCCGTCGTGTCGATGAAAAAGCAGTATCAGGGGCATGCCAAGCGGGTGATGATGGGGGTCTGGAGCTTTCTGCGCCAGTTCATGTACACCAAGTTCGTGATCGTGGTGGATGATGACGTCAATACGCGCGACTGGAAGGACGTGATCTGGGCCATCACGACGCGCATGGACCCCTCCCGCGATACGGTCATGGTGGACAATACGCCGATCGACTATCTCGATTTTGCCTCGCCGGTCAGCGGGCTGGGCTCCAAGATGGGGCTGGATGCGACCACCAAGTGGCCGGGCGAGACCCAGCGCGAGTGGGGCACGCCCATCGTGATGAGCGATGAGATCAAGGCGCGGGTGGACGAGCGCTGGGACAGCTACGGCATCAATACCTGAGCGATCGAGGGCTCGGGAGTTACTGACACAATGCACTGCTGCATTTCTATCGATTGAAGGAAGCACCATGTCTGCCAGGACGTTGACCTGCAGGGTCGAGACCATGGAAACGCTATCGGCCGATGTCTATCGCCTTTTTCTGCGTGGCGACCCGCAACGGATCCTGTTTGCCCCGGGGCAGTATCTGACGCTTTCGGTACAGGGCCATCATCTGCCGTTTTCGATTGCCAATGCGCCCAACGGTGATGGCATTCTGGAGCTGCACATCCAGTATATGGCGGGAAGCGAGAATTCCCGGGCCCTGTTCGAGATGCTTCATGTCGGTGCCGATATCGAGGTATCGCTGGGCGGCGGCGAGTCCGTGCTGGAACTCGATGACCCGCGGCCGCTGCTGTTGATCGCCGCCGGTACCGGCTTTGCCCAGATGAAGTCCATCATCGAGGCTTCGCTGGCGCTGCATCCCGAACGTCCCATCCATCTCTGGTGGGCGGCGCGCTCGCGCAGCGAGCTCTACATGGAGTCGCAGGCACGCCTCTGGGCCGACCAGCATGACCACTTCAGCTTTACGCCGGTCATCGAGCTGCCGGGAGAAGAGGATTTCGACGGCGTGGTCGAGCGCATCGACAACGCCCTGCACGATCGCGTTCAGCGCGCCGACGAGGCGAGCATCTTCATTGCCGGTTCGCCCGGCATGGTCTATGCCGTGGTGGACACGCTGGCCCGGATCGAGCCGATGGCCAAACGCCTCTTTTCCGATGTCTTCAGCTATGCGCCCCGAACGCAGGGACAGGGGCAGGGCGACGGATCATGAGTCAGGCGCCCATACTGATCACCGGCGGCGGTCAGCGACTGGGCCGCTACTGTGCCGAACGGCTTCATGATGATGGCCATCCGGTCATCATCACCTATCGGCGGGAGCGGCCGGCCATCGAGGCGCTGCGCGCCCGGGGCATCACGGCGCTGTATGCCGATTTCTCCAGCGAGGCGGCCATTCTGGCGTTCATTGACCGGCTGAAGGCACGGACCGGCGCGCTCCGGGCCATTATCCACAACGCCTCGCACTGGCAGCAGGATGACGATGGCGCCTCGTGCGGCGAGGATTTCGCCCTGATGTTTCAGGTCCACATGCAGGCGCCGTATCTCATCAATCTGCACGCTCATGAGCTGCTGACGGCCTGCCCCGAGCCGATGCGCGATATCATCCATATCACGGACTACAGCGCCTCTCATGGCTCCAGAAAACACATGGCCTATGCGGCCACCAAGGCCGGTCTCGAGAATCTGACCCTGTCGATGGCCGGGCGCTTCGCCCCCGACATCAAGGTCAATGCCATTGCGCCGGCCGGCATCATGCTCAATGCCGACGATGGCGATGACTATCTGGTGCATCTCAACAGTCGATCGGCGCTGCCGGCCGTTCCGGGCCCGCGGGTGATCTGGCAGAGCGTGCGCTATCTCCTCGATAGTGCTTTCGTCACAGGGGCCATATTGCCGGTTGACGGCGGGCGTCATGTGAAGTGAACTGATGGCGGCGACCGCGTCGCCGGGCAACAACCACGATATCCGGGTACCGTACTGTGCCAACAACCGTAACAGGTGACCATCATGACATCGGCGTCGACGCTACTGAAGGATCGGGCATTGCTGGTCGGCATTGTGGCAGGTGTGGTGGCGATATCGCTGGCGGCGGCCCTGCCGGCACTGTTTATTCTGAGGGAGTTTCTCATCTGAGCCGGCCGTGCTAACCTCGAATGATCGATCACGGGGGCGCTGACCCTCGAAGCAGTGAACCAGCGGATTCAATCAGGATAACCCGGCATGACGCATCTTCCGGTCAATGACACGACGACACCGCTGGCGCGAAAGGCGCCGGCGGTGTCGTCGCGTGCGTTGAACGAGGTCGGTTATCCAGTGGGCTATTGGTTTAGAGACAGGCACGCCTGATCTGTCAGGGCGTGCCGGTGTCTACCGTGCTGCCCACCCATGAAACCCCCGGTCGGCAGCATGCCACCGGGGGTTTTTTATGTTTCATGCAACCGGCAGATGATCCGGCAGCCATCAGGAGAGCAACATGACCATGACCTACCGCTACCCGATTCTTGACTGGCGATTCAGCCACACGCTGGCGGCGTACCGAGCGCTGGCCGCCGGTGTGCTGACACAGGGCGCTCCCCACGCCCCCTTGTTACGCTGTTAAAGGATCGAAAGACGCCATGAACGCCTCACTCAATACCGCCGAACTCTCCCCGGTCTCTACCGTCGAATCCGACCATGTCGGCGGCCCGGGCGTCGCCCAGCCCCTGCCCACGCCGGGCGCGCTCAAGGACGCCATTGCACTCGAGCCTGCACGGGAAGCGCAGATCGCCGGGCATCGTCAGGCCATCCGGGACATTCTCGACGGGCGGGATTCGCGCCTGCTGGTCGTAATGGGACCCTGCTCCATTCATGACCGCGACAGCGCGCTGGACTATGCCCGGCGGCTGAAGCAGCTTGCCGACGAAGTGGCCGACAGCATGCTGCTGGTCATGCGGGTCTATGTCGAAAAGCCGCGTACGACGGTGGGCTGGAAGGGGCTGGTGTATGATCCGCATCTTGATGGCAGCGACAACATGGCCGAAGGGCTTGCCAGTACGCGCCGGCTGATGCGCGACATCACCGAACTGGGCATGCCGATCGCCTGCGAACTGCTGCAGCCCATGCTGAGCGCCTACATGGATGATCTCATCAGCTGGGCAGCGGTCGGGGCGCGTACCACCGAGTCACAGATCCACCGTGAAATGGTCAGTGCGCTGCCCATGCCCACGGGCTTCAAGAACGGCACCGATGGCGGCATTCAGGTCGCCATCGACGCCATGGGTGCCAGCCGCCACGGCCACCGCTACCCGGGCTTCGACGACAACGGCTGCCCGGCGCTGTTGCACTCCAGCGGCAACCCCCATACCCATCTCGTACTGCGTGGCGGCCATCACGGCCCCAACTTTGACGCGCAAAGCGTGGAAAACGCGAGCGAGGCCCTGAGAAAGGCCGGCGTGTCGAGTGCCATCATGGTGGACTGCTCTCATGCCAACAGCAGCAAGGACCCTGCCCGACAGCCGCTGGTGCTCGACGAGGTCATTCGCCAGCGTCTGGCGGGGGCGTCATCACTGGTCGGCGTGATGCTGGAAAGTCATCTGGAAGCGGGCAAACAGGCCCTGGGCGGGTCGCTGCGTTACGGCGTCTCCGTGACCGATGGCTGCCTGGGCTGGACGGACAGCGAACACCATCTGCGTCTGGCGGCGCAGCGTCTGGCCGCACAGCCTATCTGAATCGTTCAGGACCGGGACGGCGCCGTAGCCGCCCCGGATCCTGAAAATGTCAAACACCTGTCATGATATCGTCGTAATCTCGGCCATCGATCAAGCCCTCGAGAGACGATGACATGAGCCAGGAAATTGAAAATCATGACAACCACAACGATAGCGGTAATCGTCCTTTCTCATCCGTGCTGACGCGCTACCTGTCGCGTCGTCGCATGTTGCAGGGCAGTCTGGGGCTGGCCGCCGCCACCTTGTTGACCGATTTCGGCCTGAGCGCTGCCATTCGCCGGGCCGGTGCCGAGACGGAACGTCGGCTCACCCTGGGGTTTGAATCGCTGCCCGGCAGCATGACGGATGCCATCGTGGTCCCTGAGGGATATACCGCTCAGGTCCTGGCCCCATGGGGAACACCGCTGGATAGTGGCGCTGCCGGCTGGCAACCGGACATGCGCGTCACACCGGCCTTTCAGGCACGTGCCATGGGGATGCATCACGATGGCATGTACCACTTCCCGCTGGACACAAGACACGCCTCGCGTGATTTCCTGCTGGCCATCAATCACGAATATATCGATCAGAAAGCCCTCTGGGCGCCCCGGAATGGCCCGACCAACAATGATGAAGGCGCTCGTCCGGCTGACGAGGTGCGTACCGAGATCAATGCCCATGGCGTGGCGGTTGTCCGTCTGCGGCGCGATGATCAGGGGCACTGGACAGTTGTTGCCGGTGATGCCCGCAACCGTCGTATTACGTCGGCGACACCCATGGCGCTTGCCGGCCCCGTTCGTGGCACCTCATGGGTAGTCACTGCCTGGTCCCCCGAAGGGACGCACGTTCGCGGTACCAATAACAATTGCGCCTGTGGCCATACCCCCTGGGGCACCTACCTGACCTGTGAAGAAAACTGGCCCGAGGTATTTATCAACCGGGGTGAGCTGACGCCCGATCAGGCCCGTCTGGGCATCAACGGTGAGCGGGGCCGCTACGGCTGGGAAAGTGCCGACGCCGGCGAGCAGGGCGAGTTCAGCCGTTTCGACAATACCCCGCAAGGTGACAATCCCGCGCAGGATTACCGCAACGAGGCCCGTGGCTTTGGCTACATCGTGGAAGTTGATCCCTACGATGCTGACAGTGTCGTTTACAAGCGCACGGCGCTGGGGCGTTTTCGTCACGAGGGGTGTTGGCCCGGTCGTGTGGTCGAAGGTATGCCGCTGACCTTCTATACCGGCCACGACAGCCGCAACGAATACATCTACAAGTTCGTGACGACAAAACGCTGGCAGCAAAGCGATGCCAACCGCCCGGGCGAAGTCTATGACCGCCAGGCGATAGGCGCCAGCTATCTGGATGACGGCACGCTGTATGTGGCCCGGTTTGATGCCGATGGAACAGGGGAGTGGCTGCCGCTGACCGTGGACGCCATCATCCCCCGCGGGGAGCACAAGGGGCGTCGGCTGGGGGAGCTTTTCGAGGATCAGGCCGGCATTATCATCAATACCTGCGACGCGGCCGACATGATGGGCGCCACGCCCATGGATCGCCCCGAATGGGGGACGGTCGATCCGCATTCGGGCATGGTGTACATGACGCTGACCAACAACTCGAAACGCACTGACGCAGAAAGTGAACCAGGCGTCACCGGTCATGGCGATCACGTTGCCGCCATGGGCAGCGGCTATGCCACTGCGCCGGTCGATGCCGCCAATCCGCGCCCGGATAATACCTATGGGCATATCATTCGCTGGCAGGAGAACAGTGACGACCCGACCCGCATGCGCTGGGAGCCTTTCGTCTTTGGCGGTAGCGCCAGTGATGCCGACAGCAATCTTTCAGGACTGACCGATGTTAACGCTTTTGCCAGCCCCGATGGCCTCTGGTTTGACGAGCGTGACAACGGCGAGGGCATTCTCTGGATCGAAACAGACAACGGTCTGGACAAGGGGCGTGACAATGCAGTGGCCGAAATCACCAACGATCAGGTGCTGGCCGTCGTGCCGGGGGCGATGGGAGGTGATGACTACCCTGCCATCAATGTCCGGAACCAGGCACAGCTCAAGCGTTTCGCCATCGGCCCCGATGAGGCCGAAGTCACCGGCATCTTTGCCACACCTGATCGGACGGCGCTGTTTATCAATATTCAGCATCCGGCCAACTGGCCGGCGACCAATACCGATGATGCCACGCAGGTAGCGTCAGGGCAGGTGCGTCCGCGTTCATCGACGGTGGTGATCCAGAAACGCGACGGCGGCATGATTGGTGTCTGACACCATGGCATCGGCCGCGACGATGGCATGCTGAAAGGAAAACAAAAAGTCCGGACACATCAGGTGCCCGGACTTTTTCATGGGTCTTTCAGTCAGTGCAGTCGCGAGCAATCCATCTATCCGATTCAGGGCTGTACGGCGTAGGCGTACAGAAGAGTCTCCTGCGCGCTGATGGCGGCTTCATTGTTGCCCGGACAACGCTTCTCATAGTGGCCGTCCGACTGCAGCGTCCAGCTCTGGCAGTTGTCCAGCATGTAGGTATCCAGATCCTTCCTGACCCGTTGGGCGATCTTCTTGTCCAGCAGGGGAAAGCAGGTTTCCACACGCTGAAACATGTTGCGCTCCATGAAGTCGGCGCTGGAGCACCAGACCTCGGGTTTGCCGGCGTTGTGAAAATGAAAGACCCGGGTATGTTCCAGAAAGCGGCCCACCACCGAACGCACCGTAATGTTGTCGGAGACCCCGGGGATGCCCGGGCGCAGGCAGCAGGTGCCCCGGATGATCAGCTGACAGATAACGCCGGCCTGGGAGGCGCGATACAGCGCCTGAATCAATTTGGGTTCCGTCAGGGAGTTGCACTTGATGGTCAGCGTGGCCTTGTGTCCCTTGCGGGCGTGGCCTGCTTCCCGGTCGATCAGCTCGACCAGGCGCTTGTGCAGCGTGAAGGGCGCATGCAGCAAATGTTCGGTGTGGCGCGGTTCGCCCATGCCGGAGAGCTGCTGAAAGACATGATGGACGTCCTCACACAGGGTTTCGCGGGCCGTCAGCAGGCTGTAGTCGGTATAGAGCTTCGCCGTCTTTGAGTGATAGTTGCCGGTGCCCATGTGGGCGTAGTGGCGAATGCGTCCGGCCTCGCGGCGCACGATATGCAGCATCTTGGCATGGGTCTTGTAGGCCATGACGCCGTAGATCACGTTGGCCCCGGCCTCCTGAAGCCGGGAGGCAAGTGCGATATTGTCGGCCTCGTCAAAGCGGGCGCGCAGCTCGATCACCACGGTGACTTCCTTGCCGCTGCGCGCGGCATCGACCAGCGCGCTGACCACGCCGGAGTCCGCGCCGGTACGATAGAGCGTC
Organism: Kushneria sp. AK178; assembly: GCF_053903105.1. NCBI lineage: Bacteria > Pseudomonadati > Pseudomonadota > Gammaproteobacteria > Oceanospirillales > Halomonadaceae > Kushneria > Kushneria sp. AK178. The sequence continues at coordinate 2,821,991 of NZ_CP096381.1, read as the reverse complement.
TGCTTGATGGCCAGTACGGCGGGGTCGTGGGCGGCCTCGGACAGCCAGTTCTCGATCACGCCAAACGACTCCCAGGGGTGCAGCAGCAGGATGTCCTGGCGCCCCACCAGATTGAAAAGGCTCTCGTCCTTGCGCAGTGCCTTTGGTACCCCCGGCGCGAACGGCGTGTAGCGCAGGTCAAACCGCTCGCTGTCACCGATCATGGCCATCAGCCGGCTCAGGTTGACCGGACCATCCACCAGATAGAGATCTTCATGCTCGAGCTTGAACTGTCGGAGCAGAAAGTCGCTCAGGTGCGTCGGGCAGTTGTTGGCCATCTCGAGACGTACGCCGTCCCCGTAGCGCCTGGCCAGCAGCTCGCTCTTGAGTGCCGTGGCCAGGTCCGACACATCCTCGGTGTCCACCGACAGGTCGGCGTTACGGGTCAGGCGAAACTGATAGCAGCCGCGCATGGTCATGCCGGGAAACAGTTGTTCGGCGTGGGCATGAATCATCGAGGAGAGAAAGACATACTCCTGGCAGCCCTCGCGTTCCAGCTCCCGGGGCAGCCTGATCAGGCGGGGCAGGGAGCGGGGCGCCGGGATGATGGCCATGCCGCCTTCGCGGCCGAAGGCATCGCGTCCTTCCAGCTCGACGATGAAGTTGAGGCTCTTGTTGACCAGTCGCGGAAAGGGATGTGACGGGTCCAGCCCGATCGGACTGATCACGGGCATGATCTCGTCATCGAAGTAGGCGCTGACCCACTCTCGCTGCGCCTTGTTCCAGACATGGCGGCGCAGAAAGTGAATGCCCTGGTCGGCGAGCGCCGGAATCAGTTGGGTATTGAGAATGTGATACTGACGCTCGACCTGCTCATGGGCGGTCGTGGCCAGCTGATGGAAGATGCTGGACGTCGAGTGGCCATCGATACCGGTTTCTTCATTGCCGTAGGCGATGCGGCGCTTGAGGCCGGCGACGCGAATCTCGAAAAACTCATCCAGGTTGGACGAGAAGATCAGCAGAAACATCAGCCGCTCCAACAGCGGATGCGTCTCGTCCAGCGCCTGCTCCAGCACGCGAATGTGAAAGCGCAGCGTCGAGAGCTCACGGTTGAAATAGAGCCCGGCGTCATCGAGGCTGCGCTCGGCATTGGCGGCGGCCCGGGCGCGAATGCCGGCATGGGTATGGTTGATTCTCAGTGCCGGGGTAGCGTCATTGTCGGCCGGGGTGTTGGCCTCGGTAGCGTTGGAAGGTGTTTCTGACATCGAGATCTCTCCGGCAAATGGCGTGCGACACTCCGCAAGGGCCGCATGCCCGAGTTTGAGAAACTCTCATGACCGTTTCATGACAGTAGTCTCGAGGCTGCTTTGGCGCCTGCGCAGTGCATCCGGCGCACCGAATCGGGATGCCATCGGCACCGGCTGGCCTGAAGCAGCGCCGCAATGCCATCATGCGCGTCCCTTCCTGCAGCCGACAAGCCGCCATTGTCAGGGGTGGTCCGGTGCAGGGTGTATGCACTGCCGAGTCGGTAGACGAAAGTCGGGACACGCAGCATCCGTCTGACGCGATACAGTACGTCCGGGCAGGGCAGGCCCGGCATGATCATGACCGCTTCAGCCCCTTCGGCGATACCCACGACGGCCTTGTGCAGCCCTTCACCTCTGTTGGCCGGGGCCATCACAGTGACGGTTCTGCCTGACCGAGCAGGCCATGAGGCGCTTATTGATCACTCCTTTTGCCTCGGATACATCCCGAATGGCACCGATACGCTTGCCTGTCCCGTTGAAGGACCCGACAGGGTCGGCTCGCGCGCCGGCCTCGCAACAGCGATCGCCTTTCTGAACGAATACCGGCAGAATCGGCTCGTCTCCCGTCAGCGTGTGTTCACGTCTCATGCGGCGTGCAACGTCATCACGGCGCAGGCGGGGGCCGGCAAACGACGCAAGGCAAGGGCGGTCACGAGAGACCTCCTGCAACGCGGTAGTGACATGAACGACCATAACAATAATAGCTGGCCTTTCCGGCAGCAGTGACGATGATCGTCGCATTCAATACGACCGGACGGGACGTCGGTCGCCACTGTCTGCCCGGAAGGCGGATGTCATGTATCACATGGGAGCAGCAGCATGAAAAAGCGTGTAGCAGTCGTGATTTCCGGATGTGGCTGGCTGGATGGCACCGATGTGCAGGAACTGACGATGGTGCTTTTGCGGCTGGATCAGCTGGGCATCGAGTGGAGCTGTTTCGCCCCGGATGTGGCGCAGCATCATGTGATCGATCACACCAGCGGCGAGCCCACGGCCGATGAACACCGCCACGCCATGGTGGAGTCGTGTCGCATGGTGCACGAGCGCATCTATCCGCTGGACCGTCTGGAAACATCGGCATTTGGCGCCATCATCATTCCCGGCGGGCATGGCGCTATCAATCAGCTGAGCGATTTTGCCGTCAGCGGCTCCTCCATGCAGGTGCTCGAGCAGCTTGTGTCACGGCTTCACGAGTTTCATGACGCGCGCAAGCCCATTGCGCTGGTCGGCATGGCGGCGCTGCTGGTGCCGCGACTCTTTGAAGAGGCCATCCCGGTGACGCTGGGGCAGAGTGCGGCGCTGTCCGGTACCGTCAGCGCCATGGGCGGGCTGCACAAGAGTGCCGGCGTTGGCGAGATCGTGGTGGATCTCGAGCACCGCGTGCTCACCACGCCCGGCTGGCTGCTGGGCAAGCGGCCCTCCGAGATTGCCCGGGGGCTTTTCAAGCTGGTGGAGCGGATCAGTACGCTGATGGAGCAGCCGCGCTGAGACGCGGCTCGGGCATCAGCTGCCGGTGTCATTCATCTCGACATCGTCACGGCCGCCGCGCGGGCGCCGGATCATGCGGGCAAAGAGAATGCCGATCTCGAACAAAAGCCACATCGGGCCGGCCAGCAGCGTCTGGGAGATGATATCGGGGGGGGTGAGCATCATGCCCACGATAAAGCAGGCAATGACCACATAGGGGCGCTTGGCCGACAGCGCCTGGACCGTGGTCGCCCCGGTCAGCACCAGCAAAAAGGTGGCAACCGGAATCTCGAAGGCCAGCCCGAATGCCATGAACAGCTTGAGGACAAAGGACAGATAGGCATTGATGTCGGTCATGACCTGCACGTTGGCCGGGCCTGCCGTGGTGAAAAACTGGAACAGCAGCGGAAACACCACGTAGTAGGCAAAGGCCGCGCCGCCATAAAACAGCAGCACGCTCGAGCCCAGAATGGGCAGGGCCAGCTTTTTTTCATGCGCATAAAGGCCCGGTGCGATAAAGGCCCAGGCCTGATAGAGCACAAAGGGGATGGCCAGAAACAGCGACACGATCAGTGTCAGCTTGAAGGGCGCCAGAAAGGGCGAGGCCACTTCCGTGGCGATCATCTGCGAGCCGGGCGGCAAAAGCGCCATGAGCGGCTCGGCCACAAAGGTATAGATCTGGTTGGAAAAGGCGTACAGCGCTGCAAACGCGACCACGATGACGATCATGGCACGCAGCAGTCGTGAACGAAGCTCGATAAGGTGATCGATCAGCGGTGTCTGCGACTGATTATCGTCCTGTGGGCTCATCGATCGTGGTTATCCCTGTCATGGCGGTCCGATGGCGGTGTCCGGGACGCTGCGGTATCGGATGTCTTCTGCTCGTCAGAGTCGGCCTCGGAGGCCGGTGCCGGCGCGGTGGATGGATCGGCCGTATGGGCGTGGCGATCCGGCGCCGGCTCGGTCGATGGGGCAGCGGCAGGCGCGTGACGATCCGACGCCGACTCGGTCGATGGGGCAGCGGCAGGCGCGTGACGATCCGACGCCGACTCGGCATCGGATGTCTCCTTGTGTCGGGCCGCCGAGCGATCATCGGAAAGGGCCCTGTCCGAGAGCTTTCGGCTGCTGGCAGACGGGTCATCCCCCAGACTCTCGATATCATCCCGGGCCTTTTTCAGCCCCTGATCGAAGCGGTCCTGCTGGCTTTTCATCTTGCGCTGCAGCTCTTCGGTCTCGAGCTGGGAGGTAATCTCCTGCTGTACGCTCGAGACCGTTCGCTTGATCTTTCCCAGCCACAGACCGGCCGTGCGCGCTGCCGTCGGCAGCCGCTCGGGACCCAGCACCACCAGGGCGATGGCGCCGATCACGATCAGCTCGGGAAAACTGATATCGAACATGACGGATTATTTCCGGGTGTCTTCTTTTTCGCGCGTATCCGTCTGGCTATCGATAGTCTCGTGGCCCGGAGTCTCGTCGTGCTTGACGCGCTGCTGAGGTTTGCTGGTTGTCTCGTCATCCTCGTTGACGGCCTGCTTGAAGCCCTTGATGGCGCCGCCCAGATCGCCGCCCAGATTGCGAATCTTCTTGGTTCCGAAAATCAGGATGATGATGCCCAGAACGATCAGAAGCTGCCAGATACTGATACCACCCAACATGGCGTTTCTCCGTGGTGTCCGACAGGACACGGTCATTGATGGATCCGGTGCTGCCTGCGGCAACACCCTCATTGTAATGTCAGGACAGGCAACACGGCCAAACGTTAGCCGTCGGTGCGTGATGCCTTTTCCTCGAGCCCTGAAAGGCCCTGGCGGCGTGCCAGCTCGTCAAGCACGCTTTGATGGTCCAGATCCAGGTGGGACAGCATGACCAGCGAATGGAACCAAAGATCGGCCGTCTCGCTGATCAGGGCCTGTCGGGCCCGGTCATCGCCATGCTCGGCGTCGCGGGCGGCCAGAATCGTTTCGACCGCTTCTTCGCCCACCTTTTCCAGAATCTTGTTGAGACCGCGCTGGTGCAGGCCGGCGACGTAGGAGGTATCAGCGTCGCCATGGCGCCGATCGGCGAGGCGTTGATCGAGCTGATCGAGAATAGTGCTCATTGAGATGGGTTCCTGATGTGTCATGCCAGGGCGTGTCAGGACGATGGGAGCTTATATCATCACCGCCTGCAATCTGTCGATGTTATCGGTACCGCTCAGCGCCAGATCACCAGGGCCAGGCCGATGCCGGCAGCGATCAGGATGCTCCAGTGCTGCTGCATCGCCCACTGGGAAATGGGCTGCCAGGCCAGCGCCCCCGCGATCAGTACCAGTCCGATCCTGATCCGGCGTGCTCCCTTGCGCACCCCTGAAAAGGAGTTTTGAAGGGTTACGAAGGCGGCTGTCTGCTGCTCGCGATGCTTGCGCTCGTTTTCGACCTGGGACAGGGCCTGGTGGGCCAGTACCGGCAGCTGCGGGATGCGCTGGGCCAGATCCGGCGCCTGGCGCTTGAGCTCCTCCCAGAACCCCTTGGGGCCGGCCCGCTCATGCATCCAGCGCTCCAGAAAGGGCTTGGCGGTGTGCCACAGGTCAAGCTCGGGATACAGGGTTCGCCCCAGGCCCTCGATGTTGAGCAGCGTTTTCTGCAACAGGACCAGCTGCGGCTGCACCTCCATGTGAAAGCGCTGCGCCGTCTGGAAAAGCCCCATCAGCACCTGACCGAAGGAGATGTCCTTGAGCGGCTTTTCAAGAATGGGCTCACAGACCGAGCGAATGGCGGCGGCAAACTCGTTGGCGCGGGTATCCTCGCCCACCCAGCCGGACTCGATATGGAGCATGGCCACTTCGTAATAGTCCTGACGAAAGAAGGCGATGATATTGCGCGCCAGATAGTCCTGGTCTTCACGGGTCAGACTGCCGACGATGCCGCAGTCGATGGCAATGTAGCTGGGGTCCTGTGGATTGCTGATATCCACAAAGATATTGCCCGGGTGCATGTCGGCGTGGAAGAAGTTGTCGCGAAACACCTGGGTGAAAAAGATTTCCACGCCGCGCTCGGCCAGCAGGCGCATATCGACCCCCTGGGCTTCCAGCGCGTCGGTATTGGCCACCGGCACGCCGGTGACCCGCTCCTGGGTCATGACGCGCCGGCGCGTCAGCGGCCAGTAAATGGTCGGGACATGCAACAGCGGCGAGTGCTGGAAATTGCGCTTGAGCTGGGAGGTGTTTGCCGCCTCCTTTTGCAGATCAAGCTCATCAAAGAGGGTGGACTCGTAGTCCTTGACCACTTCCACCGGGCGCAGGCGACGGGCTTCGGGCCAGACCTTCAAAAGGAGCCGGGCAAAGGTATACAAAAGCGCCATGTCGTTGCGCATGACGCTGTCGATGCCGGGCCGGATAACCTTGACCACGACCTCTTCGCCGCTGTGAAGACGGGCGGCATGCACCTGGGCAATGGAAGCCGAGGCCATCGACTCGGGTTCGAAGTGGTCAAAGAGCTCGCCGACCGGGGCGCCCAGCTCCTCCTCGATGATCGTGCGCGCCGTGTCGCTGTGAAAGGGCGGTACCTGATCCTGCAGCCGCTTGAGCTCCACGGCGATGTCCGGCGGCATCAAATCGCGCCGGGTCGACAGCATCTGTCCGAACTTGATGAAAATGGGGCCCAGATCCTCCAGCGCCAGCCGCAGGCGCTCACCGCGCGTTTTGTCCCCCTTCGGGAACAGCCGGATGGGCGCAATGGCCATCACGAAGCGGGCATAACCCGGCAGTCGCTCGGCAGGGATCAGACTGTCGAGCCGATAGCGGGTCACCACCCAGGCAATACGGATCAGGCGCCATAGCGTCATCAAGAGTGGTGCCCTCGCAGACGACGGTTGAGACGTTCAAGCCGGGCTTCCAGCCGGTCCGTCGCAATTTCGAGTTCGGTGAGATGTTCGCGGGCCACGTCAAAGCGGGCGCGGCCGGCGAGCCACTGGCCCTCTTCGAGGATATACTCGCGCAGATCCTGCTCGAGACTCCTTGATGAGTGGACGCCGAAGTGTCCCAGACGACGCAGCCCGGTGGCCAGGCTGTGGGCCGGGGCATCGCCGAACCATTCGGCAAAGGCCCCCTCCCAGTCGACATCCAGATCCATCAGTAGTTCGCGCGCCTGCATCAAAAGCCCGAGCTGGCCGCGCACGACCAGTTTGTGGTCGGTCATGAGCGACTGGATCGGCGTACCGCCCAGCAGGGCGCCCAGCGTGTCGGCATCGATTTCGATGGTCGTGTCAGCATCCCGGTCCTCGCCCTCGGGCAGCGAGGCCAGCGTCAGACCGTGGATGTGAAAGATGACCAGCACTTCAATCCGGGGGGATTCAAGTCGCAGCAACAGGCGCTGCCCGGCCATGGCCGCCAGACGGGACGGCGCCGCCGGGTCGCGTGCCAGCAGGCGATTGATGCTCTTTTCGATGCCGGCCAGCAGTACGGGGGTTAGAAAGGACATCAGCGGGACTGCCCTCGAGGTATGCAATGACGAAAAGTCATGAAGTACGCGTGTGTCATGCCATTGACCCTGTCGGGAGAGCGGCCCGGCCGGTGCTGCCAAATGAAAGGCACCACCCGCGCAGGACGTTCAGAACTTGATACCGCGGTGCAGGGCGACCACACCGCCGGTCATGTTGGTGTACTCGACGCGCTCGAGTCCGGCATTTTCCATCATGGCCCTGAGCGTGGGCTGATCGGGATGCATGCGGATCGATTCGGCCAGGTAGCGATAGGAGTCGGCATCGTTGGCCACCCACTTGCCGATGCGGGGCAGAACATGGAAGGAGTACTGATCATAGACCTTCTCGAAGACCGCATTGACGGGTTTCGAGAATTCGAGAATCAGCAGTCGTCCGCCCGGCTTGAGCACGCGCGCCATGGAGGCGAGTGCGGCATCCTTGTCGGTGACATTGCGAAGGCCGAAGGCAATGGTGATGCAGTCGAAGGTGTTGTCGGGGAAGGGCAGGGCCTGCGCATCGGCCTGCACGACCTCCACCCGGGCACCGATACCGCGATCCAGCAGCCGATCGCGGCCGACCTGCAGCATGGAGGCGTTGATGTCGGCCAGCACCACCCGGCCGGTGGGGCCGACCCGCTCCACGAATTTGGCGGTCAGGTCGCCGGTGCCGCCGGCGATGTCCAGTACGGCATGACCGCGGCGTACGCCGGAGCGCTCCAGCGCCACGCGCTTCCAGTAGCGATGAACGCCCATTGACATCAGATCGTTCATGACGTCATAGCGGCGCGCCACGCTATCGAAGACCTGCTCGACGCGGCCGGCCTTCTCCTCGACAGGGACTTCCTCATAGCCGAAGTGCGTTGTCTGCTTGTCCATGCGTTCCCCTGTCAGCGTTTGCAAATCATGTGTTCTGGTATCGTCAGCGGCGCTGCCGGCCCTGCACAACCCGATACGGCATCAATCCGGTCGGGCAGGCGGCGCCTGTCGACAGCCATTGTAGCTTTCAGGACGTCGTTTGTCCTGACGGCCATACGGGCACCGGGTCACTGGCTCTGCAGCGGTATGCCCAGCGGCTCGCGCGAGGCATTGGCCTTTTTGAGCTCGTGAAGATAGTCGTCCCACCACAGCTCGCGGTTTTCGATCATCTCCCAGAGATAGGCATAGGTATACAACCCGCTGTCATGGCCGTCATCAAAATGCAGCTTGAGCGCGTAGTTGCCGACCGGGGTGATGTTTTTCAGACCGACGTACTTCATGCCGGTCTGCAAAACGGCCTGTTCCGGGCTGTGGCCTCGCACCTCGGCCGACGGCGAATACACCCGGAGCATTTCGGCGCTGAGGCGAAAGCTTTGCTGCTCGCCGTCGATGTCATAGGTCAGCGCCAGCTCGCGGCTGCGCTGATGATAGTGAACGCCGGTGGGCATGGGAGCACTCATGGGACGTCTCCATGATGTTGGACAACACTTGATGATGCGCGCTTCAAACGCTCGGGCGCCATCATGTCAAAAAAGCGGGCGGCCCGTTGCTCGGGCCGCCCTCCAGGATACGCTGTTGGCGTCAAACGATAAAGATGCTCAGAGGATGTAGCGCGACAGATCCTCATCGCGGGCCAGTTCCCCCAGCCGCTCGTCGACATAGGCGCCGTCGATCACCAGCGGGCCTTCCATGTCGCTGCCGTCAAACAGCGCCTCTTCCAGCAGGCGCTCCATGACCGTGTGCAGGCGACGGGCGCCGATGTTCTCGGTGCCCTCGTTGACCTGCCAGGCGGTCTGCGCGATGCGCTCGATGCCGTCATCGGTAAACTGCACGTCCAGGCCTTCGGTCTTCATCAGCGCCTCGTACTGGCGCGTCAGCGACGCGGACGGCTCGGTCAGGATGCGCTTGAACTCATCCGGCGACAGCGCCGAAAGCTCCACGCGGATCGGCAGACGCCCCTGCAGCTCCGGAATCAGATCCGAGGGCTTGGAGAGGTGGAACGCGCCCGAGGCGATGAAGAGGATGTGATCGGTATGCACCATGCCGTGCTTGGTGGACACCGTTGACCCCTCGATCAGCGGCAGCAGGTCACGCTGCACCCCTTCGCGGGAGACATCGCCGCCGCTGCCGGATTCGGCGCGCTTGGCGACCTTGTCGATCTCGTCGAGGAACACGATGCCGTTTTGCTCGACGGCCTCGATGGCCCGCGCCTTGAGATCGTCATCGTTGACCAGCCTGGAGGCCTCTTCATCGCGCACCAGCTTGAACGCCTCCTTTACGGTGAGGCGGCGTGTCTCCTTGTTCTGCTTGCCCATGTTCGAAAACATGCTGGAGAGCTGGTTGGCCATGTCTTCCATGCCGGGCGGGGCCTGAAAGTCCATGCCCTGGCCGGCCGGCGACAGCTCGATGTCGATCTCCTTGTCATCGAGCTTGCCCTCGCGCAGCTGCTTGCGAAAGGTCTGACGCGTGGCGCTGTCACGGCTCTTGCCGCTGTCGTACTCGTTGCCGCGGGCGGGCGGCAGCAGGGCGTCGAGGATGCGCTCTTCGGCAGCGTCATCGGCCTTGTGGCCGACCTGCGACTTGGCCTGCTCCCGCACCAGCTTGATGGCGGCTTCCACCAGGTCACGAATGATCGATTCGACATCGCGCCCGACATAGCCGACCTCGGTGAACTTGGTCGCCTCGATCTTGATAAACGGCGCATTGGCCAGCTTGGCCAGGCGGCGGGCGATTTCGGTCTTGCCCACGCCGGTCGGGCCGATCATCAGGATGTTTTTGGGCGTGACCTCCGGGCGCAGCGTGTCATCGAGCTGCATGCGACGCCAGCGGTTGCGCAGCGCGATGGCCACGGCGCGCTTGGCCTCGGCCTGGCCGATGATGTATTGATCCAGCGCGTGCACGATCTCGCGCGGGGTCATGTGATTGCTGCTGGCGTTTTGAGAGGATATGGAAGTTTCGGTCATGATCAGTCCAGTGATTCGAGCGTCACGTTGTGGTTGGTGTACACACAGATATCGGCCGCAATCGCGAGGCTCTTTTCGGTGATGTCACGCGCTGACAGGTCGGTATTGTCCAGCAGGGCGCGTGCCGCGGCGTTGGCATACTGACCGCCCGAACCGATGGTGATGATGCCGTGTTCGGGTTCCAGCACATCGCCGGTGCCGGTGATGATCAGGGAAGCGTTGCGATCGGCCACGGCCAGCATCGCCTCCAGCTTGCGCAGGGCACGGTCGGTGCGCCACTCCTTGGCAAGCTCCACGGCGGCCTTGGTCAGATGGCCCTGATACTTCTCCAGCTGCGCCTCAAAGCGCTCGAACAGCGTAAAGGCATCTGCCGTGCCGCCGGCAAAGCCGGCCAGTACCTGGCCGCGGTGAAAACGGCGGACCTTGCTGGCATTCCCCTTCATGACCGTATCGCCCAGCGAGACCTGGCCGTCGCCGGCCAGGGCGACCTGTTCGCCACGGCGAACGGAAACAATCGTGGTCATCGGCGCTACTCCAATGCGTTGGTGACATGCACCTGGTGACTTGCGCGCAGACGATGCAAAAAGCGCAAAAACGATCTGCGTTGTGAAAACTTTCCCCTGAAATGCGGGCGTTCGCGGCGCAAATCAAGCCATGGGCGGCAGGGAAATTGTCTGAAGTGTGCAGGGCGTGCCCGGCACGGGCGGTCTTCGCTGCCGATCACCGGAGGCCGGGGAATCGATCCGGCACATGAAAAAGGGGCGTTCGTTGCATGGCAACGAACGCCCCTGATCCGCGCCGCCCCGGTGTCAGCGCTGCTGAATCTGCATCGGGTCGATGCCGCGGGTCTGCATCAGCCCGCGTGCGCGGGCAAGCTCGCCGGAATCCTGATAGGGGCCGGCCTGCACGCGATACCAGGTGGTGCTGTCCGCCGTCTGCACCTGGCTGACCTGGGTGACAAGGCCCAGATCACGCAGCTTGCCGGCCATGGCGTTGGCATCGCTTTGTGACTGGAACGACGCCGCCTGCAGCATATAGCTGGGACCGCTGCCCGAGCCGGCGTTGCTGCCGGCCGAGCCTTCCTGCCCGGCAGACGCGCTCTGGCGGTTGCCGGCAGATTCATGGCGGGATGCCAGCTGCTGAATGGCGTCCTCGCTGCCGGCGCTGTCCGAGCGCTCGGGCGTGGCATCGGCGCTGCGTGCTGGCGCACTCTGCTGCTGTGATGCCGCCGCCGTCTCGCCCTCGGGGTTGCTCACCGACGAGGTGCCGTTGCTGCCCGCAATGCGCCGGGCATGCTGTTCCAGCACCGCGCCTTCGGTACCGGGGCGCGGCGACGAACTGTAGTCCTCCACGTTCGGCGCGATCACCTCCGATTCGGGCAGCAGGGTGTAGAACTCGAACGTCGGCATCTGACCCTCATCGGCGGGCTGCGGTGCGCTGTCGCCTTCCTGCTGTTGAGCGTCGGTGTCGGCGCGCTTTTTGGTGACCACGGCGGCCACCTGGTCGCGCTGTGACGGGGCATCGCTCTGGAAATACTGGGCGATGGCAAAGCCCGCGACAAGACCCACCAGCCCCCACAGCCAGCCAGGGATATGGAAGCCGTCGCCGCTGGTGCCACGCTTTGCCTTGTTGCGTGAGGTGGCGCCCTTGCTCGAGGGCGCCTGCTTGCTCTGGCGCTGTGCCATTTACATCTCCCGGGGGGCCGACACGCCCAGCAGATCAAGCCCGTTGCGCATGACCTGGCGTACGGCCAGACCGAGCGCCAGGCGCGCGTTGCGCAGGCTGTCGTCCTCGACCATGACCTTGACGGCGTTGTAGCAGGTATGGAATTCGCTGGCGAGCTCCTGCAGATACAGCGCAATCTGCTGCGGCTCGCGCTGACCGGCGGCGCGACGGACCGTCTCGGGCCAGCTGTTCAGGCGATTGATGAGATCGCGCTCGCGGGCGTCTTCCAGCAGGTGCAGCGAGGCCCGCGCCAGTTCCGCGTCAAAGGCCCGGCCCTGGTCGTTGGCCTTTTTCTCGACGCTGCACACGCGCGCGTGGGCGTACTGGGCGTAATAGACGGGGTTGTCGCTGGACTGCGAGCGCGCCAGATCGATATCAAAGGTCATCTGCGAGGTCGCCGCGCGCGACACCAGGAAGTAGCGCGTGGCGTCCCGACCCACCTCATCGATGAGATCGCGCAGGGTGACATAGCTGCCGGCGCGCTTGGAGAGCTTGACCTCCTGCCCGGAGCGGGTGACCAGCACCATCTGGTGCAGCACGTAGTCCGGCCAGCCCTGCGGGATGCCGGCATTGAGCGCCTGCAGGCCGGCGCGCACGCGGGTGACGGTGGAGTGGTGATCGGCGCCCTGCTCGTTGATGACGGTGGTGAAACCGCGCTGCCACTTGTCCAGGTGATAGGCGACATCGGGCAGGAAGTAGGTGTAGCCGCCCTCGCGCTTGCGCATCACGCGGTCCTTGTCATCGCCGAAGTCGGTGGTCCTGAGCCACAGGGCGCCGTCGGACTCATAGGTGTGACCGCCCTGGATCAGGCGCTCGACGGTGTCTTCCACCCGGCCGCTTTCGTAGAGCGCCGATTCGAGCGAGAAGACATCGAACGCGACGCCGAAGGCCTTGAGGTCAAGATCCTGCTCGTGGCGCAGCCAGGCCACCGCAAAGGCGCGGATGGCGGCCATGTCATCCGGGTCGGCGGCGGCCGTCACCTGACGGTCGTCGGCGGTGACGGTGGCGCCCTGCATGTAGGCCCGCGCCACGTCCTGAATGTACTCGCCGCGGTAACCATCGGCCGGCCAGGCCGGATCGTTGGGTTCAATGTCCTTGATGCGCGCCGCTACCGACAGGGCCAGATTGTCGATCTGGGCGCCGGCATCGTTGTAGTAGAACTCGCGCGTGACGTCATAGCCGTTGGCCTCGAACAGGCGGCACAGGCTGTCGCCCACCGCCGCGCCGCGACCGTGGCCCACGTGCAGCGGGCCGGTCGGGTTGGCCGAGACAAACTCGACCTGCACCTTCTGACCGGCGCCGTCGCGGTTGCGACCAAACTCGTCACCGGCGTCGAGAATGTCGAAAAGCACTTCGCCGGCAGCACTGGTGTTGACGAAGAAGTTGATAAAGCCGGGGCCGGCAATCTCGACCTTCGAGACAGCGTGGGAGGCCGGCATGGCCGCGATCAGGCGCTCGGCCAGATCGCGTGGCTTCATGTCGGCCGGTTTGGCCAGCATCATGGCCAGATTGCTGGCGTAGTCGCCATGGGCCCGGTCACGCGCGACATCGACACGAATGTCGGGGCGGGTGTCGACGGGCAGGGCGCCTTCGGCCTTGAGCGCTTCGAGCGCCGTATCGAGCAGTAGGGTGATCGTCTCTTTCATGCTGGCATCTATGGTCGTGGATGGCTGGCCCGACGCATTCGGCCAGGTCTGGAACTGCGCGCCCCGTGTCAAAACGTCCGCGCTGACGTATCGCTGCATCAGGCGGGGGCAGGCGCTTTGGGCCCGCCATTATCGTTCAACGGCAGACAGTGTCAAAACCGGTATTGTGTCCGGCGTGTATCGGGCCCTGCCCGCCGGCGTGCCCGGTTCAGTACATTTCCTGTGGATCGATGTCGATGCTGTAGCGCAGGCGCCGGGCGTCGCTTTGCTGCGTCATCCACTCATCCAGCCAGGCACTGGCTTCGTGCAGGGCGCTGCGCCGATCGGCGCTCAACAGGAGCTGGGCGTGATAGCGATTCTGGCGTCGCTCCATGGGCGCCGGCACCGGCCCCAGGCAGTGCACGGCCAGACCGCGCTCGTCCAGCCACGCCCGTATGGCCTCGCCGGCCCGGGTGAACAGTTCGATAACGGCCTCCATGCGGGCACTCTCGCCGCGCATCAGGGCCATGAAGCGAAAGGGCGGCAGGCCGGCCAGGCGGCGCTCGGTCAGCAGCGACTCGGCCAGGGCGTCGTAGCCCTCCTCGATCAGCAGCCTCAGGCTCGGGTCCTCGGGGTGCAGGGTCTGGATCAGCACGCGTCCCGGGTGCTGGGCGCGGCCGGCCCGGCCGGCCACCTGGGTGAGCAGCTGGGCCGAGTGTTCCAGCGCGCGGAAGTCGGCGCTGTAGAGCCCGCCATCGGCATTGACCACCACCACCAGCGTCACGTGGGGAAAGTGATGGCCCTTGGCCAGCATCTGGGTGCCGACCAGCAGGCAGGGCTCGCCCTGACGAATCTCGGTCAGCGTCTGCTCCAGCGCCTCGCGCCGCCGGGTGCTGTCGCGGTCGATGCGCAGGATGCGGGTGTCGCTGAAGGCTTCCTGCAGCGCCTCCTCGGTGCGCTCGGTACCGGCGCCCTGGGGGCGCAGATCGGCGCTGTCGCACGCGGGGCAGGCATCCGGCACGCTGCGCTGCTGCTCGCAGTGGTGACAGATCAGGCGGTGCGGGTCGCGGTGCAGGGTCATGCGGGCATCGCACTGCGGACACTCGGCCAGCCAGCCGCACTGATGGCAGGCCAGCGTCGGCGCAAAGCCGCGGCGGTTGACGAACACCAGCACCTGACGCTGCGCCTCGAGGTGCTCCCGGATCGCCGACAGCGCCTGCGGCCCCAGCCCGCCGCGCTGCGGCCTGCCGCGCAGATCCACCAGCGACAGGGCCGCCGGGGCGGCGTTGCCGGCGCGGGTGGTCAGTCGCAGGTGGCGATAGTGGCCGTCCCGGGCCCGCGACAGGCTCTCCAGCGACGGCGTGGCGCTGCCCAGCACGATGGGGATGCCGTGACGCTGGGCGCGGGCAATGGCCAGGTCGCGGGCGTGATAGCGCAGGCTGTCCTGCTGCTTGAAGGAGCCATCGTGCTCTTCATCCACGATGATGACGCCGGGGCGCGCCAGCGGCGTGAATACCGCCGAGCGGGTGCCGATCAGCACGGCGGCGCGCCCGGAGCGGGCGGCCTCCCAGCTGTCGAGGCGCTCGCCGTCGTTGAGCCCCGAGTGCAGGGCGATGACCGGGGCATTGAAGCGCTTGCGAAAGCGCGACAGCGTCTGCGGGGTCAGGCCGATCTCGGGCACCAGCACCAGCGCCTGGCCCCCGCGATCAATGACCGCCTCGATGAGCTGCAGATAGACCTCGGTCTTGCCGCTGCCGGTGACGCCGTGCAGCAGCGAGACCTGAAACCGGTCCATGTCCTGATGAAGCTCGGCCAGTACACCCGACTGTTCCCGATTGAGCGGCAGCGTGGGTTCGGCCAGCGTCGTGGCGGGGCGCTCGCTGGCCGGTGCCGCCACGCTCTCTTCACGGCAGTCGATGAGCCCCTTGTCGCGCAGGGCGTTGAGCTGTGGCCGACTGAATCCCAGCGCGGTAATCGCCGAGGCCACCAGCCCACGCGGGTGCTGGGCGATGGCCGCGAGCAGTTCGGCCTGGCGGGGCGCGCGAGTCAGGGCGTCTCCCGGCGAGCGCCCCCGGTCGGTGATCGACCAGCGGGCCCGGGTACGTGCCTCCAGCGGCCGGCCCTGACGCAGCAGGGCGGGCATGGCGCTGGCGAGCGTTTCGCCCAGCGAATGCTGGTAATAGCGCGCCGCAAAGCGGCACAGCCACAGCCAGTCCTCCGGCAGGGGGGTGCGATCGATCAATGCCTCGATGCGGCGCAGGCGATCGCGCGGTACCTCGCTGTGGCGTCGAATCTCGATCACCACGCCGATGACCGACCGCCGCCCGAAGGGGACGCGCACGCGCACGCCGGCTTCCCAGCCATTGTCGGGCATCTCGCGATCGGGCAGGTAGTCGAACAGCCGCTTGAGCGGCGAGGCGACGGCCACTGCCAGAATCACGCGGTCAGGTCCGGACGTGGACACGGTCGGCTTGCTCCAGAAGTCAAAAAGGAAAGTGTCGGCTCGTTGGTCAGGGGAAATCCTGTGGGCCGCGGCAGGGTATCACGTTGCGTGCCGGCCGTGAGACGCATGCCGGAATGCACTAATGTAGTGCTCGTGTATCCCCGTGTTGATCGGCCCTGTCAGCTTGTGAGCAGGGGGCTTTTTGGATAGGCTGCGCCGGATTGATCGTTGATTTTCAATCGGATAAAGCACATGTCTCAGGACAAGAAACAGGCAGCACTGGATTATCACGCCTACCCGATTCCGGGAAAGCTGAGCGTTGAAATCACCAAGCCCACCAGCTCGTCGAAACATCTCGCCATGGCCTACAGCCCGGGGGTGGCCGAGCCGGTGCGGGAGATCGCCCGCGACCCCGAAACCGCCTATCGCTATACCGGCAAGGGCAATCTGGTCGCCGTGATCTCCAATGGTAGCGCCATCCTCGGTCTGGGCAATCTGGGCGCTTTGGCCGGCAAGCCGGTCATGGAGGGCAAGGGCGTGCTGTTCAAGCGCTTTGCCGGAATCAATGCCATCGATATCGAAGTCGATACGGCCGACCCGACCGCCTTTATCGATACCGTGGCCAATATCGCCCTGACCTGGGGCGGCATCAATCTGGAAGACATCAAGGCGCCGGAGTGCTTCCGGATCGAGCGTGAGCTCAAGGCGCGCTGCGACATTCCGGTCTTTCATGATGACCAGCACGGCACGGCCATCGTCACCGCGGCGGGGCTGCTCAACGCGCTGGATATCGCCGGCAAGCGCCTTGAAGAGGCGCGAATCGTCTGCCTGGGCGCCGGCTCTGCCGCCATCGCCTGCATGGATCTGCTGATCGCCTGCGGTGCGTCGCGTGACAACATTCGCATGCTCGACAGTCGCGGCGTCATTCACGACGGTCGGGAGGATCTCAATGAGTTCAAGGCCCGCTACGCGGCTACTACCAACCAGCGCCATCTGGACGATGCCATCGACGGGGCCGATGTCTTTATCGGACTCTCCGGCGCTGACCTGCTGGCGCCCGGGCAGCTTAAAAAAATGGCCGCCAATCCGGTGGTGTTTGCCTGCTCCAACCCGGACCCGGAGATTCATCCCGACACCGCGCACGCCACCCGGGACGATGTGATCATGGCCACCGGCCGTTCGGACTATCCCAACCAGGTCAATAATGTGCTGGGCTTTCCCTTCATCTTCCGCGGGGCGCTGGACGTTCGCGCCCGCGAGATCAACGAGGCGATGAAGGTTGCCGCCGTTCATGCCCTCAAGGACCTCGCCCGCGAGCCGGTCACCCCGGAAGTGCTGACCGCCTACGAGCTCGAGTCGCTCGAATTCGGTCGCGGCTATATCATTCCCACGCCGATGGATTCGCGCCTGCTGGGTCGGGTCTCCTCGGCCGTGGCCCGGGCTGCGGTGGATTCGGGCGCGGCCACGAAGGGCTATCCCGGCCACTACCCCTTGACCAGCGTCGAGGATGTCTACGGCGGCTGATGGATTGCCCCGGGCAACACCAGAAACCCCGCACCACTGGTGCGGGGTTTTTTCATGTCGGGACGTCACGCTAGAAGTTGTAGACCACCGAGGCCGCCGTGGTGCGATCGGTGTGGGCATCCGCCTCGCGCGGCGGGCTGGAGTTGCTCTTGATGTCGTGGGACACGCGCAGCGACAGGCTTGAATTGATGGCGACCGAAATGGCCGAGTAGGAGCGGATCGTGACGTTGTCTTCGGCCCCCTCGACCGAGAACTGCTGGATGAAGCTGGCGGTATCCGACAGCGTCAGGGAATAGTCGGCGGCCAGATAGCCCAGCAGCATATGCCGACTGCCGCCGTTTTCGTAGTCATCAAAGCGATAGCCGGGGCCGGCTTCCAGCGACAGGGCCTGAAGGTCGGTATCGAAGATCTGGCGACCGTAGCCGCCAATGGTGGTGAACTGATTGTCATAGCCCGAGAAGCGCTCCTTTTCATAGCGCCCCAGGCCGAAGAGATAGTTGGAGGAGTCCTCCAGCGAGTAGCGTTCGCGCTGACTGAACAGATACTGCTCGGCCGTGGTGTTTTCGCTGTCGCTGACGCTTTTGACCTCGGCGCGCGTGGTATGCGTCCAGGCCTGGTTATACCAGGTGATACGGCCCTTGCCCAGCAGGGTCTCGGTATTGGTATTGCCGGACAGCGCTGTATAGCCCAGCTCGATGGCGCCGGAAAAGGGCACGGCATCATCGCTGGGTGGCGGCGGGGCGTAGAACAGCGAGTCGGCGGCCCGGGCACTGTAGTGCCAGCAGGCCAGCACGACCAGTACGGCCAGCCCGAAACGCCGGCGCAGTGCGGGCACCGAGCGGGACAGGGCAGCCGGCACTGACACGGTCATGGCATCGTTGTTGACGTGAGCGGGTGGGCACATGGTCATGGTCTTTCACTGCGGTTTGAATGCCTGTCCGGGCAGGGGCCCGGACAGGCAGGTAGGCGCGATCAGAATCAGAAAATGGCGTCGTAGCTGCCGGTGCCCTGAGAGCCGCTTTCCGATTCCAGTTCGGGGCGAATCGAGCGCTGCTGATAAGGCGGCAGATTGTCCTTGCGGAAAATCTCGGTAATGCCACCGCCGTCTTCGTCACGCAACCGCTTGCCGGTATCGGGGTCGATGCGCACCGTCACCATGTCGTCGGGCATGCTCGGCGTGGCTTCCGGCGTGCCGGCCAGCACCGCCCCCATGTAGTCCTTCCAGATGGGCAGGGCGGCCTGGGCGCCGTATTCGGCAACGGTCTCGTTGGTGTCCTTGCCGACCCAGACGCTGGTGGCGACGTGGTTGTTGAAGCCCGAGAACCAGGCATCGCGCTGATCGTTGGTGGTGCCGGTCTTGCCGGCGATGTCACCGCGGTCGAGTGACAGCGCGCCACGGCCGGTACCGCGCTCGATCACATCGCGCATCATGGTGCGCAGCATGTAGACCGATTCGGGCGAGGCAATGCGCTCGGCGATCGGATAGGTGCGCCCATCGATGGTCACGGTGGCGTCCATCGGGTCGCAGTCGCGACAGGCGGCCGGCGGGTTGGTCTCTTCCATCAGGTTGGGACCGTCCTCACCCTGGCTTACACGCTCGATGAACCACGGCTGGATGCGGAAACCGCCGTTGGCGATCTGGGCGTAGCCGCGGGCGATCTCCAGCGGCGTCAGCTCGGCCGTCCCCAGCGCCAGTGACAGACCGTGCGGCAGGCGGTTGCGCTCAAAGCCCATGTTGACCAGAAAGTCGATGGTGTTGTCCAGCCCCACCGACTGCAGGGTGCGAATGGTCACCAGGTTCATCGAGCGGTACAGGCCCACGCGCAATCGGGTCGGACCGCCGAAACTGCGCTCGGCGTTCTCCGGGCGCCAGGTGTCCTGATTGCCATTGCCGGCCTGTACGATCGGCGCATCGTTGACGATGGTGGCCGGGGTCATGCCGCTTTCCAGTGCGGCCAGATAGATAAAGGGCTTGAAGTTGGAACCGGGCTGGCGGCGCGCCTGGGTGACGCGATTGAACTTGCTGCTGGCGAAGCTGAAACCGCCCTGCAGCGCCTGCAGCGCACCGGTCTGCGGGTCCAGCGATACCAGTGCGCCTTCGGCCTGCGGCATCTGCGCCAAACGCCAGCCGTCACCCTGGGTGCGCGCCATGATGCGCACCAGATCGCCGCGGTCGGCGATCTGTCCGGCACTGCTCGGCGCCGCCGCCCGACCGCGCGGGCTCAGATAGCGCGCGGCCCATTCAAGGCCCGGCCACTCGATGGTGATGACCTCGTCATCGTCGGTGAGCACACGCATGGTGCGCCCGTCGGTGTCGATCACGATGGCCGGCTGGAGCGGCCCCAGACGCGGCGTGGCGTCCAGCACGCGCTGCCAGTTGCTGACATCACCCTCGATGCCCGGCACGGTGGTCTTGCTGCGGGCGGCGGCCTCGCGCGCGGTGCTTTCGACCTCCGGCGACTCGGAAAGCTCCTCTTCAAGACCGGCGCGGTCGGTACGGTCCTGGGCCTCGGAGAGGCTGGCCGGAATATCGCTCTCTTCGGCGCCGCGCCAGCCATGGCGGGTGTCGTAGTCCACCAGACCGTTGACCAGCGCATTGCGGGCGGCTTCCTGCATCTCGCTGTCGAGCGTTGTCACGATGCGGTAGTTGCCGGTGTAGGCCTCGTCGCCAAAGCGCTCGACGGCGTACTGGCGTGCCATCTCGGCCACCCAGGGTGCCTGGACGTCCGGCTGGGTGTGATGACGCCGGGTTTCGATCGGTGCCTGTACGGCCTCCTGATAGGTGCCCTGATCGATCAGACCCAGCTGATTCATGCGCAGCAGCACCCAGTTGCGGCGAATCAGCGAGCGCTGCGGGTTGCTGATCGGATTCAGGCTCGACGGCGCCTTGGGCAGCCCCGCGATGGTGGCCATCTCCGGCAGGCTGAGCTCATCGAGCGGTTTGTCGAAATAAGTCTCGGCGGCGGCGCCTACACCATAGGCGCCCTGGCCCAGATAGATCTTGTTGACGTAGAGCTCGAGGATCTGCTGCTTGGAAAGGATCTGCTCCATCTGCAGCGACAGCAGAATCTCGCGAATCTTGCGGGTGAAGGTCTGATCCAGGGTGAGCAGATAGTTACGCGCCACCTGCATGGTGATGGTGCTGCCGCCGGAGCGGATGCGACCGCTGGTGCCCAGCTCCAGGGCGGCGCGCATCAGCCCGCGCGGATCGACGCCCGGGTGCTGATAGAACCCACCGTCCTCGGCGGCCAGCAACGCGTTGATGAAATCCTGCGGAATCTCGTCGCCCTTGACCAGCTGGCGGCGCTGGGCGCCGAACTCGCCGATGAGTCTGTCATCGCTGGTATAGACCCGCAGCGGCATCTCGAGCTGGTAGTCCTGTAGCTGGTGAACGTCGGGCAGGCTGGGGGCAAAGTAGAGTGCAGCGCCAGCTACAGAAAGTGCAATGCCCGCCGTTATGGCCAGCAGCAGGAAGAAGAGGTGAAAGACCAGGCGCTTGATGAACGTCATGTAACACGTGTTCCGTCAAATGAGGCGGGCTTGGGTCCGCAGGATATCGGTGACTGTCTGGCGTCGTCGTCGAAGACCGCGCGGGTCTGTGGTACCGGCAAGCCGGGCATTATAAGTAGCCTGTCCCAGGGCGACCAGCGTTAATGGGTAGTCGAGCACAGAGTGAATGCTTTTAAAACCGTTTAAAGCGTCCGTAAACCTCGCTATTCGTCCCTTCATGATGGTGTTTGAAGCGTTATAAACAACGTCCGCATAAGGCGGGTCATTGGCTGGAGAGCTGACGTGCTGGGTTTTGGACGGGCAACGCAGGGCATGATCGGGGTGGATATTACGTCTGCCACCGTCAAGCTGCTTGAGCTGGAGCGTCATGGTGATCACTGGCGGGTCGCCTCCTGGGCCGTACGCCCGCTGGTGGATCGTGCCGTGGTCGAGCGACGCATTCGTGACATTGATCAGGTGGTCATGGCGCTGTCGCGTGCCATCGACCATGCCGGGCCGCGTGCGCGCCGGGCCGTGGTGGCGGTGCCCACCGGCGCCGTGATCACCAAGGTGCTGAGCATGCCGGTGTCGTTTGACGACAACGATATCGCTCAGCGTATTGCCATGGAATCGGACAAGCACATTCCGTTTCCGTTCAATGAAGTGACGCTCGACTTTCAGCGTCTGGGCGTCAACGCCCGCTATGACGACCAGCAGGACATTCTGCTGGTGGCCTGCCGGCGTCAGGACATGCAGCTGCTTACCGAGGTGCTGACGCAGGTGGGGCTCGAGCCTGCGGTGGTGGATGTCGAGATGTTCGCCATGGAGCGCGCGACCCGCTATGTACTTTCCCGCCTGACCCCTCATCCCGACCGGGGCAGCGCGCTGGTCGATATCGGGGCCAGCATGACCGCCTTTCACATCTTCCATCGGGGGCGCATCGTGCATACCCGCGACAATGTCATGGGCGGGCGCCAGCTGACCGACGAGATTCGCCAGCACTACCGCCTTACCTTCGACGAGGCCGGGCGCGCCAAGAAAGCCAATGACCTGCCCGAGTACCGACAGCGCATCCTGTATCCCTTCCGCGAATCGCTGGTCCAGCAGATCATGCGATCGCTGAAGCTTTACTACACCACGGCCGGAGCCTGTGAAATCGAGCGGCTGATTCTGGCCGGCGGCTCCAGCGTCATCGAGGGGCTGGCCGAGCGACTGGCCGAGGAGAGCCGGCTGGAAGTGGTGCCGGCCAATCCGTTTGCCAGCATGCGTATCGGCAGCGGTATCGACAATGCCCGCCTTACCCTGGATGCCCCGGCCATGATGACCGCCTGCGGCCTGGCCATGAGGTCGCTGTCATGAGCACGGTGATCGAAACGCCCGGCGATGTCAGCATCGATATCAACCTGCTGCCGTGGCGCGAGCAGGCGCGCGAGCGCCGTACCCGCCGCTTTCACCTCTGGCTGGTGCTCAGTGTGCTGCTCGGCGTGGGCATCGGCTTTTTGTGCCAGCTCTGGCAGCAGTATCAGCTTGGTCGTATCGAGACCGATATCGCTTACATCCAGCAGCACACAAAAGCGCTCGAGCAGGACATTACCCAGGGGCAGGCACTGGATGAGCAGCGCCAGCAGATGCAGGAGCGCATCGAGCTGATTCGCCGGCTGCAGTTCTCCCGTCCTCAGACGGTGGCGCTTTTTCAGGCGCTGACCGATACCCTGGGCGAGGGAGTGGTCTACGACCGCGTCCATCGTCATGATGGCCAGCTCGATATCAGTGGGCTGGCCGCTACCAATCGTCAGGTCTCCGATCAGATGCGCGCGCTGGCCGGCGCCCCGGTGCTGGGTGAGCCGCTGCTGCTGGATGTGCGTGTGGAAAGCGAGCGCTCCGATCGCCGTCGCTTCAATCTGCAGGTGCCGGAGCGCCCCCTGAATACTGCGCCAGCGACAGGGGCGCCGGCGTCGGAGGCGTCGCCATGAACCGTATCGACTGGCAGCTCGAGTGGCAGCGCCTGCGCCAGACCCGACTGTCCGAGCTGAGTCTGGAAGAGGGGGGCAGCTGGCCCTGGCTTCTGCGGGTGCTTGCCTGTGGCGTGGTGGCTCTGGTCGCGGCGCTGGGGGCACAGTGGTTTCTGGCCGCGCCCGTGGCGCGCGAGGTGGAGACGGCGCGCGAGCAGGTCGAGACATTGAAGTCGGAATACGCCACGCGCGCCTTTCAGGCGGCCAACCTGCCGCTGCTGGAACGGCGCATGCAGGCGCTGGACGCGCGCATGAGCACGCTTTTGAGCATGCTGCCCACGGACAGCGAAGTCCCGGCGCTGCTGGATGACATCAGCGATGCTGCCCGCGGTCAGCAGCTCGAGATCGACTTTATCCGGCTGGCACCGCTCGAGGTGCGGCCCTTCTATATCATCCAGCCGCTGGATATCCGGGTGCGCGGTGACTACCACCGCCTGGCGGCCTTCGTATCGCGGGTGGCGGAGCTGCCGCGCATCGTGACGCTGCATGATTTCACCCTGGCCCCGCCGGACAGCGATGCCGACGGGGCGCTGGTGCTGTCGCTGCAGGCCGAGACCTACCGCTATGAGGCCGAGCGGGCCGGGGCGGGGACGCCATGAAAGCCCCCGTTTTGATCATGCTGGTGCTGTGTCTGGGGCTCTGGGGCTGCGAGCGCGACACAACCGCGCAGCTCGATGCCGAGCTCGAGACGCTGCGCCATCGCCCCGCCGGCCACCTGGACGCGCTGCCCGAGCAGCCGGTGTATCAGCCCCTGCGCTATGTGGCAGACGGTCATCGCAGCCCCTTTGCTGCGCCGCCCGGCATGGTCGCTGCATTGCCTGCCGAGACATCAGCATCGACGCGTGCCGTGCCGGACCCCGACCGCGCGCGCGAGCCGCTGGAGGGGTATGCGCTCGGCGCCCTGCGGCTGGTCGGCACCCTGAGCGTGGACGGTCGCACCATTGCTCTGATTCGCACGCCGGAGGGGCGAGTCGTGCGGTTGAAGCGCCATCAGCACATCGGTGAAAACAGTGGACGCGTCACGCGCATCGGCAGTGACCATATCGAGATTACGGAGCTGGCGCCGAATGGCAGCGGCGGTTTCATTGAAGTCAGCCGCACGCTGACGCTGGGAGCAACCTCATGACATCAATGAATCATCATTGCTACTGCGGACGATTGAAAAGCGGCCTGCGACAGGTGACCGTCATGGGGGGACGGCGCTGGCCATGCCTTGCCGCTCTGCTGACGGGGCTTGTGCTGCTTCTGGGCGCGACGCTGGCAAGCGCGGCAACACTCACCGATATCTCGCAGCGCCCGGCGGGACAGGGCCGGGAAATCGTTCGGCTGACCTTCGACGGCGCCGTTAACGTACCGCAGTCCACCCTGCTGAGCGCGCCGCAGCGGCTGGTACTGGATTTCGACGGCGCCGGCAGCCGACTGTTGTCACCGCGCGTCTCGCTGGCCGGTACCCATGTCGACGGAGCCGAGGCGCGTGTCTCGGGAGACCGGTTGCGCGTCATCCTGACCATGGCGCGCCCGACCGGCTGGCAGCTGTCAGCGAGGGGTAATGTACTGGAGGTCAGGCTGGGCGAGGGTGTCCGGGAAAGCAGCGCAGGACAGGCCAACACGCTGTTGCAGCGTATCGCCACCGTTCAGGCCGGCGGTGCGAGCGCCCGCGCCTACAGTGACCCGGGGGCGCAGGATGTCGGCGATGCCCGTGCCCGGATCGAGGATATTGACTATCGCGTCGCCGGGCAGGGCGCCGGGGAGCTGATCGTGACGCTGGATCGGTCGGGCATCTCGCCGCAGCTGGACGTGCAGGGCAACCAGGCCCGCGTGCGCCTGAGCGGCGTGCGTCTGACCCCGCAGTGGCAGCGCATCGTGGATGTCAGCGATTTTGCCACGCCCGTGTCGCGCGTGACCCCCTCGCAGTCGGGCGAGGATGTGGTATTGACACTGGCCATGGCGCCGGGGGCGGTGGCGATGGCGACTCAGCGCGGCCGTGAGGCAGTGATTCGGGTCTCGCCGGCGAGCTCCGCCGCCGCCGAGCGCCAGCAGTCGCAGTTCCCCTTTGATGGCCGACGCATCTCGTTGAATTTCGAGGACATCGATGTGCGCACGGTGCTGTCGATTCTGGCCGATGAGGTGGGGCTCAATCTGGTGGTCAGTGACAGCGTCAGCGGCAACGTGACGATCAATCTGCGCCAGGTACCGTGGGACCAGGCGCTGGAGCTGATTCTTCAGACCCGGGGGCTTGCCAGCCGGCGTAGCGGTGATGTACTGCTGGTGGCGCCCGGCGAGGAGCTGGCCGGCATGGCGCAGCGCGTTGCGCAGGCCGATCAGAGCCTGTCTGCCAACGAGGCACTGACCACCGATTATCTGCAGATGCGCTATGCCAAGGCGGTCGACATGGCCGCGCTGCTGCGCGGCGAGCAGGGGCTGGGCATCCTGTCCGAGCGTGGCCATGTGTCGGTGGATGCGCGCACCAATACGCTGCTGGTGCAGGATACCCGCGAGCGTATCGAGGCGATCCGGCGCACCATCGACCATCTGGATGTGCCGGTGCGTCAGGTCCAGATCGAGGCGCGCATCGTGATCGCCCGTGATCGGGTGGTCAATCAGCTGGGGGTGCGCTGGGGGCTGTCGCAGCCGGGCACGCCGTCGAGCGGCATCAATGTGGCCGGGGCGTCCAGCGGCGTGGCCGCCAACGGCGGGCTGAGCGTGGATCTGGGCAGTGCCGTGGCGCCCTCCACCGGCTTCAGCTTCGGCTATCTCTCCGGTGACGTGCTGCTGGATCTGGAGCTCAACGCGCTGGAGTCCGAGGGCAAGAGCCAGACCATCTCCCAGCCCAGGGTGATTACCGCCAACCAGCATCCGGCGCTGATCAAGCAGGGCCAGGAGATCCCCTATCAGCAGGGCGGCGACAACACCCTGACCGGCACCACCGTGCAGTTCAAGGAGGCGGTGCTGTCGCTGGAGGTGACGCCGCAGATCACGCCGGACAATCGCATCATCATGGATCTGATCGTCAATAACGACGACGTCTCCAGCAGTCAGTACAACGGCGTACCGGCCATCGATACCAATCAGATTCAGACCCAGGTGCTGGTCAATGATGGTGAAACGGTTGTACTTGGCGGTATCCTCTCTACCGAGCAGGTCAACAATCTGTACAAGACCCCCTTTCTGGGCGACCTGCCGGGCCTTGGTCGACTGTTTCGCTATACCGAACAGTCCAATGAAAAGGTAGAATTGCTGGTGTTCATTACGCCAAGGATCCTTGAGGACACCCTGACGGTGCGCTAATGCAGGCTTTACCCAATCTGTTTCTGGTCGGTCCCATGGGGACCGGCAAAAGTACCATCGGTCGCGCGCTGGCGGCCGAGCTGCATCGCGACTTCTTCGATAGCGACCACGTGATCGAAAAGCGCTGCGGTTGCAATATCCCCTGGATCTTCGATGTCGAGGGGGAAGCCGGCTTTCGCATGCGCGAAACCCGGGTCATCGACGAGCTGACCCACCATCAGGGCATTGTACTGGCCACCGGTGGCGGCGCGGTCATGCATCCGACCAACCGGCGCCTGCTGCGCGAGCGCGGCGTGGTGATTTATCTCTCTACCACCGTCGAGCAGCAGCTCAAGCGCACCTCGCGGGACCGAAACCGGCCACTTTTGCAGTGCGACAATCCCGAGCAGCGCCTGCGCGAGCTTCTGGAGCTGCGCGACCCGCTGTATCGCGAAACCGCCACCCTGATGGTCAGCACCGACCGGCGCAGCCCGCGTTCGGTGGTTGCCGAGATTCGACGGCGCACCCGACGCTATGCCGGCAGCAGTGCCCATGACTGCCACGCCGGACTGTCGGGCTATTCGCTCTAGCCAATACCGCCGCGGCGGTGCCCGCACCGCCACGGATTGCCTACTGACAACGGATGCCAGAGATGCAGACCCTTACGGTGGAACTGCCGGATCGTCACTATCCCATTCATGTCGGCCCCGGCCTTCTGGATGATGCCTCGCTTCTGACCCCGCATCTGGCCGGGCGTCAGGTCATGATCGTGACCAATGAGACCGTGGCGCCGCGCTATCTCGAGCGGTTGAAGACGACGCTTGCGGATTACGAGGTGCGTGAGGTGGTTCTGCCCGACGGCGAGGCGACCAAGAATCTCGAGCACGTCGAACGCATCTGGGACGCCCTGCTGGCGGCCGGCTTCAACCGGCGCGCAACGCTGATCGCGCTGGGCGGTGGCGTGACCGGTGACATGACCGGCTTCGCGGCGGCCTGCTATCAGCGCGGCATCGCCTTTATCCAGGTGCCCACCACGCTGCTGGCGCAGGTGGACTCCTCGGTGGGCGGCAAGACCGGCGTCAACCATCCTCGTGGCAAGAACATGATCGGCGCCTTCCACCAGCCCCGCGTGGTGATTGTCGATACCGATACCCTGAAGACCCTGCCGGCGCGCGAGCTGACGGCGGGGCTTGCCGAGGTGATCAAGTACGGCCTGATACGCGATGAGGCCTTCATGACCTGGCTGGAAGACAATATGGCCGGCCTGCGCGCGCTGGAGGCGCCGCTTCTGACCGAGGCGATCCTCAGAAGCTGCGCCATCAAGGCCGACATCGTGGTGGAAGACGAGACCGAGCAGGGCGTGCGCGCCCATCTCAATCTGGGCCATACCTTCGGCCACGCCATCGAAACGGCGATGGGCTATGGGAAGTGGCTGCACGGTGAGGCCGTCGGGGCCGGCATGATGATGGCCACGGCCCTGTCGCACCGTCTGGGCTGGCTGGATGAGGCGGCCGTTGCGCGCGTGGCGGCCCTGCTCGAGGCGGCCGGTCTGCCGCGCCATGCGCCGGCCGGGGTCAGCGCCGAGCGCTTTCTGGAGCTGATGCATCTGGACAAGAAGGTCATGGACGCGCGCTTGCGACTGGTACTGCTCGGGGCCCTCGGTGATGCCTGCATTACCGACAAGGTCGATGAGGCACAGGTTCATGCGCTTCTGACGCAATGGGAGCGACAGTAGGGCGGTACCTGTGTCGTGTCTTCCCTGTCGATGGCCGGTGCGATAGCGCACCGGCCTTTTTTTGCCTTGTTGTCATGCCATCGCTCTCCATGGCGCTGCTGTCGGTCATCCAGCGGGGTCGGGTCGCAGCAGATTCGGTGGCGCCTTCCATGTCGATCAGCAGCCAGCGGAATCCTCTTCATCAGAGCGTTCTCGGTCCCCTGGTGGGCACTCGGGCCGGCTGGTCTTGAGCCCTGTTTTTAAACGATATTGATTGTGGCCCTGGTCGTGCGTCCGGGGCTTGTGAAGCTCATGGCGTGGCCAGCAACAGCCCCATAACCAAAAAAGGCATGGGTCATGCACAAACGGCATGGGGCAATGCGCACTTTTATGGGGCGAAAAAATCACGCCGGCGCTATCGGGGTGCAGACCTAACGTCTTGAGAAGGCTGTCTTTTTTGACCGGGAGAGTGTCGTAACCTTTCGAAAATGAGCGGTTTTTTGCGGGATTATGAGAACGGCAGGGGGTTTGCCTCGAAGGGCGACTATCGTATGCTCGAATCAGCTCTTTTCCCACCTCGGGCGCTCAAAAGGCGCTGTCTGAAACAAGAACAACCGGGCAGAGTATCCTTCTTTTAGACCCATTACAACCGTGTCAATTTCTTGATGCTTCGCTTTCTAGCGTTTACGGAGAGGCATGTTCATGACAAGAGGTCTTCATCGGCCCGACGAGTTCCGAGACAACTGCGGTTTTGGCCTGATTGCCCACATGGAGGGGCAGGCAAGCCATGACCTGCTGGCGACTGCCATCGAGTCCCTGACCTGCATGACCCACCGCGGCGGCATCAACGCCGATGGCAGGACCGGCGATGGCTGCGGCCTGCTGCTGGGCATGCCGACCGGCTTCATGCGCGATATTGCCCGGGAATCGCTGCACACCGAGCTGGACGATAACTTCGCCGTGGGCGTGGTGTTCTTCCCCGACGACGACGACCGTGAAATGAAGGCGCGAGGCGTTGTCGAGGAAGAACTCGCCGCCCGGGGTCTGGTCTTTCATGGCTGGCGCGACGTGCCGGTGGACTCGAGCGTGTGCGGACCGCTGGCGCAGTCCTGCATGCCGCGCATCCGCCAGATGTTTGTCTCTCCGGCCGAAGGGCGCGACAGCGATCTCGACTTCAACGTCGATCTCTACATGGCGCGCCGGTTTGCCGAGCAAAAGCTCAAGCGCGAAGAGGAGTTCTACGTCTGCTCGCTCTCCTCGAAAGTGGTCTCCTACAAGGGTCTGATGATGCCGGCGGACCTGCCGACCTTCTATCACGACCTGGGCGATGAGCGCCTGGAGACCTCGATCTGCGTCTTTCACCAGCGCTTTTCGACCAACACCGCGCCGCGCTGGCCGCTGGCCCAGCCGTTTCGCTTTCTGGCCCACAACGGTGAGATCAACACCATCGAGGCCAACCGCAGCTGGGCCAACTCGCGCAAGGGAAACTTCGCGACCGAGCGACTCAAGGAGATCGAAGGCCTCGAGGAGATCGTCAATACCACCGGCTCCGACTCCTCCAGCATGGACAACATGCTCGAGCTGTTGCTGACCGGTGGCATGGAGCTCTACCGCGCCGTGCGCCTGATGGTGCCGCCGGCGTGGCAGAACGTCGAGACCATGGACAGCGAGCTGCGCGCCTTTTACGAATACAACTCCATGCACATGGAGGCCTGGGACGGCCCGGCCGGTATCGTGCTGACCGACGGACGCCACGCCGTGTGCATGCTCGACCGTAACGGTCTGCGTCCGGCGCGCTGGGTCATCACCGACAACGGCTATATCACGCTCTCCTCCGAAATCGGCGTGTGGGACTACAAGCCCGAATCCGTGGTGGCCAAGGGCCGCGTCGGGCCGGGCCAGATCCTGTCGGTGGATACCCATACCGGTGAGGTGCTGCACACCGCCGATGTTGATGACCGTCTCAAGCAGGCTTACCCCTACAAGCGCTGGCTCAAGGACAACGCCCACTATCTGGAGTCGGCGCTGACCGAACTGGCCGAATTCAAGCCGGTGGATGACAAGCAGCTGCTGGCGATGGAGAAGATGTTTCTCGTTACCAACGAGGAGCGTGATCAGGTGCTGCGGCCGCTGGCCGAAACCGGTCAGGAAGCGGTTGGCTCGATGGGCGACGATACGCCCATGGCGGTGCTGTCGCGTCAGCCGCGACTGCTGAGTGACTTCTTCCGGCAGAAGTTTGCCCAGGTCACCAATCCGCCCATCGATCCGCTGCGGGAAGCGATCGTCATGTCGCTGGAGACCTGTCTGGGTGCCGAGCGCAGTGTCTTCAAGGCCACGCCCGATCACGCCCATCGCCTGATCCTGACCACGCCGATTCTTTCGCCGCGCAAGTTCACCGCGCTGACCGAGCACGAGGACCCGGCCTTCGCCAGCTGCCGCCTGCCGACGATGTACGACGGCGAGGCCATGAGCCTGAAAGAAGCCATCCTGCAGCTGTGCCAGCAGGCCGAGGAGAAGGCGCGCGCCGGCTGCGTGGTACTGGTGCTCTCCGACAACGGCCTCGAAAAGGGCCAGCTGCCGATCCATCCGGCACTCGCCGTGGGCGCCGTACATCAGCATCTGGGCCGTCTGGCGCTGCGCCCGAAAATCAATATTGTGGTCGAGACCGGCTTTGCCCGTGACGCGCATCAGATGGCGGTACTTTTCGGCGTGGGCGCCACGGCAGTCTATCCGTGGCTGGCTTATCAGACCATGGCGGACATGTACCGCTCGGGCGAGCTGACCGGCAATCCGGCGGACGGTCGCGAGAACTATCGCCGCGGTCTGCAGAAGGGGCTTTTCAAGATCCTGTCCAAGATGGGCATTTCGCACATCGCCTCCTATCGCGGCTCGCAGCAGTTCGAGGCGGTGGGACTGTCGTCCGAGATCATGGATCTATGCTTTCACGGCATGGCCTCGCGCATCGAGGGCACCGGCTTTGCCGAGCTGCAGCTGCAGCAGGAAATGCTGGCCCGCGATGCCTGGCTGCCGCGCAAGCCGATCCGCCAGGGCGGCATCTACCGCTACGTGCACGGTCACGAGTACCACGCCTACAACCCGGACGTGGTCAAAAAGCTTCAGGAGGCGGTGCAGGAGAGCAGCTTCGAGAAGTGGAAGGTGTTTGCACAGCTCGTCAACGAGCGCCCGGTGGCCACCATTCGCGACATGCTCAAACTGAAACCCGGCGCCGAGCCGATTTCGATCGACGAGGTCGAGCCGGTGGAAAACCTGCTGCCGCGCTTTGACAGTGCCGGCATGTCGCTCGGCGCGCTGTCGCCCGAGGCGCACGAGTCACTCGCTCAGGCGATGAATGAGTCGGGTGGGCGATCCAACTCCGGCGAGGGCGGGGAAGACCCGGCGCGCTACGGCACCATCCGTTCGTCAAAGATCAAGCAGATCGCCTCCGGGCGCTTTGGCGTGACGCCGGCCTATCTGGTCAACGCCGAGGTCATGCAGATCAAGGTGGCCCAGGGGGCCAAGCCCGGCGAGGGCGGTCAGCTGCCCGGCGGCAAGGTCAACGAGCTGATCGCCAGGCTGCGCTACGCGGTGCCCGGCGTGACGCTGATCTCGCCGCCGCCGCACCACGACATCTACTCCATCGAGGACCTGGCCCAGCTGATCTTTGATCTCAAGCAGGTCAATCCGGACGGGCAGGTGTCGGTCAAGCTGGTCTCCGAGCCCGGCATCGGCACCATCGCCACCGGTGTGGCCAAGGCCTACGCCGATCTGATCACTGTGTCGGGCTATGACGGCGGTACCGCGGCCAGTCCGCTGACATCCATCAAGCACGCCGGCTCCCCCTGGGAGCTGGGCCTGCCCGAGGTGCATCAGGCGCTGCGCATCAACGGCATGCGCGGACGGATTCGTCTGCAGACGGATGGCGGGCTGAAGACCGGGCTGGATGTCATCAAGGCGGCGATTCTGGGCGCCGAAAGCTTCGGCTTTGGCACCGCGCCGATGGTGGCGCTGGGGTGCAAGTATCTGCGGATCTGTCACCTCAACAACTGCGCCACCGGTGTGGCCACCCAGCATCAGGGGCTGCGCGACGAGCATTTCCGCGGCACGGTGGACATGGTCAAGAACTACTTCCGCTTCATTGCCGAGGAAGTGCGCGAATTGATGGCGATGCTGGGCGTGCGCCAGTTGACCGATCTGATCGGGCGGGTCGACCTGCTCGAGAAGATCGAAGGCGAGACGCGCTCGCAGCGCGCGCTCGAGTTCGAGTCGCTGTTGCACAACGACTTCGTGCCCGATGACGCGCCGCAGTTCTGTCAGGTGGAGCGCAACGCCCCCCACGACGGCGGCGAGAAGAATCTCGAGATCATGGCGATGACCCGTGAGGCGCTCGAGAACCAGAGTGGCGGCGAGTTTCATCTCACCACCACCAACTGCGACCGCTCGATCGGCGCGACGCTCTCCGGGGCCATTGCCAAACGCTACGGTGAAGCGGGGCTCGAGGATGCCCCCATCACGCTGCGCCTGACGGGCGTGGCCGGCCAGAGCTTTGGGGTGTGGAACGCCCGTGGCCTCAACATGTATCTCGAAGGCGATGCCAACGACTACGTCGGCAAGGGCATGAACGGCGGGCGGCTGGTGATTACGCCGCCGAAGGCGAGCCGCTTTGAAAGCCGTCATACGGCGATCATCGGCAACACCTGCCTGTATGGCGCCACCGGTGGCACCCTTTACGCCGCGGGGACGGCCGGCGAGCGATTCGGGGTGCGCAACTCCGGCGCCTTTGCGGTCATCGAGGGCGCCGGCGATCACTGCTGCGAGTACATGACCGGCGGTGTCGTGACCGTGCTGGGCCGGACCGGGCTCAACTTCGGGGCCGGCATGACCGGCGGTTTTGCCTTCGTGCTCGATCTGGAGCGCGAATTCGTGGACAGCTACAACCACGAGCTGGTCGAGATTCAGCGCGTCAACACCGAGTACATGGAAGCCTATCGGCGCTATCTGCGTGAAACCCTCGAGGCGTATGTGTCCGAGACCGGGTCCGCCTGGGGTCAGGAGATCCTCGAGGATTTCGCCGAATTTGTCCGCTATTTCTGGCTGGTGAAGCCCAAGGCCGCAAGTCTTGGCAGCCTTCTGGCCGAATCCCGCCGCCGGCCCGAATAAGGAGTGATGTCACATGGCAGAACAGCTCTCCAACGATTTTCAGTTTATCGATGTGGGTCGCCAGGACCCGCAGAAAAAGGAAGCGCACCTGCGCGTGCAGGAGTTCGGCGAGATCTATGAAGAGTATCGCCCGCGCGACGCCGCAAGCCAGGCGCACCGCTGCCTGCACTGCGGCAATCCGTACTGCGAGTGGAAGTGCCCGGTGCACAACTACATTCCCAACTGGCTGAAGCTGGTCACCGAGGGAAATATTCTGGAAGCCGCGGAGCTTTCGCACCGCACCAACTCGCTGCCGGAAGTGTGCGGACGTGTCTGCCCCCAGGATCGTCTGTGCGAGGGCGACTGCACGCTCAATGACGGCTTCGGCGCGGTGACCATCGGCTCGATCGAGAAATACATCACCGATACCGCCTTTGCGATGGGCTGGCGCCCCGACATGGCGGGCGTGGAGTGGACCGACAAGCGTGTCGCCGTGATCGGCGCCGGCCCGGCCGGTCTGGGCTGCGCCGATGTGCTGGTGCGCAACGGCGTCAAACCGGTGGTCTATGACCGCTATCCGGAAATCGGCGGGCTGTTGACCTTCGGTATCCCCGAATTCAAGCTCGAAAAGCACGTCATGCAGCGCCGTCGCAAGGTGTTCGAGGAGATGGGCGTCGAGTTCCGTCTCGGCGTCAACATCGGTACCGACGTCTCGATCAACGAGCTGCTGGAAACCCATGATGCGGTGTTCATGGGCATGGGCACCTACAAGTACATGGAAGGCGGCTTCCCCGGCGAGCAGCTCGACGGCGTCTACAAGGCGCTGGACTATCTGATCGGCAACGTGAACCACAATCTGGGCTTTTCGGACTCGGCCAGGGATTTTGTCTCGCTCAAGGGCAAGCGGGTCGTGGTACTGGGCGGCGGCGATACGGCGATGGACTGCAACCGCACCGCCCTGCGTCAGGGCGCCGAGGAGGTGACCTGCGTCTACCGTCGTGATGAGGCCAATATGCCCGGCTCGCGTCGCGAGGTGAAAAACGCCCGCGAGGAGGGCGTCGAGTTTCTCTTCAATCGTCAGCCCATTGCGGTACTGGGTGAAAACGGCCGGGTCGAAGGCATCAAGGTGGTGCGCACCCGCATGGGCGACCCGGACGAGAATGGCCGCCAGCGTGCCGAGGTGGTGCCGGACTCCGAGGAGATCATCGAGTGCGAGGCGGTCGTGGTGGCCTTTGGCTTCCAGCCTCATGAGGTGGACTGGTACAGCGACCAGCGCGTCGAGATCGACGATCGCGGTCGCGTGCTGGCCCCGGAGCAGGGCGACATGGAGATGAAGCGCTTTGCCTATCAGACCAGCAACGAGAAGATCTTCGCCGGCGGCGACATGGTGCGCGGCTCGGATCTGGTCGTGACCGCCGTGTTTGAAGGTCGCCAGGCCGCGGAAGGCATGCTGGACTATCTGCAGGTCTGATCAGCGTGCTGTTGTGCAGGGAGCGTCGGCGATGGGGCCGGCGTCCCCCTTTCGTCATGAATCCGGTGCCGTTTGCCCCTGCGCCGGTGGTATGTGCGCCCTCGATTCTATACAGTGGCGTCCCTCGCAACACACCGCAACGAAACACCAGGGGTAACGAACATGATCAGGCTGGAACGCAATATTCTGGATCAGGCCAATAACCATCTGCGTGAGCTGGAAGATCATGTCATGGGCAACAACGACGGTGACCAGGACAAGGCGCTAGACACCTGCAGCCAGCTCAAGGCGCTGCTGGCGCTGGCCGAGATCAACGACAGCGGCATGTCCGACGAGTGTGCCGGCATGCTCGAAGAGATCGAGCGCCGCTCGAAGCTGGTGGTCTCCAAGCTTCAGGACAGCCGCTTCAGCATTTAAGGCATTCGGCAGGCCTTTTGAAAACGGGCGCCCCGGCAGCGGGGCGCCCGTTTTTTATGGACCGATCACCGGCATGGCCGGTCAGGCGATGTCGATGCGCCCGATCAGCGTCTCTTCGCTCTGTTCGGCGGTGTCGGCCAGCACGGCGCGCGCCTCATCGAGCTTGTCCGGGTCCATGTTGAGCTGCAGCACGCCCTGAACCTTGCCTTCATTGAGGTAATACACCACACCCTGCTCCTGCGGTGTGGCCCAGTCCTCGAGGGTCTCGAGCGAGCTGTCGAGGGTGCCGACGGCCTTGTAGGCCATGTCGAACACGGTGGAGTAGAAATAGGGCGTATGGTCGTAGGTGTCACTGCTGCCGGCCATGATACGGCCCACGGTCATGCCGGACTGGTTGGCGTGATCGACGTGTTCGATGCGCCGACGGCCCAGAATGCGGTCCGGATAGCAGGCCACGTCACCGGCGGCGAAGATCGCCTTGTCAGCGGTCTGCAGTCGCTCGTTGACCACCACGCCGCCGTCCACCTCGAGGCCGGCGGTTTCTGCAATCTCGACGTTGGGCGTCACGCCCAGCCCGAACACCACCGCGTCGGCTTCCAGCGTGCTGTCGTCATCCAGTGTCAGGGTCACGTGGTCGCCGTTGACCCGACCGGTCTCGACGCTGCGCCCGCCGAGCAGTTTCACGCCCCGATCCAGATAGGTCTGGTGGTAGCGGCTGGCCAGCGACGGCGGGAACATCCTGCCGCCCAGGACTTCCTCGGGATAGACCAGCGTGACACGGGTGTCGTTTTGTACCAGCGCCGCGGCGATCTCGGTGCCGATGTAGCTGCCGCCCACCACCACGACATGGCGCTGGTCACCGGCCAGTTCGCGCAGGCGATCGTAGTCGCGCACGGTGCGAAAGTAGAGCACGCGATCGCCTGCCGGCAGGTCATCCAGCGTCACCACCGTACCGCCGGTGGCCAGCAGCAGTTGGCCGTAGCCGTGCACCTCGCCGTCTTCGATGGTCACGCTCTTCTCGTCGCGATTGATGCTCTGCACGCGCGTACCGGTGTAGAGCGTGGTGTGCTCATCCTGCTCCGGCTGCATCCAGATCCTGTCATACGTGAAATCGGGGTCGGTCCAGAGCTTCTTGGACAGGGCGGGGCGCGTGACGGGGCCGTCGGGCTCGGCGCCCAGAATGGCAATGCTGCCCTGCTGGTCGTGCTCGCGAATGCCGTTGACGGCGTTGGCGGCCACCATGCCGCCCCCGATGATCAGATAATCATGGCGTTGCATATCGACTCCCTGTCCCGGATTGAATGGGGCGCCGGCATCCGGCCGGGCACCTGATGTTTCAAGCGTAGTCCAGGACAGGGGACGTGTCGGGTCGCGAATCGACCCCGGTCAGGATTTGCGGGGTGTCAGGCCGGCCATGACAATGCCCTGGATATTATCGACCGCGGTGTCCAGAAAGTCGGGGTCGTCCAGCGTCTGCCCGGAAATGGCCTCGATCTGCACGGCAAAATCGGCGTAGTGCTGGGTGGTGGCCCACAGCAGATAAAACAGGTGCCAGGCGTTGACCGGGGCGATATCGCCGCGCTCGATCCACTGCTCGATGACACCTGCCTTGTCATCCACCAGTGTGCGCACGCTGCCCTGAAGCATGTCGCCCAGCAGTGGGGCACCCTGCACCATCTCCAGACAGTAAAGCCGCGAGGCCTCGGCGTGATCGCGCGAGAGCTCCAGCTTGAGCCGAATATAGTGGCGAATGGCGGGCAGGGCATCGGCGTCGGACTGCAGCGCCTGAAAGGGCGCGATCCATATATTGAGCGTTTCGCGCAGGACCGCGGTGTAAAGCGCTTCCTTGGTGGGATAATGATAGATCAGGTTGGTCTTGGAAACGCCGGCATGCTCGGCCACCTGATCCAGGCTGGTGCCGTGCAGGCCAAAGCGGGAGAAAAAGTGCAGCGCGGCCTGGCGCATGCCGGCGCGGCGCTGCTTGATGGCGCGGCGGCGTTTGCCTGTTGCGGACACCGTGTGATCGGGGCGTGGCAGGTCATCGGTCATCGGCACGTCATTCGTCATCGCCTGTAGAGTCCCCCACGATATCAGAAGTTGTCGCGGGTAGCGGCAGGGCAGCGTGCCGTTTTGATCCCTTTTATACCGTTGTTTAAAAAATCGACAGGTGTCATGAAGTGAATGCTTCGCCGTGGCGTTCGATGTCAGGCGACCGGCATGGTGTCCGGAGAGTCGACCGGGCCTGCACCGGTATTCGGTGTCTCGTGGGACGAAGGGGCGCATCGAATCGCCCGGGACGATAGAATGCGCGCCGGATCGCATCTGATGACAAGGCTGGAGTAGACAAGCAATGGCACAATCCTGGTTTCCACGCTGGCACCCGGCCGATGCCGGCAAGGGCGGGCTGGTCGCCCCCGATGAGCGCCTGAGCGCCGGCCAGACGCTGGTCATGGGCATTCAGCATGCGGTGGCGATGTTCGGCTCGACCGTGCTGGCACCGCTTCTGATGGGCTTTGATCCCAATCTGGCCATTTTGATGTCCGGCATCGGCACGCTGCTGTTTTTTCTGGTCGTGGGCGGGCGCGTGCCGAGCTATCTGGGCTCGAGCTTTGCCTTTATCGGCGTGGTGATTGCCGCCACCGGCTATGCCGGCAGTGGTAGCAACCCCAATATCGGCCTGGCGCTGGGCGGCATCATCGTCTGCGGGGCGATCTATGCGCTGGTGGGGCTGGTGGTCATGGCGCTGGGCACGCGCTGGATCGAGGTGCTGCTGCCGCCGGTGGTGACCGGGGCGATCGTCATGACCATCGGCCTCAATCTGGCGCCAGTGGCGGTGTCGAGCGTGGCCGATTCCAGCTTTGACAGCGTCATGGCGCTGGTCACGATTCTCTGCGTGGGATTGGCGGCGGTCTTCACCCGCGGCATGCTGCAGCGGCTGCTGATCCTGGTGGGGCTGGTGGCGGCCTATATCATCTATGCCGTGGTCACCAACGGCCTGGGCTGGGGCACGCCGATTGATTTCTCGGTGGTCTCAAACGCGGCCTGGTTCGGGCTGCCGACGTTCACGGCGCCCGAATTCAATGCGCATGCGATGGTCCTGATCGCGCCGGTGGCAGTGATTCTGGTCGCCGAGAACCTAGGGCACATCAAGGCGGTCGGGGCGATGACCCGGCGCAATCTGGACCCGTATATCGGCCGCGCCTTTGTGGGCGATGGGCTGGCCACCATGCTCTCAGGCTCGGCCGGCGGCACCGGCGTGACGACCTATGCCGAAAACATCGGCGTGATGGCGGTCACCCGGGTCTACTCGACGCTGATTTTCGTCGCCGCGGCCGGTTTTGCGATTCTGCTGGGCTTCTCGCCGCGTTTCGGGGCGGTCATCCAGACCATCCCCGAGCCGGTGCTGGCCGGTACCTCGATCGTGGTCTTCGGCCTGATCGCCGTGGCCGGTGCGCGCATCTGGATCGAAAACAATGTGGATCTGGGCGATAACGCCAACCTGATCGTGGTGGCGGTGACCTTGGTGCTGGGCGCCGGCAACTTCTCGCTCAGTCTCGGTCAGTTCACCCTTGATGGCATCGGCACGGCCACCTTTGGCGCCGTCATCCTGCATGCCATCCTGCGTTGCGGTACGTCTCGCAGGGCGCTGGAAGAGGGCCATTGACCATCGCATCGGTCGAAACGCTGCGGCGCTGTCGTGTTCGGCGCCCGGTCACGTTAGGCTTGATAAGATGACTGTCATGAACGAGGCCGCCTGATGAATGAACAGCCGGA
The DNA here is from genome assembly GCF_053903105.1 of Kushneria sp. AK178. Lineage (NCBI taxonomy): Bacteria > Pseudomonadati > Pseudomonadota > Gammaproteobacteria > Oceanospirillales > Halomonadaceae > Kushneria > Kushneria sp. AK178. Next base: position 2,783,245 of record NZ_CP096381.1, on the reverse strand, counting down.
CGATGAAAGACCGCTGGCCATGACCCGCGAGGTGCTCGAAGCCGATCGTCTTCGCGCCCACTACGAGAAGCATTATCCGCAGGAGACGCTGGTCTCCAACGACACCTTCCGCGACTCGATTGCCGCGATGCTCGCGCACCGTCCGCCCGGCGCCGAGCAGATCGACGGCGTCTATCTATTCGCCTACGGCTCGCTGGTATGGAATCCGTGCATCGAGATCGAGGAGCGTCGTCGCGTGCGCCTGGAGGGGTATCATCGTGACTTCTGCCTGAATCTCGAGCATGGCCGCGGCACGCCCGAATGTCCCGGGCTGATGCTGGCGCTGGTGCCCGGTGGCGACAGCGAGGGCATGGCGCTGCGCATCAGGGAGCAGCACCTGACGCATGAGCTGCTGCTGGTCTGGCGGCGTGAAATGATCACCGGCGCCTATGTGCCGCGCTGGGTGACGCTGGCCACCGAGGAGGGCGAACTGCCGGGCATCGCCTTTATCGCCAACCCCGAGCATCCGCGCTATCTGCCGGGTCTGTCGGATGCCGACATCGTGGGCCGGCTCGCCACGGCCAGTGGCGTACTGGGCAGCTGTCTTGAATATCTTGACAATACGGTCGCCGGGCTGCGCGATCTGGGTATCGAGGATGGCTATCTGGGGCGGCTCCAGCGCGCCGTGCATGCCCATGACCGTACGGGGCGCGTGCGTTGATCAGCGATTGCTGCTGGTGCTGTCGGGCTATTGCCTGACATCAAGGACGTGTTGAAGATAGCTGATCCAGCGGTTGGCGATGGGCTCGATGTCAAAGCGTTGAATGGACTGTGCTGCATGATTCGAAAATTCGATGCGCTTGTCCTTTTCGCCCATCAGTTTGCCGAGCTGTCGTGCAAAATCGGCGATATTGTCCTGTTCGACAAGATAGCCACTCTGGTCATGTTCGATGATTTCAGCCGGTCCTGTATCGCAATCGAAGGCCACAATGGGCAGACGATGGGCCTGAGCTTCCAGCAGTACCATCGGGAACCCTTCAAAGCGTGACGTCATGGCCAGAATGGCGGCCCGGTGATAATGGCTGCTCACATCCGATGTGGCAGGCACCATGGTAACGCTCTGTTCGATAGCCAGCCGGGCAATGCTGGCTTTGAGGGCGTTGTCTTCTTCACCGCTGCCGAGTATGACAAGCTGCCATTCATCATGGTCGGCACCGGTCTGATGCCTGATCTGCGCCCAGGCTTCGAGCAGGCGGTCAAATCCCTTCTGGTGATTGAGCCGCCCCACGGCAAGTACCGTTTTTGAGTCGGGGTTGTAATGTTGCTCGGGAGGGTCGAAGGGGACGGGGTTGGGAATGGCACGAATCGGCCCGTTGGGCCGGGCCCCCTGCTGCCAGTATCCCGCATCCCGCTCGGTCAGGGTAATTATTCCGTCTGTCTGGCGCGCGATCAGACGTCGACCCATGAGTTTGTGAGGACGGCCAAGATCAAGATTGAAACAGAAGTGCTCCCAGTGGACATGTCTTGTCGGCAGGCCTGCCAGTGCAGGTAAAGCAACCTGCCCGAGGAGATAATCCGTATCAATCACAATATCCTGAGGGTGTTCTTTAAGAAGCCTGCGCAACCTGCAGGATGCAGCAGGAAAGCGGCCCAGGCGTTTACCCAGTGCAAGCGATTTGTTTTTTTCGGTTACCTGTTCCGGGAAGAGTTGATAGAGTTTTACGTTTTCGTTTTTTTCATAAAAGGGTTCCAGACCTCCCCAAAGGCTGACAATCGATACATCGACTCCCTTTTCTGCCAGCCGGTTGGCCACCACCGACGTGACACGCTCTATGCCGGAAGGCAGGGAAACATTACGTAAAAAGAAACATATACGCATGGGTAGACAAGGCCCCCAGGACAGGAATTAAAGATTTTTCTGTATTTTATTTTTTTTGAATAAGTGAAATTTGCCTGAATCGCCTTTTTCATTGTTCGGGGAATAAAACCGTCGAAATGGCACAGAATTCCTGCTGTACTGCTCGCGATGCCACCTTCTTATAACAAGCCGTTAGAGAGATGCATGAAAAAGCCTCAGACCCTTTTTTTTCAGGACGATGGCAACATTCCCAACAGTCGCTACCCTGTGCTGCTCTATCGCGGTGTGACCTCGGACAACGGCCGTGCGCTGGTGGACACCCTTGAGGCGCTGTTCGAACACAACGGCTGGCCGGTGCAGTGGCGCGGGGGCGTGTTCGACTACCATCATTTTCACAGTACGGCGCATGAGGTGCTGGGCGTGTACGATGGCGCTGCCACGCTGCGCCTGGGCGGCGAGCAGGGCGAGGATATCGAGGTCAGCGCCGGCGACGTGATCGTGCTGCCGGCCGGCACCGGCCACTGTCGCGTCAGCGCCAGCAATGACTTCGCCCTGACGGCAGGGTACCCGCGCGGCGAGGGCGACTGGGACATCTGCCGCAGCGGTGACAATACGCCCGCCGTGCAGCGCCGTATCGAGGCCGTGTCCAATCCGGCGCTTGACCCGGTGGCCGGCGACGCGGGCGGCGTGGTCAGCGACTGGACCTGACCCCCATCGATAGCGCGCTGCCCGGGTGGCGCAGCGCTGGTTGACTCCAGGAGGATACGCCGTTGACGAAGGATCATCGCCAGGGCGACAGCGCGGTCGATCGGGATACCCATGACAGCAGTGCCATCGTGTTTGAGAGGGTCAGCAAACGCTATGGCGATGGCACGGTGGCGGTCGAGTCGCTGGATCTGACCCTGCCGGCCGGGGAGCTGACCGTGCTGGTCGGCCCGTCGGGCTGTGGCAAGACCACCACGCTTCGCATGATCAATCGGCTGGAAACATTGAGCGACGGGCGGCTGCTGATCGGCGATCGTGATGTCATGTCGGTGGATGAAACCCGGCTGCGCCGCCAGATCGGCTATGTGATGCAGCATTCGGGACTCTTTCCCCACAAGACGATCGCCGACAATATTGCCGTCGTGCCGCGCCTGCTGGGCTGGGACAGGCAGCGCATCCGCGAGCGGGTGGCATCACTGGTCGAGATGGTCGGTCTCGACGAGGCGCTCGCCGCACGCTATCCGCATCAGCTCTCCGGCGGACAGCAGCAGCGCGTCGGGCTGGCGCGGGCGCTGGCCGCCGACCCGCCGATTCTCTTGATGGACGAGCCCTTTGCTGCGGTCGACCCCATCGTGCGCGCCCGGTTGCAGACCGAATTTCTCGATCTCCAGCGCCGGGTGCAGAAAACCATCGTGATGGTGACCCACGACATCGACGAGGCAATGAAGCTCGGCGATCGCGTGGCGATTTTTGCCCAGGGCGGCAAACTGGCCCAGTTCGATACCCCGGCGCGGCTGCTGTCGGCGCCGGCCAGCGACTTTGTCGTCGATTTCATCGGCGCCGATCGCGAGCTGCGCCGGCTGGCGCTGGAGCGCCTCGACAGCCTGGAACTGGATGCGGGGCTGACGGCACCGCGGGACGAGATCGTCGCCCGGGCGCGCAGCTACCTGCAGCAGGCAGGCAACGGCGGCATCGTGGTGCTCGACGAGCAGCGCGCGCCGCTGGGCTGGCTGGACTGGGAAACTCTCAAGCAGGCCGACGACCGGGCGCGGATCGACTCGCTGCCCCTCAAGCCCTGGCGCCACCGCCTGTATCTGCACGACAACCTGCGCAGCGCCCTCAATGCCCTGATCAGTGCGCCCGGCGAGGTCATGCCGGTGCTCAACGATCAGGGGCGCTACGAGGGCGTGATCGATCAGCGGCAGCTGACAAGGCGGCTGTCATGAACTGGGGCTGGGTGGCGTCCAACACGGATCAGATCACGGCGGCGCTTTTGCAGCACGTGCAGCTGGTCGCTCTGGCGCTGCTGTTCGGTTTTCTGATCGCCTTTCCGCTGGCGCTGCTGGCGGTGCGCTGGCCGCGGCTCTACGGCCCGTCGCTGGCCGTCACCGGGGTCATGTTCACCATTCCCTCGCTGGCGCTGTTCATTCTGCTGATGCCCTTTACGGGATTGTCGATGGCGACCTCGCTGATCGGCCTGACGCTCTATACGCTGTTGATTTTGTTTCGCAACATCGTTCAGGGGCTGCGCGGCGTCTCGCCCAGCGTGCGGGAAGCGGCCCGGGCGCTGGGCTATACGCCCGCCCGGCGGCTGTTTGCCGTGGAACTGCCGATTGCGCTGCCGGTGATCGTGGCCGGCATTCGTATCGCGGCGGTGACCATTATCGGCATGGTGACGGTCACGGCCCTGATCGGCCAGGGCGGTCTGGGGCAGCTGTTTATCACCGGCTTTACCCTGAGCTTTGCAACGCCCCTGATCCTCGGCTTCGTTTTGTCGGTGCTATTGGCGGTGGCGGTGGATCTGGCGCTGGTGGCCGTTTTGTACTGGCTGACGCCGTGGCAGCGGGGAGGGAGCTGATGAACGGTGATTTCATGACGCTGATCGCCGGTGTGATCGACTGGTTTTCCCAGCCCGTAAACTGGCAGGGGCCCGGCAGCATTCCGGCCCACGTGGTCGAGCACGTCACCTATGTGGTGATCTCGACGCTGATCGGCGCGGCCATTGCGCTGCCCATCGGCATCGGTCTGGGCCACAGCGGCCGCGGCGGGCTGATGGCGATCAATATCTCCAACATCGGCCGCGCCATTCCCTCTTTCGGGGTCATCATCCTGGTTTTTCTGCTGGCAGGCTATGGCGTGATTCCGGTGATCGTGGCGCTGGTTGCGCTGGCGATTCCGCCGATGGTCACCAATAGCTTCGTGGGCATGCGCGAGGTGGACCCGGCCGTGCGCCAGGCCGCCGTGGCGCTGGGCATGACCGGCTGGCAGCGGCTGTGGCAGGTCGAACTGCCGATCGCCATGCCGCTGATCATGGCCGGGGTGCGAACGTCGGCCGTGCAGGTCATGTCCACGGCGACGCTTGCCGCCTATGTGGGCCTCGGCGGTCTGGGGCGCTATCTCATCGATGGCCTTGCCGTGCGCGATCTCGCCCAGGTGCTGGTCGGCGCGATTCTGGTGGCTGTACTGGCGATCGTGACCGAGCTGTTGCTGGCGGGGGTCCAGAAGCTGATCACGGCCAAAGGACTGCAATAAAGGAATGAGTGCAATAGCTGGATGCACGACGCGCCGGTCTGGGCCAGAATCGGCAGGGCCGATGATGAACACAAAAGATGAACACAAGGGAATGCTCAACATGATCAAGGGAATCGGAACCATGAACATGGGCCGTGGCTGGAAACTGGGACTCGGCGCGCTGGCGCTGGCGGCACTCGCCGGCTGCTCGGGCGGCGATGATGACAGCGCCGATGACAACACCGCGCAGACCGGCGAGGGCGATCAGGCAAGTCTCACCATCGGCTCGACCAACTTCCCCGAGCAGCTGATTCTGGCCAACATCTATGCCGACGTGCTGCGCAATGACGGCGTCAACGTCAACACCCGTCTCAATCTGGGCTCACGCGAAGTGGTCTTCCCGGCGCTGACCAGCGGCGAGATCGATCTGCTGCCGGAGTATTCCGGCGCGCTGATGACCTATCTCGATCAGGATGAGGCGCATGTCGATGCCCGCAGCAGTGACGATGTCATGTCGGCCCTGCGTGAGGTACTGCCCGAGGAACTCGAGGCGCTGGAGGCTTCCCCGGCCGAGGATCGCGACGTTCTGGTGGTCACCCGCGAGACGGCCGATCAGTACGACCTTGAAACCTTCTCCGATCTGGCACCCGTCTCCGGCGAGCTGACGCTGGGCGGGCCGCCGGAGACGCGCACCCGTGATGTCGGCATTCCCGGGCTCAAGCGGGTCTATGACATCGAGTTTGCCGGCTTCCGCTCTCTGGATGCCGGCGGGCCGCTGACCCGCGGTGCACTGACCAACGGTGATATCGACGTAGCGCGCATGTTCTCCTCCCAGGGGGCGATCGCCGAGAATGACTGGGTGGCACTGCGTGATGACCAGGATCTGGAGCCGGCCCAGAACATCGTGCCGGTCGGTCGCAGTGAAGCCCTGACCGATGAGATGCGCGACAGCCTCAATCGCGTCTCCGCGGCGCTGTCGACGGAGGATCTGCAGGCCATGAACCACCGCGTCGAGATCGACAAGGCCGATCCGGCCGAGGTGGCCGGCCAGTGGGTCGACGAGCACATGACCGGCGATCAAACGACCGATTAACGCCACAGGCAGGCTGCTGCCATGGCTGTCAGCGCCGCCCCCGGGGCGGCGTTTTGCTGTCCGTACTCCTTTACCCCGCCCGACCCTGCACCGGCATCGACCGAAAAAACGCCAGGTTGCACCGCGCACAAGGAAAAAAATCCACGACAACGTGAGGCGGGACAGAAAAAAGACCCGCGCCGGATCTGCCACGCTGGAAGGCAGGTGGCGATACGGCCTTTAGAGGGCGTTCTCACCGTTTCCCTTTCGATGTGCATCCATGACGCCCTGGCGTCCAGGAGGTGACATGCAGCTCAATGACCCCCGCCTTTTTCGCCAGCTGGCCTATATCGATGGCCAATGGACGGCCGGCACCAGCAACCGTGACGAAATCGTACTGGATCCGGCCAACGGCGAAACCCTGGGCTTTTGTGCGCTGCTGGACGCCGAGCAGATTACCGACGCCGTTACGGCAGCCGAGAACGCCTTTGCCGGCTGGCGGGCGCTGTCGGTGGAGGCGCGTGGCCGGCGGCTGAGCCGGTGGTATCAGCTTTTGCACGAGCACCGCGAGGATCTGGCCCATCTGATGACGCTGGAGCAGGGCAAGCCGCTGCGCGATGCCCGCGGTGAGGTGGACTACGGCGCCAGCTTCATCCAGTGGTTTGCCGAAGAGGCGCGCCGCGCCTACGGCATGACGATCCCCAGCCATATCCCCAACGCCATGCTGGGTACCCTCAAGGAGCCGGTGGGCGTGTCGGCGATGTTCACCCCCTGGAACTTTCCGCTGGCGATGATCACCCGCAAGGCGGGCGCGGCGCTGGCGGCAGGCTGTCCGGTGATCGTCAAGCCGGCCAACGAGACGCCGTTCACGGCGCTGGCACTGGCGGAGCTGGCCGAACGCGCTGACATTCCACCGGGGGTATTCAACGTGGTAACCGGTGAGCCGGCCACCGTCTCCGAGGTGCTGTGTACCGACAGCCGGGTGCGCTCGGTCTCTTTTACCGGCTCGACCCGGGTCGGCAAGCTGTTGATGCGTCAGAGCGCCGGCAGCGTCAAGCGCATGTCGCTGGAGCTGGGCGGTAACGCGCCCTTCATTGTCTGCGAGGATGTGGACGTCGATGAAGCGGCTCGTGATGCGGTGGCGGCGAAATTCCAGACCGCGGGGCAGGACTGTCTGGCGGCCAACCGCATCTTCGTGCACCGGCGCATCCATGATCGTTTTCTGGAACGCTTTGCCGCCCACATGAAGGCGCTGCGGGTCGGCAGCGGCATGATGGAGGTCGATATCGGCCCGCTGATTCATCGCCGCGCGGTCGAGGCGGCCCATGCCATTGTCGATGACGCCGTGCAACAGGGGGCGCGGCTGGTGGCCGGCAACCAGTCGATGGCGCCGGGGGCCAACTTCTTCATGCCCACGCTGCTGGCTGACATTACCCCGGACATGCGCGTCTTTCGCGAGGAGACCTTCTCGCCGGTGGCGGGCGTATGCGCCTTCGACGATGACGAGGCGGTCGTGGCGGCGGCCAACGATACCGAGTATGGCCTGGCGGCCTATGTCTACAGCAACGACGTCAAGCGCATCTGGAAGATGATGCGCGGGCTCGAGTACGGCATGGTCAGCGTCAACACGCTGAAGATGACCGGCGCGCCGATCCCCTTCGGCGGGGTCAAGCAGTCGGGGCTGGGCCGCGAGGGCGGCGCCCAGGGGCTGGAGGAGTATCTGGACACCAAGTACTTCTGTCTGGGCAACATGCCGGGGCCCTCGGGCAGCTGAACCGGTATCAATGATGCGGCATTGCCGGGGAAAGCTCGCAACGCCTGCTCCCTTGAAGCTGCCGGGGCCATGCGCCAGGGTGGATTGTTCCAGCGTGAAAGACCGTGGCGCACGCGCCTTCACCGATCGAGAGCCTCATGATCTGCGACCCTGTCACCCTGCACGATATCTACCTCGCCCGCGCCCGGATCGCGGGTCAGGCGGCCAGAACGCCACTGATCAAATCCGTGGCGCTCTCCAGCCGCTTTGACGCCGAGGTCCATCTCAAGCTCGAGACCCTGCAGCCCAGCGGCGCCTTCAAGCTTCGGGGCGCGCTCAACGCCATTGCCGCACTGGATGACGCCGCGCTTGAACGCGGGGTGACCACGGCTTCGACCGGCAATCACGGCCGTGCGGTGGCCTGGGCGGCGTCCCGACTGGGGGCGCGCGCCATCATCTGCGTATCAAGGCTGGTGCCGGCCAACAAGGTGGCCGCCATCGAGGCGCTGGGCGCCGAGGTGCGCACGATCGGACGCAGTCAGGATGACGCCTTCGTGGAGGCGCGCCGGCTGGTGGAAGACGACGGCATGACGCTGATCGAGCCCTTTGATGACCCGCTGATCGCGGCCGGACAGGGCACCATCGGCCTGGAGCTGATGGAGGATGTGCCCGATCTCGATCGGGTGCTGATCGGCCTCTCCGGCGGCGGGTTGCTGGGCGGCATTGGCCGTGCCGTGCGCGCCATCAACCCGCGGGTGCAGGTCACTGGCGTGAGCATGATGGCAGGGGCGGCGATGATCGAGAGCCTGGCGGTGGGGCACCCGGTGGCGGTCGAGGAGGTCGAGACGCTGGCGGACTCCCTCGGCGGCGGCATCGGGCTTGAAAACCGCTGCACCTGGGCGCTGGTGCGCGAGGTCATGAGCGATCACTGCCAGGTCAGCGAGCGCGCCATCGCATCCGCCATGGTGCACTTTCTGGAGACCGAAAAGATGCTCGTGGAGGGCGCGGCGGTCGTGGGGCTGGCCGCACTCGAGGAGCACGCCATCGACATTCGCGGCGAGAAGGTCGCCCTGATCGTCTCGGGCAGCGGCGTGGACATGGCCACCTGGCAGCGGGCAAAAAACATGGTCGAGACAAACACCACCACTTGAGGACACAGGGAGCGGGCATGGAGCTTTACAACCGCACGCAGATTCAGGACGTCGTACCGCTGGACCACAATGCGCTGGATGCCGTGGAAGCCGGCTTTCGGGCACTGGGGCAGGGCGAGGTGGTGCAGCCGCCGATTCTCTCCATGGCGATCGAGGAGGCCAACGGCGAGGTCGACGTCAAGACCGCCCACATTCGCGGCAACGACCGCTTTGCCATCAAGGTCAGCCCCGGGTTTTTTGATAACCCCTCCATCGGCCTGCCGAGTCTCAACGGGCTGATGATCGTCTTCTCGGCGAAGACCGGGCTGGTCGAGGCGGTGCTGTTTGACGAGGGCTATCTCACCGACATCCGCACCGCGCTGGCCGGCGCCATTGCCGCGAAGCATCTGTCACGCAAGGAGAGTCGACGTGCGGCCGTGCTCGGCGCCGGCGTGCAGGCCGAGCTGCAGGTGGCGGCCCTTAAACTGGTGCGCGAGATCGATACCGTCGATGTCTGGGCGCGCGACACCGATCGTGCCGAGGCGTACGCCGAGCGCATGCGCGCGCGGTTTGACGATCTCACCGTCAATGTTCACGGCGACATCGAGAGTGCCTGTCGCGAGGCGGACGTGATCATCACCACTACGCCGTCGAAGTCGCCGCTGCTGGAAGCCTCGCATCTGCCCGCCGGCGTCCATGTCACCGCCATGGGCTCGGACAGCCCGGAAAAGCGCGAGCTGGACGAATCCGTGATGACCCGCGCCGACGCCTTCGTGGCCGATACCCGTGCCCAGAGCGAGACCAACGGCGAGCTCAAGGCCTATGCCGGCAGGGCGCCCTCGTTCGAAGTGCAGGAGCTGGGACAGATCATCGCCTCGGGGCAGTCACCGCGTGCGATGCATGATCAGATCACGGTATGCGATCTGACCGGCACCGGCGTGCAGGACACCGCCATTGCCGGCTTTGCCCTGCAAAGGCTGGTGGCGTAGCGCGCAGAGCGTTCGGGCGCCGGGCTGTCAGCGTCGAGCGAACGCCTTGATGGCAGGTGTGTTTACTGGCGCATTGAGTCGCGCCTTGCCAGGGTGTCATGACTGTTTCATCAATCGGGAGAACCCATGCGCATTCTGTTTACGGGGGGCAGCGGCAAGGCCGGCCGCCATGCGACCGCCTATCTTCGCGACCAGGGACATCAGGTCACCAATCTGGACTGGGCGCCGTCCGACACGCCCGGCATCGCGCATCTGACCACCGATCTGACCGACGCAGGCCAGGTGTTCAACGCCTGCCGGGCCTACGCCCGTCATGACGAGCTGGAACCGGGCACCGGCGTGCCGCAATACGATGCCATTGTCCACTTTGCGGCCATACCGGCCATTTTGCTGCGGCCGGACAACGAGACATACCGCATCAATACGCTGGGCACCTACAACGTGCTGGATGCCGCTACAAAACTGGGCATTCCCAAGGTGATTTTTGCCTCCAGTGAAACCACTTATGGCATCTGCTTTGCCGATGGTGAGGTCAAGCCGGACTATCTGCCGGTGGACGAAAAACACCCCACCGTCCCGCAGGACAGCTACGCCATGAGCAAGGTGGTCAACGAGGTCACCGCGCGCTCCTTTCAGGCGCGCTCGGGCATCGACATCTACGGGCTGCGCATCAATAACGTGATCGAACCCCATGAGTATCGCGAGGCGTTTCCGGCGTTCATGGAAAACCCCGCCCTGCGCCGGCGTAACATCTTTGCCTATATCGATGCCCGCGACCTGGGGCAGATGGTCGACTGCTGCCTGAAAACGGATGGTCTGGGTTACGAGGTGTTCAACGTGGCCAATGACGATCTGTCGGTGGGGCTGACCAGCCGTGAGGTGATCGAGCGTTTCTACCCGGAAGTGCCGCTCAGGCGCGAGATGGGCGAGTTCGAGACCTTCTACAGCAACGAAAAGGCGCGCCGTCTGGTCGGTTTCGTGCCGCAGCACTCCTGGCGCGACGAGCTGGATCAGTAGCACCGGCGCGCGGCAGCAGTGACGCTGTCGGGGAGGTCGGTGCTTCCGGCGTCCTTGACGACACCGGGGGGCGCGGTCGGCCGCGCCCCCTGGTCTTTTCCGCCCGATTCAAAAGCGCGATCAGTGGCTGTCGTGCCGGTGCGTACGCGTTTCGGCGTCGATGAACGCCGTGATCATGGCCCGGTAGACCTGTTCGACGACGTCGGGATCAGCCCGTTTCTCCTGCGCCAGCGCACGTACGCCGGCAATGACCTCCTCGACGCGCTGCGGTGCCTGCACCTCCTGCTCGTTGCGCTTGAAGGCGGCGGCCTGCTTTACGTAGTCACCCCGTTCGGCCAGAGCGGCAACGATGTCCCGATCAATGCGGTCAATATGGTAGCGAACGGCCTGCAGGTCATGGCAGGTCTGTACTTCCTTCATTGCGACCCCCTGATGCGCTATTGCCTTCTCGAATCGCCCGGTACCGGTGCTACGCCCGGGCCGGTAACCTCGCCGATCTTGTGCCACGTCCGACCGTCGCGCTCGAGCAGGTCATCGGCGTTCTGCGGACCCTCGGAGCCGGCCTCGTAGCCCTCGACGCTGTCGTCCTCGGCCCAGGCGTCCAGGAAGGGCTGCACGGCGCGCCAGCTGTTCTCGATCGTGTCCACGCGCTGAAACAGCATCTGATCGCCGGTCAGGCAGTCGTAGATCAGGGTTTCATAGCCGGTGGCTGCCGGCAGGTCGAAAAAGTCCTTGTAGGCAAAGCCCATCTTGACCGTATCCATCTCCAGCTCCGGCCCCGGACGCTTGGCCTGGAAGTCGAACCACATGCCCTCGTTGGGCTGCAGCTGAATGATCAGCCAGTTGGAGGTCAGACGGTCGACATCGGTGCCGCGGAACTGGGCGTAGGGCGCCGGCTTGAAGCAGATGGCGATCTCGGTGTCGCGGGCACTCAGACGCTTGCCGGTGCGCAGATAGAAGGGCACGTTCACCCAGCGCCAGTTGTCGATCATCATTTTCATGGCGACATAGGTTTCGGTGTTGCTGTCCTTGTCGACGTCGGGCTCGTCCCGATAGCCCGGAACCTCCTCGTCATGGGCGGTGCCGGCACGGTACTGTCCGCGTACCGAGTTTTCGCGGACCTTTTCCCGCGGCCAGGGACGCAGGGCGCCCAGCACCTTGGCCTTTTCGCTGCGCAGGGCGTCGGCGCCAAAGGCGGCCGGCGGCTCAATGGCCACCATGGCCAGCAGCTGAAAGAGATGGTTGGGCACCATGTCGCGCATGGCGCCGCTCTTTTCGTAGAAGCTGCCGCGTGTTTCGACGCCCACGGTCTCGGCGGCCGTGATCTGGATATGGTCGATGTAGTGATTGTTCCAGAAGGGTTCGAACAGCACGTTGGCAAAGCGGGCGACCAGAATGTTCTGCACGGTCTCCTTGCCCAGAAAGTGATCGATCCGGTAGATCTGCTCTTCCTTCATGACCTCCAGCAGCCGGGCATTCAGTGCCCTTGCCGACTCGAGGTCATGGCCGAAGGGCTTTTCCACCACCACGCGGCGGTAGCGATTGTCGCCTTCCTTCATCAGCTCGGCCTGACCCAGCTGGTCGGCAATCTCGCCAAAGAAGCGCGGGGCAGTGGCGCAGTAGAAGATGGCGTTGTCGCTGGTGGCCCCGTCCAGATACTCATTGATCCGGGCATAGACGTCGCCGTCGGTGAAATCGCCCTGAAGATAGTGAATGCGCTGGGCGAAATCCTGCCAGTGCGCCTCATCGACCTCCTGACCGCCGCCTTCGGCGTGCCTGTCGGCGGCCTTGTCGGCGATGAAGTCCTTGAGATGCTGGCGAAAGCTGTCGTCGTCGTGCTCGGCAATATCGATCCCGACAATGTTCATGCCGCGATCCAGCAGGCCGTCGCGGTCCAGGTTGTAAAGCGAGGGCACCAGCAGTCGCTTTACCAGATCGCCGCTGGCGCCAAAGATGAACATGGTGGTGTCGTCGGCCGGTGGGGCAGCCTTTTGATGCTCGCTGTCGGTCTGGGTCATGTCATCGCCTTTGCATGGGTGCATGTGGACCGGGGGCAACGCGTCGCTCCCTCTTCATAAAGCGTAATGCAATTGCGACGTTATGCCTCATGGATCGATAAAAGCCCGGGTCATGAATCATCGTCGAGGCGTTTTGAGTCGTCAGGCGGGCGCCGGGCAGGAGGTTCGGAGTTGTCATGCAGCCGGTCCAGCCGCTCACGCAGCTCACGTACCTCGCCGGTCAGTTCGCGAATCTGCTCATGCAAAGCGCGGGTCATGTCGCGCTGGGCGCGCGCCTCGCGGGATTCGCGCTCGCTGTCATCGGCAATGAAGATCGAGCCGATGTAGGCGGCAAAGCTGCCGAAAAGGCCCACCCCGCCGATCATCAGCAAAACGGCCACTACCCGCCCCAGCGTGGTAATCGGATAGTAGTCGCCGTAGCCCACGGTGGTGACGGTCACGATCGCCCACCACAGCGCGTCCTCGGCGGTCTCGATCGGACTGGCCGGGTTGGGGCTTTCCACCATCAGCATGGTGATGGCGCCAAAGGCCACCAGCAGGATCGTGGCGGTGGCCGCCGAGGCAAAAACGCCTTCGGCGCGGTTGCGAAAAAGAAGGCGCCAGATCATCTCCATCGACTTGATGGCCCGTAGTACGCGCAGTACCTGCACCACACGAAACAGGCGGGCGCCCTGAAACAGCCCCGCGGGGATGCAGGCCAGCAGATCGATCCAGCCCCAGCGCATGTAGGCCAGCTTGCTCTCGGCGCGCATGAAGCGCTGACAGAAATCGATGAAAAAGAAAAAGCAGACGATGTAGTCCATGTACTGCAGCAGGCGGGCAAGTTCCGGGGGAAGCGTCACCAGCATGCTGACGGCCATGGCGGTGATGACATAGATCGATAGCACCAGAACGAACAGCTGAAAGGGAGTCACGCGCTCTTTCATCGAAGGCTTCCGTCATGCCTGAACCGCGAAGGCGCCCGATGCGCCGATGGCGTACCGGGCGCAGGGGAGATCAGTCGTGCCGGCGGGAAAGGCCGGTGGTTTCCTCGAGCCCGAGGTGAATGTTCATGTTCTGCACGGCGGCACCGGCCGCCCCCTTGCCCAGATTGTCCATGCGGGACACCAGCGCCAGTCTTTCGTCGTTGCCGAACACGCACAGATCGACCCGGTTGGTGTCGTTGCACCCCGTGACGTCGAAAAAGCCGTTGTCCAGCGCGTCGCTGTCGCGGGCCGACATCACGTTCACAAAGGGCGCGCCGTCATAGTGGGCCTGCCAGGCGCGGGTGATGCGCTCGGCCGTCGTGCCTTCAGGCAGATGGGAGCGCTGCAGCGGAATGTTGACCGACAGCCCCTTCAAAAAATGGCCCACGATCGGGGTGAATACCGGCGAGCGGTCCAGGCCGCCGTGAATGCGCATTTCCGGCAGATGCTTGTGGGAAAGCGTCAGGGCGTAGGGGCGCGGGGCGTCCAGTGCGCCGTCCGTTGCGGCCTCGTAATCGGCAATCATCTTCTTGCCGCCACCGCTGTAGCCGGTCAGCGAAAAGGCCGAACAGGGGTAGTCCGATGGCAGCAGACCGGCATCGATCAGCGGGCGAATGAGCATGATGAAGGCGCTGGCATGGCAGCCCACGTTGGCGATGCGCTTGCTCTCGCGAATGCGCTCGCGCTGCCCCGGGATCAGCTCCGGCAGTCCGTAGGTCCATTCGGGGTCGGTACGAAAGGCGGTGCTGGCATCGATCAGACAGGTATCGGGGTTGTCGACCAGCGATGCCGCCTCCCGCGAGGCCTCATCCGGCAGGCAGAGGAAGACGACATCGGCCCGGTTGATCAGGCGCGCGCGCTCGTCACGGTCCTTGCGCCGGTCGCTGTCGATACGCAGCAGCTCGATATCCTCGCGTGCCTGCAGATAGTCAAAGATTCTCAGGCCGGTCGTGCCCTCCTGACCATCCACAAATACCCTGAACGTCATGGTCTACCTCGCGGGAGTAATGATATGAAGCGGTTGACCCGTCATTGTACGCCTTCAGCACGCGTGTGCATCTGCTGAAGGGGCAGATGTCCGGACAGGCCGAAGGTCGACCCCGTCAACAGCCGGTCAGGGCCATGAGCCGGCAGGGTCATTACCCGGTATGGTGATTCGGTCAGGTAATTAACCGGTTGAAATGCTGAAGGCTGAGGCAAAAAGCGTCTGGCAAAACACGGGTCGTGACTTATAGTAATCCTTGTAAAACAGGCCTTCATCCAACGATAACGGACATGACTCTGCCAGGGAGGGGGCGCGATGTCTTTCGACTATCTGGTAAGAAAACAAAAGGGCCGATGGCTGGTATACGATGGTGACAACCAGATTATCAAGCGCTTTTATACCAAGCGTACCGCGGCCCAGTGGGCGGAAAAACAGGCGCTGGCCATGCAGGGCAGTGTCAGGGTATGCAAGACGGATGGTCGTCAGGATTACATCTTTGATCAGACGTCACCCGCGACCGATCGACAGGGAAAACCGCTCTGGTCGCGTATCTGATCCTGTCGGCGGAATTATCATTCGAAATCTGAATGATCACTCTTTCGACTGACAAAAGGACGCTGAATCCGGTCATTCCTTTTTCTTTTTTTCAGGTCAATGGGTTCATCCGTTTCTGGCGCTTTCGTTCATATAATCTGTGCCATTTTAATCCTTTGACCTGCATTTTCGGCTCAAAAATGATTAATGCATTAATCAGACAGGAAGCAGATGGGAGCAGCGTTCATGATGTGACCATGAGTAATGCTTACGTAAAAAAAGGTAATCATCACGAGATGAGTCATTGTCCGACGCCCACTGACGACAGCCCGTCCATCGAAGCACTCGACCGGTTGAACATCGCCGCTCTGGTCTACCGATGCGGCGAGCGCATAACGCTTGAAGGCGCCAACCATGCTGCCCGACGCCTGCTGAACCACTTTGAGCCCCTGGGGGAGGACGAGCCCTGGCAATGGTATCCGGATGACGAGGAGGGCCACCCTGCCGACTACTGGTGCGATGGTGACGAGGAGTCCGGTCGGGAGCAGACCCGGCGGGTGCGCTGGCTCCGCTTCAATGACGGGGGCAAGCGCATGGCGCTCGGGCTGACCGGCTGTCGGCTGCCGGACGACGGCGGCGCGCACCGGGTGATGATGGTACTGCAGGACTGTACCCAGCAGATCCTTCAGCATGAAGAGCTCCGGCGCAGCCAGGAGTGCATCTCGAGCATCATCAATGCCACGCCCATGGGCATCTGCGTACTGACCGAGGATGGCCGTTTCGAAATGGTCAATCCGGCCTACTGTCGCTTTCATGGCTACGAAGAGCATGAACTGATCGGGCGCCCCTTCTCGATGGTCGTGCCCTACAGCAGCCATCAGTACCTGCGGCGTCAGCAGCACGGCGCGCAGGGCAGCCGTCCCGGTCATACCCAGCAGTTCGGCGAATGCGAGCTGGTGGCGCGCAGCGGTGAACGCCATACGGTCATCGTTGAAAGTGTGCGCATCGAAGGGGAAGACGGCCGGCCGCGGGATGTGGTCTTTCTGGTCGACATCAGCGAGCGCAAGAAGCTCGAGACGGCGCTGGAAGAAAAGAACGTGCGTCTTGAATATCTCGCCACGCACGATGAGCTGACCGGCATGCGCAACCGCCGGTTTGGCATCAGCACGCTCGAGGCGGCGCTCGAGCAGGCCGAGCGTCAGGGCATGGACATCAGCGTGGCCCTGCTCGATATCGATCATTTCAAGCGCGTCAACGATGACTACGGCCACACCGTGGGCGACCAGGTGCTTCAGCAGTTTACCGAGGTGCTGTCACGTCAGCTGCGCGCCAGCGATATCCTGGTGCGCTGGGGCGGGGAGGAGTTCATGCTGATCCTGCCGGGCATCGATCCGGAAGGGGGACTTCAGGCGCTCGAGCGCTTGCGTCAGTCCCTGGCGCTGGAGTATCTGAGCCCGCGTGGGCTGCAGGTCACCTTTTCGGCCGGCATCGTCAATGCGCGCGGCCTGAACAGCAACGATCTGGTGGAAAGCGTGGATCAAAAGCTTTACCAGGCCAAGGGGCGCGGGCGCGACCGGATCGTCTCCTGAAGGCCACGACAGCGCGGCATGACTCGACTACGTTTGCCTATAGCCATGCGCAGTCAGGGCTCGACAACGATCAGGTATCCAGGGCAAACGGGAGTGCGTCATGAAAAAAACGTTTTCCAGAGGCGTCATGCTGACGGCAGCAGGGCTGGTGCTGGCAGGATGTAGCCAGCAGCCGGAGATGTCGTCGGCACCGCAGGTCATGTCCGTGGCACAGAGTTTTCAGGGTGTACTGCCCTGCGCTGACTGTGAAGGCATCGATACCCGACTGACGCTGGTCTCTTCGGGCATGACCGGTTTTGGCGCAACCTATACGCTTCAACAGCGCTACCTGGGAGACGACAGTGACCGTGAGGTTCACACGCGCACCGGCAACTGGGTCGTGGCCCGCGGCAACCAGGTTGATCCGCAGGCCACCATCTATCGACTTGATCCGGAGAGTGACGACAGCTGCATGAGCTTTCAGGCCATCGGCGACCACCGTCTGAGACAGCTCGACTGCAACGGTCAGCCCATCAACACCACACACAACGTTGAACTGCGTCGTGTGGCCGAGCCGACGCAGCCCGCTTCGGGCTCGGCGGCGCAGTCCATGCCCTATCGGGAGTGACGCTCGGCGCGGGTGTGCGCAGGGGACCCATAAAAAAACCGGCCACAAGGGCCGGTTTTTTCATATCTGGCGGAGAGGGAGGGATTCGAACCCTCGGTGGGCGTGAACCCACTCCGGTTTTCGAGACCGGCGCCTTCGACCACTCGACCACCTCTCCGAAGGCGGCATATGGTACTGATGTCGTTGCGCCTTGTCCATGCCCATCAAGACGATGATGACACGGGCGCGTCGATCAGCACCGGCCCGGCGTTTGTAAAGGGTCAGAGCTCATCGAAATCATCGAAGCCGCCGGCATCGCCGCCGAAAAACGAATCCTCGTCGCCGGGGCCCGGGTCGAAGCCACCATCCTCCTGCGGCGAATAATCGGCCTGTTCGAACCCGCCCTGGGGCTCGTGGCCCTCGCCCGGGGCCTGAGTGTCCATCGCGTCTCCCTGATCGGTGCCGACCGGGTCCTCGAAGACATCGCCCATCTCTTCACCGCTGTGGCCACCGAACATGCCCATCAGCATGTTGCCCAGCATCATGCCCCCGGCCACGCCGGCTGCGGTTTGCAGGGCGCCGCCCAGAAAGCCGCCGCCCCGCATGGCACCGCCGGGTGCGCTGGCGGCCGGGCCGTTGGTCTGCCAGTTCCGGCCCGGCCCGCTGGCGGCCGTGGGTCCTGAGGAGGCAGGGGCCCGACGCCCCCGCTCGGTGGGTGTTTCCTCATCCTGACCGGCGCCGAAGATGCCGGCCAGAAAGCCGCCGCTGCTGCGCTTCTCGCTTTTCTGCTTCTCCAGCGCCTCGATACGCGCGTTGAGACGCTTGATGGCCGCTTCCTGCACCAGGATGGTCTGCGCCATATAGTAAGGGGCGCCGGGTTGATCGCGCACGTGGGCATCAATGCGTTCCTGCGCCTGTTCATCACGCTCGCCGGTCTGTTCCTCGGCCTCCTTCAGGCGGGAAAACAGACCGTCGATCATTTCCTGTTCGCTGCGTGCCATGAGGTATCTCCCTGTTCGGCAATACGCTGGGTCCGTCCACTGCTTTGACTGTTGTCAGGCGCCATGGTGCCCGTTTCGGGTCTGATTGAGCCTTTGCACCAGCTCGGGCAGATCCTTCATGTGAAGGAGTTCATGCGCCCGCTCCGGCGTCTGTTCTTCCTCGGGGAAGTGATTGATATGGGCCACGTGCATGCCGGCGGCCAGTGCGGCGGTGACCCCCACCGGGGCATCATCGATGACCAGGCACTCCTCGGGTGCCGCGCCCATGGTGCGGGCGGCATGCAAAAAGAGACCGGGGTCCGGCTTGAAGTGACCCACGTCGTAGGCCGAAAAGAGGTGGTCGCCGAAAAAGCGCCCCAGCCCGGAGACCTCCATGGACTGACGAATCTTGGTCAGGGGGCCATTGGAGGCCACGCAGCACAGGTAATCCGGTGACAGGGTCTCCATGGTCATCTCGATGCCCTCGATGATCTGCAGATGATCCTTGAGGCCTGCCATCAGGCGGGCCCGCATGCGCGTTTCGGTCTCCCGTTTCAGCGCCTCATCCACGGCACCGTAACGCTGTTCAAGCGCTGCCACGATATGGGCATAGATCACGCCGCGAAATTCGTTCATGTAATCGCTGGCGGTGAAGGGCAGGCCTGCCTCGGGCAGGGACTGCGCCAGCACCTCGGCCAGCAGGGGTTCACTGTCGACCAGGGTGCCGTCGCAGTCGAAAATCAGGCATTTGATGCGTGCCATGAGGGCTCCTGAAGCTGTTCCCGCGGGAATGTCATGAAATTTGGGATGTATTGATACTGCTTGAGTCATGCAAGCTTCGGGTGCATCGTCGCAAAACACAATGCCGGAAAGGGAGAACCATCTTGTCATCAACCATCGCGCTCATGGGTGAGTGCATGATCGAAATGCATGGTCGGCCGGGTCAGTCCATCCATCAGACCTTCGGCGGCGACAGCTTCAATACGGCAGCCTATCTGGCCCGCCTGGCAGGTACGGCGCTCAACGTTGAATACGTGACGGCGCTGGGCAGCGACGGCTTCAGCCAGGCCATGCGCGAGCGCTTTGCCCGCGAGGGCGTTGGCACCGACAACGTCAGAACCCTGGCGTCGCGTCTGCCGGGGCTTTATTTCATCGAAACCGATGAGGCCGGCGAGCGACGCTTTCACTACTGGCGCAGCGAAGCCGCGGCGCGCGTCATGTTCGATGGCGAGGCCGGCGAGCAGCTGCTCGAGGGCCTGGCGGACTGCGAGACGCTCTATCTCAGCGGCATCAGTCTGGCCATCCTGACCCCGGAGGGGCGTGAGCGACTGCTGGCGCGGCTGCCGATGCTGCGGGCGCAGGGGGTGACGGTGGTCTTTGACAACAACTACCGGCCCCGGCTGTGGCAGGACATCGAGAGTGCCTGTCAGGCCCACCGGACGCTGCTGGCCCATGTGGATCTGGCCATTGTCACCTTCGAGGATGATCAGGCGCTGTTTGGCCTGGCCACGCCCGAGGCCCTGTTCGATTTCTATCGCAAGCTGGGCGTGGGCGAGATCGTGATCAAGCGTGGCGCCGAGAGCTGCCTGATCGAGTGTGATGGCGTACGTCATGAGGTGGCCGGTGAGAAAGTCGAGACCGTCGTGGATACCACCGCGGCGGGGGACTCCTTCAGCGCCGGCTATCTGGCCTGTCGCCTGACCGGGGGCGACGTCGAGCAGGCCGCGCGCTGGGGCCATCGACTGGCGGCGACCGTGATCGGCCATCGCGGCGCCATTATCGATGTCGAGCACATGCCCGACATGCCCTGAGGCGGCTGGCGAGACGGCATAAAAAACGGGCGCGCCCCATGGGACGCGCCCGTTGTCATTGTCAGGACCCGACAGGGGCCCGGGTCAGGTGCCCTTGACTCAGGCACCTTCCTGCATGTGGGCCTCGATGAACCACAGGTTGCTGTCGAGCGTGCGAGACACGCCGGTCAGCAGGTCGGAGGAGTCGGCATCCCCCAGCTCATCGACCTCACCAATGGACTTTCTCACCGTGGCGCCAACGCCGGCATAGTGATCGGCCAGCGCCCTGAGGTGGTCCTCGATGCGATGAATATCGGCCGGATAGGTCTCGAGGCTGGTGTTTTGGGACACCTGCTGCACCGTCCCCAGTGCCGTACCGCCCAGCTGAACCAGGCGCTCGGCGACTTCATCGACATGGGTATCGATGCTGCTTCTGAACCCGTCCAGCATCTCGTGTACCGCGATGAACTGCGGCCCCTTGAGGTTCCAGTGGGCCTGCTTGATTACCAGCGCCAGGTCGATCAGCTCGGCCAGGCGAGCATTCATCAGCGCCACGACCTTCTCGCGCTCGCCCTCGGGAATATCGTTGCGCGTCGGGTAGAGCCTCGTGGCGGTCTTCTGGTTGGCGTCCTTGATGCTGCGTGTGGTGGCACTGCTCATGAGTCACATCCTTTTGTCTGAACCGGTGAAAACGGCCCGCGCCTGCGGACGGCATGGCGTGTCTTCACGGCACGTCATGGCATGTTGGCAATAATGAATTTTGGTACGTTCCGCCCCGATATCAAGGCTCGATTCAGAAACCGGCCCGCCCGGCTCAGGTTAAAAGTGTCGGCAGCCACACGCTGAATCCCACAATCACCACAAAAAACGCGCCCAGTATCGCGATCGTGGGCACGTGAATATCCAGAACGGGGCGGGGCATGACATCAGCGTGCGTGCGACGTTGCGTCACGGCGCTCACCATCAGGGCGACGACCAGGGTAGTGATCGCGCCGGTCAGATTCCACCAGAACCAGAAAAGCTCCGGCACGAATAGCCACAAAAAGGCATTGAGCCCCACGCCCGCGATCAGGCCGCAGTTGGCCCCGAGCCCGTTGATCGGGCGTATCAGAATGGCGGCCAGGAAGGTGGCCAGCATCGGGCCGAAAAAGAGCGAGCCCACCTTGTTGATCGCCTCGATGATGGTCGAGGCGATGTTGCCGGTGAAAAAGGCCAGGGCGATGCAGACCACGCCCCAGAACAGCGAGGTGAGTCGGGACAGACGCATGTAGCGCTTTTGATCGATATGGCGACCGCGTACAAAAAGATCCTCGACGCTGGCCGCCGAGAGTGAATTGATCGCCGAGCTGACCGAGGACATGGCCGCCGAGAAGATCGCCACGATCAAAATGCCGGTCAGTCCCGCGGGCAGATAGTCGCGCATGAACAGCGGCACCATCAGATCCGGCTCATCGGCGGGGATCAGGGCGCGAAACTCCGGATGCGTCACGGCCAGCGTGCCCAGCACCAGGCCGAGCAGGCAGTAGCATAGCGTGATCGGAAAGCGCAGCAGTCCGTTGGCCAGCAGGGTATGGCGCACGGTGCGGTGATCGCGGGCCGACAGCAGTCGCTGGGCCTGGCTCTGATCGGCGCCGTAGTAGGACGCGTAGAGAAACAGCCCGCCGATCACCATGGGCCAGAAGCCAAAGCCGTTGCTGTCGCGATTGATGCCAAAATCGTCAAAGCGCACGGTTTCAAGGCGCGCGGGGTCCACGCTGGCCACGAAGACGTCCCAGCCGCCGATCAGCGACAGGGCAAACACCAGACAGACCACCAGGCCGATCACCAGCAGCACCATCTGGATGACATCGCCATAGACCACGGCCTTCATGCCGCCCTGACACGAATACACCAGTGTAACCACACCGATCACCACGATGGTGGCCCACAGCGGCAGGCCGATGGCGTGAGTGAGAATCAGCGCGATGGCGTAGACCATGACACTGGTGGCAAAGGCGCGCGAGAGCTGAAAGACCAGACTCAGCAGAATGCGGGTGCTGCGCCCGAAGCGCTTTTCCAGGTAGGCGTAGATGCTGACCACGCCGGCGGCGTAGAGGGTCGGAAAAAAGAGCACGATGAGCGCGATCATCGCCAGCGGTACGGCGAATTCATAGGTCAGCCAGATCAGCCCGCCGCCGTCCTTCATGCCGACAAAGGCGGGTGCGGAGATAAAGCTGACCGCCGACAGCTGCGTGGCCGCCGCCGACAGGGACAGCGGGAACCAGCCGAAGCTGCGACTGCCCAGAAAATAGTCCCTGCCGGAGTGCTGCTGTCGGAACAGCTGCCCCAGCAGCAAAAAGCCGCCCAGATACGCCGCGATCACCGCATAATCCAGCCAGACCATGCCACCCTCCCGTCACGGTCAGCACGGTGGCGCTGCCGTTGAGTCGTATTGGTGTTGTTATATGACGCGCTGTCGCTATCTACATTAGGTCAGATGCATGGGTCTGGCGACCCGGGCGCGATGCTCCGGTCATGAGCGAGGTGGCGCTTCAGGAGGAAAAACGGTCGATGCCGCGGGTGAAGAGATAGCCGTCAAAGCCCGGGTCATCGGTATCGGAGTGGGTGAACAGGGTGTGCATCACATGTTCGATATGGTGCCACATCGCGTCATGGGCGCCGGTGGCGTCGCGCTTTTTGAGACAGGCGAGAATACGCTCATGGTCATCCAGCCAGCTGCGGCGATAGGAAAAGTCCATGATGCGCCCGTGCAGGCGCCGCCACATGGGACTGCGGTCACGCTGCTCCCAGAGCCGGGTGACGGCATCCTCCAGCAATGTGTTCTGACTGGCGCGGGCAATCAGTAGATGAAAGGCGCGATCGGCCTGGTCGGGTGCGTTGGTCAGCTCCTGACCACCCAGAGAGGTCGCCAGCGCCTGACGCTCCCGGGTCAGCAGCGCCGACAGGGCGCGCATGTCACCCGGCGTGACCAGCTCGGCGGCGGCCGCCGCCACGGCACTTTCCACCACCTGGCGCGCCTTCAAGAGCTCAAAGGGGCCGATATCCCCGCCAGGGCCGGAGGCGGTGGCCGGCGCCGAGGGCAGGGGCGTTTCGTCGGTCTGGCAGACATAGGTGCCCGAGCCCTTGCGCACCTCCACGCGACCGGCCAGCTCCAGCATGATGAAGGCCTCGCGCACCACCGTGCGGCTGACATCAAAGCGCTCGGCATATTCGCGCTCCGTGGGCAGCCGGTCGCCGGGGCGGTAGCCCTCAAGGTCGATCTGCTGACCGATCTGTTCCCCAATGCTCTGATACTGTCGGCGCATCCTGCTCTCTCCAGGGCGCCGGTCCGGTTACCGGACGCCTTTACTGGCATGCCAATTTCGGCATATTCAACATGATCTTCTGGTGGCGCCTATCTGACAACATATCAAAGCGCGTTGTGAAGCCTGGCGACGCCGATGTATACCAATGTCTATTTGGTATACCAATCACAATACAGGTAGCCTGGCGGCATTGATGTACACAGGCAGAGAACCAGAGAACCTTATGAAGATTGTGGATGCACGCGTCATCGTGACCTGCCCGGGTCGCAACCTGGTCACGCTGAAGATCGACACCGATGAAGGGGTCTACGGCATCGGCGATGCCACGCTCAACGGTCGGGAACTGGCGGTCGTGGCCTATCTCGAGGAGCACGTGGCGCCGGCGCTGATCGGACGCGATCCGTCCAATATCGAGGATATCTGGCAGTTCTTCTACCGCGGCGCCTACTGGCGCCGGGGCCCGGTCACCATGTCGGCGATCGGCGCGGTGGACATGGCGCTGTGGGACATCATGGGCAAGGTCGCCGGCCTGCCGCTCTGCAAGCTGCTGGGCGGCAAGAGCCGCGACCGGGTGATGGTCTACGGCCACGCCACCGGTCATGACATCGAGGGCTGTCTCGAAGAGGTCGCCCGCCACGTCGAGCAGGGCTATCGCGCCGTGCGCGTGCAGTGCGGCATTCCCGGCATCGCCTCGACCTACGGCGTGGCCAAAAAGGCCGGCGAGCGCTATGAGCCGGCCGATTCGAGCCTGCCGAGTGAAAACGTCTGGAGCACCTCGAAGTATCTCAACCACGTGCCCAAGCTCTTCCAGGCCGTGCGCGAGCGCTTCGGTGATGACCTGCACGTCCTGCATGATGTCCACCACCGCCTGACCCCGATCGAGGCGGCGCGGCTGGGCAAGGAGGTCGAGCCCTATCATCTGTTCTGGCTCGAGGACTGCGTGCCGGCCGAAAACCAGAGCGCCTTCAAAATGATTCGCCAGCACACCACCACGCCGCTGGCCGTGGGCGAGGTGTTCAACTCCATCCACGACTGCCGCGAGCTGATCGAGTCGCAGTCGATCGACTACATCCGCGCCACCCTGACTCATGCCGGCGGCATCACGCACCTGCGCCGCATCGCGGCCCTGGCCGAGCTCTACCACGTGCGCACCGGCTTTCATGGCCCGACCGACCTGTCACCGGTCTGCATGGGCGCGGCGCTGCATTTCGATACCTGGGTGCCCAACTTCGGCATTCAGGAGTACATGCCGCACAGCGAGGAGATTGAAGCCGTCTTCCCGCACGCCTACCGCTTCGAGGATGGCCACTTCACACCGGGGGACGCCCCCGGTCACGGCGTGGACATCGATGAAGAACTGGCGGCGAAATACCCCTACAAGCGCGCCAGCCTGCCGGTCAACCGGCTCGAGGATGGCACGCTCTGGCACTGGTAGGCCGATGAATGCGGGCTGTCGCCGAGCAGCCAATGATCCCACTGCTACGTCTTGATCAGGGCCCGGGCCCTGGAGGAGCAAGGTATGTCGATGCGTCAACTGTCCCGTCTGCGCCTGTCGCAGCTCATTACCGCCGGCGCGCTGGCCGCGGGCGTTCTGGCGATGGCCGCGCCGGTACAGGCGGCCGACTACACGCTGAAGTTCGGCCATCTGGCCAACGAGCAGAACATCTGGAACAAGGCCGCCATGCACTTCAAGGAAGAAGTCGAGGAGAATTCCGACGGCCGTATCGAAGTGCAGGTCTATCCCAACGAACAGCTGGGTAACGAGATGGACATGATCAACTCCATCCAGCTGGGCACGGCAGATATCACCATCACCGGCGAGAGCCTGCAGAACTGGGCGCCCAAGGCCGCCATGATGGCGGTGCCCTACGCCTTCCGCGACGGCGAGCAGCTGGAAAGGGCCGTCGACGGCGACATCGGCAGCGAAATCGAGGCCCAGATCACCGAGCGCACCGGGCTGGTGCCGCTGACCTGGTTCGAGCGCGGCGCCCGTCAGCTGACCGCCAATCGCGAGATCAAAACTCCCGATGACCTGAAGGGCCTGCGTCTGCGCGTGCCCAACGTGCCGCTGTTCGTGGATACCTGGCAGGCACTGGGCGCACGCCCCACGCCCATGGCCTTCAGCGAAGTGTTCACCTCGCTGCAGCAGGGCACCATCGATGGTCAGGAAAACCCGCTGTCGCTGATCGAAAGCGCCAGCCTGTCCGAGGTGCAGGACGTGGTGAACATGACCAATCACGTCAGAAGCTGGATCTATGTCGTGATCGGCAAGCGCCAGCTCGAGGGCATGCCGGATGATCTGCAGCAGGTGGTCAGAGACGCCGCCGGCGACATGCAGCGCTACGAGCGTGAGCTCTTTGCCGAGGATCAAAAGCGTCTGGAACAGGCCCTCAAAGACAAGGGCATGACCTTTGTCGAGGTCGACACCGAGGCGTTCGCCGACAAGGCCATGCCGGCCGTCAAGGAGGTGCTGGATCCCGAGCAGACCGAGCTTCTCGAGCGCATCGAACAGCTCTGATCGTGGCCCGCCCGCGATCGGGCCCATGGGGTTATCGCTGACCGTCACGCCCTTCGTGCCCTCGGCCCGAAGGGCGTGACCGCAGGGGAGAGACAACGTGAGTGACACTGAAAAGCGAGCCAGCGAGGCGCTGGAAGCGCTCGATGTGCTGGGCCGCGTGCCGCGCCTGGGGGGCGTGCTCGGCGCCCTGGTCAATGGCCTGGATCGGGTGCTGGCCACCATTGCCGGCCTGCTGCTGGTGACCATTGCCGGCGTGGTGGTGGTGCAGATTCTGGGACGTCTGATCCTGCCGGCCGCGCCGGTCTGGACCGAGGAGCTGTCGCGCTATCTCTTTATCATGATGATTGCCGTCAGCGCCGGTCTTGTCATGCGCCGCGGCAAGCACATCAGTCTGGAGCTCTTTCACCACCGCTTCGGCGTCAGAGGGGCCTGTCTCTATCAGCTGTTGATCAGCGTGGTGCTGCTGGGCTTTGCGTGGGTGATCGTGCCCTATGCCTGGCAGTACTCAAGCATCGGTGCCTTCCAGACCTCACCGGCGCTCAAGGTATCGATGCAGTGGATATTCGGCGCCACGGTGGTGCTGTTTGGCATGGTCATCGTCTATGGCGTGATCGGTGCCATCGAGGCCGTGGCCGGGCTGGTGGGCCTGTCCCGCGACAACAAGGCAACGCCCGGCACCGGGCAGGGGTAGCACCATGGAAATCCTGATGCTGTTTGCCGTATTTTTCGTGCTGCTGTTTGCCGGCATTCCGATCGCCTTTGCGCTCGGCATCTCCTCGGCGGCCTATCTGTTTGTTGCCGGTATCCCGCTGACCATCGTGCCCCAGCGCATGTTTGCCGGCATGGATTCGTTCGTGTTGCTGTGTATCCCCGGCTTCATTCTGGCCGGCAACCTGATGAACGTGGGCAATATCACCGAACACATCGTGCGCTTTTCCAACGCCGTGGTCGGTCACATCCGTGGCGGTCTGGGGCTGGCCAACGTCGGCGGTTCGATGATCTTTGGCGGCATTTCCGGCACCGCCGTGGCCGATGCCGCCAGTGTCGGTTCGGTCATGATTCCCGGCATGTCAAAGGCCGGCTACGACAAGCCCTTTGCCGCGGCCGTCACCGCGGCCTCCTCGACCATCGGCCCGATCATCCCGCCCAGCGTGCCGATGATCATCGTGGGGTCGCTGTCGGGGATCTCGGTCGGGCGCATGTTCATGGCCGGCGTGGTGCCGGGCATCCTGCTGGCGCTGGGCATGATGCTCACCGTCTACGTACTGGCAATCAAACGGGGCTATCCGAAGGAGAAGCGCGCCACGCTCAAGGCGATTCTGGTGGAGGGCAAGAGCGCGTTCTGGGCGCTGTTGATGACGTTCATCATCCTCTACGGGATCATCGGCGGCTTCTTTACGCCCACCGAGGCCTCGATCGTGGCCTGCATCTACGCGATGGTGGTGGGCATGTTCGTCTACAAGGGGCTGAACTGGCGCAACCTGCCAAAGCTGTTTGTCGAGGCCGCCCTGACCTCCGCCGCACTGATGATGCTGGTGGGGCTGGCCAATCTGTTCGGCTGGATTTTGACCAGCGAGCGCGTGCCGCAGATGATTGCCGACGGCATTCTGGGCATCAGCGAGAATCCGCTGATGGTAATCCTGATTCTCAACCTGATCCTGTTGTTTGTCGGCACCTTCATGGAAACCATCGCCGCCCTGATCATTTTGTTCCCGGCGCTGCTGGGCGTGGCCACCGGCGTCGGTGTCGATCCGGTGCACTTTGGCATCATGGCGGTCCTGAATCTGATGATCGGCCTGACCACACCGCCGGTGGGCATCTGTCTGTTCGTGGTGGCGGGGATCGGCGAGATCCGCATGAGTGACGTGGCGCGCGCCATCATCCCGTTTCTGCTGTGCAACCTGGCGGTGCTGCTGCTGGTGATGTACATCCCGGCGCTGTCGCTGTGGCTGCCCGATCTGATCATGGGGCCGGCCGGATAACGTGGCGTCGGGCATGGTTGCGGCGCCATAGACAAGGAGACATTGATGAGTTCATCCGACACCCACGACACGCCCGAGGTGACACGTATCGCCTCGGATCATGCCCCCGAGCGTCTCGGCATCGTGCATCTGGGCCTCGGCGCCTTTCATCGGGCGCATCAGGCGCAGGTGGTGGAGCAGTGTATTGCCCGCGGCGAGCGGGAGTGGGGCATCTGCAGCGTCAACATCCGCGGCAACCGCGCACTGGTGGAGACCCTGCGCGAGCAGGACTTTCGCTACCACCTGGCCGAATATACCGACCGGGCCCACGTCACCCTGCGCGAGATTCGCGCCATCAGCGAGACGCTGTTTACCGGCACGGATTCGCAGGGGCAGCAGGGCGAGGATCTCCCCGCGCTGCTGAGCCGTCTGAGCGAGGCCGATACCCGCATCGTTACCCTGACGGTGACCGAGAAGGGCTATTATCTGAGCCCCAGCGAGGGGACGCTGCTGGTCGACGATCCGGCCATCGCCGCCGATATCGCCCGTCCGGAGACACCCCGCACGGCGCCGGGCATTCTGGTCGAGGCGCTGGCCCGGCGCCGGCAGGCCGGTCTGCCACCATTCACGGTGCTCTGCTGCGACAATATGCCGGACAACGGCGAGCGCACCCGCCGGGCGGTGGTGGCGCTGGCCGAGCGGCGCGATCGTGAGCTGGCCGACTGGATCAACACGCAGGTCGCCTTTCCCGCCAGCATGGTGGATCGCATCGTGCCGGCGATGGACGACGAGGCCTTCACCCGTCTGCGGCGGCTTGGCTGTGACGACCCGGCGGCCGTGGTCAGCGAGGCCTTTCTGCAGTGGGTGATCGAGGATCACTTCCCCCAGGGCCGACCCGACTGGGCACAGGCCGGGGTCGAGATGGTCGAGGACGTGGCACCGTTCGAGACCATGAAGCTGCGCATGCTCAACGGCGCGCACTCGCTGCTGGCCTATACCGGCCCCCTGATGGGACTGGAGACGGTGTCGGAGGCGGTGGCCGATCCGCTGCTGCAGACGCTGTTGCGCCGTTACATGCTCGAGGAGGCGGCGCCGACCCTGTCGATGCCGGAGAGCGTGTCGCTGCAGGACTACGCCGACGCGCTGATGGCGCGCTTTGGCAACGACAGCCTGCGCCACCGGCTGCATCAGATCGCCATGGATGGCTCGCAGAAGCTGCCCCAGCGCTGGCTGCGCGGCGGCGAAGAGCGCCTGGCCACCAGCGACGATGACAAGGTGCTGAGCGCGACCGTGTTCGGCGTGGCGGCCTGGATTCGCTATACCCGCGGCGTTGACGAACAGGGCCATGCCTACCCGGTCAACGATCCGATGGCGGATCAACTGGCGCAGTGTCACGCTTTTGAGCGCAGCGCGGATCGGGCCGCCGCCGCCATGAGTCTCGAAGCGATCTTCTCGCCGACGCTGGTCAGCGCACCGCGTTTCGGGGAACAGGTGCAGCAGGCACTGGAGGCGATCGAACGCCTCGGCATGCGCGCGGCGCTCGAGCAGCATCTGGCGAAGGTCTGAGCGGTTCCAGCAGCCTTTGGGCAGTTTTCAGGGTTGACGACAGAAGGAGACACAGGACATGGAACATACCTGGCGCTGGTTCGGCCCCGATGATCCGGTGACGCTGGCAGAGATTCGCCAGGCCGGCGCGACCGGCATTGTCACCGCCCTGCACGGGCACGACCCGCACACGCCCTGGTCGGTCGAGGCCATCAATGAACGAAAGCATCTGATCGAGGCCGCGGGGCTGTCATGGTCGGTGGTGGAAAGCGTGCCGGTACCGGAGGCGATCAAGCAGGCGCTCGATGTTCCGGCGCGCGACCGCGCCATCGAGGTGTTCTGTGCAACGCTCGAGAACCTGGCGGCCTGCGGCATCAATACGGTGTGCTACAACTTCATGCCGATTCTGGACTGGACGCGCACCGAGCTTGAATGGCCGCTGGAGGAGGGCGGACAGGCGCTGCGCTTTGACCGGACGGACTTTGCCGCCTTTGAGCTGTTCATTCTCGAGCGTCCGGGCGCCCGTACCCTCTACAGCGAGGCGGAGATCGAGGCGGCGCGACAGCGTGTCGAGGCCATGGACGACATCGCGCGCGAGCGGCTGGTCACCACGCTGATTGCCGGACTGCCGGGGGCGGATCAGCACTACACCCTGGCGCAGTTTCTCGAGCACCTTCGCGCCTATGAGGCCATCGGCGAGGATCAACTGCGCCACAACTACCGCCATTTTTTACAAAAGGTGGTGCCGGTGGCCGAGCGAGCGGGGCTGCGTCTGGCGGTGCATCCGGATGATCCGCCGCGCCCGCTTTTGGGCCTGCCGCGCATCGTGTCGACGGCCGAGGACGCTCGCTGGGTGCTCGATCAGGTCAGGAGTCCGGCCAACGGCCTGACGTTTTGCACCGGCTCCTATGGGGTGCGCGCTGACAATGACCTGGTGGCCATGGCCCGTGAGTTCGGCCCGCACATTCATTTCGTGCATCTGCGCGCCACGCGGCGCGACGCCGATGACCCCGCAAGCTTTATCGAGGCGGGCCACCTGGATGGGGACGTCGACATGGTCGGCGTCATCGGCGAGCTGGTGCGGGAGGAGCGTCGTCGCGCCAAGGAGGGCGGTGCAGGACTGCCGCTGCGGCCCGATCACGGCCACCGGCTCTGTGATGACAGCTCGCGTCAGACCAATCCGGGCTATCCGTTGATCGGGCGTCTCAAGGGGCTGGCGGAGCTGCGCGGGGTGGAGCGCGCCGTGCAGGCGCTTTTGTAACCCGCGTCGTCAGCCGGCTTCCCCCGTGCCGGATGTTCCGGTGCGCGATGACATGACCCGGGCAGCCCGGCGCCACAGCGCCCGCGGTGCCCGGGCAACACGGCGCAGATGGCGGGTGCGGTGGCGGCGCAGCGCCTTCTCTGGCAGGCGGTATTCCATGCCTTCCTCGATGGTATAGCGACAGGGGTTGCAGAGCCCGCAGGGGGCCTGATCGATCGGACTGTAGCAGAACCATGACTTCTCCAGCGCCTCGATAAAGCCATGGCGCTCGGCCTCGGCCTTCATCTGCGTCTTGGAGATTTCCAGCAGGGGGAAGTCAAAGAAGCGGAAAATGGCCTCGTCGGTGTCGACCCGATCATCGAAGGTCCAGCTGCCATCCTCGGTGGCCACCACCCGGCCCTTCAGAAAGTGATAGGCCTTGTCGTCCACATGAACGCTCAGCTCCAGATGGTCGATGCCCTGGCTTTTGGCGTAGCGGGCCAGCCAGTCGTACTGGCTGCCCAGGTGCGCCTGCCGTGTCAGCCGGTGGTAGGCCGCACTCAGCTCGGGGATTGCCGCGATTTCCGTGACCGGCGTGATCCGCAGCGGTTCGATCCGGGCGGCCGCCTCGGAATCGATGTCGGCCAGCGTGGCCCGCACCTCGGATATCGCCTGCAGCTCGCGCAGGCTGGAGCCCCGCCCCAGATCAACAATGTAGTGCGGCACGACCGTTCGCTTCTCGACCATGGCGGTCGAGAGCACCCGATAGGTCGAGTCCCAGCCGCCCGTCCACAGCACATCGATCCGGGATCGCATGATGGCCTCCATAAGCCGAATGCTATAAAACCACGCCAACGCTATCGCATCCGGTGCCCCGGCCATTAGGCCGTTTCGAGCATCTTCCGGAGCCTCATCGCGCCACACGGCGCGACGAGGAATCTCCCTTCCCTGTCAAGGCGGGTCGCCCGAGGGGAGAGATCGACAGGGTCGGCGAACCTTGCCTCTGCCGGCCGCACGGCCTACCCCTTGACGCCGGACGAGATCATGACCGCCTCGGTGACCTTTTTCTGGAAGACAAGATAGGCAATGGCCACCGGCGCTGCAGCCAGCAGCGCCACCGCCATCACCCGGGCATAGTTGACGCCGAAGGTATCGCGCACCTGGGTGATGCCGACCGGAATGGTCATCATGTCTTCGGAAGTTGTGACGAGAAAGGGCCAGAAGAACTGGTTCCAGGCCATGATGAAGGTGATGATGGCCAGGGCGCTGGTAATGCCCCAATTGAGCGGCAGATAGATCCTGAACAGTAGCGTGTATTCG
This sequence comes from Kushneria sp. AK178, assembly GCF_053903105.1. Taxonomy (NCBI): domain Bacteria; kingdom Pseudomonadati; phylum Pseudomonadota; class Gammaproteobacteria; order Oceanospirillales; family Halomonadaceae; genus Kushneria; species Kushneria sp. AK178. The sequence continues at coordinate 2,750,895 of NZ_CP096381.1, read as the reverse complement.
CTGCCGCCATCCAGTAAAACGGCTTCGCGCATCTCGCCGGGTACCGCATCAAAAAACTGCTTGTAGACGATGATCACCACGGGAACGATCAGCTGCGGCAAAATGATGCCGGCCCAGGTGTTCACCAGCCCCATATCGCTCATCAGGACAAACTGGGTGACGACCAGCGCCTGCGACGGAATCATGAAGCTGGCCAGCACCACCCCGTAAAGCACCCGCCGCCCGGGAAAACGCATTTGCGACAGGGCATAGGCGCACATCATGCCCGAGACCAGCACCAGGACCGTGATGATCAGCGAGGTGCCGATGGAGTTGACATACCACGCCAGCAGGTTCGAATCGAACAGCGCCTCCTTGTAGGCGGTGACGTCGAGCATATCGGGCAAAAGCCCGGCGTTGTCACTGACCACGTGGTTTTCCCGACGCAGCGACGTGACCAGTGCCCAGTAGAGGGGAAATATCCAGATCACGGCTGCCAGCAGCGTCAGTACCAGCAACAGTCGGCGTTCAATCCTTCGTCGGGTCACGCTGTCCCCCACCCTGAGCCATTTGGCAGAGGTCTGGCGCGGCTGGCGGCGGGCCGCTTCTCTTGTGCTCATTAGCGCCTCCTGATTTTGAGCAGCTGAAATTGCAGCACGGAGACCACCATGATCAGAACAAACAGCACCAGCGCCACGGCCGAGGCGTAGCCGCCCTGATTGAGCTGAAAGGCTTCGCGGTAGACCATCATCAGCAGGACGTAGGAAGAGTTGAAGGGCCCGCCGCCGCTGAGCAGATACACCTGATCAAACAGCTTGAGCTGAAGAATGAGCTGAAGCGTCAAAACCAGCGCGGTGACCGGCCACAGCAGAGGCCAGGTGAGCCGTGTGAACAGCTGGCGGCGCGAGGCGCCATCCAGGGCGGCGGCCTCATAAAGATCCCGGGAGATATTGCGCAGCCCGGCAATGAACAGCAAAACGTTAAAGCCGTTGGTCCACCAGATCGTGATGGCCGCTATCGTGGGCATCACCCAGGCCGGGTGTTTGAACACCGCCACCGGGCGTCCCGTTATCCACTCGATCAGCGGTTGCAGGATGCCGAACTGAAAATCGAGCATCCATGCCCAGATCTGGGTCACCACCGATACCGGCAGAATGTAGGGCAGAAAAAAGATCGCCAGCACCAGCGCCTGCATGCGCCCGGTCAGCCGGTTGACCGCCAGGGCGATCACCAGCGCGATCACGGTGGTGGGCACCACAGTCAGCAGGACAAAGTAGCCGTTGTTTTTAAGCGAGGTATAAAACAGGTTGTCGCTTAAAAGCCGCCGGTAGTTGTCCAGTCCCACCCACTCGCCTGAACCGATCAGCGGCGCGTTGGTGAAGCTGAGCTCCACCATGCGCAGGGTGGGGTAGAGAAAGACCAGTCCAAACACCAGCACGAAGGGCGCAACCAGCGTTATCGCCACCGCGATATGCCTGCGCCGATTGGAGATTATCGCCAATGGCCCGACTCCCTTGATCGCCCTGCCGCCAGGCAGCGTGTTGGCTCGGCCACAGGACGTACGCTGTTGTTATCGTTGTCAGCCGAGTCGTTATCGAGCCAGCAACGCCTGTAGTTCCTGCTGCATTTGCCGGGCCGCCTGTTCCGGCTCGAGAAAGCCGTGGATGGCGGGCGCAATGACATTGAGCCCGGCGTCATAGACCGGTGAGGCCACCCCGGCAATGGGAGAACGGGGATCATAGACCGCCTGATCGGCCAGCGAGACGTAATTGGCGTTGGGCGCCATGTTGATAAAGGCCTCGCTTTCGGCCACGGGCAGATAGGCCGGTATATGACCGGCCGCCGCCCAGTCGATCGAGTGGCGCTCCATCCAGCCGATCACGGTCATGACCGCGTCACGCTTTTCGGCAGACATCTCCCTGTCGCCCTGAACGGGAATCGCAAAGGCATGGCTGTCCGCCCAGACGGCCTGCTGGTCGAGCAGCGTCGGCACCGGAATGACGCCCCATTCGAATCCCAGTTCGCCGCTTTTTTCCAGGTCTACCAGCGTGGGCACTTCCCAGACGCCGTTCAGAAACATGGCCGAGCGACCGGAGGTGAACAGGGCCACTGATGCCTCGTATTCGGCATGCTCGGGCTGATACCGGTTGTCTCCCCATGTCTGCATGACCTCGATGGCCCGGGCTGCCTTGTCGAGATTGTCGCCGGGCAGCACCTCTCCATTGTCGATGAGAACGCCTCCCTGCTGGCTCAGGAGGGTATAGAAGACGCGCCAGATACCGCCGGGGCCGCCTGTCTGGTAGGAGAGCGGCGTACGGGAGCCGTTGTCCTGTGCCACGGCCAGTGCTGCATTCAGATCCGCCAGGTCATCAATGCCCGTCAGCCGGCCCTGCGCATCCAGGTAGTCGGTCCCCTCGAAATAGCGCTTGTTGTAGTACAAAACGATCGAATGGATATCGAAGGGAACGGCATAGAGGGTGCCGTCATCGTCGGAGGCGGCACTGATGGAGCGCTCGAAGAAGTCGTCGCGGGACAGACCGGCCGTTTCAAGGTCGCTGTCGCTGATGGGCGTCAGAACGTCTTCGGTGAGCGCCAGCGGTAACCGCGACAGGTGGTAGCTGACGACATCCGGCCCCTGTCCGACGGTGGCGGCGGTACGTACCCGGGTGTAGAAGGGTACCCCCCATTCGGAGGAGGTGGCATCGATGTTGATGTCGGGGTGTTCCTCGTTGAACTGATGGATAAGGGCCTTCAGACGCTGCCCGTCACCGCCCACGAAAAAGTCCCACCAGACCACCTGCGTCTGCGCCATGGCGGGGGGAGCCGCAAGGCAGGTCGCAGTGGCAGTCGCCAATACCATCGATGCAAGCCGTTTCATTGTCGTTCTCCTCGGGTGTTGTCGCGTCAGAGCGCAGCGCAGCGCAGGCCGCGCCGCGTCGCCGACCGGTACTAGCGCAGGCGTCTGCCCTGCTGATCAAACACCAGCACATGTCCGGCCTCGGCGGTAAAGGTGACGTGCTCCCGGCGATGGGCCCGGCGTTCTCCGCGACGCTCGATGACAACCTCCTGACCGTCGGCCATGCGGGTATACAGATAGGCGACGCCGCCCAGGTTTTCGGTCATTTCGACCCGGGTGGTGACGCCGCTGGCGCGATGGGTATCGCCAGCGCCCGCGCCCGGTTGATCGCCGCTGTCGGCCTGAAGATGCAGATGCTCGGGACGAACGCCCAGGGTGATGACCTGTCCCTTGTCCAGAGACGCACCATCCAGCCGTGCCGCCAGCGTCTGATCGGGAGCGCCCTCGATGGCGGCAACCACCCCGTTTGATGTGACCTCGGCCACCGTGGCAGACAGAAAGTTCATGGCCGGTGAGCCGATAAAACCGGCCACGAAGCGATTGTCGGGATCGTCATAAAGCGACAGGGGGGTGCCTGACTGCTGCACTACGCCATCGCGCAGCACGAAGATCTTGTCGGCCAGCGTCATCGCCTCGACCTGATCGTGGGTGACGTAGATCATGGTCGAACCGAGCTGTTGATGAAGGCGAGAGAGCTCAAGGCGCATTTGTACGCGCAGCTCGGCGTCCAGATTGGAGAGGGGCTCGTCGAAGAGAAACACCCGGGGCTTGCGCACGATGGCCCGGCCGATGGCCACTCGCTGGCGCTGTCCGCCCGAGAGTTGAGCCGGCTTCTTGTGCAGCTCATTGCCCAGCTTCAGGATGCGCGCGGCTTCATCGACCTGCGCCTTGATCCGGGCCTTTGGTACCCTGGCAAGGCTCAGACTGAAGGCCATGTTGTCGAAAACGCTCAGATGCGGGTAGAGCGCGTAGGACTGAAAGACCATGGCCACCTCGCGCTCGGCGGGCTCCACCCGGGTCACGTCCCGTCCGCCGATGTCGATTGTCCCGGCGCTGGTCTCTTCCAGTCCCGCGATCATGCGCAACAGGGTGGATTTGCCACATCCGGAGGGCCCCACGAACACCGCAAACTCGCCCTGGGCAATCTCCATGGAGACCCGGTCGATGACGTTGGTACCGCCAAACGATTTTTCGACTTCACACAGCGTGACGCCACTCATGAGCGCTCTCCCGGCATCACATCCGGGCGGACGTGGCAATCGACCGACACGCTGTCGGCGGCTGACCGGCCCGGGGCCGGCTGTGGTAGCAGGCCGCGGTGCAGGATCGTGACTCTGGTGGCATACATGGCATTGGACCCGGCTGCGTGATGGAAAAGGCGCGAACGCCTGGTGGTGCACGGCACACAGACACGGCGCACCATCCCGGGCATTCCTTGCAAACGGCTTGCCAGGCCCCGTGCCTGCCGGGTCACCGGCACCGATGTCGTTGTTACAGTAAACATGCCTTTTGAGGACCGGCCAATATAAAAATAAGCCAATACCGATATGCTTTTGGTTACCCGTCACGGCGCAAGGCCTGTGCCACGGGCGTTTCCGGCGCCAGTCGGCGCCCGGGCGCCACGACTAAAGTTGCGCCATTTTCGACGGTATCGGGCGCTGGACGCGCCGCGTCATCCGCTTTGCGCGTCGGCTCGACAACACAGGGCGCCATTCGACGATCCGTTCAGGCACGATGCCGTCAGCGGGTGTACGCTGTTAACGACCGATACCGGATGCCTCGCACCTGCCGGGAGATTCCATGACCGCCCTGTCCCGTATACTGATCCTGCTCTGTCTTTTGCTGGTGGCGCTGCCTGCCCGGGCGGCCACGCCGCTGGCCGTCGAGGACGGGATTCTGATCGTGCTGCTGGGTCTGGTGCTGATCGCCGTCGAGGCCATTACGCCGACCTTCGGCGTCGTGGGGCTGCTGGGTCTGCTGGTCTTTGTCATCGGCGCCTCGATGATGGTCAACGCAGGGCTTTTGCCCGGCGGTGACAGTGCGCTGGGCATGGGGCTGGTCGCTGCTGCGGCGCTGCTGCTCGGCGGTTTCCTGCTGTGGGTGGTAAGGCGCTTTCTGCGCTTTCGCCGTGTCACCCCGATGGGCGGACGCGAGGAGGTAATCGGGGCGGTGGCCGACGCCACGCGCCAGTTTACCGAGCACCATCAGGGCGACTATCACGGCTATGTGCACGTCAGGGGCGAGCGGTGGCAGGCCCGGAGCACCACGCCCGTGGCAGAAGGCGAGCAGCGTCGGGTCAGCGAGGTCCGGGGGCTGGTGCTGATTCTGGCACGCGACGCGGAGACCGCCACGCATCACCCCACCGCCTCACCAGAGTAAACTTACCCGTCCCAGTCAGGGAGATGCCGCATGCTGACCTATCTGATTCCTGTTGTTGTCGTTGTGTTCATTCTTGCCGCCTCGGTGAAGGTACTGCCCGAGTACAAGCGCGGCGTGGTGTTCTTTCTGGGGCGCTTTCAGGGCGTCAAGGGGCCGGGGCTCTTTCTGATCCTGCCGGTGATCCAGAAGCTGGAGGCCGTGGACCTGCGCACCGTCACGCTGGATGTGCCGGGTCAGGACGTCATCTCCCGTGACAACGTTACCGTACGCGTCAACGCGGTGGTCTATTTCAAGGTGGTCGACCCCGAAAGGGCGATCATTCAGATCGAAAATTACGGCATGGCCACCAGCCAGATCGCCCAGACCACGCTGCGCTCGGTACTGGGCAAGCACGATCTGGACGAGATGCTCTCCGAGCGTGATCGTCTCAACGATGACATCCAGGTGATTCTCGATCAGCAGACCGAGGCCTGGGGCATCAAGGTCTCCAACGTCGAGATCAAGCAGGTCGATATCAGCGAGGACATGGTGCGCGCCATTGCCCGCCAGGCCGAGGCCGAGCGCGAGCGTCGTGCCAAGGTCATCGCCGCCGAGGGCGAGATGCAGGCGTCCGAGAAGCTGGTGGAGGCCGCCGAGATCATGTCGAAAAATCCCGCGGCACTGCAGCTTCGCTATCTGCAGACCATGAGCGACATGAGCAACAGGAATGCCTCGACCATCGTGTTCCCGCTGCCGCTGGAAATCACCAAAATCTTCGAGCAGATGCGCGGCAATTCCTGATGACAGGGCGCTGTGTCAGATCGGAAACGGTGCCGCACCCCGCGCTGATTTAACCTATGCTGTGAAAGTTGTATCAGGCATCAACGAAGGAGAGTGTCACGTGCAAAAAAGGACCGCATTGAGCGCCGCCGTTGTGGCGGGCATGTTAAGCGCTGCACCGGCGATGGCCGCGCAGCAGACGCCCGAGACCGACGATATCAACGATGTGCCGGCCGGTAATTACATGATCGACCCGCTGCACTCCAAGATCACCTGGGGCGTGGATCACTACGGCTTTTCGACCTATGAAGGCCAGTTCGTGGATCTGTCCGGTTCGCTGAGACTCGGTGAAGATCCTGAAGAGAGCAATCTCAGGATCGAGATTCCGCTGGACAGCGTGCTGACCGGCAGCGATCTGACCGAGCATCTGCAAAGCGAGGATTTCTTCAACAGCGAAGAGTACGGTACCGCCACCTTCACCTCGACCAGCATCGAAATCGACGATGACGACGAAGCCACCATTACCGGCGATCTGGCGCTCAACGGCCAGACCCACCCGGTCGAGATCGAGGCCGAGTTCAATCGCGGCGGGGTCTACGCCTTTGACGAGAAGTATCACATCGGCTTTAGCGGTGAAGCCACCATCAAGCGCAGCGATTACGCCATCGATTACCTGCTGCCCACGGATGACGAGCAGGGCGTCAGCGACGAGGTGACGCTGCGCATCGAGGCCGAGTTCGTGCCCGAGCAGGATCAGGACCAGTAACGCCGGCATGAGCGAGGCGCCACCGGCGCCGCGTCCGCAACTGAAGGGCCGTGATCCTGATCGATCACGGCCCTTTGTCCGATTGGCCCGGCATTCTCCGGGATGCATGATCCCTGTCGCCCTGTTAGACTGCGCCGCCATTGATGATCTCAACAAATGGTTGACGCAATGACCCCGATGCCTGTCACGACCTTTCGGCGCCCTACGCCACCCTGAGCCTTTCAGGGATCACCGCTCACCCGAGCGGCGCGCTCGCACGAGCGCTTCAGTCGTGACGTTTCCGGCGTCAAATCTCCGTAGTCCTTTTGAAATAATGTATTGGCCGTGGCGCGCCGAAGTCGGCCGACCCGCACCTTTTGTCAGGCGTCTAACGGGCAAACGACATTCGAAATATCGCGTGACACGACCCGGTTTCCGGCGTCACCGGCGCGCCGGCCGGGTTCGGGCCAGCGTCTTCACGGGGAACGCCGGCGCGCGGCGCGGGGCCCCGGGAACAATCACGTGCGCTCTCGAGGCGCGATGAATTTTCAACCGCAGAAGGGAAAGATGAGCATGATGGGCTCAATAAAACAGAACTGGTTTTCCAACGTGCGCCCCGATGTGCTCTCGGGGCTGGTGGTGGCGCTGGCGCTGATCCCCGAGGCGATCGCCTTTTCGATCATCGCCGGCGTTGACCCCCAGGTCGGGCTGTACGCCTCCTTTTCAATGGCCGTGGTGATCTCGATTGCCGGCGGCCGCCCGGCGATGATCTCGGCCGCCACCGGCGCCATGGCACTTTTGATGGTCACCCTGGTGCGCGATCACGGCCTTGAATACCTTTTTGCCGCGACCATTCTGACCGGCATCCTGCAGATCCTCTGGGGCGTGCTGAAACTGGGCAGCCTGATGCGCTTCGTCTCCCGCTCGGTGGTGACCGGGTTCGTCAACGCGCTCGCCATTCTGATCTTCATGGCGCAGCTGCCGGAGATCACCGGCGCCAATGCCACGCCGACGGTCTACGCCATCATGCTCGGTGGCCTTGCCATCATCTATCTCTTTCCCTATGTGCCGAAGGTGGGCAAGACCATCCCCTCGCCGATGGTCTGTATTGTACTGATGACGGCCATCGCGATGACCTTCGGTCTTGATGTGCGCACCGTGGGTGACATGGGCAGCCTGCCCGACAGCCTGCCGGTGTTTCTGATCCCCGATATCCCGCTCAACCTCGAAACCCTTCTGATCATCTTTCCCTATGCCCTGACGCTGTCGGTAGTGGGGCTGCTGGAGTCGATGATGACCGCCACGATCGTGGATGATCTGACCGATACGCCCAGCGACAAGAACCGCGAGTGCCGCGGCCAGGGCATCGCCAACGTGGCGACCGGCTTTCTGGGCGGCATGGCCGGCTGCGGCATGATCGGCCAGACCGTGATCAACGTGAAGTCCGGCGGGTTTACCCGACTCTCGACCATGACCGCCGGGATCGGCCTGTTGATCATGGTGGTCTTTCTGGGGCCGCTGGTCGCGCAGATTCCCATGGCGGCACTGGTGGCCGTCATGATCATGGTCTCGATCGGCACCTTTGACTGGGGCTCGATTCGTGATCTGCCCAAAAAGCCGCTGACCACCAACATCGTGATGCTCGCCACCGTGGCGGTGACCGTGGCGACCCACAACCTGGCGATGGGCGTTCTGGTGGGTGTGCTGCTGGCGGCGCTGTTTTTTGCCAACAAGATCAGCCGCATCCTGCAGATCGACAGCACCCTTGCCGAGCAGGACGGCACCCAGCAGCGTGACTATCACGTGCGCGGTCAGGTCTTTTTCGCCTCGACCACCCGCTTTGCCGACGCCTTTGACGTCAAGGAGGGCGTGGATCGGGTACGTATTGACGTCACCCATGCCCACTTCTGGGACATTACGGCGGTTGAAGTGCTTGACCGGATTGTCATGAAATTCCGCCGCGAAGGCATCGATGTCGAGGTGGTCGGGCTCAACGAAGCCAGTCAGACCATGGTCGATCGCTTCGGCGTGCACGACAAGACCGATGGCATCATCGAGCCGGGCGGCCACTGAGCGGCGCCTTCATGATCCCGGGCGGCACTGGCGTCCGGGATGAGCCACACTCGAACAACGACACGCGTTTCGGGAGACTCCCATGAGCAGAACCATCATTGCCTGCTTCGATGATCAGGCACGCGCCGACAGCGCCATCGGTGACTACGCGGCCTGGGCGGCGCGCCGGGTCGGCGCGCCCCTGTGTCTTCTGCATGTGCTCGAACAGCAGACCATCACCCACGAGGACTATTCCGGTCAGATCGGACTGGGCACCCGGGAGCGAATGCTGGAGGCGCGCACCGAAGAGGAAGGTCGGGCCGCTCGTCAGGCCCGGGAAGAGGGCAAGCGCATGCTCGAGGCGCTCAGGACACGCCTCACGGATGACACCCTGACGCCCGAGATTCAGCAGCGCCACGGGGCGCTGGCGCCCACGCTGCGCGGGATATGCACGTCTGATGATCTGCTGGTGCTGGGTCGCTGTGGCCGCGACCACAACCACGGTGACGGCACGGCCTCACTGGGCGCGCATCTGGAGGATCTGGCGCAGCATCTGGACGTCCCCATGCTGATCGCCCCGGCACGGTTTCAGGTGCCGGCCCGTGCCATGGTCGCCCTGGACGGCAGCGAGCGCGGGCTCGAGCAGCTGTCGCGGCTGGTGCAGCGGGGCTGGCTTGAAGGCCTGGAGACGCATGTGGTGCACGTCGGCGAGCCGGCCGATTCCCGGGCGGCCGAGCGCGGCGCCGAACTGCTGAAGGCGGCAGGCCTCGATGCCCTGGCGGTGACCCTGGAAGGTGATGCCGGGCGCAAGCTGCCGGCCTATGCCCAGGAGCACGAGGTCGATCTGGTGGCCATGGGGGCCTACGGACACAGCTCGCTGCGTCGTTTTTTGAAGGGCAGCACCACCCACACCCTGCTGGAAGCCATGCCGAGCGCGGTGCTGCTGATGCGGCATATCTGAGCAGGGCGGGGGCAGCCATGCCATTGCCGGTGTCAGCAGGACCGGACGCCAACGGGGCGCCTCTCGAGGCGCCCCGTTTCAATAGCGCAATGCGCCATGCCGTGCTTACTGGCCGAGCGTGACCATGTCGCCCTTGAAGGCCACCTCGGTGATCACGTTGCCGGCGTGGCACTCATAGCGCTGGCTGTTCGGGTTGGCCCGCTGCTCGTAGTAGCTGGTGATATTGACGATGGCGTTGGCGCCGACCTGACGGGCACGCTCCTGCAGGGCCAGCAGCGACTGAAGCGCCGCCAGACGGCAGGATTCGTCATCGGTTCGAAAGGCGGCACGTACCTTGTTGGAGCTGTAATAGCCGCCGCGGCGTGTCTCGATGGCCGGATGCTGTTGATCGGCAAAGTAGAGCCGGATCGAGGGGTCGAGCTTTTCCTGCGCTTCGGGCTGGGTCATGACCTCGGCCAGTGGCTGCATCAGGAAGGTATTACGTGCCTGTGCAGGGCCTGCCGTGGCCAGCATGATCAGGGCGCCAGTCATGGCAGCCGCCATGGAGACTTTAAAGGGCAGGTGGAAGGTCATCGAACATCCTCCGGGAGGTATCAAAAAAGGCAGGGTGCACAATGTAGCCTGTCACAGGGGTTTGCGAAAGACCGTGCCATGCGCACGCCGGCGCGCCTCACTCCAGCAGCGGTTTGCGAAAGGCCTGGAAACAGTGCTGGTTGCGCGGCAGCGCCACCACCCGGTGGGCGTCCAGCCCCGGCACGTTGATCGCCTCGAGCCGGGAGAAGGCCGGAATGTCGCCGGGTGCCACCCGGTTGTAGGGCGCCCGGTCGTTCCAGCCCAGCAGCAGCAGGCCCCCCGGGCGCAGGCAGTCCACGCAGGCGCCAAAGGCCCGCTCGACATCGGTCGGCTCGTTGAGGCCCCAGCCCAGGACGCCGTTGCACAGCACGGCGTCCAGGGCGCCATCGGCAATGTGTTCACCCAGTGCGGTCAGGTTGCCCACGATATGGCGGTCGCCACCAAAGGGGCGCTTGGCCGCGTCCAGGTCAATGGTCGTGACCTCGGCGTCGCCAAGCAGGGACGGGTAGTGATGGGTATACCAGCCGCAGCCCACCATCAGTACGCGCCGGATGCTCTCATCATTTGCCAGGGCCGGCAGAATGGCGTTTTCAAACATGATGCGGTCACGGTACGGATAGCGCAGTCGAACGCCGTGATGGTCCAGCGTGCGCAGGGTGGTGGCCGTCCAGTCATACAGCGCTGCCTTGAACGTCATGCGTGGTCTCTCTGATTGTTGTCGTGACGCTATACGAAACACGCCGGGGCAGCGCCTTGCCTGAGGCCGGTCTGAAAAAGCGCGATCAGAACAATCCGCCGTTGACGGCAATCACCTGGCGGGTCACATAGCTGCTGTCGCCGGAGCACAGGAAGCTGATCACGCCGGCGACCTCCTCGGCCCGGCCCATACGCTGCATGGGCACGATTTTCCTGATGTCCACATCGACCTCATCGGTCATGTCGGTATCGACCCAGCCCGGGGCAATACAGTTCACCGTGATTTTGCGTTTGGCCAGCTCCAGTGCCAGCGACTTGCTGGCCGCGATCAGCCCGCCCTTGGCCGCGCCGTAGTTGACCTGGCCGCGATTGCCGATCATGCCGGCCGCGGAAGAGAGCACCACGATGCGCCCGGGCTTTCGACGCTGGATCATGGGCATGACCAGCGGCCGGAGCACGTTGTAAAACCCGCCCAGATCGACGTTGAGCACGCTGTCCCACTGCATGTCACTCATGCCGGGGAAGGGCGCATCCAGATGAAGCCCGGCATTGAGCACCACGCCATAGTAGGCGCCGTGCTCGGCGATATCGGCTTCCAGACAGGCGCGGGCCTGGTCGCGCTCACCGACGTCAAACTGCAGAAGCCGCGCACTGCGCCCCAGCTCGGTAATCTCGTCGGCCACCGCGCGGGCCTGCGCCTCGCTGTTGCGATAGTGAACGACGATATCGAAGCCGTCGCGGGCCAGGCGCAGGGCGGCGGCCCGGCCGATGCCGCGGCCGGCGCCGGTAATCAGGATGGTCTGTGACATGTCACGTTCCGGTAGCAGGTGAGGAAATAAAGGATCGCGCTTCAGGGGTGGCGAGCGTCACACGCCATCCCGTTGCAGCACGCTCAGACTGGCACGCGCCAGCCACCGGGTCTCCGGGTCTTCGCCGGGGCGATAGAGTACACCGTTAAAGGTGCCCAGGCCGCTGTCGGCGACGGTGTCCACATGCACCACGATCTCCAGCGGCTGATCGAATGCCAGATGATCGAGCTGCGCCTCGAAGCGGCGGGCGCCCAGCAGCATGCCCTGCCGGGGTGTGCCGCCGTCGCGGGGCTGCAGGGTCGACCAGGCGGCCGAGGCCTGGGCCATCCACTCCAGCGCCACCTGCACGGGAACGCCGTGATCGTCGGCGAAAAGCGCCGATGCCGATGGCATCACGGCTACCACGATGCGCTCGGCATCGGCATCCACGACGTGATCGAGCAGGCACATCGGCCCCTGATGCGGCACCAGCGACGCCATGGCCGGCCAGGAGGCTGACTCAGTCATCATGGCGCTCCAGGACCAGGGCGGCGTTGTTGCCGCCAAAGGCGAAGGCGTTGGAGAGTGCCACGCGCGGCTGCCCGGTCGTATTGCCGTCCACCAGCGACAGCGGCATCAGTGTCTCGTCCAGCGGTTGGTCATGGACATGTCGGGGCAGAAAGCCGTGTTCCAGTGCCAGCCAGCAAAAGGCCGCCTCGAGTGCGCCGGCCGCGCCCAGGGTGTGGCCGGTCAGCGCCTTGGTCGAGCTGGCGGGGGGCTGACGGCTGCCGAACACGTCATGCAGCGCCAGGGCTTCCATGGCGTCGTTGTGCGGGGTGGCCGTACCGTGCAGGTTGAGATAGTCAATGTCACCGGGTGTCCGACCGGCCATGGCCAGCGCCTGCCGGATGGCGGCGATGGCACCCACGCCATCCGGCGCCGGGGCCGAGATGTGGTGGGCGTCCGAGCTTTCGCCGTAACCGGTGAGCTGAACGCCGCCGGCCTCGCGGGTCACGACAAACAGCGCCGCGGCCTCGCCGATGTTGATGCCGCCTCGCTCGGCCGTGAACGGCTGACACGGCGTATCGCTGATCGCCCCCAGCGCATCAAAGCCGTGGATGGTCAGATGGCACAGGGTGTCGGCGCCGCCGGCAATCACGGCGTCGGCCTGGCCGGAGCGCAGCAGCCGGCGCGCCGCACTCAGCGCCCGGGCGCCGGAGCTGCAGGCCGTGGAAATCGTCCAGGCCGGTCCCGCAAGCCCCAGATGGGCGCGAATGAAATGCGCCGGCGCGCCGAGCTCCTGGTGGGCGTAGCGGTAGTGTTCGTCAAAGTCGTTGCCGGGGCCGGTCCGGGCAATGGCGGCCTCGGTTTCCGAAATGCCCGAGGTGCTGGTGCCCATGACCACCGCAATACGGTGCGGCGCGTAGCGCGTCAGTGCCTCGTCAAGCGGCGACCCGAGCGCCTTGAGCGCCGTGGCGATCAGCCGGTTGTTGCGACTGGCAAGCTCGACCGGCCAGTCATCGGAGGTCACCAGTGGCGTCGTGACATCGCCCAGCGCCAGCATGCGCCCGGGCGTATGGCGCTCGCTGTCGGTCAGCCCGCGCCGGCCCGCGGCCAGGGCGTCCACGAGGGTGGCGTGATCATCGCCGAGGCTGCAGATCACGGCCGGTGATGAGAGTCGGCAGGGGACGGGCGTCATGGTGTGTCTCCGGTGCCCGGCGTCTCGCCGAAGGGCGTGATGACCATGCGATAGCCGATCTGGAAGTCGGTCAGCACGTCATGGGCCTGATCGGCGGGCCGGTCAATGGTATCGATGCGGGCGATGAGGGTGTCGCCGTCGAGAATCTCGCGCACCCGGCCGTGTTCAAAGCGCTGCTCGCGCACCTGCCACGCACTGCCCCGGAAGGCCGCCTGCAGGGCCGCCTCCGACTGCAGGCTCCACGCCAGGCGCTGGGCAAACCACTCGGCCGGGAAGGGCGGCTCTTCCATGATTGACTGGGTGTAGCGCGCCCCCTGATCGTCGCGCACCAGGGTGACCAGGCGCTGGCCGGTGGGCGTGGCGATCACCACGCGCAGGCCCTCCGCGGAGAGGCGAATGACCGACAGCAGCGTCTGCGCATCGCGCGCATCGTCAAAGGGCGTAATGGTCAGTTTGCGCTTGAGCGTTTGCGCCTCGCCCTCCCAGCCGGGCGCGGTCCGGGGCGCCATGGCCGGTGCGCTGCAGCCGGCCAGCAGGGCCAGCAGCATCAAAAGGGCACCGAGTCTGGCAAGGCGTTGCGGGGGCAGTGCTGTCATGCGGCGTGTCCACACAGTTGGGCCAGGGTGTCGAGATGACGACGCGGCTGGCTGACGAAGGGGTTGTCGTTGTCCCAGGCGTAGCCTGCCAGCACGGCGCTGATCATGCGACGCAGATAGGCCGGCGGCTCGGGATGAAAGATGATGGCCGGCAGTCGGCCGTCATACCAGGCCTCCACGAAGGCGCGAAAGGTATCGATGCCGTGGCGCAGCGGCCGTTCGAAATCCGCCTGCCAGTCCGGCGTATCGCCTGCCAGCTGCGCCCTGACCAGCGGCACGGCCAGACAGGCCGAGCGCACCGCGACGGTTACACCGGAGGAGAAGATGGGATCGAGAAACTCGCCGGCGTTGCCGAGAATCGCATGGCCCGGGCCGGTGAGGCTTTTGACATTGCGGCTGTAGCCGCCCAGTGCCTCGATGGGGCGGTGCGGCGTGTCGACATCGAGCCAGTCGTCAAGCTCGTCAAAGGCCGCAAAGCAGGTCTGAAAACCCTGCGCCTCATCGATTTCAGGGCCGGTCAGGCGCGAGAGCTCGTCCGGGGCGCCGACGAAACCGGTCGAGGCGCGGCCATTGGCGAAAGGGATCACCCAGTACCAGACGCTGGCGTGCGGATGCAGCCCGATCTGGATCTTGGTGCGGTCAAACGCGTGCGTTTCGCAGGCTTCCGGTTTGAGCGACAGATGGGTAAACAGGGTCCGGCGCTGCGTCAGGTGGGTCTCTTCCAGCGTCCCCTCCAGGCGGGCCAGCACCTGCGCCAGACCGCTGGCATCCAGTACGAAACGCGCCTTCAGGCGATAGTACCGGCCCTGCTCATCACACAGGGTCAGCACCGGCGTCTGCGGGTGGCTGGTAAAGGCCGTGACCCGCTGGCCAAAGCGCACCTCGGCACCGCGCGTTTGTGCCGCCTCGATCAGGCGCTGATCGAAGTCGGCACGCTCGACCTGCCAGGCCCGGCCCGTGCCCTCGCTCGACTTGTCCTGGAAGTCGATATCCACGCGCTGATCGCCGCGGACAAAGCGGGCGCCGTTTTTCATCTGATAGCCGGCGTCGGCGATCATCCCGAAAAGGCCGGCGCGCTCGAGATCCATCAGACACTGCGGCAGCAGGCTCTCGCCGATGGAGAAGCGCGGAAAGTGCGCCGCCTCGATCACGACGACGCGATGGCCGGCCCCGGCCAGCATGGCGGCGGCGACGGCGCCTGCCGGGCCGGCGCCGATCACCGCCACTTCGGTCTGTTCTTCGGGGAGCGCGGCATCGGACAGGGGAGCGGAAAAAGTGGTCATGGCGTTATCCATCGTCATGGGTCGTGTCATGAAGCGCTGTCTGATCCCCGGGCAGACGGTGCTGTACCAGGGCCGTCAGCAGCCAGACGCCGGCCAGGCCGATCAGGGTGGTCATGCCGATGTGATGCAGTACCGGCGTGGCGCTGAAGGCCAGAAGCCCGAAGGCCAGCAGACTCGAGATGATCGACAGCGTGATCGCAAGCCAGGCGTGATGGGCTCTGGGATGTTCCTGCATGAAGATGCCGGCGTCCAGCCCGATGCCCAGTACCAGCAACAGCGCCAGCTGATGAAACAGATTGAGCGGTACGCCCAGCAGGGCATAGAGCGTCAGTACGGTCAGAATGGCACCGCCGGCCGGGGCGATCACGCGCCAGGTGCGCCAGCGATAGCGCAGGGCCAGAATCAGGGTCAGTGCCACCAGAGCGCCTGCCACCCACTGCGCGATCTGGCGGCGCAGCTGGCCCAGCACGCTGCTGATCTGCTCCACCCGGTCGACCAGCTCGATGCTGTCATCGCTGCGCGCGAGGCGTGCCAGCTGCCGGCGGGCGTGGTCATCCACCCCACCATTGAGAGTGATCATGCCGCCGACCCGGTCGTGGTCGATGTTGTCGAGCCAGAGGCGTCGGTCGCTCTCTCCCAGCGGGCTTTCGAGCCAGCGCGCCAGCGTCAGCGGCGGTGACTGCGCCAGCGTCTCCATGGCGCGCTCGTAAAGGGCCGGCGGCAGCCCCGCCGACTGATATACCTGATCGAGCTGCTGCCGATAGAGTCTGCGGGTGCGTTCGAGGTTGGCCTTCTGGCGCGATCGGGAGGGCACGTGATCGGCGAGGCTGGTATGGCTGCCCAGATGGCCCGCTTCGACCAGACCATTGAGCAGGGGATCCAGCGATTCGATCCGGCCGAGCAGGCCCTCGCTGTCTTGGGCCGTGATCAGCAGATAGACAGTGCCGGTATCGCGGCCCAGCTCGCGCTGAATCAGCGCCTCATCGCCCAGCAGCTGCTGTGAGGAGGTGTTGATCAGGCGCAGGCTGTCATCGCTTTCAAGGCGCACGCCGGCCACGGCGGCGGCCGCCAGGGCCAGCACCAGCGCCGTTCGCGGTCCGAGCCGGCCGCGCAGCAGCCCCAGCAGTCGCCAGAGCCTTTCTGCCAGGGCCCGGGTGCCAGGGGTGGCGTGGATGCGCGTCAGCGGCAGCCACAGCACCACCGTCAGCCAGGCACCCACCAGCCCGCAGCCGGCGAATACGGCCATCTGACGAAGCCCCGGCATGGGCGTGAAGGCCTGCACCACGTAGGCCATGACGCTGGTCATCAGCCCCAGCGCCAGGCCCGGCAGCATGCGGCGCAGCCGGAATTGACCGCCGGCCAGCGTGCGGGCGCACTGCAGATGCAGCGCATAATCGATGGCCACCCCGATCAGACTGCTGCCAAAGGCAATGGTCAGCAGATGAATGCCCTGAAACCACCACAGCGTGATGGCCAGCGCCAGCACGCCGCCGCTCGCCAGTGGCAGCAGCAGGGTGGCGATCGTGAGCGGCGAGCGAAACACCACCAGCAGGATGAGCAGCACCCCGATCAGTGAGCCCAGCCCGATGGTGCTGATCTCGCTTCTGGCCTGATGGGCGCCATCGGCGGCGTGAAAGACCATGCCGGAGCGCCACAGATGGGCGTCGGGATGCGTCCTTCGAAACTGCGCGAGGGCACTGGTAAGCCGGTCCTGCAGGCCGGTGTCCCAGGCATTGCCCGACAGTGTCCCGGTCATGACGACCAGTGCGCGGCCATCCACGTCGAGCGTGACCAGATCGCCCCGGGTGTCGAAGCGGGTGGAGAGCTGGCTGTCGAGCCAGCGATTCAGCAGCCCGAAGGGATCGCGTACCGGATGCTGATCGATGCCGGCAGGCATGACCAGTGAGCTCAGCGCCTGACGGCGCAGCGCGTCGGTATCGCCGCTGTCGAGGGTGGCGCGCAGCTCGTCCCCCAGCAGCCGGTAACGCGATGGCCCCAGCACCTCCAGTAGACTGTCGAGCTGATAGTCGCCCGGGCGATAGCGCAGCTCACTGACCACATCGGCGCGCTCGAGCTCGTCTGCCAGTGCCTCGGCCGACTCATCCAGCGGTTCGGCCTCCAGCAGCAGCACGAAGCGGTGGGCAAAGGGCGCGCCGAGCTGATCGTTGGCGCGGTCTATCTCGTCGGACTGGTGCGTCTCGGGCATCAGCGCCGTGATACGGGTATCAAGGCTCGCTCCACCCAGCAGTTGCCAGCCGGCAAATACCAGACAGGCGAGCAGCACCAGCCCCCACAGCAGGGCTGGCAGGCGCGTGGTGCGTATCATGATTACGGTGCCTGCCGTGAGGAAGTGTCAGTCGCCGGGTCGTCGTGGCCGGGAGGCAGCAGATGGATATCGAGCCGGTCGCCGTCGGCCATGGCCATGTTGATCTGCTCAAGGCGCTTGTCCCCGCGCATGTCGATGCTGTCGAGATAGCTGGCCAGCCCCTGCTGACGCGGGACCAGGGTGGCGTGCCAGTTCTGTTCGTCGCCCTCGAGCGTGACCTCGAAGCGATCCGACAGTGACGAGAGCCGGCCGTTGAGCAGCTGCATGATCAGCGTGGCCACCCCGGCAGGGTCATCATTGATCCGCTCGCCGTTGCGGCGGATGCCGTCCCGGGAGAGCTCCATGGTCTCTTCTACCGGGGACTCCAGCGTCCAGATCACGCGATCCCCCTGCTCGAAGCGGTAGTGGCCGCGGCCGTCGATTCGTGTCTCCAGATCGGCCAGGTAGCGGGTCTGCTCGAAGCGGCCGGTCACGTCATCCGGGGCGGCCAGATGGTCGGCCAGCGCCTCGAGGCTCATGGCATGGACCGACGCGGCCGCCAGCCACAGCGGCAGCGAGGCGATGAGAAAAAACAGTGATCGTAAGCGCATGCAACAAGCCATGTAACTCAAGCTCCTGGGCCGGCAGGACAGCGGTGTCCGTGGGCTAACGGGGTGGACGGTCGTAATGTGTTTCGGACTGCCAGAACGGGTAGAAATTGAACCACTGTAGCGGATAACGACAGCAAAAATGCTCCAGACGGGCGACGAAATGCGCCATGGTGTCCGTCATCCAGGCCTCGCGCTCCCGGCGCGACAGCCCCTCGGCGTCGCCCAGCGGTTCGAAATGCACATGGTGCGTATGCCCCTGACGGGCGCCGATCAGTAGATAGAGCGGGCAGCGCAGCAGCGTGGCGAGTCGGAAGGCGCCTTCGGGGAAGGGGGCCGGGTGACCGAGAAAATCGATCCAGCGACGCCGGGCGCCCGCCTCGATGGGCTCGCGGTCGGCGGCGATGACCACAAAGCCGCCCTCGGCCACGCGGGCCTGAAGTCGCTGGGCGGTGGCCGGGCCCATGTCGCTGACCTCGATCATCTCCACCGGCATGGGGCGGTCGATCCCGGCAAACAGCGAGTTGAAGCGTCGGGCATGCTGCGTGTGCATGACGATGCTCATTTTCAGGTCGCCGCGCCGTCGTCCCAGCGCCTGACAGATCTCGTGGCTGCCCAGATGCGTGACCACGATAATGCCGCCTCGGCCGGCATCGATGGCCGCCCGGAGCGTGTCGCGCTGCTCGATATGGATGGATTCGGGCGCAATGCGCCCGTAGAGCGCCAGCACCTTGTCCAGAATGGCGGTGCCAAAGGTCGTGAAATGGCGCACGGTGGCCAGGCGCGGCAGCGCCACCGATGGGCAGAAGGCCTTCAGGCGCTGCTGATACTGGCGTGAGGCGCGCCGTGCGACCGGTCGGCGCAGCCAGTAGTAGAGGCCGACGAAAAACAGCACGCCCTGATAGGCGCGGGCGCCGAAGCGGTCGTGAATGGCGAGCATCAACTTGATGCCCCCGAGCGAGCCGGACTCGCTGATGGCCGACCAGTGGCGTCGGGGACGCGGGCGTTGTGGTGACGTCATGAGGCGCTCTCGTCTTGCGCATCGTAAGGCGTTCGCCGTCGCCCGAGCAGCTTCGGCAATCGGATCAGCATGCCCAGCGTCAGGCGCAGGTGCATGCGCGCCATCAGAACATTGTCGCGAAACAGGCGGAAATGGGATACCCCGTCAGTGGGATAGGTGACCCGCACCGGCAGGTTGGCCACCGCATGACCGGCCCAGAACCAGCGCACCAGCACCTCGGTATCGAACTCCATGCGATCGCCGCAGCCGTGGCGCGCGAGCATGGCGTTAATGGGCGTCAGCGGATAGAGACGCACGCCGCACATGGTGTCGCGCAGTGCGGTGGACAGCGTGTTGAACCAGACCCATACGTGGGTGATGTAGCGGCTGATGAAGCGGTGCAGCGGCACGCTGTGATCAAAGCGCGGATAGCCGATCAACAGGCGCTCGGGCTGCTGCCGCGCCGCGTCGATAAAGGGCGGCAGACTCCTGTAGTCATGCTGACCGTCGGCATCGACCTGCAGGGCGTGGGTAAATCCGAGTGTCTGCGCGTGTGACAGTCCGCGGCGGACGGCATGGCCCTTGCCCCGGTTGCGCGCCAGGCGCAGCAGATGCACATCCTCTGCCTGCGCCAGCCGATCCAGCGCCGCGGCGCAGGCGGCGTGGCTGCCGTCATCGACGAGCACGATGGGCAGGCCCAGCGACGTCAGCCCCTCGCAGGTCGCCACAATGGCATGTTCATGGTTGTACACCGGCACCAGCACGCAGGGGGCAAACGCGGCGCCGTCGTGGGCATGGGTCATGAGAGCTCCCGACGGTCGGTGGCAGGGGCGACACCCGGCAGGCGCAGCTGCAGATGCTGGCCGCGATGCGAGGTCACGGTCACGGTCACGGTCAGGGCGTCATGCTGGCGACTCAGCGTCATGACGGCCCGATCGCCGGGCAGTAGCGGCGCGGGAAAGCGCACCCGGCGCATGTCGCGCCACTGATCCGGGGCCTCGAACAGGCGCCCGGCCTGCTGGCGGGCCCAGTGAATCAGGGCGATGCCGGGCACGATCGGCCGCCCCGGGAAGTGCCCCGCAAGCGACGCCAGACGCTCGGGGATTTCCAGCGTGAGGCGATACTGGTCGGGGGCCGGCGACTCGAGATCCAGCCAGCGCGGCTGGCGGCGGTCATCCAGGTCGTCAAAGAGACGCCGGGCCATGGCGTGGGTCAGCTTGCCCTGGGCGTTGACCGGCAGATGGTGCACAAAGCGCCAGAAGCGCGGCAGCACTACCGGCTCGAAGGCATCGGCCAGATGCCGTCGCAGGGCGCTGACAAGCGCGCGTCGCGTGTCATGATCATGGGCAATGCACTCGGGCGCCATGGCGACGACCGCCCCGATGCGTCCGCCGGAGTGGTCGATGGTCAGACAGCGAGCCGCCTGCACGCCGGGAAAGGTCTCGAGGTGATGGGCCAGCCCCGCCAGCGAGACGCGCTTGCCGCCAATCTTGACGATACGATCGGCGCGGCCATGCAGGGTGAACCGTGGTGGGTGCGTCTCGAGCAGCTGAATATGATCGGCCTGTTCATGCCACTGATCGGGGTCGGGCAGGCGAGCGGATTGCAGCAGCGTACGCTCGCCATCGCCGCGAAGCATGACGTCATCGAGTGCCTGCCAGGTCGTGTCCCGACCGGGCCGACGCCAGGCAATGGCGCCGCTCTCCGAGCTGCCGTAGATCTCGATGAGCTCGCTGCCCAGCAGCGCTTCGGCCTGGATCGCCGCGTCCTGATCGAGCGGCGCGGCGGCACTGAAGAGGCGCGCCGGGCCGCGCTCCGGCATGGCGATTGCGGCGCCGGGCAGACGGGAGAGCTGCGGTGGCGAGCTGATCAGGGCGCTGACCGGCATCGTCATGAGCCACTCGGCCAGCGTTTCCGGCCAGGCCACGATGGCAAGCCCGAACGGATGCGAGGTGGCCAGCGCTCTCAGGAGTCCGGCGGTCAGCCCCCAGGTGTGCTGGTGGCTGACCTGGCTGATGACGACCCCGTCGGCGAGGGGCCAGTGCCGCTCAAAGGCGGCCACTTCGGCGTCGAGCTGGCCCAGCGTGCGAGAAATGGGCGTCGGTTCGCCACTGGAGCCGGAGGTGAACAGCACCACGGCATCCTGATGGGGGGAAAGTTCAGGCGTCAGCGTCGCGTGTTCGGCCGGCGGCGGTGCCGGCCGGGCGCCCGGCAGCTCACCGAGCAGCACCAGGCGGTGTCGGCGCAGATGCGCCACGGTCTCGGGCAGGTTGTCGCCGGGCAGCCAGACCCGGTGTCCGGCGTGCCAGAGCCCCAGCAGGGCGGCCGTAAACCGCCAGGGGTCGCTGTCATAAAGGGCCACATCCTGACCGGCCGGCAGCGGGGCGTGCGCCCAGGCCCGGATGGCGTCCCACAGCTCGCCGCGGGTGCGCACCGTCTGTCCCGAGCGGGCCACGATGTCGGTGGCCCGCCCTGACAGCCAGGGGCAGTACATCAGTGAGGAGCCGGCGTCACGATGCGGGGTCATGCGTTCACCGCCCGGCGCCGCACGCGCTGGCGCACCAGCCACTCCCCCGCCATCAAAAGGGCGGCCAGGCCGTAGCTGATGGCGCCGGTGTAATACTGCCAGACGGGCAGCGGCGCCCACAGCGCCAGCACCAGCACCACCACGGTGTTGAGGCTTAAAAACAGGCCCCATAGCCAGGTGACCCGACGGGTATAGCGCACGCCGCTGGCGGGCAGGTCGGGCTCCGACAGCCGTGCCAGACGCTCGATCAGGGGTGTGGTGCGCAGGCTGCCCAGAAAGAGCAGCGCCAGCGACAGATTGATCACCACCGGATAAAGACGCACGCCCAGCTCGGCGCGGCCGCCCAGCAGCAGCGCCAGCAGGGCCACCAGCACCAGGCTCCAGCGAAGACGATGAGCGCCCGCCAGCCACTGGGCCGCTGCCAGCCCCATGAAGGTGATCAGCAGGGCCTGCACGCCCAGAAGCGGCAAAACGATCCACAGGGCCGCCGGAAACAGCATCATCGCAAGCGGTGATGACCAGTGACGTACGCCGGGTTGCCCGGCAGGCATGCCTCCCATCATGGACCTCAGTCGCTGCGGCGCTCGGCAACCAGCGCACTGAGCTGTCTGAGACTGGCAAAGTGCTCCCGGTTTTCCTCGGCATCGCTGTCAAGGCGGATGCCGTAGCGCTTTTGCAGCGCCAGTCCCAGCTCCAGCGCATCGATGGAATCAAGCCCCAGCCCCTCGCCGAACAGGGGCGCTTCAGGTTCAATATCGTCCGCCGTAATATCTTCAAGCTCCAGCGCTTCGATGATCATGTTGGCGACATCGCGTTCAAGTTCGGTCAATGCTGTCTCGGCCATTGTGACGTTCTCCAGATCCTTGTTGTCGTGTCCGAACAGACGGTTACGTCGCTGGACCCTTGTCGGCCCCGCCCGGGCGGGCGGCATATGATGCCAGAACCGGACGTGGTTTGGGCTCTATCCGACCGGCGCCGTGTGCGCCGTCTCTAAGGCCTGCCAGCGAAGGGGTGGGGCGCGCGTGATCAGATCGCCACGACCCAGCAGCCAGTCCGTCAGCCGTGGCGGTGTCACGGTCGGGGTCGGTGCATCCCCCGTCTCGACGGAACAGGCCTGCAGGCGGATGGCATCGGGCGCGGGGGCCAGCGACAGCTCCATCAGCATGGCGGAAGGGTGGCTCGGCGCCTGCGTCTGGATGCGATAGCGCTCGGGTACCGGCGAGTCGGTCAGCACCAGCATGACGCTGTCGCAGCCATCGAACAGATAGCCGCGGGCCTCGCTCAAGAGCGCCTCGAACTCTTCGCCGGCGGCGGCCAGGGCTGCCATCGAAGTGTGGTTATCAAAGGCGATCGAGTAGACACCCAGAATGGCGTTATGCACCGACAGGCCGAATCGGGCCGGCGACAGCGGCTCCCCCTCGAACAGCGTGTCGAGCATGTCCAGCGGACGGTGGCCATCACCGTGGCGCGAGGCATGCAGCACCGGCATGGTGGGGCGCTCATGCGCTGTCATCTCGCCCAGCAGCGTGCACACGGCGCGGCCCAGCGGTGTCAGGCGCCGTCGCAGCAGCGCCGGCACGCTGGTGGCGGCCGGCTTCTCGTCGGTCATGATCCACGCCGGCATGTCCTCGCCGGCGCGCTCGGGAAGCCAGGTGCGCCAGCGATGGAGATAGAGCGTGGGTAGTGCGGTATCGGCATGGGATGGGCAGTCCATGCGAGCCTCCCGGAAAATGACATCTGATTGTAAGCGGCAGACGAGGATTCATAAACCGGGGTATGACAAACATGACAGGTCGTCATTCCGACAGGGCGTGCAGTATTACCGCCACAATGGCATGGCGGTGCATGCTCAAAACAGGTTTGATGACACCCTGATACAGGCCCTGCAAGGCTTTCTACGGAGTTTTGAATGTCGCTTTCCACAGACGATCGCAACCGTCGACGCTTCATGCGTCGCGCCCTGGCCCTGCTGCCTGTCGCCGGCATGGCGGGGGCCATGACCACCTCCGGACAGGCCCGGGCCAGCGAGTCACGCGAGCGGTCCGAAGCGCTCGACATGACCGCCCGCAACAACATTCTCTACTGGGGGGCCGACCCTACCGGCAAGCGCGACAGCTCGTCGGCCTTTATCAAGGCCGCGCGCTCCAGCATCGTCAACAGCCTGTACGTGCCGCCGGGGCGCTACGCGATCGGCCAGACGGTCGATCTCAAGGGCAAGAATCTTATCGGTCCCGGCAGGCAGCGAAACAAGCGTGAAGCGCATGCCATGCTGATGCCATTTCATACGCTGGGTGATGAGGCCATGTTCACCGGTCATGGACCGGTCATACGTGATCTCAGCTTTTCCAATAGGGAGGGTCACAGGAACTGGAAAGGCTTCTATATCGATAGTCACGGTTACAACACCGTGATCGAAAATGTTCACTTCTCTTCAGCTCCCATGGCCATCCGGGTTAGAGAAATCATGGTCAACTACAGCCTGTTGCGCTGTACCTTTATTGGCATACACATCGGTGTGCGGGTTGAAGACCAGAAAAACGAAAATTCCACCACGGCGCGTTTTATCGGTAACGAGTTCAACTACACCGATAATGCGATTATTTTTGATAAAAATCTCTACGGCGCGACCTTTCAGGACAACATCTTCGAGGCCATGAAGGGCGATGCCATCCGGGCCGGATTGATCTATCGCTCCAGCTTTATCGGCAACTGGTGGGAGGGGCGCAATGGCGGCGAGTCGCCCTGGCCCTGCGTCCGGATCACCAAAAATCAGCAGTTCATGCGCTGCTTTGCCTCATCCAATACCTGTGTCTACGGCTGGACCAACGTCTTCAAGGACAGCAAGCACAGCGGCAGCATGGGCGGGGTATCGCTGGATGGCGGCGAGGTGGTGGTTCGCAACCCGACCGGTAACGCCCTGCGCCTGTCACCGGATTCATTGCGTGCCGAGGCGGATGAATGGAAGCCGGCCACACCGCTGGTGATTCAGTCGAGTCACTCCGCCAAAAACCGTCAGACCAACCCGATCGTTTTGCGCCACAGCGGTCCGTCGGGCGCGGTGGTGTTCGATACCGATCGCGAGACCAGCAACAAGGGCGTGTGGGATGGTGCCCTGCGCTTTGCCTCCCAGCTCGATGGCGACGACAGCCTGTTGTACGACGACTACCGCGTCAATCGCAACCGCCCGGGCATGATCGGCGAGACCTCGCTGGTGGATAAAAACGGCAAAGTGCGCCACGCCCTGACCGGTATCCCCCAGTTCGTCAAGTGGCGCGAGGGCGGCGGGCCGGGCTGTGACTTTTTCAGTCGCTGCGAGGCGGTCGATGACGGCAGGGTGGAATTTTCCTTTCCCGAGGGCGAGGTCGAGCTGCGCGACCCGATCATTACGGTCACGGTGGAGGATGCCGGCATTGTTCATGACGGCATCGAATATCTGTCGGCCTACTCCGGCTCAAGCAAATACCAGGCCTGGAAGGGGTTTCGGGTCCGTTTTATCGACCGTGAAAGCGGCCGACCGGCGCTGCCCGAGAGCTTCAGCCTGTCGATCTTCCACCCCCACTGAGTGATCGCGCGCGCCAGGGCGCTAGACACTGTCACCGACCGGCGCCGGACGCGGCGGGTTTCGCCGCTCGGGCAGGGCGTCCGGGCGCAGACGACGTGACAGCCCGTCGACTGCCATGTTGATGGCGGCCGTCACCAGCAGGAGGGCGACGGCCTGATCGAACATCAGGTACTCGAAGCTTGAGTCGATGTGAAAGCCCAGCGTGACCACGCCCAGCATCCCCAGCAGCGCCGTCTCGCGCATGATGACTTCGGCGCGATAGAACAAAAGCGCCAGGATGCCGGGATAGATGCGCGGCAGCAGCTCGTGGCTGTAGAGATTGATGCCGCCAATGCCGGGCAGCCCCGGTCGGATCTCATCGGCATGGCGGGCGGCCAGAAAGGCGATCAGGGCGCCATTGTGCAGCGACAGCGCTATCCAGGCCGGCAGCAGCGACGGGCCGGTCAGCAACAGCAGGATAAAGGCCAGCAGCAGCTCCGGCGTCGAACGCATCACAATCAGCGTGCCGCGCCCGGCGGTGCGGGTGGCGCGGTTGCCGAAATGGCGGCTGACCAGCGGCCACGCCAGCAGGCAGACCAGCAGCGAGCCCACCGTGCTCATCAGCCCCAGCAGCAGGGTGTTGCCGATGGCGGGCAGCAGGTCCGGCAGTCCGGCAAACCACTCCGGCAGGGCGGCGAGATCGCCGGTCAGCAGCGGCTGCGGCCAGATGTCATGACTCAGAAACTGCCAGAGCAGGGTCGGGTTGACGCTGGGCCAGGGGCCGAGCAGAAACGCCGTGCCCAGAAGCCAGGGCAGCAGCAGACGGCGATGGGCCCACCAGGGCAGCGTGGCGATCAGCAGATAAAAGGCCCACAGCAGGGCGCCGCCTTCATGATAGCGCCCCTGACGAAAGGCGCTCTCCAGATAGTAGCCCAGCGTCGGCAGCCCCACGAACCCCAGCAGTACGCTGGCGCGCAGGGCGCATTCGAAACGATAGCGGGTGTAGCCCGACAGGCGCTGCCAGGCCAGCGGCAGCTCGGCGTAGACAAAGCGTGACAGCCGGTCGGTGCGAGGGGAGAGCATGCGAGCCGGGCGGCGATCGATCTGGGCCAGAATCTCGGCATAGACCTTGGCAAAGGTCGCGGCATAGGGCAGGGCGATGGCGGCCAGCGCCGTCACGGCGGACAGCCCGAAGACCTGGAGAAACAGCAGCGCCCAGAACAGCTCGTGAATGGCGCGCACGAAGGCGCAGGCGGCGCGCACCAGCCGCGAGCGCATGAAGATCAGCGCCAGCGGAAACCCGAGTACCATGCCCAGCACCACGCCCCACAGGGCAAAGGTGATGGTCAGCAAAAGCGCCCGCAGCGGCGACTCGGTGGCCGTGACATCCGGCAGGATCAGCCCCTGGAGCATGCGCCCCAGCTCGCGCCAGGGGTCGCGCGTGGTGATCGACAGATCCGCCAGCGGCAGCAGCACCAGCAGGGTCGCCACCATGGCCAGCGTCAGGCGCAGCAGTCGGGCGCCCGGGGTCTCGCCGCGCAGCCAGGTGAACCAGCCGGCCGGCAGATCAGTCCGGGACATACAGCACGTCAAGATCGTCCGGGGTCAGCGCGCGCGCGGGGGCATCCAGGGTGATGCGGCCATCATCCAGACCGATGATGCGGTCGAAATGGGACAGTGCCAGCTCGCGCTGATGCAGGGCCACCACGCAGGTAGCATGGCGCGCCTTGATCAGTTCGAGCAGCCGGGCCCCCTGACGCGGGTCAACGCTGGAGACAGGTTCGTCACCGATGAACACGGGACGCTTCTGGTACAGGGCGCGGGCAATCGCCACGCGCTGTTGCTGGCCGCCGGAGAGCTGGTCGACCGGCCGGCGCAGCAGCCCATCAAGACCCAGGGTCCCGGCCAGCTCGCTGATCTCCTGCCAGCAGGCCCGGTTGGGGCGCAGCAGATTGATCAGGTTCTGCCAGCGTGAAAAGTGGGCCAGCCGGCCCATGTAGATGTTGTGATAGGCCGACAGCACCGGCACCAGTGCGTTGGCCTGCGGGCACCACGCGCCCTGATCATCGAGCTGCGCACGCAGGGCGGCCAGCAGCGTGGATTTCCCGACCCCGCTGCGGCCCAGCAGGGCGATGCGCTCGCCCTGTGAGATGCGCAGGGTCAGGTCGGGAAAGACCACCTGGTGGTCATGCCCCAGCCGGGCATGGTCAAAGCCTGCAAGTACGGTAGCCGTGCCGGGGCCGGCAGTAGCAGTGTCCAGCATGAGCCTAGCGCAGCAGCCCCAGCTCCTGACCGACCGTCTCGATGGGCGCATAGTCTTCATTGTCGGCCGGGATGAAGCCTTCCCGCGGGAAACTGGCCAGCAGGTCGGGATCGGTCATGTCCAGCAGCGCCTGCCGGACGTGCGCCGTGGCATCGTCGCCGTAGTGCTCGTCGACATCGCCGCGAATGGTCCACTGATAGTCCGGATAGGTCGGCGTTGACCAGATGACATGTACCCTGTCGGTGTCCACGCGGCCATCGGCCACTGCGGCTTCCCAGACGGTGTAGTTGAGCGCGCCGATATCAAAGGCACCCGACTCGACCAGCGCCATGGTCCGGGAGTGATCGCCGGAATAGCCCACGCGGGAGAACACGTCTTCCGGCGCTTCATTGAAGCGCTCGCGCAGATAGTAGTCGGGCATCAGACGCCCCGAAGTCGAGGTCTTGGCGCCGAAGGTAAAGGTTTTGCCCTCCAGTGTGTCCGGCAGTTCGGACTGGTCCGCCTCGAGCCCGGTGTCGGCATTGGCAATGAAGTAGGTCCTGAATTCGGCGTCTTCCTCTCCCTGGGCGATGGCCCTGGAGCCCGGCACGAGCTGGCGCGCCTGAACGCCGGTCAGCCCGCCAAACCAGGCCAGCTGGACCTGGTCGTTGCGAAAGGCGCTGACCGCGGCGGCGTAGGATTTGACCGGGACATACTCGACCTCCAGACCCGTCTGCTCGGAAAGATAATCGGCCACCTTGTCAAAGCGTTCGACCAGCCGTGATTCATCCTCGTCGGGAATGGCGGTGAAACGAAAGGTGTCGGCCAGAGCGGGGGTACTCAGCAGTACCAGGGAGAGAGCAGCGAGCCTGCGCATCGGGGAAACTCCTCAGAAGCGTCAAGTAGGGATGAGCGCGAATGGTAGCATGCCTTGTTCCTATATACGTCGCTGCTGATATTTTCATGAATGCCGATGAATGATGCTGAAACGAAAAGCCCCTCTCGCAGGAAAGGGGCTGATGTAACAGGCCGGGCGATATCGCTCAGCTGCCGATATTTCGAAGCGATTTGCCACTCATCAGATTCTTTTCGATCTTCTCGAGCGAGATGCCCTTGGTTTCGGGGATCAGCAGCAGAGTGAAGACGATAAAGACCACGTTGAGCACCGAAAGGATGCCGAACGTCATGGCCCCGCCGATGGCGGCGATCATCACCGGGAAAAACTGACCGATGGCAAAGTTGCCTACCCAGTTGGCCACCGTGGAGCAGCTCAGACCGAAATCGCGGCCGTTGAGTGGCTGAATCTCGGCACACAGGGTCCAGATCAGCGGGCCTGCCGACATGGCAAAACCGGCCACGAAGATCAGAAGCGACGCCATGCCGGTGTACTGCAAAAAGGCCGTGGTGGGACCGATGATCAGGATCGTGGACAGCACGGCCATGCTGGCGGCCATGACGGTGAAGCCGGCATAGAGAATCGGCTTGCGGCCCAGACGATCCACGAAGCCGATGGCGATGAAGGTGGCCAGCACGTTGACCAGACCGGTGGCGACCGTGCTCCAGAGCTGGGCGGCGGTGCCTTCAAAGCCGGACATCTGGAAGATCTGCGGGGCGAAGTACATGATGGCGTTCATGCCGGTGAACTGCTGTACCAGCTGCAGGCAGATGCCCAGCATGACGGAGCGACGGAAATTGGGATTTTCCTTGAACATCTGGAAGCCGCGGCTTTTCTGCTCGGCCTGAATGCTCTCCTCGATTTCCCCCATTTCGTAATCGATTTCGGTTCTGCTGCTGCGCAGCTTGGTGAGCACTTCACGCGCTTCTTCAAAGCGGTCCCGCGAGGCCAGCCAGCGCGGGCTGTTGGGTACCATGAGCACCCCGATAAAAAGCATGGCGGCCGGAATCATCAACACGCCGAACATCCAGCGCCAGCTTTCGATGTAGCTAAAGGCCAGATTCGAGACAAAGGCGGCCAGAATACCGATGGTCACCATCAGCTGATAAAAGGAGATGGTGGTGCCGCGGATACGCTCGGGCGCCACTTCGGAAAGATACAGCGGCGCCGTAAAGGAGGCCACGCCCACGGCCAGGCCCAGCAGGATGCGGGCAATAACCAGAATGTGGG
Source organism: Kushneria sp. AK178 (assembly GCF_053903105.1). Lineage (NCBI taxonomy): Bacteria > Pseudomonadati > Pseudomonadota > Gammaproteobacteria > Oceanospirillales > Halomonadaceae > Kushneria > Kushneria sp. AK178. Next base: position 2,721,180 of record NZ_CP096381.1, on the reverse strand, counting down.
GGCTTGTCGCCACGACCGCGACCAGTGCGCCGACGAAAAACAGCATTGAGCTGTACAGCAGTGCCTTCTTGCGCCCGAAGCGCTGCGAAACGGCCCCGGCGCCCATGGCGCCCAGCGCCGCTCCCACCATCATGGAGCTGACAATCCAGCCTTCCATGAGAGTGGAAATCTGAAATTCATTGACGATAAAGGGCAGGGCGCCGGAGATGACCCCGATATCCATGCCGAACAGCAGACCCGCCAGTGCGGCCAGGCCGCAGCTCAGCCATACCATGGGAACGATATCGGCATTTATGACGGCGTCCGGCTTCTCCTGACCCTGTTGTGCAGCCCCTGAGCTGCCCCCCGAGTGACCTACCATGTCATTTTCCTTAGTCCAGCAACGATGAAAGGGAATTGCTTAATCGTGTCAGCCGTAATCTACCAGCGCCCCTGACCGTGTGCTGCGCCATTATGGGCATCCGGTGTCACGGCAGGGGCGAGGGCGATGAGAGGCACCACTTTCAGAAATCCGGGAGAAATGGTCAGCGATCGACGACGGTGACGGCGCCGATCGTACGCACCATAATAAAGTTGTTAAGGTAGAGTAAGGCCAGCGATTGTCACGCCTTATTAGACCAAAGGCGTAGGTGGCAGGCATGGTAAGTCAATCTTCACGATCAGCGGGTTCTGAAAATCTCACCCCAGGGCAGGAGAGTGCTGATATCATTGGGCGCTTGTGCAGCCCTGATACCATCGAACTACCCTGTCAAATATCGCATGATCGGGACCGCGTACAGCCACGCCTGTGCCAGCGCTCTGCCAGCCATGACGGCTGTCCTGATGGAAGCGATCAATGTGTTGCGAGGATGATGTCCTGATGTCTAACGTTGTCGGAAATCTACCAAACCGGGAAGGGAGCACGGCATGAGTGTGAATGACGACAACAGTACTGCTGTCGATCTGGCGCTTTTCGGTGCGCTGGGCGATCTGGCCCTGCGCAAGCTCTATGTCGCGCTCTACCATCTGGATCGAGAAGGGCTGATGGCGCCTGAAACCCGCATTCTGGGACTGGCCCGTCAGGAATATGACAACGATGCCTTCCGTGCGCGCGTACGCGATGCGCTGGAAACCCGCGTACGCCCCGACGAGCGTACCGAAGAGAGCATGAACCGGTTTCTGGCGCGGCTTGACTACATTGAAATCGATTTCGGCGCCCCCGAGAGCTACAGCCGGATTGCCCAGTGGCACGGCGGCAGCTCGCGTCCGCTGACCATCTATCTGTCGGTGCCGGCCCGCCTTTATGGCGACATCTGCGCCAATCTTTCCAGTGCCGGCTGCCTGGATGACGAATCCCGCGTGGTGGTCGAAAAGCCGATCGGCTATTCGCTCCAGTCCTCGGAAGAGATCAACGACGCCATCGGCGCCGTCTTTGATGAAAGCCGCATCTACCGCATCGATCACTATCTCGGCAAGGAGACGGTGCAGAACCTGCTGGCGCTGCGCTTTGCCAATCCGCTGTTCGGCAGTCAGTGGAACCAGAGCCACATCTCGCACGTCGAGATTACCGTGGCGGAAACGGTCGGTATTGAAGGGCGCTGGGGCTATTTCGATCAGGCCGGCCAGCTGCGCGACATGGTCCAGAACCATTTGATGCAGCTTTTGTGCATGATCGCCATGGACCCGCCCTCGAATCTCGATGCCGACAGCATCCGCGATGAGAAGGTCAAGGTGCTCAAGGCGCTGCGTCCCTTCGAGGGCGAACAGCTCACCACCGATGTGGTTCGCGGGCAGTACATCGCCGGTACCATCGGCGGCAAGTCGGTGCCGGGCTATCTCGAGGAAGAGGGCGCCAATATCGATTCGCGTACCGAAACCTTCGTGGCCTTCAAGACCGAGATCCAGAACTGGCGCTGGGCCGGCGTGCCCTTCTATCTGCGTACCGGCAAGCGCATGCCGGAAAAGCTCTCGCAGATCGTGATTCACTTCCGCCCGCAGTCCCACTACATCTTTGATAACGACCAGCGCAGCATGGCGGCCAACAAGCTGATCATCCGGCTGCAGCCCGATGAGGGCATCGCCCTGCAGGTGCTGACCAAGGACAGCGGTCTGGACAAGGGCATGCGTCTGCGTACCGGGCCACTGCATCTGGACTTTCATCAGGCCTTCCCGTCGGCGCGTATCCCCGATGCCTACGAACGCCTGCTGCTCGAGGTCATGAAGGGTCAGCAGTATCTGTTCGTGCGTCGTGACGAGATCGAATACTCCTGGCGCTGGATCGATCAGCTGATTCAGGGCTGGGAAGCCCGCGACATCATGCCCAAACGCTATCCGGCGGGCTCGTGGGGCCCGGTCTCCTCCATTGCCATGATCACCCAGGACGGACGCAGCTGGTATGAAGATTACTGAAGCGGAAGATGCCCGCACACGCGTGGCCCACGATCTGGCGGCCAGCGTTGCCGCCGCGCTCCGGGAGGATCTGGAGCAGCAGGAGCGGGTCACGCTGGTGCTGTCCGGTGGCAGCACCCCGAAGCCGTTCATGCAGGCGCTGAGCCGGATGGCGCTGGCATGGCCGCGTGTGGACATTACGCTGGCCGACGAGCGCTGGGTACCGACCGACCACGACGACAGCAACGATCGCTTCGTGCGTACCCACATGTTGATCAATGCTGCCGCCGAGGCCCGCTTTCATCCGCTCGTCAACGACGAGACAACCCCCGAGGCAGGGGCGGAAGAAGTGGCGCAGCGTCTGACGGCCCTTGCCTGGCCGGCCAGCGTTGTGGTGCTGGGCATGGGCGGTGACGGCCATACGGCGTCGCTGTTTCCGGACAGTGCCGAGCTGGATGACGGTCTTGAAAGCGCCTCGATGGTCATTGCCGCGCATGCCCCGAGCGTGGGGCAGCCGCGCATCTCCCTGACGCGGGATCGCCTCATGCGTTCGCGTCGGCGCTATCTGCATCTCAACGGCGACGACAAGAAACGCGTGCTGGCTCGTGCCATGGCGGGTGATGATCGTCATGAGCTGCCGATTCGGGCTTTTCTTGAGGCGCCACTGGCACTTTACTGGGCGCCATGACACGATAAAGTATGTCCCGGCGCCTCGGACGGCGCCGGGAAAACGAACAGGGCCGGGTCGGGGATATCATTCCCCGGCCCGTTCAGTGCGGCGCATGCCGCCGGGGTGATGATCAGGAGGTTTCATGGCATCGGACAAGCAGCTCCCGTCCACACGTACGACCGAAATTGACAGCATCTGTCAGCGAACCACGGTAATTCCGGTGCTGACCATCCATCGTATCGAGGATGCCGTGCCGCTGTGCCGCGCACTGTATGACGGCGGTCTGACCGTGCTGGAAGTGACCCTGCGCACGGACTGTGCCATGGAAGCGCTGTATCGGCTGCGTGATGAGCTGCCCGAGGCCAGTATCGGTGCCGGCACGGTATTGACGCCCGCGCAGTATCGCCGTGCGGAGGATGCCGGCGTGGACTTCGTGGTCACCCCCGGCACCACCGACCGTCTCTACGAATACGGCATCCAGAGCCCGGTACCGCTGCTGCCGGGCATCGCCACAGCGACCGAGCTTCTGACCGGCTGGCAGTACGGCTATCGCCGCTTCAAGTTCTTCCCGGCCGAAGCCAGTGGCGGTGTGGCCGCGCTCAAGGCCCTGGCGGGTCCGCTGGGCGATGTCCAGTTCTGCCCGACCGGCGGTATCACCCCTGACAACGCGGCCAACTATCTGAGACTTCGCAATGTCATGTGCGTCGGCGGGACCTGGGTGACCCCGAAGGAACTGATCGAGAACGAGGACTGGGACGGCATTCGCGCCATCGCTCGTGAGACCGTCGAGACCATCAAGCACTGACTCTACTGAATGACCGACGGCAGGGCCTGAAGGATCCTGCCGCTACCGGCTCTCTCGGCAGCCTCGGCTGTTGTTTTGCCCGTCTCGTCTTGAGGCGGGCTTTTTTTTGGCCACTGGTCAGTCCATCGCCATGGGGCTTCGGTGGGGCGAAAGCGCCCCGTGCTGTCGTTGCGAACATCGAGCTGTCGTCCGATCCATCCGGTGAGCGATGCGGGTGTGGGCAAATGGCAGGTGTGGGCAAATAAAAGGGGCTGCCCATCACGGGATGAGCAGCCCCGGGAGTCAATGACGGTCGGTATCAGGGCACGCGACAGGCGCGCACGGCTTCCAGCAGGGCGAACCATTCCGGCCGGCTCAGCGTCAGGCCGGCATCGTGTGCCAGCGTCTGCAGCCGCTCGGGGCGCAGGGTACCCACCACGGCTCTGGGCTGTCCCGGGATGGTGTGAAGCCAGGCCAGGGCGATACCGGCCGGACTGACCTGATGCGTCTCGGCCAGTGTCCCGAGGACCTGGCCGAGCTGGTTTTCGAAGATGCGCCCGCCCCATAGCGGGGAACCGGCAAGGCCTGCCATGTTGTCGCTCAGCAGACTGTCCCACATGCCATCAAAGAGCATCTGGCTGCGGGCGATCGACATCTCCATCTGCTGGCAGGCCAGCGGGGTCTGCATGGCGGTCTGCAGATGCCGCCACTGGGCCGGCAGGAAATTGGCCACGCCCACCCGGCGCGCCCGACCGCTTGCGACCATGGCATCGAGCGCCCGCCCGGTGGCCTCGACATCCATCAGCGGGTCGGGCCGCATGATCATGAGGGTATTGAGCTGCTCAAGCCCCAGCTGCTTCAGGGTGCGATCCACGACCTCATCGAGATACGCCGGGCGCGTGTCGTAGTACTTGGCGCCGAAGCGGTCCTCGTTGCGGCGTGCCGGCACCACGCCCACGCGCATGTCGAGCTGCAGCCGTCGGGCATCATCCCCGGCCAGTCGCCTGATGGCCTGTCCCAGCAGGGCTTCCTGATCCCGTTCGAGGTCGCTGTGATCGAATTCACAAAGCCCCTCGTCCAGGCGCTGTTGGCACCAGGCGGCCAGTGCCTCCGGGGTTTTCAGGCTGTCGTAGTATGGTAACTGACGCAGACCGATCACGAAGGGCGCTGCAGCTGTCGTGCTCATCAGGGTCATTCCCCGTCGGAGGATTCAGGGCTCACATGCATCGACAGGATGTGCTGGGCGCCGGGGGCGAGCCAGACCGGATCCAGCCGGGTACATGCCGGTTCGATGCAGATGAAGTTCAGGCGTTCACGATCGGGAATGTCGGACGGCAGGGTGTCACCGGGATGCCAGACCACGCTCGAGTCGCTGCCCTGCTTGGCGATTCTCAGACGCCGATGGCCGTCATCGAGCACCAGCGGGCGGCTGGAGTGGTGAATGCGATCCAGTGCGCCGCGAATGCCCAGCACGCCGGTCTGTTCCGCCTCGGCGTAGTCGGCCAGCTTGTCGAGATAGCGTGCCCCGCCCAGGCCCTCGATGCGGCACTGATGGGTGTCGGGCACGGCGAAATAGGCGTGCAGGGCCTGGGTCAGGCGCACCGGCGTTTCGCCGGTGTGCTCGGTGACAAGCTCCATGGCCAGCCGCTGCGCATTGGCATGAATCACCAGCCGGGGCGAGAGCATCTCGTGCAGCCGCGTTTCGGGAGAGAGATGGATTTCGACGCCGCCTTCCACATCGTCATCGACGGCATCGATGCGCCAGTCGGCCGTGCGGGCCAGGCCGTGTGTCGGGCCGTCACCGTCATCGGGCTCGCCAAACCAGGGCCAGCACAGCGGCACCCCGCCGCGCAGGGCACCCGGCGGCGCCTTGGGCGTCGAGGTGGTCCACAGCCAGCCGCGCTCTCCGGCCGGCGCGTAGTGCAGCAGATGGCCACCGTGGCGGGAGAGGATCAGCTCTCCCCAGTCATCGTTGATGACCAGCAGCGAGCGACCCTCCCAGGTGGCGTCACGCTGGCCCCGGGTCGCCGACAAAAGCTCGCTCAATCCATCCGGGATCATGTCACCTCCTCATTGTGCAGTGCTTCGGCAGCGCCCAGCAGTCCGGTCCATTTGGCGGTCACCACCCAGGTCGCAATATCGGCATTGTAGGGGCTCATGCGTCCCTTGTCGGCAAAGGCCTTGCGAAAATCGCTGGTCCGCAGGGTATCGAGAATGCGTGGCAGGATGCCCCCGCACAGATAGACGCCGCCGCGGGCGCCCAGCATCAGGGCGGCGTCGCCGGTGGCATCGCCGAGGATCTTGCAAAAGCGCAACACGGCCTGATAGGCCACGGTGTCCTGTTCGCCGCGAGCGGCGTCTGTCACGCAGGCCGGCGTATTGAGGTCGCAGTCGTGCCCTTCGAATTCACACATGGCCGTGTAGATGTCCAGTAGCCCCTGGCCGCACAGCACGCGCTCGATCGAGACACGACCGTAGCGTTCCCGGAACCACTGCAGCAGCAGGATTTCGAAATCATCGACCGGCGCGAAGCTGGCATGGCCGCCTTCGGCCGACAGGGGAATCCAGAAGCGCTGACTCGGCGCCAGACCTGCCAGCCCGAGGCCGGTGCCCGGGCCGATCACCAGGCGCGCGCGACCGGCTTCACTGTGGCCATTGCCCAGATTGACCAGCTCTTCGTCGGGAATATGGGGCAGACCCAGTGCCATGGCGGTAAAGTCGTTGATGACCTTGAAATTCTCGAGCCCAAGGCTTTGTTTCATGGCCGTTTTCGAAAACTGCCACGGGTTATTGGTCATCTTGATTTCGTCATCGTGTACCGGGCAGGCGAAGGCCAGACAGGCTTCGATCGGGCGCTCGCCATCGACACCGGCAAGATAGGCATTGACCGCGTCATCAAGGTTGGCGTGATCGGCACAGGCCAGCGTCTGAATGTCGTGCAGATCGAAGGCGCCGGGGGTCACCAGGGCAAAGCGCGCATTGGTGCCACCGATATCGCCGACCAGGGCGGGGCGTGTCATGGCGAATGGTACTCCTGAGGTTCTATAGGTCTTTGAAACATGTTCTGCTCGCTAATGTCGCCAGAATATCAGTCATTGTAGCGACACGCTGACGCAAGTGGTCGCACAGCATAAGGCATGTTCCGTGGGCAGGACTTTACCGGGTTGCGCCTGGTTTGACACGATTCACCCGCTTTGCCGCCGCGCCGTCGGGCATGGTCTGTGGTAGCGGGCGAGCGCATGGTCACTCCGGGGGAGATGGGCTCTGGCATAATCCGGCGTTTCTGACCAGACTGATCCGGGCACCGGATAGTATCGAACAGGGCGGTATTGATGCCCGCTCTTTCGATTGATCGATGGCATCAATACGGGCCGTGTCTTGTAACAGGCCATTGAGGTCGCAAAAAATGACCCCACGTTAGGGGGTCAGGGGCCGAAAACCGAGAGAATTGCGGCTCATTGACCGGTTGGTGATGAGCTTTATCCAATATCGCAGGAGGAGACAACATGACGCTTCGTGTCGCAATCAACGGGTTCGGACGTATCGGGCGCAACACCTTTCGTGCACTGTATGAAAGTGGCTACCGTGACCGTATCGAAGTCGTGGCCATCAACGATCTGGGCGACCCGGCGCTGAATGCGCTGCTGCTGGAAAATGATAGTACGCACGGCCATTTCAACGCTGACATCACTCATGACGATGAAAGCTTTACCGTCAACGGCGACCGCGTACGCATCCTCTCCGAAAAGGATCCGGCCCAGCTGCCCTGGAAAGAAATGGAGATCGACCTGGTGATGGAGTGCACCGGCATCTTCACCAAGCGCGCCGATGCCGCCAAGCACATTGAAGCCGGCGCCAAACGCGTTCTGATTTCAGGTCCCAGCGGCGATGCCGACGCTACCATTGTTTATGGCGTCAACGAGCAGACCCTGACGGCCGATCAGACCGTGGTCTCCAACGCGTCCTGCACCACCAACTGCCTGGCACCGGTAGTCAAGGCGCTCAACGATACGGTGGGCGTTGAAAACGGGCTGATGAACACCATTCACGCCTACACCAACGACCAGAATCTGGCCGACGTTTACCACAAGGACCCCTTCCGGGCGCGCAGCGCGACCCAGTCGATGATTCCGACCAAAACCGGTGCGGCATCCGCCGTGGCGCAGGTGCTGCCGGAGATGGAAGGGCGTCTGGACGGCTTTGCCATCCGTGTCCCGGTGGTCAACGTGTCGGTTGTGGACCTGACCTTTACCGCTTCGCGCGACACCAGCCGCGAAGAGATCAATCGCATCATGGAAGAGGCCGCCGAAAAATCGCCGGTACTCAACATCAATGCCAAACCGCTGGTCTCGATCGATTTCAACCACAACCCCAGCTCCTCGACCTTTGACACCAACCATACCCGTGCCAATGGTCGTCTGGTGAAGGTGCTCTCGTGGTACGACAACGAGTGGGGCTTCTCCAACCGTATGCTGGATACGGCCCTGTCGATGGGCAAGACGCTCTAAGTGGCATCGTTCGATATTGCCGTTGTTTAAAAGGACGCCTGCGGGCGTCCTTTTTTAACGCCATTTTCTTGATTAAAGCTTTCTCAGGGAGGAGAAAATGACAAGGACACTACTGGCCTTTGATGTCTACGGTACATTGATCAATCCGGGCGCCATGGCCGACATGCTGCGCCCGACGCTGGGCGGGAAGGCAGAAGCCGTTGCTGCCCAGTGGCGGACCAGTCAGCTGCAGCTGGCCTTTCGCCGCGGGCTGATGGGGCGCTATGTCGAGTTTTCGACCTGCACGCGCGATGCCCTTGATGTCGCCATCGCAGCACAGCAGGTCGAGGTGGCCTGCGACACCCGCGAGGCGTGGATGGATGCCTATTCCCGGCTGCCCGCCTTCGAGGAGGTCGATGCCGCACTGGCCGCACTGGTGGCCGCCGGCTATCGCTGTGTGGCCTTCTCCAACGGCACGGAGGACGCCATGCAGAAGGTGCTGGGCAATGCCGGCATCGATCATCATTTCGAGGCGCTGGTCAGCGTCGATGACGTCAAGCGCTTCAAGCCCGACCCGGTGGTCTATCACCATCTGGCGCGGCGCATGAACTTGGCACATGACAATATCTGGCTGGTCTCGAGCAACAACTGGGACATTCAGGGCGCTCGCCATGCCGGACTGAAGGCGGCCTGGATTCATCGCGATAAAACCGCTCTGATAGAAGACCCGTCACTGGCGCCGCTCGTTGAAGTGGATCGGCTCGATGAGCTGGCCGGAAAGCTGGCGGAAAACACCTGATTACGGGTGATCATCAGGGCCTTTCAGGGCCCTGGTAGTGTGACGCCGACGGACCTGACAATGGCGCGGGTGTCGCATTATGGCGACAATTTAATTGACAAATATCCCGTGTTCTGATCAGTTCTTTATGTTAGGGTTGCGATCCAGAATGACGAGCCTGTCAACCTTGATTTATCTGTCTGCGTGCAGCAAAGCACCCGAAATGACTGCCGTTGAAGAGCAGCAACAGGTCAGCCAGCCATGCCATATGTATCCGGAAAACAATGTGTCAGCGGCGTGCATCAGCTTCTGGGATCAACGCTGAAGGATGCACGTCGGGAGCGGCAGGGGCGTATTGTCGGTATCGATCAAACGCGGGAACATCCGGTCATCGATGTGATCTGGCAGGGGCAGCCCCGCGCGGAACGTATCATCATTACCTGCGATCAGCTGCGTGATCTGGTTCGGGCAAGCCATGAACGCGAGGCGTCGCAAGCGTCGAAAAAGGCCTCGAGTGATGGGTCAACCGAGCAGACACGTGATGACGACCCGGTCATGCTCGCCGAGCAGCGTCGCGCCTGATTGTCCCGTCGATTCCTGTCATGAAAAAGGGGCCTTGCCGTCGTCGGCAGGCCCCTTTTTCATGTTGTCATGCCATGAGCCGTCAGGATAATACCGGCCGGCACGGTGGCTTCCTATACTGATCGTCATCACGACGTACACAAAAACGGACACTGATAGCGGGAGGGGTCATGAGAACCATGTTGCTGGGACTTGGCATGGGATTGATGCTGGCCAGCGTCAATACCTGGGGGGAAGAAGGCACGCCGGGGCAGATGGGGCCAAAGGTAGAAACGCGGACCCTGACCTACAGCGTGGATGGCGAGCAGTACACCGGCTATCTGGCCCGGGATACGAAGATGGATGGCAAGCGCCCGCTGGTGCTGGTGGTGCATGAATGGTGGGGGCTGAGCGACTATATCCGCCAGCGCACCGAACAGCTGGCGGCGCTGGGTTATGTGGCCTTTGCCGTGGACATGTACGGCAGCGGCAAAACGGCTACTCATCCCGATGAGGCCGGCCGCTTCTCGAGCGCTGTCATGAATGACTGGCCCGGCGCCCGCCAGAACCTCGAGACCGCCATCGATGCGCTCGGGGATGCCGAGGGCGTGGATGCCTCGCGCATGGCCATTATCGGCTACTGCTTTGGCGGCGGCGTGGCGCTCAATGCGGCACTGGCCGGCATGCCGTTCAAGGCCGCGGTGAGCTTTCACGGCAGTCCCGGCCAGGTGGTCGACACGCCCGAGCATTTCGATGGGCGGGTCATCATCCAGAACGGTCTGAACGATCAGATGGTGGAGCAGTCGGCACTCGAGTCGCTGCTCGCTACCTTTGAAAGCGTGGAGACCGAAGCCACCCTGATTCAGTATCCCGATGCCATGCACGCCTTCACCAACCCGTATGTCGATGCGAAGGCACGCGAGTTCGATCTGCCGCTGGCCTATAACGCCGCGGCCGATGCCGCCAGCTGGCAGGTCATGCTCAACGTGTTCAACAAGGTGTTTGCCGCACCCCAGCCCGGCGCGAACGCGAAATAAGCGTGCATCAACAAAAAAGGGGCCGACACGGTGATTGCCGTGCCGGCCCCTTTTGTACCGTATCGGACGCTGGCGCTACTGGGGCAGCGACAGGATACGTCGCGCCAGATGGATCATGCCCGGGTCGCCGGTGTTCTTGGCGCGAATATCGGAAAGCTTGACCACCGGCAGCCACTGATCTCCCTGCGGGCGGGTTTCGGTCATCTTGACCACCATGTTCATCGGCTTAAGGCCGACATCGTTGGTGAAGTTGGTCCCGATGCCGAACGACATGCCGATGCGGCCTTCGCAAAAGCGCGTAATCTTCTCGACCTTGTGGGTATCGAGCGCATCGGAAAAGATGATGGTCTTGCTGCGCGGGTCGATGCCGTAGTGCTCGTAGTGATCGATGGTGGCCTTGGCGAATTCGATGGGGTCACCGCTGTCGTGGCGAATGCCGTCGAACAGCTTGGCAAACATCTTGTCGAAGCTCTCGAAAAAGACCTGGGTGGTAAAGGTATCCGACAGGGCAATGCCCAGATCGCCCCGGTAGACCTCCACCCAGTGCTCCAGTGCCAGCGTGTTGGCCATCTTGAAGCCGAAGCGGGCGGCGTGGAACATGAACCACTCGTGGGCGTGTGTGCCCAGCGGCTTGACCCCGTGGCGATGGGCCATATGGACGTTGCTGGTGCCGGTAAAGGTGCTGCCCCCGTAGCGCTTGAGCGTGCCCACGACCAGGTCGTGCACGTCATAGGAGTGACGCCTGCGGGTACCGAATTCGGCAATGCGTACGCCCAGCTCGCCGTAATGCTCGATCTTTTCCCGCGTGCGCTGGGTCACCAGCTCGTCGCTGTCGCGCGGCTCGCCGAGCATCTCGTACCAGATCTGGCTGATCAGCGTCATCAGGGGGACTTCCCACAGGATGGTGCGATACCAGAGTCCCTCGATGGCGACGCTCAGCTCACCGCCGGTCTGTTCGATGGTGACCTCCTGGGGCTTGTAACGAAAGCCCTCCAGAAAGTCGTGATAGGTCGGGTCGAGATAGGGGCAGGTGACCTCCAGAAAATGACGCTCCTCGCTCGTCAGTCGCAGTGCGGCCATGGCGTCGACCTGCTCCCTGAGTCGTTCGCCAAAGCCGGGCGGGAAGTCATGCTCGCCACGATTGATAAAGCTGTAGCGCGCGTAAGCGTTGGGAAACAGTTTCACCACGGCGTTTTGCATGGTGAACTTGTAGAAGTCATTATCAAGAATCGAATGCAGCATTGAGCGGGTCGGCATCTCTGTTGATGGCCATCTAAATGATAGCTCGACAGCATAGCGCAGCCGCCAGGCTGACTCCATCCCGAAGCGAAGACACCCGGGGCCGCCCTGAACGTGTCAGCACCTTCTATCCTGTATCCTTGTCACGTACCCGGCTGGAGAAGCGCCATGAGTCTGGATATTCGTGATATCGGTGCGATGGCCGATATCGATGCGCCGCAGTGGAACGCGCTGGCAGGCTCGGACTATCCCTTCATTCGTCATGAGTTCCTCAATGCGCTGGAAGTGACCGGTGCCGTCTCGTCGCACACCGGCTGGACCCCGCATCACCTGACGCTGTGGCAGGGCGATCGACTGGTGGGCGCCATGCCGCGCTATCTCAAGGATCACTCCTGGGGCGAGTACGTCTTCGACTGGCAGTGGGCCGACGCCTGGGAGCGTGCCGGGGGGGCCTACTACCCCAAACAGCTCAGCGCCATTCCCTTTACGCCCGCCACCGGTCCGCGATTGTTGCTCGCGGACGATATCGATGTCGACGAGGCGCTTGGCAGCATGGCCGAGCATCTTGAAAGCGCCGGGGTGCTGTCGTGGCATCTGCTTTTTCCGGAGGCGTCGCTTGCACAGCAGTGGCGCCAGTGCTGGCCCGATCTGCTCCAGCGCAGCGGCATGCAGTATCACTGGTTCGATCGCGACTATGGCGATTTCGAGGGCTTTCTGGGTGCCATGACCTCGAAGCGGCGCAAGGAAGTGCGTCGCGAACGCCGCCGTGTGGCCGAGCAGGGGCTGACCATGCGCCGGCTGGTCGGCCATGAGATCGACCGAACGGCCATCCAGCACTTTTATCGCTGCTACCAGATCACTTATCTGGAGCACGGTCAGCGCGGCTATCTGGATATCGACTTTTTCTATCGTCTTCTCCACGACATGCCTGACGCCCTGGTGCTGGTGCAGGCGCTGGACGAGACATCGCGACCCGTCGCCGCAGCGCTGTGCCTGCGCGGTTCGACTACGCTCTACGGACGCTACTGGGGCAGCGAAGTCGAGGCCAGCTGCCTGCATTTCGAGGCCTGTTACTATCAGGGGATCGAACACTGTCTGGCCGCCGGGCTGTCACGCTTTGACCCGGGCACCCAGGGAGAGCACAAGATCGCCCGTGGGTTCGAGCCGACGGCCACGCGTTCCCTGCACTGGCTGGCCCATGAGGGGTTTCGCGACGCCGTGGCGGACTTTCTGGAACGCGAGGAGACGGTCATGGCGCAGATGCGTCTCGAGGCGGCCACCATGCTGCCCTTTCGCCACGAAGAGCGCTGATCCCCGGGTGGCAACCGATCCCTTGTTCATGTCATGGAGAGACGATGAAAACCTTGTATCGCAGTGTATGGCTGGCGACCTGTCTGGCCCTGGCGGGCAGCGGCATGGCGTCGATGGCACAGGCACAATCGCCGTCGCAGAGTGCGCCGCAGCAGCAGCCCGGCGACCGCACCGATCATGAAAATCAGACGCTTCTGGAAACGCTGAAGGCCCGCGGTGATTTCAACACCCTGGTGCAGGCACTTGATGACGCCGACATGAGCGACATGCTTGACGGGCGCGGGCCCTATACCCTGTTTGCCCCCACCGACGAAGCCTTCGCACAGCTGCCGGACAGCGAGCGTCAGGCGCTGCTGGATGGTGAGCACAAGGAGTGGCTCAGTAAGGTGCTCGAATACCATCTGCTGCCGGGGATGGTGCCGGGCAGCGAGTTCAAGGCACTTGGTCGACCCCAGGCCCTGGTGGGGCAGCTCAGCCTGCGCGTGGACAACGGCCGGTACCGGGTCAACGAGATCGCCGTCGACCGGGAAGAAATCCGCGCCAGCAACGGGGTCATTCATCCCATCAGAGGCGTTCTGATCCCCTGGGATGCCACCGGCCTGCGCCCGGACTCCTGAGACACGGGTCCGGCTAGCGCAGCGGCCCCTGCATCAGCGGCGACAGGGCGGTATCGGGGGCGTTGATCAAAAGCGTTATGCCCAGAAGCGTGATCAGCACCCCGCCCAGCAGGGCGAGAAGATGCCCCAGCCCCAGGGGTTGACGGCTACCGGCACGCTGAAAGAGGTGCGCCATGTGCCGACGTGCCAGCACCGTCAGGGCCGCCAGCACAGAAGTGGACAGCGCCGTGCCCACCGACATGGCCAGAACCGCCAGCACGCCGGCCCACCAGAAGCCCAGCATGGCCGCCACGCCCAGTACCATTACCGCACCGCTGCACGGGCGCAGCCCGATCGACAGGATGGCGGCCGCCATGTCGCGCCAGTGCCGGCCGCTGGTCATGGGGTCGATATGATGCGTTCGGCCGCAGTGACAGGGGCCGCTGCTGACATGCGACAGCGGCGTCATGGCAGCGGCGTTGTCACGTCGGGTCGGGGTCAGGCGCAGGGCCGCGGGTGGCACGCTGTCGGTGGCGGCCGGCAGGGAGGCCCGGGCCCTGAGCCGGTAGAGGCCGCGACCGGCACGAACCACGAGCCACAGTCCCAGCGCCGTGACAGCGACAAAGCTTGCCTTCTCGACCCAGGCCGTACCGGCCATCGCCTCTCGGGTCAGCCAGCCAAATCCCAGCACCAGTACCGTGACCATCACAATGGCGACCACGCCCTGCAGCAGGGCCGCACTGGCGGTCATGACCAGCCCGCGCCCCAGGGCGGCGCGCTGGGTCAGCAGATAGGTGGCGACCACGGCCTTGCCGTGACCGGGGCCGAGAGCGTGGAAAATCCCGTAGCCCAGGCTCAGTACCATCAGGTCCCACCAGTCGCCCACGCCCTCGCGTCTGGAAAGCGCCATCATGGCGCCGGCCAGCCCCCGGTGCAGCGTGCGTTGCTGCGTCATGATTTCCGCGACCAGCGAGTGCCACAGCGCCTGACCGGCGCTCGAAAGCGACAGCGCCGTCAGAAGCGCGAGGGCGAGCGCCAGCCACACCAGGGTCAGACGTCCTGACACTTGATCACTCCGGTATCCGAGAAAAGTTTGCCAATGCCGTCGGGCGTGTCACCGGTGACATCGATGGCCGACACCCGGGCCACGACCGCCGGGTCGGGGTCGGCATGTTCTATTTCGGCGTGACACTGCGAAGGCGCATTGACCAGCTCGATGGGATTTTCGACCCGGTCGTCGTATAGAAACTCGATGAAGTAGGTACCATCGTAAATTTGCCAGCGCAGCGACTCGCCAAGCGGCTGCGGCTCGGCCAGCGTCAGGATGAAGGAGAATTCGACCCGATTGTCATCCAGACGGGTGGTGTAGTCCTCGATGCCGCCCAGCGCCAGCTCCCGGTCGCCATCGTAGACATGGGTCAGGTAGTGCCGGGTCGCCAGATTCGCCGCGATCTCATGGCCAAGGGCGTCCAGCCGCTGCGCCATGCTGGTGTCACCCGCCACACCTTCAAGGCCCTCCACCATGGTCAGACTCTGAAACGGGTCCATCTTCCAGGACTGTTCGAGCGCGGTCATGCGCTGTTGATCGTCGATCACGGCGGTAACGCGGTAATCGACCCAGCCGTGGGGGTGTGCCATGGCCGAGGTGGCCCCCGCCAGCATGACAAGCCCTGTCAGCAGGGCGAGACCGCAGGTCAAATATCGGGAAGGAAGTGACACGTTATAACCTCTGCTCGTGATCGAAACGCCATGTTGCCCCAGCCATGGCGGCGTGGCGAGCCCCGGGCAGGATCATGCCATATCGTCCAGACTCCCGGAGTACATGTTGTGCGCTGACAAGGAGAGTGGCATGCGCTGGTATCCCCTGAAACTGACATCCTTTTACGCCCCGCACATTTTTGGCGGCCGTCAGATCGCGCAGGTGCTTGGCCGTCAGGACCTGCCCGAGGGCCGGGTTGCCGAAAGCTGGGAAAGCAGCGATATCGAGGGCAAGGGCGCCCGGGTGGTCAACGGTGAACTGGCAGGCGAGTCCCTGCATGCGCTGGTCGAGCAGTACCCCGAGGCCCTGGTGGGAGAGGGCTTTGACGGGCCGCATTTTCCGGTACTGGCCAAGTTCATCGATGCCACCGGCATGCTGCCGGTGCATCTGCACGCCAACGGGCCCACGGCTCGACGCAAGCAGACCTGGTCGCATGGCAAGACCGAGGCCTGGCACATTGTGCATGCCGCGCCCGGCGCCACGCTGCTGGCAGGCGTCAGGGACGGCGTGGATCATGACACGCTGCGCACGGCGCTCTGGGAAGAGCGCTTTGACGATGTCATGCACCGTATCGAGATTCGCCCCGGCGATACGCTGTACGTGCAGGCCGGGCTTCTGCACAGCTTTGGCCCGGACACGCTGATCCATGAAGTGCAGCAGCAGGCCGATCATCAGCAGCACGCCATGGCCTGGCAGATGGAGGACGGCAGCGGGATCAGCCATGCGCAGCGCGAGGCCAATATCGATGCCCTGCTCGACGAGATCGACCTGACGCTTGAGGCCACACCTTCAACGCCTCTGAGCGTGTACGAGGCGCCGGGCGTGGAACGACGGTTTTGCTGCGCGGGTCCCTTCTTTGCCCTGGAGCGCGTGGCGATCGACACCGTATACACCCGGCCGATCGACCGCGCCACCCTGGTCTCTAACCTGGGAGCGCCCTGTGCCCTTCACGCGGGTGGCGAGACAGTGGCTCTCGAGCGCGGTGAATCCGTACTGTTGCCGGCGGCGCTGGGCGAGGTGACCCTGGACGGGCGCGCCGAGGTGTTGATGAGCTATGTCCCCGATCTGGCGGCGCTGAAAGCGCGTCTCGAGCGTGCCGGCTATACGGCCGACGACTATCGACGCCTCGGCGATATTGACGGGATTGAACCGCTGTAGCGCTTCGACGGTTGCCGTCTGAATTGTCCGCAAAGAGGGGGCGATTGTTCATCAATTGAATTAAAACAGCGTTTCTTTCATCAAAATTTTTAATCCAGATTATGTTGATAAACAAAGTTACAAAATTGGTAACAGCGCGCTTAAAAGGGCTTTGACGCTGCTGGCGGTTCACGCTATATCTGGCGCATGGTGCCGGCATGGCCGTGATGCTCCGGCGCCATTTTCTGGTGGATTTATCAGGTAGCGGTGGTGCCGGATGCACAGCCGACCATCAAGCGATCGTTTATCGATAAGGAATGTCGATAGAAACGATGTCCGTACAGCGTCCAGGATGGTGCCGCCCGCAGGGCCGGCGCCCTGAAGGTTTGTCGGCTGTACCGTTTGATGGCTCGCGACACTTCGGCGTCAGCGCACTTCGAAAGGAGGTTGCGCATGTCTCATTCAGCCGTTGATGCCACGCTGACCCACGCCGCCCGGGCGACAACAACTGCATCCGTTACACCGACACCTGCCTCTCTCGCACAGCACGGCGTCTTTGCCGGACAGAGCGAGCCGGCCGATCCCGTTTTATTCGTGACCTCGGAGCTGGCCGATTTCGTCAAGGTCGGCGGTCTCGGCGATGTCTCGGCAGCCCTGCCGCGCGCACTGCTCAATCATTACGACATGCGTGTCCTGATGCCCGCCTATCGCGAGGTGCTCGAAAGCATCTGGCCGATTCATGTCATCGGTCATCTGCCCGGACTTGCCGATATTCCGGCCTGTGATCTGGGCCGTATCGAGCTGCCCGAAGGGCTGACCGTCTATGTCCTGCTCTGTCCGGAACTCTATGACCGTCCCGGCAGTCCCTATCTCGACGAACAGGGCCGGGAGTGGGAGGACAACGCCATTCGCTTTGCGCGGCTGTCGCTGGCGGCGGCGCAGATGGCGATGGAGGCGCCCGGGGGCCGGTTCGAGGATCAGGGCTGGCATCCGGATCTCTTGCATCTGCACGACTGGCAGACCGGGCTGGCAGCGGGCTATCTGCGCTGGCAGGGCGACAATACGCCCTGCGTCTATACCATTCACAACCTGGCCTATCAGGGGCTTTACAGCCCTGAACATCTGAGCCGGCTGGGTATTCCCGACAGCGCCTACACCCCGGCGGGGCTCGAGTTTTACGACCGGCTCTCCTTCATGAAGGCCGGTATCATCTATAGCGATCACATCACCACGGTCAGCGAAACCTACGCCCGCGAGATCACCACGCCTGCCTTTGGCTGCGGGCTGGAAGGGCTGCTGTCGGACTGTGCCCGGGACGGGCGTCTCAGCGGTATCGCCAACGGCATCGATGACAGCTGGGACCCGCAGACGGATGCCTATCTGGCCTGCGCCTTTGCCACCAACGACTGGGCGGGCAAGCGCGCCAATACCGACCATGTCAGACGCATGTTTCGACTGGCCGTGAGCCACGGGCCGCTGTTCGCCGTGGTCTCCCGGCTGGTGCATCAAAAGGGACTCGATCTCACCATTGCGGCGGCCGAGTCGATCGTGCGCGCCGGCGGTCAGCTGGTCGTGATCGGCTGCGGCGAGCCCGCCATCGAAAATGCCCTGCGCAATCTGGAAGCGCGCTTTCCGGGCGCCATTGGCGTCCACATCGGGTTCAGCGAGCGCGAGGCGCGCTGCATCTTTGCTGGCAGCGACTTTTTGTTGATGCCGTCACGCTTTGAACCCTGCGGTTTGTCGCAGATGTACGCCCAGCGCTTCGGCTCGCTGCCGATCGCGCACCGCACCGGCGGCCTGGCGGACACCATCGAGGACGGCGTGACCGGCTTTCTCTTTGACGAGCTCTCGCTGCAGGACTTCCAGAAGGCCATCGACCGCGCCTTTCGCATCTTCGGCTGCACCGAGCTGTTCTACGCCATGCGCCGTGCCGCCATGGCCATCCACTACCAGTGGCGGCTGTCGGTCACGCCCTACCGGCGCCTCTATCATCAGCTGATGGTTCCTGCAGGGGTAACGGCCCATTCGTTAAGACATGTGAGCATATAATGGCGACAGCATTTTCCAGCGCTTGCCCGAGCGAGCGTGATGCCCTGTCACGCCTGGCACAGGCACGACACGATGAGCCGTTTCGCTGGCTGGGGCCGCATGAACAGGGCGACCGGACCCTGGTGCGGATGCTGCTGCCCGGGGCGGAGAGCGTCGAGCTGATCGATGCCGTCCATCAGGTGCTGGCCGTGGCCGAGCACGTGGAAAGCGGCATTTTCTGCGCGCACATCCCGGCAGGGGCGCGCTATCGCCTGCGCATTGGCTGGCCGGAGGGCGTGAGTCAGATCAGTGAAGACCCCTACCGGTTTGCCCCCATGCCGGGCCAGCTCGACCTGCACCTGTTCAGCGAAGGGCGCCACCGCGAGCTGGCGCGCGTGTTCGGGGCCTGCCCGACGGCGATCGATGGCATCGAGGGCGTACGGTTTACGCTCTGGGCGCCCAACGCCCGACGGGTGTCGGTCGTGGGCGATTTCAACGCCTGGGACGGGCGTCGGCATGCCATGCAGTGTCACGATGGCAGCGGCATATGGGCCATTTTTGTGCCCCATCTCGGCCCCGGTGAGCGCTATCGTTTCGAAGTCCTCGACTGCGATGACCGGCTCCGCCACAAGGTGGATCCGCTGGCCCGCCGAACGGACGCCAACACGTCGGATGTGGCCGTGGTGGCCGGCAATCGTCCTTTCAGCTGGCATGACCATGCCTGGCTCCGCCGCCGTGATGCCAGCAATATCCGCACGGCGCCGCTGTCCATCTATGAACTGCATGTCCTGTCCTGGCAGCATGATCAGAGCGGCAACATCCTGGAGTGGGACGCCCTGGCCTCCCGCCTGATCCCCTGGGTGGCCGACATGGGCTTTACCCATATCGAGCTGATGCCCATCAGCGAGCATCCCTTTGTCGGCTCCTGGGGGTATCAGCCCATCGGCATGTTTGCCCCGACGGCCCGCATGGGCACGCCCGAGGCCTTCGCCCGGTTCATCAACGCCTGCCACGCGGCGGGTATCGGCGTCATCGTGGACTGGGTGCCGGCCCATTTTCCGGCCGATGAGCACGGCCTGGTGCGCTTTGATGGTACTGCGCTCTATGAGCACGACGACCCGCGCGAAGGCTTTCATCCCGACTGGAATACGCTGATCTATAACGTCGGGCGCAACGAGGTCCGGGGCTTTCTGATCGCCAGTGCGCTGGAGTGGCTCGAACACTTTCACATCGACGGGCTGCGCGTGGATGCCGTCGCCTCGATGCTCTATCGCGACTACAGCCGCGCCGATGATGCCTGGGTGCCCAATATTCACGGCGGCCGCGAGAACCTGGAAGTCATCGACTTTCTGCGCGAGCTCAATGCCACCATCGCCGAGCGCTGCCCGGGGGTCATGATGATCGCCGAGGAGTCCACCGCCTGGCCGGGCGTGACCGCGCCGGTCGCCACCGGCGGGCTCGGTTTCACCTTCAAGTGGAACATGGGCTGGATGCACGACACGCTGGCCTACATGTCGCGTGATCCGCTCTACCGCGCCTGGCATCACGGTGATCTGACCTTTGGACTCCAGTACGCCTTCTCCGAGCATTTCATCCTGCCGCTTTCCCACGACGAGGTGGTCCACGGCAAGGGCTCGCTGCTGTCGAAAATGCCCGGTGACGACACGCAAAAGCTCGCCGGGCTGCGGGCCTATCTGGCCTTCATGTGGGCGCATCCCGGCAAGAAGCTCGTGTTCATGGGGATCGAACTGGGGCAGTGGCATGAATGGAACCACGACCGTGAACTCGACTGGGAGCGTCTGGATGAGGCCGGCCCGCGCGGGCTGTCGCGGGCCATTGCCGATCTCAACCGCATCTATGTCGAAGATCCGGCGCTGCATGTCTGCGACGGGGAGCCGGCCGGCTTTTCGTGGGTGGTTGGCGACGACAGCGCCAACAGCGTGGTGGCCTTTCTGCGCCATGCCGAAACCGGTCAGGCGCCGCTGCTGGTGATCTGCAATCTGACCCCCGTCGTGCAGCATCAGTACCGGATCGGGGTGCCGGTCATGAGTGTCTGGCGCGAGATATTCAATAGCGACAGCGTCTTCTACGCTGGAAGCAACCAGGGCAACGGCAGCGCCATACACGCGCATCCCGACCCCAGCCATGGCCATCCGGCGTCACTGCTTTTGACGCTTCCACCATTAAGTACGCTTTACTTGCGTCAGGGAGACTGGCCGACATGAGTGCTTCCACATCCGAATCCGCCGGAGAGCGGTTTTCCAGCGACTGCCATTACGGTGCGACCGTGCTGGATGGTCAGCGCAGCCGCTTTACCTTCTGGGCGCCGGGCGTCGAGACGGTCACGCTTGAACTGTCGCGCTCGCCGGGTGAGGCCCCCGAACGACTGCCCATGGAGAAAAACAGCGACGGCGATTTTACCCTGGACATCGCGTGCCCGCCGGGCGCGCACTATCGCTACCGCATCAGCGACGAGCTGACCGTGCCCGACCCGGCGGCGCGTGCCCAGCACGAGGACGTGACCGGGCCCAGCGTGGTCGTGGACCCACGCGCCTACGCCTGGGAAAACGCCCGCTGGCAGGGCCGGCCCTGGCATGAAACCGTGATTCTGGAGATTCATGTCGGGATACTGGGCGGCTTTGACGGCGTCCGCCAGCGGCTGCAGGGCTGGGCCGCCATGGGCATTACCGCCATCGAACTGATGCCCGTCAATGAATTTCCCGGCGCCCGCAACTGGGGCTATGACGGCGTGCTGCCCTATGCGGTTGAAGCCTCCTACGGCACGCCGGACCAGCTCAAGGCGATGATCGATCAGGCCCATGGCCTGGGGCTGATGGTCTTTCTGGACGTGGTCTATAACCACTTCGGCCCGGATGGCAACTATCTGCCGCATTACGCCCCCGACTTCTTTACCGGCACGAACACGCCCTGGGGCGATGCGATCGATTTCAACCAGCCGCAGGTGAAGGATTTCTTCACCGACAACGCCGTGATGTGGCTCGAGGAGTATCGCTTTGACGGCCTGCGCTTTGACGCCGTGCACGCCATCGATAACGACGCCTTTCTGGTGGAGATGAGCGAGCGGATCAGGGCCCGGGTCGGCGAGATGCGCCATGTTCACCTGATGCTTGAAAACGAGCGCAACAGCGCCTCGCTGCTGGAAAACGCCTACACCGCCCAGTGGAACGACGACATTCACAACGTGCTGCACGCCCTGCTGACCGGCGAGCATGAAGGCTACTACGCCGACTACTGCGACCACGCCACCGACAAGCTCGCCAGTGCCCTGCACGGCGGTTTCGTCTTTCAGGGCCAGAACGACCGTCGCGGTCACTCGCGCGGCGAGCCCAGCGGCCATCTCTCGCCCACCGCCTTTATCGCCTTTTTGCAGAACCACGATCAGGTGGGCAACCGGGCGCTGGGGGAGCGGCTCATCTCGCTGGTCGAGCAGGAGCGTCTCGAGGCCGCCACCGCGCTGCTGCTGCTGTGCCCGATGATCCCGATGCTGTTCATGGGTGAAGAACACGGCGCACAGAGTCCGTTTCTGTTCTTTACCGATCACCGCGACGAGCTGGCCGACGCCGTCCGCGAGGGTCGTCGCAGCGAGTTTGCCGACTTCTCGCATTTCAAGGACGAGAAAACGCGCGCGCAGATCCCCGATCCCAACGCCGTCTCGACCTTTGAACAATCCGTACCGCCCGCCCCTGGGGATGACGACCCCGAAGCGGCCATGTGGCACTCCCGCTACACGACGCTGCTCGACCTTCGTCATGCCGAAATCGTGCCGCGCCTGCCGGGCACCCGGCCCATGGGCGCCGTGGCGCTGGGCGAGGGCGCCGTACTGGCGCACTGGCGTATGGGCGATGGCACCGTGCTGGGCATTGCCGTCAACCTGGGCACGCAGCGTGTCAGCATCGATGCCCCGGAAGGGCAGCGACTTTATGAACTCGGCGAATCGGACGATGCCCATACGCTGGCACCGGGTGCGGTTCGTGCCTGTCTGAGCAGCCATCTATGAATCAATCATTGCACTCGCTGGCCGAAGCCGCCGGCATCGTTATCGACTGGCAGGACAGCCAGGACCGGATGCAGCGTCTGGATGACGCCACCGTTCGGGGCGTTCTGGAAGGCCTGGGGTATTCGACCGGCTCGTCTGACGACATCGAAGAGAGTCTGGCCGCCATCAAACGGCTGCATGAGCCGCAGCGCGTGGCCGACTGGCCGCCGCTGATCGTCGGCGAGATCGGTCGGGCCATCGAGCTGCCGGGTCGGGTCACGGCCGGCACGGCCTATACCCTGATCGATGAGCAGGGGGGCACCACGTCGGGCCATGCCGATCCGCGCGGGCAGCTGGAGGCAGTGGCCACGCCGGGGTACTACCGCCTCCAGATCGAGGGCCAGGAGCGGCGCCTGGCGGTAGCGCCGCATCGCTGCATGGACGTGGCAACCCTTGCCGGAGACGGTCCGCAGTCGATGTCGGGCCTTGGGGTTCAGCTCTACAGCCTGCGTCGTCCGGAAGATGGCGGCATCGGCGACAGCGAGGCGCTGGGGCGTCTGGCCGAGCGCGCCGGCCAGAAAGGGCTGGACGCGCTGGCCATCAGCCCGGTCCACGCCCTGTTTCCGCATCAGCCCGAGCGCTTTTCTCCCTATTCGCCTTCGACGCGGCTGGCCTTCAACCCGCTCTATAGCGCCTCGAGTAACGTGGCCAGTGATGATGAGCCCGCGTCACTGGTGGATTACGACCACGTCAGCCGGATGCGCTGGCAGGCGCTCGAGCGTGATTTTGCCGCGCTCTCCGACGAAGACCGACAGGCGCTGGCCGCCTTTCGCCAGCACGGCGGCGAGACGCTGGAGAACCACTGTCGCTTCGAGGCCATCAGCGAGGCGCTGGGGCCCATGCACGAGTGGCCGAGTGACATGCAGAACGTCAACAGCGAGGCGGTCGAGACCTTCAGCCAGGACCATGCCGATCGCGTCACCTTCTACGCCTTCGCTCAGTGGCAGATCGCCCGCGAGCTCGAGAATGCCCAGCAGCGCGCCCTTGACGCCGGCCAGCGCATCGGTCTGATTGCCGATATCGCGGTCGGTGTCGACCCGCACGGCAGTCAGGCCTGGAGCCGTCCGGAGGAGATGCTGGGCAAGCTTCGCATCGGCTCGCCGCCGGATGACTTCAACGCCAACGGCCAGGAGTGGGGCGTGACCGGCTTCTCGCCGCAGGGGCTGATCGAGCATGGCTTCGACGGCTTTATCGCCACGCTCAGGGCCTGTCTGCACGGCGCCGGCGGCCTGCGGATCGACCATATCATGGGGCTTTCCCGCCTGTGGCTGATTCCCGAAGGCGCCTCGCCCACCGAAGGCGCCTATGTGCGTTACCCCGAGCAGTCGCTGCTGCGCCTGATCGCACTGGAGTCCTGGCGCCATCGCGCCCTGATCATCGGCGAGGATCTGGGCACGGTAGAACCGGAGTTCCGCGAGCGCCTGGATCAAAGCGGCATTCTGGGCATGGGCGTTTTGTGGTTCGAGCGTGACGACGACACCTTCACCCCGGCCGCGGATTACCCGTCACGGGCCGTGGCGATGACCAGCACCCACGATCTGCCCACGGTGGCCGGCTGGCGCATCGGGCGCGATCTGGACTGGCGCATCGAGCTCGACATGCTCGGCGAGGGGGAAACGTCGGCGCAGCAGCGTCAGGCGCGCCAGCAGGATATCGCCGCGCTGGCCGACACCTTCGGGATCGCACCGGATGCCGACCGCGACACCTGGCTTGAAGCCGCAGCGCGGCATATCGGTGCGACCCCGTCACCGCTGGTGCTGCTGCAGCTCGAGGACCTGATGGGCCTCGAGGAGCAGCCCAATCTGCCGGGGACGCTGGATGAGCATCCCAACTGGCGCCGTCGTCTACCGCTCACGGTGGACGAGATGTTTGACACCCCCGAAGTGCTGGCAAGGCTTCGGGCCATGACCACCGCACGCGCAGGAGCAGGGCCGCATGAGTGAACTGTCCATGGAGGCATCATCGAACGGGTCGAAGCAGCCGGCGCTGCTGTCATGTCTGCGTCTGCAGTTTCACCAGGACTTCACGCTCGCGGATGCCGAGACGCTGGTCGACTATTTCGCGGGACTGGGCATTACCCATCTCTACGCCTCCCCGCTGTGGGCGGCGCGCAGCGGCTCGACCCACGGCTATGACGGCGTCGATCCCACCCGCCTCAATCCCGAGATCGGCGATGAAGCAGCGCTGACCCGGCTGGTCGACAAGCTCAGGTCCTTCGGCATGGGGCTGATCGTGGATTTCGTGCCCAACCATCTCGCCGTGGGCGGCCGGGAAAACCCGTACTGGCTGGACGTGCTGCGCTGGGGACCTTCCGGTCGCTTTGCCGACATGTTCGATATCAACTGGCGCGACAACGGTGATCCGACGCTCGACGGGCGCCTGCTGGTGCCGTTTCTGGGCGAACCCTATGGCCAGGCGCTGGTCTCGGGGGACATGAGGCTGGCACTGGATGAGACCACCGGGCTGTTTCACGTCGACTATTTCGAGCACTGCTTTCCCATCGACCCGCGCTGTCATGCGCTGATGCTGCTGGAAAACGGCATGGGCGAGCAGGCCCGGCTGTTCGAGCAGATCGAAAGCGCCGTGTCGCTGGAAGAGGGCGCCGAGCGGGCCGGGCTGGCGCTGGCCGAGCACGTGCGCACCAATGAAGGCCGCGCCGAGCTTGATGCCCTGCTGGCACGCTACAACCCGGAAACGCCGGAAGGGGCCGAGCGGCTGCACGTTCTGCTGGAGCGTCAGCACTATCGGCTGGCCTGGTGGCGCACGGCCAACGACAGCCTCAACTGGCGGCGCTTTTTCGACATTACCGAGCTGGGCGCCCTGCGCGTCGATGACCCGGCGGTATTTGCCCAGACCCACGTCTATCTGCTGGAGCTGATCGAGCGCGGGCTGGTCGATGGCGTGCGTCTCGATCACATCGACGGTCTGGCCGACCCGGCCGGCTACTGTCGCCTGCTGCGTGCCCGTGTCGATGAGGCGGCGTCGCGCCGTCCCGGTGGCGCGCCCGACACGCCGCTGCCGATCTTCGTGGAGAAGATTCTGGAGGGCAACGAGGCGCTGCCGCTGGACTGGGGCGTGACCGGGACCACCGGCTACGAGTTCATGAACGCCGTCTCGAAGCTTCAGCATGACCCGGACGGCGAGGCGCCGCTCAAGGCGCTGTGGCACTCATTGTCGGGCCGCGAGCACAGTTTCGACAAGGAAGTCATCCGCGCCCGGCGCGAGATCGTCACCACGGCGCTGGTGACCGAATTCGAGCGCGCGGTGCGGGCGCTGTCCGATGTCGCGCGACATGACCCCATGACCCGCGACACGACGCCGGACATGATTCGGCGTGTGCTGCGCGAGCTGGCGGTACAGTTCCCGGTCTATCGCACCTACGCCGATGACCAGGGGCTGGCGCCGCGCGATGAAAACTTCTTTGCCCATGCCGTGGAAGCGGCGCGGGAGGCCCTGACGCCGCCGGAGCAGGGGGTGCTGGATCAGGTCTACGGCTGGCTGGGGGGCGAGGCGCCCGCCGAGGATGACGAGCCGGGCTGCCGGCTGCGGCGCAACGCCATCGTCCGCTTTGCCCAGCTGACCTCGCCGCTGGCGGCCAAGGCCGTGGAGGATACGGCCGGCTATCGCGGCGCCGTGCTCATCTCGCGCAATGACGTCGGCTTTGACGGCGCGCGCTTTGCCGGCTCGGCGGAGGAGTTCCACCGCTTCAACGCCTGGCAGGCGCGCCATTTCCCCGCCACGATGGTGACCACGGCAAGCCACGACCACAAGCGCGGCGAGGATGTGCGCGCGCGGCTGGCGGCGCTGTCGGAGTGGGGCGATCTCTGGGCCGAGCGCGTGCGGGAGTGGCTGACGGCGTCCTCGTCGCTGCGCCAGCCGTCTCATGAGGAGGGCACGCTTGCCGGTCCTTCCACCGCCGAAGAGATGATCCTGTATCAGATCATTGTGGGCGCCTGGCCGATGGCGCTTGCCCCCGATGACGCGTCGGGGCTCGAGCAGTTTGCCGGTCGTATTGCCGACTGGCAGGAGAAGGCCCTGCGCGAGGCCAAGCTCAATACCCACTGGCTCCATACCGACGAGACCTATGAGCGCCAGTGTCGCGACTTTGTCATGACGCTTTTGACCGACGATCGGGGCGCGTCCCTGCGTCAGTCGATGTTTGATGTCGTGAGCACGATCAGCCCGGCGGGGGCCCTCAACGGCCTGGTGCAGGCCCTGCTGCGCATGACGGTGCCGGGCGTGCCGGACTGCTATCAGGGGACCGAGCGCTGGGACCTGTCGCTGGTCGACCCCGATAACCGTCGTCCGGTGGATTTCGGCGTGCGTCGCGAACAGCTGTCGCACAATCCGCCGCTGGAAGAACTGATCGACCACTGGCGCGATGGGCGCATCAAGCAGGCGCTGATTACGCAGGTGCTGGGGCTCAGACAGCGTCTGCCGGGCGTTTTCCGGCAGGGCGACTATCAGGCGCTGGATTTCGACGGCGAGCGCGCCGGACAGCTGATCGGCTTCACGCGTGAGCATGAGGACGGGGCCGTGATGGTCATCGCCGTGCGTCACGGGGGCTCGCTGCTGGCGGATGACTCGCTGCGCGTCGCGCCGCAGCGCTGGGGCAATACGCACGTGACGTCCGCAGCGGACGCCGGCGGTGGCTGGCAGTCGCTGCTCACCGGGGCGTCTGTCGACCCGCGGGCGCCGATGTCGGAGCTCATGGCGTCGATGCCGTTTTGCGTGCTGTTTCGCGAGGCTGCCGCGGCTCCCGAAGGGCAGACCCTGCAGGCGGAAACGACACAGACCAGTGTGGCGCGCAGCGATCAGGGTCAGCCGATGTAACCATCACCACAGGCGCCGGCATGACACGGCGCCTTTCAGACAATACGGGTCTGCCGGACAGCAGGGGCATGACTCATGAAGGAGAATGGATCCCATGGCAGATGATCAGCTTCGCATTCGCCTGCTGGCCTACCGAATCTGGGAGGCCGAAGGCTGCCCGGATGGTCAGGCCGAACGTCACTGGCACATGGCCTGTCGCATGGTAGCCGCCGAGCGCATCACCGATGTGCCCCAGGAGGCGCCGCCTCGTCCGGCGCCGCGCAGCAAAAGGACCGTCGATCCGGCACCTGCCGCCAACGCACAGGATATCTCCGGGGCGGGCGCCGACCCGACACCTGCCGACAGTGCGCAGGCGGTGTCCGAAACAAGCGCCGAGCCGGCGCCCGCGGCCGGCGCGCAGGAGCTGCCTGACGACACCGCCGCCGAGCCGGTCCCTGAAAAAACGCCGGCCAAACGTGCCAGCACCACCAGACGGCGTAGCACGGCCGACAGCGCGGATAAAAAGGCCACGACCAGTCGCAAGACGACGACTGCCAGAACATCGGCCGGCAAGACATCGGCCACCAAAACCGGGGCCGCCAAAAAGAAGCGTACCGCCGATACCGAGACGACGGCCAAACGCAAACGCAATAGCAGCAACGACGATCCTTCGAGCCAGTAGTCGTGTTTTTGTACGGCCTGAGCCCCTGATGATCCCTTTCGGGAGTAATGCATGACCACAACACCGATTCATCCCGGCGCCCCTACGCCCGGCATCAACTCCGGCGGCCGTGAGTCGCCGCTGAATGCTTCATCCGGCAAACAGCAAAGCCGGGTCCGTGAAGGCCTGCCCTATCCGCTGGGCGCCAACTGGGACGGCCTGGGCGTCAACTTCGCCCTTTTTTCCGCTCATGCCACGAAGGTCGAGCTGTGTCTTTTCAGCGACGACGGCATGGAAGAGCTCGAGCGTATCGAGCTGCCGGAGTTCACCGACGAGGTGTGGCACGGCTATCTGCCGGATGCCCGCCCCGGTCAGCTCTACGGTTATCGTGTTTACGGCCCCTACGAGCCGGAAAAGGGCCATCGCTTCAACCCCAACAAGCTTTTGATCGACCCCTGTGCGCGCCAGCTGGTGGGCGAGCTTCAGTGGGACGACGCCCTCTATGGCTACACCATCGGGCACGAGGATGGCGACCTGAGCTTTGACGAGCGTGACAGTGCGCCCTTCATTCCCAAGTGCCGCGTGATCGATCCGGCCTTTACCTGGGGACGCTCGCGCGAGATTCATGTGCCCTGGGATCGCACCATCTTCTACGAGGCCCATGTCCGCGGCCTGACCATGATGAATCCGAAGGTCAATGAGTCGATGCGGGGCACCTTTTCGGGCCTCAGCGACCCGGCCGTGCTGGATCACATGCGGGGTCTGGGCGTGAGCTCGCTGGAGCTGATGCCGATTCACGCCTTTGCCGATGACCGCCATCTGCAGGAGAAGGGGCTGCACAACTACTGGGGCTACAACACCCTGGCCTTCTTCGCGCCGCACCCCTCCTACATGGCGACCAACACCATCAGCGAGTTCAAGCAGATGGTGGCCAGCTGCCACGCCGCTGGTATCGAGGTCATTCTGGATGTGGTCTACAACCACACCGCCGAAGGCAACGAGATGGGGCCGACGCTCTCCTGGAAGGGCATCGACAACTTCAGCTATTACCGCCTGATGCCGGAGGAGAAGCGCTACTACATCAACGATACCGGTACCGGTAACACGCTGAACCTGTCGCATCCGCGCGTGCTGCAGATGGTCACCGACTCGCTGCGCTACTGGGCCGACGAGATGCGTGTGGACGGTTTCCGTTTCGACCTGGCCACCATTCTCGGGCGCGAGCCGCACGGCTTTGACGAGGGGGGCGGTTTCCTCGACTCCTGCCGTCAGGACCCGCTGCTGTCGCAGTGCAAGCTGATCGCCGAGCCCTGGGACTGCGGCCCCGGTGGCTATCAGGTGGGTGGCTTCCCGCCGGGCTGGGCGGAGTGGAACGACAAGTTCCGCGACACCATGCGCTCGTTCTGGAAGGGCGATGAAGGGCAGCTGGCCGAGTTCGCCACCCGCCTGACCGGCTCTGCGGATCTGTTCAACCACCGCGGACGCAAGCCGTACTCGTCGGTCAACTTCATCACGGCGCATGACGGCTTCACCCTGCGTGATCTGGTGACCTACAACGACAAGCACAACGAGGCCAACGGCGAGGACAACAACGACGGTAGCGACGACAACTACTCCTGGAACCATGGGGTGGAAGGCGAGACCGACGATCCGGAAATTCGCGCGCTGCGCATGCGTCAGATGCGCAACATGCTGGCTACCCTGATGTTCTCCCAGGGCACGCCGATGCTGCTGGCCGGCGACGAGTTCGGACGTACTCAGGGCGGTAACAACAACGCCTACTGCCAGGACAGCGAAATCGGCTGGGTCAACTGGGAGTTCTCCGAGGAAGGGCGTGACCTGCTGAATTTCACCCGCCACATCGTTGCCCTGCGCCGCCGCTATCCGATGCTGCATCGCAGCCGCTTCCTCACCGGTGAGTGGAACGATGAGCTGGAAGTTCGCGACGTGACCTGGCTGACGCCGGACGCCGAAGAGATGGATGTCGGCAACTGGGAGTCGGAACACTCCCGCGCCATCGGGGTGCTGCTGGACGGTCGCGCCCAGCCCACCGGCATCCGTCGGGCCGGCTCGCACAGTACGCTGCTGATGGTCATCAACGCCCATCACGAGCCGATCACCTGGACACTGCCGGAAGTCTCCTCCGGCAAACACTGGATCTTCCGGCTCAACACGGCCGAGCCCGACAGCCGGGAAGGCGGGCACTTCGATTTCGGCACGACCTATGAGGTCGAGAGCCGTTCAATGGTGCTGCTGGAGCTGGTACGTGACGACGGCGGCGCAGGCCGCAACGGGTAATCAAACCATGTGGCCGATGACCCCGGTCATCGGCGGATTGCCGCCAGCCCGTCGCATCATCCGGATGCGACGGGCTGCGCCCAGGGAAAGGAGCGAGCAGCAATGTCAATGGTGCAACGCAATACATCCCCCAACGGTGTGCCGGAAGACGCACCGGTGATGCAGGCCGCGATGGCCGATCGCATTGCCATCGAAGAGATTGGCCCCGGCGTCGAGCAGGGTCGCTTTGCCGCCAAGGCCATTGTGGGACAACCGGTCAATGTCACCGCAGTCATTTTTGCCGACGGTCACGACGTGCTGGCCGCGCGCGTGCGCTGGCGCTGCACGCAGGACCAGGCGTCAGAGCAGGGCTGGCACAGCGAGACGCTGACGCTGGTCAGACCGCTGGGCAATGACCTGTGGGAAGGCACCTTTGTTCCTGCCACGCCCGGCAGGCACGAGTTCGTGATCGAGGCGTGGTGGGACCTTTACGGCACCTATCACCATGAGCTGAGCAAAAAGCATGCTGCCGGCGTGTCGGTCTCGCTCGAGCTGCGGGAAGGCCATGACCACGTGGCCCGGGCGCTCGAGCGCGCCACGCCCGGCAGCGAGCAGGCCGATGCCCTCAAGACGCTGATGACGCAGCTTGACGGCGCAGCTGATGAGAGCGAGCAGGTGGCGCTTCTGCTCTCGAGGGACACCCTGTCGCTCATGCAGCAGTGCGATCCGCAGCACCATCTGAGCCAGAGTGCTTTCATGCCGCTGGAAGTTGATCGCCCGCTGGCCGAATTTGGCAGCTGGTATGAGCTTTTTCCGCGCTCCGAAAGCCCGACCCCCGGTCAGCACGGCACCTTCAACGACGTGCACGCCCGGTTGCCGATGATTCGCGACATGGGCTTTGATGTGCTCTATTTTCCGCCCATCCATCCCATCGGCCATACCCATCGCAAGGGGCCCAACAACACGCTGACCCCCGGCCCCGATGACCCGGGCAGCCCCTACGCCATCGGCAACGAGCACGGCGGGCATGAGGCCATCCATCCGCAGCTCGGCACGCTCGAGGAGTTTCGCGCTCTGGTGGCGGCCGCCCGTGAACACGAGCTCGAGATTGCGCTGGATTTCGCCATCCAGTGCTCGCCGGATCACCCCTGGCTTGCCGAGCACCCCGGCTGGTTCGCCTGGCGCCCGGATGGCACGATCCGCTACGCCGAAAACCCGCCCAAGAAGTATGAAGACATCGTCAACGTCGACTTCTACGCCGAAGACGCCGTGCCGTCGCTGTGGCTGGCACTGCGCGATGTGGTGCAGGGCTGGGTGGATGAAGGCGTGAAGATCTTTCGCGTGGACAATCCGCATACCAAGCCCTTCCCGTTCTGGGAGTGGCTGATTGCCGATATTCGCTCGCGTGATCCGGACGTGCTCTTTTTTGCCGAAGCCTTTACCCGTCCGGCCATCATGGCGCGGCTGGGCAAGATCGGCTTCAACATGAGCTACACCTACTTCACCTGGCGCAACACCAAACCCGAGCTGACCGAATATCTGACTCAGCTCAACGAGTCGCCGCTGCGGGAGTGTTACCGGCCCAACTTCTTCGTCAATACGCCGGACATCAACCCGACCTTTTTACAGGGATCGGGCCGACCGGGCTTTCTGATCCGGGCGGCGCTGGCGACCATGGGGTCGGGGCTGTGGGGCATGTACTCGGGCTTTGAACTCTGTGAGGCGACGCCGGTGCCGGGCAAGGAGGAGTATCTCGACTCCGAGAAGTACGAGCTGAAATCGCGGGACTACTTTGCGCCCGGCAATATCAGCGCCGAAATTGCCCGGCTCAACTGGATCCGGCGCCAGAACCCGGCGCTGCAGAGCCATCTCGGCATCCGGTTCTACACCATCGACAACGATCGCATCCTCTATTTTGCCAAAGCGACGCCCGACATGGACAACGTGGTGCTCGTGGCCGTCAGTCTGGATCCCTTCCATGAGCAGTCCGGCCATTTCGAGCTGCCGCTGTGGGAGTTCGGGCTCGATGACCATGCCGACATGAACGGCGAGGATCTGATGACCGGTCATCGATGGACGTGGCACGGCAAGTGGCAGAGCACGCACCTGACACCGCAGATGCCCTTCGGGATATGGCGCCTGCGTCCGGCGCAGTAACCCGACAGAAGGCCGGGGCGTCGCACGCCGCACTCGCTGTCCCGACGCGGCGATGGCGTGGCGGCTCCCCGGTCGGGCATGACGCAACACGATCGCCTGCGACCCCTGGTCGGGGCGAGGAGGATACTGTCTCATGATGAATGCCAATAATGTTTCCGGTTCGTCCCAGCAGGCCATGACCGCCGGCGAGGGCGAGCCCGCCTTTATCAACGACCCGCTGTGGTACAAGGACGCGGTCATCTACCAGGTGCACGTCAAGTCCTTCTACGATGCCAACAACGATGGCATCGGCGATTTTCAGGGTCTGATCGAGCGGCTCGACTACATCGCGGGCCTGGGCGTCAATACCATCTGGCTGCTGCCGTTTTATCCGTCACCGCGCCGCGACGACGGCTATGACATCTCCGAGTACTGCGCGGTCAGCCCGGATTACGGCACGCTGGAGCAGGCCCAGCAGTTTATCAGCGAGGCGCATGCCCGCGGGCTGCGCGTTATTACCGAGCTGGTCATCAACCACACCTCCGATCAGCACCCGTGGTTTCAGCGCGCCCGGCATGCGCCCAAGGGCTCGCCCGAGCGCGAGTTCTATGTCTGGTCGGACAGCGATAGCCACTACAGCGACACCCGCATCATCTTTCTCGATACCGAGACCTCCAACTGGACCTGGGACCCGGTGGCCGGTCAGTACTTCTGGCACCGGTTCTACTCGCACCAGCCCGATCTGAACTTCGACAACCCCGTCGTGTTCGACGAGGTGATGAAGGTGATGCACTACTGGCTGGAGATGGGGGTGGATGGCCTGCGCCTGGACGCCATTCCCTATCTGGTCGAGCGCGAGGGCACCAACAACGAGAACCTGCCCGAGACCCACGAGGTGCTCAAGCGCATTCGTGCCGTGATCGATGAGCATTTCCCCGACCGCATGCTGCTGGCCGAGGCCAATCAGTGGCCCGAGGACACGCGCCCCTACTTCGGGGATGGCGATGAGTGCCACATGGCGTTTCACTTCCCGCTGATGCCGCGCATGTACATGTCGCTGGCCCAGGAAGACCGCTTCCCGATCACCGATATCCTGCGCCAGACCCCGGAGATTCCCGAGAACTGTCAGTGGGCGGTCTTTCTGCGCAACCATGACGAGCTGACGCTCGAGATGGTGACCGACCGCGAGCGCGACTATCTCTGGAACCACTACGCCTCCGACCGGCGCGCGCGCATCAATCTGGGCATTCGGCGCCGGCTGGCGCCGCTGCTGGAGCGTGACCGTCGCCGTATCGAGCTGCTCAACAGCCTGCTGCTGTCGATGCCGGGCACGCCCACGGTCTATTACGGCGACGAGATCGGCATGGGGGACAACATCCACCTGGGTGACCGCGACGGCGTGCGCACGCCCATGCAGTGGACCATGGACCGTAACGGCGGCTTTTCGCGCGCCGACCCGGCCAGCATGGTGCTGCCGCCGATCATGGACGCGCTGTACGGCTTTCAGACCATCAACGTCGAGGCGCAGACCCGCGACCCGCACTCGCTGCTCAACTGGACGCGGCGCATGCTGGCCGTGCGCGGTCAGCAAAAGGCGTTCGGCCGCGGCGTCATGAAGCTGTTGTATCCCAGCAATCGGCGCATCCTGGCCTACATCCGCGAGTACACGCACGAAGAGAGCGGTCAGGTAGATTCCATCCTCTGCGTGGCCAACGTGTCGCGTTCGGCGCAGGCGGTGGAGCTGGATCTGTCCAACTGGGAAGGCCATGTGCCGGTGGAAATGCTCGGCGGCAGCAGCTTTCCGCCCATCGGCCAGCTCAGCTACCTGCTGACCCTGCCGCCCTACGGGTTCTACTGGTTCCTGCTGGCGCCGGAGAGTGCCATGCCGCACTGGCATGCACCGGCTCAGGAGATGATGCCGGATCTTTTGACCCTGGTGATCAAACAGCGTCTGGACGAGATCGGCACCGGCAAGACGCGGCGCTCGCTCGAGAATGAAAGCCTGGTGCAGTATCTGCCGCGGCGGCGCTGGTTTGCCGCCAAGAACAGCACCATCGATCGGGTACGGCTTGCCTGGGCGGTGGGTCTGGACAGCGCAGTCGTCAACGAACATGCCGCCAATTCGCCCTCGGTGCTGCTGGCCGAGATCGAGGTGCAGGCGCATCAGGACAACGAGGCATCGTCCCACGAGCGCTATGTGCTGCCACTGGGCATGATCAACGAGGACGAGGGGGCGCTTTTGCCCCAGCAGCTGGCCATGGCACGCATTCGTCGCGGCCGGGAAGTCGGCTACCTGACCGATGCCTTTGCGATGCCGGGCTTCCCCATGGCAGTCATTCAGGCGCTGCGGGCCGGTACGGTACAGGATCTGAGCCGCAGCGTGGTGGAAATGGAGGCCGATGCCCCGCACCCCGGCGAGCTGCATTTCCGTGCCACGTCGCTTCTGGACGAGATGGAGCGGGTGCCGGAGGACGCCGAGATGCGCTATCTCAGCGCCGAGCAGTCCAACAGCTCCGTGATCATCGATGACCGGATGGTGCTCAAGCTGATCCGTCGCATCGAGAGCGGCATCCATCCCGAAGCGGAGATGGGACGCTACCTGACCGAGCGTGGCTTCACCCATATCGCCCCCATGCTGGGGGAGGTGACCCGCATCGACGATCAGGGCGTGCCGCATGTGCTGATGGTGCTGCAGGGCTATATCGACAACCAGGGCGATGCCTGGGAGTGGACGCTCAACACGCTCGAGCGGGCCATTCGCGATATCAGCGACATGGTACAGGCCGATCAGCACGACGCCTACGACCCGCTGGCCACCATCACCGGCTTTGCAGGTCTGCTGGGGCAGCGGCTGGGCGAGATGCACACTCTGCTGGCGATGGAGACGCCGGAAGCCGACTTTGCGCCCGAGATCGCCGACGAGGCCCGTACGCAAGAGTGGGCCGGCAGCGTCCGTGCCCAGATCGACCATGCCATGGAGGTTCTAAAACATCACAAGGGCAGCGCCAGTGAAGAGGATCAGCAGCTGGCCGACTGGCTGTTGCAGCGGCGCGGGGCGCTCTGTGACATGGCGGATTCGTTTGCCCATCACGCCCGGGGCAGCCTCTGCACGCGCACCCATGGCGATCTGCATCTGGGGCAGATACTGGTCTCCCACGACGATGCCTACATCATCGACTTTGAAGGCGAGCCGGCCCGCTCACTCGACGAGCGCCGCATGAAAAGCAGCCCGCTGCGTGATGTGGCAGGCGTCGTGCGCTCCTTTGACTACGCTTCGGCCATGGCACTGGATAATGCCTACAAGGCCGATGTGGCGCACGAGCGCGAGGCGGTCAGCCAGGAAGTCATCGAGGACTATCGCCACCGGGTCACCCAGTCGTTTCTGCTGGCCTATCGCCAGGCCACCCACCAGGTGGGGCATCAGTGGCAGTTCGAGGATGGCGCCAGCGCCGCGCTGTCGCTGTTCACGCTGGAAAAGGCGACCTACGAGATCGCCTACGAGGCGGCCAACCGTCCGGCCTGGCTGAGCGTGCCAATGCGCGGTCTGGTCGCACTCTTCGAAGAACTGAGCACACATTCGGGCAATGACATGTCCCAATCAGGGGAGGGTCACCATGACGACTCGCAGTAAACAGGACGTTCGCAGCGCGTCAATCGATACCACATCCCTGCACCCTGACGCCGCCCAGGCCCTGGTCGAAGGCTCGCATGGCGATCCCTTTGCCGTGCTCGGGCCCCACGAGGTGGATCACGCCATGGTGGTGCGCGCCTTTCTGCCGCGTGCCATCGGCGTGGAACTGCTCGAGCGCGACAGCGACCGCGTCCTGACCCGGCTGCAGCCGGGGCAGGTGCCGGATCTTTTCGTGGGCCGGCTGGACCGGCTCACACCCTATCGACTGCGCATCCGCTGGCCCCACGGGGAGGAGGTGGTCGAGGACCCCTACGCCTTCGGGCCGCTGCTGGGCGAGCTGGATCTTTATCTGATCGGCGAGGGCAATCACCGCGAACTGGGCACCTGTCTCGGCGCGCAGATGATGACGATCGACGGCGTGGCAGGCGTGCGCTTTGCCGTCTGGGCCCCCAATGCCCGGCGTGTCTCGGTGGTTGGCGAGTTCTGCGGCTGGGATGGCCGGCGCTATCCGATGCGTCAGCGCCAGCCCACCGGCGTCTGGGAAATCTTCATTCCCGGCCTGCCCGAAGGCAGCGTCTACAAATACGAGATTCTGGGGCAGGAGGGCCTTCTGCCGCTCAAGGCCGACCCGGTGGCGCGGGCCACCCAGGCGCCCCCCGCAACCGGCTCGGTCGTGGCCGCACCGCTGGACCACACCTGGCAGGATCAGGCGTGGATGGCCGACCGGGCCGACCGTCACGCGGCCGATGCGCCCATCTCGGTCTACGAGGTGCATGCGGCGTCCTGGCGGCGTCATGGCGGCGATGAGGGTGAGCTCTACAGCTGGAGCGATCTGGCGCAGTGGCTGATTCCCTATGTGCAGGAGATGGGCTTTACCCATATCGAGCTGCTGCCGATCATGGAGCACCCCTTTGGCGGCTCCTGGGGCTATCAGCCGCTGTCACAGTTCGCGCCCAGCGGCCGTTTCGGCAAGCCGCAGGAGTTTGCCGCCTTTGTCGATGCCTGCCACCAGGCCGGTATCGGCGTCATCCTCGACTGGGTGCCGGCGCACTTCCCGACGGATCCGCACGGGCTGGCCCGCTTTGACGGCACGGCGCTGTATGAGTATCAGGACCCGCGCGAAGGCTTCCATCAGGACTGGAACACCTACATCTACAACCTCGGTCGTCACGAGGTCCACGGCTTCATGCTGGCCTCGGCGATCTACTGGCTCAAGCATTTCCACGTCGATGCCCTGCGTGTCGATGCGGTGGCCTCGATGCTCTATCGCAATTACTCGCGCGAGGAGGGCGAGTGGATTCCCAATCGCCACGGCGGTCAGGAAAACCTGGAAGCGATCGACTTTTTGAGCCATCTCAACGAGGTGGTTGGTGAGGAAGCCCCCGGCGCCATCATGATCGCCGAGGAGTCCACGGCGTGGCCCGGCGTGAGCCGTCCGGTGTCGGAAGGCGGTCTTGGCTTCAGCTACAAGTGGAACATGGGCTGGATGCACGACACCCTGACCTACATGAGCGAGGACCCGCTGTATCGCAGCTATCATCACGGCGAGCTGACCTTTTCGCTGGTGTATGCCTTCTCCGAGCACTTCATGCTGCCGATCTCCCACGACGAGGTAGTGCATGGCAAGGGCTCGCTGATCAACAAGATGCCGGGCGATCGCTGGCAGCAGTTTGCCAACCTGCGCGCTGCGCTGTCGCTGATGTGGACACACCCGGGCAAGAAGCTCTTGTTCATGGGCTGTGAGCTGGCGCAGTTCCGCGAGTGGAGCCACGACCGCGAGCTGGACTGGTTTTTGCTGGCCCATCCCGAGCATCAGGGCATCTCGAATCTGGTGCGCGATCTCAACGCCGTGTACACCCTGGAGCCGGCGCTGCACGAGCAGGACTGCGTGCCCGAAGGATTCGAGTGGGTGGTCGGTGATGACGCCCAGAACAGCGTGGTGGCCTGGCTGCGCTGGAGTCGCGATGGTCAGCCCGTGCTGGTGGTGGTCAATCTCACCCCGCAGGCGCAGTCGGGCTATGGCGTCGGCGTGCCCATGGCGGGCTACTGGCAGGAGCGCTTCAACAGCAACGCGACGCTCTACGGCGGCACCGGGGCCGGCAACGATGGCGGGCGCGAGGCCGAGGCGCGTGAAAGTCACGGTCATCCGTTTACGCTGTCACTGCATCTGCCGCCGCTGGGCGCGGTGATCCTCAAACCCGGCAGTAGCGCACTGGAATAACACGTGAGGGGGCATATGGCGTAGTGCTGCTACGCCGTGTGCGACAAAACGTGCATCGCACTGAAGTGTTAAAACTTCTTTAATACAAGGGCAGGCTCATGAAGGCAGAGGCAGCCGCCTTGTAACATCAGCCGCTGGCGGCTGTTTCCGGTCCACGAGACGGGAGGTCGCCATGCATCATCGACACTATCCCATTGGCGGCATCACCATTGTCATTCTGGTGCTGCTGCTCGCTCTTCTGGTCCTGGTCGGTGGCAGTCCCCTGACGTCCGATCGGGGCAATAATATGCCCGCCTGGTGCGAGCACCACGACGGGCATTGTCCCGGGACATCAGGTGACCCGGTGCGCAGTCTGGAAGGCTAGCGCCGCGCTCAGTTCTCGAGAGCGTCGCCGGCACGCTGCAGCAGATTGGAGGTCGCCTGACGGGTGTCCTCCCAGGCGCTGCTGGCAGCATTGCTGGTGCGCTGCCAGGTCTGCGAGGCCTGCTGACGCGCGTCCTGCCACCAGTCGTTGCTCCAGGTGGGCTGCTGTTTGAGGGCGTCGCGATCCAGATTGACGGTAACGTTGTATTCGATCTCGTCCAGATCGGTATCGCTGCTGGTGTCTACCGTGAAGTCACCGCGCTGAATGACATAGCCGTGATCTTCCGGATTGATGCTGCCACCCTCGGTTTCGATCACGATGGCCTGCAGGGTCATGTCATCACCAAACAGCAGATCCTCGACCTCACCGATGGTCTCGCTGTCGCCCTGCAGATGCACATCGGCATCCATCAGTCTGTCGGCGGAGTAGAGTCCCTGAGTGGCAGGCTGATCCGCCTGGGCAACAGAGGCGGCGCCCATCATGACAACGCCGGCGAAGAGGGAACGATAGAGCATGAGTGTCATCCTTGTGTCATGTGTCCGCAGAATCATGGCACTTGCGGGGCGGGCGTGCCCATCCCTTCAGCTTGAGTTAAATATTCATGACGACTTGAGCGGGTCATGGCCCCAGTTCATCAGGGAGTAGCGCCAGCGCGACGTCTTCCTGTCTTCCTTCTGTGGGGGCTGCTTCAGATGGCGGGCCACGTACTGATTGACCTTTTTCATGTGGCTGAAGTCATCATCATCAAGCTCTGCCTTGCGCTTTCTCTTGATCTCGACGATGCGCCGACCCGACTGATGACCGGTGGATTCACCGTCACTGCTGTCGCCCACCGATTTTGACTCGTCGGTTTCCAGCCACTCCTCAAGCTCTTTCGGCGCCATGTTGACGCTCTCCTTGAAGTCCTGATAGATCGCTTCATTGTCATCGCTCATGGTGTCCTCCCTGACACGTTGAATATTGAACGGTGCGGCGGCTCAGGCCTTGCGCAGTTCCCTGTGCAGCTTGAGCACACGGTCGCCGTCATCCTGCTTGATCATGTAGGCCGGTTCGTCTTCGGTGGCATTGCGGGTCACATCACTGCCCTTGATGCGTCGGGTCACCTTCTGGGTGTACTTGCGGGTGATTTTGCCTTCGGTCCAGTGATCGCCCCATTTCCATTTCACACGCTGACGCTGGCGATAGTGCTCACTCATGACGACGCTCCCTGTCTGCTCTGTCGTAACAGCGATAGCCTGGCCTGTACAAGGCGTTTGTACAAGAAAGTCAAAAGTGCCGCCCGATTTGTACAACATCGGGCGGCGCTTTTGTATAACCCGGCGAGGCGCCGGGCGGCTCAGTTCTGACGCCTCTTTTGATCCTCTTCGTCCGATGTCTGGCCTGCTTCGGTAAAGGCGTTGGTGCCGATGTCGCGATCATCCTGCGCTACGGTGTCGGCTGCCCAGGCGCCGCGCTTGCCCATCGGTTGCGGCTTGCCGGTGGTCGTGTCCTCCCGGGTCTGTCGCTCGAGCTCACAGTTCAGTGCCGCCCCCAGCAGGACAATAAAGGCCGACAGCCAGAACCACAGCAGCAGTACCATGACCGCCCCGATGGTGCCGTAGGTCTGGTTATAGTTGCCGAAGTTGCGCACATAGATGGAAAAGCCGACCGACCCCAGCGCCCAGAGCAGGGTGGCCGTCACCGAGCCGACACTGAGCCAGCCGACGCGCGACGGTGCCCGGTCAGGGCCGTAGCGGTAGAGGATGGTGATGGCGCTGATTACCAGCAGCAGCAGGATGGGCCAGCGAATATAGGTCAAAAGCGCCGTCAGCGTGTCCCCGAAGGGCAGCCAGGCGATCAGCGGCGGGAGCAGAGCGATGGTGCCCAGCGTCAGAATCGTCATCACTATCATGGCGCCGGTCAGCACCCAGGTCATCAGGGTGAGCTTGATCAGCCCGCGCTCTTCCTTTTCGCCGTAGACGATGTTCAAACCCGCCATCAACCCGCGCATGCCCTTGGAGGCGCTGTAGACCGTAAAGGCAAGGCCGGCCACGGCCGTAATGCTCATGCCGGCGCCGGCACTGTTGTTGACCGATAGCGCC
This sequence comes from Kushneria sp. AK178, assembly GCF_053903105.1. Taxonomy (NCBI): domain Bacteria; kingdom Pseudomonadati; phylum Pseudomonadota; class Gammaproteobacteria; order Oceanospirillales; family Halomonadaceae; genus Kushneria; species Kushneria sp. AK178. The sequence goes on along the minus strand of NZ_CP096381.1, from coordinate 2,680,186 downwards.
TGCTGCCGAATGATGCTGGCGGCGTCTTCGGGCAGCACACTGCTGAGCATTTCGATCTGGCCCTGCACCTGCTGCGGGTCAAAGGCCAGACCCCAGATCGAAATGAAGGCAGCAATGGCCGGAAAGATCCCCAGAAAGGCATAAAAGGCGATGCTGGCGGCAATCAGGGTGGCATGGTTGGCTTCTACCTGCCGCCTGACGCGCAATAGCGTGTCCTTCCAGCCGCGTCCGGGCATGGCCAATGGCGAGATCGTGTCCCGGCCCCGGTCGCCGCCACGCGGCTTGTCGGTTGTGTCCTGCATGGTCTGGTTACCCCGGTTGAACGATTCAGGCTGAGAGTTGATGTTGTCGGGTGCCCGACCTGTCAATGACATATGCTTTGGGTGGCGTCTCCCGGTGTCATGTCGATCATGCCATCATTGAGGCCCGGCCGGGTCGCGACGCGAGCGTGTTCATGCGTCGAATACGCCAGTGTCGTTGTCATGTCTTGTTTCAAGGGTCACGTTCTTGGTCAGTGTAGAGCGCAGGGAAGGTTTCAACATCAAGATCTCGCGGGTGCTCAAGGAAGCCACCGAGCACGGGCTGGATCTGTATCTGTTCGTGCCCGGCGAAATCGATCTGCATCGCAATGTCGTCCCGGAAGGGAGCTTTTACCACAACGCCATCCATTTAAAGCGCACCTACTACAGCAATCAGCGTCATCTGCCGCTGGCCCATAGCCGGCTGGCGCGGCGCGATCGCAGCTCACCGGAGCGCTATCGGCTGAGCCTGAGCCTGTATGCCTATCAGTACGTGGTGGCGCTGGAGCGTTTGATCGCCCCGCTGGAAGGCGATCCCGACCGGGTGGATGCCGAGGCTCTCGAGGAGATTGTCGAGCTGGCGCGTAACGTGCCCAGGAGCATGCGGCGCAACCGCCCCGAGGATGATAATCAGCTCAAGTACTTCATCAATATCGACAACTATATGTCATGGATCACCGAGCAGCGGCTTTTGAAACTGGTGGCCGGCCTGCCCGGCGATGATGACGCGCAGGCGCGACTGCGCCACTCGCTGCTGGAAATCTGCCGGTTCGAAAACCGCTATCGCCATGAGCGTCAGTACAACTCGAGCCGCGCCGCCCGGAATCCGTCGCGCATTTCCAACAAGATGCGACTGCTGCGCCGGCTGATCGAATATCCTGTCACGCTCAAGCAGAAAAACCGCGAGCTGGGGGCCTGGGAGGAGCGCGGGGTCAAGGCGCTGGCGACCGGGCTGGTCATGCTGGTGATCTCGGTCATGATGATCGAGGCGCGCAGCCTGGTGGGGGATCTGACCCTGCGCTTCGTGCTGATACTGGCGCTTTTGTACGCCATGCGTGAGGTATTCAAGGAGGATCTGCGCAATACGCTGTGGCGCTGGCTGCGCCGGGGGCGTCCCAAATGGAGGCGTCAGTATTTCGACGTGCACAGCAATGAGATGGTCGGTCAGCAGCGCGAGTGGCTCGACTATGTTCGCTTCAAGCGCCTCGATGACGACATTCGCGCGACCCGGGGCGGTAGCGTGACCCAGCGTGAAGAGGTCATCCTGCAGTACCGCAGCCGTTCAAGAATGCTGCCGATTCGGTTTCTCAGCGGCTATGAAGAGACCCGCGAGATCATGATGCTCGATCTGTCCATGATCGCGAATCTGCTCGAGGACAGCCATCATCATGTCTATCAGTTACAGGATGGCGAAGTCAGCCGCGAGATGGTCGAGCGACGCTATCAGCTCAATCTGGTCGCGCGCAGCATTCGCGGCGCCCGGGAAACAACCGTACAGCGCTGGAAGATCAACATGAGCCGCTCGGGCATCGTGGATATCGAGGAGTCCACGCCCCGGTAAGGCACGGCGCATTATCCATGCAAGGAGACGTCAATGCAGGACGATATCGATCAGGTGGTGCGAACGCCCCAGTCGCAGGCAGAGGTGGATCAGCAGTGTCGCAATCTGGCGCTTTACGAATATGAAAGCTGCCCCTTTTGCCGGCGCGTGCTGCACGAAATCGAGCGGCTGTCGCTCAACATCGAGCTTCGCAATACGCGTGAGGACACAAGCGCCCGTGAAGAGCTGCTCGAGGGCGGCGGTCGCCCTACGGTGCCCTGTTTGCGTATCACGCAGGAGACCGGGGAGACCCACTGGATGTATGAATCCGCCGATATCGTGGCCTGGCTGCGCGGGCAGTTCGGCCGAGATAGCGATCGCAAAAAGGATAACCCGTGATAAGCCGGGTCAGTTACTCCATGTTACAAAACGTCGGCTGACGCGTGGCCGGCACTGTCTATGCTGTAGAAAGGTACCGACACATGGCAGCGCAGTATCAGGAGACGTCGGGGCCATCATGCAGAACGGGAGGTTGGCATGGCAGAGTCAAAGGGCAGCAAGGCCGAAGGCATGATCGACAAGCTGGGTGGCAAGATCCAGAAGGAGACCGGCAAGGCCGCCGGCGACAAGGACCAGATCCGAAAGGGTGAAAAGGATCTGGCCAAGGGTGAACGCAAGGCGAAATCCGGTAGTGACAGCAAGGATTGACAGGCGTTAACCACATCTTCTGTGCCGACATGACATTGGCAATGCGGCATGATCGTCTACACTGACTCACGCGTATCTTGGATACGCGGATATCGCCCTGATGGGCAGATATCATATTTTCTACATGGAGGTAATTGTCATGGCTACAGATTCCAAGTCCGACAAGGCTGAAGGCGCAATCGACAAGGCAACGGGCAAGCTCAAGGAAGCCGTAGGCAAGGCAACCGACAAGCCCGGCACCGAAGCCGAAGGCAAGGCCCAGCAGTCCAAGGGGCATGCCGAAAGCGCCAAGGGCAATGTCAAGGACGCCGCCAAGAAGTAACGCGTCTGACATCACGAGTTAACGCAGGGGCCGCTCATCGAGCGGCCCCTGCTTTTTGTCGGTCGCTCTCTTTTGTACTCGATGCACCGGCAGCGCTATGGCCTGCGCCGTCCCCATCGTACAATCGCGGTTTTATTCTTCGGAGAGGTATCATGGCCCAGGCAAGTGCGCGTCATATTCTGGTCAACAGCGAAGCCGAGTGCGAAGCGCTCAAAAACGAGATCGAGCAGGGCAGGGACTTTGCCGATGTCGCCCGCGAACACTCGAAGTGCCCCAGCGGCCGGCAGGGGGGCGATCTGGGCACCTTTGGCCGCGGTCAGATGGTGCGCGAGTTCGATGAAGTCGTCTTTACCGGCGACCTCAACAAGATCCACGGCCCGGTCAAAACCCAGTTCGGCTATCACCTGCTGGAAGTCACCAGCCGCAGCTGATCAGGCGCTCACACCGTTTAATGCGTTCGGGGCTGCCTGTCATGGCAGCCTCTTTTCATGGCGCTCGTTGTCATGACGCTCGTCGATGCGACAGTGCTGAGGCGCGACACCATGGGTCGGCTGGTTTATCCTGCCCGCTGTGAAACGACCCCGGTCGTATTATTTGATGAATCATCCGGCACTCTGGTGCTGATTGACGGCAGGACTGTGAGGAAGTGCTCATGAAAGACTGGCTACAAACGCTGCCCAAGGCGGAGCTTCACCTGCATATCGAGGGCACGCTGGAACCCGAGCTCATGTTCGAGCTGGCCGCCAGAAACGATGTGACGCTCCCCTATGGCTCCATCGACGAGGTACGCGCGGCCTATAACTTCACCAACCTGCAATCCTTTCTCGATCTCTACTACCAGGGCATGAACGTCCTGCATACCGAGCAGGATTTCTTTGACCTGGCGATGGCCTATTTCGAGCGCGCCCACCGCGACGGCGTGGTCCACGTTGAACTCTCCTTTGACCCGCAGCCGCATCTGGCCCGTGGCGTGGCCATGCGTACCCTGTTTGCCGGTCTGGGGCAGGCGCGGGAAGAGGCCTGGCGCCGCTTCGGCATGTCGACGGCCCTGATCATGAGCTTTTTGCGCGATCGCAGCGCCGAGGAGGCGATGGACGTGCTGGAGCAGGCCACCCCCTGGCATGACCGGATCGACGCCGTGGGGCTGGACAGCGCGGAACTGGGCAACCCGCCGGAGAAGTTTACCGCCGTCTTCGAGCAGGCCCGCACGCTGGGCATCGCAAGGCTTGCGCATGCCGGCGAAGAGGGGCCGGCCGCCTACATCAGCGGCGCGCTGGACGCCCTCGATGTGTGTCGTATCGACCACGGCGTGCGCTGTCTGGAAGACGAGGCACTGACGGCAAGACTGGCCAACGAACAGATTCCGCTGACGGTCTGCCCGCTCTCCAATGTCTATCTCAAGGTGTTCGAACGGCTGGAGGATCACACCCTGCCCGGTCTGCTCGATCACGGGCTCTGTGTCACCCTCAACTCCGACGATCCGGCCTATTTCGGCGGCGGCATGCTCAACAACTTCGTGGCCTGTCACGAGGCCTTTGGCTGGGACGAGGACGCCTTCAGAACGCTGGCCCGTAACGCCATCGAAGCCGCCTTCATGAGCGAGCAGCGTCGTGAAACGCTGCTGCAGGCGCTGGCCGAGTGCTGATCAGACGCCATGATGGATCATCCAGAGCATGGCGCTGATGGTGAAAAACGAAGTGACCGTGGCGGCCAGTAGCGCCGCCGCGCAGAGCTTGTCCATGGAAAAGCGCACCCCGAAGATGGGGTAGACGCTCAGCATGGGGGCGCTGGCGATCAGCAGGGCGCCTGTCATCAGCTCGGCGTTGTCAATGGGAAACAGCTGAAAGCACAGCAGCACCAGCAGCGGGTGGCAGACCAGCTTGGCCAGTGTGATCTGGCCGATATCGCGATACATGCCCTGTATTTTCAGGCCATACAGCGTGCCGCCGATGACAAACAGGGCGACCGGGGCCGAAGCATCGGCGAGCATGTCCAGCGCCTTGTAGAATGGCGCCGGAATCGACAGTCCCGACAGCGAGATCAGGGCGCCGCTGACGATGGCGATAATGATCGGGTTGCGCACCAGACGCCGGGCCGTGGTCAAAATTGTCCGGCGAAGGGAGATACCCTGCTGGCTGCCCGCTTCCGCCAGCGCCAGTGCCAGCGGCATCATCAGCATGTTCTCGATCAGCATGCACAGCGCCAGTGCCACGCCCGCGGTGGGGCCGATCACCATCACCGCAATGGGATAGCCGATAAAGCCGCTGTTGGCGGTGGCCATGCCCATGGCCGTAATGGCGGCGTGATCCAGACGATGACGCTGCAGGCCCCGGGCCAGAAAAAGCCCTGCTGAAAACGTCAGCAGCGAGCCGAGCCCATAGGCCAGCAGATAGTGGGCATCAAGGACCTCGGTCAGCGGCTGCTGGCTGAGGGCGCGAATGATCAGCGCCGGCAGGGCAAAGTTGACCACCAGACGCCCCAGCCCCTGGATATGCTCCCTTGATACCACATTCATCATGACGGCGACGTAGCCCAGGGCGATCAGCATGAAGATCGGGGCAGTAATGCTCAGTACATTCAAGAATCCGACTCCGGGCCAGGCGTTGGGCCCCGAACGGCCAGCGCAGGCGTTGATCGGCCAGCGGCTGTCGGGGCGCTGAAAGGTTGTATTGAACGGATGACGGCGTCAAATCGGCGTCATCCATCCTGCAGAGGAGAACGACCATGCGCGCACGTTTTATCCATCACGCGACGCTGCACTGCTTTCCGGCCGGGCTGACGGATGACCGGCATCAAACGGTCCATGCCGAAGTCTCCGCCGTGGTGCACGACGGCCGGCGACTGATTCTCGGCAGCGACAAGCCGATTCCCGGCGCCGAGCGCTCCTCGGTCTTTGCCGTCGATATCGATGAGCGGGGGCATCCACGGGAAGAGACACTGGCCTACTATACCCAGCCGCTGATCCGTCAGGCGATCAAATACGAGGATTTCGCCCTGACCGTGGACGGCCGTTACGTACTGGCCACCACCGGCTTTGATCGCCTTCATCCCGAGGATCACTCGCTCAACGATTATAACCATCTGCTGATCTGGCCGCTGGGTGATCCCGACCGGGTGCAGGTGGTGGACCCGGATCCGCGCGATGGCGTCCCGGGTTCGCTGGAGCTGCGCCAGCGCCTCACGGCCGCCATCGGCATGCCCTACTACAAGATCGAGGGGCTGGCGGCCGTTCCGAGCGACGAAGGCGATGGTCTGCTGCTGTTCGGGGTACGCGAGCAGGGCCATCATTACGATGATTTCAGCTATGTCTGCCGCGTCGTCGGCGCCCACTACCGCATCGATGCGCAGGGGCAGCTGGTGTTTCTCGACGAGATGCGCGAGCACTACGCCTTTGACCCGGGGCAGTTCGAAGCCGTCAGGCATGTCTGCGGGCTGTCGAGTCTCGAATATGACCCGTATCACCATCGCCTTTATCTGATGACCAGCTTTGAAAACGAGCAGGAAGGGATCGACAGCATCGGCGGCTATCTCTGGGTCATCGACATGGCGGATCTGGCGCGTGGCAGGGCACCCGAGCTGGTGGCAGAGGAAGATGGCGAGGCGCTGGTGTTTGAACACAAGGCCGAAGGGCTGGCGGTGCTGGATCACGATCGCCTGTTCGTGGTGTATGACAACGACCGGGAGCTGGCGCTGGGAGCGCATGACCGGGCGCGCGAGCAGAAATATGCCTGCGAAGCGCCCTGGACCCTGCTGCAGATGATCCCGCCGGCATAAGGGTCAACCCCGGCGGCCGGGCCTGATACCATGGGGACTGTTCCTTCCTGTCCCATCTTCCTGCGGGGTCATCATGAAAATCGTCATGCGCTATTTTTTCAAAACCGTGCGACTGGTGCTGGCGCCCGTCATGCTCATGCGGGAAAAGCTCACTCGCCCCACCCCGGTATCCCGCTCCGGCGAGGCGCAGCAGACCGTGGATCAGGCCTGCGAGCAGCTGTCGCTGTATCAGTTTCGCAGCTGCCCCTTCTGTATCAAGGTGCGCCAGGAGATGCACCGGCTCGCCCTGCCGATCGAACTGCGCGATACCCAGCATGATCCGGCCCATCGCGAAGCGCTCAGGGAAGGCGGCGGTCGCGTCAAGGTGCCGTGTCTGCGCATCGAGCGTGACAGCGGCCAGACCGAGTGGATGTACGAGTCCGACGCCATCAAGGGCTATCTGCAAAAGCGCTTCGAGCCCGACGCCGCCGCGGCATGAGAAGATGCAACACGAGTCCATGAAAGACCCCGGCCTGCCGGGGTCTTTTACGTTTCAGAAGCAGGGTAGCGGTGAGGGGCAGGCATTTCGGACCCTTTCGTATCGGCGTCTTCAGGCATTCGGGGCCGACCACGGGTGACACGCGCCGAAATGTTGGAAATTGTCGGACATTTTGCATGAATAGGTAAGACAAATTGCGAATGGCCTTTGTTGTTCAGGGCGATAGACTCGGTGGCTTCGCGCAAGACCTCTCCGTATTCCCATAAGGCAGCCCCATGAATGCGTTGACCCTGGCCTCGTTTTTTTTCTTTACCGCACTGGTCGCCGTCGTGACCTGGCGCATGACCCGCCACGATGATCATCGCCATGCGAGCGGCTATTTTCTGGCCGGGCGCAGTTTGACCTTCCCGGTCATTGCGGGCTCGTTGATGATGACCAACCTGTCGACCGAGCAGATGGTCGGGCTCAACGGGGCAGCATTTACCGATGGACTGTCGGTCATGGCCTGGGAAGTCATCGCGGTCGTTACCCTGGTCACCATGGCCATGTTTTTTCTGCCACGCTTTCTGAAAAGCGGCGTAACGACCGTACCGGAGCTGCTGGCGCTGCGCTTTGACCGCACCACACGGCTTTTGGCCAATATCATCTTTGTGGTGGCCTATGCCGCCATTCTTCTTCCCAGCATTCTCTATTCAGGGGCTCTCGGCCTTATGGGGCTGCTGGATCTGCAGACGCTGACCGGTATCGAATCCAGCATGGTGCTGCTGGTACTGACCATTATCGCCGTCGGCGTGGGCGGGGCCATCTATGCGCTGTTTGGCGGACTTCGCTCGATTGCGATTTCCGACACCATCAATGGTGTCGGGCTGCTGATCGGCGGATTGATGATCGTTTTTTTCGGCCTCAATGCCATCAGTGACGGCCAGGGGGTTCTGGCGGGGTGGGAGACGCTCAAGACCAGTCATCCGGAAAAAATGCGCTCCTGGGGCACCGAGGATCAGTCGGTCCCTTTCTCCACCATCTTTACCGGTGTGCTGCTTTTGAACATGTTCTACTGGTGCACCAACCAGCAGATCATTCAGCGTACCTTTGCGGCCAAAACCCTGGCGGAAGGGCAAAAGGGCGTTCTGCTGACCGGCCTTCTCAAACTGCTTGGCCCCCTTTATCTGGTGCTGCCCGGGATTATTGCCTTTCATATGTACGTGGGCGACGGCGTCAAGGCCGATGCCGCCTACGGACAGCTGGTCCATGATGTGCTGCCGGCACCGCTGACCGGCTTTTTTGCCGCCGCCATGGTCGGCGCCATCCTGTCCTCGTTCAATTCGGCCCTGAACTCGACGGCCACCCTGTTCAGTCTGGATGTCTACAAGGCCCGCCTGAAACCGGAGGCCACGGAGGCTCAGGTGGTTCGGGCCTCCAAGTGGTCGGGCTGGCTGATGGCCATTGCCGCCATGAGCATTGCGCCATTGATGGCCAGTCAGGAGAGCCTTTTTGTCTACGTGCAAAAGGTCAATTCGCTGTATTACGTACCGCTTTTGTCGGTCATTCTGGTCGGCTTTTTGACCCGGCGCGTGCCGGCGATCGCCGCCAATCTGGCGCTGGTGCTGGGGTGTGCCATTATCGGTGCGTTCTATTTCGTGCCGCCGCTGGCCGGTGTGGTCGATACGGTATCCAACTTTCACTTCATCGCGATCGTAATGGTCCTGCTGGTGCTGATGATGCTGACCATTGGGCGGGTGGCACCGCGTGCCGAGCCCTGGGTGCAGCAGGATGCCGGCGTGATCGACATGACGCCCTGGAGCAAGGCGTGGCCGGCGAGCATCGCGCTGCTGGTCCTGGTGGTCACCATCTATCTGGCCTTTATCTAGGCCGCTATACGGCGTCTGTGACGTGCAGGCGCTGATTCAGTCGCGCATGAAGGCACTGTCCCCGCTCGGGAAACCGATGCGGGGACAGTGCGTTATCAGGCGGTCAGGATCAGTGTGTCGTCGACCAGATAGTGACCCCGGCGGGCGGGAGCGTCGTTGAGCCGACCAGGTAACCTGATGCCGGTACCAGATCATCCGGAAGATGACGCGGCTCGGCGGCGTAGTTGAAGGCAAAGCAGAGCGCGCCGCGCCGGCGCAGCCTGACGCCTTCGGGCAGCACGGTGGTGGCAATATCCGCGGCGCGACACACCTCGTCGAAAACTGCCACCATGCTGTCCTCATCCAGCCAGGCGGTCAGATAGACCACGCCCTGGTGGTCGGTGACGGCGGGCAGGCCATCTTCAAAACGATGCACGACCCGGGCCTTTTGTCGCTGGGCATCAAGTTGCTCGCGCCAGCGCAGGCCGTGACCCTGTGGGCTGCCCGGCAGATGCAGGCGCGGATGGGTGCCGGGGCGCATGCCATCGACCTGATCGACCGTCACGCCGGCCAGCGTGGTCAGCGCGCCTGGTGCCAGCCGGGCGGGAATCTGAAAGTCCACCGTGCGTGAGCCGGAACGGGCGCCGATGATCAGGCGCGTGCCCGCGTCGCGGGCGGTTTCAAGTCTTGCTGCGAGGTCTTCATCGGCGATGACCTGGCAGGGCAGCACGACCAGAGCGTAGCCGTCCAGTGTGTCTCTGGGGGAGACGATATCGACATCCAGCCCGAGCCGGCGCAGGGCGCTGTACCAGCTCAGGTGCAGCTCCAGCGCATCGAAATCGGCGGCATGGGGCTGAATCTGGCAGGCCCAGATGGCGCTGTAGTCGAACATCAGGGCCACCGAGGCCTGCGTTGTGGTGATGTCGTATTTTCCGAGTTCGGGAAGTTCGTCACGAACCGCCAGAAGCTCCGGCCAGGCGGCCGAGGGGGTACCGTCGGGGCGCAGCAGACCGGCGTGCATCTGCTCCTGAGCGAAGGGGGCCTGGCGCCAGCGGAAGTAGGAGACGACCTCGGCGCCATGGGCGAAGGCTTCATGGCTCCACAGGCGCACCATGCCGGGCAGCGGGGCGGCGTTACTGACGGCCCAGTTGACGGGGCCGGGCTGCTGCTCCATGACCCACCAGCGCCCCCGGCACATGGCGCGGTAGAGATCGTGATGAAAACCGGCAAAATCCGGATGGCCCTGCTGGCGGTAGCGATGCCGGGTGGCCTCGTCATGCGCGCCGCGCTCCAGAAAGCCCAGCGGGTAGCTGTCCCAGCTGGCGATATCGAGATCGCGGGCCACATCGAAATGATCGAACGCCGTGAAAAGCCCCATGAAGTTATGAACTATGTCCACCGAGACGCCGGCGGCGCGCAGGGTATCGACCTGCAGGCGATTGTAGGTCACCACCAGATCCGAACAGTAGCGGCGATAATCGAGCACAATCGCCGGGTGGGGCTCTGTCACCGTCCCCACCGGTGCCTCGACCTGAGCGAAGTCGGTCACCTCCATGCTCCAGAACACGCTGCCCCAGGTCTCGTTGAGCGTGTCGACATCGCCGTAGCGCTGCTCGAGCCAGTGCCCGAAGCCATGACGGGCCGCCGCCGAGTAGCTGAGGATGGTGTCATGGCAGCCGTATTCGTTGTCGGTCTGCCAGGCGATGATGGCCGGGTGGTCGGCGTAGCGCTCGGCCATCAGGCGAGTGATGCGCTCACTCTGTGAGCGATAGACCGGTGAGGCGAAACAGTAGTGGCGGCGTGAGCCGAACCCTCGCGGTCGGCCATGTTCATCCACGGCCAGTATCTCCGGATGGGCATCGACCAGCCATTTGGGCGGGGTCGCGGTGGGGGTGCCCATGACGATGGAGAGGCCGGCGTCTGCCAGCGTGGCCACGGCGTCATCGAGCCAGTCGAACTGAAGCTCGCCCGGGCGTGGCTCCAGCCGGCTCCAGGCGAACTCGCCGATGCGGACCACGCTGATGCCGGCCTCGACCATGGCGCGCGCGTCGTCGGCCCAGCGCTGTCGGGGCCAGTGTTCCGGGTAATAACAGACACCTGTTTGCATGACTTGCTCCTGGGGTGTGGGTGTCGATGGCAGGAAGTGCTCCATGCGCTGGCATGAAGCGCAGAGCGTGATGAGGTCTGTTCAGAGGGAGGTCAGAGGGCCGGGGCGCAGCGCGGTCGGGCTGCTGGAAAGCTCAAGATCGGCGGCCGTTCGGGCCAGCATATGCTCGGTGGCTTCGCGGGCCGCCGCCGGCTGTCGCATCCGGATGGCTTCCAGTACCCGGCGATGACGCTCCAGGCTGTCGTCGAGCCGGTCAACGCGATGATGGGAGCGCGCGATCAGGGCCACGATCGAGGGGCGCAGCAAACGCCCCATCTGACGCCATACCAGGTTGTGACTGGCGCTATAAATGGCTTCATGAAAGGCAATGTCGTTATCAATGTGGGCGTTGCGCTGGTCCGGATCGTTCGCCGTTTCACACATGCCGTTAAAGGCGTCCTCTATCTGCGCCAGATCCCGGGCCGTGGCGGCCAGTGCCGCCAGCTCGCTGACATAGGGTTCGACGGCCAGGCGAAAGGCGAAGACTTCATGCACCAGCTGGGGGTGCGGGGTGTCCAGCCCGGCGAGCCAGCGGCTCATGTTGGGGTCCAGCAGATGCCACTGTGAAATATCGCGTACGATGGTGCCGCGCCCGGCAGTGCGCTCTATGAGACCGCAGCTGCTCAGGGTCGCCAGGGCGTTGCGTATCCGGTTGCGGCTGGCGTCAAAGTGACGCGACAGGTCCAGTTCCCGGGGGAAGGTATCGCCGCTGGCCCACTGGCCGGACAGGATGGCATGAGCCAGCATCGCGGCGAGTGTATCGGCATCCGCGTTGGCAGTGGCCTGGGGGAGATGCTTGAGCTCGGTCACGGGCATGCCTCCAAATATCAGATATAAATATAATAATGTCTGATATTTGGCTCAATGCCGGGGTGCCCCGGAAGGGGTAGACATTGGTCGAGCGTGACAGGGCGCCGGCTCGGGCAGCAGCCCTGAACAACGGAGCCTGAATACATGAAAGACCCCGGCCTGCCGGGGTCTTTCATATCGATGGGTCAGACTTCCCTGTAGAGTTCGCTGCCGTTGTCGCGAAACTTCTCCGCCTGCTCGGCCATGCCGCGGCGCATCGCGTCTTCATCGCCTTCAAGGCCGTTGCTTCGGGCGTAGTCCCGTACCTCTTGGCTGATCTTCATCGAGCAGAACTTCGGCCCGCACATGGAGCAAAAGTGCGCCACCTTGGCCGAGTCCTTGGGCAGGGTTTCGTCGTGATATTCCCGGGCAGTATCCGGGTCGAGGCCGAGGTTGAACTGATCCTCCCAGCGAAACTCGAAGCGCGCCTTGGACAGCGCGTTGTCGCGGCGCTGCGAGGCCGGGTGGCCCTTGGCCAGATCGGCGGCGTGGGCGGCAATCTTGTAGGTGATGATGCCGGTCTTGACGTCATCGCGGTTGGGCAGGCCCAGATGCTCCTTGGGCGTGACATAGCAGAGCATGGCGCAGCCGTACCAGCCAATCATGGCCGCACCGATGCCGGAGGTGATGTGGTCATAGCCCGGGGCGATGTCGGTGGTCAGCGGTCCGAGGGTATAGAAGGGCGCCTCGTCGCAGCACTCGAGCTGCTTGTCCATGTTCTCCTTGATCAGGTGCATCGGCACGTGGCCGGGCCCCTCGATCATCACCTGTACGTCGTGCTTCCAGGCGATCTGCGTCAGCTCACCGAGGGTTTCCAGCTCGGCAAACTGAGCGGCGTCGTTGGCATCGGCAATCGATCCCGGGCGCAGGCCGTCGCCCAGCGAGAAGGCCACGTCATAGGCCGTCATGATCTCGCAGATCTCTTCAAAGCGGGTGTAGAGAAAGCTCTCCTCGTGATGGGCCAGACACCACTTGGCCATGATCGAGCCGCCGCGGGAGACGATGCCGGTGGTGCGTTCGGCGGTCATCGGCACGTGGTGAAGGCGCACGCCGGCGTGAATGGTGAAATAATCCACGCCCTGTTCGGCCTGCTCGATGAGCGTGTCGCGAAAGATCTCCCAGGTGAGGTTTTCGGCCACACCGCCGACCTTTTCGAGCGCCTGATAGAGCGGCACCGTGCCGATCGGCACCGGCGAGTTGCGGATGATCCACTCGCGGGTCTCGTGGATGTTCTGACCGGTGGAGAGATCCATGATGGTGTCGGCACCCCAGCGGATGCCCCAGGTCATCTTGTCGACCTCTTCCTCGATCGAGGAGGTCACCGCCGAGTTGCCCAGATTGCCGTTGATCTTCACCAGGAAGTTGCGTCCGATGATCATCGGCTCGCTTTCCGGGTGGTTGATGTTGTTGGGGATGATCGCGCGGCCGCGGGCCACTTCCTCACGCACGAACTCGGGGCTGATCTCGTCAGGAATGCTGGCGCCGAAGCCTTCGCCCTTGTGCTGATGACCCAGAATGCGCTCGACCTCGTCACTGCCGAGCTGCTGGCGGCGCTGGTTCTCGCGCAGGGCGATGAATTCCATTTCGGGTGTGATGATTCCCTGGCGCGCATAGTGCAGCTGGGTGACGTTACGTCCGGCTTTCGCGCGGCGCGGGGTGCGTTTCAGGTCAAAGCGCAGGGTCGCCAGCTGCGGGTCATTGGCGCGGCGCTGGCCGTACTCGGAAGTTGGGCCATCCAGCCACTCGGTGTCATCGCGCTCATCGATCCAGGCGCGGCGCAGGTCTGCAAGGCCGCGACGAATGTCGATATCGGCCGCCGGGTCGGTGTAGGGGCCGGAGGTGTCATAGACCAGCAGCGGCGGATTGTCCTCGACGCCGTCCCGGGTGGTGGTGGGGGAGAGGCTGATCTCGCGCATGGGCACGCGAATGTCCGGGCGTGAGCCTTCGACGAAGACCTTGCGCGAGGCCGGCAGGGGGGATACGGAGGCGCTGTCGACGCGGGCGCTGTCGGCCAGAAAGGTCGGGGATTTCCGATCGCGGCGCGGTGAACGCGCGTCGTGGGATACCGTGGTATCGGTCATGATGTGCTCCAGAGCGTGACAGTTGTCAGCCGGCGCACAGCGTAGGCAGGAAGGGGCGGTATTACAGGATGCCAGAGCGGCAGCGCGGACCCTTCGCTTGAATCCCTACGCCGGTATTAGCCGGATCAGGTTCATCGGGATCCATCGTGGTACCGCATGCGGTACAGGATGATCTCAGCCGGTTCCACCGGCACCCCGTCAAGCAAGCGATGGCTATGCCATCGCCGGAGTCAGTCTGTGCTGGGCAAAGGTGCCCGGTCAAGTCTCACATCCGGGTGTTTGCCCCTCGATTCAGTGTGCCGCATCGAGCCCCATCTGCCAGAAAGCAGCTTCAAGGCGCGTGGCATCTCGAAAGGTGATGATCAGCTGAACAAAATGGTTGTCGGTTCTCAGCGCGTAGCGGATGCAGGCCATTGCCGCCGGCCCTTCGGACAGCTCCTCTTTCCCAATGCCAGCTCGCAGCAAAAATTTGCTTTGCCGCCTTTGTAATCGATGGGATAGTTTTGTACGAAGTGGCTGCATAATCACTGTTATCTCCCAAGGAGAATCATGGCACATTTAAATGAAAAAGAAGGCTCTATTGTTAGTCATTGTCCTGGTTGTCGCGGTGGCCGAAGTACTTTCGAGTGGCACGTGAACGGCCGTGAAATTGGAGCGCATGAGAGAAGGGAAGAAGATCGTCACTGGGGAGACTGTGTTGTCTCCTACAGGGTTTTTAAATGCGCTGGCTGCGGAATGGGGGCGTTTGGCGTCATAAAAATGGGAGGTGGAGGTAACTATCCTGGCTCGTATAATCGTCTATTAAAGTTCTTTCCCGAAACAAAGCAACGCCTATCTATTCCAAATTCAGTGCCACAGGGAATAGTTACGGAATTTCGTGAAGCTGAGACATGCTTGGAGAATCAGTGCATTAGGGCTTCTGCAGGACTAATCCGTTCTGTGCTTGATAAGACTCTACGCACCAATGGCTATAAAACTAAGAAGGAATTCAACCTATATAAACAAATTGAGGCAGCTGCTGAGGATGGTGTCATAACACAAGCGAGAAAACGTAGGGCTCATGATGAGATTCGAGTTTTGGGTAACGACGTTTTACATGACGATTGGCATGAAATTCCGGAAGAAGATGTAGATGCAGCAAGACATTATTGCCAGAGAATACTTGAGGATTTTTATGACGATCGTGGATCCGTTCTAACTCTTTTAAGGGAAGCCGGAAGGGTTCCAGAAGAAGATCGTGAATCAGAAGAAGAAACGAGTGATAGCTAATAAGCACATGTTGACGGAATGGTTTTCCTCTGCGTTTCAAACTAGCTGAGTATGCAGGCTTTAGATAAAAAGGAGAATTGAGCAGTAATGTTGGAAACAATAGAGTTTTGGCTAAGAGATTCTTTGATACAGAGTCTTTTGTTATCTCCATTGATGGGATTAGTTTTTGGAACTATTTTTTCAGGTTTAACTGTAGGTAACAGAGAGGTCGGTAAAACTTCTGTCCGAGAGACAATAATAATAATTAAAGAAAGAATAACTATTCGAGATGGTGGTGGTCGAAAAGGAGGCGCATCCAATGATGATCCGATGGTGCTACTATTCTTTCTGTTAGTTGTGACGGTTTTCTCTATTTATCTTTATGCGGTTTATGCTAAGTCAATCATTGAATATGCATCGATTGCTGCTTTAAATGTGATTGCATTTGGTTTTTCCGTACTGATTGTTTCGGCAATAAAAGGGCGCCTTAATAGTGGCGAATGGATTGCTTACACTTTCATACCAATTGTCTTCGTATCTTGTAGCCTTTTACTTTTACATAGGGCAGATCTTGGGATTTTGCCTGGTGCTAAAGAAGCTGCTGAGTCAGCTGGAGCTTACAGATTCTATTTCGATGTACTTGATGACGAACAAAGGTATTGGGTTATAGCTCAGCTCTTCGGGTTGCTTGGAACAATTGTATTTTTATTTTTTTCAATAGTTTTAGTCGTTCATAATATAGCCGCTTTGCAGGTCATCTATAACGGTTTTATGCAGCCTTTTTGGCAGTCTGTTTTTTTGTTCACAAACGCTTTTTCTGGAAGATTTGCATGGGTTTTTCTTTCTGTTTTAGGAGTTGTTACTTACTTTTCCTTGGATGGGACCGTGTATCAATACTTTACTACTCAGTATAGCTAATAAGGTGGTCAACGTGCACCAACTAAGCTGCGCTTCATTGCTGCCTGTTGCCACTGGAGTTAAGTATAAAAAAGGGTGCAGACATGCTCTAACCCTTGCTGCCTTTAGTCTCTAATCTTCCTGAAACTGGAGAAAGAAACTATCCAAAGTCTTGGCTATTCGATCGGGCGTTACGCACCTATGCTCCAATACCGCCGAACAGGCTTTGTGTGACGCTCGCCACATGCCTCTCTTCCCTAGCAAGTAACGATTTCACCTCCGCTTCTGCCATAAGGGGAGGGTGCGGTATGCCACAAAAGTGAAAGAAGACGCGCTTCCAATGAACGTCCGCAGCTTTCCTCGGGGCGCAAGGTGATAGCGCTTTACCCGTCGGGTAGCCTTGACGCTACTCACCAGCTTCATCGGGACCCATCGTGATCTCGCTTGGCGATACCACGATGACCTCAGCCGGTGCCATCGTCACCTCGTCAACCCCTCAGCCTGCCACATTAAGCCCCATCTGCCAGAAGGCCCGTTCCAGACGCGTGGCATCACGAAAGGTGATGATCAACTGCTCAAAACGGCTCGGGGAGACCTCGGCCAGTCGCGTATCCAGCCACGCCCGCTCCAGGCGCGCGGCCTGCTGATATTCCTCGTCGCGGTACATGTCGATCCACGCCTGATAGGGGTTGTCGGTAGTGACGGTCTGCGGCCGCGTGGCGATCCAGTCGGCGATCTCGGCATAGCCGATCAGGCACGGGGCGAGGGCCACATGCAGATCCAGAAGCTCGCCGCGGTGGCCGCAGTCCAGCACGAAGCGGGTGTAGGCTAGGGTTTCATGGGCTTCCGGCAGGTCATGAAGGCTCTTTTCGTCAATCCCCCACTGCCGGCAGTACTCGACGTGCAGTCCCATCTCGGTATCCACGATGGTCCTTAAATTGTCCAGTGAGTGGCGAAGCTCGGCCATGTCGCGGCTCTTGTAGACCGCCAGCCCCCAGGCGCGGGCAAAGTGGATCAGAAACAGATAATCCTGCTGCAGATAGTGTTGAAAAGCGGGGGTGGGCAGCGTCGCTTCGCTGATCCCAACGACGAAAGGATGCTGGATGTAGGCCTGCCACTGATCGCTGCAGGCGTTTTTGAGCGTGTCGAAATCCTGAGCCATGTCGAAGTCACCATGAGGGGTTGGTCGGGTGTCTCCAGGATAACCCATGCGACAGGGCGTCCGACAGGTGGCCTGGCTCCAGAAGTGGTACGGAAAATGGCCAGTCGTCTTATAATGTGGAGTTTAACGATTCATGGTCTGACGCCGACGACCGGCGCCAGCGGTCACAGGGGGAGAGCATGTCCCGTACGGGTTATCCGGACAGTAGCGCCGCACAGACGTCCGGTGAAACGGCGCCGTTCATCGAACGCGGTGACCGCAACTATCGCCCCACCATGCTGGCGCTGTTTCTGGGCGCCTTTTCCACCTTCGCACTGCTCTACTGCGTACAGCCGATGCTGCCGATCCTGTCCGAGGCCTTCGGCATTGATCCGGCCAGCACCAGCCTGGTGCTGTCGGTGTCGACCGGCATGCTGGCAGTGGGGCTGTTGATGACCGGTCCCCTCTCCGATGCCGTCGGGCGCAAGAAGATGATGTCGCTGGCGCTGCTGGTCGCCTCAATACTGACGATCGGGGCGGCGTTCATGCAGCACTGGGGCACCATACTGGTCATGCGGGCGCTGGCCGGGCTGGCCATGGCCGGCCTTTGCGGCGTGGCGATGGCCTATCTCAACGAGGAGATTCACCCGAGCTTTGTGGGCGTGTCGATGGGACTTTATATCGGCGGCAATGCCATCGGCGGCATGAGCGGGCGCTTGATCAGCGGGGTCATGGTGGATTTCGTCCACTGGCGGGTGACGCTGGCCACCATGGGGATCATCTCGCTGATCAGTGCGATCGCCTTCATGAAGATGCTGCCGGCCTCACGTCATTTCGAGCCCCGGCGGCTCAGCGTGGCCAATCTGGTCGGCGCCTTTCGGCTGCACTTTCGCGATGCCGGGCTGCCCTGGCTGTTTCTCGAAGCCTTTCTGCTGATGGGCAGCTTCGTGACGCTGTTCAACTACATTGTCTACCGACTGCTGGACGCGCCGTATCACTTCAGCCAGACGGTGATCGGGCTGTTGTCGATCGTCTATCTCTCCGGCATCTACAGCTCCGCCTGGGCGGGCGGGCTCGCCGACCGGTTGGGGCGCCCGCGTACCTTTTGGGTCTTCGTGGTGGTGATGCTCGCGGGCCTTGGCCTGACGCTGGCCTCGCCGGTGGCCGTCATTCTGATCGGCATGCTGATCTTTACCTTCGGCTTTTTTGCCGCCCACTCGATTGCCAGCGGCTGGGTCGGTCAGCGTGCCACCCAGGCGCGCGGGCAGGCCTCCTCGCTCTATCTGTTCAGCTATTACCTCGGCTCGAGCCTGGCCGGCACCCTGGGGGGCGCCTTCTGGACAATGGGTGGCTGGAACGGCGTGGCGGCCTTCATTGCTGCGCTACTGCTGATCGCGCTGCTGGTGGGGCTGCGACTGCGCCGGCTGACCGAGGGCGCTGCCGGGTAACGGCGATTTCACCGGTCGCTTACGGCATGGCGAGGGGATATGTCTTACAATTGGGAGCATTAACGTTTCATTTAACGACAGGACACTACACCCATGACTGCGCGCAAAGTGAGGCACCTGCATACCGCCATTCGCGATGACATCGGCGATCTGATCACGCATCGCCCGCTGCCCGGCCCCTCGATCGACTACCTCGATCCCTATCTGCTCCTCAATCATCACGGCCCGCAGGTGTACTCGGAGAACAATACGGGGCTGCCGTTCGGCCCGCATCCGCACCGCGGCTTCGAGACCGTGACCTTTATCCTCGATGGTTCGCTGGCCCATTCGGACAGCGATGACCATGAGAGCGTCATCGAGACCGGCGGCGTGCAGTGGATGACCGCCGGACGCGGCCTGGTCCACTCGGAGGTCTCTCCCGAAGCCTTTCGCCGCAGCGGCGGGCGCCTGGAGATTCTCCAGCTCTGGATCAACCTGCCGGCGGAGCTCAAGATGACCGAGCCGCGCTATACCGGGCTTCAGGCCGATGATCTGGTGCAGATCGAGCTGGATGAAGGGCGCGGCCACATGACCCTGATTGCCGGGGATTTCGAGCAGCATGGCAGCACCTTCCGCGGCCCTGTCGAGACGCCAACGACCAGCTTCATGTCGACCATCAGCATCAAGGAAGGGTCGTTGATTCAGCTGCCGGTGCCCGAGGATCATGAAATATTCTGCTATGTGGTGCGCGGCAATATCATGATCTCGGAGCAGGCGATTCGCCCCTGCCATCTCATCGAATTCAACACGCAGGGCGATCATGTCGAGATTCGCGGCTCGGGCGATGCCACGCTGATCTTTGGCCACTCACCGCGTCTGAAGGAGCCCATGGTGTCGCGCGGCCCCTTCGTGATGAATACGCGTGAAGAGCTCGATCAGGCGGTCAGCGACTACCAGAACGGCCGTTTCGGGCCATGACGGCCGACTGACACCGTTGGTTTAAACGCATGATAAAAGGCCCGCAACGTCAGTTGCGGGCCTTTTGTTGTGCAGGGCAGGCAGCAGGGCCAGTGAGCCGGTCTACCAGGCCCAGTTCATCAGCGGTGAGGGTGCGCGACGCCGCTCCAGTTCCCGCCAGCCGCGCACGCAGCGCACGATGAGCCATACCGTGATCAACGGAAACAGCAAAACACCGATGCCCAGCACCGACAGCACGGTCGCCAGCACCATGTACAGCAGTCCGATCCAGAAGGTGCGAATCAAAAAGGTGTAGTGATCGGCCAGCCAGGCCGGCGAGCGGCCGCGATAGATATAGGCGATGACCAGTCCGGCCAGCGCCGTAATGCCGGTCAAAAGACTGGCCAGATAGAGGGCATAGCCGATGCGTACCATCATCGGGTCGTCATCGGGGGCGGGGTCGCCATGAGTTACCGGGTCCCTGTCGGTCACGAAACGCTCCTCGGGGTGATGAGAGGGCATCATCATAACCCGACAGGGGCAGGGCTGTCCGCGCCGGATCGACTTCGGTTATCGGCGGTGCGGGCGTTTCGAGCCGCGCGCCGGGGCGCGCGGTCGGGTTGCCGAAGACGGCCTCAGCGGTGGTGGCGGGCGCCGGGCAGGTCGGGGCTGAAGGCGAGATGGGCCAGTGAGCGCACCGCCAGCGGCAGCACGTCCTCATCAAAGTCGAAGCACTGATGATGGTGACCGGCGGCCAGCTCGGTGCCGAACACCATGTAGGTGGCCAGCCCGCCACGTTCCTGGACCCGCTTCATCATGCAGGTGGCATCTTCCGAGCCCGAGGGCTCGCTGATGCGCGGTGTGATCACCTCGATGCCCGGCAGCCCCTGGAGTCGGCCATGGATATAATCGACCAGCTCGGGGCTCGACGTGCAGGTGTCCGCCTCACCGGTCAGGTGATAGTCAACGCTGACGCCGTGCATGCGTGCGGCCCCTTCGATCACGTCGACGGCGCGGCGGCGCATCTCGTCATTGATGGTGGTGTTTTCGCCGCGCGTCTCGATCTTCATGGTGGCGCTGGCGGGCACGACGTTGCGACCGCTGCCGGCGTTGAGGACACCCACGTTGATACGCGAGGCGCCGGCGCTGTGGCGCGGGATGGCGTGCAGCCCCACTGCGGCCTGGGCGGCGGCCAGCAACGCGTTGCGCCCCTCTTCGGGTTTGCCGCCGGCGTGGGCCGGCACGCCGGTGTAGGTCACATCGAGCTTGGTGGTGGCCAGGTAGCCGTCCTGACCGCAGACCACCTCGCCGCGGGGCACGCCGGTGCCGATGTGGGTGGCGATGAAGATATCGACGTCATCGAGTGCGCCGGCGGCCACCATCGAGCGGGCGCCGCGCACGCCCTCTTCGGCGGGCTGGAAGATCAGCTTGATGCGCCCGGAGAGATCACTCTCGAGCTGTTTGAACAGCCGGGCCAGCCCCAGCCCGATGGTGGTGTGCCCGTCGTGACCGCAGGCGTGCATCATGCCGGCATTCTGCGAGCCAAAGCCCTGCTGGGCGGGACGGTGCGTCGCCTCGGTGGACTCGTCGAGATCCAGCGCGTCCAGATCGATGCGATAGCCGACGGTCGGCCCCGGGCGGCCGGTGTCGAGCACGCCGACCACGCCGGTAAAGCCGCCGGAGAGCTGCGGCAGCCAGCGCTCGATGGCGCCCTGACGCCGGGCGCGCGCCTCTTCTCGGGCCAGGGTGTCGGCATTCGGTACACCCATGCGGGCCACCTCGTCGACCACCTCGCGCCCGAGCGTCACCTGATAGCCCAGCCGATCCAGCTCCTCGGCGACCAGTGAGGCGGTGCGAAACTCGACCCAGCCCGATTCGGCGTGCCGGTGAAAGTCGCGCCGCCAGGCCGTCAGCTGCGGTGTCAGAGCGTCGATATGGGGGTCAAGCATCCGTGACATGACAATACTCCTTTCATGACGGGGCAGGTCACGACCTGCCTCGATGGGTGGGCGGATTACAGTCGGCCGTGAACACCCGGGCCGAAGGGCAGCCCCAGCAGATAGAAGCTCACCAGCATGATGATCCAAACGGTCAGAAAGGCCAGCGTATAGGGCAGCATCAGCGAGATCAGCGTGCCCAGGCCCGCCTCGCGGTCATACTTCCGGATGAACGTCAGCACCACCACCATATAGGGATTGAGCGGCGAAATGATGTTGGTCGAGGAGTCCGCCACGCGGTAGGCCATCTGGATAAAGCCCGGGTGGTAGCCCAGCTGCATGAACAGCGGCACGAAAATGGGCGCCTCCAGCGCCCACTTGGCCGATCCCGAAAAGATCAGCAGGTTCATGAACCCAGTAAACAGGATATAGCAGAGGATCACCGGCAGCCCGGTGAAGTTGATCGAGGTCAGCATCTCCGCACCGTTGACCGCCAGCCAGCTGCCGATGTGGGTCCAGCCGAACCAGGCGATGAACTGCGAGGCGGCAAAGATCAATACGATATAGCCGCTCAGGTCGCGCATGGCCTCGGCCATGCGCTCCGAGACATCCCGGGAGTGTTTGATCCTGCCGGTGGTGACGCCGTAGGCCACGCTGACTGCAATGAAAAAGAGCAGGATGATGGGGATGATGCCGGAGAGAAACGGCGAGGGGATCAGGCCGCCGTCGTCGTTTTTCAGCGGTGATTCGGGCCAGAGCACCAGCGTGGCCAGCCCGCCCAGATAGAGAAGCGCCACAATGCCGGCATGGCGCAGGCCGCGCCCGGCATTTGACGGCTCATCGTGTTCGACCTGCTCGACATCGCCGTCGTAGGTGCCCAGGCGCGGCTCGATAATCCGCTCGCTGATCTGCGCGGCGACCACGGTCAGCACCACCACCGACAGGCAGTTGAAGTACCAGTTGTCGACCGGGGTGACCACCATGTCGGGGTCGATCAACCGCGCGGCTTCCGTGGAGATGCCGGAGAGCAGGGCGTCGGTGCCCACAATCAGGAGATTGGCGGTAAAGCCGGCGCCGGCGCTGGCAAAGCCGAGCGCCAGCCCCGCCACCGGGTGGCGCCCCAGGCCGTGATAGACCATGGCGGCCAGCGGCGGCAGCAGGATCATCGAGGCATCGGAGGCCACGTTCATCATGATGCCGGTAAAGGCGACCGTATAGGTGACCAGCTGTTGCGGTGCCGACATCACTGTACGCCGAATGAGCACGTCCAGAAGCCCGATCTTTTCGGCAAGGCCAATGCCCAGCATCATCGACAGCACCAGCCCCAGCGGGGCGAAGCCGGTGAAGTTGGTCAGCATCGATTCCAGAATGAAGCGGATGCCATCGCTCGAGATCAGACTGCGGATCGGCTGGGTCTCGCCGGTGGCCGGCAGCACCACGGTGGCGCCCGCAGCGGCGAAGATCGTGGAGGCGATCAGAACGATCACGGCCAGTGAGACAAACAGCATGAAGGGGTCGGGCAGGCGATTGCCGATGCGCTCGATGGCGTTGAGCCATCGCGTCGAACGGCGCTGATCACGCGCCTTGTGTTGCGTGGTGGCCACCATGCGGGCACTCCCGGATAACGTATTGTTGTGTGCCGTGTCGAGCCGGCGATTGTTATTGACCCGCTGGCCCGGTACGCGCCATTGGTTGTTGTCCCCGGTGGCAGCGTCGGATCAGACGGCTCGGGACACTGTATGAGAAAACGGCGCTTGAGCGATAGATGTCGCATGATGCTGCCCGGTATCGCCATGATGGCCCGACCAACGGGCGGTGGAAGACGCCCTCCGACCACGAACGCCGCACCGGATCAATGGGCCTTGCTGCCGGACTCGGCTAGAATCCCCCCTTTTGGCGCACTCAGGAGATCAGCCATGCCCTCTTTCGATATCGTGTCCGAATTCGACAAGCATGAAGCGACCAACGCCGTGGATCAGGCCAATCGCGAGGTACAGACACGCTTTGACTTTCGCGGCGTGGACGCCAGCTTCACGCTGGAAGGCGAGAAGGTGTTGCTGGAAGCCGATGCCGACTTTCAGCTCAGACAGATGCTCGACATCCTGCGCACCAGGCTGGTGGCCCGTGGCATTGATGCGCGCTGCATGGAGGAGCAGGAGCCCGTGCTGTCCGGGGTCAAGGCGCGTCAGGAGGTTCAGCTCAAGCAGGGGCTGGAGCAGGCGGACTGCAAGATGATCGTCAAGCAGTTGAAGGCGTCGAAGCTCAAGGTGCAAAGCGCCATTCAGGGCGACAAGGTGCGCGTGACCGGCAAGAAACGCGATGACCTGCAGGAGGCCATTGCGCTGTTGAAAAGCGAGGAGGGGCCGGATCTGCCGCTGCAGTTCGACAACTTTCGCGACTGACCCGGCGTTCGGGGCTCAGAGCTTGTGGCCGCCGCGCCCCTGCTTGTAAAACCGCCGCTCGCGCCAGCCGGGCACGTTTTCGCGCTGGCCCGGCGTGCGCCGATAGCGCTTGTACTCCCACTGATACTGCATGGGGTCCAGCGCGATGGCGGCTTCGACGCTGGCGTTGACGCCGCGTGCCGACAGGGCCTCGTCCTTTTGGGCATAGACCCGCTCATCGGCGCGTAGAAAGTGGATGTCAAAGCCCTGGCGATCCTCGCGCCGTCTGGCCACCCCCGTGACCACCCGGGCATCGGTGCGCGACACCAGCCGCGGCAGCAGGGTGGCGGTATAGGCCGGATGGCCGAAAAAGTCGGCAAACTCGCCGCTGCCCCAGTCGGGGACCTGATCGGGCAGAATGCCTATGGCCTCGCTGCGCTTGAGTGCCTTCAAAAGCGCCGCCACGCCGCGGGACGTGGTCGGCACAAGGCTGGCGCCCATGCGCTCGCGCCCGCTTCGAATGATCGGGTCCAGCGCGCTGATCTTGGGCGGCTCGTACATGGCGGTGAACGGGAAATGGCTGGAGAGCCAGAAGTTGAGGATTTCCCAGTTGCCGAAGTGGGGCGCCAGCACGATCACGCCGCGGCCCTCGGCGCGGGCGTCGTCGAGCAGTTCCCGGCCGTGTACCTCGACAATCGATTTCCCCACCGCCCCGGGGTCGCCCTGCCAGGCAAAGCCCAGCTCCATCATGGTGGCGATCGAGTGGCGCAGGCTGTCATGAATCTGCTTCCGGCGCGTCTGTTCACTGACCTCGGGAAAGGCCTGGCGCAGGTTCATGCGTGTGACACGGCGTTCGCGCACACCGATCAGGCTGTAGAAGGGCTCGAACCGCGAGGCCAGACGCCACAGCGTGCGCGGCGGGCGTTGCGAGAGCACTTGCCAGAGACGCGTGATAAGGCGCGCCTGCCAGTTGTCTTTCATCGTCATTGCTACGCTTTCATGGTGTCGAAGTCGACGGGGAGTATAACCAGTTGAATCCGCGCCTTCATGGTGGGATGGTGCAGTTCCGGCCGGCCGCCCCGTCCGTTGATGGATTGCCGGGACGACGATGCCGGGCGCTACCCTCCGATTCCTGATTGTTCCCTGCTCCGTGAGGAAACCATGGCTCGTCCACTGCTGACGCTGATACTACCGCCCCTGCTGGGGCTTTTCATTCTGGCCCTCGGCAATGGCTTCCTTTCGACGCTGGTCACGCTGCGCCTCGACAACGCCGGCGCTTCGGTGGAGACCATCGGCTGGGTATCGGCAGCCTACTACGTCGGGCTGGCGCTGGGGGCGGTACTCAACGACCGGCTGCTGCTGCGCATCGGCCACATCCGGGCCTATGCCTGCTTTGCCTCATTGGTGGCCGCCGCGGCACTGGCTCAGGCGCTGTGGCTCGATGCCGGCTGGTGGTTTGCCATGCGCCTGATCGGTGGCTGGGCCACGGTGGGCGTCTATCTGGTCATCGAAAGCTGGCTGTTGACCAGCAGTGATTCGACCCGCCGCGGTCAGATACTGGCCTTCTACATGATCTCGCTCTACGCCGCACTGGCGCTGGGCCAGCTCCTGCTGGGGCTTTTCGAGGCGCCCTTTGATGCCACGCCCTATGTCCTGATCGGCATACTGGCCACGCTGTCGCTGCTGCCGCTTTGCATCATTCCGCGCGTCTCGCCGCTGCTGGAACACGCCGTACCGCTGCCGCCCTGGCGGCTGGTACGGGTGACGCCGACCGGCGTGATGGGGGTGTTCGGCTCGGGGCTGATCGTGGCGGCGCTCTATTCGCTGCTGCCGCTGTATCTGCAGCAGTCGGGGCTGTCGGTTGAGCGACTGGGACAGTTCATGGCGGTGGTCATTGTCGGCGGCATGGCGCTGCAGTACCCCATGGGGCGCTGGTCGGATCGCCACGACCGCCAGATCGTGCTGATCATTCTGGGCATGACCCTGATCGCCCTGTCGCTGGCCCTGCCGATGGCGGCGGCCATCAGCGAGCTGGCGCTGGGCATCGTGCTGTTTTTGTTCGGCGGTGTGGCGTTTTCGCTCTATCCGGTGGCCATGAGTCATGCCGCCGACCGGGCGCCGCCCCAGGCGCTGGTGGGCATGAGCCAGGGGCTGTTGCTGATCAATGCGGTGGGCTGCACGATCAGCGCGCCGATACTCACCGGCCTGATGGGAAAAACGGGCGACAACGGCCTGTTCTACGGGTTCGCCATCATTTCGGCCGCCATGGCGCTGTTTTTCATGTGGCGGCGCAGCGTGCGCCCGGCACCGCAGCCGGTGGCGCCCTTTGCCGCGCACCCGGTGCAGTCGGTGGTGGGGGCCGAGCTTGAGGTCACCGAGAAGATGGTGAGCGGCGCCGAGACCCGGGCGGACAAGGATGACGCCGAGGAGGCCGCGCATCGGGACAACGCGCGCTTTGACGCGGCGGCGCTCAACGGGGAGGAGTCGCGTACCTCGTCATGAGGCGGCTGATCAGATATCGAAGGGGATGTCGCGGCCGTGAAAACGCCAGGTGTTACGGCCCTCGCGCTTGGCCCGGTACATCGCCTGATCGGCCAGCTGAAGCAGTGTCTGCACATCGCGCGTGTCGCTGCCCAGCACCGCAATGCCGATACTGATGCCCAGCTGTACCTGTTGGCCGTTTTCCAACATCAAGGGCCGGTTGATTCGGTCGATCAACCGCCGTGCCAGGCTGGTCAGATCCGTCAGGGGCGTTCGATGATCGAGCAGCAGCACGAACTCGTCACCGCCCAGCCGCGCCGGATAGTCATGCTGGCGCGATATGTCGCGCAGCATATCGGCAATCTGTCTGAGCACGTCATCACCGGCATGGTGGCCGTACACGTCATTGACCTGCTTGAAGTGATCGAAGTCGAGCACCATCAGTGCATGTCGGGCGTCGGGATGAAGACGCTGGTAGCGCCCGATCACGCCCAGGCGGCGCTCCAACCCCAGTCGATTGCCCAGATTCGTCAGCACATCGGTCACGGCGAGACTTTCGGCCGCCTCGGCGGCGCGGCGCCGCTCGGTGATATCGTGTGCCACACCCTGCAGGCGGCCCTCCTCGAGAGGGCTGACCATGACGTTGACCCAGCGACGTTGCGCATCGTCGCCCACGGCCATCTCCCACTGGCGAGCGCCGTCCCGGCGCGCCCGACGGCTGGTCAGCTCCTGCGTCGTTGGACCGCCTTCGCCGGCAAGCGTTGTAAAGGCAATGGGGGCGCCGTCGGGATCCAGCGGTCGGCCCGCCAGAAACAGGCGGCAGAAGGCCGGATTGGCCGACAGCAGCTGCCCCTTGTCGTCCAGCTCGAAAATGGCGGCCTCGACGTTGTCGAACAGGGTGCGATAGCGGCGCTGCTCGACTTCCCGGGCCTGCCGCTGCCGGCGCTCTTCGCTCAGGCTGCTGACCAGCCGGTCGATCATGGCGTTGACGCTGGCCACCAGCCGGCCGATTTCATCCCTGTTGTGCCCGCCGGGCATGGACAGCTTCTGTCCCGTTTCCGCTTCCAGAATGTGCAGCTTGCGGGAAATATCGCTGATGGGGCGGGTCACGAAATAAAACACCACCAGAATCACGCTCAGGCCGATCCCCAGAAGCTGCAGGGCAAGGGCAACGGACAGGAACCGCGTGGCGTCGTTGACCATGCTGTCGATCCAGTCCTGATCCGGCACCAGCGTCAGCTTACAGAGCTGCTGACCCGGTTCGAAGGGCGAGTCGATCCTTCGGGACAGCGGTGTGCCACGCTCATGGTCGGTGGCCGTGATGCGGTCGGCCAGTGTCGTGCCATCGACACGGACCAGGCGCGCCTCGCGCACGATGCGGTTGCTCAGAAGCCCCTGGGTCACCTCATCGGCCAGCTGGGCATCCTCCAGAAAACAGGCGATCTGGGCCGTGCGTTCGACCGTCGAGATCAGGCCTTCCAGGCGCGTCTGCTGGTTTTTCTTTTCGGATTCGCCGCGCAAGTGAACGGCCGACAGCAGAAAGGCGACCCCCAGCACGCTCACGATGGCCACGATGCTGGCGGCCGACCGCAGGGCCAGACGGCTGCGAAAGAGCGTTGCGAGGCGTGTCATGACTATTCGCTCAGTGTTAACAGCACGCGCATGTGGGGCGGCGTGTGGGCGGCGTCCACATAGCCGAGTGCGTTCTGGTTGTGCATGATAATCTCCACGAGATCATTGGCCGTGGTGGCCTGCTGTGGCGGCGAGGCGCGACCCGAAAAGACCAGTCGTGCCCAGTAGGAGTTGATCTCGGCCACGTCCTTTTGCACCAGCGCCCTGTAGAAGCGCGCCTTGAGCGGTGCCTGGTCGATCGGCAGGGCCACGCTGTTGTCCGGCAGCCGGCGATAGCGCCCCATGAAGATATTGACCGCTTCGCTGTGGCTGATCCGGCGAATGGCACTGGCCTCATTGATGACGATGGCGATATCGGCCCGGGCCGGTGAGCCGATGAGTAGCAAAATGATCGTGGTGACGCGCATCAGGCGCATGAAACGGGTCATGGACATATCCTCAAAAGATGACATCCAGCCCGAGGCTGACAAGATTGGAGTGTTCATCCTTCCAGCCGCCGTCTGCATCACGCCAGAAAAGTCCCGGCAACTGCGTATCGATGTGATCGAACTGGGCCTTGAGGGCCAGCTGTGGAGTCACGTCGTAGCGAAGCCCCAGCGATCGGGTAGTCTGTTCGACACTGGCGCCGATCGTCCCCTTTTGGGTGTCATGCGTTGTGATGCCCGACACCATGGCGTAGGGGGTCCATCGATTCATGCGCCATGCCGCGGATACAAACCCGGTATCGACCCAGTTATCGCCACCGCCAAGGAGGTTGCGATTCCAGATCGCCTGTAGCTGCAGGGGCCCCGAGCTGTAGGCCGCGCCCAGCGAGTAGATCTTCAGATCGTCAAAACCGGTCAGGCGATTGAGATAGTCATCGGCATCGACATTGAAAAGCAAACCGATCAGGTCGGCATCGTCGCCGCTGAAACTGACGTTGGATCGAATCCTTGTGTAGCCGGCGCGAAACCGCCACGGGCCGGTCTCGTAATTGAGATGTCCGCCTGCCACGTTGTGGACGTCAAAGTCGGCCTCCAGTGTGTCCGTCATGAAAAACCGGCTGTCGGAGGTGCCGGCGAACACGCGAGCCCAGATCAGATCGCTGCCCACCGGGTGAGTGAAGGTTGCATCGGCGCCGTCGATCCAGGGCATCTGCAGCACGCCAAAGTGATCCACGGGGGGGCGAATCCATGGATAGGCGTAGCCGACGTAGCGCGATTCCGAGATCAAATCCACATCCCAGCCCAGGCGCCCCACACGCAGCTGAAGCTCCGGGTCAGGTGAGTAGCGTACGAAGGCCAGCATCAGTTCGGGGCTGAAATCGCCCGAGCTGTGATACTGGCTCATGCCCTGCATCACGACGTCGAGTTCGTCGGTCAGGCGAGCGTTCGCCTGCAGGCCCAGGCGCGTATCGGTTCGCCCGCTCCAGCCCTTTTCGGCCCCTTTGGGCTGACCGGTATCCCGTACAAAGTCGCCACGGCCCTGATCGCTATGGATGAGCCCCAGGGTGCCGAAACCGCTCAGCGTCACCCGGTCATCCAGAACACGGGTATGTGCCAGCGCGCTGGTGCTGCACGCTAAAAAAACCGTCGTGAGGGCAATGAACAAGGGTTTCATTGATGGGGCTTTCTCGAGAAAAAGACGTTGTGCTACCCCCGGCCATGAGCGGCTGCCGGGCGGCAATTATTTCATTATGTCGGCCGCGCGGCGCCGGACTTTAGGGGCGCAGGGGCGGCGATGCCGAAGGTCTGTCCGGCATCGTGGCAGGCAGTGATGGCTTCAGCGGGCCGGGTCGACCACGCCGTTGATTGACGCATTGCGTCGAAACCAGCCGGCGATGCTGGCACGCGGCAGGCGGGTGGGCAGTACCTCATGGGGGACGGCGTCCGACAGAAAGCAGGCGAGGGTGCCGGCCTCGGGTATTACCCGAGTCATCTCGCGAATCGGCGCGTGCGGGTCGAAACCGTCCGGACCCTGCGGCTGGCGTTCAAACAGCACCATCTCGCCGCCGCCATCGGCCGGCCAGTCGCGATTGAGATAGGTCACCGTCGAGATGACACGGTTGGCGCGGCCCTGAAAGCTGTCCACGTGACGCCTGTAAAAGGCGCCCGGCGGGTAGCGGGCAAAGTGGGCCTCGAACTCGAAAAGCCCGATGAAAAGGGTCTGGTTGATCCGGCTGCGCAGCTCGTCCAGACGCTCGAGATAGACCTGCTGGGCCGGGCTCTCCCGGTTCAGCCAGCGAATCGCATCGCCGCGAATGCTGCTGGCCAGCTGGTGCTCCTGAAGCCGGCCAATGCCGGCGCTGGCCAGGGCGTCACGGGCCTCGAGACGCTCGAGATCAGACAGCAGGGCATCGATCAGGGCCGGTGCAAAAAAGTCGCGCTGGCAGCTGAAGCCCTGCTCGATCAGATCCTCGATGAGCGCCTCGATGCGCTCGGGGTCCAGAGGGGAGGCGGCCAGCAGGGTACGGTAGTGCTGGTTGAAATCATCGGTCACCGTGCTCATGAGGGGCGCCTGCGTGACGGTCGAGGGGGAAGATGGCGAAGGGTCGAGGTTTCAGGGTAGCGATCAAGGCCGATATCCACCTGAAAGGCCACGTTCAAAAGCTCGACGACCATCATGGCCGACAGCCCCCAGAGCGTGTGTTCAAGGATCGTGTAGCTGGGAACGTACCAGCGCTCGTCGTCATCATGAATGACGTCGGTGTGCTGACGCGGGTCGGTCATCAGCCGGGCCAGCTCGACTTCGAAGATGGTGTCGATCTCGTCCGGGTTGGGGGTGAAGGGGGTATCAGGCTCGATCAGCCCCACGAAGGGCGTCACGATCATGGCGTTGGCAGAAAAGCGATCGGACAGCCGGCCCAGCAGGCGCACCTGCTCGGGGGACAGGCCGATCTCCTCGAAGCTTTCCCGCAGGGCGCAGGCCTCGAGACTGTCGTCCCCGGGGTCCAGCTTGCCGCCGGGAAAGGCGACCTGGCCGGCATGGGAGCTCAGCCGCGCGTTGCGCCGCGTCAGCAACAGCGTCGGCGAATCGTGGTTGATGATCGGCATCAGTACGGCCGCACGCGGATGATGACCGTCAAGGCGCGCCGGCCGGTAACTTTCAAGTCGATGTTGTGCCTGTCGCAGCATGAGGGACACCGTCCAGCCAAAAGAGCAGCGTGTCGTGGCAAAATCGCCAATCGACACATGAGGTGATCAGACGTAGTGTAAAGCGTTCGGTCACTCGCCGTAAGCGACGAGGAAAGCATGAATTTTTGCAGCCATTGCGGCGCGCCGGTGCGCTTTGCCATACCATCGGACGATGATCGTCCGCGCTATCTGTGTGATAACTGCGGCACCATCCACTATCAGAATCCACGCATCGTGGCCGGCAGTCTACCCATCGTCGGCGATCGGGTGCTGCTGTGTCGCCGCGCCATCGCCCCGCGCGAGGGGTGCTGGACCCTGCCGGCCGGTTTCATGGAAAACGGCGAGACCACGCCCGAGGCGGCCATTCGCGAAACCCGCGAAGAGGCCTGCGCCGAGATCGAGCTCGGCGGACTCTATACCATGGTCGATCTGCCCCATATCAATCAGGTCTACATGATCTATCTGGCCCGGCTGCGCGATGATCGGGTCCCGGCCTTCGCCGCGGGGCCGGAAAGTCTTGAGGTGCGCCTGTTTCAGGAGGCGGACATCCCCTGGTCGGAGCTTGCCTTCTCGACCATCACCAAAACCCTCGAGAACTACTTTCGCGATCGCGCCCGCCTTGAAAAGGAGGCGCACGATGTCCGGACCCTGGATCTTTACTCGCTGCACACCGATGTGATCCGTCGCTGGTAGTGCCGGCTGGAAGGGAGCGGACCGGTGCATTGTGCGTCGTCTGCTGGACGATCCAGTGCCCGGTAATGGCATAATTGCGGCTTTTCCGAGGCCGGCCCGGCCGACAACGATATAGATCACGATGCTCAAATGGATTTCAATCGCGCTGGTGGTCGTGCTGGCGGCGCTGCAGTACCAGCTCTGGCTGGGAGATGGCGGCCTTCTGGAGCACAGCCGCGTCAAATCGCGTGCCGATGAGCTGCAACAGAGCAATCAGCTGCTGAGCGATCGCAACGACCGGCTGGCCGCCGAGGTGGTGGATCTGAAAAACGGTCTCGACGCGATCGAGGAGCGCGGCCGCAACGATCTGGGCATGATCCGCAACGATGAGCAGTTTTTCTGGGTGCCCAGCGAAAAGGCCAGCCGCAACCCCACCCCGGTAGCCCCGCCGGGCGCCGACCAGAGTGCCGATGAAACCCGCAACGAGTTTGCCGGGAGGGAGTCATGACTACCCCGCAGTGGCTGATCGTGCCGGCGGCCGGGCGAGGCACCCGCATGCGCGCAGCCTGCCCCAAGCAGTATCTGCTGCTCGAGGAGCGGGCGGTGCTCGCCTGTACGCTCTCGCGGCTGCACGAGGCCTTTCCGGAGGCGACCCTGCTGCTGTGTCTGGACGGCGAGGATCAGTGGTTCCATGAGTCCATGGTCCCCTTCGAGCGTTGGCAGCGCCTTGATGGCGGTGACGAGCGCGTCGATTCGGTCCGCGCAGGGATTGACTGGCTGGCCGGACGGGCTCACGACGATGACTGGGTGCTGGTGCATGACGTGGCGCGTCCCTGCGTGACGGTGGCGGATCTGCACCACCTGATGGAGGCCATCCATGAGGATCCGGTGGGCGGGCTGCTGGCCGCCCCGGTGACCGATACCCTCAAGCGTCAGGACAGCGCTCAGCGCGTTGACGACACCGTGCCGCGCCAGGGCCTCTGGCGCGCCCTGACCCCGCAGGGCTTTCGCTACGGCGTGCTGCGCGAGGCCTTCGAGCGCGCCGGTCAGGACCGGTTTCTGATGACCGATGAAGCCTCGGGCGTCGAGCAGCTCGGTCATGCGCCGCTACTGGTAACCGGGCGCAGCGACAACCTGAAGATTACCCATCCCGAAGACCTGGCGCTGGCCTCGCAGATTCTGGCCGCCCAGCGCCAAAGCCTTCATTTATCCCTGTCCGACAAGGAGCCCGGCCATGAGCCTGTCTGATTCTTCCATGCTCGCCCGGCTGCGTATCGGTCACGGCTTTGATGTGCACCGCTTCGGCGAGGGCGACCACCTGATGCTGGGCGGCGTACGCGTGGATTTCGACCAGGGCTTTGTGGCGCACTCCGATGGTGACGTGGTGCTTCATGCCCTGAGCGATGCGCTGCTGGGCGCCGCCGCGCTGGGGGATATCGGCCGGCACTTCCCCGATACCGACGAGCAGTGGCGCGGCGCCGACAGCCGCGCGCTGCTGCGTCACGTGGTGTCGCTGATCAACCGGGAAGGCTTTGCCCTGATCAACGCCGACATCACCATTCTGGCCCAGGCTCCCAGAATGGCGCCGCATGTTGATGCCATGCGCGACGTGATTGCCGAGGACCTCGCCCTCTCGCCGTCCCGTGTCAACGTCAAGGCCACGACCACCGAAAAGCTCGGCTTTACCGGGCGCGGCGAGGGCATTGCCGTGGAAGCCGTGGCGATGCTGATGCACGTCGATGAGGCGTCATGACGCCGGACACGAGTGAGACGCCGACGCTACCCGACTGGGCCAGAAGCCTCGGCACACCGCCGCATGCGGGGCGGTTTCGTGAATTTCCCGAGGCCTTCCGGGTCGAAGAGCAGATGGCCTTTACCCCCGAAGGGGAGGGCGAGCACCTGTGGCTGCACTGTGAAAAGCGCAATCTATCCACGGCGCAGCTGATTCGCCACCTGTCACATCAGCTCGAGGTGGCGCCACGCGATATCGGCGTCAGCGGGCTCAAGGATCACACCGCGCTGACGCGGCAGTGGGTGTCGGTGGCGCTGGCCGGGCGTGCCACGCCGACCGCGCTGTCGGATCTGGTCGAGAAAGACGGGGTGCGGCTTTTAAGCTTTGGTCGGCATCCGCGCAAGCTGCGGCGCGGCGTGCATCGCGCCAATCGCTTTGCCCTGTATGTCACCGGCGATGCCGTCACAAAAGGCTCGCTCGAGACGCGCTGGCACGCGCTGGTCGAGCGCGGGGTGCCCAACTATTTCGGGCCGCAGCGCTTCGGCCATCAGGGCAGTAACCTCACGCGGGCCAGAGCGCTGATGGCACGCGGCTGGAAGAAGAAACAGGATCGCGACGGTCTGTTGCTGTCGAGTGCGCGCAGTTTTTTGTTCAATCAGGTGCTCGAGGCGCGCATCGAGCAGGGCAGCTGGGCCAGCGGACTGGACGGTGACGTATTCAATCTGGAGGGCAGCGCCAGCCGGTTTGCCGGCGAGACGCTGGATGATGCGCTGAAAGGACGGCTGGCCGCGCTGGACATTCATCCTACCGGTCCGCTGTGGGGGCGGGGGGAGAGCGAGGCCGGCGGTGCGGTCCGGGGACTCGAGCAGACCATTGCCGAGCGTGAATCAATGCTGTGTGCGGGCATCGAAAAGGCGGGCGCAACACCCATGCGCCGCCCCCTGCGCCTTTGCCTTCAATCGCCTGCGCTTGAGCACGAGGGTGATGGTATCTGGCTGCATTTCTCCCTGGCGCGCGGCGGTTTTGCCACGGCGGTGCTGCGGGAGCTGTTTCAACACCCGGCGCTCTAACGCTACGGGAAAATGGCCTGAACCGGCGCCATTTCATCCATTTTTTACTGACATGAACAGGGACGTCCAATGCGCAGACTGCTTCTATCCAACGACGACGGGGTTCATGCACCGGGGCTCAAAGCGCTGCATGATGCCCTGGTCGATCAGGCCCGGCTGCGGGTGATCGCGCCTGACCGCGATCGCAGCGGCGCCAGCAATTCGCTGACGCTCTCCTATCCGTTGTCGCTGACCCCGCTGGACAGCGGTTTCTACAGTGTGGATGGCACGCCCGCGGACTGCGTCTATCTGGGCGTGAGCGATGTGTTTGATGAGTCGGTAGACATGGTCATCTCCGGCATCAATCACGGCGCCAACCTGGGCGATGACGTGCTCTATTCCGGCACCGTGGCCGCTGCCATGGAGGGGCGCTCGCTGGGGCTGTCGGCGATTGCCATGTCGCTGGCGGGCCATCAGTATTTCGAAACGGCCGGCCGGGTGGCCGCGACCCTGGTCAGCGCCGTGGATCAGCTGGCGCTGCCGCCGCGCAGCCTTTTGAACGTCAATGTGCCCGATGTGCCCTGGGAGGAACTCAAGGGCTTCCGGGTGACCCGACAGGGCCAGCGCGGTCAGGGCAGTCAGCCCCTGCGGCTGCAGGACCCGCGGGGGCGCACCCGCTACTGGATCGCGGCCTCGGGCACCAGTTCCGACATGGGCGAAGACACCGATTTCGCGGCCATCGAGGCCGGTTACGTTTCGATCACGCCGCTGCAGACGGATCTGACCCGCCACGCCTCGATCAGCGATGTGCACGGCTGGCTCGAGGCGCTCACCAGTCAGCGCCAGCGCGGCGGCGATCTGTCCTGAGTCCTTGTTGAACGCCTCGGGGCAGACAGCCACCAGGGGTGATGCGATACTCGCGCCCCTTGAATCGACAGGGGCGCACCGGTGCTGGCCTGGAGCCAGCACCGGCGGCGCCCCTTGCAAGTATCCCGAGTCGGTCCCCGGGCCGCCCATTTATCTGGAGTAGAACAAGTGAAAAGGCATGTGACGCTTTTTCTGAAAGGCATGGGCATGGGGGCGGCGGATTCCGTGCCCGGCGTGTCCGGCGGTACCATTGCATTTGTAACGGGCATCTATGAAGAGCTGATCGAGACCATCCGGCGTTTCGGCCCCAGCGCGATCGGCGCGCTGCGCGAGCACGGGCTCAAGGGACTGATCGTTCATCTCAATCTCGGCTTTCTAATCCCGCTGCTGGTCGGTGTCGCCGCCAGCGTGCTGAGTCTGGCGCATCTGGTGAGCTATCTGCTGGAACACCAGACCCTGCTGCTCAATGCCTTCTTTTTCGGGCTGGTGGTCGCCTCGGCAATCGTGGTGGCCCGCCGGCTGGATCGCTGGCGCCTCGTGTTTCTGGTGCCGCTGGCGCTGGGGGCGCTGCTGGCGCACTATCTGCCGGCGCTTCTGCCCAGCGGCAGCGGCGCACCGATGCTGTTCGTGGCAGGCGCCATCGCCATCAGCGCCATGCTGCTGCCCGGCGTGTCCGGCAGCTTTCTGCTGTTGACCATGGGCATGTATCACACCGTCATCGACGCCATCAAGGCGTTTGATCTCGTCACCATGGCGCAGTTTGCGCTGGGCTGTCTGCTGGGGCTGTTTACCTTTTCACGCCTGCTGTCATGGCTTTTCAGGCATCACTATTCCAGCACGCTGTATCTTCTGATCGGCTTTATCCTGGGGTCGCTACCGGTGCTCTGGCCCTGGCGTTCGCTGGAGAGCTACACGATGTCGTCGGATGGCGAAGTGGTGCCGCTGCAGTATCAGCTGCTGTCGCCGGAAGCCTATACGGCGGTGACCGGTGAACCGTCGCAGCTGTGGCCGGCACTGGCACTGGCGCTGATCGGGTTCGTGATGGTGGTGGCCGTGGGAGAGCGCTCCGGCGCGGTCTTGTCACGGGCACCGACAAATAGTCAATCAATGTCAGGGGAGCAGGACAGGACATGATTCGATTTTATCCGCGCATGCGGCAGGTCACGCTGGGCAGCAGCGTGGTGTTAATGGCAGTGCTGGGCGGCTGTGCCCAGCTCGATAACGCGCCGGCCGTGGAAGAGGCCTCGTTCAATCAGAGTTCGATGGCCAGCGGCATCTACCACGTCCAGCGTGGCGATACGATCTACTCGATCGGCTGGAAAACCGGCATCGATTTCCGCCGGCTGGCCTCGCTGAACAATCTCGAACCGCCCTACAACATCGAGCCCGGCCAGGCGCTGCGGCTCAATGACAATGTCAGTGCCCCGTCAGGGCCGTCTTCATCCGTGGCGTCTTCGGGCACCAGCGGCACGCGGGCCACGGCGCTCAGCGGGGCACCGGGCAGCGACAGCGGCGGTGGCGATGACAGCTGGCTCTCCCCCGATGAAGACACCATCGATCGCAACCGCACGACCGGTGCCGGCGCGCAGGGCACGTCGCGAGAGCAGGTGTCGCAGAGCGCGATCGGGGCAGCCACCGGCGTGGGCGCCGCGGCCGGCAGCGCCGCCGACGGTTCCGCAAACAGTACCGGTGGCGGTCAGGATGCCGGCAGCAGCCAGAGTCCGGCGCCGTCACAGGGCAGCGACGCCGCCTCTACCGGCTCTGCCGACAGTGGCACTCAGGCCGACACCGGCGGCACGGCGGTAGCCGGCAAGACCACCAGTGAGGACCGCTCCGATCGCACCTATACCCCTACCACCAATATTGATTGGCAGTGGCCCACCGAGGGCAGCGTCGTGGGTAGTTTCGGCGACGAGACAAATCTCACGGCCGGGATTGATATTGCTGGTCAAAAGGGGCAACCTGTCAAGGCAGCCGGTCCCGGTATTGTCGTCTACGCCGGAGATGGTGTTCGCGGCTATGGCAACCTCATCATCCTCAAGCACAACGATCACTTCCTCAGCGCCTATGCGCATAATGACGCCCTGAACGTCAGGGAGAACGATGTTGTTCGCCAGGGTGAAACGATTGCCACCATGGGGTCGACCGACGCCGACAGCGTCAAGCTGCATTTTGAAATACGCCAGGATGGCCAACCGAAGGATCCGATGCAGTATCTGCCGGATCGCTGAGGCACCAGGGAGACCGCTCATCCCTATCGAGATGAGCGGTGTTATGAGACCCGGGGGAACATCGACATCGTCGATGATGCGGGAACCTCAAACGAAAAGGGGAAGTCGATATGAGCGTGGTTGAACAGGGATTGCACGACGACGTTGAACTGGAAGAGAACGAAAACGAGCTCTCGCTCGACGATAATAACAAGGAAGTGGACAACGAAGACGCGTTCGAAAAGGCCCTGAACCGGGAAGAACGCCAACAGCAGCATCAAAGTCTTGATGCGACCCAGATTTATCTCAACGAAATCGGATTTTCTCCGCTTCTGACACCGGAAGAGGAAGTCCATTACGGCCGTCTGGCGCGCCAGGGTGACCCTGCCGGGCGTCAGCGCATGATCGAGTCCAACCTGCGTCTGGTCGTCAAGATCGCACGACGCTATCTCAATCGCGGCCTGACCCTGCTCGATCTGATCGAGGAAGGCAATCTGGGCCTGATTCGCGCGGTAGAGAAGTTCGATCCCGAGCGCGGCTTTCGCTTCTCGACCTACGCCACCTGGTGGATTCGCCAGACCATTGAACGGGCGCTGATGAATCAGACCCGGACCATTCGTCTGCCCATTCACGTGGTCAAGGAGCTCAACGTCTATCTGCGCGCCTCGCGCGAGCTGACGCAAAAGCTTGATCATGAACCCACCGCAGACGACATCGCCACGCATCTGGACCGTCCGGTCGAGTCGGTCAAGCGGATGATGGGGCTCAACGAGCGCGTCTCCTCGGTGGATTACCCGGTCGGCAACGAAAACGACAAGCCGCTGCTGGACACGCTGGCCGATGACAACGAGGCCGGTCCGGAGTCCGAGCTGGTCGATTTCGACGTCAAGGCGCATGTCGACGAGTGGCTTGGCGAGCTGACCGAAAAGCAGATGGAAGTGGTCGTGCGCCGCTTCGGGCTGCGCGGGCACGAGGCGGCCACGCTGGAAGAGGTGGGCGAAGAGATCGGCCTGACCCGCGAGCGGGTGCGCCAGATTCAGGTCGAGGCGCTCAAGAAGCTGCGCCGCATGCTGGAAAAGCAGGGCCTGTCGCTGGATGCCATCTTTGAGTGACCCTCTCATGGCCTGATGGTCTCGGGCCAGCCATCCGCTGCCGGATCAGCGGATCATCAAAACGGCGCCAACCCTGGCGCTGTTTTTTTTGCTCGAGG
This sequence comes from Kushneria sp. AK178, assembly GCF_053903105.1. Lineage (NCBI taxonomy): Bacteria > Pseudomonadati > Pseudomonadota > Gammaproteobacteria > Oceanospirillales > Halomonadaceae > Kushneria > Kushneria sp. AK178. The sequence continues at coordinate 2,641,188 of NZ_CP096381.1, read as the reverse complement.
GCGCTATCGTGACGTTTCGACGCGCGCCTTTAAACATTCAGGAATGTATGTAAGATCGGGCAGTGTGTTAAGCTCGCCGCCCCATAAGGTAGCTGCACTGTGATCATGACAGTGCACTCGATAGTGCCAAAAGGTTGCCAGCCGGTCACAAGACGCTGACCAGAGACGGCCATAACCGTTTTAGACAGGGAATCATTCGATGCGTAAGTTCAGAGTACTGCCACTGGTGCTTGCCGTCTCGCTTGCAGGCCAGGTTCAGGCGGCGGATCTGATGACCATCGCGCGCGATGCGCTGGTCAACAATGCCGACCTTGCCGCTTCAAGGTCCAATTACAGCAGCGTCCAGGCCGGCGAGGATATCGAGCGGGGCGATCTGCTGCCTCAGGTCAGCGCCAGCGGCAGCGTCACGCGCAGCAATATTACCTCCGGCGGGGGAGCCGCGGGAGGTGATGGAACCGAAGGCGGTGGCCCGGGCGGCGACAATCACTATACCGATACTTCAGTGCAGGTGCAGGCCACCCAGGCCCTGTTTGATGCCACCAACTGGTATCAGCTGGAAGCCTCGAAGCGCCAGACCGCTCAGGAAGCCCTGAACCTGCGTGCGGATCGCCAGCAGCTGCTCTATAACGTGGCCCAGGCCTATTTCGATGTGCTGCGCGCCAAGGAGCAGCTTGATACCCTGCGCGCCGAAGAGCAGGCCATCGAGCGCCAGCTCGAGCAGGTGCGCCAGCAGTTCGATGTCGGCATCGTGGCGGCCACCGATGTCTATGAAGCCCAGGCCTCCTATGATCTGACCCGCTCGCAGCGCATCTCCCAGGAGAGCACGCTGCAGGTCAATTTCGAAGCGCTCGAGCAGCTGACCGGCAAGCAGTATCCCAGCATCGATGGCCTGGCCGACGACATGCCCATCGAGCGCCCGACGCCGGCCAGCCAGCAGGCGTGGGTCGAGATGGCCTCCAGCCGGAATCTGGACCTGCTGGCCGCGCGTGCCGGTGTCGACGTGGCGCGCGCCAATCTCGATACCTCGCGTTCGGGGCACCTGCCGACGCTGTCCGCCTTCGCCAACTACAGTTACGGTGACAGCAGCCAGAATCTGAGCGGTCACAACGAGCGAAATCAGCTCGGGCTGGAAGCGACCGTCCCCATCTACACCGGCGGTTCGACCAGCGCCCAGGTGCGTCAGAGTACGTACTCGCTGGAACAGACCCAGTATCAGCAGGAGTCGCAGCTGCGCACGGCTGTTCAGCAGGTGCGCTCCTACTACTCCCGGGCGCTCAACAACGTATTGAGCGTGCAGGCACAGCAGCGCTCCATCGAATCCAACCGCAGCGCGCTGGAAGCCACGCGCAACGGCTATGAAGTCGGCACGCGTAACATCGTCGATGTGCTGCAGGCCCAGCAGAATCTCTTTACCGCGATCTCCAACTACGCCGACGCGCGCTACGACTACGTCCTCAACATGCTGAGCCTGCGTCAGGAGGCCGGTATTCTGGATGTCGACACCCTGGAAGTGCTCAACAGCTGGCTGCGTGCCGACCAGGCCGTGTCGCTGAACTTTCGGTCGCAGGGGACGACGGGGCTGGGGATCGGCGATGATCAGCCGGACCCCGGCATGAACGGGCCCAGCCCGCTGGAAGGCAGTCAGGGGCGCAGTGGCCAGCGCGAGCTGCCGCCGCCCAATCGCACCGCCATGCCGGACAACAACGGCCTCAACGGCCTGGGTCGCGGTGGTCTGGGTCGCGGCGGCCCGGGTCGTGACATGCCCGGCAACACCGGCTACTGAGTTCCATTTCCTGGTACGGGGATCGATCGCATGAGGCCGCTGACGGCGCATATTGATCTGGATGCGCTGCGTCACAACTACCGTCAGGCGTGCCGCCATGCGCCCGGGGCCCGGGCCATGGCCGTACTCAAGGCCAATGCCTACGGTCACGGCGCCGCCGCGTGCGCCCATGCGCTGCAGGGTCTGGCACCGGCCATGGCGGTAGCCTGTCTGGAAGAGGGGCAGGCGCTGCGCCAGGCCGGCATGACGTGTCCGATCGTGCTGCTGGAGGGCTTTTTCGAGGCCGCCGAGCTTGATGAGATCATCACCGGCGGCTACTGGAGCGTGCTGCACACGCCCTGGCAGGTGGATGCGCTGCTGAGCCGGCTCGAGCACTGGCCGCAGCACCGGATCACCGTACTGATCAAGTGCGACAGCGGCATGCACCGGCTGGGGTTTGCCCCTGACGAGGTCGAAGATGTCTGCCGCCGTCTGCGCTCGCACGCCGGCATCGGGCAGACGCTGCTGATGACCCATTTTGCCACTGCCGACACCCCGGACAGCCCGCTTCTCGCCGCGCAGCTGGAGACGATCCAGACCCTGCGCCATCGCCTCGAGCTGCCCGGCTGCTTCGCCAACTCGCCGGCCACCCTGAGCGCGCCGGCAGCCCACCATGACTGGGTACGGCCGGGCGTCATGCTCTACGGCGTCAACCCGCTTGCCCCCGAACAGGCACGCCATGATGAGATCAGCCGGACGCTGCAGCCTGTCATGACGCTGGAAAGCCGGATCATCGCCGTGCGCGAGCTCTCCGCCGGCGAGCCCATCGGCTATGGCGCGCGTCACGTGACCGATCGACCCACGCGGGTCGGTGTGGTGGCCTGCGGCTACGGCGATGGTTATGATCGTCACGCCCGGGAGGGCACGCCGGTGCTGGTGGACGGCCAGCGCGCTGCCCTTGCCGGGCGTGTGTCGATGGACATGCTGACGGTGGATATCACCGATATCCCCGGGGCGGCGATCGGCTCACGCGTGACCCTGTGGGGGCGCGACGCCAGTGGTGCCGTGCTCGAGGTCAGCGAAGTCGCGCAGTGGTGCGATACCATCGCCTATACGCTGTTGACCGGTATACTGCCGCGGGTGCCGCGCCGTTATCATCCGGGCAGCGACCCGACAGTATCCTCGAACGATCCGATGTCGGCCGCCGGCACGCCCTCCTGAGCGGAATTCGCCGGCCCCTGAGGGCGGGGCGGTGCCTCTGCCGGAATGGCCGATGAGCGTCTGGCGGCCGCGAGGCGATGTGCCATCGCGTCGACAGACAAGGAAGTGATACAGGCTGATTGATGAGCAAACGCAAACGTCACGAATATCCCGAGTCCTTCGCTCACCCGCGCTACTGGCCGACCTGGTGCGCGATCGGTCTGATGCGCGCGGGCGCCTTTCTGCCCTGGCGGCTCAAGCTGTGGATCGGCACCGCCATCGGTGAGCTGGTCTGGCGCTTCGTCAAGCGCCGTCGCCACATCACCGAGACCAACCTGCGGCTGTGCTTTCCCGAGCTCGATGAGCGCGAGCTGGCAAGACTGGTGCGGCGCACCTTTCACGCCAACGGTATCGGCATTCTGGAAACCGCCACCGGCTGGTGTCGTGACCCCGAACATCTGCGCCACCGGGTCAGCTTCAAGGGCACCGAGCACATGGAAGCGGCGAAAGCGCAGGGGAAGGGCGTACTGATCATCGGTATTCACTTCTCGACGCTGGATCTGGGCGGGGCGCTGCACTCGCTGTTTTTCGATGCCGACGTGGTCTATCGCCCGCACAACAACCCGCTGTTCGAGCGTTTCATGACGAAGGCGCGGCGCGGCATCTTCGGCGCGGCCATCGATCGCCATGATCTGCGCGGCGTGGTGCGGCGCATCAAGGGGGGGCATGCGGTGTGGTACTCGCCGGACCAGGACTTCGGCCGCGAAGCGAGCGTCTTCGCGCCCTTTTTCGGCATTGATGCCGCCTCGATCCGGCTGACCTCCAAGATCGCGCGCATGACCGGCGCGCCGGTCATGCCGCTGATGTTTCATCGCAACCCGGACAATCGCACCTACACGCTCGAGTACCTGCCGGCGCTGGAAAACTTCCCCAGCGGCGATGAGGTCGCCGACGCCACCCAGGTCAACGCCTTCATCGAGACCGCCATTCGCAAGCATCCCGAGCAGTACCTCTGGCTGCATCGACGCTTCAAGACCCGCCCGGAAGGAGAAGCGTCCTTCTACGACTAGCGTCGCAGGCAGCAGGACAAAAAAGGGCCACCCCGACAGGGTGGCCCTTTTTGATGGTGCAGCGCGTGGCCCGGATCAGGCGTCGATGCGCTTGTACTTCACGCGTTTGGGCGTGTCGCTGCCCACACGCTTGTGGTAGTCCGCCTCATATTCGGTGTAGTTGCCCTCGAAAAACTCGATGTGCGACTCGCCTTCGTAGGCCAGAATATGGGTGGCCACGCGGTCCAGGAACCAGCGGTCGTGGCTGATGACCAAAGCGCAGCCCGGGAAGGCCAGCAGCGCTTCTTCCAGGGCGCGCAGGGTCTCGATGTCCAGGTCGTTGGAGGGCTCATCGAGCAGCAGCACGTTGGCGCCCTGCTTGAGGGTCTGCGCCAGCTGCAGACGCCCGCGCTCCCCGCCGGAAAGGTCCTTGAGATACTTCTGCTGGTCGTTGCCCTTGAAGTTGAAACGACCCACATAGGCGCGCGAGGAGACCTCGTAGCCGTTGATGTTGAGCATGTCCTGGCCGCCGGAGACGGCTTCCCAGACGGTCTGGCGATCGTCCATCGCTTCGCGCAGTTGCTCGACATAGGCAACATCGACGGTATCGCCGAGCACCACCTCACCGCTGTCGGGCTGCTCCTGACCGGCGATCATGCGAAACAGGGTCGACTTGCCGGCGCCGTTGCCGCCCACGATGCCCACGATGGCACCCGGCGGGACGGACATCGACAGATCATCGATCAGTACCTTGTCGCCAAAGCGCTTGGTGACGTTGTGCAGTTCGATGACCTTGTCGCCCAGACGCGGTCCCGGCGGAATGTAGATCTCGTTGGTCTCGTTGCGCTTCTGGAAGTCGCCGGACTGCAGCTCGTCAAAGCGGTCGAGGCGTGCCTTGTTCTTGGCCTGACGCCCCTTGGGATTCTGACGCACCCACTCGAGCTCCTGCTTGATCGCCTTCTGACGCGAGGCCTCCTGCTTGGCCTCCTGCTCCAGGCGCTTCTCCTTGGCCTCGAGCCAGGTGGAGTAGTTGCCTTCCCAGGGAATGCCCTGGCCGCGGTCGAGCTCGAGAATCCAGCCGGCGGCGTTATCGAGGAAGTAGCGGTCGTGGGTGACCGCCACCACGGTGCCGCTGAATTCGGTCAGAAAGCGCTCCAGCCAGGCCACGGACTCGGCGTCCAGGTGGTTGGTCGGCTCGTCGAGCAGCAGCATGTCGGGGCCGGACAGCAGCAGCCGGCACAGGGCGACACGGCGGCGCTCACCGCCGGAGAGGTGCTCGACGCGGGCGTCCCAGGGCGGCAGGCGCAGCGCCTCGGCGGCCACTTCCAGCTTGCGCTCCAGGTTGTGGGCGTCGCTGGCCTCGATCAGATTCTCGAGGCGGGCCTGCTCCGCGGCCAGGGCGTCAAAGTCGGCGTCCGGCTCGGCATAGGCGGCATAGACCGCATCGAGTCTGGCCTGCGCGTCGGTAATTTCGGCCAGCGCTTCCTCGACGGTTTCGCGGACCGTCTTGCTGTCGTCGAGCTCCGGCTCCTGCGGCAGGTAGCCCACGTTAAGGTTGGGCATGGCCCGGGCCTCGCCGTGGTAATCCTGATCGACGCCCGCCATGATTCGCAGCAGTGATGACTTGCCCGAACCGTTAAGCCCGAGCACGCCGATCTTGGCGCCGGGGAAGAACGACAGGGAAATATCCTTGAGGATGTCACGCTTGGGGGGCACGGTCTTGCCCACCCGATTCATGGTATATACGTATTGCGCCATGGGGATGGATTCAGCCTCGTATTGGGTGGTGATGGGCAGGGTACCAGAGGCAATCGTCTGCCAGTACCGTGATGATAGTGATCAGGGCAGGCCACGGCCAGCACCGGGCGAGACACCTCATGACGGTCAAGAACGCGCAGGGCGCCACACGGGCGCCCTGCAGGGGGAGAAGGGCGTGGCAGGCGAGGCTACTCCTCCTCGTCCCACGCGGCCCAGTCATCGCTCAGATCGCGCGCGAGACGGCGCTCTTCCAGCAGTGCTTCGACGCGTCGGCGCGCGCAGAGCGCCCCCCTGGCGGGACGCCCGGGGAGGGTCCAGGCGTCGTCGTTGACTGCTTCCGGCGCATTGTAGGCTTCTTCATACAGCTCGGTACTCATGGCGGCTGCCCTCAGCTGCAAAAAAGGGCTATATAACGCCGTTTGACGGGGTGGGCAAGTGGTTTTTACTTTTCCGGCAAGCGATTCCTGACACGGCATCCGCTCTGGAAAAAACAGCGAGACCCGCACATGGCGGGCCTCGACGGATATCGTTGAAACTCTGCGACAAATGTGACTCAGGACATCTCTTCGACGCGCGCGCGCAGACGCTCGAGCTCCTGCTGCGCCTCGACCAGCCGGGTCACATCCTTCTGGACGCCGATGAAATAGAGCAGCTGGTCCTCTTCATCATGAACGGGCGTAATGGAGAGTTCATTCCAGAACAGCGAACCGTCCTTTTTGTAGTTGCGGATGATTTCGCGACAGGTGTGGCCCTCCTTGAGGGCGTCGCGAATGCGGTCAAGACCGGGCTGTTGATTGTCGCCGTTTTGCAGAAAGCGGCAGTCCCGATAGAGAATTTCATCGGCGCTATAACCGGTCAGCGCTTCAAAGCCGCTGTTGACGTAGATCAGGATGTTTTCGTTGCCTTCCTGTTCTGCCACGACAATACCGTCACCCGAGGCGTTGACGACACGTTCGAGCAGCTCGGGGCTGATCATCCGCTGTGTTTGCATGATCGATGCTTCCTCAAATGAAAATGCTGCCCTGATGTGCAGGTAGCGACTTTTCGGTCATGAAAGATAAAGTGACATGATAGGAAGTCCAGCCGGGGCGATGCCAGCACAATGAGTAGTAAAAATGGACTGCCGGCGGGGGTTTATTAGACAAGCTAATGGCAAACCAGTTTTTTTAAGGTTTTCTGTTGCTCAATGTAATCTGTATCAACGAGCGGCAGGGCCGGCATTCCGCCGGCGGTAATGATCGAAAGGAGACGTCATGAAGGTTGTCATTCACTACTGCACCGGATGCCAGTGGCTTCTGCGTGCCGGATGGTACGCCCAGGAGCTGTTGTCCACCTTTGGCGAGAGTCTGGAGCAGGTGGCACTGGCGCCGAGCCACGGCGGCCACTTCGAGGTCGTGGTCATGACCGGTGACGAGGCCACGCCGGAGGTGATCTGGGAGCGCAAGCGCGATGGCGGCTTCCCCGATATCAAGGAGCTCAAGCGCCGGGTGCGCGACCGGCTCGATCCCGAGCGTGATCTGGGGCATCTCGACCGCTGACGCCTTGTGCGCTACCACCAGCGCCATTTTTTCAAAAGCGCCATGACGCCGGCGCCTACCAGCATCGACAGCAGCACTACCACGATAAAGCCTGCCGGGCTGTCGGCACCGGGGATGCCGCCGACGTTGATCCCCAAAAGCCCGGTCAGAAAGGTCAGGGGCAGGAATACGGCGGTGATGATCGCCAGCAGATACATGCGCTCGTTAAGCCGCTCGTTGTGCGAGTTCCAGATCTGCTCCTGCAGGATCAGGGCGCGCTCCTGCATGGCGCGAAAGTCCTCGACATAGCGGTAGAGCTGGTTGGCCGCCTCGCGCAGCCACAACCGGGCGGTCTCGTCGAAGATGTCATCCTCCGCCAGCCGCATCAGGCAGTGATACTGCGGCTCCATGAAGCGGCGCAGCGTGATCAGGGGCTGGCGAATATCGGTCAGCGCCTCGTTGGTGATGGTGGCGGCCTCCCGGTCGGCCTGACGTTCCTCCAGCTCCCCCAGCGCGTCATCCAGCTGATGGGTCAACTCCCCGACGCGATCGACCAGTGTATCGGCCATGCCGGCCAGCAGCTCGCCCACGTTGCGGGCGCCTTCACCGGCATCCAGATAGGTGCGCACCCGGGTGATCGACTGCAGCGGCCGCCGGCGCACGGTGATCAGGCGGTTGTCGGTCAGCCAGACCCGCAGCGACACCAGATCGTCGGGGTCGGCCCCGGGGTTCAGGTTGATGCCGCGCAGGGTCGTGATTCTGCCACCCTTGAAAACGGCCACGCGCGGGCGCGTGTCCTCTTCCGTCAGCGCCTCGATGATGTCCTCGTCGAGGGCGGCAACGGTGCCGAGAAAGTGGTCGACATCCTGATGGGTAAAGTCCAGATGCATCCAGAGCTGCGCCGGATCGTGATGCCAGACGCGTGACAGGTCCTCGGGGGCCAGGGGTGTGCCGCTGCCCTGACCATCCAGACGATAGGCCGCGACAAAGGAGGAGAGAGACGCAGGGGTCATGACGGCGGTGTCACCATGAATCGGGTTGCGAAATATACGGGACAAGGGACACGGCGGCGCGGCCGCCGTGCTTGAACCACTACTTAATGACCGCTGGCATGGGCCGTGTCGCCCGACGATGCTTCATCGAGCATGGCGGTTACCGTCGGCCAGATATTGTCGAGGATGATGGGCTGGCCCTGAGCGTTCGGGTGAATGCGGTCATCCTGCATCAGCGCCTCGTTGAGCGCCACGCCGTCGAGGATAAAGGGCACCAGCGGTACCTCGTACTCGTCGGCCAGCGCCGGGAACACGTCGGCAAACGCCTTCGTATAGGCCTGGCCGTAGTTGGGCGGAATCATGATGCCCAGCAGGGCAACACGGGCGCCGCTGGCCTGGCTCTTCTCGATCATTTGCGCCAGGTTATCCTGCATGCGCTCCGGTGGCAGCCCCTGCAGGCCATCGTTGCCGCCCAGCTCCAGCAGCACGATATCGGGATGGTGGGTCTCGAGCGCCTCGGGCAGCCGTTCGAGACCGCCGGCCGTGGTGTCGCCACTGATACTGGCGTTGATGACCGTATGCTCGCCCGGCGCCTCGGCGTCCAGTCGCTGACGCATCAGATTGACCCAGCCCTCGTCGCGGTCGATACCGCGGGCGGCGCTCAAGCTGTCACCCAGTACCATGAGGGTATCGGCATGCACCGGCTGCAGGGCCGCGGCCAGCATCACCAGCAGCATCATCAATGGGCGTCGGGCGCTCGAGCCGATGCGGCATGACACATTCATCCAATTCAGGTAGCGCAAGATGTCGACTCCAGAAGCCAGAAAACAGAACGTTGAGCACCCCGGGCAGGACACGCGCCCTCGGGGCGACCAGGCACGAAGCGCTCATCCAAAGGATAGAACACCGATACTGACGGCGCGCCAGCTTGAAAAGACCGTCGATAGCGGCTCGGGCCGGCTCACCATTCTACAGGGTCTGGATCTGGCGATTCATGCCGGCGAAAGCGTGGCGATCGTCGGCAGCTCGGGGGCGGGCAAATCCACCCTGCTGGCCCTGCTGGCGGGACTGGACACGCTCACCCGGGGCGAGCTCTCCCTGTTCGGCACGTCGCTGTCATCGCTGGATGAAGACGGGCGCGCCCGGCTGCGGGCCGGCCAGGTCGGCTTCGTGTTTCAGAACTTTCAGCTGCTGCCCACGCTGACGGCGCTGGAAAACGTGCTGCTGCCGCTGGAGCTGAGCGAGACCGGCATCGATACCGACCAGGCACGGCAGTGGCTGGCGCGGGTGGGGCTTGACGAGCGCATCCAGCACCTGCCCAAACAGCTTTCCGGCGGCGAGCAGCAGCGGGTGGCGATCGCCCGTGCCTTCGTGACCAACCCGGCGCTGGTGTTTGCCGATGAGCCGACCGGCAATCTTGATCGCGCCACGGGAGACCGGATCGCGGAGCTGCTCTTTACGCTCAATCGCGAGTCCGGCACCACTCTGGTGCTGGTTACTCACGACCCGCAGCTGGCGGCGCGCTGTGATCGTACCCTGACGCTTGATGACGGGCAATTGCACGAGCGCATCAATACGCCTGCGGCCTCTCATGCCCCCGATGGAGCCGATCACTGATGAATGACCGATCGACCGCTGCCCGCCGTCAGCCGCTGGCCGGCGCGTTTCATACGCTGCGCCTGGGGGCGACCGGGCTCAAGCGTGATCTGCGCGCCGCGGATGTGCGCGCGCTCTTTCTGGCCCTGGTGCTGGCGGTGGCGGCCACCACCATGATCGGCTTCTTTCTGGATCGCATCGGCAGCGCGCTGGAGCGCCAGTCCGGGCAGCTGCTCGGCGGTGATCTGGTACTGGTACAGGGCAACCCGTTCGACACCGAGGTACTGGATACCCTGGAAGACGCCGGCATGACCACGGCGCGCCAGGTCAATACGGTGTCGATGGCCGGCGCCGATGATCGCTTCCAGCTGGCCAGTCTCAAGGGGGTGGCGCCGGCCTATCCGCTGTACGGCAGCTTTCAGGTCGATTTCGGTGATGGCGCCGAGACCACCACCCGGCTGCCGGAGCGGCACACCGTCTGGATCGAGCCGCGGCTGGGCAGTGCCCTGGGACTGACGCTGGGCGATTCTGTCACGCTGGGCGATGAGCCGTTCCGGATCAGTGGCTGGATTCTCGAGGAGCCGGATCAGGATGTGGGCCTGGCCAGCTTCAATCCGCGGATCATGATCAATATTCCGGATCTGGAGCGCTCGGGGCTGATCGCCCCCGGCGCCCGCCTGACCTGGCGGCTGCTGGCCGCCGGCCCGCCGGAGGCGGTGAGCTCGCTGGATGACCAGCTGGAGGCGTGGCAGGACCGCGGCATTCGCGTCATCGACGTGCGCGAGGACAGCCCGCGCATCGGGCGGGCGCTGGAGCGCTCCCAGCAGTATCTGAGCCTGTCGGGGCTGGCCGCCGTGCTGCTGGCCGGGGTGGCGGTGGCGATGGCCACCCGCCGCTACGTTGACCGCCATCTGGATACTGCGGCATTGATGCGCTGCTTTGGCGCCAGCCAGCAACAGCTGTCGCGCATCTTCGCCGCGCAGCTGGCCCTGCTGGCCCTCACCGCTGCCGCATCAGGCGCCGTGCTGGGGCTGGTCGGCCAGTGGGCCCTGTTGCGCCTGCTGGTGCAGTTTCTGCCGCTGGAGCTGCCGCCACCGGGTGTGCTGCCGCTGCTGCTGGGCATGCTGACGGCCGTGGCGATTCTGATCGGCTTTGCCGGCCCGACGCTGCTGCGCCTCAAGCAGGTCAGTGCGCTCAAGGTGCTGCGTCGCGAACTGGCGCCGCTGCCGGCCGCCGGCTGGGTCATCATCGCCTGTGCCAGTCTCATGTTCGGCGCGCTGCTCTGGCTCTATAGCGGCGATTTTTGGCTCTCGATCGGGCTGCTGATCGGCGGGCTCGTGGCGCTGGTCGTGCTGTGGGTCGTGGCGCAGGGGATGCTGTCGCTGCTGCTGGCGGGGGCAAGACTGCTGCCGCAGCACTGGCGCATGGGCAGTCGACAGCTGGCGCGGCGGCGCCGGTCCAGCATCGGCCAGATTCTGGCCTTTGCCGTCACCTTTGCCCTGATGGCGCTGATCGCGCTGGTGCGCACCGATCTGATCGATGACTGGCAGTCGAAGCTGCCATCGGATGCCCCCAATCAGTTCGCCATCAACATTCAGCCCAGCCAGCGCGACGGCTTTATCAGCGCACTGGATGAGATTACCGAGAGCCGCTCGGCGGTCTATCCCCTCGTCCGCGGCCGGCTGGTCGAGATCAACGGCGTCACCGCTCGTGACGCGGTGCCCGAAGCGGCCCGCAACGACGGCAATCTGCGCCGCGAAATCAACCTGACCTGGTCGGAGACCATGCCCGACAACAACACCCTCACCGAGGGCACGTGGTTTCAGGATGACGACGGGCAGGGCGATGGATCGGCTGACCGTGATGGTCCGGTGGGTGTGTCGGTGGCGGAAAGCATGGCGCAGGATCTGTCGCTCGACATCGGCGACCGGCTGACCTTCGACATCGGCGGGCGTGAGGTGGCCGCCGAAATTACCAGCCTGCGCCACGTGGAGTGGGAGTCGTTTCAGCCCAACTTCTTCGTGATCTTTCCGCCCGGGCCGCTCGAGCGCTTCAGCCACAGTTTCATTACTGCCTTTCATCTTCCCACCGATGAGCAGCAGGCGCTGGGGCCGCTGGTTCAGCAATATCCCTCGGTCTCGCTGCTGGATATCGATGCCATCCTGCAGCAGGTGCGTGATCTGCTGCGCCAGGTCTCCCGGGCCGTGGAGCTGGTGCTGCTGTTCGTGCTGCTGGCCGGCGTGGCCGTGCTCTATGCCGCGCTGACGGCCACCCGCCCGGCACGCGCCCATGAGTGGGCGCTGCTGCGGGTGTTTGGCGCCGGCGATCGACGGCTGGTACGGACACAGCTGGCAGAGTTCGGCTGGCTCGGCTTCTCCAGCGGTCTGCTGGGCGCGATGCTGGCGGAAGGGGCCAGTGCGCTGCTGTACGGCGTCTGGCTGGATCTCGATGTACGAGTGCACCTAAGCATATGGCTTGTCATGCCGCTGGGCGGGGCCCTTCTGATCGGCGGCATCGGCTACCTGCTCAGCACACCGCTGCGTCGCCAGGCGCCGATGGAGAGCCTGAAACTGCTGGGCGAGGGATAATCCCTTGCCCGCCGGCCGGGTATCCTGCCCCCGGCCGGTACTTCGGCGCATCGCCGGCCGGCAGTGTTCAGGCCTTCAGCACGTTTGCGAAAGAAGATTATCGCCTCTCTCATCGCCTTCCCACCAACCAGGGCCGTGCCGGCGGTCCACTCTACTGGTTGCCTTCCAATCCCGCCGGTATGGCGATTCATGCGCCACAGAGCAGATTAATGTCCCGCAAAACAGCTGATGAAAGCCGCTGATGCTTTTGTATCAAGCGCGCGTCAGAGTCATTCTTTTGCTGCGAATAAAATACCAGATGAGTCTCGGACTGCCCTGTTTTGGGGCATGAGTGCACTCTCCCGGTGCTGAAAAAGACGCTTCTGCATAGCAGGCACCGAAGCCCATGGATACATTTTTCCCGCTTAGCACGCTTCCCTCGTCAAGACCCGGCTTTTTTAGTCAACAGGGCATCGAGATTTTGTCGGCTGGTCTGACACCGTCAATTCGTCCGGGCCGATACACAAGGGCAGGGATGACGATATGCCATGACGCCCGGACGGGTCGTCGTCATTAGCGTTGAGATCACCAGGGGTAGGAAGCATGAAAAAGCTGCGAAGCCTGATCTATCAGCTGTTCAAGAAGATGCCGGACATCATTTATTTTAATCTGAATTACCTGCGTCTCCATGGACGCTTTTGTAATTTCAGCGCCCCGGAAAGGGTCAGCGAAAAGATCTTCTATCGCATGCGCTATCCGGACCCTGCCTTTTCACGTCTGGCGGATAAAGTGGCCGTCCGCGACTATGTGACGGAACGAGCAGGCTCGCAGTATCTGGTGCCCTTTATCGGCGTGTACGACACGATTACGGAGCGCGAGTTAAGCCGTATCAAAGAGCCGTTCGTGATCAAGGCCAATCACAGCGCCGGCCAGGTCCATGTGGTCAAAAAGCCCTGGCACACGGACATGTTCCAGCTGGCCTGCGAGGCCAATCAGTGGTTGAACTATGACTACGCCGGTCTGCACCGTGAAAAGCACTACCGTGATATCAAGCCGCAGCTGGTGATTGAAAAGGCGCTGCTGGTCGATGGAGAAGTACCGGCCGATTACAAGGTGCTGGTGCTCAACAACGGTGACGAGCAGGAAGTCTATATTCAGCTGATTGCCGGGCGCTTTACCGACATTCGCTGCCAGTTCTTCACCGAAGACTGGGAGATTGCCCCGTTCAACCGCCGCGGCTTCAAACCCCTGCAGGGCGATGATCTCAAGGCGCCGGCGTGTCTTGACGAGATGGTCCGGGTGGCGAAAGCGCTCGCCGAGCCGTTCAGTTTCTGCCGCGTGGACTTCTTTGTGGTCGGCGAGCACTTCTATGTCGGCGAACTGACCTTTACTCCCGTGGCCGGGGAGTTCGTGCTCGACCCGGTCAGCGCCGATGTCGAACTGGGGCGCAAGATCGGTTTCCCGGAACATATCGACCTGAACCAGCCGTCCCGGCAGTCGGTCAGGACCACGGCCTCCCAGACGGCCGAAGGTATTTCGGTATAAACACCGGCTCGATGACCTATAAAAAACGGCAGCCCATGAGGCTGCCGTTTTTTTGGTCGATACCTCAGCTCGGGGGTTGAGAAGAGAGCTGCGTGTGGCAGGCAAGGCGGCGTCGCATGCTGTAGGTGTAGGCCATGCTGCCCACGGCGCCGATGACATAAACCCCGGTGCGGTACGCCATATAGCTTTCAAACAGATTGACGATGGCCCAGAAGATAAAAAACAGCGCTAGAAAGATCATGACATCGCTGGGCATATCACCACGCCGCCAGCTGCGAAAGGCAGCCACGGCGATCACCACAACCGTTGTCAGAAACACCATAAAGCCGGTAATTCCATTGGCCACCAGAACCGTGACATAGCTGCTGTGGAAGTGAGTCAGGTTTGCATGCGTTGCGATAGCGCCAAGTGTTGTATTTTCGACCGGGTTGGTGCTCTGTAGCAGCAGAGGAATGTGGCTCTTGGGTCCCCAGCCAAACCAGGGCTGTTCGGCGACCAGCTGAAGTGCATAGTGCCAGGCATGGATACGAAAACCAATGCTGGAATAGGGAACACTGGACAGATCACCTTCGAGTATTTCCAGTATTACATCATGTTCAGCGAAAATGCGAGATACGATCTCTGGACCAAAAAATAGCCCCAGCAACAGCCCCAGCAGAGCGCTGGCACAAAGCGTCCAGATGATCCGTTTTTTGGCTTGCGCCGTATTTAGACGGCCCTGAGCCAGTAACATCAGCAAGCTTGAAAATGCGACAAGAATCACTACACCAATACCTAGCCAAGCCGAGCGGGTCATGGTAATCGCCCAGGCCATCAGCGCCCAGAGGGCTACCACTGCAAATAGGGTCCTTGCCAGCCAACGTTTCCAGAACGACCAGACAGCGGTCTGCATGAAAAAACGCCAGCCAAAACAGGCCTGGGAAATCAGGATGATGCCCGCGCACACGCCAGCATGCTGCCAGTTCTTGAAGCCCAGTGTAGGGCGGGTACCTGCCTCGATATACTGGACGAGTGTCGCTGGTGTCTCTCCGGTCAATAGCGATCCCACCATCATGCCAAGGATCAGTGCGCCCAGTGTCCATAGCGCAATCCGTGTACTGCCGGCCATCAGCCAGGCGATGGGCAGGATCAAAAATACCTTGGTCAGTCCCCGCATACTCTTGATCTGATCGCCTGCATAGTCCGGAAACATGGCCATGGCCGGGGGCAGGGTAATCAGCTGCAGTAACAGCCAGAGCACAAGGATCAGCCATAACGGATCGCGAAAGGTTCGTAGACGCCGTGGCTGAGCCGACAGGGCAATCAGATAGACCAGCATTAGAAGGGGTTCGAGGGAGCGCGAGACATCCAGACTCAATACCCAGGTAAACATGTAAAGCAACAGCGCGGCAATACCAATGCGGTGGCACCAGCGAGTCGTCGCACTGTGGGACCATATGGGTAGGGAGGACGTATCGACCATGCTGCGACCTGATTGAGAAGAGTTTAATAACTGCCGGCGCAATATAACGAAACGCTTAAGACTTTGACAGAATGTCGAGAAGGGATTTTCTAAAAACTCTTGTCGAAGGATGTCGCTCTCAGGTTCAACATGGCCGCGTTTCAAGTGAAAGCAAAAAAAGCGTTGTGTATGATGACAAGCAATGTTTTTTCTTCATCCGCGCGCCTGTCCAGCCCGTCCGGTGCGTTATCCACCCTATGGTACCGAGGAAGTTCATGTTCACACGCGATATGACCATTGCCGGCTATGACGATGTGCTCTGGCAGGCCATGCAACAGGAAAACGCCCGTCAGGAAGATCACATCGAGCTGATCGCCTCCGAGAACTACACCAGTCCGCGCGTACTGATCGCCCAGGGCTCTCAGCTGACCAACAAGTATGCCGAAGGCTATCCCGGCAAGCGCTACTACGGCGGCTGCGAATTCGTCGACCAGGTCGAAGAGCTCGCCATTGCCCGCGCCTGCGAGCTGTTTGACTGCGACTATGCCAATGTCCAGCCTCATGCCGGCTCTCAGGCCAACAGCGCCGTTTTCCAGGCACTGGTCAAGCCGGGCGATACCGTACTGGGCATGAGCCTGGATGCCGGTGGCCACCTGACCCACGGTGCCAAACCCAACTTTTCCGGCAAGCACTACAACGCCGTGCAGTACGGGCTCAACGATCAGGGCCTGATCGACTACGACGAGGTCGCACGTCTGGCCCGCGAGCACCAGCCGAAAATGATCATCGCCGGCTTCTCGGCCTATTCGCAAATCATCGACTGGGCGCGTTTCCGCGAGATCGCTGACGAAGTGGGTGCCTGGTTTCTGGTCGATATGGCCCACATCGCGGGTCTGGTCGCAGCAGGCGTGTACCCCAGCCCGCTGCCGCATGCCCATGTGGTCACCACGACGACCCACAAGACCCTGCGCGGCCCGCGCAGCGGCCTGATTCTCTCCGCCTTCGGCGATGCCGATCTCTACAAGAAGCTTAACGCTGCTATCTTCCCGGGCGTGCAGGGCGGGCCGCTGATGCACGCCATCGCCGGCAAGGCCGTCTGCTTCAAGGAAGCGCTGGAGCCCGATTTCAAGGCCTACCAGCAGCAGGTCGTCAAGAATGCCAGGGTCATGGCCGGCGTGTTCATGGAGCGTGGCTTTGATGTGGTCTCCGGCGGTACGGAAGACCACCTGTTCCTGCTCTCGCTGGTCAAGCAGGGTCTGACCGGCAAGGACGCCGATGCCGCACTTGGTCGCGCCCATATTACGGTCAACAAGAACGCCGTACCGGGCGACCCGCAGAGCCCGTTCGTGACGTCCGGTCTGCGTATCGGCACCTCTGCCGTGACCACACGTGGCTTCGGAGAAGACGAGTGTCGCGAGCTCGCCGGCTGGATCTGTGACATCCTCGATGCCATGCAAAAGGGTGACAGCACTGAGGCGGAAAATACAGTGAAGAGCCGGGTCGCCAAAGTCTGCGAAAAGCTGCCGGTCTATTCATGATCTGTTAATTTTGCTAATTTTCTAAAAAGCCACGCCTAGCGCGTGGCTTTTCTCATTAGGAATACAATTTCGGCAAAGCAAGGTGATACAGGGAATAAAAAGTGTTGATCAGTACGAAAAACGAACTTTTGTTATCGCTTGCTAAAACTTTTGCTGCAAGAGGCATAGCAGCCTTGGGCGGATTGATATTAGGTGTTTTGCTTGCAAGGCTTTATGGCCCGAGTGGTGTTGGCGTATTCGCGTTAGCTCAAAGTATCGTACTGGGTAGCTCCATAGTCACCAGGTATGGAATGGATGAGTCCTTAATCAGGTTTATTGGGAAAGATCCGACAGGAGTTCATTGTCGAGCTTATTTTAAATTTGCTTTGATAAAAGTTCTTGTTTGGAGCTCATTGTTTGCGATTACCCTATTTTTATTTAGAGAAAAAATAAGTTTTTTATTTTCAGGTGCAGAATTAGTTAGCATACTGCCATTCTTTTGTCTTTCGATACCAGCTTTTACTAGTGCATACTTGTTTGCAGGGTTAATGAAAGGGATGGGAAAGCCAGCAAGTTCTTGTTTTTTAGAAAACGGCTTTGTTTCTCTAATTTGTGCAATTATCGTTACAGTTGTTCATTTTTTACCGATTGAGGATGGCTTATGGGAAGCATCGATCGCTTTTGTTGCTGCATCATGGATAACGATGCTAATCGGTTTTTTAATGGCACGCTCTCTCCCATGGAACAATTTAAATGTTTCTTTGAAAAAAGAGCAAAGAAAAGAATTTGGTAAAGTGTCAGGTTCTTTTTTTATATTGCGATTCTCAACGTTTATAAATACTGTGGTTAGCGTTTTGATCGCTGCTTATTTTCTTGATAATGCGGGAATTGGCATATATCGAAATGTTGAAAGAATAGCCGTTTTAATAAGTTTTTCTTTGATCGTAATTAATGCCGTTTTTCCACCTCGTTTTGCAAAATTATATTACGAAGGCAATTATTCAAGCTTGGAAAAGCTGGCAAAATACAGTGCATTTATCGGGTTTATAACAACAGCACCTATCAGCCTGTTGTGCATGATTAGACCTGATCTGGTTTTGAGTATTTTCGGAGAGCAGTTTGAAAACGGCGCTCTCGCTCTGAGACTTTTAGCGATAGGACATTTGATTAACGTATCGACAGGTTCGGTAGGCTATTTACTCAATATGACTGGAAACGAAAAAGTCATGAAAAACATTGCCCTTGTCTGCAGTCTTATCGGCTTGATAATGATTGTTTTATTGACTCCAATCATGGGTTTTAACGGTACAGCAGTAGGTGCCATGTCGACGTTGATAATACAAAATGTTGTAACCCTTTTCTTTGTGCGTCGAAATTTGGGTATTTGGCCAATACCGCTGATCTCAAAAAAAATGTTGTCTAAATAAAAGGTTTATCATGAAATATTTTGTCATTGGCATTGACGGTGCTAGCGAAGAGTTAATAGAAAAATATGAAATGCCATTTATGAAAAAGATGCTCGAAACTGGAGAAAAGGAAGAATTACATGAAGACTTGATTAGTCGTGGATGGGTAGAAATTTATACAGGACAACATGCATGTAGTAGCGGTGGTTACTACGAAAGGCCTGTAGCAAAAGGTAATATGGAATGGTCCAAAAGTTTTAATTTAAACAATCTTGATAAAAATATTATTCCTATCTGGAAGGTTTTAAACGACCGCAATTTTTCAGTAGGAATCATGAATGTGCCGACAACTTACCCAACGCCGGAAATTAACGGTTTCTTTATCTCGGGAGGCGGTGGAGGAGCTCAAATAAAGGATAATGTGCCTGAAGAATTATGTTATCCCAAAGCCACTGCAAAAGTTTTGAACGATCTAGGATACATCTTGGATGAACGTGTGCCTTCCTTGCTGTGGGAAGAAAAGCTTTTCGATATTCCGAAATTGATCGAAAGGCTCAAGGAAATGGTTAGGAAGAGAGTAGAAGGATACATTGCATTATACGAGCAAAATCCCGTTGACTTTGGCTTTATCGTATTTCGGGCTCCAGTAGTAATAGAATATTTAGCCATCTCTGATGTTGAAAAGCATATGAAAGGTTCTTCTGAGCCTTTCAATGAAATTCTAGTAAAAGAGATAAAAGGGTTTTACCGGTTTTTTGATGAGCAAGTTGAAAAGCTTTTCAGTAGTGTTAAGCCAGAAAAAGCTTTATTTGTATCCGATCATAGTATAAAAACCTATTCAAAAAGCGTTAATTTGAACAGTCTTTTAAAAAAGCATGGATTCCAGAAAGAGGGAAAAAGTAATAAAAAAGTAGCTGCGTATTTAAAAAAGAAAAGGCATTTGATACCGTATGGTTTTCGAAAATGGATAAAAAAAAGCAATGCTGTTAAAAAAAGCTATCAAAGTATAGTTCCGTTTGATCATAAAAAAAGCGTTGCTTTTAATGTAACTCAGATGGGCGCAGGTTATGGATACTACATAAATGATGTCGACAGGTTTGGGGGAAGTGTTCCCGCAGATCGAAAAGAGTTTTGGGTTAATGAAATTATTTCCTGTTTGAACAAGGATGATGAAGCCCAAAGAGTAGGGTTAACTTTTTACCCGAAACAAAGTTTCTATAATGCATCCCCTTCTTCAAATTTCGACATCTTGCCAGATATTATTGTTACAATGCCCGAAGGATGCATGCCTAGTAATGAAAATGAAGCATTAGTGACAGAGTATAAGCCATCTCTGAAAAGTATAGATCTTACAGAAGTAAAGGACGATAATTGGACAGGCGTTAAAGGCTATCATCCCTTGTTTTTAAAGTTTAAACATTCTGAAATGATCGACCTTGATCAGGTGAAATGTCGCGACTTAACTATGACATATCAAACAATTTTGAATGAGATAGAGTAAATATGAAAAAGGTAGGTATTATTACGTTCCATGATGGCTTTAACTATGGGGCTTTCATGCAAGTTTTTTCATTGAAAAAAGCTATAGAAGGTTTAGGCGTTGAATGCGAGGTAATTAATTATAAAAATGCAGCTTTTTATATAAAAGAATTCGTGCATTATGCAAAAAAAGATGGCGATATTAGTGCTAACATAAGAAAAATAAAGAAGTTTCTGAAGTTCCATAAAGAATATCTGGATTTAGGTCCTTTAACACTAAGTCCCCAAAAAATAAACAGAGATTATGATGCGGTGTTTTTCGGCAGCGATGAAATATGGAATATTAACAATGCTGCATTAAAAACAGATTTGACTTATTTTGGTAAAAATATAGATTCTAAAAAAATAGCTTATGCTCCTAGTTTTGGCAGCACAGATCTAAATGACTCAAACCTTGAAAACGTAAAAGAGCTTTTGCGAGATTTTTCCCATATAGCTGTAAGAGATTATAATTCAAAAGCTATTATTAAAGAGCTGTTGGGAGCAGAGCCACCTGTAGTTCCAGATCCAACATTTTTAATCGATCATGAGCCTTACGTCAAAATATCGCCGTTTGAAAATTACATTCTTCTATATGCACCATTTAAATTTAAAGGTGAAGCCGCGGCCAAAATATTAAAGGAAGCTAAAACCAAAAACCAAAAAATAATATCGATAGGCTTTAAGCAGGATGTAGCAGATTATAATATATTAGATGCGGATCCTTTTGAATGGCTTGGTTATATAAAGCATGCAGAAAAAATAATAACAAGCATGTTTCATGGAACCGTTTTTTCAATTATTTTCAATAAAGATTTCAAAACAATACTTACTAAATATAGAGAAAAAAAGTTTAGCGCTACGGTTGATTTTTTTTCAATTGGAAAAAACTTGATTAGCGATTTAGAAGTCATTGATATAGAAGTGGGTATTAATAACTTTGATAATCAAAAAAAAAATTTTAGAGAAAAAGGTGAAGATTACTTAAAAACTAGTTTGGGAACATTGTAATTTTCTAAATCAAGGTTGTTTGGGAAAATATATGTATTACTTAATTTGTTCCGAAAATAGAAAGTTCGAATGTTTTGCATTGGCTGTTATTCTCATAGGTATTTTTTCTTCGGTTACTAATTTGATTCCTCTGGTAGCCTTACCTGATATTTTAATCGCCGCTATTCCATTTTATTTTTTGAATAAAAAGGAGTGTACAGACAAGTGCTTTAAAATTATGTTTTCTTTGCTAGCGATTATCTTTGTTTTTTCTGCTATGTATTATTACAAGCAAATATACAACTATGATTTTTATAGAAGAGATGGCAATGTTTTTGTTACTTATAGCGCCATGTTATTTTTTTTAGTTGTTGATTTTAATTTCAACCCTGTTAAAGTGATCAATAAATTTTTAATATGGTCATGCGCAGTTGCAGTTTTTACTTTCGTTTTGTGGGGAACTGGTGTCTTTAATGTGGGACCAAGCGAATATAGTATGTTGTTTAAGTCACATAATGCAGCCGGTGGATTTTTGGCATTGATATTATCGTTATCTTTCTTTTTTTGGAGTGAAAAAAAGAATAAATTTTACTTTGCCATAATGTTTTTCGCTCTAGTCTGTTTTATATCTACTGAGTCTAGAGGCACTATATTAGCTGTCATAGCTGCAGCTCTAGTCATGAGTTTGGTAAAAAAAAGAGAGTTTAGAATATATTTAACAATATTTTCTTGCTTGTTTTTTTCGTTCGCAATAGGCATGTATGCTCATAGCATGATTCCTCGTTCTCAATATTATCCCGGAGATGAGCCAAGTGTTGAGATAAAAAATTATAATAATGCTTCTCAATACATGAATTTTGGCGTGTTGGAGCGTGAAAATGTTAATACTATCCTAATAAGGATGGGCACGCTTTGGCCTCGCGCAATAGATTTGTTTTATAGAAACCCATATATAGGATATGGGTTTGGTAGTTATGATGATCGTCCCTACGAACCCTATAAATTTAACTCTAGCTTAGAATTTAATAATGTTTACTCTAGCGGTAACGTAAGGCATACATCATCTCATGCGCATAACAGTTTCTTAAATTTTGCGGCAGAAATGGGATTGGTAGGCATTATAATAGTTTTAATTTTTTCTTTGGTTATTCATAGCATTGTTTTAAAGGTTAGGCCGGTTTATATTTCAAAAGCATTGGAGCTATCATGGCTGATTGTTTTGTTCTCTTCTCTAACAGAACATAGACTTACAACGCCGTCACAGGTTTTGCCAATTATGTTAATAACAGGCCTTTTGTTTTCTTGCAGAAAATATATGCACAATAATAAAGGGGTATTAACTGATGCTGGTTATTAACTCTAAATTTAAGTCTCAGCGCTTGACAGGCGTTCAGCGGACAGCAAAGGAATTAATTGATAGGTTTGAACAACCTTATGAAGAGTTTGTTCCTGCTTACCATAACAGATGGTACGGGATTGCTTGGGAACAATTTGCGCTACCCGCAAAAATTAAAAAAAACGACCTTCTATTCTCACCATGCAATATAGGACCAATCAGCCATAAAAATCAGGTCGTATGCATTCACGATGTAGGAGTTCTTGAACACCCTGAATGGTACAATAAAAAGTTTGCGCAGTATTATAATTTTGTATGGTCTAAAATGAAAAATACCGTTAAGCAATTTACTACGGTTTCTCATTTTTCTAAAGAAAGAATGGTCATCTGCTTGGGTATACCTCATGAGTCCATCGAAATTATACCGAATGGAGTATCTGAGTCGTTTTATGCCAAGCAAACGATATCAATTGTTCAGAGTCGATTTTATTTTTTGGATAATTATGTTTTATGTGTTGGAAGTTTTGATGCAAGGAAAAACCAAAGTGTTTTGCTAGAAGCATGGCAGGATATAAAAGAAAGGTATCCTGATGTTACCTTGGTTTTTGTCGGCGAAAGAGGCAAAAATTTCAATCAGGATGATATTGGTTCAAACGATAGAGGTGTTGTTTTCACCGGTTACGTAAGTGACGAAGAGCTAATTCTATTGTACAGGCATGCGCAGGTTTTTGTATATCCATCTATTTATGAAGGATTTGGTCTGCCGGTTTTAGAAGCGATGGCCAGCGGTACGCCTGTTATAACTTCTATAAATAGCCCGATGGAAGAGTTTGCTGCTGAAGCTGGCATAATGGTCGATCCAAAAAATATTTCAGATATCAAAGGTTCATTAGAATTTATGCTTGAAAATGAATCGAGGCGTGAGGATTTCTCTCGAAAAGGAATCGCTATTGCAAAATCCATGAGATGGGAAGAGTCAGCAAAAGCATATGAGAATCTTTTCAAGAGAATAGAGCCATGAAAGTTGCAGTAGTTGCGGATTGGTTGACTGCATATGCAGGTGCCGAACGAGTAATTGAGGCGATAATAGAGATTTACCCTCAAGCAGATATTTATACGACAGTATATGATGCCAAGGGTATGAAAAACTCAAAGATAAACAATTTCAAAGTGTATGAAACTTTTATATCAAAACTTCCCAAGGCTAAAAAGTGGTACCAAAAGTATTTGCCTTTAATGCCGTTGGCTATCGAGCAACTGGATCTTTCATCCTATGATGTCGTCATTTCCAGTTCGCATGCAGTAGCCAAGGGTGTCATTACAGGGCCTGATCAGCTACATGTCTGCTATTGCCATTCCCCCATTCGGTATGCTTGGGATTTTCAACACCAGTACTTGCGAGAAGCAGGTATGTCGAAAGGCATTAAAAGTTGGGTTGCCAGGTGGTTGCTTCACCGAATCAGGTTGTGGGATGTACGCACGTCAAATGGCGTAGATGTCTTTATTGCCAATTCGAAGTATATCGCGCGTCGAATTAATAAGGTCTATGGGCGTAAGGCCAGCGTAATTTACCCAAATGTTGCTATTGATGATTTTCAAGTAAATCAGAATAAGGAAGACTTTTATCTAGCAGCTTCTCGGTTGGTTCCCTATAAAAGGGTCGATCTTATCGTCGAAGCCTTTAGTCAAATGCCAGATAAAACGCTTGTTGTTATTGGCGATGGCCCTCAAATGGAGAGTATTCGTGCAAAGGCTGGCAGTAATGTCACCCTGATGGGATACCAGAATTTTGATGTGCTCAAGGGGCACATGTCGCGTGCAAAAGCTTTCGTTTTTGCTGCTGAAGAAGATTTCGGCATTATGCCTGTTGAAGTTCAGGCCTGTGGTACGCCAGTGATTGCTTATGGACGCGGTGGTTCTCTGGAAACAGTGGTTGAAGGTCAAACAGGTACTTTTCTACATGAACAAACAGCAATTTCTATCTGTGATGCGGTGTCTACCTTTGAAGCGCGTCAGGAACCATGGTCTCATGAGACCATAAGGAAGAATGCAGAACGCTTTTCAACAGAGCGTTTTCAACGTGAATTCAAAGTGCTTATCGATACGCATTACAAAGATCTTTGCAACCAGCGCGGTTTTTAAAACAGGATATATAGATATGTTGCCCATCATTATGGCAGGTGGCTCCGGCTCGCGTTTATGGCCGCTCTCACGGCCTCATTACCCGAAGCAGTTTATTGCTCTGACGGATGATGGGAGGTCCATGCTGCAGCAGACCATTAAACGCCTGGAGGAGATAGAGCATCAGCCGGCGTTACTAATCTGTAATGAAGAGCATCGTTTTTTGGCGGCTGAGCAGCTACGTGTGATGGGTACGCAGCACAGCGGTATTTTATTGGAGCCTTTTGGACGTAATACGGCGCCAGCTATCGCCCTTGCCGCTATGGAAAGTATGGCCAACGGTGAGGATCCCGTTTTACTGGTTCTGGCAGCGGATCATTACATGGACGACGTTGCTGCTTTTCAGGAGGCTGTGCTCAAGGCTCAATTGGCGGCTGAAGAAGGGTGCTTGGTCACTTTCGGTATAAAGCCGACGTATCCGGAAACCGGCTATGGCTATGTCAAGGCCGGCGAAGGCGGGACACAGGGCTATGCCCCCGTACAGTCTTTCGTGGAAAAGCCTGATGAGGTAACAGCGCAGCGCTATCTTGAGGAAGGGGGCTATTACTGGAACAGCGGCATGTTCATGTTCAGGGCCAGCCGTTATCTGGAAGAACTGGGTAAATACCGACCGGATATTCTTGAAGCCTGTCAGCGTAGCATGGCTCATGTCAGCTCTGACATGGATTTTCTGCGCATTGATGCGGCTGCGTTTGAAACTTGCCCGTCGGAATCCATTGATTATGCGGTGATGGAACATACCGATAGCGCCGTGGTAGTGCCCATGGAGGCCGGCTGGAGCGATGTCGGTAGCTGGTCGGCCGTCTGGGAGGTCAACGACAAGGATGAGGCCGGTAACGTCAGTCATGGCGATGTGGCCATCCATCAAAGCAGCAACTGTCTGGCCTATTCCCAAAGCCGCCTTGTGAGCCTGGTGGGGCTGGATAACATCATGGTGGTAGAAACCAAGGATGCTGTACTGGTCGCGAGCCGTGACAATGCTCAGGAGGTCAAGACGCTTGTGGAGAGGCTCAAGGCCGAGGGCCGCAAGGAGGTATCCCAGCATCGCGAAGTGTATCGGCCCTGGGGAAAATACGATGCGATCGATTGCGAAGCGCGTTATCAGGTCAAGCGTATTACGGTGAACCCCGGCCAAAAGCTTTCAGTGCAGATGCATCATCACCGCTCGGAGCACTGGGTCGTTGTTTCTGGGACTGCACTGGTGGGTATCAACGGTGAGGAACGGCTGGTGGCCGAAAACGAGTCCGTTTACATCCCTTTGGGCGCGACCCATTTCATGGCGAATCCGGGAAAAATCCCGTTGGAGCTTATCGAAGTGCAGTCGGGCGCCTATCTGGGGGAAGATGATATTGTGCGCTTCGAGGATCTGTACGGGCGTCAATAGTGTTGTGAGGTAATCGGGGTTGTGGCTAACAAAGGCGCACTATTAATTGAACGAGCACCACTGCCACTGTTGGCAATGGTGCTCGATGCCGTCGCAATTTTAGCGGGCGGTATGGCCGCTTATTTCTATCGATTTGGTCACTGGGATGTTGAAGAGCGCTACTTTTGGGCGCTGACCGTCATCACTCTTTTATCGTTGATGCTGAACAGCTCAGCGGATGCCTATAGACGCTGGCGTACTCGCAGCCTGTACGACATTCTTTTCAAGCTGATGCTGGTCTGGGGCGGCGTGACGGTTTTTGCCACCTCTATCATCTATTTCGTTCACGTCGCCGAGCGCTATTCCCGCTTATGGCTGGTAATGACCATGGCATTTTCACTTGTCATTGCCATGGGCGTGCGTTGGGCTGCCAGAAATATACTGGCCCGATACAGGCTGCGTGGCCGCCATCGACGCCATGTTTTCATGGTTGGTCCCGGGGCGACTTTATTAAGCATTACACGTCATATGCGTGCTCAGCAGGTCGTCGGTTATTCCGTGGCTGGCGTACATCGTTTAAGCAGTGATACCGATTCAGAAAACCTGGCCTGTATATCACGTCGCGTTGCGCAATCTGGCTGTAGTGAAGTCTGGATCTGTATGCCATTGAGCATGGGGAGTGTGGTTCAGAGCCTGATGTATGCGTTGCGTTATCAGACGGTGGAGATTCGTTTTTTCCCGGAGCTTTCTGATCTGCCACTACTTAATCATCGTGTCAGCGAAATAGTGGGGCTGTATAGCATCGACCTGAGCGTTAGCCCCATGGCGGGTGGCGCGCGTCTCATCAAGCGACTGGAAGATATTGTTCTTGGGACGATCCTGTCCGTTCTGGCATTACCGGTCTGCATCTTCATTGCTATTGCCGTTAAATACTCGTCACCGGGGCCCATACTGTTCAAACAGTATCGTACCGGTTTCAACGGAAAGCGTTTCAAGGTGTACAAGTTTCGCTCGATGAAAGTCCATAAGGAAAATAATGATCAGGTGACTCAAGCGAGAAAAGGAGATAGTCGTCTTACCTTGATAGGCGCCTTTTTGCGCCGCACGTCTTTGGACGAGCTGCCGCAATTTTACAATGTCCTGCAGGGCCGTATGTCGATTGTGGGACCAAGGCCGCATGCGCTGGCTCACAATGAGCATTACAAGGAGCTGGTGCAGTCCTATATGCAGCGCCACAAGGTAAAGCCCGGTATTACTGGCTGGGCGCAGGTCAGTGGCCTTCGTGGCGAAACGGATACTCTGGAGAAAATGCAGAAGCGCGTTCAGCATGATCTCTGGTATATCGATAACTGGTCGCTTGGGCTCGATTTAAAGATTATTCTCCTGACCTTTATCAAAGGGTTTGTTGGCAAGAATGCCTATTAGTGGATAGAACCGTGCTGAGCATAAGGTGCTCGGTGCCGAATGTTTTAAGGGCTGGGCTTTATAGAATGCAGGTCGATTTAATTTTACAAAATTCAAATATAGCCTTTGGCACCAGCGGTGCCCGCGGTCTTGTGGAAGATTTCACTGATGAAGTCTGCGCGGCATTTACAGCTGCGTTTTTGACCCTGATGCGTGAGCAGGAAGGCGCTTCGAAAGTGCCCATCGGATTTGATCGACGTCCGAGCAGCCCGGCCATGGCGGCAGCTTGTACGGCGGCGGCACGTAGTATGGGGTTCGAAGTCACCGATTACGGCATTTTGCCCACGCCGGCACTGGCATTGCAGTCGATGGCCGATGGCATTCCCGCCATCATGATCACCGGTAGCCATATTCCCTTCGACCGCAACGGCATCAAGTTTTACCGACCGCAGGGGGAAATTACCAAGCAGGATGAACAGGCGATTCTTGAAGTAACAGCAGAGCTTCCCGAACCGGATGGCATTACCAGGGAACCAGAAAAAGACGAGGCACGCACTCACTATACCGCGCGCTACATTGACTGGTTTGAAGGTAAACCACTGACTGGCAAGCGAGTGGGGCTTTATCAACACTCTGCTGCCGGACGTGATCTCAATGGGCAGGTGCTCGAAGCGCTGGGCGCTGAAGTGATCGTGTTGGGCCGCAGCGAACAGTTCGTACCGGTAGATACGGAAGCGGTCGGCGAAGAAGACCGCCTACAGGCGCGCCTGTGGGCCCGTGAGCACCGGCTGGATGCTCTGCTGACCACGGATGGTGATGGTGATCGGCCGCTATTGGCCGATGAGCGGGGTGAGTGGCTGCGTGGTGATATTCTGGGGCTGCTTTGCGCTCGCGAGCTTCAGATCCAGGCGCTGGCCGTACCGGCAAGCTGCAATACCGCTATCGAAGGCTGCGGGGCCTTTGATGAGGTAACACGTACCCGTATCGGTTCTCCATATGTTCTTGCAGGCATGGCCCAGCTGTCTGCTCGGTACGAGCGGGTGGCCGGCTTTGAGGCCAATGGCGGATTTCTGCTGGGGACTAGCCTTAAAAAAGGTGATTGCCAAATGGTGGCGCTACCGACCCGCGATGCGCTGTTACCAGCTCTGACCCTGATGGTAGCTGCGTCACGCCACCAACAGCCGCTATCAGCGCTCGTGGCCGGTTTGCCAGCGCGTTATACTGCCAGTGATCGATTAAAGGAATTTCCCGTTGAACGTAGCCGATCAATGATCGCTCGCTGGGAAATTCATCCGCAGGAAATGTGTGACACCCTGGGCCTGGGTGAAGCAATCAGTACAATGGATGTGACGGATGGGCTGCGTGTGACTCTGGAAGGTGGCGACATTATTCATTTGCGCTCCTCTGGTAATGCGCCAGAGCTGCGCTGCTACGCCGAAGCGTCAAGCGAAGAGAAGGCGCAAGAGTGGGTGGCCCATGTGCTGAAACGACTGTACGAAATGCCGAGTTGATTATGTCGATCTTGCTGCGTCAAAGGTGCCATCGTGTTCTGATTGAAGGCATTGAAATAGCTCGAGCAATGTCCCTATAGTGTTCAGTCAGCCTTCGAAAACGGCACCCTCCGGGTGCCGTTTTTTATCGCCTGGTACAAGCCGCTTAAGCGCTTTTATCAGGGATGATCTCTTTGCTTTAAAAAAGCGCCGTACATCAACATCAAAGGGCGGCCCATCTGACTATCATGCTCAAAGACTGCGCATCGCCGAGACGTCATAGTCATCATCGTTGGCGCTGTCGGTATTCGAGCGTGGCTTGGCAGCGCCCATGATGATCAGGGCGTGTTCATCGCCCATGACACGCTGCCGGGTCTTCACGGCGCGCCCGAAGCGGCTGGCCAGCCACAGGCTGATACCACACCAGACCACCATTGCTACTGCCATCGTCATCAACAAGGAAGTCATGAAGGCTCTCCTGCGTGGGATATTGCCACGCAGGATGACCTCTCGAGATGACGTCACGGCGTCAGACAGATGACGCTTTGGTGAATACTGTGCCATTCAGGGCCCATGACCGCGTTTCCGGCGTGGCCGACCTCCTCAGGGCAGTGGAAATTTTTCGGGAACGTATCACGCCTTCAAAAGCCCCTGCTGATGACGTGGTGGCGTTCTCGGAAAACAGCCTTTGGCATCAGGGCGTTATCCTGATGACTGGTTGTCGGGTGACCAGTGGCATCATTCTTTCAGCATCATCGTCAGTCATTGGTGTGGAATGGCTCAAAAATCTCTCATTCCTTTGTTGATCGAGGAGTATGAAACGGCCGGATATCTTTTGGCATAAACCGGTTAAAGCACCTGATAAACCCCTTGATACTGCTGGCTTATTTTGATGATTAGCCCGCAAATCTGCACATATTGTTACCTTGTGTTGCGTCATCTTTCCCTCGTTCACATTTACCGCACCGACGGTGGAGACAGGGAAAATGAGTCAGGCAACCATTGCACTTCTTATCATTCTATTTCTGGGCGGGACTGTTGCATGGTGGAACGGCAACCGCGACAGTGGCAGCAGCGGTGGCCACTCCGGCTATCACCAGGACAGCGGTCACGGCAGCGGTAGTGGCGGTGGCAACATCAATTATCCTGATCCGCAGCAGTGCTCCTGAAGGCACGCCGGCTGACAGAATCCGCTCGTCGCTGAGGCCACACCGCCGTTGCCCGGGGGACAGCAAGGGGCCCATCGCTTGATTGCGATGGGCCCTTTGTGTTTGAGGCGCTGTCACTCGAATGCGGCCCGTGCCGTGGCAGCGCCCCCTGATGTCACGCGCCAACCCTTCGAGTCGTTCCGGCAGCGTATGGTGTGCCGGTATCCAAAGAGGCTATTCTGACGACCCCTGTCGCCAATAACGGCCTTTTCTTATAGAGCGGATGCCATGACAACCACGCCACAATCGCCGCTGCTGGTGTTTACGGACCTGGACGGGTCTCTGCTGGACCATGTCACTTACGATTACACCCCCGCCATGGCCTGGCTTAAGCGTCTCAAGGCGCGGTCCGTGCCGCTGATCATCAACACCAGCAAGACGGCGGCCGAGGTCATGGTGCTGCATCAGGCGCTGGGGCTCGGTGCGCCGTTTATCACCGAAAACGGCGCCGCCATTTATCTACCGGCCTTCTGGTGTCTGGATGAAACGCCCGACGAGCGGGGCTGGGCGGATATCGTGCTGGGAGAGTCCTATCGCCGCATTCGCAGCGTCCTGGAGGCCGTCAGAAACACCGAGCGATTCCGGTTCCGCGGGTTCGGGGATTTCAGTATCGAGGAAGTGGCCGAGCATACCGGCCTGAAGGCGCCGGATGCCGAGCTGGCCCACCTTCGAGACGCCTCCGAGCCACTGATCTGGGAAGACAGCGATGAGGCGCTCGAGCGTTTTCAGCGGCTGCTGATCGGCGCCGGGCTGTCGCTGAGCCGGGGCGGGCGCTTTTATCACGTGCTGGGGGATAACACCAGCAAGGGGCGTGCCATCGCCTGGCTGGTGGATCGCTATCATCTGCTCAAGGGACAGCGCCCCCTGACGGTGGGGCTGGGGGATGGCCCCAACGATGTGGCGATGCTGGAAAGCGTCGATCGGGCGGTGCTGATTCGCGGCGAGCATAACCTCGACATCCACATCGCGGATACTGTTCAGCTCTATACAACAACACAAAAGGGTCCGGCGGGCTGGTCGGAGGGTCTTGATCACTGGCTGGGCTGACAGCGACAGGGGAGAGACGCCATGAGCGATTTTTACCAGAACGGCATCATCACCAACTTCCACAATCTCACGCGGCGCCCGCTGGAAGCGCTGGAGGCGGAGCTGGCGGGTTTTTCGAAGCGCCGCCCAATGGGGCTGATCCTGCCCTCGCTTTATTCCGAACTGGAAGGTCCGGCGCTTACGCGCATCATCGACCAGATCTCGCAGGTCGATTACCTCAGCGAAATCATCATCGGGCTGGACCGGGCCAACCGGGATCAGTTTCTCCATGCCCGGGAGTTCTTCTCCCGCCTGCCCCAGCGCCATCGTATTCTCTGGAACGACGGCCCGCGTCTGAAGGCGCTGGATGACGCGCTGGCCGCCGAATCGCTGTCGCCGCAGGCACCGGGCAAGGGGCGCAATGTGTGGTTCTGCTCGGGATACGCCATCTCATCAGGCCGCACCGAGGCGATCGCGCTGCATGACTGCGACATCACCACCTACGACCGCTCGATGCTGGCGCGGCTGCTCTATCCGGTCGCCAATCCGCACTTCAACTACGAGTTCTGCAAGGGCTATTACGCCCGCATCGCCGAGGGCAAGCTCAACGGGCGTGTCGGGCGGCTGATGGTGACGCCGCTGCTGCGCGCACTGAAGCGGATCCACGGGCCGCTGGACTATCTGAACTATCTCGACAGCTATCGCTACCCGCTATCGGGTGAGTTCGCCATGCGCGCCGATGTGTTGAACGACATTCGCATTCCCAGCGACTGGGGGCTCGAGATCGGCGTGCTCTCCGAAGTCCACCGCAACTACTCGACCAAGCGCCTGTGTCAGGTGGATATCGCCGACAACTACGATCACAAGCATCAGCCGCTGTCGCCGGAAGACGCCTCCACCGGGCTCTATCGCATGAGCACCGACATCGCCAAGGCGCTGTATCGCAAGCTGGCCACGCTTGGCGTCACCATGAACGAGGCGCACTTTCGAACGCTCAAGGCGACTTACTACCGAACCGCCCTCGATATCATCGAGAACTACTACCATGATGCGATGATGAATGGTCTCAGAGTCGATCGCCACAGCGAGGAGCAGGCCGTGGAGCTCTTCGCCCAGAGCATCATGGATGCCGGCGTTGCCTTTCTGGATAGCCCCCGCGACAAGCCCTTCATCCCGAGCTGGAGCCGGGTGCAGTCCGCCTTTCCCGATATGCTCGAGCGCATGTATGACGCCGTGGAAGCCGACAACCGCGGCGATGTGTAGCGCCATGGCGTCTGGAAACCGGCCCTCGCCCTGGCGGGGCCGGTCCATGGGCATACCGATTAACGTTACATTTTAAAACGCGATAGTGTCAGGGGGACTCGGGGGCTGTCATGGTTCTGTCATACCTGCTGCCCACGATACCCAGGTCACCCGCCCGGGCATTAGAGGTTTTTCATGGCAGCAGCAGGAACGTCCAATGATCTGGCACTGGCGCTGAAGGCCTGTCGACGCTCGTTTGTGTCGGTAGGAGGATTCAGCATGGGCATCAATCTCTTGATGCTGGTGCCGCCGCTTTACATGCTGCAGGTCTATGACCGGGTCATCACCACCCGCAGTGTCGACACTCTGATCATGCTGACACTGATCGTGGTATTTCTGTTTCTGGTCATGGGCGGTCTCGAGCTGGTGCGCTCGCGTATCCTGGTGCGGACCGGCAACCGGCTGGAAACGCTGACCAATACGCGCATCTACCGCGCCATGTTTCGCCGCAGCCTGCTGCGCTCGGGCCAGCAGACGGCGCAGCCCTTGAACGATCTCACCACGCTTCGCCAGTTTCTCACCGGCAACGGGCTGTTTGCCTTTTTCGATGCCCCCTGGATACCGATCTACATCGGCGTGCTCTTTCTCTTCAATGTCTGGTTTGGTGTCTTCGCTGTTGTGGCGGGGCTGGTACTGCTGGCGCTGGCGCTGGCCAACGAGCGCGCCACGCGCCGGCTGCTGGCCGAGGCCGGCACCGAACAGATTCAGGCCCAGGAGCTGGCCAATGCCAACCTGCGCAATGCCGAGGTCCTGCATGCCATGGGCATGGTGTCCGGCATCCAGTCGCGCTGGGCGCAGCGCCATCACGACTATCTGGTTCGCCAGTCGCAGGCCAGCGACCGCTCGGGGACGCTGGCCAATCTCTCCAAGGTGCTGCGTCTGGCCTTTCAGTCCCTGATTCTGGGGCTGGGAGCCTGGCTGGTCCTGCAGGACAGCATCACGCCCGGCATGATGATCGCGGGCTCCATCCTGATGGGGCGAGCGCTGGCGCCCATCGATCAGATGATCAATGCCTGGAAGGGTTTTGTTGGGGCCCGTTCGGCGCACCAGCGTCTCACCGCCCTGCTGGACGAAGTGCCGGCCGACAGCGAGCGCATGTCCCTGCCCGCCCCCCAGGGCGATATCCGCGTGGAAGGTGTCTCGGCGGCTCCGCCGGGTGTGCGTCTGCCGACCCTGCGCGGCATCAATTTCACGCTGGCGCGAGGCGAGCAGGTGGGCATTATCGGTCCCAGCGCGTCGGGGAAATCGACCCTGGCGCGGGTGCTGCTGGGCATCTGGCCCACCCAGGTAGGCACCGTGCGGCTGGATGGCGTGGATGTGGCCCAGTGGCCGCGCGAGGAGCTGGGCCCTCATATCGGCTATCTGCCGCAGGACATCGAGCTTTTTGACGGCACCATCAGCGAGAATATCGCTCGTCTGGGCGAGGTTGATGCCGAGAAGGTGGTGGAAGCCGCCCGCATGGCGGGCGTTCACGACATGATCCTGCAGCAGCCGCAAGGCTATGACACGCCGATCTCCTCCGGCGGCGGGGCGCTCTCCGGCGGCCAGCGCCAGCGTATCGGGCTGGCGCGCGCCCTCTATGGCCGCCCGGTCATGGTGGTACTGGATGAGCCCAACGCCAACCTGGACGACAGCGGCGAGCGCGCCCTGATTCAGGCCCTGGCGCGGCTGCGTCAGATGAAAACCACCGTCTTTGTCATCTCGCATCGACCCGCCACGCTCAAGGCCGTCGACCGACTGCTGGTCATGAAGGAGGGGCAGGTCAGTGCCTTCGGCCCCCGTGACCAGGTCGTGGCGCATCTTCAATCACAGAAGTCGAGTACCGTTCGACCCATGAACTCTCCGGCTTCCGGCACCTCCGAAACGTCGGACCCTCAGACAGCTGCGGCAGGCAACCAATGAGCACCTCAACCAGCACAACGGACGCATCCTCACCGACGACCACAGCCTCCTTGCCGACCAGCGATCGCGGCCCGCGTCGCGTCGGGCTCGTGATCGTGCTGGTGGCCTTTGGCATCTTCGGCGGCTGGGCCATGCTGGCCAATCTGGCGGTGGCGGTTGTGGCCACCGGCACCGTCTCGGTCGAGTCGTTCAAAAAGACCGTGCAGCATCTGGAAGGCGGCATCGTCTCGCAGATCAACGTCGACGATGGTGATCACGTCGAAGCCGGTGATGTGCTGATGGTGCTGGACGCCACCCAGGCGCGCTCGCAGTACGCCATTGCCCGTACCGGCTGGTTCATTGCCAGTGCGCAGGAGGCGCGGCTGATGGCCGAGCAGCAGCAGCTCGACCGGCTGGAATTCCCTCGGGAACTGCTGGATATGGCCGATGAACAGGCGCGTCTGCAGCAGATCCTGAACGTGCAGCGCAGCCTCTTTTTCTCGCGGCGCCAGACCCTGCAGGGAGAGATCGAGGGGCTCGATGAGCAGAACCAGCAGCTGCGCGAGCAGATCGCCGGTCTGGAGCAGACCATGCGCATCAACGCGCGTCGTATCGCTTCGCTCAGCGATGAAGCCGATGACTACCGAGCCCTGTTCCGCGAGGGACTGGGCAATAATCAGCGCGTGCGGGAACTCGAGCGTCAGCGCATGCAGCTCGAAGCGGATAACGCCTCGTCGAAGGCGCAGGTCGCCCAGCTGCGCTCACGAATCAGCGAAAATCGCGTCAGCATGGAGACGCGGCGCCAGTCCTGGCAGCAGGAGGTGGGCGAGGGGCTGCGTCAGGCGCAGTCCGATATCGGTGATACGTCCGAGCGCATGACGGCGCTGTCCGATCAGATGCGCCGCACCGAGCTGCGGGCCCCGGTCGCCGGCACCGTGGTGGGGCTCGAGACCCACACCATCGGCGCGGTGATCGAGCCCGGCAAGCCGGTGATGAGCATCGTGCCCAACGCCGAAGGGTTCATGATCGAGACCCGGATCGCCGCCCAGGACATCGACAGTGTGCATGTGGGCCAGCCGGCCGAGATCCGCTTCAGCGCCTTCAATCAGCGCCGCTCCAGCGTGGTGGAAGGGGAGCTGGTCAATGTCTCTGCCGACAGCTTTCAGGATGAGTCCACCGGTGAGTCCTATTACCGCGGCCGGGTCCGGGTCTCGGAAGCCGGGAAGGAGAGCATGAGCGATGAAGAGATGCAGCTTTTATCCGGTATGCCGGCCGAGGTCATGCTGCGCACCGGCGAGAAGACCCTGATGGGCTATGTCATGCAGCCGGTCACCGACATGCTCGCGCGTGCCATGCGGCAGGACTGATCCATGCTCATGACAGATCGTGCTTCTCATCAGACCCTGCGGGCCCTGCTGGTGGGCATACTGTGGCTGCCGGCGGCCGCGCTGGCCTCGCCGCAGTCGGATACCGCAACGAGTTTCGAACCGCTAACGATGTATGGTTCGGCACAGGCCGACACCGGCCGGGCGACCGGCGACCGGGCCGGTGCCGATTCGACCCGGGCCATCATTCCGTCCCTGCCGGCCCTTTATGCCCACGCACGCGACCATGATGCCGAGCTGCGCCGCGAGACGCTGAACGCCGAGGCGACCGGGCTCGAGACGACGCGGGCCCGGGCCGGACTGCTGCCCTCGATCGATCTGAGCTACTCCGTGGGCTATACCGACAGCGACAACTACTACTCCGATGGCGCCGACTCCTGCGAGGAGAACCCCCGTACCGGCGAACTGTTTGGCGGGGAGGATTTTGAAGCGCGCTGTCGCGGCCACTCCACCGATACCACCGCACAGGTACAGCTCACCCAGCCGCTGTTTTCCATGGAGCGCTGGCGAACCCTTGCCCAGTCGCGCGAGCAGGTAGAGGCCGCGCAGCTGCAGCTGGCCGTCGCCGAGCAGCAGCTGGCGCTGGAGACGGCCGAAGCCTATATGGACGGCTTTTACAACGCTCAGCAAAAGCGTCTGCTGGCCGGCAAGCAGCGCTCGCTGGAGCTGCAGGTGACGCAGGCGCAGCGTGCCTATGAGCTGGGTATCGGCGATCGTATCGATCTGCTGGCGGCGCGCTCGCGACTGGATCAGGCCGGGGCCGAACTTGCCGTGGCCGACAATCAGTATGCCGATGCCATCGCCCGGCTGGAGCGGCTGACCGGCCGGACGCCGGACTTTACCCGGTTTGCGCTCGAGGAGCTTTCCGAGGCCCGGTGGCCGGCACCCGAGGCCCTCGAGGACGCCGAGGCCACCATCAGTGACAACGTTCGGGTCCGTCTGGCCGGACAGCAGCTGGCCGTGGCCGACGCCGCTCAGGCCGTACGTCAGGCGGGGTATTACCCCGAAGTGACGCTGAATCTGTCATGGATGGATCGCAACAGCGACGACCCCTATCGCGAAAGCGAGGATCGCTCGGCCGTGGTCCAGGCGCGCATGAACCTGTATCAGGGCGGGGCGACCAGCGCCGGAATACGCCAGGCCGATCTGCGCCGTCAGGCCCAGAGCGCCGACGTGCAGCAGCAAAAGCGCCTGGCAATGGAGGAGATCCGGCGCCGCCATCGCAGCATCGAGGGCGATCTTTCGCGCCTGAAGGCGCTGTCCCAGTCGATCCGTTCCAGCGAGCTCTATCTGGAGGCCGCCGACCGCGGCGCGGCGCTGGGGCTGCGCGATCTCGTCGATGTGCTGGATGCCCGCGCCGATCTCTATGACCAGCGCATCCAGTATGTCGATGCCTTTCGTCAGCTGCTGCTGGATCGACTCAATCTCCAGGCCGCGGCCGGGCCGCTGGTCAGTGAGGACATGACCGACGCCATGACCCTGATCGGACGCATCATCGGACCGCCGCGTGATGACACACCGCTGCCGAGCGGTGTTGAAGCGTCATCGTAAAAAACACTTACATACTGTTGCCAATCATTGCCTCTTTAAACGCCGTGGTCATCCGGTTGCAGGCAAATCGTCATGAGTGACGAGCGAACATGAATGGGCGGGTGGCTCAGCGCCCGGGCCTTGAACTCCAGACCCTTTCATCCGGAAACCCCGTCCTCCGGACCTGTCATGGAGAAGGTCACTCTCATTAAAGCGCGCATGGCCCGGTTTCGGGCACATAACGATTCAGGAGAATGACGATGTTCGGCTACAGCAACGGCATGTACGGCAACACCGGTTCACTCTATGGCAGCAATGCGATGACCATGAACAATGCGTCGTCCGCCATGTTCTCTCCCTTCCAGT
This sequence comes from Kushneria sp. AK178, assembly GCF_053903105.1. Lineage (NCBI taxonomy): Bacteria > Pseudomonadati > Pseudomonadota > Gammaproteobacteria > Oceanospirillales > Halomonadaceae > Kushneria > Kushneria sp. AK178. The sequence continues at coordinate 2,603,858 of NZ_CP096381.1, read as the reverse complement.
CCCTGTCACCGATTTCCAGCCTGTGGTCCGGCAACGATATGCCCTGGTCGGCCGAGCCGGCACTGGTGCCGGCCTTTCTGGATGCCACAAAATCCGTTCTGGACGGCTATAGCCAGGCACTGGGTCAGCTGAGCAGTGCCTTCAGTGATGTGCTGGCGGGCCAGAACGGCACGCCCGGCCAGTCGCCCGAGATGCCCGGCCAGTCGCCCGAGATGCCCGGTCAGTCCCCCGAAGCGCCCGAGCCGGAAGTGCCGGCCAATGATGACATGGCGCAGAATGTCATCTTCATGGTGCCGGACGGTTTCGGTACGGACTATTCCACGGCCTTTCGGACCTTCAAGGGCGGTGAAGAGCTGCCGGCCTGGGAAGCCGAGGACATGCTGACCGGTGCCATCAAGACGGAATCTGCCAATTCGCTGATCACCGATTCTGCGGCCGCGGGGACAGCCTTTGCCACGGGTCAGAAAACCGACAACGGTCGTATTTCGACGGCGCCGGATGGCGCCGATCTGACCACGCTGGTCGATCTGGCCAATGCGGCCGGCAAGTCCACCGGGGTCGTTGCGACTTCGACCATCACCCACGCCACGCCTGCCGTATTCGGCGCCAATGTCGAGGATCGCAATGATCAGCATCTGATCGCCCAGCAGTACATCGACGACAACAAGCTGGATGTCATGCTTGGCGGCGGACGCGACTACTTTGTCGCCGAGGAAGATGGCGGTGCCGGCGTGGCCGATCTGCTGACCCAGGCCGAGTCGCAGGGCTATACCCTGCTCGACAGCGCCAGCGATCTGGACAATGTTGAAGGCGATCGCCTGCTGGGCCTGTTTGCCGATGACGCCCTGGACACCAGCTATGGCGAAAGCGGTGACAACCAGCCGACGCTGGCACAAATGACGCAGACCGCGCTGGACACGCTGTCACAGGACGAAGACGGCTTTTTCATGATGGTCGAGGGCAGCCAGATCGACTGGGCCGGCCACGCCAACGATGCCGGCTGGGCCATGAACGACTCGCTGGCCTTTGAAGATGCCGTCAAGACGGCCCAGCAGTTCTCCGCGGAAAACCCGGATACGCTGCTGGTTATCGCCCCGGACCACGAGACCGGCGGCATGTCGGCACAGTCCACGCAGGACAACAACGCCTCGATCTATCAGAACTTCACCGGCACCTACGAGCAGATGTACGACGAGGCCAATGCTCGCATTGAAGCGGCCGGCATGAGCGGTGATGAGGCCGGTGCCGCCGGCATCATGCAGGACACCGTGGCAGAGATGACCGGCGGTGAAGTGATGCTTACCGACGAAGCACTGTCCACGGTCCTGGCGGCCGAGGATGCCGACGCCGGCCTGGCAGCCCTGACGCAGACGCTCAACGATCATGGCGGCATCAGCTTCAGCTCGGGCAATCACACGGCGGAAAATGTGCCGCTGTACGCCTCCGGCCCGGGGGCCGACATCTTTGAAGGACTGCTGGACAACACCGAAGTCGGCCAGGGACTGGCCACAGCCATGGGGCTCGAGTTTTCGGACGCGGGCAGCGCCGAGGTGATGGGTGTGGATACCCAGCTCCAGGCCAATGACATGGCCGTGGCCTGATCATCGATCAACGAGCCGGCGGCCCCGCCCGGGGCGCCGGTGTCGAACGATCAAAACAGCCTGATCAAAATAATCCGGTCAGAACAATAACGACGCAATGCCTCCGATAACAAGAAAAACAGCATCAGGAAGGGCGCCTCGAAGGCGCCCTTTTTTATGGGTCTGCATTGAAGCAGCGCTCAGAAGCCGGTAGCCGGCTGGGCATCCGCTCCCGGATCGATACCGATGAGGATCGGGTCGTGGTCCGAGGCGCGGAAAGGGCCGTCACCGTAGAGCGACTCGACCTGCTCATCACTTTTGTACTCGGTGTTGTAGTCGAGCACCGTCGGCTCATCGGCGTTGATGTGCCAGGTGGTGACGCCGGTGACCTGATCGTTCATCGACTCACTGGCCAGGGCGTGATCCAGCGAGCCCCACTGGCCGTCATAGCTGTAGGAGTAGTCGTCATCCAGCAGCGTGTAGCCCTCACCGGTCAGCGTGGTGATAGGGTCTTCCATGGCGTAGCTGTTGAGATCGCCGATGATCAGAACATCGCTGTTGCCGCTGTCGGTCGGGTCGGTCTCGACCCAGGCAGCCAGCTGCTCGGCGGCTTCGACCCGGGTCGGGTTGTTGTTGCCCTGACCGTCGCCGATCGCCTCTTCGCCGTTGATGACGCTGCCCTTGGACTTGAAGTGGTTGACCGCGATCGAGAAGGTCTCGCCGCTGTCGTTGTCCTGAAAGGTCTGCAGCATGGGCGCCCGGTTACCGGTGGCAAAGGCGCCGCTGGTGTTGATGGCCGCTTCCCCTTCGGGGGCGACACTCGTGGGCTGATAGATCAGCCCCACGGCAATGGCGTCGCTGCCGGGGGAGACCACGTTGCCGTCGTCATCGCGTGGGGTAATGTAGTCCCACTGAGCATCACTGCGGGCGTTGAGCGCCTCGACCAGCCCGGCGATCGAGCTGTCACCGCCGAAACCGTCGTTGGCGATCTCGTTGAGACCGACAATGTCGGCCCCGCTGTCATTGATGGCGTTGACCAGCTTGTCCTGCTGGCGGGTCAGCTCCTGCTCACTGTTGGCGCCGCGCGGGCCGTGCTCGGTGCCTTCGGGGGTGGTGATCTGATTGCCCGACTGGTCCAGCGTTTCGAAATAGTTCAGCACGTTGAAGGAGGCGACCTTGAGCGGGGCATCATTCAGCGCCTGAGCGTCGGGCTGGTCGGGGCGCGCGTTGGCGGGCTGGAAGTCGAGCCCTTCGTCATTCTGGATGCGCCACTGCTGATAGGCGAAATCGAGCACGCCGGTGGCCTGGTCCAGCGTATCGCCGCCGCGCAGGGTGTTGTTCGCCGACAGCGGTTCGCCCCCGCGGCCGAACAGGATCTCCTCCGGGTTCTGCACGCTGCTGGCGTCATCAAGGATGATCGAGCGGCTTTCGAGCTGGTCCAGCCACTGCTGATGGCCCGCCTGATCCGGTGCGTTGACTTCGGTGAACTGCTCCAGACGCCCGCCGCTCGAGAGCGTGACGGTGCCGTAGCGGCCCAGCTCATAGGTGTCGGTCACCGTCAGCGGTTCGCCGTCGGCGCCCTGAAAGCTGACCCGCATGCTTTCGTAGGCGGACAGGGTCGACTTGTCATCGATGGGCAGATCCAGCTCGGTGAGGCTGGGCAGTGGCTGATCCCGTTCGGTCACTTCCAGGGCGGCGATATCGCTCAACTGTGTCTTGCCCTGGTACTGCTCGACCGTGCCGGTCAGGCGGACCCGGTCACCCACGGTGAAATCGGCGACGTTGCTGTCATCGGGCAGGTAGACAAAGATGCCCTCGGAGGTGGTCTCGTCGCCGTCACGGTCGGCGTCGGCTTCCTGCAGGAAAAAGCCGTCCAGGCCGTCGCGGGCATCCAGCGTCACGATCGCCTCGAGGCTGACCTCATCGCCCACGCGCTCGCTGCTCATGCCGCTGCCCTGAATGGTGGAAATCAGCTCCACGGGCGGTAGATCCATGTCGTCTCCATTGTTGTCAGGGGTGTCCGGGGGTGTCTCTTCCGGGGTGTCGTCCGCTGGCGTGTCGGCATTGCCGGTACCCTCACTGCCGAGGCCGTCGACGGTGTCCTGTGGGTACTCCTGCCATTGAGACGCCTCGAAGCGGTCGCTGCCCTCGGTGACGGCCTCGTCACGGCGCAGGGTGATATCGCGGCCAAAGTACGCGTCATCACCGACGATGCCGACGATATCCTGCGTGTCGCCTTCGGCGTTGGTCAAAACGAGGGCATCGTTGCCGTTGTAGCTGGTTACGCCACTGGTGGCATCGCTGCGATCCAGCACGGTCTGATCGGCCTGACTGTTGGCCAGCACCAGCGTCTCACCGGGCGCCAGGCTGCCGTACTCACCCAGTGCCTGCGTGGCGTTGGCCTCGGTATTGCCGTTGGAGTAGAGCGACAGCGTGAAGCCTTCCAGCGACAGATCGCTGCCGCCGCGGTTGGTCAGCTCGATCGCCTTGTTGTAGCCGCTGCCTTCGACGTATTCGCTGATCAACAGTGACTCCGGCGCTGCCGGCTCCTGCGGGTCGGGCTGCGGGGTGGGCGTCTCGGGGAAAAGCTTGTTGCCGACGCTGTCGAGCAGGCTGTCGAGACGGGTGCGCAGTGATTCGAAGGGCGAGCGCCACTGCTCGGTCCAGCTCGTGACGAGCTCAAGGCCGTGGTTGAGCTGCTGGGTGTCCTGATGAAAACTCCAGGGGGAGGGAAGACGGGAGAACAATGACATGGGAGCGTCCTTGCAGGTGGTAGTCGATGGTCATGGCCCGGCCGATCACGGACGACACCGGGCACCCTGCATCCTGAGCGGTGGTTGTTGCAGACCGGTGAAGCGGTAGTTGCAGCCCCACTTTAGAACTAGTCCTCGGTGACGAGCCAGCAGCTGCGGTAGGGCTTGAGCACCGGTCGGTCGCTTCCGGGGTCGATGCGCCCGAGCAGGTCGCGCCAGCGGTGTCCGGCATACGCCTCGGGCAGATTCAGGGGATGGGAGCGGTCGGTGACGTTGTGGACGGCCAGCAGCCGTCGGCCATCGGGCAGCGGACCGCGCAGGAAGGCAAAAAAATGCGGGCCCAGATCGATGATCTTCTGTGGCGCATCGGGGTGAAAGCAGGGCTCCTGACGACGGGTCTTCAAGCGCTTCGTCAGCGCCTCGAACACGATATGCGTCGGCGTGCTGTAGGCCTCCAGCAGCGGCTCCAGCGCCTCGCGCTGCCAGTGCTTGCGGTTGATGGCGCGCAGCCGACCGGTGCGGGTCACGCCTTCGTGGTCGTTGAGCGTGGCCAGCAGGCTGTGGACATACACTGCCGGAATGCCCTGCAGACCCAGCATGATGGTCTGGGAGCAGATAAAGCGGGCAATCTGCCACGCATCGGCACCGCGTCGCGTGCCCTTGAGGGCGTCAAAGTAGGTGATGTTGATCTCGTAGGGCGAGTCCCGGCCGTCCGGGCCGGTCTTCATGCTGATGAAACCGCCAAAGTGCTGCATCAGCGCCAGCAGGGTATCGATGTCGTGTTGCGGCAGCAGGCCCTCGAGCGCCCGGACGCCGACGCCGTCATGGCTGGCGGTGAAGTTGAGATAGGTGCAGCCGCTCGGCAGTGGCGGCAGGGTGGCGGCCCACTCGGTCAGGGCGCCGGCATCGCCGGTGGTCAGGGTGTGCAGCAACAGCGGCGGCAGGGTGAACTGATAGATGATGTGCGCCTCATCGCCCTCGCCGAAGTAGCTCAGATTTTCCTGATGCGGCACGTTGGTCTCGGTCAGCAGCAGTGCACCGGGGGCGACGCGTTCCATGATGGCGCGCAGCAGCCGTACGATGGCATGAGTCTGGGGCAGATGAATGCAGCTTGTGCCCAGTTCCTTCCACAGATAGGCAATGGCATCGAGTCGGATCAGACGCGCGCCCTGGTCCAGGTAGTACAGCAAAACACCGACCATCTCGATGAGAACGTCGGGGTTGGCAAAGTTGAGATCGATCTGATCCTCGGAGAAGGTCGCCCAGACATGGCGCATGCCACGCCGCGTCGACACCGGCGCCAGCAGTCTTGTGTTGCGCGGACGGGTGACGCTGGTTACGTCGGTCTCCTCGGGCAGTTCGATGAAGTAGTCACGCCCGGGCGGGGTATCGGCGAGGTAGTCGATGAACCACAGCGATTCCCGCGAGACGTGGTTGATGACCAGATCAAACATCAGGTTGAAACGCCCGGCCAGGCGGCGGACCTGCGGCCAGTCACCCACAGCAGGGCTGACCTTTCGATAGTGGATGACCGAAAAGCCGTCATCGCTGCTCCAGGTGAAAAAGGGCAGGATGTGGACGGCACTGAAGGTATCCTCAAGATGCTCGCGCATGAAACGATCGAGCACCTCGAGGGGGATGCTGTCCTCATCGTCGATGATGCTGTCGGCGTAGGTGATCATCATCTGGGTCTGCTCGCTCCACAGCGGCCGCGGCTCGCAGGCGATGCCGGTCTGGTGCTGGTCAATCAGCACCTCCAGGCGCTGCAGGATGTCGGGGGCCTGCTGGCCATAGACCAGGGCCAGCTCGGCACGGGCACGAGTGTGAAATTCATCGCGGGAGAGGACGGTAACCAGGGGGGCGGCGGACATGGCAGGACTCCGGTTTGTCTTGTTGTCATTGCTTCATCAAAGCCGGTGATGCGCGGGAATTCAAACTGTATCGGGTCTGAAAAAAGATTAAGACTTAATTATCAGCTTGCGCCGATATAAAACCTGACTGACACTTGCCGCTGTTGAAGGAGGGGAGTATTCCCTGCGGGGCGCGGTGCCTGCTATCAGGCCTGCGTTTTTTCTACAGCGGTGTCGTCATCACGGTTGACTGTGGCCATCAGGCAGTCGCCCGGTGCCGCTGGTCCTGTGGTGTGCCATGAAGGATGTGGCCGGCGCCGGGCGGAAGAGACCTCCGGTAAATCGTCTTTGCCGGAGAACTGTGCATGAACGTTCCAGCCTGGATCTGGGAAGTCACCATTGCGGGCTTCGCAGCCGTTTTTGTCTTCGATTTTTTCTCGCACGTGCGCAAGCCGCATGCGCCGACCCTGCGTGAATCCGCGCTCTGGTCTGTCTTCTACATCAGCCTGGCCGCCATCTTCGGCGCCGGGCTCTGGATGGTGTGGGGCCATGACCGCGGCGTGGAGTACTTTGCCGGCTTTATCACCGAAAAGAGCCTGTCGGTCGATAACCTCTTTGTCTTTGCCATCATCATGGCCAAATTTGCGGTGCCCAGAATCTACCAGCAAAAGGCGCTTTTGATCGGCATCATCATGGCGCTGATCATGCGCGGTATCTTCATCGCCGTGGGCGCGGCGGCCATCAACCGCTTCAGCTGGGTCTTCTACATCTTCGGGCTGTTTCTGCTCTATACCGCCTTCAAGCTGGCCATCGAGAGCGCGCAGCACAAAAGTGACGGGGCTGATGATTTCGAGCCCAATGCGCTGGTGAAATTTGCCCAGCGCCACCTGCCGATCACCGAAAAATTCCACGAGCAGCGTCTGCTGGCAAAGGAAAACGGCAAGCGCGTGCTGACGCCGCTGTTTCTGGTCGTGCTGACCCTGGGGGTGACCGATCTTCTGTTCGCCCTGGACTCCATTCCGGCCATTTACGGTCTGACGCAGGAGCCCTACATCGTCTTCACCGCCAACGCCTTCGCGCTGCTGGGGCTTTTGCAGCTCTATTTCCTGCTCGGGGGGCTGCTGGACCGGCTGGTGTATCTGGGCTTCGGGCTGTCGCTGATTCTGGGGTTCATCGGCGTGAAGCTGGTCATGCATGCGATGGTCGAAAACACGCTGCCCTTTATCAACGATGGGCAGCCGCTGGAATGGGTGCCGCACATTTCGACCGTTTTGTCGCTGTCGGTCATTGTCGGCATCCTGGTGGTGACGACCGTGGCCAGTCTTTTGAAAAGCCGTCACGACCGGCGCCTTGATCGAACCATTGATACGGCCGAATAGGCGTCCCAAGCGCGCCGGGCAGTCATGATAAAAAAACGTCGCCCCGCAAACAGCGGGGCGACGTTTTTGATTCGGCGGGCTGCAGCAGCTGTTATTTCTTGACCACGCGGTAGAGAAACAGCAGCACCAAGGCGCCAATGACGGCCACGGCAAAACTGCCGATGTTGAACCCGTCGACGCTGCCAAAGCCCAGGGCAGTACCGATCCAGCCGCCGACCACGGCACCCAGGATACCGATGATGATGGTGACGATAATGCCGCCGGGATCCTTGCCGGGCATCAGAAGTTTGGCGATGGCGCCTGCGATCAGGCCAAAGATGATCCACGCGATAATACCCATGATCAGCTGCTCCTTGCTGTTGTCGGGTCCTGCATTTTCAAGCGGTTACGGGCCTCAGAGTGGCGTTGCCTTTCCGCACGGTCCCTGGCCGCCCTCAAGACTAGATGGGGCATCCGAAACTGGCAAGCAGGCTGTATTGCAGCATGTCACTGATTGCAAAGTATTATCGCGAACTAGCGCTTGCTGTAGCGCAGCATCCAGAGCGTCATGACAGCGATGGCCCCCAGCGCTCCGACCACCGCGGCCACAAGGCTTCGAACATCGAATTCGAGCTCGGCGGCAAACCCGAAGATCGTGACCGTGAAGGCCATCACGACGCCGCCGAGGACGGCCATGCCGGCCGTGCCGAGAAAACCGACGCTCAGACGCCGCGGGATGATCAGATTGACCAGCATGCCCACAGCGATGCTTGCGAAAATCCAGGAGATAATGTTCATGTGCGCTCTCTGTCGGTAGGCGTGCCCGATTCAAGATAGCGCCGCAGGCAGGGGCGCTCAACTGTGCGGCCACTGTCACGGCGTTCCCGTCGCGTCGAACAGGGAGGCGTTCAGAGCGTCCCTTTTGTGAACAATCATGCTCGTTCGCGCCCCGGGCAGGGGCGTGCGTTTCCGAACCCGGGGTAAAACGTTACAATATCGGGCTTGTGTATGCGTCGACATGTCGCAACAGATCCCTGTCGCACGGATCATGTCATGCAGGCGCAAAACCGCTGCCCATGCAGGGGGTTCAATGCCCTGCGGGCAAACGGGGATGCCCGGGCACCGGATATCGGACCTTTCATCGACGGGACAGAGAACAGTCATGCATTGCCCCTTTTGCGGTGCGCAGGATACGCGAGTCACTGATTCCCGGCTGGTGGCCGATGGGGATCAGGTCCGTCGGCGTCGCCAGTGCCTGGCCTGTGGCGAGCGCTTCACGACGCATGAGGCCGCCGAGCTGGTCATGCCACGGGTCGTCAAGGCCGATGGGTCGCGGGAGAGCTTCGAGCCGGCCAAGCTGCGTGCCGGCATGCTGCGGGCGCTGGAAAAGCGCCCGGTCTCCAGTGAGCACATCGAGGCGGCCATCGAGCGTATCCGACAGCGCCTTCGTGCCCGCGGCGAGCGCGAAGTCAATGCGCTGGCCATCGGTGAGGAGGTAATGGGCCAGCTCAGGGCGCTGGACCAGATCGCCTATATCCGCTTTGCTTCAGTCTATCGGCGCTTTCAGGACATCGACGAGTTTCGCGCCGAAATCGAACGCCTGTCCAGTGAGTCTGCGCCGTCACCGGCAAGTGACGCCACGGACAGGGATCAGGAGTCTCATGAGCATTGAGGACACCGCAGACAGTGCGGTCGTACCCTTTGGCAGCATAGAGGGAAGGTCGGACGTGACACGGCAACCCGAGGACTACATGGCTCGCGCGTTGCATCTGGCGCGTCGCGGTCTTTATACGACCGATCCCAATCCGCGCGTGGGCTGTGTGCTGGTACGCGGTAGTCAGATCGTGGGAGAGGGCTGGCACGAACTGACCGGCGAGCCGCATGCCGAAATTCACGCCCTGCGGGCCGCCGGCGAGGCAGCGCGTGGGGCCACGGCCTATGTCACGCTGGAGCCCTGCTCGCACTACGGCCGCACCGGCCCCTGCGCCAAGGCGCTGGCCGAGGCGGGCGTGCATACGGTGGTGGCGGCCATGCTCGACCCCAATCCGCAGGTCTCCGGCCGCGGTATTGCCATGCTTGAAGCGGCAGGCGTGGGCACCCGGGTCGGCATGCTGGAAGAGGACGCACGCGAGCTCAACGTGGGATTTATCTCCCGCATGGCGCGCTCCCTGCCGCACGTCCGGCTCAAGATGGCCATGAGTCTGGACGGCCGTACGGCCATGGCCAGTGGCGAATCGAAATGGATTACCGGTGAGCGCTCGCGCCGCGATGTGCAGCATCTTCGTGCGCGCTCGAGCGCCATTCTCAGCGGCGTGGCCTCGGTCATTCGCGACGACAGCCGCCTGACCGTGCGTGCCGAACAGCTCGGCAGCCGGCCGGACAACCAGGCCGTTCAGGTATCGCATGAACGGGGCGTGCGTCAGCCGCTGCGGGTCATCGTCGATTCAACGCTGTCGCTGCCGCCCACGGCGCGCTGTTTGACGGAGCCGGGCCACACGCTGGTTGCCACGGTCTCGCCGACCGGGCCCGGGGCGCTGGACAATCGTGACCATTTTCGTCGCCGGGAGACGCTGGTGGCGGCAGGCGCCGAGGTGGTGACGCTGGCCGCAAGCGCCGCCGGCCAGGTCGATCTGGAAGCCCTGCTGCACTATCTGGCCGATGTCGAGCAGTGTAACGAGGTGCTGCTCGAGAGCGGCTCGCGCCTCAGCGGGGCCCTGCTGGATGCGGGGCTGGTCAATGAGCTGGTCATCTACATGGCGCCGATTCTGATGGGCGATGAGGCGCGCGGGCTCTTGACCCTGCCGGGGCTTGAGAAGCTGTCTCAGCGGCGACAGCTTTCCATTGTCGATGTTCGCGCTTTCGGTCCCGACTGGCGTATCATCGCGCGCCCCGTCAATGATCACGAAACATCCTGACGCGTGCAGGTTCGCTGCCAGCGACTGCAAGTATTCATCCCAGCTACCCTGCATTGAAAGGAGCGGCCTGGCCGGCAAGCATCATGACTCAGTCAACGGGCAACATCGCTTCCGTAGAAGCGCTGATTGAAGATATTCGTCAGGGGAAGATGGTCATTCTCATGGATGACGAGGACCGCGAAAACGAAGGCGACCTGATCATGGCCGCCGAGTGCGTGGAGGCCTCGCATATCAATTTCATGGCGCGCTACGCCTGCGGCCTGATCTGTCAGCCCATGCTGCGCGAGCGCTGTGAGCAGCTCGGCCTGTCGCTGATGGTCAACGACAACGGGGCGGGTTTTGGCACCCGCTTCACGGTCTCCATTGAGGCTGCCACCGGCGTCAGCACCGGTATTTCGGCCGCCGACCGGGCGCGCACGGTGCGCGCTGCTGCCGCCCGCGATGCCGGGCCCGGCGATGTCGTCCAGCCCGGGCATATCTTTCCGCTGATGTCGGAAGCCGGCGGCGTGCTGCGCCGCGCCGGGCATACCGAGGCGGCCTGTGATCTGGCGGCCATGGCCGGCTTCGAGCCGACCGGGGTGATCTGCGAGATCATGAACGAGGATGGCACCATGGCGCGGCGCCCGGAGCTCGAGCGCTTTGCGGCCAGCCACGATATCAGAATCGGCACCATCTCCGATCTGATTCACTACCGCATCCACAACGAGCAGACCGTCGAGCACGTCGAGTCTCATCCGGTGGAAACGGATGCCGGTCCCTTCCAGCTGCACTGCTTTCGCGACCGGATTCAGGGCTCGCATCACCTGGCGCTGGTCAAGGGCTCGCCCGAAAGCGACCGGGCCACGACCGTGCGCGTTCACGTGGCCGACGCCCTGCGCGATCTGCTGGGGTTGCGTCGTGACGGCCAGCAGAGCTGGTCATCGCGCGATGCGCTGGAAGAGATCGCGGCCAGCGAGACCGGCGTACTGGTGCTGCTGGCCGACCAGCGCGGCATGACGGATTTTCGTGATCAGCTGGATCTCTTTCTGGCGCGGCGCCCGAGTGCCCGGGACCCGCAGACCGACGGGGCGGGCAACTATCTGAGTATCGGCACCGGGGCGCAGATTCTGCGCAGCCTCGGGGTCGGTCGGATGCGGCTTTTGAGCTCTCCCTGGCGCTTTTCGGCGCTGGCGGGCTTTGGTCTTGAAGTCATCGAACAGATCAGCAGCGTTGATGACAGCCGCACGGCGCGGCAGTGACAATAGCCACCAACAGTAACGACAGGCCCTTGACGGGCCTGTAACGCTACGGGCTCGAGGGCCCGACATGACACGCTGATGCGTTTTATCAGAGACAACAGGATTTCATGACATGCAACCGATTGCACAACTGGAAGGGCATTTCAACGAGATCGATGGCCGCTACGTCATCGTGGTCGGGCGCTTCAATCATCACGTGGTCGACTCGCTGGTCGAGGGCGCCGTGGATGCGCTGGTGCGTCACGGCGTTGACGATGCCAATATCGACATCCTCCATGTGCCCGGCGCGTGGGAGCTGCCGCTGGCCGTCAAGCAGGCCATGAATCGTCTCCACCCGGACGCCGTCATTGCACTGGGCGCGGTCATTCGCGGCGGCACACCGCACTTCGAGCATGTGGCAGGGCAGTGCAACGCGGCGCTCAACCGCCTGCAGCTGGATTTTGATACGCCCATCGCCAACGGCGTACTGACGGTCAACTCGATCGAACAGGCCATCGAGCGGGCCGGTACCAAGGCCGGCAACAAGGGCTTTGAAGCGGCCATGGCAGCCATGGAAATGGTCTCCTTGCTGCGTCAGATGGGGGGCAGCAGCGCGGGAGACGATGCCGACCAGGGTGGTGCGGCATGACCCAGCCCAAACGTGCGCCTTCAAAGCAGCAGCAGGCCCGAAGGGCAGCACGCGAGCTGACGGTACAGGCGCTGTATCAATGGGAAATGACGGGCACGTCGATTACCCGACTGGAAACCGAGTTTCGCGCCCAGACCGCCGATGATGATCTGGAGCCGCATGAAAACTGGGTTCAGGTCATGAAAATCGCCGATCTGGGGCTGTTTCACCAGCTGCTCCACGGTGTGGCCGGACACTGCGGCGAGATGGATGAGCTGATCGCCCCGGCGCTGGATCGCAAACTCGATGAGCTCGATCGCATCGAGCTCTCCATTCTGCGACTCGGCGCCTATGAGCTGGCGCACCGTCCGGAGGTGCCCTATATCTCGGTGATCAACGAAGGCATTGAGCTGGCTCGCGCCTTCGGGGCGACCGAAGGGCACAGATACATCAATTCCATTCTTGATCGACTGGCCGGAAAGCTGCGTGCGGTCGAGGTCCGGGCGCGAAAGCGCCGTGACTGATCATGGTCCATTCGAAACATGGCCTGTGCATGAGGACCACCACTGATCAGTGCTTTCCTTCACCTGTCAGGGAGATGTCCGGGCGATGAGCGATGCAGCGGCTCCTGGTGAGTTTGAACTCATCAGGCGTTATTTCATGCAGGATGTCGAGCACGTCCGCAGCTCGGATCATGTGTCGCCGCACCAGGCCCGTGCCGGTGTCGTGCTGGGGCAGGGTGACGACTGCGCACTGCTGGCGCCTGCCACCGGTCACCGGCTGGCGGTCAGTGTGGATACGTCGCTGGCTGATGTGCATTTTCCGCGCGATGCCTCCGCCGAGGCGATCGGCCACCGGGCGCTGGCGGTCAATCTAAGCGATCTGGCGGCCATGGGCGCCAGACCGCGCTGGTTTGTGCTGGCGCTGACGCTGCCCGAAGTCGATGAGCAGTGGCTGGAGGACTTCGCGCGCGGACTCTATGATCTGGCGCGCGAGCATGACATTGCCCTGGTCGGGGGCGATATCACCCGCGGCCGGGAGCTTTCCATCACCATTACCGTCCACGGTGATGTGCCCGAGGGCGGTGCCATCACCCGTCACGGGGCCCGCCCCGGCGATCTTCTGGCCGTGACCGGCACGCTGGGCAGCGCCCATGGCGGTCTGCGCGCCTGGTTCGAGGGGCAGCGGGACGAGTGCCAGCCGCTGCTGGCCGCCTATCTCCGTCCCGCGCCGCGGGTCAGCGAAGCCATGCGGATTCGCCGGCTGGTGTCGGCCGGGCTCGATATTTCCGATGGCCTGCTGGCCGATCTGGGGCATCTTTGCGCGCGCTCGGGCGTGGGAGCGTATCTGGAGGCGGGTGCCATTCCGCTGGATCAGGCGCTGGTCGAATCGCTGGGAGCGCACGAGGCGCTTGAGGCCGCGCTCAACGGCGGCGATGACTATGAGCTTTTGCTGGCACTGGCCCCGGCGCAGGAAGCGGCAGTGCGTGAGGCGCTCGAGGCACAGGGCGGTGCGTTGCACGTCATCGGCCGGGTCACGAGCGAACGCGGCATTGCCGGCATTACCTCCACGGGGCAGGGCTGGCAGCACTTCCATGCACAGGATCGGCACGCCGAAGATCCCGAGACGGGAGCCACGCCATGAACCGTGCACCTGCCAGCGTCTGGCGCCGCCCGGTTCATTTTCTGGCCTTCGGGCTTGGCAGCGGCGCCGCGCCCTTTGCCCCGGGTACCTTCGGTACCCTGGCGGCCATTCCCTTCTACTGGCTGATGTCGACGCTGCCGCTGGGCATCTACCTGGCGGTGCTGGGTGTGGCCACCATCATCGGCATCTATCTGTGTGATCGCACCTCGAAGGATCTGGGAGTACATGATCACTCGGGCATCGTCTGGGACGAATTTGTCGGTTACTGGCTGACCATGGCCGCCGTGCCGTTTTCCTGGCAGTCGGCCCTGTGGGGCTTTGTCCTCTTCCGGGTCTTCGATGTCATCAAGCCCTGGCCGGTGCGCACGGTGGACCGCCGCGTGGCAGGCGGTTTCGGCATCATGGCCGATGACGTACTGGCCGGTATCTATGCCTGGAGTGTGATGCACGTGTGGCTTTGGCTACATTAATACCCTGTGCATCACAAGTATGACGACGGCAGGGGCCTTTCGTATCGGCCGTACTCATGCGGGGCCGGCCCCCTGCCGCGTTCATCTCCGGGGGCGTCGATGAAAAGAAAGGTCGCAATATCGCTGATGGCCCTTGGGGTACTGGCACTGGTGCTCTGGCTGGGAGCGCTGGCCTGGAGCCGTCATGAGGTGCGCTCCCGCATGGCCGAACGGGTCGCCGACATCGGTGCGCTGTCAGGGGTCCGCGCCATCAATGCCATCGAAAATGACGGTTTTTTTTCCTCTCGCGGAACGCTCCGGGTCATCATGGCCGACAGTGATGCGCCCGCGCCCGCTGCCGTCATCGACTGGCGCGTCAATTATGGTGTTCTGAGCACCCGCTTTTCAGGGCAGGGCGATCTCGAAACCCGGGAGGGCAGAGCATTGCTGGCCGATGAGCTGTCCGACGGTGATCAGGTCAGTTTCGATGCCCGCATCAGGCATCTGCAGCACGGTCTGACGCTCAACGCCCGGCTGCCAGCGCACGTGCACTATCAAAAACAGGACTCGAGCTTTTTCCTGTCCGATGCCGGTTTAAGGGTTACCGACGATGATCGTGGGCTGCACCTTGAAGGGCAGTGGTCGGCGCTGGCGCGGCAAAGCCCCCTGCGTCATGTGCGCCTGGGCGAGACGCACTGGTCGATGCGCTTCCCGGCGCGGGATGATGCATCGGTATCCGACAGCGACAGCCCCGGCCGACTCGATACCGTGGATATCAGCGCTGCCCGGCTGCAGCGACAGGGTGGGCTGCCCCTGACGCTGAGCGATCTGCATGTCGAGGGCAGTACCCATCATGATCAGCAGGAGCTCAGCTATCTTTTGACGGCACGGCTGGGCAATACCGCGTTCTCCGAACAGCAGCTGGGCAGTGCCTCGCTTGATGCCGCCATCAGGCGGATCAACGAACCTGCCGCCCGTGCCCTGCTGCAGACCATCGCGCGCGATATCAAACGGCGCTGGAAGACCGCGCGTGAGCGTCCGGCGCCCGGGCAGGGCGCGCCTCAAAGCGTGGACGACGGGGACAGTGATACCAGCGTGCACGATCCCGCCGCGCTGATGGCGTCCTGGCAGCAGGACCTTTTTGCCGTGCTGAGCGACTCTCCCCGGCTGGTAATCCACCAGCTGCGGCTGGACAGTCCGATGCTGGATCAGCAGATGCATCTGGAGGGCGAGCTGACACTCGATGGCACCGATATTGCCTCGAGTCGCATCGAACGGCTGAAGACGTCCTGGGGCCGGGCGGCCTTCAAGCGCCGGCTGGATGGACAGTTCACGCTGCACAATGCGCCGCCGCTTCTGGCGCTGGTGGCCGGCCAGGCACCCGAGCAGGGTACGCTGGAGCTGGCCATTCGCAAGGGCGTCTTTTTGATCAATGATGAGCCCTGGTTTCTATTGAACTAGGCTTTGAAGAAGACGGGTTCCCCGGGAAGTATCGTGCGGCTGCCACTGGCAGCCGCTGTCATTTTGATCCGTCGCTGATTCGAGCGCGCAGCCGGACTTGATAACGCTGTCTGGTGCCCGCATTGCCAGAAACAACAGGTGACGCCGGACATGTGGTGCCGTCCGGGCATCATACCCGGTGAACGGTTTTGCTACGCGAGAGCAGGATAGCCCATGAGTGAAGAAGATCAGTCCGACTACACCATCGAAGCCGGTGATGACAACGCCAGTGCCATGACGCAGGCCGTGGTACCGGCCAGCGAGTATCTGCCCGAGCGGCTCTATCTGCTGCCGGTGCACAATCGCCCCTTTTTTCCGGCCCAGGTTCAGCCGCTGGTGCTCAACCGCAAGCGCTGGAGCGATACGCTCGAGCAGGTCGGTAACACGTCGCATCACATCGTGGGGCTGGCCTTTATCGGCGATACCGGTTCGGACCCGTCGCCGGAGACATTTCCGGTCCATGGCACCGCCGTGCGCGTGCATCGCGCGGAAAACAACGACGAGCAGCTGCAGTTCATCGCTCAGGGGCTGCGTCGTTTCAAGATTACCCGCTGGCTCTCCCAGGAGCCGCCCTATCTGGTCGAGGTCCACTACCCGAAAGAGCCGGTCGAGAAGGAAAACGACGAAACCCGCGCCTATGCGATGGCCATCATCAATGGCATCAAGGAGCTCTTGCCCATCAACCCGCTCTACGGGGAGGAGCTCAAGCACTATCTCAACCGCTTCAGCCCCAACGAGCCCGGGCCGCTGACCGACTTTGCCGCCGCCATCACCTCGGCGCGCGGCCCCGAGCTTCAGTCGGTGCTGGAGACCCTGCCGGTGCTGGAGCGCATGCAGGTGGTGCTGCCGCTTTTGCGCAAGGAGATCGAGGTTGCCCAGCTGCAAAGCGAAATCTCCGAGCAGGTCAACGCGCAGATGCAGGAGCGCCAGCGCGAGTTCTTCCTGCGCGAGCAGCTCAAGGTCATCCAGAAGGAGCTGGGCATCTCCAAGGATGACCGGGAAAACGACGTGGATACCTTCCGCGAGCGTCTGGAAGGCAAGGTCGTGCCGGAGCATGTTCAGGCCCGCATCGATGACGAGCTGGGCAAGCTGTCCGTGCTGGAGACCGGCTCGCCTGAATACGGCACCACGCGCAACTATCTCGACTGGCTAACGGCACTGCCCTGGGGCATCACCTCCGAGGATCAGCTCGACCTGCCCCATGCGCGCCACGTGCTGGATCGCGATCACGATGGTCTGCAGGACGTCAAGAATCGCATCATCGAGTTTCTCGCCGAAGGCGCCTTCAAGGGGGATGTCGGCGGCTCGATCCTTTTGCTGGTCGGCCCGCCCGGGGTGGGCAAGACCTCGGTCGGCCGCTCGATTGCCGAAGCACTGGGGCGCAAATTCTATCGCTTCTCGGTGGGCGGCATGCGCGACGAGGCGGAGATCAAGGGCCATCGTCGGACCTACATCGGCGCCATGCCCGGCAAGCTGGTGCAGGCCATGAAAGAGGTCGATGTCGAAAATCCGGTTATCATGCTTGATGAGATCGACAAGCTGGGCCAGTCCTTTCAGGGTGATCCGGCCTCGGCGCTGCTGGAAGTGCTCGACCCGGAGCAGAACGTCGATTTCCTTGATCACTACCTCGACGTGCGCATGGACCTCTCCAAGGTGCTGTTCGTCTGTACGGCCAACCAGCTCGATACGATCCCGGGGCCGCTCATTGACCGCATGGAGCAGATCCGGCTGGCCGGCTACATCGCCGAGGAGAAGGTGGCGATCGCCAAGCATCACCTCTGGCCGAGGCTGCTGGAACGCGATCGCATCCCCAAAAAGCGCATCAACCTGACCGATGCCGCCCTCAAGCACGTCATCGAGGGCTATGCGCGGGAGTCCGGCGTGCGCCAGCTGGAAAAGCAGCTGCACCGGATCGTGCGCAAGGCGGCCGTCAAACTGCTCGAGGAGGAGCTGGAAACGGTCAAGGTGTCGGTCAATAACCTGGAAGAGTTTCTGGGCGCGCCGATTTTCCGCAAGGAGAAGGTGCTCAAGGGCGTGGGCGTGGTCACCGGCCTTGCCTGGACGGCGATGGGCGGGGCGACCCTGCCCATCGAGGCCACCCGGGTGCACGGGCTGCAGCGTGGCATCAAGCTGACCGGCAAGCTGGGGGACGTCATGCAGGAGTCCGCCAACCTGGCCTACAGCTTCGTGCTGGGTCATCTGCAGGAGTATGGCGCGCAGCCGGGCTACTTCGATCAGGCCTTCATCCACCTGCACGTGCCGGAAGGCGCCACGCCCAAGGACGGCCCGTCAGCGGGGGTGACCATGACCACTGCGCTGCTGTCACTGGCCCGCGGGCAGGACATCAATCGGCCGCTGGCGATGACCGGGGAGATCACGCTGACCGGGCAGGTGCTGCCGGTTGGCGGCATCCGTGAAAAGGTGATTGCCGCGCGGCGCAGTGCCATTTTCGAGCTGATCCTGCCGCAGGCCAATCAGCGCGACTTTGATGAGCTGCCGGACTATCTCAAGGAGGGCATGACGGTGAACTTTGCCCGCACCTATCAGGATGTGGCCAAGGTCGTGTTTGACTGACGAGTCCTTTGAAAGCAAAAGCCGCCCTGATCGGGCGGCTTTTTTATATCGCCGGTGCGTTTCAGCCCTGGCTGTCGTTATGGGCCAGCGCTTCAAACAGACGGGCCATGGCCTCGGCGCCCGGATCAACCACACCGTCAAGCGCCTGCTCGGGCACCAGCGAGGCGCGCCCGGCGCCGGCCTTGCGCATACCGGCGGTTTCATCTGCGCCCGAGCGTGCCGAGCGCGCTGCCGCCTCGAAATTTTTGCCGTCGGCCAGCGTCTCGATGGCGGGCATCAGCGCATCCAGCATGGTGCGAT
Organism: Kushneria sp. AK178; assembly: GCF_053903105.1. NCBI lineage: Bacteria > Pseudomonadati > Pseudomonadota > Gammaproteobacteria > Oceanospirillales > Halomonadaceae > Kushneria > Kushneria sp. AK178. Next base: position 2,585,090 of record NZ_CP096381.1, on the reverse strand, counting down.
CGCCCTGCTGCGCGCCGCCGTAGTGCTGCATGCGCTCGACGCCGGCCTGCAGCGCCTTCGGCCAATCGGCGTCTTTTTCCAGCTGCTGCGCGGCACTGGTCATCAGAATCGATAGCAGCACGCCGCTGGAGCCGCCCATGGCGGTGGCAAACAGATGACCCAGTTCGCTGGCCAGACGGGCATCGTCACCGGTGGAGAGCTGCCCCTCATCCAGCGCCTTCAAAACGGCGCGGGCGCCTGCAGCGAAGGTGGCGCCGGCGTCACCATCACCGACTTTTGAATCGAGCTCATCCAGCGCCTTCTCACTGTCGCGCAGGGTGGTGGCAAGCCGTTGGATCAGGCGGGCCTGCGTCTCGTCCTTGTGACCTTCACCCGCTGGTGGACGCTGGCTGAAGCGCGGCGAGAAGGTGTCGATATCGTGCACGGCCTGCGGGGTCGGCCAGGCCGGCAGGGGAACCGGCGCGTTCAGCGCCTCAAGCGTGGCCTCGTTCGCCGGCGCCAGCGTGATGGAAAAGCCGTGCATGTCCAGCGAGGTCATCAGCGCGGCCGGCCCCAGCATCAGCGCCACGTTGTCACGGCCGAGCTGCTCAAGACAGGCGCGCTTGAGAATCTGCATCTCCTGCGGCGCACAGCCGCCCAGATTATTGAGCAGCACCACCCAGGGGCCATCGTCGGGTCGACCCAGCGCCTCGAGCACCTGTGTGACAGCGTCATCGGCACTGTCAGGCGTAACCTGGCGAACGCCGGGCTCGTTGTGGATGCCCAGTCCCAGCTCGGGTGACTTTCGCGAGGCGGCTTCCTGGCCGGGCAGGGTGGCGCTTGAAAGGGCCATGCCCATGGAGCGTACGCGCGTTGCCATGTCATCGGCCGCCTGATGGACCGTTTCAAGATCATCACCGCGGCTGGCGCAGTAGCCGGCCATTTTGTGAACCAGCAGGGTACCGGCCAGCCCGCGCGGCTGGGGCGCATCCGGCAGGGCCACATCGTCGGCCACGATCACCGTTGCCACCCGGAAACCTTCTTCCCGGGCGCGCTCGGCGGCCAGGCCGAAATTGAGCCGGTCGCCGGTGTAGTTCTTGATGATCAACAGACAGCCCGCCTCACCGCAGCAGGCGCGGATGCCGGCCAGAATGGCTTCCACGCCCGGCGAGGCGAAAACGTCGCCGGCCACGGCCGCCGTGAGCATGCCTTTGCCCACGAACCCGGCGTGCGCCGGCTCATGCCCCGAGCCGCCGCCCGAGATGACGGCGACCTGCTGGCGGCCGTTGCGGTCCGGGTGCCAGTCCGAGCGCATGACGATGCGCGCATCGCGATGATCGGAGAGGGTGACGGCGGCTGACATGGCCAGCCCTTCCAGCAGTTCGTTGACCAGATTGTCCGGCTGATTGTAAAAGTGGTGCATAAAAGGCTCCTTTGAGAGGGCGCTTTCAGCGTAGAGCGTTCCGGATGGCAACAGGAAGGCGTTATGTCACTCGGGGCTCAGGAGGCTTTCATCGACTGTGGTCCGCGCGGGGCCGGCCACTCGATCGGCCCCTGGTCGGTTCTGGGGTCGAGCCGGCCGGGGCGTGTTTCAGGGCGACAGCCTTCAAGCGCCCGTGCGAGCCGATCCAGCGCCGCCTGTCCGGTCGTGCCTGCCGTGACGCTTTCCCACCACTGGCGATGTACGGCACGCACGGTGACCGGAATGGCGGGTAGACCCAGGCGCTGCGCCATGGCCAGACGATGCAGCCCGCGGTTGACCTTGAGCAGACGGCCGTCACGGGTGACGACCACGCCCAGCGTATCCTTGCCCCTGTTGGTGTCGAAGCCATGTTGTGCCATGTCATCCAGAAAGCGCAGATAAATGCCAAGGTAGGTCAGAATCTTCTCTTCGCTATCGAGCAGAATGCCTTCATGCGCCGAGACCCACGGGGTGCCTGCCTTCAGGTCCGCGGCGTGCTCCTGAAAGCGCCGGGTCCGGGTGAGATCGTCACGGTGCACGTCCAGATCGGTGATGAATCTGTAGCGAGAGCCGTGACGCAGATCACCGCGGCTTTCATCCCAGTCGCCATCCCAGATAAAGGCCGATGTTGACGGTCGCACGCCACCGACGCCCTTGAAGTTGATGTCGCGAATCATCTCCCGGGGGTTGATGTGCACGACCAGCCGGTCTCCCAGGCGTTTCTCGATGGAGCGCCGGGGCAGTCCCGCCTTTTCCAGACGGGCACCGCCGGGCTGTCCTTTCAGCCAGCGCTGAAACCAGGACTCCTCAAGCGGTACCCCCACGCGCTGCTGAAACGAGGCCTTGAGCCACTCCTGGCAGCGAACGCGGCGAATCGACCAGCGAAGGGCGGGGCTGCCCAGATCGGTAAACGCCTTGTCATCGCAAGGGGCAGAGGCGTTTTGGGAAGACCTTGAAAACATGAACCAGACCGGTGGCTTATATTAAAAAGCGCTGTCAATCGCGAGAGCAAAGCTTACCAGGCTCGCCCACAGCGGGCAGTGCCGATATGGTCATTCGCAGCGCTCGTCTTCATGTCGTAGGCAGCTCGAGAAACTGCTGCATGATGCGGGTATCACGGTATCGTTCGACGAGCTCCGGATCCCTTTCCAGCACTGGTGGGTGCCTGAGCCCTTCGCGAATGCCTTCGGCCAGGCCATCGATGGTATTGTCGACGATCAGACGACGCTGATCGTTGATCAGGACATTGCGAATACCGCCGGGGGCATCCACGGCCACGCAGGGCGTGCCGCAGATCATGCTCTCTGCCAGTACGATGCCAAAGGCCTCGCTCATGGAGCTCAGGACAAAAAGGCGGGCATGCTTCATCCAGGGGTAGGGGTTGGTGCGGCTGCCGATGACATGCACCCGATCACGCACGCCCTGCTCATCGATGAGCTGCTCGACGCTCTCCCGCATCGGGCCGTCGCCCACGATGACCAGATCCTCCTCGATACCCGACTTCAGGTAGGCGCGAATCAGAAAGTCCTGACGCTTGACCCTGGAGAGTCGACAGACCTGCACCACGTAGGGGCGGGTGGGCAGATCATCCGGGCTCTCATCGGCCATGGTGCGGATGGCTTCTATATCGCAGGGGTTGCCGATCGTGGCCCAGTGCGAGGGCGATATATCGTAATGCCCGAGCTGTTGCTTTAGCTGTTCGCGAACATTGGGTGTATTGCAGACCACGCGCTTGCCGTCATAAAGGCGCCGCAGATAGATCCCCTTGAGCCGGCCGCCGTAGTCGCCCGGCCAGGACACGGTGACCTGCCAGAAGCGTGGGTCCTGCCAGGACCAGACCGTTTCAAAGGCCCCCTGGCCGCGCGCGATGATACGATCGACCGGCCCGTAATCGCGTTCCAGCCGCTGGACGAACTGCCTCAGGTAGCGCCCGCCGTAGTAGCCCCGCCAGATCACCCCGGAACCGGGCAGCAGCGGCTTGAGCAGGGTACGGGTGACCAGATCATACGCAAGCCCTGTACCGGTGCGGCGAAAGGCCTTGTCAAAATCCACGTAATGCAGGGTGACCCCGGGGTCCGGCAGCAGTTCGTCACCGCCCTTGAGCACCAGTACATGCACCTTGTGACCGGCTCTATGGAGGACGTTGGCAAGGTTGATGGTGACGCGCTGGATGCCACCGATATTAAGTTTGCGAACGATTAGTAAAACACGCTGTGTCATGGAGTCGAGCCAACGGATTCAAGAATGTAGTCAGTACCAGATGGCGTCATGTTACCCGCTCATGAGGCCAGAAGCCTCGTCATGAGCTCCGGATGGTGTCTCAGACAGTTATCAAATTTCTGATTATTGCCGTCGCCTTTTACGTTTTCCTTGTGCAACGGCTGATGGTGAGCGGCCCGGGTCGGCAGAAAATTGACATTATAGGGATTGACACGAAAACAGCGCGTCCCCTGCTTCAGAGAGGCCATCTTGAACCAGATATCATCGGCATTGGGCGCCAGCGTCTGAAAGGCTGCAGGGTCAACGGCCATGGGGGCCAGCGAGCCCGGTGGATAGAGTATACCGCCGTTGCCGGTCGGCATGAGATTGAAAAGAGGTCGATCGACCGGCACCTGGACGCCTGTACGGGAAGCCTGATAGCAGATATGACCCGACCCGGGGCTGGACTCCCTGAGAAGATGACCACGGTGGCAGATAATACAGTCGGGATACTGCCTTGAGCCTTCCAGCAGGCGTGCGAGCCAGTCGCGTGGATAGATCACATCGTCATCGGCGGTCACGATGGTGGCGTCAGGGTGTGCCTTGAGGGCATGAACGAGCTTGTCATAGGAGCGATAATCCTCGGCGGTAGTAATGACCCTGACGCCGCGCTCGACCTGTCGCTGCAACGTGGCAGGCAGTTTCCCGAGAGCCGTCATATCCTGCTCGGAGATATACAAATGGACTTCAAAGCCGCTGATTTGCTGCCGGAGAATGGATTCGATGGTCAGATAAACATCGCGTATCCGGGGCAGATGTGTCGTCAACGACACGATCAGACGGCCGTCACCGCTGGCGTGTTGCTGTCTGCGAGCAAGATTCAGGCCATGCAGATAGCTTGAAAGAAGCCATGACTTTAACTTGCGCTGCTGCCTGGTGTAGTAGGAAGCCATCCTTTCCCGTCCGCTGCGGTAAAATACCCTGAAAGGGTACGATATCAATCCTGTCTTGCCCTGTTGTCAAAAAACGGGGCTACGAAGTGCTACGCCGTGTTCTACAGGCGATGAAATTCTTTATCCAGCCTTTACCTTGTTTTGTACATAACTTTGACAGCAAGCATTTTGTGCCCTAACTTTACGGGTACTTACCCGGTAGCGCCCTGTTCGGTCTGCCGCGACTGCTTCTCCTGCTCCGGAGAACAGACTGCAATACCAGTTGATGCTTATTGCAGCAAGTATGTGTGTACCTGATGGCAGGCCATGCTCGTGCCCGGCTGTCAGGGCAAGAATCAGAATCCTGGAGGAAGTATTCATGAAGAAAGTTATCGCCACCATGTTTTGCGCCGCCTTTGTCTTCCCTGCCATGTCGGCCATGGCGTCGACAGAAGCAACACAGAACAGTGCCGGCAGTGACGGTCAGGAAATGACCGGCGCGGCAGCCAACGAGTCCTCGACCACGATGGACAACAGTGCCACCAGCACTGATACCACGCCGACCGGCCAGGGTGGCAACGGTGGTTCCGCCCAGATGAACGACATGGACGGCATGAGCGAATCCAGCAGCAGCTCGATGGATACCATGGGCGCTCAGAATGCCGATGAGACCATGACGGGCCGGCAGGGACACTCCGCGCAGATGGAGTCCACCGAGCCGATGGAATCCGGTGATCAGACCGAGCACGGTGCAAGCCCGTCCAGTAACTGATCCCCATACGCCTCAAGCGTAATGCCCTGAAGAACCCGGCAGCCAGCGCTGCCGGGTTCTTTGCTGTCAGGCCCTGTCGCCGGTGACCGACAAGTCGGTGCCGGCTACCAGAACATGGGATCGGGCCTTTCCTGTCGCTCACGAAGCCGTTCTCTGGCAATGAACAGTGCCGCAATGGCGCGCCCTTCGTGAAAATCGCCCCGCGCCAACAGGGCGCCAATGTCCTCGATGGCATGTTTTTCAACCACCAGAGGCTCGGGTTCATCACCCGGCAGACGCTCTTCATAAAGCTGGGTCGCCATGACCACGTGAATGCGGTGAGTCATGTAATTGGGCGCCAGCGTCAGTTCGGTCAGCGGTTCGATGACGTGGGCACCATAGCCGCACTCTTCACGAAGCTCGCGATTGGCTGCTGTAATGATGTCCTCCCCCGGATCCACGACGCCCTTGGGCAGGGTCAGGGCATAGTCCTCGATACCCACCGCGTACTCCTGAATCAACAGGACGTGATCGGGGTCGGGCATGGCCACCACCATGACGGCACCGGCCCCGTGCCCGTTGCTGACCAGACGCTCGAAGGTACGCTGCTCACCGTTGGAAAATTCCAGTTCCAGCGCTTCGATGGCAAAAAGCCGGCTTCGGGCGATGCTGCGCCGCCGTCCGATTTCGGGCTTTCCAGTTGGGGACATGTCTTTACCTCCGGAGGCTTCAAAAACGAAAGCGGCGGGTTCGGCGCGACCTCGATGCCGTGCTGCACAGATTATCGCATTGTGGTGTCGGCGGCATCCGTGTGTTGCTGCAATGACGGGGGCTTGAGAGCACGGCTTTCGCCCCCATATCAGCATCAGAACACGGTGTGGAGACATGGCATGAGCGAACAGGTTCGACTCGATAAATGGCTCTGGGCCGCCCGGTTTTTCAAGACGCGCGGGCTGGCACAGAAGGCCATTGACGGTGGCAAGGTTCACTACAATGGCGCGCGCACCAAGGTCAGCAAGATCGTGGAGTCCGGGGCGCTGCTGTCGTTGCCTCAAGGGTGGGACCGCATCGAGGTAGAGGTGGTCGATGTCAGCGACAAGCGTCGCGGGGCACCCGAGGCCCGGGCGCTCTATCGTGAAACGTCGGCCAGTATCGAGCGGCGCACCCGCGAAGCCGAGATCCGCCGAATGGACAAGAGTGTGCAGCCCCCGAAAGGGCGCCCGGATCGCCGGGCCCGCCGTGATATCCAGAACTTTCAGCGTCACGAGTACGACGACTCGTGACCCGTAGACCGGGCGTTGCTCCTCGCGCCCTCATCCTGTCTGCCGCGCCCAGCACCCAATTCTTCCTATCGAGCGATTCATGGATCACATTCAACGCTTTATCTTTGACGACACCAATGTTCGCGGCGAACTGGTCAAGGCCGATGACACCTGCCGGGAGATCATCAACCGCCACGGCTATCCCGAGGTGGTCAACCGTCAGCTCAGCGAGATGCTGGCGGCCGTGGCGCTTTTGACGGCCACCATCAAACTGGATGGCGTACTGACCCTTGAGGTCAAGGGAAACGGCCCGGTCAGCCTGTTGATGGCAGAGTCCAACCCGGGCCATGACGAGGGCGGCCAGCGTCTGCGGGCCATTGCTCGTCTTGATGATAATCAGCCGTTGCCGGAAGAAGGTGCCTCGCTTCAGGCGCTGATGGGGGATGGGCATATCGTCATGACGCTGGACCCGCACGAGGGGCAGCGCTATCAGGGCATCGTGGCGCTGGAGGCAGAGACGCTGGCGCAGTGCCTCGAGAACTATTTCGAGCGCTCCGAGCAGCTGCCCAGCCGTTTGTGGCTCTCCGCCTCGAAAACCCATGCCGCCGGGCTGATGCTGCAGACCCTGCCCGGCGATGACGCGCTCAAGGATACGGACGCGTGGCCGCGACTCAACATGCTGGCCGACACTCTCAAGTCCGAGGAGCTACTGGAGCTGCCGGCCCGCGATATCCTGGTGCGTCTGTTCCATGAAGAGCAGATTCGGGTGTTCGAGCCGAACCCGATCGGCTTTGGCTGCACCTGCTCGCGGGAGCGTTTTGCCAGTGCGCTGCATCAGCTGGGCGCCGACGAGCTGCGCTCGGTGGTGGAAGAGCAGGGCGAGCTGAACACGACCTGCCATTTCTGCAATACGGACTACACCTTCAGCGCGGCCGATATCGAAGCGCTGATCGAGTCACCCGATGCCCCTTCTCCCACGCTGCATTGATCGATGGTCATCCCGGACCGGCACGCTGTGCCCTTTCGTTGCATTCTGCCGTGATGCATTTTTCGCCTGAAGGGATCCGGTCATAATACGCTTTTCCATTCGGCGAGCCCTGCCTCGCGCAGCGCTCGCCGGGACAGCCTCATGACGCGAGAGGCAGTGACCAGGCGCCCATCCGCTGAAAGAGAGAGCAGCCCATGCCCGGCAGAGACGTGACAATGACCGTGAGCCCCCCCCGTATCAATGCCAGTGCCGCCGAGCTGGTGGAACATGCCATTGCGCGTGGTGAGGCAAGGCTGGCGGCCAACGGGGCGCTGGTGGCGGAAACCGGGCATCGCACCGGCCGCTCGCCCAATGATCACTATATTGTCGACGAGCCCTCCACCAGCCACGAAATCGACTGGGGCAGCGTCAATCGGCCCTTTTCCGTCGAGGACTTTGATGCTCTCTGGGAGCGGGTCGAGGAGTTTCTGGCCGACGACAGGGGGTCCTTCGAGACCGAGCTGCACGTCGGCGCAGACCCCGAGCACTACCTGCCGATCCGGGTCATGGCCCAGTATGCCTGGCACAGTCTTGTAGCCCGCCACCTCTTTGTGCGCCCACAGCCGTTCAATCCGCGCGACAAGCGTGAATGGCAGATCCTGAGTGCGCCGACGTTTGTCTGTCAGCCCGAGCGGGACCGGACCGGCTCCGATGGCGCGGTCATCATCAACTTTGCGCGGCGCCGGGTGCTGATCGCCGGCATGCACTACGCCGGCGAGATGAAAAGGGCGATGTTCACGGTGCAGAATTTCCTGCTGCCGGAAAAGGACGTGCTGCCCATGCACTGCAGCGCCAACGCCGGCGATAACGGCGAGACCACGCTCTTTTTCGGCCTGTCCGGTACCGGCAAGACCACGCTTGCCGTTGACCCGTCGCGCTATCTGATCGGTGATGACGAGCATGGCTGGGGCGAGGGGAGCGTGTTCAATCTCGAGGGTGGCTGCTACGCCAGGGCCATCGATCTGAGCGACAAAAGCGAGCCCATTATCCATCGGGCCGTTCGCTTTCCGGCGGTGCTTGAAAACGTGGTGCTCGATGACGATCGGGCGCCCGTCTACGACGACGCTTCGTTGACGCAGAATACCCGGGCCGCCTATCCACTGGAGCACATCGACAGGCGTGTGACAGACCAGCGCGCCGGCGAGCCCGAGGCCATCGTCTTTCTGACCTGTGACATGAGCGGTGTGCTGCCGCCGGTCTCGATTCTGTCGCGCGAGGCGGCCGCCTATCATTTTCTCTCCGGTTATACCGCGCGGCTCAAATCGGCCGGGATCGACGACGATAGTGCGATGGAAGCGACCTTCTCGACCTGCTTCGGGGCGCCGTTTTTTCCGCGCCCGGCGCATGAGTATGCCGAGCTTCTGCTCAAGCGCCTCGAGGCCTTCGATTCCCGGGTCTATCTGGTCAATACGGGCTGGACCGGCGGCGCCTCCGGGCAGGGCGGGAAGCGTTTCAGCGTTGCCACCACCCGGGCCATCATCAGTGCCATCCAGAGTGGCGAGCTGAAGGACGTCGACACGGTGACGATTCCCGGGCTCAATCTGTCGATACCGGTGGCCGTTACGGGGGTGGAGGCGGCGCTGCTGGACCCGCGCCAGTGCTGGCAGGACGGGGCCGATTTTGAAGCACAGGCGCGTCGTTTGATTCAGCAGTTCATCGACAACTTCAGTCGCTTTGAGAGCGTGGATGCCGCCATCACCCGCGCCGGGCCGAGCCTGATCGGGGCGTAACCGCGGTGTTGTCCCGTCGATGCATGGTTTGTGATACCCTGGCGCCCTGTTTGAAAGGGAAGGCGTTTTCATGACACAGATTTCTTCAATGGCAGAGCGCCTGGCAGCCGAGCTTGGTGAAGTTGCCGGTGCGTCTGCCGTTGCTCCTGCCCGGATCGAGGCCACCATCGCCCTGCTGGATGAGGGTGCCACCGTGCCGTTCATCTCGCGCTACCGCAAGGAGGTGACCGGCGGGCTGGATGACAGCCAGCTGCGCCTGCTGGAGAGTCGCCTGCGCTATCTGCGCGAACTCGATGAGCGCCGCGCCACGGTACTGGCCTCGATCGAGGAGCAGGGCAAGCTCGACGAGACGCTGCGTGCCAGCATTGTGGCGGCTGACACCAAGCAGCGGCTGGAAGACCTTTATCTGCCCTATCGCAAAAAGCGTCGCACCAAGGCACAGATTGCCCGCGAGGCGGGGCTCGAGCCGCTGGCCGAGGCGCTTTTGAACGACCCTTCCCTGGTGCCCGAGCAGCTGGCGGCCGAGTACTTCAACGACGAGCACGGCATTACGGATGCCCGCACTGCACTCGATGGCGCCAGACAGATTCTGATGGAGCGTTTTGCCGAGTCGCCGGCACTGGTCGGTCGGCTGCGCGATCGCCTGTGGCAGGAGGCGGAGCTGGTCTCGACGGTGCTGGCCGGTCAGGAGAGCAGCGGGGCCAAGTTTTCCGACTATTTCGATCATCGTGAAAAACTCGCCAAAACGCCTTCGCACCGGGCGCTGGCCATGTTTCGCGGCCGTCAGGAGGGCGTGCTGGGACTGGCCCTCAGGCTGCCCGATGAAGACGAGGCGAGCGTGCATCCATGTGAGGTCGAGGTTGCTCGCGAGTTCGGCATCAGCGATCACGCGCGTCCGGCCGATCGCTGGCTGAAGGAAGTCGTGCGCTGGACCTGGCGGGTCAAGCTCTATACGCATCTGGAAACCGAACTGCTGGGGCAACTGCGGGAACAGGCCGAGGCTACAGCCATCAGCGTCTTTGCCGATAATCTGAAGGACCTGCTGCTGGCCGCGCCGGCCGGGGCCCGTGCGACGCTCGGGCTCGATCCGGGGCTTCGTACCGGGGTCAAGGTGGCCGTGGTGGATGCCACCGGCAAGGTGATGGATCACACGGCCATCTATCCCCATGCGCCGCGAAACCAGTGGGCAGCGTCACTGGAGACGCTGACAGCACTGTGCAAAAAACACGATGTCGGGCTGGTGGCCATCGGCAACGGCACGGCCAGTCGCGAAACCGACCGGCTGGCCGCGGACCTGCTGGCGCGGCTCAAGGGGCACGACATTGCGAAGGTCATGGTGAGCGAGGCGGGCGCCTCGGTGTATTCCGCCTCCGAGTTTGCTTCGCGCGAACTGCCGGAGCTGGATGTCACCATTCGCGGGGCCGTGTCGATTGCCCGTCGTCTGCAGGACCCGCTGGCAGAGCTGGTCAAGATTGACCCCAGGTCGATCGGCGTGGGGCAGTACCAGCATGATGTTTCTCAGGTGATGCTGGCGCGCTCGCTGGATGCCGTGGTGGAGGATTGCGTCAACGCCGTGGGCGTGGATCTCAATACGGCCTCTTCAGCGCTGCTGGCCCGGGTTTCCGGTCTCAACAGCACGCTGGCCGATAATATCGTTGCCTGGCGTGACAGCCATGGCGCCTTTGATAACCGTCGTCAGATCCTTGAGGTGACACGGCTGGGACCGAAGACCTTTGAGCAGTGTGCCGGCTTTCTGCGCATTACCGGCGGCAGCAACCCGCTGGACGCCTCGGCGGTTCACCCCGAGGCCTATCCGGTAGCAGAGCGGATCGCCAGTGCCAGCCGCCGCAACCTGCAGAGCCTGATCGGTGACAGCGATTTTCTGCGCAGCGTTCGCCCGGCGGACTACGCCGATGAACGTTTTGGCCTGCCGACAGTCAATGATCTGCTCAAGGAGCTGCAAAAGCCGGGGCGTGACCCGCGACCCGAGTTTCGCGCCGCGCAGTTCCAGGAAGGCGTGGAGAAGGTCAGCGATCTGGTCGCCGGCATGATACTGGAGGGCGTGATCACCAACGTGACGCACTTCGGGGCCTTTGTGGATGTTGGCGTTCATCAGGATGGTCTGGTGCATATTTCGGCGCTGTCGCATCAGTTCGTGCAGGACCCGCGCTCGGTGGTCAAGGCCGGCAATGTGGTCAGGGTCAAGGTCATGAGCGTGGACCAGGCGCGCCAGCGTATCGGGCTGTCCATGCGTCTGGATGACACGCCGGAGACCGGGCAGGGCAGCAGTACTGACAAATCCCGGCCCCGCGATCGTGACAGCTCTCGACCGCGGGGCAAGGAGAAGGAAAGGGCCGCTTCACAGGAGCCGGTTGGCGCACTGGGCGCGGCGCTTTTGAAGGCAGGGGCCGGCAGGTCGGGCGATGGCCGGCGCTGACATGATAGACTCGTTAGCATGCGCACTTTGGCGCTTGAAAGGCCCGGGTCGCGCTTCATAATGGTCGCACCATTGGCAGATATCGGCGCCTGACGGATGCAAGGTCAGCAGGGGCCGGTCGACGAAAACAGTTCCGGAGCCCGGGTCGGCAGCAGGCCGACATGTGCGCCATCAGATGACTGGCGTGCGGGCTCCCGCAAGAGAAGGTGTTCAACCTTGTCCGAGCAATTCACTCGCCGCATCGATGGACTGAGCGCACCGGCGCAGCAGGGCCTTTTTGGCCGCATTCGCCGGGGCATTGAAAAGGAAGGGCTGCGCGTGGATTCTCAGGGGCGCATCGTGGCAACGCCTCATCCGCATGCGCTTGGTTCGAAGCTGACCCACCCCTATATCACCACCGATTATTCAGAGTCGCTTCTGGAGTACATCACGCCGGTCTTTTCCCGGCCATCCGATGCGCTGGCGTTTCTGGGCGATCTGCATCGCTACAGCTATCGCTATCTGGGCCGGGAGCTGATCTGGCCTGCCAGCATGCCGGCCGAGCTTGATGGCAACGATAGCGTCCCGATTGCCGACTACGGCAACTCCAACGTGGGGACCATGAAGCGGATCTATCGCAACGGTCTGGATATGCGCTACGGACGCATCATGCAGTCGATCGCCGGTATCCACTACAACTTCTCCCTGCCCGATGAGCTCTGGACACATCTCCAGGAGATCGACGGTCAGCAGGCGGTCTCGGCACAGGCGTTCCGGTCGCGGGCCTATTTTGATCTGATCCGAAATTTCCGCCGTAACAGCTGGGTGCTGATGTATCTGTTTGGTGCATCGCCTGCCGTGGATCGCAGTTTCCTGGAAGGGCGCGATGCCGGACTGAAGCCTCACGGCCAGCAGACCCTGCTCTCGGAGACGGCTTCGACGCTGCGCATGAGCGATCTGGGCTATCAGAACAAGGTGCAGTCGCAGCTGCGCATCTGTTTCAACTCGCTTGAAAACTATATCGGCACCCTGCGCCATGCCATCGTCACACCGTGGCCCGACTACGAGCGTGAAGGCGTTGAGAAGGAGGGCGAGTGGCGCCAGCTCAATGCCAACATGCTGCAGATCGAAAACGAGTATTACAGCGATATTCGCCCCAAGCGCGTGGCGCGCCACGATGAAACGCCGACCCAGGCGATGGAGTCGCGCGGCGTGGAATATATCGAAGTGCGCTGCCTGGACATCAATCCCTTCACACCGCTGGGGATCGATGAGCAGCAGATTCACTTTATCGATACCTTTCTGGTCTGGTGTCTGCTCTCGCCGAGCCCCTGGATCAGTGACGAGGAGTGCGACCGCCTCGATGACAACCGGGCAAACGTGGTACGCAACGGTCGGGACCCCGCGCTGATGCTCTCCTTCGCCGATGGCGAACGTTCGATGGTCGAGTGCCTGGAAGAGGTTTTTGATGCCATGGCGCCCATTGCAGCGCTGATGGACAGCGCCGACGGGGAGGCGCCGCACCAGGCGGCCGTCGCCGAACTGCGGGAGCGGGTGCATCACCCCGAGAAGACGCCGGCCGGGCGCATGCATCAGCAGATGCAGGACAGTGGCGATGATTTTGTGACCTGGTCACTGGCGCAGGCGCGTGAACAGGCTCGCTGGTTTGCAGACACGGCCATGGACCCGGCGCGGGATACGCTGCTCGACCAGCTGGTCGATACCTCCCACCAGCAGCAGCGTGAAACGGAAGCGGGGGACGATGTTGATTTTTCCACCTTTTTACAGCGTTATTTCGAACAGGCGCGTCGATTGAAGGTCAATAGTGACGCCTCATGACGACGTAACAATGTGAAATTGTGGAGCAATGCATGTCGAATCTGTTGAGCCGATCAGCGCGCCAGTGGTGTCTTGCCGGCAGCGCCTTTTGTATTTTCATGCTGGCGTTCGCGCTGGTGCTGCAGTATGGCGTCGGGCTTGAGCCCTGCCCGCTGTGCACCTTTCAGCGCGTTGCCGTGCTGGCGGCGCTGGTGCCCCTGCTGGTGGGCGCCCTGCATAACCCGAAAGGGTGGGGCGGTAGCGTCTATGGGGTACTGGCGCTGATCGGGGCCGGAACCGGTATCTTTCTGGCCGGTCGACATGTCTGGCTGCAGAATCTGCCCGCCGATCAGGTGCCCAGCTGCGGCCCGGGGCTGGATTACATGATGGAAGTGTTGCCCCTGCAGAGCGTGATCGCCACCGTGCTGAATGCCTCGGGCGAGTGCGCCGAGATTGAGGGCAGCTTTCTGGGCGTGTCCCTGCCCGGCTGGACGCTGGTCGGCTTCATCGTGCTGGCCCTGCTCACGATCGGTCTGATTGCTGGCGCCATCCAGCGCCAGCGGTTGAAAGGCGGCGCTGCCTGAAGGACTGATGAATCCTGATGCAAAAAAGGCACCCCGGGGGTGCCTTTTTCATGTCATCGTCATGCCCTGGAGTCAGGCTTCGGGTCCGACGCTTTTGCCCTCTTTTTCCTTTTGCTGCTCGCGGTCAAGGTTTTCACCGTGGGATGATTTCTCGGGCGACAGCTGCGGGGCTTCATCAAGGCCGCGAAGCTCGATCTCTCCCATCAGGAGATCGCGCTCGAAGGTTTCCTTGTCGATGTTGAAACCCAGAAACTCCTGCGCCAGATACAGATCCTTTTCGGCGTTGCCCAGGCAGCTGGTGCCCCCCGGCGAGGGCGTCATGTTGAAGACGATTCCGGTGCCCGGATTGATCTTGGCCTCGCCCATGACCAGCTTTTTGGCACTCTTGTCGATCAGTTGAGGGCGTACGCCGCCAAAGCCCTTGGCAAACTCGACGTCGTCGGGGCGAAGGCTCGGCACGATGCTCTTGATGCTCTGATAAAAGAGCTTTTCGCGCAGAACCGGCACCTCGTACAGGAAGTTCTTGAAGACGTAGTTGCGGATATCGCGGACCTTGAGCAGGTCCCAGAAGACCTTTGCCACGCTGCCGTCAAAGCGGAAGACGCGCAGAAACTCCGTAAAGGTCTTGCTGTTATAGCGCTCGAGCAGCGGCAGCATCAGGGCCGTGGGGCCAAAGCGGGTCTTGCCGTCGACCAGAACGTCCGGGTCACCGTGGACGGCGGCGAAGGGCAGGTTCTCGTTCTGGATGGTGTAGACCTTGCCGTTGAGCACCTTTGGTGTGAAATAGAACGACCCGGCCATCGGCAGGCACGACTTGTCCAGACCGTAGCCCATCTGGTGAGCAAACAGCAGCGAATGGCCGCCGGCAGCCACGACCACATAGCGGGCCTGCAGGGTGCCCTTGTTGGGCGTGGTGATCTTGAAAAGATCGCCTTCCTTCTCGATCTTGTGCACCGGCGTGGAGAGGTGCAGATCGCAGGCCATGCCCTTTTTTTCGGCATCTTGCTCGGCGTATTTGACGAACGCCTCTGACAGCGTGGTGTAGTTGACGGCCGTATACTCGTCGGGCGAGCCCAGTGCCAGAATCCTTTCGGACGGGTCACGGCCCTCTACCACCCTGGGTTCCTGGGCGGCGATATCATCGCGTTCCAGAAGACGCATCTGAGGGAAGAGTTCACTGAAGCTTTCAAAACGCTTGCGCAGGAAATCGCACTGCTTGTCGCCGACGCCCAGCACCATCTTGGGGTAGCGATAGATGATGTTGTCGCGCTCTTCGTCCGGAAGCTTGGTACCAAAATTGACCACCATGCCGGCAGTACGCTTGGTCGTGCGCGCCTTTTCCAGCGTGTAGTTGGTCTCGATATCGCCGCAGTGGATGGTCTGGCTGTTGTTGCGACCATGCGAATTGACGATGGCAACCTTGTCATACTTCTCGACCAGACCGATGGCATTCAGATCGGTATATCGGGCCAGTTCGTATAAAAGGGCAGTGCCGGATACGCCGCCACCCACGATAAGAACATCATACGTCGTTGCTGCCATGGCTTCTCACGCTCGGTTTGATGCGAGATTTGCGTCCTGTCTTGTCAGTCCGACATGGGGGCTTGCCACCGAAGGATCATCGTCGCAGATGATGGGGTGACAAGGCAGGACACGCTGGGTCAAACGGCATTTCCATTGTCTGACCGGAGGCCGGGTTGCGCGATCGGGGAGGTCCCGAAGGGAGTGCCTGCCGGCGCAGCCAATGGTGTCAAAGTGACACACTCCGCGATGGATATGTCGATTATAGGGAATCACGCCGTTCGTCGCGATCCCGCAGGGTAATGATTTGCCAGTTTCGCGCGCCGGCAATGTCGGCCAGTACCGGGTCCGGATCGACGGCCACGGGGTTATCGACCCGCTCGAGCAGCGGCAGGTCATTTTGAGAGTCGCTGTAAAAAAAGGCGCCCTCAAGCGAGACCCCGTGCTCGTCAAGCCACTGTTCCAGCCGGGTGATCTTGCCTTCGCGGAAGCTGGGAGTGCCCGTAATGCGCCCGGTATAACGGCCGTCCACCATTTCAGGCTCCACGGCGATCAGATGCTCGACACCGAGCCTTCTGGCAATGGGGCCTGTCACGAAGCGATTGGTCGCCGTAATGATCAGGATCCGGTCACCGCGGGCGCGATGCTTTTCCAGCAGCGCCTCGCCCTGACTCAGGATGATGGGCTCGATCCGATCGCTCATGAACCGTTGATGCAGCGCATCGAGCGCTTCGCCGGTGTGACGGGTCAGCGGTGCCAGGGCAAAGGCCAGATACTCATGGATATCCAGCGTGCCGGCCTCATAGGCGCGGTGAAACCGATCGTTTTCCCGGCGAAAGTGTTCACGATCGACAATGCCCTGTTCAACCAGAAAATCGTTCCAGGCGTGATCGCTGTCGCCGCCCAGCAGTGTGTTGTCGAGATCGAAAATGGCCAGCGTCAAGGGAGGGCTCCCGTTCAGGCAGGGGGTCGGTTTGTCAAAGATCGATTATGACAAATATGACCGCACTTTAATATGTGTGACCACAGGGTGCCTGCCGGCGCGCAGCATATTGATGCGCTTTCTCGCTTTGTGGAAGAATGCCTGTAATCTATTTTCAAAAGGTGGCAAGTCGTGATCGATCCCGACGGTTTCCGGCCCAACGTTGGCATCATTATTGCCAATTGCGGTGGCCAGGTGCTGTGGGCACGACGGGTGGGACAGAATGCATGGCAATTTCCACAGGGTGGGATCAAGGAAGATGAGACGCCTCATGACGCCTTGTATCGAGAACTGAAAGAGGAGATCGGCCTGCATCCCGATGACGTCGATATACTGGCCTGTACACGTGGCTGGCTCAGATATCGATTGCCGAAGGGACTGATTCGCACCCATTCGCGCCCGCTTTGCATCGGCCAGAAGCAGAAGTGGTTCCTGTTGCGCATGCGATGTCAGGAATCCAGCATCTGCGTGGACACCACGCCCAAGCCCGAGTTCGATGGCTGGCGCTGGGTCAGCTACTGGTACCCGCTGGGTCAGGTGGTGTCCTTCAAGCGTGACGTCTATCGGCGCGCCCTGCGAGAGCTGGCGCCGCGTCTGCCGGGAGAGGGCCCGGTGGATGCGGCCGGCCAATAGCGGCCATCGACGTGGTCGGGCGCCTGCCGTGAGCGGGCGCCCGGACATGGCAGACATACAGGGATGAAAACATAACGCCATGCTCGAAATTCTTCGCCGCATTGTTCAGGAGGTGAACGGCGCCCGCAGCCTGGATGCGGCGCTGTCGATCATTGTGCGGCGCATACGCAAGGCCATGCAGACCGATGTCTGCTCGGTGTATCTACGCGATGATGAGCGTGACTGCTTCATCCTGATGGATACCATCGGTCTCAATGCCTCGGCCATCGGGCAGGTGACCCTGAAACCGGGGGAGGGGCTGGTAGGACTGGTCGGCCAGCGTGAAGAGCCTCTCAATATCGAGGAGGCCCCGTCTCACTCCCATTTTCGCTACTTCGCCGAGACCGGCGAGGAGCGCTATTCAAGCTTTCTGGGCGTCCCCATCATTCACCAGCGTCGTGTACTGGGCGTGCTGGTCGTACAGCAGCGCGATAAACGCCAGTTTGGCGAGGGGGAAGAAGCCTTTCTGATCACCATGGCCGCGCAGCTGGCCGGCGTGCTGGTGCATGCCCTGTCGACGGGGGCGCTGGCGCGCCTGAGTGATCCGGGCTCCCAGGCGCTTCTCAACGGCATCGCAGCGGCCCCCGGCATGGCCATCGGGGAAGCCTTTGTGGTGGTGCCCTCGGCCAATCTCGAGGCGGTGCCCGAGCGGGTGCCCGACGACATCGAGGCCGAGGTCATGCGCCTGCGCGAAGCCATCGACTGCGTGCGCCACGATATTCGTCAGGCGGCCGAGCGCCTGGCCAGTCGTATCTCGGAGCAGGAGCAGGCGCTGTTTGACGTTTACCAGCAGATGCTGGGGGACGCGGCGCTGGGCAACGAGGTCGAAAAGCGCATTCGCGACGGGCAGTGGGCGCCCTACGCGCTCTCAAGGGTCGTCCAGCGCCACGTCAACTATCTCGAGCGCGTGGATGACAACTATCTGCGCGAGCGTGCCGCGGATATTCGTGATCTGGGGCGCCGTGTGCTGGCACATCTGCAAAAGGACAGCGAGGCCCGCAAGCCGGTCTATCCCGACCGGACCATTCTGGTCGGCGACGAGATCAGCGCCGCGCAGCTGGGCGAGATCCCGCGCGACAAGCTGGTCGGGCTGGTTGCCCTGCGAGGCTCGAGCACCTCCCATGTGGCGATACTGGCACGCGCCATGGACATTCCCGCGGTGATGGGCATGAGCGATCTGCCCATTTCGCGGCTGGCCGGCACGCCCATGATCGTGGACGGCCACCGCGGACGGCTGATCCTGCGTCCACAGCAGGATCTGCTGGTACGCTACGAGAGCATGATCGAGGAGGAGCAGGCGCTCACCTCGATGCTCGAAAGCGAGCAGTCCCTGCCCAGTGAAACCTGTGACGGCTATCGTATCCGGCTGATGATCAATACCGGGCTGGCGGTGGAAATGAGCGGCTCGCCGGCCGCCCGCATCGATGGCGTAGGACTCTACCGCACCGAAGTACCCTTCATGATGCATCAGCGCTTCCCCAGCGAGAAGGAGCAGACGCGGATCTATCGCGAGCAGCTCCAGGGTTTTGCGCCGCTGCCGGTGGTCATGCGCACGCTGGATATCGGTGGCGACAAGTCGCTGCCCTATTTTCCCATCGAGGAAGACAATCCCTTTCTGGGCTGGCGCGGTATCCGGGTCACGCTGGATCACCCCGAGGTACTGATGGTACAGCTGCGCGCCATGCTCCGGGCGGCCGAGGGGCTGGATAACCTGCGTATCCTGTTGCCGATGGTGACCAGCGTGGAGGAGGTCGACACGGTCTGTCGCCTGCTCGACCGCGCCATCCAGGAGCTGCGTGACGATGGCATTCAGGTCGAGCGGCCGCTGCTGGGCGTCATGCTCGAAGTGCCTGCGGTGATCTATCAGCTGGAGGCGCTGGCCTCGCGTGTCGATTTCTTCTCGGTGGGCAGCAATGACCTGATCCAGTATCTGCTGGCCGTGGATCGCAACAACGCCCGTGTGATGGGGCTTTATGATGCCTGTCAGCCGGCGGTGCTCCGGGCGCTGGATCATATCGCGCGGGAATGCCGGCGAATGAACATTTCCGCCTCGGTATGCGGTGAGCTGGCAGGGGATCCGGTCGGTGCCCTGTTGCTGGTGGGCATGGGCTACCAGGTGCTCTCCATGAACGCGCCCAACCTCTCGCGCGTGCGCGCCGCGATCCGTCGTGTGTCGCTGGAAGGGGCGCAGAAGCTGGTCAGCGATGTGCTGGCGCTGCATTCGCTGACCGAGACGCGCGAGCTGGTCTATCAGCGCATGCAGGCGTGGGAACTGGCCCATCTACTGCCACCGCGGGACTGAGCTGCCACCCAGGCGCATGTCATTTTGACCCCTTCCGGTGGTGTGTCGTGACGGCCCATGTGTCGTTCTGATACACCGCTACTGCGTGCTCCAGGCGGTGTGTCGGCCGCTTTTTTTTGAAAAAAGCCTTTAAAAACAAGCGTTCGGGTTTTTCCTGCCACGGCGTGTCGTGTTGGCATGAACGTTGCTCCTGTCAGGGGCAATGTCGTCAACGGATAGTGGCTGCTCATGGTCAAAAAGCTCGAATGGATCAATACCCTGAAAGGACTCGGCATCATGATGGTGGTCTATGGCCACATGACCACCGGGTTCTGGCGGGACTTTTTCTTTCTGTTTCACATGCCGCTGTTTTTCATCATTGCCGGCTATCTCTTCAGGCCCAGTGCCGACCTCAAGGCCTATCTCGGCCGAAAAAGCCTGCACCTGCTGGTGCCCTATGGTTTTTTCATGGTGCTTCTCTATGCGCCGGTACTTCATCAGGCGCTCGGGGAGGGCAGCTCCCTTTCCACAGCGCTGCTCGACATGGTGCTGGGCGGGCGTGCCCTGATAGCGGGGCTGGCGCCGTTCTGGTTCGTGACCTGTTTCTGGGCCACGCAGCAGCTGGTCAATGTGCTGCTGACGCGGCTGTCGGTACGCGCCACCGGGGGCGTGATGCTGGTCATGCTCGGCCTTGCCACGATCAACCAGCTCTTTCTCAGGGAGCTCTGGCTGGTCGGCAACCTCAACGTGGTCCTGATGGCCGCCCCCTGTTTTTATCTGGGGTATCTGGTGGCGCATCATCGAGTCGAGATCGAAACGCCGCGGGTGCTGCTGCCGGCGCTGGGCGTCGGGCTGCTCGCCATGGCGCTGGTAAAGGGCGGTGTCCACTTCAGGATGGACATGAAATACGCCGACTATGGCATGCCGGTGGCCAGCCTTCTGGCTGCGTTTGCCGTCACGCTGGTGCTGATGGTGCTGTCCCGTCAGCTTGCGCGTGTCCCGGTCGTTTCGAAGGTCGTGGGGCTGGCGGGCGAAGCCTCCATGGTGATCATGTTCCTGCACCTGAGCATTCAGGTCACGCTCGACCACCACGGTCTGGTAGCGGCACCGGCGCCGCGCTGGCTTTTGATGATGGCGCTGCCGATCCTGTTTTATCTGCTGGTGCGCCACAATAAATGGACACGGCTGTTGTGTCTCGGGGATGCCACAGTTTTGGCCGAGCGGCGCGCGCGCCGGCGGGAACGGCGTCAGAAGGCGTACGCGCTGGCCTCTGGTTAAGGCGGAACATGCCTCGAGGGTCGAGTACAGGACAGGTCAGGACGATGTCCGCCCCTCGAGGCGCCGATAAAGCGTCTTGCGGCCGATGCCCAGAATATCGGCGGCGCGACGCTTGTTGCCGTCAACGGCTTCGAGCACGCGCTCGATATAGCGCTGCTCCATCTGTTCCAGACTGAGCCACTCCCGGGCCCGGGCATCCGTGCTGCCGCCCCGGGTCACTGCATGGCGAAAGCGTTCCGGAAAGTCGTCGGGTTCCAGCACGTCCGTTCGGGCGAGCGTGACGGCGCGCAGAATGGCGTTGTCCAGCTCCCTGACGTTGCCAGGAAAGGGGTAGGCCCGCAGCAGCGACAGCGCCGAGGGTGACAGGGTCATGGTCTCGCGCCCCTGCTCGCGGCTGTAGCGCTCGAGGAACTGCTCGGTAAGCAGGGCGATGTCATCGGGGCGTTCCCGCAGCGGCGGCAGGGTCAGACGGAAGGTCTCCAGCCGGTAAAACAGATCCTCGCGGAAAAGCCCTGCCTCGATGAGCTCTTCGAGCGGTCGGTTGGTCGCCGCCACGATGCGTATGTCGATCTGCTGCTCCTCCTCACTGCCCACGGGCCTGACGCGATGGGTCTGCAGCACGCGCAGCAGCCTGGCCTGCAGGGCGAGCGGCATGTCACCGATCTCGTCGAGAAAGAGCGTCCCGCCGTGCGCCTGCTGAAACAGGCCGCGACGATTCGAGATGGCGCCCGTAAAGGCGCCCTTCACATGACCAAAGCACTCGCTTTCGAGCACATCCGCGGCGATGCTGGCGCAGTTGACGGCGATCAAGGGGCCTGCCCGGCGGGGGCCTTCCCGATGCAGGGCGTGCGCCAGCAGCTCCTTGCCGGTGCCGCTCTCGCCCTCGATCAAAACGGCGGCCTGCTGCGCGGCGAGCCGTCGCGCCTGGTCGAAAAGCTGCGCCATGCTGGCAGTACAGCTCGAAAGCTGGTCCAGGTGAACCGTGCTGCGCATCTCGCCGCTGCGCTGGTGCGTTGTCAGCGCCCGGCGCCGGGTCAGGCGAGCAACGCTGGCGCGCACCTGGTCGAGATCCAGCGGCTTGGTCAGAAAGTCCTCGGCTCCGCGCTGCAGGGCGTCCACGGCCTGTTCGATGCTGCCGAAGGCCGTGATGATGATCATGGCGGGATGGCCGTCCTGTCGTGTCAGCGTGTCCAGCAAGGTCATGCCATCCATGCCGGGCAGGCGAATGTCGCTGATGATGACGTCAAAGGCGGTGTCAGACAGTGTCAGTGCCTGCTCGGCGCTGTCGACGCCGGTCACGAGATGGCCGGCGTCCTCGAGCTCCTCGGTCAACAGCTCGAGGATAGCGGCATCATCCTCGACGATCAGAATGCGATCAGTCATGGCCGTGTTGTCCTGACATGGTGTCTTCTCCGTGGTTCGGGGCGTCGTCCCGAGCGTCGTCAGGGATTGGGTCATCGGCGGTGATGGCTTCCGGCGGCAACAGCACGTCGGGTGGCAGCGTGATGATAAAGGCCGCGCCCCCGAGAGGGCTCTCTTCAAGGGCAATGTGTCCGCCGTGATCCTCGACCGCGCGATGCACGATGGTCAGTCCCATGCCGCTGCCCTTGCCGCCGCCCCGGGTGGTGTAGAAGGGGTCAAAGATCTGACCGCGGTGGTCGGCCTCGATGCCCGGCCCGTCATCCTCGATGCGCAGGACCACCCCCTGCGCCGAATGGTTCTCTGACACGGTGACCCGATGGCTGCCGGCCTGAAAAGCGTTTTTGATCAGGTTGTCGAGCAGCTGCTGAAAGCGTTGTCGATCCACGGTGATGCCATCCCTTGCGGGCAGGTCGGTCACCAGCAGCGGCGGTGTTTCAAGCGCCAGCGCATCGCGGGCCAGCTGCTCCGCTGCATCGATCATCCGGCGCAGTGAGCACTGCTCCGGGTGCAGCGTGTGACGGCGGCCCATGTCCATCAGCTGGCGGATGGTGTCTTCCATGCGCCGGGTCTCGTGGCGAATGCGCGTCAGGCGCTGGCGGGCATCGTCGGGCAGATCGTCGTGGCGCTGCAGACGCTGTACCTGCCCATCGATGACCGTCAGCGGCGAGCCGAGTTCATGCGCCACCCCGGCGGCAAGAACGCCGATCTCGGCCAGCCGGCGGGATTTCTTCAGGCGGCGCTCCAGTGCGAGCTGCTGTTGCTGCTGCTCGCGCACCTCCTGCTCCTTGTGGGACACGGCGTCGAGCATGGCGTTGAACGCCTCGCCGAGCTCGCGAAACTCCCGCGCGCCCCCGGGCGTCATGCGGTGCAGCCGATTGCCCCCCTGCACGGCCTTCATGCTGCGATAGAGCCGGTTGACCGGGCGGTCGACATAGCGGCGAAAGCCCCACCACACCATCAACACCACCAGAATGCCCAGAAGCGCGGCCAGCAGCAGTGCCACGGTGGTCATCAGGCTCATGTAGCGCTCGATGCCGGTGGCCAGCCGGTTGATCTGCAAAATGCCCAGCACCTCGCCCCGGGCGTCCGTCATCGGCAATAGATAGGTATAAAAGGTCTGGCCGTCCTGCCGGGCGTAGCCGGCAGCTTCCCGGGTCGTGCTGATCGCTTGTTCCAGCAGGGCGTTATCCTGCAGGCCGCCGGCAAGGCCGACACCGGCGATCTGCTGGCCGGACGGCGACAGTACGAAGGCGCCATACAGTCGCGACAGCGAGAAGGTGGTGCTCAGGCCTTCCTGCAGGGCCTGCGGGTCCTGGCGGGCCAGTGCCTGCGCCAGGGGCAGACGTATGCCGTGGGCAATGAGACGCACCTCTTCCTGCTGGCGCTGTTGCATGTTGTCCTCCAGCACCCACAGCGCCACGGCGCTGACCGTAATCAGGATCAGTAGCAGGGGGGTGATGATGGAAAGCAGTATGGTGGTGCGCAGTCGCATAAGGGTTCTGTTCCGTAATCAGGCCGCTACCTTAACGCGGCATGCGCGGGCAGACGAGCGCTGCTGTAAAGGGGCGAGCCCGGTTGGCTTCTGATAAACTCGCCGCTGTCATTGGCATCGCCCGAAAAGGGGGGTGTGATCGGGTCTGGTATGGCTCTTCGGCAGGGAAGGTTGCATGTTTCATCATCCGCAATTTGATCCGGTAGCGATTTCACTGGGACCGCTGGCCATTCACTGGTATGGCCTGATGTATGTGATCGGGTTCGTGGGCGCCTGGTGGCTGGCCCGCGTGCGCGCCGACCGTCTGGGTCTGACCAAGGACCAGGTCGGTGACATGATCTTTTACGGGGCGCTGGGCGTGGTGCTGGGCGGGCGCATCGGCTATGCCCTGTTCTATGGCTGGGAGCAGTTTCTGGCCAACCCGCTCTGGGTTTTCAAGGTATGGGAAGGCGGCATGAGCTTCCATGGCGGTCTCATCGGGGTGCTCATCGCCTCGCTGCTCTATGCACGCCGCCATCGGTTGACCTTCTTTCAGCTGACTGACTTCATCGCCCCCATGGTGCCCATCGGTCTGGGCGCGGGGCGTCTGGGCAACTTCATCAATCAGGAGCTGCCCGGGCGCGTCACGGATGTGGCCTGGGGCATGGTGTATCCCCTGTACGGACCCGAGACCCGTCACCCCTCCGAGCTCTATGAGTTTGCCCTTGAGGGGGTGGTGCTCTTTGCCATTCTCTGGGGCGTGTCGCGACAGCCGCGTCAGCGCGGGCTGGTTTCGGGGCTGTTTTTGATGCTTTACGGTGCCTTTCGCTTTTTTGTCGAATTCTTTCGACGCCCGGACCCGCAGCTCGGGTTCATCGCCTTCGACTGGCTGACCATGGGGCAGCTTCTGTGCATTCCCATGCTGGTGCTGGGCGCGGTGCTGGTGGCCTGGTCGCGTCACCAGAGCGTCGACGACGCACGTTCTTCTTCACAGGTATAAACGGTTTCCAATACATGCAGCCCTATCTCGAACTCATGCAGCAGGTGCTCGATCATGGCGTGGAAAAGCATGATCGTACGGGCGTGGGGACGCGCGCCATCTTCGGCCATCAGATGCGTTTTGACCTCTCGCAGGGCTTTCCGCTTTTGACCACCAAAAAGCTGCATCTGCGCTCGATCATTCATGAACTCTTGTGGTTCTTGAGCGGTGACACCAACATCGGCTATCTCAAGGACAATGGCGTGTCCATCTGGGACTCGTGGGCTGACGAGGCGGGCGAGCTGGGCCCGGTCTATGGCTATCAGTGGCGCAGCTGGCCGGCACCGGGGGGCGGCCATGTCGACCAGATCAGCCGGGTCATCGAACAGATCAGGACCAACCCGGATTCCCGACGCCTGATTGTCTCGGCCTGGAACCCGGCGCTGGTGGATGAGATGGCACTGCCGCCGTGTCACGCGCTCTTCCAGTTCTTTGTGGCCGACGGCAGACTCTCGTGTCAGCTCTATCAGCGCAGCGGCGATATCTTTCTGGGCGTGCCCTTCAATATCGCAAGCTATGCGCTGTTGACGCATATGGTGGCGCAGGTCTGTGATCTGGCGCCGGGCGAGTTCATTCATACGCTGGGTGATGCGCATCTCTACAGCAATCATCTGGAGCAGGCGCGCCTTCAGTTGGCGCGTACGCCCCGGGAGAGGCCGACCCTGCGGCTCAACCCCGAGGTGAAGGACATCTTTGCCTTTTGCTTTGAAGACATCGCTATCGAACACTATGACCCCCATCCGCATATTCGTGCCAGCGTGGCCGTCTGATGCGACCGGAGAGCGAGATAATGCAGGAAACACTGGTCCCCATTGCCATGATCGCTGCCGTGTCACGCAATCGTGTCATCGGCATGGAAGGCAATCTGCCCTGGTATCTGCCCGAGGATCTGAAGTTCTTCAAGGCAGTCACATTGCACAAGCCCCTGATCATGGGACGCGCTACCTTTGCCTCCCTCGGCAAACCGCTGCCCGATCGTCTCAATATCGTGGTCACCCGTGATGAGACCTTCGAACACCCCGGCGTCCGGGTCTGTCATGATCTTGATAGTGCCCTGGCACTGGCCGACGATCAGGCCATGATCGAGGGCGTGGAGGAGATCATGGTCATCGGCGGCGGCGAGATCTATCGACAGGCACTGTCTTGCGCCTCGCGTCTTTATCTGACAGAAATTGATATCGAGGTTGACGGGGACACCTTCTTCCCCGAGCTGGATGCGGGCTGGCAGGAGCAGGAGCGGGTGTCAGGCTCTCCCGCCGAGGGCCGGCCCGGCTATGATTTTGTACGCTATGAAAGGGATAACGCTGCAGACAGCTGAGCGTTACCTGCCGGGTGATGGCGGCAGGCCCCATAAAATAATGTATGTTTCGATGGTGTCGGCGGCAGGCGCCATTGTGAAAACCCCTGGGAGATGGGCGTGAGCGACCGTTTTGATGAAGTGTTCAGAGCGCTGGAGCAGCAGGCAAGCGATCTGACAGCACGTCTGGAAAGCGCAAGGGCCCGCATTCGGGAGCTTGAAAACACCAATCGGCAGCTGACGTCGCGTTTGACACGCATTCAGCAGATGTCGGGCGCCGAAAGCGAACACCCGCCCGTGGCACCTTCGCCGGCGGAGGACACCGCGCAGGCCGTCCCCGTCGCGTTTGAGGGGGCAGAGACCGGCAGTATCGAGACACTCGACAGCGATGCTTCCGGCACTTCGACACCCGAGGTTTCAGAAACCACGACAGAGCACCGGTCTTTTTCGTCGGTAGCAGAGGACAACCCATCAACGCCCGACGAGGACACAGTGTCCGACACTTCTGAGGCAGCAGCATCCGGGCCCGTGCGGGAGGAGATTTCGCCCCAGGCCCTGCTCAAGCAGTGGTATCGCCGCTACCCCAATACCTTTTTCGAGCGGCATACTCGCCCGCTGGCCATCGGTATCCATGAGGCGCTGGCAGCTCGCGAGCCCTTCAGTGAAAAGCTGATTCGTCGGGCGCTGGCGGGCTACGTCAACCTGCCGCGCTATCTCAAGTCCGTACGGGCCAATGCCGCGCGTATCGACCTGGAAGGGCAGGAGGCCGGTCGGGTCGAAGAGGAGGATGCCCGGCACGCCCAGGAGCAGCTCAAGCGTCTTCAGGAGCGCCAGCAACAGCGAGAGGCAGAAAAGCAAAAGCGCAGAATGGCACAGAAGATGTCCGAGCTTGCTCATCGTCATCAGCGATAGTCCGAGACAGCGATCAGGGATTTAATCGTTATACTGCAAACGAAATGGCACATGTTTTGCCTGTATTATTGTGCCGCTGTAACGCTTTGATGACTTTTGTTTTTAATAAAAAGAGCGCCCGAAAGGGCGCTCTTTTTTTTTGATTCTGATAAAGGATCTGTCACACAAGAGTAACGATTCTGCCTCAGGATGGAGGCCTGACAGCGGCCTTCTAGTCCAATGGTAAAAAGAACGAAAACGCTGTTTTTTTCTTGTTGCGTTAGTGAAAACGCCGTTATAAGGTAGCCCAGCGAGCAACAAACAATAAAAGCTCGAACGCCACCGGCGTCGGGCATCTGCCACGGCAGACAATCGAACAGTTAGCCAGTTAAGGAAAAATCACGATGAAAAAGACGCTCTTAGCGACTGCGATTGCCGGTGCGCTCGGCACGATGGCGGCCGGTGCCCAGGCCGCCACGGTTTACAATCAGGACGGCTCCAAGCTGGACGTTTACGGTAACGTTCAGCTGGGCTGGCGAAGCATCAAAAATGCTCAGGTAGATGCTGATGATAACTTTACGGGGCAATCTTCAGCAGAAGATGATCTTTTTGACAACGGCTCGACCATCGGGTTCCGTGGCGAGCACATTATCAACCCGGACCTGACCGGCTACTTCCGCGCGGAATTCGAGTTCAACGCTGATCGTCAAAAAGGCTTTTATGACACAGCTGGATCCAACTCCGATGCTTCAGGCCTCTCAAAGGGCGACCAGGCCTATCTGGGACTGACCGGTAACTTTGGTGACGTCCGTGTCGGTTCCTGGGATAACCTGATTGACGACTGGGTTCAGGATCCGGTCTCCAACAACGAATATTTTGATAACACTGACAGCAGCGGTGATATCGGCGGTAGCACCTGGCAGGAAGGTAACAAGGTTACTTACACCTCACCGATTACCGGCGGCCTGCAGTTCGCCATCGGTACTCGCTACTATGGTGACGCTGAAAATACCCAGGAATTCCAGGATGAGTACCTCAACGGTGGTACGACAATACGAAACGATGATGGGACCGTCGCTGACCCGGCTACTCAAACTGGTGATTTCGTAGTTGATGAAGGCGGCAGTGCTTCCCTGTTTGGCGGCCTGCGTTACATGGTCGGCGACTGGACTCTGGCAGCCGTTTACGACGATCTGAAAAACTTCAAGTATGTAGATGTCGATGGTGACGATCACGACTACGGTCAGCAATTTGGTCTGAACGCGACCTGGCAGATGAGTGACGATCTGCGTGTTGCTGCCAAGTGGGAGCAGCTGCACGGACAGTGGGAAGATGACGCCGATGCCAATCGCTATGGCATTGGTGCTCGCTACAGCTATGGCGTGGGCGACATTTACGGCTCCTATCAGTATGTTGATGCGGACCGCAACGCCGTAGCATTGATTGATCCCAGCAATTTTGCTGGCGTTGATCAGGGTGACAGCGAGAGCTACAACGAGTTTATCCTGGGCGCGACCTATAACCTGAGCAGCCAGATGTACGTATGGCTGGAAGGCGCCAAGTATGACCGAGAAGAAAATACAGGTGATGGTGTGGCCACCGGTATCGCCTACAGCTTCTAAGCGCCTGTCCTGACAGTCGGCATGACTGCCATGACATCAAAAGAACCGGCCTCCCCTGGGAGGCCGGTTTTTTTTATGCATCCATGCCAGGCGTGTCGCGCCATCGGCATATTCGAAAACCATGGCGAGAATGGGTTCTTATTCCGCGATGCCTTCCCGAAGTATGGGGCGTACAATGCAGCGATTCGTTCACGGGACCTTTCCAATGGCGCCGACCGGGTGGCGTGGTATCAGGCCCGTGGCTCTGCTCGGCCGGCGGGGTGGCCACCGGTGGAGTGTCCCATGGCCGAGACAGTCGATGGCATCAAGACAGGAGAAAGGCGTGTTACTGCGTGAACTTTCCATGGGGGGTGTCTTCATCAGCCCGATGCTGCTGTTTACGCTGGTGTCTCTGGTGATTGCGGCGTTGCTGCGAACCATGATGCACAAGGCAGGTCTGACACGCTGGGTATGGCAGGAGGCGTGGTTCGATGTGAGCCTGTTTGTGATCGTGCTGGCCGTGGTGACCTACCTTTCAAGTCATGTGTTGTAGAAGCGAAACCTGAATGCGCACGATTATTAGAGTCTTCATTACACTGGTGCTGGCCGCCGTTGCCATCGCACTCGGTGTCTGGCTGTGGCAGTACTACATGTATACCCCGTGGACGCGTGATGCTCGTGTTCGGGCCGATATCGTCACCATCGCGCCCGATGTCTCGGGCTGGGTGATGGACCTGAATGCCCATGACAACCAGCAGGTCAGGGCAGGGGATGTGCTCTTTACCGTCAACCACGAGCGCTATGAAGCGGCCGTACGCCAGGCCGAGGCGAGGCTTGCCAACCGGGAATACTCGTATCAGCTCAGCGAAAACGAGTATGAGCGCCGCCGCAATCTGGGCAGCAACGCCATCAGCAGCGAGGATCGCCAGACGGCAAGACTCAACGCGCAGATCGCCAGGGCCCAGCGGGATCTGGCGCAGGCGCAGCTCGACAGCGCGCAGATTGATCTCGAGCGCAGCGTGGTGACATCACCGGTCGATGGCTCGGTGATCAACCTGCAGCTGCGTGAAGGCAATTATGTCAGCCAGGGCAGCGCCCAGATGTCGATCGTGCGCGACGGCTCCTTTTACATTACGGCCTATTTCGAGGAGACCAAGATCCCCTCGATCGATATCGGTGACAGCGCCAGCATCTGGCTGATGGGGGGCGATCAGAAAATGCAGGGGCACGTGGTCAGCATCGGCCGCGGGATTGCCAATACCAATACCACGCCTGACGGGCAGCTTCTGCCTCAGGTTCAACAGACCTTTACCTGGGTGCGCCTGTCCCAGCGTATTCCAGTAGACATCGCCATCGATCACATCCCCGACGGCGTCTATCTGAGCGCGGGCATGACCGCCAGCGTGCGCATCAACGACCAGCACCGAAAGGATGAGGGTGTGGATGGCGTGCGACCCCAGGGCATGGGCAATGCCGGCAGGCAGGCCCGTGATCCCGACATTCCGCCGGCGGCGACCGACAGCGCCGGGCAGCAGGCGCCCTGACCATGGCGCTGGGCACCTGGGGGCGGGTCTATCTGACGCCTGATACCAGCACCCTCAAGTTTGCGACCAAGGGTCTGGTGGCGATGACCCTGTCGCTCTATCTGGCCATGGAGATGCAGCTGGATCGGCCCTACTGGGCGCTGATCTCGGCCGTGTTTCTGCAGATTCGTCCGCAAAGCGGGCTGGTCATCGAAAAGGGCGTCTGTCAGATCGGCGGTACCCTCATCGGTGGGGGCATCGGCATTGTGATCATGGCGTTGAGCATGCAGATGCCGGCCATGGCGCTGATGCTGCTGATGGTCTGGGTCTTTGTCTGTGCCACGTCCTCGGCGCTGACCCGCAACTTCAATCTGACCTACGGCTTTGCGATGGGGGCTGCCACGGCCATCCTTGTCGTGGTGCTGACCATCGTCAATGATAACTCGAGCCAGGGCGTATTCGACATTGCCGTGGCGCGCGTCAGCGAGATCGTGCTGGGGGCCACCTGTGCCACCCTGGTCAGCATGCTGCTCTGGCCCGAGCGGGTCCGGAACATCATTCACGGTCACGCCAATACGGTGATCGACCAGACCTTTCAGGCGCTTGCCATGCACCTGGATGCCGGCGTGTCGATGCATGACGCCCGCCAACAGATCATGTCCGCCCTGGGGCAGGCGCTGACGCTCAACAATGACAGCAGCGCCGTGGTTTATGAGGGTCCGCACGGGCCGGGGCGGGCCCGCGCCGCCTACCTGTTGTCCCAGCGGGCACTGTCGATGATGGCCGAAATGCAGACCTACGGACGCCTGGTGCGCGAGCGTCCGACGCTGGCCAGCGAAGCCTTTGATGAGGCGCTCAAGGATATTCGCGATACCATGGAGCGGGTCCGCTCGCGCCAGACCTACAGCGAGCGCAAGCGCGAGATCAACAGCCTGCGACAGCGCATCCAGAAGGCCGAACTGCAGCGTCACGGTACACCGCTGGCGCGGCGCATGGCGCAGGGGCTGATGATGCTGCTGGGCTATGCCAGCGTCATGGTCGAGGCCCATCATGCCATCGACGATGCCGAAAACACCCGGCTCAAGGCCCCGCGACTGTCACGCCATCGCGACTACATGCCGGCGCTGACCATCGGTATTCGCTCCAGCCTGCTGTTTGCCATCGGCGCGGTCATCTATGTCTCGACCCAGTGGGGCTCGGGCGTACTGATGATGGTGATGCCCGTCATTTTCGGCACCATGTTCGCCTCCTTTCCCTCGCCCACCGCCATGCTGAAAAACGTCATGAAAGGGGGCGTTGTCGGTGCCCTGGCGGCCTTCGTGTTTGGCAACATCCTGCTGGCGCAGGCGCCTCACGAATACATCATGCTGGTTGTGGTCTTCGGGGCACCGCTCTTTCTGGGGCTGATGGCGCTCAATAACCGGCCGATACTGGCCAACGGACTGGGCTTTTGCATCATCTACACCATCCTGACCATGCCCAGTAACAGCATGGCCTTCGACATCAGCAGCTTCATGGATCGCACGCTGGCGATCGCGCTGGGTCTGACCATTCTCTATACCGTCTTTCGGATCGTTCCCTCACCCAATGCGCTGGTGCTGCGTCGCCGTGTCATCCGGGCCATTACCGATGATCTGGATCAGCTGTGGGACCGCTCCTGCCGGAACTCGCGGGAAAGGGCCGCCGACTGGTTCAACGGCCGTATGGTGGAGCGTGTCCAGCGTCTGGCCAATTTCGACAGTCAGCTGCCGGAAGCGGAGCGCTACCTGCTGGATCTGGGCATGACCGGCCTGAACCTGGGGCATCTGATTCTGGCCAACTATCGCCGTGTGACCAGTCTCGATGACACCCCTGCGACCCGGGAAGCGCTGAGACAGTGGCAGACGGCGCTGGCCCATGCCTATCAGGCCTGCGCCTGGGGCGACTTTGACGAGCGTTTTACCGACGCCAGTCAGGCACTGTTGAGGCGTCTGCGCGAGGCCGGCGAGATGGAGCAGGAGCAGATCGAGCTGGTCGATGGCATGATCAAGCGGCTGAATATCACGCTGCATCGCTTTGCCACGCTGAGCAGCAGCCGGGATCAAAGCGATATCGACAGCGCGCTGGAAAAAACGTCATGACGCCCGCATCGGTCGGGAGTGACCACAGGCGGTGTACGCATGTACATCGCCTTTTTTAATGTGGGATAACCCCGGGGCAGTTCCCGCGGCCGACGCTTTGACCCGATTGGCCGTGTGCACTAATCCTTTGGAAGGTCCTTGAGGGCCGCTTGCCGATTCGGACGAAGATCAGCCACCCCACGCAGGACAACAACGCCATGGCACAAGAGGCAGCGCCGGTCATTATCGTGGTCAATGCGGGTTCATCGAGTCTCAAGCTTTCGATCTATTATCTGGAAGATGATGATGCGCTGCGTCCGGCAGCGCACGGCGCCATTGAGGAGATCGGGGCCGATGACGTGCATCTGCAGGCCCACATGGCCGATGGCAGCGGCATTGCCGATGAGACCCTGTCGAAGCAGCAGGTGAGCGATCATCGCACCGCCTATCAGGTGCTGCGCGAGCGGGTCACGCAGGCGCTGGATAACGTGCGCCCGGTGGCCGTCGGCCATCGCGTGCTGCACGGCGGGCGCGATTATAGCGCCCCGGTGGTCATTGACGAGCAGGTTCGCCGGCGGCTGGAGGAACTGAGCCCGCTGGCGCCTTTGCATCAGCCCCACAACCTGACCGGGATCGATGCCGTGTCGCGCTATGCCCCTGACGTACTGCAGGTGGCCTGCTTCGACACGGCCTTTCATCATCAGCGTCCCGAAGTCTCCATGATGACCGGGCTGCCGTGGTCATGGTTTGAAAAGGGCGTGCAGCGCTACGGTTTTCACGGTCTCTCCTATGAATATATCGCCAGCCGTCTGCCCGAACTTGATCCGGCGCTGGCGAAAGGGCATGTCATCGTCGCCCATCTGGGCAACGGCGCGAGCCTGTGCGCCATGAGCGACTGCCGGAGCATGGAGACCACCATGAGCTTCACGGCGCTGGACGGCCTGCCCATGGGAACCCGCTGCGGCGCGCTGGACCCCGGCACCGTGCTCTATCTCCAGCAGCAGCACGGGCTCGATCACGACGGCCTGCAGGACATGCTCTACAGGGAATCGGGGCTCAAGGGCCTCTCGGGCATCAGCAGCAACATGCAGACCCTGCTGGAAGAGGAGGGCGAAGACGCTCGTCGTGCCATCGACTTTTTTGTCTACCGCACCGCGCAGGAGATCGGTCGCATGGCCGTGGCGCTGGGCGGCTTTGACGGTCTCGTGTTTACCGGCGGTATCGGCGAGCACGCCGCCCCCATTCGCCGGGCCATCGTGGAAAAACTCGAAGCGCTCTTTCCGATCGCGCTGGATCAACAGGCGAATGAAAGCGAGGCCCCCGATACCATTTCGAGTCGCGATAGCGCCATTACCGTCAGGGTCATCCCCACCGATGAGGAGGGCATGCTGGCGCGCCATACCGTCAGTCTTCTGCGCCAGCATACCGACCATCACCCATGACTCGGTCAGTCGTTTAAATACCCGCGATTTCAGGGAGGAAGTTCATGTCAGCCACCACCCAGGCGAAGACAGGGGAAAGCACCGTGGACACACAGACGCTGGAACATCTGGATGCCTGGTGGCGCGCCGCCAACTATCTCGCCGTCGGCCAGATCTATCTCAGGGACAATCCCCTGATGCGCGAGCCGCTCAAGATCGAGCACATCAAGCCGCGTCTGCTGGGTCACTGGGGCACCTCGCCGGGGCTCAATCTGATCTATACCCACCTCAATCATCAGATCAAGACGCGTGATCTCGACATGATTTATCTGGCCGGCCCCGGGCATGGTGGCCCGGCCGTGCTGGCCAACGTCTGGCTGGAGGGCAGCTACAGCGAACACTACCCGCAGGTGAGCCGCGATGAAGCCGGCATGCGCGCACTCTTTCGCCGCTTTTCGACGCCCGGCGGCATTCCCAGCCACGTCAGCGTCCCCACCCCGGGGTCCATTCACGAAGGGGGCGAACTGGGCTATGTGCTGACGCACGCCTTCGGCGCGGTATTTGATAATCCGGGACTGATTGCCGCTGCCGTGGTCGGCGACGGGGAAGCCGAAACCGGTCCGCTGGAAGGGTCATGGAAGGGCATTCGCTTTCTCAACCCGACGCGGGACGGCGCCGTACTGCCGATCTTTCATCTCAACGGCTACAAGATCGCCAGCGCCTCGGTCATGGCACGCCAGAGTGACGAGACCCTGACACACTACTTCAAGGGGCACGGCTACTCGCCGCGCTTTGTCGAAGGCGATGATCCGATGCAGGTGCATCGCGACATGCATGAGGCCCTCTCACAGGCGCTGGACGATATTCACGAGATTCAGCGACAGGCGCGTGAGCACGGCTGCCGGGAGACGCCCGAGTGGCCCATGATCGTCATGCGCACGCCCAAGGGCTGGACCGGTCCGGATCGGGTGGATGGGGTACCGATCGCCGGCAGCTACCATTCTCACCAGGTGCCGCTGGGCGGACTGGGGGACAACCCCGAACATCTCAAGCTGCTGGAAGAATGGTTCAAAAGCTATCGCCCCGAGGAGCTTTTCGATGACCAGGGACGCCCGCAGGCGGCACTGACCGATCAGGCGCCGCAGGGCGAGCGCCGCATGGGGTCCAACCCGCATGCCAATGGCGGGCGGCTGCGCAAGCCCCTGACGCTGCGCGACTGGGGGGACTATGGTGTCTCGGTGGATGACGACAATCGCGGTCGCGAGATGACCAGCTCCACCGAGCGCCTGGGGCAGTTCATGCGCGATATCTATCGCGACAATCCGCACGGTTTTCGCCTGTTCTGCCCGGATGAGACCAACTCCAACAAGCTCGGCGCGGTATTCGAGGCATCGGATCGGTGTCTGATGAGTCCGGTCGACGAGGAGGATGAGGGCACCTCGCCCGATGGTCGGGTCATGGAGGTGCTCAGCGAGCACAACTGCCACGGCTGGCTGGAAGGGTACATCCTGACCGGTCGCCACGGGCTTTTTGCCAGCTACGAGGCGTTTGCCACCATCGTCGATTCGATGGCCATGCAGCACGCCAAGTGGCTCGAGCACGCCCGCGATGTTGCCTGGCGCGAGCCGATTCCTGCCATGAACTATCTGCTGACCTCGACCTGCTGGCGCAACGACCACAACGGCTTCAGTCACCAGGGACCGGGGTTTATCGATAACCTTTTGAACAAGCAGCCGGAAGTGGTGCGCATCTATATGCCGCCGGATGCCAACTGTCTGCTGTCCGTGGCCGATCACTGCTTTCGCAGCACCGACTACCTCAATGCCATCGTGATCGACAAGCATCCGCAGCTGCAGTACCTGAGCGTTGATGAGGCGCGCGAGCACTGCGCCCGGGGCGCCAGTACCTGGCACTGGGCCAGCAACGAGCGCGAGGATCAGGAAGACCCGGACATTGTGCTGGCATGCGCCGGTGATATTGCCACCCAGGAGACGCTGGCCGCGGCCGATCTGCTGCGCTATTACATGCCCGGGCTCAGCCTGCGTGTGGTCAATGTGGTGGATCTGATGAGCCTGCCCCCGCAGGAAGCGCACTCCCATGGCATGAGTCAGCAGCGGTTCGTGGAACTCTTTACGGTCGGCAAGCCCGTGCTCTTTGCCTTTCATGGCTACCCGGGCGTGGTGCATCAGCTGCTGCACGGCCGTTCCAGCAGCGAGCGCTTTCACGTACGGGGCTATCGGGAAGAGGGGACCACCACCACGCCGTTTGATATGGTGGTGCTCAATCGCATGAGCCGTATCCATCTGGCGCTCGATGCGCTGCGTTACGCGCCGGGCCATCTCAAGGACGCCGTGGGCATCATCGAGGAACTCGAAGGGCTGCTGGTGCGTCACCACGACTACATTCGCGAACACTTCGATGACATGCCGGACATTACCGCGTGGCGCTGGAGCGGGGGACAGAATCCGCTGGAGACCGCGCCGGCGCAGTAGTCCCTGTTCGCACATGACAAGGGGCCGATGGTCATCGGCCCCTGCTGGCGTCATCGGTCTGACAGTGTCAGCCGTTAAAGATCGTCCGGGTCACGGCTTTCCGCATCCGGGCGGGTGCGCTGTGGATCGACGTGGTCGCCGCCGTCGGGCTCTTCGAAATCAAGCGACTTGATGCTGGCCTCGACGCCTTCCTCGTCGGCCTCGGTCACCTCCAGCTCGTTTTCGAGCTCGGCGTCCTTTTCCTCCAGAAGCTGCTCATCGTCATCCAGCGCGCCGGTTTCCATCAGATCGGCGTATTCATCGTTTTCATCGGGCAGCACGGAAGCGTCCTCGGTGGAACCCGTGCCGTCGTTGAGATCTTCCAGATCATCGGTCCAGGCGTCGGTTTCCGGCGTGGCGGCGGTCACGTCACGGCCATCGCGTGCCGGGCGGTTATCGCTGGGTCCCTTCTTTTCCTCGTCCATGAGTACGCTCCATCGTTGTCAGGGGATGATCGACATCCGTTATCCCGAGTCTAGAACATTACGGGCCGTTACCCTCGAGGATGTGGTGACCTTTTGTAGATTCTTCAACACCGTCTGTGATCAGGGCGGTGTAAAAACACCACACCGGGGTCAAGGCCCGGCTGCGCGAAAGGGCCGCGATCGGTCGGAAGACCCTCGACGGTGCCGGCGACGTGACCGTCATGACAATGAATCCCCTCGAGAATCATCGAAAGATGATGATTTTGCCCCGGCCGTTTAGAATAATCGCTCTTGCCGAGCACACGAGGAAATGAACCGATGAACGACCTTTTTACGACAGACGCGGTTGTTGCGGGCGTGGTTGTGCTTGAAGGTGACCATGTCCTGGCCGGTGGCCGGGATGAGCAGGAGGCCATGACCAATGTGCCCTCCGCCTGGCAGGCCAGTCCGGCGCTGAAATGCGTTCCCGCCTCCATGACGCTGGTACATCAGGTCCGGAAATACGGCAGCGTGCCCTTTGTCGTGGTGGAAGGTGTTGTCTGTACGATCGATGATGCCGATGCGTTGCTTGAGTCCGACGAGACGGTCGAGGTGCCCGGCAGCCCGGAAGTCGAGCGGCTCCTGCAGCGTAGTGATGCATTGGTCGCCGATAATGATGAAGCGGATGCCGAGCACACCGGCTGATACGGCCGGGGCTCGGCATCACACGTTGATAAAGCAGGATAGTGTGTCGCATGACCCATGATGAAGTGTCCTCCCGCCGCCATGAGGCGCTTGTCGCCAGCGGACAGCCGATCTGGCTGTTCGGCTATGGCTCGCTGATCTACAAGGCCGGCTTTGCCTGGCAGGAGCGCCGACCGGCCAGCATTCACGGCTGGACGCGCCGTTTCTGGCAGGGCTCCCATGACCACCGCGGCACGCTCGAGTCACCGGGGCGGGTGGCCACGCTGGTGCCCGGCGAAGGCGCCATCTGCCACGGCATGGCGTATCGCATCACTCCCGACGTGCTCGAGGCCCTCGATGTGCGCGAGAAAAACGGCTATCGGCGCGTCGTGACCGACCTTTATCTTGATGACGGTGAGCGCAGTGAAGCGCTGGTCTACATGGCCACCGAAGGCAACGAAGCCTGGCTGGGAGAAGCATCGGCGTTCGAGATCGCCCGTCAGATATCGACCGCCGAAGGCCCCAGCGGCCCCAATCGCGATTATCTGCTGCTGCTGGCCGATTCGCTGCGTGACATGGGCCATGATGACCCCCATGTGGCGGCCATCGAAGAGGCGCTGCTGGCCCTGGAGGCGGGGACATGAAGCCCCGGGCTGTTGTCGGTAAGCATTCATGAAAAAGGGGCCGCATACGCGGCCCCTTTTTCGTGACGGACGACTGGGGTGTCTACGGGATGTCAGAAGGTCTCCCACTCATCCTCATCATGGGTGACGCGATGGCTCTGCGTGGCGGCAGACGGCTCCCCGGCCTTTGAGCTGTTGGTGGTCGATGTATCAAACGAGGTGGTCGATGTCGTTGAGGTGTCGTTGCTCTCGCGGCCCTCACTGCGCTGACTGCTCTTTTGAGATGCGGCGGCACTGGCAGAAGAGGTGGACGCAGAAGCCGCTGCCTTGTTTGAAGGGCCTTCGTGGCGCTCTCTGTGGCCCGCGGCAGGCTGCTCGGCGCTCTCGACCGATTGGACTGCGCCATGCACGTGTTCTGCTGCAGCGTCATGGTCCGTCGAGTTGGCGGCACCCTCGTCAGTCAGGGTGAACAGGTTGACCGAATCGCGCAGGACATGGGCCTGGCGCTCGAGCTCGCTGGCGGCCCGGGCGGCATTCTGGACCAGCTCGGCGTTTTGCTGGGTGACCTGGTCGATCTGGGAGATCGCCTGATTGACCTGACCGATCCCGCTGCTCTGCTCCTGTGAGGCCGAGGCGATCTCGGCGATGATTTCAGTGGCCCGCTGGACCGATTCGACAATGACCTGCATGGTGCTGCTGGCCTGCTCGACCAGATCCGAGCCATCGCCTACCCGCTTCAGCGAATTGTCGATCAGCTCGCGGATATCGCCGGCGGCGCTGGCCGAGCGTCCGGCCAGGGCGCGCACTTCACCGGCCACCACGGCAAAGCCCTTGCCCTGTTCGCCGGCGCGGGCGGCCTCGACCGAGGCGTTGAGCGCGAGGATATTGGTCTGAAAGGCGATGGAGTCGATCAGCGCGATGATATCGCCCATCTGCTGTGAACTCTGGTTGATCCCCTGCATGGTCTGCTGCACTTCAACGATGACCTCGCCACCGCGCTGCGCCTGGCGTGATGCTTCCTGGGCCAGCTGGCTGGCCTGGCGCGAGTTCTCGGCATTTTGCGATACCGTGGCCGTCAGCTCTTCCATGCTGGCAGCGGTCTGCTCGAGCGAGGCGGCCTGCTGCTCGGTGCGGGCGGACAGGTCCATGTTGTCACGGGCAATCAGACGCGCATCGTCATTGATGCGGTGACTGCCCTCGCGCACGGAACTGACCGTATGAGACAGGCTCTGCTGAGTGGTCGCCAGGGCCTTGAAGAGCCGGCCGATCTCGTTGTCGCCGCGCTGCTCGTCGACCCGGGACAGATCCCCCTCGGCCATGCGCTCGAAATGAGTAACCAGCCGCTTGAGCGGGTTGATGACATTGACCGTCACCCCCCACATCACCACGGCGCTGATGATGAAAGCGACCACCACGGCCAGCACCATGGCCGAGCGCAACACGGTAGCGGTCGTGTCAAAACCGCCTGGCAGCTGACCGGCGCTATCGGCAGCGGACTGCACAAGAATGCCTTCACTGTAATGAAGTCCGTAGAGCCCCAGAGCACTGACGCCCATGATCAGCGCCAGAAATACGGCAACCACCAGTGTCCAGCTTGTTCTGACGGTCATGTCATCGATCAGTTTCATGGTCTCTCTGCACCCTTTTTTGACGTCGCGGGAGTTGTCTGATGATGCAGGGTTATCGGCCATGACCGGCAGAACTGAAGCAGTCAGGGGGCGTGTGATGTCAAAACGCGTGAAATACACTTCAGAAAAGTGAACACGTGCCGTTATCCACGCAGCAGGCTCAAAAGAGATGATTGACCTACCATGACCGTATCCTACGACCAAAAGGGCGCTCCCGTATTACAGCAGTTGCTGCGCAGTGCCGCGCATGCGGCCGACTGCGCATGCAGCGTTCTTTACGGCGCCTACGGTGAGGTCATGGCGGGATACGAGAGCACCCTGTTGCCGGCCATGTCGCGTGACAGGATTATCATGCTCCGTGACCTGATCGACAGTGGCGGTGAAGGCTACCTGTGTATCGACGATGTGCGCCGGACCGAGGCGCCCCTGTCCGATCTGCCCTGGCCGGACGACACCGGCTTTGCAGCGCTGACGCTTGTGCGATCGAGCGGTAATGAGCTGCTGGGCGTTCTTCTGGTCTGTGATGGTCGACCGCGCCGGGGGTTGAGTACGGCCCAGCGCTACGTACTGCATACGCATGCCGCCCAGATTGGCTATCATCACGACTGTCGGCAGGTCCGCGAATCGGTCGAGATCGCCAATACCGATAGTGGCGAGCGCCTGCGGCTGCTGGAGTCGGTCGTGGTGCACGCCAATGATGCCATCCTGATTACCGAGGCCGAACCGGTCGGCCTGCCCGGACCGCGTATCGTCTACTGCAACGCCGCCTTTACCCGTACCACCGGTTACAGCGAAGCCGACGTGCTGGGCAAAACGCCCCGCATCCTGCAAAACGAGCGCACCGATCGCAAGGCGCTGGATCGCCTGAGGGCGTCACTGGAGAAGTGGCAGCCCGTTGAAGTCGAGCTTTTGAATTCCCGTCGCGACGGTACCGAATTCTGGGTTGAGCTCAGTATCGTGCCGGTGGCCAATGAGCGGGGCTGGTTTACGCACTGGGTTTCGGTGCAGCGCGATATCAGTGAGCGCAAGCGCGCCGAGGAGATCGAGCAGCAGGCACGCCGGGCGCAGGCGGAAAACATGGCGCTGGAAGCGCGGCTGCTGGAGCGCCAGCGGATCGAGCAGGAGCTCTCCTGGGCGGCCACCCATGATAATCTGACCGAGCTCTACAACCGCGCCTGGATCATGGGTCGACTGCGCGATCTGCTGTCGAAAACGCCGTCATCGCACCCTGAAGCGGCCGTGCTGTTCATGGATCTGGACCGGTTCAAGCTCGTCAACGACAGCCTCGGCCATCGCGCCGGGGATCAGCTGCTGACGGACATGGCCCGGCGGCTCGAATCCTGTCTGCGCAGTACCGATACCCTGGCCCGCGTGGGCGGCGACGAGTTCGTGGTGCTGATCGAGGATGCCGCGCCGGAGCAGGCCGCCGGAGAAGTGGCTCACCGTATTGCCGAGTGCCTGCAAAAACCCTTCAGGATTCAGGGGCAGAATCTTTTCTCCTCCAGCAGTATCGGCATCGTGCTGCTGGAGGCGCACTACCACACGCCCGAAGAGCTGCTGCGCGATGCTGACACCGCCATGTATGTGGCCAAGGAGGAGGGCATCGGGCGCTACGTCTTCTTTACACCTTCAATGCGCGATAGCGTGGTGGAGACGCTGGCACTGCAGAATGATCTGCGCCATGCCATGAGCCGCAACGAGTTCACGCTGTGCTATCAGCCCATTCATGAGCCGCACACCTGTGTCATCCGGGGCATCGAGGCACTGTTGACCTGGCAACACCCCGAGCGCGGCAGGGTGGCGCCGGAAGTCTTTATTGGCATGGCCGAGGAGCTGGGGATTCTGCGCGACATCGGGTGCTGGGTCATGCAGGAGGCCTGTCAGCAGCTGGCACAGTGGCGCCGCAGCGACCCGGAACGCTGTGAGTTACTGACGCTGAACATCAACGTATCAGCGCAGGAGCTCAAGCATCACAGCTTCAAGCGCGATCTCGTCTCGGCGCTCGAGCACAGTGGCATTCCCGCTCATCGACTGCAGCTCGAGATCAACGAAGGGGTGTTTCGCTATCATCCCGACATCATTGGTCAGGTGCTCCACGACATCCGCGCGCTGGGCGTAAGCATCGTGCTGGATGATTTCGGCACCGGC
Organism: Kushneria sp. AK178; assembly: GCF_053903105.1. Taxonomy (NCBI): domain Bacteria; kingdom Pseudomonadati; phylum Pseudomonadota; class Gammaproteobacteria; order Oceanospirillales; family Halomonadaceae; genus Kushneria; species Kushneria sp. AK178. The sequence goes on along the minus strand of NZ_CP096381.1, from coordinate 2,543,414 downwards.
TATTCGGCGCTGAGCTATATCGATCAGTATGAGATCGATGCCATCAAGGTGGACCGTGCCTTTGTGCTGCGCATGGTACTGCATCAGCGCTCCATGGCGATCATGCAGAGTCTGCTGTGGCTGGGAAAAACACTTGAGCTGGATATCGTGGCCGAGGGCGTGGAAACCCTGGAGCAGCTGGAGATGCTGCAACGCCTCGGGTGCCCGCTGGCGCAGGGCTATTTTCTCTCCCGCCCCATGACCCCCGAGCAGATCGCTACGCTGCTGGCAAGGCGGCAGAAGGTGCCGTCCGGCGCGCGCTCGGCGCTGCCGCAGGTCACGTCGTGGTCGGTGTCGAGTGGCGACCCGGGCGACTGTGCCTGCCAGTCATGACGGCGACGGCCCGTTCATCGCCGAGGACGATCGTCAGCGGTGAACGGGCCATGGATAACGACGACAGGGCAGAACGGATGATGTCCCGTTCTGCCCCTTGTATTACTGATCGATCAAGGCGATCAGTAGTGGATGACACTGCGGATCGATTTGCCCTCGTGCATCAGCTCAAAGGCCTCGTTGATCTGCTCCAGCGGCATGGTGTGCGTCACGAACGGATCCAGGTCGATTTTGCCGCCCAGATAGTCGTTGACCATGCCCGGCAGCTGCGAGCGGCCCTTGACGCCACCGAAAGCGGAGCCTTTCCAGACGCGACCGGTCACCAGCTGGAAGGGACGGGTACGGATCTCCTGACCGGCGCCGGCCACCCCGATGATGATGCTCTCGCCCCAGCCCTTGTGGCAGCACTCCAGCGCCGAGCGCATGACATCGACATTGCCGATGCACTCAAAGCTGAACTCCACGCCGCCGTCGGTCATCTCGACGATCACTTCCTGAATCGGGCGGTCATGATCCTTCGGATTGACGAAGTCGGTCGCGCCCATGGACTCGGCCAGTGCGAACTTGTCCGGGTTGGTGTCGATGGCAATGATGCGCGAGGCCTTCGCCTGCACTGCCCCCTGGATGGCGGCAAGCCCGATGCCGCCGAGACCGAAGATGGCGACCGTATCGCCTTCCTTGACACCGGCGGTGTTGTGCACGGCACCGATACCGGTGGTGACACCACAGCCCAGCAGGCAGGCCTTTTCCAGCGGCGCCTCTTCGTTGATCACCGCCAGCGACACCTCGGCCACCACGGTGTACTCGCTGAAGGTACTGGTGCCCATGTAGTGATAGATGGGCTCGCCGTTGTAGGAGAAACGGGTGGTGCCATCCGGCATCAGGCCCTTGCCCTGGGTGGCGCGCACGGCCGAGCACAGATTGGTCCTGCCGGAGCGGCAGAACTTGCACTCGCCGCACTCGGCGGTGTAGAGCGGTATGACGTGATCGCCCGGCTTGACGCTGGTCACGCCCTCGCCAACGGCTTCAACGATCCCGCCACCTTCGTGGCCCAGCACGGCCGGGAAGATGCCTTCCGGATCATCGCCGGAGAGCGTAAAGGCATCCGTGTGGCAGACACCGGTGTGCGTGATGCGCACCAGCACTTCCCCCTTGCGGGGCGGTTCGACATCGATTTCCACGATTTCGAGCGGTTTGCCCGGCCCGAAGGCGACAGCAGCACGTGATTTCAATTGACTCTCCTTGAGGTTGCGAAGGGCCCGACTATCGGACCACAGGCTATTTCAGATAGGAACGGATCAGTGACGCCATCTCATCGGCGCGCGCCGTACGCTCTTCGTCGCTGGCGTCGGCATCCCCGAAGCTCTCACGAATATGCGTTTCCATCATCTCTGACATCAGACCGTTGACGGCACCGCGCATGGCCGCGATCTGTTGAAGGATCGGGGCACACTCGGTGCCGGCTTCCAGCTGACGTTCCAGCGCCTCACACTGGCCCCGAATGCGACGCACCCGGGCAAGAACACGCTTTTTGGCAGCGGGTGAATGCGGCATGACAACGTCTCTATATACTATACCCCAGTATGGTAAAGGCATCAGGACACGAATGCATCCTTCGAAGGTGGGAGATGGCCGTCTCTCGACCGGAATCGGACAAATGCCTGCAGGGAGCGTCAACGACGACGCGTGGTAGCCACATATTAATGTAAAAACACTTGAGACCGGCGCCCGGCAAGGCCATCATCGGCGGCCTTCGCCGTCACCCACACGGGGCGGCGAAACCACGACCGGGGTGGCATCGGGTCGGGGTGCGCTCGATCCCCTTCAAGGCAGGATCGGTTGCCCACTACCGATAAGACCCTTACCACTGTTGACTTTCCCGATCTGGAATCGACTCCATGAACAAGGTTCTGATTATTGGCGCCGGCGGCGTCGGTGGCGTTGTTACCCACAAGTGTGCGCAGCATCCTGAAGTCTTTGGCGAGATCTGTCTGGCCAGTCGCAACGAGGACAAGTGCAGGGCGATCGCCGATCAGCTCTCGCGTCCCATCGAAACCGCGCAGGTCGACGCCGATGATGTCGACGCGCTGGTCGCGCTGATCGAGTCCTTCAAACCGGATGTCCTGATCCATGTGGCGCTGCCCTATCAGGATCTGACCATCATGGACGCCTGCCTGCGCACCGGCGTGCCCTATCTGGATACGGCCAACTACGAACATCCCGACGAGGCGAAGTTCGAGTACAAGGAGCAGTGGGCCTTCCAGGAGCGTTACAGGAATGCCGGCAACATGGCCACGCTCGGCTGCGGTTTTGACCCGGGCATGACCAACATCTACTGCGCCTGGGGCCAGAAAAACCTGTTCGACGAGATTCATCGTATCGACATTCTGGATGCCAACGGCGGCGATCACGGCTATCCCTTTGCCACCAACTTCAACCCGGAGATCAACATTCGCGAGATCACCGCGAACGGGCGCTACTGGGAGAAGGGCGAGTGGGTCGAAACCGCGCCGCTGGCGGAAAAGCGCACCTTCAACTTCGACGGCATCGGCGAAAAGGATCTGTACCTGCTCTATCACGAAGAGCTGGAATCGCTGTCGCAGAACATCAAGGGCGTCGAGCGCATCCGCTTCTGGATGACCTTCTCCGAGAAGTACCTGACCCATCTTAAGGTGCTGGAAAACGTCGGCATGACCAGCATCGAGCCGATCAACGTCAACGGCTGTGAGGTCTCGCCGCTGCAGTTTCTCAAGTCCGTGCTGCCGGACCCGGCCTCGCTCGGCCCGCGCACGACGGGCAAGACCAACATCGGCGTCATTCTCGACGGCATCAAGGATGGCAAGCGTCGCAAGGTGCACATCTACAACATCTGCGATCACGAGAAGAGCTATGAGGAAGTGAAGTCCCAGGCGATCTCGTTTACTACCGGCGTGCCGGCGGTGACCGGTGCCATGCTGATGCTCGAAGGGCTCTGGAAGGGCGACGGCGTTTACAACGTCGAACAGCTCGATCCCGACCCCTTCATGGACCGCATCGGCGACATGGGCCTGCCCTGGCAGATGGTCGAGCTCGATCCCGATCAGGACCCGCTGGGCTGATGACCGATCACGGCCTCGATTTCGACATCCACGCGTGCCCATCGCCGGCCTACGTCCTCGATGACGCGCTGCTCCGGCGCAATCTGGAGCGGCTCGGACAGGTGCAGCGCGACAGTGGCGCGAAAATCCTGCTGGCGCTCAAGGGCTTTGCCCTGTGGGACAGCTTCCCGCTGGTGCGCCAGTACCTGGTCGGCACCACGGCCAGCGGTCAGGATGAGGCGCGTCTGGGCGCCGAGACCTTCGGTGGCGAGGTGCATGTCTACTCGCCGGCCTTCAACGAGGCCGAAATGGCGGAAGTGCTGCGCTACGCCGATCACCTGAGCTTCAACTCGCCCGGTCAATGGCGGCGCCATCGCGACACCATCGCGGCGGCCCCGCGGCGCCCCTCCTGTGGACTGCGGGTCAATCCCGAGCACTCCACCGGCGCTGTGCCCCTCTATGATCCCTGTGCCGCGGGTTCCCGGCTGGGCACACGCGCCGGCGATCTTGCTCCCGGCGATCTCGACGGGCTGGAAGGGCTGCACTTTCACACCCTGTGCGAGCAGAACAGCGACGCCCTGGAAGAGACGCTGGCGGCGTTCGAGGCAAGATTCGGTCAGTATCTGAGCGGGATGCGCTGGGTCAATTTCGGCGGCGGGCACCACATCACGCGTGATGACTACGACGTCGAGCGGCTGGTGCGCGTGATTCGCGACTTCCGCGCGCGCCATCCGCATCTGGAGGTCTATCTGGAGCCGGGCGAGGCGATCGCGCTCAATACCGGCTATCTGGTCGCCACCGTGCTGGATATCGTCGACAACAATGGCCCGATCGCGATTCTCGACACCTCCGCCACGGCGCACATGCCGGACGTACTGGAGATGCCGTATCGCCCCGACATCATCGGCGGTGCCCATCCGGGGAAGAAGGCGCACACCTATCGCCTGGGCGGCATGACCTGCCTGGCCGGCGATGTGATCGGCGACTACGCCTTTGATGTGCCGCTTGAAATCGGCGATCGGCTGGTCTTTACCGACATGGCGCACTACACCATGGTCAAGACCACCACCTTCAACGGCATTCGCCTGCCCTCGATCTGCCGGGTCGATGAAACAAGCCGCGAAGTGCGCACGGTCAGAACCTTTGGCTATGTCGACTACATGCAGCGTCTGAGCTGACCGGGTATCTGTTATGGTCACGTAAGAACGCCCCGCATCCGCGGGGCGTTTTTTATGACGGGCAGGTCATGTCCGGGTCAGTCCACCGGCCCCTGATCCTTGCCTGCGGCGGCGTTGTGCATCCGTCGGCGCAGGATCGGCCCCACGACGACCGGTAGTACCAGACCGGCGATGGCGGCTATCCAGAGACCGATGGCCAGACCGCTGTTCCACAGCGCGGTCCAGTCGCCGTCGGCGATATCCAGCGTATGGCGCAGGTTGTTTTCCATTTCCGGGCCCAGCAGCAGGCCGAGAATGATGGGAACCAGCGGAATTTCAAGCTTGCGCATGAAATAACCAAAGACGCCGAACGCGACCATGAAATAGAGATCGAATGCCGAATTGCTGATCGAGTAGATGCCGACAAAGGCCACCATGGTCACGATGGGCAGCAGATACATCGGCGGTACCGACAGCAGTCTGACGAAAATGCCGACCATCGGGATATTGAGTACCAGCAGCAGGAAGTTGCCGATCAAAAGCGCGGCGATGACGCCCCAGACCACGTCGGCATTCTGCGTGAACATCAAGGGGCCCGGTGTGATGTTCATGGAAATCAGCAGGGCCAGCAGCACGGCCGTCGTACCACTGCCGGGGACCCCCAGCGTCAGCATGGGGACCAGCGCGCCGGAAGAGGCGCCGTTGTTCCCGGCCTCGGGGGCCGCAACACCGCGAGGATCCCCCTTGCCGAAATACCCCTTCTTTCCCACGATTCTTTTTTCGATCGTGTAGCTGATAAAGCTGCCCAGGGAGGCACCCGCTCCCGGTAGAACGCCCGAAATGAAGCCCATGACACCGCCACGAATACTGGAGGGCAGGATGCCGCGAAACTCCTTGAAGGACATCTTCAGCTTGTTGACCGCCATTTTGGTGGTGCCGCCGCCGGCGCGTCTTTCAATGAAAAAGAGCAGCTCGGAGATGGCAAAAAGCCCTACAATGGCAATGATGAAGTCGACCCCTTCATACAGTTCCAGAACACCAAAGGTGTAGCGCTGTGTCCCGGTAGAGTCGATCCCTATCGTGGCGATCGCAAGGCCGATCGAGGCGGCGACAATGGTCTTGACCGGGTTCTTGCCGGTAATGCCGCCCAGCGTTGCAAACGCCAGCACGAACAGCGCGAAATATTCCGCCGGGCCGAATGTCAGTGCAAAGCGTGCCAGCAATGGCGCCAGAATGATCAGACCGATGGTGGCGATCAGGCTGCCTGCGAAGGAGGCGAGGGCCGAGATGGCCAGCGCTTCAGCAGCCTTGCCCTGCTGTGCCATGGGGTAGCCGTCAAGACAGGTCATCATTGCCGGCTCATCGCCGGGGATGTTGAGAAGGATTGACGAGATACGCCCGCCATACATGGCACCGGCATAGACCGAGGTCAGCATGATCAGCGCCGTTTCGGGCGCCAGACCCAGCGTGAAGGCCAGCGGTATCAGGATGGCGACCCCGTTGGCCGGGCCCAGCCCGGGCAGGGCGCCAATCAGGGTGCCCAGAAAGGCCCCGATCAGGGCAAACATCAGATTCTGTGGCTGCAGCGCAACGCTGAAGCCATCCATCAGGAAGCCAAGCGTTTCCATCAGCCGATCTCCAGGGCTTCAAGCACACCTGCCGGCAGCGCCAGTCCGAGTGCGTAGGTAAACAGCAGATACACCACGATGCCGGCGACCGCTCCGGTAATATAGGCACGCAGTGGCGGCGCCCCCATGCGCCAGCACAGGGTGCCGACGGCCAGCAGCGTGGCGGGAATGAACCCCAGTGGCACGAGCAGCAGGGTGTAAGCGATCAGAACGCCCACGGCGAGCGCAAGCTCCAGCGCAATGCTGGTGGCGGGCCAGGGATTATCCGGATCCGGCTTCACGATCAGATACAGGCTCGACAGCGCCATGACCACCGCAATGACCTTCGGGAATGAATCCGGACCCACGGCTTCCGAGCCCCCGAAGGGCTCGGGGAACTGCGTGGACGTCCAACCGTAGGCAACGGCTACTATCAGAAGCACAACGCCGAAGATACGATCATTGATGGCCATTATTTGATCAGCCCGATGTCCTGCGAGAGCGCTCGGATCTCTTCAATCTGGTCATGCACAAAGGTCTCGAACTCCTCGCCGGTGGCGTGGAAGGGCATCAGACCGTTGTTTTTCATGATCTCTTTCCACTGGTCGCTGGCATAGACCGTATCCATGGCATCGATCCAGTACTGCTTCGCCTCGTCGGAAATATCCGCCGGCATGTAGAAGCCGCGCCAGTTGGGGCCGACAGCATCGATACCCTGCTCCCTGGCCGTAGGGATATCGCTGAGCTCACCCGGCAGACGCTCTTCCGACAGCACCGCCAGAACCTTCAGATCGCCGGACTCCATGAACCCCTGGGCCTCGGTAATATCGCCGGTAAAGGCATCCACGTGGCCACCCACGACCTGGGTCAGCGCTTCGCCGCCGTTGTTGTAGTAGAGGTAGGGAATACGCGGCAGGCTGTCGACGCCGGCCGCTCGGGCAGCCATCAATACCTTGAGATGGTCCCAGCCGCCCTTGGCACTGCCGCCTGCAAACTTGACGCTGCGCGGGTTCTCTTTCAGGGCATCCATCAGCTCGTTCAGGTTCTGATATTCGGAGTCTGCCGAGACGGCAATGACTCCATAGTCAGCGCCCAGCGCACCGATCCAGTTGACCATATCGGCATCCATGCCCTGAAACTGCCCCTGCGCCAGACGTGAGGTCGTGGCGGTCGATGCGGCGACAATCAGGTCCTCGTCACCGGCACGCTTGCTGACCGTATGGGCATAGGCAACGCCGCCGCCGGCGCCCGCCATGTTAATGGTCTGGACATTGCCGGGTACCAGATCAAGGTCCTGAAGTACATTACCGACATTGCGGCAGGTGAAGTCCCAGCCGCCGCCCGGATCCGAGGGGGCGATGCACTCGATCTTGCCGGTGGGCTGGTAGTCGTCGGCTGCCTGAGCGGCCATGGGCAGGGCTAACGTGCCCGCCAGCATCAAAAGCGCAGAAAGCGATTTTTTCATTGTGTGTCCCTTTGGTGATTCCCGTCATTGCAGGGTTTTAATACGATGTTTTGGTTTGCAAGCAAGCTATAGACGGGCGGGACAGGCCGTCAACGCTCGACATGAAAACCACTACCAAAGTTGACTATAAAAACGCGCGAATCTTTCAATTCCGAAAGGTTGGCGCGTTCAGGCACCGCGATATGCCATGTCGTTACTGACACGACCCTCGACGGGACAAGGGCTGTCAGTGCATGAAAAATGCCTCTCGAAAGGGACCCGGGTGCTCGAGGGCGATAGGTGGCAAGCGCCCCGGCAGGAATTGGGCGATCGGCTCGTACCCTTCACAGCACATGATGCATCGCTGATAGGCTTGTCTCTTCCCATCAGCCCTGCGAGTGAAAGGCATGACCCACCAGATCCATATTTTTGGTCCACAGTTCAGCACGTTCGTGCGCAGCGTGCAGCTATGCTGCGAAGAGAAGGGAATTCCCTACACGGTCGGGACGCGTGTGAACGGGGGAGACGTCGAGTTCAAGGGCGCCCGGCATCTCGACTGGCACCCCTTCGGCAAGGTGCCGGTGCTGCTTCACGGTGATCATCGGCTCTACGAGACCGCCAGCATCTGCCGCTATCTCGATGCCGTGTTTGATGGCCCGGCACTTCAGCCCGATGATCCCTGGCAGCGAGCACAGGTCGATCAGTGGGCAGCCACCCTGTCGCTCTATATCGATCGGCGCCTGGTGCGTGATTACCTGCTGGAGTTCGCCTTCCCGAAGGGGGAGGACGGCACGGTGCGAATGGACAGGGTCAGGGACGCCGAGCCGGAAGCCATCCGGGCGCTGACGCTACTGGAGGCGCAGCTGGGGGACAGGGACTATCTGGTCACGGACCATTTCACCATCGCCGATGCCATTGCCGCGCCGATGCTCGATTACATCGCCGGCCTGCCTGCCGCCGGCGCATTGATGGCTGACACGCCGCGATTGCAGGTGTATGTCGAGCGGCTGCGTGCGCGCCCCTCGGCAGGCAGGGTGCTGATTGATGCCGGGGTAGCCGGCGACTGAAGCGCCGCCGGCCATATGGGTGTGGTTCACATGAAAACGCCCCGCATCCGCGGGGCGTTTTTTATGCGCCCTGAGTGGGCGCTGCCTGTTGTCGTCAGTGGCCGGCCACGCGTCGCTCGAGACGCGACAGCAGCCGCACCAGCGGCCAGAGCATGATGAAATAGATCAGCGCCGCCGCGATCAGTGGCGTCGGATTGTAGGCCATGCCCTGGACAATGCGCGCCGAGCGCAGCAGTTCCGGCAGGGTGACCACCGAGGCCAGCGAGGTGGCCTTCACCAGTTCGAGCGTGTTGCTGACCAGCTCCGGCAATACATTGCGAAGGGCCTGCGGGGCGACGACATGACGCAACGCCTGCAGGCGGGAAAGCCCGGTAGAACGCGCGGCTTCCATCTGCCCGCGACCGATGGAGGCCAGGCCCGCCCGCAGTATCTCGCCATAGTAGCCGGCGCTGTTGAGCGTCAGCGCGACCACCACGGCCGTGAAGGGCGACAGCGTCACGCCCAGAAAGGGCGCGCCGTTGTAGATGAAGATCAGCAGCACCAGCGGCGGAAAGGCGCGGAAAAAATCCACATAGGCAATCAGAAAGGGCGTCAGCCAGCGCCGACGCAGAAAGTTGAGCGTGGCGATCAGCATGCCGGCGGCCAGTCCCATGGGCACGATGATCAGGGACAGCAGCAGCGTCCAGCCCAGCCCGCGCAGCATGATCGGCCAGTACTCGATCAGTGTCTGCAGATTGAAAAACAGTTCCGTGAAAGACCCCATCGGCCGATTCCTTTAATGCTGCCAGCGATAGTGGCGTTCGACCCAGCGGCTCATGGCCACCAGCGGCACGAAAAGCACCACATACATCAGCGCTGCCAGGGTCAGTGGCGAGGGGTTGGCGACAATGGACTGCGCACTGGTCGCCTGATTGAGAATCTCGGACACCGAAATGGCACTGCCCAGCGAGGTCGACTTGCTGATCTCGATGGTGCGGTTGGTCAACAGCGGCACGGCGAGGCGTACCCCCTGGGGCAGCACAATATGCGACAGCGTCTGAAAGAAGTTCAGGCCGGTGGCGCGCCCGGCTTCCCACTGGCCGCGGTTGACCGAGGTAATGCCGGACCAGAAGATCTCTTCGGCAAATGCCGCCAGAATCAGCGCCAGGCTGGCCACTGTCGCCACGAAGGGAGAGAGGCTCAACCCGGCGTAGGGCAGGGCAAAATAGGTGCACATGATGACCACCAGCGGCGGTACGGCGCGCAGAAAATCCACCAGAAACTGCATGGGCCAGTTGATCAGGCGCACCCCGAAGGTGCGCACCAGCGCCAGCAGCAGTCCCGTACTGATGCCGATGCTGACCACCAGCAGCGTCATCTGCAGCGTCAGCACAAACCCTTCCCACAGCATCGGGAAAAAGCGCTGCATGGTGTCAAGATCGAAATAAAGACCGAGGACCTGATCCATCAGCGATGCTCCATCAGACGGCTCAGGAATTCCCGGGTACGCGGCTGGGAAGGTGCCGTGAACAGCGTCTCGGGTGGCCCCTGCTCAATGATGGCGCCCTCGTTCATGAAGACCACCCGATCGGCCACGTCACGGGCAAACCCCATCTCGTGGGTGACGATCACCATCGTCATCTTCCTGTCGCGCAGCCGCCGCATCACCGCAAGCACTTCCCCGACCAGCTCCGGGTCCAGCGCCGAGGTCGGCTCGTCAAAGAGCATGATGTCAGGCGCCAGCGCCAGCGCACGGGCGATACCGACGCGCTGCTGCTGACCCCCGGAGAGCTTCCCCGGGTAGGCATCATGATGATCGGCGAGCCCGACCTCCTCGAGGGCGGTCATGCCGCGTGCCCGGGCATCTTCCCTGTTCAGGCGATGAACCCGGCGCAGCGCCAGCGTGACGTTGCCCAGCGCTGTCATGTGCGGATAGAGGTTGAACTGCTGAAAGACCATGCCGATCGAACGACGCACCTGATCCAGGTTGACGCCCCGCTCGGTAATGCACTGCTCCCGGAAGTGGATCTCGCCACTGTCGGGGGGCTCCAGCAGATTCAGACAGCGCAACAGCGTGGACTTGCCCGACCCCGAGGGGCCGATCAGGACCACGACCTCGCCCGGTGCCACATCGAGATCGGAAGGGGTCAGCGCCGTAATGCTGCCAAAGTGTCGACTGATACCCCGAGCACTCAGTATCGGACTCATGGGGTCGTATCCATACGGTTTTCCATGTGTTTGATCATCAGAGCGTCACGACGCCTCAGGGTGTCTGGTTATCCTGATCAAAGGTCAGCTCATAGCCGGGCATGCCGGGCTCGCCGCGGCCGACGGAGATCATCGTCATCGCATCGCCCGGCGTCGGCTTGCTGTCAAACCAGGTCTCGTAGAGCTCTGCCAGGGTGCCGTCGGCCTTCATCTGCTCGATGGCACGATCCGCGCGGTCACGCAGCTCGCGATTGTCCTGGGAAAAGGCCAGACCGACCGTGGTGCCGGTGCTGGCCTCGAACGCCACGGCCAGGCGCGGCTGCTCCCGGGCGATATGGCTGGCCGTCGGATTGCCCGCCAGGTTGATGTCGGCCTGACCGCTCATGACCGCCTGTACGGCGTCGGTGTTCTTGTCGTAACGCTGCACGTCAAAGCCGTACTGCTGTTGATGCTCGCTGGCCCAGCCTTCCGCCACCGAGCCGCTGTTAACGGCCAGCGTCATGCCCTCGAGCCCTTCAGGACCCTCGATGCTGGCATCGGCGGCCGTCAGGAATCCGAGCCGATTGTCCATGTAGCCTTCGGTAAAGAGCATGTTTTCGGCGCGCTCACGGGTGATGTCGGTGGGCGCCAGAATCATGTCGTAGCGGTCGGCATACAGCCCGGAAAAGATGCCGCTGAACTGCACGTCCATGACATTCACGTCGTCATAGCCCAGACGGTCGGCCAGCTCGTCGATCAGATCGATCGAAAAGCCGCGATAGCCGCCGCCCGGGTCTACCATCGCAAACGGGGGATAGCCGACATCGGAGGCGGCGCGCAGCGTTTTGGAGGCCGACTCGGCCAGCGCCCCCTGAGAGATGAGGGGGAGAGCAGTGGCGCCGGCCAGCGCCAGCATGCGAAGCGTTGTGCTGAAAGTCATGAGCGTTCCCTGAATAGTATTGAAAAGGTGTTGTAAACACGCAGGCACGACACGGCCCTGCCGGTGTATTGCTGCGCGGGCGCTATAGCGCGATTTGACGGGCCCGGGCCATTTCGCGATCGATGGTGAAAAGACTGCCCAGATAGTGATCCACCTGACGGTCGATCAGCTCCATGAAGCCGCCGCCGGGGGTGAAGGTCAGCTCGCCGAAATAGATGGCGTCCCCGAGGATGTAAAAATCCACACGGACATAATCGAAACCTTCCGACAGCGTCTCGGCCAGTGCCAGTGCCCGGTCAAAGCCGGCCGGTTTCTCGACAGTGGAGACGTCCTCGATTTCCCGGGTTTCCACGCGGATGGGCTGCCAGTCCGGTGTCAGGCACACGCGCTGATGGCCGCCTTCCTGAAAGCGTCCCACCATGATCTGAACGATGACGGTCAGTTCGCCGTTACGGCGAAAGCAGTGAAACTTGTAGTCGCTGGGCGGAATGACCGGGTCGCTGCCCAGACGCTCCTCGAACAAAAGCCGAGGCTTGATGGCGCGATACTGGGTTTCGCGATTGACGCGCGAGAAGTCGTCATCCAGCCAGTTCCGGGAGATGTCGTAGAGCTCGGGAAACGTCCATTGGGACTTGTCCTCGACCAGCAGGTTGTAGCCGCTGCCGTGGTTGCCCTTCATGACAAAGCGCTCGGGCAGTGCCTTCAGCAGTTCGGGCGTCAGCTCATCGGCGGTGGCATGGCAGGGGATCAGGTACTGCTCGCCGATACGTTCGCGCACGTAGTCCCGCACGGCAATCTTGTCGCTCAGTACCGACATCGACGGCGTCGGATGGAGCTTGCGATAGCCGATCTTCTCGCTGAAGGTTTTGGGATCTGAAAGGTCGGGCAGCACGCCAAAAGCGCGCCGGTGGCGCAGCATGGTGAAATGACGGTCGGAAAGACGCGACATGACAAACCGGGTCAGTGCTTGTCGCCAAAAGACTGAGCGCAAGGGATCCTCTGATGATCGTTGTTTTAGGGATAAAGGTACGCGGCAGTATAGAACAATCCTGCCAGGATACATGCCGTTATTGTGCCAATATGTAACTGATTTGGCGGGATATTATTTTGAATTAATGTCGCTTGCGGTGATCCGGTCGATCCCGGCGCCGCAGACCGTGCCGGCAGCAGATCATGACATCAATGATGTTGCGACTCGGTGACAGGGAAGAAGATGAGACCGCCGCAAGGGCGGTCGACGTGAGGGTGCGGTTGGCATCAAACGCGAAGGCAGCAGGCCCTGAAGCGTGACAACAAGGAAGGCGGCTACCCCTGGGGCGCTCATGATGCGCCCCGCCGAGATCGGTTCAGTCGTGCGGCCTGACGAGACGGTCCTGCCCGGCGCCCAGGGCCACGGCCATCGCCCCCAGGCCGATCAGCCCCAGTAGAATGCCCACCACGTCCCAGCCGCCGGACCAGTCATGCAAAAGGCCCACCAGCAGCGGGCCGAAAGCGGCCAGCACGTAGCCGATGCCCTGCGCCATGCCGGAGAGTTCGGCGGCCGTATCGGCATCCGGCGCACGCAGGGCCAGCAGCGTCAGCGCCATGCTGAATGTGCCGCCCTGGCCCAGTCCCAGAATCACGACCCACAGCCACAGGCCCTGTGTGGGGGCATACAAACAGCCCGCCAGACCGCAGAGGGTAAGCAGCATCACGCTGATCAGCACGGTGCGCTGATCCTTCATGCGCCCACCGATCAACGGCGCCACGATGGCGGTGATCACCTGACACAGAATCGAGACCGACAGGGCCAGGCCGGCCGTGACCGGGGCCACGCCGCGGTCCTGCAGGATGGTTGGCAGCCAGCCGAACACCGTGTAGGCCAGTGACGACTGCAGTCCCATGAACAGCGTGACCTGCCAGGCCAGGGCGTTGCGATACAGGGGAGAGCCGCCGCGGGGCCGTGCGCGCACGGCAGGGGCGTTGCGAAGCTGGGGAATCCATACCAGTGCAGCAATGACAGCCGGGATCAGCCAGAAGGCGAGAGAAGGCGCCCACTGGTCACCGAAGGCCTGACGCAGCGGCTCGGTGGCCCCGGCGGCCAGCGATGCGCCGAGGTTGAGCGCCACCGTATACAGCCCGGTCATGAGGCTGACCCGGGTCGGGAAGTCGCGCTTGACGATGCCCGGCAGCAGCACGTTCATGATGCCGATACACCCACCGGCCAGCGCCGTGAACAAAAAAAGCCCCAGCGTGCCGGTAAAGGAACGTGCCAGAAGCGTGATCGCCAGCAGGACAAGGATGACGAAGATGGTGCGCTCGGGGCCGATGCGCCGCGACAGCCTGGGGGCCAGCGGCGCCGCCAGCCCCAGGCAGACCACCGGCAGCGTGGTCAGCACGCCCTGGGCGGCCGGCGACAGCGACAGCCCTGCGGCGATGTTTTTCAGCACGGGGGAGACGCTGGTCAACGCCGGTCTCAGGTTGATGGCCACCAGCAACAGCCCCACCAGCGCCAGCGTTGCCTGAGATCCCTTCCTTGTATAGCTCACCGATGACATGCCGCGACATTCCCTTCAAAACAAAAAAGTGCCCCATTCTGGGGCAGGATGTCGCATCAGGATAGCCGGCTGCACCATCCGGTGTCATAAACAGTGGCTCCGGGCTCAGCCGGGGAACAGCGCCGCCTTCAGGGCATGGCAGTCCTTCAGGTGGTAGTCGGCATGCTCGGGGCAGGTATTGTCCGGCACGTTGACCATGACGGTACGCGCGCCCGCCTCGCGGCCGCAGGTCATGTCCAGCGGGCTGTCACCCACCATCACGATGCCGGCAGGTGTCACCGCCCAGCGTTCGATGAAGTACTCGAGCCCGCCCGGATGCGGCTTGGGCGGCGCATCCTCGCGGCCCAGCACATCCGCATCGGCAAAGCAGTCGGCCAGCCCGATCCTTTCCAGCGTGATCCACGCCAGCTCGCGCGCATTGCGGGTCAGAATGCCCAGCCGGTACCGGCGCTCGCACAGGGTCCGGATCAGCGCCACCGCGCCCTCGGCCGGGGTGGAGCGCCCGGCCAGCTCGCGCTCGTGGTCCATCAGCCAGGCGTGGCCGGCGCGGCGCTGCGGCTCGGGCAGCGATTCAAGATGCTCGAGGATGTCACTGTCCTCCGGCACCCCCAGCTCGCGCCGGATGAGCTGAAAGTCATGCACGCCCACGGTCAGCGTGCCATCCATGTCGAATACCCAGTGCCGGCAGTCGTTGAGAGAAGCGATGGTCATGAGACACCGATGGTCAGGGAGAGAGTGTCATGGTGGCACGCTGGCGCAATGTTGGCAGGGCCTGTCTTGCAGATTTCTGCAGCCGGCGCGATAGTCGAATGCCGGATTAAAATTGACGCAAGCGTGCGCCGCACCGCACGAAGGAGTCTTCAATGAACGCTGCCAGGGCAGTGCTTCTGATCAGCGCCATGATGCTGACGGCCGTGGCCGGATCGACACTCGCGGCGGACAGGGCCGCCGACTGTCGCCGGCTCGATGGCGCCCCGGGCGAAGATGGCCGGGCCGGCACGGCGGCATGCCCACAGGGCGGCCACGGCGGTGCAGGGGTGGCCGGGGAAAATGGCGGAAGCGGAGGCGACGGCGGTGACGGCGGCATCGATGGACAGGATGGCCGCGATGGCAAGGATGGATAAATACACTAGCGTACCGGCACCGACGCAAGGAAACCCATGACCTCTGACCCTCAGGACATCAGCCTTCGCTCCTGCGAGGAACAGGACACGCCAGCACTGAAAGCGTTCTCGCTTCCGGAGGAACAGGCGCGCTATACCAGCCTGCCGGCGACCTTTCTGGATCACACAAAACGCTATCCCCGGGATCGCTTCATGGTGATTCTGGAAGGAGCGCGACCGGTCGGCTTTTTTGTGCTCAAGCACGATCCCACTGGCCTGGGACCGTATGTCGAAAACGAGACGCTTGTCCTGTCGGCACTCTCGATCAATGCCGGCGACCAGGGAAAAGGGCATGCCAAAAGGGGCATGCGTCTTTTGAAAGGCTACGTCGAAAGCGCGTTTCCAGGGATCAAAAGCGTTGTGCTCGGCGTTAACGTCAACAACCCGGCAGCGCAGTCCCTGTACGAGAAAACCGGGTTTGAAGACACCGGCAGGACAGTAACGGGCGCGATGGGCGAGCAGAAGGTGTTCAAATTGACGTGTGGGCATTCCTGGCCCGGGGATTGAGTCCGGTGGCGCGGTCCGGCAGGGGACAGGATTTCCTCCCCGCCTTCTACTGCCACATGCCGATCGCCAGCCGGCTGAAGGCGCTTAACAGGGAGACGGCAAGCGTCAGGTTGCTGATCCCGGCATCCGTAAAAGCCTCGCTCAATGCGAGGCTTTTTTATGCAGGCAGGGCCGCACCACAAGGTACTGATCTGTTGGGAAGCGGAGGAGGCCCGGGCTGACACCATCAGCAGATCAGCCGGCCTTTCGACAAGACCAGCCAGGACATGGGGCGTTAAAGAAGTCATGCCGCGTGTCGATATCCAATACCCCGCACAAACTTGCGCCCTGGCCGGGAAGGCGGCGGATCACGATAAACAGCGAAAGCTTCCGGCTTGATCTCTTGTCGCAAGGACCATTGGCACGACCATGAACGATGTCTGCCGAATCACATGGCGATGAAAGTCTCGTCATCCAGACCAGTGCTGAGCCAGGCGTTGGTATCTCCCTTGATGTGTATCAAAAGGCCCACGATGAAAAAAACGCTCACCCTGTATCTGGCGCTGACTGGCCTGGTATCTGCCGCACCGACATTGGCCACCGAAAACGGGGCGCCTACCACCCCCATGGGGGTCTACGATTTTGGCTCCGGTTTTCTTCCACCCGCGACACCTAACGGCACCTTTGGCATGCGCGCCGCCTGGTATTCCTCCGATGATTTGATGGTCAGCAATGGTTCTCGGTCCGATAACGATTTTTCAGTCAATGTCCTTTCAGTAGGCGCGGCCTATATCCGCATGACGGACAAGACGCTGCTGGGCGGGCGTTATGGTTTCGGTGGGGTGATCCCCTTTTTCGATATGAAGGCATCGCTGGATGTCAATGCCGGCGGGCAAACCGTATTTAAAGACGATGCCCATGTCCTCGCACAGGGCGATATCCAGCTGGTTCCTTTAATGCTGGCGTGGACTCCCGCACCCAACATGGGGGTCAGTGCGCAGTTTCAGGTGCAGGCACCTACCGGCGAATACAAGGAAGATCGCCTGATCAACCCCGGCCTCAATCACTGGGCCTTTTCGCCCATCGTGGGCTTTAGCTATATCACGTCAGGTGGATTTGAAGTGTCGACATCGTCACAGCTGGACTTCAATACCCGTAATACGGACACCGACTATCGCAGCGGCATCGAGTATCGCAACGAATTCGCTGCCGGGCAGCATGTCGATGCGTGGACGCTCGGTCTGGGAGGGTATTACTACGCTCAGTTGAGTGACGACGATAGCCCCTCGCTGTCCTCGGGAGAAGGCAATCGCGCCCGTGTCTGGGCAGCCGGGCCGGCCGCCAGCTTCTTTTCACCCGGGTTACCGACCGTTTGGTTGCATGCCTACCAGGAGTTCGGCGCCAAAAATCGCACCGAGGGATATAATATCGCGATTCGTACCGGCTATAGCTTTTAAGTCCTGCCTGGTACCGAAAAGTGTGGCGGGGCGTGGGCGAGCGTGGGCAGACAGAGAGGAGCAGGTCTTGAAGATTCGAACGTTTGACCCCGACGACGAAGGCGCCGTCATCGCGCTCTGGACACGCTGCGGCCTGACGCGCCCCTGGAACGACCCCGCGCGGGATATCGAGCGCAAGCGCCGTGAAGATCCGACGCTGTTGCTGGTCGGCACCGATGAGCAGGGCGGCGTCATGGCCTCCGCCATGGTGGGCTTTGATGGCCACCGCGGCTGGCTCTATTACCTCGCCGTCGACCCGGCGTGGCAGCGACGCGGCCATGGCCGTGCCCTGGTCGAGCATGCCGAACAGCTGCTGATCGCGCGGGGCTGCCCGAAAATCATGCTGATGGTGCGTCGCGGCCAGCCGGAACTCGAGGCGTATTACCGCGCACTGGGTTTTGAAGAAAACGAGGCCGTGACGATGGGCAAGCGGTTGATCAGGGATGCGTAGTACTCGGTCCTGACGCCGGGGCAGCGGCGGGTTCATCCCGGGAACGTCAAAATATCAGGAAAAGGTGTAGTTCTTTTTGAGCCACGGACTACATTCAAGAGCCTGCTGTTAAAAAGAAGACGTTCAAGGGAGTTGAACACATGTCACAGCTGACCGGATACCAGCCTCAGTCCCAGTCCCAGTCCTTCGCCTTCGACAGGGGCGGGGCCATGACGTTTGTCCTGCCGGAAGACGTCGATACGCTGGAGTTGAGCGCGCAGTTTAATGACAGTCGCGCCAGATCCGGCGAGACGCTGTCGGCCACCGCCTGGGGTGATGCGCTCGAGACGCTGACGCTGGGCGGCAACGGCCGCGTCGAATGGGACAACAGTGCCACCGAAACCACGGCGGTGACCCATACGGATGCCAGCGCACTGGAAGGCGGGCTTGAGTACACGGCCTCGGCTGACGTGCAGGAGACCATCGTGCTGGGCGGTAGTGGCAGCGGCGCGGATGTGCTGTATTTCGCCGGGGATGCGTCCTGTTACGGTCAGGATGGCGACGGCATCGACACGCTGGTCGGCTTTGATGGCATGCAGGACACGCTGTTTGTAGACGGTGAGATCATGACCTCCTTTGAGACCATCGATTTCAACCATGCCGTCACCGCCTGGGAGGCCGATTCGCTGGAAGAGGTATTCACCATGGCCGGCGACATGGACAGCGGCGATGCCGTGATCCCCGTGTTTTTTGAAGACGATGTCTATCTCTACCGCGACAGTGGCCCTGCCGGGCTGGATGACAACGATTTTGTCCTGCGCCTGAGCGAGCTGGCCGGTGGGCCCAACACCCTGTCGGATCGTCGTGACATGATTTCCAAGATGGCACCGGCACCTGAAGGACCCTTTACGGACGTAATGGTCGAGGGGCAGGTCAGCGGTACCGACAATGCGCCCGACAATTTTGTGCTGGCAGACGATGACGCCTGGTGGGGCAGTGTCATCACTGATTTTGAACTGGGCATTGATCGCATCGACGTCTCCGATCTGACCGGTGCAGACGGCGAGGCGCTCGCGTTCAACGATATCCATGTGATGTACAACGGCAGCGGCACGGATCTGCGCATCGACGACGGGGCAGGGACCAATACGGTCACGCTGATCGGCATTCCCAAGTACGACCCGGGCGCGCCAATGGGCGAGCTGCACTCTGCGATGGGCCCGGAAGACTTTCTGTTCGGTTGACGAGCCGGTCGTCTGGAGAAGTCTGTCAGTGAAACGCTCCGCCCTGGCGGGGCGTTTTCACGTTTTCATGGCTGCGAAAGGGCGATCATGGCGTGGTGCGGTGACAGCAAACGCAGGGCGTCACGGTCGATATCAAGAGAACAGGGCCTGTGCTCTGGTACGCAGGGCTGGCAAGACAGGTGCCGGACAGGGAGGGACACAAGAGACGGCGTGATACGGGAGAGCACTTATGATGGCGCCCCCCCCGTCAGGATTCTATCTTAAGTTATAGATGTTTGATTTTTATGGAAAATTATATAGCTTAAAAATTGCCTTATACCAACCTGTATACCATTATCCTTTTTAGCAGCTCATACACCTACCTGCATAAAAACGGCCAGCAAGAGCTAAGCACTAATGCTGGGAATTTGGTGTTCGGTATTGTCATCATACGATGTATGCACTCATTGAAGATCATAAAAGGACTATTTTTATCTAAAAGTCTATTTTGAGTTTAATTTTTGTTACGTTTTTACATAGCTCTACTTTCATTCGATATGTAAGCACTAAATTTCCAATAGTTTGGTCATTATCATCAACTTCAAATTTAGCATCTACATATTGTTTTTGTGCGATTTCTCTAAAACTTAATTTTTCGAATAATTCTTTGTTTGTAAGTATGCAATAATCTATATCGCTAAATCCTAACGTATAAACTTCACAGTTTCCAATATGGCAAATATATTCATTGCCATATCCATCATAGCGGCTAATTTTTTGTCCGTCTGATGCTTGTGAATCTAATAAGTATCTGCGTAATGTGATTTTTAAGTTTTGGTTGCCGATAAATAGTAATGGATCTGTCATTTGCCTAGAAAAATTTTTTATATCGAACAGGAGGCTTTCTATATCAGTATATGTTTTTAATATCGATTGAGGGTATCTAATTAAATATTTTAATATATTAGATTTAATGCTTCTCAAAACAAGATCGGCAAGATATTCATTTTCGTTAATCGCTCGGTTTGCTTTTATATCTATAGCGACGAGCTTTTTGTCATAGTTGCTTAGCGATACTTTAAAAGAGTTTTTGTCTTCAAGATTTTCCTTCAAGGCAAGATATTTAAAAAATCTTAAAGGGAATGGAAAATCTTTTTTAGTGTTCAATATGGCTGAACTTGCTACGCCGATTTTGGAAAGCTGATCCTTATCAATCTGAGCTTTAATTACTACTTGCTTTTGAGAGCTGCTGATTCGCTGGATAATTTTTTCTACAGAAGAAATGAAATTTTCCTTTAAATTTTCTAGGTCATCTGGATTGATTAAAATAGAATTGTGGATTTCATTAACAATTTTAATCCAGTCACTAAGATCTGAAATAATCGTTTCTCGATCTATGTGGCTAAAATAACTAGAAAAAATAGCTTCTTCCCAGTCATGGGGCAGATCCCAAATTGTGCTCGACAAGGAAAGTATAATTTGAACATAAGCTATGTTCATGCTTTGTATGCCGCTTGCTCCCCATCCTGAATAAATACGTCCGGAAATTTTCCTTTCATCATATATTCTTCCAAAAGACTCTAATATTGATGATAACCATCCCCCATAAGACTCTTTACCATGATGGCCATAGTCACGATGCCGGATGTATATGCCTAATATCTCACCGGCTTTGAAAATATTTCTATAATGTGGGTCAATTGTACCTGTAGGATGAATACGTGTTCCATTTAAGAGTGCTTTGATATATTCAACTATAACATCATGCTTTTCTTTCCCGGGCTTTAAAAGTATGTAGCAAGCTGTAATAACCCTTAGATCAACATAAGCGTTTTTAAAAGCGATATTAAAAGCAGTTATGTGATTATATTCACAGTCATTTTGTTTGAGTATTGTTTGCCAGATATCGCTGTTTGACTCTAGCAATAGATGGGAGTGATTAACCAATATTGATCGCCAACTGTATTCAGCATGCCAATAGTCATCATTGGATATTTGATTAAGCCAGTTGATGAGCATATCGATGCCCCATCCAGCTGCTTCAAAATTATTAAACCGGAGTGCAGAGATTATAGTAGACGCTGTATGTTCTAAGTGCACCAAAAATGCTGGATATGTTTTTTTGATATCATTGGTCCGCTTTGTGCGAGGTTCAATGTAAAACAGCCAACTTTCCCAAGTGCCTACAAAATCGTAAAGAATGTCTTCATATTTGCTAGCGACTCTTAAATCGCTTGACTCTGAGCTATACGAACGCCATTCAACCAGTAAATACCACATATAATAGCTCCCTTGAATCAGTGATTTCATCTCTTGATCCAATAGGTGCTCTCGACCAGAAAATATGCGCTGATAAAAATGCAGCATCGTTACGTAAAATCGAGAATTACTAGGTATTCGTTCAACAGTTTCTTTAGCTAGGCGATAATATTCACTTAATAGTTCGTCTAAATAATTTTTAGGTAAAAAACCGGTAGTCTGTAACATTAACCAGTTGTCTAAGTTCCCGCTATCATTTTTAAATGATAACGCTTGAGCCAATTCTGTATGCCACGAAGCTAAATTGTCTAAAGCGTCTAAAAACTCTTTTGAGTCATTTTCTTTAAGGGCATCATTTGCAGGCCCAATAAATCCATTTAGAACGGTTGATAAGCCGATATCTTCCTGCGGAGCTTTTTTTTTGTAAGAAAATGCTGCTTTAATCAAAAATATCGCAAAGCTGTTTGCCTTAAAGTTTTTGTATTGAGCAATTGTTATGGTATTGCTTGTCGGTTTGCTTCGGATTGGACGGATGATTAATTCACCATCCTGATTTTTTTTGAGCTTTGATGCCAATATTTGAGCTCTTATGCCAATGTTGAGCAGCCAAAATCTAACGTTTTTTAATTCACGGTCATGCTTGATATTGCGCTCTATGCTTCGAAAATCGCTGGTGTCGGCGAAGTGCTTATGTGTGGCAATGTTAACTATTGTTTTGTTAGGATTTATAATTAAATTATGGTCTACTGCATTTTCAAGCAAAATATCCTTTATTCTTTTATAAATATTGTTTTTAACTAGTTCGTGTATGGAGAAGCGGAATAATATTTTTTCACGTGAGTTTTCATCTAGTGTTCTAAAAGTTTTGACAAAAAACCACGCTGTTAAAGCCAAGTTTGATGAAAGCCATAATGCTGTTGTAACACAGATGGCCAAAAATATTTTTTCTCCTACTATAGGTCTTAGGAAATAACCAATAACTATAAATAGCGACAGCATAAGGCCGCTTAAGCCTGCAAACATGAAACCAGAATATTTCTGATAAACGGGAAACATAACCTTTTTTGCTGATTTGTTCTGAAAAAGTATGCTAACGAGACCGACAACTAACGGGTAAACGACACCCACAACAGTTAGCTGCCCTGAAAGAAAAGTATCCTGCCATTCAAGCAATTCTTTCCAATCTTGGAAGTGGCTTATAAAACTAGATTTAGTTAAGGGCCCCCACAAAATTAAGTTAGAAACTATTAATGAGGCTAGGATTAAAGACAATAAAGCATATTTCTTAAACTCGGTAGACCATCGTATCACGCTTTTTTCGATAAAATTGAAGCGGCTGTTTAGAAAATATTTGTTTTTATGAAGTGATTCTTTTATTTCTTGGTTAGCGCGACTAGAAAGACTTTTGAAGCGGCATTTTTTTAAAATATTCATTAATCGCTCAACTTTCTATTTTAAAAGATTTAGTAAGTATCAAAAATGTTGATGAAAAAACACTCTTGGAGCAATACTTTTTTCTCGTTGACTTCAGCCCTTGTCGCGCTGTCGACTCCCCGCCCCGCCTGCGCGCTAAATGGGTCGGTTTTATTGCACCCTTGCAGTAGGCGCCAGCCCGCCCCAGTGCCGGGCTGCATGACGGTTTAGCGGCTCGAAAAAATCATGCGTTTCCTTGCATTTCACACTGCCGCGACAGGTGCCTGTGAGCGTGTCAGGTGCCTTTTACCTTCGAATCCGTGCAGGCAGCCGTCATCGGGTATCTCCTGCCATCTTCTGTAGTCCACGGCGTTCTCACAAAAGACTTAATGCCGGAGTAGAATGTCTCGAACATCCGCCCCATAAGCAATGCCTGATTCATGAAAAATTTGTATTCGGAAAACGCGGAACGGTTCTTTGCTCAGTATCAGCAGCTCGCCTTCGATGAGGTGCATGGCGACTGGCTGCGACATCTCCCTGAGCGCGCTGGACTGGCACTGGATGTAGGGGCGGGTAGTGGGCGCGATGCGGCGGCACTCGCGCAAAGGGGCTGGGAAGTGCTGGCCGTTGAGCCGGCGGCCGGCCTGCGTGCTCTGGGCGAGGAAAGCACTGCCGGCCTGTCCGTGCAGTGGCTCGATGATGCTCTGCCCGGACTGAATCAGGTTCGCACACCTGGCTATCGCTTCGATCTTTTTAGTGTGCTGTATATTGGGAACCTACGCTGTCAATAACCGTTTCTTCGATGTCTGGGTCATGCTCGCTTTCGGGATCATTGAGCTGGTTTTCCGAGGGCTGAGATTACCAATTGCGCCTTTCGTTATCGGTTTTATTCTGACGCCGATTGCCGAGGCCCTGAAAGGTTCAGTGTATTCCTGCCTTTTGAACATGTCGGGCCTATTACCGGGACGCGTCTCTGGCGACGGCCAGAAAGTTGTTCAGCACTGGATTGGTGGCATTTGCCGACCAGGCCAGAACCAGTTCGGCCTGTGGGGCTTCAGGGTCGTCCAGTGGGCGGTAAACCACACCTTCTATCGACAGGGCAGCAGCTGAGCGGGGCAGCAACGTATACCCAAGGCCTGCACCGACCAGACCGATGATCGCATGAAGTTGTTCAACCTCCTGGGCGATGGTGAATTCCACATTGTGGCGCTCACAGAGAGGCCGGAAGACCGAGAGCAGGTAGGTCGATTTTTTGGCCGGCGCGATGATCATGCCGTCGGTCACGATATCCGCGAAGGCGATGGCGGTCCTTTGTGCCAGCGGATGATCGGCGGGCAGCGCGACATGATATGGCTCGCGCAGCAGCGTCATGGTCTTCAGGGCATCAAGGCCTGCAATGGGCCTCATCAGGGCGGCATCGAGCGTTTCTTCCTGCAGCGCCTGAACAAGCTGGGCAGAGATCAGCTCATTCAACTCCAGTCGCACATGGGGATGATGACGTCGAAAGCGCGATACCGTTCGGGGTAGCAGGTGAAGCGCGGCATTTTCCACGAACCCCAGCCGAAGTTTTCCGATCTCTCCCTTTGATGCTCGGCGCGCGGCATCGATGGCAATGTCATATTGCGTCAGGACGCGCCGAGCCTCCTCCACAAAGGCTTTGCCCGCTTCGGTAATCATGACCTGACGCTGGGTGCGTGAAAACAGGGTCAGCCCCAGCTCGCGCTCGATTTTCTGTACCTGTTGTGTCAGCGCCGATTGGCTGATGCCCAGCTTGGCAGCCGCCCTGACAAAGTGACGCTCTTCCGCCAGTACGGCGATCGATAAAAGGTAGTTTAAATTCACGGCGTTAAACTTGCGTCTCAAATAAGTGATTCTTATTAGATTATCAAATTCTATTGGTTATTGTGGATTTAAAGCCATCTCTGCATGTCAGATTCCATCCTGGTCGATTCCAGAATGGAGCGATAACGCTGTCGGATGTCTTCATGGGCTGATTCAAAAAAGAATCTCTCATCAGCAGCGCTTATAAAACTGATAAAGGGTCTGGAAAAGGCGCGTCACTCTACATGACCAAAAGGAACAACATCATGTTCAAACGCATTGCCTTGCCTCTGGTGGGCATACTCTTGGGGTCCCTGGCGTTTTCAGGTGCACAGGCCGGCCAGGGAGACTGGCCGCAAAAGCCGATTCATCTGATCGTGCCCTATTCGCCCGGCGGTAATGTTGATCTTATCGGCCGAACATTGAGTGAACCGCTCAGCAAGGAGCTGGGCCAGCCGGTAGTCGTGGAAAATCGGGCCGGCGCCGGTGGCACCATCGGCAGTGGCGAGGTGTCACGCGCCAACGCTGACGGCTATACGCTGTTGCTTGGTGACATCGCGACGCATGGTATTAACCCGCATGTCTACGACGACCTTGCCTACGACCCGGTCGCCGATTTCACGCCTATCGTTCAGATTACCTCCGTGCCACTGGTACTGGGGGTTGGCCCCCGGCTCGACGTGTCCACCTTCGAGGAGTTCAGGGAGCTTGCGGAGTCTCGTCCGGAAGACATCGATTACGCTTCGGCAGGGATCGGGACGCCTCAGCACCTGTCGTTTGAATACCTTGAATCGCTGCTTGGTTTTGAGGGATTGCACATCCCCTATCAGGGATCTTCTCCTGCCCGTACGGCTCTGATTGGCGGTGAAGTCGGTGCCTTTATCGATGGCACGATGGTGCCCGCCGTTCGGGAAGGCTCGATCAAGGCACTGGCGGTGACCAGCGCAGAACGGGCACAGGCGCTGCCGGATGTCCCGACACTCTCCGAGCTGGGGGTCGATATGGTGTTCACGTCCTGGCATGGCCTGTTTGCGCCGGCGGATATCGATCCCGCGATTGCCGAGCGGCTCAATGAAGCCATGAACAAGGTGCTTGATGAGCCGGCTGTTCGTCAGCGCCTGGAAGCAGTCAGCATTGAAGTGATCGGCGGTACCGCGGATGAGTTCGCCACCTTTGTTGACATACAGTCCGAAACACTTGGCGAGCTGGTCGAGATGGCTGATGTGTCAACGCACTAGTTCCGGAACGGATCACGTCGAATCTGTCGCGGATCGGTCTCAACATCGATCTGCGGCGGCGCTCACTCTTTCATGGAAGATCATCGATGTCTGACTCAAGGCCCAACGTTTTATTTATCTGCGTGGATCAATGGCCGGCCGATCTGCTGAGCTGTGCCGGCCATCCCGTCATCGAGACGCCCACGCTGGATCGGCTGGCGGAACTGGGCACGCGCTATACCCGGTGCTATGCCGAGACGCCGATCTGCATTCCTTCACGGCGGTCGATCATGACCGGTGCCAGCTCCCGGCTGCATGGTGATCGGGAATTTCAACCTTCATTGCCCATGCCAAAGGATCTACCCACGCTGCCGCAGTGCTTCAAGGACAACGGTTACCAGACCGCCATGACGGGCAAGCTGCACGTCTATCCAACGCGTGATCGCATCGGCTTTGAAGAGGCATGGCTTGCCGAGGAAGGGCGCGGGCAGATCGATGGTCCGGATGACTACGAGATATATCTGGCGGATTCAGGATATGTCGGGCAGCAGTTTTTGCACGGCATGAGCAACAACGAATATGAATGGCGACCTTGGCATCTGCCGGAGCACACGCATGTCACGTCCTGGACGACCACCACCGCGGCACGCATGATCAAACGTCGCGATCCCACCCGTCCCGGGTTCTGGTATGTCTCCTACACAGCGCCGCATCCGCCGCTGGTGCCGCTTGCTTCCTATCTGGAGCGCTATCGCGACCGCGACATGCCGGCGCCGACCGAGTCCGACTGGTCCCGGGATGCGGAAAACCTGCCCTATGTGCTGCGCGCCGTGCAGGAGTACTGGCGGGATCTGGCCCCGGTGCAGCATGCCAACATGCTGCGGGCGTTCTACGCCCTGTGTACGCATATCGATCATCAGATTCGCATTCTGATCGGGACGCTGAGGGAAGAAGGGCTGCTCGACAACACCATCATCTGTTTTACCGGCGATCATGGCGACATGCTGGGCGATCATGGCTTTTATGCCAAGCGACTGATGTATGAAGGCTCGGCACGCGTGCCGTTCATGCTCATCGACCAGCGCGATGGTGGGCGAGTGGCGCCCGGGGCGACCGATGATCGTCTCATGGGGCTTCAGGACATCATGCCAAGTCTTCTGGAGTTGGCCGGTATCCCCATGCCCGAAGGCGGCGATGGCAGGAGTGCGGTGAACGGTGAACGCCGACACCTCTTCTACGGGGAGGCGTCTACCGGAGTGCGGGCCACCAGAATGATTCGCGATGAGCGCTACAAGTTGATCTGGTACCCCGCGGGCAATCATTTCCAGCTGTTTGATCTGCAGGAGGACCCCGGGGAGGAGGTTGACCGAATCCACGCGTCCGATCATGCCGATATCGTGGAACGCCTCAAGGAGGGGCTGATCGAGCATCTGTATGGCGAAGATCTGGCGTGGGTGCGCGATGGCCAGCTGGTCGGCACCGAGGCGCCGGCGCACCAGACGCATCATAACCGGGGGCTTTCGGGGCAGCGCGGGCTTCACTATCCCGAGCCGCCTCGAACCGACCCCTCCAAACCTGTTGGTTCCTGGTAGGAGCGTGCCATGAAAATGCGGTCCGCGAAGGCACTGGCGCCGATCGACTGGATTTCAGCACTGGTCATGATTGTATCGGGTCTTGCCGTCGTTGTGGGGGCGCTGGATTATCGCCTCGGGACGGCAGGTCGAATGGGGCCGGGGTTTTATCCCATGCTGCTGGGAGGCCTCATGGTACTGCTGGGGATGGGCGTTGCTCTCAGGGCGCTTTTCGGGAAATCCACTGATTCCACGTCCGAAGACAAGGCTGCTGACGATGCCCGGGAAGAGGCCGGGAGCAGCTGGCGTTCTCTCATCTGCGTGCCGCTGTCGATCGCCCTTTTCGGGCTGTTGCTTCAACCGGCAGGACTGATTCCGGCCTGTCTGGCGCTGGTAGTCGTGAGTACGCTGGCGGCGCCAACCTTTAGTATTCAACGGCTCGTGGGGCTGTGTATCGGGGTGCCGCTGCTGGTGGTGTTGATCTTTGTGGTCGGTCTCGGCCTGCCCTTCACGCTCATTCGGGGAGTGTGGTAATGGAACTTTTTTCCAACCTCGCTCAGGGGGCGTCGGTTGCGCTGACTTGGTCGGCATTGATGTACTGCTTTCTCGGCGTGTTTCTGGGCATGGTGGTGGGGGTGCTGCCGGGCGTCGGTCCGTTGCCGGCAATCGCCATGCTGCTGCCCATCACGTTCTATATCCCCCAGACCGAAGCCATCATCATGCTGGCGGGTATCTATTACGGTGGTCAGTACGGTGGTTCAACGGCCTCCATACTGCTCAATCTACCCGGTACACCGGCGGCGGCGGTCACGGCACTGGAAGGCTATCCCATGGCCCAGCAGGGGCGGGGCGGTATCGCGCTTTTCCTGACCGCGATCGCCTCTTTCGTGGGCGGCATCTTCGCCGTTGTTCTGGTTGGCGGATTTGCGCCGCTATTGGCGTCCTTTGCGCTGGAGTTCGGGGCGGCAGAGTATTTCTCGCTGTTGCTGCTGGCACTTATTGGCGCGGCAGCGATTGGCGGCGGGACCTTTCTGCGCTCGCTGTTCATGGTCGCGCTCGGTCTGTTTCTGGGCATCGTGGGACAGGACGTCAACTCCGGACAGTTCCGGTATACCCTGGGCATTCCCTATATGGCTGACGGTCTCAATATCGTATCTGTCGCCATGGGACTTTTTGGCGTCTCCGAGGTCATGGCGACAGCGCATCGCCGTCGCAGTACTCAAAAGGAGAGCTTTGGATTTCGCAGCATGTTGCCCAGCCGTGACGATATCAGGCGATCACTGCCTTCTACCGGGCGAGGCTCTGCCCTGGGAGCCGGCTGCGGCGTGCTGCCGGGGGCCGGTGCCGCGATGGCCGCTTTTCTGGCCTATGCGCTGGAAAGGCGTCTGACCAAAACCCCGGAGCGTTTTGGCAAAGGCGCGGTAGAAGGGCTGGCGGCGCCGGAGTCGGCCAACAATGCCGCAGCGCAGGCAGCCTTTATTCCGTCACTGACGCTTGGGGTACCCGGTGACGCCGTGATGGCGGTCATGCTCGGGGCGCTGATGATTCACGGTATTGACCCGGGCCCCGGGCTGATTGCCGATCATCCTGATCTCTTCTGGGGTCTGGTCGTCAGCTTTTTGATCGGCAATGCGATGTTGCTGGTGCTCAATATCCCGCTGATCGGCCTCTGGACCCGGCTGCTTCAGATACCTTATTCGGTGCTTTATCCGGCCATACTGACTCTGATCTGCATTGGTGTGTACAGCATCAACAGCGCCATGTTCGATATCTTCGTGGTCATGATCTTCGGTCTGATCGGTTATGGTCTGCTGCGTCTGGGCTTCCCCCCGGCACCATTGATTCTTGGCTTCATCCTGAGCCCGATGCTGGAGGAAAACTTCCGCCGGGCGTTGTTACTGTCGCGAGGTGACTGGAGTGTCTTTGTGACCAGCCCCATCAGCGGCGCTTTTCTCGCGCTCTCGATGGGCATTTTGGTGCTGGCAGTGGCGATGGCATTCAGAACGGCCATGAAGTCGCGACGTGCTGACAGGGCGTGACGCCGTATTTGTCACGAAGCCTGTTCGGTCAGAGTCGCTTGTTTGAACGACAAAGGGCTTGCCCTGCATCCTGATATTGAGTTGCAGAGCAGCCCCTTACGCTTGTTGAAGCGTCAGCAGCAGACGTGCCCGGCTAGAGCCCCAGAGCTTGTCAACATGGTGCTGAGTGCTGATGCACCTCAAAAAAGCAATATCAGGAACAGAGGAGAAGATAATTAGGAAGGGGAGGCGCTGGCGCCCCCGTCAGGATTCGAACCTGAGACCTTCCCCTTAGGAGGGGGACGCTCTATCCAGCTGAGCTACGGGGGCGAAGCGGGCGCCATTATAGGGATTTCATGCGTATAGTGAAACCCTGACGCATCCACGCCTGCAATCGAGCCCGCATGAAAGAACGCATCACGACGGACCGCCATTTCAATGGCATGGCCGAGAAGTTTGAAACCGCCCTGTATCACCACGCCCGCGGCCGGCTGCGTCTGGCGCTGTTGACGCATGCCATCGAGTCTTCCATTCCGATGCAGGGGCAGCCGCTGGTGGATGTCGGCGCGGGCCTGGGGCAGATGTCGCACTGGGCAAACGCGCAGGGTCATCCGGTCACCCTGCTGGAGCCGGCCGAGGACATGCTCGCCGCGGCCCGCGAGCGCCTTGCAGGAAGCGATGCCCGCTTTCATCAGTGTGACCTGCAGCATCTGCCCGAGGTGGCGCCCGGCCCGTGGCCGCTGATGTTCTGCCATGCGGTGCTGGAGTGGCTGATCGACCCGCAGGCGGCGATCCATTTACTGGCCGATCAGCTCGCCCCCGGCGGCTGGCTGTCGCTGATGGTGTTCAACGAGGATGCGCTGCGCCTTTCCAACGTGGTCAAGGGCAATCTGCAGCGGGTGCTGGATGATCAGCTGGCAGGTCTGGGCACCCGCAAGCGCCTGACGCCGATCTCGCCGCTGCGCCATGACGATGTCGTGCGCTGGCTGGGCGAGGCCGGGCTGGAGGTCCGCTCGGTCACGGGCATCCGCGTGTTCCATGACTATCTGCGCGAGCGCGACCCGGATGAGGCGACCCTTGAGCGGCTTTTCGAACTGGAGCATCGCTATTGTCAAAAAGAACCTTACTGGCGGCTGGGACGCTATCTTCATTACAGCGTTTACCGTCCGGGCTGATATTCTTGCTCCCATTCGAGACGTCTTCCGGGGGCAGCCGGGAATATACCGTTATCTTCATGAGTCTGTTACTGAACAGGCCGGTCATCATTTGAGTAGAGCAGGGGATTCATGAGTTTTTCCACGCCCATGGGGCAATTGCTGGATCGACAGTCACCCGTCATCAGGGATGGGGAGTGGCTGATTGCACCGCCGCTGGATGAGGGGCTTCTGAACGGGCCGGCACGGCACATCTGGAGCCTGGATCATCTGATTGCCGAGGTATGGCGCCAGCACGGCCATGAGGTGGTCGAGGGGCTGGCACCGCCGGAGGCGATGAGCGCCGCGCTGCTGTTCTGGCCCAAAACGATGGATCTGGGGCGCTGGTGGCTGGATCAGATCAATGCTCACTGCGCACCGGACAGCACGATTCGCATCGTTGGCGAGCATCACGGCGGTGGCAAGCGGGTGCCGGGGGAGTTGAAGGCGCGCGGCATGGCGCATCAGCGGCTGGATAACGCGCGGCGCTGCTCGCTGTATCAGGCCACGACCGTGGCGGAAGAGGCGGGCGATCACTGGTCGCGGTTCGAGGCGCTGGATCTCACCCTGGTCAGTCACCCGGGCGTCTTTGGTCACGGGCGACTGGATGATGGCACCCGTATGCTGCTGGAGGTGCTGCCGGCGCTGGAAGGGCAGGTGCTGGATGCCGGTTGCGGCGACGGTGTGATCAGCGCCTGGCTGGCACGCCAGGGGGCGGATGTCACGGCCGTGGACATCAACCATCTGGCGCTGGAAGCCACCCGGCGCACGCTGGCGGCCAATGACCTGACGGCCGAGGTGCTGCCCAGTGACATGCTGGCCGCCGTCGAAGGCCCCTTTGACGCCATCGTCAGCAACCCGGCCTTCCATCAGGAACGCAGTGTGTCGATCGACCCGGCCCGCAAGCTGGTCGAGCAGGCCAGCAAAAAGCTGGCCCCGAAGGGCACGCTCTATCTGGTCGCCAACAGCTTCCTGCCCTATATGGATCTGATGAAAAAGCACTTCGGCCGCGTCGAGGTGCTGCAGGAAACCAGCCGCTTCCGGGTCTATCGCGCCAGCCGGCGTTGAACGTCGCCGGCCGCGCTAGCGCTCGGCGTAGGCGATGTCGGTAATGATATAGGTGGTCGCGCCACCCGGGGCGTCCACAGTGACTTCGGCATCCAGCGCCTTGCCGAGCAAAGCGCGCGCCAGCGGGGCATCCACGCTGATCCAGTGCTTTTTGTTGTCAGTCTCGTCGGGACCGACAATGCGGATGCGCATCTCTTCGCCGTCGTCATCCTCCAGCGTCACCCAGGCGCTGAAAAAGACCCTGTTGCGGTCTTCGGGCAGGCGGTCGACCACGGTCAGGGCGTCGAGGCGCTTTTGCAGATAGGCAATGCGGGCGATGGTGCTGTTGAGCGCCTTCTTGTTGTAGGTGTAGTCGGCGTTTTCGCTGCGATCGCCCTGGGCGGCGGCTTCGCCGGTCTTGCGGGAAAGCTCGGGGCGGCGCACGCGCACCAGGTGATCCAGCAGGCTCTGGATCGACTCAAACCCTTCCGGCGTGATCAGGTCGGTCTTTTTCTCCTGGCGCGGGTCCTTCGCCGGGTCGCGCCAGCGGGTCATGTTGCGTCCTTTCATGCCGACGGTGTCCGTATGACAATGGGGCGATTACCATAATCGCCTCGCAGGGTGCTGCCAAGGCCGCCGCAAGCTTGAAAGTGGCTGGCGCGGCATCCATAACCTTGCCCACACTGCTTCTACTACCGGTACCGGTCGTCGCTTCGTCACCGAAGGCGTAACGCTTGTTACCGGCCACCAGCGCTCATGTATTCCGGGAAAACGCCGATGACTCAGGACACGACGCCGCTACCGCGCTTTGATGCCGACGATGTTGAACATCTCGGCGATACCCCGCTGCACCGCGGGTTTTTCGACCTGGCCCGGGTCGATGTGCGCTATCGCCAGTATCGGGGCGGCTGGAGCGAGACCGTTTCGCGCGAGGTATTTCGTCACCATGACGCCGTGGGGGTGCTGCTGTATGACGTGGAACGCGATGCGGTCGTGCTGGTCGAACAGTTTCGCGCCGGCGCGATGGGGCGGGATTTCAGCCCCTGGCTGCTGGAACCGGCCGCCGGGCTGATCGATTCCAGCGAGTCGCCGGAAGCGGTGGCCCGTCGTGAGGTCCATGAAGAGACCGGCTGCCACACCGAATCGCTTTTGGAGATTCATCGCTATTTCCCCAGTCCCGGCGCCTGTGATGAATACATCACGCTTTATTGTGCGCTGGTAGATGCCGGCAACCTGGGGGGCATACATGGGCTTGAAGAGGAGCACGAGGACATCATGGTGCGTGTGTTACCCTTTCGCGATGCCTGGGGATTACTGGAAGACGGCACCATCAACAATGCCATGTTACTGATTGCGCTGTACTGGCTGGCCCGGGAGCGTCCGGCCCTCAGAGCAAGGAGATAGTCATTTGAGTCAACGAACCGCTTACGTTACCGATCTCAAAACGCTACAGGCCGAGTGTACGGCCAACTTTGTGCGTCTGGACCGGCTGCTGGGCGATATCGCTGCGGGCGAGCGCCTCGAGCTGCCGTTGGCCAGTCACACCGAACGCTTCGGGACACTGCATCTCGAGGTCGTCGAGCGTGCGCCCTATACGACGGTCGTACGCGTGTTCCAGAGTGGCGTGCTCGATGACATGATCGATGCGCCGCGCATGGTGGTGCACCTGTATCACGATGTGCAGATGGCGGAAGTGACCGATTTTCAGCGCAAGCGTCATTTTGAGGGGCGCTATCGCTACCCCAACGCTCATATGCACCAGCCCGATGAGAAGCTGCAGCTCAACCGCTTTCTGGGCGAGTGGCTGGAGCACGGTCTGGCCCACGGTCATGACACTCGTATTTTCGAGACGCCCTGAACCGGGCGGCACTCATCGGTTCACCGCTGGCCCGTCCTGTCCCTGTCCGTTGCACCGCTTCACCCCGGCCGCCGCATGGCGGTAATGTCGTTTTCAGGAGCCCGCCATGCTGATTGTTCAGCTTTCGGACAGCCATCTGTATGCCGACCCCGCGCAGCCCTATCGGGGCGTGGATGTTCAGGCGCGTCTGAACGCGATGCTGGCACGCGTGGGCGCCTGCCAGCCGGATCTGGTCATCGTCAGCGGCGATGTCAGCGATGACGGCTCGATCGCCTCCTATCAGCGAGCCGCCGGGCAGCTCGACGCGCTCGGCTGTGACTGGGTGTGGCTGCCCGGCAACCACGACCATCCCGCCACCATGGCGACGGTCCGCCCCCTGGTGCCGGTCGTTCATCTCGACGGCTGGCAGATCATTCTGCTCGATAGCTGGATCGAGGGCGAAGAAGGCGGGCGACTGGGGCAGGCACAGCTGACGCGTCTCGAGGCGCAGCTGGCAGACGATGATTCGCCGGCGCTGATTGTGCTGCATCACCCACCCGTGCTGGTGGAGGCGGCCTGGATGAACGAGATCGGCCTCGAGAATCGCGAAGCGTTCTGGGCCATATTGGGCCAGTATGAGCATGTGCACGCCGTGCTGTGTGGTCACATCCATCACGAGCGCACCTGTCTGCAGCACAAGGTGCCGGTCATGTCGGTGCCGGCCGTGGCAGCGCAGTTCGTGCCCGATAGCCGCGATTTCGCCGTCGATGAGCGCGCGCCGGGTGGTTTTCGCCTGATACGCCTGTCCCGCCATGCGTCACCGCAGCCTCTGGTATCGAGCCGGGTCGAGTATGTGCCGGACTGAAACGGCACTGATAAACGGTGTATCGGCGCGCCGCTTTTTTATACCCGGATCGTCTAAAGGAAGAAAAGTTGATTCTTTGACGTTATGAAGGCGGCTCGCTAACGTGAGGCATCATTATTGACTCGTGACGCTGTCTATCGCGAGACATCCTGTTTACAGCGTCATCGTCACCCGGCGATGACGTTTGGTCATGAGAGGTTGTGACACGCATGCTTTCCCCCGAGCGGCAAACACATCTGAAACAGCTCGAAGCCGAGTCGATTCATATCATTCGCGAGGTTGCCGCCGAGTTTCGCAACCCCGTTATGCTCTACTCGATCGGCAAGGACTCCTCGGTCATGCTGCATCTGGCGCGCAAGGCGTTCTATCCAGGTACGCCGCCGTTTCCGCTGATGCACGTCAATACCACGTGGAAGTTCAAGGAGATGATCGAGTTTCGCGATCGCATGGCGGCCGAGACCGGCATGGAGCTGATCGAGCACATCAACGAGGAAGGTCGTGAGGCGGGCATCAACCCGTTTGACCACGGCAGCTCCAAGTACACCGATATCATGAAGACCCAGTCGCTCAAGCAGGCGCTGGACAAGTACGGCTTCGATGCCGCCTTTGGCGGGGCGCGTCGCGATGAAGAGGCCTCGCGGGCCAAGGAGCGCGTCTACTCCTTCCGCGACAAGTTCCACCGCTGGGACCCGAAAAATCAGCGTCCGGAGCTGTGGAACCTGTACAACGGCCACGTGAACAAGGGCGAGTCGATTCGCGTCTTCCCGCTGTCCAACTGGACCGAGCTGGACATCTGGCAGTACATCTATCTCGAATCGATTCCGATCGTGCCGCTGTATTACTCCGCCCCGCGGCCGGTGGTCGAGCGCGACGGCACGCTGATCATGGTTGATGACGAGCGCATGCCGCTGGAAGAGGGCGAAGTGCCCGAGATGAAGTCCGTGCGTTTTCGAACGCTGGGCTGCTATCCGCTGACCGGGGCGGTGGAGTCCGAGGCGGCCACGCTCCCGGACATCATTCAGGAGATGCTCCTGACCCGTACCAGTGAACGCTCCGGGCGCGCCATTGATCACGATCAGGCCGGCTCCATGGAACGCAAGAAACGCGAAGGTTACTTCTGAGGCGCATATGGCACACCAATCATCTCTGATCGCCGACAACATCGAGGCGTATCTCAAGGAGCACGAAGCCAAGGACCTGCTGCGCTTCATCACCTGCGGGAGCGTCGATGACGGCAAGTCGACCCTGATCGGGCGGCTGCTGCACGACTCGAAAATGATCTACGAGGATCAGCTGGCAGCGCTGTCGCGGGACTCGAAGACCCGCGGCACCACCGGCGAGCGCGTGGATCTGGCCCTGCTGGTGGACGGCCTTCAGTCCGAGCGCGAACAGGGCATCACCATCGATGTGGCCTATCGCTTCTTCTCGACCGACAAGCGCAAGTTCATCATCGCCGACACGCCCGGACACGAGCAGTACACCCGCAACATGGCGACCGGTGCCTCCACGGCAAGCCTGGCGGTCATTTTGATCGATGCGCGCTACGGCGTGCAGGTGCAGACGCGCCGCCACAGCTTCATCGCCGATCTGGTGGGTATCCAGCATCTGGTGATCGCGGTCAACAAGATGGACCTGGTCGACTACTCGCAGGATCGTTTTGAAGAGATCAAGCGCGACTACCTGAGCTTTGCCGAGAACCTCAAGGCGCGGGATATCAGCTTCGTGCCGATGTCGGCGCTGGAAGGCGACAACGTCGTCAATCCGAGCGTCAACATGCCCTGGCATGAGGGCGTGCCGCTGCTGGAACAGCTCGAAAATGTCGAGATCTCGCGCGACCAGAACCTGACGGACCTGCGCTTTCCAGTTCAGTACGTCAATCGTCCCAATCTGGACTTTCGCGGTTATGCCGGCACGCTGGCCGCCGGTGTCATGCGCCCGGGCCAGTCGGTGAAGGTGATGCCCTCCGGCAAGGTCTCCACGGTCGAGCGCATCGTGACCTTCGACGGTGATCTTGATGAGGCATGGCCCGGTCAGGCCATTACCGTGACGCTGGCCGACGAGGTGGATGTCTCCCGTGGTGACTGGCTGGTGGCGGCCGATACCGAACTGCCGATGTCCAATGCCTTTGTTGCCGACATTGTCTGGATGAACGAGCGGGAAATGACGCCCGGTCGCGGCTACGACTTCAAGCTCGCCACGCGCGATGTCAGCGGTCAGATCAGCGCCATCGACTACGGCATCGACGTCAATACGCTGGCGCATCACGATGCCGAGCGACTGGCGCTCAACGAGATCGGCCGCTGTCAGGTGACCCTGACCCAGCCGGTTCCGGTGGATGCCTATGACACCAGCCCGGGAACCGGCAGCTTCATCGTCATCGACCGGCTGACCAACCTGACGGTGGGCGCTGGCATGATCCGCAGCGCGGCCGACAGCGCCCAGGGCGGTGGCAGCGTTGACTGGCAGGCCTTCGAGGTCGAGCTCAATGACCTGATTCGTCGCCACTTCCCGCACTGGGAAGCGAAAGACGTTCGCGACATCTTTACGCGCTGAGCGCACCGTCAGCGTTCGATCCGCGCCCGGCTTTGTGCCGGGCGTTGTTGTATCCGGCCTTCGACAACGCGCCAGCGACGACGGTTATCACGCGCCCGGCATCCAGTCGCTTCCTGAGGTGTTCGCTGCCGGCCACAACGTTACGGTCGCCTCGCAAAGGGGCGAGGCGTCTTGTCGTGATGGCCCCGGCTGGCTGACGTCGACGGCGATATCGTGTGCCACCATTGCGGTATTAAGTTTGCTTTCAAACAGACGCGCGGCATCTCTATACTGCCCATCCATTTAATGCCGTCCGGCCGGGCATGCCCTGTCCGGTATGGCGTCCTTTATCGAACGGACCAGGATGTGACATGACTATCGGGAAGGGGCGGCGTGTACTGTGGATGATGACAGGCAGTCTGGCGTTGGCACAGGCCGGTGCTGCCCGGGCAGAGGTCACGCTGCTATCGCCTGACGAGTCACCCCGGGGGCCGCTGGAGCGGGTCGAGGTCCAGGTGGGCGGCAGCATCAGGGCGCAGTATTTCAATGAAACGGGTGGTACGGACGACGGCAGCTACAAGCACCGCGGTTACGATGGCGGCACGCGCTTTCGCCTGCACGTCAACTACCATGTCAGCGATGACCTGACGCTTCTGAGCTACGGCGAGCTGGGCGTGAACACGGCGAAGGTCATGGGCTGGCACGACCACTACGACCGGGACAGCAGTGACAGCGCGACCACCCGCCGGCAGGTCTACTTCGGCTTTGAAAGCGACCATTACGGCCGGCTGACCGCCGGCAAGCAGAACAGTGTCTATTACGACACCGTGGGCGTCAGCACCGACGTCTGGGACTACAACCAGTTTGCCCAGGCGCCGGGTGTGGGCGTGGATGGCAGCCATGACGGCTCCTATCGCGCCCGCAAGAGCCTGCGCTACTCCAACGGCACCGAGGACTTCACGGTCTTTGCGGGCTGGCTGTTTCCCGACGACGATCTCCATCTGGACGATAAACCGTATGACTATCGTCGTCGCACCGGGGCGTCGATCGGCTTTCGATGGCATCTGACCGATGATCTGACGCTGGGCGGGGCCTATGCCAATACCTCGGCCGAGGTCAAAAGCGAGGGCGACCAGCAATCCTTTCGACAGCAGCTGACCGGCAGCTCCCTGACCTGGACCGGCGGCAACTGGTATCTCGCCGTAGGGGCCGGCTACTACGAGGATTTCGTGCCGGACCCGGCCGGCGGCCTGGAGGACTACTTCGCCAGCGATGCCTACGGGGTGGAGTACATCGCCCGCTACAGCTTTCAGCTCGATAACGACTGGGTACAGAGCATCAAGCCCTTTCTCGCCGGCGACCGCCTCAAGCGCCTGGGCAGTGCCGATTCCCAGACCAATCATCAGGTGCTGGGGGTGACCACCCAGTTCAACCACGGCTTTCGCCTCGATCTCGAGCGAATATTTGCCAACACCTCGGACAGCGAGCCCGACTCGGTGCTGGCCCGGGTGCGCTACGATTTCTGAGTCGGGCGGCCTGTAGCGCCATCCACATGTCCGCAAACGGCCGGTCCCCTGGCGTGAGACGCGATATATTGGGGGCATGAACCTTGCTCCCGATGTCTGCTACCAGGCCCTGGCCTCTCGCGATCGCCGCTTCGACGGCCAGTTTGTCGTCGGCGTGACCTCGACCGGTATCTACTGCCGGCCGATCTGTCGCGTGCGCTGCCCCAAGCCTGACAACTGCCGGTTTTTCGCCCATCCGGCCGGTGCCGAGCAGGCCGGGTTTCGACCGTGCCTTCGCTGCCGGCCGGAGCTGGCGCCGGGACTGGCCATGATGGATGCCCGGGATCAGCTGGCCCGGGCGGCGATGGTGATGATCGACAACGGCTTTCTGGATCACCATGATACCGCCGCGCTGGCGGGCCGGATCGGGGTCAGCGAGCGCCATCTGCGCCGTCTGTTCCGGGCCGCGTTCGGGGTGACCACGGCAGAGGTGGCGAGAACCCGGCGTCTGCTGCTGGCCAAACGGCTGCTGACCGATACCGACCTGCCCATCAGCGAGATCGCCCTGGCCGCCGGCTTTGGCAGCCAGCGCCGGCTGAACGCGCTGTTCCAGGCGCACTATCGACTGTCGCCGAGCCGCCTGCGTCGCGCCGGGGCGGGCAGCCTTGCCGGCTCGCCGGTCACGCTGACGCTGGCCTATCAGCCGCCGCTGGACTGGACGGCGATGCTCGACTTTCTGGCCGCGCGTCAGGTCGAGGCGCTCGAGCAGATCGAGGCCGGGGTCTGGCAGCGCAGCCTGATGATCGAAAAGGACAGTGGCAGCCGGCGTATCGTGTATACAGGCTGGGTCACCGTGGCCCACGTCGGACCAGAGCAGCTGGCGCTGACCCTGCCGGTGACGCTGGTGCCGGTGATGGGCGAGGTGCTGCGCATTGTGCGTCATCTGTTTGATCTGGACGCGCCCATGCCCCTGATCGACTCGCATCTCGAGGAATTGACGGGAGCCGGTCTCCGTGTGCCCGGTGCCGTGACCGGTTTTGAAATGGCGGTGCGCGCCATCGTTGGTCAGCAGGTATCGACCGTTCGGGCACGACACATCCTGCAGGCGCTGGTGACACGCCTGGGTGAGCCGCTCGCCGGCCATCCCGGCCGTCATGTGTTTCCGCGCCCCGCGACACTGGCCGGTCAGCCGCCGGACGCCCTGATGTCGCTGGGGCTGTTGCGCATTCGCGCCGAGGCGATCATCGCCGTGGCAAGTGCCATGGACAGCAGGTCGCTGCGGCTGTCACCGGGGGCGCCGGTGGCCGCGAGCATGGCAGCGCTGCGCGATATCCGCGGCATCGGTGACTGGACAGCACAATATATTGCCATGCGCGCGCTGGCCTGGCCGGATGCCTTTCCAGCCGGCGATCTGGTGCTCAAGAAAGCGCTCGGATGCCGCAGTGCCCGCGAGGCAGCGCAGCGCGCAGCGTGCTGGTCGCCGTGGCG
Organism: Kushneria sp. AK178; assembly: GCF_053903105.1. Lineage (NCBI taxonomy): Bacteria > Pseudomonadati > Pseudomonadota > Gammaproteobacteria > Oceanospirillales > Halomonadaceae > Kushneria > Kushneria sp. AK178. The sequence continues at coordinate 2,503,483 of NZ_CP096381.1, read as the reverse complement.
CGCCTATGCCGCCATCCGGCTCTGGCATGCGTCGTCCAGTGTCACGCCACGGGAAGGGGGCGCCCCGCCGGCCGCCCCGTCAAACGAGGAGTCACCGCAATGATCGAGCATGCCGTCATGCCCTCTACGCTGGGCGATATCGTGCTGCGCGTCGAGTCGAATGACCTGACCGGCGTCTTCTTTCACGATCAGAAGCATTTTCCACCCTCGGCACGCGGCGCGCTGACGCCGGCGGGGGAGAGTCCGTCGAGGGTGATTCGTCAGACCCGCGACGCCCTCGAAGAGTATCTGGCCGGCGCGCGCCAGCGCTTTGATCTGCCGCTGTCGCTGCCGGGCAGCCCCTTCCAGCAGCGGGTCTGGCAGCGCCTTGCCGCCATCGGCTTCGGCGAGGTGCTGAGCTACGGGGCGCTGGCCGATGCGCTCGGACTGCCGCGGGGCCATGCGCGCGCGGTGGGCAGCGCGGTCGGGCGCAATCCGGTATCGATCATTGTGCCCTGCCATCGCGTGGTGGCCGGCAGCGGCGGGCTCAACGGCTATGCCGGCGGGCTCGAGCGCAAGGCGCATCTGCTCACCCTGGAGGGGCGCCCGGAAGGATCAGCTGCCCTGCGCCGTCTCAAGGGCGAGGAGCATCTCGCCACCGGGGTCGAAGGCCTCCAGTGAGGTGCTTAAACCTTCGGCGCCGGGCCGTTCGACCTGCCACACTTCCGCAAGGGCGCTGCTGTCGAAGGCAATGGTCAGCGGATCGCTTTCAAGGTGCAGGGTGCCGTGGCGGTCCTGGTGGAAATATCTGAAGCGGGCGCGCTGGTGATGGGCGCCACCGCCGTGGATCAGACTGACGCGGGTGGGCCGGGGGCGCCGGCAGGTGTCGGCCAGCGCCATGATGAAACGCTCGGGGGCCACGGGCGTGGTGAAATGCCCGGCCACGGCGCGGTTGGCTTCCACGCGTCGCAGATGATGGCGTGACAACAGCTTCGAGAAGTCCTCGTCGCTGCGCAGGGCGCGCCATGCCCTGAGCAGGGCCGGACGATGTCCCCGGGTACAGACGTTGGCGATATCGATACGACGCGTAAAGCGGGGCGGTGTCAGCGCGGCGAAGTACTCGAGCAGTCTCCAGCCGGGAGCGTCGGGCGTCAGGCCATGGAATTGATGCAGCACGCCACCGCAACGGTCGAATACCTGCAGACAGGGCACCGGCTCGGCACCCGGGCTCGGCGCTTCCCGCGACAGGCAGACCCAGTACCAGCAGGACAGCACCAGCTGCATGGTCAGCGTCTGATGATCAACAATGCTGGCATGGCGCCGGTCGGTGTCGATGACACAGTCCTCCAGCCGACTCGCAAGCGCCGCATGGGCGGTGCGGGTGACCATCCGGATCCGCCCCAGCTGCGGCAGCATCATGATCAGATCACAGGGGGTCAGGGCCAGTGATTGCACGCCACGACCCAGGCGCGCGGCCTGAATCTCTCCTTCACTACAGCCGAGCCGGACGGCCAGCGTGTGACACGCCATGTGTGGGGCGCGCAGACGTGTCTCTTCAAAGGCTTCGAGCAGGGCGCTGGCCTGATGCATGGGACAGCCCTCGTGACGTGGCGGGTCATTGAATGGCATCGTTTTGTTAATGATAACCATTTACATCCATGCTGCAAGGCCAGAAAGCCGGCAATGCCCACCGCCGGTGGGCGCCAGAGGGCATCACGTCGGGCCCGGGAGGTCTTCGGTCAGGGCTTTCGGGCGATGACCACCGCGCGCCGGGGCGCCGGATGGCCCTCGATCGTGCGGCTCGGGTCATTCGGGTCGAGAAAATCGCTCAGCGACTGGAAGGTCATCCACTCGGTGGCGCGCTGTTCATCGAGCGTGGTGTCGGCCTCATCGACCACGCGCGCCCTGTCAAAGCCGACCCGCGACAGCCAGTGCATGAGGGCCTTCGAGGAGGGCAGAAACCAGACGTTGGGCATCTGCGCGTAGCGCTCGCCCGGCATGAGCACCTGATGTTCGTCGCCTTCCACCACCAGGGTCTCCAGTACCAGCTCGCCGCCGGGGCGCAGCGTGTCATACAGCTCGCGCAGATGATCGATGGGCGAGCGACGGTGATAGAGCACGCCCATGGAGAAGACCGTATCAAAGGCGGCCAGGCCCGGTGGCACCTCTTCGATGCCCACCGGCAGAAAGTGCACGCCGGCGCCGGTGTCACCGATGAAATGGCGCATGGCGTGAAACTGCCAGTAAAAGCGCGGCGAGGGGTCGATCACCAGCACGAAATCGGCACCGGCGCCCGCCATGCGCCAGCCGTGATAGCCGTTGCCGCCGCCCACATCGAGCACGCGTCGCCCCGTGAGATCACTCAGATGCGGCGCCAGTCGCTGCCACTTCCAGTCCGAACGCCATTCGGTATCGATGGTAACGTCGCCGATGCGATACGGTCCCTTGCGCCAGGGGGAGAGAATCTTCAAGAGGTTGTCGCACTGGCGACGGCCGGCATCATCCATCACCACGTCCACGCTGACCGTGTCCTCGTCGAGATGCACGGCCCGGCGCTCGAGCCGGGGCAGGCGCCCGACGGCCCGCTCCCAGGCGGGCAAATCGCCAAAGCGCTGGCGGTCCAGACCGCGGGCAAGCTGCTCGGGCAGGCGGGCGAGCCAGCTCTCCAGCCCCTGTTCGACAAAGGCGTGATAGAGGGGAAGGTGACGGGGATCGATCGACATGCAGGGTCCGGCGTTGTGAAAGCGTGAAGAGAGGTTATTTAAAGGCCAGCATCGAGGCGAAGTTGAGATACTGGAACCAGGTGTCATGGCGCGAAAAGCCGGTGCGGGCCAGGCGCTCGTGATGAGTGGAGAGGCGGTCCGGAATCATGACCTCCTCCAGCGCCGTACGCTTCTGGCTGATCTCGAGCTCCGAGTAGCCGTTGGCGCGCTTGAAGTCGTGATGCAGATCAATCAGCAGCTGCTCCTGACCCGGTTCCCCCAGGATTTTCTCCGACAGCAGCAGCACGCCACCGGGCTCGAGTGCCTCATAAAGCCGGGCCATCACGGCATCACGCTCGCCGGGGTCAAGAAACTGTAACGTAAAATTGACCATGATCATGCCGGCAGGCGGCAACGGGCAGTCGCGAATATCGCCCTGACGCAGGGTGATGCGGTGCTCGCTCGCCTGCTGCGTCAGCAGGTCGCGGGCCTTGTCCACCATGGGTTGGGAGAGGTCGATGGCCTCCAGGGTGAAGGCCTCCGGGGCAAGGCGCTGGCAGAGGGAGAGGGTCGAGGCGCCCAGCGAGCAGCCCAGATCCAGCACATGCGCACCGGGGCGCAGGTGGCGCGCCGCAATCACACCAGCCATGCTGGTAATCTGGGCATAGCCCGGCACCGAGCGACGAATCATGTCGGGAAAGCAGTCCACCACACGCTCGTCGAACGAGAAATCGGCGACCTGATCCAGCGGTGTCGAAAAAAGGGCGTCGCGTCGGGAGGCGTCGGTCATCGGGGTACCCACGATCTGTCAGGCTCTGAAGGAGGTTGTTCGGTCATGCAGACAGTGGTCTGATAGGGACCCGCTGTGTGCCGGACACGCCATCTGCCAGAATGAATGAACATCGAACAGGGCGGTCTTCATGGCCGACCATGTTACGCTTTGAGCGCTAAAGCTGCACCCATCACGGAGGAAGAGCCAGGATGTCGATTCGTCACAACAAGGCGTGGAAGGCGCTGGAAAGTCATCGCGACACGATGCGCGATGTGCATCTCACGACCCTTTTTGAGCAAAACGGGCGCTTTGATGCCTTCTCTCGCCGGGCCGCCGGGCTGACGCTGGATTTTTCCAAGCAGCGCATTCAACGAGAAACGCTGGATCATCTGCTGGACCTGGCCCGTGAAGCGAAGGTCGAAGAGGCCATCGAGCGTTTGCTGTCGGGTCGTCGCGTCAACCTGACAGAAGATCGCCCGGCCCTGCATACGGCATTGCGTCTGCCGCAGGGCGGCGAGTTTCACGTCGAGGGCGAGGACGTCCAGGCCGGCGTGCATGACAGTCTTGATCGCATGCAGCAGATGGTCGAAAAGCTTCAGGCCGGCCAGTGGCGCGGTGCCAACGGTCGGGCCATCAAGCAGGTCATCAATCTGGGCGTGGGCGGCTCCGATCTGGGGCCGCTGATGGTGGTCAAGGCGCTGGAAGACGCCTTCGTGTCGCCGAACGCGCTGGACGTTTATTTTGCCTCGACCATCGACGGCTCCCAGCTGGCCGAAATGCTGCCGACGCTGGATGCCGACGAGACGCTGTTCATCTACTCCTCCAAGTCGTTTGGCACCATCGATACCTCGGCCAACGCCGATACGGCGCTGGCCTGGCTGGCCGAGCAGACCGGCAGCGACATCGAGCGCATCAAGCGCCATCACTTCATCGGGGTGTCCACCAAACCCGAGAAGATGACCGAGTGGGGCATCGCGCCGGATCACCAGCTGCTGTTCTGGGACTGGGTCGGCGGTCGCTACTCCTTCTGGAGCGCCATCGGTCTGCCCATCGCCATTCGTCTGGGCATGGACAACTTCCGTCGTCTGCTCGCCGGTGGCCACGCCATGGACGAGCACTTTGCCTCGGCACCGCTGGAAGACAACCTGCCGGTGCTGTTCGGTCTGCTGGGCATCTGGAACACCAACTTCCTGGATATCGAGTCGCTGGCGGTGCTGCCCTATGACGGTCGCCTCAAGCATCTGCCGGGCTATCTCCAGCAGCTCGAGATGGAGTCCAACGGCAAGTCGTCGACCAACGACGGCGAGAAGGTCGATTACAACACCTGCCCGATCCTGTGGGGCGAAATCGGTCCCAACGGCCAGCACGCCTTCTATCAGCTGCTCCACCAGGGCACGCGGTCGGTGGCCTGTGATTTCATTGCGCCCATCAAGCGCTATGACCACGTCAAAAGCGCCTCGGTGCGCGACAGCCTCGAGCGCCAGCACCGCCTGTCACTGGCCAACTGCTTTGCCCAGTCGCGGGTGCTGATGCTGGGTGATGACGCCATCGACAGCTCCGAGACGCCGCCGGCACACAAGCGCTATGCCGGTAACCAGCCGTCATCCACCATCCTGTTCGATACGCTCTCGCCCGAGTCGCTGGGTGCGCTGGTCGCGCTCTACGAGCACAAGGTCTATGTGCAGGGCGCCATCTGGGATATCGATTCGTTCGATCAGTGGGGCGTGGAGCTGGGCAAGAAGATTGCCAATGAAACGGCCGATATTCTTGAAAGCGGCCATGGCGCCGACAAGCTGGATGACTCGAGCCGTCATCTGATCGAGACCGTGTTGGGCCAGCGTGGCGGCGCTTAAAAACGGCTGTTTATTTATACAGTAATTGCGTTATGCTGATGTCATGAATGATCACGCCAATGCCGTTGACAACGTGCTCTATCTGCACGGTTTTAACAGCCATCCCGGTTCGGCCAAGGCCGAGCTGACGCGTCGGGCCTGCGAGCAGGCCCGACCGCAGCCGCGCTTTATCGCCCCGGCCCTGTCACACCATCCCGGGCCTGCCTGGCAGACGGCTCAGGAGGTCATGAGCTCGCTGACCGGGCGCACCATGGTGATCGGCAGTTCCATGGGCGGGTTTCTCGCCATGGGGCTTGCCCGTACCCATGACGTCGAACGGGTAGTGCTGATCAATCCGGCCGTCGATCCGCTGCGTATCGCGCAGGAACGCATGGGCGCCGAGATCGAGCATGTCGAGACCGGTGAGACGTTCGTGATCGACGAGAGCTATGCCACGGCTCTGCGCGAGCAGCAGGCCGAGGTGGTCAATACCGACCGTTTTCTGGTGCTGCTGGGCAGCGAGGATGAAATCCTCGACTACCGTCAGGCACTTGAAATGCTGGAAGGCAGCCGATTCGTGATCAATGAAGGTGATGATCACGGCCTGAGCCGGTATCCTGAGCTTTTGTCGACAGTGCTGGCCCATGGCGGCCTGACGCTGCCGGAAGATTTCAGCCCCGAGCCCCGGGATGTCGCGCCAACGGCCCGGCAACGCTGACATCACGGCCCGGCAACGCTGACATCACGGGCCGGACGACCTGTCCGGTTCGTTGCGACAGCGCTGATTGTTCCAGAGAGCCCCTTCGGCGCTTGACGATGAGCGCTTCTCGTTCATTTCTGACGCGATTTCACGTATGACCCAGTACAGTGCCAGTTCCATCGAGGTGCTTTCCGGCCTTGAGCCGGTGCGCAAGCGCCCCGGTATGTATACCGATACGACCCGCCCCAACCATCTCGTTCAGGAGGTGGTGGACAATAGCGTCGATGAGGCGCTGGCCGGTCACGCCCGCAGAATTGCCGTCAATCTGCGCGATGACGGCGCCATCGAGGTCATCGATGATGGCCGCGGCATGCCCATTGATATCCACCCCGAGCACGGGGTCTCCGGGATCGAGCTGATCCTGACCCGCCTGCATGCCGGGGGCAAGTTCTCCCAGTCCAGCTACCGCTTCTCCGGCGGGTTGCACGGCGTCGGGGTGTCGGTGGTCAACGCGCTCTCCGAGCGCCTCGAGGTCGAGGTGTGCAAGGACGGCAAGCGCTACCGTACGGCCTTTGCCTTTGGTGAGAAGATCGAAGAGCTGGCCGTCATCGGCGACTGCCCCAAAAAGTTGACCGGCACTACGGTGCGCTTCTGGCCGGAAGCGGCCTATTTTGACAGCGCCACGGTGTCGGTGGCGCGTCTTTCCCATCTGCTGCGGGCCAAGGCCGTGCTCTGCCCGGGGCTTGAGGTCGTGCTGACCGAAAGCAACGGCAATGTCAGCACCTGGCGCTACGAGGACGGCCTGCGCGACTATCTGGCCCAGTCCACCGACGGGTTTGAGCCGCTGCCGGCCACGCCCTTTGTCGGCAGCTTCGAGGATGACGAGCACAGCGTCGACTGGGCGATCCAGTGGCTGCCCGAAGGCGGCGAGGCGCTGGTCGAGTCCTACGTCAATCTGATCCCCACCACCCTGGGCGGCACCCACGTCAACGGCTTTCGCACCGGCCTGCTGGAGGCGCTGCGCGAGTTCTGCGACTACCGCAGCCTGCTGCCGCGTAACGTCAAGCTCTCGGGGGAGGACCTCTGGGAGCGGGTGGCGTTTGTGCTGTCGATCAAGATGTTCGAGCCGCAGTTTGCCGGCCAGACCAAGGAGCGCCTCTCCTCGCGCGCCGTGGCAGGCTTCGTTTCGGCGGTGGTCAAGGATGCCTTCTCGCTGTGGCTCAACGAGCACACCGCCCAGGCCGAGCAGCTTGCCGAGCTGGTGATCAGCGCCGCCCAGCGCCGTCAGCGCTCCTCGAAAAAGGTCGCGCGCAAGAAGGTCACCCAGGGGCCGGCCCTGCCCGGCAAGCTGGCGGACTGCTCCAGCCAGGACCCGAGCGTCGGCGAGCTCTTTCTGGTCGAGGGCGACTCGGCCGGCGGCAGCGCCAAGCAGGCCCGCAACCGCGAGACCCAGGCGATCCTGCCGCTCAAGGGCAAGATCATGAACACCTGGGAGGTGGACCCGCAGGAGGTGCTGGGCTCGCAGGAGATTCACGATATCGCCGTGGCGCTGGGAATGGACCCGGGCAGCGACAATCTCGAGCGCCTGCGCTATCACAAGATCTGCATTCTGGCCGATGCCGATTCCGACGGGCTGCACATCGCCACGCTGTTGTGCGCGCTGTTCGTGCGCCACTTTCCGTCGCTGGTCGATGCCGGCCATGTGTTTGTCGCCATGCCGCCGCTGTATCGCATCGATCTGGGCAAGGAGGTGTTTTATGCCCTGGACGAGAGCGAAAAGGCCGCCATTCTCAAGAAACTCGCCGGCCGTCGTGGTACGCCGGGCGTGCAGCGCTTCAAGGGACTCGGCGAAATGAGCCCGGTACAGCTTCGCGAGACCACCATGGCGCCGGACACGCGCCGACTGGTGCAGCTCACGCGGGAGGCCGGTGACGACACGATGGAACTCATGGATATGCTGCTGGCCAAGAAACGTGCCGGTGACCGTCGCGGCTGGCTGGAGCGTTACGGCAACATGGCTGAGGTGGAAGTCTAAAGATGACCATGGATATTCACGTCCGCGAAGGGGACGTCGAGCGCCTGGCGCTTCGAAGCTATACCGAAAAGGCGTACCTCGACTACTCGATGTACGTCATTCTTGATCGCGCGCTGCCCAATATCGGCGATGGCATGAAGCCGGTGCAGCGCCGCATTGTCTACGCCATGCGCGAGCTGTCGCTGACGGCCAGCGCCAAGTACAAGAAGTCGGCACGTACCGTCGGCGACGTGCTGGGCAAGTTCCACCCCCACGGGGACAGCGCCTGCTATGAAGCGATGGTGCTGATGGCGCAGTCCTTCAGCTATCGCTACCCGCTGGTGGACGGCCAGGGCAACTGGGGCAGTCCCGATGACCCCAAGTCGTTCGCCGCCATGCGTTACACCGAATCCCGCCTGACGCGCTTTTCCGAAGTGCTGCTGGCCGAGCTGGGGCAGGGCACCGTGGACTGGGTGCCCAACTTCGATGGCACCATGAACGAGCCGGCGGTGCTGCCCTCGAGGCTGCCGCACGTGCTGCTCAACGGCGGTTCCGGCATCGCGGTCGGCATGGCCACCGACATTCCGCCGCACAACGTGCGTGAAGTGGTCGAGGCCACCATTCACCGGCTGCGCCATCCCGACTGCAGCGTGGAAGCGCTCTGCGAGCGGCTGCCGGGGCCGGACTTCCCCACGGCGCCCGAAATCATCACACCACAAGCCGACCTGCGAAAAATCTACAGCACCGGTCGCGGGTCGGTGAAAATGCGCGCGCGCTATACCCGGGAAGACAACGACATCATCATCAACGCGCTGCCCTGGCAGGTCAGCGGCGCGCGCGTGCTGGAGCAGATGGCCGCCCAGATGCAGGCCAAGAAGCTGCCGATGGTGGCGGATCTGCGTGACGAGTCCACCCATGAGGAGCCCACGCGGCTGGTAATCGTGCCGCGCTCCAATCGCGTCGATGTCGAAGCGCTGATGGACCATCTCTTCGCCACTACCGACCTGGAAAAGAGCTCGCGCGTCAACATGAACCTGATCGGGCTGGACGGCCGCCCGCAGGTCATGTCGCTGGATCATCTGCTCGATGAGTGGCTGACGTATCGTCGCAATACCGTGCGCCGGCGGCTGGAGCACCGGCTGGGCAAGGTCGAGGATCGCCTTCACATTCTCGAAGGCCTGCTGATCGCCTATCTCGACATCGATGAGGTGATCCGCATCATCCGCGAGGAGGACGAACCCAAACCGGCCCTGATCGCCCATTTCGGCCTCAGCGACCGCCAGGCCGATGCCATTCTGGAGCTGCGTCTGCGCCATCTGGCAAAGCTCGAGGAGATGAAGCTCAAAAGCGAGCGCGATGAGCTGGAGCGTGAGCGCCAGCAGCTCGAGAAGCTTCTGGGCAGCGAACGGGAAATGACGAAGCTGATCGAGCGTGAACTGAAAGCCGATTCAAAAGCCTACGGCGATGAGCGCCGCAGCACGCTGGTCGAGCGCCAGGAGGCGCGGGCGCTCTCCGAGGTCGACCTGCTCGGTGCCGACCCGATCACCGTGGTGGTCTCCGAAAAAGGCTGGATCCGGGCGGCCAAGGGGCACGACATCGATCCGAAGAGTCTCTCCTATAAATCCGGCGACAGCTACGCCTTCTCCGCCCACGGCAAGACCAATCAGCCGCTGGTGCTGCTGGAGGACAGCGGGCGCGCCTATACGCTCGCCGCCCATCAGCTGCCCTCGGCCCGCGGGCAGGGCGAGCCGGTCTCGGGCCGGGTCAATCTGGCCGCCGGCTCGAAGCTCCGGGCCGCCATGATCGGCGCCCCCGATCAGCGCTATCTGCTGGGCAGCGATGGCGGTTACGCCTTCAGCATTGCGCTCGAGGAGATGACCGGACGCAGCAAGTCCGGCAAGGCGGTGGTCAGCATCCCGAAGGGCTGCGATGTGCTGATGCCGCTGGTGCTCTCGAAGCAAGCGCAACGGGTGGCCGTGGTCTCCAATGAGGGGCGCCTGCTGGTGTTCGACGCCGCTGAGCTGCCGGCGATGAGCAAGGGCAAGGGCGCGCGCATGATGGATATCACCGGCACACGCGCCGCCAATCGCGAGGAGTTCGTGCGCGACTGGCTCGTGCTGGACGCCGATCAGGCGCTGGTGGTGCACGCCGGCAAGCGCAAGAAGCGTCTGGTCGGCGAAGAGCTTGCCAAGTATGTGGGCAGTGCCGGCAAGCGCGGCGTGAAGCTGCCGCAGGGCTTTCAGAAGGTGGACCGGCTGGCCGTCGAATAGTCGGTCACGTGGCCGGTCGGAGGCTGTTCGCAGGGCCGGTGGGGCACTCCCGGCCCTGGGTTTTTTCCAGGATGTGTGAGAGAACAACATGACGCAAAGGCTGCTGGTACGGGCAACCGGTCAGGCTGGGCCGGGCCAGCTGGCGAGTATCGGCCGGATGCTGGATGACAGCGGTGTTCGGCTGCTGGACATCGATCAGCGGGTCACGCTGGGGCAGACGGTGATCGAGGCGCTGGTAACCCATGATGACAGCGTATCGACACTGGCACCGCGCCTTGAGACTGCCTGGCCACCGGTCGAGGCCGAAACAGGGCTTGCGCTGACCCTTCACGAGATCGACCCGTCAGCCCATGAGCGCTGGCAGACGCTGGAACATTCCCCGGCCCTGATCATGACGCTCATGGCCGATCAGCTGTCACCGATGCTGCTGGCGCAGGTCGATGCGCTGACGGCTCACCGGGGCCTTGTGGTCGAGCGGATCAGGCGCCTGTCCGGCCCTGGCGCATCGAGCGAGGCGGCGCCTGCCAACGGTGTCTGTCTGGAATATCACCTGCGCGGGGAATCGGTGGATGCCGGGGCGCTGCGTCAGGCACTGCTGGCGCTGGCCACCGAGCAGGGCATCGATATCGCCCTGCAGGAAGAGAGCCGCTGGCGCCATCAGCGCCGTCTGGTCTGCTTCGACATGGATTCGACCCTGATCAAGGCCGAGGTCATCGACGAGCTGGCGCGCCGTCACGGCGTCTTTGACGCGGTCGCCGCGATTACCGAACGGGCGATGCGCGGCGAAATCGATTTTCAGCAGAGCTTTCGCGAGCGCATGGCCATGCTCAACGGGCTCGATGAGTCGGTGCTCGCGGAAATCGCCGAGGGGCTGGAGCTGATGGACGGGCTGGAGCGGCTGATGACGCAGCTCAAGCGGCTGGGCTATCGCACGGCCATCCTGTCGGGTGGCTTCACCTACTTTGCCCGCTATCTGCAAGCGCGTCTCGGCTTTGACGAAATTCACGCCAATGAGCTGATCATCGATGATGCCGGCGTGGTCACCGGTGAGGTGCAGCTGCCGATCGTGGACGCCGAGCGCAAGGCCGTGCTGTTAAGGGAAATGGCCGAACGCCACGGCATCGCCCCCGAGCAGACCGTGGCCGTGGGCGATGGCGCCAACGATCTGAAAATGCTGGCCACTGCCGGGATGGGCATCGCTTTTCATGCCAAGCCGCTGGTGCGCGAAAAGGCACGCATCTCGCTGTCGACGCAGGGGCTGGATGCCCTCCTGTATCTACTGGGCCACGACGAGCATTCGCTGCAGCAGGATTGACCGCGCGGCAGGGGCGTCGTTCAAGAAAGACGGTAACATGCCGATATCTGGAGCATTTAGGTACTCAGGCCTGCTCGGTGGACAATCTCATGTTTCCGGATTCCAATCTCAATGCAAGCAAGGCGCGCCACCTGGATATCGGGGCGCCGGATCAAATCGTCGAGACCTTCGCCGACCTGACCGGCAGCGATGCCCGGCTGTCGATCCGTTTTGAAGGGCTCGATGTTCACTATCCCGTCACGCTGGCCCTGCTGGACCGCGACCTGCATCAGTGTGTGCTCAGGGCCAGCTACCTCGAGGATCTCGATACGCTGCTGGCGCAGCGTCTGCCGTTCTATCTGGACATCCAGTACACCTCGATGTCGATGACCAGTCCCGTGATGCGTCCGCTCAAGGTCAGCAGCCAGGCAGACCGGCTCGATATTCGCGCGGCGCTGCCCGTGTCGCTCAAGCTGACCCGTCAGCGCCATCTGTTCCGGGCCACGCTCGAACGCGGCATGAAGGTCAACATGCTGATGACCGCGCAGCGCGGCGGCAGCGAGGTCGAGGGACGACTGGTGGATCTCTCCATCGGCGGCTGTCTGATCGCGGTATCGGTCAACGACGCCATCCATTTTCAGATCGGCATGCCGCTGTATCGGCTGCGCGCGGTCTTTCCCAGTTCGGAAGCCTTTGATGCCAGTGGCTGCGTGCGTCACATGCGCTGCAGCGACAACAGTGACGATGTGCTGGTCGGCGTGGTCTTCGACGCCAGTCAGGCGGATTTCGAGCGCCAGGTCTGGTTCTACGTGCGCGAGATCGAGCGGGAAGCCGCCCGCCTGGAGGCGTCCGCCGAGCGTGAGGTGGCACCGTCGCGGCTTTTTAACGAAGGCAGTGCTGCCCTTGAGATGGCGGCCGTGGCCACCCCTCAGGAAGAAGCCCTGGCAGTACTGCCCCTGTTCGATAACGTCAAAAATATTGCTCGCGCTCTGGGCGTTCAGCTGATCAATCTGCAGGCCGGGCTGAGTCTGGAAACGGCGGTGCTGTGTGAGCAGGCACGTCGGCTGCTGTCGCTGTTGCAGGAGGATCGCCAGGCGCTTTTCTATGCGCTGGCCTGCGTCGAGCACCACGCCACGCCACTGGTGTGTCACGGTATGGTCGTGGCCGTACGGCTGGCCGATCTGGAAAGCGGTGACCGTACCACGGAGCAGGTCGTACAGATGATGGCCTGTGCGCTGGTGCACGACTTTGGCAAGATACTGCTGCCCGAGGAGGTGCGGCTGCATCAGGGGGTCATGGAGACGGCGATGCTGTCGCACCTGCACGCCCACGTGGAGCTTCTGCGCTTTCGCATCGAGCGTGACGGGCTCGCCGCCGATCTGCGCCGTGACGTGCTGCTGAGCATCAACGAGCGCCTTGACGGCAGCGGCTATCCCCGCGGGCTGAACGGTCACTCGCTGAGCCGACTGGCGCGCATGGCCGCCATCGTGGACGTCGTCGATGCCATGAGTCGACCCCGCAGTGACCGCCCGGCCTGGCTGGCGCTGGACATCTATCGTCACATCTTCAACGCCGGTGCCCGCCTGGATGCCGCCTGTATCAATCGCTACGTCAAGCGCTACGGTTTTACGCCGATCGGTTCGCTGGTAGCGTTTTCAAGCGGATTCCATGCCTGGGTGATGCGCCTTGATGCCAAAGGGCAGCCGTCGCGGGTCCGGGTCGTGTATGAGCTGACCCGTGACCGGAGCATGAATCAGGTGCTTGAAGGTACCGATATGGTACAGCTGGGCACGCTCGAGGGATGTGTCGGGCGCCATGACAATGCCATGACCCCCTGGTGAGCCTGTCGCGTTGAAGGTCCGTCAGCCGTGGGCGCGCTGATGGGCCTTCTTGCGTTTCAGATAGTCCCTGTCTTCGCGAACCTGTTTCCAGACCTTCTCGAAAATGGCCGCCGATTCGGCCTTTTCCTCGTCGATGTCGCGCTCGCGAACCTCGCCGTTTTCATCGTATTTGCGCCCGCCGGGGTAGTTGGCATAGCGCCGGGCGCGGGTGTGGCCCATCTGGATGAACTTGCGCGCCATGTCCATGCCGACAAAATCATCACGGGCGCGATAATCTTCAAACATTTCCAGCAGCTTTTGCGATGACGCGCGAGCGTCATCCGGCGTCTTGAAGCGCCAGTGGGGCAGCAGCTCGCCCTTGTAGGGCTCAACGGTCAACACGCCCTGTTCGCCGCGGCCGACGCGGTAATGCTCCGGGTGCTTGCGACAGTCCGGCTTGTCACCATCATCCTGCTGCGGCTGGCCGGTCAGGGCGTCCTTCGAGGTGCTCATGTCGTTCTCCCGTGGTCCATCATGTCGCTCTGCCGTGCTTTCATGAATTCATGCTGAAATGACCATCCATCCCACTGATTTGAAAGTGGTCAATGGCATGCGTTATCAGCCATGATAGTCCAGCTCAACGGACAGGAAAGCGGCAATGCCATTACGATTTCAGAGAAAAGGGGTGTCACACCGCAACGCCGGTGTATCCATGACGCGGGCCCGCATGCTGATACTGGCACTGCTGCTGGGCAGCGGCGCCATGCAGGGCTGCCAGGCCGGTGCCGCGCCATCGTCGCAGGGAGCCTCGGGAGCCTCCGGTTCATCGGAAGAAGCTGCAGAAAAGACAAAAGCGCAGCAGGCCGAATCGAACGACGGGGCCGCCTCGACGCAAAACGAGGCGCAAACGCCTGCCGAGCGTGAATCCTTTGAGCAGTGGGTCAGCGAGTTTCGCCAGAAGGCGCGTGCTGAAGGCATTACATCGATCACGCTGGACGAGGCGCTGGCAGAGGTGCGCTATCAGCCGCGCATTATCGAGCTCGACCGCTCGCAGCCGGAGTTTACCCGGGCCATCTGGGAGTACCTGGACAGTGCGGTCTCCTCGAGCCGGGTCGACAACGGCCGGCAGAAGCTGGCCGAGCATCGCGGTACCGCCGACCGGATGCAGTCGCGCTACGGTGTGCCGGGCTCGGTCATCACGGCCATCTGGGGCATCGAGAGCAACTACGGCAGCAATTTCGGCAGCTTCCCGACCATCGATGCCTTCGCCACACTGGGCTATGAAGGGCGTCGCCACGCCTTTGCCCGGGAGCAGCTGATCGCGGCCCTGCGCATCATTCAAAAAGGCGATATCGACCGCGAGCACATGCTGGGCTCCTGGGCCGGCGCGATGGGTCACACCCAGTTTCTCCCCACCAGCTTTCTGGCCTATGCCGTGGATGGCGATGATGACGGCAAGCGCGATATCTGGGGCAGCATTCCCGACGTCATGGCCTCCACCGCCAACTATCTGGCCAAAAACGGCTGGCAGCGCGGTCAGCCCTGGGGCGTTGAAGTGACCCTGCCGGAGGATTTCGACTACAGCCGCACCGAGCTCTCCACGCGTCAGTCCACGAACGCCTGGCGCACGCAAGGGGTTCGCGCCGTGCAAGGGCAATCGCTGCCGGATTTCGATCAGGCCTCGATCATTGCACCCGCCGGCGCCCGGGGGCCCGCCTTTCTGGTCGGCCCCAACTTTCGCGTCATCATGCGCTACAACAACGCCACCAGCTACGCCCTGGCCGTGGCGCTGTTGTCGCAGCGCATCGACGGTGGCCCTGGCGTACAGGCCGACTGGCCGCGTGATGTCAGACCATTGACGCGCTCGCAGACCAGGGAGCTGCAAACCCTTTTGAACCAGAAGGGATTCGGCACCGGAACACCGGACGGCATCATGGGCCCCAATACCCGGGAAGGGCTGCGGGCATGGCAGCGCAGTGTCGGCAGAACGCCGGATGGCTTTTCCAGCAGCAGCGTACTGGAGGCACTGCGTCAACCCTAGGGGGCGGGCAGGTTAGACAAAAGTCGATGTGGCGGTTCATCACACATGAAAGTCTCTCCTGTTCATCATCGACTAGGCTGATGAATGAAGGGAATCACTTATAAGCACTGGCCGTTCGACAGCGCTTTGCTGTCGTCGCCACGCACAGCCGGAGAATCATCATGAAGGCGACGCGCAACAACCCTTACGGGGTCATCCCTCCGCATCTTCTCAATCATCTGATTGAAAACGGTAACGACCGCCATCGCCGTTGCGCGTTGAATACCCTCACGCTGGATTCGCGCTTCAGAGCCCGCACCGAGCGCCATACGGCCCCGACCGATGCCCGCCGGGGTGAAGAAGGGCAGCCGCTGCGCTATATCTTCGATGCCGGCAATACCATGGAACTGCCGGGGACTCAGGTCCGACGCGAAGGGCAGCCCGAGACCGGCGACGAGGCCGTGGATGAAGCCTACCAGGATCTGGGCGCCACCTATCGCTTTTTCTGGGAAGTGCTCGAGCGCAATGCCATCGATGATGAAGGCGGGGCGCTGCTGGGCACGGTGCATTACGGCGAGGAGTACCAGAACGCCTTCTGGAACGGCTATCAGATGGTCTTTGGCGACGGCGATGGCGAGATCTTTCTCTCCTTTACCCGCGCCCTCGATGTAGTGGCCCATGAGCTGACGCATGGCATCACCGAACGTGAGGCCGGACTGGTGTACTACAACCAGTCGGGGGCCCTGAACGAGTCCATCTCGGATGTCTTCGGCGTCATGGTGGCCCAGTACGATGCCAATCAGACGGTGGAAGAGGCCGACTGGTCCATCGGTCGCGATCTGCTGGCACCCGGCATCAATGGCACGGGGCTTCGGTCCATGTCCGAGCCGGGCACGGCCTACAATGACCCGCTGCTGGGCCGCGATCCGCAGCCGGCGCACATGAGCGATTTCGTCGAAACCAACGAGGACAACGGCGGCGTGCACATCAATTCGGGCATTCCCAACCGCGCCTTTTATCTGACCGCCATGGCGCTGGGCGGCTACAGCTGGGAGCGGGCCGGACGCGTCTGGTACGCCACGCTCATCGATGACCGGCTGAGCAACGATGCCGAATTCGAGGATTTTGCCCGCCTGACGCTGGACAACGCTGAACGTCTTTTTGATGGCAGCGAGGTGCGTGATGCCGTTCGTGACGGCTGGCGGGGCGTGGGAGTCGGGGTGTGAGCTATCAACACTCACTGGGCGAGCGCGCTCGCGTTCGCCTGGCGCGGGAGGGGGGGGTGGCCTATGTGCCGGCACTGGCCCGTCCCCGTGAGATCGCCTTTCACGACTGTTCCCTGTCGCAGCGCAAGCGGGTCTGCAGGCTGCTGGATGAGGCCGAACAGCTGAAGTGTCCCGGTGACCAGGCCGGGCAGGGGGATCAGCGCTATTTTCGTATTCTTATCATGCCGGCGGGCAACGACAGCGATGTGATCGATCTGCATGTGCCCGAGCATCGGGCCCCGGAGGCGCTGGTCACGCTGTGGAAGAGCGGCCCCGGCGCCTGAAGCGACGCCCCCGGTCAGGGCGTGCCCCGTGTCTGAACCGGACTCTTGGCCCCGGCGCCCGGGACCTCGCGCACCAGGCGTGGCAGCAAAAAGCCGGGCAGGGTTTCCCTGAGCCGGTTGTGCAGCTGCTCGGCTTCCTGGTCCGGTACATCAAAGTGTGCCGCCCCCGCCACCGGGTCCAGCACGTGAAGGTAGTAGGGCAGGATACCGGCCTCGAACAGACGCTCGGAAAGCGCTCCGAGCACGTCCACATCATCATTGACGCCGCGCAGCAGCACGCTCTGGTTGAGCAGTGTCACGCCCACGCCCCTGAGCCTTTCACAGGCCTGCACCACGGCGTCATCGATCTCGTTGGCGTGGTTGATGTGCAGCACCATCACCTTTTGCAGCCGCGTTCTGGCAAGCCATGCCAGCATGGCCTCATCGACCCGATCGGGAATCACCACCGGCAGGCGGGTATGCAGGCGCAGTCGCTTGAGGTGGGGAATGGCGTCAAGTTCGCCGACCAGCCAGGCAAGGCGCGTATCGCTGGAGACCAGCGGATCGCCTCCGGACAGGATCGCCTCGATCAGCGAGTCATCCTCGCGCAGATAGTCCAGCGTCTGGTGCCACTGCGCGCGGGAGGCGGCGTGGTCCTCGTAGGGAAAGTGACGCCTGAAGCAGTAGCGGCAGTTGATGGCGCAGGCGCCGCTGGTAATCATCAGAACGCGCGCGGCGTACTTGTGAATCAGCCCGGCCGCCGGGGTATGGTCGGCCTCTTCCAGCGGGTCGGTCACATAGCCTGCCACCGTTTGCGTTTCATCCTGCAGCGGCAGCACCTGACGCAGCAGGGGATCATCGGGATCTCCCTTGCTGATGCGGGAGAGATAGGCCTGCGGTACCCGCACCTCAAAGGCATGATGGCCGTCACGGGCGCCCGCCAGCCAGCGCTCGTCGAGACCGACGGCGGCCAGCAGCGCCTTCGGGTCGCGAATGGCACCGGAGAGCTGGGCCTGCCAGCGCTGCCCGGCGGGGCCGTCATCGTCGGCGGTGGAAGAAGAGATAGTCTGCACAGGCTGCATGGTTCGCGTTATCATCGCACACATTCTGATGCGCCGGACCGGAATCCGGCGCCTTGTGGTCATTCACTGTCCCAGCAGTACCCGATGCTCCGGGCGACTGCGAACACAACGAGGCGTTATGGCAAGCTATTCTACCAACGAATTCAAGGGCGGTCTGAAAGTGATGCTCGACGGCGATCCCTGCAACATCGTCGACAACGAGTTCGTCAAGCCCGGCAAGGGTCAGGCCTTCAACCGCGTCAAGCTGCGCAATCTGATGACCGGTCGTACCTGGGAGCGTACCTTCAAGTCCGGTGAATCGCTGGAAGCCGCCGATGTGCTCGAGATCGACATGGAGTATCTCTACAACGATGGCGAGATGTGGCACTTCATGAGAACCGATGGCTCCTTCGAGCAGTTCGCTGCCGACAAAAAGGCCGTGGGCGATACGGAAAAATGGCTCAAGGAACAGGTGGTCTACACCGTCACGCTCTGGAACGATAACCCCATCTCGGTCACCCCGCCCAACTTCATCGAGCTGGAAGTGGTCGAAACCGACCCCGGCCTCAAGGGCGACACGGCGCAGGGCGGCTCCAAGCCGGCGACCCTGTCCACCGGGGCCACGGTGCGCGTCCCGCTGTTTATCAACCAGGGCGAAAAGCTCCGGGTCGATACCCGCAACGGCGAATACGTCGGCCGCGCGTAAATCGTCTCGCGACCATCGGCAGACGCCGGGCCCCATGGCCCGGCGTTTTTACTGGTAACCGTTGCATCAATGGATGACCGCCATGAGTGCTGATGACTGGCGTCCCGGCGCCACCATCGAGGTGTTGCGCGCGCGTGCGGGTCTCATGCGCCGCATTCGGGACTTTTTTGAGACCCGTGACGTGCTCGAGGTGGAAACGCCCGTTCTGGGGCACGCCGGCAGCAGCGACGTGCATCTGGAATCGCTTTCCCTGCAGGCCCGTACGGCAGCCGGAGACGAGCGGTTCTGGCTGCAGACCTCCCCCGAATACCACATGAAGCGCCTGCTGGCGGCCGGCAGCGGCCCCATCTTTCAGCTCTCCCGGGTCTTTCGCGACGGCGAAACGGGGCGGCGACACAATATCGAGTTCACCATGCTGGAGTGGTATCGGCCCGGTTTTGAACTCGATGATTTGATCCGGGAAGTGGCCGCGCTGATCGATACCGTGCTCGGCGCGCCGCTGACAGCGGTGCGCACGCGCCCCTACCGGGCGCTGTTCAGGGAATACCTGTCGGTCGACCCTCTGGCAGAGACCCCCGGGGCGCTGGCGGCTCTGCGTGACCGCGCTGCCCGTCATGCCGGCGCCGATACAGCGTCATGGTCGCGCGATGACTGCTGCGATCTTTTAATGTCGCTGGTCATCGAGCCACGGCTGGGGCGGGACGGTCTTGATGTGGTAGTGGACTATCCGGCCTCCCAGGCGGCGCTGGCGCGACGGCGACCCGATGAGGATGGCGCACTGGTGGCCTCGCGATTCGAGGTCTATCTCGAAGGCGTCGAGCTTGCCAACGGCTTTGACGAGCTGACCGATGCCGATGAGCAGCAGGCGCGCTTTGAGGTGGACAATCAGAACCGTCTGGCGCTGGGCAAACCGCCGGTGGATGCCGATCAAAGGCTGATTGCGGCGCTGCGGGCCGGCATGCCGCCGAGCTGTGGCGTGGCGCTGGGCGTGGATCGTCTGATCATGCTGGCACTGGGGCGACAGGAAATCGACAGCGTCATGGCCTTTGC
Source organism: Kushneria sp. AK178 (assembly GCF_053903105.1). Lineage (NCBI taxonomy): Bacteria > Pseudomonadati > Pseudomonadota > Gammaproteobacteria > Oceanospirillales > Halomonadaceae > Kushneria > Kushneria sp. AK178. The sequence goes on along the minus strand of NZ_CP096381.1, from coordinate 2,483,735 downwards.
CACCGGCCGGTGCTGATCGACCTGTCAGTGCCGGCAGGCGGCGGGAGTGATCCCGAAGGGCGCGCCATGCCCCGCGAGCATCACGCCGCGGGGCGCCCGATGCCGGGGAATCAGGCGTTCGGATCGAAGAGCTTGATCTCGTGGATCTCGATATGCTCCCACACCCTTTCAGTCACGTAGGGCTCCGTTTCGAGCCAGGCGTCCATGGCGTCCCGGCTTTCGAACCGGAAGTGGGCGTTGGAGCCGATCATTTTGCCGTCATCATCCAGCATGACCCCGCCGCTGACGAAATGCCCCTGCTGGTAGAGCCGGCGCAGACCGTCCAGATGCGCCTCGCGACAGCCCATGCGGCGTTCGAGCGCCCCTTCATCCGTATGGTCCCGGGCCACCAGGGTGAACTGCTTCATGTCGTGCTCCTTGTCAGAAGGTCAATCGTCACAGGGTTAATCGATCAAAACGGTGACCGGTGGGCCTGGAGGACGCCGGGCACCGTTGCCTGTCGGCCGGGGTAACGGCTCAGGCCAGCTCTTCCGGAATAAGCGTATCGGCCGGGATATCGGGATCAGGCGCCAGCTGCTGGCCCAGACGAATCTTCATGCCGGGCGTCAGGTGGTCGTTGAAGGTATAGGCCCTGGGCAGACACATGACGACCGAGGAGCCCAGGTGAAAGCGGCCCATTTCATCGCCCTTGCCCAGTGTGATGTCAGCGTTGTTCCAGGCAGTGCCCTGCGGCTGGCGGGACTGCGGCGTGACCTGGCCGGCCCAGACGGTTTCGATGCCGGCGACAATCATCGCCCCTACCAGTACCAGCGCCATGGGGCCCAGCTCGGTCTCGAACAGACACACCAGCCGCTCGTTGCGGGCAAAAAGTCCCGGGACTTCGCGGGCGGTGGCCTGATTGACCGAAAAGAGCCGGCCGGGCACGTAGATGGTGCGGATCAGGCGGCCCTCGAGCGGCATGTGCACACGGTGATAGTCCCGCGGGGAGAGATAGACGGTGGCGAAACTGCCGTCGCGCAGCTCGGCCGCGGCAGCGTCATCGCCGCCGAGCAGGGCGGTCAGCGAGTAGGCGTGGCCCTTGGCCTGCATGAGCGTGCCGTAATCGATGCGCCCGAACTGGGAGAGTACACCGTCGGCCGGTGAGACAATCCCGGATTCGATCGGGCGGGCATCGGGGCGCAGCGGCCGGGTAAAGAACTCGTTGAAGCTCTTGTAGCTGCTCGGATCCGGATCGAGGGCCTCGCTCATGTCAACGTCGTAGTGATGGGCAAAGCGCTGGATGAACGTATCGCGAATCCAGGGCGTGCGTGCATCGGCAAACCGCCCCGCCAGTCGGGAGATGGCGTGCTGGGGCAGGGGATATTGCAGCAGGGCAAACAGACGATCACGATTCAAAGGGGGCACCCGGAAGCAGTCATGAATGGAGGCAATGTGTCATACCCCTGCCGGGGGCTCAAGCGTGCCGCCGGCAGGGGCGGGGCATCAGGTCTCGATGGGTGTGTCGTCCCGGTTGCCCCACTCCTGCCATGAGCCGGGGTAGGCGCGGATGTTGTAGCCCAGCGCGTGACCGATCATCCAGGTCAGGCCGCTGCGGTGATGGCTCTGACAGTGGGTGACAATCTCGCTTTGTGCATCGATGCCCATGGCGACCAGCTCGCCCACCAGTTCCGATAGATCGCGCAGGCGCAGCTGCTGGTTCCTGTCCATGGTGCTGGTCCACTCCAGGTTGACCGCGCCGGGGATGTGGCCCAGCCGCTGATTGTTGCCCTTGAGGCCGTCGTATTCATCGGGGCTGCGCGCATCCCAGATGGCAAGGCCCGGGTCCTCGAGGCGCTCGAGAAGCTCGTCGCGACGGATGATCAGCTCCGGACGTTCGATCCGGGCCTCGAAACGCGAGGGCGCGGGCACGGTTTCTTCAGTCGTGACGGGCAGGTTGTCTCCCCGCCAGGCATGAATGCCGCCGTTGAGATAGGACCACCGGTCATGTCCCAGCAGGGTCAGCGTCCAGGCCAGCCGGCCCGCCCAGCCGCCGCCTTCGTCGTCATAAAGAACGACGTGGGTATGCGGTGTCAGGCCGAGTTCGGAAAACAGCGTCGACAGCGCCGCTTCATCGGGCACGTCGTTGGCGACCGGTGACTGGCCCGACAAAAGGCGGCGATGGTCAAGGAAAACTGCCCCCGGCACATGGCCGTCACGGTAGCTTTGCGCGTTGGCGGGAACATCGATGATCAAGAGATCGGGGGCTTCAAGGTGTTCCGACAGCGTTCGGGGCTCAATGATGCGGGGAAATCCTGCCTCATCCTGTGACATCCTCACTCTCCTTTTGGCGACGCCAGCGGGTTAACATGGGCCCAAGCATTGCATACTCGATGGCACCTCGCGAACGGTGGCAATGCCGGTCTTCAGGAACAGTCGTGTTTGAACCACATCACCTGCAATGGCCTATCGATAATCAACAGACATCAGGATGGACAATAGTGCAAGTGGAGAGTCAGCGTGCTCGAATCATTCTTTAAAATAACAAGTCAGGGCAGCAGTGTCCGTCGCGATATCCTGGCCGGCATCGCCACCTTTCTGGCCGCCATGTACATCATCGTGGTCAACCCGACCATCATGAATGCGGCCGGCATTCCCTTCGCCAGTGCCCTGACCGCGACCGTGCTGGTCAGCTTTTTCGGCAGCCTGATGATGGGGCTTTATGCGCGCAACCCGATCCTGGTGGCGCCGGGCATGGGCATCAACGCGCTCTTTACCTACACCATGGTCGTCGGGGCGGGCATCCCGTGGCAGACGGCGCTGGGGTGTGTGTTCTGGGCGGGCATTCTCTTTGCCGTACTGGCCGTGCTCAACGTGCGCCGCTACATCATCGATGCCATTCCGGCGCAGCTGCGCTATGCCATCTCCTGCGGCATTGGGCTTTTCATCACGGTGATCGGGCTGGTCAACGCGGGCTTTCTGGTCAGTAATCCGGCCACCGTGGTGGGGCTGGGCGAGATGACACCAACGCTTGTGACCTTTCTGATCGGCCTGGCCATTACGGCCGTTTTAGTGGCACGCAACATGCCGGGTGCGCTGATCATCGGCATCATTGCGACCACGATGATGGCCACGGCCATCGGCCGGCTCTGGGGCGATGCCAGCGCCTTTTCGCCCGCGGGCACGACGACGCTGGTCAATTTCAATGGCATCTTTGCGCTACCGGATTTCAGCGCCGTGGGGCAGCTGGATCTGATCGGGGCGCTCAATATTGCCTACTGGCCGTTCATCTTTGTGGTGCTGTTCACCACGTTTTTTGATGCGCTGTCGACCTTCATGGGCGTGTGTCAGGCCGGCAAGCTGCTGGACCGCAACGGCGAGCCGCGCAACATTCGCCAGTCCATGATGGTCGATGCCATGTCGGCGGTGATCTCTGCACCGCTGGGCACCAGCCCGGCCAACGCCTATGTGGAGTCGGCCGCCGGCATCAGCCAGGGCGGGCGCTCCGGACTGGTGGCGGTGACGGCGGCGCTGCTCTTTCTGCCGTTTCTGTTTCTGTCACCGCTTCTGTCACTGGTGCCCTCGATCGCCACGGCGCCCGCGTTGATCATGGTGGGCGTATTCATGCTCGACCCGATTCGCCATATCAACTGGTACGAGTTCGATGACGCCATTCCGGCCTTTATCGCCATGATCTTGATTCCGCTGACCTACTCGATCACTCACGGTGTGGTCTTTGGCTTTCTGGCCTTTGTGGTGGTCAAGGCAGGGGTGGGCAAGCGTCACGAGATTCGCCCGACCATGTGGATTCTGGCCGCGCTGTCGCTTTTGCTGCTGTTTCAGGAGTAGGGGGCTTGCGGCATCACGCATCAAAAGGGCCGCCCGAGGGCGTAATGCCAGTCAGTTAAGGTTTTCCCCCACCGGCTGACGATGCGATAGTCCGGTATCAGTAACTTGCTGATACCGGACTTTTTTATGCATTTCAGTCAGGCCATCGATGCCATCAACCGGGTAAGGCCCGGCAGCTTTTCAAGTTTGGCGGACGTCCTTTCCCCCGAGCTCATCGACACCTGTCTGGAGCAGGCCGGCGTGGCGACCCTTCGCAAGCGGCGACTGCCGCTGGATCTGGTCGTCTGGTCGATTGTCGGCATGGCCCTGTTTCGCCATATCCCCATGGCGCAGGTGGTTAACCAGCTTGATATCGTCCTGCCGGGCAAGCGTCCATTCGTGGCCCCCAGCGCCGTGGTACAGGCGCGTCAGCGCCTGGGTAGTGACGCAGTCAGACATGTTTTCGAGCAGACTCAGGCCCTGTGGCATGCTCAAACGCCTCAGCCTCACTGGTGCGGACTCAGCCTGCTTGCCGTGGACGGCGTGGTCTGGCGAACGCCGGACTCTCCCGACAACCAGACCGCCTTCGCGCGCACGCGTAATGCGCAGCGTGAGGCCGGCTACCCGCAGGTACGCATGGTGTGCCAGATGGAGGTGACCAGCCACCTGATCACGGGGGCCGCGTTCGACAGTGTCGCGACCGGCGAAGTGGCCCTGACGGAAGACCTGATCGCCGGCACACCGGATCACTCGCTCACGCTGTTTGACCGCGGCTTTTATTCACTGGGCCTTTTGCATGCCTGGCAGCAGGCCGGCGAGCAGCGCCACTGGCTGATTCCGTTACGCAAGGGAACTCACTACGAGGAGATTCGCTCGCTGGGGCGCCAGGACCGTCTCGTTCGGCTGACCACTTCGCCACAGGCGCGTGCCAAATGGCCGGATTTACCGGTCTCGTTCGAGGCGCGCCTGCTGCGCCGCAAGGTTCGGGGCAAGGAGGTGGCGGTATTGACCTCGATGACGGAAACGATGCGTTTTCCGGCCGCCGACATCGTGGATCTTTACAGCTACCGCTGGGAAATCGAGCTGGGATATCGGGAAATGAAGCAGTCGCTGCTGGACAATCGGCTTACGTTGCGCAGCCGTACACCGGAGATGGTGCGTCAGGAGCTGTGGGGCACGCTGCTCGCCTACAACCTGATCCGTTTTCAGATGGCGCGAATGGCTTACAGTCTGGACAACATTCACCCCAACCAGCTGAGCTTTCACCAGGCGGCCAGCTTTATTATCAAGGAGTTATCGATGCTGCCGGCGGTATCGTCGGGTCGGGTGCCGGCGGTGGTCCAGTCGATCACGGAGATGGCGCCGGCCTTTGTACTGCCCGATCGACGAGAAAGATCGTACCCGCGAGCGGTGCGGGCACGACCGCAGAAATATCCGGTCAGGAAAAAGCCAGTCAGCACTAACTGACTGGCATTACGCCCGAGGGCGGCCCTTTTTTGTGTTCGCTCAGCGCTTGAAGGGATTACCGGGGCGGGGTGTTGAGCTCGTGAACGATGCGCCGGAAGCTCTCCAGCCGGTCGGGAGAAATCTCGCCGCGCTCGGCCGCCTCGAGAATGGCACAGCCGGGCTCATGGCGATGGCGACAGTCGCGAAAGCGGCAGTGTCCCAGATACGGACGAAACTCGATAAAGCCGTTTTCGACCTGTGATTCGTCAAGGTGACCCAGGCCGAACTCGCGGATGCCGGGGGAGTCGATCAGGGCGCCGCTGCCCTGACGGAAATGATAGAGCCGCGCCGTGGTGGTGGTGTGGCGTCCCTTGCGGCTGTCCACGGAGAGCGCGCCGACGGCGAGCGACTCATCGGGCAGCAGCGCATCGATCAGGGACGACTTGCCCACGCCGCTCTGACCGACAAACACCGCGGTGGTGTCGTCCATGGCGGTGATCAGATCCTCGAGACCGACCTCATCCCGGGTGGTGGCGCCGATGACCGGATAGCCCAGCGCGCGGTAGCGATCGGCCAGCGCATGCAGTGCGTGGTGCTCATCGAGCAGGTCGATCTTGTTGAGCACCAGCGCCGGGGCAATGCCGGTGGCTTCGGCGGCGACCAGATAGCGGTCGATCAGAAACGGGTGGGGCTCGGGCTCCACGGCAAACACGATCATGATGCGATCGATATTGGCCGCCACGCTCTTGAGCCGGCCGCGGGCGTCAGGGCGTTCCAGCGTCGAGGACCGCTCAAGGCGCGCCTCGACCACGCCGGTGCCATCGCTCGCCTCGCGCCAGCTGACCCGATCGCCGGTGACCAGGGTGTCGAGATTGGCGCGCAGATGACACAAATGGCGCACGCCATCGGTATCCTCCACCTCCATGTTGCGGCCGAAATGGGCCACGACGCGTCCGATCTGCTCGGAGCCGTATTCACCATCCGCCAGCTGGCGCTGATCGATCCGTTCGCGCTTGTCGGCGCGTCGGGCACGCTCGGCCTGGACCTTCTCGACGCGCCAGCGCTGCTGGCGGGATAGCTTGCGTTGACTCATGACACTCCCGGACTGTCGTGGACTCGCGCACCGGAGTCGACCCCGGCTGGTGGAAAACGTCGCGCAATTGTACGCTTGAGGGCATTCGTGTTTCATCCCGGCCGCCGGTGGTGCGCCGTGAGAGATATTTCTTCAAGTCTATCCGGAAAGTGTCATGAGTACTCAAAACGAACGCCTGATCTGGATCGATCTCGAAATGACCGGTCTGGATCCGGCGCGGGATCGCATTATCGAGATCGCTACCATCGTCACCGACAGTCAGCTCAATATCATCGCCGAAGGCCCGGTCATGGCCATCCATCAGAGCGATGAGCAGCTTGCGCTGATGGATGACTGGAACACCCGCACCCACGGCAATACGGGACTGACCGAGCGGGTGCGCCAGAGCCCGGTCTCCACGCAGGAGGCCGAAGAGGCGACGCTGCGCTTTCTGGAGCAGCATGTCGACAGGGGCGCCTCGCCCATGTGCGGTAACAGCGTCCATCAGGACCGGCGCTTCATGCAGCACGAGATGCAGGCGCTGGAAGCCTTTTTTCACTACCGCAATCTGGATGTCTCGACGCTCAAGGAGCTGGCACGACGCTGGAAGCCGTCGGCACTGGAAGGTCTCACCAAAAAGGGCACCCATCTGGCGCTCGATGATATCCGCGACTCCATCGAGGAGCTGCGCCACTACCGCGCCCATCTGCTGGCGCTGTAACGACGCCTGCTCAGACAGGTTGACGCGCGATGATGTCGTTGTAGCCTGCCTCGACCAGCGGCGCTGGCGGGACGTCCTGTTCTCCGTCGCGCTTTTGAGTCTGCTCCTGTAGTGCCCAGCGCACGTGTTCCCGCACCGTATCGCTGGGCCAGGCCAGCCGTGCCCGCAGCGCCGAGACGATCTCCTCGCTGAAGGGGGCATTGCCCAGCCCCACGGCCAGATTGCGCAGCCAGCGCTCGTAGCCCAGCCGTCGGATGGCGCTGCCCTGGGTGTGCTCGAGAAACTCGGGCTCGCTCCAGTTGAAAAGATCGACCAGCCGGGCACGGTCCAGCGCATGGCGCGGGGCGAAGTCCGGCTCTCGTGTGGCGCGCGTGAAGCGGGTAAAGGGACAGACCAGCTGACAGTCGTCACAGCCGAAAACGCGGTTGCCCATGGCGCGACGAAACGCCAGCGGGATGGAGCCGTGTTTTTCGATGGTGAGATAGGAGATGCAGCGGCGGGCATCGATCACCTTGTCGTCCACGATGGCCCCGGTCGGACACCAGGTCTGACAGCGCGTGCATTTGCCGCAGTGATCGCTCTCGAAGGGGGCGTCCACCGGCAGGGGCAGGTCGGTATAGAGCTCGCCCAGAAAGAACAGCGACCCCGCTTTCGGGTTGAGGATCATCGCATTCTTGCCGAACCAGCCGATGCCGGCCTTTTGCGCCAGCGCCCGCTCCATGACGGGGGCCGAGTCCACGAAGGCGCGAAAGCCGAACTCGCCGATCTCGCCCTGCAGCTTTTGCGCCAGCTGGGTCAGACGCTTGCGGATCAGCTTGTGGTAGTCGCGCCCGAGCGCGTAACGTGCCACATAGGCGCGCTCGGGCTGGCCCAGCACGCGCGTGCTCTCGATTTCGGGCGGCAGGTAGTCCATGCGCACGCTGATGATGCGCAGGGTGCCGGGTTCCAGCTCGGCCGGGCGCGTACGCTTGGTCCCGTGGCGTGCCATGTAGTCCATGTCGCCGTGATACCCCGCCTCGAGCCACTGGTTCAGCCAGGCCTCGTGCGCCTCGAGGTCGGTATCGGTAATGCCCAGCTGCTGAAAGCCCAGCTCGCGTGCCCAGTGCCGCAGTTTTTCTGCCATCCCGGCAGGATCAGGGGCGTGGGACGCGCCGGCAGACGCTGGATCACTGACGTCGTCGGGTCGGTCGGTATTCGGGGAAGCTGTGGTCATGGTATTCGAGCCCCGGGGCTCGGTATTACGGGCCGCGTTGGCGGCCGCAGGGATGGGCACGATATGAACGGGTATTATGACAGCGCAGGCGCTCGGGGCCAAAGGCAGCGGCTCGCCGTGATCATGATGGCTTCCCCGGGAGTGGAACCCGCCGGGGAGAATGGGGTCACAACATGGCCTGTCCACCCCTGCCGCTTAATATGCCCCGCGGCTGACTCGATACAAATCAATGACATGGATGGTTTCAAGGGAGCAAGGCCATGATGGCGAACGCACGACTTTACAGCGCCCGGCAGGTCCAGGCCCTGGATCAACGCACCATTGAACAGGGCGTGCCGGGGTTTGCCCTGATGATGCAGGCCGGTCACGCGGCGCTCGACGAGATCGTCACGCGCTGGCCCGAAGCGCGACGCCTGTATGTCATGTGCGGTAGCGGCAACAATGCTGGAGACGGTTATGTGGTAGCAGCGCTGGCACACCGCCGGGGCCTTGAGGTGCAGCTCGTGGCGCTGCGCCCGCCGGAGCAGCTGCAGGGTGAAGCCGGCGACGCCGTGCGTCTGGCCCGCGACAGCGGCGTGCGCATCGATGCGTGGCAGCCGGATAACGAGATCCCGGCCGACACCGATGTGATTGTCGATGCGCTGCTGGGCACCGGCACCCGGGGCGAAATACGCTCGCCGTTCGATGCGGCCATCGCGCGCATCAATGCCGCGTCGCGGCCGGTGGTGGCACTGGATATTCCCTCGGGGCTGAATGCCGATACCGGGGCGCTGCTGGGAGAAGCGGTCAACGCGGCGCTGACGGTCACGTTTATTGCGCGCAAGTTCGGGCTATATACCGGCCAGGCGCCGGACGTGACCGGCGAGATCGTGCTGGCGCCCCTGAGCGTCGCCGAGTCCACGCTGGCCGAGAGTGATCATGTGGGCGAGCTGCTTGTGGCCGAACGGCTTCAAAAGACATTGCCCCGGCGGCGCCCCACCACCCACAAGGGGGACTGCGGTCACCTGCTGGTGGTGGGCGGCCAGCCCGGCTTTGGCGGTTCGACCATCATGAGCGCCGAGACGGCGGCGCGACTGGGGGCCGGTCTGGTCAGTCTGGCAACGGCGAGCGTCCACATTCCGCCGGCGCTGACGCGCTGCCCGGAAATGATGGTACGGGAAGCGCGCAACGGTCTGGATATCGAAGACCTGGTCGACAGGGCCACGGCCGTATTGATCGGCCCGGGACTGGGGCAGGGCGCCTGGGGGCAGGGGCTGATGCAGACGGTCATGAATGCTGCCGGGCCCCGACTGGTGGATGCCGACGGTCTGCATCTGCTGGCGGCAGGCTACGCCGGCGAGCGTCGTGATGACTGGATTCTGACCCCGCACCCGGGGGAGGCCGCCATGCTGCTGGCATGCAGTGTCGCCGAGGTGCAAAAGGATCGCTATCAGGCCGCGCTGGCCCTGCACCGTCGCTACGGCGGCGTTATCGTGCTCAAGGGTGCCGGGACGCTGGTCGTCGGCGGTGAAGGCCCTGATGACTGCTTTATCAGCCCCTTTGGCAACCCCGGCATGGCTTCCGGCGGCATGGGCGACGTGCTGGGCGGCATGATCGCCGCGCTGCTGGTGCAGGGGCTTTCGCCCCTGGAGGCTGCTGCCAGTGGCGTTTTGATGCATGGTCTGGCTGCGGATGACGCGGCGGCTGACCATGGCGAGCGTGGCCTGCTGGCAAGCGATCTGGCATGCTACGCGCGCCGTCGGGCTAATCCCGACAAATGAAAGAATGTCATTGACATGACGGCCTGCCGATACCGGCAAGGTCGCTTATCAGGTCAGAGTGGAACAACGTGTGCAAGACAACCTTAACCCTGGACGCCGGCGATGAAACCGCCCAGGTGGCCATCGGTGGCCGGCTGGCCGAGGCGCTGTCCTGGCGCGGCATCGTCTATCTCAACGGCGAGCTGGGCGCCGGCAAGACCACCCTGGCCCGCGGTGTGCTGCGGGCTCTGGGCCATGATGGGGCGGTCAAGAGCCCGACCTACACCCTGGTGGAGCCCTATGATCTCGAGAAGGGGCGGGTCTATCACTTCGATCTCTATCGTCTGGGAGATCCGGAGGAGCTCGAGTTTCTGGGCGCCCGGGAAATGCTGACCGATGAGGCGCTGACGCTCGTTGAGTGGCCGGTACGCGGTGAAGGCTGGCTGCCGGCTGCCGATGTTGTCATGACACTGTCGCTGATCCAGCAGGGACGACGTCTGGTGCTGGAGGCCGGCAGCGAACACGGGGAACAGGCCCTGCAACGATTGGCGATGTCGTCACGGGCGTTGTCATGATGGCATCAAATGTTGTGCCGGGCCTGCCCGAGACAGTCGCCACGAACATCAATACAGTGATAAGGCAGTGATGAAGTTTCCGGCAGCTCTTGTAACCCTTTTTGCCATGATGGCGTTGACCGTCATGGCCGGCGCCGCTCAGGCCACGCAGCTCGAGGGGCTGCGGCAGTGGACCGACAGTGACGGCACGCGGCTGGTCTTTGACCTTTCAAGCGAGACCGATGCCGACGTCTTCACGCTGGAGCGTCCGGATCGCCTGGTCATCGACCTGGCCAATACCACCCTGAACGCGAACCTGGGCAGTGCCGTCGACGGACGCGGCATGGTCAGGGACGTTCGCTCCGGGGTGCGCGAGGGCAGCGACCTGCGTGTCGTCGTGGAGCTCGATCGCAGGGCGACGCCCAATGCCTTCAAGCTGCCGCCGGGGGGTGGCCATGGCTATCGCCTGGTGGTCGATCTGGCGCCGGAGGCGGGCGGCGGCAGTGACGCCTCCGGCGATGACGACCCCATTACCGCCATGATTCAGCAGCAGGAGCGCGCGGCCCGCAGTCGACTGGCCGGCAACCGCACCCCCGAAACGCCGCAGGTCAGCAATGAACCCACGGCGGCGTCGAAACAGGCGGCCAGACCGCATCCGAGACGCGATATTATCGTGGTAGTGGACCCCGGCCATGGCGGCAAGGATCCCGGTGCCACCGGCCCCGGCGGCACCCACGAAAAGAGCGTGGTGCTGCAGATCGGCAAGCGGGTCAAGGCAAGGCTGGATGCCATGCAGGGCTTCAAGGCCTATCTGACACGTGATGATGACACCTTTATACCGCTTCGTGGCCGTACGCGAATTGCCCGTGAGCATCACGCCGATTTCTTTGTGTCGGTGCATGCCGATGCAGGCGGGTCCAGTGCCCCCCGTGGCACCTCGGTCTATGCGCTCTCCCAGCACGGTGCCACATCCGAGCGCGCCCGCTGGCTGGCCCAGAGTGAAAACCGCGCTGACCTGATCGGCGGTGTCGATGGCGATCTCAGCCTTGATGACAAGGATCAGGTACTGCGCGGGGTGCTGCTGGATCTGAGCATGACGGCCACCGTCAATGACTCGCTGTCGGCCGGTACCGACGTGCTCGGTCGGGTTTCGAATTTCAACAAGCTGTTCCACTCGCGCGTCGAGCAGGCGGGCTTTGTGGTTCTCAAGTCGCCGGACATTCCATCGCTGCTGGTGGAGACCGGCTTTTTGACCAATCCCACCGAGGAGCGGCTTCTCAAGACGCCATCGCATCAGGAGAAGCTGGCCGATGCCATCGCCCAGGGCATCCGGCAGCACTTCTCGCGCAGTCCGCCGCCCGATAGTCTGCTGGCCTGGCAGCGTGACCAGAATCGCGGCGGGGCGTCCAACGAGTATCGGGTTCAGCCCGGCGATACGCTTTCGGGCATCGCGGCGCGCAACAATGTCTCACTGGCGGCGCTGCGCCGGGCGAACAATCTGGATACCGACGTGCTGCGCCTGGGGCAGGTGCTCAATATCCCCTGATGGCGCAGTCGTCGATGACCCAAGGAGGGCATGAATGAATCAGACAGCCGTCACCGACGCCCGTCGCATTCAGGCGCTGGCTCCGCGTCTGGCCAACCAGATCGCGGCCGGCGAGGTGGTCGAGCGCCCCTCATCGGTCGTCAAGGAGCTGGTCGAAAACGCCATCGATGCCGGCAGTTCGCGCATCGAGATCGAGCTGGAGTCCGGCGGCAGTCGCCTGATCCGGGTGCGCGATAACGGCAGCGGCATCGAGCACGATGATCTGGGGCTGGCGCTATCGCGTCATGCCACCAGCAAGATCATGTCGCTGGATGATCTCGAGGGGGTGGCAAGTCTGGGATTTCGTGGCGAGGCACTGGCGGCCACCAGCGCGGTCTCGAGACTCGAGCTCTATTCCAACACCAGCGATGATCCGGTCAACGGCTGGCGGGTGGTGGCAGAAGGCCGCGAGATGTCGCCGCGGCTGTCACCGGCGCCACACCCGCGTGGCACGACCGTGACGGTGCGTGATCTCTTTTTCAACACGCCGGCGCGACGCAAGTTCCTGCGCACCGAAAAGACCGAGTTCAATCATGTCGAGGAGGCCTTTCGTCGGCTGGCCCTGTCGCGTCAGGACATCGATCTGGTGCTGCGCCACAACCAGAAGACCGTCCATCAGCTGACGGGCGGTCACAGCCAGGCCGCGATGGAAAAACGCATCGCCCAGCTGCTGGGGCGCAGCTTTCTGGATAACGCCATTCACGTCGATATGGCCGCCACCGGCCTGGCGCTGAAGGGGTGGGTGGGGCTGCCGTCACACACCCGCAGCCAGGCCGATCAGCAGTATTTCTTCGTCAACGGCCGTGTCATCCGTGATCGACTGGTGGCACACGCCGTGCGTCAGGCCTATCGTGATGTGCTCTTTCACGGCCGTCATCCGGTCTTCGTGCTCTATCTGGCGCTCGATGCCCACGGTGTGGATGTCAACGTGCACCCCACCAAGCACGAGGTGCGCTTTCGCGACGGCCGGCTGGTCCATGACTTTCTGTTTTCGAGCCTGCATCGGGCGCTGGCGGAGGTGCGGCCGCAGGGACAGACGACCGGCGAGGCGGCGTTTGATGACACCGCTGCTGCGCCGCCGGCCGCGCCATCATTCGACCAGCAGCGCATGGCGCTTGGTGACGCCACCGGCGAACAGGGAGGCGATGGTGCCGGTAGTGGCCGGCCGCAGGGCGCGCCGTCTCGCGGCAGTCGGCCGGGGGAGCAGCAGGTCCGGGAGTTCATGGCCGGCTATCGCGCGCTGCATCCGGATCATGAAGAGCGGCTTCTAACCTCCCGTGCGACCGACCCTGAGGGCAATAACCGCCAGGCAGCGTCTGCGGCGGCGTCATCATCAACGCCCGGTCCGGCATCGACCAGCGAGGCGCCGGCCGGGCCGGCGGTCGATGCCACCCGCGCACCGCCGCTGGGCTACGCCGTGGCGCAGCTGCACGGCGTCTACATTTTGTCGCAGACCGAGCGCGGCATGGTGGTCGTGGACATGCACGCCGCTCATGAACGCATCACCTATGAGCGCATGAAGGCGCAGTATCTGGGCGAGGGGATCGATACGCAGCCGCTTTTGGTGCCGGTCTCCATGTCGGTCAGTGAGGCGCAGGTCGAGCTGGCCGAGCGCGAGCAGGCAACGATTGCGGCGATGGGAGTGGCGCTGGCAGCCGCCGGCCCCGAAACGCTGTTGATCCGGGAGGTGCCGGCCCTTTTGAAAAGCGGCAACGTCGAGACGCTGGTGCGCGAAATGCTGGAAGAGCTCGAGCGCTACGGCCGCAGCCGGGTGGTCAGTGATCATCTTTTCGATCTGCTCTCGACCATGGCCTGTCATGGCAGCGTGCGTGCCAACCGACGACTGGAAATCGAGGAGATGAATGCGCTGCTGCGGGACATGGAGCGCACCGAACGCAGCGGACAGTGCAATCACGGCCGACCCACCTGGACGGAAATGTCGATGCGTGACCTTGATCGCCTTTTCCTGCGGGGCCAGTAGGGTGAGCGTCTCATGACTACTGAACCGTCGCGTCCGCCGGTCATCATGCTGATGGGCCCCACGGCCGTCGGCAAGACCGATCTGGCCATCGAACTGCACGAGCGTCTGGGCGTCGAACTGGTCAGCGTGGATTCGGCGCTGGTCTATCGGGGCATGGATATCGGCACTGCCAAGCCGTCGGCGCATGAGCTGGCCCGCGCGCCGCATCGACTGATCGACATTCGCGACCCGTCCGAGCCCTATTCCGGCGTGGCCTTTCGCGAGGATGCGCTGGCCTGCATCGAGGAGATTGCCGCCCGGGGGAAAGTGCCGCTGCTGGTCGGGGGCACCATGCTCTATTTCCGCCTGCTGACGGAAGGCGCCGCCGACATGCCTCAGGCAGATCCCGCTATCCGTCAGGCGCTGGGCGAGCTGCTCGAACAGGGTGGCCCGCGGACGCTGCATGCCGAGCTTGCCCGGGTGGATCCCGACGCCGCGGCGCGGCTGCACCCCAACGACCCGCAGCGCCTGATGCGCGCCCTGGAGGTCTATCGGGCCAGCGGGGAAACGCTGAGCGCGCACTGGGCGCGTCAGTCGCCGGTCACCCTGCCGTTCACGCCCCATCCGATTGCGCTATTGCCCAATAATCGGTCGCTTTTGCATGCGCGCATCCAGCAGCGTCTTGACAAAATGTTCGCCGCTGGCTTCGTTGAAGAGGTGAAAACGCTTCGCGCGCGCGGCGATTTAAGTCCCGATTTACCCGCGATGAAAAGTGTTGGCTATCGTCAGGTGTGGGAAGGACTTGATCGCGGCGACGATTGCCCCCAAATGGCGTTCAGGGCGCTGACCGCAACCCGACAGCTGGCCAAGCGTCAGATCACCTGGTTGCGGCGCTGGCCGGGCGCTCTACAGCTTGATCCGCAGGAGGCCGGGGTTGTGCCACGAGTGCTGAAAATCGTGCGCGACATCGGCACTTAGCGTAATATGGTCGGTTACCAGTGAGCTTCATGCGAGGCTCCGGGACGTGGATCTTTCTTGCGCTTTCAGCAAGTTAAAAACCGATAAACATACAGCAATTACTATTTCTGGGAGAGCCACATGTCCAAAGGACAATCCCTTCAGGATCCGTATCTGAACATCCTGCGTAAGGAGCGTATCCCCGTCTCCATCTTTCTTGTCAATGGCATCAAGCTTCAGGGCCAGATCGAATCCTTCGATCAGTTTGTCATTTTGCTGCGCAACACCGTCAGTCAGATGGTCTACAAGCACGCCATTTCCACGGTCGTGCCTGCGCGTAACGTCCGCTTACCGGCGCAGGATACTGCTGCTCCCGGCCAGGAAAGCCAATAGAGAGGCGCTGATTGTTTTTTGAACGTCCCGAGTCGGGAGAAACGGCTGTCCTGGTACATATCGATTTCCAGGACAGCACCGAGCGCGAAGACACTTCAGAGTTCATGGAGCTGGTACGCAGCGCCGGTGCTGTGCCAGCGGCGCTTTTGACAGGCAGCCGGCGCTCTCCCAGCCCCAAGACCATGATCGGTGAAGGCAAGCTCGAAGAGCTGCGCGCCATGCTGAGCACGCATCGCGCCGAGCTTGCCATCTTCAACCATGCGCTCTCGCCGTCTCAGGAGCGAAACCTTGAGCGGATACTGCAGTGCCGCGTACTTGACCGTACCGGCCTGATTCTCGATATCTTTGCGCAGCGCGCCAGAACGCATGAAGGCAAGCTGCAGGTGGAGCTCGCCCAGCTCGAGTACATGTCGACCCGTCTGGTGCGCGGCTGGACGCACCTGGAGCGACAAAAGGGCGGTATCGGTCTGCGCGGTCCCGGGGAAACCCAGCTGGAAACCGACCGGCGACTGCTGCGCGGGCGCATCAAGGCCATCCACAAGCGTCTCGATCGGGTGCGCAGCCAGCGCGATCAGAATCGCCGATCGCGTACGCGGGCAGAGATTCCATCGGTATCGCTGGTGGGCTACACCAACGCCGGCAAGTCGACGCTGTTCAACGCGCTGACCGATGCCGAGGTGTATGCTGCCGACCAGCTCTTTGCCACGCTGGACCCCACGCTCAGACGTCTCGAGATCAGTGATGTCGGACCCATTGTCATGGCCGATACGGTCGGGTTCATCCGCCATCTGCCGCACAAGCTGGTCGAGGCGTTTCGCGCCACGCTTCAGGAGGCCGCCGAGGCGAGCCTGCTGGTGCATGTCATTGACGCGGCCGACCCGCAGCGTGATGCGCATATCGAGCAGGTCAATGCGGTGCTTGACGAGATCGGCGCCGGCGAAGTGCCCAGGCTTCTGGTCATGAACAAGACCGATCTGCTGGGCATGTCGCCGCGTCTTGAGCGCGACAGTAGTGATGAGGTTTCTACTGTCTGGCTCTCGGCGCGCGAGGGAACCGGTTTTGACCTGCTGGAGCAGGCCCTCTCCGAACGGCTGGCCACGGACCTGGTGGAAACCACGGTCATGCTGGCGCCGTCACAGGGCTGGCTGCGCGCCCAGCTCTTTTCCCACGATGCCGTCCGGGAAGAAACCTTCGACGAAGAAGGCAGGACGCATCTGAAGATTCGACTGCCGCGCCGCGATCTGTTGCGCCTTCTTTCCCACGCCGATGAAAACCCGGACGACTATCTCTCTTTGGCAGAGCAGGGCCGGGAGCAGTGGCAGGAATAACAGGCCACCGTGTCATGCCAGGAAGAATTTCAGGTCTTTGGCATGACGACATGTTACAAATAGGAACGCTTCCGGCATTATCAGGATGATCGGATATTCGAAGCGCTACCGTAAGAATGGCGCGCAATGATGTTATGAGGCTGGCGTTTCGCAACTCTTGCCCAGTGGAGAAGATGTATGGCCTGGAATGAGCCTGGTGGTGGCGGCAACAATAACCAGCAGGATCCCTGGAGTGGTGGTGATCGCCGCGGTGGTGGCGGTGGCAACAATAACCAGGGTGGTGGACCTCCTGATCTCGATGAAGTCATCAGGAAACTGCGCAACAAGCTCAACGGGCTGCTGGGCCGTCGTCAGCTCCGCTCGGTGAACAACGGCGACGACAACGGTGGCAATCACCAAGGGGGCGGCGGCGGCCGCAGCGCCCTGTTGCTGCCCATCATCGTGTTGATCGTGGGCGGTGTGGTCTGGGCGGGGTCGGGGTTTCACCTGATCGACCAGTCCGAACGTGGCGTTGTGTTCCGTTTCGGTAAATATACCAACACCATCGGCCCGGGCCTGCACTGGAACCCGCCGCTGATTGACCGGGTGGAGAGTGTCAACGTGACCCGGATTCGCTCTGCCAGCCAGACGGATTCCATGCTGACACGTGACGAAAACATCGTGCGTGTCAGCATCTCTTCCCAGTATGTGGTGTCGGATCCGCACGCGTTTCTGGTCAACGTTCGCGGGCCTGAAATGACGCTGCAAAACGCCATGGACAGCGCCCTGCGTCAGGAAGTGGGCAACATGGATCTGCAGCAGATCCTGACGACCGGTCGTGAAGAGCTGGCCGGCGATATCTATGATCGGCTGGGATCGTATCTGGAAGCCTACGGCACCGGTATCCGGCTTCAGACGGTCAACATGGAGTCCACCGCACCGCCGGATCAGGTACAGGATGCCTTTGACGACGTTATCCGTGCCCGTGAAGAGCAGCAGCGCACCATCAACCGTGCCAACGCCTATCGCGACGCCATTCTGCCCGAAGCCGAAGGTCGGCGTCAGCGCATGATCGAGGAGGCGCAGGGTTACAAGGCCGCCGTGGTGGCCGACGCCCAGGGTGAAACCAACCGCTTCGTATCGCTTCTGGGTGAATATGAGAAGGCACCCGACGTGACGCGGCAGCGTCTGTATCTGGACACCATGACCGAGATTCTGGCCAATACGCCCAAGGCGCTGGTGGATCTGGGTGAAGGCAACGATGCGGTGACGGTGCTGCCGCTCAACCAGATGGGGCGCAGTGGCAACAGCGGCAATCGCAACAGCGACAGCAGCCAGAGCAACGTGGATGCGCGTCAGCTTGAGCAGCTCTCTCAGCAGGTCGTCGAGCACATGAGAAGCAATCAGCAGCAAAACAACGGTCGCAGCAGCCTGCGGGAGGGACGCTAATGTTCAATAATCG
Source organism: Kushneria sp. AK178 (assembly GCF_053903105.1). NCBI lineage: Bacteria > Pseudomonadati > Pseudomonadota > Gammaproteobacteria > Oceanospirillales > Halomonadaceae > Kushneria > Kushneria sp. AK178. Next base: position 2,465,522 of record NZ_CP096381.1, on the reverse strand, counting down.
CGCCCTTGTCATCGTGATCGTGCTGGGCATTCTTGCCTGGGTTGGCAGCGCCAGCTTTTATACGGTCAATGAAACCGAGCGGGCCATCAAGCTGCGCTTTGGCGAAATCATCGAAAACGATATTCAGCCGGGACTGCATTTCAAGTGGCCCATTCTCAACAACGTCAGGATCTTTGACACCCGGGTACTGTCGGTCGATGCCAGCGCTACGCGCTATCTGACCAGCGACTCCAAGGCCGTTATCGTGGACTCGTTCGTAAAGTGGCAGATCGTGGATCCGGCACAGTTCTATGAAGCCACCCGCGGAGTCGAGCAGGCCGCCGAGCGTCTGATCGCGCCGCGTACCGACGAGGCACTGCGTAACAAGTTCGGCCAGACGACGCTGACACAGATCGTTCGCGAGCGTCCCGCGACGCAAAGCGATGATCAGGACGTGGTCAAGAAGGTGCAGGAAGAGGACAGCGAAGTCGCCACCGAGCGCGACGAGCTGATGGTCGACCCGATCTCACAGCTGGATCAGGCCATGCGACGCGAACTTGGCGTTCGCATTCTCGATATCCGCGTCAAGCGTATCGAGCTGCCCAACGAAGTGACCCAGGCGGTCTACGAACGCATGAATTCCGAGCGTGAGCAGGCCGCCCGCGGCTATCGCGCCGAAGGGACGCGTCAGGCCGAAGAGATCAGGGCCGATGCCGATCGTCAGCGTGAGGAGATTCTTGCCAGCGGTCGTCAGATTGCCGAAACCACCCGGGGTGAAGGCGATGCGGCAGCAGCAGCGATCTATTCGGCGGCCTATCAGCAAAATGCCGGCTTCTTCGATTTCTATCGAACGCTTCAGGCCTATCGTGAAAGCTTCCAGGGCAACGATGATCTGATGGTGCTCAGCCCGGCAAGCAACCGGTTTTTGCAGCTGTTCAAGCAGGGCAACGGTGAGCCGGCCGCAGCGCCCTGACGCCAAAGCGCGTTGGCGGGATTTCTCCGCTGACGAGTTGTGATAGTATCCTTTAACCGGGGGCCTTCCCCCGGTTTTTTTGTGGCTGTCGTTTGTCGACGGCCGTTATGGGGTGCCTGTTTCGGGCACTGCCCGAACCACCGTTTTTTACTCCTGTCAGGGCATGTTCGATGACCATTGCTGATCGCTGGCTGCTGCCGGACGGTATGGATGAAGTGCTGCCGCCTCAGGCACTGCGTATGGAGTCGCTGCGCCGCGGCCTGATGGATCTCTACTATCGCTGGGGCTACGACTTGGTCATGCCGCCGCCGGTAGAGTTTCTGGACTCTCTTCTGACCGGTGCCGGTACCGATCTTGATTTACAGACGTTCAAGCTGACCGATCAGCTGACCGGTCGCCTGATGGGGGCCAGCGCTGACGTGACGCCCCAGGTGGCCAGAATGGATGCCCACTCGCTGCGGCGTCAGGGGCCGGTACGGCTGTGCTACTGCGCGCACGTACTGCGCGCCCGGGCCGACGAACACCAGGGCGGGCGCAGTCCGGTACAGGCAGGGCTCGAGCTGTTCGGGCATGCCGGCATCGAGGCCGACATCGAGATCGTCAAGCTGGCGCTGGCGAGCCTGTCCTTTGCCGGGGCCAATGATGTCCATCTGGCCATCGGCCACATCGGTATCTACCGGGCGCTTGCCGAAGAGGCGCAGCTTGAAGACGACGCGGAGTCGCTGATCTTCGAGGCGCTGGAGCGCAAGGCGGTCTCGGAGGTCGATGCGCTGATCGAGCGCTACATTTCTGATGTGTCGCTTGCTGCCATGTTCAAGCAGCTGCCGCGCCTGCACGGCAGCGCTGAAGCCCTCGAGCGGGCCCGACAGGTCTTCGCCAACGGCGCGCCGGCCATTGTCGAGGCGCTTGATCAATTGACGGCGCTACAGAATGTCCTGAGTGCAGCGCATGGCGATGTCACGCTCTATTTTGATCTGGCAGAGCTGCGTGGCTATCAGTATCACACGGGGCTGGTCTTTGCCGCCTACGTGCCGGGCTATGGTCAGGCTCTGGTCAAGGGCGGGCGCTATGATGACACGGGGCATGCATTCGGTCGGCCGCGACCGGCGACCGGCTGCTCCATGGATCTCAAGCAGCTGGCCACGCTTGGCCAGCGTTCACCCTCGCATGATGGCATCTGGGCGCCTGTAGCACAGGATGAGACCTTGAGTCGGCGTATCCACGAGCTGCGCGATGCCGGCGAGCGGGTCGTTCAACAGTTACCGGGCCAGTCCACCGATGCGCCGGCCCATTTCTGCGATCGCCAGCTCATCCAGCGCGATGGCGCATGGCAGGTCGAGCCGCTCGCCAACCGAATTTGACACCCGGCGTCTGCCCGCACCGGGCAGGCCTTTGAATCAGAGATGAAACAATGGGCAAGAATGTCGTAGTACTGGGCACGCAGTGGGGCGATGAAGGCAAGGGCAAGGTCGTCGATCTGCTGACGGAATCGGCGTCCGCCGTGGTTCGCTTTCAGGGCGGTCACAACGCCGGCCATACGCTGGTCATCGATGGCAAGAAAACCATCCTGCGCCTGATTCCGTCAGGCATCCTGCGTCCTGACGTGACCTGTGTCATCGGCAATGGCGTGGTGCTGTCACCAGAAGCTTTGCTCAGCGAGATGGCCGAGCTGGAAGAGAGCGGTGTACCGGTGCGCGAAAGGCTGCGGCTGTCGCCGGCCTGCCCGCTGATCCTGCCGTATCACGTGGCGCTTGACGTGGCCCGTGAAAAGGCGCGAGGCGTGGCCAAGATCGGTACCACCGGCCGCGGGATCGGCCCGGCCTACGAAGACAAGGTGGCGCGTCGCGGCCTGCGGCTGGGCGATCTACTGCACCGCGAACGCTTTGCCAGCAAGCTGGGCGAGGTGCTCGACTATCATAATTTCGTGCTGACCCGCTATCACGGCGAGCCCGCCGTGGATTTCCAGGAAGTGCTGGATCATGCCATGGCCATGGCCGATGAGCTGCGTCCGATGGTGTGCGATACGGTCTCCTTCGTGCACGATCTGCGCAAGCAGAACAAACACATCATGTTCGAGGGCGCCCAGGGATCGCTGCTGGATATCGACCACGGCACCTATCCGTTCGTGACCAGCTCCAATACCACGGCCGGCGGTACGGCCACCGGGTCAGGCGTCGGTCCGCTCTATCTGGATTATGTGCTGGGCATCACCAAGGCCTACACCACTCGTGTCGGTTCCGGGCCGTTCCCGACGGAGCTCTTCGATGAGTTCGGCCGCCATCTGGCCGAGCACGGCCACGAGTTCGGTTCCAACACCGGGCGTGCCCGCCGCTGCGGCTGGTTTGATGCCGTGGCGCTGCGTCATGCCGTGCAGATCAACTCCATCTCCGGGCTGTGTCTGACCAAGCTCGACGTGCTGGACGGGCTGGAAAACATTCGGGTCTGTGTCGGCTATCGCTCCAAGGATGGCGAGTTGATCGACAATCTGGTGGACAGCGAAGGCTATGAGGCGATCCATCCCGAGTATCGCGATCTGCCGGGCTGGCGCGAGTCGACAGTCGGCGCCCGCTCGCTCGATGACCTGCCTGCCAACGCCCGCGCCTACATCAGCTTTCTCGAGGAGCAGATCGGTACGCCCATCGACATCATTTCGACCGGGCCGGATCGCATTGAAACCATCGTGCTGCGTGATCCCTTCAACGATTGATCCCTGCAGGTGACGCGCTTTGAATCCCTGATGTGCCATCAGGGATTTTTAATGTCCGGTCAAAAGCTTTAAAGCCTGAAGCTATCATGCTGATTGGCAGGGCGGCGGGTTCACACCGCAGATAATGAGGACTAAAATAGTACGCAATCAGTCAGGCAAGAGGCCGACATGCTGAAGCTGTCAAAAATGAGCGATTACGGGGCAGTAGTGATGGCGCAGATCTCGCGCCATCCGGACTGTTCGCATGCTGCTGCCGATATCGCTGACCGCGTCGGACTGCCTCGACCCACCGTGAGCAAAACGCTCAAGCTGTTGCTGCGCGCCGGGCTCTTGAACTCGCAGCGCGGTGCCAACGGCGGATACCGGCTGGCACGCTCGCCCACCGCCATTACCGTACGCGACATCATTACCGCCATTGATGGTCCGGTCGCCATGACCGAGTGCAGCCACGGTCAGGGCGACTGTGACCTGATGTCCAGCTGTGGTGTGGCCAGCAACTGGCAGCGCGTATCGATGGCCGTACGTCAGCTGCTGGACAGTGTCACGCTGGCCGATCTGGCGCACGATACACCGATCAAGCTACCCGTACAGCTGCCCATTCAGAGCGTGGCGCTCGGTGAGGCGCACGGGGTCTGACGAAGTGCCAACGATATAACACGACGGTTTTGACCAACGACCGATGAGACGAACAGTACCCGTTTGAGGGGAGAGGATCATGGCAACCGAAGCAATGGAGCAGCTCGCTCAGCGCGAGTACAAGCAGGGATTCGTGACCGATATCGAAAGCGATACGGTACCGCCCGGACTCGACGAGAGCGTTATCGCCTTTATCTCACAGAAAAAGGGCGAGCCGCAGTGGATGCTGGACTGGCGTCTTGAAGCCTATCACCAGTGGCTCAAGATGACCTCGCCCTCCTGGGCGCATCTGGACTATCCGCCGATCGACTATCAGGCCATCTCGTACTACAGCGCGCCCAAAAAGCCGGAGGATCGTCCCCAGAGCCTGGACGAAGTCGATCCCAAGCTGCTGGAAACCTATGAAAAGCTGGGCATTCCACTGCACGAGCGCGCCGCGCTGGCCGGTGTCGCAGTGGATGCCGTGTTTGACTCGGTGTCCGTGACGACCACCTTCAAGGAAAAGCTGGCCGAGGCGGGCGTCATCTTCTGTTCCATTTCGGAAGCCATTCGCGACTATCCGGAACTGGTGCGCCAGTATCTCGGCACGGTCGTGCCGCAGGGTGACAACTACTTCGCCGCGCTGAACTCGGCGGTCTTTACCGACGGCTCATTTGTCTATATTCCCGAGGGCGTGACCTGCCCGATGGAGCTGTCGACCTATTTCCGTATCAACGCCGCCAATACCGGGCAGTTCGAGCGGACACTGATCGTCTGCGACAAGCGCGCTCAGGTCTCCTACCTGGAAGGCTGCACGGCGCCGCAGCGCGATGAAAACCAGCTGCATGCGGCCGTGGTCGAGCTGGTGGCCCTTGAAGACGCCTATATCAAGTACTCCACCGTCCAGAACTGGTATCCGGGCGACGAGGACGGCAAGGGCGGCATCTACAATTTCGTGACCAAGCGTGGCGACTGCCGTGGTGACCGCTCGCGCATCAGCTGGACCCAGGTGGAAACCGGCTCGGCCATCACCTGGAAGTATCCGTCCTGCCTGCTGCGCGGCAACGACAGCAAGGGCGAATTCTACTCGGTGGCCGTCACCAACGGTCGCCAGCAGGCCGATACCGGCACCAAGATGATCCACATCGGCCAAAACACCTCGTCGACGATCGTCTCCAAGGGCATTGCCGCCGGCAGGAGCAACCAGTCCTATCGCGGCCTGGTCAAGGTATCGCCACGCGCGACCGGCTCGCGCAACTTTACCCAGTGCGACTCGCTTTTGATCGGTGATCAGTGCGGTGCACATACTTTCCCCTATCAGGAGATCGGTAACAGCCGTTCCACCATCGAGCACGAGGCGACCACCTCCAAGATCGGCGATGACCAGCTTTTCTATTGCAAGAGCCGCGGTATTTCCGAAGAGGATGCGGTCAGCATGATCGTCAACGGCTTCTGCAAGGACGTCTTCCAGGAGCTGCCGATGGAGTTTGCCGTCGAGGCCGAAGCGTTGCTCAGCGTGACGCTTGAAGGCTCGGTCGGTTAATCACAGGGGTTTACGGGCAGCCTTGATGGCTGCCCGTGCGGCAATTTTCGTGCAGCCGCCCGGCGGCGCATCATTACAGAATCAGGGTTACAACATGCTCGAGATCAAGGACCTTCACGCCACGGTAGAAGGCAGCGAAATCCTCAAGGGAATCACGCTGACCATCAATCCCGGTGAAGTACACGCCATCATGGGGCCCAACGGCGCGGGCAAATCGACACTGTCAGCCGTGCTGGCCGGTCGCGATGGCTATGAAGTGACCCAGGGCAGTATCACGTTCGAGGGCAAGGATCTCATGGAGATGGAAGTCGAAGAGCGCGCTCAGGCGGGCCTTCTGATGGGCTTTCAGTATCCGGTCGAGATTCCGGGCGTCAAGAACATCTATCTGCTCAAGTCGGCGCTCAACGCCCAGCGCGCCGCGCGCGGTCTTGATGAACTGCCGGCGCCGGAGTTCATGAAGCTGATCAAGGAAAAGATCGGTTTCATGAAAATGGATTCGAGCTTTCTCCATCGCGCCGTCAACGAAGGCTTTTCGGGCGGTGAGAAAAAGCGTAACGAAATCCTGCAGATGCTGGTTTTACAGCCGAAGCTGGCGCTGCTCGACGAGATCGACTCCGGTCTTGATATCGACGCCATGAAGATCGTGGCCGAAGGTGTCAATTCACTGCGTGACGAAAATCGCGCCATTTTGATGGTGACGCACTACCAGCGTCTTCTGAACCATATCGCGCCGGATCAGGTGCACGTGCTGATCGATGGCCGCATTGCCAAATCCGGCGATCGTCATCTGGCCGAGGATCTGGAAGCGCGCGGCTATGAATGGGTTATCGAGGAGCCAGCCGCATGAGTCTGCCCGAAACACTCATGAAGCGTCTGCATGAGGCACCTGCCGGTGAGCCCGAGTGGCTCTCCGAAAAGCGTCGTGCCGGTGCTTCGTACTTTGAAGCGCATGGCTTTCCCACGCGTCGTCAGGAGGCGTGGAAATACACTGACATGTCGCGGCTTTCCAGCGCCGATTTCGACCGGGCTGATAGCGCCGAGCTGGATCGAGAGCGCTTCGATGCGCTCAGGCTGGATATCGATGCCTGCCGGCTGGTGTTTGTCGACGGCCTGTTCAATGCCGAGCTGTCCGATCTCGACACGCTGCCCGACGGCGTGGATGTCACGCCGCTGTCCCGGGCCATGGCAAATGATCAGCACGCCATCAGCGAGCAGCTGGGACATCTCACTGCCATCGACTTCTCTGCCTTCACGGCGCTGAATACCGCGCTGACCGGAGAAGGGGCCGTGGTGACCATCGGCAAGGGGCAGGCCATCGAGACGCCGATCTATCTGCTGTTTGTTTCGCGTAACAACGCGACACCGGTGATGAGCCACCCGCGGATTCTGGTGCGCTGTGCCGCCGAGAGCGAGGCGACCCTGATCGAGCATTACGTGGGCGAGCAGGGCGCGGCCAATCTGACCAACGTCGTCACGGAAATCGACATGGCGCCGGCCTCGCGCCTGTCGCATTACAAGCTCCAGGAAGCCAGCCAGAGTGAATATCACGTGGCCAGCATCCAGGTGGATCAGAAACGCGACACGACCTTTACCTCGCACAACCTGAATCTGGGTGGCGCCGTGGTGCGTAACGATCTGATCAGCGATCTCAACGACGAGAACGCCACGGTGGATCTGCTGGGGCTCTTTTTCGGTCAGGATCGTCAGCACATCGATAACCACACCAAGGTCAACCATAACGCGCCGCGCACCTACTCCAACGAGAATTACAAGGGTATTCTCGACGGTCGTGCCCGCGGGGTCTTCAATGGCCGGGTGTATATCAAGCGCGATGCGCAGCAGGTGCTGGGGTATCAGAACAACGCCAACCTGCTGCTCTCCGATCGTGCCGAGATCGATACCAAGCCGGAGCTGGAAATCTACGCTGACGACGTGCAGTGCTCTCACGGCACGACCACCGGTCAGCTGGACGAAAACGCCATCTTTGCCCTGCGCGCCCGCGGGATCGATGAACAGATGGCGCGCGGACTGCTGACCCTGGCCTTTGCCAACGAGGTCATGGAACGCATCCGTCACAGCGCCCTGACCGACCGTGTCGAACGCGCGGTAGCGGGCAAACTGCCTGACCGCTTCAATCTCGAAAGCCTGGTGGAAGACACTTCGCTATGAGCATGACCGACGAACTCACGCTGGATGTTCAGGCCCTGCGCGCGGAATTTCCCGTGCTGGGCCGCCAGGTCCATGGGGACAAGGCGCTGGTCTATTTTGACAATGCGGCCACGACCCAGACGCCGAAGGCCGTGCTGGATACTTGGGTGGATTATTTCGAGCGCTACAACGCCAATATCCACCGTGGGCTGCATCGCCTTGCCGATGAAGCCACCCAGGCCTACGAGCACAGCCGTGACACCGTTCGTGAGTTCGTCAATGCCGAAGACGTTCGTGAAATCGTCTTCACCCGCGGTACGACGGAAGCCATCAACCTGGTGGCCCAGAGCTGGGGGCGCAGTCAGCTCGTCGAGGGTGACGAGATCCTGATTTCCCGGCTGGAGCATCACTCCAACATCGTACCGTGGCAGATGCTGGCGCAGGAAAAGGGGCTCACCATCCGGATCATTCCGGTGGACGAGCGCGGCGAGCTGGACATGGCGGCCTATCGGGCGCTGTTCACTGCCAGAACCCGTCTGGTGTGTGTCTCGCACGTCTCCAATGCCCTCGGCACGATCAACCCCATCGCCGATATGGCCCGCATCGCCCATGAGCACGATGCCCGTATTCTGGTCGACGGGGCGCAGGCAGTGGCGCATACCCGTGTCGATGTGCAGGCACTGGATGCCGACTTCTACGCCTTCTCGGGGCACAAGCTCTATGGGCCGACCGGGGTCGGCGTGCTATATGGTCGCCTGTCCCTGCTGGAAGCGATGCCGCCCTGGCAGGGCGGTGGCGAGATGATCAAGACCGTCAGTCTCGAAGAGGGCACCCGCTTTGCCGAACCGCCCCATCGGTTCGAAGCGGGCACGCCTGCAATCGCCGAGGTGATCGCTCTCGAGCGGGCCATTCGCTGGGTGACCAACCTGCATTTCGAGCTTCTGGAAGCGTGGGAGCAGCGTCTTCTGGCGCATGCCACCGAGCGCATGAAAGGCATCGAGGGCATGCGCATTATCGGTGATGCGTCGCACAAGGCGGCCGTGATCTCCTTTGTGGTCGATGGCGCCCACTCCCAGGACATCGGCCTGCTGGTCGATCAGTTCGGGGTGGCGATACGTACCGGCCACCACTGTGCGCAGCCGTTGATGCATCATTACGGGCTGGATGCCACCTGTCGAGCGTCGTTTGCTGCGTACAACACGCTGGAAGAAGTGGACTATTTCGTCGATGCCCTGCAGCGTGTCGTCACCATGGTGCGGGATTGAGCATGATCAGAGAGGGCTATTGATGAGCGCGATCACGTCCCTGCAAAAGGGCCAGCAGCTACCGCTTCAGCGTGGTGTCGAGGCGATCTCGATTCCCTTTGGCAAGCCGGTCCAGCTGGACGAGGACGAAACGGTTCAGGTCATGCAGGCGCTCGGGACCTCGGTCTCGGTGCTGCATGGCGGCAACATGTTTCTGATCGAAGGGTTCAATCTGGACGCCTTCGGGATGGAGCCCATGGAACGTCCGCACCTGCCCGACGGTGCGACCGATGAGGAGCTGGAAGCCTTTGCCTGGGCGCAGCTTCGCACCTGTTTCGATCCTGAAATTCCGGTGGATATCGTCGAGCTGGGGCTGGTGTATGACTGTCGAATCACGACCCTGATCGATGGTCAGAAGATGGCCCAGATCAAGATGACGTTGACGGCACCGGGATGTGGCATGGGCGAAGTCATTGCCGAGGATGCCAAGCACAAGATCCTGGGGGCCGAGCAGATCAATCGAGTCAACGTCGAGCTGGTCTTCGACCCACCCTGGTCCCGAGAGATGATGAGCGATGAAGCAAAACTGGCGCTCAACATGTTTTGAACAGCGCACCATGCGCCACTCAACGCCCCGATAGCCCTGCTGTCGGGGCGTTGCTGTATGGGGATTGCCCGGTTGCGGGCACTCGCTTAAGCTGGCGGGCGGTCTGTTTCGGTGCTCTTTTGTCGAATGAATAAATACATGGCAGGGTTGCTCAAGGGCATGGCAGTCGTGGGCGCCATGATGCTGGTATCGATCGTGGTCGTTACGGCAGGTGCCAACTATTGGGTGTGGCGCAAGACCCATGCCAGTATCACGCTGGACAGCACTCGATGCGCCTTTGAGCCGGTCGGGCTGGTCTTTGGCACGTCCCATGGATTGCGCGGCGGGGGCGAAAACCCCTGGTATCGGGCCAGAATGGATCTTGCCGCGCGCCTGTGGAAGTCGGGCCAGGTGGATCACCTGCTGCTGTCGGGCGATAACCATACCCGTTATTACAACGAGCCCATCAGAATGTGGCGCGATCTGCGCCAGCAGCGGATACCGGATACCGCCATGACGCTGGACTACGCCGGTTTCAGCACCTTCGACACGCTGGCGCGCAGTCGGGATGTTTTCAATGTTTCAAGGGTCACGCTCATTTCACAGCGCTGGCACCTGCCGCGCGCGCTTTTTATCGCGCAGCATCTCGGTCTGGAAGCGACAGGATGTGCCACCCGGGAGCGTTCGCTGTTCGATGATCGCTGGATGTGGGCCAGGGAAATACTGGCGCGCGTGCAGGTCGTTGCCGATCTCTATCTGTTTGAGCGTCGTCCCTATTTTCTGGGCCCGAGCATTCTTCTGCCCACCAATGAAAAAGCGTCCGGCAGCATTATTCCCGTCTATCGACGCGTGCCCATGCCGGCACCTGCCGAGGAGGCTCTCGATGAGTTGCGTGCCTTGCTTACGCCGCCGGATGAGAGCGAATGGCGCGCCACCCAGCCAATTCGGCCGGGCGCTCAGCGTCTTTTCTGATGCTGGTATTGATGCAGCACGCGAATGATGGCACGACAGTTTTTCCACAGCCGTTCCATGACGGGTTCGATCTCTTCCGGCAGGGCATGGGTCATCATGGTGGAGAGTGCCTGCATGATGATGCGCTCCTGCTCGAGCAGCTCGTTGATCAGCACGTGCTCATTATTGACCACGAAACTCTTGAGTCGACTCCAGAGCCAGAGATAGTCATCGCGTTCGACGTCGGCATCGCGGGGCAAAAGATCCAGATGACGTCGCGCCTGCTGCTGTAACAGGCGCATGTCCTGACGACGCTCTTCGAAACAGGGGGTCAAGGCCTCACGCATGTCATTACGCAGGCGGGCAGCATTATCCTGATAGTAATCAAGGCTGTCGGCCAGAGCCTCGAGCAGGCCATCCATCGCCGCCTGGCGATTGTCGAGAAACATGAGGGACTATCTCCACTGATACCGGAAGAATGGGGGAAGGAATTAAAATTCTAACGCGCCCGGAAAGTTTGTAACATCCATCAGCAGGGATTTATTCCGGAAAATGCCTGCCGATGGTGTTGCCGCTGCTCGAGGACATCAGCGCCCTGGTGGTCGGTCAGCCCTTCGGCCGTGGTGGCGCCTTTTTGACCGGTGCCGCATTGCGGGCAATATGCTCGATGATCATGCCTGCCACATCCTTGCCGGTACTGGTTTCGATACCCTGAAGGCCGGGGGAAGAGTTGACCTCCATGATCACCGGGCCGTGATTGGAGCGCAAAAGATCCACGCCGGCGACCTGTAAGCCCATGGCCTTGGCAGCGCGAATGGCGGTGGAGCGCTCTTCAGGCGTGATGCGAATGCTGCTGGCGCTGCCGCCGCGGTGCAGGTTGGAGCGAAACTCGCCTTCGGCGGCCTGGCGTTTCATGGCAGCCACCACCTTGTCGCCGATGACAAGGCAGCGCAGATCCGCGCCGCGAGCTTCCTTGATGTACTCCTGCACCATGATGTTGGCATTGAGCCCCATGAACGCCTGAATGACGCTTTCGGCGGCCTGCTGGGTTTCGGCCAGCACCACGCCGATGCCCTGGGTCCCTTCCAGCAGCTTGATGACCAGCGGTGTCCCCTTGACCATCTTGATCAGGTCAGGGATGTCATCCGGGGAATGGGCAAATCCGGTGATCGGCAGCCCCAGCCCCTTGCGCGACAGCAGCTGCAGTGAACGCAGCTTGTCCCGCGAGCGGGTAATGCCGACCGAGTCGTTGAGGACATAGGTCCCCATCATCTCGAACTGGCGCAGAACGGCCGTGCCGTAAAAGGTGACCGAAGCACCGATGCGCGGAATCACGGCATCAAAGGGCTCGAGCTGCTCACCCCGGTAGTGGATGGTCGGATGATGGGAGGCGATGTTCATGTAGCAGCGCAGGGTGTCGATGACGCGCACGGTGTGCCCGCGCTGCTCGGCCGCCTCGATCAGTCGCCGGGTGGAGTAAAGGTTGCGATTACGGGACAACAGGGCGATATGCATGATGACGTCCTTTTGAGCCGGGCTCAGGGTGTGCCATGCAGGAAGGCGGCGCCCGGGGCCACCAGCACCCTTTTCATGGCACGACGCCCCAGCAGCATGGGATGTTTCATGGCAGCGCGATCCACCAGGGTCAGGTCCAGCTCCTGGGTCAGTTCCCCCAGCTGCATGGCCGTGCGAATGACATACCGCCAGCTGGCGTGACCGTTGGAACTTCTGACCCTGCGGCGGTCGCTGAGCGGCAGGGTGAAACGCCCGGCCGTGCGCGCTTTTTCACTGCTCCAGGTGTCAAAACTGATCCACCACTGGCCGTGCTGTTCGAAGGCATGAATATTGTCGGCGTGCAGGGCGGATGTTCTGGCGCCGGTATCGATCTTGCAGGCCAGTCGCAGATCGAGTTCGGGCAGGGCCACCATCTCCCGACGACCCACGATGGCTCTTGGTGTATAGGGTAGCTCATCCATGCTGTTCTCTCTGTATCGCGTCGATCTGCTGCCACAGGGTAGAGCCGGGGCTTGCCTGTTTCATGGCCATGATCATGGGCAGTCGAAGGCGCGGAATCCGGGTGAGGTCTCGAACCAGTACCCTGAAATCGTGCGCTGAAAGCTGTGAGATAGTAACAAGATAGTCGATGGAGCGGCGCTCGTGCTCAAGATGATGCCAGCCGCGAGCGGCCACGATGGCAAGTGCTGTCGCATCGGGAGTGTCCTCCAGCAACCGTTCCAGCCAGGTACCCGACCGCGCCAGATCACCGGCCAGAATGGCGCCCGCCACGGCCTGTCCTTGAGCGGCGTCCGGATCGGCCTCGTAGCGTTTGATCAGGGCATCCAGCAGGATTTCCCGGCGTACGGGCGCGTGGGCGAGACAATCACACAGGGCCACCAGCGCCTGCTCGGGAAGATCCGCCAGACGCTGCGCCAGCGCGGTCTCATCGTCGTCCGTTCGGCGCACGACGAGATCGGCAATGCCCTGCAGTCCCAGCTGCTGCCAGGCCTGCGGGCTGTCACTCTTCAGGTAATAGTCGCGGGCGGTGTCATGATAGCGACTGGCGGGCAGCTCGAGATCGTGGGCAATGCGCGCATGCAAAAGCGCTCGGGTGAGATCGTCGGGCTGAAGGGCGATCGCGACGTCCTTGAGGGTCTCGGCAGCGCTGTCGAGTGCCAGACTGCCATCGGGCGTGCGCTGAAAGGTGCTCATCAGCTGTTCGAGGAACTGGTCGCGCAGCGCCGGTACGAGCATGGACTGCTCATCCAGGGGCAGCGCCAGACACCAGATGATGGGGTCACTGTCAGGGGTGGGGGCAAACACCAGCGCTACCCGGGCCTGTGATTGCCAGGGCTGTGACCATGCCACCTGCTGTGCCTCGAAGTCCCTGAAATGCTCGATGGGGCAGGGCACCACCCGACGCCCGAGGTGATAGATGCGAGGCGTAATGTCGGCATGGGCGAAAAGATCGACAAGCGTGGGCGTTAACATCAGGCGTTTCCAGAAAGGTTCATGTCGGCGCGGCCGCGCAATGTACCGTGTTGATGGCCGGTGTGCCAGTTCGGTATTGTGCAAAAAATAAACAATTTTCTGGAGCCGGCGAGTCAACAGGGGCGGGCAAAACTATCCCGATCTTATCCACAGTCTCGTTCAGCCGATCTGTGCAAAAGCGGATGACACCCTGATGGCAGACTCGTGTCAGTGGTTCATCATTTTATTCATGGTAGCGGGCACGCATAATGAGCGACATCATCCTTTCACGAACAGGACTTCCCATGACGCAATATGAATCGCTGGATGTCGCCCTGACCCGGCTTGAAGCCGCCATGCGCGCAGGCGATCTCTGGCAGAGCCAGAGCCGGCCGGAACCGTCCGCCTTCGACAGTGAACAGCCCTTTTATGCCGATACCATGACTCTGGGGCAGTGGCTGCGCTACGTGCTGATTCCCCGCCTGCGAAGCCTGATGGAGAGCGAGCATGCGCTGCCGGACAGCGCCAATATCGCCCCGGCCGCCGAAGTCTATCTGCAGGACAGCAAGACCAGTGTGCGCCTGCCCATCCTTGAAGCACTGCGCGATGTGGACAACGTGCTGGTCAACGGGGAGCTGCGCGAACAGGAGGCGCAATGAGTGATGGTGTGGCCGAAAGCGAGGCGCCGGTACACTACTATTTTGCCTATGGCAGCAACATGAACGTTGACAGAATGCAGGCCCGCGTCGGGGCGACCCGGCGCGCGCTGGCCGCAACGCTCAAGGGGTGGCAGCTCCGTTTCGACAAGGCCTCCCGGGTCGATGGCGTGGCGCATGCCAATGTCAGAATGGCAGCGGACAGTCAGGTCGAGGGCGTGTTGTACGAGCTGGATCATCCCGCCCAGATCAGGGCGATGGATCCCTTTGAAGGGCATCCCGCCGAGTACTGCCGTCAGGTCGAGATGGTCGACACGTTTCACGGAAAGCTGGCGGCATGGGTCTATGTGGCACTGCCCGACAAAACGGCATCGGGACGTGTGCCCGCACGGGAGTACATGGCGCATCTGCTGGCTGGGGAGCGCTTTCTCAGTCAGGCGTATCTCGAGCGTTTGCGTCAGCAGCAGTGCGTGGAAACACTGAGTGATGAGGCGTTGCTGGCGCTGGGCATTGCGCGTAATACCCCGCGCTGATAATCAATGAAGTGCCCGGAACAAGCCGGACGTAAAAAGGCCACCCGAAGGTGGCCTTTTGTCTTCTGCATCAATGCTGCAGAAGCTGTCATGTCATCCGCTTAGAAGCGGAAGGAAACACCGGCACCCACGGAGAGCGGGTCGAGCTTCTGCTTGCCGCCTTCGTTGTACTCGGCGCTGATGTCAGTGTACTGGGCAAAGCCGCCGACACCCCAGTGGTCAGTGATCTGCAGATCAACACCCAGCTGTGCAGAGGGGGCCCACTGACGGCTCTTGAGGCTTTTGGTGTCGTTTTCAGCGCTGGAGTTGGTGAAGGTGGTGTAGGTTGCACCGCCGCCAACATAGGGCTGAACCTTGGAGTCAGTGCCACCCAGCGGGTAGTACTGCGCCATCAGGCTGACCGGACGCGATTCAAACTTGCCGCTGACGCCGTCACCATCAAAGGTGGATTTCTGGGTGGCGTTGACTTCGATACCCAGATTGTCGGTCGGCATGACGCCAACAGCGCCGAACCAGCCGGTGTCATCCTTGTAGTTGCCGGTGCCGGTCGTTTCGGACTTGACCACACCGCCGCGGACGAAAATGTCGCCCTGGCCATAGGCCATGGCAGACTGAGCGGCGAAAACGCTGGTGCCTACCAGAACGGAAGCTGCAAAAATCTTGTTCAGGGTCATGATCTTCTCCTTGCTCGAAATGAAGGTACTCATATCGAAGGGGTTGTGGTTGGGAAACGCTGTTTCCTAATGCTTGGTTGCAACTATAGAGAACACTGTTTTATTTGTCACGTTATTTTTTTACAGTGTTTTTTATTATGTTGATAATTACAGACTATGATTTAGCGGGCGGTGATTTAACACGATAGCCCGTTATCCGCCGCCCGCTATATCGCAGACCTACAGCCAGGTGGACAGCGTCACGACACCAAAGTAATCACCGTTATCCTGACGGTCGAACTCACGGCTGCGTTTCAGGGTGGTCAGACTCAGATTGTAGCGATCCCATGAGATGGCGCCCCCCAGTTCCAGATCGCCAACCCATTGGCGCTTGTCGACACTGTGACTGTTCTGGAACGTATTGCCATCCAGCAGCATGTTGCGTGCCATGAAGCGGCCCTGCGCGTTGCCGAAGATGTACCAGTTAAAGGTGCGGTCGCGGGAAAACATCATGTTGGTGGAGGTATAGGGCGCCATGCCGGGTGTGGAGTACTGGTTGTCCAGTCGCCGTCCCAGTCGGAACCCCAGCCCGGCGGACGCATAATCGTACAGATTGCCCAGAGCGAAGCCTGCATTGGGGCCGTACTCCAGGGCCAGGCTACCCAGCCGATGACGCTGCCACCAGCTGCGCTGCAGGGTGAGCGTCACGGTGGGCTCATTATGCAGCTGATTGTGCCACCCTTTGGGGTCGTCGCTGTCGACAAGGTGGTGAAAGTTTTTCTGCACTGTCTTGGCACCGGAACCCGGCCCGACAAGGCCGATATCCAGCGAGAGGACATCGTCGACGCGCTGTTGCGGGGTGACATCGTGGCGATACAGCGACAGCCCGCCGTAGAGATAGCCTGCATAGGGGCGATCATCGGTGATCAGGTCGCGGCGGTCGGTATCTTCCGGCGTATACATCTGCTGGCCGAACCGGTAGGAGGCCGCATCAACGTCTCCGGCCGCCCAGCCCGGAATCCAGCCGGCCACCGAGCGGGTCCAGTGGTCGCTTTCCGGCTCAAAGCTCCAGCTGCCCTCGAAGCCGTTGGTGTAGTGGCCGTCATCGCTTCGAGCCGTGAAGAAGTCGTTGGTCAGCTTGAAGGTCAAAACGCCATCGGCCATGGCGGAGGCGGAAAGGAGCAGGCCGCTGCCCAGAAGTATCGCGCGACAGATCATGAATGGGGTTCCCGTTTTTAATGATGCCATTTCGTTAACGGGCTTACTTTAGACGATCATCGATAATGGTGCCTCCCGCATTTGTGACCTAAAAAAACCGCCACAGGGGCGGTTTTCAGGACAACGATAACGCTGCGGTTGTGAGTGCCTTATTCAGGGGCAATGCTCATGCTGTTGCCGGAGCCGATAAGCCTGACCCGCTGACCGGGCTGATAGGGCGTGTCCGCCTTTTGCACCACCACGATATCCTGGCCGCTATCGGTGCGTACCTGAATCTCGTAGGCGCTGACCTGATTGGCCCGGTCCTCGACCCTGCTGCCGGCCATGGCACCGCCAATACCGCCGACCGCCGTGGTCAGGACGCGACCGGAGCCGCCGCCGAACTGGTTGCCCAGCAGGCCGCCGAGGACAGCACCACCAATGCCGCCCAGTCCGGAGTCGTTTTCGTTGCCGGCCTGGATGGTGACAGGGCGGACACCGGTGACCGTGCCATAGGTGACATTGCGCGCGGTCTTGGCCTGGTTGCCGGTATAGGTATTACCGGAGTAGATATCGCTATTGGCGCAGCCTCCAAGAGTCAGGGCACCAAGGGCTGCAACGACAAGATAACGCTTCATGGGTCACTCCTGCGCCGGCATAACGTGCCGGCGGGCTGTTTGTTCTGGAACACTGTTTGACAATTGCAACGCGGACAGGTTTCAAATCACTGGCAAGGGCGACCGGGGGGCCTGTCAGGGCGACGCCCCGGGTATTCTGCCACACTGTAGCCTGGCGGCCATCTCCACTGCCACCGGTGATATCTCAATGCTCAGGCAAGTCTCAGGGTCATGTCGCGATGGGCGATGCCGGCCTCCATGTACACCGTGCCGTGGGCGACAAAGCCCAGCTGCTCATAGAAACCGGTGGCCCGGGTCTGGGCGCTGAGCTCGCACTGCGTGAACTGCTGTGCGCGGGCATGAGCGATCACGTGATGCATCAATCGCGCGCCCAGTCCGCGGCCGCGATGGGAAGCGACAATGGCGACGCGACCGATATGGCCATCGGGCAGCAGCCGTGCGGTGCCGCAGGGCATGACACCGTCACGTATCAGAAAGTGGGTGCACTCGGAGTCGAGGGCATCCAGCTCCTCGCTTTCGTCCACGCCCTGTTCCTGAATGAACACGATCCGTCGAATGTGACTGCAGGTGTCCTGCAGCGTGGTCCAGTCGCCCGTTTCGATCACGATGTCGTCGTCAGGCATGCTCAGTCATCCGTGATGTCGTCGTCATCATCGAAGTCGTCATCATCTTCCACCCAGTGCAGACTGCCGCGATTGATCAGGGTGGTGAGCAGTGCCCCGGCCCCTTCAATCGCCAGTACCTCCTGATCGATGGCCCGGGCACCGCAGAGGTGTCCGGCCAGTTCGGGGCTGCAGGAATAGCCGTCACCATCGACAAACAGCGTGGCCTGTTCACCATGCGGGTGCCACGCCAGACGCGACCCCGGCGCCGGCGCCAGCTGATCGCCGTCTGACAGGGCACCGCGCAGCGTCTCTTCATCGGCCGGCGTCAGGGGCGGCATCAGCTGGTCCGGGTATTTCACCTGGGTCATGGTGCGTCCGAACCACTGGGCCATCTGCTCGGGATTGTCCAGAGCCGCCAGCATCTGCTGGCGTACCCGGGCAAGCGTAGTGTCGTCGATCAGGGCGCTGTCACCGGAGGCTTCAAGATCGGGGTCGTGATAGCGCGAAGCATCTTCCAGCTGCTCGCCCAGATAATCGGCCCAGGAGGTCACCATTTCATCCATCGAGGGCGCGCGAAAGCCGACCGAAAAGGTCATGCAGTCTTCGCTTTCGCTGACGCCATGATGGGCCACGCGCGGCGGTAGATAGAGCATGTCGCCGGGCTCGAGCACCCACTCCTGATCGTTGGTGACCTGGAAGTCGGCGAGGATGCGAAGATCGATGCCGTCGATGATGGGGGCATCCTCGGGCATGACATCGCCGAGCTGCCAGCGGCGCTGGCCGCTGGCCTGCAGCAGGAACACGTCGTAGTTGTCGACGTGGGGGCCCACATTGCCCCCCGGCGGGGCGAAGCTGACCATGATGTCGTCAAGACGCCAGCGCGGAATGAAGGTGAAGTGCTCCAGCAGTTCGGCCACCTCCGGGACGTAGTGGTCCACGGCCTGCACCAGCAGCGACCAGTTCTTGCGCCCGAGGCGAGCGAAAGTGTCGTCATCGAAGGGGCCATGGGAGACCTGCCAGGCCTTGTCCGGGCCTTCCAGCTCGACCAGACGGGCTTCGACATTGTCTTCACAGGCCAGTCCCGCCAGCTCTTCGGGCTCGAGCGGCGACTGAAAGTCGGGAAAGGCGCCCCGGATCAGCAGCGGCTTTTTCTGCCAGTACTCGCGCAGAAAGGTCTCGGCGGACATGCCGCCCAGTGGAAGGTGCGTCTGATCTGTCATGATGGATCCTTGCTTCCTGGCGCGCTCGCGGGATGGATGATGTTGTGTGCCTGCTCGGCGGCGTTGCCTGTGTAGGTGGCCGGCGTCATGGTCTTCAAACGCGCCCTGACGTCCTCGGGCAGCTCGAGCGTGTCGATGAATTCGGCAAACCCCTGCTGGTCGATCCGGCGCCCGCGGGTCAGTGCCTTGAGCTTTTCATAGGGCTTTTCGATGCCGTAGCGGCGCATGACGGTCTGCACCGGCTCGGCCAGCACTTCCCAGCTCTGATCAAGATCGGCCTCCAGCCGGGCCGGGTTGCTCTCCAGCTTGCCGATGCCCTTGAGTGTGGCCTGATAGGCGATCAGCCCGTGAGCAAGGCCTACCCCCAGATTGCGCAGCACGGTCGAGTCGGTCAGGTCACGCTGCCAGCGCGAGATCGGCAGCTTCTGGGCCAGATGACCCAGGATGGCGTTGGCCAGCCCCAGATTGCCTTCGGAGTTTTCAAAGTCGATCGGGTTGACCTTGTGCGGCATGGTCGACGAGCCGATTTCCCCTTCCACGGTGCGCTGCTTGAAATAGCCCAGCGAGATATAGCCCCAGATGTCACGGTCAAAATCGATCAGGATCGTGTTGAAGCGGCAGACGCTGTCAAAGAATTCGGCAATATAGTCGTGCGGCTCGATCTGGGTGGTATAGGGGTTGAAGCTCAGCCCCAGGCGGTCGATGAACACGCGCGCATTGTCGGCCCAGTCAATCTCCGGATAGGCCGCCAGATGCGCGTTGTAGTTGCCGACCGCGCCGTTGATCTTGCCCAGCATCTCGATGGATTCGATCTGCTGTAGCTGGCGACGCAGGCGATGCACCACGTTGGCCATCTCCTTGCCCAGCGTCGTGGGGCTGGCGGTCTGGCCGTGCGTGCGTGACAGCATGGGCTGCTCGGCGTGCTCCTGCGCCAGCCGGGTCACGGCCTCGACGATCTCGCGCATGGCGGGCAGCAGGACATTGTCCAGCCCGGCGCGCAGCATCAGCGCATGGGAGAGGTTGTTGATGTCCTCGCTGGTGCAGGCGAAGTGCACGAACTCGCTGATGGCTTCCAGCTCGGCATGGCCCTCGAACTTCTCCTTGAGGAAGTATTCGATGGCCTTGACGTCATGATTGGTGGTGCGCTCGATGGTCTTGACGCGCTCGGCCTCGTCAACGGAAAACTCGTTGATCAGCTGATCCAGAAACTGTCGTGACGTATCCGACAGCGGCGGGACTTCCTCGATCTGCTCGTGTTCGGCCAGGCGTTCCAGCCAGCGCACCTCGACAATGACACGGGCACGAATCAGGCCGTATTCACTGAAGTGTTCACGCAGGGCGATCGTCTTGCTGCCGTAGCGGCCGTCGACAGGAGAGAGAGCGGTCAGTGCAGAAAGTTCCATCGTGGTTCCCGGGTCTGTGCCCAATCGTTGTGAAATAAAGGGGCAGCCCGGGGAGAGCTGCCCGAGACGCGGTTAGTTGTCGATTGATTTGAGCGCACGTCGGATGCCGCTGCGCCCGGCAATCAGCTTCCAGCGCCGGCCGCCCTGCTGGTGCCAGAGCAGGGCAAAGCGCACGCCGGACAGCAGGATGGCCCTGACCCGTTCGGGCATCTGTCGGCTCTGCAGCAGGGAAGGGTCACCCTGTACCACGATGCGATAGCGAAAGGTGGACAGGGTGTCCTGATAGATCTCGCCAAGGCTTGCAATCACGTTCTCGTGCAGCTCGCCAAAGTGCTCGGACTGGGCCTGCACCCGGCCCAGGCGTTGGCCCACCGTATTCATCATGTCGGTATTTTTGCGCAGGCGATGCATCAAAAGAATCAGCGAAAAGCCGTAGCGCATGACGTTGGGCGAGACCTGCTGGCGCGTCAGCACACCCTCCAGCGTTTCGATGCCGGGGCGCAGATTGTTGATCTGACCGCCATAGACATCCTCGAACGAGGCCGGATTGGTATCCAGCGTGGCCCGGATCAGGGTCGACCAGGCCCGTTCGTCGGTATGTCCCGTACGGGCAAGCTCATCGACCACGGTCGCGGCCTGAAAAACGCCGGCCAGTGCCAGTGCCTGACGCGCCTCGCTGTTCATGCTGCACTCTCCAGCGCCTGGTGGAATGTTTCTGCAATCACCGCACCGCCCAAACAGACGTTATCGTCGTAGAGTACCGCCGACTGCCCGGGGGTGACGGCGCGCTGGGGCTCGTCAAAGATCAGCGTCACGCTGTGATCCTCATTGATGATGACCCGACAGGCCTGGTCGCTCTGGCGGTAGCGGATCTTGGCGCTGGCGCGGAAGTCACCGGATGCCGGCGCCTCGCCGATCCAGTGCATGGCTTCGGTGGTCAGCGACTGTCGGTAGAGCAGGTCATGATGCTTGCCCTGTACGGCAATCAGGACATTGCGCTCGAGGTCCTTGTCCGCCACATACCAGGGTGCTTCCGGATAGCCGTTGATGCCGCCGATGCCCAGTCCCTGGCGCTGACCCAGGGTGTAATACATCAGCCCCATGTGTTCGCCGATGTCTTCGCCTTCCGGGGTCTGGATACGGCCGGGTTGTGCCGGCAAATACTGACGGAGAAAATCGGCAAAACGGCGCTCGCCGATAAAGCAGATACCGGTGGAGTCCTTCTTGCGCGCCGTGGTCAGGCCGTGGCGTTCGGCCAGCGCCCGTACGTCGGATTTCTCCATTTCGCCGAGCGGAAACAGGGTGCGGGCGAGGGCCTGCTCGCTGACGGCATGAAGGAAGTAGCTCTGGTCCTTGTCGGGATCGATGCCCTTGCACAGCAGGGTATGGTCACCGCGGTCCTCGCGGCGTACATAGTGGCCGGTGGCAATCAGCTCGGCGCCCAGCATTTCCGCGTAGTCGAGAAAGACCTTGAACTTGATTTCACGGTTGCAAAGGATGTCCGGGTTGGGCGTTCGCCCGGCCCGGTACTCTTCAAGAAAGTGCTCGAAGACGTTGTCCCAGTATTCGGCGGCAAAGTTGGCAGTGTGCAGGCGAATGCCCAGCCGGTCGCAGACGGCCTGGGCATCGGCCAGATCGGCCATGGCCGTGCAGTATTCGGTACCGTCGTCCTCGTCCCAGTTCTTCATGAACAGGCCTTCCACGTGATAGCCCTGCTCAAGCAGCAAAAGGGCGGTCACGGAAGAGTCCACACCGCCGGACATGCCCACGATGACCCGGGAAGGGGTGGCGGAGGAGGCTGTATTGTTGACAGGGGAAGTCATGGCGTACCCGTCGTCGGAAATCATTTGGCGGTGATTATACGCCAGCCGCCCCCTGCCTTGACAGGCGGGGGAGGCCGATCGTGACAGGGCACGGGTGGCGACGATTCATGACGCCGTTCCCGGATGGTTCAGATCCCGGATCAGCGTCAGGGGGTACGCATGGCCTTCAAGGGCATCGTGAACGCGCCGCGCCACCAGCGGGCTTCTGAGCCGGTCGTCGCATGCCAGCGCCTCGATCTGCGCTGGATGGTACCAGTCAGCGCCCCTGATACCTTCATCCAGCATTCGGGTCACGCGCTGTACCGGGCGGGCCAGAAAGGTATGGCTGTGATAGACCACGCCGTTGGGTGCCGTGTTGATATAGAGGCCCAGATAGCCCTCCAGGGTGATCTCCCAGCCGCTCTCTTCAAGGGTTTCCCGATGCACGGCGTCGAGCAGGGATTCATCGGCTTCCAGATGGCCGGCCGGCTGATTGAACACCGTAATGGTAGAGGCCGTATTCATGCGATCGCGCTCCTCGACCAGCAAAAAACGGCCGTGATCGATCACAACGGCGGCGACCGTGACGTGGGGCAGAAATCGGTTCATCGCGGTTGCCTGCGTGGTCGATTGCGCTGTGCGCGAGCAGGCGTCGCTCGGGCGGCGCGTGGCATATGAATGGTCTCGCGCCGCCACTCGCCCGGTGCCAGCGTTCCCAGCGTCCACTGGCCGATGCTGGTGCGAATCAGTCTCAGGGTGGGGTGGCCCACGTGCGCCGTCATCCGGCGGACCTGTCGGTTGCGGCCTTCGCTGATCGTGATTTCCAGCCAGGTGTCGACAATGCTGGCCCGGTAGCGTACCGGCGGGTCACGGTCGAACACTGCCGGTGATGCTACCCGCCTCACTCCGGCCGGTCGGGTCGCCCCGTCCTTGAGCGTAACCCCTTTTTTCAGAGCCTCGAGTGCCCTCTCATCAGGCTGACCTTCTACCAGCACAAGATAGGTCTTGGGCTGCTTGTGGTCGGGATGCGTGATGCGATGAGACAGTTGGCCGTCATCGGTCAACAGAAGCAGTCCCTCGCTGTCGTAGTCCAGCCGGCCGGCCGGGTAGATATCGGGAATATCAAGCCAGCGGGCAAGGGTGTCGCGACCCTGTGGATCGGTGAAGCGGGTAAGCACCTGAAAGGGCTTGTGAAAGAGATAGAGTGTGCTCATGAATGCGCCCTGATTGTCGACAACTTCTACGCAATAACGGGGCCTTGATGCTACATTAGGCCATTCATGTCAGGACAGGACCCCCTGTCCTCATCACGCCGGAGTATTCTCATGTCCAGCGGCAATATCAGCATTCCCGACAGTGGTCGGGCCATTACGGTCAACAATGATTTCACGCTTGAAGTGCCGGATCGACCGATCATTCCCTTTATTGAGGGCGACGGCATCGGCGCTGATATCACACCGGCCATGCGGCGCGTGGTCGATGCCGCCGTAACCGCAGCCTATGGCGGGCAGCGTGCCATCCAGTGGATGGAAGTCTATGCCGGCGAGAAGGCGACGCGCGTCTACGGCGAGGACACCTGGCTGCCGCAGGAGACGCTCGAGGCCGTTCGGGATCATGTGGTCTCCATCAAGGGACCGCTGGCAACGCCGGTCGGCGGCGGCTTTCGCTCACTGAACGTCACGCTGCGCCAGACGCTGGATCTATATGTCTGCGAGCGACCGGTGCGCTGGTTCAAGGGTGTCCCCAGCCCGGTACGTCAGCCGCAGAACGTCGACATGGTGATCTTCCGGGAAAATGCCGAGGACATCTATGCCGGCATCGAGTGGCAGGCCGGAACCGCGGATAATCAAAAGCTGATCGATTTTTTGCGCGAAGAGATGCAGGTCGACAACATTCGCTTCACCGAACAGTGCGGGATCGGCATCAAACCGGTGTCGGAAGAAGGCAGCAAGCGGCTGGTGCGCAAGGCGATTCACTACGCCATCGATAACGGTCGTGAGTCGGTGACGCTGGTGCACAAGGGCAACATCATGAAGTTCACCGAAGGCGCCTTCAAACAGTGGGGTTATGAGGTCGCGCGTGACGAATTTGGCGCCGAGCCGCTCGATGGCGGGCCGTGGCTTTCCATGAAAAACCCGCGCGATGGCAGCACCATTGTCATCAAGGATGTCATCGCCGATGCCATGCTTCAGGAAGTGCTGCTGCATCCCGAGCAGTTCGATGTCATCGCCACGCTGAATCTCAACGGCGACTTTCTGTCCGATGCACTGGCGGCGCAGGTGGGCGGCATCGGTATTGCCCCCGGTGCCAATCGCGGCGACGCCGTGGCCATGTTCGAGGCCACGCACGGCACGGCGCCGGCGCTGGCCGGCCACGACAGCGCCAATCCCGGCTCCCTGATCCTTTCTGCCGAAATGATGCTGCGCTATCTCGGCTGGGACGAGGCTGCCGCGCGAATCATCAGCGCCATGGAGGCGACGATCGAGCGTGGTGAAGTAACGGGAGACTTTCATCAGGTCATGTCGGAGGCGACCCTGCTGGGGACTTCGGCCTTTGCCGACGCCATGGTACGCAACATGCCGGCCTGAAATGGCCAGTGTCAGGCATTGTGCCCGCTGGCCGTTAGCACAACGTATATAACATGAAGCACCGTTTTGGCTCTCGTTGCCCCCTGTTGCCATGAGATACTGTTTTTATCGCCGCGCGCTTGCATCGTCGGCAGGGCAGCACCATCTTTAAAGGGAACACTGAGGCTTGTTAGCGCTCAAACTGTTAGCTCGATGAGTGCATTCAATCATCTTTCCGCTTGTTTTCATCGATCCGGGCACATATGTTCAAGATAGATAGTGAGGCACTTCACTGCGATTTTCGTAATACGGTCACTCATGCAGGCATGACACCCCCCGATCCCGATCAACCCGATCAGCAGGAACAGGGCGATGTTGCCGAGCAGACGAGCGATCCCGAGCTTGAAGAACCGCCGCTTTACAAGGTGGTACTTCACAATGACGACTACACGCCCATGGAGTTTGTCGTCGAAGTACTTCAAACCTTTTTTGCCATGGATCACGAGAAGGCGGTACAGATCATGCTGGCCGTTCATACTCAGGGTAAGGCGACCTGTGGCATCTATACCCGTGATATTGCGGAAACCAGGAGCCAGCAGGTCAATCAATACGCTCGAGAATGCCAGCATCCATTGCTGTGCGATATCGACCGGGCAGACTGAGCTGTCTGCAGCGGCCAAGAGGGGACTGCCATGTTGAGCAAAGAACTTGAATTGACCCTGAACACCGCATTTACCGTGGCGCGTTCAAAGCGCCATGAGTTCATGACTGTTGAGCACCTTCTGCTGGCGTTGCTGGACAATGCCTCGGCAGCAGATGTACTGCGCGCCTGTGGGGCCAACCTCGACAAGCTGCGCACCGACCTGCAGGATTTCATCAACACCACCACTCCGCTGATTCCCGAAGATCAGGATGACCGCGAAACCCAGCCCACGCTGGGCTTTCAGCGTGTGCTTCAGCGCGCTGTCTTCCACGTTCAGTCTTCCGGTAAATCGGAAGTGACCGGCGCCAATGTGCTGGTGGCCATCTTCTCCGAGCAGGAGAGCCAGGCCGTCTACTTTCTCAAGCAGCAGAACGTGGCGCGCGTTGATGCGGTCAACTACATCGCCCACGGCATTGCCAAGGTCTCGGGTCACAATCAGCAGAACCAGCACAACAGCGGCGGCGAGTCCGAAGACAGTGAAGAGGCCTCCGGCGATGCCTCGTCGCATCCGCTGACCGGCTATGCGACCAATCTCAACGAGCAGGCGCGTATCGGTCGCATCGACCCGCTGGTCGGGCGCGATCATGAGCTGGAGCGCGTGGTGCAGATTCTGGCGCGTCGGCGCAAGAACAATCCGCTGCTGGTCGGGGAGGCCGGTGTCGGCAAGACCGCCATCGCCGAGGGGCTGGCCAAGCGTATCGTGGAAGAGGATGTTCCCGACGTCATCAGTGACGCCGTGGTCTACTCTCTCGACATGGGCGCCCTGCTGGCAGGGACCAAGTATCGCGGCGATTTCGAAAAGCGTCTGAAGGGGCTGCTGGCCGAGCTCAAGAAAGAGCCCAATTCGATTCTGTTCATCGACGAGATTCACACCATCATCGGCGCCGGCGCCGCTTCCGGCGGAGTCATGGATGCGTCCAACCTGCTCAAGCCCATGCTCTCCTCGGGCGAGCTGCGCTGCATCGGCTCCACGACCTTCCAGGAGTTCCGCGGTATCTTCGAAAAGGATCGCGCGCTGGCACGTCGTTTCCAGAAGGTGGATGTGCTGGAGCCGACGGTCGATGATGCCATTCGCATCCTGAAAGGGCTGCGCGGTCGCTTCGAGGAGCACCACCAGCTCAAGTACACCGATGCCGCCATGGAAGCCGCCGTGCGCCTGGCCTCGCGCTATATCAACGATCGCTACCTGCCCGACAAGGCCATCGATGTCATCGATGAAGCCGGCGCCCACCAGCGGCTGCTGCCGAGCGAGGCGCGTCTGTCGCAGATTGACGTCGAGCAGATTGAATCGATCGTCGCCTCGATCGCGCGGATTCCGCCCAAGAGCGTGTCCAGCTCCGATCGCAAGCTGCTGGCCGATCTGGATCGCAATCTCAAGATGCTGGTCTTCGGGCAGAACGAGGCCATCGACAGCCTGTCGTCGGCCATCAAGCTGTCCCGAGCCGGGCTGGGGTCGCCCGACAAGCCGGTGGGCAACTTCCTGTTTGCCGGCCCGACCGGGGTGGGCAAGACCGAAGTGGCCCGTCAGCTCTCCCAGATCATGGGCATCGAGCTGGTGCGCTTTGACATGTCCGAGTACATGGAGCGCCACACCGTGTCACGGCTGATCGGTGCGCCGCCGGGCTATGTCGGCTATGACCAGGGCGGTCTGCTCACCGAGGCCGTGACCAAGAATCCGCACTGCGTGCTGCTGCTCGACGAGATCGAAAAGGCGCATCCGGATGTCTTCAACCTGCTGCTGCAGGTGATGGACCACGGCAAGCTGACCGACAACAATGGTCGTGAGGCGGACTTTCGCAACGTAATTCTTGTGATGACCTCCAATGCCGGCGCCGAGCAGGCATCGCGACGCTCCATTGGTTTCCAGACCCAGGACCATTCAACGGATGCCATGGAAGTCATTCGCCGGACCTTCACGCCGGAATTCCGCAACCGTCTGGACAGCATTATCCAGTTCAGCCATCTCGATACCGACGTGGTACGCAGCGTGGTCGACAAGTTCCTGGTCGAGCTGCAGGCGCAGCTGGATGAAAAGCGTGTTCAGCTGGACGTGGATGATGAAGCGCGTGGCTGGCTTGCCGAGCACGGCTACGACCCGCAGATGGGGGCTCGCCCCATGGCACGCCTGATTCAGGAGAAGCTCAAGAAGCCGCTGGCCGAAATGATTCTGTTCGGCGATCTGGCCGAGCAGGGTGGCACGGTGCATGTCACGCTGGAAAATGGAGAGCTGCAGCTTTCCGCGGCAGCCGAACAGCCCGCCTGATCGGCATGCCGTGCCGGCTGTCACTGACGCCCTGTCTTCGGACGGGGCGTTTTTTTGTGCGCGAGGATGGATGGCAGGTCAGGGACGATCCATCGGATGGCGAGCCATTGGGCGATCGAAGCGCCGTGAAGCGATCAGGGGCGCAAGGAGGGGGCGTTCTGAAGCAGGGACGTGGTGGCGTCCTTAGCGGGAGCGATAAACGATACGGCCCTTGGAGAGGTCGTAGGGCGTCAATTCTACCTTGACCTTGTCGCCGGTCAGAATGCGGATGTAGTTCTTGCGCATCTTGCCGGAAATATGCGCCGTGACCACGTGGCCGTTTTCCAGCTCGACGCGGAACATGGTGTTGGGAAGCGTATCAACGATCACGCCTTCCATTTCGATATGATCTTCTCTTGCCATATGGTGTATTCCCCGATAATCGTAATATGAGCACGCCATCAGGGCATTCGTGCTGGCCGGATGGTCAGACAAGTTGAATGATGGCGGACTGAACGTGCGATATTTTGCCTGATACCCGCCTGAAGCGCAAAGCCGCTGCAGTGTCACGGTGCTTTAATGATGCGTCGGCGTCACCGGAATGCTTCGGCGCCAGCGATGCCCCTGAAGATATTCAAGCGGTTTGAAGCGCTGCTTGTAATCCATCTTCCGGCTTTCGTTGATCCAGTAGCCCAGATAAACGTGTTCGAGTCCCAGTGACTGTGCCCGACGAATCTGCCAGATGACGGCCCAGCTTCCCAGAGAGCGTGACTGAAAGGCCTCATCGGGATCGAAGAAGGTGTAGATGGCGGAAAGGCCATGGGTCAGGAAATCCACGGCCGCCACGGCCAGCAGTCGTCCTTCCAGACGAAATTCGACCAGGCGTGAAAACTCATGGGCGGTGCTTAGAAAGGCGCGGTACTGCGTGCTGCTCGGGGGATACATTTCGCCATCGCTGTGGCGTACCCGGATATAGCGCTCATAAAGCGCATAGTGCTCTTCATCGAAGCAGGCGGGTCGCTCGATGACGCTCAGATCCTGATTGTCACGCTCGGTACGCTTGAGCGAGCGGTCGGGCGCGAAATCATTGACCGGGACCCGGACCGAGACACAGGCGTTGCACTCCTGACAGTGCGGACGATAGAGATGCGTCCCGCTGCGTCGAAAGCCCATGAGGGTCAGGGCGCTGTAAATGTCGTGATCCACGGGGACATGGGGATCCATGAACAGCGTTGTCGCCTCATGAGCCCCCAGATAACTGCAGTCATGAGGCTCTGTCAGGAAAAACCGCAGATCCTGAAGGGGTGAATGCATGCTTGAGTTGTTCAACGGGGGCAACGTCCAAAAGGGTGAGCCGGGGCCTGCGACATCAATGATTCGGTAATGCTTATCGGCACCGTTCCGGGGGTTCTTGACGGACCGTCGGGATATGGCGTTCGAGCAGGGCATTGAACTGCTGACGCGATATATCACGAGCGCCAAGGCTTGCCAGATGCGCGGTATGCATCTGACAGTCCACCAGCGCCAGATCGTGCTGGTCAATCAGCCATTCTATCAGTTTCACCAGCGCGATCTTGGAGCTGTCAGGACGAATCGAGAACATTGATTCGCCGAAAAACACGCGTCCCAGCAAAATGCCATAAAGGCCGCCCACCAGGGTCTCACCCTCCCATATCTCGACACTATGGCCATGTCCCAGCTGATGCAGGGTGACATAGGCCTCGATGATCTCCGATGAAATCCACGTGCCTTCCTGCGCTTCGCGCTGGGCGGCGCACTGTGTGATCACTGCCTCAAAGGCCTGATCCATGGTCGCTGTCATGCCTGAATTGCGAAGCCGCTTGGCCAGGCTGCGACGCACGCGAAGCTCTTCGGGAAACAGCACCATTCTGGGGTCGGGGGACCACCACAGGATGGGGTCGTCCTCATTGAACCACGGAAAAATGCCGTGTCGATAGGCCGTCAGTAACCAGTCCGGCGTGAGGTCACCGCCTGCCGCCAGCAGGCCGTTGGGCGTTTCAAGCGCCCTATCTACTGGTGGGAAACCAACGGGGCGGCGAGGCAGCCAGTCAATCATGACCGTCTCCCGGTGCCGGGCGCCATGACGCGTCAATTCCATATACCCGGTAACGCATGCAATCAATATCTCTCAAGTTTCAGGCGCGATAGCCGTCATTGGAACGGAGAAAAGGGTGCCAGGTGCTGGCCGTCGAAAAATATTATTAAATACGGATACTTGTCATGGGAAATTATTTTCGGCGCATGAGCATCGGTTCGCGCCTGGCGCTGGTCATTGGTCTGGTGGCCATCGCAGGATTCATCGCACTCAGCTGGGGGCTGTCATCGTCAAGTGCTCGCGCCCTTCGTGAGCAGGCGGCGCAGAGCATGCAGCAGCAGACACAGCAGTTTACCGATTCGGTCACGCTGTTCGATCAGAGCCTGCAGCAGCAGAGCGCGCGTTTTCTGGATCTGTTTCAGACCGACGCGCTGGCCCCGCCCTTCGTACTCGATCCCGAACAGACCATGACCATCCAATCCAGTCAGACGCCGCTGCTGATGGATCAGCGCGGTGCGCTCAATATGGACACCCAGCGGGTGGATGACTTTACCCAGCGTACCGGCACCCCGATTACCATCTTTGCCCGTACCGGCGATGATTTTGTGCGCATCAACACCTCTCTCAAGGACGAGCAGGGCGAACGTGCCGTCGGTACCCTGCTGGATCGCGATGGGGCAAGCTATCGCGCCCTGATGGACGATCGCGTCTATTCGGGCATCGCCACGCTGTTCGGTACGCCCTATATCACCCGCTATGAGCCCATTCATGACGAGCAGGGCCGCGTCATCGGTGCCAGCTTTATCGGCCTGGACATTACCGCCGACCTGGAAAACTTCAAGACACGTGTACGCGATTTGAGCGTTGGCGAAAACGGCTTTTTCATGATCGTGAATGCCGACACGGGCAATATTCTGGCCGGCGGTGCTCATGAAGGGACATCGCTCAATGAGGTGCTGGATGTCGACGGCGATCCGGCCCTTGCACCGATCTTTCAACAACAGCAGGGAATATTTGAATACCGGCTGGCCGATAGCGAACACGCCGACCGTACGACCTATTTCATGCAATACCCCGACTGGGACTGGATCGTCACGGCCACGGCCATCAATGATGATATCGACGGCCAGATTGCCGCAGCGCGTAACCGGTTCCTGCTGATCGCACTGGGGCTGGCACTGGCGGCGGCGCTGGGCGTGTATGTCATGCTGCGACGCAGTCTGAGCCGCCCTCTGGCCAGCGTGCAGGGCATGGCCGGCCATCTGGCCAACGGCGATCTCAGGCAGCGTCTTGACAGCCATCGCCGGGATGAAATCGGCTCGCTGGTCGGTGCGATGAACGGCATCAGCGACGGGCTGCGCGATATTGTCGGTCGCGTTCGGCAGTCGGTGGAAAGCATCGGCCACGCCTCGGGTGAAATTGCCAGTGGCAACATGGACCTGTCGCGCCGAACCGAAAGTCAGGCGGCCAGTCTCGAGCAGACGGCGGCCAGTATCGAAGAGCTTACTGCTACCGTACGCCAGAATACCGAGCGTGCCCGGCAGGGCGACAGCATGGCCAAAGAGGTGGTTGGCTCGGCCCGAGAGGGGCAGCAGCGCCTGGAGCGTGCCGTGACCACCCTTGGCGATCTGGAGGCCACCGCCTCGAAGATGTCCGACATCATTACCACCATCGATGGCATCGCCTTTCAGACCAATCTGCTGGCGCTCAACGCCTCGGTGGAAGCCGCGCGTGCCGGCGCCCATGGTCGCGGCTTTACCGTGGTGGCCGATGAGGTCCGTCGTCTGGCAGTGCGCTGCAGCGAAGCGTCTGCCGATATCGGTCAGCTGATTCGACATACCGTCGAGGAGATCACTACCGGCAGCGCCCATATTCAGCAAAGCGGCGAGCAGATCGAGGAGATCACCACGCGAATGGAAAACCTGGGCGTGATTGTCAACGAAATCAGCCGTGCCAGCGAAGAGCAGCTGGAAGGCATCGAGCAGGTCAGCAGTGCCCTGGCGACGCTGGATGAAACCACCCAGCACAATGCTGCGCTGGTCGAGCAGTCGGCTGCCGCGTCAGGCCATCTGGACGAGCAGGCGCGCAAACTCAGCGAGGTCGTGCGGGTCTTTCATCTGCCGGCCTGATATTTCCTCCGATTTCCCGGCTGCAATTGCCGGGTCTGTGCCGTACCATCATCTCCAGGTATGATACCTGCCTCTGGCAGGGTGTGACCCGAGGTCATTACCCTGCCAATATGCCTTTATCAGGCCTTCGAATGCTTCATCAGAGTACAGCCATAACACTCGCATGAGTGCAGGGGGGATGGCCGTTGAGCGCCAGCAAGACCAGACAGTCACAGTCACAGGCTCGTCGCAGCAAAAGCGGCGCCAGCCCGCGAACAACGCGTCAAAGCGCCACCATGAAGCGCTCCCGACAGCGTGTAACCAAAGCCCGTGATAACGCCCGCCATTTCAGTGCCCGACTGCAGGGCGCTGCCAAGGAGGGGGTTGCCATCGTCATGCTGGCGCTTTGCGCCTTCCTTTTGCTGGCGCTTTTCAGCTACATGCCGGCGGATCCCAGCTGGTCGCACAGCGGCCCCGATCAGCAGGTGACCAACTGGATGGGGCCCGTCGGGGCGTGGCTTTCCGATGTCCTCTATTCCCTGTTCGGGGCCAGTGCGCTGTGGGCGCCCGGCATGCTGGGCCTGGGCGCCTGGCGGCTGATACGTGCCAGAGAAGCCCATGTCGTCTGGGACCCGACGGCGCTGGCCGTGCGCGGCGGTGGGCTGCTGCTGGTGATGGTGGCCACCTGTAACGTGGGCGCCCTGCATTTTCAGGATGCCAGCAACGATCTGCCCTACGGCTCGGGCGGCATCGTGGGTGAGGGCGTGTCGGCTGCGCTGGCGTCAATGGTGGGCCGTCATGGCACCACGCTGCTGTCGCTGGCGGCCTTTTTGTGCGGCATGCCGCTTCTGACCGGCATGTCCTGGTTTTCCATCATCGATGAAATGGGCAACGGCATCTGGCGTGGCGTGCGCTGGTGTGCGCGTCGCCTGGGCATGGCGGGGTCGCAGCTTGGCAGTGCCGGTTCGAGACTCCGCGAGCGCCGTCGCGAAATGGCCCGGGAGCGTCGCGAGGCGTATCTTGCCGCTCAGTCAGAAGATGAGTTTGATTTCGGCCATGACGACGATGACACCGACACAACGCTGCGGGCTGATGGCGAGGATGCGCGTCCCCGCCGCGAGCGTACCGGTCTGCTGGCCCGTTTCATGCCCGGCCGTCGTCACGACGACCATGATGACGCGCCGTTTGAAGATGACGACGAACCGGCGGCCACGACGCATCAGCGGCGTCATGATGACGCTGATGATCTGCCCGGCGCGGTGGCCGGCATGCGCACCGACGATGATGATATTCCCTGGGAGCAGCCCTACGAGACGTCGTCGGTGCGTCACCCCCGATTTGATGAGCAGCCCTCTGCGCCGTCGCATGCCGCTACCGCCGACTGCCGCACCGCGATGAGCGCTCGAGACGTGGCCGCGCCGGAGGCCGCTGACGAGCCGGCGCAGAGCGACGATGACGAGATGCACCGCGCCGACGCCAGCGTCGCACCGGCAGTGCCGACCTCATCGGCCGTCTCCGCTGACCGGGCCGAGTCCGACCGGGCCTTCGGCGTCGATGAGCCGCCGGCGCATGCTCCGGAGAAAGCCCCCGTCACCGTCGCCACGTCAGAGCCGTCACGGGACGTGGACGACGCCGGTGCCGAAGCGGATGCCCCGACGCCCGCCGGGTCGCCACAGCAACCGATGGAAACACCCCGGGCCGCCGCGCCGCCAAACAGCGATGTCACGCGTCGGCGCATTCCGGAAGTGATTCCCGAACCGCACCTGCCCGAGGATGACGAAGACACTCCGGCGTCCCCGGCAGCGCCATCGCCTGAACCGTCAGCACCGGCCCCTCATGCGACGCCGGCCGATGCGCCGCGCGATCGGAGCGTGCCTTCATCGGCGCCAACCGAGCCTGCGGCGCCCGCATCGGATGACATGACGCTGGAGGAAGCCGAGCCGTCCCATGAGCGTGCGGCGCCGCTCGTCGACGATATGCAGGAGCAGGACCGTCCGGTACTGAGCTGGGAAGACGACGAGCCCGAGCTCTCGACGCCGCTGAGTGCGCGGGAAGAGGTCACGGCGCCGGCAGAGCCGGACGCTGCGTCGACGCTGACCTTCGAGGAAGAAAACGATCCTCGTCAGGCAGGGCCGGTGCCGCCACGGTCGGACGCGAGCGAGTCGGCGCCGCTGGTTCAGCCTCCCGATGAGGCTTCAGCACCGTCGTCAGCGTCGGGTCAGGCAGACGAGCCGCGCCCGGCACGGGACGAAAGCCTTGCCGATCATGCGCCGGTCGAGGAGGCCGGGGCACTCGAGTCCCGCGCCGATGAAGACAGCAACAGCCCCACGCTCTGGACCGTGCAGCAGATGCAGACCCAGCGTCCGGCACACGAGTCCGACGATGAACCACTGGGCGAGCTGCCGTCCCTGTCGCTTTTGACCCCGCCGTCGTCCCACGAGCCGACCTATACCGAAGAGCAGCTTCAGGAGATGGCCGAGCTGCTGGAAGTGCGCCTGCGCGAATATGGCGTCAAGGCCGAGGTCGTCGATACCTGGCCGGGGCCTGTCATCACGCGTTTCGAGATCAAGCCGGCGCCCGGGGTGAAGGTCTCCAAGATCAGCAACCTGGCCAAGGACCTGGCGCGCTCGCTGATGGTCAAGAGCGTACGCGTGGTCGAAATCATTCCGGGGCGGCCGACAGTGGGTATCGAGATCCCCAACCCCAACCGGGCCATGATCCGCCTGCGCGAGGTCTTCGACTCCGACGTCTATCAAAATGCCGCCTCGCCGGTCACGGTGGCGCTGGGTCAGGATATCGGCGGCAACCCGGTCGTGGCCAATCTGAACAAGATGCCGCACCTGCTGGTGGCCGGTACCACGGGCTCGGGCAAGTCGGTGGGTGTCAACGCCATGCTGATCTCGATGCTGTTGAAGGCCACGCCCGATGAAGTGCGCATGATCATGGTCGATCCCAAGATGCTGGAGCTGTCGGTGTATGACGGCATTCCGCATCTGCTGGCGCCGGTTGTCACCGACATGAAGGAGGCCGCCAATGCGCTGCGCTGGTGTGTGGCCGAGATGGAGCGGCGCTACAAGCTGATGGCGGCCATGGGCGTGCGCAATCTGGCCGGCTTCAATGCCCGCATCGATGAGGCCACCGAGGCCGGCGCCCAGATCGCCGACCCGCTGTGGGAGCCGCAGCCCTGGGAGATGCATGAGCAGCCGCCGGTGCTCGAAAAGCTGCCCTATATCGTGGTGGTGATCGACGAATTTGCCGACATGTTCATGATCGTGGGCAAAAAGGTCGAAGAGCTGATCGCCCGGATCGCCCAGAAGGCGCGTGCCGCCGGCATCCACCTGATTCTGGCCACGCAGCGGCCATCGGTGGACGTGGTGACCGGTCTGATCAAGGCCAACATCCCCACGCGAATGGCCTTCCAGGTCTCCTCGCGCATCGATTCGCGCACGATCCTGGATCAGGGTGGCG
This sequence comes from Kushneria sp. AK178, assembly GCF_053903105.1. Classification (NCBI taxonomy): domain Bacteria; kingdom Pseudomonadati; phylum Pseudomonadota; class Gammaproteobacteria; order Oceanospirillales; family Halomonadaceae; genus Kushneria; species Kushneria sp. AK178. Next base: position 2,429,958 of record NZ_CP096381.1, on the reverse strand, counting down.
CCGAGCATCTGCTGGGTCATGGTGACATGCTGTATCTGCCGGCCGGTGCCGGTATTCCCATGCGCGTGCATGGCGCCTTCGTGGACGATGACGAAGTGCACCGCGTGGTCGATGACTGGAAGCGTCGCGGCGAACCCGAATATATCGATGAAATCCTCTCCGGCGGGGTCTCTGCCGATGCCCTGGCAGGCCTCGAGGCCGAAGGCGAAAGCAATGACGACCCGGAGCAGGATGCGCTTTACGATGAAGCGGTGGCCTACGTGACCGAGTCGCGGCGCGCGTCGATCTCATCGGTCCAGCGTCGTTTCAAGATCGGCTACAACCGAGCAGCCCGACTCGTCGAGGCCATGGAAATGGCCGGCGTGGTGTCCTCCATGGGCAGCAACGGCGCCAGAGAGGTGCTGGCGTCACCACCGTCGCACTGACGGTGCTATCCATGCCGTCTCGTTGAATCTTAAGTTTCAGCGAGGCGGCCGATAGAACCTGCCCTTTGGTGGCAGGTCAAAGGGACACCACGGCACGCTCTGCCAACAAGGACAGGATGTTTCAATGACACTGATGACTCATGGCCGTAAAAGCCTTGCCCGTAAACTGGGGCTGACGGGCGCTGCCCTGATGGCGGCCTGCATGACACTGCCGGCTCAGGCGGCCTCTGATGATGCCGAGCGGCTGACCTCACTGCTCGAGCCGCTCAGAACCTATTCCGCCGATTTCAATCAGCACATCGCCAGCGGTGGTGGCAGCATGCAGGACGCCAGCGGCCACATGTGGCTGTCGCGCCCCGGGCGCTTCCACTGGGAGGTCTCCGACCCCTATCGTCAGACCGTGGTCTCCGACGGGGAGCAGGTCTATCTCTATGATCCCGACCTCGAGCAGGTCAGTATTCGCCCGCTGGATCAACGCGTGACGCATACGCCGGCGCTGTTGTTGTCAGGGCAGGCCAATGAACTGACCGACAACTACAACGTGTCGCGTCGTCAGCAGGGCACCACCGAGTTCTTCGCGCTGTCGCCGCGCTCCAATGACACGCTGTTCGAATCGCTTGAGCTGGTGTTCAACAACGAACGCCTGTCGGGGATCGATCTCACTGACGGCACCGGCCAGCGCACCGAAATCTCGTTTCGCAATATCGAGGTCAATCCCGACATCAGCGCCTCGCAGTTTCAGTTCGAGATTCCCGAGGGGGCCGACGTAATGCGCGAAGGCACCTGATGGATACCGCGTGATCTGTCATGATGGCGGCATGACCTGCACAAGGGTGCCTTTCTCATGAGTGATCTGTTTGATCGTGACGCGCCGCCCGGGCAACCGCTGGCGGCGCGCTTGCGTCCGGCCCGGCTGGAAGACTACATCGGCCAGTCACACCTGCTGGGGCCGGATCGCCCCCTGGCGCGGGCGCTGGCGCGGGATCAGCTCTATTCGATGATCCTGTGGGGGCCGCCCGGGGTGGGCAAGACCACGCTGGCGCGGCTGATTGCCGGCTACACCCGTTCGCACTTTGCCACGCTCTCGGCTGTCTCGGCGGGGGTCAAGGAGATCCGTGCCGCGGCATTCGAGGCGCAGCAGCGTGGCCAGACCGGCCAGCGCACCCTGCTGTTTGTCGATGAGGTACACCGCTTCAACAAGGCGCAGCAGGATGCCTTCCTGCCGTGGGTCGAAGAGGGGGTGTTCACCTTTGTCGGCGCCACCACCGAAAACCCCTCCTTCGAGCTCAACAATGCACTGCTCTCGCGGGCGCGCGTCCACGTGCTCAAGCCGTTGAGTATCGAGGAACTGCGTCAGGTGATCGACCGGGCATTGGTCGAGCCTGCCGGGCTGGGCGAGGCCGGCATCAAGGCCTCCAGCGATGTGCGCGATCTGCTGGCGCAGGCGGCGGACGGGGATGCGCGGCGGGCGCTCAACCTGCTCGAGATTGCTGCGGACATGGCCGAAGCGGAGCGCGAGGGCGAGGCGCCGATGCTGTCGCAGGCCGTCATCGAAGAGGTGCTGGGCGAAAGTACCCGCCGACTCGACCGTGGCGGCGATCTCTTTTATGACCAGATTTCGGCCCTGCACAAGTCAGTGCGCGGCAGTGCCCCGGATGCCGCCCTCTACTGGTACTGTCGCATGCTCGATGGTGGGGCGGACCCGCTCTACATTGCCCGCCGGGTCGTTCGCATGGCCAGCGAGGAGGTCGGCAATGCCGACCCCCGGGCGCTGCGGCTGGCGCTCGACGGCTGGGAGGTGCAGGAGCGTCTGGGCACGCCGGAAGGCGAGCTGGCGGTCGCCCAGGCGATTCTCTATCTCGCCAGCGCCCCCAAGAGCAACGCCGCCTATGTGGCCTACAATCAGGCGCGCGCCCACGTGGCCTCGACTACCGGGCACGACGTTCCGGTCCATCTGCGCAATGCGCCCACCTCCCTGATGACATCGCTGGGGCATGGTCAGGAGTATCGCTATGCCCACGATGAGCCGCATGCCTACGCGGCCGGTGAAACCTATTTCCCCGAAGCGCTGGTGGGCACCCGTTACTATCAGCCGGTGGATCGAGGGCTTGAAAAACGTATCGCCGAAAAGCTCAAGTGGCTGGAGGAGCTGGATCAGGCTGCGACGCATCGACGCAGCGCCGGATCATCATGAGAAAGTATGATCGAACCGGCCCTGCCGTCTCATGCCCGCCATGGCGGGATCATGGCCGCAGAGGCGCTGTTGCGGGCGTGGCTTGCTGTGGCGGGTATTACATTCAGTGAGCCCGGTATGCGACCAAAGTAAGTGGCGATGGATGCCAAAAAGCACAAGACTGGTAGCTCGTCAAATTTGCCGGAGACGCCGCCATGCTCAAGTTGACTCAGCTTCGTCAGGATCATGCACACATGGCTCGACTGCTTCATGTGCTATCGCTGCAGCATCGTTATCTTGTGACCGGAGAGCGCCCCAGCTTTCGCCTGATGCGGGAAGCCTGTGATTACATCATGGACTATATGGATGACTATATCGTGCCACTGGAGACGCTCTGCGGTCATCGTCTGACCGAGCGTGGTGCGCAGACCGGTCAGGAGATCTACGCGCTGGCTGGTGAATACCGCGAACTCAGGCAGCGTCTAAAGCATCTGGGCGAGGACCTCGATTATATCCTGATGGACGCCATTATGCCCATGACGCTCTTTTGTGAGCGCCTCAAGGCCTATCTGGATGCGCACCGTCATGTGTTGCGCATGGAGCGTGAGCATCTGTTCCCGCTGCTGGATGCCAGCCTCGATGAAAACGAATACGTGGAGCTGCGCGATACGCTACCGCTGCAGGCCCGTACGCGGCTGATACGCCTGCAACAGGAGTATCCGGACCTCTACGCCGAGTTTCGCGAGATTCGGCCGGCAGTGGCCTGAGTGCTCGAACGCCGAAGCCCTGCATTCGGAGTGGGCGATGGCAGGGACATGGGCGGGGCGGCCTTGAGATGCCGCCCCGCTTTTTTGAATCATCCCCCGGCAGATGCCTACAGTCGCTCGTAGGCGTAACCTTCGTTGCCATAAATCGCCAGTGTGCTGAGCGCTGAAGGCGTAATGTCGATCTCTTCATTGACCTCGTCGTCAGCAATTTTCCAGTGGTCGAGCACCTGGCCACACACCCGGACATGAACGCCTGCCTCGGTCAGGGCGCTGACCAGCGCCACGTTGGGATTGTCAAACCCGAACCACTTCTCATACAGCGCCGAGTTCACCACGCTGCGTGTCGCGTTGCCGTGGATGATGGCGATAAAGTCCAGATTCTCCAGCGGCACGCCGGCATCGGCGAAGATATTGACGGCGCGGGCCACGCGCATCAGCCCCGGATTGATGGTGCGCGGATCATCGCTTCCGCTGACCACATCGAAGATGACCCGATAGTGCTTGTCGGGGTCGGGGACATCTACCGTGTCGTGACGCTCGGCAATACCGCCGAAGTTTTCGATGGCCGGAAAGTGGGGATGATCAAGGCCCGCTTCCGGCTTGCGGGGGATGGCTGCGGCAAAAATCACCATGAGAACGGCAGCGCTTGCCAGTGCTGTCAGCATCCAGTACCGCTTGAGAAGAGTCAGCATATCGAGTTCCTGAAATCGGAAGGCGTAATGGTTGTAGGGATCGGGATGCCCGTGGACTTGTCGATCGAGGTATAGCCAAAAGGGCGCCTGGAGTCTACCGCTTTTGTCAGGGCAGTGCAGTGTCAGGACGGTGTGATCGAGAGCGGGGGACTCCAGCGGGGCTTGAGCTGCGCCGGGCAGGCGCTACACTGGCGAGCTCTTTTATCATGACCGTTGTCACAACGGCCGGACCAGGTATTTCACATTGAGCGTACCCGTCGTTGATCCCGACCAGTACTCCGTGCAGCTGGAGGCCAAGCGCCAGCGCATTGTCGATCAGTTTGCCCGTTTTGGAGCGCCGGCACTCGAGGTGTTCGCCTCCCCGGCCAGTCATTACCGCATGCGCTGCGAGTTTCGCCTCTGGCATGAGGGGGACGATCTCTTTCACGCCATGTTCGAGACCGATGCAGACGGCGTTAAACAGACCGTGCGCATGGATCAGTATGACGTGGCAAGCCGGCGCATCAATGACCTGATGACGCAGCTGATCGACGCCATCCGTGACCGGCCCGTGCTGCGTCATCGCCTGTTCCAGGTCGAATATCTGACCACCCGACAGGGCGAGGCGCTGATCACGCTGGTCTATCATCGAAAGCTCGATGACGAGTGGGAGCAGGCCGCCGGCGAGCTCGAAAGAACGCTGGATGTCGCCATTATCGGCCGTGCACGCAAGCAGCGTCGGGTGCTGACGCGCGAGTCGGTCACCGAACACCTCACCGTGGCCGGACGCGTCTTCAGCTATCAGCAGGTCGAAAACAGCTTTACCCAGCCCAACGCCGATATTGCCGAGAGCATGCTCAACTGGGCCCGAGAGGTGACGCAGGGCGACCATGGCCGGCGCCGCGGCACCGATCTGGTCGAGCTGTACTGCGGCAACGGCAATTTCACCATTGCGCTGGCGGATAATTTCCGGCGCGTGGTGGCCACCGAGATCTCGCGGACCTCGGTGGCGTCGGCCCGACACAATCTGGTACTGAACCATATCGACAATGTCCACGTGACCCGCATGTCGAGCGAGGAGTTCGCTCAGGCGCTGTCGGGAGAGAAGGCCGGGCGGCGCGTCAGCGAGATGGCGCTGGACACGCATGCCTTTTCGACCGTGCTCGTGGATCCGCCACGGGCCGGGCTGGATGCCGACAGCTGTGAGCAGATCGCCCGTTTCGACGAGATTGTCTATATCTCCTGCAACCCTGACACCCTGGCTGTCAATCTGGAACAGCTCGGTCAAACGCATGCCATCCACCGCTTTGCGCTTTTTGACCAGTTTCCCTATACCAACCACTGCGAGTGTGGGGTTTTGCTCAAGCGACGCTGAGAATACCGGGTGAATGGTCGACCGGCCCCGCCACGGCGGGGCCGATGCGTTTCGGGGGCTGCCATGCCGATCATGTCATTGCCGGGTACCTGCCCATGTCGCCTGGTCATGGGTCATGATAAAAATGCGTATACAGTAGGGATAAAGCGTTTGCTGAACTAGGATGTCACGATGGTCATCCCCTTCAGGATGCACAGGCATTTTCGGGACGCGAGGAGAACCGATGCAGAGTACAGTGCCGGACAACAAGGAAGACTTTTTCAAGGCGCTCGAGGCGCTGCTGGACGAGCGCCTGGCGCCCGAGCAGGCGCGTAACATCAGCGCCTTTGCGCGCCACTATTACGCCGGTGCCAGTCATGAGGATCTGCGAGAGCGCCATTTCGAGGACCTCTACGGCGCCACGCTCTCCACCTGGTTTTTCCTGCAGCAGCGCGAGCAGGACGGCCGACCCCGGGTGCGGGTCTTCAACCCCGACTATGAAGAGCATGGCTGGCAGTCGACGCATACGGTCGTGGAAGTGGTCAGTCCGGACATGTCCTTTCTGGTCGATTCGGTGCGTATCGAGCTCAACCGCTGCGGTTTTACCGTCCATGCCATCCTGAATACGGTCATGGCCAGCGAGCGTGACGAGCGCCAGCGGCTGGTGCGCTTTACGCCGCCGCGCGCCGAGGATGCCCCGTCGGAGCGTGAATCGATCATCTATATCGAGATCGATCGCCACTCCGACCCGGCCATGCTCAACGAGCTCAGGGACAATATCCAGGACGTACTGACCGATGTCCGGGCCGCCGTCTCCGACTTCGATGCCATGCGCGATCAGGCCCGCGATGCCCTGGAGGAGATGAATACGCGACATCCCCGGGTGGTCGAGGAGCGCGATGTCGACGAGGCGCGTGACTTCCTGGCCTGGCTGCTGGATGATCACTTTACCTTTCTGGGCTTTGAAGAGTACGAGCTTCAGACCCGGGACGGCCATTCACAGCTGGTCCGCGTCAGCGGCAGCGAGCTCGGCGTACTGACGCTCAACAGCCCGCGCTACAGCGAAGAGCCCCAGCAGTTCAACGACAGCGATGCGGAGCAGGGAGAATATGTCCTGATTCCCGAGCTGATCTCCTTTGCCAAGAGCGCCTGGCCCTCGCGCATCCATCGTCCCAGCTATCCGGACTACATCATCGTCGAGCGTCACAACGAGCAGGGCGATGTCATCGGCGAGCGGCATTTCCTCGGGCTTTATACGCTGTCGGTCTACAATGAGCGCCCGGTCAATATTCCCGTGCTGCGCCGCAAGATCGACACCGTGCTCAGCGCCTCCGGGATCGATCCGAAAGGGCACAACGGCAAGCAGCTCCAGCAGATTCTGGAGGTCTACCCCCGCGATGAGCTGTTCCAGATGGGCACGGAGGAGCTCTGTCGCACGGCCATGGGCATCTTCAGCATTCGCGAGCGTCGCCGCGTACGGCTTTTCATCCGCGAGGATCGCTCCGGACGTTTCTATTCCTGCTTGATATACGTGCCGCGCGATGTGTTCTCGACCGATCTGCGCATGCGTATCCAGAACATGCTCTGCGAAGAGCTCGATGCCAGCTTCGGCGATTTCAACACCTATCTCTCCGAATCGGTGCTGGCCCGCATTCAGCTGATCCTGCGCTTCAACCACGACAAGCCGGTGACGTACGACAACCGGGCGCTGGAGCAGAAGGTGGTCGCCATCGCCCGTGGCTGGCGCGACGATCTGCACGAGGCGCTGGTGGAAGGCTACGGCGAGGAGCCGGCCAACCGTTTGATGGAGCGCTATCGTGACGCCTTCCCGAGCAGCTACCGGGAAGACTTCACGCCGCGTACCGCCATCTACGATATTGGCCACATGGAAGGCCTGGATGGCGAGACCTCGATCGGTCTGAGCCTGTATCGTCAGCTCGAGCACGAAAGCGACGTCAATCTCAAGCTCTTTCATCACGATCAGCCGGTCCCGCTCTCCGATGTGCTGCCCATGCTGGAGCACATGGGGCTGCGGGTCATCAGCGAACGCCCCTATGAGATCGAGCGCGCCGACAGCGCGGTCTGGATTCACGATTTCAATCTGGAGACCTCGGGGCGCGAGCGGGTCGATCTGCACGGCATGCGGGACAACTTCATCGATGCCTTCAGACGCATCTGGTCGGGCGCGGCCGAAAGCGACAGCTTCAATCGCCTGATCATCTCCGCGAAGCTCGACTGGCGCGAAGTGGCGATGCTGCGGGCCTATGCGCACTATCTCAAGCAGATCCGCTTCGGCCTGTCCCAGGACTATATCGCCACCGCCCTGACCCAGCACGCCGACATTACCCGGGAGCTGGTCAAGCTGTTCCGTGGCCGGTTCGACCCGCAGGACAGGCTGGATGACGACGGACTCAAGGGCGTTCGCGAGCGCATCGAGGCCTATCTGGAGGAGGTGACCAGCCTCAACGATGATCGGCTGATTCGTCGCTACATGGAGCTGATCGACGCCACGCTGCGCACCAACTACTTTCAGCCGGCGGCCGAGGGTGGCCCCAAAACCTACATCTCCTTCAAGCTGGCGCCGCGCCGGATCAGTGACGTGCCGCGTCCGCGCCCGCTGTATGAAATCTTTGTCTATTCGCCGCGCATGGAAGGCGTGCATCTGCGCACCAGCAATATTGCCCGCGGTGGCATGCGCTGGTCGGATCGCTTCGAGGATTTTCGTACCGAAATCCTCGGGCTGGTCAAGGCGCAGCACGTCAAGAACTCGGTGATCGTGCCCAGCGGGGCCAAGGGCGGCTTTATCTGCAAGCAGCCCCCGGTGGACGGCAGCCGCGAGGCGATCCAGAAGGAGGGTATTGCCTGCTATCAGCTTTTGATCCGCGGCATGCTGGATATCACCGACAACCTGGTCGACAAGCAGGTCGTGCCGCCCGAGCATGTCGTGCGCCATGACGATGACGACCCCTATCTGGTCGTGGCCGCTGACAAGGGCACCGCGACCTTTTCCGATATCGCCAACGCCCTGGCCCGCGAATACAACTTCTGGCTGGGCGATGCCTTCGCTTCCGGCGGCAAGAACGGCTACGACCACAAGGCCATGGCGATCACCGCCCGTGGCGCCTGGGAGGCCGTCAAGCGCCATTTCCGCGAGCTGGGCGTCAACACCCAGGAGGACCCCTTTACCGTCATCGGGGTGGGTGACATGGCCGGCGATGTGTTCGGCAACGGCATGCTGCTCTCCGAGAAGATTCAGCTGGTCGCGGCCTTCAACCATCGTCATATCTTCATCGACCCCGAGCCCGACTGCGAGGCCTCCTTCAAGGAGCGCCAGCGCCTGTTCGAGCTGGCCACTTCGAGCTGGGCGGACTATGACACCGCCCTGATCAGCGAAGGGGGCGGGGTGTTTTCACGCGATGCCAAGTCGATCGAGATTACCGAGGCAATGAAATCGCGCTTTGGCCTCACGGCGTCGCGCATGGCCCCTGCCGAGCTGATCAATGCGCTGTTGAAGGCGCAGGTGGATCTGCTCTGGAACGGCGGTATCGGCACCTACATCAAGTCGAGCGAAGAGAGCCACGCCGATGTGGGTGACAAGGCCAATGACACGCTGCGGGTCAACGGCCACGAACTGGGCTGTCGCGTGGTCGGTGAGGGCGGCAATCTGGGTGTCACCCAGCTGGGGCGTCGTGAGGCGGCCCAGCATGGCGTACGTCTTAATACCGACTTCATCGATAACGCCGGCGGCGTGAACTGCTCCGACCATGAGGTCAACATCAAGATCCTGCTGGACGATGTGGTCGAGCGGGGCGACATGACCGGCAAGCAGCGCAATGAGCTGCTAGCGCAGATGACCGATGAGGTGGCGGAGCTGGTGGTGAATGACAACTACCGCCAGACCCAGGCGCTGTCGCTGTCACGGCTTTTGTCGATGGAAAATCTGGGGCCCTACCGACGCTTCATTTGCGATCTGGAAGAGACCGGCCAGCTCGACCGGGAGCTGGAAGCCCTGCCGGACGACGCCACGCTTGCCGCGCGCGCCGAACGCGGGGAGGGACTGACCCATCCGGAGCTCTCGTCACTGATCTCGCATGCCAAGATAGATCTCAAGAGCATGCTGGTGGAGTCCGAGGTGCCCGGCGAGCCGGGGGTCGTCAACCATGCCGAGCGCGCCTTCCCGGCCACGCTGGTCGAGCGTTATGGCAAGGAGATCATTAATCACCGGCTGCGCCATCAGATCGTGGCGACCAAGATCGCCGGCGATGTCATCGATCACATGGGCATCTCGTTCGTGCGACGGCTGATGGACATCACCGGCACCAGTGCCGGCGAGGTGGTCCGGGCCTATGTCATGGCGCGCGACAGCTTTGGGCTGGAGTCGCTGTGGCAGCAGATCGAGGCGCTGGATACCCGTGTCGATACCGATATCCAGTACGACATGATGCTGTCGCTGGTACGCCTGCTGCGCCGCGCGACGCGCTATTTCCTGCGCTACCACATGCAAAGCGACGCCGAAAGCGTGGTCGAGCAGTATGCGCCTGAGCTCGAGCGCCTACGGGAGAATATCGGGGACAGGCTGCAGGGCGAGTCCCAGCGTCAGAGTCTGGCGCTGCGCGATCGCTACATCGAGGCCGGAGTGCCCGAATCGCTTGCCGAGCGTGTGGCGACAACCGAGAGCCTGTACGCAGGGCTTGGCATCATCGATACGGCGCGGTTGACCGACGTGTCGCTGGAGCGCGTTGCCGGCACCTACCATCTCATCGGCGAGCGGCTGTCGCTGCCCTGGATGCTGGAGCAGGTCAATCGTCTCGAGGTCAACGACAGCTGGCAGACGATCGCGCGCGAATCGCTTCGTGATGATCTGGACCGCCAGCAACTCATGTTGACGGCCAGCGTGCTGCGCAATGATGAGTGTCAGACGGCCGATAGCTGCGTCGAGCAGTGGATGCAGCAGCACAAGGCGCCTGTCGCGCGCTGGTGTGCGCTGCTGGAAGAGGTGCACTCCACCGACGAGCTGGGCTATGCGCTCTTCACCGTCGCCGTCCGCGCGCTGGGAGAGCTCGCCGAGCGCCCGCCGTCCGGCGTTTGACGTTGAACGGACCGGCCTGCGCCTGCCCGTCATTCGACCCAACGCCGCCCCACGGGGCGGCGTTTTCCTGTGTTAGGGTTGCCGTTTGTTGTTTTGATTCCGGAGGGTGAGCCATGACGTCTCGTATCAGCTCGCTGCATATCTATCCGGTCAAGTCGCTGGCCGGTATCGATCTATCCCGGTCGGTCCTGACGGCCGAAGGCCTGATCCATGATCGGCGCTGGGTCATCACCGATGAGCAGGGCGAGTTCATCACCCAGCGAAGCTGCGCGCGCATGGCGACCCTGGTGCCTGCCCTGGATGAGCACCATCTCGTGCTTCGAGCGCCCGACCGACGCCATCTGTTCATTGCGCTCACACCGCCGGATGTCGCGCCGTCGCGGGTGCGCATCTTTGGCAGCGAGTGTCAGGGCCTTGATGAGGGCGATGAGGCGGCCCGCTGGCTGAGCGACTTCTTCGAACGCCCCGTCAGGCTCAAGCGGGTGCCCCGCGATAATCGGCGCCGCGTCAGCCCGGAGCGACTGGGCGATCATGTGGCCCATACCGGTTTCGCCGATGGTTATCCGCTGCTGGTGGCGGCCACCTCGTCGCTGGCAGCGCTCAATGCACGGCTCGAGGCGCGCTCGCTGCCGACGCTGCCGATGTCACGCTTTCGTCCCAATATCGTGATCGAGGGTACGCCCGCCTTTGCCGAGCACGAGAGCACAACGCTTGAAGGCGACAACCTGTCGCTGTGGCTCTGCAAGCCCTGCGAGCGCTGTCGCATTACCACCATCAACCAGTGCAGCGGCGATATCGCCATGCCCGGCGAGCCGCTGAAAACGCTGATGACCATGGACCATGTGTCCGCCAGCGGCGCCTTTTTCGGTGAAAACGCCGTCGTCATGCAGGGCGACGGCCAGCTGCTGTATGCGGGGATGCCGATACGGATGGGCTAGTCAAAAGCATCGCCAAATACGCAGGCTTTGTTATGCTGTGGCCGTTTTGTCGAGTGGCTGATATCGCACCTGCTGTCTGCATCGGTATCAATGGATCCTTCCAACGAGAGACATCATGAAACATACGATCTTGTATCTGACGCTGGGGATGGGCGTGGGACTGAGCGTCATGTCAGGCCATGTGCTGGCGGATAAAAGCCCGGCCCTGCAGCGCGCGGAGCAGGCCGCAAGCCAGGTTGATATCTCCGGGGCCCTGCAGCGCGATACGGATTCCATGAGCCGGTCCATCTATCTGGGATCGAAACCGGTATCGCACGATTTCGACGTCAGACAGGGCGGCGATTACCTGATCGAGGCGCGCGCCTTTCACGGCACCTCCGGGCGTTACGAGGTCAACGCCGAGCTGCGCGACGAGACGGGGCAGACACTGGCCACGGCCAGCGGCAACAACCAGACCAACGGGCTGATGATGCGCCATCAGCTCGAGCCGGGCACCTATCACGTGGTGATTACCGGCCAGAGCCGCAGTCCGGCGCGCGATCAGACCCAGTCCGTCACCGTGTCGGTCCAGCGCGCCGGTGCCGATACGCGCGGCGAGGGGCTGGCCGATGCCAACCGCATCGAGCGACTGGGCAGCGCCAGCGCGGCAAGCGCCGACAGCCAGGACGAGGCGCCGGCGCGACTGGGACGCGATGGCGCCGTTCAGGGCGATGCCACTGTCGCCGGTACCGGTGCCTCGCAGCGCAGCGCCAGCAAGACGGCAGCGCCCGATGCCCCGAAGCCCGACCCCGGTCCGTCCGGTCGCGCGCTGGAGGAAGCCACGCAGTCGGTCACGGCCGAGCAGGGCGACGGTCTGACGGCGGGACAGGGTGACGTCAATACCGCCCGCGACAGCGAGCAGGTGGCGACAAGCGGGGCCAGCGACGCGCGCCCGGCGCAGTCGACGCCGGCAGACGAAAACGCCTCCCCCATTCGCGAGCGTATCCTGCGCGATGTCCCCATCCGTACCGACGGTGAAGTGCTCAAGTTTGAGGTGGTCTCGGCCGGTACTGTCACCGTTGACAGCTTCACGATGGACAGCAGCGGCAACTACCGCATCTCCGGTGAGCTTGTCGACAGCGATGGCAACGTGGTGGCCAGTGACAGCGGCAGCGGCTTCCAGGGCGATTTCCACATCCGTGAGTCCCTGACACCCGGCATCTACAGCGTCCGCGTGCGCGGCCAGAAGTTCGGCGGTGTACGCGGCGGGGCCAATAACTTCACGCTGCGTATCGAGCAGCCCGGCAACTGAGCTTGCCTGCAGGGCCCGGGGGTTGCCCCGGGCCGGATCCATCCGCTTTCAAGGATTTGTCGTTCATGTACAAGGCCGCTCGTGCGCTGCTGTTTCGTCTCGATCCTGAAACGGCCCATGGCCTGACGCTGTCATCGCTGGATCTGGCGCACCGCCTGCATGTATCGCGTGCGCTGGCAGCATCGCCCGTCGAGGATCCCGTCACGCTGATGGGGCTTCGCTTTGCCAATCGGGTCGGCCTGGCGGCCGGGCTGGACAAGAATGCCGAGCACCTTGATGCGCTGGGCGCGCTGGGGTTCGGCTTTGTGGAGGTCGGCACGGTGACGCCCCGGGCGCAGCCGGGCAACCCCAGGCCACGGGTGTTCCGACTGCCCGAGCACGGCGCCATCATCAACCGCATGGGGTTCAACAACCAGGGCGTTGATCAACTGGTGGCCAACGTGGTGCGCAGCCGTTATGACGGCGTGATCGGCATCAACATCGGCAAGAATCTGACCACACCGGTCGAGCAGGCGGTGGACGACTATGTGGCCTGTCTGCATGCGGTACATGCCCACGCCCACTATGTAACCGTCAATATCTCCTCACCCAACACGCCGGGGCTTCGCAGCCTGCAGTTCGGCGAGCAGCTCAATGGCCTGTTGTCCGCGCTGCAGCAGGAGAATCAGGCGCTCAATCAGCGTCAGGGGCGTCAGGTGCCGCTGGCGGTCAAGATTGCCCCCGACATGAGCGAGCCGGAAACGGATCTGGTGGCGGAGTGTCTTCGGGCCTGCCATATCGATGCGGTCATCGGCACCAATACCACCATCAGCCGCAATGACGTCACGGACAGCCCCCATGCCGACGAGGCCGGCGGCCTGTCAGGGCGCCCGGTGCGACACGCGTCGACAAGAATCGTCCGGCGCCTGCGCGAGCAGCTGCCGGACATCACCCTGATTGGCGTGGGCGGCATCGACAGCGGTGAGGTGGCGCTGGAAAAGCACCGGGCCGGGGCCGATCTGGTTCAGCTTTACAGCGGTCTGATCTATGAGGGGCCGGCGCTGGTGGAGCAGTGCGCCAGAGCGCTGAAGGAGCATCGTCCGGCAGACGCCGGGGCGCAGGCAGCGGCGCCATAAAAGGCCGGGTGCACTGGCCGCGCACCCGGATGTCATGTCATGCGATGGATTCAATGGTCCCGAGGGCAAATCACCTTGATGCCATCGGATTAACGTGCAGACCCGAGACCCCTGTCATACCGGACCATTGCGCTTCACGACCTTCACGCCAGCCGCTCATCCAGGACTCGCGCATCTCGATACCATGACTGGGGCAGTCATCTCTGGAGCGTCCGGTCACACCGGCCTTGTAACCACTGACATAGGCTTTCTGGGAGGGATCACGTTTCTGTCTTTTCATTGGATAACCTCGCGTCACACAAAATAGTGTTTTATCCCGTGGCGGCGGCGGTGCCACTACCCCGGGGGTCGTAGGTTGACAGCGATCGTGCGATCTTTCGTAGCTACCCCTATACCTTTACAGCAGCCGCAGGATGCTGTCGAAAATCGTTTTCATCTAAGCAAATCACTTATTAATCTTTGCAGGAATATGACACCGCATGATGCCTACCAGCACTGAATCGACCCCGGCGACGGCTCATGAGGCACACGCCTTTCTGGCCACCTGCCCGCGCAGCATGGAAACCCTGCTGTCCGATGAGCTGACCGCGCTGGGGGCAACCATCGAGCGTACCGGCGTGGCCAGCGTGCACGGCACGGCCACCAGAGAGGGGCTCTATCGACTGTGTCTGTGGTCGCGCCTGGCCAATCGCATCATCCTGGTGGCCGGTCGCTTTGAAGAGGTTGAAGATGCGTCCGCGTTGACCGCGGCCGCCAACAGCATCGAGTGGGAGCGCATGATCGCGTCCGATGCCAGCCTGCGCGTCGATTTTCATGGCGAAAGCGCGCAGATTCGCCACACCCGTTTCGGGGCGCAGTGCGTCAAGGATGGCGTGGTCGACCGCTTTGCCGATCACGGTCTGGCGCGGCCGACCATCGATCCGAAGGCGGCCGATCTGCGTCTGTATGCTCACCTGCACCGTGGACGGCTGGTGCTGGGGATCGACCTTTCCGGCGACAGTCTGCATCTGCGTGGCTACCGGCTGGAGGGGGGCAGTGCGCCGCTCAAGGAGAATCTGGCCGCGGCGCTGCTGGTGCGTGCCGGCTGGCCGGCGCGTGCAGCAAAGGGTGAGAGCCTTTTCGACCCGATGTGCGGCTCCGGAACGCTTTTGATCGAGGCGGCGCTGATGGCCTGTGATGTGGCGCCCAATCTTCATCGCGAGCGATCCGGTTTTCACGGCTGGGCAGCCCATGACGACACGCTCTGGCAGGCGGTTCATGGTGAGGCGGCCCACCGCGCTCGCGTCGGCCGGCGCGACTGCCGGCTCACCCTGTGCGGGCGTGATCACAATCAGCGCGCCATCGAGGCGGCCCATGCCAACGCCCGGCGCGCCGGGGTGCAGGCGCTGGTCCATCTCGAACAGGGCGATGCGCTCTCGGCGCCGCCGGCCATGACGCCCGGTCTTGTCATTACCAATCCGCCCTATGGCGAGCGTCTTGGCGAGCTGCCGGCGCTGATCAGTCTCTACCAGGGGCTGGGCGCGCTGCTGCGCGAGCATTTCGCCGGCTGGTCGGTGGCGCTTTTGACCGGTGACCCGAAGCTCGGCCATCGGCTGGGCATGAAGGCCCACCGCCAGTACGCCTTCAAGAATGGCAGTCTGGACACCAAACTTCTGCTGATTGACGTCCACGAGCGCGCTCGGCCGGAGAAAACGCCGCAGGAAGCAGCGCCGGAGCGCGAAGACGCCGGCGCCGTAACCCACTCGGCCGGCGCACAGATGTTTGCCAACCGGATCAGAAAGAATCAGAAGCGCCTGTCGAAATGGCTCAAGCGCTCGGGCGTGGAGTGCTACCGGCTTTATGATGCCGATATGCCCGAATATGCGCTGGCCATCGATCTCTATGGTGCCTGGGTGCATGTGCAGGAGTACGCCGCCCCGCGCTCGATCGATGCCGGTCAGGCCGAGCGGCGCCTGCTGGAGGCGGTGGGCGTGCTGCCGGAAGTGTTGAACGTGCCGGCGGATCATGTCTTTTTGAAGCGCCGCGAGCGTCAATCAGGGCGCGCCCAGTACGAGCGCCGCGACAGCACCGGGCAGCGTTTTCAGGTCCACGAGGGCAGTGCGAAACTCTGGGTCAACCTGCGCGACTATCTCGATACGGGATTGTTCCTGGATCACCGGCCCGTACGCCGCTGGCTGTTCGAAAACGCCGCCGGCCAGCGGGTGCTCAACCTGTTCTGCTACACCGCCACGGCCAGCGTTCAGGCCGCCCTGGGCGGGGCAAAAGAGAGCCTGAGCATCGACATGTCCAACACCTATCTGGGCTGGGCAGAGGATAACTTCCGGCTCAATCGGCTCGACATGTCGCGCCATCGGCTACTGCGCGAGGATTGCATGGCCTGGCTTGAAAGGTCGGGGCCGCAGTTTGATCTGATTTTCATGGATCCGCCGACGTTTTCCAACTCCAAGAAGATGGACAGCGTGCTGGACATTCAGCGCGATCACGGCCACCTGATCGAGCGCGCCATGGCGCATCTTGCACCGGGCGGGACACTGTTGTTTTCCAACAACCTGCGGCGTTTTCAACTGGATGACAGCATTGGCGAGCGCTTTGACGTCAAGGCGCTGTCAAAACAGATGCTGGACCCGGACTTCGAGCGCCGTCCGGACATTCATCACGTCTATCGGATCGGGCATCGAAACGGCTAGTGGGCGTCCAGCAGAGAGAGCTGGCGCACGGCGTCCCGGGCTTCCGGGGCATCGTCGTCGCTGGTTTCCAGCACCTTGGTAAAGCCGCGCAGACGCTGGATGTGATCCACATCGCTCACCCAGGTCATGGCCTGGGTATAGTCCTCGGCCAGGGCGTGCTGAATGCCGCCGTAGGCGGTGCCGGTCTGCCCCCAGGCGCGGACAAAGATCCAGTCGCCGAACATGTCCTGATGAACATGGACCAGCACATAGTCATGCTCGCTTTCCCAGCGGATGATCACGGCAGCGCTCCTGTGTAGTATTGAGTGCGAAAAGGGCCGGAGAGACCCGGCATTGACGCCAACAGGGCGCAGATTGTAACGGTCACGGGCGTTTCGACAAAGCAGGGCACATCGGCAGCGGTCCGTGAGCCGGTGCGTCCATTCATTCACGGCAGTGCAGGTATCGATTGAATCATGCGTATTGTGGCAGATGAGAATATTCCGCTGGCCGAGGCCTTTTTTGAAGATCACGGCGAGCTGGTACGGCTGCCCGGCCGTGAAATGAGTCGCGAGCAGGTGCGACAGGCCGATATTCTGCTGGTGCGCTCAGTCACCCGCGTGGATGCCGAGCTGCTGTCCGGCTCGCGCGTGCGGTTTGTCGGCACCGCGACCATCGGCTGCGACCATGTGGATCAGCAGTGGCTGGCGGATCAGGGCATTGGCTTTGCCAGCGCTCCGGGCTGTAATGCCGACTCGGTGGGTGACTATGTGATCTCGACGCTGCTGCTGTTCGGTGAGCAGGACGGTGTGGCGCTGACCGATCGCGTGGTCGGCGTGGTCGGTGCCGGTAACGTTGGTGGGCGACTGGTCGAGCGGCTGCGCGCGCTGGGCATTCGCTGTCTGGTCTGCGACCCGCCGCGGGCCGAACAGGAGGGCGGTGACGGATTCATCAGTCTCGAGGCACTGATCGAGCAGGCCGATGTGGTCTCCGTCCATACCCCGCTGATTCGGGATGGCGACCACCCCACACAGCATCTGCTGGGCGAGCAGCACATCGAGGCGCTGCGCAGCGATCAGATCCTGATCAGCGCCGGGCGCGGCGACTGTGTGGACGGTCGGGCACTGAAGGCACGGCTGGAGCGCGACGCGGATCTGCGCGCGGTGCTGGATGTGTGGGAAAACGAGCCCGATATCGATGAAGCGCTCTATCGCCTGGCCACCCTTGCCACGCCCCATATTGCCGGCTACAGCCTGGATGGCAAGCTGCGCGGCACCGAAATGCTCTATCAGGCCATGAGCCGCCATTTCGGGCTGCCGGTACGCAAGCGGCTGGGTCAGCTCAAGCCCGAAAACTGGCTGCGCCGTATTGCCATCTCCCGACGTGCGCCGCCGCAGGAGGCGCTGTTGCTGTGTACGCGGACCTGCTATGACGTACGCCGCGATACACTGCTGTTCGAGCGCTATCGACGTCAGTACGGCATGGCGAAAGGGTTTGATCTGATGCGGCGCGAATATCCATCGCGTCGCGAGTTTTCCACCCTGCGAGTGGAGCTCAAACACAGTGCCGGGGCGGTTCGGGAGGTGCTGGAAAGTGCCGGCTTCGCCATTCGCGCCCCGCGCAAATCCTGATCGATCGAACCGCTGCGCTCGTGCCATATTCAAGCGCAGCGGTCTGATGCCGGACGCCGAATGATGTCGGCGTTCCGGTATTTTGATGGCATCATTTCTCCTCAACTTGATGGACCGGCCCACGGCCCGAAAGGATTCTGATCGCGGCAAGGGCCTCCCGTTACCCGTGGGTCAACCATTGACGCGCAACAGACGTATGCCCAGCACGCTGACGAAGAGGCTCAAAAGCGCCAGCATCGTGAAGGTGGCGCTATACCCCTGACCGCCGACAAGCCAGCCGGCCAGCGGCGAGCCGGCGACCTGGCCGACCGAGGTCGCCAGTAGCGGTGGAATGGGGCCAAGCGACGGGGTGTCCAGCATGATCTGGGTGCCGCGGACCAGATAGAAGCCGGTCAGGGTCATGTAGCCGGCGCCGAACAGCGCCGCCGAGAGCAGGGCCTGTAAAAGATTGCCCGGGTCCAGCGCCAGCAGGGCCAGGGCTGCGGCAATGACCACAAGACCGCCGGCATGCGTTGCGATCGCCCCGAAGCGGGCGATGAGATCACCGACGCTGCCGCCCGCCAGACCGCCAAGACCCACGGCCAGCCACATCCATGCCGCCTGATGGGCCGCCATGCCACCGCCGGTCATGACGGCGTCGGGCGCAAATACCCAGTAGGCGGCGCTGGCAATGCCCATCAGAGCTGCCAGCCCGCTCAGACGGCCAATATCCAGCCACTGTTCACGCGCCACTGATGACAGCGCGGCCCGCCGCTGCGGCGCATCCTGATTGCGTTGTTCCCGCGGCAGATAGTAAAGCGCCCCCAGCGCGCCCAGGGCTGCCAGCACGGCAAAACCGATATAGGCGCTGCGCCACGCTTCTGCCCAGATCAGCACGGCCGGCATGGCAAAGGCGATGCCCACGCTGGTACCCGCGTTGGTCATGGCGTTGACCCGTCCTCGCAGGCTGGCGGGCACGATCCGATAGACCGCCTCGGCCATCACCGGGGAGGAGAGCCCCGTGCTGAGGCCGCAGACCAGCACGCCGCCTGCCAGCACCGGGGCGGAGGGGGCCAGCGCAATCATGATCAGCCCGGCCGTGGCCAGCACCGTCGCCGTCACGGCCGTTTGTCGCACGCCCAGAAAGCGGGTAATGCCGGGGGCGACAATGATGGCCATCACGAAACTCAGAAACGGCAGCGCGCCGATCACGCCCGCCATGGTGGGCGCGATGGTCATCTCGTCGCGAATGGAGGGTAGGAACAGCCCGAAGACAAAGCGCGCCAGACCGTAGGTGATGGCAATGATGCCGCTGCCCAGAAGGGCCATGCCCACCGAGGTCAGCGGCCTCATGACGGCGTCCTCACGGGCGCTGACAGCACCATGTCGATCATGTCCTGCGTATCGGCCAGGGCCGTTGTCACGTCCATCAGCGCTACTGTGACGTTGCTGCCTTCCAGCACCGTGAAAACGCGTCGGGCCACGTTCGGGCCATGTGGGATGTCGTCACGGGTCACGGCGGCTTCGAGGCGCTGTAGAAGGTCGTTTTTGGCCTGAACGGCCATCGCGTGAATGGCGGGGCTGTGCTCGGCAAACTCCCCCATCGCCTTGAGCATGATGCAGCCCTGCTGACCATGGGCTTTCAGCCAGCGACCATGCGCTTCGACCAGTGCCCTTGTGGCCTGGCCGGCAGGTGCCAGTGATACCGCGGCATCAAGACTTGCGATGAAGCGCTGGTGGCGCGTTTCCAGCACGGCAAGAATCAGCGCTTCCTTCGATCCGAAGTGGTTGTAGAGCGTCATGCGTACCACGCCGGCCGCTGATACGACCCGATCGATACCCGTGGCGTGGAAGCCTTCCTCATAAAAGAGCTGCTCGGCCACGGCCAGCAGGTGATCACGTCGCGAAGCGGGCATGTTGCGGCTCTCCTGTATAGACCGATCTATCTAAATAAAGAACGCTATATGGCGCTCGGCAGGTAGGCTCGTCAATCAGACCTTTGGCGTGTGAGTGGTAAAAGCTGGAAGGGAAACTTCCCCAAAGGAGTACCGCGGGGCAAAAGCTAATAAAAAAGCCCGCCATGGGGCGGGCTCTCGTCATGCATCTGGTGTGATATTACTGCTGGTAGGCCGCCTTTTTCAGCGCGGCGATGCGATCATCCAGCGGCGGGTGGCTGGCAAAGAGCTTTTCCATGAGTTTGCGGGTCTGACCGGTGGTGATGGCAAAGGCGGTCAGCGAGTCCGGCATCTGGTCGGGCATCTCCTGCTGCGCCTTGAGCCGCGCCAGCGCGTTGATCATGGCGCCGCTGCCGGCAAGCCTTGCCCCGGCTTCATCGGCACGGTATTCGCGATAGCGCGAAAACCAGGCAACGATCACCGAGGCGGCCAGGCCAAAGACAACCTCCAGCACCATGACCACGGCAAAATAGCCCATGAAGCCCAGTCCGCCACCGTCATCGTCGCGGCGCAGGAAGCTGTCGATCAGCTGAGCGGCGACGCGGGCGAAAAACATCACGAAGGTGTTCAAAACGCCCTGAATCAGGGACAGGGTCACCATGTCGCCGTTGGCCACGTGACCGATCTCATGGCCCAGCACGGCGCGCACCTCTTCGGGGCGCATCTGGTTGAGCAGGCCGGCCGAGACGCATACCAGGGCGTCGTTCTTGTTCCAGCCGGTGGCAAAGGCGTTGGCCTGCTGTGCCGGGAAAACGCCCACTTCGGGCATTTTGATACCGGCGTCGCGTGACAGCTCGGCCACGGTGTCATACAGCCACTGCTCGTTGGCATTGCTCGGACGCTCGATAATCTGCGCCTTGGTGCTCCACCTGGCCATCTTTTTGGACAGCAGCAGCGATACCAGCGAGCCGACCATGCCGAACACGAAACAGAAAATCAGCAGCGAGGTCAGGTTGAGCCCGCTGCCGGCGAGATAACTCTCCACGCCCAGAAGGCGCAGCGTGATGCTTGCCACCAGCACTACTGCCAGGTTGGTGGCAAGAAAGAGGACGATCCTCATCATGACCGGTGGTCTCCATTGGAATGATACGTCAATCGGGGGTGCGTCCATCGGGACTGCAAGGGTCGCCGACGACAGCCCTTAGATAAGTGCTGTCGCCGGGAGTTTCAATTGCGCCTTAAGCATCGTTTAGGTGATCACGCCTGGCGGCGGCGGGCCAGAAAGCGTCCCAGCCGGTCGATGGCGTCTTCCAGCTGATCGGCCCAGGGCAGGGTGACGATGCGAAGGTGATCGGGCGTCGGCCAGTTGAACGCCGTGCCCTGGACCAGCAGCATCTTCTCTTCGAGCAGCAGGTCGAGCACCAGTTGCTGATCGTCTTTGATGTCGTACATGGCCGGATCAAGGCGCGGGAACATGTAGAGGGCGCCGCGCGGCTTGACGCAGCTGACACCGGGAATCTCGTTGAGCTTCTCCCAGGCGGCGTCGCGCTGCGCCAGCAACCGGCCACCGGGCAGGACCAGGTCATTGATCGACTGGTAGCCGCCCAGCGCCGTCTGGATGGCGTGCTGTGCCGGCACATTGGCACACAAGCGCATGGAGGCCAGCATGTCCAGCCCCTGAATGTAGTCCCGGGCATGACGCTTTTCACCCGAGACAATCATCCAGCCGGCGCGAAAGCCGGCGCAGCGATAGCTCTTGGACAGCCCGTTCATGGTGATGATCAACAGATCATCGGCAAGAGAGGCCGTCGGGGTATGGAAGGCGCCGTCATAGAGGATCTTGTCGTAGATCTCGTCGGAGAAGACGATCAGGCCGTGCTCGCGTGCCACCTGCAGCACGTTTTCGATCACCTCTCTGGAGTAGACGGCGCCGGTCGGATTGTTGGGATTGATCAGCACGATCGCTTTGGTGCGCGCCGTGATCTTCTGGCGGATATCCTCGATATCCGGCTCCCAGCCCTGAGCTTCGTCGCAGAGATAGTGAACCGCCTGGCCGCTGGCGAGATTGGTGGCCGCCGTCCAGAGCGGATAGTCGGGGGCGGGCACCAGCACTTCATCGCTGTCATCGAGCAGGGCCTGCATGGCCATCACGATCAGCTCGGAAACGCCGTTGCCGACATAGATGTCCTCGATGCCCACGCCTTCCACGCGATTGCGCTGGCACTCCTGCATGATCGCCTTGCGCGCCGAATAGAGCCCCTTCGAGTCGCAGTAGCCCTGGGCGGTGGGCAGATTGCGCATGACATCCTGCAGGATCTCTTCCGGTGCCTCGAAGCCGAAGGGCGCCGGGTTGCCGATATTGAGCTTCAGGATGCGATGCCCCTCATCCTCGAGCCGTTTGGCGTGCTCAAGTACCGGACCGCGAATGTCATAGGAGACGTGGTCTAGCTTGTGGGATTTTTTGATCGGCGTGGTCATGCTGCTCAAGGGGTCCGCTGAAATGAAAGAAGGCAGCCGTCGGTCCGGCCGGCGTATCTGCCGCGGTCACAAAAGATGGCAGGCATCATGAAAAGGCCTGTCACTTCAGCATACCGCGCTGTCTGCCCGGGATGCCATCACTGTGTCACGGCGTCAGGATGACGGTTCGGCCGGGGTGTCATCGTCGGGAAAGGTCTCGCCGCGGTTGAAGCGCTCGCGCTCGGCACGCATGGCCTCGAGCGCCTCCTCATCGGCGATGTCCTGCGGGGTTTCAAGTGTGATGCGCCCGAGCTTGCCGCCGCGCAGATCCATCAGCAGCACCTCGGCACCGCGATGCAGATCCACTTCGCCGCCGGCACGCAGGCCGCCGCGACGGGTGGCAATATCACGTACGATGGACTCGCCGGTATCACCCAGGGTGTCCAGTTTGTAGCGCGACCGGAGCGCCTCGGGGTAGCGCTCGGCCAGCGACAGGGCAGTGACGGAGGCCACATCGACATATTCCAGCGCGGTATCACGGATGGCGCCGCTGGCGGCCAGGCGGTAGGCGCTGTTCTGGTCCTCGATGCGTGGCCAGAGCACGCCGGGGGTGTCGGTCAGGGCGATGCGCTGGCCGATGCGAATCTTTTGCTGACGCTTGGTAACGGCCGGTTCGTTGCCCGTTTTGGCAATCTTCTTGCCGGCCAGGGTGTTGATCAGGGTGGACTTGCCCACGTTGGGGATGCCCATCACCATCACGCGCACGTCGCGGTCGTCACGGACATGACCGGCGAGTTCGTGGCACAGCTTGTAAAGCGGCTTGAGCTGCCGGGGCTCGGTGGTGACCACGGCCATGGCGCGCACATCGGGCCGGGCGTCAAAGTGTTCGATCCACTCACGGGTCCTGTCGGGGTCGGCCAGGTCGGCGCGCGAGAGCAGCTTCAGCGACGGCTTGTGGCGAATCAGATCGCCCAGCATGGGATTGGCGCTGGAGTAGGGCAGGCGCGCGTCCAGCACCTCGATAACCACATCGATTTCGGGCAGGGCGTCGCTGATCTGGCGTCTGGCCTTGTTCATGTGTCCCGGGAACCAGCCCAGCATGGGTCTCTCCTGTTGCAATACAGTGGAAGGGGCACACGGCGTGCGCCACCAGGGGGAGTGGTCACGCAGTGTACCCCGTCAGACATCGATGCCGAAGCGCTTTACCGGGCAACAGGGAGGGCGGGTTATTCGCCCTGGTGAAAGGTCATCGCCACCGAGTTGATGCAGTAGCGCAGCCCGGTCGTGTCGCGCGGACCGTCAGGAAAGACGTGGCCCAGGTGGGCGTCACAGCGTCGGCAGGTCACCTCGATGCGGCGCATGCCGTGGCTTTCATCGGTGTGTTCTTCCACGGCGGCGTCGGCCAGCGGCCGGTCAAAGCTCGGCCAGCCGCAGTGGGACTCGAACTTGTGCTCGTTCTCGAACAGCGGCGCCCCGCAGCAGATGCAGTGATAGATGCCCTGCACCGGCTCCACCTGATAGTCGCCGGTGTAGGGGCGCTCGGTGCCCGCCTGACGGGTCACGCGATACTGCTCGTTGGTGAGCTGTTCGCGCCATTCGCTGTCGCTTTTGTGTACCTTGTCCATGATGTCCTCCTCGGTCCTTGTTCATGCCAGCCAGACGGCTGCCCGGACAGGCCGATATCCTGACAGCATAGACCGACGTACGCCAGTTCGCGGCGGTGACATGGCAGGCCGGCATTTTCAGCGCAAGGGTGAATGGCAGACAGCGGTCTACAGGCTCGCGGCGCCGCCGTCGCTGCGAGGGTCGTGGGCACTCTCCAGCAGGCCGTCCGGGTGATGCACGATGGCGCCGGCATGGCCCATGGTATCGGTAAAGGTGTCGGGCAGGACCTCGACATCGTGGCCGGCCTGTTCGAGCTCGGTCACCAGCGGGGTGTAGACGCGCGATTCGAGCTTCAGGTTGGTGCTGTTTTCTCCCCAGGTGCGCCCCAGAAGCCAGCGTGGCGCCGCAATCGCCTGTTGCAGGGGCATGCCGTGCAGGGCGTAGCGCGAGAAAATGGCCGCCTGTGTCTGCGGCTGGCCTTCACCGCCCATGGTGCCGTAGACCATGGTGCGCCCGTCCCGGAAGCGGGCCAGCGCCGGGTTGAGGGTATGAAACGGCTTGCGACCCGGGGCGAGGGCGCGCAGATCGTCAGGATCGAGAGAGAAGCTGACGCCCCGGTTCTGCCACAGTACCCCGCTTTCGGGCAGAACCACGCCGCTGCCGAATTCCCAGTACAGGCTCTGGATAAAGCTGACCGAGCGGCCTTCGCTGTCGACCGTGCCCATCCAGATGGTGTCGCCCGGTTCGGGCGTGTGCGGCCAGGGCATGGCCCTTTGCGAATCGATGGTGGCGGCTTCGCGGTCCAGACGGTCACTGCTCAAAAGCGTCTGGAGATCCATCGTCATGCGCCCCGGCTCGGTGATATATCGATCGCGCAGCAAAAAGGCGCGCTTGGTGGCCTCGACCAGACCGTGGAGATGCGCGAAGCCTTCCCCCTGGTCAACATTGAGCCGCTCGTACAGTGCCAGAATCATCAACGAGGCCATGCCCTGTGTCGGGGCCGGCAGGTTGTAGAGCGTGGCGTTTTGCAGTTCGACCTCCAGCGGGGTGACCACCTGTGCCTGGTAGTCGTGAAAGTCCTGCAGGCGCAGGGGGCTGCCCAGCGACTCGAGGTCCCGGGCCATGCTCCGGGCCAGCTCGCCACGGTAGAAATCATCAAGCCCGGCATCGGCGAGGCGTCGCAGCGTGGCTGCCAGACGTGGCTGGCGCAGACGCTGTCCTTCCCGCGGTATGTCACCATCCAGCAGAAAGGCGTCGTTGAAGCCGGGGCTCTGCGACAAACGCTCGAAATGCTTGCGCGCCAGCGCTTCCTGACTTCGGGAGACAGCAATGCCCTGCTCGGCGTAACGGATGGCATCGTCCAGAATGGTGCTCAACGGCAGGGGCTTGCCCCAGTCTGCACCAATATCGAGCGCCTTTTGCCAGCCGTTGATGGTGCCGGCCATGGTCAGGGCCGCCTTCGGGCCGCGCTCGGGAATGCTCGATGCCCCGGCGTAGAAGTCGGTGCTGGCAAGTCCGGCCGCATTGCCGCAGGCATCGATGGCCACCGGCGCCTTGCCGGGCTCACTGATCAGCCAGAAACCGTCACCGCCGAGTGCGTTCATGTGCGGATAGGCCACGGCAATGGCCGAGGCCGCGGCCACCATGGCCTCGATGGCGTTGCCACCCTGTTTGAGGATGTCGCGCCCGGCACTGGCTGCCAGGCGGTGCGGCGCGACACAGCTGCCACCGCCGTAGCTTCGCTGGGTGTTGAAGGCGGCATCGGGCTGAAAGTCTGTGGTGGCCGGCGCCGGTTGGTCATCTTGAGGCTGCGCATTGCTCATTCGCGGAAATCCCATGGTCAGCCCGGCCGTGGTGGACGCGGCTGTCGCGCTTAAAAATCTGCGACGCGTAAAGGACATCGGGCACCTGTGTCTTGTTGATTGAGCGTCATTCGATGCAAAAAACGCGCCAGATATCAGACCGCCAGGGCAGTGCCTGGGGCAACGACGGGTCGTTTTGCTTCATGGCAACAGGAATCGGCAAAAATGATTTTGATTATTGTCACATGCTTGACACGCCCGGAAGGCATGGGTAATATGCGCGCCACTCGGTGAGGCGAGGCAGTCACGTCCCGTTCGTCTAGTGGTCCAGGACACCGCCCTTTCACGGCGGTAACAGGGGTTCGAACCCCCTACGGGACGCCACTTCGCTTATCATCGATGACCGGTGCGGGAATAGCTCAGTGGTAGAGCATCGCCTTGCCAAGGCGAGGGTCGGGAGTTCGAATCTCCTTTCCCGCTCCAATTTTGGTAGCGCAGGTCAGGTAGCATGGGTCGTGAGCTGGACGCCAGCCCGGTCGATCTTCCTTCTTCGCCCAAATGCGTCCCGTTCGTCTAGTGGTCCAGGACACCGCCCTTTCACGGCGGTAACAGGGGTTCGAACCCCCTACGGGACGCCACTTCTTGTTTCAAGCGGGAATAGCTCAGTGGTAGAGCATCGCCTTGCCAAGGCGAGGGTCGGGAGTTCGAATCTCCTTTCCCGCTCCATTTTCAGTAGCAGGGATCAGATGATCCGAATCACTGCCCGACAGGCAGTTCTGATCGGTTCCTTCTGCTCGCGCCAATACGTCCCGTTCGTCTAGTGGTCCAGGACACCGCCCTTTCACGGCGGTAACAGGGGTTCGAACCCCCTACGGGACGCCATTTCGCGGCTTTCGATAGTCTTCTCATATTCCGCTCTGGTATATCGATTCGTGCCTGTTCATACAGGGCAGGGGCGAGCGCTTTCTTTTTTGTGGTTGAACAGTGCTGTCCGCGCTGCGTTCGACTATCATTGCTGCCCGGCAACAGATATCCCTGTCAGCGTCCAGTGATGGCGTTTTGGCAGTGGGTGCTTTCATTTCAACGCCCCTTGTCGGGCGTCTTTCATCGCCGCCTTTTCTGCCCTGTCTTCACGGGGTGAAATATCTCACCTGTCGGTGCGTTCATGCGCGGCGATACCCTCGATCGTCATGGAGTTCTGATTGTGCATGCTGCCCTCTCCATAAGAGGCCTGACCAAGGTTTACGACAATAGTTTTCACGCCCTCAAGGGCATCGATCTGGAAGTCCCTCAGGGCGACTTTTTTGCGCTGCTGGGTCCCAACGGGGCCGGCAAGTCCACCACGCTCGGTGTGGTCAGCTCGCTGGTAAGAAAGACGGCGGGCGAGGTGTCCATTTACGGCATCGACGTCGATCGTGAGTTTGCCCGCGCGCGCTATTATCTCGGCGTCGTGCCCCAGGAGTTCAACTTCAACCAGTTTGAAAAGGTTGAGGACATCATTCTGACCCAGGCCGGCTACTACGGTATTCCGCGGCGCCAGGCCGAGGATCGCGCCCGTCAGCTGCTGGAGGATCTCGGTCTCTGGGACAAGCGCCATGATGCCGCTCGCATGCTCTCCGGCGGCATGAAGCGACGCCTGATGATTGCCCGCGCCCTGATTCATCGCCCGCGACTGCTGATTCTCGATGAGCCCACCGCCGGGGTGGATATCGAGCTGCGCCGCAGCATGTGGGAGTACATGAAGCGCATCAATGAGCAGGAAGGCACCACCATCATCCTGACCACCCACTATCTGGAAGAGGCCGAGAGTCTGTGTCGCAACATCGCCATCATCAATGGCGGTGAAATCGTGCATAACACCAGCATGCGGGAGCTACTCGGACAGCTCAATCGCGAGACCTTCGTGCTGGACCTGGCCTCGCCGGTGGCGCAGTGCCCGGCCATCGAAGGTTTTGATGTGGAACGCCTTGATGACAGTCAGCTGACGCTGTCGATCGACAAGGGGCAGCGTATCAACGACGCCTTTGCGCGCCTGAGCGAGCAGAACATCGAGGTGGTCTCGATGCGCAATCGCGCCAATCGTCTCGAGGAGCTTTTCGTGCGCATGGTGGAAGGCAGCAAGACAGAAGCAGGGCAGCAGGGAGGCATTCGCTGATGAACGCTCGACAGATGATGGTGGCGCTGTGGACCATCGTGCGCAGCGAGATTCGTCGCTTCATGCGTATCTGGCCCCAGACGCTGCTGCCCCCCTCGATCACGATGACGATGTATTTCATTATCTTTGGCAACCTGATCGGGTCGCGCATCGGTCAGATGGATGGCGTCGATTACATGGACTATATCGTGCCCGGTCTGATCATGATGTCGGTCATCACCAACAGCTACTCCAACGTGGCGTCCTCGTTTTTCGGCAGCAAGTTCCAGCGCAGCGTCGAGGAGATGATCATCTCGCCGATGCCCAACGCCTTGGTGCTTTCAGGCTTCGTCATTGGTGGCGCCGCCCGTGGTCTGGCCGTGGGCATTATCGTGACGGCCGTCTCGCTGTTTTTCACCGATCTGAATATCCAGCACCCGATTCTGACCACGCTGATCGTGATCATGACTGCCGTGCTCTTTTCCATCGGCGGTTTTATCAATGCGCTGCTGGGCAAGAAATTCGATGATATCTCGATCGTGCCCATTTTCGTGCTGACACCGCTGACCTATCTGGGCGGCGTGTTCTATTCGATCCATACACTGCCGGAGTTCTGGCAGAACGTTTCCCTGATCAATCCGATTCTGTATATGGTCAACACGTTCCGATACGGTATTCTTGGCGTTTCCGATATCAATGTTGGCGCAGCTGTCGGAGCCATTGCGGTGTTTATCGCGATTTTCTTTTCCGCGGCCATATGGCTGCTGCGCCGTGGCAAGGGGCTGCGTAGCTGATCATGAGCGACGACCTGAAGGATGCGCCACTGGGACACACCAGTGCCTACATCACCGAGTACGACCCGTCACTGCTGTATCCCATCGCGCGTAGTGCCAACCGGGCGTCGCTGGATCTGGATGAGGATGATCTTCCCTTCGAGGGAGAGGATGAGTGGCAGGCCTTTGAGCTCTCCTGGCTGACGCCGACCGGCAAGCCGGTGGTGGCCATCGCGCGCTTTCGGGTGCCGGCCGATTCGGCGTATCTGATCGAGTCGAAGTCCTGGAAGCTCTATCTCAACAGCTTCAACCAGACCCGGTTTGCCTCCTCGGTCGAGGTGCGCCGCATCCTCAGACAGGATCTGTCGCGGGTGGTGGATGCCGAGGTGGAGGTCACGCTGTTCGGCGTCGATGACATGGCGCTGGCCCCCGGACGGCTGCCCGGGCTCTGTCTGGACGATCTTGACGTCGAGGTCGATACCTATCAGCCCGACCCGGAGCTGATCATCACCGATAGCGACATCGTTGAGGAGACCATCCACTCGCATCTGCTCAAGTCCAACTGTCCGGTCACCGGGCAGCCCGACTGGGGCAGTGTGCTGATCCGCTATCGCGGCCCGGCGCTGGATCATCATGCGCTGCTGGCCTATATCATCTCCTTTCGCGAGCACCAGGAGTTCCACGAGCACTGTGTGGAGCGCATGTTCATGGATATCCTGCGCGAGGCCGAGCCGGACCAGCTGCTGGTCATGGCGCGCTATGTGCGCCGCGGCGGGCTGGACATCAGCCCCTGGCGGGCGCTGCCCGGCGAGGCACCGATCAAGACACTGCGCCTGATGCGCCAGTGAGCCGGGAGAGCAAGATGGATGCCATGACACTGCTGCTGGAGCGTCAGTCCCACGCCAGTCTGGAAGGGCCCGAGCCGACGGCCGAGCAGATGACGCTGATCTACCGCGCCGCCCTGCGAGCCCCGGATCACGGTGAGCGGCGCCCCTGGCGCTTTATCGAATACAGCGGGCAGGGTCGAGAGACGCTCGGGTCGCTGTTTGCAGGGGCCGAGCTGGCAGACAACCCGGAGGTCAGCGACAAAACGCTCGATAAGGCGCGCAGCAAACCCCTGCGTGCGCCTGTCGTGATTGCCGTGATCGCGGCAGTGAAGGTCGATCACAAGGTGCCGCGTATCGAACAGGTCATCTCGGCCGGGTGTGCGGCCCATGCCATGCTGTATGCCGCGCACGCCCAGGGGCTGGGTGCCATGTGGCGTACCGGCGGCTTTGCCCATCATCAGCATGTCCATCAGGCGATGGGGCTGAATCAGGACGACGAGCTCGTGGGCTTTCTCTATCTGGGACATTGTGTCCGGGGCGATCGGACACCGAAATCGCTTGAACCTGCTGATTTTGTCGAGCGTATCACGGGTTAAGCGCATCCATGCTTGCAATCGTCAGGCCATCGTGTCAGGATGTGCGCCGTTCTCGCAGGTCAGTCTGCGCGGATGACAATGCGGAGGGGTGTCCGAGTGGTCGAAGGAGCACGCCTGGAAAGTGTGTAAGTCGAAAGGCTTCGAGGGTTCGAATCCCTCCCCCTCCGCCACCGAATATAGATAAGCCGCTGATTTCAGCGGCTTTTTCTTTTTTCTGACCATGCCCAGTCCCCCGCTCAGTCCCCCAATCGTTTTTGTAATGGGGGGCCGTGTCATTCAGCCCCCCTTGAGCCATCCTTCGCCATCTGTGGCAGCGGGCCGGGGTCAGGTGCCAGCCTTTCCCTCGGCAACGTCATTGGTGCCCTGTCACTCCTCGGCTGTAGCCGACCCTTGGCCCAGAGATCAATTTCGCCTTCTATCCCCTGCAGAGCCTGAACAACTGCATGCATGCAGGGCATAGGACTAGATCGAGATCATCAAGGGTGAGACTGCGGGCCGTTACTTGGAGCACTCCTCCGGGAGGTCCGCTTAATATTCTCAAATATGACTGTCATATTCTTTGTCGATCAGCCACTCGATTGTTTTGTTTATATTTTGCCCGCGCTGCTTGGCTAGCCAATCCAGTCTCTGCTTGGAATCTTCGTTGATGAATGTATTTAAAGGCTTTTTTCCTTTTAGTTTCTCGCGATATTTTTTCTGATCACATGCCTTTTTCATGTTCATCAGGAAAATTCTTCTTGTATCTCTATGAACACCAGATAAATCCATGGAGGCAACGGCTGAAAGGTATAGCTCTTTGTTGTTTGTCGGGCTGAAAATGGGCATGCTGAAACCATGTTTTTGCAAGTATTCCCACGCCCAGGTGCACTGTTGATCATTTGAAGGGTCAATAAATTTCAATGGATGAGGGTTGTCCAAAACCGTTATCCATATTTTTTTCATGTGCTCAATAAGTTGCTTTTTTTGTTCTAAATTTACTGGTCGAGTGTCGAAAAAATAAACTATCGAATTAAACCTTTCTTTGGAGCTGATAGGCAAGCTTGTTAAGCTGTTCTGGAACTCAGTTGTAGGAGGGTACGATTTGCTTCCGTCAGGATTGGCTGGTGGTTCGTCGAGATAAGTTAGCATTAGCCATCCCCAAGCCCAGTAACATGCACGCTCATCAATCTTTATCCATTCAAAGTACTCGTCTGGTAGCAGGCTTAAGTTTCTTTGAGAGTTAAGCCAATTGATTTGTTCAGCTCTATCGCTGCCTGTATATCTGGATGGCCGTAGAGGACAGCGCGAGGATCATGCCGAGCGCCAAGGCACTCTGCCAGGAAAGCCCGAAGCACCAGGCCACGCCGCCTATCGCCACCGTGCTGAGCACGACCTGGAGCCCCCCAAGTCCTGCCAACTGGTAGCGCATGGCCCACAGCTGGGAGGGTTGAAGTTCCAATCCGACCAGAAACAGCATCATCACCACACCAAACTCGGCGAAGTGCTGCACCTCGGTGGCTTCCTGCCCCACGACCCCCAAGAGCGGACCGATGATCACCCCAGCGATCAAATAGCCGAGCACCGATCCCAGCCCCAGACGGTTGGTCAGTGGCACGGCGATAACGGCCGCCGCCAGATAGACGAACCCCGCTGCCAGTAAATCCATCAGTTTCGTCCGTGCGGTGAGTGAAAAGAAGGAGATGATCCCAAGGACGAGGCCGATGACATCTCATGGTTCGTGTCGAAAGGCGCGTCGCTGAGGTAGTCATTAAAGAGCGCGTGACGGCTCAGCTGAGCGGCATGCAGAGGGGTGTGATGAAGCAGGTCGAGCAGGGCACGGTAGTGTTGGCAGTGCTCATCGAGACGCCCATCTGCCTCCGCCCTGCCGGCATTGAACAGCACCAGCGGGGGCAGCCACTCCACTTGGCAAAGCTGCCATGTTGCCTTGAAAGGCCGTAGGAGTTCGGGCACCGTGACGCCCTTGTAGCCCTCCTGAGTGTAGGCATGCCGAGCGGCACCACAGCTGATCACATGCATCACCTGCTTGCCCTTGAGCGCTTGTCCCTGAGGGCCATAGGCGAAGCCGTATTCCAGCACCAGGTCTATCCACTCCTTGAGCAGTGCTGGGCAGGAGTACCAATAGAATGGATGCTGAAAGACGATAACATCATGTTCCACGAGACGCCGCTGTTCGGCGTCTATGTCGATGTCCATGCTAGGGTAGGTGGCATAGAGATCGACGCTGGTCACATGTCCGGCGTTGCTTGCCTGACGAAAGAGCGTGGCATTGACCTCTGAGCGATCAGGTCGTGGATGAGCGAGGTAGACGAGTACCTTCATGGGACTCTCTCTTTATCGTTGATCTCCACGCGCTTGTGGAGCGCCAAGCGAGTGGCCTCACACTCCCAGTGTGAGGCCACTCACGACTATCCTGACGGGTTCACGGTCAAGCATTCTCGTGCAGCCGTGATGGGCTCTCACTTCCTGACATCGGAGGAAAAGCGTGCCGCATTTTCTTTGAGAAACTCGCTTTCGTCGGCGTCACCCCAGAAGGCGGGCTGTGCCTTAGGGATGGTCAAGGCCTTCTGAATCTGGGGGCGTGCATCGAGCCGCTCGAACCAGGCCTTCAGGTGGTCGAGACCGTCGATCGACACCTTGGCCCAGACGTAGGCGCGGGCCCAGGGGTAGGTCGCCATGTCGGCGATGGTGTACTGATCCCCCGCCAGCCACTCGCGGCCTTCCAGGCGGGTGTTCAGGACCTCCAGCAGGCGACGGGACTCATCCACGTAGCGCTTGATGGAGAAGGGTTCTTCCTGACCATTGGGAGCAGCGATGCGCTGGAAGTACATGGCCTGGCCCATCATCGGACCGATGCCCCCCATCTGGAACATCAGCCACTGTAGCGTTTCGCTGCGGGCCTTGGCCTCTCTGGGCAGGAACTGGTCGTACTTCTCGGCCAGGTACCACAGGATGGCGCCACTCTCGAACACGGCGAAGTCGTCATTGCCTCGGTCGACAATGGTGGGAATGCGCCCGTTGGGGTTGAGCTTGAGATAGTCGGGTGCCTTCTGCTCCTTCTTGCCGAAGTCGATGAAGGTCAGTTCGTAGGGCACCTCCGCCTCTTCCAGAAAGATGACCGGCTTGTAACCGTTCATGGTGGCGGCAGTGTACAGGTGAATATCCGGCTGTGACATAGGGAACGTCCTCATGGGGTAACGCGATGTAGGGCGTTGCTCGTCGGGCCCGCTACCTTCTTGCATCGGGCCCGACGCGCATCTCCGGTTGCCTGTGGACGGTCACATCTGACGGTCCCAAAGGCTCTCCTGGTAGCGCTTTACGTCTTCCTCGAATCGTGCGGGATGCACGTTGCGGAAGGCATGCTCGTCCAGCGGGATGAGGCGCACCATTTCATCGATCATGGATGAGGGGTCAAGCTGAAGATCGTCCCCGGCGAACAGTTGCTGGGTCTCTCGGATCGGCGCCTCAGGGGTGAAGTTTGTCTCTGGGTCGTACCACTGGTCGAGGGTGTCGTACATGCGGTCGTTGAAACCGGTACGGAAGGGGCCCGGGTTGATGGTGGCGACCTTCACGCCCAGCGGTGCCAGTTCTTCGTGGAGCAGCTGAGAAATACCTTCCAGGGCATGCTTGGACGCGACATAGGGCGCGAGATACGGGAAGGTAGTGAAGCCGGCGATGGAAGATACCAGGACGATCTTGCCCTGGCCGCGGTTGGCGAAGGTCTTGGCGTAAGGCTGGACGAACTCGAGGGTCGAGAAGACGTTTGTCTCGAAGACCTTGCGCACGCGCGACACGGGGATTTCGGCGATGGGGCCGGTCTCGCCGATCGCCGCATTAGCCACCACAACATCCACTTCGGCGCCGTAGCGCGCAAAGATGCTGTCGCGATCCTGAGCATCGGTGATGTCGAGCTTTTCGATCTCCAGGCGAACCCCCAGCTGCTGCGCCTTCTCTTTCAGGGCCGATACCTGTGGCCAGATCTCCACCGTGGCAATGACCCGGTGTCCTTACTGCGCCAGTCCCAGTGCGGCACCTTCCGCCAGACCGCTGCCGGCCCCTGTCATCAGAATGGTTTTCATCGTCTCTCTCCTCGAGATAAGTGGGGTTACGCCAGGTCGTCGCGATCCAGGCGTTCGAAAATGATGGCCTCGACGGAAGTCGCGCCAACGTTGGTCACCTGGTGGGCCCAGGCCTCGTTATGCATGACGTCCCCTGCTACCACGTCACGCTCTACGACATCGCCACTTTCCAGCGCGATGCGCAGGCGGCCGGCAGACAGGAAGTAGACGATCTCTTCGGGATGGCGGTGAGGCGCATCAGCGGCGCCGGGGGCCATGGTCATGTGTACCAGGCGTGTCTCACCGGTGTTGATGAGCTCGCGGTAGAACTCCGGAGAGGCCTGGTCGGCCAGCGGAACCGGGTGCCCAGCGTCAGGCCATTGAGGTGTTGTCATTGGATGTTCTCCTGAAGGTGACGGAGGCATCAGCCGAAGACGCGCTCGAGGTGGGCATCGAAGCGTGCGAGGTCGCTATCGATGTCGGGGTTCTTCATCACGTCGAAAGCGCCGAAGGTCGGCAGTGGGCTCATGTCGAAGAAGCGTGCGTTCAGATGCACGGGGGCGACCAAGTCATCCAGCGACTTGCCGGCGAAGAAAGGTTCCTCGGGGTCATCAAAGGCTTCGGCCGGGGCGTTAAGCGTGACGCTGAGCATGTACTGTGTGCCGGTGAGAGTACCGCCAAGACCGTAGTTTTCTTTCGGTTTCTTGGCGGTGCGACCGTCGCCGTTGCAGAAACGGCCGTCCATGCCGGCGGTGTAGACCTCATCCATGTACTTCTTGAAGGACCAGGGCACCATCATCCAGTTGATCGGGAACTGCATGATCACGACGTCGGCCCACTGGTGGTCTGCAATGGCTTGATCGACGTCATACCCTTCGGCGATGCGACTGACGCGCACCTCGTGTCCCTGGTCGGCCAGCCGGGAGCGCGCGCGCTCAGCCAGGCTGTCGTTGAGTGTGCCCTTGGCAAATGGATAGGGCTGGTGGCCGTTTATAATTAATACGTTACACATGAAGTCCTCCCGCCATGAATGGCAATTAGTAGTGGATCAGCAAGCACTGCGGGAGTTAAGATGAAGTACGAGGTGAGTAAAGACAACTAGTATACTTCTAGTAATCTGGTTATTTGGAAAGCTGTGAAGTCCCAACTCAGGCATGGTGCTCGCCTGGTAGGCGGCGCAGGGCTTCCAGGCCCAGCATCCCGAGTTGGCCTTGGGCGGAACAAGATAGGAGGCGTTCGATTGGAAGCGTTTGTGACTGTTGATGAAAAAGGCCGGCGTCGGGTCGCCTCGCCCTGCGTGGAACCCTGCGCCATCGAGACGGGTATGCGAATTCTCGGTGGCAAGTGGACGGGGTCCTTGCTGTGGCACATCAATGACGGGCCGGTAAGGTTCAATGACCTGGCCCGGATGGTGGGAGGGGCCAGCAAGAAGATGATCACCGAGCGACTGCGTTTTCTCGAGGCGAAGGGATTGATCTCCCGCCACGTGCGCGACACCTCGCCCGTCATTGTCGAATATGCCATTACGCCGCTCGGTGAAACGGCTATCAGGGTGCTCGATGAGCTGCGCGAGTGGAGCGAGGCTTTGCCGGCGGACGTCCTGGAGGAGTGACGGGGTGTAGACAGTGGGCGGATCGCCTCGGGCTTCGTTGACGCCTCCAGGTTTTCACAGGGACATCAAGGAGGCCCCATGAATCGGCCCCACCGACACGACGAGGCATACCCATGCAGAAGATGATCCAGTCGGTGTCGCGCAGCTTTCTGCTGCTCGAGGCGTTACGACGCGCCGACAAGCCGCAGACATTGGCCCATCTCAGCGCTGAGGTGGGCTTGGGCAAGACCACCGTTCACGGGTTGCTGAATACCCTGGTGGCATTGGGCTACGTCCGGCGCCTGGCCGAGGGCTACTGGCTTGGGTTGCGTCTTGACGAGCTGGCTGAGCCATTGGCACAGGAGCGTGAGCAACTGCGTCATCATTACCGCGGACTACTGGAAGAAGCCGCGGCGCTGAGTGATGAGACGGTCTATCTGGCCGCGCCCTGCGGCAGCCAGCAGTATCTGTATCTCGAGGCCGTGGAGGGACGACAGCCGCGGCGTGTCCAGAGTCCGCGAGGACGCCGGGAGTCGCTGCGGCATTCGGCGATCGGCCATGTCTTCCTGGCCAACGATGATGACCTGCTACGTCAGGTCAGGCGTACTGGGCCCCTGAATGCTGCCTTGGAGGCTCAACTGCGTGAGGTCAGCCGCCAGGGCTTTGCACTGGACCTCGAGGACGTCGAGGCGGGCCTTTGCTGCCTGGCGATCCCCTTGCGGCAGCGGGGCGACTGCGTGGCGGCATTGGGCATGGCGGGACCCGCCTCGCGCTGGTCGCAGTCGCGGCTGAATCGGTTGGCGAAGCAGCTGCTGGCGCGCTGATCCTCCTATCCTCCTCGCCGTTCGACATTGTCGAATCTTGGTCGGCATCCGCCGCTTCCCCCTTTGCCAGCCTGCGTGGCACCGGCATGCTCCTCACCGCGTCGTCGCCGACGGCGCTGATCTTGACAGAATTCTTGAGGAGAATGACATGCACCTTGACGATGCCCACCACATCATCGCTGGTATCCGCCAGGCCGCCGCCGATGAGGGGTTCGCCGTCTCGCTGGCCATCGTGGATGCCAGCGGCCTCCAGGTCGCCTTCGAACGCATGGATGGCGCGGTTCCCGGCAGTATCGATGTCGCGATCAAGAAGGCGCGTACGGCGTCGCTGTTCCAGACCGACAGTGCCCAGCTGGGCCAGATCGCCGCCCCGGGGGAGGCCGTCTATACCCTGGAGAATACCAACGGGGGCCTGATCAGCTTCGGGGGCGGCGTGGTACTGCGCGACGATCAACAGCGCGAGGTCGGGGCGGTCGGTGTGGCCGGCGCAACCGTCGAACTGGACGAGACCCTTGCCCAGCTGGGGCCGCGCCTGATGGCCCGGGAGGCGGCATGATGCGCGGCCAGCATCCTGCCGTCCTGGCATTGGCGGTGGCCGCCTTTGCCATCGGCATGGCGGAGTTCATCGTGGTCGGGGTGCTGCCCGCGATCGCCACCGACCTGGGTGTCACTCAGGATCGTGCCGGCGCGCTGGTGAGTGGCTATGCGCTGGCCCTGGCGATCGGTACGCCGCTGCTCATGCTGACGCTGTCCCGCTTTCCGCCTCGTCGGGTGCTGACGGGGCTGATGGCATTCTTCGTGATCGGCAACCTGCTGGCGGTCATCGCCCAGGACTTCACCAGCCTGATGCTCGGTCGCGTAATCACCGCCGTGGCACATGGTGCCCTGTTCGCGTTGGGGGCGACCGTGGCCAGTCGGCTGGCGCCGGAGGGGCAGTCCGGCAGTGCCATCGCGCTGATGTTCTCGGGGCTGACGCTGGCCATGGTCGTTGGCGTGCCGGTCGGCAGCCTGCTGGGGAACGGCATGGGGTGGCGGATGCCCTTCGTGGTGATTCTGGCACTGGCGGTCATCGCGCTCATCGCGCTGTGGCGTTGGGTGCCTGTACATCTGGCGGCTCAGCCGACGGGTGGCTGGGGGGAGCAGCTGTCGGCCCTGAGGCATCCGGTCATCGTGTTGACCATGGCGCTGACGGCGCTGGGCTTCGGGGCGACCTTCCCGCTGTTTACCTATATCAGCGCCTGGTTGACCGAGCAGACGGGCTTCTCCACGGCGGCAGCCAGTGGCCTGCTGGTCGTCTTCGGTGGCGCGACCTTGGTCGGCAACCTGATGGGCGGGCGACTGGTCGGCGCCATCGGCTGGCGGCGCACGGTCGCCTGGCTGCTTTTCGGACTGGCGGCGATCCTGGCGATCATTTACGCTTGGGGAGAGGCGAGGTGGCTGATGCCGATTTGGCTGGCAGTGTGGGGTGCCTTGGCCTTCGGACTGTCGCCGGCATTTCAGGCCGGCATGCTGGCGTCTGCCGAACAGCATCGGCCGCGGGCGGTGGCCTTCGCCTCGGCGCTCAACATTTCGTCGTTCAACATCGGCATCTCGGCCGGCTCCGCCGTGGGGAGTGCGCTGGTCGCACAGGAGGCGCTGGGGATGACGCCGCTGGCCGGAAGTGGACTGGCGGTGCTGGCGCTGGGCGCGCTGCGGCTCCAGGGGCGGGTGAACCGCTCCTGTGTCGCCGAGGCGATGGCGTGATGGAGCCGTCGTTCTACAAGGCCCCGGCCCCCTTTGCGAAGGGGGCATTGCCGGGCAGGCAGGGCAATAAGGGCTTGAGGCCGATTGTTCGCTCTTCCTCGTGGCGGTAAACCCGCGACTCGCTTTTTCTGCTAGGGGCTTGGCGCTGGCCGCCTCGAGGTCGGTGAGTGCTTCCGGCTCTTGGCATAAGGCCACCACGAAGCCAATGGTGTAGTGGCTGGCGGCGAGCTCCGGAATGGTTACGTCACTCGGGAAGTCCCTGCCCGCACCATGACAACCTGCAAACAGGATGGCGTCATAACCACTGGCCTGGTCCTCGTCGAGTCTCGGTGTCGTAGTCCAGCCGTCACGGATACGGAGCGAAGCGATCATTCAGGCCTCTGGACTCTCACCCCAAGCGCGCTGCGCCGGCGCTGCCGGTTGCCGTCCTTCTCGATGTTCTCGAACACTTGCCGCCGCATGGCGTCTCGGGTTTCAAATCGCCCGCCATGGAGCGCCTCGGCCTTGAGGCTGCGGGACAAAACCTCCCTACAGACATTGTCGTGGCAGTTACCTTTAGTACTCAGGCTGCAATGGAGGTCGTGCCGGGGCAGAAGCGTTTGGTGTAGGGCAGTATCTACTGACTGCCACGATCCGAATGTCTCGAGCTGAGGAATACGGCATGCTGCGCCGTGTTAATACCCACCCGGTCCGGTCTTCACGATAACCTTTTGTATTCCCCGCCATCATGAACGTCCCTACCGTTCTGACCTGACCAACCATGCCGGACCAGCTTGTCCCAAGTTACAGGGGCAAAGTTGTCGCGTCTGGCATATGACAGGCTCTGCCGTGGTTTTCCAGGCTCTGCAGGGGTTGCCAATGGTCTTGCCGATCTATCCCAATGGCTTAAGAGTCTTGGTGGATGACACTGCCAAACGCCATGGGGTACGGCTTAACATTGTGCTGGAAGCTGATTCATTGAAGGTTCAAAAGGATGTGGTCAAACAGCATGATTGTTTCACCATTTTGAGTCCCCAGGCGGTGTTCGAAGAAGTGGCAGAAGGGCACCTGAGTGCCAGCCACATCATCGATCCCGTCTTGACCCGCCAGGCCATTTTGATCAGCACAACAAGTCGTCCCATCAGCCGGGGGGCCAGGGAAGTCTTCAAGATGGTCAAGAATATCGTTCAAGGCTTGCGCGAAGAGTTCGATTGGTGACGACCCATCGCACTGGCTTGACAAGCGTCCCGACGTCAGCCGAAAGGAGCTTCTTCCATGGGCGCCATCCCTGGCCGAGCGGCCGTCACCGAGCCATCTTTCAAATCAGTGGTTGCGCCCAGCACCCTTTTCATGGAGGTCGCTATATTGGTCTTGGCCATAGTGCTCGGCGCCATACAGGGGCTTTTTCTTTAGGCTCGGAATGTCATTTCGATAGTAATCTTGTGCAAAGCCGGCTGGGGAAATAATAATAGTGATCTCTCTTTAGCCTGTCCATGCGAAAACCACCCCAATGTAGGGGGTCGGGTTACAACTCATTTTTGAATGAAATCAGCCCACTCCTGCATCATCGCCCGCCGCTTTTCGAAAAGGTCGCCACGGCGATATGCCGCCTCTACCTTGTTCTCAATGGTGTGGGCCAGTGCCATTTCGGCGACATCCCGCGGATAGCTGGAAACCTCACCTGACCAGTCGCGAAAGCTCGAGCGGAAGCCATGGGGTACGTAGTCGCCACGCTCGCCATCGACGCCATATCCCATACCGCGCATCAGTTGCAGCATCGCCATGTTCGACAGGGGTTTGCCGAGCCGTGCTCCAGGGTATACGTATGGGTTACCCTGCACTCGCGGCAAATCGGCAAGCAATGACACTGCCTGGGTGGATAGCGGAACCCTATGCTCCCGGCGCGCTTTCATGCGCTCAGCTGGTATCGTCCAGGTTGCGTTCTCGAGGTCGATTTCCGGCCACTCCGTGAGCAGGACTTCCGAAGTCCTCGTCGCTGTGAGGATCAGAAACCGCAGCGCTTTGGAGGAAATGCTGGTATAGCCCAGAAGTTCGGCTATGAAGGCAGCAACTTCATCGTATGGCATAGCCGGGTGGTGGCTGACCGTCTTGACCCGGGAGGGCTTGGCCAGCAGCTTGTCCAAGTGGCCACGCCACCTCGCAGGATTGGATTCATAGCGGTACTTGTGAGCTGCGGCATAGTCCAGAACGTTTTCGATTCGCCCCTGTACCCGCTTCGCTGTTTCTGTCTTTGATACCCAAATGGGATTGAGAATCGATACGATATCTTGGGTGTCGATCTTGTCCACCGGTATATTGCCAATTAGTGGGCGAGCATACGTTTTCAGCGTGCTGACCCACTGTCGAGCGTGCTTCGGATTGCGCCAACTGCGCCGATGGGATTGGATGTACCGAGCTGCGCAACTCGTGAAGGTTGGCGTAGAGGTCTCTTGCTGTTCTGTATCTCGCGCATGAATCGGGTCGGCTCCGTCCTTGGCGAGACGACGATAATGCTCAGCCTTTCGACGAGCATCAGCCAAGCCGGTGTCTGGGAAGCTTCCTAGCCCCATCTCACGGCGCTTGCCTTTCAGTGTGAATCGGAGCACCCACTTCTTTGCTCTCCCCTCTGATACTACCAGACGAAGGCCCCCGCCATCCTCGTGCTTGCCAGGCCCCGCGGTTGCGACCTTGCGTGGACTGAGCTTGTGTATTGCCATCGCTGCCCTACCTCCCCTACCTCCCTGGAAGGGGATAGTCCCCCAAATGGTCCCCCAGGTTGATTGGATTACGATAGACCTTGTGGGACGTTGGTGCAACACAAGTGTCTGATATAAAATGGATACGTAGAGCTTTCAGGATATCCTGGGAAGTTAATTCAACGGACTTCCCCTCCGCCACGAATTCGGAATCAGCCGACCATCAGGGTCGGCTTTTTCATGTCCGGATGATGACGTCAGACAGGACAGCGGTCTCGTCGCGCAGCGGAGCGCCGGGTCCTGCGTATCACGAAATATTGAAGGGGCGCCAGGCAACGATGCCCGGCGCCCCTTTTTCGTGTCTCCATCCCATGGCCAGACAGTGTGGTGAGGTGGAAAGATCGATGTGGCCTCCGGAAGTTGATAGCGCACAAGAGCCGGCTTTCGTGCCGGCCATTTCCGGTCCACGCTGAACGCTGAAATCAGATCAGAGCAGGAGAGACCATGCGTTACTACTTCAATTATCAGTATCTCCCCAAAGGCGCCGAGCAGCCCGTCGATACAGGTGACGCCGTCAATGTCACCGATGAGCAGACAGCGAAGCCGCCGACGTTGCCCGCCGTCGGCGATCATGTGCAGATTCATCATGTCGGGGGAGAAGGTGAAGGTCTCGCCGGCCGGGTGAAAAGCCGTCTCTTTCAATATCTGGTCAGCGATGAAAATCCGGATCTGCATCGGTGCATGATCAATATCGTCGTCGAGGAAAGCGACGAGGACTGGGGAAAGCTCATCAAGGAATAGCCCTTCATGAGATATCAGGGCGCTCGGTGACGCACCGAGCGCCTTTTTGATGGCTCAACATTTGTTGTGTTGCCGGGCCGTCGAGACTCAGCCGTTGACGTTGACCACCAGCCGGCCCCGAATATTGCCGGCCAGCAGCTCGTCGGCGGCAGTGATGGCCTCGGACAGGCCGATGCCGCGGGTCGTGGTGTCAAGCATGTCGGTGTCGATCTCGCGAGCCAGTCGTGACCAGGCGTTCCGGCGCTCGATCTGTGGCCTTGTCACGCTGTTGATGCCCACAAGCGTGACGCCTCTCAGAATGAAGGGGGCCACGGTCGCCGGGAAGTCCATCCCCTGAGCCAGGCCGCAGGCCGCGACCAGCCCGTCTTCATGGGTATGGGCGCAGGCATTGGCCAGAGTATGGCTGCCCACCGAATCAATGACGCCTGCCCATCGTGCCCTGCCCAGCGGACGGCCCTGAGTGGCCAGTTCATCGCGGTGAATGACTTCCGAGGCGCCCAGGGCCTTGAGATAGTCCTGCTCTTCGCTGCGACCGGTAGCGGCAATGACGCGATAGCCCTGCCTTGCCAGCAGCATGATGGCAAATGTCCCCACGCCACCGCTGGCGCCCGTGACGAGGACATCGCCGCGATCGGGGGTCAGGCCGTGACGCTCGAGTGCCATGAGACTCAGCATGGCCGTATAGCCCGCTGTACCGATCGACATGGCCTGTCTCGCGTTCAGGCCGTCGGGCAGCGGTGTCAGCCACTGCGAGGTCAGTCGTGCCTTCTGTGCCAGCCCGCCCCAGTGACTTTCACCGATGCCCCAGCCGTTGACCAGCACGCAATCGCCGGGTGACCACTCCGGACTGTCGCTGTGTTCGACCACGCCGGCCAGATCGATACCCGGCACCATCGGGAAATGGCGAACCACCGATCCTCTACCGGTGATGGCAAGTGCATCCTTGTAGTTGAGCGTGCTCCAGTCGATGCGCACCTGCACATCGCCGTCGGGAAGCGCGTCGCAGGGCAGTTCGGTCACTGTGGTACTGGCCGATGACGCGTCTGTTTTCTGGATCAGCATGGCATGAAACATGGTGTGCTCCTTGATCGAACATCCGGATCGATATCGGCGTCAGGACAGGCTCCCGTGGAAAAAAGGGGCATGACGCATTCGGTAGCCCTTTAAAGCGTATCATTGCAGGCAGGGCCACGCGCTGAGGGCGATATGGCCGGTATCGGCAGGCAGGGCAGATGCCATCGACAAACCCTGGCTGGTAGCAGGACATGACGGCGTAAAGCGGTTTAAAGGTAACGCTTTGTAGGGCCTTGACGTATATCAAATCCGGCTAAAGGAGCGTGTCGGATACTGTCTGCAGGCAGGACGCCTGGACGGTCACGGAAAGCCTTCTGCACAGGGATGTGCCCGCTTGATACCTGTCCATGCAGGCCCGCCGGTGAAAGAGTCGGTCGTCGGCTGTTCGTGGATATAAAAAAGGCCGGCTGCGAGGGGGCAGTACCGGCCTGAAATACC
This sequence comes from Kushneria sp. AK178, assembly GCF_053903105.1. Classification (NCBI taxonomy): domain Bacteria; kingdom Pseudomonadati; phylum Pseudomonadota; class Gammaproteobacteria; order Oceanospirillales; family Halomonadaceae; genus Kushneria; species Kushneria sp. AK178. The sequence continues at coordinate 2,386,569 of NZ_CP096381.1, read as the reverse complement.
GTTGCGGTTGTTCACCGGCAACGTGACCCTATTGTTACATGAAATGTTTATTTTGGTAACTTAATTTTAATTCAGGATATTTCTCTGAAGCGTTCGACTCAGGCATGGCCCCGAAGCACTTCAGGGCGATGGCGCTTTTCCCTGTTTAAAAGCCGTTTCTGGATAAACGTGCGCATACGATTCACCAGCTGCTCCTGAAACAGTACGCAGGCCACCACGACGGCAGCGAGGAAAAACGGATACATCCAGAGCTCGCGGGCCTGCTCACTACCCAGACTGATCATTGACGACACGGAAATCGGTGCCTGAGTGGTCAGCATCTCGATCGCCCCGAGGATCAGTTTTTCAACCTTTGAAGAAATCATGTTGAGCGGGGTATGCAGGGCAAAGATGGACAGCGATGCCACACCCAGCCGTGAGGCCAGTCTGGCCTGAGCAGTCTCGCTGTCGGGTTGAAACCAGGCGCACATCAATACCAGCAGCAGCTGTGACGGCAGCAGCAGACCGTTATGCAGCAGGTAGTACCAGCCCCCCCTGACCTCGGCATGAATCCAGGCACTGAAGGCAAAGCAGCCCAGAATGAAAGCGAGGGAAAGCATCATCCCGCGCGCGCTGAACAAAAACGCCATCAGCAGTTTGTGGCGCAGATAGACCTGATGCAGCACGACACCTGCCAGAAACTCGGGAAGCCGGATCAGGGGATTGCGATGCATGGCGCCGTGCGCGATGACGTTGTCATTGATACCTGCGAAAAACATGTATAGCGCCGGTACCGCATACACAAGGCCAATGACCATGAGGGCCAGCAGCGGGCGATGCAGGCGTGCCAGAGCAGGTCCAATAAAGGGAAATACCAGATAAAAGAAAAACAGCGCCGACAGGGACCAGGTCGCGAAGTTGAAGGTGGTATAAAAGGGGCTCCAGGCATGCAGGAGGCTGACATGCAGCAGGAGATTACTGATAACCCCACCCATACCGAGCGTGTGAGAGGCGATACCACTGCCTTCAGCCCAGTCATTGGTATTGGGCGTTACCGTGATCTGTGCAAGCCCCCCTGCATTGATGACGACCAGCGGCAGTACGATCACCAGCGCAAGAATATGAATGGGATACAGCGATGCGAAACGCTTGATCCAGAAGCGTCTGTAGTCGAGGCCGCGACCCTGGTTCTTGCCGATATAGACATGAGCCAGCAGGAAACCGGACAGCACGAAGAAGGTGCTCGTGGAGTAAAAACCCAGACTCATGCTGCTATAGATCCACTGGATGCCCTTGATTTCGCCATACTCCTTGAGCGTATGGAAAAGTACCAGGTAGATCGCCAGCGCAAAACGTAACCAGTCCAGAGCAATGAATTTTTCCCGGTGCATAAAACACTCCCTGTTGGGCTCGTGGGAACGGATGGATGATTAAAATGTTAAAAAATGATTTATAAAGTCATTTTTAGTAACGTTGGCAATACACATTAGTGGATAGGGTGCGCGATATGAATGTGCGCTCTGTGCCGGGTTGAGCGGCCGGCGGCGCGGCTTAAGGCTCATCTAAAAGCCCGAGCAAATTGGCATAGTGAACAAGGGTTTTAATAGTTGACGACTATCAGGAATTCGTGAGCGCAAGTCGCGACAAGAGGCGTGAAACAGGCTCCTTTGTTAAACTCGTTGTCACGATACTGACGTGGTCGGACCGGGCGGTCTGACTCGTAACGAGACGGGAGCGCGATAGTGAAACTAGGAATTGTTGGTCTTGGCAGAATGGGCGGCAACATCACCCGCCGCCTGATGGATGCCGGTCACGAATGCGCCGTATTCGATACCAGTGATGAGGCGAGAGAGGCGCTCCAGAAGGATGGCGCCGATAGCGCCGATTCCCTGAAGGCGCTGGTGGAAGAATTACCCGCACCACGCAGTATCTGGTTGATGCTGCCTGCCGGCGAGATTACCGAATCCACCATCAGCCAGCTCTCCGGGCTGCTGGAGCCGGGTGATACGCTCATCGAGGGCGGTAATACCTTTTTCAAGGACGATGTCCGTCGCGCCCGCGAGCTGCGTGAAAAGGACCTGCACTACGTCGATGTCGGAGTGTCCGGCGGCGTGTGGGGGCGTGAGCGTGGCTACTGCCTGATGATCGGCGGTGAAAAGGACATCGTCGAAAAACTCGATCCCATTTTTAACACGCTGGCACCCGGTATCGGCGACATCGACAAGACGCCCGGTCGCAAGGAAGAGCGTTTTGATCCTCGTGCCGAGGAGGGGTACCTGCACTGCGGCCCGGTTGGCTCCGGCCACTTCGTCAAGATGGTTCACAACGGTATCGAATACGGCATGATGCAGGCCTATGCCGAAGGCTTCGATATTCTCAAGAACCGCAATCTTGATACCCTTCCGGAAGGCGAGCGCTACGATCTGGATCTGGCGGATATCGCCGAGCTGTGGCGTCGCGGCAGTGTCATCTCCTCGTGGCTTCTGGACCTGACCTCGATCGCCTTGTCCGAAGATCATGACCTTGAGCAGTACAGTGGCAAGGTCGAGGATTCCGGCGAGGGGCGCTGGACCATTGAAGCGGCCATTGAAGAGGCCGTACCTGCCAACGTGCTGACCAGTGCACTTTTCACGCGATTTCGCTCGCGCACCGACAATACCTACGGTGAAAAACTGCTGTCCGCCATGCGTCAGCAGTTCGGGGGCCATGTGGAAAAGCCCATGTCGCCCGACGAATAGGGCTCTGGCATCATTCAACGAACGGGGGCCGCTTTTGCGGCCCCTTTCTCTTTTTGGAAAAGGGTCCGTGTGATCCGTTACGAGGGTATGAAAAGCGAATGAATCACTGGGATGTGGTGATCATTGGTGCCGGCGCTGCGGGCATGATGTGTGCTCTTCAGGCTGGTTATCGCGGCAGAAGTGTCCTGCTGCTGGATCACGTCAAGCGCCCCGGCAAGAAAATTTTGATGTCGGGTGGCGGGCGGTGCAATTTTACCAACATGGCCACGGCGCCCGGCCATTTTTTCTCGCGTAATCCCCACTTCGCCATTTCAGCATTAAAGCGCTATACACCGATCGATTTCGTGGAAATGGTCGAGCGTCACGGCATCGAACCGATCGAAAAGGCGCCGGGTCAGCTGTTTTGTGCCGACTCCAGTCAGCCGATCGTGGATATGCTTTTGACCGAATGCCAGTGGGCCGGGGTAGAGCTCAGGCTGTCGACATCGATCGAGCACGTTGATGTCGGGGAGGGGGGCGTCGAGCTGTCAACGTCCTCGGGGCAAGTGCTGGCCGATCGCCTGGTGGTGGCCACCGGTGGTCTCTCCATCCCGACACTGGGGGCCACCGGTTTCGCCTATGACGTGGCACGCCAGTACGGCCTTGATGTGATCACACCGCGCCCGGCCCTGGTGCCGTTGACGCTGGACATGCCATGGAAGGAGCGCATGGCGGCTTTGTCAGGTGTATCGGCGCCGACCGTTGTGCGATGCGGTGAAGGCTGCTACCGGGATGCGACGCTGTTGACGCATCGCGGTCTCTCGGGACCTGCCGTCCTGCAGGCGTCAAGTCACTGGCAGGGCGGTGAAGCGGTCCATATCAACTGGCTGCCCGATGTCGACGATCTGTCAGCCACGCTCAAGGGTGTACGACAGGATGCCCCCAGAAAAACGCTCGGTGGCTGGCTGGGCGAGCATCTGCCCAGAAGGCTGGCGCAGGCGCTGGAAGAGTGGCTGGGTATTTCCGGCGTCATGGCGGATCTGAGCAACCGAAAGCTTGAAACACTGGCCCGGCAGATCACGGATTTCACGATCAAACCGGCAGGGACCGAGGGGTGGCGAACGGCAGAAGTGACCATCGGCGGCATTGATACGCGCACCATCTCGTCAAAGAGTTTCGCCGTTCAAAGCCGGCCGAGGCTGCATTTTATCGGTGAAGCCCTTGATGTCACGGGGCAGCTGGGAGGGTTCAACTTTCAGTGGGCGTGGGCGTCGGGTTATGCCTGTGCACAGGCGCTCTAGCACCTGTGCACGGGAAAACGGCCTTCATGCGGCCGGGGAGTGATCGTACTAGCGGCCGATCATCTTTTTGGCACGCCGCCCCATTGTGTAGACGACAACGGCGCGCTTGAACAGCCTGCCCACTCGACCCTTGTTGCGTGACAGCAGGGTAACGAGAAGTCCCGATCCCAGCAGGATCGGTCCCTTGTAGCGGGCCATCTGCTGCCACCCCTGATCGATCGGAGCGGTGGCGTTGCGCCAGTCGCGCACGCCACCCGCGATCTCCAGGCGCTCCTGCATGATGCGCTGTTCAAAGCGGTGGCGTCGGACTGCCAGTTCATCTTTCTTCATGCCGTTCTCCCACACGGGTGTGGTCGATACGCGTTTGATCCAGCAGTTCCTTGTCTTCACTAAAGCGAGCAAGCGTGGAACGCAAAAGACTTGGTTCACGCGAGATGGCGCGCACACGTAGCGATACCAGAAGACCCGATACAATCAGCACTGCGGCTGCAATGCCGATGGCCATCAGACGGTGGTCCTGCCAGAAGGCGACAATAATCAGCAGCATCAGCATGCCGATGCCAAAGGCAAACAGCAGCAGAGCGACGCCCGACAGCAAAAGCAGCGAAAAGAGCCTGGCGCGTTCTTCCTGAAGCTCGACAACGGCGAGACGCAAGCGCGTCTCGCCAGTATCAAGAAGGCTTCTCAGAAGACGCCGCGCAGCCTGAATGACACGTTCGGCTGGGCCGCTACCGGAAGACATCAGCTGCGACCGAGAATCAGGCCTACCACGACACCCATGGCCGCGCCGTAGCCGACGCTTTTCCAGGGATTGTCGCGGACGTACTGGTCAGCACACTCCATGCTGTCCTGTGCCTGATGGCGAACGCGTTCGCCGCTGGCCGACAGGCGCTCCCGGGTTTCTACAAGCCTCGCTTCTGCACGTTCACGAAGGCGGGCCACGTTTTCACGAGAGTCATCGGCGGTGGCATGCATCAACTCCTCGATCGTGCTGGAGAGTTGGCGCAGATCCTCGCGCAGTTGCTCCTGGCTATCGTTTTCATTACCCCTGACAGGCTTCATGGCCATGCGATGTCCCTCCGTTGACAATAAGGTTGCGTCACCATCATAGCAGTCTGGGCGTCGGCTTCAATGTAAAGAATTATGCGCGGATTAACGCCTTACATGGTGTCCGGTATGCCCAGAAATGAGGTGTTGAGGGAAAAGCCGATGCCGAGGCGACGATTGTAGTGATTGTAATCGATCATGCTTTCACCGTAGCCCTCGTAATACTGCACCAGCCCCCGGATCTTGCCGTGAAGCGGGAAGGAGTAATCCAGCTGACTGCCGAAATGCCCTTCGGCAGGATTGCCGCGGGCCAGCAGCGTAATTTCGTGCTGATTGTCGAACAGATAGCTCATTGTAATATCGGCATAGCCGACATAATCCTCGATATCCGGATTGTCGTCATTGCTGCTGGATTCCGGAATGCGCCAGAAGGGCGCCACTGACAGGGTCAGATTACCCCGCTGCCAGATACTGTCCAGATAGATGCGGTTCCAGCTGCGCGACAGCGGATCGGAGCGACCGTTGGATTGATGCAATAATCCGACCCGGTTGGCCGTGTTGTTCCAGCCGCCCACATCCCAGTCGTTATCGAAGCTTATAAAGACTTCCGGCTCATAGTTGGTTTCGCGAAAGGGTGAGGAGGCATCGGCGTTGTAGGCCTGCCACCACGAGCGCTGGGTATAGGCAAAATAGAGATCGCCATTATCGCCAAAGATGTCGTCGAGAATCCCCACCTTGACGCTGAACTGGAACTTGACTTCGCCGCGGTCGACGCCGGCCTCATCGATTTCCCTGAAGTTCTCGGCGTTGGGGCGGCTGTTGTAGGTGTAGGGCATCAGATAGTTGCGCTTGTACACCGTAATGGCCACGGGGTTCATCATGGCCTGTCGTTCCAGTGCCTGTCGGTCGCGCTCGTTGCCGGTCGTACCGTCACTGCCGCTATCGGCATGTACCGGAGAAGTGATCATCAGCGTGCATGGCAGCAGCGCCAGCAACAGACGTTGAACACGATGAGTCATAGTGGTCCATTCCAGAGGTGACAGGCGTCGTGATGAGCTTATCATGGCGCCCTGAATTCGGCATGCCCGATAAGAAGGGAAGCAGGTCCTGCCGGGATGGCCGTGATTATCGGCCGTTCCGGGAAGTGTTTTAGTTATTTTCTGGTAGCGCGATATTATGTCTGCGCAAAAAGTTCTAATCCAGAGATGTTCATCCATGTGGGGTATGGCCAGCGTGGTAACACCCGTCAAGGCTTCGATGTATCGGAGCATGCTGTTGTTGATGATGGTAATGCTGTGGTTGATGGCTTCCCCGGCGCTGGCCGGCGAGCAGGGCATGCCCTCTCGCCAGTCCATCGATGAGCAGATCAGCCGGATCGAAAGCAATGATCCCCGGAGTGCGGCCGACCAGCAGGCACTGGAAACACTGAACAAAACGCGTGACGCCCTCGAGGCGCTGGAAAACACGCAGCAGGAACGCGCCGCGCTCGAGGAACGGGTCAATCAGGCCGACCGGCAGCGGCGTGAGTATCAGAATCGATTGCAGGGACTGGAGAGTGACCAGACGCTGGACAGCGAAGCGCTGGCCAATGGCTCGCTCGAGCAGCTCGAGCAGCGACTGGGCACTACCGTCGAGGCGCTCAAGCGTCAGCAGGAGCAGCTCAGTGATGTCACACGGGCCCTGATCAGTGCCCAGACCCTGCCGGAACGGGTGCAGGCCACCATCAGCGAGGCGCGACGCGAGCAGCAAGGGCTCAGCGACTCGCTGGAGGCAGGTGATGGCCGTGCGCCGAGCAGCGAACGGCGTCAGCTGGTCAATGTCCGCATGGCGCTGCTGGATGCCCGCATCGAGCTGGGGCAGCGTCAGCTGGCCAACAGCACGATACTGCGTGACGTTAATCAGGTGCATCGAGAGCTGTTGGCGCGTCAGATCGAGATCAATCAGAACGCCCTGCTGGTGCTGCAGGAAGCCATCAATCAAAAGCGGCGCGACGCCTCCGAACAGGCCATCGCCGAGGCGGCTCACATGGGTGACCACGATCGGATCAGTAATCCGGTCGTGGATGACGCGCGATCGCAGAATCGAGTTCTGGCCCGGGAGCTTTTGCGGACCACTGATCGCGCCAACACGATGATCCGGAATGGCATCAATACCCGCGCCCGGCTCGAGCAGGTGCGCCAGGTCGAGCGCACGCTCAACGAGCAGATCGAGGCCCTGCGGGGCAGTCTGTTGCTGTCACGCGTGCTGCGTCAGCAGCGCGGGGCGCTGCCGGAGGTCGACAATCAGCGCAGTCTGCAGGAAGAGATCGGTGATCTGCGCCTGCGCCAGTTTGATGTCGGACAGTCCCGTCAGGCGCTGGCCAACCCGTCGCGCTATATCGAGACGCATCTTGAAGGAGAAGAGCCACTGCCGCCCCGGGCCCGTCGGGCGCTGCTGCAGACGTTCGAGATGCGTCGTGATCTGCTCGATCAGCTGGATCGGGAGTATGGCAATCTGCTGAGCCGGGCCATCGATGTCCAGCTCAACCAGCAACAGCTTCTGGAGATCAGCCGCTCGGTACGCGATACCATCGAAGAGCAGCTGTTCTGGGTCGCCAACGGGCAGCCGCTGGGCCTGTCCTGGCTCCGGGAGCTGCCGGACCGTCTCGGGCAGCAGCTGATGGCAGGGCAGTGGCTTCAGACCCTGGGGTCGCTCCGGGCACTGCCTTCACCACAAGCGCTGCTGGCCCTGCCGCTGTTGATCGTGGCCGCCCTGATGGCCTTCTTTCGCCGTCGCATCAAGGCCTATCTGCTGGCGCTGCACGATCAGATCGGTCGTCTCAAGCGGGATACGCAGCTGCATACGCCGCGGGCAATCGCGCTCAACCTGATTCTCTCCTCGACGCTGCCCCTGCTGTTGCTGGCAGCGGGCATTGCCCTGTGGCTGGGCGGGGAGGGATTCGCCGTGTCGCTGGGCCGGGCCCTGTTGCAGCTGGCGCTGGCGCTGCAGGTCTTCGGGCTCATCCGGCGTCTGCTGGTGCCCGACGGGGTGGCGACGCGCCATTTTCACTGGCCGGCGCCCTACGTCGAGCGGCTGCGGCGCAATATCTTCTGGCTGGGGTGCAGCGTGGCACCGGTGGTCGTGGTGGCCGGCATCGCCGAGCAGGCCGACAGCCGGCTGGCCGAGCAGCCACTGGCACTACTGATCATGCTGGCGGGGCTGATGGCCATGAGCGTGTTCATGCTGCGCCTGATCCTGGCCCACGTGCCCTGGATGGGCGTGCGCCTTTTCCGGCTGCTGCTGGGGGTGGCGCTTGCCATGGTGCCGCTGGCGCTGATCGGCATGATCCTCTCTGGCTACGAATACACGGCGCTGCGCCTGTGTGGCCGCTTTATTCTGACGCTCTACATCCTGGCGCTGTGGCTGCTGGTCGAGGCCAGCGTGGTCCGCGGGCTCGCGGTGGCCGCCCGGCGACTGGCCTATCGCCGCGCCGTCGCTCGCCGGCGTGCCCAGGGGCGTGACGGCGCCGCCGAAAGCGGCGTGGACCTGATCGAGGAGCCACCACTGGACATGGAGCAGGTCAATCAGCAGTCGCTGCGTCTGTCCAAGCTGATCCTGTTTCTGATCTTCATCAGCGTGCTGTATCTGGTCTGGGCCGATCTGCTGGGCGTGCTCTCCTATCTCGACAACGTCAATATCGGGCAGATCGAGGAGGGCGAGGCCGCGGGCGGTGCCGTCAATGTGGTGACGCTGGCGGATGTCATGACCGCCCTGATCATCGTCGGACTGATGGTGATCATGGCGCGTAACCTGCCGGGGCTGCTGGAGGTCATGGTGCTCTCCCGGCTCAACCTCAAGCAGGGCAGCGCCTACGCCGTCACGTCACTATTGTCCTATACCATTGTCGGCAGCGGCATTGTGGCCGCCCTGGGGACGCTGGGCGTAACCTGGGACAAGCTGCAGTGGCTGGTGGCGGCGCTGTCGGTGGGGCTGGGTTTCGGCCTGCAGGAGATCTTTGCCAACTTCATTTCGGGTCTGATCATCCTGTTCGAGCGGCCAATCCGGATCGGCGACACCATTACGCTGGGCAATCTGCACGGTACGGTCAGCCGGATTCGCATCCGCGCCACCACGGTCACGGATTTTGATCGCAAGGAGATCATCATCCCCAACAAGACCTTCGTGACCGATCAGCTGATCAACTGGTCACTGACCGACAACATCACGCGCGTCGTGCTGACCTTCGGCGTGGCGCACGGCACCGATCTCGACCTGGCCCACCGGATTCTGCGCCGCATTGCCGATGAGCACCCTAAGGTACTGGCCGACCCCGAGCCGCAGGTGTTCTGCATGGCCTATAGCCAGGACGCCTTCAACTTCGAGCTGCGGGTGTTCGTCAATGAGCTGATCGACCGGCTGGTGGTCACCGATGAGATCAACCGCCGGGTCGATGCCGAGTTCCGGTCCAACGGCCTGCGCGTGGCGTTCCAGCAGATGGATGTGTGGCTGCACAACGAAGACGGCGACAAGCGCCTGGTGCAGCAGAAGGGCACGCGGGACGGTCGCCCGTCACCCCATGCCAGCAGCGCCCATGATGGCGATCCGGGCGACGTCACGCCCGGCGAGCTGCCCTGAGCATTCTCAGCAGGCATCGCGCGTGGCGTGCAGCAGGAACTCCCGGTTGCCGTCACCCCCGGTAATCGGGCTCTCTCCCCAAAAGTGCAGGGTGAACCCGGTCTGCTCACAACAGGTGCGCAGACGTGTCTCGACCTGTGTGTAGTGGCGCGCATCGCGCACGATGCCGCCGCTGCCGATCTGCTCGGGGGAGAGTTCGAACTGGGGTTTGACGAGGCTGAGCAGGTGCGCGCCGGTCGGCAGCAGCTTCGCCAGTTCAGGCAGAATCAGCGTCTGGGAGATGAACGACACGTCCATCACGGCGCCTGCCAGCCCATCGGGGGCCAGTGCCATGATGGACTCGACCGGTAGCTGGCGGGCATTGACGCCCTCCAGACAGTGCACGCGAGGATCCTCGCGTAAAAGCGGATCGAGCTGGTTGTGGCCGACCTCGATGCCGATGACGCGTGCGGCGCCGTGCTGCAACAGGCAGTCGGTAAAGCCGCCCGTCGACTGGCCGACATCCACAAACGCAAGTCCCTCGGGAATCACGCCGGTGGCCGCGAGCAGCGCCTCGAGCTTGAGTCCCGCCCGCGAGACGTAGCGCTCCTCGGGGTCTTCCACCACATGAAAGCGGCTCGCTTCCGGGAGCTTTTCGCCGGGCCGGGTCAGGGTGCGTGGTTGCCCCTCATTGATCAGCTGTACCCGGCCGTGGCGAATCAGGCGCTGGGCGCGCGTGCGTGACCGGACCAGCGCCTGGGCGACCAGCAGCTGATCGACACGTAACATCCTGCTCATGTTCCTGTCCTGCCATACAAGGGGAAGTGGGCCCTGCCTCGTTGCCAGGCCCTTCAGGGCATTTATTCTACCTCGTCGTCAGGGACCTGCGGGACAGTCGCGTCACCGGCGGTAAAGATTGTCTGCCAGTGATCCAGCAGCGCTTCGCGCTTGAGCGGGTCGATCAGTGCCAGCAGCCCCGGCGTCAACCGGATGGGCGCCAGCGAGTCACGGCGCTGCTCGGGGTCGGCCTGCGTCAAGAGCGGGCTGCCCAGCGGGGTCCGGGTGGTCATGATCTCTTGGCCTTCGCTTGAGGTGATAAAGCGCAGAAAGCGCCGGGCCGTTTCAGGATGTGGGGCAGTGGTCGGGATCAGGGCCAGCCGCTGCAGCGCCAGCGCATAGTCGGTGGGCACCTGCAGCGCCAGTTCGGGATGGGCCTTGACGGCGCGACGGGCGTAGGAGCCGATCAGGTTGTACCCGATCAGATAGCGTCCCTCGATCAGCCCTTCGAGCATGTCGTCGGTCGTGTCCAGCAGCTGCGTTCCGGCGGCACCCATGGCCTCGAACAGCGTCCAGGCCTCCTGCGAACGGGCCACATCCTGAGCTGCCGCCATGAAGCCGGTCGGGCTTCGTGCCGGATCATAGGTGGCCACGCGGCCCGTGAGCGCCGCGTTGTGCTGCGTCAGCAGCGCCAGCAGGCCCGTATGATCTTCAGGGGGCGGGGCAATGTCGGCGAGTTCGCGGCGATAGACCATCACCAGCGGCTCATGGGTCAGCCCGATCAGCTCATCGCGCCAGCGCGCGCGCTGCGGCCAGGCAGGATTGATGACGCCCTCGCCCAGCGATCGGGCCAGGCCGGCATTGGCCAGCCGGTACTGCTGCGCCATGGCAGAGGACATCAAAAGATCGACGTCGGGGGAAATCCGGCCGGGCTGTCGCCGATCGCCACGCGAGACGTCACGATAGTCCAGCGTGATCTGCGGGTGGCGCTGATGAAAGGCCTCGAGTACCGGACGCAGAATATCGGTTTCCGCCACGCCCTGGATGTTGAGCCGCTCGCTGCCACTGCCGGGAAAACGCAGATGATCCCGGGATGACGGAGGTACTTCCCCGGCGACGGTCGGTCCGGCGAGTGCCAGCAGCAGTCCGACAGTCACGAGTCGCTGCAGCGCCTTGAAATACCTCGACATCACGACGTCTCTCCGGGCAGAGACAGGCCGATCACGAAACGGCCGTCAAAGCGGTGATACATGACAATGTGGCCGCCGTGGGCCCGGGCCACGCCATCAGCGATGGCCAGTCCCAGGCCACTGCCGGTGCCCTGTTCCTGACAGCGATGAAACGGCCGCAGGGCATCCGCTCGATCTTCGGCGCTGATGCCCGGGCCGTCATCCTCGACATACAGCACCCGGCGGGCGGCATCGATGCCCACGGTAACCCGGCTGCGAGCATGGCGCAGGGCGTTATCGATCAGATTGCCCAGGGCCTCTTCGATCTGCCAGTCGTTGCCGCTGATCATCAGGGCCGGGCAGGGGTCGACAAGCCCGAGGTCGATACCGCCGCTGTCGGCGGCGGGCAGCGAGCGTGTCAGCACGTGGCGGGCCAGCGTCTCGAGGTCGATCGGCACGCGCTTGACGGGCGCTTCGGGCGAGTCAAGACGCGTCAGCGACAGCAGCTGCTCGGCCAGGCGGGTGGCGCGGCGCGTGCCGCCCTGAATCTCGTGAAGGGCCTGCTGCCAGCGGTGCGTGTCGCTGCTTCGAAGGGCCAGCTCGGCGCTGGCGGCGATGCCGGCCAGCGGCGTGCGCAGCTGATGCGAGGCATCGCCGATGAAGCGCTGTTCGTGAATGCGCACCTGACGCTGGCGGGCCAGCAGAGCGTTGAGCGCGGCAAGCAGCTCCTCGAGCTCGCGCGGCACGGTCACATCGAGCGGGGCCAGATCGTGTGCCGTGCGGGCCTTCAATCGTGTCCGCAGGTGATTCAGCGGGCGCAGCGCCAGGCGCAGGGTCGCTAAAAGCCCGGCCACGGCCATTACCACGATGCCGGCCAGGCGCAGGCTGCTGTCGCGAAAGAGCTCAAGCGTCATGGCGCGTCGCGCTTCCAGCGTATGGGCCACCAGCAGGGTATAGGGCTCGCGGTGCTGCCAGCCGGTCAGACGTGCCCCCAGGGCCCCCACCCGCAGCGACAGGTCCCCGGACTCTGCCGGACCGGCCTGAAAGGTGCCGGGGGCGGGCAGGGACGATACCAGTGCCGCCAGATCGGCATTGCCACTGACCGGATGACCGTCGTGATCGACGAGGGCATAGAAGACCCGCTCATCGCCGTGCGGTGCCAGCATGTCCAGCGCCGAGGCAGGCACATCGAACCAGAGGCGATCATCGCGCCAGCTGACATGATCGCTCATGACCCGGGCTGCCGAGGCCAGCAGACGGTCATGGGCGCGATCGGCACTGCGCTGTGCACCGTACCAGGACTGCAGCAGCAGCAGGATGCAGGTCAACAGCAGCAGCAGGGAGAGCCCGCCCAGCAGACGACGGTGAAGGCTCGCCGCTGATGCCATGACTCAGTGTCGCTCCAGGCGATAGCCCATGCCGCGCACGGTGCGAATGCGAAGATCGCTGCCGTCGAGGCGCCGCCGCAGGCGATGGATGTAGACCTCCAGGGCGTTATCGCCCAGGGTGTCGTCGCCGCCAAAGGCCTCGAGCATCAGCTTGGCGCGGCTGATGATCTGCTCGCCATGGCGCAGCAGCGCGGTCAGCAGGCGCTGCTCCCGGGCGGGCAGCGCCAGCGGCATGTGGTTCAGCTCGAGACGCTGGGTCGCCATGTGCAGGGTCAGCTGGCCCAGCGCGAGGGTCTCGGACACCGCCGGTCGCGCCCGGCGCAACAGGGCGCGTACCCGCGCTTCGAACTCGTCGAGCGAAAAGGGCTTGGTCAGATAGTCATCGGCGCCCAGGTCCAGACCGGCCACGCGATCCTCGACCGAAGCGCGCGCCGTCAGAATCAGCACCGGGGTTCGGATGTCGTGCTGACGCAGCGTGGTCAGCACCTCGAGACCGCTGCGATGGGGCAGGTTCAGATCCAGAATGACCAGGTCAAGCTGTCGGGGGCTCGAGAGATGCTCACAGGCATGATCACCGCGCGTCATGACTGCCAGCTGTTCATCATGATCGAGCAGCAGTGTTTCAAGTGTTTGTGCCAGCAGCACGTCATCCTCGATGAGCAGTAGTGCCATGAAGGCTCCGCAGCGACGAAACGGAAAGGGCGTCAGTCTACCCTGGACGGCCCGCGCCTCACGATGGTTGCGATCCCGTGGCGGCATGGCTTGCGATGGGCCGGTGGCGCTGATAAGATGCGCGCTCGGTTGATCGGGGCAGGTCGCAGCCCGGCCGGTAACGCCCTTCGATCTTCAGTAATGGTGACCCTCGATGGTCCTCTCGCAACGCGATATCGCGAACCCCGCCAGGCCCGGAAGGGAGCAACGGTAGTGATGGATGCGTGTGCCGGGATGTGGCTGTTGAGGGTTGCCACCCTCTCTTGAAGCACTTTCCCGCATGATCTCCCGATAACGATGCCATAGCGGCCAATGTCCGCATGTCGAACTGCGTCCGACCGTGTCTCTTGCCGAGCGGATCCTTCTGTCCGGTAACAGGGATTGATTGGCGCGCGTGCGCCCGGTCGATAGAATGGGCGGCCTGGCCATCCCATCGACGCCCTTGTCATGCGTCGACACTCCACCGCTTTGATTACAGGCTATAGCGCTGCATGAGCTATCAGGTACTGGCCCGCAAATGGCGGCCGCGCACATTTCACGAGCTGATAGGGCAGGAGCATGTCAGCCGGGCGCTGGTCAATGCCCTTGACCAGGGACGACTGCATCATGCCTATCTGTTTACCGGCACGCGCGGGGTGGGCAAGACCACCCTGGCCCGCATTCTGGCCAAGTGTCTGAACTGTGAAACCGACGTCACCTCACAGCCGTGCGGGCAGTGCCGAACCTGTCAGGATATCGACCAGGGCCGCTTTGTGGATCTGATCGAGGTGGATGCCGCCTCGCGTACCCGCGTCGAGGATACCCGGGAGCTGCTCGACAACGTCCAGTATGCGCCTACCCAGGGGCGCTACAAGGTGTATCTCATCGACGAGGTGCACATGCTGTCGGCGCACAGTTTCAATGCGCTGTTGAAAACACTGGAAGAGCCGCCGCCGCACGTCAGGTTCCTACTGGCGACCACCGACCCGCAAAAGCTGCCCATCACGGTGCTGTCGCGCTGTCTCCAGTTTGCCCTCAAGCGCATGACGCCCGAGCGCATCGTCGAGCACCTTGATCATGTGCTGACCCAGGAACAGACCGCCTTTGATACCGCGGCGCTGTGGCTGCTGGGCCGCGCTGCCGACGGCTCCATGCGCGATGCCATGTCGCTGACCGACCAAGCCATTGCCTTTGGCCACGGCGAGGTGCGCGAACACGACGTGATCGCGATGCTTGGCACCCTCGATCATCGCCAGATCCTGGCGCTGGCCGAGTCGCTGGCCGGCGGCGATGCGTCGGATGTACTGGCGCGCGTGGCGCATCTGGCCGAGCAGGGACCGGATTTCGCCGGCGTGCTCGATGCGCTGTGCGGCGTCTTTCACCGGCTGGCGATCGCGCAGATGGTGCCGGCGGCGCTGGACAACGCCCAGGGCGATCGCGAGGCGCTGGTGGCACTGGCCGCGCACTTCACCCCTGAAGACGTGCAGCTCTACTACCAGATTGCACTCAACGGCCGTGGCGACATGGACCATGCGCCGGAGCCGCGGACGGCGCTGGAGATGACGCTGCTGCGCATGCTGGCCTTCCGCCCGCAGGGCGCGCCCGCCCCCGAGAGCACGCCGCTGCCGATCCGCGGTGGTGCATCATCAACGTCGTCGCCGTCAGCCGATGCGGCGGCTCCGCCGCAGGTTGCACCGGACGGGGCCGCGCCCGCAGAGGCGCCCCCTCGGGAACAGGCTCCGGTGGCAAGCGATTCGGCCGCCGCCGACACGGCACCGGTTGCTGATGAGCCGCCCCCTGTCGAGCCGGCTCCCCCCGAGGAGCCGGCCGTCCCCGAGCCGGCGCCGCCATGGGATGACAGTGACGCTGCCGTGTCGCTGGCGGATGCGGCCGAAAGCGCTGCCTACGGTGAAGCGCTGCACGAGGAAGTGGGCGAGACGGCTCCTGCCGACGATGTCCAGCCGGTCGTGACGCCGGATGAACCCGCGGTGACGGATACGCATCAGGCACTGTTCGAAACGGCACCCGAGAGTGATGCGGGGCAGTCGGACGGCGAGATGCCCGGGGCGGCAGACGAGCAGGACGACGCGCTCGATGAGTACATGAATGAAGCGGTGGGGGAGAACGCCGCCGCTCAGGCCGGTGCGCTGGAAGCCATGGTGGATGGGCTCTCCGATGAGCCCGCGCCGCCGGCGCCGGAAACAGCGGCCGAGGACGAGACGGCGTTCGAGGCGCCCCGGGCCCTGCCGGTCGAGGCGGACCACACGCCGCTCGACAACCAGCGCTGGCTCGAGCTCTTTCCCGGTCTCGGGCTGTCCGGCATGACCGCCAACCTGGTGGCCAACTGCGTTGTGCACCATGATGATGGGGCGCATCTCGGGATGTGGCTGCATCACTCCCAGAGCGCCATGAATGCCGAAGTGCATCGCGAGCGTCTTGAAAAGGCCCTGGCGGCGCGCGGCCTGTCCCGACGGGTCACCATCGAGGTAGGGGAGATCGATGAGCACACCGAGACGCCGGCGCGACGCCGTGCCCGCCTCGAGCAGGCGCGATTGCAGCGCGCCATTGAAGCCCTGCAGGATGACCCGCATATTCAGTCCCTGCAGGATGTCTTCGGTGCTCGCCTGCTGGAACGCAGCGTGACCTCGTTCGAGCAGGACGATGCCGGTGGCAGTAGATGACCATGTTGATCGACAACGGTTTGAGAGAACAATCTCGAGGGAGGCAATCATGATGAAGGGTGGCATGGGCAACCTGATGAAGCAGGCTCAGGAAATGCAGGACAAGATGCAAAAGGTGCAGGAAGAAATTGCTGACACCGAAGTGCATGGCGAGTCCGGTGCGGGCATGGTCAAGGTGACCATGAACGGCCGTCACGATGTCACATCGATCGAGCTGGACCCGGCCGTGATGCAGGAAGAGAAGGAGTTTCTCGAGGACCTGCTGGCCGCTGCCGTCAACGATGCCGTGCGCAAGGTGGAAGTCAACTCGCGCACCCGGATGGAAGAAGTCACGGAAGGCATGAACCTGCCGCCCGGCTTCAAGATGCCGTTCTAGGATACGTATCATTCATGGCGACATTTTCACCGCTGATCGATCGTTTGCTCGAAACGCTGCGGGTGCTGCCGGGCGTTGGCCCCCGCACCGCGCAGCGCATGGCATTTCATCTGCTGGAGCGTGACCGCGAGGGTGGTCGTCGTCTGGCGGAGGTGCTGGGCGAGGCGCTCGAGCACGTGGGCTACTGCGACAGCTGTCGTAACCTGACGGAGAGCCGGTACTGCAGTATCTGCGAGGATACGCGTCGCGATGATCGCGCCCTGTGCGTGGTGGAGTCGCCGGCCGATCTGCTGGCCATCGAGGAGGCCGGCGGCTTTCACGGGCGCTATTTCGTGCTGCACGGCCATCTCTCCCCCATCGACGGCATCGGCCCGGACGATCTGGGGCTGGATCAGCTCGAAGCGCTGGTGCATCAACGCCAGCTGGAAGAGATGATTCTGGCCACCAATCCCACCGTGGAGGGTGAGGCGACCGCGCACTATATCGCCGAGCAGCTGCGGGCGCAGGGGGTGCGCTGCTCGCGTCTGGCCTATGGCGTGCCCATGGGCGGCGAGCTCGAGTATGTGGATGGCGGCACGCTGTCACGCGCCTTCATGGGGCGTCAGCCCTTTGGCGAGCAGGATCAGGGGTCGACGTAAGCGATCACGACTCCCGCGCAGCAATGCGCTCATGAGGAATGCCACAAGCCGCGATGCGGCTTGTTTTACTTTATTGCCGGCCGGCCCGCGTGCCGATCGGCAGCCGTAGACGGAATGACCATGCCCACTGATGTCACCTGGCACTTTATCGACACCGAGGCGGCACTCGAGCACGCCTGCGCTGACCTCGCCACCCGCGAGGCGATCGGTGTGGATACGGAGTTCATGCGCGAAACCACCTTTTATCCGGTACCGGCGCTGATCCAGCTGGGCGATGCTGATGTGGTGTATCTGATCGATCCGACGGCGGTGGCGCCCACCCCTTCGCTGCGCGCCCTGCTGGGGGACGGCGGGCCGCTGAAGATACTGCACGCCTGCAGCGAGGACATGGAGATTTTCACCCGCTGGGCGGGGGACGTGCCGTCTCCGGTCGTGGATACCCAGCTGGCCCACGCGCTGTTGGGCGAGGAGAGCTCCATCAGCTATCAGCGGCTGGTCAGCCACTGGGCCGAGCAGCACGTGCCCAAGGGGGAAACCCGCTCCAACTGGCTGCAGCGCCCGCTGAGCGAAGAGCAGTGTCGCTATGCGGCGCTGGATGTGACCTGGCTGTCGCTGATCTGGCAGCGCCAGCAGGATCGGCTTCGCCGGCAGGATCGGCTCGAATGGCTGCTCGAGGATTGTCGGGCGCTGGTCGAGGCGGCGCGCGGCACGCGCGATGACGAGCGCTGGTATCTGCGTCACCGCAACGCCTGGCGGCTCGAGCCGCGTCAGCTGGCGGCCTTTCAGCGCCTGTGTGCCTGGCGCGAGCGCGCCGTGCGCGAGCGCAATCTGCCCCGCAACTGGCTGGCCAGCGACGCCGTTCTGATGGAGATTGCGGCGGCGCTGCCGGCCAACCGCTATGAGCTGTCTCAGGTGGAGGGCGTCAAGCCCTCGCTGATCAAGCGGGAAGGGGATGTACTGCTCGAGCTGATTCAACAGGCGGCGCTGCTCGACGATGCCGTGCTGCCCTCTGTTCTGCCGTCTCCGGTCAGCGACGCCTACAAAAAGCGCATGAAGGCGCTCAAGGCAGCCGTCAACGAGCGCGCCGGGGCGCTGTCGCTGCCCTCGGAGGTTTTGGTGACCCGGCGCGAGCTGGAGCGCTGGATCAGCGCGGATCTTCAGGGCACCGACTGGCCCTTCATGACGGGGTGGCGCGGTAACGTGCTCAATGACGCCCTGGTATCGGCCCTGTCGGGACGCTCTCGTGCCCCGGCCGGCGCCCCTGACAAGCGCTGAGGCGCCCGGTCTGTCCGTGGAGAACACCATGACCCCGACACCACTGTTGTGTCAGATCTACAAGAGCCCGCGTCACGAAGAGATGTTTCTTTATGTGGACCGTACGCGCGGGCTGGCAGTAGTCCCCGAAGAATTGCTGGCAGGCTTTGGTACCCCGCAATCCATCATGATAATGGTCATGACGCCGCAGCGGACGCTCGCTCGTGTCGAGACCGCCCGGGTTATCGAGGCCCTGAAGGAGAAGGGGTATTACCTGCAGATGCCGCCCGGCGGGGATGCCCGAACGCGTGATCTGGCCTTTGACGTCAGCGCCCGGACAGACGACGACAAGGCCCCCTGATGGATGCTCTGGAGAGTGATATGCGTGAGCGCTTCTGGGAAAGATTCCAGCTCGAGGAACTGACGCCTCAGGAGTGGGAGGCTGTCTGTGACGGCTGCGGACAGTGCTGCCTGGTCCGGCTCGAGGACGAGGAGAGTCAGGAGATCGTGACGCTGTCGGTGGCCTGCCAGCTCTTCGATACGCAGGCCTGTCGCTGCAGCGACTATGAGCACCGCTTTGACCGGGTGCCGGACTGTCTGCAGCTGACACCGGAGCGGGTGCGCGCGTTTCACTGGCTGCCCGAGACCTGCGGCTATCGGCGTCTGGCACAGGGGAAGTCGCTGCCGCGGTGGCACCCGCTGCGCAGCGGCGATTCGTCCGGCGCGCGCCGTGCCGGTGTCAGCATGCACGGCATGGCCGTCAGTGAGGCGGTCGTGCCCGAAGAGGACTACGAGGACTATATCATCGCCGTGATGCCCTGCCGGTCCTGAAACCGCCGTCACGTGGCCTCATGCAAAGGGGCGCTTTTCATTGATGAAAAGCGCCCCTTTGCGATGCGCCCGATCGGAGAGTCAGTGCCTATTCATCGCAGGACAGGGACGCCCCGGGCGTCGGCCCGGTTTCCGCCAGCCCCAGCGCCCACAGGATAAAGGCATCCTGTCGGGCGACATCACGCCAGGCATGAAAGCGCCCCGAGGCGCCGCCGTGACCGGCGCTCATGTCGGTGCGCAGCAGCACCGGGCCGCGGGCGCTATCGAGCTCGATCAGGCGCGCATAGAGCTTGGCCGGCTCCCAGTAGGGCACCCTTGAGTCGTGCCAGCTGCCCTGTAGATAGACCGCCGGCCAGGGGGCGGGCTCCAGATTGTTCAGCGGCGAGTAGCTCTTGATGCGGCGATGGGCGTCGGGCTCCTCGGGGTTGCCCCACTCGGTGTATTCCGCCGTGGTCAGTGGCAGATCGGGGTTTTCCATGGTGCGCAGCACATCGACGAAGGGCACATCCAGCACGGCAGCGCAGAAGGCCTGAGGATCGAGGTTGACGCTGGCGGCCACCAGCAGACCGCCGGCGCTGGCGCCGTAGGCGGCCACGTGACGCTCTTCGGCGAAGCCGTGCTCCACCAGCACGTTGCGAGCGGCCAGGAAGTCGCGAAAGCTGTTTTCCTTGTGCGCCAGCTTGCCGGCCAGATACCAGGGCTCGCCCCGGTCACCGCCGCCGCGCACGTGCGCCACGGCAAAGGCAGCGCCGCGTGTGAGAAGCTCCAGACGCGAGATCGAAAACCAGGGGTCCAGCGTCTGGCCATAGGCGCCGTAGCCGTACAGCAACGTCGGCAGCGGACCGCGGTCGATCAGGTCGGCGCGGGCAACCACCGACACCGGCACGCGTTCGCCGTCGAAGGAGGTGGCCCAGATACGACGGCAGGCCAGATGCCCGGGCTGCAGGTCGCCATACACGGGTTGCTGACGCAGCAGACGGCGTTCGCTGCTGTCGATATCGAACTCGATCCAGCGCGGTGGCGTGGTAAAGGATTCTTCGTGCAGCCGAAGATGACGGGTATCGAAATGCGGCGTGTCGGCCAGGGCGAGGCTGCAGGGCGTTTCCGCCATGGGCAGCCACTCGTCGCGGGTCACGTCGTGATGTGCATCGAGCTGTATCAGACGCAGATGCACTTGGGCGCTGTCGTGATCCCGCTCGGTCAGCACCAGCCCCCAGGCGAAGGCATCCACGTCTTCCAGCGTCGTGTCGGCGCGGTGTTCGATCATTGATCGCCACTGTGCCGGCGTCTCTTCCGCGGCGCGCTCGAGGCAAAAGTGCACGGCGCCCTTGTTGTGGAGCACATAGAACATGCCCGGGCGGTGGTCGATACCGTACTCCACGCCGGTTTCGCGCGGATGAAAGCACCATGGCGGTGTTTCCGGGGCGGCGGCGGGAACCAGATGGGTGTCGCTGGTGTCCTTGGAGGCACTGTGAATGACCAGCCACTCACGTGAACGGGTCTTGTCCAGACCGACCCAGAACTCGACATCGCTTTCTTCAAAAAGACAGACCGCGTCGTCATGGTCGCGATGGCGGCGCCAGACCGTGGCCGGGCGCTGGGTGGTGTCATAGCGCGTAAAGAGGATCGTGGCGTTGTCTTCCGCCCAGCACAGATCGGGGCCGATGCCGCGCTCGAGACGGAGGGTCTCGCCACCGCTGAGATGACGCAGATAGAGGTCGAAATACTCGTTGCCCTGGGTGTCCAGCGTCCAGGCCATCCACTGCTCGTCTTCGGACAGCGCCAGATCGCCCAGCTCGAGAAAACCGTGATGCTGCGAGAGCGTTTGCAGATCGATCAGACACTCGTGGCCGCGGCGCTCGCTGTCGAGATGGTCGAACTGCTCGCCGATCGGATGGCGCCAGAAGACCGGATAGTCGGCATCGGATGCCGTCTCGCTCCAGTACACGAAGTGGTCAAACGGCGTGGCAAGCCCGGTCACCGAAAGCTCGCGACGGGCGAGATGGCTGTCAAACAGGGTCTGTGTCAGTGCATCGAGTGGTTCAAACCACCGATCACATTCAAGGTTCACGGCTTCAAGAAATTCGGCCACCGCCTGGTCATCCCGGTTTTCAAGCCAGTGCCAGTGGGGATCTTCGACTTTCCTGAAGCGCGCAACCGGCGCGGGGGATGGGTGTTCTTTCATGGTGTGCAGTGTAACATTGATCGCTGTATTTAACCCGGAGGTATCAAGGGCGTGCTGATTTCAGACTCGATCCCACTATTGTGGCTATGCTGGTTCGTATTATCCGTGGCGGTGCTGGTCTTCGGTTATTTTGCCATTTCATTTCTGCCACGCCTGCCGCGCTGGCTGATCACGGGCGCGGTGGCGGGGCTGCTCTGGATGCCGGCCTTCTTTTCGGTGCCGGGACCGGAATCGGAGCTTGGCTATTCGGGCTGGGCACCCTCGCTGGTGGTCACGGCAGTCGGCATCCTGCAGCACAATGGCGGCCAGGCCCTTTTTGGCGGCGTACTGCTGGCGATCGGTGCGCTGCTGGGAATGCTGGTAACCTTCTTTATCGGCCGGCGCGGTGGCCATGATCGAAGCGACGATGACCGCCCCGGCAGTGCCGGAACCGGCGGCAACGGCGCCGATCGTGATGTCTCCCGCCGACGTCGGGAGGAGGCGCCAGCGCGTCGAGAGCCTTCGCTCGGGAGATAGACGCTATGCTGTATCGGTGGCTGATGACAGGGGCATGGTTATTGCTGGCCCTGATGGCACTGCCTGCTCAGGCGTCACCACAAGGTGCCGCCCCGGAGCAGGGGGATGTTCGCCTGGCGGTGGATGTCTCCGGCAGCATGAAGGCCAACGACCCCGACAACCTGCGTGCCAGCGGCGTGCGCCTGCTGGTCGATCTACTGCCCGACGAGGCGCGTGCCGGGCTCTGGACCTTCGGTCAGCAGGTGGCCAATCCGCTGGCCATGGGCGCGGTCAACGATCAGTGGCGCCAGCGGGCGCTGTCCGTTCTGCCGCAGCTGACCCGCTATGAACAGTTCACCGATCTCGAATCGGCGCTCGAGCTGGCGACCGAGGGCGTCACGGGCGATGGCCGCACGCATCTGATCGTACTGACCGACGGCATGGTGGATATCCCCGCCATCAGCGACAAGCCCGCCCGGGACCGCGCCTCGCGCGAGAGGATCATCAATACGCTGGCGCCGGATCTGGCCGGGCGCAACGTGGTCATTCACACCATTGCGCTTTCCCGCAATGCCGACATCGAGCTGATGCGCGCCATCTCTCAGGAGACCGGCGGGCTGGCCTCGGTGGCGGAAGACTCCCGAGCGCTTCTGCGCTCCTTTCTGGACGTGCTCAATCAGGTCGCACCGCGCCAGCAGCTGCCACTGGAAGACAAAAAATTTCAGGTCGACGATCAGGTGCGCGAGTTTACGGCGCTGATCTTTCATGACCGGGAAGAAGGTCCGATCACGCTGGTCAGCCCCGATGGTGAGCGTCTGAGCATCGACGCGCCGGGGGCGGCGAGTCGCTGGCGCCATGATGATCGCTATGAGCTGATTACCGTGCCCGAGCCCGCCGCCGGGCAGTGGCAGATCGAAGGACCGGTCGGGGCCGGCTCACGGATTCTGATCGATTCGCCGCTCAGGCTGCGAAGCGCCGATATACCGGCCACACTGTACGCGCATGTCGATCAGCCGCTCGAGGTCTGGCTGGAAGGCGATATCGACCGGGGCGACGACCCGGCGCAGCGGCCGTCGGTCGATGCCGTGCTGCGAGGCCCGGACGAAGAGATCACCAGCACACGTTTGCAGCATGAGGCGGACGGGCATTACCGTGGCCGGCTCGAGCACATCGACCGGACAGGCAATGCCGAGCTGGCGCTTCAGGCGCGCAGCGACACCTTCGCTCGACTGCTGACGCGCAGTGTCAATGTGGTGCCGATCATCGATGCCGCGCTGGCCGGTGATCAGTCCCGCATCGCGCTGACGGCGACCTGGCCCCGTCTGACGCAGGATAATACCCGGATCGATGCCACCCTGCTGGGAGAGACGCTTGACGTTGCGCCTGCAGGGGAGAGCCGCTGGCAGGTCACGCTGCCCGACACGCTCCCCGATGAGTCCGTGTCGGTCGCCCTGACGGCCACGGTGGCGCTGGACAATCGCATTCTCGAGATCCCGCTGCCGCCGGTCATGCTTAACCAGGACGCCGCGACCCGACTGTCCGGGGCAAGTCTCGATCGCGATGCGATCAGCGGCGAACGAATGGCTGACCCACAGGGCGATGAGGCGGATCCATCATGGTCGCTGCAGCGTCTGTGGCAGCTGGCGCAGGACAACTGGCCGGCCGCCAGAGCACAGGCCATGCAGTGGCTGCAGGACCCGCGGGCGTGGTGGGTCGCCGGCGCGCTGCTGCTGCTCTATCTACTGCTTGCCTATCGACGGCGTCGCCTGCGACGTCGGCGTCCCCCACAAAGGAGAGACCCGAGTGTGTGAGCTACTCGGCATGAACGCCAACCGACCGGTGACTACCGGCTTCAGCTGGCGTGGATTCAAGCATCGTGGGGGCGTCAACGGCCCCCATCGTGACGGTTTCGGTATCGGCTTTTACCGCCGTGACGGCTATCACGATTTTCATGATGTACGCCCGGCCACGGACTCACCGCTGGCGGAACTGCTCGGTTACGACGATATTCCTGCTCTGACCATGCTGGGCCATCTTCGCCATGCCAATGAGGGCAGTGTCGAAGTCCGCAACACCTATCCATTCACGCAGACCATGAAG
Source organism: Kushneria sp. AK178 (assembly GCF_053903105.1). Classification (NCBI taxonomy): domain Bacteria; kingdom Pseudomonadati; phylum Pseudomonadota; class Gammaproteobacteria; order Oceanospirillales; family Halomonadaceae; genus Kushneria; species Kushneria sp. AK178. The sequence continues at coordinate 2,362,348 of NZ_CP096381.1, read as the reverse complement.
GGGCGGCGCTGGTGCTACACCATGCAGGGGCAGCTTGAAGGGTTCGAGGCACTCGAACTTTCCGGCCGATTTGTCCCACTGGGGACCACGGATGGCGAGCATGTTTTCTGCTGGCTGCTCGATCAGCTGTCGACGGTGGATTGCGGTGACTCATCTGCCGTGTGTGGGCTGCTGCGCGAGTGCGGGGAGCGGCTGTCATGCATGGGCGTTTTCAACATGATGCTCGGCGACGGCCGAACGCTTTATACCTACTGCAGCAAGAAAATGTGCTGGCTGACGCGCCGGGCGCCCTTTGGCACCGTCACGTCGCTGGACAGCGGCGAGCATATCGATCTTGCCGAATACTGTCACAGCGCCACGGTCTATACCCTGCTGGCAACGGCGCCCCTGACCAGTGAATCGGGCTGGAAGGACATGCACCCCGGCGAGGCAATGGCCTTTTGCAACGGCGAGCAGTGCGCGGTCAGTACCCCGGAAGCCGTGCTGGCCTGAAAACGCGCCGGGCCGAGGCGCGCCTGGCACCCCATGAAAGACGCCGCAGACCCGACAGATGTCTGCGACGTTTCTCTCATCTCAACGCCTCTCAGCTCAGCTCTTCTTCGCTGAACATCCCTTCAAAGAGCGCGGTGGAGAGATAGCGCTCGCCGCTGTCGGGCAGGATCACGGCGATGGACTTGTTCTTGTAAGCCGGGTCGTCGGCCAGCCGCAGGGCGGCGACCATGGCCGCGCCGCAGGAGATGCCGACCAGCATGCCTTCCTCACGCATCAGGCGACGCGCCATGGCCATGGCCTCGTCGCTGCTGACGGCTTCCACCTGATCGACAATGTCCAGATCCAGATTGGTCGGAATGAAATTGGCGCCGATACCCTGGATCCTGTGACCCGCCGGGGTCAGGTCTTCACCGCGCAGGCGCTGGCCGATGATGGGCGATTCAAGCGGCTCGACAGCCACGCTGTGCAGCGCCTTGCCTTTCGTTGTCTCAAAATAGCGGGAAATGCCGGTGATGGTGCCACCGGTGCCAACGCCGGCCACCAGCACGTCCAGATCGCCGTCGGTGGCGTCCCAGAGTTCGGGGCCGGTGGTCTTTTCATGAATTTCCGGGTTGGCCGGATTCTCGAACTGGGCCGGCATGAAGTAGCGCTCGGGCTCGGCGTCGCGCAGCTCGGTGGCGCGCTCGACGGCGCCTTTCATGCCGCGGGCCGGTTCGGTCAGCACCAGCTCGGCGCCCAGCGCCTTGAGGACCTTGCGCCGCTCGATGCTCATCGAGGCCGGCATGGTCAGCTTGACCCTATAGCCGCGGGCGGCGCCCACGAATGCCAGGGCGATGCCGGTGTTGCCGGAGGTGGGTTCGATGATCGACATGCCGGGCTTCAGGGCGCCGCGCTGTTCGGCATCCCAGATCATGTTGGCGCCGATACGGCACTTGACCGACAGCGCCGGATTGCGGGACTCGAGCTTGGCATACACGCGAGGGTGGTCGGTCAGATGCCGGATCCTGACCAGCGGGGTCTGTCCGATTGCCTGAGAGTTGTCTTCCAGAATCCTGCTCATCGCGTGCTCCATGATCAATGGGCTGCCCGAAGGGGCAGTGAAAGGGTCTGTCGTATTGTGTCGAGGGCCGTGACGCGCGTCGAGTCCCGACGCCTGCGTCCGGATCACGAGCTTTCATGCTATTTTAGGGGCTTTCCATGAAACGATGTTTGGCCGCAAGCGCCATGATGATCGGGAGAGGGCATGAGCGAGATGACGACGGCACCGGCACTGCTTGAGGGGCCAGCGCTTGAGAAGGATGACGGTTACCGGTCGATTCTCGACGTGTTTGAAAGGGCCTGCACGCAGTATGCTCATCGCCCGGCCTTTACCTGCATGGAGCACACGCTGACCTACGCGGCCATGAAGGACCTGGTGGACCGCTTTGCGCACTGGGTCGTGTCGCAGACCGCCATGTCACCCGGTGACCGCCTGGCGATCGTGCTGCCCAATCTCCTGCAGTACCCGGTGGCGGTCTTCGGGGCCCTCAAGGCCGGACTGGTGGTGGTCAATACCAACCCGCTGTATACCGCCGACGAGATGCACCACCAGTTCGAGGATGCCGGCGTCACCGGGGTCGTGGTCTTTGCCCACATGGCCCACAAGCTGGAAGCCGTTCTCGAGCGCATGACGATCGACCACGTCATCGTCACCGAGGTGGCGGATCTTCACCCCTGGCCCTCGCGTCTCAAGTACAACCTTGGCGCTCGCTACATAGCGCGCCAGGTGCCGCGCTACCATCTGCCCGGCGCCGTCTCGATGCGTCAGGTTCTGAAACACAAGGGGCAGGTGGTTCAGGACCGCTGGGGCCGCGATGATGATCTGGCCATCCTGCAATATACCGGCGGCACCACCGGCACGCCCAAGGGCGCCATGCTCTCGCACGCCAATCTGGTGGCCAACATGCGCCAGACCGGGGAGGTGCTGGGCAGCGCCGTGACGCGGGGGCAGGAAACCATCATTGCCCCGCTGCCGGTCTATCACATCTATACCTTTACCGTGAACTGCATGTTCGGCTGCGAAACCGGCAATCACAGCGTGCTGATTCCCAATCCGAAGGATATCGACGGCTTTATCAAAACGCTGGCGACATATCCGTTTTCTGCCTTTATCGGGCTCAATACCCTGTTTGCAGCGCTGTGTCGGCGCGAGGATTTCAGGAAACTGGATTTCAGTCACCTGAAGCTCAGCGTCTCCGGCGGTATGGCGCTCAACACCACCACGGCCAGCCGCTGGCACGAGATTACCGGTTCTGAAGTGCTGGAAGGCTACGGCATGACCGAGACGTCACCGGTGGTCTGCGTCAACCCACCGGACAAGATTCAGCCGGGGGCGATCGGTCGACCGGTGGCGGGTACCCGGCTGCAGGTGCTTGACGACAATGACCGGCCGCTGGGGTACGACACGCCCGGCGAGCTGTGCGTGGAGGGACCGCAGGTCATGAAGGGCTACTGGAACCTGCCCGAGGAGACGGCCCGCACGCTCTTTAAGGATGGCTGGGTCCGGTCGGGGGATATCGCCGTGCTGCAACGTGACGGCTTTGTGCGCATCGTGGATCGCAAAAAGGACATGATTGTCAGCTCGGGCTTCAATATCTATCCCAACGAGGTCGAGGATGTGCTCCTGCGTCACGAGGATATCCACGAGGCGGCCGTGATCGGCGTGCCGGACGAGGACAGCGGTGAAGTCGTGGTGGCCTTTATCGTGCCGCGCAACGGGGTCAGCCCGGATGCCGGGGCGCTGAAGGCGTGGTGTCGACAGGAGCTGACCGGCTACAAGGTGCCCAGGCGATTCGAGTATCGCGATCAGCTGCCGCGCAGCAATGTCGGCAAGGTGCTGCGCCGCGCGCTGCGTGACGAACTGGCCGATCACGCCGGGTAACACCGGAGGCGGCCGGGCGCCTGCCCGTTGGCTGCCGGCCCCCCATTGGCGCTACAATAGGGCGCGGTTGATTGACCACTTTTCTCCCGGACGGCCATGGTGGATGCCATGGCCGTTGTCACTACCGCTCCGGCGGTTTCAATGGTCCAGAGGGTAGCTTGAGCGATAACGTGACTTACTCTGGTGAGTCGGCGCAGGAGGCGCTTGCGTCTCTGCGTCGCCGCCTCGATGACGCGCTGATCAGTGATGCCGCGGCGCAGGGGCAGCGGCTGGAACGCCTGACCGGGCGTATCCGGCGCGGTCAGCCCGTGGACAAGGCGCTAAAGGATATCGATGCCCGGCTGACCCGCTCGGCAGCCCTCGTACAGGGGCGGCGCGAGCAGAACGTGACGCTGGACTATCCGCCGGAACTGCCGGTCGCCGAGCGCCGCGATGATATACGCGAGGCCATTCGCGATCATCAGGTGGTGGTGGTGGCCGGCGAAACCGGCTCCGGCAAGACCACCCAGCTGCCCAAGATCTGTCTGGAGCTGGGACTTGGCGTGCGCGGCGTGATCGGGCATACCCAGCCGCGTCGACTGGCGGCGCGCAGCGTGGCGCAGCGCCTGGCGCAGGAAACCAGCACTGCGCTGGGCAGCGCCATCGGCTATCAGGTGCGCTTCACCGACCAGACCGAGGCGACCACCCGGGTCAAGCTGATGACCGATGGTATCCTGCTGGCCGAAACCCAGCATGATCCGCAGCTTTTGCGCTACGACGCGATCATCATCGACGAGGCGCACGAGCGCAGTCTCAACATCGATTTTTTGATGGGGTATCTCAAGCGTCTGATGGCGCAGCGTCCCGATCTCAAGATCATCATTACCTCGGCCACCATCGACGTGGATCGCTTCTCGCGCCACTTCGGTCAGCATCACGACGATGGCACTGTCACGCCGACCCCGGTCATCGAGGTCTCCGGGCGCACCTATCCCGTGGAGACGCACTACCGCCCGCTGGTGCGCGAGGAAGACGAGGAGGAGGATCAGACGCTGCAGGAAGGTATCGTGGCGGCGATCGAGGAGATCGGACGCATCGAGCGTGAAAAACGCTGGTATACCGGGCCGCGCGATATCCTGATCTTTCTGCCGGGCGAGCGCGAAATTCGCGAGACCGCCGATACGCTGCGCCGGCTCGAACTGCGCGACACCGAAGTGCTGCCGCTGTATGCGCGACTGTCCAACAGCGAGCAGAACCGCGTGTTTGCACCGCATACCGGACGACGCATCGTGTTGTCGACCAATGTGGCGGAGACGTCGCTGACCGTACCCGGCATTCGCTACGTAGTCGACCCGGGGCTGGTGCGCATCAGTCGCTACAGCTATCGCGCCAAGGTACAGCGCCTGCCGATCGAGCCGATCAGCCAGGCCAGCGCCGATCAGCGTCGCGGTCGCTGCGGTCGTATCGCCGAGGGCGTGTGTATTCGCCTTTACAGCGAAGAGGACTATCTGTCGCGTCCGGCCTATACCGAGCCTGAAATCCAGCGCACCAATCTGGCCTCGGTCATTCTCTCCATGCTGTCACTCGGGCTGGGTGATATTGGTCAATTCCCCTTTGTGGACGCCCCGGACAGCCGCTTTATCAAGGATGGTTTTCGTCTGCTCTTTGAGCTGGGTGCCGTGGATGAGCGTCAGCATCTGACCAAAACCGGCCGACAGCTGGCGCGATTGCCGATCGACCCGCGCCTGGCGCGCATGGTGCTGGCGGCCGGTGAGTTCGGCAGTCTGCGCGAAACGCTGATCGTGGTCAGCGCGCTGTCCATTCAGGATCCGCGGGAGCGCCCGGCGGACAAGCGTGAGGCGGCCGATCAGAAGCATCGTCAGTGGCTGGACAAGGATTCCGATTTCACCGCCTGGATCAATCTATGGCAGGGGTTTGAAGCCAGTCGCGCCGAGCTGTCGGGCAATCAGCTGCGGCGCTGGTGCCGCGACAACTATCTGAGTTATCTGCGCCTGCGCGAATGGCATGACACCTACCGCCAGCTCAAGCAGCTGACCCGCGAGCTCTCGCTGGTTGAAAACGAGGGGGAGCCCGACATCGATCGCCTGCATCAGGCGCTGCTGACCGGACTTTTGTCCAATCTGGGCATGCATGCCGCCTCCGACAAGGAGCCGCGGGAGTATCTGGGGGCGCGTAACCGCAAGTTCATGATCCACCCGGGGTCCGGTCTCGCCAAACGCAAGCCCAAATGGATCATGGCCGGTGAAATGGTGGAAACCACGCGGCTGTTCGCCCGGCAGGTAGCAGGCATCCGTCCGGAGTGGATCGAGCCGCTGGCGACGCATCTGACCAAACGCAGCTACAGCGAGCCGCACTGGGAGATGAAGCGTGCCCAGGTGGTGGCGTTTGAACAGGTGACCCTGTTCGGGCTGCCCATCGTGGCCCGGCGCAAGGTGCACTACGGTCCCATTGCCCCCGAGGAGTCCCGCGAGCTGTTTATCCGCCACGCGCTGGTGGAGGGGCAGTTTCAGACGCAGGGCGCATTTTTCGAGCACAACCGGGCGCTGATCGAGGAGGTCGAGGATCTCGAGGATCGGGCGCGGCGTCGCGACATCATGGTTGATGAGCAGACGCTGTTTGAATTTTATGATGCGCGTTTGCCGGCCGATATCTATAACGGCAAGAGTTTCGAGCGCTGGCGGCGTCACGCCGAGCAGCAGGACAACAGCATCCTGTTTCTCGACCGGGAGACCCTGCTGGCACGCGAGGCCAGCGAGGTCACGGTCGAACAATACCCTGATACGCTGGAGCTGAGCCATCAGGGCGGCGGGATTCGCTATCCGCTGAGCTATCATTTTGCACCAAACGAGCCGGACGACGGGGTCACCGTGACAGTGCCGGCATCGATGCTCTCCACTCTGCCGGAAGAGCGTCTCGAGTGGCTGGTACCGGGGCTGCGCCGCGACAAGGTAATCGCGCTGATGAAGTCGCTGCCCAAGCAGTATCGCCGGCAGGTGGTGCCGATTCCGGACTGGGCGGATGCCGCGCTGTCGGCGCTGACGCCGGGCAGTGTGTCGTTGACCTCGGCGCTGGCCGAGTTTCTGCGCCAAAAGACCGGCATTCGTCTGCCAAACGATGAGTGGCGCGCGGAGCAGCTGCCGCTGCATCTGATCATGAACATCCGCGTGGTGGATCATGACGGCCGGGTGCTGGGAGAAGGGCGTGATCTGAACGCGTTGATCGAGCGCTTCGAGCGCGAAGCCGAGGCCGGCACGAAAGCCATGGCCGGTGATGCCCTGTCGCAGCAGGGGCTGACGCAGTTCCCGGCCGGTGAGCTGCCGTCATCCCATGTGCGAGATCAGGCCGGCATTCGGGTCGAGGCCTGGCCGGCGCTGGTGGATGAAGGCGATACGCTGGGCGTGACGCTCTTTGATCATCCCGACAAGGCGCACGAGCAGCATCGCCACGGCATCAAGCGGCTGGCCATGCGCCGCCTGCCGGATCAGGTCCGCTTTCTGGCGCGCGATCTCCCCGGGCTTGAGCGCTGCGTGCTGCTCTATGCCAATGTCGGCACGCGGCGGGATCTGGTGGATGATTTCATCGAGGCCGTATTCCTGAGAGTATTCGCCTTCGATCCGCTACCGCGCGATCAGGCGGCCTTCGAGGCGCGTCTCGACAGCGAGCGTTCGCGTCTACATGAGACGGCCGAAACACTGGTGGCCCTGCTGGAGCAGATTCTCAAGCGCCATCTGGAGGTGAGCAAGGCGCTCAAGGGCAGGGTGGCCTTCAATCTCGCGCTGAGCTGGAGTGATGTCCGTGCCCAGATGCAGCGACTGGTCTATCCGGGCTTTATCAGCGCGGCCGGTGAGTGGCTGGCCCAGTATCCGCGCTATATGGAGGCGGCTCAAATCCGGGTCGAAAAGGCGCCGCGCGAGGTGCGACGCGACCAGCTGGCCATGGAGGAGGTCAATGACTTTCAGCGCCGGCTCGACGAACGTCGCACCAGAAACGGCGCATCCGCTGTCCAGGATCAGGCGCTGGAAGCCTTTGGATGGTGGCTCGAGGAGCTGCGGGTATCACTGTTTGCCCAGCAGCTGGGAACGCTGGCACCGGTGTCGGCCAAGCGTCTGGAGCGCCAGTGGCAGGAGATCACGGCTTCCTGACCCATGACTGATGGTCAATGGACTGTACAGTGGCCTGAAATCGGCTGACAATGCGGCGTCAGAACCCTTTGCGCGCTATTAAAATCAGCGATCGAGCCTGCGGGAACGACCATCAGAGGGTTGCTGCAGCACAATACGATGCAGTGTCCTGTAATACTGCAGATACAAGAGGGACAGGGTGAACGAATGAAGACATGGACGAATATCGCCGCGGCAACCTTTACCTGTGTCACGCTGGCAGGCTGTGCCGGTGCGCAAACGCAGGACAGCAACCCCCAGGACCCCTGGGAGGGCTTCAACCGCGGGGTATATTCCTTTAACGACACGCTGGATCGCTATGCGCTCAAGCCGGTCGCGCAGGGGTATGATTACGTGACGCCGACACCGGTGCAGGAAGGTGTCGGCAACTTCTTCTCCAACCTGGGGGAAGTCAGCAACTCCTTCAACAGTCTGCTGCAGTGGAAGCTGACCAATGCGGGCACGTCGCTGGGCAGACTCCTGATCAATACCACGCTGGGGCTGGGTGGTTTCCTCGACCCTGCCACCCGCATGGGCATCGATCAGCACGACGAGGACTTCGGCCAGACCCTGGCGACCTGGGGCGTGGGCTCGGGTCCCTATCTGGTCCTGCCGTTTCTGGGGCCAAGCACCGTGCGTGATACGGCCGGTATGCCGGTGGACTGGTATACTGATCCGGTCACCTACATCGATGACGATGTCACCCGCTGGAGCGTACGCTTCATTGATCTGGTACAGACGCGAGCGTCGCTACTGGATCGCGAACAGCTGATTCGCGGCGATCGCTATTCGTTCATTCGTGATGCCTACCTGCAGCGCAGGGCGTTTCTGATCAATGACGGCCGTTCCGGTGAAGATCCCTTCGCCAGCGACGATCTCGAGTTCGATGACAGTGACTTTGCGGACTGAATGCCTCAAACGACCACGACGGAAAAGCGTTCATGCCCGTCACGACGGATAGGATAGCGCTTGTCGATGCGCCGGGCGCGCGTCGCGACGCGCTCTATCGGTCGCTGTCGGCATGTGATCGATTCACGCTGCTGACGGCCGATGATATCGAGACACTGCCCGACAACGCGGATGGTCTGATCGTGGCGGCCGAGCTCGTCCCGGCTCCGGGCTGGGCATCGCTGGCCCGGCGCCTGCCCGTGATCGTTATCAGTCAGACGCGCGACAGCCAGGCGCTACTGGCTGCGGTGGAGGCCGGTGTCATCGATTACATGATCGACCCTGTCGGGCAGGAGGCGCTTTTGAGTCGTCTCATGCTGCGGGCCATGGAGTCGCGGCGCCTGCAGGTGGCGGCCCTGCGTGACCGGGATCGGCTTGAGGAGCTCAATGAGCAGCTCCAGACGCATCTGAGCACGCTGCGTACCGATCTTCAGGCCGGTGGGCAGATTCAACGGCGGCTGCAGCCGATGCCGTGTACCAGGCTCAACGGGATCGAGGGCGACTACTGGATGGCGCCCTCGCTGTACCTGTCGGGGGATTTCCTTGACTACCAGGCCCATGGCGAGCGTCATGTCCTGTTCTGTTTTGCTGATGTGGCCGGGCATGGGGCCTCGTCGGCCTTTGTCACGGTACTGCTCAAGGCACTCTTTCAGCGCTGGCTGTCGCGCTGGAACGCGCGTCTGCCGGAAAATCTGCCTGCCAGATGGCTGGCCCGACTCAATCGGGAGCTGCTGGATACGGGCGTCGGCAAGCACGCGGCCATCATGGTCGGCGTTATCGACTGCCATACCCGCATGCTGCACTACTCGCTGGGCGCCCAGATGCCCATGCCGATTCTGGCCACCAGGGACGGGGTGCGTCAGCTGGAGGGGGAGGGACCCGCGGTCGGCCTGTTTCCGGACGTCGAGTATCCGACCTATCACTGTGAGCTGCCGCCGGATTTCAGGCTCTGGCTCTGCTCTGATGGGGTCTTTGACTGTCTGCCGGGAGACAATCTCGATCATCGACTGTCTGCCCTGTGCGAGCATATCGGCAATGCAAAGAGCATCAGTGATCTGAAATCATCGCTGGCCCTGTCCGATGCGTTACCGGATGACATTACCTTTCTTACCCTGAGCGGTTTCAACGATGGATGAAGGACGACTCCAGGCGGCTTTCGAAAACGGCACCTTTGTGCTGAGACTGACCGGCGATGTGCGCCTGACCCTCTGCGCCACCCTGGACCAGCAGGTACAGCCGCTGGCGGAGCTGCCGGGACTCGAGCGCGTCATCATCGATCTGCGCCAGGTGACCAACATGGATTCCACGGCGCTGGGATTTCTCGCCAAGATCGCAATGGCCGTACGCCATCGCATTGCCGGTCAACCGCTGGTGGCCGTGGACCACCCTGATGTCAGGCGCATGCTGGACGTCATGGGATTTCAGCAATATGTCACCATTATCGATATCCCCTGGTCAGAGCCTGCTACCTTTAGTGATATCCCCGCCATGGAAACCAGCGAGGAAGCGCTGCGGGCGCGCATCATCGAAGCACACCGCACGCTGGCCGCGATGAGCGAGCACAACCGTCTCGAGTTTCAGCCGCTCATTGATCTGCTGGAAGCCCAGCGCGACACCTGATCACGGTGATCGTGCTCCCGCCGGGGAAAGCATGACCCTCATGACCTGATCTGGAGAACAACTTGCCTATTATCGGGGCCAGACGTCTGGCGCTGCTGGTGGCCGCCAATACGGCACTGGCACCCTTTGCCATCGACGCCTACCTGCCTGCCATTCCTGCCCTTGCCCAACACATCGATGCCAATATTCATCTGACCGAGCTGTCGATCAGCATCTTTTTGCTGGGCATGGCGCTGGGCCAGCTGATCTTTGGCCCCCTGTCGGATCGGGTAGGGCGCAAGCCGGTGCTGCTGGGCGGCATCACGACCTTTACCCTGGCCAGTCTTTTGATCACACAGATCGATACCTTCTGGGCGCTCATGGTGCTGCGGTTTCTGCAGGCGCTGGGCGGCGGCGCCTGTGTGGTCAACTCACCGGCCATTGTGCGTGACTGCTTTTCGGGACGAGAGGCCGCGCGTGTCCTGTCCACCATGGTCATGATTCTGATGCTGGCACCGCTGGTGGCGCCGACCGTTGGAAGCCTGTTGCTGACGCTGGTCGACTGGTGGGCCATATTTCTGTTTCTGGCGCTCTATGGTGCCGCGTTGCTGTATCTGATCGTGACCTATCTGCCCGAAACGCGGGCGCCGGAGCACCGTGCCCCTCGCGGGGCCGGACAGGTCATGCGCAACTATGCGCTGGTGCTCAAACATCGCGAAGCGATGGGCTATATTGCGGCCGTCGCGCTGTCCTTTGCCGGCATGTTCAGCTTTATCAACAGCTCTCCCTATGTCTATATGGAGCATTACGGTGTTTCCAGTCAGCTCTATCCGTTCATTTTTGGTGCCAATATTGTTGTCATGGCACTGTCCAATCGGCTGAACATACGTCTGCTGGCACGCTACTCTCCTCAGCAGCTGCTCAGGCTGGGACTGGGGATTCAGCTGAGCGCCGGCGTGTTGATCGTTCTGACGGTCCTGACGGGGCTGGATACGCTATGGTGGATGGTGGTGCTGGTGATGTTTTTTGTCGGGGTCAATGGGCTGATTTCCCCCAATGCCGTCTCTTCCATGCTGGATCACTTCCCCGGCATGAGCGCCACGGCCAATGCCGTGCTGGGCAGTCTGCAGTTTACGGCTGGCGGGCTGGCAGGCGCGCTGGTCAGCGGGCTTCAAATGGCCAGTATCTGGCCGATGGTACTGGGCATGGTCGGTGCCAGCCTTTGCGCCAATACGCTCTTGCGCGTACTGACGCCATCCGTTCGTGCCGGCGAGAAGGCATCGTAAACCGCGTACTGCACGATGGGTGCAGGCTGTAGCAATGTGTGATATCAGCATTCGAGAGGCGGGCATGAAATACGACCCCGGGCAGGATCAGCACCATTTTCCCTATCACCTGATACTCACCTTTGCGTCGCTGGTCATCATCGTGACGGGGTTGAAGCTGGGGGCCGGTCTTTTCATCCCGGTACTCCTGTCGCTGTTTATTGCGATTTTGTGTTCCCGCCCGGTCAAGTGGCTCCATGGTCGTGGCATGAGCGTCAATCTATCGATCCTGTGCGTGCTGTTCGTCGTGGCACTGGTCAGCGCGCTGCTGATCTGGCTGGTGACGGCGCGTCTGGGCGATCTGGTAGATCAGCTGCCGGAAATGGAACAGGCGCTGGCGGATCATTATGCAGGACTCCTGCAGTGGTTCGATGCGCTCGGACTGCCCTTTGATGCAAAAGCGCTTCAGGAGGCGCTGGATCCGGGCATGATGATGGACTCCCTGCCATCGCTGCTGGGCGGTATCGGTAATTTCATTACCCAGCTCGGCATTATTATCATCCTGATCATCTTTATCCTGTATGAAACGCTGGATTTTCCCTACAAGCTGTCCCAGGCGATCAAGCAGCCCCACGGCAGCCTGGCGCGTTTTACGCAGTTTTCCAGAACGCTACAGCGCTATCTGCTGGTCAAGACAGTCATCAGCGCCGTGACCGGGGCGCTGGTGGCCGCCTGCTGCCTGATCCTTCAGGTCGAGTTCGCACTGTTGTGGGGGGTGCTGGGCTTTTTCCTCAATTTCATTCCCAACATCGGCTCCATCATCGCGGCGGTGCCGGCGGTGCTTTTGACCCTGGTCATGCCGGAGGGCGGCGTCGTCAAGGCTGCCATTCTCAGCGGTGCCTACATCACGATCAATTTCGTGCTGGGTAACCTTATCGAACCCCGCATCATGGGGCAGACGCTGGGAATGTCCACCCTGGCGGCGTTCATGTCGCTGGTATTCTGGGGCTGGCTGTTCGGCCCGGTGGGGCTTTTCCTGTCGGTTCCCCTGACCATGTCGCTCAAGATTTTGCTCGACAGTCATCCCGATACCCGCTGGCTGTCGATACTGCTGGGCCCCAATCGAGAGCGGCGGCGACGGGCCAGGGAAGGCATGCCTACGGAAGACCGCAGCGCTTGAGCCGGTATGACGGCAAGGGCAGGACATAAAAAAACGCTCCCCGATGGGGAGCGTTTTTATTGTCCGGCAGGCTCTGATCAGGCGTTCTGATCGATAAACTGCACCAGCTGTGTCTTGGACTGGGCACCGACCAGGGAAGCGACCTTGGCGCCGTTTTTGAACATGACGACAGTAGGCACACCACGGACGCCCTGTTCGGCAGCGATGTCCTGAGCATCGTCGACATTGATGCTGACGACCTTGAGGTCACCCGACTTCTCTTCGGCGACTTCATCCACGACGGGGGCCATCATCTTGCAGGGACCGCACCAGGGCGCCCAGAACTTCAGCAGGACAGGCTTGTCAGCCTGCATGACTTCCTGGTCGAAATTGGCGCTGGTAACGTCAATGTTGTTAGCCATGATTTACTCCAGTGATTGCATGTACAGGCTGTATGACAAGGGATGTTAGCGGGTCGCCAGAGGTGAGGCAAATGTGTCTCTGCGATGATGTCCATTGAACAAAGCGATTAACCCCCGCCGCCGACTCAGAAAAACGCATACCGGATGCCCATGCTCAGCAGCAGCAGCGTCAGCATGGCGCGCAGCAGATTGTCCGGCAGATATCTTGAAAGCCAGGCCCCCAGATGGATGGCCGGTACGGAGCCGACCAGCAGGGCCAGCAGCAGGGCGAAGTCAACGTTGCCCAGCAGCAGGTGGCCACCGCCGGCCACCAGCGTCAGGGGCACGGCGTGAGCGATGTCGGTGCCCACGATTCGACCCGAAGAGAAAAAGGGGTAGAGCAGCATCAGCACGGCCGTGCCGAAGACGCCGGCGCCTACCGAGGACAGCGTAACGCATATCCCCAGAACAATCCCGGCCACCAGCGTCAGGGGGGCAACGTGGCGATTGACCCAGCGATCGCCATGACCGGTCCAGCGCTGAAGCGGTGTCTTGAAGATCAATACCATGGCAGTGAGGATCAGCATGATCCCGAGTGTTGTGGTAATCAGGGCGCTATAGTCATGGGCGCCGGTGAAAAAATGGTTCAGCAAAAAGACGGTCACGATCGCTGCCGGGACACTGCCGGCAGACAGGCGCAGCGTGACCTTCCAGTCAATGTGTCCCTGCCTTTGATGACTGAAGATACCGCTGATCTTGGTAAAGGCGGCATATAACAGGTCGGTTCCCACGGCAACATGCGGGGGAAATCCGAAGGTCAGCAGAAGGGGGGTCATCAGGGAGCCACCGCCGATGCCGGACAGTCCTACCGCGATACCGACGCCTGCGCCGGCCAGTACATAAAGCAGAAAATCGATAAGTGACATGCTGGATCCCGTGGCGTTGGCAAGAGCTTTGCGCTGCAGGAATCTAGGGGTAATCTTTTATTCTGAAAAGGAATGATTGTTCATTATTTTAGACCCTGATAGCATTAGCAGGCGATGTTACGTCCCTTTTTATCCGGCTTCCGGGCTCATCCTGCAGGAGGTTAATGCCTTGAAACTTCAGCAGCTTCGCTATATCTGGGAAGTTTCCCGGCATAATCTGAATGTCTCTGCCACGGCACAGAGTCTTTTTACGTCCCAGCCCGGCATCTCCAAACAGATCCGGCTGCTGGAAGATGAGCTGGGCATCGAAATATTTGCGCGAAGCGGCAAACATCTGACGAGAATCACGCCGGCGGGAAGGCCCATCGTGGACCTCGCCGGTGAGGTGCTGCGCAAGGTGGATGATATCCGTCATGTGGCGCAGGAGTTCAGCGACGATCGTCGTGGCAGCCTGTCGATTGCCACGACCCATACCCAGGCCCGTTATGCACTGCCGGCCGTCATCAGCGGCTTTACCCGCCGCTATCCGGATGTGGCCCTGCACATGCAGCAGGGGACGCCGCGTCAGATTGCCCAGATGGTCTGCGAGGGCATGGCGGACTTTGCCATCTGTACGGAGTCGCTGGATCTTTTCAACGATCTGATTCTGCTGCCCTGCTATCGCTGGAATCGGTGTGTACTGGTACCCAGGGATCACCCGCTGGCCGGGGACTCTCATCTGACCCTCGAGGCGCTCGGTCAGCATTCGCTGGTGACCTACACCTTCGGCTTTACCGGCCGCTCCCAGCTTGATGATGCCTTCAAGGCGCACGGTATCACGCCCAATGTGGTGCTGACGGCCGCGGACTCCGATGTCATCAAGACCTATGTCCGGCTGGGGCTGGGCGTCGGGATCGTGGCCCACATGGCCGTTGATCCGGTGGCAGATCATGATCTGGTGGCGATCGATGCCAGCCATCTTTTTGAAAGCTCGGTCACCCGGATCGGGATTCGGCGCGGCACCTTCATGCGTAACTACATGTTTGATTTCATTCATGAGTTTGCCGCTCATCTGGACCGCGATACGGTCGAGGCGGCGCTGGAGTCGAGTCCGCACGCCGAAAACGCCCTGTTCGAACACATGGAGCTGCCGGTCAGATAGTCTTCGGTCGACGACCCGGGGCACCATGTCACCCTGGGCACCATGTAAAAAGGCTCGCCAAGAGAATGGCGAGCCTTTTTTGATGCCGACCAGGCGATATGTGTCGAGGTTTCAGTGCTGCAGGTGCAGACCGCATTCGCGGGTTTCTTCACCCTTGGTCGGGTCGAAGTAATCGAAGTTGTTGGGCAGGCCATGCCTGACCAGATACTCATGCATGTCCTTGCTGCTCCAGTGCAGCACGGGAGCGACCTTGATCAGGCCATCCTGATTGACGCTGACCGGCTGCATCTGCGCGCGGGTGGCCGTGTCGGAAGCGCGCAGCGCCGTGAACCAGACGCCCGGGTTGGTTTCGCGAAGCGCACGCTCGAAAGGCTCCAGCTTGACCTCCTTTGTGAAGGCTTCGTGGCGTGGATCGTCCAGCGCCGGGGTCGGCCCTTCCACGGCTTCACGATGCGCGCGCGTACGCAGGGGCAGATAGATGATGCGGTTGAGGCCGAGCTGTTGGCTCACGTCATCGGCAAACTGATAGGTGGCCGGGGTATTGTAACCGGAATCCATCCAGACCACGGGAATGTCGGGACGAACACGGGTCACCATGTGCAGAATGACGGCCTCGAAGGGGCGAAAGTTGGTGGTGCAGATGGGGCGCCTGTCGAGCGACAGTGCCCATTCCACCAGTGCCTGCGGATCGTTGCCCAGTCTTGTATTGATATCATCGATATCCAGCGACATTTGCCATCTCCATCATCAATCGTGGATGCCCCGTCAGGAGCCGTTTGGCAGGCACGATAGCAAACCACCTGCGCCTCTCCCCAATACCATTTGGTTCGAAGTTTAGAAGTCCTGTCCGTCGGCCTGCGTACCGAGCTGGCGCGTGGCGGCCAGCGGCGTGACGCGCGGCGGCTCGCCTTCAGGCCATTCGACATGCGCCCTGATGGCGTAGACCTCCCGCAGGCGTTGTTCGGTCAGCACCTCTTCGGGCGCTCCCGTGGCGCGTACCACACCGCCGGCCCCCATGAGCCACATGTGGCGGGAAAAGCGTGCCGCCAGGCTCAGGTCGTGGATGGCGAGGACGATGATCATCTGCTGTTCCCGGGCCAGAGCGACCAGCCACTCGAGCACCTGCAGCTGATGATGCAGATCCAGTGCGCTGGTCGGCTCATCCAGCATGAGCACCCTCGGCTCCCTGACCACGGCCTGGGCGATGGCTACCCGCTGGCGCTGTCCGCCGGAGAGCTGGCCGAGATCGCGCTCGGCATACTGCTCCAGCTCCAGGGTCTGCAGGGTGTGCTGTACCCGCTGCAGGTCGTTTTGCCGATCGCTTCGGTGGGTGGTGCGTCGTGCCAGCAGGACGGCTTCAAACACGCTGAGCGCTGCGCGCGAGGTAATATCCTGCGGCAGGTAGTAGATGCGTCCGGCGCGCTGGGTAATATCCAGCGTGTTCAATGCCGTCTCATCAAGGTCGATATGGCCGGTTGACGTTTCGATACCGGCGATGGCTTTCAGCAGCGTCGACTTGCCCGCGCCGTTGGGGCCGATCAGGGCCGTCAGCTCTCCCGGGCGCGCTTTTAGGCCGCTGACATCGTTCAGGATTTTTGTACGTCCAAAGCGTACCGACAGCGATTCAATCCGGAGGCTCATCCCCACACCTCGCGCCGGCTCTTGAGAATCAGCGAGACAAAAAACGGCAGACCGATCAGCGCCGTGATGATGCCGACCGGCAGCAGCACGCCGGGGACCAGGGTCTTGGACACGATGGAGGTCAGTGACATCAGAAGGGCCCCTGTCAGTGCTGACATGGGCAGAAAGACGCGTTGGTCCTCACCGACCAGCATGCGGGCAATGTGCGGGCCTACCAGACCGATAAAGCCGATGATGCCGACAAAGGCCACGGCCGTGGCGGCCAGCAAAGAGCTGCAAAGCAGTACGGTCAGGCGCAGTCGGCCCACATTGACGCCCAGCGCCCGTGCCTGCAGGTCGCCCATGCGAAGCGCCGTCAGGCGCCAGCCGGCAAAAAAGAAGATGGGCAGCGTGATCAAGAGTGCTGCAGTCACGATGGCGATCTTTGACCAGCTGGCCCGCGACAGCGAGCCCAGCGACCAGAACACCAGCTGCTGAAGGGACTCCGCCGAGGCCACATACTGCAGGATGCCGAGGGTGGCATTGAAAAAGAACATCAGGGCAATGCCCATCAGTACCATGGTCTGCACGCTGACGCCGCGCAGGCGGCTGACCAGCCAGATCAGAAGCGAGGCCACCATGGCCATGATAAAGGCGTTGAGCGTGGTCAGAAGCTCACTGGCGGCCGGGAAGAGTGACACGCCCAGCACGATGGCAAGTGCGGCACCAAAGCTGGCTGCTGCCGAAATACCCAGTGTAAAGGGGTCCGCCAGTGGGTTATTGAGGATGGTCTGCATCTCGGCGCCGGCGCTGGCCAGTGACATGCCCACCATGATGGCCATCAGGGCGACCGGCAGGCGAATCTCCCAGACAATGACCGCAATGGCACGGGGGGCCTCATCCGGCGAGACGATGGCACGCAGGATATCGACAATGCTGTACTGGCCGGGGCCGGTCGCCACATCAACCACCAGTGAGCACAGTGTGAGCACCGCCGTGATGGCCAGTAGCCAGTAGTGTCGCCGCCGCCGCTGAAGATATCTGTTGATACTGGAGTCTGGAGTAGGGGCGGTGACTGTCATGTAGGGCTACCAGCGCTCATCGGCATTCTCTGCGGCGGGCGGAAATGCCCGTGGTGATTGGAATGGTTATCAATCATAAACATCGCCTGCCTGAGCGTACAGGCGTGTTTATGTCAGGGCCTGCATCAGATGGCGAATCTTGTCCAGTGTCTCGATGTATTCACTCTCTTCATCAGAGTCTGCGACAAGCCCGCCGCCGCCCCACACATAAAGGGTGTCGTCTTCCCGGTACAGGGTGCGAATGGCGATGGAGGTATGCATGTTGCCACGCTGGTCGATGTAGCCGACGCTGCCGCAGTAGGGGCCGCGGCGCGTACCTTCCAGTTCGTCGATGATGTCCATGGCACGGATGCGGGGCGCACCGGTGATGGAACCGCCGGGAAAGGCCGCAGCCAGGGCGTCGATGGCATCGAGTCCCGCGGCAAGCTCACCCGTAATGGTGCTGACCAGATGATGCACGTTGCGATAGCTTTCCAGCGCCGCCAGTGCCGGTACACGTACCGTCCCGGCGCGACAGACCCGGCCAAGGTCGTTGCGCAGCAGGTCCACGATCATGACGTTTTCGGTGCGGTCCTTGAGACTGCCGGTCAGGTCGTCGGCCAGCTTCTGGTCTTCCAGGGCGGTGAGGCCTCGCGGGCGTGTCCCCTTGATGGGGCTGGTCATCAGCTGGCGGTCCTGCAGGTGCAAAAACCGCTCGGGGGAGAGAGACAGAATACTGCGTTCACGGCCGTCACGGTCGTTCCACGAAAGCCAGGCGCCAAAGGGCGCCGGTGTGGCCTGACGCAGTCTGCAATACGCATTCCAGCTATCTCCCTCACACCGTGCCTGAAAGCGCTGGGCCAGATTGACCTGATAGCAGTCGCCGGCATGTAGATAGTCGCTGACCCGTTGAAAGCGCTCGCCATAAGCCGCGCGATCGATATCGGCGCCAAAGTTGGTGGTCAGCGCAAAGGCGGTATCGTCATCGTCTTGTGACGTCCGAAGCCACGTCAGTACCTGATCACGGCGCTCGGCGGTGGCGATGAGATAGCTGCGCTGTCGCTGATGATCCTGAATCAACGCCCAGTCATGAAGGCCGAGTCTGGCCATCGGCAGGTCGATATCGGCAGCTGCGCGGCTTTCAAGCCTTTCGAGCAGGCGGCCGAAGTCATAGCTCCAGTACCCCATGAGTCCACCGGTAAAGGGAATGTCTTCGGCGGTATCCGGCGGGATTGTCTCGAGGTGGTGTAAAAGCTCGCGCTGCGCTTTTAGTGCCGTAGTGGCAGAGAGCGGTCTTGTGCTGTGGTATTGACCCTGAGCGTCCACTTCGATGATGGCAATCGGGTCGCTGCTCATGATGTCAAAGCGTCCCGACTGTGTATAAGGCCGGCCGCTATCGAGCAGGATCGCCTCGGGGCGATGACGCAGTCCTTCAAACCAGAAGGCCGGGTCAGCCTGGTAGGGCAGGGGATGAACTAGTAAAGGATCGGCAGACATGGTCATGTATCACAGGCTTTAGCGGAAGTGAGAGTCTAGCAGGAACGGGCCCTGTCTATCCGGGCAGCCATGATGGGCTGACATCACAACTTTGGTCTTTGCCTGTCGTATGTCGTACTGTGATGGTATTTCCCTGATTGTTGACAATGCCCATGACTTCAACGAATTCTTCCGGCGAGCCTCCTCTAGAGGCGCGAACGCTTGCCGAGCGAGTCTTTCAACAGCTTCAGGATGCCATCGTACGCGGTGAGTTGCCGGCCGGCAGCAAGATCACCGAGCCCGGACTTGCCCAGACCTATGGCATTTCGCGCGGGCCGCTGCGCGAAGCCATGCGCCGACTGGAGGCGCATCGGTTGATCGAGCGGGAGCCTCATGTCGGTGCCAGAGTGGTCAAGCTGTCGATGCGTGAGCTGCTCGAACTCTTCGACATGCGCGAAGCGCTGGAAAGCATGGCGGCCAGGTTGGCAGCGCGTCACATGACGGTCGATGAGGTTCAGGCACTGCGGGATGTCCTGGTGGCGCATGAAGAGCAGGGTGATCTGGATCAGGCCGAAGCCTACTATCAGCGTGAGGGGGATCTCGATTTTCACTATCTCATCGTGCGGGGCAGTCACAATCGCATGCTGATGACCACCCTGTGCGATGACCTCTACTATCTGGTGCGGCTATACCGGACGCAATACAGTGCCCGGGGTGGGCGACCCCAGCGTGCCTTTATTGAACATCACCGTATCGTGGATGCCATCGCTTCCGGCGATGAAGAGCTGGCAGAGCAGTTGATGCGCCGGCATGTCATTGCTGCCAGACAGACGGTGGCAGAACGCTATGCCATGTCGCTCGATGATCAGGAAATCCCCGGGGGCAGAAAGACCCTGCCACGCCGCGCACCGCGCGATTGAGTCGTCATCGCTTATATAGTGCCATGACATTATCGTGAAATCTTTTGTCGAAAGGGGTTGCACGCATCCGGTCTGATCTATAAAGTACGCATCCGCTGCCACGGAGCACACGGCGACGAGGCAGCGGGGAAGTCTGCAGGTGATTGTTTTGACTAATGTTTTGGTCGCTTCAATCAGGATTCGATTCCAGCCGCTGACTTCCGCATCGAAAAAAAGTAGTTGACTTTTCGATGCAGGGCTGTAAAATTCCCACTCTCTCGAAGCAGCCGCCAACGGCAGCTGACAACATCTTCGAGACGCTCTTTAACAAGTCGATCAGGCAATTTGTGTGGGCGTCTGGCTCGTGTGACACCAGTCACATAGATAATCGAGCAGACGAACACTCGTCAAGAGTATCAGTTTGACCTCGAGCCCGGATTGATTCGCCTTTCGAGACTGCTTTTGCAGTGTCGATTAAAGAATCTCAAAGCTTCATCTTGAACTGAAGAGTTTGATCATGGCTCAGATTGAACGCTGGCGGCAGGCCTAACACATGCAAGTCGAGCGGTAACAGGGGTAGCTTGCTACCCGCTGACGAGCGGCGGACGGGTGAGTAATGCATGGGAATCTGCCCGGTAGTGGGGGATAACTCGGGGAAACCCGAGCTAATACCGCATACGTCCTACGGGAGAAAGCAGGGGATCTTCGGACCTTGCGCTATCGGATGAGCCCATGTCGGATTAGCTTGTTGGTGAGGTAACGGCTCACCAAGGCCGCGATCCGTAGCTGGTCTGAGAGGATGATCAGCCACACCGGGACTGAGACACGGCCCGGACTCCTACGGGAGGCAGCAGTGGGGAATATTGGACAATGGGGGAAACCCTGATCCAGCCATGCCGCGTGTGTGAAGAAGGCCCTCGGGTTGTAAAGCACTTTCAGTGGGGAAGAAGGCATGCCGGTTAACACCCGGCATGAAGGACATCACCCACAGAAGAAGCACCGGCTAACTCCGTGCCAGCAGCCGCGGTAATACGGAGGGTGCAAGCGTTAATCGGAATTACTGGGCGTAAAGGGCGCGTAGGCGGTCTGCCAAGCCGGATGTGAAAGCCCCGGGCTCAACCCGGGAACGGCATTCGGAACTGGCAGACTAGAGTGCAGGAGAGGAAGGTGGAATTCCCGGTGTAGCGGTGAAATGCGTAGAGATCGGGAGGAATACCAGTGGCGAAGGCGGCCTTCTGGACTGACACTGACGCTGAGGCGCGAAAGCGTGGGTAGCAAACAGGATTAGATACCCTGGTAGTCCACGCCGTAAACGATGTCGACCAGCCGTTGGACCCCTTGAGGGTTTGGTGGCGCAGTTAACGCAATAAGTCGACCGCCTGGGGAGTACGGCCGCAAGGCTAAAACTCAAATGAATTGACGGGGGCCCGCACAAGCGGTGGAGCATGTGGTTTAATTCGATGCAACGCGAAGAACCTTACCTGCTCTTGACATCCTGCGAATCTCCCAGAGATGGGAGAGTGCCTTCGGGAACGCAGAGACAGGTGCTGCATGGCTGTCGTCAGCTCGTGTTGTGAAATGTTGGGTTAAGTCCCGTAACGAGCGCAACCCCTATCCCTTTTTGCCAGCGGTCCGGCCGGGAACTTCAGGGAGACTGCCGGTGACAAACCGGAGGAAGGTGGGGACGACGTCAAGTCATCATGGCCCTTACGAGCAGGGCTACACACGTGCTACAATGGCCGGTACAAAGGGTTGCGAATCCGCGAGGTGAAGCCAATCCCAAAAAGCCGGCCTCAGTCCGGATCGGAGTCTGCAACTCGACTCCGTGAAGTCGGAATCGCTAGTAATCGCGCATCAGAATGGCGCGGTGAATACGTTCCCGGGCCTTGTACACACCGCCCGTCACACCATGGGAGTGGACTGCACCAGAAGTGGTTAGCTCAACCTTCGGGAGAGCGATCACCACGGTGTGGTTCATGACTGGGGTGAAGTCGTAACAAGGTAGCCGTAGGGGAACCTGCGGCTGGATCACCTCCTTAAACGACTAACGTGTTCTCGCGAGTCAGCGCGTCCACACAAATTGCCTGATCGGATAGAGCGAAGACTGCTTGGGTCTGTAGCTCAGTTGGTTAGAGCGCACCCCTGATAAGGGTGAGGTCGGCAGTTCAAGTCTGCCCAGACCCACCAACCTGTCGGGCCATAGCTCAGCTGGGAGAGCGCCTGCCTTGCACGCAGGAGGTCGGCGGTTCGATCCCGCCTGGCTCCACCATACAGCCCGGTGGTCAGTCTTCTACTTTCCTTGATGAAGCCACAGTCAAAAGTCATGATGATGACAATCATCGACATGATTTCTGACTGTTGTTTTTCAACAGTACCGCTCTTTAACAATGTGGATCATGCTGACCTGCCGGTCGGTGAACACCTCATCTCCGCGATGAGCGTTGTGACCCGGCCGGCAGACAACGTAAAAGTTGTGATACGTTTTGGACGTATCCGGCGAAATGTCGTGTGATCGTGACCGGACCCCTTGGGGTTATATGGTCAAGCGATCAAGCGCACACGGTGGATGCCTAGGCAGTCAGAGGCGATGAAGGACGTGACAGCCTGCGATAAGCGTCGGTGAGGTGGCAAATGACCTGCGACCCGGCGATTTCCGAATGGGGAAACCCACTTACCATCAGGTAAGTATTCATGAGCCAATACATAACTCATGAAGGCGAACCGGGAGAACTGAAACATCTAAGTACCCCGAGGAAAAGACATCAATTGAGATTCCCTCAGTAGCGGCGAGCGAACGGGGAGCAGCCCTTAAGCAGTGCAACCGATAGGCGAACAGTCTGGGAAGTCTGACCATAGCGGGTGATAGTCCCGTAGCCGAAATCCGAGCATTGTGAAATCGAGTAGGTCGGGGCACGTGAAACCCTGACTGAAGACGGGGGGACCATCCTCCAAGGCTAAATACTCCTGACTGACCGATAGTGAACCAGTACCGTGAGGGAAAGGCGAAAAGAACCCCGGCGAGGGGAGTGAAATAGAACCTGAAACCGTGTGCGTACAAGCAGTGGGAGCCTACTTGTTAGGTGACTGCGTACCTTTTGTATAATGGGTCAGCGACTTATTTTCAGTAGCGAGCTTAACCGAATAGGGGAGGCGCAGGGAAACCGAGTCTTAAATGGGCGAACTAGTTGCTGGAAATAGACCCGAAACCGGGCGATCTATCCATGGCCAGGATGAAGGTCAGGTAACACTGACTGGAGGTCCGAACTCAAGTATGTTGAAAAATGCTGAGATGAGCTGTGGATCGGAGTGAAAGGCTAATCAAGCTCGGAGATAGCTGGTTCTCCTCGAAAGCTATTTAGGTAGCGCCTCACGTATTACCACCGGGGGTAGAGCACTGTTTCGGCTAGGGGGCCATCCCGGCTTACCAACCCGAGGCAAACTCCGAATACCGGTGAGTACAGCGTGGGAGACACACAGCGGGTGCTAACGTCCGTTGTGAAAAGGGAAACAACCCAGACCGCCAGCCAAGGTCCCAAAATCCCGGTTAAGTGGGAAACGATGTGGGAAGGCACAGACAGCCAGGAGGTTGGCTTAGAAGCAGCCATCCTTTAAAGAAAGCGTAATAGCTCACTGGTCGAGTCGGCCTGCGCGGAAGATGTAACGGGGCTCAAACCGGGTACCGAAGCTGCGGGTGCATCCTTCTGGATGCGCGGTAGAGGAGCGTTGTGTAGGCCTGCGAAGGTGTATCGTGAGGTATGCTGGAGGTATCACAAGTGCGAATGCTGACATGAGTAACGACAAGGGCGGTGAAAACCCGCCCCGCCGGAAGACCAAGGGTTCCTGTTCGACGACAATCGGAGCAGGGTGAGTCGACCCCTAAGGCGAGGCCGAAAGGCGTAGTCGATGGGAAACGGGTCAATATTCCCGTACCGGATGTTATTGCGATGGGGGGACGAAGAAGGCTAGGTGAGCCGGGCGCTGGTTGCCCCGGTGAAAGTGCGTAGGCCTGAGGATCAGGCAAATCCGGTCCTCTTCAAGCCGAGACACGAGACGAACAGACCACGGTCTGGAAGTCACTGATGCCACGCTTCCGGGAAAAGCCTCTAAGCTTCAGATAACATGCGATCGTACCCCAAACCGACACAGGTGGTCAGGTAGAGAATACCAAGGCGTATGAGAGAACTCGGGTGAAGGAACTAGGCAAAATGGCACCGTAACTTCGGGAGAAGGTGCGCCGGTAACCGTGACAGCCCTCGCGGCTCGAGCGGCGACCGGCCGAAGTGACCAGGTGGCTGCAACTGTTTATTAAAAACACAGCACTCTGCCAACGCGTAAGCGGACGTATAGGGTGTGACGCCTGCCCGGTGCCGGAAGGTTAATTGATGGTGTTAGCCCCTCGGGGCGAAGCTCCTGATCGAAGCCCCGGTAAACGGCGGCCGTAACTATAACGGTCCTAAGGTAGCGAAATTCCTTGTCGGGTAAGTTCCGACCTGCACGAATGGCGTAATGATGGCCACGCTGTCTCCACCCGGGACTCAGTGAAATTGAAATCGCTGTGAAGATGCAGTGTACCCGCGGCTAGACGGAAAGACCCCGTGAACCTTTACTATAGCTTCACACTGGACGCTGATGTTGCTTGTGTAGGATAGCTGGGAGGCTTTGAAACCCCGACGCCAGTCGGGGTGGAGCCAACCTTGAAATACCAGCCTGGCATCATCGGCGTTCTAACTCCGCACCGTGATCCGGTGTGAGGACAGTGTGTGGTGGGTAGTTTGACTGGGGCGGTCTCCTCCCAAAGTGTAACGGAGGAGCACGAAGGTACCCTCAGCACGGTTGGAAATCGTGCAATGAGTGCAAGAGCATAAGGGTGCCTGACTGCGAGACGGACATGTCGAGCAGGTGCGAAAGCAGGTTCTAGTGATCCGGTGGTTCTGTATGGAAGGGCCATCGCTCAACGGATAAAAGGTACTCCGGGGATAACAGGCTGATACCGCCCAAGAGTTCATATCGACGGCGGTGTTTGGCACCTCGATGTCGGCTCATCACATCCTGGGGCTGAAGTCGGTCCCAAGGGTATGGCTGTTCGCCATTTAAAGTGGTACGCGAGCTGGGTTTAGAACGTCGTGAGACAGTTCGGTCCCTATCTGCCGTGGGCGTCGGAAGTTTGAGAAGTGCTGCTCCTAGTACGAGAGGACCGGAGTGGACGCACCGCTGGTGTACCGGTTGTCATGCCAATGGCACCGCCGGGTAGCTATGTGCGGACGGGATAACCGCTGAAGGCATCTAAGCGGGAAGCCCCCTTCAAGATGAAACTTCCCTGGAGCCTCGAGCTCCCTGAAGGGCCCTCGAAGACGACGAGGTCGATAGGCGCGGTGTGTAAGTGCAGCAATGCATTGAGCTGACGCGTACTAATTGCCCGTGAGGCTTGACCATATAACACCCAAGTGGTTCGCGTCACACGACGCCGGATACACGGAACGTATCGATCAGCATGATCCCGATTACGACCCGCTGCTCGAAAGCAGCCGGTCTGCAGAATTGCCTGACGACCATAGCGTGCCGGTCCCACCCGATCCCATCCCGAACTCGGCAGTGAAACGGCTCCGCGCCGATGGTAGTGTGGGGTCTCCCCATGTGAGAGTAGGTCATCGTCAGGCACCCCTTCCGAACCCCGGTCCCAAAGGACCGGGGTTCTTTTATGTGCGCTCGAAAAAACCGCCGGGCCGCGGCCGCCGGTCACTGACGTGACCGGCGCGCGGCGCCTGGGCGCTTGCCACCAGACCCGTATTCCTGATCGACGATCATGTACAATGGGGGCTCTCCATGCATCGCCTCTCCGGAGTGATATCCCCTATGTCTGCAAACGCCGATCGTGTTGCCAGCGAAATACTGCTTTATTGCCGCGCCGGCTTCGAGGCGGATCTGGCTGCAGAGATAACCACCCGAGCCGCCCGGCTCGGCGCCAACGGCTATCCGATTGCGGCTGCCAATACGGGCTTTGTACGTTATGTCATGGCAGATCATCAGCCGGCACATGCGCTTCAAAGGCAGCTATCCTTTGATACCCTGGTGTTCCCAAGGCAGACGCTGGTCGCTTTTCCGCCCCTGTTTGACCTGGACCGCGAAGATCGGATATCGCCTGTCATGACCCTGATTCGCGAGAGCGGCTGGAGCTTTGAGCGCATCTGCCAGGAGATCCCGGATACCAATGATGGCAAGGCGTTGACGGGACTTGGCAAGTCGATTCAGAAGGCGCTGGAAAGCGCCAGCCGTAAATGCGGCGCCCTTCGGCGCAAGGCAGGCAAGCGATGGCTGCACCTTTTCTGGACCGCCGGCGATCAGGTGCAGGTGGCCATCAGCTTTCCGGGCAATCGCAGCGACTACCCGAACGGCATTCGCCACCTTCGTTTCCCGCACGATGCGCCCAGTCGCTCGACTCTCAAGCTCGAAGAGGCCTGGCATACCTTCATTGCACCATCGCAGTGGGATGAGCTGCTGGGCGACAACATGTGGGCGGCCGATCTGGGCGCGGCGCCCGGCGGCTGGACCTGGCAGCTGGTCAAGCGCGGCATGAACGTGTATGCCATCGACAACGGCCCCATGCAGGCGTCTTTACTGGATACCGGACAGGTAGAGCACCTGCGTGAAGACGCCTATAGCTGGCAGCCGCCGCATCGGCTGGACTGGCTGGTATGCGACATGGTCGATCAGCCGGCCAGGGTGACCCGGCTCATGGGAGCGTGGCTTGAAAACGGCTGGACACGGCGTGCGATCTTTAACCTCAAGCTACCGATGAAGCAGCGCTGGCACGAGGTCGAGCAGTGCCTTGAACGCTTGCATCAGTGTGTTGAAAGGGCAGGGGGCAGGGCACATATCAGATGCCGTCACCTTTATCATGATCGCGAAGAAGTCACCGTTTATGTGGCTATTGTCTAACGCGTGTTCATACAACGAGACAGGAGAGATCAGTGTCCGAAACACCCGAAAGCAACGAAACGCTTGATACCTCCGGGCTCTATTGCCCCGAGCCCATCATGATGATGCATAATCGCGTCAGGGAAATGGCGCCGGGGCAGGTGCTTGAAATCATCGCTACCGACCCGGCCACCACGCGCGACGTTCCCAAATTCTGTACCTTCCTGGGCCATGAGCTGATTGACCAGCGCGAGGAAGCGGGAACGTGGCGCTACTACGTGCGTCTTGCCGATGCCAGCGGTTAATAGCGATCCTGCGTCACCATCATGACCGATAGCGCCTCGAGTGTGGCAGGGTCCTGACTGCGAATGCGATTGGCAATCGGACGCTGAAACAGATAGAGCGACTCATGTCGGGTGTGGCCGGCATAAAGACAGTCATCCCCCGGCAGGATCGGCTCGTCGCAGGCCTGCTCCTCATCCTGCAAGAGCGCTTCGATATTGCCGTCGCTATAAAGATACCACCCGTGAACCTGCTTCAATTGCCAGCTGTCATCATGTGCATGGCACAGGGCGTGGGTGCCCTGCGTATCGGGCAGATGCTGAATGATGCAGGGATCACTGTCATGCTCGTACTCGAAGTAGGCCGCGGCGTGCTCGAGCTCGACCACCTTGTGAAGCGGCGCCGAATCCATGAAGAACTCCGTTTCAGGATCGCGATAGCCCACAAAACGACCCTGCTCCGGGTCTTCAAGCGCCGAACAGCGTGTCAGGCAATCCAGCCAGGGCACCAGCCCCACGACCTGACCATCCTCCTGTAACCCCCAGGCCAGTACCGGCATGCCATAAAGGGAGTGAGGATCACTTGCCAGCTGATACAGCATTTCAAGACCATCGAGTTCAGGCGCCATGCGAACGATGCGATGTCGCCTGCACCGCTGCTGACGAACGCTCTCCAGGTCGATAACCTTCATCCGATGAGTTGACATCGTATCCATGGCTTGCCCCTCCGGTTATCTGTCCGGTATATCCCTGTCCTCGATCAGGCTGATGTCCCGATCATCAAGCCCGGGACGTTTCTAACTATTAGCACACCTGACGTCATGAATGTCATACCGCAGACCATGGTGTCATGGCAACCGGCAAAGGGCGGCTGCAACCGGCAGGCATGAACTAGGCAGGGTTGCCTGTCTGACGGCGGTAGTGCCCGGCGGTACGGCGCAGGCGAAGTCCAAGCAGAACGGACGCCACGCTGAGTCCGGCAATCAGCCCCAGCCAGTAGCCATACACTCCCAGGCCTGGCAGGACATCAGGGATGCCGCTGCCCAGAAGGTGTCCGCCCCCCATGCCGACAATCCAGTAGGAAGCCAGCGTAATGAGCATGATGATGCGCGTGTCCTTGTAGCCTCTCAGGGCGCCCGCCATGCTCACCTGAAGGGCGTCTGAAATCTGATAGACAGCGGCCAGCAATATCAGGTTGGCAGCCAGCGCGCGTACCTCGATGTTGCTCGAATAAAGGGCCACGATGGGATGGGCGGCCACCACCAATATCACATCGATCAGCAGTGCCGCGACAAGGGCCATGCCGACACCGTTCCAGGCAATAAAGCGCGCTCGCCGGCTGTCTCCCTGGCCCAGGGTGTTGCCGACCCGAACGGTAAGCGCCATGCCCAGCGACAGCGGCAGCATGAACAGCAGCGAGGTGAAATTGAGGGCAACCTGATGCGCTGCCACCACAATTTCCCCGAAACTTGCGACAAAAAGCGCAATCAGGGCAAACAAGGTGACTTCCGTGAAAATGGCCACACCGATCGGCAGCCCTATCCGCAAAAGCTCCGCGGTCAGTCGCAGATCGGGCCGGCTGACTCCCTGCCATATCTGAATGGGGGCATATACCCGGGCATGGCGGGTATACAGGGCCATGCAGAGACACATGACCCACATGGCAATCGCCGTGGCGATGCCACATCCGGTCGCGCCCAGGGCCGGCAGGTGCTCCAGCAGGGGGATGGCGACCCCTGTCAGTGACGTCACACCGTCGCCGCCAAAGATCAGCAGATAGTTGCAGGGAATATTGACTGCCAGGCCGATCAGGCTGATCCACAGCGCCGGGCGGGTATGGTTGACCCCGTCGGAAAAGGCGCGCAGGGCCTGATAGAGCGCAACGGCCGGCATGCCGAACGCCACGGCATGCAGATATCGGGTTGAGGCGTCGGCCACTGCCTCGGGCACCGACATATAGGTAAAGACCGGCTCGGCCATCAGCCAGATCAATCCGCAGGCGGTCAGCCCCAGCAGCAGGGCAACCCACAGGGCCTGATGCACGGCAGGTCGAATGTCGTGTTGTTGTCGGGCCCCCAGGTGCTGGGCAACGATGGGCGTCAGGCCCATCAGGGTGCCTGTCATGAACAGCATCAGGGGCACCCAGAGGCTGGCGCCGACCGAGACGGCCGCCAGGTCCGTGGCACTGGAGCGGCCGGACATCATGACATCCACGGTGCTCATGGCCGCCTGAGCCAGCTGGGCGCCCAGAATCGGCATCGCCAGGCGCATCAGGGCCGCGGTTTCAAGACGACAGGCGTGGGGATCAATACGCAACAAGACCGGCTCCAGCCAGAGGAAAACGCCATTGTAGCAAAGCCCCCGCGTTCTGAAGCTCATGATAGAGTGTTGCGCCGATATCATGTTTCAGGAGACACCCGTGGCATTCGAGCAACATGAACAGCGCCGGGTTGAACAGCTGGTGATGCTTTTCAATCAGGTGTTTTCAACGACCTGGCAAACGATTCTGGTGCGCGGCGACGATGAGCCCATCTATCTGCCAGCCGACGAGACGCATGCCTGTCACCGTATCGTCTTTGCCCACGGCTATTTCGCCAGTGCCCTGCATGAAATCAGCCACTGGTGTATCGCGGGCGCCCGACGGCGCTTGCTGGAGGATTACGGCTACTGGTACATGCCCGATGGCCGCGATGATGACACCCAGAAAGCGTTCGAAGCGGCCGAGATTGCCCCCCAGGCCATCGAAAAGAGTCTGACACTGGCCTGCGGCCGGCGCTTCAACGTCAGCGTGGACAATCTCGAAGGCAGTGCCGACGTGGATCGCGACGCTTTTGCTGCCAGAGTCGAAGCGCGGCGACAGCGCTATCTCATCGAGGGTCTTCCGGCGCGGGCGGACGCCTTTCGCCGGGCGCTGGCAGCGTTTTTCGTCGAAGGCCGGTCGCTCGAACAGGCAGTACGCTGTGCGACCGACCGGCTTGATCAGCCGGCAGCAACGTGCTGATCGGTCATCGGAGGCGGCTCATTCAGCCAGCATGTCATCGTCGGCCCAGCGGACATGCAGCTTGAGCAGCGTTTCCAGGTCGTGTTCGGCGCGTCCCGGCTCAAGCCCCATCTCGTTGAACATCTCGTGGCGCTGCTGATGCCACTCCTCGGGGTCGCTGTAGAGCGCGCCGGCCCCGGCAATCGTCACAAAGGCGCTGCCGGCCACGGCCTTGAAGATGCGTGAAAGCGCCGCGTCATCCTGCTCCGGGTTCGCACTGTAGAGCGTGCTGCCGAAATAATCGGCCTCCAGTTCGCGGATCACATCACTGACGCTCACGCCCATCGTCAGCAGTTCATCGGCGTGATAATCCCCCAGACTGGCTGTTTCGTCTTCCAGCCACGCTTCATCGGGCTGAATCAGGGTCTGCTTGATCCGGCCATCCGGCAGTGTCCAGGCGATGGCGACCGGCACATCGCCTTCACCGCTTTCCAGCGCGATGAAACCGGGCAGCGTCAGGCCCTCGGCGTGAGAGAAATCGTGTTCATCCTGCATGAGTATCGTGTCCTGAAACGATTAGTGTGAATCCGCCATGTTGAAAAAGCGGCGTGCATTGGCCGTGGTTTCCCGGGCCAGGACGGCCTCGCTGACGCCGCGACAGGCGGCGATCTCCCGGGCAATCCAGGGCAGCAGGGCCGGCTCGTGGCGTCGACCCTTGAGTTTGGCGGGCAGGTTGCGCGGCAGCAGGTAGGGGCAGTCAGTCTCTACCATCAATCGATCGCGGGGGATATCACCGACCAGCTCGCGCAGATGCGCGCCGCGGCGTTCATCGCATAGCCAGCCGGTCTGGCCGATATAAAGATCCAGATCCAGATAGCCATGAAGCGTTGCCTTCTCACCGGTAAAGCAGTGAACGACGGCCGGGCCGATGTCATCGCGCCACTGCCCCAGCATATCCAGCATGTCACTGCCGGCATCACGTTCGTGCAGGAACAGCGGTTTTTTCGTGCGCGCGGCCATCTCAAGGTGCGCTTCGAAAGCGCGCTTTTGATCGGCCGGCGAGGAAAAGTCGCGATGATAATCCAGACCGCATTCACCGACGGCCAGTACCCGAGGGTGATCAAGATAGCCCTCGATAAAGCGCTGCAGCGAACTGTCGAATTCGTCGGCATGATGGGGGTGCAACCCGGCGGTCGCATACAGGGCCACGGGATGCGCCTGCTCGGTGAGCTCGGCACTGGCCTCGATGCTTGAGCGATCCGTGCCGGTCAGCACCATCGCCGTCAGGTTGGCCCGTGCGGCACGCTCGAGCACGTCGTCCAGGTCGTTGTTGAAGCTTTCGTGCGTCAGGTTGGCACCGATATCGATCAACGGTTCCGGTGATTGAAAGCACAGGGCGTCAGGCAGCATGCCGTCTCCGTGGGTCATGGTATGTCCGGCTGCCATTGTAGGACAGCGCCTTCATCGATGTCCCACCGCCCGGCAGCCATGGCCCCGCTGAATGCGATACAATGATGGCTTCGCAAACGCTTTCACCAATTTGCAGAGCTCCATGACGCTTTTACGACTGGAACAGCTTCAACTGGCCTACGGCACACATGTGCTGCTCGATGGCGCCGACCTCGTACTGGAGAAGGGCGAGCGTCTGGCGCTGGTGGGTCGCAATGGCACCGGCAAATCCACCCTGATGTCCCTGATCGAGGGGCGTGCGCTGCCGGACGGCGGCAACATCTGGCGCATGCCGGGGCTTCGGGTCGGCACGCTGTTGCAGCATCTACCGCCGGCAGAGGGGCGCACCATTTTCGACGTGGTCGCCGAAGGGTTGCCCGAGACCGGCGAGCTCTTGAGTCAATACCAGCATCTGATCGACTCCGACAATCCCGACATGGACCGCATGGCCTCGCTGCAAACGGCCATCGAAGCGCGTGATGGCTGGTCCTACCACCAGCGTATCGATACCGTACTGACCCGTCTGGGGCTGCCGGCCAACACCATGATGGAGGGGCTATCGGGGGGCTGGCGACGTCGTGTGGCGCTGGCGCGTGCTCTGGTGGTCGATCCCGACGTTCTGCTGCTGGATGAGCCGACCAACCACCTGGATCTGGATACCATCTACTGGCTGGAAGAGCAGCTTTTGCAGTTCAACGGCTCGGTGCTGTTCATTACCCACGACCGTGCCTTTCTGAAGCGTCTATCGACCGGCATTCTGGAGCTGGATCGCGGCCGCCTCGGACGCTATCCGGGGGACTACGACAAGTACCAGGCCCAGAAGCAGCATGAGCTCGAGGTCGAGGCGCGCGAGCGTGAGGAGTTTGACAAGAAGCTGGCGGCAGAAGAGCGCTGGATCCGTCAGGGCGTCAAGGCGCGGCGGACTCGCAACGAAGGGCGTGTGCGCGCGCTTGAAAAGCTTCGCGCCGAGCGTGCCGAACGCCGTGAACGCCAGGGCAGTGCCAATCTCAATGTCGACAGTGGCGAGCGCAGCGGCAAGCGCGTCGTGGAACTCGAAAACGTCAGCCACCGGTTCGGCCAGGAGTGGGTGGTCCGCAATCTCTCCATCGAGATCCAGCGCGGCGATCGCATCGGCTTGATCGGCCGCAACGGTGCCGGCAAGACCACGCTGTTGAAGATCCTGCTGGGAGAACTGGCCCCCCAGGAAGGCAGCGTCCGGGAAGGCACCAACCTGAAGGTGGCCTATTTCGATCAGCTCCGCGCCGGGCTGGATCTCGATGCCACCGTGCTGGACAACGTGGCCGGTGGGCGCGATCAGGTCACCATCAACGGGCGCGACCGTCATGTCATGAGCTACCTGCAGGACTTTTTGTTCTCGCCCGACCGGGCGCGTCAGCCTGTCAGGGCCCTGTCGGGCGGCGAATCCAATCGACTGCTGCTGGCCAAGCTGTTTACCCAGCCGGCCAATGTGCTGGTACTCGACGAGCCGACCAACGACCTGGACGTGGAAACGCTGGAGCTGCTCGAGGAGCTCCTGATCAACTTCGATGGCACCCTGCTGTTGGTCAGCCACGATCGTGCCTTCATGGATAACGTGGTGACCAGCGTGCTGGCCTTTGAAGGCGAGGGTGTCATTCGCGACTATGTCGGCGGCTATACCGACTGGGTTCGCCAGGGGGGCAGGCTACCGCCGGCACCCGGCGAAATACGCGGGAAAACGCAGGGAGACAGCGACAGGACAGCGTCCGAAAAAACGCCTGCTCAGGAGAAGAGCACCTCTTCGGCGCCTGCCAGGAAAAAGCTCAGCTACAAGCTGCAGCGCGAGCTTGACCAGCTTCCCGGTCAGATCGAACAGCTTGAAACCCGTATCGCCGAGCTTGAAGCAACGATCGCTTCGCCCGATTTCTATCAGCAGGACAGCGAAAGCATCAATGCGACGCTGGCCGATCACGGCAATGCCCAGCAGGAACTTGAAGAAGCCATGGAGCGCTGGCTGGAGCTGGAAAGCGACAGTAGCTGAATGTCGATAGCTGCTGCGGCGTACAGGTAATGGAAAGAGGGGCACCGCTGATAACGGTGCCCCCTTTTGTAAACGGTGCCTCGGGGGTTACTCGGTGGCTTCTCCTTCCTTGCCGACCCGTACGGCCAGGACATCGCATTTGGCCCCGTGCAGTACGCCGGTGGAGGTCGAGCCCAGCAGCAGGGCAAACCCGGTTCTGCCGTGGGAGCCGACCACGATCAGATCCACCTTGTGCTCTCCGGCAAAGCGATGAATTTCGGCGTCGGGCATGCCCACCATGACATGCTGATCTTCCCGCGGAATGCCGTGCGGGTCGGCCACCTCGGCCAGACGCTCTCTGGCATGGCCATCGAGCTGATCCTGAATACTGGTCAGGTCCATGGGGATATCGCCGCCGTAGGCAAATCCCAGCGGCTCCAGCGTATGAATGATGGAGACCCGTGCATTCTGATTGCGCCGTGCGATGCGTATGGCGCGCGCCAGAACCAGTCCCGAATCGCGTGTCAGATCAACGGCTACCAGTACGTGCTGATAGTGTTCGCTCATGTCCCTGTTCTCCCGTCCTTTTATCCGAGGCGAGTGGTTCTGTGTCGGGAATACCCTGTCAGCAGCAACGATCTTAATTTAGCCGCTGACAGGGCAGTAGGGAAGAGGTGGCAGTGCTTGCGAGAGACGCCGGTTCAGGACGCCGGGTCGCTGTCGCGCAGCGACAGCTCATGGCTACCATTGCTTTCAATCAGGGCCAGCACGCGCTCGAAATGCTCAAGGTCTTCTTCACTGATATCTTTGAGCATATCGCCGCGGGCGTCGTTGACCGCCTTCTCGATCTCTTCAAGCAGCGGGGCGGCCCTGGGCGTGAGATAGACAAGCTTGGTACGACGATCTTCCTCGCTGGGGCGGCGCTCGATCAGGCCCTGCTGGCTCAGCTGATCGAGCGTGCGAACCAGTGACGGCGCCTCAACGCCGATGGTACGGGCCAGATCACACTGTGCCTGGCCGTCTCCATGGCGCCACAGGTGATAAAGCGTTACCCAGCGCGTATGCGTCATGCCGAGCGGCGCCAGGCGCTTGTCGATGACAGCGCGCCACAGGCGAGGTACACGCGAAACCTTGAGGCAGAGAGATTCGTGCATGTTATCCATTGGTCATGATGGATCGGGCGCTGATTCTTGCGAATGACCACGCCTCGATGCAAGTTAACTTTTGTCCGATAGAGCGCGGATCAGCGCTTTCAGTGCCGGCGCAGCCAGCCGATGCCGGGCGTTCTGTCGAGACGCCCCTCGACCCTGCGGGCCCGGTCGGCATCGCCGACCACATCAAAGCGTATCACGCCCAGCCGCTGTCCGGCATCCGTTACGACATCAACCTGCCACGCGCCTTCAGAATCAGGTCCGAAGTGTTGCTTGCGTGACCAGGCGCGATAGCCCTGATCGCGCCCCCCCTGGATGGTCAGCTCGATTTCATCCACTACCTGACCATTGTGGCGCCAGACGTGGCGAATGTGTTCGTTGAGCCCCAGCGGAGCGTGCACGGCCGTGAAGGCGTAAAGCCCTCGGGCGCGAAGGTTATCGGCTGTCAGGGCCATGCTGCCCTGTGGCTCGCGGGCGGCCGTATCGAATGAAGGAGACAGGGCGCTGGCATCGATCCAGAGGGTCGCGGGCGGAATGAAGGTGCGCATGGCCCAGGCGCCACCGCTGATGGCCGCGGCCAGCACGACCAGTGCCAGCCAGCGCCAGGCCCGGTCAGGGCGCAAAATGCTGATCAGGCTGGGCAGAGCGATCAACGGGAAAACGATGGCGGCCAGCAGCAGGCTGGTGCCGGTGGAAAGACGCAGCAGCAGCGGGCCGACCACCAGCAGCACGGCAAACACGCACAGGGCGTGATAGCTGAAATAGAGCCATCGACGCTTTTCGGCAATGCGGAAATAGAGTGGGTCAACGATGGAGACAATGGCGCAGAGGACCAGAAGACCGGTAAAGATGGCCTGACCGCTGCGCCATACGGTGGTAATCAGAAAAAAGGGCAGGCAGAAGAACAGGGTCTCCTGATGGGTCAGCTGGGCGCAGAAGGTGGCCAGAAGCCGCGGCAGTGAGGAGTGCTCGCGATGACGATGCCACCAGCTCCAGAGGCTTTCAAGCGACAGCAAAAGCCAGGTCAGCATCAGTGCCAGCGCCAGCCAGGCGCCCAGATCCTGCTGGCGGCTGATCAGGAAAAAACTGAAAAGGCCGCTGCCAAAGCTGATCAGCGGCCATAGCCAGGAGTAGCGACGCAGCCAGTGATAAAGCCGCTCCAGCCGTGCAGGCACAAGATTGGACGCGCTTGTCATGGGACTATCCACGCCCACCGGTGGTGATGCGGTAGCTGTCCGGCATTTCTGCCAGCATGCCGCGGCCACCGGCCAGTGTCAGGGCCAGATCACTCAGGCTCGCCCAGGTCGGCAGGGGCGCGGCGCCCTTGATGGCCTGATCGATACGCTGCGACAGCAACAGCAGCTTGTGCAGTCGTTTCAGGGGGAGGCGTTTCAGGGCCTGCTGATACTGGGGACGACGCTTTTCCGGAATCATGGGTTTCTGGGCCTTGCAGGCATGTTCAAGGCTCTGGCCCTGATCCATGTGTTGCCGAACGGAGAGCAGCGTACGCAGCTCGCGAGTCAGTGCCCACAGCACCACAGGCGCCTCGATGCCTTCTTCTCTCAGGCCTGACACGATTTTGACCGCCCGGTCACGCTCGCCGCGCAGGCAGGCATCCGTCAGGTTGAAGACATCAAAACGGGCACTGTCTTCTGTATCGGCCGCAACGGCGCGGGCATTGAGGCGAGCCCCGGCCGGGTGGACCAGCGCCAGCCGGATCAGCGCCTGATCCGCGGCCAGCAGGTTGCCCTCGGTGCGCTCGGCCAGCAGTTTCGCCGCTTCCTGGTCGAGTTCCAGGCCGTGACGTCCGGCGCGATCGCGCACCCAGAAGTGCAGCCGCTGATGGTCGATGGGCCACACCGGCACATGCACACCCTTGCTCTCGATCGCCTTGAACCATTTGCTCTGCAGCAGGCGCCGCTCCATGCGACCGGCACTGATCAGCAGGATGTCGCTGCTGTCGTCGGCCTGCTGCGCGTAGGCTTCCAGCGCACGCCCGCCCTCCTGTCCCGGGGACTGCGACCCCAGTCGCAGCTCGATCAGCCGGGATGTGGCAAACAGCGACAGGCTGTTGGCACTTTCCATCAGCTGATGCCAGCCAAACCCCTGTTCCACCTGCAGGATCTCGCGCTCCTCGACACCCGCCTCGCGGGCGCGATGACGGATGGCGTCACAGGCTTCCATATGCAGCAGCGGCTCTTCACCGGCCACGATATAGATGGGCGAAAGCTTGCGCGCGAGCTGCTCGGACAGCTTGTCGGGGTAGACCCTCATTCAGGTCGATCCTTCAGGACGAGGGTGCCGTCGATGCGGGCCGAACCGTCCCGGTGCTGTCGGGCTGATAGGTCTGCAGCCGATCAATCAGGCGACGAGCGGCCTCCTGACGCAGATCACTGGTCAGGGCATTGCGGGCATCGTCACGCGTGAGCAGCTGGTCACTGCTGGTATAGAAGGTGCCCGATACGGTCACCTCTTCCTGGCTGGCCAGATAGGCGCCATCGTCCACCCGCTGCAGCGACCAGGGCAGCGTCAGCGTCAGCTGGCGCTCCTGGGTGCCGGCGTCGCCATAGGTCAACTCCCGCTCCCGGAGCGCCTCCGACCCCAGATTGAGCCGCAGCGGGGCCTGGTCGGTGAGCGTGACACCGGCGCTGTTGAGCTCCTGGCTCACCTCACGGGTCAGTTCACTGGTCGGGCCACCGTCACTGTCCAGCGCCAGCTCACCCAGCGTCAGGGTGCTGCCGGGACCCGTGCCACGCAGCTGAAATCCGCAACCGGCCAGTACCAGTACAAGGCCGGCACCTGCCAGGCCTGCCACAAACGAGCGTCTTTTCACCTTGAACTCCTTGTATGCCATCACGCCAGGGCGATCATCGTGCGTTCCCGCCGTCGCCGGCGGGACATTCATGAGGCGTCGGCTCAGCCAACCACGATATTGATCAGCTTGCCGGGCACCACGATCACCTTGCGCACGGTCTTGCCTTCGATATGACGTTCGACGTTGGCGTCCACCATGGCGGCCTGTTCGATATCATCACGCTGGGCGTCGCTGGCCACATTGATACGCGCCCTGAGCTTGCCATTGACCTGGACGGCCAGCTCGACGCTGTCACGCGTCAGCGCCTGCTCGTCGACCTGCGGCCAGCCGGCATCGATCACGGGCGTTTCGTGCCCCAGATGCTGCCAGAGGGCATGCATGGCATGCGGTGTGATGGGGGCCAGCAGCAGCACGCAGGTCTCCAGCGCCTCGCGCGCCACGGCAAGCCCCCGGGCGCTGTCGTCCTCAAAGCGCGAGACCGCGTTGGAGAGCTCCATGACGGCGGCAATGGCGGTGTTGAAGGTGACGCGCCGGCCGATGTCGTCGCTGGCCTTGGCGATGGTCTCATGCGTCTTGCGCCGCAGGGTGCGCTGGTCGTCGGTCAGGGTATCGGGCGCCAGCGTCTCCGGCGTGCCGGCATTGATGTGCTCGATCACCTGACGCCAGAGGCGCTTGAGAAAGCGATGCGCGCCCTCGACACCGGAATCGGACCACTCGAGCGACTGCTCGGGGGGCGCGGCAAACATCATGAAAAGACGGACGGTATCGGCGCCGAAACGGTCGATCATCGACTGCGGGTCGACGCCGTTGTTTTTCGACTTCGACATCTTCTCGATGCCGCCGGGCGTCACCGGCTCGCCGTCGCTGATCAGCCGCGCGGTGAGCGGGCGGCCGCGCTCGTCGCGATCCACCGTGACATCCAGCGGATTGAACCAGTCGCGGCCGCCACCCGGCAGGTCGCGGTAGAAGGTTTCAGCAACCACCATGCCCTGGGTGAGCAGCCGCTTGAAGGGCTCATCGCTCTCGACCAGGCCGAAATCGCGCATCAGCTTGTGGAAAAAGCGCGCATAGAGCAGGTGCAGAATGGCGTGCTCGATGCCGCCGATGTAGATGTCGACCGGCAGCCAGTAGTTGGCGCGCTCATCCAGCATGGCCTGATCGTTGTCGGCACAGCAAAAGCGCGCGTAGTACCAGGACGACTCCATGAAGGTGTCGAAGGTGTCGGTCTCGCGCACCCAGCCATCACCCAGATCGTAAAAGGCGGGCATTTTCTTGAGCGGCGAGCCGGTGGCGTCGAACTCGACTTCGCGAGGCAGCTCGACCGGCAGCTCGTCGTCGGTCAGCGGTACGGTCTGACCCTCGGGGCCATACTTGACCGGGATCGGTGCCCCCCAGTAGCGCTGGCGGGCCACACCCCAGTCGCGCAGGCGGAAGTTGGTCTTCACGACGCCGCGGCCTGCCTCCTCCAGTCGTGACGAGATGCTGGAAAAGGCCGCGTCGAAATCCAGGCCGTTGTAGTCCCCGGAGTTGATCAGCGTGCCGTGTTCGGTGAAGGCGCCCTCGCTCAGGTCGGGTGTTTTGCCGTCGCTATCGGCAATGACCGGGCGAATCGGCAGCTCGTACCTGGTCGCGAACTCCCAGTCACGCTGATCGTGTCCCGGGACGGCCATGACCGCCCCGGTGCCGTACTCCATGAGCACGAAGTTGGCCACGAACACGGGCAGGCGGTCACCGCTGATCGGATGCACCGCCTCAAAGCCGGTGGCCAGTCCCTTTTTCTCCATGGTGGCCATGTCGGCTTCCGAGGTGCCGCCCTGACGACACTCCTGACGAAAGGCCTCCATGCCATCGACATGGGCGCTGGCCGCCTCGGCCAGCGGATGATCGGCGGCCACGGCCAGGTAGGTTACGCCCATCAGGGTATCCGGACGGGTCGTGAACACCGTCAGCTGTGCACCGTCCTGCGGCAGGGCCGGGCCGTCGTCGGCCACCTCAAAGCTCAGTTCCAGGCCGCGCGACTTGCCGATCCAGTTGCGCTGCATGGTCTTGACCTGCTCGGGCCAGTCGACATGCTCGAGATCGGCCAGCAGCTCTTCGGCGTAGTCGGTAATCTTTAAAAACCACAGCGGGATATCACGGCGCTCCACCAGCGCACCCGAGCGCCAGCCACGGCCGTCGATGACCTGTTCGTTGGCCAGCACGGTCTGGTCTACCGGGTCCCAGTTGACCGTGGAATTCTTTTTATAGACCAGCCCCTTCTCGACCAGACGGGCGAAAAACCACTGCTCCCAGCGGTAATAGTCGCTGTCACAGGTCGCGAACTCGCGGTCCCAGTCATAGGCAAACCCCAGTGCCTTGAGCTGGTCGCGCATGTAGTCGATGTTCTGATGGGTCCAGTCACCGGGAGCGACACGATTCTTGATGGCGGCATTTTCGGCCGGCATGCCAAAGGCGTCCCAGCCCATCGGCTGGAGCACGTTCTTGCCCTGCATGCGCTGAAAGCGGGAGATGACATCACCGATGGTGTAGTTGCGCACGTGTCCCATGTGCAGTTTGCCGCTGGGGTAGGGGAACATGCACAGGCTGTAATACTTTTCGCGATTGGCATCTTCAACCGCCCTGAAACAGCGGTTCTTTTCCCAGAACTGCTGGGCGGTGCGTTCGATTTCGAAGGGGTTGTATTGTGCGTCCATCGTGTCCGTCTTGAGCCTTGGCGTTGGGCAGCGACGCCCTGAAAATGTATGCGGGCCGAATGACCGGTCGTCGAGGCGGCAGAACCACGTCATGATGTCATGACACCGTTCTGGACAGCGCGCCCTGAGCCGTCAATGCTTGAAATGACGACATCGATCCGGCCGCTGATGGTGATCAAGGATACCCGACTCGGCTAGTGACAGGTAGGCCCGGGCCGCAACGTTTACATCATTGGGCACACACGCAAGGAGCTCGACCATGGCTGAGCATGACAAACCCGCAAGAGACCACGATACGGCGTCCGACGCCGCCGGCGAGCAGGGCAATAACCGTTTGTCAGAGGCCTATGAGCGTATCGTGGCGCGCTTTAACGACCGCAGCGACACCCTCTCCCGCGAGGGGATGCAGCAGGAGCTTGATGAGTCCCTGAGCTTCGAGGCGGACGTCGAGGAGTTTACCCGCGATGAGCTGGCCATTCTGCGCGCCTGGGTGGAGCGCGATATCAGCGATTTTCGCCGCTATCTGACCAGCGGTGGCGAGAGCCTGGCCGGCTTTCTGGGCATCGATCTGAGCATGCTGTCCGATCGTCTGCGTCAGGGGCTTTTGTCGGTGGCCGATCGCACGGCGCTGGATCAGCAGCGTTTCGAGGAAGAGCTTGAGGTCGCGCGCGCTGACTATACCGAAGGCGAGGTAGTGGCACCGGGACGCATGGCCTGTGTCCACTGCGGGCATCCGGTCATATTGCACTATCGCCAGCTGCTGGAACCCTGCCACCAGTGTGGCCATCGCTATTTCCAGCGCGCGCCGTCCTGATCGATCAGGACGGCATGGCCGTGGCTGACTGCTTTTTGGCAGCAGGGCGGTCATGCCAGTCGGCCTCATGATCATCCAGTGCCCGGTGGGCGGATTCCGGCAGGCGTGAACCGCCCACAAGCGCCAGCGCCGCGATGGCGATCAGATAGAAGGCGGGCGCCAGCGAGTGCCCGGTCAGATCAATCAGCCAGGTGGCGATCAATGGCGCGGTACCGCCAAAAATCGTATAGGCCACGTTGTAGCACAGCGCCGACGCCGTATAGCGCACCCGGGTCGGAAACTGCTCGGCCATCAGGACCGCCGTCACCACGCCGCACATGACCGCACCGACTGCCAGCAGGGCAGCGCCCAGCATGGCCAGCCACAGCTCACCGCTGCCGGCCAGATAATAGGCCGGGAAGACCGCCACCATCAGGGACAGACAGGCACCGCGGATGGTGTTGCGTCGCCCGATCCGATCCGACAGCCGCCCGATGACCGGACAGAGCAGCCCCGCAAACACCAGCGCCCCCAGACTGGCCAGCAGGGCGGTCGTGATGGTGGCGTCGCCCGCGACCTGCATATAGGTCACCAGATAGGTCGTGAACATGTAAAACGACAGCGCCG
Organism: Kushneria sp. AK178; assembly: GCF_053903105.1. Lineage (NCBI taxonomy): Bacteria > Pseudomonadati > Pseudomonadota > Gammaproteobacteria > Oceanospirillales > Halomonadaceae > Kushneria > Kushneria sp. AK178. The sequence continues at coordinate 2,320,578 of NZ_CP096381.1, read as the reverse complement.
TGGCGGAGATAAAGGCGCTGAGGCAGACGATGGTGGCGCCATGCGCCTTCACCGTTTCGCTGACCGTGGCATGCGGCGTCTCGGGCGCCTTTTGCAGCGTTTTAAAGGCGGGGGACTCTTCCAGATGCAAGCGCATGTACAACCCGATCAGGCCCAGTGGTGCGGCGATCAGAAACGGAATGCGCCAGCCCCAGGCCTGCATGGTGCCTTCCGACATGATGGCGCCCAGCAGCAGGGTCAGCCCGGCCGCCGCGGCAAAGGCCATGAAGGTGGACACCGGAATCAGGCTGCCATAGCGTGCCTTCTGATGGGTGGGCGAATGTTCGAGCACATAGGTACAGGCGCCGGCGTACTCGCCACCGGCTGAAAAGCCCTGAATGCAGCGCGCCAGCGCCAGCAGCAGCGGTGCGGCAACGCCGATGGCGCCATAGGTCGGCAGCACCCCGATCAGCGCAGTGGCCCCCGCCATCAGAAGGATGGTGATGGCCAGTACCCGCTTGCGTCCGATGCGATCGCCCAGCTTGCCGAAGAACAGACCGCCGATGGGGCGCAGGGCAAAGGAGACGGCAAACACCGCAAAGGTCTGTAGCAGGGCGAGCGCCGGCTCGCCCGGCGGAAAGAAATGCTGGGCAATGATGATGGCGAGAAAGCCGTAAACGGCGAAATCGAACCACTCAACGAAATTGCCGATGGCCGAGGCAATGATGACCTGATGCATCGCCTTGCGTTGTTCCGGCGCCAGGGGGGCTGTGTGGTGGGCGTCACCGCTGGCGGGACCGGCATGATTGTTATTGGACATGATGGCGTTCCTGAACAGGGATCGATGGAGACAGCGTCGCTGCCGGTTCAGTTTGCCATCAGCCGAATCAACCGGTCTCGCCAGAGCGCCACCCGCATTGTCAGGGGCGACGCCGGGTGGCATCAAAAGGGGGGCGACAGGCTATCGGCCGGCGATCAGGCCGAGATATTCATGCAGCGCCCAGTAGCTGTGCTCCAGTGCCGTCACGCTCGGGGAGAAGCTGGACAGACTAAAGCCTGCACGGGCCGTGAACCCGGTCGGCGCGGCCAGTACCTCAAGGCCTTCGTTTTCAAAGGCGCGTGCGGCACGGGGCATGTGCCAGGCGCTGGTCACCAGAATGATGGTATCGATGTTTTCCTCGCGCAGGATCCGGCCGCTATAGAGCGCATTCTGCTCCGTATTGTGGCTCTGGATCTCCCGCCACCGTACGGGCAGGCCGAAACTGCTCTCAAAGCGAAACGCCATCAGATCCGCTTCGGGCGGGCGTCGTGTGCCGCGCTGTCCGCCGCCGCCGGCGACCAGCACCGGCAGATCGGTTTCGCGCTTGACGCGGGCACCATCGGCCAGACGCTGCATGGCCATGGGCGTGACGTCATCGAAGTCGTTGAGCTGTGACTGGCCGAAAAGACGTCCGCCGCTGAGAATGACGATGGCCTGTGCCTGGTGCCACTGCTGCTGGGTGGCAATGGGCACGGCGGTTTCCAGAGGGTCCATCAACAGGTCGGCAACCCGCGACGTCGACAGCGCCCAGAACACCAGCACGACGGCAATGGCCAGGCGCTGCCCCCAGTGCCGGCGCCAGCGCCACACGATCACAAGGGCAAACAGCAGCGCCACGATGATAATGCCCGGCGGCAAAATGTACATTTTTAAAAGCGTCAGCATGGGCGAGGTCTCTGCCAGGGCATCAAGGGATCAGTAGGTGCGTTGTTTGCGCCGGTGAACGCGCAAGATACCACCGCCGAGCAGCATTAACAGTGCCAGAAACAGCGCCGGCCAGCTCCCCGTGCGTGTAAAGGGCGTCAGGCCCTCCATCGGTCGAACGGCGCCGTTGAGCACGGCCGGCTCAAAGCGTGGCGCCTGCCCCGTGATCTGCCCGTCGGGTGCCACGATCGCCGTCATGCCGTTGTTGGTGGCCCTGATCACATAGCGATTGTTCTCCAGCGCCCTGAGCTGTGCCATCTGCATGTGCTGTAGCGGCCCGATGGAGTGACCGAACCAGGTGTCGTTGGAGATGGTCACCAGCGCATTGGCGTTCTCGGCGCGCTGCCGCACCAGGTCGGGGTAGACGATTTCATAGCAGATGGCGACGCCAAGGCGCAGGCCGTGACTCTGCAGCGGTGGCTGGTCATCGCCGCCGGCGCCGATATTGCCCATCGGAATATTGAAGATCCGCAGCAGCCCGCCCAGCAGCGGTTCAAGTGGCAGGTACTCGCCAAAGGGCACCAGATGCGCCTTGCGATACTCCCCCGGGCGATCGCCCAGCGAAATCATGCTGTTGTAGAACGTGGCGTTTTGATCACGCTGCATGATGCCGGTCATCAGGGTGCTGTCTGCCGGCAGCGTTGACTGCACGCGCTGCAAAAAGGGCATGGCCTGCTGTTCGAGCATGGGCAGGGCCGTTTCCGGCCAGATGACAATGTCGCTGTCCAGTCCGTGCTGGCGGGTCAGCCGGAAATAGGTGTTGACCGCATCGCGCTGGCCGTCGGGGGTCCACTTGCTCAGCTGGGCCAGATCGCCCTGCACCAGCGACACCGTGACGTCCTCGCCTGCCGGTCTGGCCCACTGGGTGGGCAGGATGAGCGGAACCAGCCACAGCGCGGCCAGCGGTGCTGCGAGCCACCAGCGGCGCGACAGCAGCATGCCGCCCAGCAGGGCGCCGCTCAGGGCCACGACCAGCGAGACAAGATAGACGCCGCCCAGCGGTGCCAGTCCGGCCAGCGGCGAGCTGACGTGGGCGCTGCCCAGAAAGAGCCAGGGAAAGCCGGTAAAGGCCCAGCTGCGAAACGCCTCGCTCAGCGTCCAGGCGCCGGCAAAGGCCACCATGTCCAGTCTGGAGGCGGCGCAGAGACGGTACAAAAGCGCCGGCAGCACCACAAAAAGCGCCATGGCAAGAATAAAGAGCACCGTCAGCACAATGGCCAGCGGTCCGCCGGTATTGCCGTAGTCATGGATCGAGACATAGACCCAGGAGGCGCCGCTGCCGAACAGACCGACGCCGAACAGCCAGCCCCGCCATAGCGCCCGGCGCAGGTTGATGTGCTGAAGGGCAATATAAAATGCCGCCAGCGCCACGGGCCCCAGCCCCCAGAGGTCAAAGGGCGCGAAGGTCAATGTCGTGAGTCCGCCGGCCAGCAGGGCCAGCAGTGAACCGGCGCCGCGACGCTGTAGAAGGGAGACCATGCTGCATCCTCTGACAGAAAACGGGCAGGCGATCATGCCTGCCCGCCATGAGGTTCACAAGGCTGGCCGGTGTTCAGCCCTGCCGGTGCCCTGAATCAATGATCGGGGCGGGACTCGTCGCCCGCAGTGTTGCCGGCATCGGTCCGGGCGGCCTGCAGCCAGCGGATGCGGCGGCTGTCGGCATTCATGACCGTAAAGCGCCAGTGCTCCAGCTCGGTGGACTCGTTGCGTGCCGGCAGGTGACCGAAGCGCTGCATGACCAGCCCGCCAACCGTGTCGAACTCCTCGTCGGAAAAGCTGGTTTCAAAGCGCTCGTTGAAGTCATCAATGGGGGTCAGGGCCTTGACGGCGTAGGTGCCGTTGCCCAGATCACGGATATCGTCTTCCTCATCGATATCGTGCTCGTCCTCGATGTCACCGACAATCTGCTCGAGAATGTCTTCGATGGTGATGATGCCGGCGGTGCCGCCATATTCATCCACCACGATGGCCATGTGGTTGCGCGTATCGCGAAACTCGCGCAGCAGATTGTTGAGCCGCTTGGATTCCGGGATGAACAGGGCCGATCTCAATACCTCGCGCAGTCTGAAGCGCTCGCGCTCCTCGCTGTCCTGCAGGATCAGCGGCAGCATGTCCTTGACCAGCAGAACGCCCACGACTTCATCAAGGTTGTCGTCGATGACGGGATAGCGCGAGTGCGCGGTCTCGCGAATGATGGGCAGGCATTGGTCGGGAGAGTGATCGGCCTGAATGGCCACGATCTGGGAACGGGGTACCATGGCCTCGCGGGCCTGCATGGTGCTGATATCGAAGGCCCCCTCGATGATGGTCACGCCATCCTGATCGAGGCTCAGCCGCGTGGACGCTTCCTTGAGAAAGCTGATCAGTTCGTCGCGACTGCTGGGTTCTTCGTTATCGCCGGAAAAAGCGCCGATTATTTTGTCAAGCCAGGATCGGGATGGCTGACTTGCCGGTCGGTCATCGCTCATGCGTCGGTTCTCTTCTCCTCGGATACCTGATGGCTGTCATGCATTTCCGGGGCTTCCGGGGCAACAGCATAGGGATCGGCAATGCCCAGCGTGGACAGGATGTCCCGCTCGAGCTGTTCCATGGCCTCGGCCTCATCGTCGTCGATGTGGTCAAGGCCCAGCAAATGAAGCGTACCATGCACGATCATGTGGGCGAAGTGATCCTCGAGACGCTTGTGCTGCTCGAGCGCCTCGCGCGCCACCACGTGAGGGCTGACCACGAGATCGCCGAGCAGGGGCAGGGGAACCCCCGGTGGCGCTTCGAAGGGAAAGGAGAGGACGTTGGTCGACCTGTCCCGGCCGCGATAGTCGTGATTGAGACTGCGACTCTCTTCTTCGCTGGCAAAGCGCACCGTCATCTCGCGACGCGATTCGCCCGGAAAGTGTTCAAGCGCCGCCAGAAGCCAGCGCTCGAGGGCCTGCTCGTCGGGGAGGGCGTCAAGGTCGACCGCTACCTGGCGGTCGACATGAACCGCATCGCTCATGAGTGGCGATCCTCTTCGGACTCATGCGCTTCATAGGCATCGATGATGCGTGCGACCAGGGGGTGGCGAACCACATCCTTGGAGGCAAAGCGGGTCATGCTGATGCCGTCGATGTCCTTGAGCACATTGAGCACGTGAATCAGGCCCGAGTTCGTGCCGCGGGGCAGATCCACCTGCGTGATGTCGCCGGTGATGACCGCCGTGGAGCCGAAACCGATACGCGTCAGAAACATCTTCATCTGTTCGCGCGTGGTGTTCTGGCTCTCGTCAAGAATGACAAAGGCGTTGTTGAGCGTGCGTCCGCGCATGTAGGCCAGCGGCGCGATCTCGATGACCTGTTTCTCGATCAGCTTGTTGACCTGCTCAAAGCCCAGCATCTCGTAGAGCGCGTCGTAGAGCGGGCGCAGATAGGGGTCGATCTTCTGGGCCAGATCGCCCGGCAGAAAGCCCAGCTTTTCACCCGCCTCGACCGCCGGTCGCACCAGCAGAATACGGCGGACGTCCTGCTGGTTGAGCGCTTCAACGGCCGCGGCGACGGCCAGATAGGTCTTGCCGGTACCGGCCGGACCAATGCCGAAATTGATGTCGTGGTTACGAACGCGCTCGACGTACTGCTGCTGGTTCTGTCCGCGCGGCTTGATGACGGCCCGCGGTGTGCGCAGGATCACGCCTTCGCGCGGCAGGTCATCGTCTTCATCCTCGGCGATCGATTCAAGGCCCGACTCCTGCAGGTAGAGATGGACCGTTTCCGGCGACAGGGTCTGCGTCTGGGTTTCGCGGTACAGATGCTCCAGCACGTTGGCGGCCGCCTTGACGCGGGCGGCATTGCCGGCCAGCTGAAACTCGTTGCCACGATTGCGAACGGTGACCTCGAGACGCTGCTCGATCAGATGCAGATGCTCATCCTGCTGACCGCTGAGATTGGCCAGCCGCATGGGGTCATTGGGTTCCAGCGACAGCTGAAGAATACGATGCGCGTTGGCAGTTTTCTGGGTCAATGTTGAGTCCGGTCGTTGCGTCGTTGAAGGGCAGCCTGGCTGTGATCCTGTCCGGAGACAATAGCACCAATTGTCCGATCGGCAGGGATGAAGCGCCATCAGGGGTCGCTGCCCGCGATGGCGCACCGGTCCGGTACATGCGACGTGATCCCCCCCGTCGACTCAGTACTTTTTGTCAGAGACCAGCTCACCCCTTAAAGAGTTGGGGAAGGCCTCCACGATTTCAACATCGACAAAATAGCCGATCAGATCGATCGGATTGGCCGCCTTGAAGTTGACCACGCGGTTGTTTTCGGTCCGCCCGGACAGCTCTCCCGGATCCTTCGGCGAAAAGCCCGACACCAGAATGCGCTGGGTCGTGCCCACCATGCGCCGCGAGATCTGCATCGCATTCTGAGAAATATGATCCTGCAGGATTTTCAGGCGCGCTTTCTTGACCGATTCCGGCGTGTCATCGGGCAGGTCGGCGGCCGGTGTGCCCGGGCGTTTGGAGTAGACAAACGAAAAGGAGTGATCAAAGCCGATGCGCTCGATCAGGTCCATCGTGTCCAGAAAGTCCTGCTCGGTCTCGCCGGGAAAGCCGATGATGAAGTCCGAGGAGAAGCTGATGTCCGGACGCTTCTCGCGAATGCGCTCCATCTTGGCGATATACTCTTCGCGACCGTGGCCGCGCTTCATCGCCCTGAGGATGTTGTCGGAGCCCGACTGCACCGGCAGATGCAGATGGCTCACCAGCTCCGGAATCTCGCCGAAGGCCTCGACCAGACTGTCGGTGAATTCTACCGGGTGCGAGGTCGTGAAGCGGATGCGATCGATACCGTCCACGGCGGCCACGGCGGCAATCATTTCGGCCAGGTCAATTTCCTCGCCGCTGTCGTCGATGCCGCGATAGGCGTTGACGTTCTGCCCCAGCAGATTGATCTCGCGTACGCCCTGGTCGGCCAGATGCACGACCTCATCGAGCACATCCTCGAACGGGCGTGAAATCTCCTCGCCGCGCGTATAGGGCACCACGCAGAAGCTGCAGTATTTCGAACAGCCTTCCATGATCGACACGAACGACGAGGCGCCATCGGAGTTGGGCGCCGGCAGACGATCGAACTTCTCGATCTCGGGGAAGGTGACATCCACCACCGAAATCAGGTTTCCGCTGTCGTTGCGGTTGTTCATCATGTCCGGCAGGCGATGAAGGGTCTGCGGGCCGAAGACCATGTCGACATGGGGGGCGCGCTTTTGAATGTTGTCGCCCTCCTGACTTGCCACACAGCCGCCGACGCCGATCACCAGATCCGGGTTGGCTGCCTTGAGTCTTTTCCAGCGGCCGAGCTGATGAAAGACCTTCTCCTGCGCCTTTTCGCGGATCGAGCAGGTATTGAGCAGGATGACATCGGCCTCGTTTTCGTTGTCCGTCAGCTCGAGCTGATGGGAGTCGCCCAGCAGGTCGGCCATGCGAGCCGAGTCGTACTCGTTCATCTGGCAGCCGTGGGTCTTGATGAAGAGTTTCTTCGTCATGGGCCTTGGGTACACATACAGGAAAATGGGTGTCGGACGATGCACCGGCGAAAACGGCATGAAACGGCCGTGCCTTCGCCGGGTCATCGAGAAGAGGTGTCGTGAGCGGTCGCGTGGCGACCCGGAATGGCGAAATTATACGCAAGGGCACCGGTACAGGCCAGCACGCGCGTGTGTAGTGAAAAATGGTCTTTGTGTATCAACGCGTGAGCAGGCCTGCGACGCTCGCCATCAGCGTAAAAGCCTGTGATAGACTCCCGCGCTTGTTGTGGCCTCATGCGGCCGCAGCAGGCATCGGTCCGGCGCAACACAGTGAGGATTGAGCGTACATGGCGGCAAGGCCACTTTACAGAATCAGTTTTCTGCAGCAGGGCGAGCTCTGGGAGCTCTACGCGCGCGATATCTTTCAAAGCGAGCTCTGGGGCTTTATCGAAATCGAAGGGTTGGTGTTCGGCGATGACACGAAACTGGTGGTCGACCCCGGCGCCGAAAAACTGCGCCGTACCTTCGAGGGCGTCTCGCGCAGCTATCTGCCGATGAATGCCATCGTTCGCATCGATGAAGTCGAGCGTGAGGGCCAGCCCCGGGCGGTCAAGGCAGAGGGCAACGTGACCGCCTTTCCGGGGGCCATGCACTGGCCACCCCGTGACGAGTAAGCCCTCAAGTGTGAACAATTTTTGAACAAAATGGTGTCATGGCCTGTCAGTCGGGCGCTTTGTGACTCATGTGATCAGGTTGTCCCGTAGGTTATCCACAGAAACTGTGGATGAGCGACTGCAGCGGGGATCAGGTAATCGGTACGCCCGGCTCAGGCACCATGACGTGAACTTGATGTTTTGACGAGCCAGTGACTGCACCATGAAAACAATCGGAAAACTCTGCGTCGGTATTTTGTTGGGTGTCGGTATCAGCACCGCCCACGCTGAAGAAGCCCGCTGGGTCAGTGATTCGCTGTCGACCTATGTGCGAAGCGGCCCCACCGACAGCTATCGCATTGTGGGCACCGTGGACGCCGGTCAGCGTGTCACGCTGCTTGAAGCCCAGGGCGATTACAGCCGCATTCGCACCGAAGGCGGTGACACTGTCTGGATTCCCAGCGATGATCTGCAGGCCGAGCAGAGCGTGCAGGAGCGGATGCCGGCAATGCAGGAGCGCGTGCAGACCCTGACGCAGCGTCTGGAAGGCATCGATGAGGAGTGGAATCAGCGTGTTGCTGACATGAAAGGCTCGCTGCAGAGCAGCCAGTCACGGGTCAACGAACTCCAGACCGCCAATGACGACCTCAATGCCCAGCTCACTCAGGCGCAATCGAAAATGCGCGAGTATCAGGCGAAGCTGGACACCGAGCGTGAAGACCTGCTGATGCGCTACTTCGTCTATGGCGGCAGTGTAGCGGGTGCCGGGCTGGTGGTGGGGCTTCTGGTGCCGCATCTGCCAAGGCGTCGTAAAAAGCGCGATCGCTGGTTCTGATCATGTCGCCCGTTTCCGGACAGGAAGACGATCAGTGGTTCGAGCGCTGGCGGGAAGGGCGCATCGGTTTTCACAGCGACAGCGTCCAGCCCCTGCTGGCATGTTACTGGCCGGCGCTGGCGATCGCCGCCGGGGCCCGCGTACTGCTGCCGCTGTGTGGTAAAAGCGGTGACATCGATTGGCTGGCACGGCGGGGTCACCCCGTACTGGGCGTTGAGCTGGTGGAAGAGGCCGTCAGGGGCTGGTTCAGGGCGCAGGAGGAGGCGCTGCCTCACGCCCTGTCACGGCCGAATTTCCAGCGTTTCGAAAGCCTCGCTCGTGCCGGTCGGGCAGGCGTCACGCTGGATGTGGGCAACTTCTTTCACCTGGACGCCGGCCTCGGTGACGACATCGATGCCTTTTACGACCGGGCCGCGCTGATCGCCCTGCCCGAAGCGGCCCGTCAGCGCTACGCACTCAAGCTGGCCGAGCTGTGCCGGCCCGGGGTGGAGGGGCTTTTGATCTCGATGGTGCGCGACGAGCGTCGCGATCAGGGGCCGCCCCATGTGGTCACCGATGCCGAGGTGGAGCAGCTTTTTGCGCCCAACTTCGAGCTGACGCGACTGGGAGAGCAGCCTGATGAGCGCGGCATGACCGATATCGCCTGGCGGCTGCGGCGCCGGGCACCGCTGTTCTCCTGAAGGATATCCTCAACTGTCGAGCGCCGAGCGCCGAGCGCCGAGCGACCGCCTGCTCATGCCTGTCACCAGGCGTCAGAGCGTTCAGGCGGCGTCAGGCGCGAAGCGGTGATAGCGCGACGGAATCAGATAAAAATCGCTGCCGCGTTCAGGCTGCAGGCGATCAAAGTCGTGATGGGTGATGCTGGCAAGCCAGGGCGTGTCCATCCAGTCGGCCGTCAGCTCGACGCGCACGTCACTGCCTACCGGTGACACGGCATCCACCCTGACCGGCAGATGGGCGCGCGCGTCCGGCTCGGTGGTCAGCATCAGCTCGTGGGGCCGCAGTAGCACCTCATCGGCAGCACTATCCGACGGCGATAGCGCGATCCAGGCGTCTCCCTGCTGCAGTCGCCCGTTATGATGCTCGCCGCCGAAGCGATTGGTTTCGCCCAGAAACGAGAAGACAAAGCGATTGGCCGGCGCACGATAAAGGGCCTGGGGCGTGTCGATCTGCTCGATGCGGCCATTGCTCATGACCACCACACGGTCGGACAGCTCGAGCGCCTCCTCCTGATCGTGGGTCACGAAGACGCTGGTGAAGTTGAACTCCTCGTGCAGATGCCGAAGCCAGCGACGCAGCTCCAGGCGGACCTTCGCATCCAGCGCCCCGAAGGGTTCATCGAGCAGCAGTACTTCGGGCTCGACCGCCAGGGCCCGGGCCAGTGCCACGCGCTGCTGCTGGCCGCCGGAAAGCTGGGACGGCAGGCGTCTGGCCAGCGCGTCCAGCCGCACGCGCTCGAGCAGATGCTGCACTCGATCACGGATTTCGGCGCTGGACGGACGCTCGCTGGCTGGCCGGGCCCGCAGGCCGAAAGCCACGTTTTCGAACACGCTCATGTGACGAAAGAGCGCGTAGTGCTGAAACACGAACCCGACCCGGCGCTTGCGCACATGCACATGGGTCACGTCCCGGTCGCCGAAATGGATCGAGCCGCTGTCGGGCATTTCAAGGCCCGCAATGATGCGCAAAAGCGTGGTCTTGCCGGAACCCGACGGCCCCAGAAGGCCGACCATCTCGCCCTTTTTGATCTCCAGCGACAGCGGCTGCAGGGCCGTGGTGCTCCCGAATCGTCGGGAGACATCGCTTACGGTAATGCTCATGCTGTTTTCTCCCGACGATGGGTGTGCCATTCGAGCAGCGCCTTGACCATCAGTGTCACGATGGCAAGTGCCGCCAGCAGTGCGGCGCTGGTGAAGGCGCCTACCGTGTTGTAATCCTGATACAAAAGCTCCACCTGCAGCGGCAGATTGATGGTCTCGCCGCGGATGCTGCCCGACACGACCGACACGGCGCCGAACTCACCGATGGCGCGAGCGTTGGTCAGAATCACGCCATAGACCAGCGCCCAGCGGATGTTGGGCAGGGTGATGCGGCGAAAGAGCGTCCACCCGCCGGCGCCCAGCGTCACGCCGGCTTCTTCCTCGGCGCTGCCCTGGGCCTGCATCAGCGGAATCAGCTCGCGCGCCACGAAGGGGCAGGTGACAAAAATGGTCACCAGTACCATGCCGGGCCAGGCAAACATCAGCTGCACGTCGTGTTCGGACAGCACGCTGCCCAGCCAGCCGGTGCGGCCGTACAGCAGCAGATAGAGCAGGCCGGCGACCACCGGCGACACCGCAAAGGGAATGTCGATCAGCGTCTGCAAAAGGCGTCGGCCGGGAAAGCTAAAGCGGGTGACCAGCCAGGCCAGAAAGATGCCGAAGATCAGATTGACCGGCACGGTCAAAAGCGCGATCAAAAGCGTCAGGCCGATCGCCTCCCGGGTAAAGCTGCTGGTCAGGTTCTGCCAGAAGGGTGCCAGGCCTTCGGCGAACGCCTGATAGAAGATGCCGGCCAGCGGGATGACCAGAAACAGCGTTGTCATCACCACGGCCAGCGTGATCAGTCCCACGCGCGTGGCGGTGCCATCTCCAATGCGCTTCATGTCAGTGCCTCCCGCCATGCAGACGGCGATAGAAACGCCCCTGCCACAGGTTGATGGCCAGCAGCAGCAGCAGTGATACCAGCATCACCAGCGATGCGATGGCGGCGGCCCCGGCGTAGTCGTACTCCTCCAGGCGCGTGGCCATCATCAGCGAGACCACCTCGGTGCGATAGGGCATGTTGCCGGCAATGAAGATGACCGCGCCGAATTCCCCCAGTGAGCGGGCAAAGGAGAGCCCGGTGCCGGTGACCACGGCCGGCCAGATGTGCGGCAGGATGACCCGGCGAAAGGCGTACAGGTTGCTGGCGCCCAGCGTCAGTGCGGCCTCATCGGCCTGTGCGGGCAGATCCTCCAGCACCGGCTGCACCGTGCGCACCACAAAGGGCACGCTGGTAAAGGCCATGGCAAGTGCTATGCCCAGCCAGGTGTAGGCCACCTCGATGCCCAGCGGATCGAGCAGGCTGCCGACCGCACCGTTGCGTGAATAGAGGGTGGCCAGCGTAATGCCGGCCACGGCCGTGGGCAGGGCAAAGGGCAGATCCATCAGCGCATCCAGAATGCGCTTGCCGGGAAACGTGTAGCGCGCCAGCACCCAGGCCATCAAAAGGCCGAACAGCGCATTGAACAGCGACGCGGCCAGTGCGGCCAGCAGCGTCACCCGATAGCTGGCAATCAGGCGCGGATCGGTAATCGCGGCCCAGTACTGCGACCACGACAGACTCGACAGCTGGCCGATGAGACTGGTCATCGGCAGCAGCAGAATCAGTGAGACAAACAGCAGCGTCACACCCAGTGACAGTGAAAACCCGGGCAGAACCCGGGCGGTGCGGGCACGCATCAACGCCGCTGCAGCTGGTCGAGTTCACCCCCGCTGGCAAAATGTGTCTGCATCACATCTTCCCAGCTCCCCAGGGTTTCCTCGACCCGCAGCAGCGTGGTCTGCGGAAAGCGATCGGCGAACTCCTCGCTGATGTCGTCATCGTTGACGCGATAGTAGTACTGCGCCAGCGTGCGCTGCGCCTCGGGCGAGTAGAGATACTCCAGATAGCCCTTCGCCAGATCCTCGGTGCCGTTGCGCTCGACGCTCTCGTCCACCCAGGTCACCGGGAATTCGGCCATGATATCCACCGAGGGCACCACAACCTCGTAGTCATCCGGACCGTACTGGTTGCGGATGTTGTTGGCTTCCGACTCGAACGTGATCAGCACATCGCCAATGCCGCGCTCGGCAAAGGTGGTCGTGGCGCCGCGCCCGCCGGTGTCGAAGACCTCGACATTGGCGAGCATCCGCTTCATGTAGTCGCGTGTGGCGTCGTCGTCACCGCCGTTGTCGTGATTGCTGGCCGCCCAGGCCGCCAGATAGGTGTAGCGTCCATTGCCGGAGGTCTTGGGGTTGGGGAACACCAGGGCCACGTCATCGTCCGCCAGGTCCGACCAGCCACGAATATCCTTTGGATTGTCCTTTCGGACCAGAAAGGCCATGGTCGAGTAATAGGGTGAGCTGTAGTTGGGCAGACGCGACTGCCAGTCGTCGGGAATCAGGCCCCCTTTCTCGGCCAGTACGTTGACGTCGGTAACCTGATTGAAGGTCACGACATCCGCGCGCAGGCCCTGCAGGATGGCGCGGGCCTGGGTCGAGGAGCCGGCATGGGTCTGCTTGATGCTGACCGATTCATCGTGTTCGTCCTGCCACTGCTCGATGAACTGCGGATTGAGTTCGGCAAAGAGCTCGCGCGCGATATCATAGGAGGCGTTGAGCAGCTCGCGGTCGGCGCTGACGGCCGGCGTGCTGCCAAGCGCCATGCTCAGCGCGGCGGTCGCCACCATGCGACGTAGAAGGGTCGAGCGTACGGACATGTCATGTTCCCCGGCATCTGATCGGCAGGATTGTTATCGAACGCCGGTCATTCCGGCATTGAGCAAAGGCTAAACAAAACCTTCGGGAATGACAATCCATCCGGTTATGCCATTTCGTTCTTTAAGTCCGGGCAGGGGTGTGCCGGCAGACGCGCCATGGCCGCGCCTGCCGGCGGGATCAGAGCCCCATCGCCGAGGAAGTTTCCCGGCGCGGATCGGCGCCGCCCTGAAAACCGTCCTCGTTGATCAGGACCGACTGGCTGGCGCCCATGGCCGATTGTTGAACCACGTGATGGCCCATGTCTTCCAGCAGGCGCACGGTGTCCGGGCTGAAGCCATCCTCGATGCGAAGTTCATCGGGCAGCCACTGATCGTGAAGGCGTGGCGCGCTGACGGCCGACTGAACGTTCATGCCGTGATCGATCACATTGCTGATGACGCCAAGCGTGGTGGTGATGATGCGGGAGCCGCCGGGGCTGCCGGTGATCAGAAAGTTGTTGCCCTCGCGCTTGACGATGGTGGGCGTCATGGAGGAGAGCATGCGCTTGCCGGGTGCCACGGCATTGGCTTCGCCGCCGATCAGGCCGTAGGCGTTGGGCACGCCGGGCTTGGCCGAGAAGTCATCCATTTCATTGTTGAGCAGAAAGCCGGCCTCGTTCACGGCGATGCCGGAGCCGTAGCTGAAGTTGAGCGTGTAGGTGTTGGCCACGGCCAGCCCCGAGTCATCGGCGACCGAATAGTGAGTGGTTTCACTGGATTCATACGGGGTGATGTTGCCCGGACCGATGCTGTCAGAGGGCGTCGCGCGGTCAGGAGAAATCTGCGCACGCAGCTCGCGGGCATAATCCTTCGAGGTCAGCGCCTCGACCGGGACATCAAAAAAGGCCGGGTCACCCAGATACTTCGAGCGATCGGCGTAGGCGCGACGCATCGCCTCGCTCATCAGATGCATGGTGGCCGCCGAGCCAAAGCCCATGTCCGTGAGGTCATCGTTTTCCAGCATGTTGAGAATCTGCACGATGTGCACGCCACCGGAGGAGGGCGGGGCCATCGCGTAGATGTCGTAGCCCCGATAGGTGCCGTGAACCGGCGCGCGCTCGATGGCCCGGTAATCCTTCAGATCCGCCCGGGTCATGATGCCGCCATGGGCCTGAAGGGTCTCGACCAGCTGATGGGCCGTCTCGCCCTCATAGAACTCGCGCGGGCCGTTTTGAGCGATGCGGGTCAGCGTGGCGGCCAGTTCGGGCTGCTTGAACACCTCGCCGGCACGCCAGTCGCTGCCGTCGGCCTTGTAGAATAGCCGGCGCGTGCCGTCGCGCTGCGCCAGCCGTTCGCGACTGCCGTTGAGGCCATCGGCGAAACGTTGCGGGACGGCAAAGCCGTCTCGTGCCAGGCGGATGGCGGGGGCCAGAACCCGATCCAGCGACATGGTCCCAAAGCGCTCAAGCGCCATTGCCATGCCGGCGACCGTACCGGGCACGCCCGAGGCGTTGGCCGAAAAGCGCGAGGCCTCTTCGATCACGTTGCCTTCGTCATCCTGGAACATGGTCCTGGAGGCGCCGGCGGGAGCGGTTTCGCGATAGTCGATCGAGGTCACATCGCCGCTTTTTTCATCGGAGATCACCATGAAGCCGCCGCCGCCTATATTGCCCGAGCGGGGCTGAACCACGGCCAGCGCAAAACCGATGGCCACGGCGGCGTCCACGGCGTTGCCGCCCTCGCGCAGGATGTCGCGGCCCACCCGGCTTGCCAGTGTATGGCTGGTGACGACCATGGCGTGCTCTCCATGCTCGGCATGAAAGCGTTCGCCCTCGATGATCGGGGGCTGGGCGCCGGCGACCGGTGATATCAGCATGATCAGCATACCGGCCAGCGTCCATCGTGTTCTTGCCCGCATTGGCGTTCCCCTTGTGGTTGTTTACGTTATTGCATCAGCCCGGTTTAATGCAGCCTTGCCAAAATAGAATACCCGCCCGGCTTTCAAAAGCCGGACCGTTTCGACAGACCGGCCGGCGGCTCGCCTTCCGGCGGGGATGCGCTATAGTGATTTTCGCACGTTCACACAGAGGTTATTGCCATGCCTGATCAAACGCCCACGCCCCGCACTGCCTGCGTCAAGAAGGTCGAAAAGGGGTGTGGCAAAACCGTGTATGAAGTCCGCGGCGTCAACCCCGACACCGACACCCTGCTCAGCGAGTACGAGACCGAGCAGGAGGCGCTCGATGCCGTCAAGCGCTACGAGTGTGAAAACTGATCGATCAGCGTTTTGATCAGGGGCCGCACCGTTGCGGCCCCTTTTTTGTGCCGCGTGTTGACGTCCGGTCGGCGTAACCCTGTTACCCTGTGTGATCGCGGTATACGCTGATTGATATCAAACCGGTTTGATGAGGTGTTTACAGTGCAACAACCCTTCAGGATTGCGCCTTCCATTCTGTCGGCGGATTTCGCACGTCTGGGGCAGGAAGTGGACGATGTTCTGGCCAGTGGTGCCGACATGGTGCATTTCGATGTCATGGACAATCATTATGTGCCCAACCTGAGCTTTGGGCCGGCCGTCTGCCATGCCCTGCGCAACTACGGCGTGACCGCCGAGATTGATGTTCATCTGATGGTATCGCCGGTGGATGACCTGATCCGTGCCTTTCTGGATGCCGGTGCCAACCACATCACCTTTCATCCCGAGGCCAGTCTGCACATCGACCGCTCGTTGCAGCTGATCATCGACGGCGGCGCCACCGCAGGGCTGGCGCTCAACCCGGCGACGCCGCTGTCCACGCTGGATCACATTCTCGACAAGCTGTCGATGCTGCTGGTGATGACGGTCAATCCGGGCTTTGGCGGGCAGTCCTTCATTCCCGCCATGATGGACAAGCTGCGCATGGCACGCGCCATGATTGATGCCACCGGCAAGCCCATCCGCCTTGAAGTCGACGGCGGCATCAACGCCGACAACATCGCCGAAATTGCTGCGGCCGGCGCTGATACCTTTGTCTCCGGCTCCTCCATCTTTGCCAAACGCAGCGAGTCGGATCCGAACCGCTACGATTCAATCATGCGCGCCTTCAGGGAACCGCTGGATGGTCTGCCGGGCTGACCGCCGGGTCGATGTGGCATCCGGGCCTGCGGTGTGGTCGCTCTACATCATCGAAAACCGGCTGGGGCATCTCTATACCGGCGTGACCACGGACGTGGCGCGCCGTTTTGACGAGCATCAGCGCGGCGGGACGCGCTGCGCCCGATCGCTGCGTGGCAAGGGGCCACTGCAGCTGCGATTTGCCTGCCCGGTCGGTGACAGGCGCCGGGCGCTTCGCCTCGAGCGACGTATCAAGAAACTCTCCCGTCTTCAGCGTCTGGCCATCATCGAGTCGGGCAGACTCCCCGATGAATAACCAGCCGGCAGGGCGATGGCCTGACCCGGCAGACGTGCAGGCCATCACCTGTCTTTTGCCCTGTTCCTCGAGCCGAAACCTGAAATACTGTCTTGTTGTCATTAGCCATGCATCAAAAGGGGGCGCAGGGACGACCCGACAACCCCGGGGCCGCTGATGTCGGCATAAGCCGCAGGTGCCCTGTTTTCTCGCTGTGGAAAACGCTCGACAAAACGCCGGCTCCCGAGCCGGCGTTTTTCATGCCTGTCGGTCGCTGTCGCATCGACCGGCAGCGCCCTGGTGCTCAGCGCTCCAGCGCGTCCCGGTTGTAGGGCGCGCGCGGTTTTTCTCCCCGGAGCACCGCCAGGGCGTTGTCCACTGCAAGCTCGGCCATGGCGTAGCGGGTTTCATGGGTGGCCGAGCCGATGTGGGGCAGGGCGACGACGTTGTCCATGTGCGCCAGCGGGGAGTCGGCGGGCAGGGGTTCGGTCTCGAAGACATCAAGACCGGCGGCGCGGATGGTGCCGTTTTGCAGCGCCTCGATCATGGCCGGCTCGTCCACCACGCCGCCGCGGGCGATGTTGACGAAGATGGTGTTGTCACCCATCAGCTCGAACTCGCGCTTGCCGAACATGTGCCGTGTGGCATCGGACAGCGGCACGGTCACACAGACAAAGTCCGACTCGCGCAGCAGATCATCGAGTTCCTGCCAGTCGGCGCCCAGCTCGCGCTCGAAATCCTCATGGCGCGAGCGGTTGTGATAGCTCACCGACATGTTGAAGCCGAACCTGCCACGCCGGGCGATCGCCGCGCCGATGCGGCCCATACCGATGATGCCCAGCTTCTTGCCCTGTACGTCCACCCCGAACTGCGGCTCGGCAATACCGCCGGTCCACTCGCCCTGTTTCACCATCTCCGCCATTTCCACGGCGCGTCGGGCGCTGGCCAGAATCAGCAGAAAGGCCGTGTCGGCAGTGGTCTCGGTCAACACGTCCGGCGTATGGCACAGCGCAATGCCCCGCTTGCTCAGGTAGTCGATGTCGTAATTGTCCACACCGACCGACACGCTCGAGACCACCTCGAGATGGGGCGCCTGATCGAGCAGTTCGGGGGTGAGGTTGACGCTGGAGCCGATCAGGCCGTGGGCCCGGGACAGCGCCTGTTGGAAGTCATCGTTTTGCGTCAGATTCGAGGTCTGCGAAAAATCCAGCACCTCGCATTCACGCTCCAGCTTGTCCCGCAGGGCCGGCTTCAGGGCGCGCTGATAGACAATGACCGTTTTCCTTGAAGACATGATCTCTCCTGGTGTTACCGGAAGGAGCTGCCGGCGGCAGCGTTCCGGTCTGATGGGTGATGGGGGTAAACAGCCGTGGTGTCATGGGCCCGACGGCGCTCAGGCCAGCGACCGCAGTCGCTCGACATGACGTGCGGTGCTCTCCGGGTCGTCATGGTCCAGCGGGAACTCGATGGCCCGCGGTACCCCGGCCGGGAAATGGTGCCAGAGCTCGGCCCAGTGCGAACGCGTGGCGTCATCCGGCGGGCAGGCGCGAGGCACACCGCTGGTATGCGTGACGGCCTTGCAGTGGACATAGCGCACCCGCGGCCCCAGTCGACGGGCCGCCTGTGACAGGTCATGGTCCGTCCAGTAACCGTTGCCCAGATCCAGCGTCGTGCCGAGCTGCGCCGAATCGAGTGTGCGATGCAGGGCGGCGTGAATCAGCGGGTCGCCGCCGCAGGGCGTCTGATCGTTTTCGATCAGCACCGGCAGGGTGTGGCCGGCCAGCCCGGCCTCAAGCGCGGCGGCACCGTCGTCGATGCATTCGGCGCACAGCTGGCCGAGCCCGAACTTGATCCACTGCGCCCCCAGCGCCTCGGCGCGTGCCAGCGATTGGGCCATGTCTTTTGCGTTCAGCCGGCCCTGGCTGTCGAAAAGTAGCGTGGCGGCAGACAGGGCACAGACCAGCGAGGCCTGCTCGATCGCCGCGCGCAGCTGCTCGAGGGGCCAGTCGTGCTCGCCCAGCAGCTCTTCACGAATCTCGACGCCCTGGGCGCCGGCCGCCCGGATATGGTCACAGACGCCGGCCTGACCCAGTCGCGTGACCGTATCGGTGCCGAAGGCGGAGGTGCAGATCATGACCGGACCCATGGCAGACTCCTTGTGTCCTGTGGTTGGAAAACGAGATCGGAGGATGTGGTCGTGTCGCAACCGACATTGATCAAGGGCGACAGGCGCATGTCGTGTTCAGTGTCGTGGAGCCGCGCGAGTACAGGTGCGCCGGAAACAGGGTCGTCTGCGGTGCGCTCGTCGTATTGCCGATCCGATCGATCAGCGTCTCGATGGCGCTGTAGCCGATGTCACCGACCGGCTGGGCCACGGTCGTGATGCCCGGGCCCACCAGTGCACTCCACGCAGGCTCATCGATGCCCAGCAGGCCGAGCCGCTCGAACGGCGCCGCCAGCAGGGCGGAGAGGGCGTGGCACACCTTCAGGGTGACCACGGCGTTGGCACACAAAAGGGCCCCCGGGGTATCGTCTGCCTTCAGCCACTGATCCAGCGTGACGGCCAGGCCGGGCGGCTCGAGGGCGTCTCCGGCGGCCTCATGTACCGTGGCGGGCAGGCCCGCCTCATGGGCCCGGCGCCGGAAGACCCGGGCGCGCGATTCGCGCGAGCTGACCCCGGCGACCGGTTCGGTAATCATCAGAAGGCGTTGGTAGCCCTGCTCGACCAGGTGCGACACGCCCAGAGTGACCGCCTGCTCGTTGTCGAGACCGACCATGTCACAGTCGAGCCCGTCGATGTGGCGATCCACCAGCACCATGGGCAGACCTTCCTCCTGGCGGGCGGTGAGTGGTGCCACGTTGCCGCCCGGGGTATTGATGACCAGCCCCTCGACGCTGTAGCCGTGCAGCACGTCCAGGTGCCGGCGCTCGAGCCGGTCATCGTTGTCGGTGTTGCAGACCAGCAGCGAATAGCCATGATCGCGACAGGCCTGTTCGGCGCCATGCAGCATGTCGACGGTGTAAGGATTGCGCATGTCGGCCACCACCATGCCGATCAGACCGGTGCGGCGCCCGCGTAGACTGCTGGCGATGCGGTCGGGGGCAAAGCCGAGGCGCTCGATGGCGGTCTCGATGCGCTCGATCATGGCATCGGACAGCAGGGCGCGTTCGCACCCGAAATAGCGCGAGACGCTGGTCTTGGAGACGCCGGCATCGCGGGCCACATCGTGGATGGTCGGGCGGCGGCGTTCACCGCTGGACGCTGATGGACGGGACGCTGTCATGGCGCTGCCTGATTTGCCGAAACGGTGAAATAATGTCTGGGAACGTTCCCATTGTCGGTTCAGGATGTGACATGACGGGGGCATGGGAAACCAGACCTTGGTCGCAGGAACGGCCCGGCCGGGCGGCACTGACAGGCGGGGAAGCGATGGCAGGGGCCGCCATCGAGCGGCCCCGGAAGCGGGCAGGGGTCAGTGCAGCTTGAGGCGCGGGCGAATAATCGTGTTGATGCGATCGACCAGCATGCGAATCCCGGTGCGCGTGTAGCCGTGGATGGCGGCCTGGTGCATGCGATAGAGCGAGGCGTAGAAGATCTTGGCCAGCCAGCCCTCGACCAGAACGCCCCGGGCCGAGGCGCCGCGCATGAGATTGCCCACGGCATCAAAGTGTGCCAGCGAGATCAGCGATCCCATGTCCTTGTAGTGGAAATCGCTCAGCTGGCGCCCGGCCATGGCCGCTTTCAGATTCTTGTAGAGCGTATTGGCCTGCTGGTGGGCCGCCTGAGCGCGCGGCGGGACCATCTTGTCACCCGGCTGCGGGCAGGCGGCGCAGTCGCCCAGGGCGAAGATACGTTCGTCATCCACGCTCTGCATGTTCTGCTGCACGACGAGCTGGTGGTTGCGCTGGGTGGTCAGCCCCAGTTCCGACATGACGGCAGGGGCGCGAACGCCGGCCGCCCAGACGGTCAGGTCGGCATCGATGCGTGAGCCATCGGCAATCTCGAAGCCCTGCTCGTCGGCCTGGGTGACGCGGGTATCGGTGTGGATCTCCACCCCCAGTTGCTCGAGTTCGCGGTGTACCGACTGGCTGATACGCTCGGGCAGGGCCGGCAGCACCCGCGGGGCGGCTTCCAGCAGATGGATCTTGAGCTGCTGGCGGCTGATGCGGCTAAAGCCATAGCCGTGAAGCATCTGCGTGGCGTTCAAAAGCTCGGCGGAGAGCTCTACGCCCGTGGCGCCGCCGCCCACGATGGCCACCGACATGCCGGATTTGCCCGACTCCTCACGGTTGCTGCAGCGCAGAAAGGTGTTGAGCATCTGCTTGCGAAAGGCTTCCGCCTGGCTGACGCTGTCCAGAAAATAGCAGTGATCGGCCACTCCCGGCGTACCGAAGTCGTTGGAGACGCTGCCGACCGAGAGCACCAGATAGTCGTAGTCGAGCCGCCGCTCGGGCAGGACTTCACGTTCTTTATCATCGTGAATGGCGGCCAGACGAATCTGGCGCTGTTCGCGGTCGAGACCGCACAGCGTGCCGATCTGATAGCGATAGCCGGCATTGGCCGAATGGCCCTGATAGGAGACCTCATCAAGGCTCGAGTCCATGACGCCGACGGCCACTTCGTGCAGCAGCGGCTTCCAGATGTGGGTCGGGTTGCGATCGACCAGAATGATTTCGGCCTTGTTTGACTTGCCCAGCTTGCGCCCCAGGCGCGTCACCAGTTCAAAGCCGCCGGCACCGCCACCGACGACCACAATGCGAGGAGTCGCCATTGATTGCTCCGTAAAAAATAAAGGGGGGAAACGTTCAGGCGGTGGTCCGGCGCCCGGACCACGGCCTGAAGGCTTCCGGTCACAATGAACCGTGACATGTCATCGGCTGGCGCCGATACTTTCGACACTGCAGCGGCGCATTCGATCCGGCGATCGCCGGAAGACCCGCTTTCCTGTATATGGGGGCATCATGCCCCGAATTCACCCGTAGCGATGGCCCGATAATGCACGATGCGCTCCACAATATTGATCTGATCATCTATGACCTGGATGGCACCCTGATCGACTCGGCGCCGGATCTGGCGCGGGCCGTCGATGACGTGCTCGACACCATGAATCTGGCCCCCGTCGGTATCGAGCGGGTGCGGGACTGGGTGGGCAACGGCTCGAGGCGGCTGGTCGAGCGGGCGCTGCTGCACGCCCGCGCCTTTGGCACCGAAGGGCCCGACAGCGCACAGCTTGACGATGCGCTGGCACTTTTCATGCAGTTCTACGAGCAGCACATGCTGTCCAGCACGTACTGCTATCCGGGCGTGATCGACTGTCTCGAGGCGCAGCGCGAGCGCGGTATCCATCAGGCGCTGGTGACCAACAAGCCGTCACGTTTTATCGACTCGCTGCTTGAGGCCATGGGACTGGAAGGCTTTTTCACCCATACCCTGGGGGGCGAGGCGCTGCCGGAGAAAAAGCCCGATCCGGCGCCGCTTCTGCATGTTGCTCGCGCGCTGGATATTGCCCCCGAGCGGGTGTTGATGATCGGCGATTCACGCAGCGATGTAGAGGCCGCCAGAGCCGCGGGCTGTCGCTGTCTGGCCGTCACCTATGGCTACAATCACGGCGAGCCCATCGCGGCGTTGAACCCCGACCATCTTCTTGATTCACTTGAGGAACTCGTTTAGGGTTGAAGCGCGCCATGGCGGCGCTGCTCGCCCCTTTTCTCCCTTCCCGCGAAGGACATTTCAGCTTGCGAGATACCATCATGTCACTCGATTCAAAGGCCTGCGGATTGATGAGAAACGTCAAGCGCTGGCGCTGGTGATGCCGGCGCCCGAACAGCCACGACGTATTGTTTCTCTTTTACAGGACCCAGCGACATGATGACATCCGAGCGCTTCGCCGAACTCGCCGCCGAAGGCTACAACCGCATTCCGATCACCCGTGAGGTGCTGGCCGATCTCGAGACACCGCTGTCGACCTATCTCAAGCTTGCCGACGCCCCCTGGAGCTTTCTGCTCGAGTCGGTCACCGGTGGCGAGAAGTGGGGTCGCTACTCGATTATCGGACTGCCGTGTCGCGAGCGCATCGAGGTCAGCGGCTTTACCGTACGCCACTACGTCGATGACTACCTGCAGGGCGCCAGTGAGGTCGAGGACCCGCTCGAGTGGATCGAGCAGTTTCGAAGGCGTTTCAGGGCCCCCGAGACCAATGATGCGATGCGTTTTGACGGCGGGCTGGTCGGCTATTTCGGCTATGACACCATCCGCCTGATCGAGCCGCGACTGCGCGGGGTCGAAAAGCCCGACCCGATCGATGTGCCCGACATTCTGCTGATGGTGGCCGATGAGCTGGTGGTCTTCGACAACCTGTCGGGGCGTCTCACGCTGCTGGTCCACGCTGACCCGGGCGAGGCCGATGCGCTCGAGCAGGCCCGGGCGCGGCTGGCCACGCTCGAGCATCAGCTGCGTCATACGCCGATGACCACCCAGAGCCCCGGCACCGGCCGCAGTGCAGTGGCCGAGGACGACTTCTTTGCCAGCTTCTCGGAGCAGGGCTACAAGGATGCCGTGGCGCGCATTCGCGACTACGTGGCGGCCGGCGATCTGATGCAGTGCGTGCCGTCCCAGCGCATGACCATCGGCTATCAGGCGCCGCCGCTGGATCTGTACCGCGCACTTCGAAGCCTCAACCCGTCGCCCTACATGTTCTTTTTCAACCTCGGCGATCACCACGTCGTGGGCGCCTCGCCCGAGATTCTGGCGCGCCTGGACCGCGACGAGGTCACGCTGCGCCCGATTGCCGGCACCCGGCATCGCGGGGCCAGCGAGGAGGAGGACCGCGCGCTGGAGCAGGACCTGCTCGGTGACCCCAAGGAGATCGCCGAGCACGTCATGCTGATCGATCTGGGACGCAACGACGTGGGGCGCATCAGCGAGCCCGGCTCGGTCGAGCTGACCGATAAAATGACCATCGAGCGCTATTCGCACGTCATGCATATCGTCTCCAACGTGACCGGGCGGCTCAAGCCGTCACTCGGGCCGATGGACGTGCTGCGCGCCACCTTCCCGGCCGGCACGCTCTCCGGTGCGCCCAAGGTGCGCGCGCTGGAAGTCATCGATGAGCTCGAGCCGGTCAAGCGCGGTATCTATTCCGGCGCCGTGGGCTATCTCTCCTGGCAGGGCAACATGGACATGGCGATCGCCATCCGCACCGCCGTGATCAAAAACGGGGAGCTTCACGTGCAGGCCGGGGGTGGTATCGTGTCCGACTCCGACCCCGATAATGAATGGCAGGAGACGCTCAACAAGCGCCGTGCCATGTTCCGCGCCGTTGCCATGGCGGAACGCGGACTGGACAACCTCGAATAGCGCCGGATCTTGTTTCGAAATCCGGGCGCCAACACAGAATACCGGCCGGGTCGCTTTTGAGTCGATGTACCGACCGCCCGGCCATCGTGGGGAGGGAAAGCCATGAAAATCCTGATGATCGATAATCACTACGCCCCTCCCATGTACTGTATATAAAGACATATGCCGCTCTTGAGGCCCCGCCAATGGCGGGGCCTTTTCCTTTTTGGTGCATAGCAGTGCATGACCATCCTGCCATGATCTGGGTAAAATGCTGGGTAAATCGTTTTTACCTAGGCGAATGCGGAGTTTTTACCCAGCATGGCGATCTCGGACACCAAGGCGCGACAGGCAAAGCCGAAGGCGAAAGCGTACCGCCTGGCGGATGATAACGGCCTGTATCTGGACGTTCAGCCCAGCGGCCGGAAAAGCTGGCGGGTGCGCTACTTCGTGGACGGCAAAGAGGGCATGTTCACGATCGGGCAGTATCCGGGAGTCGGGCTCAAGGAAGCGCGTGCCACGCGGGACTGGGCGAAGGATCAGGCGGCCCGGGGTGTGCATCCGAAGAAGGCGCGCGAGGCCGAGCGGCTGGCGGCTAGGCGCGAGCAGGTAAACACGTTCGGCAAGCTGGCCGAAGAGTGGTACTCCAACGAATCGCCGCGCTGGTCGGCCTACTACTGTCAGCAGGTCAGGAAGGGGCTCGATCGCGACATACTGCCAACCTTGGGTGATCGACCTGTCCGTGAGGTCACGCCGGCGGACATACTCGAGCTGATCACCGCGATCTCGGACCGCGGCGCGCCATCGGTGGCCACGCTGTGCCGGCAATGGATCGGCGCCGTCTATGGCCATGCCATCAATACTCTACGCGTCGAGTCTGATCCTACGCAGGCGCTGAGGCGCACTATCCGGCGTGTACCCACCAAGCACTCCACCAGCCTAACCCCAGCGCGGCTGGCGAATCTGGCGCGCGATATTGATGGATCACAGAGTTACCGGCTGACGCAGATCGCGATGCAGGTGCTGATGTTGACGATGTTGCGAACGGGAGAGATGCGCCAAGGGCTCTGGCAGGAGATCGATTGGAAGCGGCGGGAATGGCGGGTGCCGAAAGAGAAGATGAAGCGCAGGGTGCCGCATGTGGTGCCGCTGTCTGATCAAGTCATGACGCTGCTGACCGAGCTACACGGATACACCGGGGGCAGGGATGTGATGTTCCCGAACAACCGTCATCCGAACGACTTCATGACGAGCACGACCATCAATACGGCGCTGATGCGTATGGGCTGGGGTGGGGAGTTCAGCGGTCACGGGTTCCGCGCGACGGCCTCAACGCTGCTGAATCAGCACGGCTGGCGGGGTGACCTGATCGAGAAGCAGTTGGCGCACTCGCCAGGCGACAAGGTGAGAGCGGCGTACAATCATGCAGACTATTTGGATGATCGACGCCGCATGCTACAGTGGTGGGCTGATTACATTGACGAAATAACTAATTTTGTCCATTAACAAATATAGCGATCATGGCTTTTAAAGTAGTGTTGTGTCTTTGCTTTTCAAGCAATAACTCTCTAGTGAAATGGCTACGATAAATTCTCTTGTCTACTTTTTCAGTGTTAATGTATCTTTGAAATTTCTTTTTACAGTTTTGACTTGACTCAGGTGCTGATTCGCCCAAGATGTTCAAGAAAGTTCTCTCAATACAAGGCTCGTTTAAAATAACATTTATATTTTCTCTTTGCGATTCTCTTTCAATGTCTCTGATGTTACCTTTGTCGCTATCGATTACCATGTAAGTTTGTTCACAGTCTTTAGATTCCTCTTTTGCATGTTCTAAAATTGCTTCAGGGCTTCCACCTTTGCGATTGTTAATGTTGAATTTGTACCTAGAGTCTGAAAAATATTCACGGAGTAACTCAAAAAAAGCTTTCTCCGTGTATCCTTCTACCACTATTGAAACAATAAGTTTTATTCTAGGGGCACGTTTACTCATTTAATTTCCCCTAAGTCGATCTCTGAAGCATCAAGCTCAGGAATTCCCCCGAGCCCTCCTTTTATATATTTTCTATAGATGTTGTCCTCGGTACGGAGACCTTCAATTTCGTCTGCTCTATAGCAAAAAGTACAAAGGTCATCTTTTTCTACAAAGTAAATTTGGTGCCGACCAAGTTCTTTCATTGCCTCTAAAGTATGGCCACTAAATATTAGCTGGCCTTTACCAATATTTATGTCTGGGTTCATAAAAACTTCTATGATGAAAGACATCATATATGGGTGTAAGTCGCTATCAAGCTCATCGTACACAGCAACACCACCTGAGACCATTATGGGTAGTAGCCTCCATAACGCGCTCAGTATTTTCTGAGTCCCAGTAGACTCCTTAAAAAATGGTAAAGAGTATTCATTACCATTTGAGTCAACATGGTTTGCAAAGATAATATTTTGTTCTTCCATCTCCTTATTCGCACGGTATTGTATCTTGTCCAACTTTAAGCTATCTATACCCAAGTCGAGTTTGCAAACTACTTCTTGTATAAGATTAAGAACCGGCTTGTAGTCTACTAGTGATTCAGAAAGAGACATTAAAGCTTCAAAGTGGTCCTCATCTTTACCTTGTTCCCTTATATTTGTTTGGATGTGCTTGAAGCCATCGATACCTTTAAACAAAAGAGGAAAGTCGTTTTCAAGATTAAGCTCACTGGCAAGGCTATTAAGCATTGATCCAAGAGAATAGCAATCAAGTGTAGAACTATAAGCTATGCTGGGAATTTTTATTTTCCGAGATGATGTTATTTTCGATATGTTTTCGCTTACTTTTCTTTCATATATTTTTAGATATTTTTTTGTTTCAGGATTAAACCATAAAAGAGATTCTTCTTTTACTTTCTTTTCTGCAAGAGTCGTTCTTAATTTAAATTTTTCATTTTCATTAATATATTCAAGGCAAAAATATGACTCTTCTTCGCTTGGGCATAATGCATGACCTTCATAAGCTATATCCTGCTTATTGTTAGGATTATAGCCCAGCATAAAATAGTTTAAGAAAGCCAGAGCTTTTAGAAGGTTGGTTTTTCCTGATCCGTTCGCACCGAAAAAAGCGCTAATTTTGTTTATTTTTTTACCATCATAAAGATAATGATCATCTTCTTTGGATTTACATGTAAAATCCAGAGTTACTTCTTCTTTTACAGAATAAAAGTTTTTAAAATCTATATTTAATATGTACATGAAAGTACCCTTTAAGTGCTTATGCACGATGTCAATAGAAGCATTTTTTCACATTTTTGTGTCAAATTCCTAGTGTGGTTACACTTTTTTTGATCGCTCCCATTCTTGCTTGATCCAGTCGTTCACATCGGCAGCCCGCCAGCGCACGCCGCCGTTGAACATCCGGCGCCCGGCCGGGAAATGACCGTCTCGTACCATCTGATACATCTTGGTGCTGCTGTAGCCGGTGCGATCGCACACGTCATTCATCGACAGCAGCACTTCCTGCTCGGGCTGGTTCGCCAGCGCCGCCTCCATCCGTTCGACCAGGCTGATCAGCCGTTCATCGCTTTGCATTTCCATGGTCACGCTCCCTTCAGTTGCCGTTTTCGCTCTGAGTGTTGATCACGCTCGTTCTGCTGTTGCTGCTGGCGGTGACGCTCGACAGCCTCCGGCACGCCCGGCGTACCCCAGAGCCGCTTGAGTCGGTTGTGCTGGCGGTCGCGCTGACGGCGCATGACCGGCAGTAGATCCTGCAGCGGCAGTGGTTCGCTGTCTTCGCCGACCAGTCCGGTGCCGTCACATGTCGCGCACGGGCCGGACGAAAACATGCCCGACCACTCACCAGTGCCGTTGCAGCTCGGGCAGGGCGCCGTGGCCGGTTCCTGCCAGTGCAGCGGCCTTGTCTTGCTCATGCCACGCCCCCAGCAAACATATCTGCCTGCTGTTCCGCTCGAGATAATGCGTCAGATACTCGCGGAGAAAGCCAGAGGCATTCTGTTCGCTTCACTGTCCCGCGATTGCCGCCGGCAGTGACGTCGCGATTCAGCATTTGCCAGCCCTGCAGGCGATCGGCGTAAAGATCAGTGGCATACCCCGACAGAACCACAAAACCGTCGAGGCCCTGCACAGCCTTTATCATCTCGATGTGCTGATCATCGGTCATCTCATGGCGGTAATAGCGTGCATTGGCTTCCATGACTCGTGCGCTTGTGACGTATGGCGGATCCACGTAATGCAGCACTCGCTCACCATCACGATCTCTCAGGACGTCGATAGCCGGTCTGTTCTCGATCACGACGCCGGTCAGACGCTCACAGAATGCGGCGATATGCTGCGGATAACGGGCCCAATAGTCGGCTGGGTTCACCCCGCGTCCTTCACTGCCGGAAAACCCTCGAAAACCTGTCCGGCCCTTGGTCGCTGACGCCGATCCGAATCCGGAGGCAGCGCGAAACAATGTGCGGCGTGCCTGCTCGATCGAGTCTGACGATTCTTCGCGGTACGTCAGATCGAACTCATCGCGCGAGTACGGCGTCATCATCAAAAGCTCGGTCAAGCGCTCGGCTTGGGATGGATCGCGTAGCACGCGAAAGACATTGCAAATCTCGCTGTCGAGGTCGTTGTAAACTTCGTACTGACTGCGGGGTTTGCGCATCAGGACGCTGGCGGATCCGCTGAATGCCTCGACGTAGGTGTCATAAAGTGTGGCGGGCGGGAAATGCGAGATAACCCAGTCAGCGACGCGCCACTTCCCACCGTGGTAGCGCATTACGGGTGGCAAGCTCGTCATGCCTCTACTCCCTGTTCGATTTCTCGCACCCATGCCGCGACCTTGGGGCCCAGCGGATGCGGTGATGATTGGCTGGCGGCGATCTCATGCTCATCGGAGGCAGTCGAATGCTGTTGCTGCCACTCGCGAAACCTGTCCATTTCCAAGGGCTTTAATGCGGTCCAGCCGATTGGCCATCCCATCAGCCACTCGACCCATTCCGGGTTCAGTTGGCCACCCTCGCGGCTCATAACGGCATGATCGAGTCGGTCGTTGTCGCGTCTGCGTCCGTCTTTCCGTTTCAGTGCCCCCGGGCTCGACCCCTTGCAGGCACTGGCCGTTGGTGTGGGCCACTTGGTGACTGCCGTGGCCAACCCGGTGCCGCTCTTTCCCTTGCCCGGCTTGTTGTAGTTCCCACATACCGTCGGTGTCGGCCACAAGCCAGAATCGGTCTCGCTTATGGGGAGCGCCTGTGTCGGCAGCGGATAGGCAACCCCAGCGCGCATCGAACCCCATCTCGGCCAGGTCTCCGAGTACTCGTCCGAGTCCTCGAGCAGTGAGCATTGGGCTGTTTTCCACGAACACGCGTCGTGGTCGTATCTCGCGAATGATCCGCGCCATGTGTGACCAGAGTCCCGATCGCTTCCCCTCGAGTCCGTCGCCGGATCCTGCGGCGCTGATGTCCTGGCAAGGAAATCCGCCTGAAACCACGTCAACAATTCCTCGCCATGGGCGTCCGTCAAAAGTCGTGACGTCAGACCAGATCGGGAAAACCGGTAGGGCTCCATCGTTTTGTCTCTGTGCCAGAACGGATGCGCAGTAGGCATCACGTTCAACTGCGCACACGGTTCGCCATCCGAGCAGGTGCCCGCCGAGAATGCCGCCTCCAGCGCCTGCGAAAAGAGCCAGCTCATTCACTTCTGTCTCCTGCCGTCGCTGGCGGATCAACTGGGTCGCGCGGGTTGATACACACGGCACCGACCATGAATAGCATGACCAGTG
Organism: Kushneria sp. AK178; assembly: GCF_053903105.1. Lineage (NCBI taxonomy): Bacteria > Pseudomonadati > Pseudomonadota > Gammaproteobacteria > Oceanospirillales > Halomonadaceae > Kushneria > Kushneria sp. AK178. The sequence continues at coordinate 2,290,920 of NZ_CP096381.1, read as the reverse complement.
CATATCCACCGCCTGTGATGCTCCACAGAATCCAGCCGCCGATTTCCATTTCATTCATGACCGTCCTCCCTGTCGGGCTCATAACCCTGTGAGCAGTGGAGAGTGCTTTTACCGGTTTTGATGCAGCTCTGGTGCTGCGCCCGGAATTTGGCAGCGGCACCCATTGCGATGGCGACCAGCCAAAGAACTACAAAACCAATTCCGGCGGCGATGGATGCTGCTTCTTTACGCGTCATGATCGGTCTCCAACAATTTGATGTGTCGCGGCCTCAATCTCAGCCGGCTCGGTAAGGCGCTCGGCGGTGATTCGATAGAGCTGGCGATTGATCAGGCAGTGCCGCTCTTTCTTGTCGGCGTCCGCCAGTAGTGACTGCACGACGATATCAATGGCCTGTTGTTCCTGCAGCAGGCTGATACCGGCTGCTTCGGTGGCCGGTGTCATGCGGCCTCCTGCTGTTTGCCGTCCCGGGTAAATACGAATGCTTCGCGCTCTGTCATGGTCTGGCAGTAAGCTAGGAACAGCTCAAAGATGAATGGCGACATATTCAAGGCATCAACGCCGTTGCCATCGTCGTCGCGCAGCGTGACGTGAGTGGCGCCCTCTGCGCCGGGGTGAGTAGTGACGTGCATGATTGCTTCCTGCTTTGTTCGAATGATGCCTATTGCTCGACCATGGCCAGCCGGCCAGCGCGTACTGATAGTCGCCAGCCATTGTGTGCCGCCAGCTCGGCGGCGGCACGGGTAGGCGTGCTATAGGCGAGTGAAACCGGCCCGCGCGGGGTGCTGATGCGAGTGGTGCGGATCATGCCGACATCTCCCGACGCGTTGCGCTGATAGAGCTGGCGGTTTGCTGGCGGGTAGGGCGTACCCGCACGGCCTGCTGGTTCATGCCGGCAGAGAGCGAGAACATCACGAGCATGATGCACAGCGGACTGATCCATCCCCGGCGCATGGCCTCGGCCACGGCGGCCGTGGCGCGCTCGACCTGCAACTTGTGATAGATGACGCGCATGGCGACCGTCACGGTGTTTGGATTGACGCCGTACTGCCTGGCAATCTGCTTTTGCGTCATGCCCTGGGCGAGCCCCAGAAGGTAGAGCGCCTGCTTCGGGGATAAGTGCTGTCCGTCACGCTTCTCTGGCGTGATCGCTTTCCAGCCGTTTGATTCGATGATTTTCATTTTTCCACCAGTCCCTGCGTTGAGCTGATGGAAATAGGTTAAGCATGCTAAATTATTCAGTCAAGCGCTTAACCCGATTTTTTTTCAGAATGCTTAAATTGAAGGTAAAAAAAGGCCTTCGAATGAAGGCCTCTGGAATTTGGCTATATCAACTGAACTTTCTGACCACCTTCCACCAGAAGCAGTGGCCGATAATCCTTAAACCTTTTGATTCTTCGGCTGAGAGGTCTTCGTCCGGATGAGTCTGAGAATTGAAGCTTCTGAGGCTGATTCTTCCATGCGGGAGTCGATACAAGCGCTTTACACGAAGTAACCCGCCATGGTCGATCGCGTATATCTCTCCATCCTTGATGCGCGTCACGCCCTTGTTTATCGCAATAGTGGAGCCGTCGGGCAAAACGGGCTCCATCGAGTCGCCAGATACAACTATGCATGCTGCAAGCGATGGCTCAACACCGGCTTCCTGAAGCTCCCGCAGAGGCATTCGCATGAACTCGTCGCGAACTTCCTGAACAGCAAAGCCACCGCTCCCGTCGGATAGCTCTACTTCCCTGAAAAAAGACACAGCAACCTCCCCAGGTGCCAACTGGTCGTCGTCCTCGAAGGGTACGACGTGACCCAGTGATTTGGCGTTCTCTTTAGGACCTGTGTCTGATGTTACTGTATGTATATCCAGCATTCCACCAGTACCCTCTATCAGCCAGGCATAGGAAACCCCTGTAGCCCTGGAGAGCTTCAGTAGGTTTGCAGCTGTGGGAGCCTTGGTTTCCGAGTTCAGCCACTGAGAAATGGCTGAAGGGGAAACCCCGCACATCTTTGCGATGCCGGATTTGCTCATCTGCGAGTGTTCTATCGCTTTAGCGATTCTTTCTGTGATGTCCATTTTAGCAAGGTTAAACGAGATGTTTTTAAGCATGCTTGACGCACTTAATTGAGAATGCTTAAATTTTGGCATCAACGGGAGATTCCTCATGACCTTGGATGAAGCAATCAATTACTACGGCGGCAGGAAAATCGATCTGGCCAAAGCCCTCGGCATTTCCGCATCGGCAATCACTTTGTGGGGCGAAAGCATCCCGATGCTGCGTCAATTTCAGATCGAGTCTTTGACTCGCGGTCGCTTAAAAGCTGACAGGAAGCCTTTAAGCGTCGCCTGACCATGTAGGTGGGCCTTTTCTTCCATGAGTTGAATATTACCCCACCGGACCCGCAGCGACAGCGCTCTTGAATGACATGGTTATTTATACAGGGGTACGGGAATGGAACACATCGACCTATCAACACTGAGTGACGAGCAGCTGCAAATGCACGCCGATCGCGCTCGCAACGACCACTTCCACTGCGCCAAGCGTGACAATCGTCCCGGCATGATTGCCGCGCTGGCGGAATACTATCGGGTGCGAACCGAGCAGGCCGGCCGCCGTGTTTCTCACCTGCGCATGGAGCGTGCATCGCTCAATGAAGTGGCCGACGCCGAGCGCGCCGAGGCGATGAGCGTGGCGCAGATGGCCCACTGGTCAGCCGTGGCTGAACGCGACCATGGAGTGTCGGTATGAGCCTTGAGGCCATGGCCTGGGCACGCCGCTCTCTGCCCACGCTCCCTAGTGATGTCAAAACGCCGGCGCGTCTGGCCCTCATGCTGCTGGCAGACTATGCCGCCGCTGACCACGTGAGCTGGCCGTCCATCAAGACCATGTCTCACGAAATGGGCTGCAGCTCTCGCAGTGTTCAGCGCGCGATCGACCTGCTCGAGCAGCGTGGATTGTTGACCGTTGAATCCCGCCACGACGCCCACGGCCGCCAGCGTTCGAACGCCTACCGTCTGGCTGTTGGGGGAGGGTGTCAATTTGGCACCCCCACCACATCACCCGAATCAGGGGAGGGTGACAATCTGACACCCCGGGGTGACACGGATGACAGGGGGAGGGTGTCACCGGTGTCACCCCTTGAATCTACCACTGAGAACCTAACCCCCTCTCACTCTGGCGCGGATGACGCGAACGAATCCGATTCGATCTTCGAGCGTGCCAGGCATCTCGACGATTCAGGCAAACCCCTGACCGCTGGTGCTGACCAGATCTCGATGTCGCTCGACTGGGTTCCTGATCAACAAACCCTCGCCGTTGAGTGCCAGCGCCGTGGCCTGCCCATGGACACCCAGCACACCGCCGCCGAGCTGGCGGACTTCACTGCCCACTTTGCCGACACCGGCAAGCGCTTCGGCGCTCATGCCTGGGTCGCCCGCTTTGCCCGCTGGATTCACGAGAACCGCCGCCGCGAGGCAGCACGCAATCAGAACACCGCCAGCACGACCGCCAAGACTGGAGACCGCCATGCAAGCCGCACAGCAAAAAACCAGAACCGAGCCCCGATCGGCCGCCTCAGTCCTGCAGAAGCTCGGGCCGAATATGAGCGCCAGCAACGAGAGCGCGCACAGCAGCCAGACGCAGGGCAGGTCTTCGACGGGGATTTCCAGCCCGGTGACGGAGGAAACCATTGATCAGCTGTTTGCGGCGTTTGATCGGCTGTACGGCCGGCACTGGCATCACCGCTGCCGTGAGTGCGGCTGGGGCGATGAGATCGGCGGGCAGTGGCAGTCGTTCGACCGTGACCACGAGTGGCTGAATGTTCTGGCCCATCTGACCGAAGCGCACGTGCGTTCCGGCATCCAGATGCTTGATGAGCAGGCCACCCAGCTGGTGGCAGAGGGCAAAACGGTCTGGCCGCCAGATTCCGCGCTGCTTTTCTCGAAGGGCTGCCGAGTTCGCCCGGAGGTTCTGGGCTGGCCGACTCGCGAGCAGGCATGGCGGCAGGTGCAGCAAAACGCTTTTGTAGGCACCGCCATCGATCACGAGGCCGTGCGTGCTGCCATGACCGGCGTTGATACCGATGCATTGCGCGTGGCGACTTATGAGCAGATGGGCAAGTACCGCCAGCTGTTCCTGAGTGCTTATGAGAGCGTCATCAATCGCGCCATTGCCGGTGAGCCGATCGAGAACCGCGCGGCCCTCGAGGATCGCAACCGGGTGAACCAGGCAGAGGCTGCAATGCGCGCCGGCGAAGAGAAGGCCGCGAAGATGGCGGCAGAACATAAGGGCCCGTCCGGCATCGCCGGTCTGCGTGCCGCACTGGGGAGGAATTGATATGGCACAGCTGATTCCGTTTGAGTTTGAGCAGAGCAACGTCCGAGTGCTCCAGAGCGATGACGGCGAGGCGCTGTTCGTGGCTCTCGACGTCGCGTTGGCACTGGGCTATTCCAAACCGCGCAACGCCATCGAGCGTCACTGTAAGGGGGCCCTGAAACGGGGCGCCCCTACAGCTGGCGGTGAGCAGATGGTGACAGTCATCCGCGAGCCTGACGTTTACCGCCTGATCGTCCGCAGCAAGCTGGCCAGTGCCGAGCGGTTCGAGGCTTGGGTGTTCGAAGAAGTCCTGCCGACCATCCGCCAGCACGGCCGCTACGAAGCTCAGGCCGTGCCGGTACCGGATGACAATCTGACCGGCATTGCCCGGGCATCTGCCATTGCCAGTGCTCTGGATGGCGCCGCCCGTGCCTTCGGGTTCGACGACAACATGCGAATGCTGTCGGTCAACCAGGCTGTGCAGAAGCGCACCGGCGTCGATTTGCTGGGCGAGCTGGGCGCTACCCACCTTCTGAGCCCTATCAACGAGCGGTTCATGACGCCCACCGAGCTGGGGGTGGCGCACGACATGAGCGGGGTGGCCGTCAATCGCGTGCTGCGTGACCTGGGCTATCAGCGCGAAACCCGAGACGGCAAGGGCAAGCTGGTGTGGCAGCTATCGGATGCCGGGCGCGCTGCTGGCGGGCGCATGATGGACACCGGAAAGCGCCACGGTGATGGCTCCCCGGTTCAGCAGCTCAAGTGGCCGGAATCGATCTCGGATGTACTGCGGGAGGACGCGGCATGACTTCCGCCAGCCGTACCACTCGCGCCGTCATGATGGGGCAGAATCCGCGATTTCGTCTCTATCTCGATCATGCGGTACGAGCCCGCAATGGGCTATCCCATGACGACCTGCCTGATGGCACTCATTCAGAGACCGACGCGGCCGACGCGATCCGCAAGGCCTGTGGCGTCGACAGCCGCTCATACCTCGATTCATCTCATAGCGCAGCGCAGATGTTTGATCGCATTGTCAGCGACTACCAGGCATGGCAGCGGCGGCAAGGGAGGGTGGATCGATGACCACATCTGCCCAACGCAAGCCCGCCTCAGTTCGTCGGAAGGCCGTTGACCACGAAGGATCCGAGCAGCGGGCGCTGATGAGCTGGCTGCGTGGCGAAAGCCTTAGAAACAGTCAGGTCGGCCAAGCATGGCCGGCCACATACCACGTTCCCAACGGTGGCCACCGCCACAAGGCAACGGCCGCTGAGCTCAAAAAGCAGGGAGTGAAATCGGGTGTGTCTGATCTCGTGGTAGCCGTCGCCCGGGGCGGCTGGCATGGGCTGTATATCGAGTTCAAAGCAACTCCACCGAACCACGCCGGCTTACAGGATTCTCAGCGCGAATGGCTGGCGGCCATGGAGTCGCAAGGGTATTGCGCCGTGTTGGCGCGAGGCCTCGAGGAAGCGCGGGCGGTATTGCGTGAGTACATGGCATTGCCACCTACCGAAGTCACGACGCCGGCCGAACAGCTGGCGGCTGGTACAGGATGGAGGCGTTGATGCGATTACCGTCGAGCGTGCAGCAGATTGCGGATGTGATTGGTGGTGACAAGGCGCTGAGGCTGGTACGTCAGCTGCCGCCCTGTGGCAAGCGTCCCCGTCGTCGCAACCTTTATATTCCCCGGCCCGGCCGGCTGACGGTCAACCATCGGCTGGTGGAGCTGCTGGGGTGGGAGGATGCCTGGGCGCTTTGTGACGCTCTGGGAGGCCAGACGGTGCAGCCGGCTCTCTGTCGTTATATGGAGCGGGCCATGGGCAGCCGCCGGATTCTGGCCCTACGGGATCTTGGCATGTCACCCCGCGAGATCGCCGACGAGATGGGTATCTCCACCCGGTGGGCGGAGTCGGTCGTTGATGCGCGGGACATGCACCGCAGTGGTCTGGATGTCGATGTCATCGCCCACTCGGTGAAAATCAGCCCGCTGACCCTGGGCTATATCCTCGACATTGACGTCGAGCCCGGTGCCGGTCCTATCAAGCCCCGCGGTGCCGCGCGACAGCTCTCTCCCCAGTTTGATCTTGGCCTTTGATCCTCCGCCAGCGGCTCCTGACAGCGCCGAGAGTGACACTTCATGCATCTTGAGCGCCGCGCTATGCGGCATCACGAGGCTGATATGACAACAGCGTCACGATTCGACCGGGGCGGCATGGCTGAGACCAACGAGCGGCTCGCTCGCGTAGAAGAGCGGGTCGAGCACATCGCGCAGGCGCAGGGGCGTCAGGATCAACATCTCGAGGCGATCCGCGACTCGTTCAACGAGGTCTCCAGCGCCGTTAGCCAGCAATCCAACCTTATGCAGCAGATGGTGGACATGCAGAAGCAGGGTGCTCAGCACGGCCAGCGTCTGGCAATCCTCGAGCAGGAGCAGGAACGCCAGCGCGAGACGATCGCCCGACACCATGAGCTGACGCACGACATCCGTCGCAACGGTTTTCGCATCAATCTGGTCTGGACGGTCCTGGGTGTCATAGCCGCGGCGCTGCTGACCGCGTGGCTGCGCGGTGATCTGTAACCAGTGGGGGAGTAGATGGGCGATTTATCACAGCACTTCAATCGGTCGGAGTTCCGCTGCCATTGCGGTGAGTGCGGATTCGACACCGTCGACCACCAGACTCTCGGCATCCTCGAGGCCGTGCGGGAGCACTTCCGGTCGCCGGTCATCGTGACCAGTGGCTGCCGGTGCGAATCGCACAACCGCGCAATCGGTGGGGCGACTCACAGCCAGCATGTTCTCGCCCGCGCTGCTGACATTCAGGTGAAAGGCGTGGGGCCCGACGAGGTGCAGGACTGGATCGAGGCGAATTACCCGCACGCCAGCGTGGGCCGATACGCCACGTTCACCCACATCGATACGCGCTCGGATGGACCGGCGCGATGGCGGGGGTGACCGATGGCCGAGATTCTGGCAACGCACGCATTGCCACTAATGGCTTTGCTGGTGGGTCACGCTACCCAGATGCTCATGGCGTTGGTAAGCCAACGTCAGGCCGGCCGTGATATTGGCCTCGCTGTCTATATCCGGTCGCGTCCGTACAGCTCGGCTATCGCTTTGCTGGGCAGCATCGGCGGTTATCTGGTGCTGGTTGATACCGGCCAGCTCTCGGTGGTCGCGGCCTGGGGCATGGGGTATGCCGCCGACAACATGGTCAAGACATTGGCCGATCGCAGCGAGCGGATGGCGTCACCGTAAACAGGAGGCGATATGGCCGACGACAGTATCGATTGGGATGTCCGACAGGTCCGGCAAGGTATGGACATGGCGGTATCCGGACAGCTGAACATCGTTCAGGCAAAGCGTTTTTGGCGCCGTGTTTTGTCCGAGGCAGAGACCGAGCAGGTTATACAGGCGCTGACGGAAGGCATGTTGGGCTATGAACACAGAAAGCAGCGCCAACAGTGCTGCTGTTGCAGGTGTCGATGATGCGTGCCCTGCGATGGATATGGGGGCTGATGCCCATCAAGGCATGGCTGGCCATTGGTGGCGTTGCCCTGATCGTTGCAGTTGGGTGGTGGGTTATCGGCACCATCACCGATCAGGCCGACACCATTGGGCAAAAGCGAGCTCAACTGCAGGCAAAGACGCAGCGTATTGAATCGCTGACCGATCAGCTGGATCAGCAGCGGCGGGATCACCAGCAAGCGCTCGCGGCACGTGACGCAGCAGTGACTGCCCAGCGTCAGCAGGCGCAGGAAGCTCGCCAGCGAGCCAATGAGCTCGACGAACGAATCGAACAGGCAAGGGGACGGGATGGTGATGTGGATGCGTGCATGGGTATGCAGCTGCCTGGTGCTATCGCTGACGGCCTGCGCCAATGATCCGCAGGTATTGCGCGTGCGCGAAGCCGTGCTGCCGCCTGCCTCTTACATGAAGCCGTGCCCGATCTCTCTTGGTGACGGCACAGTACAGGGCGCGCTCACTGGTCTGCGCTCTACCGTTGAATGTGATCGGGCCGACAAGGCCGCGCTGCGTGCGTGGTCCGAACGTCAGGCCGACACAAAAAAGGTACTCCCGGCGGGGGTGTAGCCTGCGGGTAGACCGGCCTCGCGGAAATTGATGTGAGCGAGCGTTCTCAAATCCGGTTGATTGTTGTTGTTTGGAAGTGAGGGTAAATGGCGTTCAAGGGCAAGGGCAGGGCGGTCAACCGCGATGAGCTGGCCGAGGTCTTTGGCGTCTCGCTCAACACCGTCACCAGTTGGATCCGCGCCGGCTGTCCCTACGAGCAACAGGGGCGGCAGGGCAAACCGTGGCGATTCAACACCCGCGATGTATCGGAATGGCTGCGCGACCAGGCGAGAGCCGATGCTGCCCAGGGCGCGCCGCTCGATGAAGAAATGCTCAAGCTGCGAAAGCTGGCGGCAGATGCCGAGCAGGCCGAGTTCGATCTGGCAGTGGCTCGTGGCAAGGTTGCCCCGATCGAGGAGTTTGAGCGCGCGCGAGCGCTGGAAAACGCCACCGTCCGCGCCAACGTCATGAACGTCACCGACCGCGTGGTGACCCAGCTGCTGGGCGAGAAGGATGAGGGGCGCTTCAAGGAGATTATGCGTGCCGAGCTGATCACAGCGCTGGAAACGGCTGCCGAGGCTGACATCGACCTGGATGATGAGGACGGCGATGACGACCACGACGGCTGAGCCCTCTCAGTTCTCCAATGCGTCCGGCGTCACAAGAGCGCTCAAGCGAGCATCGCGCCACCTGGTGCCGCCAGCGCCGCTTAAGCCGAGCGCGTGGGCCGAGCAGAACGTCCGCATTCCTGCAGGTAACGCCATCCCCGGGCCCATCCGATTCGATAACGCTCCCTACCAGCGCGAGCCGATGGACATGGCCACACGTCCCGGCTGCCACCGCATCAGTCTCATGTGGGGCGCCCAGGTCGGCAAGACCCAGCTGGCTCTCTGCCTGCAGGGTTACGGCATTGCACATGAGCCCCGCAGCCAGATGATGATGCAGCCCAGCCAGGGTGACCTGACCACCTGGCTGGAAACGAAATTCAATCCCATGGTGGACGCCAATCCCTCACTGCAACGGCTGCTGGCGAAGCCTCGCAGCCATGAGGGCGTCAATAACCAGCGCATGAAGTCCTACCCGGGTGGGTTCCTGATGTTCGCCTGGGCGGGATCCACCAAGACCATGCGCGGGCGCTCGGCCCCGTGGATCGTTGCCGACGAGATCGACGGCTACAGCGGTACCGATGAAGGCGATGAGGTGCAGCTGTTGTGGCAGCGTGCGGCGACATTTGGCGATCAGCGCCTGTTGCTCGAGATCAGCACGCCGACCATCAAGGGCGCCAGTCGCATCGAGTCATCGTTCGAGCAGGGCGACCAGCGCCGCTTCTACGTGGCATGCCCGCACTGTGACCATCACCAGACCCTGCAATGGGAGAACGTGGTCTGGGACAAGGATGACGACGGCAGTCATCATCCCGATACTGCCGCCTATGCCTGTGGCCACTGTGGCGCACTCTGGTCGGATGGCGAGCGTATCGTGGCCATCAGAACGGCCGAGCAGGTCGGCGCGGGTTGGAAAGCGTCAAGGCCGTTCCGGGGCCATGCCAGCTATCACCTCAATGAGCTCTACAGCTGCTTTCGTCGACTGCGCGACATCGTCCAGTCGTTCCTCGACAAGAAAGCCAGCAACGACCTGCAGTCATTCGTCAACGTGTCATTGGCGCAAACCTGGGAAGAGCAGGGCGAGAAGGCCGACGCCCATGCGCTAATGGAGCGCGCCGAGGTCTACCGTGCCCCGGTGCCGGCTGGCGGCGTGGTACTTACCGCCGGCATCGATATGCAGCAGGATCGACTCGAGGTCGAGACCGTCGCCTGGGGGCAGGGCGAAGAATCATGGTCGATCGACTACGCCGTCTTCTGGGGGGACACGCTGCAGGATGACGTCTGGCAGGATCTCGATGACTATCTTGCCACCACCTGGACGCACGAAAGTGGTGCCCAGCTCGGCATCGTCGCCTCATGCCTCGATACCGGCGGCACCACCGGTTACACCCAGCGAGCGTATGAATACGCACGCGGTAAGACAGGGCGCCGGCTATTCGCTATCAAGGGGGTGTCAGGCTGGGATCGCCCGGTGGTCACCGCACCGTCGCGCAAGAAAACCGGCAAGGGGCAGCGCAAGGTCGATCTGTTCAGCGTCGGCGTGGACGAGGCCAAGCTGACCATCATGCGCCGACTGGCAGTCGAAGCGCCCGGACCCGGCTACACCCACATTCCCGGCGATCGCGAGGCGGAGTGGTTCCATCAGCTCACCTCGGAAAAGCTCCTCACCAAGTATGTCAAGGGCGCGCCGCGCCGCGAGTGGCACCAGACACGGCTGCGTAACGAGGCACTGGACTGTCGCGTGTACGCCTACGCCGCGCTCAAGATCGCCAATCCGAACCTGAAACGCCACGCTCGACGTTTGAGCGAGAGAGTCGAGGATCCGCCGGAATGCACCGCCCTCCGTGATGATGCGCCGTCTCGGCTCGCCAGCGAGCAGGCAGAGGAGCCTGATGAGGAACAGCGGCAGAAACCGAAGCGCCGCGCCGGCAACCGGAAACGACGCAATCGGAGCTGGGTTAATAGCTGGTAGCGGTCAGGCGCGCTGCGGCTGGTGCAGCGCGCCCGATTAAGGGCCCTTTACCTCAAACGCCCGGCCACGCGATTGGCACTGCTCAGGTGCTGTTGCAGATCATCGATCAGCATTTTTTGCTCACCGTCCCGGCGCAGGACCGTTTCCAGCCGGGAGCGCAGCGCCTTGACCTCCTCCCATGCGCCGGCAAGCTCCCGCACCCTGACCGCGTTGCCTTCTCTGGCTGCGGTGCGAAGCTCGGCAAACAGCGCCGACAGGCAGGAGTGGTGCATCAGATCGCCGCCGAACAGATGGCTGTTGGGGATGTTCTCGAAGTTGAGGCCCGTGGCCAGCGGCAGATCGATCTGGCTGGACTGCGCGGGCTCGTCGCGGCTGGCGGCGAGATAATCGCCCTCGATCGCTGCGGCGGCCACGAACTGGCGCGCCGAGTCGAACTGGTCGGCCGGTATCTCGTTGGCCGCCTTCACATTGTAGGCGATGTGGACCTGTGACCAGAGCCGAGCCCGGACGCTGGCCTTGATGCCCTTGGGCAGATGACGGACGCGGCTATCGACCAGGCCGGACAGCACGTGAAAGCCATCGGTGCCGATGGTGGTCTGGGCAATCGTCTCGGTCTCTTCGGGATCAATCTGCTGCAGGCGCTTTTCGCACTGGATGAAATAGCGACGTGCCTGGCGGCCCTTCTCGTTGCGCTCGACCATCGACAGCTCTTTGGCCATATCGAGGGTGAGGTGGTATTCGGTGGTTCGAGATATTCCGCGTTGGCCGTTCTTCCTTTGCGTTTCCCGGTTTTGGGAGACGCATAAAAAGTCGACCCCTTGCTCAAAGCCGTACTGTCCGACCCGGTCTGAAATCCACGAGGCGAAACGTTTCCCTACATCCAAGAAAGCATGAAGATCTCGTGCATCAACGAGCTGAGCGGATTCGGCATTGATGGTGCCGGAGAATACGGTAACGGGTGCTGCGGAAAACTGTGCGTGCATGGTGTGGCTCCAATGTTGCTGTTTGGAGTCCGCCCATCGCTGCGAAACAATTGGGGGGCGGACCGTACGCGGGTTCGCAGACCGGGGCAACATAGGAAACCCGGCAGCCCGAAGGCTCCCACGCACGGCCCGCCATAACTGACAGGCACAAAAAAACGCCGTAAGGCGCTGTGCGCCATGTTGCTGATCGGGCTGCGAAACCCGGCCGCTGATTTTGCAGTGGCAAATGAATAGTGGCTCAGGTGGGGAAAGGCGTCAAGTCATAGCAAGGCAACAGAAGGCGCCGGGCGATGGCCCGGCGCGGGTGTCTAGCTGTAAAGCTCTTTCTGCCTATTCCAGATAGCTTTTGGCTGTCTCAATGAGTGCTTGATTATGAGAAAAAATGTCAGGAAGCGCTGTGATGTCGTGCCGTGTCTCCTTGCCTTCTGCGAAAAGCCCGATGCGCCACACGCTTTTTGAGTTGAAGTGCAGTCGGCAGAGAGGTTTGCGGTTATTGTTATCTAGCAGAATAGCGCAGTAGGTTTTGGCATCACGCATATGAACCCGGCTCGGATCGATCGCTCCAGCCAAGATAGCCCGTACGATATTGAAACCATCAATTTCCTCTTGAGTGGTAACAATATCGCTTTTTTCCTCAGCTTCTTCTAGCACTGGAACTGTATCGCCACTGCTGGCGGGTGCTACTGACTCTTCACCGGATGTGGTGGCAAGCGCCGATTTGAGGCGCTGTGAAACCTGCTCCTTAATATGCTGCGCCATGGCGTCACGTACGATCGGCGTGAAGTCATCAATCACCTGCTGGGTCATTCGTCCGTCGTAGAAGTTTTGCGCCAATGACTTGATGAAATCACGGGGCGGGTTCTTCACTAGTTCGGAAAAGGCCGACTTGGCCAGATTGGTATACTTCAATCGGTTGGCGGTACTCAGGATCGCATCGACATTAAAAACCGATTTGGCAAACTTCTTCAGCTCTTCAATGTCGCGCTCATTGTAGTCGGTCAATCTGAATGTGAAGAATGGACGGTTATCGAGTCGGTTGGCATCATCCAGATCGGAATAAAACCGGTACTCGATGCCGTTAGTAAGGATGGCGAACTTGGCCTCGGTACAATTGAAGTAGCGATAAAGCTGACTGAATTGAGCACTGGCGAGGTCTGTGGTGCGTGGCTTGCACTCCACCAAAATCGACAGCTCTCCGCCATTCTTGATTGCATAGTCGACCTTTTCTCCCTTTTTTAGCCCCACGTCGGCAGTGAATTCCGGCATCACCTCAGACGGGTCGAATACGTCATAGCCCAAACTTTGGATGAAGGGCATCACCATTGCGTTCTTGGTCGCTTCCTCATTGACTACATGATCCATCTGTTCACTGGCGCGATTTGCTAGGTCGGAGATCCTTTGTGCTATGTCCATTGCTTTTCCATTGATACGGTTTCATTGAGTTACACCCCGGCAAAGTGATGGTAAGCATGAAGTTTTTGGCAAGCAAAGTTTTAATGATGAGCATATCTGTACGAAAAAACAGTATTACGCATGTATCAGTCGTAAAAGCGTTATTGCTAATATTTAACTGTTACCGGTTGTAATAAAAGGCAAGGGCATGAAAAAGATCATCATGGGGGTGGGTCTGCTGCTGGCGGCGCCGCTGGCGTGGTCCGCTGAAAGCGAGATGCCACGCTACGACGTGGAAGCCGAGTGCGACTCTGTCGCTAGGGTGGGCGGAAATTATAGCAACACGACCTATAACGGCTGCATGCAGATGGAGCAAAGCGCCTACAACGCCCTTAAAAAGCGTTGGAGCGGTCTGTCCGCAAGCATTCGTCAGGAGTGTGAACGGGTGGCTACCGTCGGCGGCGGGGGCAGCTACTCCACGCTTCAGGGCTGTGTCCAGATGGAGCAGACCGCATCCAATAATCAAGAACAGTTCGAGTATTAAGGGTTTACAGGATGACAAACGAGAACAGCGCAATCAGCACCACTAACGATCAGGTTCCTGCTGAAAGGGAGCCGCAGAAAGCCCAGGGGCAGGTGGCTGGTAGCATGAAATACTGTCATGGTTGCGGTAACCAGTTGCACGCCTCGGCCCAAAGCTGCCCGGGCTGCGGGGCATCCATGCGCAAAAAGGGAGGCAAGACAAAAGTGGGTGCAGCTCTTTTTGCCTTCTTCCTGGGTGGGTTCGGGGCGCACCGCTTCTATGTGGGTAACGTGGGACTGGGCATTCTGTATCTGCTTTTTTGCTGGACGTTTATCCCGGCCATCGTTGCCTTTTTCGAGTTCATCTATTTTCTGGCAATGGATGAAAATACCTTCGACGAGAAATATAACTGAAGGCATATCCTGAAATTTGAGCGCCGGGCATGAGCCCGGCGTCCAGGAAAGCCATACGAGCACCGCTTTTCATAACCATTTAACCCCCTCTCTCGAACCCCTGCCAGCGGTACCCCCATCCCGCCCGCGCAACACTGGCCAACATTCATAACCTGGCTGGTGACGCATGACTGCAATTCCCAACAGCCTGACCGCCGGCACGACACTATCGCTGCCGATCACCCTGACGGCATGGCCGGCCAGCGACTGGTCGCTGACGCTGATGCTGCGGGGCGCCGGTTCTGTAGACCTGACCGCAACGCCTGAAGGCAAAACCCATCTGATCGAGGCTGATGCCGCCACCACTACCCAGTGGCCGGCAGGGCGCTACTGGTACAGCCTGCGGGCTCGCCGGGGTGACGAGGTCCACGAGATCGACAGTGGTGACATCACCATTCAGGCCGACATTGCCGCGCTGGACGCGGGCCATGACGGCCGTGCCCACGCCGAGCGCGTGCTCGAAGCCATCGAGGCCGTGATCGAGGGCAGGGCGTCGAAGGATCAGGACAGCTATCGCATCAACAATCGCGAGCTGCGTCGCACGCCCATCGATCAGTTATTGAAGCTGCGCGATCGCTACCGGCGAGAGGTGCAACAGCTACGGGCAAAGCGCCGTGGCCAGAGCCCGCTCGGCCGTAACGTGCTGGTGAGGCTGTGATGCTGGATCGTCTGCGCGCTCGCCTCAATCGTAACCCGTCATCAGCTGCTGCCCCGGTAGAGCCGGTGATCGGTCAATCCGCCGGAGATGACCCGGGGCGCAAAGCCGCGAGTATCGGCCGTGCGCAGAAGCGGTCGCTGCTCGAGCAGGCGCGGGGCGATCGCCTGAGCCAGGACATGCCGACCATGCCGGTGCCGACCGACAGCGTCATCGAGCGCAACCAGCGCTCGCTGGTGGCGCGGGCGCGGCATCTGACCATCACCAATGACTACGCCCGCGGATTCCAGCGCCAGTGCCGTCAGAACATCGTTGGCCATCAGGGCGTGGGGCTGCAGGCGCAGGCACGGGATTCCGACGGCACGCTCGACGAGCAGGCCAACGATGCCATCGAGGCGGACTGGCGGAACTGGTCACGGCGCGAAAACTGCGATATTGCCGGCCGGCGCTCCCTGCGCCAGCTGTGCAACCGGGCCGTCGATGACGCGGCCAGCAGCGGCGAGTTCATGTTCCGTGTGGTGCAGGGGCGCGACGTGAACGCCTGGGGCGTTGCCATTCAGGTACTGGACCCGCAGCGCTGCCCGGTCGATTACTCCGAGGACCGGCTGCCCGGCGGCCGCTTTATTCGTCAGGGCATCGAGCATGATCGCCACGGCCGCCCGCTCAACTATCTGTTCTCGACGCTCGATCCCAGCGAATCCAACTACTCACTCGGCGGTCGCCGCTTTGTGCGCGTGCCGGCTCGGGAGATTCTGCACGGCCATCTTGAAGACCTGCCGGGCCAGCGCCGGGGCTTGCCGTGGATGGTCACGGCCGTGATGCGCATGCGCCATCTGGATGGCTATGAAAGCGCGGCGCTGGTCAATGCGCGCGTTGGCGCCTCGAAGAGTGGTTTTTTCGAGTGGGAAGAGGGAGCCGCGCCCGATCGTGAAGATGACGACGATGATGGGCCGCTTTATCTGGATGCCGAGCCCGGCTCGTTTCAGGAGCTGTCACCGGGGCTGCGTTTCAAGGAGTTCAATCCGCAGTACCCCAGCGGCGAGCTGGCGCCGTTCTCCAAGCAGATGCTGCGCGGCATCAGTACCGGGCTGGGCGTCTCCTACAACACGCTCGCCAACGACCTCGAAAACGTCAACTTCTCGTCGATCCGCCAGGGCGTGCTCAACGAACGCGAGCACTGGAAGGACATGCAGGAGTGGCTGATCGAGAACCTGCTGGAGCCGCTGTTCGATCTCTGGCTCCCGCGGGCATTGCTCAAGGGCATCTCGCTGCCGTTGACGCCCGGCGCCAGCCTGCGGCCGTCGCGGCTCGAAAAATATCGCGAGCACGTCTGGCAGCCGCGCCGCTGGGACTGGGTCGATCCCGACAAGGACAGCAAGACCGCCGAGCGTGACATCCGCAACAAGCTGCGTTCGCCCAGCCAGGTCATCCGTGAGCGTGGCGGTGATCCGCGCAGCGTCTGGCGCCAATACGCCGCTGACCGACAGGCAATGCTGGATGCCGGCATCCCCGAGCATATCGTCGATGCCGAGATGGGCTCGGCTCATCAGTCCCGGCCGTCGCAGCCCAGTCAGTCCGAATCCGAGGAGAGTGGTGATGAAGGATAAGCACGACACCGACAACCGGCAGCATCAGCCGGTTCGACCCAACGACCGACCCGCCGACAAGGTCCGACAGCTCACCGGCACACACCAGACTCGCGGCGTCACGGATGCCCAGCTGGCACAGATCCGCGACCAGTCCCTGCAGCGCGACATCATGACCGGTGAGGTGCGCAATATCGACGAGCAGGCGCGCACCGTTGAGCTTGCGTTCTCGAGCGAGGCGGAGGTCGAGCGCTGGTTCGGCATCGAGGTGCTCGACCATGGTGACGCCGCCATGCGCACCGAGCGACTCGAAAACGCCGCCGCCGTGCTGGTCGATCACAACTGGCGTGATCAAGTGGGGGTGGTTGAGTCCGTCACCATCGGCGCCGATCGCGTCGGCCGGGCAAAGGTTCGTTTCGGGCGAGGCAATCGCGCATCAGAGATCTGGCAGGACGTGGTCGACGGCATTCGGCGCCATGTCTCCGTGGGTTACGCCATCTATCGGGTCGAGGTGGAGGAGCGCCCCGGGATGCCGGACATGGTGCGCGTCACCGACTGGGAGCCTCACGAGATCAGCATCGTGGCAGTGCCGGCAGACACCTCCGTCGGGGTAGGGCGTTCGCATGAACCAGCGCCAGCGGAGCCGGGCCGAAAGGCCGGAGAGACTGGCCACCACCATCATCGTTCCAGACAATCGGGAAGCGACATGAAAGAGAAGATCCTGCGCGACGGCTCCGGCAATCTCGTCCGGGCCAAGGTCGATGACGACGACAACATCGTCCAGGTCATCGAGATGATCGAGCGCTCCGGCGAGGCAGAAGAATCCGCGCGCCGCCAGGCGACGGCGGACGAGCAGAAGCGCGCCAGGGACATCATGGAAATGGGCCGTGCCTACGGCAATACCGAGCTGGCCGCCCAGCATGTGGCCGATGGCAGCAGCGCTCAGGATTTCCAACGTGCCCTGCTCGATTCAATGCACGGCGGCAATGACGACGGCAAGGGCAAGGGCAATGGCTCACGCTCCGGCGGCGCCAGCGGTGGCGGTAGCGGTGGTCAGCGCAGCGGCGCCTCGACCGGCAGCGGCCAGCAGACCGGGCGCTCGCTCAGCGACAACGCCCCCGGACAGTTTGGGGACGGCTCCGGCGAGATCGGCATGGACGGCGACGAGCGCCAGCGCTACTCGCTGATGCGCGCCATCCGTGCCATGGCCAATCCTCAGGACGCGCGGGCCCGCGAAGAGGCAGCCTTCGAGATCGAGTGCAGCCAGGAAGCGCAGCGACGCTTCGGAAAAGAGGCGCGGGGCATTCTGATTCCCGAAGATGTGCTGGGCGCTCGCGATCAGCGTGCGTTCAATGCTGGCGGGGCCGGGAACACTCCGGCGGGCGCTCAGACCGGCAATAATCTGGTCGATGACGTCCTGATGACCGGCAGCTTCATCGATATGCTGCGCAACCGCACCACCATCATGCGTCTTGCGCGCAGCATGGCCGGCCTGGTGGGCAACGTCTCGATCCCGAAGCAGACCAACGGCGCCACCGCGTACTGGGTCGGCGAGGGCGAGGACGCCTCCGAAGGCTCGCCGACCATCGGCCAGATCAACATGTCGCCTAAGACCGTGGCGGCTTACACCGACATCACGAGGCGCCTGATGATGCAATCGACGCCGGACGCCGAGGGCATCGTGCGCGGCGATCTGGTGGCGGCACTGGCGCAGGCGATCGATCTCGCCGGCTACTATGGCAGCGGCACCGACAACCAGCCTCTCGGCATTGCCAACACCAGCGGCATCAATGCCGTGGATTTCGCCACGGCGGGCAAGCCCACCTATGCCGAGCTGGTACAGATGGAGTCGGAAATCGCCGCCGACAACGCCGACGTCAACTCCATGGCCTATGTTCTCAACGCTCGCGGCCGTGGCCACGCCAAGACCACCAGCAAGTTCCAGAGCGGTACCGATGCCGGCACGATCTGGGAGACCGGCAACACCATTAACGGCTACACCGCCGAGGTGACCAACCAGGTACGCAGTGGCGATGTCTTCCACGGCAATTTTGCCGATCTGGTGGTGGGTCTCTGGGGTGGTCTCGACCTGACGGTCGATCCCTACAGCCTGTCGAAATCCGGCGGCACCCGGCTGGTGGTCTTTCAGGATGTCGATTTCGTGGTGCGCCGCGTCGAGTCGTTCTGTCTGGGTCGTGCTGCCGGCACTGCCTGATTATTCTTACCGGGCCGTCTGCGGACGGCCATGGCCGTTTGAGGTGGTTCCATGACGAAACAACAGACCGTCACTATTCAGTGCACCAGCGCATTCATGCTGGCCGGTGACATGATCACGCCCGGCGAGACCATCAAGGATGTGCCGGTCTCCGATGCGCGATCGCTGGTGACCCGAGGCAAGGCGAAGCTGCTGAGCGGTAGCAATGACGATCTTGATGGCGACGATGATCCTTCCCTGCAGGAGATGACCGTCGAGCAACTCAAGGCAATGGCCGAGGAGCTCGAAATCGAAGGCTTTTCGAGCATGAAAAAGGCCGAGCTGATCGCCGCGATCGAAGCCGCTCAGGCTGACACCGAGGGCGACGAGTAATGCCCGCGCCGGACTGGGAAGACCTCGACGTTTTCTTCGATGAAGTCGAGTTTGCCTGTCGGGTGACGGTTCAGCGCGCCGACGGTGTTGAGCTTTCCCTGTCCGGCATCTTCGAGGACGCATACTACGACGCCCAGCTAGGCGAATACGCCATGGACAGTACCCGGCCGCGGGTCTGGTGCAAACTGTCGGACGTGCCCGGGGTGGAGCGCTTCGATACCTGTCGCGTCAACGGCACGCCCTACGATGTGATGACGAAACCCCAGGGCGACGGCAGTGGCATGGCCATGCTCGATCTGGCGGTGCGCAATGCTTGATTTCGACATCGACGAGTCCGATCTGCAGTCAGTCGTGAGTGAGCTCGGGGCAGCGCCCCGGGAAGTGCGGCTCTCCTACAATCGGGCGCTCTCACGCACGGCCGCGACCCTGCGGCGCCTGTCGAGTCAGGGGCTACAGGACGAGCTGGGGCTGCGCCGGGCAAAGGCGCTGCGGCGTCGAATCAAGCAGCTGCGCATCAAGCGAGGGAGCGGCAGCAGTGTGCAGCTCTGGTACGGCCTCAATGATCTGCCGGTCTCCGAGTTCAAGGGCCGGGTGGCCGGTGGCACCGACGGTGCCAGCTACGCCGGCGCAGGCGGTTCTCATCGATTCCCCGGTGCCTTTGTGGCAAAGAGCCGCGAAGCACGGCGCAAGACCATCCTGCGGCGCAAGGGGCAGTCTCGCCTGCCGGTCGTCGAGGAGCGCCTGCCGATCAAGAAGCGCGCCGACATCTACGTCGAGGATCGTATATTCCACCGCCTTGACGAGATCTTCTGGGACTATTTCCGGCGCGATCTGACCGCGCGTGTCCGCTATCTGAGGTCGCGATGAATATCGACGATGGCATCAGTCTGGATGCACTGCACCAGAGCATTATCGACACGCTGCATCAGCAATTCCCGGAGCTGCGGACCGTCGATGACTATCCCGATGATCGCCGGCGCGTGACGGCCCCGGCGGTGCTGATCGAGCTGGTCGAGTTGACGCCGGTGCCCGACGACGACCCGGGGAACGGCCAGCTGGCGATGGAGGCCCAGTTCGAGGCCAGATACATCGTCGGGTTTCGCGGCCGCGATCAGCAGCGCGCCATCCGACGTAACGTCGCTGCGCTGGCACATTTCGTACACCAGCAGAGGTGGGGATTGAGTATCGAGCCTGCCCGCGTCATGGCCTGCGAGCGTGACGAGTTTTCTCCGGAGTTGGATCAGTATCACGTCTGGCGCCTGAGCTGGGCGCAGACGATCTTTGTGGGCGAGAGCATCTGGGACGACACTGGCGTGACGCCTGCCGAGGTGTGGGTGGGTATTTCGCCACTGACAGGCCCGGAGCATGAGGACGACTATCGCCGCGTGAACGGCCGGGGGAGTGCATGAAACCGGATGCCTATCGGCTGGCCGATCTCGAGCGCCGTCTCCACAACCTCCTGCGTGTCGGTACTGTCAGCGATGTGGATGCGGCATCCGCACGCTGCCGCGTTGCCGCTGGCGGGATCGTAACGACCTGGCTGCCGTGGCTGACGCAACGTGCCGGCCCTGATCGCACCTGGTGGGCACCGGAACCCGGCGAGCAGGTCATGCTGCTGTCACCCTCTGGTGATTCGGCCCAGGCCATCGTGTTGCCCGCCATCTATCAATCGGCCCATCCCGCCCCGGGCGAGCGCGTGACGCATCATGTTACCGAATACGCCGATGGCACCCGTGTCGAGTATGACCGCGACGCCGGCCACCTGACGGTGGACTGCGTGGGCGATGTCACTATCCGAGGCGCTCGAGCGCTTCATGTCGAGTTTGGCGGATCCATCACGCTGGATGCCAGCGATGTCACGATCAACGCGCCGCTCAGAGTCAACGACTCGGTAACGTCCTCCGGCGACATGATCGCCGACGGCGTCAGTCAGATCGGCCACATCCACGATGGTGATAGCGGCGGCAAGACCAGCCCGCCCAATTGATAGAACCCCTGCCAGCGGCTCACGCATGCTCGCCCGCGCAAGCTGGCGGCATGAACGGTACGAACGCGCAGACCGGGCGCTCCCTCTCCGGCATCGACCATTTGCGGCAGTCGCTGCGCGACATCCTGACAACGCCAATCGGCACCAGGGTGATGCGGCGCGACTACGGGTCGCGGCTGTTCGAGCTGATTGATGCGCCCATGAACAACACCACCCTGCTCGAGCTCTACGCGGCTACCGCCGAGGCAGTGGCCCGCTGGGAGCCGCGTTTCCGATTGACGCGAGTGCAGGTTGCCAGCGCCGCCCCCGGCCATGTCGTTCTGGATCTGCACGGTCGCTACCTGCCGAACGGGCAGGCCCTGCAACTCGATGGCATTGAGGTGCGCTGATGGCATCCCCGATCAATCTGTCCGCGCTACCGGCTCCTGACATCGTTGAAACCATCGATTACGAGACGCTGCTGGCGGAGCGCAAGGAATATCTGATCTCGCTGTATGCCGAATCCGAACGGGCAGGCATTCGCGAGACGCTCGCGCTCGAATCCGAGCCGATCACCAAACTGCTCGAGGAAAATGCCTACCGGGAAGTGGTGCTACGTCAGCGCGTCAACGAAGCCGCCCGGGCGGTCATGCTGGCCTACGCTGGCGGCGATGACCTGACTCAGCTGGCGGCCAACGTCAATGTGGATCGCCTGACTGTCGATCCCGGCGACCCGGATGCCGTGCCGCCGGTACCGCCCACACTAGAGAGCGACACCGATCTACGTCTGCGCGCTCAACGCGCGTTTGATGGGCTGAGCGTCGCCGGCCCGCGCGCCGCCTACGTATTTCACGCGCTCAGCGCCGATGGCCGGGTGGCCGATGCCACCGCCGTCAGTCCCAGCCCCTGTGTGGCCGTCGTCACGGTGCTGTCCCAGCTCGGCACCGGCGAGGCGACGCCGGATCTGCTCGACATCGTTACGGCGGCACTGTCTGCAGAGGACGTGCGCCCGGTCGGCGACCGGCTTACCGTCCAGTCGGCCGAGATCGTCGATTATGCCATCGACGCCACCCTCTATATGTATCCGGGACCGGAGCAGGAGCCGATCATTGCGGCCGCGCAAGCCAACGTCGAGACGTATGTCAGCGAGCAGCGCCGACTGGGGCGCGATATTCGCCTGTCGGCGATCTATGCCGCGCTGCACGTCGAAGGTGTCCAGCGGGTAGAACTGGCCAGCCCGAGCGAAGATCTGGTGATCGATGAAACCCGGGCCTCGCACTGCACCGGTATTACGGTCGCGAACGGGGGCACCGATGAGTAGTCCGATCCTGCCGCCGAATGCCACTGAGCTCGAGCGTGCCGCAGCTGAGGCACTGGCCGACCTCGAGCGCGTGCCGGTACCGCTGCGCACGCTCATGAACCCCGATGACTGCCCGGGGCCATTGCTTCCCTACCTTGCCTGGGCGTTCAGCGTGGATCGCTGGGACACCACATGGAGCGAGAGCGCCAAGCGCGGTGTGGTGAAAGCGGCGTTCTATGTCCATTCCCGCAAGGGCACGATCAGCGCCCTGCGCCGCGTTGTCGAGCCACTCGGCTACCTGCTCGAGGTCAGCGAATGGTGGCAACGGGTACCCGAGGGCGAACCGGGAACGTTTTCGCTGCGCATCGGCGTGCTGGACACCGGCATCACCGACGAAATGTTCGTCGAGCTGGAGCGGCTGATTGCCGATGCGAAACCCCTGACACGCCACATCACCGGCCTCGACATCACGCTGAGCACCTCCCTGACCACACACGTCGGCGTGTCCGTTTACGACGGCGACGAAATCGACGTGCTGCCCTGGGCGGGCCCGGATATTGACGTCTCATGCCACGCAAGCCGCGCCGTGGTCACTACCACCACTGACACACTGGAAGTCGACATCCATGGTTGATCAAAACTCTACATTTGGCGGATTCCTGACCGACGTTGGCGAGGCGAAGCAGGCCAATGCCAATGCGCTGAGTACGCCATGGAAGCTCACGCACATGCTGCTGGGTGATGCCAACGGCAGCGATCCGGTACCGGACGCAAAGCAGACGAGCCTGATCAATCAGGTGTATCGCGCCCCGGTCAACCAGCTGTCGGTCGACCCGGACAACCCCGGCATTCTGATCGCCGAGCTGGTACTGCCACCCAACGTCGGCGGCTGGTGGATTCGAGAGCTGGGGCTCGAGGACGCGGACGGCGACTTCGTGGCTGTCGCCAACTGCGCGCCCAGCTACAAACCACTGCTTGCCCAGGGCTCGGGCCGCAACCAGGTCGTGCGCATGCACCTGATCCTAAGCAACACGGCCAACGTCCAGCTAAAAGTCGATCCATCAGTGGTGCTGGCCACGCGCCAGTACGTCGACAAGGCCATCGAAGCCCACGCCAAAAGCCGCAACCACCCCGACGCGGATACCAAAAACAAGGGGTTTATGCGGTATGCCACGCTGACCGAATCGAGAAAGGGGAAGGAAGCCAAAGCCGCCCAGACGCCAGCTGGAGGCATGGCCCAGATTGATGATCACCGTCAGGAAGAAAGCGCACACAACGCTGGGCAGATCACACTGGCATCAACGCTCGAAAAGTTCGGCGATGCTGGCACGGTGCAGGCAGTGCTGGCCCTGCTGGGTGACGCCGCAAAAAGTGGCGTTGGTCATGGTTCGGGCCTTGATGCCGACACGCTGGACGGTATGCAAGCGACAGATTTTGCCGGGTCAGACGCATTTCAGAATGTCGTCGTTTTCAGGGTGGGGATCAGCAAATTTAGAGTGCCCGATGTACTAAAGAAAGGACTGCGCAAGGCCCTGATAACTCTATCCAGCGGCGGTGGTGGTGGCGGATCGTCATCCTCGCTGTCGAACAGAGGAGCGGGAGGGGGTGGATCGGCCACGGGATTTGCTCTGCTCGATTTAACCGGAGTGGATGAGGTGTTGGTTACTGTGGGAAAGGGTGGCGCGATGGCGCCAAATTCCAACGCGTCGGGCGGCAACGGATCAACATCTTCATTCGGTGAATTCTGCTCCGTCGAGCCCGGTCGGGGCGGCGACTCGGGTAGCGGTGGCGGCGGAGGTGCAGGAGGTAACGGCGGTACGGGATGTTATTTCTACGCCGGCGGCGGTAATGGTGGCGACTCAAATGGGGCGGATGGTAGTGGAGGTTCAGCCGAGGGTGGCACTAGCATGCTGGG
The DNA here is from genome assembly GCF_053903105.1 of Kushneria sp. AK178. Taxonomy (NCBI): domain Bacteria; kingdom Pseudomonadati; phylum Pseudomonadota; class Gammaproteobacteria; order Oceanospirillales; family Halomonadaceae; genus Kushneria; species Kushneria sp. AK178. Next base: position 2,266,613 of record NZ_CP096381.1, on the reverse strand, counting down.
CGGCCCCGGAAGAAGCGGGGTAGGGATGGGAGTTCCCCCTACAGGCTATGGCGCAGGCGCAGGCGGCGGCAGGGCCGATAACGGGTCATATGCCGGGGCGGATGGGATCATTATTGCGAGGTTTTAACTATGTGGGCACGTATCGATAGCGGCGCCGTGGCCGAGATCACTGACATTAACCCGGTGGGTCGATTTCCTCGGTCACTCGAATGGGTTGAATTTGATAGCAGAACCAACGTCCGGGAGGGTTGGCTGTGGGACGGTGAAACGCTATCACCGCCGCCGCGGGCCCCAGCGCCAGCGCGTCGCGCCTCGGCCATCGACCGGGTCGACGCCACCGCCGACCGCGTCCGCGCCTCAGATCGATCCGTCGGGCAGTATCTCGATGCGGAATACCGTTTCGTGTATGACGCGCTCGCCGAGTACCGTGCCAGCCCGGACGGCAAAATTCCCCAGGCGATCCGCGCGCACGCCGATGCCGAGGGCATTACCGAGGCCGCGGCCGCCGAGCAGATTGCCGAATCCGCCGGCCGCGCCGAGGACCGTCTGCTGGAAGTGCGCCGCATCCGCCTCGCCGGCAAAGCCGAAATCCGCGAGGCCGGCGATGACGCCGACTTCATGGAAATCGCCCGGCCCTACATCGACCGGCTCGAAGCGTTGGCACCCTCGGCAAACGCCGACGGCTGACGATAGAACCACTGCCAGCGGAGCCTGTTGCGCGCCCGCGCGATGCTGTCAGCACTTCATTGGGTGAAATGCTGATCAGCAGAGGCAATATCCGCATGGCTGACAAATTCCTTCACGGCCCCGAGGTTCTGGAGATCGATACCGGCCCTCGGCCGATCCAGACCGTACGCTCGAGCGTCATCGGCATCGTCGGCACAGCGCCGGATGCCGAGGGCGCTACCGCCGCAACGCTCACTACCGGCACTGCCGCTGCCGGTTCGGCAGTTGACTACATCGCTGTTCAGGCCGGCACCAGCGGCAACAATGTCCGGATTCGCTACGTCGATCCCGGGCAGCCCGGCACCGAGCTGGCGGTCTCGGCCTCCGGTAACGACATCACCGTCACCCTGGGCACCGATGCCGATGGCATCGTGTCGAGTACGGCCAGCGATGTCGTGACCGCCGTCAACGGCTCATCCGAGGCCGCTGCTCTGGTATCGGCGGCCCTGCCTGATGGCTCTGACGGTGCCGGCCTGACACGCGCCCGGGGCTATCGCTCACTGTCCGGCGGTGCCGCTGAGCCGTTCCCACTCAATACCCCCACGCTGGTGGCCGGTAGCCGCACAAAGGCTTCCCGTCTCGGCACCGCCGGGACTCTCCAGCGGGCGCTGGAGGGCGTTTTCGACCAGATCGGTGCCGTGGTGATCGTTGTGCGCGTCGAGGAGGGTGGCGACGAGCAGCAGACGACCGCCAATGTGGTCGGCGGCGCCAATGCGAAGACCGGTCAGCTCGAGGGGGTTCACGCACTGCCTGGCGCTGTCAGCGTGATGGGTTTTCAGCCTCGCATTCTCATTGCTCCCGGATTTACGCATCAGCGCGAGAACGGCCGCCGTAACGCCGTGGTCGCTGAGATGCTGGGCATTGCCGATCGCATGCGCGCCGTGGTGATCGCTGACGGTCCCAACACTACCGACGACGCTGCGCAGCGTTATGCCAACGACTGGGGTAGCGCCCGGGTCTACATGCACGATCCCTGGTATCAGGTGCTGGCGGATGATGGTAGCTATGTGGATGAGCCGTCATCGGCGCGCGTGGCCGGCATCATCGCCCGTACGGATAATGATCAGGGTTTCTGGTGGTCACCTTCCAACAAACCGGTTAACGGCATCGTCGGCACCAGCCGCCCGGTGGATTTCACGCTGGGCGATGCCAACGCCCGCGCCAACCTGCTCAACGAGGGCGGTATCGCCACCACCATTCAGCAGGACGGTTACCGCCTCTGGGGCAACCGGTCGCTGACCGACGATATGAAGTGGATTTTTCTGTCGGTAAGGCGCACGGCAGACATCATCAACGACAGCATCCTGCGTGCTCATCTGTGGGCGGTTGATCGCAACATCACGCGCACTTACGTCGAGGACGTGACCGAGGGCGTCAACGCCTACATCGGCGGACTGGTTGCCCGGGGTGCGCTGCTGGGTGGCCGCTGCTGGCCTGATCCTGACCTCAATACACCGGCCAACGTCCAGCAGGGCAAGGTCTATTTCAACTTCGAGTTCACGCCCCCGTACCCGGCCGAGCACATTACCTTCCGCTCGATGCTGGTGAATGATTATGTGGAAGAGGTTTTCGCTTGAGTCGCCCAGGGGCTCGCAAGATTGCGATGGAAAAGGGTTTGTCGAAGTATTTTTCAGGCAAGCCCTGCCCCAAAGGGCATGTTGCATGGCGCTCGACCGCTAAAGGTGTGTGTTTGGAGTGTCAACGCGGGTACTCGGCTCGCCGTTGTCGTGAGAACCCAGAGGCAGTGGCGGCGATCTCTAGCCGTTGGCGAAAGAAAAACCCAGATTATGCGGCAAAAAATCGAGAGCGCATTAACGAGAATAGCAAAAAATATCGGAATGAAAATCGCGAGGCCTATGCGGCTCATCGCGCTGCCTATCGAGCCAGAAAAGCAAATGCAACGCCGCGGCGGCCTAGCGAGTTCGACGACTTTGTCATAAAGGAAGCCTACAGCCTTGCGGCAAGACGTACCGAAGAAACCGGTTTTTCTTGGGAGGTCGATCACATCGTTCCGATTGCTGGAGAGGCCGTCTGCGGACTTCATGTCGCGGCCAATATCCAAGTAATCCCGCGCTTCGTGAATAGGCGCAAAAGCAACCGCTTCAATGAGATCAGAGAGGTATTCAACTGATGGCTGTCGCACGCAACATCATCAAAAACATGACGGTTTCGGTCGACGGCCGCGGCTATGCCGGCAACGTCGACGAGTACACGCCGCCCCAGCTCAACCTGGCAACCGAGGAGTACCGTGCTGGTGGCATGGATGCACCGGTGACGCTCGACATGGGCATGGAAGCACTGGAGACCAGCTTCGTGCTGAGCGCCTACGATGCTGACGTGCTGCGCCAGTTCGGTATCGCCGAAGGGGAAAAGGTGCCATTCGTTGGCCGTGGTGCCATGGAATCCTACGACGGCACGATCACGCCGGTGCGTCACGTCATGCGCGGCAAGATCACCGGTATCGATCGTGGCACCTGGACACCCGGTACCAAGGCCACGATGACGATCACCATGCGGCTGGATTACTACCGCGAAGAGCACGATGGGTCGACGATCCACGAGATCGACATCGAAAACATGGTGCGCACCGTCAACGGCACCGATTACATGGCCGAGATCCGCACCGCACTGGGCGTCTGAAACTTCCTTCAATACTGATGACCGGCATGGCCGGTCTTCGTTGCACATGACTAGAGGCACACACCATGTCCGATACCGCCCCGGAATACCTCGAGATGGCTGACGATGGGAGCTACGTCGACATCACGTTACCGCGCCCGGCAACGTTCGCCGGCGTTGAACAGCAGAAACTGCGCATGCGCGAGCCCACTGTAGATGACCAGGTGGTGGCCAGCGAGATGAAAGGGTCTGACGCTACGCGCGAGATCAGCATGTTCGCCAATCTTTGCGAGGTCGCGCCCGACGAGATTCGGGCACTGCCGATGCGATCGTGGACGCGCGTCCAAAAGGCGTATTCCAGTTTTTTGGACTGAGCGGTGATGAAGTGCGTCAGCTGGTGCTGGCGCTGGCATCGCATACCGGCTGGACGCTGGCGGACATCAGCGCCATGCGGACCAGCCGGTTTTTATGGTGGGTAAAAGGGCTGCCAAAACGGCAGTCGTAGGGCGGATGCATGGCGAATCAGCGGCTTAATGCGGTCATCAACATCGGCGGCTCGGTCTCGAAGGCGTTTAACTCGTCGATCGGGACCACGCAGCAGCGCCTCGAGGGCGTCGGCGATGCCATCAAGGGCGTAGAGCGTCAGCAAAAGCGCATTGACCGCTTTGATATTCAGGGACTGCGCGACACCCGCGACCGCCTCAAGCAGGCGCGTGGCGAAGTGTCGCGTCTGGGCGATCAGCTGGCGGACTCCCGGCGCTCTACCCGCCAGGCCGAGCAGGCCTATAACGGGGCCACGGATCGTGTGGAGCAGCTGGCGGATGAGATGCGCCGCGCTGATGAACCCAGCGAGGTGCTGCGCCATGACTTTGAGCAGGCTCGTGCAGAAGCCAAGCGGCTGGGCAAGGAGTTTCAGAACGCCCAGCGCGATACGAAGTCGCTGGCGGAAGAGCACAAACAGGCCGAGCATCACGTCGACACGCTCAACACTCAGTTCTCGGACGAGCGCCGGCGTCTGCATGAGGTGCGCGAAGAACTACGCGAGGCCGGTGTCGATACCCGTAATCTGGGCGATGAAAGCGAGCGTCTGGCGCGGCGCATGGAGCGTCTACAGCGCCGCCAGAGTGCCTGGAAAGACGTGGGGCAGCGCACCGGTCGCGTTGGCGCTTCCTTTCAGCGCATGAATCAGGAGGTTGGAGCCTTCGGCCGAAACGCCAGCATTGCCGGCGCGGCGGTATCGGCGGCAATGGGGACGGTGGTGCACTCCTACGCGCGGAGTACCGAAGAGATCGATCAGTGGGCGTCGCGCCTCGGGATGTCGACGTCCGAGCTGTCGCAGTGGACAGGCGCTGGTCGTCAGTTCGGCGTGCAGCAGGAGGCCATGGTCGACGCCTTCAAGGAACTGTCGATGCGCTCCGATGAGTTCATCCAGACCGGCAAGGGGCCGGCGGCCGACGCGTTCAAGCGGCTGGGGTTGACCGGCGATCAGCTGAGCAAGGTCAGCGACGATGCCGGTGCCATGATGGGCATGGTGCTGGAACGGATCAGGCAGATTGATGACGCCTCGGCGCGGCAACGCATCTCCGATGAGCTCCTCGGCGGCCAAGGCGGTGAGCAGCTTGTCGAAATGATCTCCCAAAGTGCAAAAGAGCTTCTCAACCTGCGCCGGGAGTACGATGAGTTTGGTGCCACGGTCAATGGGCTCGATGGCGATCAGGCTCGCGACTACATGCATGCCTGGCGCAATGCGCAGAATGCGCTGGTCGGCGTCCGTAATACCTTCGCGCGCCAGCTCTTGCCGCTGGTCACCAGCGGGTTCACGGTATTCAGCGGGTACGTCAAGGAGAATCAGGAGCAGATCGGCGAATGGGCGGCCGCGTTTGCCGACGGCATCGAGAATGCGTTGCCCACCATCATCGAAATAGGAAAGGGGTTCTGGCGCTCGAGCCAGATGGTCGGTGCGCTGGTCAGTCAGACCGCGGATCTGGTGGGTGGTTTCGACAACCTCGCTACGATCGTCGGTGTGGCACTGGCGGGCAAGGCCATCGCCTCGGTGTTCTCGTTCGGCACCGCGGTTTTCGGGCTGGGCAAAGCACTGCTGTCCGTGTCTGGTGTGCTGCCCGCTCTATCTGCCGGATTCAAAACGCTGGGGCTGGCGATCGCTACGACGCCTGTTGGTTGGATCGTTACGGGAATTGCGGCCATTGCAACCGGCGCTTATCTGATCTATCGCAATTGGGGCAGCATCGGCCCGTGGGTTGCGGATTTGTGGGACGGCATTAAGGCAAAGGTCGGCGCGGCATGGGACTGGTTCAAGGAGACCTTCTCATGGCATCCGCTGGCAATGATTGCCAACAACTGGGGCGGTCTCTCCGACTGGTTCGGCAATCTGTTGAGCGGCGTCAAGAGTGTGGCCTCTACGGCATGGGAAGGACTGAAAACCATTCTTGCGTGGTCGCCGGTGGGCTTGGTAGCCCAAGCCTGGGGTGGCGTCAGCGGCTGGTTTGCCGGTCTATGGGACGGTGTCATGGACAGCGCCCAGCAGGCCATTAACTGGATCGCCGGAAAACTCGAGTGGGTGGGCAACGCCTTCTCGAAAGCCAAAAGCTGGCTGGGATTTGGCGATGACGATAGTGCTCGGCAGGAAGGTGTCGGCCAGACTCAAAGATCTGCTGGCGGCGGCCCGGCGCGCCCCGACCTTGCCGACATCCAGCCCCGCCAATCAAGCAGCGATCGCCAGTCATCTGCGCAGCAGCCGCCAACGCAAAACATCACGAACAACGTCTCTCTGACCGTCGCCGCGCGCGAGGGTGAGGGTGATACGTCATACGCTCGGCGCATCACAGAGATGGTGCTCGATGAGCTCAACGAACGACAGCGCGGGGCGCTCTACGATGGCTGACGTCATGCTCAAGCTCGGCCGCTACGCCTTCTGCGTCGACACCGCCGCCTATCAGCAGCTGCACCGCGCCACTCGCTGGACGTGGGCCAGTCAGTCTCGAGTCGGTGCGCGCGAGGCGCTGCAATACACCGGCAAGGCCGGCGAGGTCATCACCCTGGACGGCATCATCTACCCGGAGTATCGGGGCGGCGCCGGGCAGCTGGACCGGATGCGTGCAGAGGCCGACAAGGCCCGTCCGCTATTGATGGTCGATGGCAACGGTTACATCCATGGCCGGTGGGTGGTCGAGTCGATCGAGGAGACCGGCGAAATTCACGCCCGCGGCGGCACCCCGCGCCGTCAGCGCTTTGTTATCCAGATCAGGTATCGCGACGATGGCGCAGGAGTACAGAACGAAGAGGAGTGACACCCTCGACTGGATCTGCTGGCGGTATTACGGCCGGCAGGACAATCGAATCGTCGAGCTGGTGCTGGATGCCAACCCCGGGCTGGCTGAAAACGGACCAAGCCTGCCCGCCGGCTGGGTAGTGACACTGCCCGACATCAATGTGGCATCGCTTCGAAAACAGTCGGTGAGGCTCTGGTGATGAACGTACAGCCCAGCTATCGCGTAGTGGCCAATAGCAACGACGTGACCGCGGCTATCGCTGATCGGCTGGTATCGCTGCGCATTGTCGATCAATCGGGCGTCGAGTCCGACCGGCTGGACCTCACGCTGGCCGACCACGATCCGGCTGCCCCTATCGCGTTCCCCACAACAGGCGCCGAGCTGGAAGTGTGGCTGGGTTACGACGGCGCCGTTGATCGCATGGGACTTTACGTTGTCGATGAGGTCGAGCTCCGCTGGCCGCCCAATCAAGTAATGGTGAAGGCCCGGGCAGCTCCCCAGGCGACCAGCCAGGCCGAGCCCGGGGAGGGCGGCAATACATCCTCGTCTGCCGGTGCTGGCGGTTCGAAACGGCAGCCACTGCAGGGGCAGAAAGAGCGCAGCTGGGAAAGCGGCACCACCATCGGTGAGATGGTGTCGGTTATTGCCGGCGAGCACGGTCTGGAGCCCGCCGTCAGTGATGCCCTAGTCAATCGGGCGCTGCCGCAGATCGATCAGGACAACGAATCGGATATGCAGATGCTGACGCGCATCGCCCTGCAAAATGAAGCCGTCTGCAAGCCGGGGGGTGGTAAGCTGGTATTCGTCGAACGTGGTCGCTCACGCGCGCCTCGATCATCCGGTGCATCCAGCCAGCAACCTGAGAGTGGCGACAGTACGCCTGCAGCCTCTCCCAGCCTGCCAACAGTGGCCCTAACGCCAGACATGGTAACCGGCGGGCGCATGACGCTATCCGAGCGCCGGAAACCGGGCAGCGTGGTCGCTCGCTGGCGCGATATGCTGGAGGCCATCACGCGCGAAGTAACCGCCGGCGCGGGCGGCCCTATCGAGCGACTCTCCGAGATATTCCCCGATGCCCCCACTGCCACGGCCGCTGCTCGCTCGGCCCTGGGGCAGGGCCAGCGCAGCGGGCAGACGCTCAGTCTCACGCTACCGGGTAACACGCGGCTGATGGCCGAGGGGCGAGTGTCTCTGTCGGGATTTCGCACTGGCGCCGATGGTGAATGGCTGTTGACGAAGGTAGAGCACCGTATCGACAGCTCCGGTTATACGTGCAGGATCAGTAGCGAGCAGCCTGATGGTGTCGAGGGTGGTGACTGAATTTGCCCCATTGCCCGTCACTGCTTCTGCCATAAGATAGCCTACCCCAGCATGGCGGAGCCATATCCTAATTGTCTGGCGCGTCTGCTATCATCAGGACCGCTCAATTTTCTGGTGTACCTGGTTGCATTTACCGATCTGGGTAAAATTCTGGGTAAAAGCCGCGACCGCTTGATAGCGAGGCCAGCAACCACGGGGTTTATAAGCCATGAACGTATTGATGATCGACAACTACGACAGCTTCACCTTCAACATCGTCCAGTATCTGGGCGAGCTGGGGGCCGAGGTTGAAACGATCCGCAACGACACGCTGACGATCGAGGAGATCGAGCAGCGTGACTTCACGCACCTGATGATTTCGCCGGGGCCCTGCAGCCCCAGCGAGGCCGGCATTTCGCTGGATCTGATCCGCCACTTCGCCGGCCGGGTCCCCATTTTCGGTATCTGCCTGGGATTTCAGGCCATCGGTCAGGCCTATGGTGGCGAAGTGATCCGGGCCCCCATGGTGATGCACGGCAAGACCTCGCTGATCGATCACGACGGTCGGGGCGCGTTCGAAGGGCTTGAAAACCCGCTGGAGGTCACGCGCTATCACTCGCTGATTCTTGAGCGCGAGACGCTGCCCGAGTGCTTCGAGATTACATCAGCTACCGTCAGCGATGACGTGACGCCCGGTATCGTGATGGGCATTCGCCACCGGACGCTGGACATGGAAGGCGTGCTCTTCCATCCGGAATCGATCCTGTCGCGTCAGGGCCATGAGCTGCTGGCCAACTTCCTCAAGCGTCAGCCGCAGGACGCCCCGCGTGGTGCGGCAGTCGAGGCCTGAGCGCCGGGCACGTCCGGCCCTGATGCGATAACAATCCCTTTCGGGTGGCGCCTGCTGCCTGTGGCATGGAGAGAGAGTCATGGAGCTCAAGGAAGCCATTTCGCGCGTGACACGCCGTGAGGATCTCGGGCTGGACGAGATGCGAACGGTCATGTCGACCATCATGCGCGGCGAAGCCGACCCGGTGCAGATGGGCGGCTTTCTGGTCGGCCTGGCGATGAAGGGCGAGGCCGTTGACGAGATTACGGCTGCCGTCATGGTCATGCGCGAGCTGATGTATCCGGTGCACGTCGATGCCGACCACGTGGTGGATATCGTCGGCACCGGCGGTGATGGGGCGGGGCTTTTCAACGTCTCGACCGCGGCGAGCTTTGCTGCGGCCGCCTGCGGCGCCCGCGTGGCCAAGCACGGTGGCCGCGGGGTGTCCAGCAGCTCCGGCAGTGCCGACCTGCTCGCGCGTGCCGGCGTGTCGCTGGAACTCTCCTCGGAACAGATCGCCCGCTGCATCGAGGAGGTCGGGGTCGGCTTCATGTTCGCCCCCAATCATCACACCGCCATGCGCCACGCCGTGGCCGTTCGCCGGGCGCTGGGCGTGCGCACCATGTTCAACATCCTTGGGCCCCTGACCAACCCCACCGGCGCCACGCGCCAGGTCATCGGGGTCTACAGCGCCGATCTGCTGGTGCCCATGGCGACGGTACTGCGGCGTCTGGGCAGCCAGCATGTGCTGGTCGTGCACGCCGAGGATGGCCTCGATGAATTCTCCATTGCCGCGGCCACCCGGGTGGCCGAGCTGCATCAGGGCGAAATTCACGAATATGTGATGACCCCCGAGGATGTCGGCCTTGCGCGTCAGCCGCTGGAAACGATTCGCGCCGACAGCACCGAAGAGAGCCTGGTGCTGGTCAAGTCGGCGCTGCGCGGGGAGGGGGCTGCCGCCGATATGGTGGCCTACAATGCCGGCGCCGCCCTTTATGTATCCGATGTGGCCGGCTCCATCCGGGAGGGCGTACAGACCGTACGCAATGCGCTCGAAACGGGGCAGGGGCTGGCCAAGCTGGACGCACTGGCAGAATTTTCTGCCCGACTGGCCGAGGCCGGCGACTGACTCACCATCATAGCGCCGGGGCGTGACGCGCGCCCCGGCGATTGCCAGGGAACACCGCATGAGTACGCTGCCTACCATTCTGACCCGTATCATTGCCCGCAAGCATGAAGAGATTGCCGAGCGTTCGGCCAGCATCAGTGAAAACACGCTGCGTGCTCGCGCCGAGCAGGCGCCGCCCACTCGCGGATTTGCCGCGGCACTCAATCAGCGTCTGACCAACGGCGACCCGGCCGTGATTGCCGAGATCAAAAAGGCCTCGCCCTCGAAAGGCATCATTCGGGCCGACTTTGACCCGGTCGCCATCGCCCAGCGTTACGAGGCCGGCGGTGCCGCCTGTCTGTCGGTGCTCACCGATGCCGACTATTTCCAGGGCAGCGAGCGCTTTCTGATCGCCGCGCGCGGCGCCTGTCAGCTGCCGGTGCTGCGCAAGGACTTCATCGTGGCGCCCTATCAGGTCTATGAGGCGCGCACCATGGGCGCCGATGCGATTCTGCTCATCGTGGCCGCCCTCGATGACCAGCAGATGAGAACGCTCAATACGCTGGCCATCGAGCTGGGCATGGACGTGCTGGTCGAGGTCCATAACATGGAAGAGCTCGAACGGGCGCTGACGCTGGATCTGGCGCTGGTGGGCATCAACAACCGCGATCTGCATACCTTCGAGACCCGGCTGGAGACCACGTTTGAACTGCTGGAAAAGGTGCCCGAGGGCGTGCGGGTGGTGACCGAGTCGGGCATTGCCACCCGTGAGGACGTGGCGCGCATGCGCCGGGGCAACGTCAATGCCTTTCTGGTGGGCGAGCATTTCATGCGGGAAGCGGATCCGGGCGATGCCCTGCGCCAGCTCTTTTTCACCTGAGCCGCCCCCTGCAGGCACGATCAACACTGCCAGCCACGCGCTGGCAGTGTTCGTTTCGGGGCCCTGGCACCTCTCGAACGGCAGACGCTTTAGCGCCTTCAGCGCGGCTTGCGGCTGCCATCCCCTCGCGACCGGCGCTGATAGCGCGCATCAAAGCGCCCCGGGTCATCGGTAAAGACGCCGCTGACGCCGTGGTCCCACCAGGAGGCAAAGCGCTCGGGGTCGTTGACCGTATAGCAGAGCAGGGCCAGCCCGGCGCTCTGGACTTCGATGAGCCGCTCCTGGTCAAGCCGTGTCCAGTCGGCGTGCACGCTGATCGGGCGGAACCGCTCGGCATCGCTGGCCCAGCGTCGCGGTATCGCCTCGTATAAAAGCCCCAGCGCCAGCGCGTCGTCCCGGGCCCGGGCGCTTTCCAGCGCGCTCATGTCAAAGCTCGATATCAGCAGACGATCAGCCGGCAGCACCTGGCAGGCGCGATGGGCCGCCACGTCGGCCAGCGCGACCGGGTCATGACCGGAGTTGATCTTGAGTTCGAGATTCAGCCCCAGATCCAGCGCGCTCACCAGTGAGAGCGCCTCATCCAGCAGCGCCATGCGCTCGCCGCGAAATTCGGCAGAGAACCAGCTGCCCACATCCAGCCGGCGAATATCCTCGCGGGTCATGTCGATCAGCGCCCCCTGCCCGTCGCTGCAGCGATCCACCGTGGCGTCGTGCCAGATGACCGGCGTGCCGTCGCCCAGGCACTGAACGTCGAGCTCGATCCATTCGCAGCCGGCGTCGCCGGCGGCCTGAATGGCGGCCAGGGTGTTTTCCGGGGCGTGGTGCGAGAGGCCGCGGTGAGCAATATAGCGGGGTAGCTGCATGTGTCATGGCTCCATGGAACAGGTCGTGCCGGCCAGTCTGGGCCGGGTGGCCAGTCGTTGTCCATATTGATCAAACAGATGGAACGGCCCCTGCAGGTTCAGGCCGGTCATCTGCCCGGCGGTGGGCAGATCCACCCCGGCGTGGCGCACCACCAGTGGCGCCTCGCCATCAGTGGGGCGCACATGTACCAGACTCTCGGAACCCAGCGGCTCCACCAGCTCGATGCGGGCCTCGATATGGCCGGCGCCCGGGGCGGTCAGCGCCATGTGCTCGGGCCGGATGCCCACGCTCAGCTCGCCGGTAAGGGGGGCATCGGTCTCGACCGGCACGCGGGGCAGCCAGCCGGGCAGATCCCCGGCAGTGCAGGTCAGAAAATTCATGGCCGGCGAGCCGATAAACCCGGCGACAAAGCGGGTGGCGGGCTTGCGAAACAGTGTCATGGGCGTGCCGATCTGCTCGATGCGCCCGGCATTCATCACCACCAGCCGGTCGGCCATGGTCATGGCCTCGGTCTGATCATGGGTGACATACAGGGACGTGATGCCCAGACGTTGCTGCAGGGCGCGAATTTCCCGACGCATCTGTACCCGCAGGCTCGCGTCCAGGTTGGACAGTGGCTCATCAAACAGAAAGACACGCGGTTGTCGGATCACGGCACGCCCCATCGCCACGCGCTGGCGCTGCCCGCCCGAGAGCTGGCGCGGCCTGCGATTGAGCAGCGAGGCGATGTCGAGAAGCCGGGCGGTCTCTTCGACGCGCCGGGCGATCTCGGCTCTGGGGGTGCCGCGATTCTTGAGGCTGTAGGCCAGGTTGTCGAATACGCTCATGTGGGGATAGAGCGCGTAGTTCTGAAAGACCATGGCAATATCGCGCTCGGCCGGCTCCTGGTCGTTGACGCACTCGCCATCAATGAACAGCGCACCGCCGCTGATCGTCTCCAGCCCGGCCACCATGCGCAAAAGCGTTGACTTGCCGCAGCCCGACGGCCCCACGACCACGATCATCTCGCCGTCCTCGATGCTCAGTTCAATGTCGTGGAGCACGTCACTGCTGCCGGCGTAGCGCTTTCGCAGGCACTCGAGTGTCAGTGTTGCCATGTTATTTCTCCGTATCCACCAGGCCCTTGATGAACCAGCGCTGCATGATCAGGATCACGACCACCGGTGGCAGCAGGGCGAACACTGTCATGGCGGTGGCCAGATGCCAGGGGGGCGTGCCGTCGGTGGCGATCGTCAGTCGCCTGAGGCTTGTGACCAGGGTGGCGTTGTCGGCACTGGTAAGGGCTACCAGCGGCCACAGATACTGGTTCCAGCCGTAAATGAACATGATGACAAACAGCGCCGCGATGTTGGTTTTCGACAGCGGCAACACGATGTCGATGAAAAAGCGCCACGGCCCGGCACCGTCCATGCGGGCGGCCTCCATCAGCTCGGGCGGCAGGGTCAGAAAGAACTGACGAAACAGAAAGGTTGCCGTGGCGCTGGCCATCAGCGGCAGGACCAGCCCCGGGTAGCTGTCGAGCAGACCAAGCTCGGCGACCACACCGTAGGTCGGCACGATGCGCACCTCGATGGGCAGCATGAGCGTCACAAAGATCAGCCAGAAGCAGCAGCGGCGCAACGGAAAACGGAAAAAGACCAGCGCGTAGGCGGCCAGCATGGCGATGGTCAGCTTGCCGACGGCAATGCCCAGCGCCATCGCGAGCGAATTGAGCATCAATCGCCAGGCGGGCACGCCGATGCCGCGGACCGGTTCGGTCAGAAGCGTTACGTAGTGATCCAGCCCGCTGGCCCCGAACGACAGCGGTAGCGTGCCGGAGAAGAGTGTGCCGGGCGTCTGGGTCGAAGCCAGCACGGCCAGAATGACGGGCAGCATGAAGATCAGTGCCCCGGCGATCAGGATGGTATGGGCTGCGACATCGAGGCCCGGGCGTTGATAGCGCATGGCAGGGTGTCCTGACAGGGTTGGGTGCGGTGAATGGGGCGTCAGTGGTACTGCACGCGGCGTTCGACATAGCGAAACTGCATCAGGGTCAAAAGACCCACCATCACCATCAAAAGCACCGACTGCGCCGCCGAACCGCCCAGATCCAGCCCCACGATGCCGTCCTGATAGAGCTTGTAGACCAGCGTGCGGGTGGCACCGCCGGGGCCGCCGCTGGTGGTGGTGTCGATGGTGCCGAAGGTGTCGAAAAAGGCGTAGATGGTGTTCATGACCAGCAAAAAGAAGCTGATCGGCGACAGCAGGGGAAAGGTGACCGTCCAGAAGCGCCGCCAGGGGCCGGCACCGTCGATGGCGGCCGCTTCCAGAATGCTGGTGGGGACGGCCTGAAGCCCGGCCAGAAAGAACACGAAGTTGTAGCTCATCTGCTGCCAGATGGCGGCCGCGATCACCAGCGCCATGGCCTGGCCGCCGTTGAGGCGGAAATTCCAGTCAATGCCCAGCGTTGTCAGCGCCCGGGTCAGTACGCCCAGCGTGGGGTCCAGCATGAACATCCACAGCACGCCGGCCGCGGCCGGTGCCACGGCATAGGGCCAGATCAGAAGCGTTCGGTAGGCGCCGCTGCCGCGCAGCACCCGATCCGCCATGGTGGCCAGCAACAGCGCCAGGGCCATGGCGCCCAGCGCGACACTGACGCTGAAAATGGCCGTGTTGACCAGCGCCTCATGATAGCTCCGTGAGGCCAGTATCCGCGTGAAGTTGGCAAGGCCGGCAAAGCGCTCGCCCAGCCCGAAGGCGTCCTGCACATACAGCGACTGACGCAGGGCAGTGACGGCCGGCCAGAAAAAGAATATCAGCACGATGACAAGCTGAGGCGCCATGAGCATCCATGGCGTGAGGCGATGACGTTGAAACGTGGACATGGTGTGACAGGCGTTCCCGAAAGGTGCAGTGACGGCTCAGGGGCGGTCCCGACGGCGGTGCCGCCGGGGCAGGGGTCAGCGCACGCTGCGTTCGAACTGCTCGAGAAGCTCATTGCCCCGTTCGGCGGCGTCATCGAGCGCCTGCCGGGCGCTCTTGTCACCGTTGAGAGCCCGCTCGAGCTCCTCCTGGATGACATCGCGAATCTGGGGCATGTTGCCCAGTCGCAGTCCGCGGGAGCTGTCACTCGGCTCACCGCCTGTCATCTGCTCGAGCGCGATGTCGGTGCCGGGATTGTCAGCATAGAAATTCTGCTCGCGGGTCAGCTCGTAGGCCTGGCGGGTAATGGGCAGATAGCCCGTGAACTGGTGCCAGTCGGCCTGCACTTCCGGCGAGGCGAGATAGTTGAAAAATCGCGCAACGCCCTGATAGACCGCCTCATCCTGGCCCTGCAGAACCCACAGCGAGGCGCCGCCGATGATCGAATTTTTCGGCTGATCGATGACCTCGGGGTCCCACGGCAGGGGCGCGACGCCGAAGTCGAAGCTTTCGGTGTTGTCACGCACGCTGGCATAGCTGGCCGAAGAGGCCATCATCATGGCGCAGCTGCCGGAGAAAAAGCGTGGCGAAGCCTGGTCCTCACGACCGCCGTAGCGGAACACGCCACTTTGCTGCCAGTCGACCAGATCCTGCACGTGCTCGATTACCGCATCGCTGTCGTTGAAGATGAGTCGCGCCGATGGCCCGCCAAAGCCGTTCTGCTCGCTGGCAAAGGCAATATCGTGACGCGCGGTGAAGTTTTCGAGCTGAATCCAGCTCGGCCAGGTGGTGGTAAAGCCGCAGTCGGCCGCGCCGCTGTCGACGATCTGCCGGCCCGCCTCGGCGAGCCCTTCCCAGGTGGTCGGGGGCGCGTCGGGATCGAGCCCGGCCTGCTCGAACAGATCGCGGTTGTAATAGACCACCGGCGTCGAGGAGTTGAAGGGCAGCGACAGCATGTCGCCATCGGCGGTGCTGTAATAGCCGGTGATGGCAGACAGGTAGGCCGCCGGGTCGAAGGGCAGGTCGGTGTCGGCCATGAGCTGGTAGACCGGATAGATGGCGCCGCGGGCATTCATCATGGTGGCCGTGCCGACTTCATAGATCTGGGTGATGGCGGGGGCATTGCCGGCGCGGAAGGCGGCAATGGTCGAGGTCATGTTCTCGCCGTAGGTGCCCTTGTAGACCGGGTTGACGACGTAGTCGGACTGCGACTGATTGAACCCCTCGGCAATCTCTTCGACCTTCTCGCCCAGACTGCCCTCCATGGCATGCCACCAGACCACCTCGGTCGCCGCTGCTGCCGGTGTGGCGCCCAGCGCCAGCGTGGACAGTGCTGCCAACCTGACCACCCCCCTGAAACCCTTGACCATGTCGTGCTCCGCGTTGTTGTCGTGAAAGTGTCTGCTGCGCCGATATGCTGGTAGGCCCGCATGGCAATCATGTGGCGCGTCCATGTCAGTCGTGTGACAGGCGGGCGATGGAAGCAGCCGGGGGTAGCTGACTCGCCAGAGGGAAAAGGCCCGTGGCATCATGCGTCTTTTGAACGGCGGGCAGACGCAACCTTGAAGATTTCATATATCACCGACGTGCAGGACCGGGATGCCTGTCTGGCCATGCTCTGTGCCAGCGTGTTCGGACGGGAGGCGGGGTTGACCCCCCTTGTCGAGTTCGCCGGCGCCAGCCGGCTGCTGGAGCAGGAGTCGGCGCGCATCGTGGCGCTTTATGATGACAGCGCGAGGCTCTGTTCGGCGGCCCTGCTGACGCTGGAGGTGGAAGGGCGCGGGGTCGAGCTCAGGCTTCTGGCCACGCCGGAGAACAAGCGCGGCCGCGGCTACGGTCGGCGGCTGGTGACCCGGCTTGGCGAGTCGACCGCGATGCGCGTCAGCACGCCGGACCCGCGACTGGAGGCCTTTTTTACCACCTTCGGGTTCGAGCACTGGTATCGCCACGCCGACAGCGATCTGCGTACCGGCTTTAACGCCCGCGCCGGCGTTGAGTCGCTCGAGCAGGCCCCGGAGGTGGTGACCTTTCAAAAGGATGCCGTCCTGCGCGCCTTCAAGCGCGACCCGGCGCTCTTTGAGCGCTACAAGACCCGCTTTGCCGAAGGGCTCGATCATTTCAGCACGCTGACCTGATCGGTGGCAGGCGCATTAAAAAACCCCGGCCATGGCCGTAATGCCAGTCAGTTAGTGCTGACTGGCTTTTTCCTGACCGGATATTTCTGCGGTCGTGCCCGCACCGCTCGCGGGTACGATCTTTCTCGTCGATCGGGCAGTACAAAGGCCGGCGCCATCTCCGTGATCGACTGGACCACCGCCGGCACCCGACCCGACGATACCGCCGGCAGCATCGATAACTCCTTGATAATAAAGCTGGCCGCCTGGTGAAAGCTCAGCTGGTTGGGGTGAATGTTGTCCAGACTGTAAGCCATTCGCGCCATCTGAAAACGGATCAGGTTGTAGGCGAGCAGCGTGCCCCACAGCTCCTGACGCACCATCTCCGGTGTACGGCTGCGCAACGTAAGCCGATTGTCCAGCAGCGACTGCTTCATTTCCCGATATCCCAGCTCGATTTCCCAGCGGTAGCTGTAAAGATCCACGATGTCGGCGGCCGGAAAACGCATCGTTTCCGTCATCGAGGTCAATACCGCCACCTCCTTGCCCCGAACCTTGCGGCGCAGCAGGCGCGCCTCGAACGAGACCGGTAAATCCGGCCATTTGGCACGCGCCTGTGGCGAAGTGGTCAGCCGAACGAGACGGTCCTGGCGCCCCAGCGAGCGAATCTCCTCGTAGTGAGTTCCCTTGCGTAACGGAATCAGCCAGTGGCGCTGCTCGCCGGCCTGCTGCCAGGCATGCAAAAGGCCCAGTGAATAAAAGCCGCGGTCAAACAGCGTGAGCGAGTGATCCGGTGTGCCGGCGATCAGGTCTTCCGTCAGGGCCACTTCGCCGGTCGCGACACTGTCGAACGCGGCCCCCGTGATCAGGTGGCTGGTCACCTCCATCTGGCACACCATGCGTACCTGCGGGTAGCCGGCCTCACGCTGCGCATTACGCGTGCGCGCGAAGGCGGTCTGGTTGTCGGGAGAGTCCGGCGTTCGCCAGACCACGCCGTCCACGGCAAGCAGGCTGAGTCCGCACCAGTGAGGCTGAGGCGTTTGAGCATGCCACAGGGCCTGAGTCTGCTCGAAAACATGTCTGACTGCGTCACTACCCAGGCGCTGACGCGCCTGTACCACGGCGCTGGGGGCCACGAATGGACGCTTGCCCGGCAGGACGATATCAAGCTGGTTAACCACCTGCGCCATGGGGATATGGCGAAACAGGGCCATGCCGACAATCGACCAGACGACCAGATCCAGCGGCAGTCGCCGCTTGCGAAGGGTCGCCACGCCGGCCTGCTCCAGACAGGTGTCGATGAGCTCGGGGGAAAGGACGTCCGCCAAACTTGAAAAGCTGCCGGGCCTTACCCGGTTGATGGCATCGATGGCCTGACTGAAATGCATAAAAAAGTCCGGTATCAGCAAGTTACTGATACCGGACTATCGCATCGTCAGCCGGTGGGGGAAAACCTTAACTGACTGGCATTACGGCCATGGCCGGGGTTTTTTTGATGGTCATCGGCTTTTAAAAGTTGATGCCGAAGTTGGTGAGGAAGCTGGTGTGCCAGCCATCGTTGACCGGCGAGCCGAAATAGTTCAGCCCGTTTTTGTTGGTCACGATATCAAACCAGGCATAGTAGGGGCCGGCGGTGACCAGCACGCCCAGGTCGTTGAGCATTGGGTCGTCCTGATCGCCGAAGCCGCCGTTGATGGATGAAAAGTCATCCGACGGATCGATGTAGCTGAAGTCGTTGAAGAAGAACAGGTTTTCAACGGGGCCCCAGTCGACGTCCATGCTGTAGCTGGCGCTGGCGGTGTACATCTGGCCGCGTTTCGGAATCAGATAGTTGAAGCCGAAGGCGCCGATCTGAACGGCGTTGTCAGAAATGCCGGACTGTGTTTCCGACGGATTCTTGGGGTTGTATTCATAGGTGGTGGCCTGGAGCAGGGTACGCCAGTTGCCGTATGACCCGTCCAGTCCGATGGCTGCCGACCAGTTGTCACCGCTGCGGTTGGTCTGCTCGTTGTAGAGCTGACCGCCCTTGGCCGAGACGTTCAGCTGGGTCGAGTAGTCATCGCTGTGCTCAAAGGTGTAGCCGACGCGGGCGGCAAGCTGATTCTCTTCGCTGTTGCCCTGGTTGCCATAACTGGTCAGCTCGCCGTCATCGTTGTAAACAGCATCATCGGTCCCCCCAACGGCGTTGGCACCGTAGTGTTCGTTGCCGCTGCCCAGATTATCGCTTTTGAAAAAGGCCAGTGAGGTATCCCAGGGTCCCTGGCGATGGTCCCATTTCACCCCGGCATTCTGGTTGTCGGCAAAGCCGGCCAGATAGGGCAGCGAGCCGTACCAGCCCTGATAGCCGTAGTCCATGTTGCCAAAGGGCGTCTGAACCAGGCCGACGCGGATGTTGTCGTCGTCGCTTGGATTAAAGCCGAGCCAGCCCGATTTCAGGAACTGGTAGCCGTCATAGAAGCGATATTCGAAAGCGTATTCCAGATCGTCGACCTCACCCTCCACGGCCAGAACGAGCTTGCCAAAGTCCAGGTCTCCGGCCGTGTCCTTTTCACCGTTAAGCGTGCGGTTGCCATTGTCATCACGTGAACTTGTGCGGTTCCAGTCGTTAAAGCTGCCGCCAAATTCGAGCTGACCGCTGAACTGGGTCTGCTGCATCTGCTCGATGGCCGACTGGTTCTCCTGCGCCAGGCTCTGCTGCGGCCTTGATTCTGGCTGCTGCGGGTCAGAGGTGGTCGCCGTGTTGTTCTGAGACGCGCTGACGTTTTGCGCACCACCGGCCGTACCACTCGTCTGCTGTTGGTCGCCGGAAATGCCGGTCGACTGCTGCTGCTCCAGCCGGTCCAGGCGCTGTTGCATCTGCTCGAGCTGGGCGCGCAGGCTGCTCGAGCTGGGCGCGCAGGGCTTCGATGGTCTGCTGGTCATCCGGAGCGGCCTGGGCGGCGGTCGCGGCCATGGCGGCGGAGATGCTCAGGGAGAGTGTCAGCAGTTTCAGACGTCGGGAGTCCGTTCTGGGTGTCATGAACTGTTCCTTGACTCGTTGTTATGTATGAAGGACGTGACCGATTTTTATTGTGGTGACACGTCGTGTCATCGGTAACTTACCATCCGGGACCGAGAGGATAAACACTGTTCACGAACAGAGTGTAAGACTTTTGTCTTGTGGTACGCCCGCTGGAGGCCCCTGTCGTCATCGGCAAGAGCCTCCGGTATCCAGCATCGGCAGGGGCCGGTCAGCGCCGTCTCAGGCGATCCAGGTAGAGATAGACCACCGGCGTGGTATAGAGGGTCAGAATCTGGCTGACGATTAACCCGCCCACGATGGAGATGCCCAGCGGCGCGCGCAGGGCGGCGTTTTCATCAGTGCCGAACATCAGCGGCAGGGCGCCCAGAATGGCCGCCAGAGTGGTCATCAGGATGGGGCGAAAGCGCACCAGCGCGGCCTCGCGAATGGCGTCCTGCGACGACAGGCCGCGTTCGCGTTCGGCGCTCAGGGCGAAATCCACCAGCATGATGGCGTTTTTCTTGACCACGCCGATCAGCAGGATGATGCCGATCAGGGCAATCAGGCTGAAGGGCTTGTCCAGCAGCATCAGCGCCAGCAGCGCGCCGATGCCGCCGGAGGGCAGGGTGGAGAGAATCGTCAGCGGATGAATGTAGCTCTCGTAGAGAATACCCAGCACCAGATAAACCGTGACCAGCGCCGCCAGGATCAGCCAGGGCATGGTCTCCACGCCGCTCTGGAAGCTGGCGGCGCTGCCCTCGAAGTCGGCCTGGACATCGGTGGGCAGGTGCAGCCGATCCAGGCGGTCGCTGATGATCTCGGTGGCCTCGGACAGCGACACCCCCTCGCTTAGATTGAACGATACCGTGGCGGCGGCGAACTGCCCCTGGTGGCTGACGCTCACCGGGCTGGTGCTGCGCTCGTAATGGCTGAAGGCCGACAGCGGTATGGGACTGCCCTGATCGTTGACGATATGCATCATCTCCAGCGCCCGGGCCGAGCGCTGCCACTGCTGGGCCACTTCCAGCACCACGTAGTACTGGTTCGTGCCTTCATAGACGCTGGAAATCTGCCCCTGGGCGAAGGCGTTGCCCAGCAGGGTGTCGATGTCGCGCATGCTCAGGCCCAGCCGGGACGCCCGGTCGCGATCCACCATCAGCTTGATGGCCTGGCCGCCGTCGCGACTGTCGCTGTCCACGCCGGTAATCTCCGGAATATCGCGCATGGTCTGCGCCACCCGCGGCGACCACTCCCGCAGCAACGAGAGATCGTCGCTTTTGAGCGTCAGCTCGTACTGGCTGTTGCTCGAGGAGCGCCCACCCATGCGCAGGTCCTGCAGCCCGCGCATGAACACCTGCACCCCGGGAATGTCACTCATCAGGGCGGAGAGGCGATTGCCGTTGGCGTTGGTGTCGCCCTGGCGGTCCTCCTTGAGTGATACAAAGATCGTCGCCGAATTCGAACCACCGCCCCCCGGGCCGCGGCCGCCCAGAAAGCCCAGCACGCTGGATACGGCATCATCGGCCAGCAGGCGGTCGCGGGCCGTCTCCAGCTTGGCCGACATGGCCTCGAACGAGATGCTCTGATCGCCGCGCACGGCGCCGATCAGCCGCCCGGTGTCCTGGTCGGGGACGAAGCCCTTGTCGATGTGCACATACAAAAAGCCGTTGAGCACGATCACCGCCACCAGCGACAGCAATGTCAGGCGTCGATGGCGCAGGGCAACATCCAGCGTGCGCTCATAGCCGTTCAGGATGCGCCGGCCGCAGCACTCGACCAGGCGCTGTACCCGGCCCGGCGTGCGCTGATGCGCGGAGACCCGCAGCCAGCGCGAGCACAGCATCGGCGTCAGGGTCAGTGATACCAGCAGCGACACCATGACCGCCGTGGCCAGCGTCATGGCAAACTCGTGGAAGAGCCGGCCGATGAAGCCGCCCAGAAACAGCAGCGGCACGAACACGGCGACCAGCGACACGCTCATCGACAGCACCGTAAAGCCGACCTCGCGCGCTCCCAGCAGGGCGGCACTGCGTACGTCCATGCCGGCCTCGATGTGTCGGGCGATGTTTTCCACCACCACGATGGCGTCATCGACCACAAAACCGATGGCAATGATCAGCGCCATCAGCGACAGCGTGTTGAGCGAAAAGCCCAGCAGATACATCACCATGAAGGTGCCCAGCAGCGACACCGGGATGACGGCACTCGGGATCAGCGTGGCCCGCGGATTGCGCAGAAAGACGAACACCACCATGACCACCAGGAACACGGCCAGGATCAGGGTGATCTGGGTCTCCTGCAGCGAGGCACTGATGCCCGGCGAGCGATCCAGCACCGTGTGCAGATCGGCGCTGGCGGGGAGCGCGGCGTGGATGCCGGGCAGGCGCTCCTTGATGCGATCGATGGTTTCGATCACGTTGGCATCGCTTGCCGGGCTGACCACGATGACCACCGCCGGCTGGCGGTTGTAAAAGCCGACGTTGTAGATGTCCTCGACGCTTCTTTCGACACTGGCCACATCGCCCAGGCGCATGAGGTGGTCGCCGTCGCGCTGGATGATCAGATCGCGATAGCCCTGGGCGTCGAACATCTGCGAATCGGTGTGCAGGCTCCAGCGATAGCGGTCGTCCTCGGTAAAGCCGGTGGGCTGGTTGCTGTTGGCGTTATTGATGGCATCGCGGACCTGATTGAGGCTGATGCCGGCATTTTCGAGCCGGCGCGGGTTGAGCGTGACCCGCACCGCCGGCGACGAACTGCCGCCGACGCTGACCCGTGACACCCCGTCGACCTGCGCGATGCGCGGGGCGATATCCTGATCGGCCAGATTGTAGAGCGTGCCCTTGTCGATCTCGGCGCTGGTCAGTGACAGCAGCATGATCGGCGAGTCGGCGGGGTTGAGCTTTCGAAGCCGGGGCGAGCTGGTCATGGCGCTCGGCAGCAGCGCCTCGGCCCGATTGATGGCCGCCTGCACCTCCCGGGCGGCTTCATTGATGTCCTTGTCCAGGTCGAACTGGATGACAACACTGGTCGAGCCGTCCGAGCTCGACGAGGTCATCTGGCTGATGCCGGCGATCTGGCCCAGCGAGCGCTCCAGCGGCGTGGCCACCGTCGAGGCCATGGTCTCCGGGTTGGCCCCGGACAGGCTGGCCGTGACCAGGATGGTGGGAAACGACACCGCCGGCAGCGGCGCCACCGGCAGGCGCGCATAGGAGAGCAGACCGCCCAGAATGATCGCCAGCGTCAGAAGCGAGGTGGCGATCGGTCGTGCAATGAAGGGCGAGGACAGACTCATGAGGCGTGTCCATCGGCGGTGGCCGTGCTGTCGGTACCGGCATTGACGCGGCCGGCCAGCCGGTCAAAGAACAGATAGATGACCGGCGTGGTAAAGAGCGTCAGCAGCTGACTGACCAGTAGCCCGCCCACCATGGCAAGCCCCAGCGGCTGACGCAGCTCCGAACCGAAGCCGCTGGCCAGCATCAGGGGGATGGCGCCGAAGAGTGCTGCAAAGGTGGTCATCATGATGGGTCGAAAGCGCAACAGCGCCGCCCGGTAGATGGCATCAAACGGGGCCAGTCCCATATGGCGCTGACCGTCGAGGGCAAAGTCGATCATCATGATGGCGTTTTTCTTGACGATGCCGATCAGCAGGATGATGCCGATGATGCCCACCATGCCCAGATCGTTGCCGGTCATCATCAGCGCCAGCAGCGCCCCGATGGCGGCCGAGGGCAGGGTGGAGAGAATGGTCAGCGGATGGATATAGCTCTCGTACAGAATGCCCAGCACGATATACATCACCACCACGGCGGCCAGAATCAGCAGCAGCGTGTTGGCCGTGGAGCCGGCAAAGCCCAGCGCGGCGCCCTGATAGGCCAGTTGCGTATCCCGGTCGAGGTCGGCCTGCGCGCCGGCCTCGTCGATGGCGTCAAAGGCCTGCGACAGCGAATGGCCGGGGGCGACGTCAAAGGAGACGTTGGCGGCAGGAATGCGGTTCTGGCGTGACAGTGACAGGCTGGCGTAGCGCTGCTCGACGCTGACCAGCGAGGTCAGCGGCACCATGTCGCCGCTGTCGGCTTCCAGATAGAGGCGATCCAGCGCCGAGGGGCCGCGCTGCTGATCATCGGCGACGTTCATCACCACCCGGTACTGGTTGGACTGGGTGAAGATGGTCGAGATCAGGCGCTGACCGAAGGCGTTGTAGAGCGTGGCGTCGATATCGCTGACGCTGATGCCCAGCCGGCTGGCGCGGTCGCGGTCGATATCCAGATAGAGCTGCAGGCCGCGCTCCTGCAGATCCGATGCCGCGCCCGAAATGGCCGGCGACTGGCGGATGTGCTGTAGCAGGGCCGCCACATCGCGTGACAGGCGATCGGCGTCGTTGTTGGTCACCGACAGTTGATACTGATAGCGACTGACGTTGTCATCCAGCGTCAGATCCTGCAGCGGCTGCAGGTAGAGCTGCATGCCGGCGACGGCCCGGGTCCTGTCGTTGAGCCGCTCGATGACTGCCTCGGCGCCGTCGCGCTCGGCCAGTGGCTTGAGATTGATCTGAAAGCGCCCGGTATTGAGCGTGCTGTTGTCCTCGTTGACGCCGATGGTCGAGGAGAGGCTCTCCACGGCCGGGTCCTCGAGGATGATGTCGGCCAGGGCCTGCTGGTGCTCGGCCATCGCCTCAAAGGAGATCGACTGATCCGCCTCGCTGATGCCGCGAATGGCACCGGTGTCCTGCTGGGGAAACAACCCCTTGGGAATGGCGAGATACAACAGCGCCGTGACGCCAAAGGTAATGACGGCCACCGCCAGCGTGAGCCGCTGGCGGGCCAGCACCCACTGCAGTCCACGGTCATAAAGGCGCAGCAGCCGCCCGAAAAGCCCCGAGTAGCTCTCGGCATGGGCCCGAGTATCGTCGTCCCGGTCAGCGCCCTGAACCGGTGGGCGTGCCTTGAGCATTTTCGCGCACAGCATGGGCGTGAGCGTCAGGGAAATGAACGCCGAGATCACGATGGCCACCGCCAGCGTGATGGCGAACTCACGGAACAGCCGTCCGACCACATCCTGCATGAACAACAGCGGAATCAGCACCGCCACCAGCGACACGGTCAGCGACACGATGGTGAAAAAGATCTGTCTGGCGCCCTTGAGAGCCGCATCGACAGGTTTCTCGCCCTTTTCCAGATGGCGGATGATGTTTTCCAGCACCACGATGGCGTCATCGATGACAAAGCCGGTGGCAATCGTCAGCGCCATCAGGGTGAGGTTGTTGAGGCTGAACCCCGCCAGATGCATGACGCCGAAGGTGCCGATCAGCGACATGGGAACGGCCAGACTCGGGATAATGGTGGCCGGGATGTTGCGCAGAAACAAAAAGGTGATGAGGATGACCAGCCCCACGGCCAGCACCAGCTCGAACTGGGTATCCTCCACCGAGGCGCGAATGGTCTGGGTGCGGTCGCTGAGTACCGAGATGTCCACGCTCTCGGGCAGGGTGGCCTGCAGCTCGGGAAGCTGGCGCTGGATGTCATCGACCACGCTGGTGACGTTGGCGCCGGGCTGGCGCTGAACGCTGATGATCAGCGCCGGGTCGCGGTTGGCCCAGGCGGTCAGCCAAGCATTTTCCGAGCCCTCGTGCACCCGGGCGACATCGCGCAGGCGCAGCGGCATGTCGTTGTCGTACTTGAGAATCAGGTCGCGATACTGCTCGGGGGAGGTGAGCTGGTCATTGGCATCGATCGTCAGCGCCCGGTAGGGGCCATACAGGGTGCCCTTGGGCTGATTGACGTTGGCCGCCGTGATGGCGTTGCGCACCGCCTCCATGTCCAGTCCGTGGGCTGCCATGCGGCGGGCGTTGGCGTCGATGCGAATGGCGGGCTCATGGCCGCCCGACAGCGATACCAGGCCGACCCCGCTGACCTGGGACAGACGCTGCACCAGACGGGTATCCACCAGATCGTAGACGCGTGTCAGTGGCAGACTGTCCGAGCGCACGGCCAGCGTCATGACCGGCGCATCCGCCGGATTGACCTTGCTGTAGCTCGGCGGCATGGGCAGGTCATCGGGCAGCAGGTTGTCGGCCTGGTTGATGGCGGCCTGCACATCCTGCTCGGCCACGCCCAGATCGCTATCGAGGCCGAAGCGCAGCGTGATGATCGATGCGCCGCCGGTGCTGGTGGAGCGCATGTCCTCGAGTCCCGAAATCTGGCCGAGCTGATCCTCCAGTGGCGAGGTGACGTTGGAGAGCATGATGTCGGGGCTGGCCCCCGGGTAGAGCGTCGTCACCTGAATGGTGGGGTAATCCACCTCCGGCAGGGAGGCCACCGGCAGCATCCGATACGCCATGACGCCGGAGAGCAGAATGGCCAGCATGACCAGCGAGGTGGCGACCGGTCGGAGGATGAAAAGACGCGACGGGTTCATGACGACCGATCATCCTCGCCGTCGGTGGCCCTGAGCTGGCCCTCGTTGGTGGTCTCGCCCGCCGGCGGCGTGTCGCCGGTCGCATCGCTTTCGCCCGGCAGGTTGTTGCTGACCACATTGACGCTTGCGCCGTCGCGCAGGCGATCGACGCCGTCCACGACCACGCGCTCACCGGCTTTCAACCCGGAGTCGATCACGGCGTGAAGGTCGTCGCTGGCACCCACGTCCACGCTGCGCTGATGGACCGTGTCCTCGTCATCCACCACGTAGACGTGGTTGCCGGACTCACTGCTTTGAATGGCGGTTTCGGGCACGATCACCACGTTGTCCAGCGTGGTCAGGGTGAGCGCCACGTTAACGAAGGCGTTG
Source organism: Kushneria sp. AK178 (assembly GCF_053903105.1). Classification (NCBI taxonomy): domain Bacteria; kingdom Pseudomonadati; phylum Pseudomonadota; class Gammaproteobacteria; order Oceanospirillales; family Halomonadaceae; genus Kushneria; species Kushneria sp. AK178. The sequence continues at coordinate 2,240,199 of NZ_CP096381.1, read as the reverse complement.
GGATAGAGCCGTTCGTCATCGTTGTCCAGCCGCGCGCGCAGCCGTACCGTGCCGGTATCGGTATTGATGGCGCTGTCGATGCTGGTCAGCTCGCCCGTGGCGATCGGCTCGTCGGCATCGTCATCCAGGACGCTGACCATCATGGGTTCCTGCTGCAGCCTGTCGCGCACCCGGGAGAGATACTGTGCAGGCAACGAGAACACTACCGAAATGGGGTCAAGGGACGTCAGCGTGGCGATGGGATTCTCATCACCCGTGGCGACGATATTGCCCGGGTCGACGTTGCGCAGACCGATGATGCCGTCGGCCGGCGCGCGAACGGTGGTGTAGTCCAGCTGGACCTGAGCATTCTGCACGCTGGCGCGGGAGGCCTCCACGGCGCCCTGATACTGTCGTACCAGCTGGCGCTGGGTCTCCAGGTCCTGACGCGAGACGTTGTTGGCGCGGCTCAGGTTCTCATAGCGCTGCAGGTCTTCCCGGGCCGTGGCCAGCTGGGCCTGATTCTGCGTCAGTTCGGCATTGGCCTGCGCCAGCTGGGCCTGATAGGTGCGGTCGTCGATGTGCGCCAGTACCTGGTCCTTCGCGACGCGCTGACCTTCCTCGAAGTCCACCGAGACCAGCTCGCCCTCGACGCGGGGACGAATGGCCACACTCGACAGCGAACGTACCGTGCCCAGAGCGCTCAGGGTGACCGGAAAGTCTCCCTGCCGTGCGGTGACGGCCGCCACGGCAGGGCTCGGCATGCCCCCGTCCTGTGCGCCGTCGTCGCCTTCCGGGCTATCGCGCAGGAAAAACCACCACAGGGCGATCAGACCGATCAGGAGTAACAGGGTCCAGAGGAGCACGCGTGTCACAAGGCCACGGCGCGTTGAAGAGGGGTGAGACATGCGGCCACTTCCGTTGTCAGGCTGTCGTTTCGCCACGACCGGTGCCATGCAGGCACCCATCGATGAGGAGTGTCAGGTTAATCATGTGTATCGGCGGTCATCGGGAGAACATCAGGATATCGCATGACGTGCTGTAAATGGCGCCTGGCGTGACATCATTTTATCGCCACGATGGCATGCTGCCCGCTGCTGGCGGCCCCGATCCGACCAGAGCCAGGCGAACCGAAAATTGTAGCGGACGAAACGGGTAGTTTAACTACAAAAAAGAGCCAATTCGGATAGACTGATGCACTTCCACTCGAGACCGTGACAGGTGAGGTTTTCATGCATACCACCCTGACCCGCGTAACCCGGCGCATCATCGAACGATCCGCGCCGCGTCGCGCCCTGTATGAAGCCCGCATGCAGGCACAACATCGCCGTGGTGTCCACCGTGGCGCCCTTGACTGCGGCAATCTGGCCCATGGCTTTGCTGCCTGCAGTGCTTCCGACAAGCAGCAGCTCAAGCTGACCAACAGTGCCAATCTGGGCATCGTGACATCCTACAACGACATGCTGTCCGCCCATCAGCCCTTTGAGCGCTTCCCCGACGTCATCCGTGAAGCGGCGCGTCGCATGGGCTCGACGGCGCAGGTGGCCGGTGGTGTGCCGGCCATGTGCGACGGGGTCACCCAGGGACAGCCCGGCATGGAGCTGTCGCTTTTTTCGCGGGACAGCATCGCTCGCAGCGCCGCCATCGGTCTTTCCCACAACATGTTCGATGCTGCGCTGTATCTGGGGGTATGTGACAAGATCATCCCCGGATTGTTCATCGCGGCCGCCCGCTTTGGGCATCTGCCGGCCGTTTTTGTTCCCGCCGGCCCCATGCCCAGCGGTCTGCCCAACAAGGAAAAGGCGCGTATTCGTCAGAAGTTTGCCGAAGGCAGGGTGGGCCGCGCCGAATTGCTGGAGTCGGAGTCGGCCTCCTATCACGCGCCCGGCACCTGTACCTTTTACGGCACCGCCAACTCCAATCAGCTGATGATGGAGATCATGGGGCTGCATCTGCCCGGCTCCTCGTTCGTGAACCCGAATACACCGCTGCGCGATGCCCTCACCGCGCATGGCACCGAGCGCGCCATCAAAAACTCCGAGCCGGGCGGAGGCTACCTGCCCTTCTGGCAGCAGATCGATGCCCGCGCCATCGTCAATGCGCTGGTGGGGCTGCTGGCTTCGGGCGGCTCCACCAACCATACCCTGCACCTGATCGCCATGGCCGGCGCGGCGGGCATTACCCTGAACTGGGATGATTTTGATGAACTCTCGGCAGTGGTGCCCAGCCTCATGCATGTCTATCCGAGCGGGCAGGCGGATGTGAATCATTTCCACGCGGCCGGCGGCATGAGCGTGCTGATCCGCGAGCTGCTCAAGGGCGGCCTGCTGCACGGTGATATCCCGACCGTGACGGGGCAAACCCTGTCGGAAAGCTACACCCGTGAACCCTTTCTGGAAGATGAGAAGCTCGTCTGGCGCGACGGGCCGGAGAAGAGTCTGGACCCGGATGTGCTTACCGACATCCATCATCCCTTTTCGCCCACGGGCGGGCTGGCGGTACTGGACGGCAACCTCGGGCGCGGCGTGATCAAGGTCTCCGCGGTCAAACCGGAGTTTCGCGTGATCGAGGCGCCAGTGCGGGTGTTTGCCGATCAGGACGCGCTCAAGACGGCCTTTACCAACGGCGAGCTCGAGCGTGACGTCGTTGCCGTGGTGCGCTTTCAGGGCCCGCGTGCCAACGGCATGCCGGAGCTTCACAAGCTCACGCCCTATCTCGGCTCGCTGCTCGATCGCGGTTTCCGCGTGGCGCTGGTGACCGATGGTCGCATGTCGGGCGCTTCCGGCAAGGTGCCGGCGGCGATCCACATGACGCCGGAGGCGGTAGACGGCGGGCCGCTGTCACGTCTGCGTGACGGCGACATGGTGCGCCTGGACTCGGTCAGCGGCCGTCTCGAGGTGCTTGTCGATGCCGAGGAATTTGCTGCACGGCCGTGTGCCCGGGCCGATCTCGAGGCGTACCATCACGGCCTGGGGCGGGAGATGTTTGCCGGTATGCGTGCGCTGGTGGGCAGCGCCGAGGAGGGCGCCAGCACCTTTGGCGGTTTCGAGGCCGCCGAGGTGGCGCCGGCGGCGCCTGTCAACGGCTAGCGCGACCGGCATGACATGGCGGCGTCAGCGACAGGTGCCGGGCTTGGGCCCGGTATCTGTCACGACCGGGGCATGAAACGGTCAGTGCGGATGCGGGGTATCGGCGCCGCGCTCGTTTTGATGCCGCTGTTGCGCCGTATAAAACGGCACATCGCTCAAGGGCTGCAGCGGCGTTCGTGAGCGCACGCTGTCGGCGAGTTTCTCCGCCATCATGATGGTGGTGGCATTCAGATTGCCGGTGACAATCACGGGCATCAGCGACGCATCGATCACTCGCAGCCCCGTCATGCCGTGCACGCGACCCTGACCATCGGTCACGGCGTCCGGCCCTTCGCCCATGCGGCAGGTACCGCAGGGGTGATAGGCCGTCTCGGCATGGTTTCGCACGAATTCATCAAGCTGCTCGTCGCTCTGGATATCCGGGCCGGGGGCGATTTCGCGGCCGCGGTAGGCATCCAGTGCCGGCTGTTCGATGATGCGCCGCGTGATGCGGATGGCGTCACGGAACTCTTCCCAGTCGCGCGCCTCGCTCATGTAGTTGAAAAGAATGCTGGGCGCCTCATCCGGATTGCGTGACCTGATCCTGACGCGGCCGCGGCTTTTCGAGCGCATCGACCCGACATGCGCCTGAAACCCGTGGGCCTCGACGGCGCTTTTGCCGTTGTAGCTGATGGCACAGGGCAAAAAGTGATACTGCAGGTTGGGCCAGGCCTCGCCCTCGTCGGTACGGATGAAACCGCCGGCCTCGAACTGATTGCTGGCGCCGATACCCGTGCCCTGAAAGAGCCACTCGGCCCCGATCCGGGGCTGGTTGTACCACTTCAGCGCCGAGTAGAGCGTGATGGGCTGTTTGCACTCGTACTGAATGTACATCTCCAGATGATCCTGCAGATTCTTGCCCACGCCCGGCAGCGCGTTGATTACGTCGATACTCATCTCTTCGAGCCAGTTGGGGTCGCCGATGCCTGAACGCTGCAGAATGGCCGGCGAAGCGATGGCTCCAGCGCACAGCAGCACTTCGCGACGGGCATGGACCTGCTGATTATGGCCCCGGCGCGTATAGATGACTCCCGTGGCCCGGTCGCCTTCGACCGTAATGTGATCGGTCACGGCGTGCGTTTCGATCGTCAGGTTGGGGCGGTGGCGGGCAATGTCGAGATAGCCGCGAGCGGTCGAGGCGCGACGGCCGTTGGGCGTGGTGGTTCGGTCCATCGGCCCGAAGCCTTCCTGCCTGTAGCCGTTGAGGTCGTCGGTTTCCCCGAAGCCCGCCTGCCGGCCGGCGTCGATGAAGGCGCGGTTGAGCGGGTTGGTGGTCGGCCGGGGCGTGGCGACCTGCACCGGGCCGTGGTCGCCGTGATAGTCGTTGCCACCGGTGTCGCGGGTTTCGGCCTTTTTGTAATAGGGCAGGCAGTGGGCATAGCGCCAGTTATCAAGGCCGGGCAGCTCGGCCCAGCCTTCCAGATCCATGGCATTGCCACGGATATAGCACATGCCGTTGATCAGCGATGAGCCGCCCAGTCCCTTGCCGCGACTGCACTCCATGCGGCGGTGGTTCATGAAGGGTTCGGGATCGGTCTCGAAGGCCCAGTTGTAGCGCTTGCCCTGCAGCGGATAGGCCAGTGCCGCCGGCATCTGGGTCCGAAAGTCCAGCCGGTAGTCCGGCCCGCCGGCTTCCAGCAGCAGTACAGTGACGTCGTCGTCTTCGGTGAGGCGTGCGGCCAGTACATTGCCGGCCGAGCCGGCACCGATGATGATGTAGTCGTAGTCACGCGTATCGGTCATCAGGTCCTCCTGACGAGTCATGGGCGGATCATCGAAACGACCATCTCACCCTGATGCCCGCCGTGGCAAAATGAAAGGCGACACTCAAAAGGCCGATTCGAAGGGGCCCATTTCGATCTGGACGGACTTGACTCTGGTGTAGTGGGCCAGCGTCAATAGCCCGTTTTCCCGGCCCACGCCGGACTGCTTGTAGCCGCCGACCGGCATCTGGGCGGGGCTGTCGCCCCAGGTGTTGACCCAGCAGATGCCGGCGTCGAGCTGATGGACCACGCGGTGCGCCCGATTGAGCCCTTCAGTGAACACCCCGGCAGCCAGGCCGTAGTCGGTGTCGTTGGCGCGGCGAATGACTTCCTCTTCATCATCAAAGGCGAGAATCGACATCACGGGCCCGAAGATCTCTTCGGTCACGATGCGCATGTCGTCACGGCAGTCGGTAAAGATGGTGGGGGCCACAAAGGCGCCCTTGCCGAAATCCCCCTCCGTCATGCGCGCACCGCCCACCAGCAGGCGTGCGCCATCGCGTTTGCCGGCTTCGAGATAGTCGCAGACCTTTTCCAGATGCTCGAAGCTGACCAGCGGGCCGAAGTTGGTGGCCGGATCCAGCGGGTCGCCGGCCTTCACACGCTCGATGCGTTCGAGCAGTTTCGCTTCAAGGGCCTCCTTGACCGAGCGCTCAACGAATACGCGGGTGCCGTTGGTACAGACCTGACCGGTGGAGTAGAAGTTGGCCATCATCGCGCCGTCGGCGGCGCGGTCGAGATCGGCATCGGCAAAGACGAGCAGGGGAGACTTGCCGCCCAGCTCCATGGTGACTTCCTTCAGCGACGAGGCGGCCGAAGACGCCATGACCTTCTTGCCGGTACCCACTTCGCCGGTGAAGGAGATCTTGTCGATGCCGGGGTGCTCGGTCAGCATTTCGCCGACGCGTCCATCGCCCTGAACCACGTTGAATACGCCATCGGGCAGGCCGGCTTCGGTGAAGATATCGGCCAGCATCAGGGTGGTGAGCGGCGTGACTTCGCTGGGCTTTAAAATCATGGCGTTGCCAGTGGCCAGTGCCGGGGCCGACTTCCAGCAGGCGATCTGGATCGGGTAGTTCCAGGCACCGATGCCGGCGCAGACGCCAAGCGGTTCGCGGCGGGTATAGGCAAAGGAATCAGAACGGATGGGAATCTGCTCGCCCTCCACGGCGGCGGCGAGGCCGGCGTAATACTCGAGCTGGTCGGCGCCGGTAACGATATCCACGGCCGTGGTCTCGCTCAGCGGCTTGCCGGTATCCATTGATTCGATGCGGGCGATGTCGTCGTTTCTTTCACGCAGCAGGGCCACGGCACGATTGAGAATGCGCGAGCGCTCCACGCCCGTCATGGCTGCCCACACCTTCTGGCCGCGGCGCGCCGAATCAACGGCTCGATCGATATCCTCCCGAGAGGCCTGTTGAACGTCGGCCAGCACATCACCGTTGAAGGGATTGATGGATTCGAAGGTCTCTCCCGAGGTGGCGTTAACGCGTTTGCCGTCGATGTAAAGCTGCTGGGTGTCGAAAATGGCCATGAAGCCTCCCGAATAAAGGGGTGTGTGAGCGGCGGCCGGGATATCCGGCCTCAGGCCGCGCCGCTGCCATCGAGCTGTTCATCCACGTAGCGACAGGCCAGTACCACGGCGTCCGAGGTATCGAATTTTTCGGGCGCGAGCGCGCCGCGCAGCCAAAGGCCGTCGATGAGTGCTGCCAGTCCCCGGGCGGCAGAGCGCGCCTGCGCGGGCGTCAGATGTTTTCTGAACTGATGGCAGAGGTTGGAGTAGAGACGACGGTCGTTGACCCGCTGCAGTCGCTGTAGATTGGGTTTGTGCATGCTGGTGGTCCAGAACGCCAGCCAGGTCTTCATCACCGCCTGACTGATCTGGCGGCGGTCAAAATTGCCTTCCACGATCGCATAGAGATGGGCCCTTGCATCGCTGCTGTTCAGTGCCTGTCGTCTTCTGGCGACCGATGCGCCAAGGTCGCCGAGGATGTGGCGCATGGTGGCTTCAAGAAGGCCATCCTTGCCGCCAAAGTAGTGACCGATGATGCCGGCAGAGACGCCGGCACGGCGCGCGATCTGCACGACAGTGCTGTCGGCCAGCCCTGCATCATCAATCGTGGCCATGGTGGCATCGATCAACTGCTGACGCCGGATGGGCTCCATTCCTGTTCTGGGCACCGTTCCCTCTCCTGTCATGGAACGCTGATAACAGGATTCAGCCTATCCATTTTTTATTGAACGATCAATCAATAAAGAGGGTGGGGATCTTCCGGTCGCCAGGCACCGGGGCGGACCAGCCGTGAGGCAATCGGGGCGTTGAGTCGGCGAAAACCATCGCGACGACCCGGGGGAGCGCCTGGCTGGCGCGGTCGGTGGGTTCAGGGTGGGGCAGGGATTGGCATGGCCGTGATGCTTCTGTAGAATGCGCCCGGTCGCTGGCTACGTAGCTCAGCTGGTTAGAGCACATCACTCATAATGATGGGGTCCCCTGTTCGAATCAGGGCGTAGCCACCAGTGACAAGCGAAGCAGTACCATGACGGCGGTTGGTACTCAGGCCTCAGGGTCTTGACGTTTTTTTTAGAATACGTATACTACGCCGCGTGTTCGGAAAGATATTCCCCGATAGCTCAGTTGGTAGAGCAAATGACTGTTAATCATTGGGTCGCAGGTTCGAGTCCTGCTCGGGGAGCCACCAACATCCGACACATTGCTGTTCCCTGATAGCTCAGTTGGTAGAGCAAATGACTGTTAATCATTGGGTCGCAGGTTCGAGTCCTGCTCAGGGAGCCACTCCTCGTTGCCATCAATGCAACAATTCATCGGTCGCTTTCATTAATAAGCAACGATGACTCTCTTTTGATAATTCTTTCACCTGAATTTCCTTTCTGCTGAATCAATGGCGTCATTGATAAATGACGATGATCATTGAATTCTGTCGTATCGCTACCTTGTTTCATGTCGCCGGTGCCTGTTTGACTCGATAAATAGCGTTTGCTATAAGAACTTCTGGCCGAGTCGCCGTGAGTGGTTTTGCCGTTTTTGTGTTCCCGATATCCTGTCCCGGTTTGCCAGGTTCGTCTGCCAACTGATGATTGTTGTTTATCTGCTGTCAGCATGACGGCATCGGCAGATTCGTGTTTCGTTTCCGCGTTTTATATTGGCCGGCCGGTAGTATCGACGTCTCGTCGTGTGCAGCCCGCTTGTCGCAGCGCCATTCCGCTCATGCCGCCCGGTATCGTATCCGTTCGCAACATTAATAATTTCAGGAATTTAAAATAATGCCTCGCGAGAGAAGCCTTTCCATCAAGGACAAATGGTCACTTGATAATCAGCTTGGCGAAATGCTGAGAGGTCTCGAACAGGAGGAGTCGGTCAGACCCGATTTTTCAGCAGAGCTCGAAGCGCTGATGCAGAGTTATAAAATGACGCATCATGACACCATTGAAATACTGGAACTCATACAGCAGTCATGATTTGGCCGGTATATTTTTAATATTGTATTGAGTCAGTATTAAACATTGATATAAAAATTGTCTGCCGGTCCATAAAAAGGGGCTGCCTGTATGAACAGGCAGCCCCTTTTTTAAAGGCAATAACTGTCAGGGGGTTGTTCTGCCCGATGAGTGACGCGTATCAAGCAGTAGCGCGTAGTCGAGCAGGATTTCGACACTCTCTTCCATGGCGGCTTTCTGAATGGGAGATTCGGTATCCGTGTCGCTGTCTCCAGCCTGCAGTGCTTCGTCGCGGGCATCGGTCCAGGTATCGATCTCCGGCAGGCCGAGGGCGCGTCGCCGCTGATTTTCAAGCGCCAGCTGTTCGGCTTCCTGAGCCTCCATTTCACGCTGTCGCTGTTCGCGATTGAGACTGACCGTGTTGTTCTGCGCCTGGATCTGCTCGGCCAGCTGCGCCTCGCGGGTCAGATAATGGAAGTTGGGATTGTCCTGAGCGCGCTGCTCGTGTCGCTGCCTGAGTTGATCAAGAAACTGCCAGGGCTTGCCATACGTACGATAGCTCACCGGGCGTACCGTATCCCACTCCATGGCGTAATCGAGCGCGCTTTCGCCGATGTCATCCTTGTCGATCAGGCCTGGAAAGGCGATGTCCGGTTCGACGCCGCGCAGCTGGGTGCTCTCTCCCGAAATGCGATAGAACTTGGCGCGTGTCAGCTTCATCTCGCCATGGCTCAGGTCACTGAGCGTCTGGACCGTGCCCTTGCCGAAGGTCTGATTGCCCAGCACCAGGCCGCGGCCATAATCCTGGATGGCGCCGGCAAAGATTTCCGAGGCCGAGGCCGACAGCCTGTCCACCAGAACGGCCAGCGGGCCATCGTAGGCAACCCCGCGATCGGTATCGCCATACAGGCTGATGCGTCCGCGGGCATCGCGCACCTGCACAGTGGGGCCGCGATCGATAAACAGGCCCACCATCGAGTTGGCTTCCTGCAGCGCACCGCCACCGTTGCCGCGCATGTCCAGCACGATGCCTTCCACGTTCTGTGCCTTGAGCTTGTCGATCAGCTCGGCGACGTCGCGTGTCGAACTGCGATAGTTCTGATCGCCCGCCTGATAGGCGTCAAAGTCGACATAAAAGGCCGGTACCTTGATGACGCCGACACGGTGGCTTTCACCATTGCGAGTGGACTCGATCACGCGGCTGCTGGCGGCCTGATCTTCCAGACTGACGGTGTCGCGCGTGATTTCGATGGTACGTGTCTGGGTGACATCAATGGCCTTCGCCGGAATGATCTCCAGGCGTACCTTCGAGCCCTTCGGGCCGCGAATATGCTCGACAACTTCATCCAGACGCATGCCGATGACGCTGATCATGTCACCGTTTTCGCCATCGCCTACCGCCACGATGCGGTCAGCAGGCTTGAGCTGTCCGCTGCGCTCGGCAGGGCCGCCGGAGACCAGACTCGAGACGCGCACGTACTCGCTGTCCTGCTGCAGCAGGGCGCCGATGCCCTCGAGCGAGAGCTTCATCTGAATGTCAAAGGACTCGCCGCGGCTGGGAGAGAGATACTCCGAGTGCGGATCGATGGAACCCGTGGCGGCGTTGAGAATCACGCTCAACACATCCTCGGTATTGGTCTGTCGAACCCGCGAAAGCTGGCTCTTGTATCGGTCGGCCAGCTGTCCGGCAATTTTTTCGGGGGTCATGGTTCCGGCGCTGTCATCGGCCGGGGCAGCCGTTTCGGGCTCGGGGGCCCGGGCCGGAACGGTGGCAATTTCCGACAGCACACTGGTATCGACCACCGGCATGTCGTCCGATGTCTCCGGTGCCAGCGACAGGGTCAGGGCGGCATTCTTGAGACGCTTGCGCCACAGGTCGTCCAGTTCACTCTGACTTTCCGCCCAGTCGGCGTCTTCAAGATTGGTCGGCAGACGTTCATTGCCGGTGAAGTCGAAATCGGGTCGTGTTTCGAGTCGATCGATCAGCCACTGGAGCCGGTTTTCCAGCCGTGTCTGGTAGAGATTATAGAACGCATAGATGCGATCCAGATCGCCTTCGACCAGCATTTCGTCGAGGTTCGTGCGCAGATCGCTGAACTGCGCGATATCACCCCGGGTCAGATAGGCATGCTGGGAATCCAGCAGTTTCAGCATGCGGCCGAATACCTTTTCCGACCAGCCATTGTTGAGCGTTACGGGCTCATAGTGGCCATATTCCAGCGATTGAATGACTTCCCGAGACGCCTGTCGCCCCTCGTCGGTCGGCTTGATTGCCTCATCACCCAGTGCGGGCAGGGCAGTCAAAAGGCACAGAGCGAACACCGCAATATTGCGGGCTGGGGCAAACAGGCTCATCAAGGAAGCACTCCCGGGTTCATGTACACTTTGTGTGCTGTCATTACGAGATTAAAAGGATCTGTTGCAGGTCAGCAGGCAGGGCCAGCATTGTAGCAGCCCGACGTGCTTATCACCGATAGGTAGTATGGGAGAATTACGTGTTTCATTCCTCGACAATTACTGATTTATTCGATTTCCTCAAGCGTTCCCCTACGCCATGGCACGCGGTCGAAGAGATGGCTTCGCGTCTCGAGTCGGCAGGTTTCATGGCGCTGGATGAAACGCAGCCGTGGCAGCTCGTTCCCGGCAAGCGGTACTACTGCACACGCGCCGGCGGTGCCCTGATCGCCTTTCAACTGCCCGACGGGCCGCTTGACGCGCTGCGCATGGTGGGCGCGCATACCGATAGCCCCGCGCTGCGTCTGAAACCCCGGCCCGTTCAGATGGCCTCGCAATGGATGCAGCTGGGCGTCGAGGTCTATGGCGGTGCTCTGCTGGCGCCCTGGTTCGATCGTGATCTGGCCGTTGCCGGGCGCGTCCATCTGCGCGACGGGGAGGGCAGGCTCAGGGAGCAGCTCTTTCAGGTGGACCGACCGGTGGCCGTCATTCCCAGTCTTGCCATTCATCTCGACCGCGAGGCCAATCAGGGCAGGGCGCTCAACGCCCAGACGCAGATGGCGCCCGTAATCTGGCAGGCCGGTCCCGAGCGTGAGCCGCCTTCGATCGAGTCGCTGCTCAAGCGCTGGCTCTTCGAGCAGCATGGTCTCGAGAATATCGGCATCGTTGATCATGAGTTGAGCCTTTATGATGCGCAGCCGACGTCACAGACGGGGCTTGACGGAGAAATGATCAGTGGGATGCGCCTTGATAATCTGCTGTCGTGCTACTGCGGCCTGCGCGCGCTGATCGACAGTGACGGCACACAGGGCGCACTGTTCGTTGCCAATGACCACGAAGAGATCGGTAGCGGCAGCACCGGCGGGGCGCAGGGCACGCTGCTGGGCGATGTGGTGTCACGACTGGCCGAGGCGCAGGGCAGTGGCGGCGCCGAAGCGCGTATCCGGCTGTTGCAGTCTTCACGCCTGATCTCCTGCGACAACGCCCACGCCGTACACCCGAGCCATCCCGACAAGCATGACGCGCGCCATCAGCCGGCGCTCAACCAGGGACCCGTGATCAAGGTCAATGCCAGCCAGCGCTATGCCACCAGTGCCGCCACCGGCGCACTCTTTCGCGAGATCTGTCGGGAGGTTGATGTGCCGGTACAGACCTTTGTCAGCCGCGCCGACATGCCCTGTGGCACCACCATCGGGCCGCTGAGCGCCACGCGCACCGGGGTGCCCACGCTGGATATCGGCCTGGCGCAGTGGGCGATGCACTCCATCCGTGAAACGGCAGGGGCGCATGATCCCGACTATCTGATCCGCGCGTTGACGGCGTTTTGCAATCGTGAGCAGCTGGTCTGAGAAGACAGCGCCCACGCCCGGAGGCAGCGGGCAGGCATAAAAAAACGGCATCCGAGGATGCCGTTTTTTCGTATCTGGTGGCTACGCCCTGATTCGAACAGGGGACCCCATCATTATGAGTGATGTGCTCTAACCAGCTGAGCTACGTAGCCGTTTAATGCGAGCGCATACTACGCAAAGGCCGTTGATGCGTCAAGCCCCTGTGCCGGCGCTGTCAGACATTGAAGCGAAAATGCACCACATCGCCGTCCTTGAGCACGTACTCCTTGCCCTCCAGACGCCACTTGCCGGCTTCCTTGGCGCCCTGTTCGCCGCCGAGTGACACGAAGTCGTCATAGGCGACCACTTCGGCGCGGATGAAGCCCTTTTGAAAGTCGGTATGAATGACACCGGCCCCCTGCGGTGCGGTTGCCCCGATCGGTACCGTCCAGGCGCGGACTTCCTTGACGCCGGCGGTGAAGTAGGTCTGAAGCCCCAGCAGGCCGTAGCCGGCCCGAATCACGCGATCGAGCCCGGGCTCTTCCATCCCCAGCTCATCGAGGAACATGGCGCGCTCTTCTTCCTCGAGCTCGGCAATTTCGGCCTCGATCTTGTTGCAGACCGGCACGACCACGGCGCCTTCCTCGGCGGCGATGGCGTTGACCACATCCAGATGCGGATTGTTGTCGAACCCGTTTTCATCGACATTGGCAATGTACATGGTGGGCTTGAGCGTCAAAAAGCCATAGCTCTTGAGCAGCTTCTTCTCGTCGTCATCCAGCCCGAAGCTGCGCAGCGGCTGGCCTTCCGCCAGATGTGGCTGGATGCGCTCCAGCAGTGCCTTGCTGGCCGCGGCGTCCTTGTCCCCGCTCTTGACCGTGCGGGCCAGACGCTGCAGGCCGCGTTCGACGCTGTCCAGATCTGCCAGGGCCAGCTCGATATTGATGGTTTCGATATCGACACGCGGATCGACCTGGTTGGAGACGTGAATGACGTTGTCATCATTGAAGCAGCGCACCACGTGTGCGATGGCGTCGGTCTCGCGGATATTGGCCAGAAACTGGTTGCCCAGCCCTTCGCCTTTTGAAGCACCGGCCACCAGGCCTGCGATATCGACGAACTCCATGGTGGTCGGAATCACCTTTTCCGGCCTGACGATTCCAGCCAGACGCTCAAGGCGCGGGTCCGGCATCGGTACGATGCCGGTATTGGGTTCGATGGTGCAGAAGGGGAAGTTTTCTGCATCGATGCCTGACTTGGTCAGGGCATTGAAAAGCGTCGATTTGCCCACGTTGGGCAGGCCGACAATACCGCAATTGAATCCCATGGATGTGCATCCTGCAGTGTAGGGCGATGTGTTCAATCCGGCCCGACGCGCGGGCCGATATGGCGCGAAGTTTACCTGCTGCCGCGCCCGGGTCGCTACCGCCCGGACGATTTCCGGCGACCGGCCAGGCCCACGCCGCAGGCGGCAAGCCCCATGCCGCTGATCTGTAGCGGTCCCAGCGTTTCGTCAAACAGGCCCCAGCTCAAAAGGGCTACCACTGGGGGCACCAGATAAAAGAGCGAGGCCACACTCGATACCGAACCACGGCGTATCAGCACCAGCAGCAGGGAGATGGCGCCGACCGACAGACCGAATACCGACCATAAAAGACCGGTCCAGGCCTGCCAGGTGGGTTCAAAACGCAGGTTTTCGGTGGCCAGTGCCAGCGGCAGCGTGACCACGAAGGCGCCGATGAACTGAATGGCCGCGTTGGTGCGTAGATCGGCGCCCGGACCGGTGCGCTTTTGCCAGATGGTGCCCAGCGTGATGCTCAGCATGGCGATCAGCACGGCCACAAGCGGCAGCGGATCGATCTCGCCGAAATCCGTCTGTAGTCCGGGCAGCAGTACCAGCAGGGTGCCGACAAGGCCGATCAGGACCCCCAGCCACTGGCGTGTGTCGGGCCGTTCATCGAGCATCGAGGTGGCGAGCAGGGTGGTTGCCAGCGGCTGCAGCCCGACCACCAGTGCGGCCACGCCTGCCGGCAGGCCGCGATCAACCGCCCAGAACACGCCCCCCAGGTAGAGCCCCTGCAGCAGAATGCCGACCAGCAGCGCTCGCGTCCAGGCCGTACGCCCGCGCGGCCACTGGGCGCCGACCGCCTGCGCGATCATGAGAAACACCAGCGCACTGAGCAGGTATCGATAGCTCAGAAAGGTCAGTGGATCGGTCCAGGGTGCCACCAGCCGCGCCGCGATAAAGCCGGTGGACCAGATGCCCACGAAGGTCAGCGGTACCAGACGTTCAAGCGTCATGACAAAAGGCTCCTGCAGCGATGGCCGGGCAGGGTCAGGCGGCGCTGAAGCTGTGAAGCTGATTCATGGCGCGCGCCCAGTCGCCGGACAGGGCCAGCGGCAGGGTCTCGAGCGATGCGTCGATGGCCTCATCGATGGCCCGGCGCTCGTTCTTGCCCGGCGATCCCAGGACATAATTGACCACCTGGCTGGCGCTGCCGGGATGGCCGATGCCCACTCTCAGGCGATGAAAGTTTTTGTTCTGGCTCAGAGCGTTGAGGGTATCGCGCAGGCCATTGTGGCCGCCATGCCCGCCACCCTGCTTGTAGCGGGCCTGGCCCGGGGGCAGGTCCAGCTCGTCATGGACCACCAGAAGCGATTCGGGCGGCAGCTTGTAAAAGGCCGCCAGGGCGCCGATCGACTGACCGCTGTGGTTCATGTATGTCGTGGGGGCCAGCAGGTGGATGTCCTGCCCCTCGATGGTGGCGCGCGCATAATGCCCGAGCAGCTTGCGCTCACTGCGCAGCGTGGTGTGATAGCGTCCGGCCAGTGCATCGATCAGCCAGAAGCCGGCATTGTGACGGGTCTGCGCGTACTGGGCGCCCGGATTGCCCAGCCCTATGATCGCCTTGATATCGCTCATGAGGTGTTCTCGCTAGTGTGAGCACAACGCCCTGCGGTACATGCAGGCCATACAACACAACGGCCGGGCGGCCCGGGCACATGGCCCGGCCCGACCGGCCGTCAGGCATCGAATGGCAGGCGCTATTTTTAGACCTGCTCGCCCTCGCCGCCGTTGTCGGCATCGGTGCGATCGACATCGGTGGACGGCTCGCCTTCACCTTCGGCGTCATCGGTGCCGCGATCCGGATGCGTGACGGTCACGATACCCATGTCATGGTCTTCACCGTGCGTCAGCGCCACGATGGTGACCCCCTTCGGCAGCGGGATATCGGACAGGTGCAGGGTATCGCCCAGATCCATGTCGGCCACGTTGACTTCCAGATACTCGGGAAGATCGGCCGGCAGGCAGCTGACGGCCACGTCGTTGGCCAGCACGTGCAGGACACCGTCCTGTTCGCGAACGCCCTTGCACTCTTCATCGCCGGCAAAGTGCAGCGGCACGGTGATGGTCAGCTCGTGAGTGGCATCCACGCGCATGAAGTCGGCGTGCGTAATCAGCTCCTTGTAGGGATGACGCTGCAGATCACGAATCACCACCTGCTCGGTGGTGCCATCAATGTCGATGTTGATGATGGAAGAGAAGAAGGCTTCATCTTCGAGCGCCTTGTAAAAGGCCGGCTTGTCGATGGCGATCGGCTGCGGTTCGGCGGTGCCGCCATAGATGATGGCCGCGACACGTTCGTTCGCACGACGCAGGCGGCGGCTCGCACCTTTCCCCAGCGCCGTACGAGCGACAGCGGTCAGTTTGTAATCATGTTTCATGGGTTGGACCCTCATTGGTTCAAGTCGAAAACGACACGGCCCGCGACCAGACCTGTGCCGTTTTATCAATCCTTCGCATCATGCGAAGGTGAGTACCGGCGCGATGTCAGTGAAACATCGCGCTGACGGATTCTTCGTTGCTGACACGCCGGATCGCCTCGGCGATCAGACCGGCCACCGAAAGCTGGCGAATCTTGCCGCTGCGACGGGCATGCTCGGCCAGCGGGATGGTGTCAGCCACTACCAGCTCATCGAGCTGGGATTTGGTAATATTGTCGACTGCCGGGCCCGACAGGATGGCGTGGGTCGAGTAGGCCAGTACGCGACGGGCGCCGTGCGCCTTGAGCGCTTCGGCAGCCTTGCACAGCGTGCCGGCGGTATCGACCATGTCGTCGACCAGCACACAGGTGCGGTCCTTGATGTCGCCGATGATATGCATCACCTGCGCCTGGTTGGCCGACGGGCGCCGCTTGTCGATGATGGCCAGATCCGCGTTGAGCTGCTTGGCGATGGCGCGGGCTCGCACGACGCCGCCCACATCGGGCGAGACGATGGCGATGTCGTCGTAGTTCTGGCGCTCGATGTCATCCAGCAGAATGGGCGAGCCGTAGACGTTGTCGACCGGAACATCGAAAAAGCCCTGAATCTGATCGGCGTGCAGATCCATGGTCATGACGCGATCCACGCCGGCCTTGACCATCATGTCGGCGACGACCTTGGCCGAGATCGGCACGCGGGCCGAACGCACGCGGCGATCCTGACGGGCATAGCCGAAGTAGGGGACCACGGCGGTAATGCGGGTGGCACTGGCCCGACGCAGGGCATCCACCATCAGGATGAGTTCCATCAGGTTGTCATTGGTCGGTGCACAGGTCGACTGGAGGATAAAAACGTCCTTGCCACGCACGTTCTCGTTGATCTCGACCGCGATCTCGCCATCGCTGAACTGACCGACCGTGGCATGGCCCAGACGATTATCGAGGCTCTCGGCCACCTTGCGGGCAAGCTCGGGGTTGGCGTTCCCCGCGAAGACCATCAGTTTAGACACGCGCAGCCACCTTTGGACGCTTGTAGAAAATCGGGGTGGTGTAAAGTCAAACGTGAGTGACATCGAAAAGAGATGGCTGGGGTACCAGGACTCGAACCTGGGAATGCCGGTACCAGAAACCGGTGCCTTACCACTTGGCTATACCCCAGTAACCTTGATGCAAGCACTGACGCTCGATGCTTCATGATACTCCGGTACTTGATGGTACCCGAAGCCTGTTCAGAGCCTGATGCAGGGGAGAGATGTTACAGCCGCGCGCCCTGAAAACGCTCCAGCGCTCCGGGTACGCATGCCGGGCGATACCATAAAGTATCTCCCTTTCCAGTTCAAGCGCTGACGTCTCGGTCTCCAGAGGACAGAACACGCAGGCGCCGGTTCCGGTCAGCATGGCAGGGCCGTACTGGCGAAGCAGATCAATGACTTCACCGATGCCCGGCTCCAGTCGTCGCGCCACGGCCTCGCAGTCGTTATGACCTCCCTGCAGGGCGCGCGACATACTAATCGAGGGGGTGTCACGTGTCAATTGCGGATGGCCGAAGACCCCGGCCGTCGACACGCTCGTGCCGGGGTGAACCACCACAAACCAGGGCGTATCCAGCGGTGCCGGCACCAGCCGTTCTCCCACGCCTTCGCCCCAGGCGGCAAAGCCGCGCACGAAGACGGGAACATCCGCGCCCAGTGCCAGTCCGGCCGTGGCCAGATGCTCCGTTCCCAGCTCGAGCTGCCAGAGGTGATCCAGCGCCAGCAGGGTGGTCGCGGCGTTGGAGCTGCCGCCACCCAGACCGCCGCCCATGGGCAGTCTCTTTTCCAGGGTGATATCCACCCCCGGCAGCGGGTGATCGACCGTCTCCTGTAGAAGGCGGGCGGCACGAACGATCAGGTTGTCGTCGGTGCTGACGCCTTCAATCTGCGGTGACAGGGTGATGGCGTCGTCATTGCGCCGGCGAAAATGCAGCGTGTCGCCATGATCCAGAAACTGAAACAGGGTCTGCAGCTCGTGGTAGCCATCGTCGCGCCGGCCCACGATGTGCAGCATGCGGTTGAGCTTGGCCGGCGCCGGCAGGGTCAGCGGGGCGTTATCTGTCATGGCAGTTCTGCCTGTCCCGGCTGCCAGCGGTTGATGACCAGAGTGGTGCGAATATCGTCATAGGTCATGACGATACGGCGCGGCAGCCACAGGCCGTCCGCCCGGCTCCAGTCCCGATAGTCGATGTGCCAGCCGGCCTGATCCAGCGTGGCGGGGAAGCCGATATCATCTTCGCTCATGCGGTGCGGGCCGCGCGGGTCGGGTAGCCCGCGCACCCAGTAGACCAGCGAGGAGAGCGGCAGCGACCAGCCCATCTGCTGGGCCATCAGCGCCTCGGGCGTGGCGGCCCGGAAAGTGCCATCACCGTTGGTCAGCGTGACCTGTCGGTCATCCCCTTCCAGCGTATTGCGCCCGGTGCCCCAGGGGCCGCTGACCGAGATGCGATACTGCTCGGCGCGCTGGGTCCAGTCGAGGTTGGCGCTCTGGCTGTCTTCCGGCGTGCGAATGCCGACCTTGCCGGCCGCCGTCCAGGTATCAAGGGCCTCGAGCCGGGACTGCTGGGTAGACCAGTCACCGGGGTAGCGGTCTTCCTTTTGTGAAGGGGCCTGGGTGGCACAGCCGGCCAGCAGGGTGATCAGGGCGAGGGTCAGAAGCCGCAGCGTGCGACCGGTCGCAGTGCCTGATGTCATGAGTCATTCTCCGCAGAAGTGGCAGTCGTTGAATTCGTTGGCTGGGGCAGCGGGCTGAGCGGTGTCAGCAGCGGATAGCGGTTCAGCAGGTCATCGATGGTGGGGTGGCTGCGAAAACGCGTCGTGGCACCGGCAATGATGCGCCGCGCCTGCTCGCTGTCACCGCTGGCCCAGAGCGCTTCGGCCAGGTGGGCGGCGACCTCCTCATCCGGCATCAGGGCGTAGGCCTGCTTGAGCAGCGCCACGGCCCGTTCCAGCTGGCCCAGGTGAAAGTGCACCCAGCCCAGACTGTCGATGACCGGCGGCGACTCCGGCGCCAGCTGGTGGGCGCGCTCGATCAGCTCAAGGGCTTCCTCGTGGCGGTCGGTCTGCTCGGTCAGCGTATAGCCCAGCGCATTGAGCGCATCGACGTTATCGGGATCGCGCTCGAGCAGGGTGCGCATGTCGCGCTCCATGGCCGCCAGATCCTGGTGTTCGATGGCCCGAATGGCCCTGATATATAGAAGGTCGTCATTGTCGGGCGCCTGCTGTTCGATGGCGCTATCGAGGCGCCGGTCGGCGCGCGTGCGCTGGTCGTTCTGATCCAGCAGTGACAGTGAAAGCTCCATGAGTGCGGCGGACTGGTCGGGGTGAGCGTCGGCCTGCTCCTGCAGCCAGTCCAGAGCGTCATCGATGCGCTGGTGTTCGGCCAGAAGCTGGACACCGCGCGCATGCGCCGTCATGAACTGCTCGCCTTCGGGCACCCGGGCGTACAGCGCCAGCGCCCGGTCGATATCATCGAGTCGTTCGCTGGCAAGCCCTGCCAGCAGGAAAAGCTCGCCGGAGGAAGAGGCGCTGTCACTGTCCAGCGCCGGCGTCAGCAGCCGCCGGGCGGCGTCCGGATGGTCGTTGCGCAGATAGAGCTGGGCCAGTGCCAGGCGCAGCTGACGATTGTCCGGCATGTCCTGCATCAGGGTGTCAAACTGCTGTTCGGCCGTGTCGACATCGTCCATGGCCAGGTTGGCCTGCGCCATGGCCAGAATGAAACGGTTGTCCTGCGGAGCAAACTCATGGCCGCGCCGGGCGGCTTTCAGCGCATCGGCGGCCCTGTCCTGATCCAGGGCAATCTGGCTGCGGGCCAGCCATAGCGCCGGCAGATCGGCATCCAGTGCCTGCGCGCGCTCAAGGTCGCGCCCGGCGGCGTCGTTATTGCCCTGGAGCGAGTGGATCAGGGCGCGTGTGATCAGTGCATGGGGCCGGTCGGGATGGCGCGTGATGTAGCTTTCAAGCGGGGCCAGCAACTCTTCGGGGCCGGCACCGCTGGTAACGGCATCTTCCAGAAACGTCTCGAGACCGGCATCCTGGCCGCTGGCATCGATTTCCAGCAGCAGCGCCATGGCCGTGGCCCACTCGCCCTGTTCGGCGGCGGCAGCGGCAAGGATGCGTCGGGGGGTGGCGCTGTCCCTGTCCAGCGCTGCCCAGTGATTGGCAGCGGCCACGACCAGCTGCGGGTCGTTGGCCAGACGCGCCATCTGCGTGGCGCGCCTGGCCAGCGCGATATCGTCGTGGCGCTGGCTCTGCTGGAGATAGGTGCGGGCGGCCAGTCCCGTATCGCCGCGCTGGGCGGCAATGTCGGCGCCCAGCAGTGCCCCGAAGGTGGCGCCGTCCAAACCTTCGCGAGCGGGCGTCTCCGGTGTCGGAGTGCTGACGTCATGGGATGTCGACGGCGCCGTTTGAGACTCGGCAGTTGCGACAGAAGTCGGCCAGAGTGCCGAGGGCAGCAGCAGGACTGCCATCGATAGCCATAGTGTGCGTTGGCGCATCCGTGTCCTCGTTGATGGCGAACCCTGCCGGGACTATGACGCTGATGAAAGCGTTACATCCCACGGCGTCCGGCGCTATGTTAGAATGCACGGCAATGAAGTGCGAGCACCATGGGCAGTGGGCCATCCGGCGGTGCCGCTCATGGCACGATCGTCGCACGGTATCACCGATAACGGACCTGACCTGACAGACCCGGGTACCGGACACCTTACCTAGTCATGTTTCAGCGTTCTACACGAACGTTATAGCTAATACGGTATCACGATGCTTCTTTCCCTAGGCATCAATCACAAGAGTGCGACCCTTGAGGTTCGTGAGCAGGTCGCTTTCTCTGCCAGTCAGATGGCGCTGGCGCTTGAAGATCTGACGTCGCGTGATGAGGTCGAAGAGGCCGTCATCCTGTCGACCTGCAATCGAACCGAGATCTATTGTCGGCTCGACGGCGGCGATGAGCGCCTGATCCTCGAGTGGCTCGGGCACTTCCACCGTCTGCCCGTGGCGTCGCTGGAACACTGTGCGCACTGGCACCGGGACGGCGAAGCGGCGCGCCATCTCATGCGCGTGGCCTGCGGACTGGACTCCATGGTGCTGGGCGAGCCCCAGATTCTGGGCCAGATCAAGAGTGCCTACCAGCTGGCCAGAACCCATCACACCCTGGGCAGTGATCTCGAGCGCCTTTTCCAGCATACGTTTGCCGTCGCCAAGCAGGTGCGCACCGAAACCGGCATCGGCGAAAACCCGGTGTCGGTGGCCTACGCCGCGGTCAACCTGGCCGGTCGCATCTTCGATGACATCCGCCAGTCCCGGGCGCTTCTGATCGGGGCCGGTGAAACCATCGAGCTGGTCGCCCGCCACCTTCGCGATGCCGGCATTCAGGGCATCATCGTGGCCAATCGCACACGCGAGCGCGCCCAGACGCTGGCCGATGAGGTCAACGGCGTGGCGATCGGGCTGGACGAGCTGGAAAACGCCCTGGTCTGCGCCGATATCGTGATCTCCTCGACCGGCAGCCCCACGCCGCTGCTGGGCAAGGGGCTCGTGGAATCGGCGCTGAAAACGCGCAAGCATCGCCCCATTTTCATGGTGGACATCGCCATCCCGCGGGATATCGAGCCGCAGGTGGGCGAACTTGACGACATCTTCCTGTACAGCATCGATGACCTCAACGAGGTCATCAGTGAAAATCGCCGCTCGCGTCAGGCCGCCGCCGACCAGGCCGAAGAGATGATTCTGGCCAACGTCTCGGCCTGGCAGCACGAGCGCCGGGTGCGCAACGCCGGTGACCTGATCCGGCGGCACCGCCATCAGGCCGAGCGCCTGCGCGCCGAGGCCGAAAGCGAGGCGCTGGCGGCACTGGCACGCGGACAGGACCCCGAGCGGGTCATCCAGAAATTGACGCAGCAGCTGACCAATCGGCTGCTGCATGGCACGACGTCACGCATTCGCGCGGCCTCCGGTGCCGAGCGGGTGGACCTCATTCAGGCTGCGGAGGAACTCTTGATCGACGACAGCGCGCTGCACCGGGAATCGCCATGAAGGCCTCGCTCAGAGACCGTCTTGACGGCTTTGCCGAACGTTTTGAAGAACTCTCCAGACTGCTGTCCGACCCGGGGGTCATCGGGGATCAGACCCGGTTTCGCAACTATTCGCGCGAGTACGCCGATCTGGAAGCGCTGGTCGGCCAGTGGACACGCTATCGCTCGCTCGAGGCCGATCGCGACAGCGCCCGTCAGATGCTCGAGGACAGCGACCCCGACATGCGCGCCATGGCCCATGACGAGATCGCTGAAATCGATGACACGCTGGCGACGCTGGAGCCGCAGCTGCTTCAGCTTCTGATCCCGAAGGACCCGGACGATCAGCGCAGCGTCTATCTCGAGATCCGCGCCGGCACCGGCGGCGATGAGGCGGCGCTGTTTGCCGGCGATCTTTTTCGCATGTATTCACGCTACGCCGAAAACCGCGGCTGGAAGATGGAGACCGTCAGCGCCAGCCACGGCGAGCAGGGCGGTTTCAAGGAGATCATCGCCCGCGTGGCCGGCGGCGACATCTACGCCCGGCTCAAGTTCGAGTCCGGTGTCCACCGCGTACAGCGGGTGCCGGCCACCGAATCCCAGGGGCGCATCCACACCTCGGCCTGCACGGTGGCCGTCATGGCCGAGGCCGATGAGGTCGCCGAGGTCGAGCTCAACTCAGGCGATCTGCGTGTGGATACCTTTCGCGCCAGCGGCGCCGGCGGTCAGCACGTCAACACCACCGACTCGGCGATCCGTATCACCCACCTGCCGACCGGCACCGTGGTGGAGTGCCAGGACGAGCGCAGCCAGCACAAGAACCGCGCTCGCGCCATGTCGCTGCTGGCGGCACGTCTCAAGCAGAGTGCCGAGAGCGCTCAGCAGCAGCAGCAGTCCGACACGCGCCGCTCGCTGGTCGGGTCGGGCGATCGCAGCGAGCGCATCCGCACCTACAACTTCCCGCAGGGCCGGGTCACCGACCACCGCATCAACCTGACGCTCTACAAGCTCGGCGATGTCGTGACCGGCTCGCTCGATGACATCATCGACCCGCTGGTGCATGAATATCAGGCCGACCAGCTGGCGGCCATGACCGGCGACAATGGCTGACGCCACCGCCATGCGTATTGACCGGGCCCTGGCGGACGGCATGTCCCGTCTGGCCCGTCACGCCACCGACGACACCGCCACCCCCCGGCTGGATGCCCAGCTGCTGCTGGCCCACGTGCTGGGGCGTTCAACCACCTGGCTGTATACCTGGGGCGACCGCGAGCTCGAGCCCGGTCAGCTCGAGCAGTTCCACGCCCTGATCGAGCGCCGTGCACAGGGCGAACCGGTCGCCTGGCTGCTGGGCTATCGTGAATTCTTCGGCCTGCGGCTGGCCGTGTCGCCTCACACCCTGATTCCGCGCCCCGATACCGAAACCCTGGTCGAGCAGGCGCTGTCGCACCTGCCGACCACCGGCGTGCGGGCGCTTGATCTGGGCACCGGCAGCGGTGCCATTGCGCTGGCACTGGCCAATGAGCGCCCCGGCTGGCGGATTACGGGCATCGATATCGTCGCGGAAGCGGTGGCCCTGGCGCAGCACAATGCCGAGGCCCTGGGCATCACCAATGCCGGCTTCGAGCAGGGCGATTTCTTCTCGGCCCTGTCGGCTTCGGCCCGTTTTGAACTGGTCGTCAGCAACCCGCCCTACATCGACGAGCTGGATGAGCATCTGGGGCAGGGCGATGTGCGTTTCGAGCCGCGTTCGGCGCTGGTGGCGAAGGACAATGGCATGGCCGACCTGCGCCACCTGATCGAAACGGCCCGTGACTTTCTGACCCCCGGAGGCTGGCTGCTGCTGGAGCATGGCCATCAGCAGGGCGGCGCTGTCAGAACAGCGCTGATAGAGGCCGGCTATGCGACCGTCAGCACCTGTCATGATCTGGGCGGGCGCGAGCGAGTCACCATGGGGCAGTGGTCTTGTGTCACCCCGAATTCCTGATCGCAGTACCGGAGTCTTCATGAACGACGAGCAGCTTCTGCGCTACAGCCGTCAGATCATGCTTAACGAGCTGGATTACGAGGGGCAGACACGCCTGATGGCGAGTCATGTCCTGATCATCGGCCTGGGCGGGCTGGGCTCGCCGGCGGCGCTCTATCTGGCAGCCGCTGGCGTCGGCACGCTCACGCTGGCCGACGATGACCGGGTCGACCTCTCCAACCTGCAGCGCCAGATCGCCCACGGCGAGGTGGACATCGACAGCTTCAAGGCGCAGTCGGCGGCCGAGAGCATCGCGGCCATCAACCGCCACTGCCGCACGCAGGTCATGACCGAGCGGCTGCAGGGGGAAGGATTGCAGCAGGCCGTGGAACACGCTGACATCGTGCTCGACTGCACGGATCGCTTCGAGAGCCGGGACGCCATCAACCGTGCCTGTGTGGAAGCCGGCACGCCGCTGGTCTCCGGCGCGGCCATTCGCTTTTCGGGCCAGCTCGCCGTTTTTGACCTGCGCGACCCGGCCGCGCCCTGCTACGCCTGCCTGTACGGCGACAGCGCCGACGAAGACCCGCTGACCTGCGCCGAAAGCGGCGTGATTGCCCCACTGGTCGGCATGATCGGCAGCTATCAGGCGCTCGAAGCCCTCAAGCTCCTGAGCGGCTGCGGCACCCCGCACCAGGGGCTTTCCACCTTTGACGGCCTGAACGGACAGTGGCGACATTTCGGGCTGGGGCGCGATCCGCACTGCCCGGTGTGCCTGTCGCGCCGGTAAAGGCGAACGTATCGTGAGAGCCGCGCTTCGAGCGCGGTTTTTTGATGCACCTGCGTTGGCAGGATGTCAGCTGCAGGCTGTTCTGAAAGTGGTGTGGCGCCCGACAGGGTCGTTTTTGACGGGCCGGGCCGAGGCCGGGATCCTGTCAACTGCGCCGGTTCATGGCTTCCCGGTACGCTTTCCCGCCATAATGTTGTTCCGATCTGCCTGATGAGCTGTCCCGATGAGCGAGCACTCCTGGTATGCCCACTCCCGCAACATCACGCTGGACAATACGGCGCCTTTAAAGGGGGCGCAGCGTCTTGATGTGGCGGTCATCGGCGGCGGGGTGACCGGCTGCAGCGCGGCGCTGCATCTGGCCGAGCAGGGCTATCGGGTCGCACTGCTGGAGGCCGGGGAGATCGGTGCGGGGGCGTCGGGGCGCAGCGGCGGGCAGATTCTGCCGGGGCTGGGCACCGAGCTGTCGGTGATCGAAAAATCGCTCGGCCATCAGGCCGCACGCGAGATCTGGGACATGAGCCGTGAGGCGGTGCAGCTGACCGAATCACTGATCGCGCGTTACGCCATCGACTGCGAGTATTCCCGCGGGTATCTTCACGCGGCGATCAAGCCGCGGCATGAGCGCGCCATGAAGGCCTGGCGGGACGAGATGGCCTCGAACTACGGCTACGAGGGGCTCGAGTGGCTGGAAGGTGATGCCTTCAAACGCCATGTGGTCACCGATGCCTATCCCGGCGGACTGTATGAGCGTGAGGCAGGGCATCTGCATCCGCTCAACTATACGCTGGGACTGGCCCGTGCTGCCCAGCGCGCCGGCGCCGTGATATTTGAACACAGCCGCGTCACCGACGTAACGCGGGGGACGCCGGTACGGGTGGCCACCGAGCGGGGCTATATCGACGTCGATCATCTGCTGGTGGCCGGCAACGCCTATCTCGGCGGGCTGCTCCCGGCGATCGAGCGCAAGATCATGCCGGTGGTGAACTATATCATTGCCACCGAGGCGCTCACCGAGCAGCAGATGGCGCAGACGCTGCCGCAGCGGGATGCTGTTTCGGATGCCAATTTTGTGCTGGACTACTATCGGCTCTCCCGCGATCGTCGGTTACTCTACGGCGGTCAGGTCAGCTACAGCGGGCGCGAGCCGCGCGGTCTGGTCGCGCTGATGCAGCGCAAGATGCAGACTCTCTTTCCGGTACTGGCAGACGTGTCGATCGACTATCGCTGGGGCGGCCGGGTGGCGATCACGCGCAATCGGGCACCGCACTTCGGGCAGCTGGGGCACAATATCCACTTTGTACAGGGCTATTCCGGGCACGGCATGGCGCTGGCGGGGCTGGCCGGTCAGCTGATGGCGCAGGCCGTCGCCGGGCACTCCGAGCGCTTTGATCTGTTTGCCGGCATGAAGCACCTCGACTTTCCCGGCGGCCCGCGGTTTCGAACCCCGCTGCTGGTACTGGCGACCACCCTTTATCGATTGAGGGATCGACTGTAGAAGACAAGTGCTCGAACATTCGATCCCCGAACAACACAGACAGACAATCTTCAGGAGGACCCCGTTCGATGGCAGAACGCGCACCGACCGCCGCACCCGGCGGGCCATTGTCAGCAGCCGAGAGCACCACGGGTAGCGAGGCCGGTACGGCGCGAGAGGCGTCCTCCATCAGTCTGAAAGGCGTTCGCAAGGAGTACCCGGGCGGGGTGGTGGCGCTGGAAAGCGTTGATCTCGATATCCGTGCCGGCGAATTCTTTACCCTGCTGGGGCCTTCCGGCTGCGGCAAGACGACACTGCTGCGCATGCTGGCGGGTCTGGACGAACCCAGCGCCGGCACGCTCTCCATCGGCGGGGTGGATGTCACCGACACGCCGCCCCACAAGCGCAGCGTCAATACGGTGTTTCAGTCTTATGCGCTGTTTCCGCATCTGTCGGTGCGCGACAACATCGCCTTCGGCCTGAAGATGCGCGGCATGGTGCGCGCCGAGCGCGAGCAGAAGGTGGTCGAGATCGCCGAGTTCACCAAGCTTGGCTCGCTGGTGGATCGCCGTGTCGATCAGCTCTCCGGCGGCCAGCGCCAGCGCATCGCGCTGGCCCGCGCGCTGATCTGTGAACCCGACGTGCTGTTGCTGGATGAGCCGCTGTCGGCACTCGATGCCGGTCTGCGCAGCCAGCTGCAGGTCGAGCTGCTGCGTACCCAGAAGCGGCTCGGCATGACCTTCGTGTTCGTCACCCATGACCAGGAAGAGGCGATGGTCATGAGCGATCGCATTGCGGTGTTAAGCGACGGCGTCATCCAGCAGATCGGCACGCCGCAGGAGGTCTACGAGCGCCCGGCCAACCTGTTCGTGGCCCGCTTCATGGGGCATGACAATCTCTTCTCGATATCGGCAAGAGAGGGCATGACGGTTCAAACGCCCATCGGGGCGCTGGAAACCGAGGACAAAAACGACGGCAGGGTGGCGCTGATTCGTCCGGAAACGCTGGAGCTGACCTCGCCCGGAGCGCCGAGCGTGGAGCCGGGCAAGCAGCTCAACGCCCTGATGTGCCGGGTGGTGGAGCGCTTTTATCGCGGCAGCAACGTCGAATACCGGCTCTCTCACCGCAGTGGCGAGCACTCCATCGAGCTGATCGCCGAAATCTCCAACACCGGCGAGCGCCTGTTTCGCGTCGGGGATGAGGTCAAGGTCGAGATCTACCCGGAAGACGTCATCATGCTCGGCGATGACGAGGAGGGCGCATGAGTCGGGTTGATCCGGTCTGGCGACGCCGCCGTCGCCGGGAAACCCGCCATCTATTGATGACCGTGCTGCCGGGGGCGCTGTGGATATTCATCTTTCTGGTGCTGCCCAGCGCCTATCTGATGTCGGTGGCCTTCATGACCAACGGCGGCTTTGGCCAGCCGCAGCTGCCGCTGACGCTGGATGCCTTTCGCAATCTGGCCGGTTTCGGCTTTCTGGGCTGGAGCCCGGGCAATCTTTACACGCTGTGGCGCTCGATATTCCAGTCTGTCATCTCGCTGGGGCTGGTGGTGCTGGTGGCCTATCCGGTGGCCTGGCACATCTCGATGTGCCGGCCGCGACTGCGCGGCATCATGCTGCTGGCGGTGGTGGTACCGTCCTGGACCAATCAGGTCATCCGCGCCTTCGGCTGGATGAACCTGCTCTCGCCGGGCACGCCGCTGTCGGACATTGCCGCCCGTCTGGGAATGATTGCGCCCAACATGGGGCTCTTTCCATCCGACTTCGCGGTGACGCTGGGGCTGGTCTACAACTTTCTGCCCTTTATGGTGCTGCCGCTGTACGCCGCGTTTGAAAAGCTCGATCACGCCCAGATCGAGGCGGCGCGCGATCTTTACGCCTCGCCGCTGCGCACCTTTTTTGTCGCCGTGCTGCCGCAGACCCTGCCGGGCCTGCTGGCGGGGTCGGTGCTGGTGGCCATTCCGGCCTTTGGCATGTACGTCATCCCGGAGCTTCTGGGCGGCGGGCGCTCGCAGATGCTGGGCAATCTGGTTGCCAGCCAGTTCGGCGAGGCGGCCAACTGGCCGCTGGGCGCGGCCGGGGCGCTTTTGATGCTGCTGGCCACCTTCATGGGGCTGGTGATACTGCGTCGTCTGGGTCGCCGCCTGGGCGGTGGTACCGAGATGGTGATCTAGGAGGGCGGCATGCAACACCGGACATTCAAGAAGGGCCTGGCCGTTTTCTGGTGGCTGACACTGATCTTTCTCTACGCGCCGCTTTTGGTGGTGATGGTGTTTTCGTTCAACGCCATCAACACCTCGGCGCGCTGGGGTGGCTTTTCACTGCGCTGGTACGAACGCCTGGTCAGCAACGAGGTGGTGATCGGCGCCATCGGCCATACGCTGCTGCTGGCGGTCATCTCCTCCATCATTGCCGTCGTGCTGGGCGCCATGATCGGTTACGGCCTCTACAAGCATCGTGCCCGCCAACTCGGGCTTTTGATCATCCTGATCTATCTGCCGATCGTGATGCCCGACATCGTCTTCGGCATCGCCGACATGGCGTTTTTCGTGCAGATCAATCGTCTCACCGGGCTGCTGTCGCCGGGGCTTGCGACCATGGTAATCGCCCATGTCACCTTCCAGATCCCGTTTGTGGCGCTGATCGTCTATTCCCGCTTTGTGGGGCTGGATGCCACGCTCTTTGATGCCGCGAAGGATCTCTACGCCAGCCCCGCGCAGCGGGTGATCCATTTCATTCTGCCCACGCTCAAGCCGGCGCTGCTGTCGGCGTTTTTCCTGTCGTTTACGCTGTCGGTGGATGATTTCGTCATCAGCTTCTTTACGGCGGGGCCGGAAAGCGCGACGCTGCCGATCTATATCTGGGGCGCGATCCGCCGCGGGATTTCGCCGGAGATCAACGCCATCGCCACGCTGATGATCGCCTCGGTGGCGCTGGTGGCCGTACTCAGTCTGCTGTTCAACCGTCGCCGCGCCTGAGCGGGGCGGCGGTACCATAAAAACTGCAAAATCAATCATCACCATCATTGAAGGGACACTGCCAATGACGCTTTTCTCACCCCGCCCGGCCCTGCTGGCCGGTGCTGTTGCCGCCGTCATGTTCTCCGGCCATGCCGGCGCGGCCGACCGCCTCTACGTCTTCAACTGGACCGACTACATGGACCCGGCGATCATCGAGGCGTTCGAGGAGAAATACGACGTTGAGGTGGTGCAGAACTACTACGGCTCGCTGGGCGAAATGTACTCCAAGCTGCAGGCCGGTGGGGTGTCGCAGTACGACGTCGTGATGCCGTCGAACTATTTCGTGCCGCGCATGATCGAGGCCGGACTATTGCAGCCGCTGGACCGCTCGAAGCTGCCCAACATGGACAACCTCATGGCGCGCTTCGTCGATCCGCCCTATGACCCGGGCAATGAGTACACCGCCGCCTATCTGTGGGGCTCGACCGGGCTGATCGTGGATACCGACACCTTCCCGGACGCCCGGCCGAGCTGGTCGATGATTTTTGACGAGTCGGTCAACGATGATCAGCCGTTTTCGATGCTCAAGGATGGCCAGGTCATGTTCGGGGCGGCCTGTGCGTTTCTGGGCAAGCCCTATGACTGCACCGCGCAGGAGGACATGGTCGAGGCTGCCAGACTGATGCTCAAGACCAAGCATCGCCGCAACTTCACCGGCTTTACCGACTCCACGCCGGTGCTGGGCCAGGTCACGCGCGGGGTCAACGCACTCGGCGTGACCTACAACGGCGACTATCTCCAGTACCGCGAGGATGACCCGGAAGGCTACGCCAACACCGAGTTCGTGATCCCGGAAGAGGGCTCGGAGCTGTGGGTGGACTCCATGGCGATTCCGGCGCGTGCCCCGCATCCGGAGCTGGCGCACGAGTTCATCAACTTCATTCTGGAGGCTCAGGTCGGCGCGCAGCTTGCCAACTACACCTTCTATTCCACCCCCAATGAGGCCGCCGTCGAGCATCTTGATGACGTGCTGCAGACGCCGCCATCCCAGCCCAGCGATGAGGACATGGCGCGGCTTAAATTCACGCCGACGCTGTCCGGACAGGATCTGCAGCGCTATCAGCAGCTGTGGAATGAGGTGCAGTCCCGATAAAGGGGCAGGGGCTGTCTGCCCGAGGACGGGCCGCCTTTGCATGGCTGTGATCAGGTTCGGCTGAGGAGGCCGACATGACGCTAAAGCATCGTCCGGTGGTACTGACGGACTGGTTCGAAGAGCACCGCATCACCGAGGTGGAGTGTCTGGTCAGCGACCTGACCGGTATTCTCAAGGGCAAGATCATGCCCGCCGGCAAGTATCTCAACGGTGGCCGGCCGCGCCTGCCGGACTCGATCTTTATCCAGTCGGTGACCGGCGGCTATCCCGATGACAGCGCCCTGCGCTTCTGGAACGCCGCCGAGCTCGACATGCAGCTGATTGCCGACCCGGCCGCGGCCTATCTGGTGCCCTGGGCGGAGGACCCCACTGCCCAGATCATTCATGACTGCTACTACATGAACGGCGAGCCGGTCGAGATCGCGCCGCGCCATGTATTGAAGCGCGTGCTGGCGCTTTATGAGGCGCGCGGCTGGAAGCCGGTCATCGCCCCGGAAGTCGAGTTCTATCTGGTCAAGACCAACACCGACCCGGACTATCCGCTGGAGCCGCCGATCGGCCGCTCCGGTCGTCAGGAGAGCGGGCGGCAGTCGTTTTCCATCGATGCGGTCAACGAGTTCGACCCGCTGTTCGAGGAGATGTATGACTACTGCGAGGCGCAGCAGCTCGACATCGACACCCTCATTCACGAGGAGGGCGCCGGACAGATGGAAGTCAACTTCCAGCACGGCGATCCGCTCTATCTGGCCGATCAGGTGGTGATCTTCAAGCGCACCCTGCGCGAAACGGCGCTGCGCCACGGCATGTACGCCACCTTCATGGCCAAGCCCATGGCCAACGAGCCGGGCAGCGCCATGCACCTGCATCAGAGCCTGGTGGATCGCGACAGCGGCGCCAATCTGTTTGCCGGCGACAACGGCCAGCCCAGCGAGCTCTTCATGCACTACATCGGCGGGCTGCAGGCCCATATGCCGGCGGCGATGCCGTTTTTCGCGCCCAACGTCAACTCCTGGCGGCGGCTGATGCCCAACGAGTACGGCGGCTCGGCGCCGACCAACGTGGAGTGGGGCTACGACAACCGCACCGTGGGGCTGCGGGTGCCGGTGGGCAATGCCGAGGCCACGCGGGTCGAGAATCGCCTGCCCGGCGCCGATGCCAATCCCTATCTGGTGATGGCCGCTTCGCTGGCCTGTGGCTATCTGGGCATGACGCAGCAGCTCGCGGCGCGTCCACCATTGACCGGCGGGGCCTGGAACGGTGGCATTGCGCTGCCCAACGATGTCGGCCCGGCGCTGGATGCCCTTGATGCCTGTGACGCGCTGGCGGAGGTGCTCGGCGAGCGCTTCGTCAAGAGCTACCTGGCCGTCAAGCGCGCCGAGCATCTGGCCTACTACCGGGTGATCAGCTCTTGGGAGCGGGAGCATCTGCTGCTGCGCGTCTAGGCCCTGAACCACACAACAAGACCCGTAAAGGGATCATCAAGGGAGAAACCACAATGACACGATCACGCTGGTGGCGGGCGGGTGTCCTGATGCTGGCCGGGGCAGGTCTGGTCGGAGCAAGTCTGGCCGTCAATGCCGGGGAACAGCGCGCCGATACGCTCTATCTCTTCAACTGGACGGAGTACATGCCGCCCGACGTGCTTGAGGATTTCGAGCGCGAGCATGACGTGCATGTCGTGCAGAACTTTTTCACCTCCAACGCCGAGATGTTCACCAAACTGCGCAGTGGCGGCGACGCCCAGTACGATGTCGTCGTGCCCACCGACTATTTCGTGCCGCGTCTGGTCGCGGCAGATCTGATTCAGCCGCTGGATCATGACCGTCTTCCGGGGCTCGAGCACCTGTTGCCCGAATTTCAGGACCCCGCCTATGATCCGGGCAATCGCTACAGCGTGCCCTATCAGTGGGGCGTGACCGGCATTGTCTACGACAGCCGGGTACTGGATGACGTGCCGCGCCGCTGGTCGGCGCTGTTTGATCCGGACGTGAACCCGGATGCGCCCTTTACCCTGCTGGGCGGCGATCCGCAGGTGCTGTTCGGCGCCGCCTGCGCCTCGCTCGGTCACGGCTTTGACTGCACGCAACAGGATCAGTGGGTGGAGAGCGCGCGGCATTTGATGAAGACCAAAAAACGCTCGAACTTCATCGGCTTTACCGACAGCACCGCCTCTATCGATCAGATCGTGCGCGGCGTCAGCGCCATGGGCATGACCTATAACGGTGATCTGGCCTGGCGTCAGGCCGAAGACCCGGAGACCTACGGCCATCTGCGCTTTTTCGTGCCCGAAGAGGGCAGCCAGCGCGGTATCGACACCCTGGTGGTCCCGAAGCGGGCGCCGCATCCGGCGCTGGCGCAGCAGTTCATTGCCTACACCCTGCGCCCCGATGTGGCCGCGCGCATCAGCAACTACACCTTCTACGCCACGCCCAATGCAGCGGCGCTCGACCGGCTCGATGACGCCCTGAAAAGGCCGCCCTCGCAGCTCAGTGACGAAGAACGTTCGCGGCTGGTATTTGTGCCGCTGATCGACACGGCGCAGCTTGGCACGCTCTCGCAGCTCAACAATGAGATGCGCAGTCGCTAACTTCCGACGGCCCGCTCGGGCCGTCTGCACGGTAGATTGTCATGACCCAGCCTGACTTCGAATCGACTCAACGCAACGGCCATGCCCGCTCGCTCTACGAAACCACCATGAACCCTGCCCCCGAGCGTCCGGCGTTTTCGGGGCAGATGGATGTGGATGTCTGCGTGGTGGGCGCCGGCTTTACCGGACTTTCCAGCGCCCTGCACCTGGCCGAACAGGGCTTTCGCGTCGCGGTGCTCGAGGCGCAGCGCGTGGGGTTTGGGGCCAGCGGCCGCAACGGCGGTCAGATCGTCAACAGCTACAGCCGCGACATGGACATGATCGAGGCGCGCTTTGGCGAGGCCTCGGCGCAGGCGCTGGGCGACATGGCGTTCGAGGGCAACCGCATCATTCGCGAGCGCATCGAGCAGTATGGCATTCGGTGCGATCTCAAAAACGGCAATCTCTTTGCCGCCTGCAACGACAGGCAGCTCGCCGCGCTCAGACACCACAGGACGCTGTGGGAAAAATACGGCCACCGGGCGCTGGAGCTGCTGGAAGGCGAGGCCTATCACCGCGAGATCGGCAGCCCTCGCTACAAGGGGGCGCTGCTGGATCACACCGGCGGCCATCTGCACCCGCTCAACCTGGTGCTGGGGCAGGCGGCGGCGTTTGAATCGCTCGGCGGGCAACTCTTCGAACACTCGCCCATGACGCGGCTGGAACATGGCGAACGGGTAAGGATTCATACCGCGGGCGGTGTGATTGAGGCCGAGCGCGCCGTCATCGCCGGCAATGCCTATCTGGGCGATGTGGTGCCCGAGCTGTCCGACCGTTCCATGCCCTGCGGTACCCAGGTGATCGCCACCGAGGTACTTGATGAAGCCACGGCGATGCGGCTGCTGCCCACCGATCGCGCCGTCGAGGACGGCAATTATCTGCTCGACTACTATCGCCTCTCCGCCGACCGGCGTCTGATCTATGGCGGCGGCGTCACCTACGGCGGGCGCGATCCGGCCAGTATCGAGGGCGCCATTCGCCCCAAGATGCTGAAGACCTTTCCGGCGCTTGAGCGCGTGAAGATTGATTACGCCTGGAGCGGCAACTTCCTGATGACCCTCAATCGGCTGCCGCAGTTCGGCCGGCTCAACCACAACGTCTACTACGCCCAGGGCTACTCCGGTCACGGCGTGACGGCCGCGCATCTGGCCGGGCGGCTGGTCGGCGAGATCATCAAGGGTGACAGCGAGCGCTTTGACGCCTTTGCCGATATCCAGCACCTGCCGTTTCCTGGCGGACGGCGCTTTGCCGTGCCGTTTTCCGCCATGGGGGCCTGGTACTACGCCCTGCGCGACCGGCTGGGCATGTGATGACAGAATGCCGGCTGTCGAGTAAGGCGTCATGAGTCCGGAGGTCTTTGCCGTCGTGCTGGGCGCGGCCGCCCTGCATGCCGGCTGGAATGCGCTGGTGCGTATCGGACTCGATCGGCTGCTGGCGGTCACGCTCATTCAGGTGGGGGCCGGTGTGCCGGCGCTGGTCCTGCTGCCGCTGGTCCGTTTGCCGAATGCGGCCGCCTGGCCCTGGCTTTTGCTCTCGGCGGTACTGCATGTGGGCTATAACGTGTTTCTGGCGCGCGCCTATGGCCGCGGTGATTTCGGTCAGGTGTACCCCATCGCCCGCGGCTCGGCGCCGCTGATCGTGGCGCTGGTGGGGCTGCTGGCGCTGGGGGATCATCCTTCACCACTGGGGTATGCGGGCGTGATGCTGCTCAGTGGCGGCATCTGGTGGATGGCCGTACGCGGCGCCGGCGCTACCCGGTTACCCCGGGCGGGCCTGATCAATGCACTGGTCACCTCGGCATTTATCGCCGCCTACACGCTCAGTGACGGGCTGGGTGCCCGGGCCAATTGTGATGCCATCGGCTATGTGCTGTGGCTGTTCGCGCTCAACGGGCTGTGCATGGGGCTTTTGCTGTGGGGGCTGCGCGGGCGGCAGACGCTGGCCGCCATTGCCGGGCACTACCGCATTGGCCTGCTGGGCGGCGCCATGTCGATGGCCGCCTACGGCGCGACCATCTGGGCCATGAGTCAGGCGCCGATCGCCCTGGTGGCGGCGCTGCGTGAATCCAGCGTGCTCTTTGCGCTGGCCATTTCGACGCTCTTTCTGGGCGAACGGCTGAGCCGTCAGCGCCTGACAGCGGGGGTGATCATCCTGACTGGCGTCGTGCTGCTGCGTCTGGGATAGAGGACAGCAATATCGACGTCTAGACCAGCCGCAGATACCAGTCGTACTCCAGCGCGCTGACGGTGCGCTGTGCCAGCGACCGCTCGGCCTGGCGGTTGGCGTAGTAGATATGCTGAAAATCCTGGCCGAGCCGCTCGCCAAGCACCTCATTTTCCATCCAGAGCGCCAGCGCCACGCCCCAGGCGTCCGGCAGGGTGGCGTCGAGCTGCGTATAGGCGTTGCCCTCGATCGCCGGCGGCGGCGTGAGTCGTTCGTCGAGGCCGTGGGCCATCGAGGCCAGCAGCACCGCGCACAGCAGATAGACGTTGACGTCCGCCCCGGCGACGCGATGTTCCAGCCGCGTGGCCGCGGTCGGCCCTGACGGAATGCGCACCGCGACCGAGCGGTTATCGAACCCCCAGGAGGGCGCCATCGGCACGTAAAGGCCGGGCTGGAAGCGGCGAAAGGCATTGAGGTTGGGCGCACAGACCGCCATCGAGGCCGGCATCAGATCCAGCACGCCGGCAATCGCCTGATGCAGCGCCTGACTGCCCATCGGGTCGCCGTCGGCAGCGGCAAAGACGTTGCGACCGTTTTCATCCAGCAGGCTGACGTGAACATGGGTGCCGCTGCCGGCCTCATCGCCCCAGGGCTTGGCCATGAAGGTCGCTTCAAACCCCTGCTGCTGCGCCACACTCTTGATGGCGCGCTTGAGCATGACGGCATCATCGCAGGCGCGCAGGGCGTCATTGCGGTGGCGCAGGTTGATCTCGAACTGGCCCGGCGCGCACTCCTTGAGTGCGGTATCCAGCGGCAGTCCCTGGCGGTCGCAGGCGTCGTGAATGGCATCGATGAAATCGGCGTACTCATCAAGCTCGCTGATCGAGTAGAGCTGGCTGGAGCGCGCCCGTTCACCGGTCAGCGGCGAGCGCGGCGGCTGGGGCCGGCCGCGGTCGTTGCGCTCGGTATCCAGCAGATAGAATTCCTGCTCGATGGCCACCACCGGCGTCAGCCCCTGCCGGGTAAAACCTTCCAGTACATGCGAGAGCACCTGACGCGGATCGGCGTGCCAGCCGCTGCCGTCCGGCTCGACCATGGTCATCAAAAGCTGCGCGGTGGGCGTGCGCTGATGCCACGACACCGGCACCAGCGTGCCGGGAATCGGCAGGCAGGCGCGATCGCCATCGCCGCTGTCGAGCCCCAGCCCCGTCTCTTCCACGGTATTGCCGGTGATATCCAGCGCGAAGATGGAGGCGGGCAGATTGACGCCGCTGGTATAGGCCGCTTCCAGACTCGCGCGGGGGATGCGCTTGCCGCGCAACACGCCGTTGAGATCGCTGATCAGTACATCGATCCGGGTGATGTCGGGGTGGGCGTCCAGAAACTGGCGTGCCTCGGCGATGCCGGGGGCAGGGGTGTCGGTCATGGTCGAGCGGCTCTGACGGGGCTGGAAATATCGGTTGATACTACGCAAGCGCGTCGCAAATTGCAGCGCCACCCGGGATAGAGGCTCGGGAGGGGCCACTCATGCTCTGGCAGGCAGGGCATGGCGCAGTGTGCTTCCGATCAGCGGCGCCCAGGGCAGGGCATTCATGACGCGCAGCGTATCCCACACGCCGGGTACGCCGCTCAAAAAGCGGATCAGACGGTCGGTGGGGGCGTTTTCAAACAGCAGCCGGTAGAACTCGGGGGCGCGCTCGGGGTGGCGCGCCAGCGTGCTCATGAAGATGCGATCCAGATGCGGCAGGATACGCCCCGGCCGGGCGCCCACCGGCGGCTGACCGGCCAGCAGGGCTTCGACGCAGTCATCGGCCCAGCGCTGAATGGCGTGAAAGGCGTAGCCGGTGGCGGCGCGCATGGCGCCGCCGTAGGCACCGGCGGCGACCATCGAGCGGCCGCTGACGCGCGTGGGCGGCGCCATGGGCAGCGTGCCGGTTTCCCGGCGCAGGGCCTGCCAGCCGTCCGCACCAAAGCGTGCATCGAGATGGGCTTCCAGCTTGCGCTCGAGCGTGGCCGGGTCGGTGGGCGGTCGGCCAAAGCGGGTCCACTCAAACAGCGCCTGATCGGGGGCGTAGGGCAGCACATAGAGAAAATCGATGCCGGCGTGCGGATCATTCCCCACGCGAAAATCCATCAGCTCGGCGTGCCGGGGCATGTTGTCGGCCTGGACGTTGATGCCGGCAAAGTCCTGCCACAGCCAGGGCGAGACCAGCGGCTGCGGATGCGGCCGGGTATCCACGCCAAAGCGCGCCTGAACCGTCTCACCGCTTTCCAGCGTCACGGTCACGCCGTCATCGCGATCCTCGATCCCTACAGCGCGACCCTTGAGTCGAGTGATGTCCGGATGGGCGTCGATGGCCGCAAGCGTGCGCGCATAAAAGCGCTCGGCTTCCAGCATCTCGTAGGGGTAGCGCCGGCTTTCCACGGTGGTGCTGCCCTGTTGGGTATGCAGCGTCAGGCGGTGCCAGCGCTCGCGGATCTCGTCCTGAAAGGGGTGAGTCGTGACCGGCCAGCCGCACCAGGTACGGTCGTTGGTGTAGTTACTGCGCGGGTCGATGATCAGCGTACGCGGCGGCCGATCGTGACGGGCCAGTCGATAGGCGAGACTCAGCCCGGCGCAGCCGCCGCCGAGAATCACGAGATCGAAGTGCTGGAAACTCATGACCCGCCGGGCGCGTGGGCGCCGGGCAGATCGCTGATATGGCGATGCAGCTCGGCGTCGTGACCGTGAGTGCCGCTGCCCTGAATGGTGCCGCGGCCACTCAGGCGGCGCGTAGCGAGCCACAGCTTGCCGGGCAGGGAGACATGGACACGGCCCTGCCACCAGGCCAGCCGCTCGCGGCGCAGGCGACAACCGATGGCACGATACACGTCGGCGGCCACCGCGATGGCGCGCCGGTTCCTGCCCGGGATGCGGTTAAAGCCATCGGCGGCACTGGTGTAGTAGGCCTCGGCCCGGGTCAGCAGACGATCCACCGCGTGGGCGACCCGCTCGCGCTGCTCGCTGTCGGCATGAGCAAGTTCCTCAGGCGTTAGATGGCCGACCCAGTCGGCCGGCAGGTAGCGCCGGCCCATCTCGGCGTCCTCGCGCACGTCGCGGGCGATGTTGGTCATCTGCATCGCCAGGCCCAGATCGATGCCGTGCGGGATGGCGCTGTCATCGGCGCCCACCACCGGGCACATCAATACGCCCACGGCGCCGGCGACGCCGTAGCAGTAGCGCATCAGACCACGCTCATCCTGAATCAGGGCCGGCGTGCGCACGTCCTCGATCAGGGCGTCGATCAGGGCCACGGCGGCGCGGGTATCCAGGCCGCGGCGTTCGCGCAGATCGATCAGCACATGGGTGATCGGGTCGCTGCCGGCGCCGGCCAGCAGCTCCTGACGAATCATCATCAGGCGCTGGTGTGCCCCGGCGTTTTCGGCCTCGGTGGGCATGTCCTGATCGGCCAGATCATCCAGCTCGCGACAGGCCATGTACAACAGCGCGGCGTCGTGGGCATCGTCGCGCTCCATGAAGTAGCTGGCAAAGCGAAACGACTTGCCGTGTCGCGCCAGAATGGCCTCGGCGGTGTCGGGCTGTGCCGTCACGAACCGGCCTCCGGCAGCAGGTGATCCACGACCCGGGCGCTGGAGAGCACGCCCGGCAGCCCCGCGCCCGGGTGGGTGCCGGCCCCGGTGAGATAGAGATTGTCCAGCACTTCGCTTTTGTTGTGAAA
This sequence comes from Kushneria sp. AK178, assembly GCF_053903105.1. Classification (NCBI taxonomy): domain Bacteria; kingdom Pseudomonadati; phylum Pseudomonadota; class Gammaproteobacteria; order Oceanospirillales; family Halomonadaceae; genus Kushneria; species Kushneria sp. AK178. The sequence continues at coordinate 2,201,431 of NZ_CP096381.1, read as the reverse complement.
GCGAAACCAGGCCGACTGACGGAAGATGGGCGCAATCGAAAAGCCGGTGCCGTGCATCGACAGGTAGCGCTCGCTGAAATCCTGCGGCGTCATGTGAAAACGGGTGACGATCGATTCGCGAAAGCCCGGCATGGTGGTGCGATCCAGCGCATCGATAATGGCATCCCCGAGTCTGTCGCCTTCACGCGACCAGTCCACATCGCCCTGCAGGTTGGGCACCGGGGCGAGGATGTAGAACGAGTCACACCCGGGCGGGGCAAAGGAGGGGTCGGTGGCGGTCGGGCGATGCGCGTAGAGGGAGAAGTCGCTGGCCAGCACGCGATGCTCGAAGATGTCTTCGAGCAGGTCGCGATAGCGCGCTCCCATCCAGATGGTGTGGTGCTCGGCCTGGGGGAACTGGCGGTTGGTGCCCACATAAAGCACGAACAGGCCCATCGAGTAGCGGGCGCCGGCCAGCTTGAGCTTCGCGCTGGTCGAGACCTGATTAACCATGTGGGTGTAGAGATGCGCGGCATCGGCGTTGCTGATGACCGCCTCCGCCGGCAGCTTCTCGCCGCTTTCAAGCTCGACGCCGTTGGCGCGACCGTGCTCGCTCAGAATGCGTTTTACAGTGGTGCCGGTCTCGATGGTGATGCCGACATCGCGCATCAGCTTTTCGAGTGCCGCCACCAGCGCGCCGGTGCCGCCCATCGGGAAGTGTACGCCCCACTTGCGCTCCAGCCAGGGGATCAGGCCGTAGATGCTGGTGGTGCGAAACGGGTTGCCGCCGACCAACAGCGGTGGAATCGAGAAGGCCTGGCGCAGGCTGTCGTCCTCGATATGGGCGCAGACCATCTGCCACACCGAGCGATAGCTTTTCAGTCGCAACAGCGCCGGGATCTGCTCGGCCATGGTCGAGAATCGATGGAAGGGGCGGTCGGCCAGCTGCTCGAAGCCGATCTCGAAGATCTCCTTCGAGGTCTTCAAAAGGTTCTGATAGCCCTGAACGTCGCGCTCGTTGAAGCGACGAATGCTGGCCAGCGTTGCCGACATGTCGGTGCCGTAGTCAAAGGTGCGGCCATTCTGGAAATAGAACTGATACCAGATATCCAGCGCCACCATCTCGACATAGTCTGCCAGCCGCTTGCCGAACAGCTCGAAGAGCTCCTCGAACAGAAAGGGCGCGGTGATGACCGTGGGTCCGGCATCAAAGCGAAAGCCCTGATCGGTAAAGACCTGGGCACGACCGCCCAGCGCGTCGCAGCGCTCGATCAACGTAACGTCGTAGCCCTTTTTGCGTGCGCGCAGGGCGGCCGCCATGCCGCCGAAGCCGCCGCCGATGACCAGTGCCCGGCTCATGAGGCGTCTCCCGTCACGCGCATCAGTTTCTCCTCGAGAAGATGGGCTTCGTCGGTCAGGGCGTGACCGCAGCCCTCGGGCAGGGTGTCGGCCAGCTGGCGTGCCCGGTCCAGATGGTGACGGCCGTAGGCCCGGGCCGAGGCCATGGGCGCGGCATCGCCGCGTCGGCTCAGGGCGTGAAGCATGTTGCAGGCCCCCTGGTGCTGGTCGGTCATGTCGCTGTCGAAATCCTCGATGTCATCGATGAGCTGGTAGATGGTGGCAAACGACAGCGCCGCCTGCCGGGCGCTGTCGACCGCACCGTCATGGCCGGTCAGCAGCAGCGGTGCTTCCAGCGCCAGCGCAAACAGCGGGCCGGACTTGCCGCAGGCGGCCCGGCTGCACTGCTCGAAATCGGCCTCGGCGTTCAGGGCCAGCCCGAAACAGTCGGCCTGGCCGTGAATGGTGTGCTGCACGTGATCGTGCACGCACGACAGCAGCGCGGGCAGATGGGCGGCGCGCCCGCTCAGTCCGGCCATCAGGCCGTAGGCGGCCGAGATGAACAGATCCCCCAGACAGATCGCCACGCCCTCGTTCCAGACGCGCCAGACGCTGCGCTGGCCGCGACGCATGCTGTCGTGATCCAGCACATCGTCATGGATGAGCGAGGCGTTGTGCAAAAGCTCGCTGATGCAGGCGCAGGTCAGGGCTTCGTCATGGGCCAGTCCCAGGGCCCGGCCGGTGTGATAGCCCAGCCGTGCGCGCAGATAGCCGCCGGCGGCTGCCAGGTGATGATCGATGGCATCACGGATCATGCCCTTGTGCCCCTCATCCTCGAGGGCGTGCACCAGGGTGGCATGCAGGGCCTCGTTGAGCGAGGCGGCCGGGTAGTCCCGTGCGGATTGGCGTTCGACGATCGGAGACGTCAGGCCGGTCATGAATCTCTCCTTGTCTGACGCGCGGTTGCGACCGACATCCATTGTTGTGGTCACCTGACGGTCCCGGTGTGAACGACAGGTCATTGATTGATACAGGGCAATAAAACGGGTTACACCAGGATAGCTGAAAAGCACCGTCGCTGTCATGGTGGCAGGGCACAACGGCGCGGCGTGATGTCACCCGGTGCGAGCCGGCAGAGTCACATTCCGGGTGGCGCCCTCGAGCCCGGATTGCCAGACTCGGGGCACATGATACGACAGCCGGATCATATTGACCTGAACGCACAGGAGACAGAGATGGCCAATCCAACGCTTTTGATTACGGGCGCCTCGACCGGCATCGGTGAGGCCAGCGCCCGCCACGCGGCACAGGCCGGTTACAATGTGGCCCTGGCCGCACGCAGTACCAAACGCCTCGAGACGCTGGCCGAATCGATCGAGCAGGAGTATGGCGTGCGCTCAATGGCCTTTACCTGCAACGTGCAGTCCTGGGAGGCGCAGGAGCAGCTGGTCGCGTCGGTCGTCGAGCATTTTGGCGGGCTGGATGCGGTCTTTGCCAACGCCGGGCGCGGTCTTGAAGGGCGCGGCTATGGCGGCAGCGACCCGGAAGAGTGGCGCGAAGTGCTGTTGACCAACGTGCTGGGGCCGGCGCTGACGGTACGGGCCGCCATGGCCGAACTGAAAAAGACGCGCGGGCACGTGCTGATTACCGGTTCGGTCGCCGGGCGTCGGGTGATGCCGGGCTCCTTTTACGGGGCGACCAAAAGCGCTGTTCAGAGCATGGCCTACAACCTGCGTGAAGAGGTCAAGGGCAGCGGCATGCGGGTCACGCTGATCGAGCCGGGCGTGGTGGATACGCCCTTTTTCGATGATCCGCAGGAGGATGCGCTGACATCGGATGACATCGCGCGGTCGGTGATCTTCGCGCTTACCCAGCCCAAAAGCGTGGAAGTGCACGACATGTGCATTCTGCCGACGCCGCCCGTCGAGGAGTAAGACGGCAGAGCGCACGTCACTCGACAGTGTGTCGATCAGGGTAATCAAAAATGGGGGCGCCGATGGGCGCCCCCTTTTTTTGACTTGACGTTCCACATTGACGGCCGGGAATGTCAACGACCCGGCACGGTGGGGTCAGAGCAGGGCGTCGAGCTTTTCCTTGAGCATGGCGTTGACCTGCGGCGGGTTGGCCGTGCCGCGTGAGGCCTTCATGACCTGGCCGACGAAAAAGCCGATCATCTTGCCGCGCTTGTCCTCGGTCGCCTCGCGATATTGGGTGACCTGCACCGGATTGTCGGCGATGACCTGATCGCACAGGGATTCGATCGCGCTGGTATCGGTGACCTGCTTGAGGCCGCGGGACTCGATGATCTCGTCGGCCGTCTCGCCCCTGCACTCCCACAGATCGGCAAAGACCTGCTTGGCCGCCTTGCCGTTGATGGTGTCATCCACCAGGCGCATGAGCAGACCGCCCAGCTGTTCGGCGCTGACCGGGCTTTCGGTAATGTCGAGGCCGTCACGGTTGAGCCGGCCGAGCAGATCGCCCTGCACCCAGTTGGCGGCCAGCTTGGCATCGCCACAGTGCTGCTGCACGGCTTCGAAATATTCGGCCAGCGCTCGCGAACCGGTCAAAACGTCAGCGTCGTAGGGCGACAGCCCCAGTGCATCGACAAAGCGCTGGCGCTTTTCGCTGGGCAGCTCCGGCAGCAGCGAGCGCTGATGCTCGACATAGGCCTCATCCAGCATCAGCGGCAGCAGGTCCGGGCAGGGGAAGTAACGGTAGTCGTTGGCTTCCTCCTTGGTGCGCATCGAACGGGTCTCGTCCAGGTCCGGGTTGTAGAGACGCGTTTCCTGAACGACAACGCCGCCTTCCTCGAGAATCTCGCTCTGGCGCTCGATCTCGAACGCGATGGCGCGCTCGACAAAGCGAAAGGAGTTGACGTTCTTGATCTCGGCGCGGGTGCCGAGTGTTTCCTGGCCCTTCGGGCGCAGCGAGACGTTGACGTCGCAGCGCATCGAGCCTTCCGCCATGTTGCCATCGGAGATGCCCAGATAGGTCACGATGGCGTGCAGGGCGCGAATATAGGCCGAGGCCTCCTCGGCGCTGTGCATGTCGGGCTCGGAGACGATCTCCAGAAGCGGCGTGCCGGCGCGGTTGAGGTCGATGCCGGTCATGCCGCTGTAGTCCTCGTGCAGCGACTTGCCGGCGTCTTCTTCCATGTGGGCATGATGAATGCGCACGGTCTTGACCGTGCCATCGCCCAGCGTGATGTCGACCTCGCCGCGACCGATCACCGGATGCGCCATCTGGCTGGTCTGGTAGCCCTTGGGCAGGTCGGGATAGAAGTAGTTCTTGCGTTCGAATACCGAGTACTCGGGAATCTCGGCATTGATGGCCAGGCCAAAGCGCACCGCCATGGCCACGGCGTTTTCGTTGAGCACCGGCAGCGTGCCCGGCAGGCCCAGGTCGATACCGCAGGCCTGGGTGTTGGCCTCGGCCCCGAAGGCGGTCGAGGCGCCGGAAAAGATTTTCGAGCAGGTCGACAGCTGCACGTGGACTTCAAGCCCGATCACGACTTCCCACTGCATGTTGTATTACTCCTTGATCTCGGGCCGGCGCTGATGCCAGTCCGTGGCCTGCTGATAGACATGCGCCACGTTGAGAAGGTGGGCCTCACCAAAATGCGGCCCCAGGATCTGAAGCCCGACCGGGCGATTGTCGGCCAGACCGGCCGGCACGCTGATACCCGGGATACCGGCCAGGTTGGTGGCGATGGTGTAGATGTCCTGCAGATACATCTGCACCGGGTCGGCCTTGGCGCCCAGCTCGAAGGCCGTCGTCGGTGCGGCCGGGCCCATGAGCACGTCCACCCGGGCAAAGGCGTCCAGAAAGTCCTGACGGATCAGGCGGCGAACCTGCTGCGCCTTGCGGTAGTAGGCGTCGAAAAAGCCCTCGGAGAGGGTATGAGTGCCGATCAGGATGCGGCGCTTGACCTCGTCGCCGAAGCCTTCGGCGCGGGTGCGCTTGTAAAGATCCTCGAGATCGGTCGGGTCCTCGCAGCGATGGCCGAAGCGCACGCCGTCATAGCGCGACAGGTTGGAGGAGGCCTCGGCCGGCGCAATGACGTAGTAGGCCGGAATCGCCAGGCGGGTATGGGGCAGGCTGACGTCAATGACCTGCGCGCCGAGCGACTCGTAGACCTTCACGGCCTCGCGGATGGCCGTTTCGATCTCGGGGGTCAGACCCTCGCCGAAATACTCCACCGGCAGGCCGATCTTGAGGCCATGAAGTGGCTTGTCCAGATCCTGGGTGTAGTCGGGGACGTTGCGGGCAACGCTGGTGGAATCACGCGCATCGTGGCCGGCCATGGCGTTCATGAGCATCGCGCAGTCTTCGGCCGTGCGCGCCATGGGGCCGGCCTGATCCAGGCTCGAGGCATAGGCGATCATGCCGTAGCGCGAGATGCGCCCGTAGGTGGGCTTGAGCCCGGTAATGCCGCAAAACGCGGCCGGCTGGCGAATCGAGCCGCCGGTGTCGGTGCCCAGCGCGGCCGGCACGAGACCGGCTGCCACGGCGGCCGCACTGCCGCCCGAGGAGCCGCCGGGTACCAGCGTCGGGTTCCAGGGGTTTTTGACCGGGCCGTAGAAGCTGTTTTCGTTGGAGGAGCCCATGGCGAACTCATCCATGTTGGTCTTGCCAAGGCTGACCGTGCCGGCGTGGCGCAGTTTTTCGACGACCGTGGCGTTATAGGGCGCAATGAAATTGTCCAGCATCTTCGAGCCGGCGCTGGTGCGCACGCCCTCGGTGCAGAAGATGTCCTTGTAGGCCAGCGGCAGGCCGTCGAGAATGCCGGCCTCGCCCTGGTGGCGTCGGGTATCGGCGGCATCGGCGGCGTCGAGCGCCTGCTCGCCGGTGACCGTGATAAAGCTGTTGAGCGCCGGGTCAAGGCGCTCGATGCGCTCGAGCAGCGAGGTCGTCAGCTCGCGACTGGAATAATCACCGGCAGCCAGGCCGCGGGCCAGTTCGGCAAGTGTCTTGTCATGCATGAGGGGTTGTTACTCCTTGGCCGCCCCTGGTCGGGGCAGCGTCCATGATCTGTCGGGTCTCGGGCCGGTCAGGTGCGCTCGGGTCGATCATTCGACCACGCGCGGTACCAGATAGAGCCCGTCCTGCGTGGCCGGGGCAATGCGCTGGAAGCTGTCGCGGCGGTCGGCCTCGATCGCCTCGTCGGCACGCAGGGGCTGGGTGGCGTCCAGCGGATGGGACAGCGGCGCCACGCCGTCGGTATCGATTTCGGCAAGCCGGTCGACCATCTCGAGAATGCGGGACAGATCATCGACGTAGCGTTCGGCCTGGGCATCGGTCACGCCCAGACGAGCCAGATGCGCAGCGCGCAGAACATTGGCGTGTTCAATAGCCATGGCGGTTCTACCTTTGAACGATGCAGGGGTTGATGGCAAAAGCGTGGCTGTCCGGCTTTTGATCCGGCTGCATAAAGCAACAAAAAGAAGCAGGGCCACGTGGTAGGAAGAAGGTATCATAAGCGGCGGCGGCATGGCAGGCGGGCTGCTTGCCGCATCATGACGGCGATGATACCGTTTGCATCCGCACAAGTTCCGGTCTGGCCCAGGTGAAAGACTTTCATGTTTAAACGTTTACGGGGGTTGTTTTCCAATGATCTGTCGATCGATCTGGGAACAGCCAACACGCTGATTTATGTACGTGGTCGCGGTATCGTGCTCGATGAGCCCTCGGTCGTGGCCATCCGCCAGTCCGGCAGCATGAGAAGCGTGGCCGCTGTCGGTCTCGATGCCAAGCGGATGCTGGGACGCACACCCGGCAACATCACGGCCATTCGTCCGATGAAGGACGGCGTCATTGCCGACTTCACCGTGACCGAACAGATGCTGCAGTATTTTATCAGGAAGGTGCATCAAAGCACCTTTTTAACGCCCAGCCCCCGTGTCCTGGTCTGTGTTCCCTGCATGTCGACGCAGGTCGAGCGCCGTGCCATCAAGGAGTCCGCCGAAGGGGCGGGCGCCCGTGAAGTCTTTCTGATCGAGGAGCCGATGGCAGCAGCCATTGGCGCCGGTCTGCCGGTCGAGGAAGCCACCGGCTCGATGGTGGTCGATATCGGCGGCGGCACGACCGAAATTGCCATCATCTCCCTGTCCGGCGTGGTCTACTCCGAATCCGTGCGCGTGGGCGGCGACCGCTTTGACGAGGCCATTACGGCCTATGTGCGCCGCCACTACGGCAGCCTGATCGGCGAGGCCACGGCCGAGCGCATCAAGGAGGAGATCGGCAGCGCCTGGCCGGGCGGTGAACTGCGTGAAATCGACGTGCGCGGGCGCAATCTCGCCGAGGGCGTGCCGCGCAGCTTCACCCTGAACTCCAACGAGATCCTCGATGCCCTGCAGGAGCCGCTCTCCTCGATCGTGGCGGTCGTCAAGAGCGCGCTGGAGCAGTCGCCGCCGGAGCTGGCTTCCGATATCGCCGATCGCGGTCTGGTGATTACCGGCGGTGGCGGTCTGCTGCGCGATATCGACAAGCTGATCGCCGAGGAAACCGGCCTGCCGGTCATCATTGCCGAAGAACCGCTGACCTGCGTGGCCCGCGGCGGTGGCAAGGCGCTCGAGATGATCGATCAGCACACCTTCGAACTGCTGTCGACCGACTGATGTCAGCGGCAGCCGGCGCACACCCTGCGCCGGCTGCATTCGGTTCGCGGGAGGAAGGCCTATCAAACCGCTTTTTTCGCACGGTCCCATTCCCGGCTACCGAATGATCCTGTGCGTTATTCTGGCGTCCTTTCTGATGTTCGCCGATCAGCGCATGAGCTGGATGGAAGACGTGCGCGCCCAGATATCGACCGTGGTGGCACCGGTACAGTGGATCGTGAGCCTGCCGGCGCGGGGGCTGAGTCTGGCATCCCTGGCCCTGAGCGATCAGACCCGGCTGGTCAACGACAATCGCCAGCTCCGCGAACGGCTGTTGACGCTGTCACAGCGCGTGCAGCGCATGGCCAGTCTCTCCGAAGAAAATGCCCGTCTGCGCGATCTCTTGAAGGCCACGCCGCGCCAGGAGATTCCCTGGATTACGGCGGGGCTTCTGACCCTCGACAACGATCCCTTTCTGCAGCAGATGATCATTGACCGCGGCCAGCAAAGCGGTGTTTACAACGGCCAGCCGGTGGTGGATTCGGCAGGCCTTGTCGGTCAGGTCATTTCGGTGTCGCGCTATTCGAGCCGGGTGCTGTTGATTACCGATGCCAGTCATTCGGTGCCCGTGCAGATCAATCGCAACGGGCTGCGCTTCATTGCCCGCGGTGCCGGCCAGGCCAATCGTCTGACGCTGGACAACGTGCCCAACAACACCGATATCCGGGAAGGCGATCTGCTGGTGACATCGGGGCTGACCGGTCGCTTTCCCGAGGGGTATCCGGTGGCGCGCGTCAACCGCGTCGTACGCAATGCCGGCACGCCCTTTGCCACCGTGGAAGTGCTGCCCATTGCCCGGCTCGATCGCAGCCGCAATTTCCTGCTGCTCTTTACCCATGATCAGCTCAAGCGCACCCGTCACCGGCTGAGTCAGGAGGCGGTGGATGCCGCGCTTCAGGTAGCGCGTGCCGCGCGACGGGAGGCGCGTCCATGAGAGGCTATTCCGCGATCATTCCGCTCTCCTTTCTGTGTGCCCTGATGCTGCAGGTCATGCCCCTGCCCGAGGAGTGGCTCCTGTGGCGGCCCAACTGGGTGGGGCTGGTGCTGATCTACTGGTGCATCATTGCCCCGTATCGCGTGGGCGTCTTTCACGGCTTTCTGGTCGGTATCCTGATCGATCTGCTGCAGGGCACGCCGCTGGGGGAGAGTGCGCTGATGTATGCCATTATTGCCTTTCTGACGCTGCTGCTCTATCAGCGCATGCGGATCTATGCCCTCTGGCGACAGGCGCTGCTGGTCACGCTGGTGCTGGCACTGATGCAGCTGTTCGAGCAGTGGCTGCGGGCCTTGTTGCTGAACGCCCCGCTGCATCTCGAATTTGTCTATGCCGCCGTGCTGGGTGGCATACTATGGCCCTGGCTGTTTACGCTGATGCAGATCATACGCCGACGCTTTGCCTCCCTTTGATTGTCCGTTCGCGTTTGCCAGACGCAGTGCCGTTCGGTGGATCAGGGTGCGTTTTCGGCCCCCTTTTTCGGATACCCCATGCGCATGTCATCGCCTGATCTGATTCTCGCCTCGGCGTCACCCCGGCGCCTCGAGCTGCTGGCCACCCTGGAGGTGGTCTGCCGTGCCTGCCCGGTGGACCTGGATGAAACCCCGCATCCCGATGAGCCGGCGCAGGACTACGTCATGCGTCTGGCCCGGGAGAAGGCGCTGGCCGGGCAACAGGCATCTGCCACGCCGCTGCCGGTGCTGGGCGGCGATACCGCGCTGTCCGTGGACGACCGGATCATGGGCAAGCCGGCGAGCGATGAGCAGGCCCGGGCGTGGCTTCGCCACCTGTCGGGACGCTCGCACCAGGTGATCAGTGCCGTGGCGGTGACCGGCCCGGCCGGGCTGCTGGCGGCCTGCGTGATCAGCGATGTTCATTTTCGAGCGCTGGAAGAACGCGAGATCAGCGCTTATGTTGCCAGCGGTGAGGGGCGCGACAAGGCCGGCGGTTATGCCCTGCAGGGGCGTGCAGCCATGTTCGTGTCGCGCATCGAGGGCAGCTGGTCGGGCATTGTGGGGCTGCCGCTTTGTGAAACGGCGCAGCTGCTGGCCCGTCAGGGGGTCGCCCCGTGGCTTGCCGACAGTCAGCGCAGCGGGGAGGGGACGTCATGAGCGGTGAAATCCTGATCAACATGACGCCCATGGAAACCCGCGTGGCGGTGGTCGAAAACGGCGTGCTTCAGGAGGCCTGGATCGAGCGGGATCAGTGCCGGGGCATCGTCAGCAATATCTACATGGGCAAGGTCGTGCGGGTGCTGCCGGGCATGCAGGCGGCCTTTGTCGAAATCGGTCAGAGCCGTACCGCCTTCATTCACGCCCATGAGCTGATGCCGGCCGGCCATCCCGGACAGGAGGCCGCGCCGATCCGAACACTGGCCCACGAAGGGCAGTCGCTGGTGGTTCAGGTCATCAAGGACCCCATGGGCACCAAGGGGGCGCGGCTGACCACCCAGCTCTCCATTCCCTCGCGCTATCTGGTCTATATGCCGGGGGCCGCTCATACCGGGGTTTCCCAGCGCATCGAGGACGACGCCGAGCGCGAGCGGCTTCGTGACATGGTCAACGCCCAGGCCGGCGCCCGGGATGGACTGGTCGGCGGCTTTATCATTCGCACGGCGGCCGAAGGCGTCGATGAGGCCTCATTGGCCGCCGACATGCAGTATCTGCTCCGGCTGTGGCGCAAGATCGATGCGGCCCGGCGCGGGACGCGCCCGCCGGCCGTGCTCTATGAAGACCTGACGCTGCCGACCCGGACGCTGCGTGATGTCATGCGTGAAGGCATCGAGCGTATCCGCATCGACTCCAGGGAAAATCATGAGCGACTGTGCGCGTTCGCCCGGGAACTGATGCCCGCGCTGGAATCCCGGATCGAGTACTATCCCGGCGAGCGCCCCATCTTCGATCTCTTCTCGGTCGAGGATGAGCTGCAGCGGGCGCTGGAGCGCCGCGCCGATCTGAAATCCGGCGGCTATCTGATCATCGATCAGACCGAGGCCATGACCACCATCGATGTCAATACCGGTGCGTTTGTAGGGCATCGCAACCTCGAGGAGACCATCTTCAAGACCAATCTCGAGGCGGCCACGAGCATTGCGCGACAGCTGCGGCTGCGCAATCTCGGCGGCATTATCATCATCGACTTTATCGATATGCTCGACAGCGACCATCAGCGACAGGTGCTGCGCGTGCTGGAAAAGGCGCTTGAGCGCGATCATGCCCGCACCCGGCTGTCGGGCGTGACCGAGCTGGGCCTGGTGCAGATGACGCGCAAGCGCACCCGGGAGAGTCTGGAGCATGTGCTGTGCCAGCCGTGTCCGGTCTGCAAGGGGCGCGGCACCCTCAAGACGCCGGAGACCGTCTGCTACGAGATCTTTCGTGAAATCATGCGCGAGGAGCGGGCCTATTCGCCGGAGACCTATCTGGTCATGGCCGCCCAGAGCGTGGTAGACAGGCTGCATGAAGAGGAGTCAACGGCGGTGGCGGATCTGGAGAGTTTCATCGGCAAGACCATCCGCTTTCAGGTGGAACAGCACTATTGCCAGGAGCAGTACGACATCGTACTGATGTGATCATGTCTTCGCTGCGAATCCTGATGCGCTGGCTACTGACCCTGGTAGCGATGATGCTGGTACTGCTGGCGGCGGTGACCACCTCGCTGCGCCTTGGCGTGCTCAATCAGCCGACCCTGCAACAGCAGGTAATCGAGCTGCTGGACCTGCCGTCGCAGTACCATGTGCGCTGGCAGGACATGCGACTCGAGCTGGACGGGCGCGAGCTGGTGGTGGCGCTGCGCAACCTGAACCTCAATGGCGACGAGGGCGCCCGCTCGCTGATGTCGGTGGGCACGCTGGACGCCCATCTGGATGTCATCGAGTTGTTGAGGGGGCTGGCACCGACACGCTCATCGCTTGAAGCCCGGGATATCACCCTCGACCTTTATGAAACCGCGCCGGGGCAGTGGGGCTGGGGCGCTGCCACGCGCGAGGATGACGACGATGGCACCGTCGATATCACGCCGGAGCAGCTGACCGACTGGGTCGAGACGCTGATGCAGCAGTCCCTTGACCTGCAGGACGGGCGCATCAACTTTCACGCCCGTCTGCCGGCGCAGGAGGCCGACGAGACCGGCATCGAGGAGGAGGCTGTCACCACGTCCTCGCTGTTGATCGACCGGGTGGCCACTGCCGGCAGCCGACGGGACACACGAACCCTGACGGCCTCGGCGCACTGGGCGGACAGCGATGAGCCCGGCATGACGCTGGCGGGCCGCTTTGACGACATCGAAGCGCTGAACGGACGACTGCAGCTCAAGGCCGATGCCGAGCAGGGGCGGCGGCTGGCCGCACTCTGGGGCGGTCTCTGGCCCGAATATGCCTTGTTGAGTGCCCGCGGTGGGGCATCATTGTGGGCCGGCTGGCACGACGGTGACATGGCGAGTACACGCCTGTCGCTGGATGTGGCCGAGCTTGTCGGCAGCCACCGCGATGCGGCGTTCACCCTCAATGACTTGACGCTCGAGGCCGGGCTCGAGCGCACTGACAGCGGGCAGTGGCGCGGCGGCGTCGAACGACTGGGGCTGTCACGGGAGGGGCGTGCGCTCTCGCTGCTGCCCGAGGCGGTCCAACTGGAGGCATCGCACGATTTTGCCGACTTCAGTGTCACTACCACGGCCTTCGCGCTTGATGACATCACCGCCATTGCCGATCTCATACCGCTACCGGATGACGAGAGCCGCCGGATGCTGTCGGGAATGGCGCTCACGGGCCGTGTGGATGGTATCAATGTTCGCCGCCGTGCAGGCGGGCCGGTCGAGACGCGCGCGGCGCTCAAAAACGTCTCGGGTCAGCCGGTACAGCAGATTCCCGGCTTCGGGCCGATCGATGGCTGGCTGACGGCCGAAGGACTCAATGCACGGCTGCAGTTCGGCGCGCGCCGAACCGAACTGAACCTGCCGGAAGTCTTTTTGACCCCCTGGACGCTGGACAACGTCAGCGGCCGGCTTGCCTTCAATGTCGACGACGATGGCGGGATTCGCTTTGGCGGCAGCGACATCGAGCTTGAGCGTCGCGGTGCCCGGGCCCGCGGCGATTTCGCCCTGACGGCGCCGCCGGGTCGGCCGGAGCGTTTCAATATGGATGTCGCCTTTGACAACGTTTCGGCCGAGCGCCCGCGGGAGTGGCTGCCCGTCAACGCCATTGATGATCCCGAAGTGCGTGTCTGGCTGGATGAGCGCATTCATCGCGCCGACATTCCCGAAGGGCAGGTGGCGCTGCGGCTGGTATTCAACGATGACCGACCCGAAGCGCCCGATGAAGACAGGGTCAAACTGTCGGTCGAGGCCCGTAACGTCAGCATGACCTGGCAGGAGGGGTGGCCGCCGGTCACCGACCTGGATGGCCGGTTCACCATGGCGGGCAACAATTTCGATGCCGAGATCACCCACGCCAATCTGATGGGCATGGTGTCACGCGGGGCAAGGGCGTCGCTCAAGGATCAGCGGTTTACCCTGTCCGCGCTGGTGACCGGTGATGCCGGCAACCTGCTTGAGCTGCTGCAGCAGGCACCGCTGGAGGATCGCTCGCTCAGCGAAACGCTCAACACCTGGCGCACCGGCGGCAGTCTGATCGGCTCGGTCAATGTCTCGCTGCCGACCACCGACCCGGAAGCGGTCACGATCCGCGGTGACGGTCGGCTGGATGGCGGTACGCTGTACTCGAAAGAGTCGGATCTGACCGTCACCGATGTCGAAGGCAACGTGCACTACGGCTATCGCCATCAGCAGAGCAGTATTACCGGCACGCTGGATGCCCGCGTCTTCGAGGGGCCGGTCAGGGCGCGCCTGCATCTGATGGACGGCGGCATTGATATCTCCGGGCGTGGCTACGCCGAAGGGGTGGCGGGCTGGCTGGGGCTTGAGAACATCATTCCCATCGTGCACGGTCCGATCGACTACACAGCGCAGATCATGCTGGGCGACGACGGGGCGCAGATTCACGTGCAGACCCCGCTTGAAGGCCTGTCGCTGCAGCTGCCCCAGCCGTTTCAGAAATCCCCTGATACGCCGCTGCCGCTGACGCTGGATGTGAGTGTCGGCAGCGGCGCCGGCGAGCTGCGGGCCGGCGATCTGGTTCGCGCACGCTGGCGGCACAACAGCGATCAGGGCCAGGTCTGGCTGGAGGAGATGCCCCCTGAAGACGTCGAGTGGCCCGATCAGGAGCACTGGCAGGTCAACTGGCATGCGGACCGGCTGGACCTGGTCGCCTGGCAGCTGGCCATCTCGCAGCTCTCCGATACGGCTGATGACAACAGCCGCCGGCGTCGACCGGATGCGCCCTCGCAGAAGATTTCACCCATCGAGCGCATTGCGGTGGAGACCGACTGCGTGCTGTTCGGCGTCACCTGCCTGGGCAGCGCCCGGGGGCTGGGGGAGGTCCGCGGCAACGACTGGCACGCCAGGGTCGACAGCTCCTTTCTGAGCGCGACGGCGGACTGGCGTGACCATCCCGAGCTGCCCGTGTCGGTTCATGTCGACTGGGTGGATCTTACCCCGCTGATGACCGAGGCCCGGCGCAGCAAGGAGACTGCCGACGGCCAGGGTGCCGGCACGACGCTGACGGCTTATCCGGAAGGTCTGGCGAGTCTGGGCGACGGCGAATTCACCATCGACCAGGTACGTCTTGACGGCAACATGCTCGGCAGCGTCTCGGGGCGCTGGCATTCGAATGACGAGCGTATTGATATCTCGCCGCTGCAGATTCGCATGCGGGAGCTGGACGCCGACGGGCAGCTGGTCTGGGAGCGGGCGGGCAGCCTGCCAAGCCTCAGTCGTCTGCGCCTTGACGCCAGCGCCGGCAATCTGGGGGAGACCATGGCGTCGCTGGGCGTCGATAACGTGCTGCAGACCGACCAGGGCACCATCGAGACGAAGCTGGCCTGGCCGGGAGCGCCCTGGCAGTTCGATGTCGAAAGCGTCAACGGCAGTGTCAATGCTGATCTGGGCAGCGGACGCTTGACCTTTGTGCAGTCGCGCTGGGCCAATCTCGTCTCGCTGCTGAATCTGGACAACCTGATTCGGCGCCTCCAGCTCAATTTCTCGGACGTGACCCGCTCCGGCATCGGCTTCAAGTCGGTCAAGGCGCGTACGACGCTGCACGACGGCGTGGTGCGCACGGTGGAGCCCGTGCGCTTTGATGGCGCCGCCACCCGTTTTTCCGTGCGGGGGCAGGTCGATATCCCGGAAAATACGCTGGATGCCCATCTGGGCGTGACCGTGCCGGTATCCCAGAATCTGCCGCTGGCTGCGGTGCTGGTGGGCGCCCCCCAGGTGGGTGGCGTACTCTATCTATTACACTGGCTGTTCGAGCCCTGGTTCGACCGGGTATCGCAGGTTCATTATCACGTGGCGGGCCCCTGGGCGTCGCCACAGGTCAAGCTGGAGCATACGCGCTGATGACAACGCCATCCCTTTCGGACACGCGCCTGGAGCATGCCCGCGCCCTGCTGCTCGAGGCGCACGGGCTCGACGATGCCGCGCTCTATCAGGGCCTCGAGAGCGCCATGGGCCCCGGCGTCGACTTTGCCGATATCTTTTTGCAGCGCAGCTGGCGCGAGTCCTGGGCGCTGGAGGATGGTGAGGTCAAGGAAGCCGGCTACAGCATCGACAGCGGTCTGGGTATCCGGGCGCAGCACCTGGAGCAGACCGGCTTTGCCTACTCCAATCAGCTGAGTCGCGAAGCCATCGCCAGTACGGCGCATACGGCATCGCTGATCGTGCGCGCCGGAGCGCGTACGCCGCCGGTCGCGGTCGGTGCCCCGGTGTCGGTGGTGCCCTGCTACGGCAGTGACAACCCGCTCGACTCGCTGGGGGCCGAGGACAAGGTGACCATGCTCCAGCACGCCGATCGGGTGGCGCGGGCGGCGGATCCGGCCGTGGCCCGGGTCAGCGTCTCCCTGAGCGCCTCTTATGATGTCGTCATGGTGCAAAACAGTGACGGCACTCAGGCGCTGGATCTGCGCCCGCTGGTGCGCTTTAACGTCTCGGTCATTGCCGTACGCGACGGACGCCGTGAACGCGGCAGCGCCGGCGGCGGCGGTCGTTTTTCGCTGACGCAGTTCGTGTGCGATGACGTGGCCGAGCAGTATGCCAGAGAAGCCGTGCGTCAGGCGCTGGTCAACCTGGAGGCGGTGGATGCCCCGGCCGGGCAGCTGCCGGTGGTGCTGGGCAACGGCTGGCCGGGCGTACTGCTGCACGAGGCGGTCGGGCACGGCCTGGAGGGCGATTTCAATCGCCACGGCAGTTCGGCGTTCAGCGGGCGGATCGGCGAGCAGGTGGCGGCACGGGGGGTCACCGTGGTGGACGACGCAACCTGCGACAGCGGTCGGGGGTCGCTGAGCGTGGATGATGAGGGCACGCCCGGCCAGTACACGCCGCTGATCGAAGACGGCATCCTGACCGGTTACATGCAGGACCGGCTCAACGCGCGGCTGATGGGCATGGCGCCGACCGGCAACGGCCGACGCGAATCCTACGCGCATCTGCCCATGCCGCGCATGACCAATACCTACATGCTGCCGGGCGACCATGACCCGGAAGAGATCATCGCCTCGGTGGATCATGGCATTTATGCCGCAAGCTTTGGCGGCGGGCAGGTGGACATTACCTCGGGGCGCTTTGTCTTCTCGGCCAGCGAGGCGTATCTGATCGAAAACGGCCGGATTACCACCCCGGTGCGTGGCGCCACCCTGATCGGCAACGGCCCGGAATCCATGGGGCGGATCTCGATGATCGGCAATGATCTGGCGCTGGACAGCGGCGTGGGCATCTGCGGCAAGAACGGGCAGTCCGTGCCGGTCGGCGTCGGACAGCCCACGCTGAAACTGGATGCCATGACGATCGGCGGTACCAACAGTCAGGGCTAACGGCAGGGTCGGGGGGCTAGAGTCCGGCGGTATCCCGGATCAGGCGAAAGAGCTTGCGGGCACTGGCCGGCGGCTTGTCGGCGGCGCGCTCGGCGCGGGCGTTGCGTACCAGCTGACCCAGCGCCTGGCGGTCCACGTCCGGATATTCGTCGATAAAGGCCGTGATGGTGTCCTGATCGCCGTCGATCAGGCGATCGCGCCACTGCTCAAGGTGGTGAAAGCCGAGTTCGCGCTGGCGCTTTTCGCGGGCCATGAGATCGAATTCGGCGCGGATCTCGTCAAGCTGTTCACGGCGCATGATCTTGCCGACATACTGCATGTGGCGGCGACGGGCTTCCCGCGAGGTGATGCGTCGGGTCTCCTCGATGGCATCCAGCAGGTCATCGGACAGCGGCAGGCGCGCGCGCTCGGCGGCGGACATGGCGATGATCTGTTCGCCCAGTTCCTTGAGATCCTGCGCTTCCTGTTTCAGGCGGGTCTTGTTGGGACGGCCGTTGTCATGATGAAACGCGTCATGCGGACTGTCGGTCCCGGCAGGCGTCTCCTCCATGGAGGGCGTGCGGGCTTTCTTTCGTGGTGACATGCAGGGACTCCGGCGAGCGAAGAACAAATGAATAGGGTGGGAGAGTATATCAGGCTCGTTCCCCCTCCAGGGCAGACAGGAGAGCGCCATGGCGAGCACATTCGATATTGATGAGCAACAAGGGGCGCTGGAGACGGCCGTGGCGCAGGCGCTGGAACACGCCCGCAACGCCGGCGCAAACGCCTGTGAAATCGGCGCCAGCGTCCAGCAGGGCATGGAGATCAACGTCCGCCGGGGCAGCGTCGAAACGCTGGAGATGGCGCGTGATCAGGGCATTGGCGTGACGCTGTATCTGGGGCAGCGTCGCGCCAGCGTCTCCAGCAGTGATGCCACCCGTGCCTCGCTGATGGACGCCGTCACGCGCGCGCTCGACATTGCCCGCTATACCGCCGAGGATCCGGCCGCGGGACTTGCCGACCCGGCACTTCTGGCCCGCGAGCTGCCGGATATGGGCGTCCATCACCCCTGGGCACTCGAGCCCGACGAAGGCATCGAACTGGCCAGACGTTGCGAGCAGGGCGGCCTGGCGGTGGCGGGCATCGACAGCAGCGATGGTGCTTCGCTGACCACCAGCGAGGGCGTCAGCGTCTATGGCAACAGCCACGGTTTCATGGGCGTGACGCGCGCCAGCCATCATGCGCTGTCATGCATGATGATCGCCCGCGACAGTGAAGGGATGCAGCGTGATCATGACTATACCGTCAACTGTGATGCCGCCCGCCTGCGCGAGCCGGAGGCCGTCGGTCGGGTAGCGGCGGAGCAGGCCATGGCACGGCTGGGCGCGCGGACGATGGATACCGGCAGAATGCCCGTTCTCTTTACACCGACGATGGCGCGCTCGCTGATCGGGCACTTTCTCAACGCCATTGCCGGCGGCGCCATTTTCCGTGACGCCTCCTTTCTGTGTGATGCCATGGGCGCGCCGCTGTTTCCCGAGTGGCTGAGCCTTGGCGAACGCCCGCGGGAGTACGGCGCCCTGGCCAGCAGCGCCTATGACGATGATGGCGTCTATACCCGTGACAACGACTTCATCAGGGAGGGGCGGCTGGCGAGCTGGATGCTGTCGAGCTACAGCGCGCGGCGGCTGGGGCTGGTCACCACCGGCAATGCCGGCGGGGCGCGCAACGTGCGGCTGCAGGCGCCGCTGACGCCTGAAAAGGAGCTGCTGGGCGGCATCGAGCGCGGCGTGATGGTGACCGAGCTGATGGGACAGGGGGTCAACACGGTGACGGGGGACTACTCCCGCGGGGCGGCCGGCTTTCTTATCGAGAAGGGCCGGATCGTGGCACCGGTGGAGGAGTTCACTATTGCCGGCAACCTGCGCGACATGTTCCGCAATCTGGCCGGACTGGGCGATGATATCGACCGGCGCAGCAGCGTGCATACCGGCAGCTGGCTGATCGATGACATGATGGTTGCCGGATAAAAATGGCGACCGGCCTTCGGGGCGCAGCGATGCCCCGGAGGCGTTTCAGTACAGGGCGGTCGCCAGTCCCAAAAAGGCCACAAAGCCCACCACATCGGTGATGGTGGTCAGAAGCACGCCGCCTGACAGGGCCGGGTCGATCGAGAGCTTTTTCAGCACCACCGGGATCAGGGTACCGGCCAGTGCCGCGACCAGCAGATTGATGATCATGGCCATGGCGATGATGGCGCTGAGTGTCGTGTCATGAAAGCGCGCTGCGGCCATGACGGCCACGACCCCGGCCCAGAGCAGGCCGTTGATCATGCCGGACAGGATCTCGCGTACGACCAGCCAGCGCACGTTGGCCCCTGACACATGCCCCAGTGCGATGCCGCGAATCAGCACCGTCAGGGTCTGCGAACCGGCGATGCCGCCCATGCTGGAGACGATCGGCATCAGCACCGCCAGGGCCGCGATCTGCTGGATGGTGTCCTCGAAAAAGCCGATGGCGATCGACACGATCGTGGCCGCCACCAGATTGATGCCCAGCCAGACGGCGCGTCGGCGACTGGTGCGCAGCACCGGGGCGAAGGTGTCCTCCTCATCCTCGAGACCCGCCATGCTCATCATGGTGCGCGCCGAGTTTTCGCGAATGACATCGACCACGTCATCGATGGTGATGCGCCCCAGCAGCCGATTGTCGGCGCTGATCACCGGTGCCGAGATCAGGTCCCGGCGCTCGAAGAGGCTGGCCACGTCATCTTCATGCATCAGTGCCGTAAGGGTGACCACATCGGTGTCCATGATCTCGCGTACGCTGATGCCCGGAGCGCTGACCAGAATGCGGTTGATGGGCAGGGCACCGATCAGCTCATTGTGACGCGTCACCACCAGCAGGTTATCCGTGGATTCGGGCAGCCGCGTGTGCCGACGCAGATAGCGCAGGACCACGTCCAGGGTGACATCCGGGCGAATCGTGATGGTATTGGTGTCCATCAGACCGCCGGCCGTGTCCTCGGGATAGGACAGGACCATTTCGATGCGCGCCCGGCGGTCGGGCGTCATCATCGACAGGATGTCTTCCAGCGTGGTGTGGGGTAGACGCTGCAGCAGGTCGGCGGCGTCGTCGTTATCGAGCTGCTGGGTGGCCAGCAGCAGCTGTGAGGCATCCATCCGGGTCAAAAATTCGGTCTGGATGTCATCATTGAGGTATTGAAGGATCTCGCCCTTGGCGTGATGGTCGACCTGTTCCCAGAGAATGTCACGCTCGCGCGGCGGCGTGGACTCCAGCAGCCGGGCGATGTCGGCGGGGGGCAGGCCGCGACGGAGCAGGCGGCGTACCTGATCCATTTCCCGACGCGCCAGCGCGTGTTCAAGGCGCTCCAGACGAGGCTGGCCTCCTTGCTGCTCATTGCTCATTGCCGTGACGTCCCTGTCCCTGTGTCAGCCCGTTCGGGCGCCGTATGCCAGTTTAGAGCCGAATAATGTTCGTGAATGCCCGAAAGGGCTACTGATCTTCGTCAAAGCGCGCATCAAACAGCGCCACGATGGCGGCCAGCGCCTCTTCGGCATCCTCGCCTTCGACCTGAACCCGGACCACGCTGGTACAGGGCGCGGCCAGCATCAGAAGGGACATGATGTTGGCGGCATCGGCACATCTCTCGCCATGACAGACCGTGACACGCGACTCAAAGGGCTGACAGCACTGCACCAGCCGTGTGGCAGCCCGGGCGTGCAGTCCGCGACGATTGGTCAGTGTCAGGTCACGCTGAAGCATCACCCGCCTCGCTGACAGCGCGCTGGATGGTCAGCTCACGATGGCGAATGCGCACGGCCGGGAACTGGTCGGCAAAGTGCTCGCCAAGCTGCTCGGCCAGATAGACCGAGCGGTGCTGGCCGCCGGTACAGCCAATGGCCACGGTCAGATAGCTGCGATGACTGGCCAGGTAGGAGGGCAGCCAGCGTTCCAGCCACTGACAGATGTCGCCGAACATCGCCCTGACTTCATCGTGGGCCTCCAGAAAGGCGATCACGTCATCGTCCTGCCCGGTCTGGGTTCGATAGCGCGGATCCCAGTAGGGGTTGGGCAGACAGCGCACGTCAAACACCATGTCGGCATCCAGCGGCACGCCGCGCTTGAAACCGAAGGATTCAAAGGTCAGCGTCAGATCGTTGATGTCGTGACGCGCCACCTGCTCGGCCACACGGCGTCTTAGATCGTGCACCGACTGAGCGGAGGTATCGATGATCAGATCGGCCGTATGGCGCAGGGGAGAGAGAAACTGATGCTCCGCCTCGATCGCCTCGGCCAGTGTCATCTGGGTCTCCCGCGTGAGCGGATGACGTCGTCGGGTGGCGGCATAGCGCTCCAGCAGGACGCGGGAGTCTGCCGTCAGATAGACCACCCGGCAGTGAATGCCGCGTGTGGAGAGGGCTTCCAGAAGCTCCGGAAAGCGCTCGAGCGCGTCGGGCAGGTTGCGGGCATCGATGCTGACCGCGACCCGATTGCGGTGTGGACTGCCGGCCTGAAGTTCGTCGACCAGGGCAGAGAGAAGCATCGCCGGAAGATTGTCGATGGCGTAAAAGCCCTGATCTTCCAGCGCCTGCAGCGCAATGGATTTACCGGAACCGGAGCGTCCACTGACGATAACAAGTTCCATGGCCATGCGGCTTATACTCGCGTGGAAAGTTGGCTGATGGCCTGCATCAGGATGTCGTGAAGTTCCTGCGCATCCCGGGCATTACGCAGGGCGTGACGGGTCTCGGCGGCGTTCATGACTTCAGCAATCTGTGCCAGCAGAGACAGGTGCGTGTCCTCGGCGGTTTCAGGGACCAGCAGGACAAACAGCAGATCGACAGGCTCGCCATCGATGGCATCGAAATCCACGGCCTGCTGAAGACGCATGAATCCGGCCAGCGGCTGACGGCAGTGCGAGTTGCGTGCATGGGGAATGGCCACGCCATTCCCCACGCCGGTGCTCCCCAGACGTTCCCTGCTGATCAGACGGGTAAAGACTTCCTGACTGTCGAGACTGGGAATGTTTTGTGAGATGAACCCGCTGAAAAATTCCAGCACACGCTTTTTACTGCCGCCTTCCACATCAAACAGGACTCGGTCGAAAGGGAGTATCTGGTCAAGTGTCATGGGTTACAGGTATTTGCCGTTGCCCTGGGAGCGGGCCTGTGTTTTTTCCTTGTGCTTGAGCAGCTGACGATCAAGCTTCTCGGTCAAGGCGTCGATGGCAACATAAAGGTCTTCCTGCTCGGCCTGGGCGTGAAGCTCGGCACCGGCGGCGTGGAGCGTGGCCGCAGCCTGCTGGCGCTCCTTTTCGACAGACAGGGTCACCTGGACGTTGGTGATGTTGTCATAGTGGCGTTCCAGTTTGGCAAGCTTTTGATTGACGTGCTCGCGCAGTGCATCGGTCAGTTCGACGTGGTGCCCGGTAATATTTACCTGCATGGCATGCTCCCTGAATCGAAACGGATAACCGACAGCCTGGCCAGGCTGCCGGACCTGCAAGCCTCTCCGGCTACCATCAGATTGTAACGCTTTTCCCGTTGGCGCAAACCCTGAATCGTGGCGTTATTTGTTCCAGGACTGTCGGACATGTCATATCACGTGATTCAGGCCAGTCGCTTGCGCTCGCTGGAGGAGGGAATACCCATCGCCTCGCGATACTTGGCCACGGTGCGTCTGGCCACCATGATGCCGCTGTCGGCCAGCAGCTGTACCAGCCGGGCATCGGACAGCGGACGTCGCGGTGTTTCATCACCAATGAGCTTGCGTATCCGGGCGCGAATGGCCGTACTGGCGTGAGCATCACCCTCCTGGCCGACATGGCTCGAGAAGAAATACTTGAGCTCCATGACGCCGCGCGGGGTATGAATGTATTTGCGGGTTGTCACGCGCGAAATGGTGGATTCATGCATGTCCACGGCCCGGGCAATATCGGCCAGAACCATGGGCTTGAGGGCCTCATCCCCGTGTTCGATAAAGTCTGCCTGACGCGTCATGATCTCCTGGCCCACGCGCAGCAGGGTATCATTGCGGCTCGACAGGCTCTTGAGCAGCCAGCGCGCCTCCTGAAGATGCTGCTTGAGAAAGGTGTTGTCCTCGCTTTTGTCGGCGCGGCGCACCAGGGCGGCATAGTCGGGCTGGATACGAAGCCGCGGCAGGGCGTTTTGATTGAGCTCGACCTGCCAGCCGTGGCGGGGGTGATGTCGCAGGATCAGATCCGGGGTCACAAGATGCTGATCGACATCTTCAAAGGCCGCGCCGGGACGCGGATTGAGCGCGCGTATGGTGGCGATCACGTCATCGAGCGCCTGGTCGTCGAGGTTCAGGCGACGCTTGAGCAGGCGGCGATCATTCTGTCCCAGCGGCTCGAGAAACTGGCGGACCATGCGGCGGGTCTGGGCAAGCCAGGGCGTGTCAGCGGGTAACTGATCGAGCTGCAGCAGCAGACACTCGCGCAGATCACGGGCAAAGACGCCCGTGGGGTCACACTGCTGCAGTCGCGCCAGCATGTGCTCCATCTCGGTCTGGACGAGATCGTTCAGGCCCTGCTGACGCAGCCCGCCGGCCAGCTCCTCCAGGTCCGTGCCGAGATAGCCGCTGGGCGCCAGTGCGTCCAGCAGGGTATCGGTGATCAGCTGCTCGCGCGCGTCCATGTCCATCAGCGCGATCTGCTCGCGCACGTGCGAGGCCAGATCGGTGGCCACGGCGTTGTGCTCGATATTCCAGCCGTCTTCCGCGGCGCCCGGCGCGGGGCCGTTGGTATACACATCGTCCCAGCGGGCATCCAGCGGCAGCTCCTCGGGGATACTGTCGGCCCAGTCCTCCCGGTCTGCCGGCGTTTCCGGCGGTTCGATGCTCTGCTCTTCCTCGACATCCAGCAGCGGGTTGCTCTCCAGCGCCATCTGAAGCTCCTGCTGCAGATCCAGCGTGGACAGCTGCAGCAGGTGGATGGCCTGCTGCAGCTGCGGCGTCATGGTGAGCTGGGTGCCAGTGCGTAGCTGTAAGGCGGGTTTCATCATGGTTATAACGCCCGGTCGCCAACGTTTGATGCCACGCTATCCAGTCCGCGGCGACCTTGCAAGTGCTGAAGGCGTTACATGTTGCAAATACCGTGCCATCGGTCGGTAAGCCGATGAGGTCAAAGGCGAAACTCGTGGCCCAGATAGACATCGCGGACGTGCTGGTTGTTCAGCACGGCGTTGGCATCGCCTTCGGCAATGATCAGGCCGCTGCCGACGATATAGGCGTTATCGCAGATGTCGAGCGTTTCACGCACGTTGTGATCGGTAATCAACACGCCGATGCCGCGGGTGCGGAGCTGGCGGATGATGCCCTTGATCTCGCCGACCGAGATGGGATCCACACCGGCAAAGGGTTCATCAAGCAGAATGAAGGCCGGCTCGATGGCGAGTGCCCGGGCGATCTCGACACGCCGGCGCTCGCCGCCGGAAAGGCTCATGCCCATGTTGTCGCGGATATGGGTGATGCTGAACTCCTCGAGCAGCTGATCGAGACGGTCGCGGCGCTGTTGGCGATCAAGGTCCTTGCGCGTCTCGAGAATGGCCATGATGTTGTCGGCCACCGAGAGCTTGCGAAAGATGGAGGCTTCCTGCGGCAGATAGCTGATGCCGGCATGGGCGCGCTTGTGCATCGGGCTGCGGCTCAGGTCCAGGTCGTCGATGGCGACACGGCCGGCATCGGCCTGGATCAGTCCCACGATCATGTAAAACGAGGTGGTCTTGCCCGCCCCGTTGGGGCCCAGCAGTCCCACGATCTCGCCCTGTCGAATCGACAGGCTGATGTCCTGAACGACACGGCGCCCCTTGAAGCTCTTGGCCAGATGGGCTGCGTGAAGGGTTTTCATTAATTGCTGCTGCCCTGTTGATCCTCGGGAGTGAGCTGCATGCGAACGCGGCCGCCCGAGCTGTCACCAGTGCTGCTGCCCTGAGCGCTCTGACTGCCGCGGGCGTTGACCTGACGGGAGTCGAGGAAATACTCCACGTAGCCGCCGTTGAAGGTGTCCCCGCTTTGATGCAGCTCGGCGTTGCCGATCAGCTCGACCCGCCGCTCTCCAGCGTGATAGATGATGGTGTTGCCCCAGCCCTTGGCGAGCGGGTCATTGGGCGCCGGCTGCTGTTCGATATAGGCGCGGCCGCCGCTGCCCCCGTTGGCGGTCAGACTCGACAGCCCGCCGCCCTGCGCCCGCTGCAGCTCGACCCGGCTGGAGCGCAGTTTCATGGTGCCCTGATCGACCTCGACAGTGCCGGTATAGACGGCCGTGCCGGCGCGGTTATCGATGTTGAGCTCGTCGGCGCCGATATTGATGGGCTTCTGGCGATCGCTTTCCAGGGCCATGGCCTGCTGGCCGAGCAGTGCCAGCAGCAGGGCAGAGGTACACAGCAGCACAGGGCGCGTCATGGGAGATCCTTGTCATCATTCATGGTTGAAAAAGGCGGCGATTATCGGTCAACGGGCGGGTGCAACCCCTGCACATTGCCTTCGAGCGTCATGCGATCCTCGTTGACCCAGCCGTCAAAACGGTCGCCGCGGGTGCGCTGCTCGTTCCGGGTAAACACGGCGTCGCCATCGCTCCAGGCATGTTGCGACGGAACATCATAATGCAGCACATTCGTTTCCAGTTGCCACCCGTCCGCCGGCTGACGCAGCACGGCATTGCCGGCCAGCTCGAACGTGTTGGCATCCGGGCCGAGCGTGGCGCGCTCGCCATCCGCCGTCCAGCGGTTGCCATCACTGCCGAGCAGCGTGAAATGTGGCGTGACGGCGCGAGTGACGTCATCCTCGGGCGTATGCGATACCCGCGGGCTCTCCATGGTCTGTGCCACACGGCCCTGCTCATCGAAGCGGGTATAGTTGACGCCCTCAAGATAGTAATCGGGCACGCCCGCGTCGCTGTCCGGTGCCGGGCCGGGCGTCATCAGGGTGTTACGCTGATCGATCAGCGTCAGGACGCCGCCCAGTGCCAGTACCAGCACCAGAATGCCAAGGCGTGTCCGGGTTTGTCCGGTCGGTAGCCTGTCGCGAAAAGCCATATACACGTCCTGTCGGGTCTTTGAAGCAGCCTCAGGGCCACTCATGCGCGTTAATGATATCCTGGCGGACGCCACGCGCGCTCAGCAGCCATTCGCAGAGTTCACGGACCGCGCCATGGCCGCCGGATGCCCGGGTTACCATGTCGGCGCGCTGACGAATATAGTCCGGCGCGTCGGCCACCGTCACGCCAAGCCCCGCATACATGATGGCACCGAGGTCGGGAAGATCGTCCCCGCAGTAGCAGACCGCCCGCGCTTCCAGCCCGGACGCTGCCATCAGGGTCTCGAGCGCGACCTGTTTGTCGTCACGTCCCTGAATGACATGGCGAATGCCCAGTTCCTGCGCACGGCGGTCGACGGCCGGCGAGATGCGTCCGGTAATCAGGGCAACATCAATGCCGGTCTGCATGATCAGCTTGAGTCCGAGGCCGTCACGGACATGAAATACCTTGTCGCCATCATGCTGTGGCTGCGAGGCATATCGAAGGCGGCCATCGGTCAGGACGCCGTCGACATCCAGCGCCAGCAGGCGAATGGCGTGCGCGCGCGCTGTCAGCTCGGTAGTCGTGTTGTCGGGTTCTGTCATGATGGGGAAGCCTCCGGTGTGGCGAACGAGTGCCGGCAGGCCGTCCGGATGCCGTACCGCTCTGGGGTCGAGTGTGCATCGGGATGGTGCTAGACAATGCCGCTTCTGAGCAGGTCATGCATCTTGAGAAGCCCGATGGGGCGGTGCCGGTCATCGACAATGACCAGCGCCGTAATGCGGTGATCCTCCATGACCCTGACGGCTTCCGCGGCAAGCGTATGGGCCTCGATGGTACGCCCACCCGGTGTCATGACCTCTTCAATCAACAGCTGTCGCACATCGCCGTGGCGATCGATCGTGCGGCGCAGATCGCCATCGGTGTAGATGCCCGCAAGACGGTCGCTGTCGTCCGTAACGCAGGTAAAGCCGTGGCCCTTGCGGGTCATTTCCACCAGCGCCTCGCTGAGACGCGCGCCGTGATGGATGATCGGGAGTTCATCACCGGTATGCATCAGATCTTCCACCCGCAGCAGCAACCGCTTGCCCAGGGTGCCGCCCGGATGGGACAGGGCGAAGTCCTCCGGGCCGAAACGTCGCGCCTCGAGCAGAGCGATCGCCAGCGCATCGCCCAGCGCCAGCGCCGCCGTGGTGGACGATGTCGGGGCAAGGTTCAGGGGGCAGGCTTCCTGGGTCACGCTGACATCAAGATGGACATCGGCGTGTCGGGCAAGACTGGATGAGGCATTGCCGGTCATCGCAATCACGGTCGTCCCCAGGCGCTTGAACAGGGGCAGCAGGGCGGTCAGCTCGGCGGTTTCCCCGGAGTTGGACAGCGCCAGTACCAGATCATTGCGTACCAGCATGCCCAGATCGCCGTGGCTGGCTTCGCCGGCGTGGACAAAAAACGCCGGCGTGCCGGTGCTGGCCAGGGTGGCGGCCATTTTGCGCCCCACATGGCCGGATTTGCCGACGCCGGTCACCACGACGCGGCCACTGCACGACAGTATATGCCGGCAGGCGCGATTAAAGGGCTCGTCGAGGCGTTCGCGCAGATCGCTCAGGGCGTTCTGCTCGAGCAGCAGTGTGCG
This sequence comes from Kushneria sp. AK178, assembly GCF_053903105.1. Lineage (NCBI taxonomy): Bacteria > Pseudomonadati > Pseudomonadota > Gammaproteobacteria > Oceanospirillales > Halomonadaceae > Kushneria > Kushneria sp. AK178. The sequence goes on along the minus strand of NZ_CP096381.1, from coordinate 2,173,875 downwards.
TCGGGCACTGGCCAGGAAGTCATGATCGGTGTCAGGTGTCATCATGGCACCGGATTCTGACGCCGGATGCCCCCGGGCACAAGCATCGCAATGTCGGCAGGGCGCCATGGGGGACAGGGCCAAAAGCGTGCAGGGGCCCTGGTGAAAGGCCGGTTTCCATGCCGTTGTGGCAGTTGCCTTCAACGGGCACTGGTGGGGGCGGGTATAATTCGGATACGATGTTCGCTAACTCCCTATCCTTTTGTGTCTACTCAGGAGTTGTATGTCCGACTCAACACTGGTCAGCGTCGAGAATCTTCATTTCTCGCGAGCTGGCAGACCCATTTTTTCGGGCGTTGATCTGGAGATTCCAAAAGGGCGCATCACGGCCATCATGGGACCCAGTGGCACCGGCAAGACCACCATGCTCAAGCTGATCGCCGGACAGCTCATGCCGGATTCGGGCAGTGTGCATGTCGGCAATGACAATGTGCATCGACTGTCCCGTCAGGCGCTTTTCAGGATGCGCCGCCGTATGGGGATGCTGTTTCAGAGCGGGGCGCTCTTTTCGGATCTGAGTGTCTTTGAAAACGTGGCCTTTCCGCTGCGGGTTCATACCAGGCTGCCGGAGCACATGATTCGTGACCTCGTGCTGATCAAGCTGCAGGCCGTGGGCCTGCGTGGCGCCCGGGATTTCATGCCAGCCGAGCTGTCGGGCGGCATGACCCGGCGTGTGGCGCTGGCACGGGCCATTGCGCTGGACCCGGATCTGATCATGTACGATGAGCCCTTCGTCGGTCAGGACCCCATTTCCATGGGCGTGCTGGTCACGCTGATCCGCCGGCTCAACAGCGCCTTCAACATGACCGCCATCGTGGTGTCCCATGATATCAAGGAGACGCTGTCGATCGCCGATCATGTCTATGTCATTGCCGATGGCCGCGTGATGGCCAGTGGCTCGCCGGCCTCGCTGCGCGAAGCACAGGACCCCCGGGTCAGCCAGTTCATTCGCGGTGAGCCTGATGGACCGGTGCCCTTTCATTATCCTTCGAAGAACTTTTACGAGGATATTCTTGCGCCATCGGAGGTGTCGTGATGTCACCGTTGACGTCTCTGGGGCACAAGACGCTGAATACGCTCGAATCGCTGGGTCGCAGTGCCATCTTTCTGGTACAGGCCCTGTGTCATCTGCCCCGCCTTCAGGGCGTCAGTCTGTGGCTGCGACAGATGTATTTCGTGGGCGTCATGTCGCTGCCCATTGTGGCCGTTTCAGGCCTTTTTATCGGCATGGTCATCGCGCTTCAGGGCTATCTGGTGCTGTCCGGCTTCGGCGCCGATGAGGCGCTGGGCCAGATGGTGGCGCTGTCGCTCTTGCGGGAGCTTGCGCCCGTTGTGACGGCGCTGCTCTTTGCCGGTCGCGCCGGCTCGGCCCTGACGGCCGAAATCGGGCTCATGAAGGCGACCGAGCAGCTCTCCAGCATGGAGATGATCGGTGTTGATCCGTTGCGTCGGGTGATCTCGCCGCGGCTCTGGGCGGGATTCGTCTCCATGCCGATACTGACTGTCTTTTTCAGCGTGATCGGTATCATGGGCGGCTATATCGTCGGCGTGGACTGGCTGGGCGTCGATCAGGGCTCGTTCTGGGGCAACATGCAGGGCAGCGTCATCTTCATGGATGATGTCATGAACGGCATGCTGAAAAGCGTGGTCTTCGGTGTCGTCGTGACATGGATCGCCGTTTTTCAGGGCTACGATCTCATCCCGACCTCCGAGGGGATCTCGCGCGCCACGACCCGAACCGTCGTCTTTGGCTCGCTGGCCGTACTGGGGCTGGATTTCATTTTGACCGCGCTGATGTTTGGAGAATTCTGATGAAGCGCTCTAAGTGGCTTGAAACCGGTGTTGGCGCCTTTGTGCTGGCCGGTTTTCTGGGACTCGTCTTTCTGGGTCTGCAGGTAAGTGGCCTTGCTCCAGGGCAGGCTGAACAGAATTTCACGGTGCATGCGAACTTCAGCAATATCGGTGGTCTGAAAGAGCGTTCACGCGTCACCATGGCGGGCGTTACCGTGGGCCGTATTACCGACATCGAGCTGGACCCGCAGTGGCTTGAAGGGCGTGTGACCATGCAGATCGATGGCGATGTCGGTGAAAAACTGACGGAAGATTCCACGGCATCTATTCTGACGGCAGGACTTCTGGGCGAGAAATACATCGGTCTTTCGACCGGCGGGGCGCCTGAAATGATCGAGGATGGGGGCACCATTCGCGACACCCAGTCGGCGCTGGTACTGGAAGAGTTGATTCAGCAGTTCGTATCGAACATGTCCAAATAAACCGGACACATGGCGGGCGCCGATATGCCGTGCGGCGCCTGCACGGTCCGTAGAGCCAGGAGGTGGCATCAATGAAAAGAGTCTCCCGTTATGTTGGTGTACTGGTCGCCGCCATGCTCGGTATGGGGGTCATGTCGGCCCAGGCAGCCAATCAGTCGCCGCACGAAGTGGTCAGTCAGAGCGTCGAGCAGCTGATGTCCAGACTCGACAACAATCAGCAGCGCTATCGCGATAATCCCGACGAGCTCAGACAGGTTGTCGATCAGAACATCGACCCCATCGTTGACTGGCGCTACGCCTCGGCAAGCGTCATGGGCAAGTACTTTCAGGCGGCAAGCCCCGAGCAGCGCAGCCGGTTTGCGCGCGTGTTCAAGCAGACGCTGATCGATACCTATGCTCAGGGGCTGGTGACGTTTGACTACGAGGACGTGCGGGTACTGGATAATAACCAGAACACGCGCTACGACGATCAGGCCAGTGTCGATATGGAAGTCATCGCCACCAACGGCGAGCGCTATCCGGTCTCCTACACGCTTCGCGAGCGTGACGGTGAATGGAAGGTCATCAATGTGGTGGTCAACGGCATCAATCTGGGACTGACCTTCCGCAATCAGTTTGATCAGTCCATGCGTTCCAACAACCGTGACTTTGATGCCGTCATCAACAGCTGGTCGCCCGATGTCGATCTGGAAGAGGGTGATGGAGACAACCAGAAGGCTCAGGGCTGATGAGCGAGACGCTCTACAGTGATGACGCCGCAACGCTTGAAGCCCGCGATGCTGCCCTGTATCTGAAGGGGGCGCCGGGCTTTGACAATGCGCCGGATCTGGCCTCGGCCGGTATTCACTGGCTGCAGGGCCGCAGCGAATCATCGGTGTCCTTCAACCTGTGCGGCGTGGACCGTACCAGCAGTGCCACCATCTCGGTACTGCTCGAATGGTTGCGCGCCGCCCAGGCGGGCAGGCTGGAAGTGGATCGCATCACGCTCTCCGATCGCATGCGCGAGCTGATCGAGATGGCGGAGCTCAGCGATGTCTTTCCGGCCCACGAGACCTCGTTTGCAACTGCCGATGAGCCATGACCGTAAGCGCCGGCAGGGCGAATGATCCGAAAGCGGCGTCCATGACGCCGCTTTTTTGGTTGTCCATTCGCGCCGGGTCGTGCTTTTCATTTACCATTGGCGACCAACAAACCAGCGAAGGAGTCATCATGCAGCCTGATGAAGTCAAGCGCCTGCTTGAGGCGCGAGTCGAATCCTGTGAATTTCGTGTTCAGGGAGAGGGGTGCAACTTTCAGGTCACCGCCATCGGTGATGTCTTTGAAGGCATGACACCCGTCAAGCGTCAGCAGCTGATCTATTCGGCGCTGTCCGAAGAAATTGCCAGCGGCGCGCTGCATGCCATCAGCATTAAAACCATGACCTCGGCGCAGTGGGCCGAAGCGTCGCCCGATTCAGATCGTGCCTGATTGCCGTGGAAGTCTGGTGAATGGATAAACTGATTATCAGCGGTGGTCGGCCGCTGTCCGGCGAAGTCTGGACGTCGGGTGCCAAGAATTCGGCCCTGCCCATTCTTGCGGCCACGTTGCTGGCCGATGAGCCGGTCACCATCGGCAACCTGCCTCATCTGCAGGACATTACCACAACGCTCGAGCTGCTCGGCCGCATGGGTGTCGAACCCATCATGGGCGAAAAGATGAGCATTCAGCTCGATGGTCGGGTCAGGGACTGTCACGCGCCTTATGATCTGGTCAAGAAGATGCGGGCCTCGATTCTGGTGCTGGGACCGCTTCTGGCGCATTTCGGCACGGCCGATGTCTCGCTGCCCGGCGGCTGCGCCATCGGCACGCGTCCGGTGGACCTGCATATTCGCGGCCTGCAGGCCATGGGGGCCGATATCCGCGTCGAGGGCGGCTACATTCGTGCCAGAGCGAACGGCGGTCTCAAGGGCGCCCATATCGTGCTGGATACGGTGACGGTGACAGGGACCGAAAATCTCTTGATGGCGGCCACGCTGGCCGAAGGCCGCACCGTGCTGGAAAACGCTGCCCGCGAGCCGGAAATCGTGGATCTGGCCGAGTGTCTGATTGCGATGGGCGCCAGAATCAGCGGGCACGGCAGCAGTACCATCACCATCGAGGGCGTCAAGCGTCTGCATGGCTGTCACTATGATGTCATGCCCGATCGTATCGAGACCGGCACCTTTCTGGTGGCGGCTGCGGCCACCCGCGGGCGGGTCCGGGTGCGTAACGCCCGTGCCGACACCATGGAGGCGGTGCTGCTCAAGCTGGAAGAGGCCGGCGCCGAGATCGAGACCGGTGACGGCTGGATCTCGCTGGACATGCACGGTCGCCGGCCGCAGGCGGTCAATATCCGCACGGCACCCTACCCGGGCTTTCCTACCGACATGCAGGCGCAGTTCGTGGCGCTCAACGCCGTGGCCGAAGGCAGCGGGCGTGTGGTGGAAACCATCTTTGAAAATCGCTTCATGCATGTGCAGGAGATCAACCGCATGGGGGCGGACATCTCTCTGGAAGGCAACACCGCGCTGGTCAGCGGTGTCGAGTCCCTGAGCGGTGCGCCTGTCATGGCGACCGATCTGCGTGCCTCGGCAAGCCTTGTCATTGCCGCACTGGTGGCCGAAGGAGAGACCGTGGTGGATCGCATCTACCATATCGATCGCGGCTATGAGTGCATCGAGGAGAAGCTTCAGCTAATGGGGGCGCGTATTCGCCGCGTGCCGCGCTAGGGGCGTACGAATGCTCGTCATGTCGATTCATTTTTGCAGCCATTGAAGATCACATGAGTAAACCGCTGATACTGGCGCTCTCCAAGGGGCGAATCCTCGAGGAGACGCTGCCGTTGCTGGCTGCTGCCGGCATTGAACCGCTGGAGCCGCTCGACAAGAGTCGCAAGCTGCTGTTCGATACCAGCCTGGACAACGTCAAGCTGGTCATTCTGCGGGCTGTTGATGTGCCCACCTATGTGCAGATGGGCGCCGCCGATGTGGGGGTGGCGGGCAAGGACGTTCTGCTCGAACATGGCGCCCAGGGGCTTTATGAGCCGCTGGATCTGGATATTTCACGCTGTCGCCTGATGACGGCGGGTATCGAGGGCGTCACTCCGGGGCGTGCCCGGCGCCGCGTGGCGACCAAGTTCGTCAATATCGCCCGACGCTACTACTCGGGGCTGGGCATTCAGGCGGAGGTCATCAAGCTCTATGGCGCCATGGAGCTGGCACCGCTGATGAATCTGGCCGATGAGATTGTCGATATCGTGGATACCGGCAACACCCTGCGTGCCAATGGTATGGTGCCGCGCGAGCTGATCGCCGATATCAGCACGCGTCTGGTGGTCAACAAGGCCTCCATGACCGTGCAGCATGCGCGGCTGGGGCCGTTGATCGAGCGTCTGGGGCAGGCCGTCGAGGCGCGTCGTCACAGTGACGCCACGTCCTGAGCCCGGTCTCCGGACCGGTCTTCAGGAGGCGGCCAGGGCAGGGCATCACGCCAGCGTTACCGCACGATACTTCCCGGCAGGGGCCGGAAGCCAAGGAGTCATTCAGGCGTCATGGACAAGCAGAGCATGCATCGACTTTCTATACAGCAGCCGGACTTTGAATCCCGGCTGGACACGCTGCTGGACTGGGAAAGCGTGTCGAACGCCGACGTGCAGCAAAGCGTGGACAATATCATCGCTGATGTGCGTCGCCGTGGCGATGCCGCCGTTATCGACCTGACCCGCCGGTTCGATCGTCTGGACGTGCAGAACATGTCGGCACTGACGCTGAGCGCCGAGCGGCTGAAACAGGCGTGGCAGGGGCTGCCGGAAGAACAGCGTCAGGCGCTGGCAGTGGCGGGCGATCGCATTCGCGCCTATCACGAGCGACAAAAGCCCGAGTCCTGGTCATATCAGGAAGCCGACGGCACCATGCTGGGCCAGAAGGTAACGCCGCTGGACCGGGCCGGCGTCTACGTGCCCGGCGGCAAGGCCGCCTATCCCTCATCGGTGTTGATGAACGTCATTCCGGCGCATGTGGCCGGCGTGGAAGACATCGTCATGATGGTGCCGACGCCGGACGGCGTGCTCAACGAGCTGGTGCTGGCGGCGGCGCACGTCGCGGGTGTCTCACGGGTCTTTACCATCGGTGGGGCGCAGGCCGTGGCGGCAATGGCCTACGGCACCGAAACGATTCCGAAGGTCGACAAGATCGTGGGGCCGGGCAATATCTTTGTGGCCACCGCCAAGCGCGCTGTCTTCGGGCAGGTCGGCATCGACATGATTGCCGGGCCCTCGGAAATCCTGGTGGTCTCCGATGGCGGTACCGACCCGGACTGGCTGGCCATGGATCTGTTCTCGCAGGCCGAGCACGACGAGGATGCTCAGGCCATCCTGATCAGCTGGGACGCGCAGCATCTGGATGCAGTGGCAGAGAGTATCGAGCGGCTGCTGCCCACGCTCGAGCGGGCCGATATCGTCCGGGAGTCGCTCTCCCGTCGGGGCGCTCTGGTGCTGGTAGAGAACGAGGCGCAGGCCATCACGCTTGCCAATCGTATCGCGCCGGAGCACCTGGAGCTGTCGGTGGCCGAACCGGAGCGGCTGGTCGACCGGATCCGCCATGCCGGGGCCATTTTCATGGGGCGCTATACGGCCGAGGCGCTGGGCGATTACTGCGCCGGTCCCAACCATGTGCTGCCCACCTCCGGCACCGCACGCTTCTCCTCGCCGCTGGGCGTCTACGATTTCCAGAAGCGCTCATCGCTGATCCAGTGCTCGCCGCAGGGGGCGTCAACGCTGGGTCAGACCGCCTCCGTGCTGGCACGAGGCGAGTCGCTGACGGCGCATGCCCGCTCGGCCGAAAATCGTATCAACCACGACGACAACAGCTGATCCACGCTGGTCGTCAGTCGCCGGTCAGCTTTCGGACTGTACCGGCGTCACCGGCCGACTGGGGCGCTCGCCCACGCTGACATTGACACGAAAGCGCTTGCCGCCGCGGTAAAGCTCCAGCGGCAGCTCCCTGCCGGGCTCGATCTCCGCGATATCCACCATGGCGGTCTGGGCATCCAGCAGTGGCTTGCCGTCGATCGACAGGATCAGATCGCCGACCCGGATTCCGGCCTGTGCGGCCGGACCGCCTTCCACGACATCCGAAACCACGACCCCGCGCGGGGCGTTGATATCCAGTGAAGAGGCCAGACTGGAGCTGACCTCTCTGGCCTCGATTCCCAGCCAGCCCCTGACCACCCGGCCGCGGGTGACCAGATCGTTGAGAATGCCGTGCGCCAGATTGGTGGGAATGGCAAAACCGATGCCCTGCGAGCCGCCGGTGCGTGAAAAGATGGCAGTGTTGATACCCACCAGGGCGCCCTCGGCATTGACCAGTGCGCCGCCCGAGTTCCCCGGGTTGATGGCGGCATCCGTCTGGATAAAGTCCTCGTAGGCGTTGAGTCCCAGATGGTTGCGCCCGGTAGCGCTGATGATGCCCATGGTGACGGTCTGGCCCACGCCGAAGGGGTTGCCGATGGCCAGGGCGATGTCGCCGACGCGGGTGTTGGTAGCATCGGCCAGATCGATGACCGGCAGGTTGTCCAGATCGATCTTGAGTACCGCCAGATCCGTCTCCGGATCGGTACCGATGACGGTGGCCAGGGTCTCGCGGCCATCACGCAGGGCAATCTGTACCTTATCGGCGCCGCTGATAACGTGGTTGTTGGTCAGGATGTAGCCCTCGTCGCTGACGATGACCCCGGAACCCAGGCTGGACAGCATGCGTCGCCGGCCGGATTGGCTGTTGCCGAAGAACTGTTCAAAAAACGGATCGGACATCAGCGGATGGTGGTCGCGTTCGACCAGCCGCGACGAATAGACGTTGACCACCGCCGGTGCCGCTCGCTGCACGGCGCTGGAATAGCTGGCCGTGCCCGGACCGCGCTGCAGCGGGGCGGCGTCGCGTGTGACGGGAGGCGTGCGCTGTACCGGGGGAGTGGACACCGGCGTGGTGGCGGGGGCCTCGGGCCTTTGGCCCTGTAGCTGGTCACCGGCCGGCCGGTCGCCGCTGTCGATGATCTGCGGCATGTGATCCAGCAGTACCAGCGCCAGCAGGACGCCACAGACGACAGGCCAGATCAGGGGCACCAGAAGTCGGCGCATGACAACATCCTTTTGAAACAGGCAGCTCCGGGCTGCAGACTTGCAGAGACACCGCCTCCGGCATGCAGGCCGAGGCGTTGCCTTCGCATCCGGATCGCAATGTCTTGTAATCGTTGAGCGAGTTTATCACCGAGGTGTCGGCGATGTCCGATGCGAAGACGCTACTTTCAGGAAACAATGGACGGACAGGAGAGAGGCCATGGTCGCGCGCAGACAATTAATGGATGACATGCACACACTGCTGACACCGGAGCGTTTCAAGGACTTTACCGTCAACGGTCTGCAGGTCGAGGGCCGTGATCGGGTGGAAAGGGTCATAAGCGGCGTGACGGCCAGCCAGGCACTGCTGGATGAGGCGGTGGCGTGGCAGGCCGACATGGTGCTGGTCCACCACGGCTACTTCTGGAAAAACGAGCCGGTGGCCATTACCGGCATGAAGCAGCGCCGCATTGCCACGCTGCTGGCACATGACATCAATCTGGTGGCCTGGCATCTGCCGCTGGATGCCCATGCCACGCTGGGCAACAATGCTCTGCTGGCAAGCCGCATGGACTGGCAGGTGCAGGGTGTGCTGGATGGCGAGATGGGGCAGGGGCTCTTGTATCACGGTGACATGGCAGCGTGCTCACAGAAGGCACTGGCCGAGCGTTTCCACAAGCGGCTGGCCCATCGGCCGCTGATGATTGCAGGGCATGATCGTCCCATCCAGCGCATCGCATGGTGTACGGGAGGCGCACAGGACATGATCATCGAAGCGGCAGAGGCCGGGATGGACGCTTTCGTCTCGGGTGAGGTGTCAGAGCGCACGACGCATCTGGCCCGGGAGATGGGAATTACCTACTATGCCGCCGGCCACCATGCCACCGAGCGTGATGGCATCCGCGCTCTGGGCGAGCGGCTGGCGCAGCAGCACGGTGTCGAGCACCGTTTTGTCGATATCGACAATCCGGTATAGCGGCTGCCGGCGTATCGGCAGCCGCAACGGGGTCAATACCTGGGCGGCTGCGGATGCGTGCTGTCACCGTCCTGTTTCGGACGCAGGCCGTAGCCTTCGTCGAGCGTGCCGTTGGTGTCGGCGTAGTCGCGAGGCGCGTGAAGCGACGCCGGGTCTTCTTCGCTCTCCTGCGCGGCATCTGTCTGGTGACGGCGCTTGAGCGCCGGGTCACTGGTCATGGTGTCGGCATCCGCGTCGAGTCGGGCCTGAAGCTCTTCACTCTGGCGGGTAATGTTCCGGGCCAGCGTCATGACGTCGGTAAAATGGGTGTTGACGTTGTCGCGAAGCGATTTGAGTTCAAGCTCGGTTTCGGCGAGTCGCTGCTTGAGTTTCTGGCTGTTCGCTCTCTGGTTGCCCGAGAAATGGCGGATCAACACGCCGATAGCGATGCCTGCCAGCAGTGCCACAATGGCGACTACCCAGTCGATATTGCCTTCGTTCACCAATATTCCCCTCTTCGATGCTGAATGCACGCACGACCGGCGTGACCATGCGATGGGCCATTATAGAAGGCCTCGTGTTGTCCGGGTCAATTCACTCACGACATAATCATGTTTATCAGCGATGATACATCATCGTCCGCAGGGCGAGTCGGCAGGCATCACGCTGTACAATCATGGTATCCGATCTTCTGCAAGGCACCAGACAACATGTCCAGACTTTCCCCGCGAGAACAGTATCGGCAGGATCTTGAACGTGAAGGCTTTCAGTACGACAGCGCCCAGGAAAAGGCGGTCGAGCATCTGCAGCGTCTTTATGACGCCCTGACGAGCAGACCGCGCCCCACGCCTTCGACAACAACGGAAGCAGAGGGCGGGCTCCGGTCGAAAATGTCGGGCCTTTTCGGCAAAAAGGGCGAGCCCTCTGCGCCCAAGGCGCCTGCCGAGCCGGAGATCAAGGGGCTCTATTTCTGGGGCGGTGTGGGGCGCGGCAAGACATGGCTGGTCGATACCTTTCACGACAGCCTGCCCTTTGATGACAAGATGCGCACGCATTTTCACCGCTTCATGCAGCGTGTCCACAAGGAAATGGAGGCCCACAAGGGGCAGAAGAACCCGTTGACCCTGGTGGCGGCAAAGCTGGCCGAAGAGGCCCGGGTCATCTGTCTCGATGAGTTCTTCGTCAAGGACATCACCGATGCCATGATTCTGGGCAATCTGCTCGATGCCCTTTTTGCCCAGGGCGTGGTGCTGGTGACCACGTCCAATATCGTGCCGGATGAGCTGTACAAAAACGGGCTGCAGCGCGATCGCTTCCTGCCGGCCATCGAGCTGCTCAACCGGCACTGTGACGTGGTGAACGTGGATGCGGGCATCGATTATCGGATGCGCACCCTGACCCGCGAGGAGATCTTCCACACCCCGGCTGACGACAGCGCCGACGAGGCGCTGGAAAAAAGCTTTACCCATCTGGCCGGCGCCCCCGGCGAGCAGGAAACGCTGCGCATCAACGGACGTGCGCTTGAGGCGCGCCGCTGCCATGAGGGGGTGGTCTGGTTTGATTTCAAAACGCTGTGCGATGGTCCGCGCAGCCAGAATGATTACATCGAGCTGTCGAGGCAGTATCACAGCGTGCTGGTTTCCGGGGTGCCGGTCATGGGGGCGGCGATCGAGGATCAGGCGCGGCGCTTTATCAACTTGGTAGATGAATTCTACGATCGCGCCGTCAAGCTGATCATGTCGGCAGACGCCGAGCCCGAATCCCTCTATAGCGGCGGCGAGCTTGCCTTTGAGTTCGAGCGCACGGTATCGCGCCTGCAGGAGATGCAGTCCAGTGATTATCTGGCGTTGACGCACAAGCCCTGAATGTGATTAATCCCTTGTTCGCCGGAGGCGGGCTCTGTACAATGCGCGCTCGCTTATCGTTGTTGTTCTGCAGGCAGGGACAACAACCAAGAAAAATAGGGATTGGCAGGGCAGCAGCTGTGCTCTCGCCACAACCATGGTGATTCATACATGAAGACGTTCAGCGCCAAACCGCAGTCCGTGCAGCGCGACTGGTATGTCATCGACGCTTCAGATCTGACTCTGGGTCGACTGGCTACCGAGATCGCTCGCCGTCTGCGCGGCAAGCACAAGCCCGAATATACCCCTCACGTTGACACCGGTGACTACATCGTTGTCGTCAACGCCGAGAAGGTCCGTGTGACCGGCAAGAAGTCCTTTGCCAAGCAGTATTATCGCCATACCGGTTATCCGGGCGGTCTGCGTTCGATGAACTTCGAGCAGATGATCGATCATGCGCCGGAGCGCGTCATCGAAATCGCTGTCAAGGGAATGCTGCCCAAGGGTCCGCTGGGTCGCGCCATGTATTCCAAGCTCAAGGTTTATGCCGGTGGTGAGCATCCTCATGCGGCGCAGCAACCCCAGGCACTGAATCTCTAAAGGAACATTTTCATGGCACAGCAGCAGTACTACGGCACAGGCCGCCGCAAGACCTCTACCGCACGCGTTTTCCTGCGTCCGGGCAATGGCAATATCACGGTCAACAAGCGTGAGCTCAACGAATACTTCGGCCGCGTCACAGCCCAGATGGTTGTACGCCAGCCGCTCGAGCTGACCGAGCTGACCAACCAGTTCGACATCTATGTCACCGTTCAGGGTGGCGGTGGTTCTGCCCAGGCAGGCGCCATCCGTCACGGCATTACCCGTGCCCTGATGGATTACAATGAAGAACTGCGCACACCGCTGCGCAGCGCCGGCTATGTGACGCGTGATGCGCGTATGGTCGAGCGTAAAAAGGTTGGTCTGCGCAAGGCACGTCGTCGTCCCCAGTTCTCCAAGCGTTAAGCTTCGACGTCGCGTCTCAAAACGCCCGGGTGTTTTCCCGGGCGTTTTTGTGTCTGCACGGCAGTTCTTTCATGCCTGTTGCAACCCGGCGGTTGTCAATCCGGCAACCCGGGCGTGTGCTCTCGTGTTATCATCCAGCTCGTCATTAAAGTGAGGACTTTCTATGGGTGTTGTGGCCAAACGATCGTCAATGACGTTCTATACAGGCAGTGACGACCATTACAGCCATCGCGTCAGGATCGTGCTGGCCGAAAAGGGGATTTCCGTTGATATCATCGAGGTCAACGATGAGCATCGTCCGGCGGAGCTGGCCGATCTCAATCCCTATAACAGTGTGCCGACACTGATCGATCGTGACCTGGTCCTGTATGAATCGAAGGTCATGATGGAGTATCTGGATGAGCGTTTTCCGCATCCACCGCTGCTGCCGGTCTACCCCGTAGCGCGTGCCCAGAGCCGACTGTGGATGCATCGCATCGAGCGTGAGTGGTGCCCGATGGTGGAACGTATCCTGTCGCCGGGTTCCAAGAAGGAAGTCGAGCAGGCGCGCAAGGAGCTGCGTGAAAGCCTGATCGGCATCAGCCCGATCTTTGAAGATATCCCGTTTTTCATGAGTGAAGAATTTTCGCTGGTGGACTGCTGTCTGGCGCCCATTCTCTGGCGTCTGCCGGCACTGGGTGTCGAGCTGCCCGAGCAGCAGGTCAAGCCGCTGATGGGCTATATGGAAAGGCTGTTTGCGCGGGATGCCTTCAGGGCATCACTTCTCGAGTCGGAGCGTGAGCTTCGCACCTGATCGGCCCACCGCTGCAGATGCCATGGCATGGTGCAGCGAGGATACTGATTGATGCGCAGGGTTCATATTTCGAGGCATTGTTCAGTGAGGTAAAAACATGCATTCCAGCCGTCCCTATCTGATTCGTGCGTTGTATCAGTGGCTGCTGGACAACGACTGCACGCCCTATGTCGTTGTCGATGCCGAACGCACGGGCGTGGTAGTACCAGAACAGTTTGTCCAGAACGGCCAGATCGTGCTCAATATTGGTCCGGGCGCGGTACGAGAGCTTTTCATGGAAAATGACATGGTGGCCTTCAACGCGCGCTTTGGCGGACAGCCCATGACCGTCGAGCTGCCCATCGATGCCATCATCGCCATCTATGCCCGTGAAAACGGGGTAGGCATGGTTTTCGGCCAGGAACCTGTCATGCCGGATGCCGCTTCGGATGTTGCCGAACCCGACAGCGATGATGCCGGCGAGCATGATTCGCATCTGGGTGCGGTGGCCAAAACGGACGAGGAGAGCAGTGAGGGTGGCGACGATGATGACGACGACAATTCGCGTCCCAGAAAGGGTCGTCCGTCCCTGAAGGTTATCAAGTAGCTGCCGGACCCGTTACCGTCATACCAGCGGACCCGCCATCATGGCGGGTCCGCTTTTTAATGCGCTCGTCCCGAAATGCCGGGCTTAGCCGTCGATGTATTCAAACGCCTTGACGATGCGCTCCACGCCACCGGTTTGAGAGGCCAGCCGCACGAGATAATCCGCTTCGCTGTAGCGGACCATGCCCATCAGATATACCGTGCCGTTTTCAGTCAGGACCCTGACGCGGTCGCTGTCGATGTAACTGCCGGTCGCCAGGCGTGCCTTCACGCGTGAGGTGATCCAGGTATCCTGCAGTCGCTGCTGCGTCGAGCTGTTGGGGCCGATGCTCAGTTCGTTGCGCAGGTGGCGGGCGCCCTGAATACGCGTGGCCAGCTCTCCGGTCTGTGCCTTTTGGGCTTCGCTGCCGACCTGGCCGGTCAACAGGACAAAGCCGTTATAGACATCCACGTTGATGTGGGTGTCATCAAGACTGTCATTGGCCCGGATGCTGTCCCAGAGCGTGCGCGCGATCCGGGTGTCCTGGTCGATGGCATAACCGGTGCGTGTGCCGTAGCCGTTGCTGCCGGTGATGGTGCTGCAGCCGCTGGCGGCAAGCATGACACCCAGCAGCAGGGCACTCGTCAGGCGGAAAAGGGGGCGCTTATTCATTGCTGCCGAAGAGTTGGTGATCGATCAGGTCGCAAAGACAGTGAATGGCCAGCAGATGGACTTCCTGAATACGGGCCGTCACGGTCGCCGGCACGCGAATTTCGCAATCTTCCTGGCCCAGAAGCGATGCCATGTTGCCGCCGTCGCGGCCGGTCAGTGCCACCACGATCATCTCGCGGTCATGGGCGGCCTGAATGGCCTGAATGACGTTGGCGGAATTACCGCTGGTGGAGATGGCCAGCAGAACATCACCGGGCTGACCCAGCGCCCGAATCTGCTTGGAAAAGACATCGTTGTAGCTGTAGTCGTTGGCGATCGAGGTGATGGTGGAAGAGTCCGTGGTCAGCGCCAGTGCCGGCAGGCTCGGCCGTTCGCGCTCAAAGCGATTCAGCAGTTCCGAGGAGAAGTGCTGGGCATCGCCGGCGCTGCCGCCGTTGCCGCAGGCCAGAATCTTGCCGTCGTTGATCAGGCTCTGGACCATGATCTGACTGGCGGCCTCGATGAAGGGCGGCAGGACCTCGCTCGACCAGGTCTTGACGTCGATGCTGGCGTTGAAGTGATCGATGATGCGTGATTGAAAGTCCATGGCACTCTTCGGCTCGTAAATGGCGTTGTATTCCCGCGGCGACGCGAAGGCATCAGAAGGCGTCAAAGGCGCTTTTGATCCATTCAAAGTGCAGGCGCTCGGGAGGCTCCCCCGTCACGCCTACCGCATCAAAGCGGCAGGGGCATGATAACCGCTTGTCGAGCAGATAAAAACGCGCGGCCCGGATCAGTCGACGCTGCTTGGCGGGTGTGATGGTTTCAAGCGGGGTGCCGTGAGAGGGACTGGCGCGATAGCGTACTTCTACAAAGACCAGGGTATCGCCATCGCGCATGATGAGATCGGTCTCTGCGCCACGGATGTGCTGATTGCGTGCCACCGTGCTCAGTCCCTGTCGTTCGAGCCACTGCGCGGTCAACGACTCGATGTCGTGACCGCGCTGGCGGCTGCTGAAGGGTCGAAAGGCCACGACGACTCAGGGGAGCGTCGGCTGGCCGTTGCGAAAGACGGCCCAGGGCAGGATGCGCACGACGCGATTATCCTGGCCGGGGGCCAGTCGACCGGTGGCGCCATAAAGTTCGAATCCGCCGATGGCGCTCATGACCGGCAGGCGTCTTGCCAGTTCGAAGGCGTCAACGCCCATGGCATGGAGCTTGATCAGCGCCGGTTGATCGTCCCGGGTGAGACGTTCACGGGTGGACTCGAACGGCAGGGCGTCGCTGCCACCGGCGGCGGCCTCGGGGATCAGCCAGGGAATGTCCACGAACATGACATCGTCGAGGTCGTGATCCATGCGCGGCTGGGGCGAGCCTTCATACACGTGCGAGGTCGCGTAGATGGGCAGTTCTGCCGCATCATAGTAATCCAGCGTCGGGGGGACCTGACGGGCATAGCCGGGCAGGGCCAGCAAAAAAAGCATGTCGGGGCGGCCGTGCCCGCCATTGACTACCGATTGGACCGCCGAAGTAGCCGAGGCTGACGGGTCGTAGTTCCGAACGCTGACCAGATCGCCCCCATCCTGCTGCCAGGTCTGCTGGAAGGCACCCAGAACGCGACTGCCCCATTCGTTGTCGGGAACCATCACGCCGGCCCTCTGATGGCCGTCGAGCCGGGCGCGCTGTGCGGCCTGGCGTGCTTCATCCTCGGCGGACAGGCCGTACTGGAACAGGTTGCGGGCGCTGTTGTGGTCATGCGTGCCGTAATTGAGCGCCAGCGTGGGCAGGGGCACCCCGTCGCGGGTTTCCAGCTGCGACACCTGCTCCTTGCTGAGCGGTCCGATCACGGCCTGGGCGCCTTCCATGGTGGCACGCGCATACAGGCTTTCGATGTCCTGGCCGGTGGTGTCATAAAACACCAGTTCCGGTACCTGATTGCCCTGGCTGCGCACGTCATCGGCACGGGCCTGAATACCTTCGCGGACCGCGGTGGCGATCGACTCCAGCGGGCCGCCGCTGGGCAGAAATACCGCGATCTTGCGGATCTCCTGATCCCGGATCTCATCCAGTGCGTTCAGATCCGTGGGCAGACGCCGGGAGGCTGGATGGCGTGAATTGTTGGCCTGCCAGCGGCTGATGGCGTCGGTCAGCATGCCGAGGTTGGCCCCCTGCTGGCGCTGCAGCCGCACCAGCTCGACCCAGCCGGCCGCCACGCGGTTCTGGGCGGCGAGCTGATCGAGCTGACCCGGGTCGAGACGATTGAGCTGACGCCAGATGGTGTCGTTGAGCTGCGTATTGTCCGTACGCGCCTGCAGGGCGGTCAGGATGCGAGCGGCTTCCATGGGCTCATTGTTCATGGCCAGGGCCAGACCGCGTCGCTCCAGCAGCGTGTCTCTTTCGCTTTCCGGTAGCGCGATGCTGCTGTTGACGATGGCGGTGGCGTCCAGCACGGCCTGCGGGTCCTGCAGCGCCATTGCGGCACGTGATGTCAAAAGCGCCCAGCGAATCTGCTGGTCGGCGGCAAGCGCCGAGCGATCGATGTTGCCGGCCACTTCCAGCGCACGCGTATTGTCGCCCTGGCGCTGCAACAGCTCGGCCGCCTGAAGGCGGGTCGCTGCGGCTTCACCGCCCTGTTGCTGCTGAGCCTGGCGCAGGAGATCGTCGGAGGACTGGCCGCCAAAGCGATCCACAATGCCCGATGTGCCGGCACAGCCTGCCAGTGTCAGTGCCACCATGGCCGCGCCGGCCAGTCTGGTAAGTGATGTTCGCATGCCTGGGCATTTCCTTTTTCTTGCCGGTCTCCCTGAGGACGCCACGGCGTGGCATCCGCGAACTGCACGGCGTACCATGCAGCGCCAGTCGAGCCTGTAACGTTTTTCGTCATGACACAGGCCAATCCGAAAGCAATGGCGCGTCCGAACCAGCGTAGTGTGATGACATGAATAGTTTTAGCAAGGGCGCATTGTACGTGGTTGCTACCCCGATTGGTAACCTTGAGGACCTCTCCCGACGTGCCATGGATACCCTGGCACAGGCCGATCTGATTGCGGCCGAGGATACCCGTCACAGCGTGCGTCTGCTCGATCATATCGGCATACGTGTGCCGCTGATGTCCCTCCACGAGCACAATGAAACCTCGCGCATCGAGCGTATCAGACAGGCCCTTGATGCGGGCCAGCAGGTGGCCCTGATCAGTGATGCCGGAACGCCACTGATCTCGGATCCGGGGTATCGTCTGGTGCAGGCCCTGCGGGAGGCGGATTACACCGTCATTCCTGTGCCGGGGCCCAGCGCGCTGATCACGGCGCTGAGCGCAGCCGGTCTGCCGACCGAGCGCTTTCTGTTCGAGAGCTTTCTGCCGGCGAAGGGGTCGGGGCGACGCCAGCGTCTCGGCGATGTCGTCGAGCTGCCGGTGACGCTGGTGCTGTATGAGTCGCCCCATCGTATTCGTCAGCTTCTTGAAGACATCGAAACCGTCTGCGGTGAGCGTCACGTGGTCATCGCCCGCGAGCTGACCAAGACCTTTGAAACCTTTCTGCAGGGAACGGCGCGCAGCCTGCTTGAACGCATGGCCATCGATGCCGACCAGATGCGTGGCGAATTCGTGGTCATGCTGGCACCGGCGCCGGAAAGGACGGCCACGGACAGCGGTCAGGTCGATGGCGACCGGCTGCTGTCGTCGCTGCTGGAAGAGGGCGTCGGGGTCAAGCAGGCGGCTGGTGTGGCAGCGCGCATTCTCGGCGGCCGCAAGGGCGACTGGTATCAGCGTGCGCAGCAGCTCAAGGACGGTGGATTACGTAAATAATTGTTGCCAGGGCGTCACGGACGGCCCGGCGCAAGGATAAAAATGGTTAACGCGCTTGGAGCCGGGGTTCGGCACTGATATTCTTGCGCGCTTGGGAGTCGGCCGGACAGTCGCCGCCGGACCTTCGGGTTCGGGGGAGGAAAGTCCGGGCTCCACAGGGCAGGATGCCAGGTAACCCCTGGGCGGCGCGAGCCGACGGAAAGTGCAGCAGAGAGTAGACCGCCCAAGCGGCACCGGGTCTCCCGGTGCCGACGGCAAGGGTGAAAGGGTGCGGTAAGAGCGCACCGCGCGCCTGGTAACAGGTCGTGGCACGGTAAACCCCA
Organism: Kushneria sp. AK178; assembly: GCF_053903105.1. NCBI lineage: Bacteria > Pseudomonadati > Pseudomonadota > Gammaproteobacteria > Oceanospirillales > Halomonadaceae > Kushneria > Kushneria sp. AK178. The sequence goes on along the minus strand of NZ_CP096381.1, from coordinate 2,155,492 downwards.
TCCGGAGCAAGACCGAATAGGAACCCATTGGCGTGGCCCGCGTCGGGTTCGGGTAGGTTGCTTGAGGCGTTCGGTGACGAACGTCCTAGAGGAATGACTGTTCTCGACAGAACCCGGCTTACAGGCCGACTCCCACCTGTTTTCCCTTGAAACATCCCTTGAGCCTTCATGAATCAGACCCCAGGTATCCGGCAAGACCACAAGCATGAAAGCGTCCTGCTTGAGGGTGCCGTCGATGCCCTTGTTCAGCGACCGGACGGCCTCTATCTGGATGGCACCTTCGGCCGCGGTGGGCACTCCCGCGCCATTCTTGACCGGCTGAGTGATCAGGGGCGTCTCGTCGCCATCGATCGCGACCCGGAGGCGCTCGCCGCCGCGGCGGCCATCGAGGATTCGCGCTTTTGCATGGCTCGCGCCACCTTCGCCGATCTGGGCGACGTGGCGCGCCGGCAGGGCGTTCACGGCAGGCTTTCCGGCATTTTGCTGGATGTCGGCGTCTCTTCTCCCCAGCTTGATGATGCCGATCGCGGCTTCAGCTTCATGCGCGATGGTCCGCTGGACATGCGCATGGACCCCGATACCGGCATCAGCGCGGCCCAGTGGGTCGCCGAAACGCCGGAGCGCGAGATTGCTGACGTTTTCAAGCGCCTGGGCGAGGAGCGTTTTGCCAAGCGTCTGGCACGCGCCGTGGTCGAGCGGCGCAGGGAAGCGCCCATCACCCGGACCGTGGAACTGGCCGAGATTCTGAAAACGGCGCATCCGGCATGGGAGAAGGGGCGCCATCCTGCCACCCGCGCCTTTCAGGCCATTCGTATCCATCTCAACGATGAGCTGGGCCAGCTCGAGCGTGCCCTTGATGCCGCACTCGAGGCGCTGGCGCCGGATGGACGTCTGGTGGTCATCAGCTTTCATTCGCTGGAAGATCGTCTGGTCAAGCGCTTCATTCGTGACAAGTCCCGCGGTGATCAGCATCTGCCGCGCAACATGCCGCTGCGGGAAGACCAGATTCATCGCGACATGGCCCCCGTCGGCAAGGCCATACGCCCCGGTGAGCAGGAGACCGGCCTCAATGTCCGCGCCCGCAGTGCGGTCATGCGTGTGGCGCGCAAGCTGGGACAAAAAGGATAGTCGGCATGGCTGAGCGCACCCGGGAAACGTCATCGCGCAGGCAGTGGCAGTGGCCCTTTCGCCTTCGCCTGACCCTTGTGCACGGCATCATTCTGGTGCTGCTGGTACTGGTCATCCTGTCAGCGCTGGGGGTCATCAGTACGGCCTATCATACGCGCTCCCAGTATGCGCGGCTGCAGACCATGGAGCGTCAGCACGACCAGCTCCAGACGGTCTGGAGCCGTCTGCTGCTGGAAGAGAGCACCTGGTCAACCCCGTCACGTATCGAAAATCTGGCCCGTGATCGTCTCGAGATGCATGTGCCGGATGTTCATCACACCAGGGTCATGCGGCCATGAGCGAACAGCATCGCCGAGTGGGGCGCAATGCGCGCATGCAGGGTGGCGAGACGGCGGCCAGTCACGTCGCCGCCATGCCGATCTGGCGCTATCGGGTGGTGCTGGCGATCATCTTCATGGCCATGGCAGTGCTGGTGGGACGTATCGTCTATCTGCAGGTGGTCGACCACCAGTTTCTGCAGGGGCAGGGGGACTCCAGAACCATCCGGGTGCAGAGCATCGATGCTCACCGCGGCATGATTACCGATCGCGACGGCGAGCCGCTGGCGGTCTCTACGCCGGTCGTCACGCTGTGGGCCAATCCGCAGGATCTCCCCGAGGATCCGGTACAGCTGACCCGACTGGCCGAAGCGCTGGGTGAGCCGCCCGCCGATTTCATGGCCCGGGTAGAGAACTATCGTGACAAGGAGTTCATGTATCTCAGGCGTCGGATGACGCCCGAGCCTGCCGATCAGGTGTTGGCGCTTGATATCCCCGGTGTGAATGGCCGTCACGAATACAAGCGTTACTATCCGGCCGGCGAGGTGACCTCACAGCTGGTGGGCATGACCAACATCGACGACCACGGTCAGGAGGGCCTCGAGCTTGCCTTTGACGGCTACCTGTCCGGTCGTCCGGGTCAGCGTCGTGTGCTGCAGGACCGCAAGGGCCAGCTGGTGCGCGATCTGCACATGATTCGCGAGGCCCATCCGGGCGGCGACGTGACGCTGTCGATCAACCTGCGCCTGCAGTATCTGGCCTATCGTGAGCTCAAGGCGGCCGTCAACGAACACAACGCCGACAGCGGCACCATGGTGATGATGGACGCGCACTCCGGCGAGGTGCTGGCCATGGTCAGCCTGCCGTCCTACAACCCCAATAACCGCACCAGCGTGGATCCGGCAGGACTGCGCAACCGCTCGCTGACCGACGCCTTCGAACCCGGCTCGGTCATGAAGCCGCTGGCCATGAGTGCGGGGCTCGAGTCGGGCAAATTCACCCCGGATACGCCCATGGATACCAGCCCCGGCTGGATGATGGTGGATGGCTACACCATCAAGGACACCCGCAACTTCGGCAAGCTGGACATGACCGGGGTCATTACCCACTCCTCCAATATCGGCATGACCCACATGGCGCTGGCGCTGCCGGAGGATGCGATCTGGAACGTCTATGACGCGATGAAGCTGGGGCATCCGACGGGGCTGGGCTTTCCGGGTGAGGCCAGCGGCAGCCTGCCGTCTCCCTTTAGCTGGTCCAGGGCCAAAAGGGCCACGCTCTCCTACGGCTACGGCCTGTCGGTCAATGCGGTGCAGCTGGCCAGCGCCTACACGGCGGTTACCAATGACGGCATGCAGCTGCCACCCTCGCTGCTCAAGCTGAACAAGCCGCCCGAGGGGCACCGGGTGATGTCGGCCAAAACGTCGCATCAGCTGATTCGCATGATGGAGACGGTTGTCGAGCCCGGCGGTGGCGGTACGCGTGCGGCGCTGGAGGGCTATCGGGTGGCCGGCAAGACCGGCACCGTGCGCAAGGTGGGCAATACCGGCTACCAGAAGGAAGCCTATCGCTCCAATTTCGTGGGCATTGCGCCGGCGAGCAACCCTCGTATCGTAACGGTGATCTCGATCGATAATCCCAAGGGCGAAGAGTATTACGGCGGTCTTGTCGCCGCTCCCATTTTCTCCAGAGTGGCCGGTAACGCGCTGCGCCTTCTGGACGTTCCCCCCGATGATCAGAGCAAGGAGGCGTCTGGTGCCTGATTTGCCGACCGGCACGCTGGCCGGGGCCATTGCACGGCTCTGGCCCGAGGCCGGCCCCCTGCAGCTGCCGGATGATGCGCGGCTGGTGCTGGATTCACGCCATGTTCAACCCGGCGATGTCTTTGTGGCCCTGCCCGGCACAAGAGTCGACGGTCGTCAGTATATTGACCGGGCTCGCCAGCAAGGAGCAGTGCTGTCGCTGGTGGCGGCGCCCTGGCCGGAAGAGGGCGATGATCTTCTGGTGCTGGAGGCGCTCCCGGCGCGGCTGGGTCAGCTCGCGGCACTGGCAACGGGCGTGCCGGAGGCGCTCGAGCAGATTGCCGTGACCGGCACCAATGGCAAGAGCTCGGTCACCCACTACATTGCGGCGCTCAGCGAGGCACTGGCCGCGCCGGCCGGCATGATCGGGACGCTGGGCAGCGGCCGGCCCGGTGCGCTCGATCACGCCGGGCTGACCACGCCGGATGCGATCTCGCTGCAGCAGCGTCTGCGGGAACTGGCGGTGGCGGGGGCCGGGCGCGTGGCGCTTGAAGCCTCCTCTCACGCTCTCGATCAGCAGCGCCTGAGCGGCTGCCGGATTCGCGCTGCGGTCTTTACCAACCTGAGTCGTGATCATCTGGATTATCACCCCGGCATGGCGGCCTACGCGGCTGCCAAGGCCCGACTCTTTCAGCGTCCCGAACTCGAGCTGGCCGTGGTCAACGGCGACGATGCGCTGGCGCGCCTGATGCTGGCCGGAACACACGACGGGGTGCGGGTATTGAAGGTCGGCAGCGACGCCTCCCACGACTTTCAGGTGCGCCGCTGGCAGGCAGAGCGTCTCGGCCTTGAGGCCGTGATCGTGACGCCGGAAGGCGAGCGTACTCTGAGGCTGCCGCTGATGGGTCGTTTCAACCTGGACAACGTGCTGCTGGCCATCGCCACCCTGTACGGCCTGGGCAGTTCGCTTGATGCCCTGCTCGAGGCCGCTGGTCAACTGGCGCCGGTGCCGGGTCGCATGCAGCTGCTGGCACGTCCGGGCGCACCGGTGGTGGTGGTGGACTATGCCCATACCCCGGATGCGCTGCGCAATGCGCTGCTGGCCCTGCGCGAGCATGTGCCGGGCAGGCTCTGGTGCGTGCTGGGCTGCGGCGGCGACCGCGACAGTGGCAAGCGCCCCCTGATGGGCGGTGTGGCCGCGCTGCTGGCCGATGAGATCGTGGTGACGGATGACAACCCCAGAGGCGAGTCGCCCGACGGGATTCGTCGCATGATCATCAGTGAGATGCCTGATGGCACATCTGTCAGGGAAGTGCCCGGCCGCGCCCGGGCCATTGCCGAGGTCGTGGCCGAGGCCGGGGCGGAAGACGTGATTCTGCTGGCCGGCAAGGGGCATGAGGACTACCAGGAGATTCAGGGCGTGCGCCATCCCTTCAGCGATATGGACGTGGCGTCGCTGGCGCTGGAGGCGCACTGGCATGAGTAATACGCCGGCACACATCATCGAGGCGCTGTGTCTGACAGACGAGGCCATCATCGATCCCGGGGGGGATTTCGGACGCGCGGCTGCCTGTCGCATCGTCACCGACACCCGCCACTTTGCGCCGGGCGATGTGTTTGTCGCCCTTCGCGGCGAGCGCTTTGACGGTCACGACTTTCTGGACACGGCCCGGGACAGCGGCGCGATCGCTGCGGTGGTCGATGCGCCGGTCGAGTCGGACATCGCGCAGCTGGTGGTGCCCGATACGCGCCTGGCGCTGGGGCTGCTGGCGCGTCATCACCGTCTGCAGTGGTCGGGGAGGCTGGCCGCCATTACCGGCAACAGCGGCAAGACCACCGTGCGGGCCCTGTGCGAGGCGATTCTGTCGCGCAGCGCGCCCACGCATGCCACGCGGGGCAATCTTAATAACGACATCGGCGTGCCGCTGACGCTGTTGCAGCTGGACGACACCTGCCATCAGGCGGTGATCGAGGTCGGGGCCAACCATACGGGCGAAATTGCCTGGACGGCGGCGCTGGCGCGTCCGGATGTGGTGCTGATCAACAACGTGACCGACGCTCATATCGGCGAGTTCGGCAGTGCCGGTCATATTGCTCAGGCCAAGGCAGAGCTTCTCTCGGGGTTGTCCCCCGATGGCGTGGCGGTGCTCAACCGCAACGACCGGTTTTATCCGGTCTGGGCCTCGCTGGCCTCAAAACACGACATTCTGGATTTCGGCATCGATGTGCCCGCCCGCGTTCAGGCCACCGACATGGTCAGCGACGAGGGCTTTTATCGGTTCACTCTTGTCATCGATGGCGAGGCGATCGGCCGGGTGGCGCTGCCGCTGATGGGGTGTCACAACGTCATGAATGCGCTGGGTGCCGCGGCGGTGGCCCATGCCATGGGCTGTGATCCGGCGCCTGTGCTGGCGGGGCTCAACGGCGCCGAGGGTGTGGCCCGACGGATGGTGATGGTGGCCGGCATACGCGGCGCCACGCTGATCGATGACAGTTACAACGCCAACCCGGGCGCCATGCGCGCGTCACTGGATACCCTGGCCCAGCGGCCGGGACCGCGCTGGTGCTTTCTCGGTGCCATGGGGGAACTGGGGAATTACAGCGCCCGGGCGCATGAGGCGCTGGGATATTACGCCCGTGACCTTGATCTTGATCGGGTGGTCACCATCGGCGAGCCTGCCCGGGCGATTTCGACGGCCCTGGGGGCGCGCGGCCATCATTTCGATGACTGGTCCTCGATGATCGACTTTGCCCGTCAGTCACTGCCCCCCGGGGCCAGCGTACTGATCAAGGGCTCCCTCAGTGCCGGGATGGACCGCCTGGTCAACGCACTTCGATCAGACTCTTCAGGTGATGACTCATAATGTTGCTTTTTCTTGCTGAACTGCTCGCTTCCTTCCAGTCCAGTTTCACCGTTTTCGGGTATCTGACCCTGCGGATGATCCTGGCCACGCTGACCGCGCTTTTGATTTCGCTGATGGTAGGCCCCTGGGTCATCCGTCGGCTGGTAGCCGGCCAGATCGGCCAGGCCATTCGTGACGACGGCCCCCAGTCTCATCTCTCCAAGGCCGGTACGCCCACCATGGGCGGGGTGATGATCCTGCTGTCGATCGCCATTTCCACCCTGCTTTGGGCGGATCTTGGCAACCACTATGTCTGGCTGGTACTGCTGGTGACGCTGGGCTTTGGCGCCATCGGCTGGGTGGATGACTACCGCAAGGTGGTCGAGAAAAACCCCCGCGGCCTGCCGGCCAAATGGAAGTATCTGTGGCAGTCGGTCATCGGTCTGACCGTGGCCGTGGCGCTTTATGTCACGGCGGCATCTCCCGTGGAGACCAGCCTGATCGTGCCGTTTTTCAAGAGTATCGTGATTCAGCTCGGTCCCTTTTTCATTCTGCTGACGTATCTGGTCATCGTGGGCAGCTCCAATGCCGTCAATCTGACCGATGGTCTGGACGGGCTGGCGATCATGCCGACCGTACTGGTCGCCATGGGGCTGGGGGTTTTCGCCTATGCCAGCGGCAATGCCATGTTTGCCGAGTATCTGCATATTCCCTCGGTCCCCGGCGCCGGGGAGATGGCCGTGTTCTGCGGCACCATCATCGGTGCGGGGCTGGGCTTTCTCTGGTTCAACACCTATCCCGCCCAGGTCTTCATGGGCGATGTCGGTGCGCTGGCGCTGGGGGCAGCGCTGGGGGTCGTGGCCGTGGCCGTTCGCCAGGAGATCGTGCTGTTCATCATGGGCGGCATTTTTGTCATGGAAACCGTGTCGGTCATGCTGCAGGTCGCTTCCTTCAAGCTGACCGGCCGACGCATCTTCCGCATGGCGCCGCTGCATCATCACTTTGAATTGAAGGGGTGGCCCGAGCCGCGCGTCATCATCCGCTTCTGGATCATTACGGTGGTGCTGGTGCTGCTGGGTCTGGCGACCCTGAAAATTCGCTGACAGGGCATCGGCTGACATGTTGATCGGGGCAAAACATAGTGTTGTTGTCGGGCTGGGCCGTTCGGGACTTGCCATTGCCGAGCATCTGACGCGTCGGGATGAGCCCTTTATCATGGCCGATACTCGCACGCAGCCGGCCGGGCTTGACGAGTTCAGATGCCGTTATCCGGACGTTGAGACCCACTGTGGCGATCTGCGCGAACTGGATCTTGAAGGCGCCGGCCGGGTCATTTTAAGCCCGGGAGTGGATCCCCGAACGCCCGGTCTGTCACGTCCCGGTCTTGAGGTCGTGGGCGAGACGGCGCTGTTTGTGGAGGCGTTGAACGAGATGGCGCCGCGGCCCATGCTGATCGCCATCACCGGCTCCAACGCCAAGTCGACGGTTACAACGCTTGTCGGCGAGATGGCCCGCGCCAGCGGCATCGATGTGGCGGTAGGGGGCAATCTGGGCACGCCGGCGCTGACCCTGCTGGCACAGCAGCCGACGGCCGGGTGTTTCGTGCTGGAGCTTTCCTCCTTTCAGCTGGAGACCACGCCGCAGCTCGGCGCCGACATTGCTGTTCACCTCAATCTCAGCAGTGATCATCTGGATCGCCATGACGGCATGGCCGGCTACGCCCGCGCCAAGCAGCAGATCTTCAATGGCGCCGGAATCGGTATTACCAATCGCGATGACCCGGCCACGACGCCCTGTGCCCCGGCGCAGATGACACGCGTCGTCTCCTTTGGCAGCGACTGCCCCGAGGGCGACAGTGACTGGGGGCTTGCCGAGAGCGAGGCCGGAGTCTGGCTCATGCAGGGCCAGCGGCCGGTGATGGCCGCGCGCGAGGTCATGATGCCGGGGCAGCACAATCTGCTCAACGTTCTGGCGGCGCTGGCCATCGGCCAGGAGGCGGGCTGGCCGCTCAATGCCATGACTCGTACGGTGGCGCGGTTTGCGGGGCTGGCGCATCGGGCACAGCGGGTGGCCGATATCGATGGCGTGACCTGGATCAACGACTCCAAGGGCACCAATGTGGGGGCGACGCTTGCCGCCATCGAGGGCATCGGTGTGACGCTGGCCGGCCGATTGATCCTGTTGGCCGGCGGGGTAGGGAAGGGGGCCGACTTTACGCCGCTGGCCGGGCCGCTGGCCCGTCATGCCAGAACCGTGGTGGTCTACGGGCGTGATCGGGCGCTGCTGGCCCGTGCCCTGGGGGCGGCAGTGACGGTGGTGGTCGTGGACACGCTCGAACAGGCCATGCAACATGCGATGGATGTGGCCCAGCCAGGCGACGCCGTAGTGCTGTCCCCCGCCTGCGCCAGCCTGGATCAATTCGACAACTTCGAAGCGCGTGGAGAGGCTTTCTGCGCGTGGCTCAAACAGTGGCAGCCTCACTCATGAAATCTCTGGCAGAACGTTTTTCCACCGAGCGCCACGTTATCGATGGCTGGCTGGTCCTGTCCGCCATTGCGCTCATGGTCATCGGCTGGATCATGGTGACGTCAGCGTCAACGGAAGTGGCCAACAGCCAGACCGGCAATCCCTGGTATTACAGCATTCGACACGGCATTTTCGTGCTGGCCGCCATGACCATTGCGCTGCTGGTCATGCGCATCCCCTCGGTGTGGTGGCGGGCCAACGGTCCCACGCTTTTACTTATTGCCGCCATCCTGCTGGCGGCGGTTTTGATCGTGGGGCGAGAAGTCAACGGCAGTCGGCGCTGGATTCATCTGGGGCCCATCAATCTGCAGGCCTCCGAGGTCGCCAAGTTCTGTCTGATCATCTATATCGCCGGCTACACCGAGCGCCATCTGACGCGACTGCGGCGCAGCTGGTGGGGGTTCATGGCGCCCTTGATGCTGACCTTTTCGCTGTGCATTCTGCTGATTCTGGAACCCGATTATGGCGCGGCGGTCGTCATGCTGGCGGCCACCATGGGCGTGCTGCTGCTGGCAGGGGCATCACTATGGCGTTTTATGCTGCTGACGGGGGGCGTGGTGACGCTCGGCGTCCTTGTGGCGATATCGGAACCCTATCGTCTGGCCCGTATCTCCAGTTTCCTGGACCCGTGGGCCAATCAGTATGGCTCGGGATATCAGCTAACCCAGGCGCTGATCGCGTTCGGTCGCGGGGGGTGGAGCGGCCTGGGACTGGGCAACAGCGTGCAAAAGCTCTTTTATCTGCCCGAAGCGCATACCGATTTCGTGTTTTCGGTACTGGCAGAAGAGCTGGGCATGCTGGGTGCCGTGGGTTCGGTGGCACTGTTTACCATTCTGGTCTTTCGCTGCTTTCGCATCGGGCGCAATGCCGAGGAGGGCGGTCATCTCTTTGCGGCCTATGTCTGCTATGGCATCGGCATCATTTTCGCCTCGCAGTCCTTTATCAATGTGGCGGTCAATGCGGGGCTGTTGCCGACCAAGGGGCTGACGCTGCCCCTTCTGAGCTATGGCGGATCGAGTCTGATGGTCAGCGGTGTCATGGTGGGCGTGCTGTTACGCGTGGATGGTGAAACAAGAGGGCGTCGCCGCGCTGCGCGCAAGCGCTCACGCAGTACCGCCACGGAGGCCACGGCATGAAAGGACAACCCGGAAAGGCGCTGATCATGGCCGGCGGGACCGGTGGCCATGTAGTGCCTGCTCTGTCGCTGGCGCGCGCGCTGCAGGCGCAGGGCGTGGAGGTACACTGGCTGGGCACCCCGCGCGGTATCGAAAACACGCTGGTGCCCGAGGCAGGCATCCCCCTGCATCACGTCTCGATTGCCGGTCTGCGCGGCAACGGCACGCTCGGCTGGCTGAAGGCACCATGGCGACTGTGGAAGGCCGTCAATCAGGCGCGCCGCATCATCAGCTCACTGGATGTGTCGCTGGTGGTCGGGCTGGGTGGATTTGCCAGCGGCCCCGGCGGTCTGGCGGCGTGGCTGATGAAAAGGCCTTTGATCATTCACGAGCAGAACGCGCTGCCGGGAATGACCAACAAGGCGCTGGCACGACTGGCACAGCGCGTGTATGCCGCCTTCCCGAACACCTTTGACGAGGCGCATCATCCGGTCGTGATCGGCAATCCGGTACGTCAGGAGATCGCAGCCATCGGAGAAGTGCCGCGGGCACTCGATACGCTCTCGGGGCGGCCGCTGAGGCTGCTGGTGGTGGGTGGATCGCTGGGGGCGCAGGTGCTCAATGAGCGCGTTCCGGCAGCGCTTGCTCTAATGGCCGTCGACGCCCGACCCGAGGTGCGCCATCAGGCCGGTCGGGACAAGGAGGCGGCCACCATTGCGGCCTATCGGGACGCCGGGGTCGAGGCGAATGTCTCCGATTTTATCGGCGATATGGCAAAGGCCTATGAATGGGCCGATCTGGTGGTCTGTCGCAGTGGCGCGCTGACGGTTACCGAGCTGGCTGCGGCGGGCAGGGCGTCACTGCTGGTGCCGTTTCCACATGCGGTGGATGATCATCAGACCATCAATGCAGATTATCTGGTCAAGGCCGGTGCGGCGCAGCTGATTCCCCAGGCGCAGATGAGCGTACAGACATTGAGCGACACGCTTGCCGGACTGCTGAAGGCGCAGCGTCTGCTGGAAATGGGCCAGCGTGCCAGAAGCGTGGCGCAGCTGGAGGCAACCGACATCATGGCCCGGGGCTGTATGGAGACAGGTTTTGAGTAATCAGGTACAGGCACGCAGCGGCATGCGCCGCATACGCTGTATTCATTTTGTGGGCATCGGTGGTTCCGGCATGTGCGGTATTGCCGAGGTGCTGGCCAATCAGGGGTTCTGCGTCAGCGGTAGCGACCTGCGCGAGTCCCCGGTCGTGACGCACCTGCGACAGTGCGGCATCCGCGTGGCCATCGGCCATCACGGCGAGAACGTGCGTGATGCCGATGTGGTGGTGGTCTCCACTGCGGTGGATCCGACCAATCCGGAAGTCATGCGTGCGCGTGAGCATCGCGTCCCCGTGGTACGCCGCGCGGAAATGCTCGCCGAGCTGATGCGCTTTCGTCACGGCATTGCCGTGGCAGGTACCCACGGCAAGACCACCACTACCAGTCTGACGGCGACGCTGCTGGCCGAGGGCGGACTGGATCCGACCTTTGTGATCGGCGGGCGGCTGACCAGTGCCGGCAGCAACGCGCGGCTGGGAGAGGGCGACTATCTGGTCGCCGAAGCGGACGAGTCCGATGCCTCCTTTCTGCATCTTCAGCCCATGACGGCCATCGTGACCAATATCGATGCCGATCACATGGCCACCTATGAGGGAGACTTCGCGCGCCTTCAGGACACCTTCATCGAATTCATGCACAACCTGCCGTTTTACGGGCTGGCCATTGTCTGTCTGGATGACCCTGTTGTGCGTGAACTGCTGCCCAGGGTTCAGCGCCAGTTCGTCACCTATGGCTTTGATGAAGAGGCCGATTACCGCATTACCGAGTTTTCGCAGCAGGGCGATACCATCTCGTTTACCGCGCGTCGGCCGGCGCCGCATGCGCCGCTTGCCATCCGGCTGGGCATGCCCGGGCGCCACAACGCGCTCAATACCATGGCGGCCATTGCGGTGGCCACGGATGCCGGGGTCGGTGATGCCTCGATCGTTCAGGCACTGGCAGGATTTGCCGGTGTGGGGCGTCGCTTTCAGGTGCAGGGACACTATCGCCTGCCTGACGGCAGCGATGATAACGCCCTGCCGGTGATGCTGGTAGACGACTACGGCCATCATCCCCGCGAAGTGGAGATGGTGATTCAGGCGGTTCGCGAGGGCTGGCCGGATCGGCGGCTGGTCATGATCTATCAGCCGCATCGCTATTCCAGAACCCACGATCTCTACGAGGATTTTGTGCGGGTGCTGTCGGGGGTCGACCAGCTCCTGCTACTGGATGTTTACAGCGCCGGAGAGGCGCCCATTACGGGGGCCGATTCGCGGGCCCTGGCGGGGTCGATCCGTCAGCGTGGTCAGACATCGCCGCTGTTTGTCGAAAGTCGTGAAGCGCTTGTAGACATACTGAGTAACGTGCTGGACGACAACGATATCCTGATCACTCAGGGCGCCGGCGACATCGGCGGTATCAGCACGGCGCTGGCCCGCTGTGAACTCAGGCTCAAGGGAGCCACCCTGTAATGGTTCGGGTATTCCATATCGGCTCTTCGGTGCAGGGCGTGCGATGACAACGGCAACCTCCAATCGCCTGCTGGGGCTGATACTGATCGTGGCGCTGCTGGTGGCTGGCGGGCGCACGCTCTGGGTCTGGCTGGACAAGCCCATCGAGCGTGTGTCCATCAGGGGCGATCTGGAGTACGTCAATGCCGCCTATCTGCAGGACCAGCTGGCGCCGCTGATTGCCGGCCAGAGCTGGCTGTCCGTCGATATCGGTGAGTTGCGCAATGAGGCCCTCGACGTGCCCTGGCTCAAGGATGTCCGTCTGTCGAGGCGGTGGCCGGATACGCTGACGTTCGAACTTTACGAGCAGCGCCCGGTGGCGTGGTGGAATGACGGATTCCTGCTCAATGCTCAGGGCGAGGCCTTTTCGGCCGGCCCCATCAGCGATGTGGGTGACAGGCCCTGGCTGGCTGGCCCGCAGGGGAGTGGTCCCGAGGTACTGGCCTACTACGATGCGCTGAGACAGCAGTTTTCGAATCTGGGCATGACCATTACACAATTGCGACTCGAACCGCGCGGCGCCTGGCGGGTTCAGCTCGATAATGCCTTCTGGATCATGCTCGGGCGTACGGATCTGGACATGCGGCTTGAGCGTTTTATTACGGCATGGCAGCGTGGACTTTCAGCAGGTCGTGACGATATCCGCTACGTTGATCTGCGTTATCCCAACGGTGTGTCCGTGGCATGGCACGGTGAAAATGATGCCGAAGATGATAATTCAGAAGGATAAATGGAACCTTCTCGTTAAGTTGCGTAAAAACACGGGCAATGACGGGTAATGGGTATTTCTTTCGCTTTAAAATCACCGTATTCTCGGTAAGGCTTTTCAGTATTATTAACGCGTAATTACCCCAGTTACTTTTTTAATTGGATGCGATTGAGATAATTGTGCGTATTAACAGGTTGATCAGGGAGTAGGCCCGACCTATGGCAGGAGAAACCAACGCTTCCAATATGGTAGTCGGGCTGGATATCGGAACATCCAAGGTTGTCGCCATCGTTGGACAGCCTACTGATGACGGCGGCATTGAAATTGCCGGCATCGGTTCGCACCCCTCGCACGGCATGAAAAAGGGGGTGGTCATCAATATCGAATCCACGGTGCAATCGATCCAGCGCGCCGTGGAAGAAGCCGAACTCATGGCGGGATGCGACATTCATTCCGTCTATGTCGGTATCGCGGGCAGCCATATCAGTTCCATGAATTCCGATGGCGTTGTCGCCATCAAGGAGCGGGAAGTGGCGCCATCCGATATCGATCGTGTCATCGATTCCGCCCGGGCACGTGCCATCTCCGAAGGCCAGCGAATCCTGCATGTATTGCCGCAGGAGTATGCCATCGATACCCAGGAAGGCATTCGTGAGCCGCTTGGCATGTCGGGTGTCCGCCTCGAGGCGCGGGTACATCTGGTGACCGCGGCGCTCAATGCCGTCCAGAATATCGAAAAATGTGTTCGCCGCTGCGGTCTGGAAGTGGATGACATTATTCTGGAACAGCTGGCATCAAGCCATGCCGTACTGACCGAGGATGAGCGCGAGCTGGGGGTGTGCATGGTGGATATTGGCGGGGGAACCACCGATATTGCCGTCTTCACCGAAGGGGCCATTCGACATACCGCGGTCATCCCCATTGCCGGCGATCAGGTCACCAATGATATTGCCATGGCGCTGCGAACGCCGACCCAGTATGCAGAAGACATCAAGGTCAAGTATGCCTGCGCACTGACGCAGCTGGCATCCAGCGATGAAATGATCAAGGTGCCCAGTGTCGGCGATCGTCCGGCGCGCGATCTTTCCAGACAGCATCTGGCCGAGGTGGTCGAGCCACGTTATGAAGAACTTTTTACCCTGGTGCGCGATGAGCTTCGGCGCAGCGGGTATGAAGATCTGGTGGCTGCCGGTATCGTGTTGACAGGCGGTACGTCAAGAATGGAAGGGGTGGGTGAGCTGGCAGAAGAGATATTTCACATGCCGGTGCGCATTGCCTGTCCGCAGAATGTGCGGGGGCTGGCGGATGTCGTGCGCAATCCAATTTATTCGACCGGCGTTGGTTTGTTACTCTACGGCATGAAATATTCTCGCTACTCGCGTTCCACGGCCCAACCCCGCCGGGAAGAGCAGCCAAGACGTTACCAGTCCGAGCGCCAGGACAACGAGCGGCTCTCCTCAACCATTACGCGGATCAAGGGCTGGTTAAAAGGAAATTTCTGACAGGACTGCCTTGGCGGTCCAGGAGACGGGGTTATGTTTGAGCTTGTAGACAATGCGCCATCCAGCAGCGCGGTAATCAAGGTAATCGGCGTGGGTGGTGGCGGCGGCAACGCTGTCAATCACATGGTCGAAAGCAATATCGAAGGCGTTGAATTCATCTGCGCGAATACCGATGCGCAGGCGCTCAAGCGAGTTGCTGCCAAGACCGTTTTGCAGCTGGGTAGTGAAATTACCAAGGGATTGGGTGCCGGGGCAAACCCCGAAGTCGGCCGTCAGGCCGCCATGGAGGATCGCGAACGCATTGCCGAGCTCCTGCAGGGTGCTGACATGGTGTTCATTACCGCCGGTATGGGGGGTGGTACCGGTACCGGCGGTGCGCCTGTGGTCGCGCAGGTGGCCAAGGAGCTGGGCATTCTGACCGTGGCGGTGGTTACCCGCCCCTTCCCCTTCGAGGGACCCAAGCGTCAGCGGGCTGCCGAAGAAGGCATGAAGGAGCTCTCCGAGCATGTCGACTCGCTGATCACCATCCCCAATGAAAAACTGCTGACGGTACTGGGCAAGAATGCCAGCCTGCTGACAGCCTTCAGCGCGGCCAATGATGTCCTTCTGGGTGCCGTTCAGGGCATCGCAGAGCTGATTACCAGCCCGGGTATTATCAACGTCGACTTTGCCGACGTTCGTACGGTGATGTCCGAAATGGGCATGGCCATGATGGGGACCGGCACGGCCATGGGCGAAAATCGCGCTCGGGAAGCGGCCGAGAAGGCCATTCGCAGCCCACTGCTGGAAGATATCGATCTCAACGGTGCGCGCGGTATTCTGGTCAACATCACGGCCGGCCCGGATCTTTCCATCGGTGAGTTCAACGATGTGGGCGCCACGGTGCAGGAATTTGCGTCTCAGGACGCCACCATCGTGGTCGGTACCGCCATCGATATGGAAATGACCGACGATCTGCGCGTGACCGTTGTGGCGGCAGGGCTTGACGGTCGTGTCGAAAAGGCGGCGCCACGCCAGACGCAGACCTCCCGAAGCGAGCAGGCCGACTATCGTCGCATGGCACGTCAGCCGGCCGTGTCACGCCAGCAGCAGGCCGCCTCGCGTGAAAAGGAGAAGGAAAAGGAGCAGCAGAAGGCTTCCCGTGAGCGACGTCAGCAGTCGCAGGAAATGGATGATTATCTGGATATTCCGGCCTTTTTGCGTCGTAAGGCAGATTGACTGGATCGGGCGGCCCTTTCGGGCCGCCCGATTTTGTGGGAGCAATAAAGATATAACAATCGACTAATCGAACACTGTTCGTTGTCGAACCCAAAGGGAACTGTTATCATATAAACAACTGTTTGAATGTTTCCTGCCTGGTAGCCCAGACTATGATCCGCCAAAGAACATTACAGAACACCATTCGTGCGACAGGCGTGGGCCTGCACTCGGGTAAAAAGGTTTACCTGACGCTGCGCCCGGCGCCGGTCAACACCGGGATCGTGTTTGTCCGTACCGATCTCGATCCGGTGGTCCGCATCCCGGCGCACCCGGAAAATGTCCACTTCACGACCATGTGTACCGCTGTCGCGATGGACAATGTCCGTGTTGCGACCGTTGAGCATCTGATGTCGGCCTTTGCGGGCCTGGGCATCGACAACGCCTTCGTCGATCTCAGCGAGCCTGAAGTGCCCATCATGGATGGCAGCGCCGGCCCGTTTGTTTTCCTGATCCAGTCGGCAGGCATTGCCGAACAGGAAGCGGCCAAGAAGTTTATCCGCATCAAGCAGGAGCTGACGGTCAAGGATGGCGACAAGTACGCCACCTTCCTGCCGCATGACGGCTTCAAGGTCAGCTTTGCCATTGATTTCGATCATCCTGTCTTTGCCAGTCAGAAGCAGACTACCAGCGTCGATTTCTCGACGACCTCCTTTGTCAAGGAGGTCAGTCGCGCACGAACCTTTGGTTTCATGCGTGATATCGAGTTTTTGCGTTCGCAGAATCTGGCGCTGGGGGGAAGTCTCGACAACGCTATCGTGGTCGATGAGTATCGTATTCTCAACGAAGACGGTCTTCGCTACGAAGACGAGTTCGTACGCCACAAGGTACTTGATGCCATCGGCGATCTCTACCAGTTGGGCTATAGCCTGATCGGTGAATTCCGCGGCTACAAGTCCGGCCACGGGCTCAACAACCAGCTGGTGCGCGCCCTGCTTCAGCATCAGGATGCCTTTGAAATCGTGACCTTCGAGGATCGTGAAACTTCGCCGATTTCCTATTCCGAGCCGGCCATGGCCATGTAACCCTGCGGGTGACGCCACAGGGCCATTCAACAGCATACAAAGGCACCGGTCCTCGATCGGTGCCTTTTTTGTCAGCGCCGTCAGTGATGATGGATTATTCGCTGTCCTGTTGCGCAGGCGAGTGTGAGGCCAGTCGCTCAAGGGATTTTTTAAGGCGGGGATGGGTCGTGTCGCGGGCACAGTCGCGAAGCTGCGAGGCCGCCGTCTCCGGTAGTTCACGCCTCCGGGCCGTCGGAGTATAAACGGGCCGGATGGGGCGCACCTTGAAGGTCAGGCCCGCAAGATCATGAAAGGCGGGAAGCTGTCGCAGCAGGGTCAGCAGCCGCTGACGTTCAAAGCGCAGCCACGTCAGCCAGACCGCGCGATCGGTCATCAGCGTCAGGTGACCCTCATGATAACCGCCGACGCGTACGTGATTGCCGAGTTCATCGGGCAGGGCCTTGAGAAGATGCTCCTGCGCCTCGAGAAGAACGCCCGCCGTATGTACCAGCGGTCCCAGGGCACCGCGATTGCGTAACAATTGCCCCACGGGCTGGGCGCGTACTCCTTTACCCTTTATACTCATGGCCCTGCCGCGCGATCATCAATAATGGCGCCAATTTATCACGGCTGATCCTCAGATTGACAGCATGACCCATCCCGCTCGCACATTCCGTCTGCCACGGGGGTTCAGGACCCGATGGTGGCTGGCCGGCATTCTGATCGGCTGTCTTTTGCCGATGGGCATGGCAGAGACGCGCTTTGACGGTGCGACGGCCCGACTGATCCGGATCTGCTTTCATTTGCCGGAACATATCCGCGCCGAGTCGCGTCGTCGCTATCGCCTGAGACGACTGGTCGTACGCTTCTGGAGTTTGCCGGCGGCCCTGACGGTGATCGTGCGCACGGTGCTGCCTGCTCGCCCCTGGCTTGGCATGGCGGCAGGGCACGATGTGCTGTCGCGCCGCGGCCCGCCTTCGACGTGTCATCGCACTGGTTAAGGACATGACACGACGACACAGGATAAAGAGATGCTGAATACGCTGTTACGCAAGATGGTCGGCAGCAAGAACGACCGTGAAATCAGACGCATGCGCAAGACAGTGACACGAATCAATGCACTGGAAGAGTCCATTGGCGCGCTTGACGATCAAACGCTGCAGCAGCAGACGGCCGTTTTTCGCGAGCGTCTGGCCAATGGCGAGACGCTCGACAAGCTGCTGCCCGAAGCCTTTGCCACAGTGCGGGAAGCGACTCGGCGCGTCATGGGCATGCGTCAGTTCGATGTCCAGATGATCGGCGGCATGGCCCTCAATGAAGGCCGTATTGCCGAGATGAAGACCGGCGAGGGCAAGACGCTGGTGGCAACGCTTGCCGTTTATCTCAACGCGCTGCCGGGGCTGGGCGTGCACGTGGTCACGGTCAACGACTATCTGGCGCGCCGTGATGCGGACTGGATGCGACCGCTGTATGAATTTCTGGGGCTGTCGGTAGGCGTTATCTACGCCGGCCAGCAGCCGCGTGACAAGCGCAGCGCCTACGCCTGCGACATCACCTACGGCACCAACAACGAATACGGCTTTGACTATCTGCGCGACAACATGGCCTTTTCGCAGGCCGACAAGGTTCAGCGCAAGCTCCACTACGCCATTATCGACGAAGTGGATTCGATTCTGATCGATGAGGCGCGCACGCCGCTGATCATTTCGGGGCCCGTGGATGAAAACGTCGATATCTATCGCACCATTCATCAGCTGGTCGCCCCGCTGGTCCCCAGCGAGGATCCCGAGGATCCGGAAACCGGCGATTTCATCATCGATGAGAAGCAAAAGCAGATCGAGCTGACCGAGCGCGGTCACAACGAGATCGAAGCGATTTTGCGTCAGGCCAGTCTGCTGCCCGAGGAAGACTCGCTGTATGCCGCGCATAATCTGGGGCTTTTGCACCATGTTTCGGCGGCTCTGAGAGCCAAGCATCTGTTCCAGCGTGACGTGGATTATGTGGTCACCAAGGGTGAGGTCATCATCGTCGATGAGCACACCGGACGTACCATGCAGGGACGGCGCTGGTCGGAAGGGCTTCACCAGGCGGTGGAAGCCAAGGAGAACGTGGAGATCCAGAAGGAGAGCCAGACGCTGGCTTCCACCACCTTCCAGAACTATTTCCGCCTTTACGACAAGCTTTCGGGCATGACCGGTACCGCCGATACCGAAGCCTTCGAGTTTCGTCAGATCTATGACCTGGACGTGCTGGTCATCCCGACCAACAAGCCGCGGGCGCGCAAGGACCTCAACGATCTGATCTTCATGACCACCGAGGAGAAGTTCGAGGCCATCATTGAAGACATCAAGGAGAAGCAGGCCGAAGGCCGGCCGATACTGGTCGGTACAGCCTCGATCGAAAGCTCCGAGGTGCTTTCCGAAATGATGCGCAAGCAGCAGCTTGCCCACAACGTGCTCAACGCCAAGCAGCACGACCGTGAAGCAGAGGTCATCGCTCAGGCCGGTCGGCCGGGCGCGGTGACCATCGCCACCAACATGGCCGGGCGCGGTACCGACATCATGCTGGGGGGCAACTGGGAGTCCGAGGTGGCCGCGCTGGACGAGCCGAATGACGCCGCCGTCGAAGCGATCAGGGCCGAATGGCAAAAGCGCCATGATGCGGTGATCGAAGCGGGCGGCCTGCATGTGATCGGCAGCGAGCGTCACGAATCGCGTCGTATCGACAACCAGCTGCGCGGTCGTTCCGGTCGTCAGGGCGACCCGGGCTCCACCCGCTTTTTCCTGTCACTGGAAGACAATCTGATGCGTCTGTTCGGGTCCGAGCGGGTGCAGAAGATGATGGGCGTGCTGGGCCTTGAAAAGGGTGAGGCCATCGAGCACAAGATGGTCAGCAACGCGGTAGAGCGCGCGCAGCGCAAGGTTGAAGGGCGCAACTTCGACATGCGCAAGCAGTTGCTGGAATATGATGACGTGGCCAATGACCAGCGTCGCGTCGTCTATGAACAGCGCGACGATATTCTGGCCTCCGACAACGTCTCCGACAACGTTCAGGGGCTGCGTGTCGAGATGCTCGATTACGCCATCTCGAGCTATGTCCCGCCCCAGAGCCTGGCCGAGCAGTGGGACCTGCCCGGTCTCGAAGAGCATCTGCGCCAGGAGTTCAATCTCGACGCACCGGTCACGACCTGGGCGCGCGAGGACGAAGACTTCCATGAAGAGATGCTGCGCGAGCGCCTGCACGAACAGTTGCGTCAGGCATGGGCGGCGAAGGAAGAAAGTGTCGGTGATGAAACCATGCGCCGCTTTGAAAAGCAGGTGATGCTTCAGGTACTCGATACCCGCTGGAAGGAGCACCTGCAGTCGATGGACCATCTGCGCCGCGGCATTCACCTGCGCGGCTACGCGCAGAAAAACCCCAAGCAGGAGTACAAGCGCGAATCCTTCGAGCTGTTTCAGACGCTGTTGCACAACATCAAATCCGATGTGGTGCGCATCCTCAGCCATGTTCAGGTGCGCCAGCAGGCGGATCCCGAAACGCTCGAGCGCGAGCGTCGCGAGAACCTGCAGCGTGAGCAGCAGGTCAGCGAGATGACGCGCACCGATGTCGCGCATGAAGATGTGCCGGCGCCCGAGGTCAGCGAGGAAGCGGTGGCCGCAGCCGACGCCGTGCAGAACCCGACCGTACGGCGTGATGAGCCGAAGGTAGGGCGCAACGATCCCTGCCCGTGTGGCTCGGGCAAAAAGTACAAGCACTGCCATGGCAGTCTCAACCAATAGTCATTGGCATCGTAGTCCCGCCCGGCGGCCGTACCTGCCCCGGGCAGGCAACATGAACAGCAGAGGGCAGTGGTCATGGCGGTAGGTGAAGCACATTTTCCCGATATGCCCGGCATCGAAGGGCTGCGGCTGGGCTCCGCCCGGGCCGGCATCAAACAGCCGGATCGTCGCGATCTGGTCATTTTCGAGCTGGCCGAGGGCAGTCATGTGGCCGCGACCTTTACCCGCAATGCCTTTTGTGCCGCACCGGTGCATGTGGCGCGGCGGCACCTGGCAGACGGCGCACCGCGCTATCTGCTGATCAACACCGGCAATGCCAATGCCGGCACCGGCGAACAGGGCATGCGGGACGCTCTGGCCTGCTGCGCCGCACTCGCCGAACGCACCGGACAGCTGCCGGAGCAGGTGCTGCCCTTTTCCACCGGCGTAATCGGGGAGGCGCTGCCGGTCGAGCGGATTCGGGGCGGGCTGGATGAGGCGCTGGCCTCGCTGGATGGTGGGCAGTGGCAGGCGGCCGCCGAAGGCATCATGACCACCGATACGCGTCCCAAGGGCGCCACGCGCACGATCATGATCGAGGGGCAGCCGGTCACCATCAACGGCATCTCCAAGGGCGCCGGCATGATCTGCCCCAACATGGCCACCATGCTGGCCTTTGTGGTCACCGATGCCGCCATTGCCCATGACGCGCTGCAGACACTGTTGCGGGAAAGTGTTGATCGCAGCTTCAATCGCATCACCATCGACTCCGATACGTCCACCAACGATGCCTGCACGCTGGCGGCCACGGGGCGGGGGGCTGTCGTTGACACCGACGAGGCGCTGGCCCGGTTTGGCGAGGCGCTTGATGACGTGCTGCTGACGCTGGCGCAGGCCATCGTGCGTGACGGCGAAGGCGCCACCAAGTTCGTGACGGTCGCCATCGAAGAAGCAGCCAGTGATGAGGAGGCGCTGGCCGTGGCCTTCAGCGTGGCGCACTCACCGCTGGTCAAGACAGCGCTTTATGCCAGCGATGCCAACTGGGGCAGGCTGCTGATGGCCGTGGGCAAGGTCCCCATCGATGATTTCGATGTCAGTCAGGTGGCGATCGATATCAATGGGGTCACCATCGCCCGTCAGGGCGGTCGCGCCGAGGAGTACCGCGAGGAAGCCGGTGCTGCCGCGATGGCCGAGCAGGAGATTGCCATTACAATTCATCTGGGACGTGGCACGGCGCGGGAACAGGTCTGGACCTCGGATCTGTCCCATGATTACGTCTCCATCAACGCCGATTATCGCAGCTGACGCGCATCGCGGGTGCGTCGTCGCTGATAACCCCGGAGTGGCGGGGACCATGCCACTCCCTTACCGATTGATATTCACGCATCATGAAAGGTCATGCCAGCATGCCGAAAAGAAGGGTACATGTCGCCGCTGCGGCCATTTTCAACGATCAGGGCCAGGTGCTGATTGCACGGCGGCCATCGATTGCCGATCAGGGCGGACTGTGGGAATTTCCCGGCGGCAAGCTGGCCCCTTATGAAACCGGGCTTGAAGCGCTGCGCCGTGAGCTGCGCGAAGAGCTCGGCATCAGCATCCAGCGCGCCCAGCCCCTGATTCGCGTTCACCATGAATATCCCGACAAGCATATTCTGCTCGACGTCTGGGAAACGCACGATTTCGAGGGCGACCCCTGGGGACGTGAAGGCCAGGCCGTGCGCTGGGTCAGCCCCGAGGATCTGGGCCGCTACGCCTTCCCGGCCGCCAATGGCCCCATCATCCGCGCCGTCACTCTGCCGCATGACTACCTGATCACGGGAGAGGCCGACGACGAAGCCGATTTTGATCGCAGACTCGAGCGCGCGCTGGTGGAGGACGGCATCAGGCTGGTACAGCTGAGGGCGCACGACCTGGACGACAGTGCCTATCGGGCCCGCGCCGAGCGGGCGCTGACAAAATGCCGCGAGCATGGTGCCTCGCTGATACTCAACTGTTCGCTGGAGACCTTCCACGCCGTGGGTGCTGACGGGCTGCATCTGCCCAGCCAGGAGCTGATGGCCCTGACGCAGCGCCCCGTGGCGGATGACAAGTGGCTGGCGGCGTCCACACACAACGACGAGCAGCTGGCCCAGGCGCAGCGGCTGGGCTGCGATTTCGTCACGCTCTCGCCGGTGCGTGACACGCCCAGCCACCCGGGCGCCATCACCATCGGCTGGCACGATCTGCAGCAGATGGTCGAGGAGGTCACCATGCCGGTCTACGCCCTGGGTGGGACCTCGCGTGACGACGGCGATCGGGCCCGCGCCGTGGGGGCGCAGGGGATCGCCTCGATCCGCGAGTTCTGGCGCTGATCCGGCTGACATCAATGCTTGCTGTCGCAAGGGCCGCCCCATCGGGGCGGCCCTTGTCATTCGGCCATCGTGTCACGGTCATGGCCCGTGCCGTGGTCGTCAGTCGCCGCGTTCGATGCGGTTCATGAGCTCATCCAGGCTGGCGTCATCCATGGCCGGCTCACCGGCAATGCGGTTGGACTCGTCTGCCCAGGCCCCCAGATCGAGCGTTTTGCAGCGTTTGGAGCAAAACGGGCGCCAGGGATTATCGCTGGTCCAGTAAAGCCGCTTGCCGCACTGGGGGCAGGGCACTACAGGGGTTTTTGTCTCGTCATTCATGGGCGTTGTACTGGCTGGCAAGCTGGCGATAGAAAAGATCAAGCCGGTCGATGCAGGCATCGACGGCGTGAAAGCTGCCAACATTGTCGATAACGTCATCGGCGCTGGCAAGTCGCCGGTTACGTGACATCTGAGCCTCCACGATGGCACGGGCCTGCGATTCCGGTACACCGTCGCGCTCGCAGGTTCTTCTGATCTGCTCTTCGGGCGGCACATCGATCACCAGAATCCGGTTGACCAGCTGATGCTGATCGGTCTCCAGCAGCAGCGGAGAGACCAGCAGGGCGTAAGGGCCGGTGAGCGTCTCGAGA
Source organism: Kushneria sp. AK178 (assembly GCF_053903105.1). Taxonomy (NCBI): domain Bacteria; kingdom Pseudomonadati; phylum Pseudomonadota; class Gammaproteobacteria; order Oceanospirillales; family Halomonadaceae; genus Kushneria; species Kushneria sp. AK178. The sequence goes on along the minus strand of NZ_CP096381.1, from coordinate 2,132,019 downwards.
CGTTCCATCAGCCTGTCGCGAATGCGCGGGTGGGTCATGGCCTCGAGCTCCTGGCGGGCGTCGGGGTCATCAAAGATGATCTGACGCAGTGCTGCCCGATTCAGTTCGCCATGCGCTGTCATGACGCCATCGCCAAAGCGGTCGCGAATGTCGGCCAGGGCGGCCTCGCCGGGCATCACCACCTCGCGCGCCAGATGATCCACATCGACCCAGGCTGCGCCGCGCCGCGCGAAGGCCTCGGCGATGGTGGTCTTGCCGGCGGCGATGCCACCGGTCAGGCCGATAATCAGCATGAGAGCTCCCACGAATAGCTGTTGTCATGCCCGGAGGCGACAAATGTGTTCATGATGGTTGGATCGTAGCAAGGCCGATAACGTTGTAATACAGCTCGATCACCCTGTCACCTCCCAGCAAAACCAGCATGCCGGCTGCACTCAGAAAGGGGCCAAAGGGCATGGGCGCGCCCCGCAGACGGGGCAGCAACAGCTGCAGGGCGATACCCAGTACGGCGCCGGCGGTGGCCGAGAGAACCAGTATCAGCGGCAGGGTCTGCCAGCCACACCAGGCCCCCAGCGCTGCCAGCAGCTTGAAATCTCCCCGACCCAGCCCCTCACGGCCGGTGACCAGCCGGAAGCACCAGTAAAATCCCCACGCGATGCCGTAGCCGGCAGCCGCACCCGCGACGGCATCGGCCAGCCGGTCGGGATAGGCAATCAGCTGATACAAAAGCCCGCCCCACAGCAGCGGCAGGGTCAAGACATCCGGCAGCAGCAGGGTGCGCAGATCGATGACGGCCAGTGCCAGTAGCGTCAGGCAGGCCAGCGTCAGCGCCGCGCTATCCACCGTCATGCCGTCATGCCACACGATCCAGAGTATCAGCACAAGGCTCGCCGCCTCGACCAGCGGATACTGCACGCTGATGCGGCATCGACACTGCGCACAGCGTCCGCGGCGTTTCAGATAGCCCAGCAACGGCAGATTGTCATGCCAGGCGATGGTGCTTGCGCATTCGGGGCAGCGAGAGCGCGGCAGAAGCAGGTTGCAGGGCGTCTGCGTCGGCGGTGTCTGGCCCAGCATCTGATGCGCTTCCCGCGCCCATTGTCGCGACAGCATGACGGGCAGCCGGGCGATCACGACGTTGAGAAAGCTGCCCAGCGTCAGGGCCAGCAGGGCGATGAACAGCAGCGACAGGGGATCGGTCAGTGACGGCATCATGGGTGTCCTATATGGCGCTGCCAAGGTCGAATACAGGGAGATACATCGACACCACGACACCGCCGACCAGCGCGCCGAGAACCACGATGATCAGGGGCTCCATCAGGGTGGTGAGCGTATCGACCCGGTGTTCAACCTCCGTGTCGTAGAAATCGGCCACCCGGTTCAGCATGGCCTCCAGCGAGCCGGACTCCTCGCCGATGGCGATCATCTGCAGGGTCATGGGCGTGAAAAGCCCCGTGGTGCGCATGGCAAAGTGGAGCTGTTGACCGGCGCTGACGTCCTGACGCACGCGCTCGATGGCCTGCTCGAAGACCGGATTGCCGCAAACGCCGCCGGCGGTTTCCAGCGCCGACATCAGGGGCACGCCGGCGGCAAAGGTGGTGGCAAGCGTTCTGGAAAAGCGCGCAATGGCGGCGCGCTCGATGACCGGTCCCAGAACGGGGAGTCTGAGCATCAGTCGGCTGGCCTGAAAGGCCAGGGCCGGCGAGCGTTTCAACAGGCGTCGCGTCAGCAGTCCAGCGGCCGCAGTCGCCAGAAGCACCTGCCACCAGAAGTGCTGGGCCGCTTCCGACAGCGCGATGGTCAGTCGGGTGGGGGCCGGCAGTTCGGCACCAAAGCTTGCAAACATGTTTTCAAACTGGGGTACGACCTTGATCAGCAGCAGCGCGGTCACCCCGATGCCCACGGCGACCACGGCCGCCGGATAATAGAGTGCCTTGCGCACGCGTGCCCTGAGGTGATCAAGGCGCTCCTTGTGAGTGGCCACGCGATCGAGCATGCGATCGAGAGCGCCGGCCTGTTCGCCGGCTTCGATCAGATGAACGAAGAGCTGATCGATGTGGCGCGGGTGCGCCGCCAGGGCACCGGAGAAACTCATGCCGCTCGACACGTCCTGCTTGAGCGTCTCGATGAAATGGCGCATCGCCGGTCGACTGGTGCCATTGGCCACCGACTCCAGAGACTGCAAAAGAGGCACGCCTGCGCGGATCAGGGTGGCCATCTGGCGGGCAAACAGCGTGATGTCCTCTCCCCTGATGCGATGCCCCATGCCCGGCAGGGCGCGTTTGCGGCTCAGGCGGGTCACGATAATGCCCTGCGAGGACAGCTGACGGCGAATGTCATGCTCACTGGCGCCGTGCATCTCTCCTCTGACCCGCTCGCCACGGGCATTCTTGCCCATCCAGCGAAAGGTCACGGCATCACTGACGGCAGCGGTCGAGCGCTTTGACAGGGCAGAAGGCGCCATGGTGCGGTTTACTCCCGAATGATGCGGTTGAGTTCTTCCAGGGTGGTCAGGCCTGCCACTACCTTTTCAAGACCACTACGGCGCAGGTCCTGATGGCCTTCACGTTTTGCCTGCTCTGCCAGTGCCATGGCGCCGGCATCCTGCATGATTAGATGACTCATGTCCCGGGAGACGGGCACCATTTCATAGATGCCCACGCGCCCCCGGTAGCCATGGGTGCAGTGTTCGCATCCCACGGCCTGATACAGCGTGGCCCGATCAATGTCATCGTCCTCAAGACCCTGATGCTTGAGCACCTCGCGCGGCAGGGTGACCGGCCGGCGGCAGCGCTGGCACAGCCGACGCGCCAGCCGCTGGGCGATGATCAGACTGGTCGATGTGGCAATGTTGAAGCCTGCCACCCCCATGTTGCCCAGTCGGGTCAGGGTCTCGGCGGCCGAGTTGGTATGCAGCGTCGACAGCACCAAATGCCCGGTCTGGGCGGCCTTGATGGCGACCTCTGCCGTTTCCAGGTCGCGAATCTCGCCCACCATCACCACGTCGGGGTCCTGACGTAAAAAGGCGCGCAGGGCGGCGGCAAAGTCGAAACCGATCTGCGGGCGAACGTTGACCTGATTGATACCTTCCAGCTTGATCTCGACCGGGTCCTCGGCGGTTGCGATGTTACGTGCTTCGGTATTGAGCAGATTGAGCGCGGTATAGAGCGTTACGGTCTTGCCGCTGCCGGTGGGCCCGGTGACCAGGATCATGCCCTGGGGCTGGGCGATCGCCTGTTCAAAGATAGTGCGCTGGGCCGATGTGAAACCCAGCGCATCGATGCCCATGCGCGCGTTGTCCGGGTCCAGAAGACGCATGACGATCTTTTCGCCAAAAAGCGTTGGCAGCGTGTTGACGCGAAACTCGACATGACGCCGGGTCGACAGCTTCAGTCGGACGTTGCCATCCTGGGGCAGGCGTCGCTCCGAGATGTCCAGCTTCGCCATGACCTTGATGCGTGCTGCGATACGCTGACGAAGCTGGGCCGGGGGGCGAGAGGCCTCCATGAGAATGCCGTCGATGCGAAAGCGGATGCGAAAGGTCTCTTCGAACGGCTCGAAATGGATATCAGAGGCACCCCGGCGAATGCCGTCCAGCAGGATCTGTTTGACGAAACGCACCACCGGCGCATCGTCACTGGACTGAAAGGAGGCATCCTCGTCGTGATCGGCAATGTCTCCCTCCTCGAGCGCCAGCGTCTCGATGGCATTTTGCCCCTCCAGCAGCGCCAGCGCGCCCTCGCCATGAACCTCCAGATATTGCTCGAGTTTTGAGACGAGCTGGTCGGCTGGTGCCAGCACGCCTTCCACGCTCATGCCGACGGCGAACTGCAGCTCATCCAGTATGGGCAGACAGGAGGGATCGTCCACCGCCACGATCAGGCAGCGCTCCTGACGTATCAGGGGCAGGGCACCCAGCCGGCGGAGCATGGCTTCCGGCAGCCCCTGCAGCGGCGGCAGGCGTGCGACCGCCACGGCATCCAGATCGACACAGCCCAGGCCGAAGGCCCAGCCGGCACTCTGCAGGGCATCGCGCTGTGACACGCCGGCCTCTTCGGTGATGACCCTGAGCAGCGCGCGCTTCTCCTGATGCGCCTGAGCTTCCAGCGCCAGCGCCTGGTCCGCCTCCAGCAGGCCATCCTCGACCAGCTGATGGGCGAGACTGCGCAGGGGGTTGGAAGAGAGCTGAGTAAGGGCATCCGACATGCACGCTAATCCCTGTGACGAGAAGAAATAGTGACCTGGTACAGATTATCGGCGGGCGTTCGTTTCTCTAAAGTTCCCGGTGATTTTGTCGTTAAGGGCTCTGCGTTCCTTGATGAAAGGACGCAAAATATACCGTTATCCTGTTGGACGAACAGGAACACATGCATTCAACCAGGAAGGACACGTCAATGGCGGGCAGGCAGGGTGGTTTTACGTTGATCGAGCTGATGATCGTGGTCGCCATCATCGGCGTACTGGCGGCCATTGCCGTGCCGCGCTATCAGGACTATGTGGCAAGGTCCGAGGTAGCTTCGGGGCTGGCTTCAATTCGGGGTACGCAAACCGCAATCGAGGAGGCTGTCCTTCGCGGGGAGTCGATCAGTATTACGCCAGATAACAGAGGTTTTATCGGACTTACCAATGACCAGGTAAAACTGGGCACTCTAACTGTTCCAGAGGATAACTCAGATAACACTGGAGTAGCTTCTGTTCAGCTGGATTTCGATACAGGGGCTAATTCGAGCTTACGAAGCAAACATATCAAGCTTTCGAGAACAGAGAATGGTGTCTGGGACTGTACTACGAATGTTGCTCCCGAATATAAGCCGCGCGGTTGTGAGAATAGCGGAGGCGATACTACTACTGTCACACAATAATTGATAGTCTGAACATCCAAAGCCGGCCCCGCGCCGGCTTTTGTTTTTATAAGCCTTCACGGCTGCGTCACTTTCCTCGAACCGCTATAGTAGCGCGCACCCGTTGATCACTCTGGATGCGATGCATGCTGCGTCTGCCGCTTTTCCGTAACCCGGCCGGTATGGGCCCCGTTCTACGTATTCTGGCCATGCTGCTGCTGGTCCTGTCGCTGTTCATGCTGATCCCGCTGGTGCTGTTGATGCTGGAGCGCGACGGGCAGATGTGGCCGTTTCTGTGGGCCTTCATGGTGACCTTTGGTACGGCCGTATCGGTGATCCTGCTGACCTGGGGCGTGCAGATCGAGCTGCGTCCCCGGCAGATGTTTATCCTGACCACCTCCAGCTGGGTGGTGATGTCGGCTTTTTCCAGCCTGCCCATGCAGTTTGGTGCGCCGCGTATGTCGATGGCCGATGCAGTGTTCGAGTCGGTATCGGCCATCACCACAACCGGGGCGACCGTGCTGATCGGCATCGAGCACCTCTCCGACGGCCTCAAGCTCTGGCGCGGTCTGCTGCAGTGGGTGGGCGGGGTCGGGATTATCGTGATGGCCATCGCCGTTCTGCCGTTTCTGCGGGTCGGCGGCATGCGGCTTTTCCAGACCGAATCCTCCGACTGGTCGGACAAGGTACTGCCCCGGGCCGGCACGGTCGCCAAGGCGATCGGGCTGGTCTATGTCGGTTTCACGATCGTCTCGATTGTCAGCTACTGGCTGGCGGGCATGCTGCCGCTGGATGCGGTGGTGCACGGCATGACCTCGGTGGCCACCGGCGGCTTTGCCAACTATGACGCCTCCTTCGGACAGTACGCGGACAACCCGGTGATTCTCTGGCTGAGCATTCTCTCCATGCTCACCGGGGCGCTGCCCTTTGTGCTCTACATTCGCATGGCGCGCGAACGCTCGGGCGTGCTCTGGAAGGATCAGCAGGTAAGAGGGCTGCTGGCACTGCTGGTGGTGGTCATTTCACTGCTGACGCTCTATCGGACGGTGCGCGGCATGGCGTTTTTCGATGCGCTCACGCAGGTGGCGTTCAACGTGGTCTCCGTGGTCACGACCACCGGCTATGCTACCGATGACTATACGGCCTGGGGGCCCCTGTCGGCGGCGGCCTTTTTCTATCTGATCTTTGTGGGCGGCTGTTCGGGGTCGACCAGCGGTGGCATGAAGGTGTTCCGCTTTCAGATAGGGCTGATCATGCTGGTCAATCAGCTACGTTATCTGGTGCATGCCAACGGGGTCTTCGTGCAGCGCTATAACGGACGCGTGCTGACCGAGGATCAGATACGCGGCGTTATCGCCTTCTCCTTTTTCTTTTTCTTTACCGTGGCAGTACTGGCGCTGGGTCTGTCGCTGATGGGGCTGGATCTGGTGACGGCGCTGTCCGGTGCTGCCACGGCGGTGGCCAATGTTGGCCCCGGCATCGGCGAGGTGATCGGTCCTGCCGGCAACTTTGCCCCATTGCCCGATGCGGCCAAATGGATGCTGAGCATCGGCATGCTGATGGGACGTCTGGAAATCCTGACCGTGCTGGTACTGCTCACGCCGACCTTCTGGCGTAAATAGCCCCGCTCCTGCTGCCGCCGTGACGGCGGGCAGCAGGAGCGTCGAAGCTTTAGCGGGAGGGATTAAAGAGGGTCACGCCCGGCGCGATTGAGCACGGGATTGGCATACTGACACAGCCACCAGGGGCGAAGCTCTTCTGGGACCTGTTCAAGTCGCTCGTTGAAGGCCTGACGGTCCGCCGACGTAATGGCGCTGTCATCCACCAGCTCGGGGGCATGGCCGGTAGCTTCCAGCGCCAGATAATGGCTGGGAAAGAGCGTGTAGTGGCTCAACACCTGGCGATCGATCTCCCGGGCGGCGCTGTCGTAGCTGTCGTAACCGGCTTCAAGCGGGGGGCCGAAGACCAGCCTGACGCGGCCCTTGTAACCGGTGATGCCGGCAGCGATGGAGAGGATGTCCTCGTAGGCGATCTTTTCATACGCCACGCCATCGTTGCGCGCCTTGAGCTCGCGCGCCTTCTGCTGATCACAGGGATCGAACTCGTAGCTGATGGAGACGGGCACGATACGCAGCTCGGCGATCGTGTCGTTGACCGAGGCGTCCTTGTCCTTCATGCGTCGGGCCATGCCCAGCATCTTGATAATGGCGCTGTCGGTGCGATCCACGCCGTTTTTGGCCCGCCCTTCGCGCTGGGCGAGCCAGATCGGGTGGTTGTCATCGATGATCGAATGACGGATGTAGTTGGAGAGCTGCTGATAGGCCGCCACCATGGCCCGCTTGCCCCGTGCCGAGCGGGGCACGATAAAGCTTTTGTTGAGCCGCATGAGATCGGTCACATAGGGCTTTTGCAGCAGGTTGTCACCGATGGCGATGCGCACCGTGGAGCGTCCGCTGTGATAAAGTGCGTAGTTGACGAAGGCCGGGTCGAGGGCGATATCGCGGTGGTTGCCGACAAAGAGATGGGCACTTTGCTGATCCAGATGCTCAAGCCCTTCCACCGTGAACGTGTCCGTCGTGTTCTGGATCATGCGCGCCATGTAATGCGCGATATGATCCTGAAAGTCGCTGACAGAGTGGATGCCGCGCACGGCGCGCCTGAGTCCATGGCGTGCCAGAGCGCGCGCGACACGGGGCGCCACACGGGCCAGTTTCGGCAGGCGATAGCGCGTGATGGTGTCAATGAATTCGTCGTTGCGGACCAGGCGTGCCAGCGTGTCCACCACTTCATCATCGTTGTAGGGACGTATGGCCTCGAAGTCGTCCACGGGCGGTAGCGCTTCGGGGGAGGCGGTCATCTCGTGTTCCGGCTCGTCAGACGTTGGGTTCATGGGGCTGCAGGGGCCGTTGTCGCTTCGCCGCCCAGCCACTGCATCAGCCGCTCGGCCGTCTCTCCCAGCACATGGGCCATGAGCGCAAACTCGGTCTCCATCTGCATGACGGGATTGTCATCGCTGTCGGTATCGTCGATCTCCTTGAGCACGGCATCGGCAAAGCGAATGGACTTGATCGCCATGTCCTCCTGCAGTACCAGCGACATCTGCTCCTCGATGGTCAGTGCCAGCTTGCTGGCCTGACGGCCCACATCCAGCGACATGCGGACCTCGTCACCGTCCGGGTCGATGCTGCGGGCGCGCAGGATACCGTCATCGCCCTTGGCACGCAGTTCGATCTGATCGCCCAGTACCACGCCTTCCGGCCGGGAGCCCGGGTCGGTCAGCCAGGTGGTCATGGTGCGTCCGGCCGGTGTCTGTGGCGCCAGCGGAATGACCTTGAGCGAACCCAGCGATTCCCGCAGCACATCGAGGACCTCCTCGGCGCGTTTGGCGCTCGAGGCGTTGATCCCGATCAGGTTGCGCCGGGTGTCCCACCAGAGATCCGTGCGGGTAGTGCGGGTGAAGGCGCGGGGCAGCAGCTCCTCGACGATACGCTCCTTGAGTGCCAGCTTGTCGCGTCGGCCGGGAGGATAGCCCTGCTGGGCGGTCAGGGCCTCGACACGCTCGTCGAGCGTTTCCTTGACCACGGCGTTGGGCAACAGCCGCTCCTGACGCAGCAGTGTCATCAGGCGATGGCCCTGGACTTCGTGCACCAGCTGATCATGATGACGTCCGGCGGGCGCCGCCCAGCCCACACGACGCGCCTGGGTGTCGGTGACCGGTGCAAAGCGCCAGGTGTCGAGGGCACGGGCGAGCTGATCCAGTGACCAGTCCTGTGCCTGTTCATCGAGCAGGCGATAGAGTTGTAAATGCTTGAACCACATAGCGTCCTTTCCTTGAAGGCGCACATTATGTCGAATGGCGGGCGCGGGTGCCAGCGCTGGCATGTCCTGACGGCATACTCCTGGACTATCCGACAAGGGCAATTGTCATTGACGGGCATGACAGCGCCCTCATCGGCAGGCAGCCGAATTGCCTCTGGATTGCATCACTGTCTGCCGGAGCGCGGTGGGGCTGTGGTATAATATGCACCAACCAATTGGATCATTCGTGCGCGATCATGTGTGCGTCGTGATTGCATTACGGGTGTTTGTGCCTGAATGCCCATGGCCCCTGCGGCCGGGTGGTTCAGGCAGCAGGGCTTCTTGAACAGGACCAGGATTTGACGACCCATGGGTGAGATCGCCAGAGAGATTCTGCCAGTCAATATCGAGGACGAGCTGAAGCAGTCGTACCTCGATTACGCGATGAGTGTCATCATCGGTCGAGCGCTCCCTGATGTCAGGGACGGACTCAAGCCGGTACACCGCCGCGTGCTGTATGCCATGCATGAACTGCGCAACGACTGGAACAAGTCCTATCTGAAATCGGCACGTGTCGTGGGTGATGTCATCGGTAAGTACCACCCGCACGGCGACAGCGCCGTGTATGACACCATCGTGCGCATGGCCCAGGACTTCTCCATGCGCTACATGCTGGTGGATGGGCAGGGCAACTTCGGCTCGATCGACGGCGACAGCGCCGCGGCCATGCGTTACACCGAAGTTCGCATGGCGCGACTGTCGCATGAGCTGCTCTCGGATCTGGAAAAGGATACGGTCGACTGGGTCGACAACTACGACGGCACCGAGCGTATCCCCGAGGTGCTGCCAACGCGTGTGCCCAATCTGCTGGTCAACGGCGCCTCCGGCATCGCCGTGGGCATGGCCACCAACGTACCACCGCATAACATGAGCGAGGTCATCGACGGCTGTCTGGCGCTGATCGATGACCACACGCTCAGCGTTGATGAGCTGATGGAATACATTCCCGGTCCGGATTTCCCGACGGCCGGCATCATCAACGGCCGTGCCGGCATTCTGGATGCCTATCGCACCGGCCGCGGGCGGGTCTACATTCGTGCCCGTCACACCATCGAGCACGATGAGCGCACCGGACGCGATCATATCGTCGTGACCGAGCTGCCCTATCAGGTCAACAAGGCGCGTCTGATCGAAAAGATCGCCGAGCTGGTCAAGGAAAAGCGCATCGAGGGCATCGCCGAGCTGCGCGACGAGTCCGACAAGGACGGCCTGCGCGTGGTCATCGAGACCCGTCGCGGCGAGTCCGGCGATGTGGTGGTCAATAACCTCTTTTCCCAGACCCAGCTCGAGACCGTGTTCGGCATCAATGTGGTGGCGCTGGAGGGCGGCCAGCCCAAGACGCTCAATCTCAAGCAGCTGCTGGAAGCCTTCGTTCGTCACCGCCGGGAAGTGGTGACCCGCCGTACGCTTTATGAGCTGAAAAAGGCGAAGGAGCGCGGCCACATTCTTGAAGGCCTGACGGTCGCCATTTCCAACATCGATGAAGTGATCGAGCTGATCAAGGCCTCGCCCAATGCGGCCGAGGCGAAGGAGAAGCTGATCGCGCGCGACTGGGCGCCGGGGCAGGTCATCGACATGCTGGATCGCGCCGGCGCGACCTCCTGCAAGCCCGACGATCTCGAAGAGCACTGCGGGCTTTCGGAGGAGCGCAGCCGCTATCAGCTCTCCGCCGCTCAGGCGCAGGCCATTCTGGAACTGCGTCTGCACCGCCTGACCGGTCTCGAGACCGAGAAGCTGCTCGATGAGTACAAGGGCATCCTCGATACCATCGCCGAGCTGAATCGCATCCTGGCCTCGGCCGATCGTCTGATGGAGGTGATTCGCGAGGAGCTGGAGGCGGTACGCGATCAGTATCGCGATGAGCGCCGCACCGAGATTCAGAACAGCCGTCGTGATCTGACGATGGAAGATCTGATCGCGGCCGAGGACATGGTGGTCACCATGTCCAGAAGCGGCTATGCCAAGACCCAGCCGCTGTCCGACTATCAGGCGCAAAAGCGCGGCGGGCGTGGCAAATCGGCGACCACCATGAAGGATGAGGATGTCATCGAGCACCTGCTGGTGGCCTCGACCCACGACACGGTGCTGCTCTTCTCCGACCGCGGCAAGGTCTACTGGCTCAAGGTCTATGAAATACCGCAGGCCTCACGCGGGTCGCGTGGTCGGCCGCTGGTCAATCTGTTGTCGCTGGACGAGGGCGAGTGGATTACGGCGATCCTGCCGGTCAAGGAGTATCGCGACGACAGCTACATCTTCTTCGCCACGGCCAACGGAACGGTCAAGCGCACGACCCTGGATCAGTTCTCGCGTCCGCGCAGTGCCGGTCTCATTGCGCTGGATCTTGACGAAGGCGACCGTCTGGTAGGTGCCGCCATCACGTCCGGCAGCGATCACGCCATCCTGCTGTCCTCCAACGGCAAGGCGATCCGCTTTGACGAAAATGACGTGCGTGCCATGGGCCGTACGGCGCGCGGCGTGCGCGGCATGCGTCTGCAGAATGATGCCCGGATCATCAGTCTGATCATCCCCAGCACGACCACCATCGATGACAGCGCGGATGACGAAAGCGAAGTCGAGGACAGTCAGGTCAGTGAAGGGCAGTCCTATATCCTCACGGCCTCGATGAACGGCTATGGCAAGCGGACCCGGCTCGAGGAGTTCCCGCTGCGCGGACGTGGCGGCCAGGGCGTGATTGCCATGCAGACCACTTCCCGCAATGGGCCGCTGGTGGCGGCCATCCAGGTCGGGGAGAGCGACGAGATGATGATGATCTCCGATCGCGGTACCCTGGTGCGTACCCGCGTCAATGAGGTCTCCATCAGTTCGCGCAACACCCAGGGCGTCACCCTGATCCGGACCGTCAAGGGCGAAAGCCTGGTTTCCACCGTGCGCCTTGACGAGCTGGAGCAGGACGATGAAGCGCTCGTCGAGGAAAAGGAGGCAGCGGCCGGAGAGACCGCGACATCGCCGGATGCCACCGATGACGGCGATGCCGATCCGGCCCGCTAGAGCCCGCACCACCGGCGCCTTTCATGGAGGGGCGCCGTTATTTTTCAAGCCCGTCGAGACCTGACATGACCCGACATTTCAATTTCTGTTCCGGCCCCGCCACGCTGCCTACCGCCGTGCTTGAGCGCGCGCGCAATGAGATGCTCGATTTCGAGGGGCGCGGTCTTTCCGTCATGGAGATGAGTCATCGCAGCAAGGCCTTCATTGCCGTGGCCGAGCGGGCCGAGGCCAATCTGCGTGAACTGATGCAGGTGCCGGACAATTACAGCGTGCTGTTCATGCAGGGCGGTGCCACGCAGCAGTTCGGATGTGTGCCGTTCAATCTGCTGGGACAGGGCGGTCGCGGCAACTATCTGGACACCGGTATCTGGTCGCAGAAGGCGCTGAAGGAGGGCCGGCATCTGAGCGAGGCGCATCTGGTGGCGTCGGCCGAGAGCAACGGCTATACCGCCGTGCCCGGTCAGGAAGCGCTGACGCTGTCAGAGGACGCCGCCTATCTGCACTACTGCGATAACGAGACCATCGGCGGGCTTCAGATGGATTACGTACCGCAGGTCGACGCGCCGCTGGTCTGTGACATGTCCTCCTCGATCCTGTCGCGTTCGGTGGATGTGTCGAAATTCGGCGTGATCTATGCCGGGGCGCAGAAAAACATCGGTCCGGCCGGTATCGTCATCGTGATCGTACGCAACGACCTGCTGGATCGCGCCCGCCGTGAAACACCCTCCATGCTGAACTGGAAAGCGTTTGCCGATAACGGTTCAATGCTCAACACGCCGGCCACCTATGCCTGGTATCTATCGGGGCTGGTGTTTGAATGGCTCAAGGGCCAGGGTGGGGTCGACGCGATCGAAAAGGTCAACCGCCGCAAGGCACAAAAACTCTACGACGCCATCGACAGCAGCGGTTTCTATTCCAACCCGATCGCAACGGCCAACCGCTCGCTGACCAACGTACCCTTTGTGCTTCATGATGAGTCGCTCAACCAGACCTTCCTTGACGAGTCCGAGGCCGCCGGTCTTCTGACACTCAAGGGGCATCGCAGTGTGGGCGGTATGCGTGCCAGCCTTTACAACGCCATGCCGGAAGAGGGCGTTGATCGACTGGTAACCTTCATGCAGGATTTCGAGCGTCGCTACGGATAGAGCCCATGACGGATCACCCTTCATCTCATGACAACAGCGGTCAGGACGTGGACCTTGGCGCCCTGCGGGACCGCATCGATTCGCTGGATCAGCAGATTCTCGATCTGATCAGCGAGCGGGCGGCCTGTGCCCAGCAGGTCGCGCACGTCAAACTGACCGAGGACCCGGAGACACTGTTTTACCGGCCCGAGCGTGAGGCTCAGGTGCTCAAGCGCATCATGGCCCTCAACAAGGGGCCGCTGCCCGGCGAGGAGATGGCGCGTCTGTTCCGTGAGATCATGTCGGCCTGTCTGGCGCTGGAAAAGCCGGTGCGCGCCGCCTATCTCGGGCCGGAAGGCACCTTTACCCAGCAGGCCGCGCTCAAGCATTTCGGGGACAGCGCCATCTGCACGCCGCTGCCGGCCATCGATGAGGTCTTTCGCGAAGTCGAGGCGGGCGCGGCCCATTACGGTGTCGTGCCGGTCGAGAACTCGACCGAGGGCGTGGTCAACCATACGCTCGACTCCTTCATGGACACCTCGTTGCGGATCTGCGGTGAGGTGGTACTGCGTATCCACCACCACCTGCTGGTGGGCAGCAACACCCAGCGGGACAAGGTGTCGCGCATCTACTCCCACTCACAGTCGCTGGCGCAGTGTCGCAAGTGGCTGGATGCCCACTATCCGCATGCCGAACGTGTGGCCGTGTCCTCCAACGCTGAAGCGGCGCGGCGGGTCAAGAGCGAATGGCATACTGCCGCCATCGCCGGTGACATGGCGGCGCGGCTCTATGATCTCGAGCGCCTCGAGGAAAAGATCGAGGACATGCCGGACAATTCGACGCGCTTTCTGATCATCGGCAATCACGACGTGCCGCAAAGCGGTGAGGACAAGACGTCGCTGGTGGCCGCCATGCGCAACCAGCCCGGCGCCCTGCACGATCTGCTGGAGCCCTTCCATCGTCATCATGTTGACATGACACGCCTGGAGAGCCGGCCCTCGCGCCACGGTCTCTGGAACTATGTCTTTTTCATCGATTTCAAGGGGCATCAGGAAGAGCCGCGGGTTCAGGCCGCGCTGGAAGAAGTGCGGCTGCGCGCTGCCGATGTGCGCGTGCTGGGCTCGTATCCGGTGGGTGTGCTTTGAGCGAGCCGGGCACTGCGAAGACGTCGACCGTCCTGTCGGAAGAGCCCGGCATTCTGGTGATCGGTCTGGGGCTGATCGGCGGCTCGCTGCTGGCGGCCCTGCGCGAGGCCGGCTATGCGGGGCGCTGCTATGGCGTGGATCTCAATCCCAACGAGGTCGCGCTGGGGCGACGCATGGCACTGATCGATGACGGCGGCGCGGATCCGGCGACCTTTCTGCCGCGCGTCTCGCTGATCGTGCTGGCCGTGCCGGTCATGGCCATTGCACCGGTCATGGCCCAGCTGAGCCGGCTGCGCCAACCCGGTCAGGTGGTGACCGATGTCGGCAGTACCAAGTCGGCCATCCGCGATCAGATTCAGGCGGCCCTGGGCGAGGTGCCGAGCTGGCTGGTGCTGGGGCATCCCATTGCCGGTGCCGAAAAGAGCGGCGTCGAGGCGGCCAACCCGACGCTCTATCAGCGCCACCGTGTCATTCTCACCCCCGATGCCGATACCGACCCCGACGCGCTGCGTCGGATCGAAGGTCTGTGGCGCCTTTGCGGCGCCCATATCGAGCGCCTGACGGTCGAGCGCCATGATGAAGTGCTGGCGCGTACCAGCCATCTGCCGCATCTGCTGGCCTTTTCACTGGTGAATACGCTGGCGCGTCAGGATGATCGGCTTGATATCTTTCGCTACGCCGCCGGCGGCTTTCGTGACTTTACCCGTATCGCCGGCAGCGATCCGGTCATGTGGCGCGATATCTATCTGGCCAACCGGGCGGCCGTTCTCGAGGCGCTTGCCGAGTTCGAAGCCGGGATCAGCGAGCTTCGCGCCGCCGTGGTGGACAGCGACGGGGACGCCATGCTGGGCATCTTTTCCCGCGCCAGCCACGCGCGACACTATTTTGACAGATTACTCAGCCAGAAGAGCTATCAGGCCATGGAAACCAGAAACGTTGTGTACCGTGCGAGCGCCGGCGGGCAGGTGCGGGGCAGTATTCGCGTGCCCGGTGACAAGTCGATGTCGCATCGCTCCATCATGCTGGGCGCGCTGGCCGAGGGTGTGACCACCGTGGAAGGATTTCTCGAAGGCGAGGACAGCCTGGCCACGCTGCAGGCCTTTCGTGAAATGGGCGTGGCGATCGAGGGCCCGCAGGCCGGTCGCGTGGTCATCCACGGCGTCGGCCTTCATGGCCTGAAACAGCCGCAGGGGCCGCTGTATCTGGGCAATTCCGGTACCAGCATGCGTCTGTTTGCCGGGCTCATGGCCGGCCAGGCCTTTGATGTGACCCTGACCGGTGATGCCTCGCTCAATCGTCGTCCGATGGGGCGCGTGGCGGATCCGCTGCGTCTGATGGGAGCCGTGATCGATACCGGTGAAGGCGGCCGGCCGCCGCTGACCATCCGCGGCGGGCAGCGGCTGGCCGGTATCGATTACGACCTTCCCATGGCCAGCGCCCAGGTCAAGTCCTGTCTGCTGCTGGCCGGCATGTATGCCACCGGCGACACCCGGGTGCGCGAGCCGGCTCCCACGCGGGATCACACCGAGCGCATGCTGACAGCCTTTGGCTATCCGGTGGCCCGTCACGAGGATGTGGCTCATATCGAAGGAGGTGGCAGCCTCTCGGGCGGGTTCGTGGATGTACCGGCAGACATCTCGTCGGCGGCCTTTTTCCTGGTGGCGGCGTCCATTACGCCCGGCGCGGATCTGACGCTCGAGCATGTTGGCATCAATCCCACGCGTATCGGTGTCATCAATATCCTTCGCGGGATGGGCGCCAGTATCGAGCTGCTCAACGAGCGCAGGGTCAGCGGGGAGCCGGTGGCCGATCTGCGCGTGCGTTACGCCGAGCTGCACGGTATCGATATTCCGGTGGATCAGGTACCGCTGGCCATCGATGAATTCCCGGTCCTCTTTATTGCCGCCGCCAATGCCCGCGGTACGACACGCCTGCGCGATGCGCTGGAGCTGCGGGTCAAGGAATCGGATCGCATCAAGGCCATGGCGGACGGTCTGGAGGTGCTGGGGGTGGTCAATACCGTGGTCGAGGATGGCATCGACATCGTGGGCGGCCGCTATCAGGGCGGCGAGGTCGAAAGCCTGGGCGATCATCGTATCGCCATGGCCTTTGCGGTAGCGGCCCTGCGCGCCGAAGGTGATATCACCATTCGTGACTGCGCCAACGTCGCCACGTCGTTTCCCGATTTTCCTGCGCTGGCCCGTGAGGTCGGCATGCAGATCGAGGTTGTCCCGGAGGGCGCATGACTCAGCATACAGCCACGGCGGTGATCGCCATCGACGGGCCGGGGGGCGCCGGCAAGGGCACCATCAGCCGGCTGGTCGCCCGACAGCTTGACTGGCACCTGCTCGATTCCGGTGCCCTGTATCGCCTCACGGCACTGGCTGCCGAGCGTCGCGGTGTCGACATGACGGATATGTCGGCCCTTGAAGCCATCGCGCGGGAGCTGGATGTCGTGTTCATCAGCGAAGGCGAGCATACGCGCATCATGCTGGAAGGCGAGGACGTCAGCACCGACATCCGCAATGAACACGTAGGCGGTCTGGCCTCGCAGGTGGCCGCCATTCAGGTCGTGCGCGAAGCGCTTCTGGCACGTCAGCGTGATTTCGCCACGCCGCCGGGCCTGGTGGCCGACGGTCGTGACATGGGCACCGTGGTGTTTCCCGACGCGCCGCTCAAGGTGTTTCTGACGGCCAGTGCCGAGGAGCGCGCGCGCAGACGCTTTGATCAGTTGCGTGAAGCGGGCCATCATGCTAGCCTTTCGAGCCTTTTAAAGGAGATAGAGGCTCGGGACGCGCGTGACACGCAACGGGCGGTGGCGCCATTGAGGCCCGCCGAGGATGCCGTCACCATCGACACGACCGAGCTTTCGATCCCGGATGTCGTGGCACGCATTGAAGCGCTTCTCTCCCGGCGTGGTTTGAAAGGCCCGCAATGAGCGCCTGAGTTTCCGGAGGCCCCGGCAAGACGTCATGGGGTGGCAGCGGTCAACACCTGTAAACCCTGCCACGTCTAACCAGCGTTAACGTCCCCGGGGAGTTTGTCATTGGCCCGCGCTTGCTGGTGGCGTGGAGAATGCGACCGTCCTGGTCGCTTTTCGTTGATCACTATAGGAATACCATGAGCGAAAGCTTTGCAGAACTGTTTGAACAGTCTCTTCAGGACATCAACATGGAACCCGGTGCCATTGTCATGGCGACCGTGGTGGACATTGAAGGTGACTGGATCACTGTTAATGCCGGGCTGAAGTCCGAAGGGCAGATCCCTGCGGCACAGTTTCGTAGCGATAACGGTGAACTGACCATCGGTGTCGGCGATGAAGTCAAGGTTGCGCTGGAAGCCGTTGAAGATGGCTTTGGCGAGACGCGCCTGTCTCGCGAGAAGGCCAAGCGTGCCGAAGCCTGGAAGGAGCTGGAAGCAGCCTTCGAGGAAAACGAAGTCGTCAAGGGCGTGATCAACGGAAAGGTCAAGGGCGGTTTCACCGTCGATGTCAATTCCATCCGTGCCTTCCTGCCGGGCTCGCTCGTCGACGTTCGTCCGGTTCGCGACACCGCGCACCTGGAAAACAAGGAACTCGACTTCAAGGTCATCAAGCTCGACCCGAAGCGCAACAACGTTGTTGTTTCCCGTCGTGCCGTGCTGGAAGCCGAAAACAGTGCCGAGCGCGAAGCGCTGCTCGCGACACTGCAGGAAGGCCAGCAGATCAATGGTATCGTCAAGAACCTGACCGATTACGGCGCCTTCGTCGATCTCGGCGGTGTTGACGGTCTGCTTCACATCACCGACATGGCCTGGAAGCGCATCAAGCATCCGAGCGAAATCGTGGCCGTGGGTGATGAGATCAACGTCAAGGTGCTGAAGTTCGACCGCGAGCGCAACCGCGTGTCGCTGGGCCTGAAGCAGCTGGGCGAGGATCCGTGGGTCAACATCAAGAACCGCTATCCCGAAGGCACCAAGGTCAACGCACGCGTGACCAACCTGACCGACTACGGCTGCTTTGCCGAGCTGGAAGAGGGTGTTGAAGGCCTGGTTCACGTCTCCGAAATGGACTGGACCAACAAGAACATTCATCCCTCCAAGGTCGTCCAGGTTGGTGATGATGTTCAGGTCATGGTGCTGGATATCGACGAAGAGCGTCGTCGTATCTCGCTGGGCATCAAGCAGTGCACTTCCAACCCGTGGGAAGACTTCAGCTCGCGCTTTGCCAAGGGCGATCGTGTCTCCGGTACCATCAAGTCGATCACCGACTTCGGTATCTTCATCGGGCTGGAAGGCAGCATTGATGGTCTGGTGCACCTCTCCGACATCTCCTGGAACGAGACCGGTGAAGAAGCCGTTCGCCGCTATCGCAAGGGCGAAGAGGCCGAAGCGGTTATCCTGTCGATCGATCCGGAGCGCGAGCGCATCTCGCTGGGCATCAAGCAGCTGGAAAGCGACCCGATGTCCGAGTACCTGGCCGTCAACGACAAGGGCGCCATGGTCTCCGGTCGTGTCACGGAAGTTGACGCTCGTGAAGCCTATGTTGAACTGGCAACCGACGTGATTGCCGTGCTCAAGGCCTCCGAGATCAGCACTGATCGCGTTGAAGACGCACGCACCGTGATCAGCGAAGGCGATAGCGTCGAAGCGCGCATCGTTGGCGTCGATCGCAAGAACCGCGTCATCAACCTGTCCATCCGCGCCAAGGATCAGGACGAGACGCGTCAGAACATGCGCAACATGCGTGAGCAGGAGACCGATACTTCCGGTCCGACCACTATCGGTGATCTGATCAAGCAGCAGATGAATCAGGACTGATAGCACGCGGGTGGCCATCGCTGGATGGCCGCCGAAGTGTGTTCAGATACATGAATGATGCTGTCGTCAGCAGGGCCGGACCGGCTGGCGACAGTGTTGAAATCACGGATTCAATCGCCCCTGATCACTCAGGGAGACGGAGGTAACATGCAGGTCGTCAGCTCACTCAAGTCAGCCAAGACTCGCCACAAGGATTGCCAGGTCGTCAAGCGCCGCGGTCGCGTTTACGTCATCTGCAAGTCCAACCCGCGCTTCAAGGCCGTTCAGGGCCGTCCGAAGCCCAAGCGTTAATGCCACAGGCATGACGGGATACCCTCGGGTATCGAACGCGAAAGGCCCCCGATGATTCTTCATTGGGGGCCTTTTCATGTCGTGGTGCTGCACAAGCGTTCATAAAAAAGGCCCATCCCGGGGATGGGCCTGTCGGATGTCATGGCGCCGTGATACCAACCATCACCGCTGATCGTTACGGTTGTCGATGGTCTTTCGGTAGTTGTCGATAAAGGGCTGTTCCGCCTTGTCGATGCGATCCATGCCGGCCACGACCCGGTGCCAGTATGGATACTGGGGCGCCGGGCGCGTGGCCGCTTCGATACGATCGATATCTTCCTGATCCAGCGTCATCTCGGCGGCGGCCAGATCATCCCTGAGGTGCTCTTCATTGCGTGCCCCGATGATCAGGGAGGTCACGCCCGGACGATCCTTGAGCCAGGCCAGGCAGGTACGCGGGATCGAGGCGTTGTGCTTGTCGCCGATCTCGGCCAGAAGCTCGATGATGTCATAGGCGCGTTCCATATCATGGATATAGGGCTCGGGCCAGTCGTTGCCCTGACGGGTGCCTTCCGGCGCCTTCTGGCCGCGACGCAGCTTGCCGTTGAAAACGCCTTCCCCCAGCGGGCCCCAGACCAGAGTTCCAACGTTCTGATCGATGGCCAGCGGCATCAGCTCGTATTCGGCCTCGCGTGCCTCGGGCGTGTAGTAGATCTGCTGGCTGATCGGCTGTGCCAGATTATGCAGCTCGGCCTTGCCGATGGTTTTCATCATCTGCCAGCCGGTAAAGTTGGACGTGCCATAGTAGCGAATCTTGCCGCTCTGGATCAGATGATCGAGGGCGTAGAGCATCTCTTCGACGGGCGTCACGCCATCCCAGTTATGCATCTGATAGAGATCGATATGATCGGTGCCCAAACGCTTGAGGCTTGCCTCACAGGCATTGATCAGATGATAGCGTGAAAAGCCGCTGTGATTGGGATTGTTGCCCATCGGGCTGCGCGCCTTGGAGGCAAGGATGATGTCGTTGCGCTTGTCACCAAGCGCGCGACCCACCAGCTCTTCGGCTTCGCCCATGGAGTAGAGATCGGCCGTATCGATCAGATTGACGCCGGCATCCAGGGCCATGTCGAACTGGCGTCGCGCGCCATCGATATCAACGCTGGCCGCCTTCTCGAAGCCACCGCTGCCACCAAAGGGCACGGTGCCCAGCACGATTTCGGATACCAGCAGGCCGGAGTTGCCAAGCGGACGATATTTCATGTTGAAAGCTTCCCTGTTTTCCGAACAAGACCATCGAGTGATTGGTCGAGGCACAAGCCTGGCAGATCGGACCAGAGCGGCAAGTCATGAATCATTGACCCGAAAGAAGACACCGAGGTTGCAGGTTATCGATCCCGATGACGCTCGCGCAGTTCGTCGAGCACCAGCGCGCAAAAGCCTCGAATCTCCTGAAGTCTGGGACGGGCTTCATGGATGAGCGTATCCACCGACTCCAGCTCGCGCCTTTGAGCCTCCCGCGTCGCGAGTTCGGCCCTGATCTCTTCTATCAGCTCGGCGGACTCATTGAGCATGGCTTCGAGCTCGGCCGTTGATGTCGTCTCAATGCGATGTTCGATACTCATGGCACTATCCTGTCACGGCAGTGATGGCAATCAGGGCAGCAGGCAGCGCAATGAACGCGCCCATGACCCAGGCGGCTGCCAGTACCTTGCGCTCCGCGGCCAGTTCACCCAGCCGCAGAGCGCCCTTGACGGGCAGCAGTCGTAAAAATGGCAGGCCGCCAATGACCAGCATGGCCAGCAGATTGAAAAAGAGATGCACCAGAGCAATCTCCAGCGCCAGCGTGGCGTTGGCGCCGCTGATCGCCGTGGCGGCCAGTAGCGCGGTAAAGGTGGTACCAATGTTGCTGCCGATCGTGAACGGATAGATCTGCTTCAGGCTGAAGGTTCCCGACCCCGCCAGCGGCACCATCAGACTGGTGGTGGTGGAGGAGGACTGCACCAGAAGGGTGACCAGCGCACCGGAGGTGACCCCGGCCACCGGGCCGCGGCCTATGGCGCCATTCATGATGCGCCTGGCGCGCCCGACCATCAGCTTCCTGAGCAGCTTGCCAATGTAGCGGATGGCCAGAAAGATCGCCGCGATCCCCAGCGCAATCATCACGATACCGCTCAAAACGGTCGGCAGTATCGAGGCAAGATTGTCGACCATGCCGGTGACGGGGTCGGTGGCCATACCGATCAGGTTGGCATTGTCGATGGACAGGTCGGCATCGCCGTAGAACAACACGGCTACTTGCTCGGCCAGCCGTTCCAGAGGGCTGAAGAGTATCTCCAGAGGCAGGAGAATGACGACCGCCAGAAAGTTGAAGAAATCATGCACAGTGGCTGCGGCAAAGGCGCGACGAAATTCGTCCCTGTGACGCACGTGTCCGAGGCTGACCAGGGTATTCGTCATGGTGGTGCCGATGTTCGCTCCCATCACCATCGGCACCGCAATGCCCACGGGCAGGCCGCCCGCGACCATGGCCACAATAATGGAAGTTACCGTCGAGGAGGATTGAATCAGCGACGTGGCCATGATGCCCACCATCAGCCCCACGAAGGGGTTGGTGGCAAAATTGAAAAGCTGCTCGGCGTGATCGCCCGTCGCTGTACTGAAGCCATCGCCAATGATGGATACCGCGCAGACAAGACAGTAAATCAGCAGGAAAAGCGTCAGCCACTGTCTGATTCGTTCGCTACGCGGCGCACTGTCTCCCCGGTCATCGGCGGACTGATCCACCGTTTTGCCTGTTGCTTCGGCCATCGTCCTTTCCTCGTTGGGCAGTCAAGCGTGCTCACTGTGTGACCCGATCCCGCTCAGCATGAGGGCCCATTGATGACAATGATGTGACGAGGCGCCCATTTTGAAGCGACCGGGGCGTATCGCAGTTGAAAGGGGAGCAGAAAAAGAGAGGACGGAAGAGGGGGGATGGATCGCCGGCATCAATACAGGGTGCCGGCGATCATCAAACAGGGGGGCGGCCGGTGTTAAAGGTCTTCTTCGGTAACGTCGTCGGGAGACAGCCGCAGGCCGTTCGCAGGCAGCGGATGGCTGTCCAGGCGCGGGCCCTCCTGTGTCAGCTTCAGACGACCCTGCAAGAACCAGCGCACCGTCATCGGATAGATCACATGCTCTCGCGTGAGCACCCGCTCTGCCAGCGTCGCTTCATCATCCTCAGTCATGACATCGACTGCGGCCTGGACCACCACCGGGCCGCCGTCGAGCTCATCGGTGACGAAGTGCACGCTGGCGCCATGCTCCCGGGCGTTATCGGCAAGCGCCCGGGCATGCGTATCCAGACCGCGATACGCCGGCAGCAGCGAGGGGTGGATGTTAAGCATGCGACCGTAATAGCGTCGTACAAGGGCCGGCGTCAGGATGCGCATGAATCCGGCCAGTACGACCAGATCCGGCGCGTGCCGGTCGATGACCTTGACCAGGGCCGCGTCGAAGGCGTCCCGGGAGTCGTACTCGTGATGAGGGAGTACCACGGCAGGAATGCCGGCTTCCCGGGCACGTACCAGCCCGTAGGCGTCGCCGCGATTGGAGATGACAGCGGCAATCTCGCCGCCCAGCTCATCGTGGGCTTCGGCATCGATCAGCGCCTGCAGATTGCTGCCGCTGCCCGAGATCAGGACCACCAGCCGCTGGCGGTCGGGCTGTTCGAACTGGTCTTCCTGCTCGGTGGTGTCGGTATCGGACATGAAAATTCCTGCCTGGTTACGGGCGTGCGTTGTCGAGCGTCACGCTCGGCTGCGACTCATCCGAGCGAGTGACATGTCCCAGTCGGTAAACGGTTTCGCCCGTGCTTTCCAGAAAGGTCTCGGCCTGATCGGCCTGAGCGGCGGGGACGACGACCACCATGCCGATGCCGCAGTTGAGGACGCGATGCATCTCGGTGTCGTCGATGTTGCCCTCGCGCTGCAGCCAGTCGAATACCGCCGGGCGGGGCCAGGCCTGTGTATCGATGTGAACGCAGGTATGCGGCGGCAGCACGCGGGGGATATTCTCGAGCAGACCGCCGCCGGTGATGTGAGACAGGGCGTGCACGGCGATATCGCTGTCATGAAGCATGGCCAGCAGCGACTTGACGTAGATCCGCGTCGGCGCCATCAGTGCCTCGCGCAGGGTCTGGCCGTCCTCCAGCCGGGTATCGGGCGAGATGTCGCTGCGCTCGAGGATGCGGCGAACCAGCGAATAGCCATTGGAATGCGGCCCACTGGACGCCAGCCCCAGCACCACGTCACCTTCGCCGACCCGGGTGCCATCAAGGATCTCCGATTTCTCGACGATACCGACACAAAAGCCGGCCAGATCATAGTCAGAGCCTTCATACATGCCCGGCATTTCCGCCGTTTCGCCGCCGACCAGCGCACAGCCTGCCTGACGGCACCCCTCGCCGATTCCCGTGACCACATCCGCTGCCATCTCGACATTGAGCTTGCCGGTGGCGTAGTAGTCGAGAAAGAACAGGGGCTCGGCCCCGGCCACGACCAGGTCATTGACGCACATGGCCACCAGATCGATACCGATGGTGTCATGACGCCCCAGCTCCATGGCCAGTCTCAGCTTGGTGCCGACGCCATCGGTCCCCGAGACCAGCACCGGTTCACGATAACCGCTGGGCAGCTCGCAGAGCGCGCCAAAACCGCCGAGCCCGCCCATCACTTCCGGTCGCATTGTACTTTTGGCGACATGCTTGATGCGCTCGACCAGCGCATTACCGGCATCGATATCGACACCGGCATCCTTGTAGGAAAGGGATTCACGAGACGACGGCTCGGTCATGTTGGGGTCCTGTCACTGAAAATGAGACGGGGTTCCGGCCGGGGCCAGAGCGATATTCAAGAAGGGCGGCATTGTACCATCGGCCATGGTCAATCGCATCGCAACGACAGACCGCGATGACCGGGGATTGACAGGCTGCCCCGAATCGCCGGGTTCATGATAATGTGTCCGTCACTCCTCTTGTTTTGAGCATGGACGCCGTAATGAGTCCGGATACCCTACAGCTTCCGCTAGGCGTCGGTGTGCGTGACGACGCCACGTTTGCCAGCTTCTGGCCCGGTGCCAATGCAGGCCTTGTGGCCCATCTGCGCCAACAGCTCGATGACAGCGGCGAGCAGTTTGTCTATCTCTGGGGGCCTTCCGGCAGCGGGCGGACCCATCTGCTTCAGGCGGCCTGTCTGGAGGCGAGCGACCGGGGGGCCAGAGCGCTGTATCTGCCGCTGAATGACCTGGGGCACTTTCCGCCACACATGCTCGAGGACCTTGAGACGCTGGATCTGATCGCCATCGACGATCTCGAGCGCGTGATCGGCCGCAAGCGCTGGGAAGAAGCGCTTTTCCACTGCTTCAACCGTCTTCGGGACGCCAACTGTCGCCTGGTCATTGCCGCTCAAGCCTCGCCCCGGGCGCTGCCTGTCGTGCTGCCGGATCTGGCCTCGCGACTGGGGTGGGGAATGACCTTTCATCTACAGCCGCTGAGCGATCAGGACCGGCTGGAAGTGCTGCGCCTGCGCGCGCATCAGCGCGGCATGCAGCTTCCCGATGAAGTCGCCCGCTACATGCTGCATCGCGGTCCGCGCCGGCTGGGCGACATGCTGGCACTGCTGACGCGCCTTGATCGCGCCTCGCTCTCTGCACAGCGCCGGTTGACCATCCCCTTTGTCAAGCAGGCGCTGGACTGGTAAAGGGTCTGCGCCGGTCAATCGGTATCCGGAAAACTGGCAGTTCGGATGAGGTGATCTATACTTCCTGTCAACACTTCTGGTTTCCTGTTCACCGCCCCTTTCCCCGGGCGGTTTTTTATGGCCTGCACAACACCACAAGTGTGTTATTCCGCCGCTTCGGGCGTACGGACACAAAAAACCGGCTCTCACGGGAGCCGGTTTTTTGATATCTGTCGTACCGATCAGTGCTTAACGACGTGTGATCAGCGCACCCAGTACAAAACCGACGGTGGCTGCCACGGCCAGTGCGCCTACCGGCTGCTTGACTGTGAATTCACGAGCGCTGTCGACGACTTCGCCATACTGGGACTGCACCTGGCCTGCGGCGCTGCGCAGCCTGCCTTCGGAGCGATGCTCGTTATCATCGGTAAAGTCACCATAGGCTTCCTGCGCCTTGCCTACCGCGTTTTTGGTTTCGCCTTCAATCTGGTTCTTGAACATGGTGTCCTGACTCCGATGGGTGAATAAAGCTTGTACTTTCTTAAATCTATCTCATGTTGGCAGTTACGCCAGCATTATCTGCATTTCGGCACAACAAAATTGTCACATGAAGGCAGCACGTCGGAGCCATCCATGGGCGACGCGCACCCCGGTGTCAGGGCGCCAGAAGATAGCCGCTACGGCGGCTGTCGTGTCCGGCCAGATCCGCCACAATCATGCCGGCGGTGGCCATGCGTCGCTGGCTTCTGGCATAGATCATGCCGTCCTGTGTCGCGCGTACTTCATGTGCCACATCGCGAATGGGGTCGATGACTTCCGCCACCAATTGGCCATTTGCAACCCGGTCTCCCGCTGCAACATGAAAGACCAGCAGGCCACCTTCGGGAGCGGTCAGAAATTCCATGGCCGACAGAGGCGTGGGAGGGAAAAGCAGCGCCGGCAGTTCAGGGGGCTCGCCATGCGCAAGACCAAGCTGCATCATCCAGTGCACAATGGCATTGCTGTCATGGTCGGCCAGCCCATGGTCGACATCATCCTGCCCACGCAGCTCCAGAGTAATGGACTGTGTGCCATAACCGATCGGAAAACGATCGCCCAGATGTTCGCGTAGCTGCTCCCAGACCAGCGTAAAGCACTCATCAAAGGACTGGCCCCCGGAGTCCGTCGCCAGCATGCTGGCACGAGAGCCGAAATAACGCGCCAGTGGCTCGAACGTCGGCCAGGCGGCCGGCGTGGTGTACAGATGTTCGACGGCGTTGAAATCGCAGTGCAGGTCCAGCACGTAGTCGGCCTGGCACGCCAGGCGTTGTAGGGTCAGCTGCAGTGACTCGAGAGTGTTGGCCGGCGTTCTGGCGTCAAGTGCTGCCAGAAAGCGTGTCCGGATAATACGGGCATTGTCGTTTTCACTCTCGCCCAGCGCGGCGTCGAGCCCCTCGGCAATGTCGGCTGTCATGTCCGGGTAGTGGCGATTGAAGTTTTTCAGGGTTTCCAGCTCATAACGCCCCAGCGGGACATCCATCAGCTGCTGGGTCAGCCCGATCGGATTGGCGACCGGCACGATACAGACGCGCGCGTGTAGAAGACCGGCGGCCTCAAGCTCGGCCATGCGCTGCTTGAGCTTCCAGGCCACCAGCATGCCCGGCAGCTCATCGGCATGAAGTGAGCTCTGGATATAGATGCTGTGTTCGCTGTCCGGCGGGCCATAGTGAAAGCTGTGCAGTTGTGTGGCAGTACCGGGTACGGCGGACATGAGCTCATGAATACGGTGTTGCACGATATTGTCCAGGGAGCTTTTGTGAGGTCATGCAGGTGGCGCCGAGCGCCACCCGGTATCGCGAAGCGGAGTGCTGCGCACGGTCCACTCAGGGCTGGCGGCTGTCCGATGGAATGGACAGATCATAGTCGAAGTACTGGTGCATCAGTCTGTCAAAAGTGCCATCAGCATAGACGTCACGAATGGCCTGATTGAATTTCTCGGCCAATGCCTTGTCACGCGGTCTGAAGGCCATCGCCGCGCCGCTGCCAAAAATGCGTTCGGGAGTACTGATTTCAGGACCGATCTGCTTGAAGGGACTGTCTTCATTTCGAAAGTCGATACTCTCGATGGCCAGCGGATAATCCTCAAAGGCCAGATCCAGTCGTCCGGCTTCAAGATCATTTTTAACGTCCCGGGAAGAGCCATAGCGGCGTATGTCGAGCACATCACCGTACATCTCGGTGACGTAGACATCGCGAATGGAGCCGCGCTGCACGCCGACACTCAGGCCTTCGAGGCTGTCACGGTCATCGATGCTGATATCGCGATCACGTGACGTGATCCAGAGACTGGGGGTGTTGTAATAGGGAATTGAAAAGAGCACCTGGCGTTCACGCTCGGGCGTAATCGCCATGGAAGACAAAATGGCATCGTACTTGCGAGCCATCAGGCCCGGGATAATGCCATCCCAGGGCTGCTCGACCCAGCTGCATTCGAGCTTGGCGCGCCGACAGAGTTCATTGCCCAGGTCGATCTCGAACCCTTCAAGCTGACCATTGGGCGCTCGGTATACGAAGGGATCATAGGGAACATCAATGGCCAGTGTGACATCGTCCGGCGTGCGAGCCATGGCACTACCCGATATCAGTAGCGTGGCAATGCAGGTGGCACTCAAAAATCTTTTCATTGTCCTGAATCGGGGGGTCGTCATCGACACGAGTGCCGAGTGTATACCTGCCATGACAACGCACAACAGGCCCTGCGACACCTCTCGCCACCGGCCCTGGCCCGCTGATAACATGGATACATGAACAGTGCTTCTGCCTGCCCGGCGCCTCATGGCGCGCCGCTTTTAAATGTTGCGGATTCTCTGAATGATCCGCGCTATTACCTGGTCAACTTTGACAACGTGCTGACCTGGGTCGGTGAGCGCTATGCGGACCTGCTCGACGATGACGAGCGTGACTTCATGGTGCGCTTTCAGGCCCTGCCGGTGGCGTCGAAGGCGCTGCTCGTTCGCATGGTGATGCGCAAGGGCGAGCACTTTCGCCGCGACCGGCTCGGCTATGACGAGATCGGCGAGGTCGGTGCGGCACTGGCGCCGCTGGTCGAGCAGGGGCTGGTGGATGACCGGCCGTGTCTGAGCCTGGAGCAGCTCTTCGATCTTTTCACACGCGATGAGCTGGTGGCCATGTTTCGTGACCACCTGCCCAGACCCCGCGATCGCAAGGCGCTGCTGAAGGAGGTCCTTGTGGCGGTGTTCGAACAGCCGCTGACATCCGACGGGTGGCACGCTGCGGCAGGGCAGCCCATGGCCGCCGATGTGGTTCGCCTGACCGTCATGCCGGTATGCGAACGCCTGCGCCTGATGTTTTTTGGCAACCTGCGCCAGCAGTTTTCCGAATTCGTGCTGGCGGATCAGGGCATCTATCGCTTTGAGGTGGTGCCCTTCACCCCGGATTCCCGGGCGTTTCAGTCCCGGGCGGATCTTGAGCGCTACTGGCAGATCCATGACTGTCGAGAGCGCTTCGACGCCGGGCACGACATCGAGGAGGTGCTGGCGGCACTGCCCGGCTACATCGGTGACAGTGTCTGGCTGGAGGCGCGCCGGGGGCGGGTGATCCACGCCATTGCCCGCCACTGCGAGCGACAGGGCGAGCTGGTGCGGGCCGCCGGGCTTTACGGCCACAGCGGCCACGCGGAGGCGCGCGTTCGCCGTATTCGAGTGCTGGAGCGTCTCGGGGAGCATGAACAGGCACTGACCCTGTGTCTTGCGGCACAAGCGTCGCCGACCAGCGAGGCCGAGCGCCAGCAGGCGGCGCGTATCCAGCCGCGACTGCATCGTGGCCTGGGCATGGCCAAACCGTCGAGCGAGGCGGAAGCGCCGGTCAGGCGGTGTGATCTGATCCTGCCGCGCAGTACTTCGGTGGAGCGCGCCGTGTGCGAGCATTTCGAATCACCGGAGGCGCCGGTCTTTTTTGTCGAGAACACGTTGATCAACGCGCTTTTCGGGCTGCTGTGCTGGGAGGCCATCTTTGCGCCGCTGCCGGGGGCCTTCTTCCACCCGTTTCAGAGCGGCCCGGCCGATCTGATGCGCCCGGAGTTCTATCCGCAGCGCGAGCAGCACTTCCAGCGCTGCCTGGCCCGTCTGGAAGAGGGCAGCTGGCGCGAGACCATCCGGCAGCGCTACCGGGAGAAGCAGGGCATCCAGTCGCCCTTCGTGCACTGGGGCGCGCTCAGTGACGAGCTGCTGGCCCTGGCGCTGGCGTGCCTGCCGCCCGAGCATCTGCGCGCCTGGTTCGAGCGGCTTCTGACCGATGTTCGTGCCAATCGCACCGGGATGCCGGATCTGATTCGCTTTTATCCCCACGCTCCGGAAGGGACGCTTCGCTACGAGATGATCGAGGTCAAGGGACCAGGGGATCGGCTGCAGGACAATCAAAAGCGCTGGATCGCCTTTTGTGCCCGCCACGACATGCCGATCACGGTGTGTCATGTGCGCTGGGGTGATGAGGACAGGACGTGAGCGCGGATCATGTGACCACGGAGGATGAGGCGCCGCGCTATCGCGTGGCGGTACGGGCGCTGTGTGAATTTACCGCGCGCACGGGCGATCTGGATCTGCGCTTTACGCCGGCCCCCTCGGCGCAGCAGGGCATCGCCGGTCATCAGGTGGTGGCATCGCGTCGGGGCGAGGATTACGAGCCTGAGGTGACGCTGGAAGGTCGGTACGGCGCGCTGGTTGTGCGGGGCCGGGCCGATGGCTATGACCCGGTGCGCCAGCGGCTGGAGGAGGTCAAGACCCACCGCGGTGACGTCGATGCCATGCCGGCCAATCAGCGCGCGCTGCACTGGGCGCAGGCGAAGGTCTACGCCGCACTGATGTGCCGTCAGCGCGGGCTTGAGCGTCTCGAAGTGGCGCTGGTCTATTTCGATATCGAGCAGCAGCGTGAAACCGTGCTGGCGGAGACGATGGCGCGTTCCACGCTGGAGGCGTTCTTTACCGCGCAGTGCGAGCGCTTCATCGACTGGGCCGAGCAGGAACTGGCCCATGGGGCGGCGCGCGCGCGGCGACTTTCGCAGCTCGAGTTTCCGCACGCCGATTTTCGACCCGGTCAGCGTGTGCTGGCCGAGAGCGTTTACAAGGCGATCAGTACCCGGCGTGATCTGCTGCTGCAGGCACCGACCGGCATCGGCAAGACGCTGGGCACGCTGTTTCCCGCGCTCAAGGCGATGCCGGGCCAGCAGCTCGATCGGCTGTTTTTTCTGACCGCCCGTACCACCGGACGCCGGCTGGCGCTGGAAGCGCTGACCACGCTGGGCATGGCGGATGCCGGTGACGCGCAGGACAGCCCGGCGGTGCGAACGCTGGAGCTGATCGCCCGCGACAGGGCCTGCGAGCATCCGGAGCTGGCCTGTCACGGCGACAGCTGTCCGTTGGCGAGCGGCTTTTACGATCGGCTGCCCGGGGCGCGTCAGGCCGCAGTGAACAAGGGCTGGCTCGACCATGCCGGGCTCCGAACAATCGCCCTGGCCCATCGCGTCTGTCCCTACTATCTCGGTCAGGAGATGGTGCACTGGTGCGACGTCGTGATCGGTGACGTCAATTACTGGTTCGACACCAGCGCCATGCTCTACGCCCTGGCGCGGCAGCACCAGTGGCGGGTCAGCCTCCTTGTCGATGAAGCGCACAATCTCGTCGAGCGCGGACGTGCCATGTACGGCGCCGGGTTTGATCAGGGCCGTTTTGCCGCGGCCCGGCGCGACGCCCCGGCGGCGCTCAAGCGGCCGCTGGATCGGCTCTGGCGCCAGTGGAAGGCGCTGCTGCGGGAACATGAGGGCGATTACGTGTGTCTGGAGGCGCCACCGCGCAAGCTCTTCAACGCGCTGTCGCAGTTCGTCACGGCGGTCGGTGATCTGATGGTCGAGACGCCCATTGCCCTGGAGAGTGCGCTGCTGGAAGCGTGGTTTGATGCCATGCAGATCGTGCGTATCGCCGAGCTCGCCGGTGAGTGCGACAGTGAGCACTACCTGTTTGATATCGAACGGCGCGGTAAAAGCGCCACGCTGTCGCTGCGCAACGTGGTACCGGCGCCGCTGCTGGCGGCGCGTTTCGAAGCTGCCCATGCCGCCATCCTGTTTTCCGCCACGCTGTCGCCGGGCCACTACTATCGCGACCAGCTGGGGCTTGATGCCTCGACGCCCTGGCTCGAGATGGCCTCGCCCTTTACCGGTGGGCAGCTCGAGATCCATCTGGCCGATCATGTCTCGACGCGCTATCGCGACCGCCATGCCTCCCTCGGACCCATCGCCGAACTGATGGCGCGCCAGTATCGCCGTTGCCCCGGCAACTATCTGGCTTTTTTCAGCAGCTTTGACTATCTCGAGCAGGTCAGCGAGGCGCTGGCCGAATATGCTCCCGACGTGCCGCAGTGGTCTCAGGCACGGCGTATGCTGGAGCCGGAGCGTGACGCCTTTCTGGCCCGGTTTGCGCCGGACGGGCAGGGCATCGGCTTTGCGGTGCTGGGGGGCATTTTCGGCGAAGGCATCGACCTCCCGGGGGAGCGGCTGATCGGTGCCTTTATCGCGACACTGGGGCTTGCGCAGTTCAATCCGGTCAACGAGCAGATGAAAACGCGCATGGAGACACTGTTCGGCGATGGCTATCGCTACGCCTATCTCTATCCGGGCATTACCCGCGTGGTGCAGGCCGCCGGTCGCGTGATTCGCTCCCCCGATGATCGGGGCGTCATTCATCTCATCGATGATCGTTTCCGGCGGGGCGAGATACAGTCACTGCTGCCGCGCTGGTGGACGCTGCCGCCGCCCGGTCGATCGGATGATGTCGCCGGATAGCATGGGGCGTCATTGAAAAGAGCGCTCCCGGGGCCCACTTAAGGGGCCATTGTGCCTGTCGCTGCGGTTCGTCATGCGTCTGCCCGAAAAAGGTCGGGGCGAGTTCAACGGGCCGTGCCGGAGCGACTGCGCTACGCTCAACCACATATCGATTCATGACATGACGCATCGTGGACCGTCCGGCCCGCGATGGCGTTCGACACTCCGGGACACTGACATGGCACGGTTAAATCATTACAGCAAGGCGGATCACGCCATCGACTGGCAGCTCGATAACGTGGTGCATGCACTCAGGGACGCTCGCGAACAGTGGCGTGCCGACCACGGGCGCACCAACGAGTCCGGCGGGCGCAGCCTGCCGTCGCGCGAGATCATCAACGAGGTGATCGAGACCGTCATCGGCGCCGTGTTCCCCATGCGGCTGGGGCCCTCCAATCTGCGCCATCACAGCGAAGACTACTTTATCGGCTACACGCTGGATGCTGCGCTCAATGCGCTGCTCGATCAGGTGGTGCTCGAGCTGGACCATACGGCCATGCGTCGCGGTGAAGCACCACAGGATCACTCCGAGCAGGCCATTGCCATCGTGCGCGATTTTGGCGCCATGCTGCCCACCATCCGCCACTGGCTGGATATCGACATCATGGCCGCCTATCGCGGCGACCCGGCCGCGCGCAGCGTGGATGAAGTGCTTTTGTGCTACCCGGGCATCACCGCCATCATCTACCACCGCCTGGCGCACCAGCTCTATTCCACCGGTGCGCCGCTGCTGGCCCGCATGGTCTCCGAAGCAGCGCATTCGGCCACGGGCATCGATATTCACCCCGGCGCCAGTATCGGCTCGGGCTTTTTCATCGATCACGGCACCGGCGTGGTCATCGGCGAAACCGCCATCATCGGCGACCGGGTGCGGATCTATCAGGCCGTCACGCTGGGTGCCAAGCGGTTTCCGGCCGATGACAACGGCCAGCTGGAGAAAGGGCATGCCCGCCATCCGATCGTGGAAAACGACGTGGTCATCTACGCCGGGGCGACCATCCTGGGCCGCGTGACCATCGGCCACGACTCGATCATCGGCGGCAATGTCTGGCTGACCCGCAGTGTCGAGCCGCACAGCAATGTCTCCCAGGCCAGCCTGCAGAAGTCACCCTGCTGAGGGGACATCGTCTGTCGCTGCGCCGGCTTGTTTCAACCGGGGCAGGCCGACAGTGAAGGCGCCACCCGGCCTTCAACGGCCTGCCGCGTCGGCGTTGATCGCGCGATCGACAGCGAGCGTCTACACTTGCGTGTTTTCCGGGCGGATATGACAGGGCCCTTCGGGAGAGGGTCATTTCAGGCTGTTATGGCCCGGGGCTTGGCTTTGGGGTTGAAAGCCCTCATATCCGTACGGACCACGGCAGCAGGATGCAGCGCTGGTGGAACATCGGGTGACCGGCATGGCCGGCATCGTCATAACACTTTCTGGAAACGAAGTGAGGTCAGGATATGGATATCGTCAGAATCATTTTTGCCATTTTGCTGCCGCCGGTAGGCGTTTTTCTTCAGGTCGGCCTTGGACTGCAGTTCTGGGTCAACATCCTGCTGACCCTGCTGGGATATATCCCCGGCATCATCCACGCCATCTGGATCATCGCGCGTCGTTAAGGCTTCGATGCTGTCGATGAGACGTCGATCGTTAAAAGGGAAGGCCAATCAGGGCCTTCCCTTTTTTAATGATCAATAGGTAAATGATAGCGCTAACAACCAACAACAAATAAAACACTAAAGTCAATATATACGTCCTACATACAAGGTTCAATGACACATCGTATAGTGGTCGTTCAGATATGATGTATGACAAATTACCGTCAGTCATGTCGCCTCCCCTGATTCGGTGTCTTTTGTTCGACAGCCGACAGGTTCCATAAAATCGCTGATCCCTCATCCGACATGGCTATCTGCTGCCCGGCGTCACGAGAACAACGCCGTTTAGCGAAACGCTTGTTTACTCATTGCAAGGAGAGCATGCCATGTCGATCAGATCGTCCCTGAATCCTGTCCGCTGTCTTCAGGCCGCAGCCGTGGCCGGCATTCTGGCCGGCATGGCACTGCCGGCCCAGGCCGATAACTGGCGGGGCTGGAACGTCCATCCGCCGGGCTATCCCAACAGTGAAGCGCTCGACAGTTTCGTCAAGGAGGTCACCGAGAAGACCGACGGACGCATCAATGCCAAAATCTTTCACAACGGCGTACTGGGCGATCAGCCCGATGCCATCGAGCAGACCCGAAACGGCGCGCTGAACTTTGCCAATTTCAACATGGGGCCGATGGGGCCGATCGTGCCGGAAACCAACGTGCTGTCGCTGCCGTTTCTGTTCAGGGACATCGATGCCATGCACCAGATCATGGACGGTGAGATCGGCCAGCGCTTCGCCGATGCCCTCGAGAAGAAGAATCTGGTGGCACTGTCCTGGTTCGACTCGGGCTCGCGCAGTGTCTACAACACCCAGCGTCCCATTAACGAGCCCGAGGACATGCAGGGGCTCAAGATTCGCGTCATGAACAACGATCTCTACGTGGAGATGATCGACGCCCTGGGCGGCAACGCCACCCCCATGGCCTATGGCGAGGTCTATCAGTCGCTCAAGACCGGTGTGCTGGATGGCGCCGAGAACAACTATCCCTCCTTTGAATCCAGCGGTCATGACGAGATCGCCCAATATTTCTCCGAAACCGAGCATTTGATCCTGCCCGAGTGCCTGTGTATCGCCAAGCGCAGCTGGGACAACCTGTCGGAAGAGGATCAGGAGATCGTACGCCAGGCCGCGCTTGATGCCGCCACCCTGCAGCGTCAGCTCTGGCAGGAGAGCTCCAGGGAGAGTCGCGAAGCGGTGATTGCCGCCGGTGTTGACATCAATGAAGTGGACAAGTCGGCCTTCCAGGAGCGCATGGAGCCGATCTACGCCGCCTTCATCGACAACCATCCCGATCTTGAGCCCCTGCTCAACGATATTCGCAACGCTCAGTAAAACGACCACGGCGAAGGGCATGCCGCCTGTCTCACGGGAGGCGTGTCCGGGAGTATGCCCACCATGAATAGCCCTACCGATCAGATCGAAGACGTACCGCAAAAGCATTCGAGCGCCGGCGTTGCAGGCCGCATTCTCGATGGGCTGGCCCATCTGTGCATCATGGTCTCCGGGGCGCTGCTGGTGTTTCTGATCGCCTCGTTTGGCTGGCTGGTGTATGGCCGCTATGTGCTCAACAACACGCCGACCTGGGTCGAGCAGTCCTCGCTTTTGATCGTGGTGTATATCACCTGTCTGGGGGCCGCCGCCGGAGTACGTCACAACACGCATCTGAGCATCGATATGGTGCGCGAGGCCCTGCCGGCGATTCCCAGAGCCATCATGTGCCATCTCGCCGATCTGTTTGTCCTGACCTTCGGTGTCTTCATGGCCTGGCAGGGCACCAATCTGGTGCTGGACAACACGACCCGGGCGATTCCCATGATCGGTCTGTCGGAGAGCTGGCGGGCGGCGCCGCTGGCCATCTGCGGCGCACTGATGGTGCTCTTCGCCGGCGCCAACATCGTCGAGCGTCTTACCCATAAAACAGGGATGTAAACAGCATGGGCCTGATGATTCTTTTCGGGGTATTTTTTATCGGCCTGGTGATCGGGGCGCCGGTGGCCTTTGCCGTGGGGCTGGCTGCCGTCGTGACCTTTCTGTATGAAGGGCTGCCGCTGTTTGTCGGCTTTCAACGCATTCTCTCGGGCATCTCGGTGTTTTCACTGCTGGCGATCCCGTTTTTCATCTTTGCCGGCGAGCTGATGCTCCACGGCGGTATTTCCGATCGACTGGTACGGCTGGCCTCGGCAGCGGTGGGGCGCGTGCGCGGCGGTCTGGGGCTGGTCAATGTCAGCTCCTCGATGCTCTTTGGCGGCATTTCCGGCTCGGCCGTGGCCGATACCTCGGCGCTGGGCTCGATTCTGGTGCCGGTAATGAAAGAGAAGGGCTACGATGCCGATTACGCCGTTAACGTCACGGTGACCTCCTCGATTGCCGGTGTGGTCATTCCTCCCAGCCACAACATGATCCTCTACGCCGTGGCCGCCGGCGGCGGTCTTTCGGTGACCCAGCTGTTCATGGCCGGCGTCGTGCCGGGCATTTTGATGTGTGTGGCGCTTGGCGTGGCCGCCTATGTGGTGGCGGTCAAGCGGGGCTATCCGGCCGAGACCTTTCCCGGGTGGCAGGCGCTGTTTGTCAGCCTGGTTGCCGCCCTGCCGGGGCTTTTGACGGCGGTTATCATTGTCGGCGGGGTGCTCTCGGGCATTCTGACCGTGACCGAATCGGGCGCGTTTGGTGCCATCTACGCCATCGTGATTACGGCGCTGGTCTATCGTCAGCTGCGCTGGGAGAACTTTAAAAAGGCGGTGTATCAGTCGGTACGTACCACCTCGCTGGTGATGATTCTGGTCGGCTGCGCCTCGGCGTTTTCCTGGCTGCTGGCGCTTTACAGCGTGCCCGAGCTTCTGACCGATCTGCTGCTGGATATCTCCGATAATCCGCTCGTGATCCTTTTGATGCTCAATCTGACGCTGCTGGGACTGGGCATGATCATGGACATGGCGGCGCTGATCCTGATCTGCACGCCGATCTTTTTGCCGATCGCCATGCAGTTCGGCATGGATCCCATTCAGTTTGGCGTGGTCATGATGATCAATCTCGGTATGGGGCTTTGTACACCGCCGGTCGGCGGGTGCCTGTTCGTGGGCAGCGTGATCGGCAAGATCAAGATGGAGCAGGCCGTGCGCACCATCTGGCCGTTTTATCTGGCGCTGTTCGCCGTGCTGATGCTGGTCACCTACGTGCCCATGGTCTCCATGTGGCTGCCGGGGCTGATCGAATAGCCGCTTACTGTTTCAGCATCAAAAAAAGAGGCTTTTGAAAAGCCTCTTTTTTATGTCGAAAGCGGGCCTGTCAGGGAGGATCAGGGCTTAAGCGGCACCGAATCGCCTGCTGCCACCGGCTGACCGTTGACGATCAGCGTGCGCGGGTCATGGGTGGGCAGCTCAATACGCAGCGTCTGATAAGCGGGTTGATACTGCCCCTGTGTCTGCCAGTCCAGATGGATGCTGTCATCGTCGCAGACCAGCGTCAGCGTCATGACCAGCGTGCCGGGGCCCCGATCAACATGACTTTCGCCGTCGTCATCGAAGACCGTCAGCGTACGCCGGCCCTGTCGGGCAAAGGGATAGATCCGCAGGGCGCGCGCGGTGTCGCGTTCGGCATTCACATAAGCGATGCGCTCGGAGGTGGGGATGATACTGCCGGCGCGGACGAACAGCGGCATGTGCGCCAGCGGGGCGTCCACCGTAACGGTCGTGCCGGGCGCAAAGTGCCGGTCGCCTTCGAAGGTGTACCAGCCCTCATGGTTGTCCGGCAGGTAAAGCGTGCGCTCGCGGGCGCCCGGTTCCATGACCGTGGCGACCAGCAGCTCCCGGCCGAGCAGAAACTCATCGTTTTCCTCGAACGTCTGCGCGTCGTGCTCATGATCCAGAAAGGTCGGGCGGATCATCGGCTCGTGCGCCGTGTGGGCCTGCCACAGCAGCGTGTAGAGATAGGGCAGCAGCCGGTAACGCAGCTCGATGGCCTGACGCACGGCGTCCACGGCCTCCGGATACATCCAGGGCTCGTTGACCGTGCCGTCATCGTTCCAGGAGTGAATGGTAAAGCGGGGATGCATGACGCCGTTTTGCACCCAGCGGATAAAGAGCTCCGCGTCCGGGCGGGGGCCGGCAAAGCCGCCGACATCGTGACCGATATTGGAGATGCCGCTCAGCGCCAGTCCCAGCCCCATGCGCTGGTTGTAGCGCAGCGTGGGCCATTCGGTGCGGTTGTCGCCGGTCCAGGTCTGCGCGTAGCGCTGCAGGCCCGGGCCGCCCGAGCGCGTGATCAGAAAGGGGCGCTTGTCGGGAGTGTGGCGCGCCTGCGCCTCATGGGAGGCGCGCACCATCAAAAGCGACAGCACGGGCTTGCCGACCGAGGCGGTCAGCGGCGTACCAAAGCCTTCCAGACGCGCCTGCTCATCGATGATCTGGAACTCGTTGTTGTCGTTCCAGCTGCTGTCGACGCCCAGTTCGAGCAGCTGTGTCGTGAGATTATCCTGCCACCACTGCTGGGTGGCCGGATTGGTGAAGTCCAGATGCGAGCCGTCGGCATCCCAGAACGGCGAGATTTCGGGGGTGCCGGTATCGGAATCGGCGACGAAAAGCCCCTTGTCGGCGGCATCGTCGTAGGCCGGATGGTCCGTCAGCAGGCAGGGCTTGATGTTGGCGATCACCCGCATGCCGGCATCATGAAAGCGCTGCACCATGGCCTCGGGGGTGGGCACCTTGTCGCGATTCCAGGTAAAGACGTAGCGTTTGGCGCCGATCGAGGAGTATCCCGAGGAGAGCTGGAACGAATCGCAGGGAATATTGTGCTGCCGGCAGAGCTCG
This sequence comes from Kushneria sp. AK178, assembly GCF_053903105.1. Lineage (NCBI taxonomy): Bacteria > Pseudomonadati > Pseudomonadota > Gammaproteobacteria > Oceanospirillales > Halomonadaceae > Kushneria > Kushneria sp. AK178. The sequence continues at coordinate 2,093,942 of NZ_CP096381.1, read as the reverse complement.
ACAAACTCGCCCAGGCGCTCCTGCGCGTTGGGCGCGTCGGTGTAGTGCATGGTCGAGCCCGAATAACCCAGCGACCATTTCGGTCCGAAGGCGACCCCGCCGGTGAGCCGGGTAAAGTCCTTGACGATATCCAGCATGGCAGGGCCGAACAGAAACCACATGTCGAGATCACCGTCCTCGGCACGAAAGGCGCGGTAGGGCGGATGATAATTGTCGAGTTCGTTGCCCAGGTCAAAGCGCGACGTCGACAGGTTGTCGTAGAAGATGCCGTAGGAAAGTCCTTCGGGTGTGCGCGTCAGGGTAAAGGGGATGTGCTTGTAGAGCGGGTCGGTGCGGTCGGCGCGATAGCCCATGGCATCCAGCGTGCGCATTTCAAAGCGGCGGCCGGAGCGCTCCAGATCGCCGCTTTTTTCGCCCAGCCCGTAGTAGCGCTCCCCGGCGCTGCGGGTCATGTAGTGCTCAACGCCCTGACCGTGGCGCGACACGGCAATGCCGCCGGTCGGGCGATCCCGGGCCAGAGTGATCCACTGGCCCTGATGGCGGACCGACCACGCCAGCCGCAGGGGGCGGTGCACGGTCAAGCGCAGGTTGTCCAGTTCGATGACAAGGCCCTCGGCGGTCTCTTCCCAGCGCCACTGCGGTATCTCGAATCCCTCGTTTGACAGGCGGTGACGGCCCTCGCGAGGCAGATCCCCCTGCGGATCGATCGACCAGGTGTTGGCCGGTCGCGGCTGTTCGGGGCGGTAAACGAAAACGCGCACCGTCTGGCTGCCCAGCGGAAAAATGACCATATGCCGGTCGCCGGCCTCCAGCACGAGGCGATCTTCCTTGACGTCATGAAGTGACCAGTCGGACAGAAAGCGCATGTAAACCTCGTTAGTTCAAAAACAGATGGGGAAGCGCAAGGCTGATCTGGGGGATATAGGTAATCGCCAGCAGCATCGCAAACAGCATGAAAAACATCGGAATCAGGGGCCGGATCACACTGCTGATCGGTACGTTGGCAATCGAGCTGCCCACGAACAGGGCGCTGCCCACCGGTGGGGTACAGATGCCGATACAGAGATTGAAGGTCAACACCACCCCGAAGTGAACGGGGTCCATGCCGAAGCCGGTGACGATGGGCAGAAAAATCGGGGTGAAGATCAAAAGCGCCGGGGTAATGTCCATGAACATGCCGATACACAGAATCAGCAAATTGATCAACAGCAGGATCACCAGCGGATTGTCGGAAAGCCCCAGCAGCAGATCGGAGAGCTGCTGCGGAATGTTTTCAAGTGACATCGACCAGGACATGGCGCCGGAGACGGCGATGAGCGGCAGCACGATGGCCGTGGTCATGCCCGCGTCCAGCACGATCCCGGGCAGGGTGCGAAAGGTCACGGTGCGATAGATCAGCATGGTCAGAATCAGCGTGTAGACCACGGCAATGGCCGAGGCCTCGGTGGCCGTGAACACGCCGGTAATGATCCCGCCGATCACGATCACCATCAGCAGTACCGAGGGAATGGCGTGCAACAGCGTGGTGGCGACATGCGTCCCGGTAGGGCGAGGCGAGGTCGGATAGCCGCGGCGTTTGGCGATGATACCGGAGACCACCATCAGCCCGAGGCCCATCAAAAGACCGGGCAGATAGCCGGCCAGAAACAGGGCGGCGATCGAGGTGCCGCCGGACACCAGGGAATAGACAATAAAGGTGGAGCTGGGGGGAATGAGCAGCCCGGCCGGGCTCGAGGCGATATTGACGGCCGCGGCGTAACCCGGCTCATAGCCCTCGCGCTTTTGCAGTGGGGTCATGACGCTGCCGACGGCGGCGCAGGAGGCCACGGCTGACCCCGAAATGGAGCCAAAGAGCATGTTGGCCACGACGTTGCAATGTGTCAGCCCACCGGGCAGACGCCCCACGATCAGCCGCGCCAGGTCAATCAGGCGAATGGCGATGCCGCCGTGATTCATCAGGCTGCCGGCCAGAATGAAAAAGGGGATGGCCAGCAGGGTGAAACTATCCAGCCCTGCCAGCATGCGCTGTGCCACTACATAGGCACTGGTATCCAGTGAAAAGGCCGTACACAGCGTGGTCAATGAGGCCAGTCCAATGGCATAGATGATGGGCAGACCCAGCAGCATCAACAAAAAAAACGTTCCAAACAGAAGAGCGGCTTCAATCACCATGACGGGTTACTTCCCTCGTAGCTCGCCATGTCCCTTGACCAGACAAGACGCAGAATCTGCAGACAGGCATGAAAGGCAATAAAGAGGCCGGACAGGGGGAGGGCCAGATAGATCCATCCCATGTGCCAGCCCAGAACGGGCGTGGTCTGCGCCGTGGCCAGCGTGGTCATGACCAGTTCTCCGCCACCGTAGACCATGACATAACCCGCAAAAAAAAGACCCAGCGCCTGAATCAGTACCAGAAGCCATCGCCTGGCAGGCCAGGGCAGTGCCTCGGGGAGGAGATCGATCGAGAGATGGCGCATTCTGCCGGCGGCGTAGGCCGCACCCAGAAGCCCCAGCCAGATCAGGGCAAAGCGGGCCATTTCATCGGTAGCGGTCGTCGGTGAATCGGTCAGATAGCGACTGCCGACCTGAACCACGACCACGATGACCAGAACCAGAAACAGGCCGATCAACAGTACGCCGAGAAGACGGTCAAGAAAGGTGGAGACCTTGTTCAATGCAGGGAAAAAACCTTGAGAGGGCGGCATCCTGTTGTCACCATGTATGATGTATGACCTTTGGCGGTGGGCGTCAGCATGTCGCGACAGGAAAGCTTCATCAACCTGGACATTGGTCGCTTTGACGGCGACGGAATAGGCTGATTAGCTTTTTTTAAGTTTTTACTGGATCGGGGAGTTCGGCTGCGTGATCAATCGTCGCAAGTTTTGTACGCTGGCAGCCGGGAGCCTGCTGCTGGGGCCGATGGCCTCTACCCGGGCGGCGCCGTCGGGATCAAAAGAATTACGATTGAGCCACAATCTGACGACCGATCACTCCGTTCACAAGGCGATGACCCTGATGGGAGAGCGTCTTTCGGAACTGACCGACGGCGCCGTGAGCCTGCGTATCTATCCCGGGGCCCAGCTGGGTACCCAGCGTGAATCGGTCGAGCTTGTACAGCGCGGCATCCTGGACATGGCCAAGACCAACGCCAGCGAGCTGGAAGCCTTTGATCCCGTGTTTTCCGTTCTGAACGTGCCCTATCTGTTCCGGAGCCGGGAGCATTTCTATGAGGCCCTGACGGGGGATATCGGTCGCGAACTCTTTCAGGCCTCGCGCAGCAGGGGATTCGAGGGGGTCACCTTTTATGACTCCGGCGCGCGCAGTTTCTATGCTACCCGGCCGATCCATGCCCCGGAGGATCTTCGCAACATGAAGATTCGGGTGCAGCCCAGCGCCACGGCAATCGCCATGACGCAGCTGCTGGGCGCCAGTCCGACCCCGCTGGCCTTCGGCGATCTCTACACGGCCCTTCAGCAGGGCGTCGTTGACGGGGCCGAGAACAACCCCACCGCACTGGTGACCGCCCGCCATGGTGAAGTCGCCAAATACTTCACGCTGGATGAACATACCCGGGTGCCGGACATGCTCGTGATGTCATCAAAAGCGCTGGAGCGCTTGTCGAGTGCGCAGCGAGAGGCGCTCTATCAGGCGGCCCATGAATCGATGATGTTCCAGAAAAGTGCCTGGGAAAAAGCCAGCGAACAGGCGGTTGTGACCGCAAGGGCGGACATGGGCGTTGAGTTCATCGAACTTGACCAGACCCCCTTCGCCGAGAGAACCCGGCCACTTCGAGACGAGATTGCCGCGCAGTCGACACAGTCTGCGAAGATCATCCAGGCGATCGAGCGTTTGTCGGTGTAGCTGTCCATATGCCTGAAGACACATGAGCACAGGGCAGGGACGGGCAGACGGTGGCCATTGCCGGACAGGCAGTGGCCACCGGTTTTTGAACGTTAATACCTCACAAGGAGAATACCGTGCTGAATCGTCTTCTGGTCACCGGCGCCGGTGGTGGACTGGGCAAGGCCCTGCGGCCGTATCTGTCCCGTCTGGCGCGCCATGTGCGTCTGTCAGACATTGTCGAGCTGGAGAAGGGCGGCGAACACGAGGAAATCGTGCGCTGCGAGCTCTCCGATGCCGATGCCGTCAGCGAGCTGGTACGCGACTGCGATGGTATTGTGCACCTGGGCGGCATTTCGGTGGAAAGTCCCTGGCAGAGCATCCTGCAGGCCAACATCATCGGTACCTACAACTTGTATGAAGCAGCCCGACATCACGGTCGCCCGCGAGTGGTGTTTGCCAGCTCCAACCACACCATCGGTTACTATCCGCGCACGACCCTTATTGACACCGAGTCGCCGCGCCGGCCCGATTCGCTCTACGGCGTTTCCAAATGCTTCGGCGAGGATCTCGCCAGCCTCTACTACCACAAGTTCAATATCGAAACCCTCAACGTGCGGATCGGCTCGTGCTTTCCGAAACCGGCCGATACCCGCATGCTGGCCACCTGGATGAGCGTCGAGGATTTCGTGGCGCTGCTGGAGCGCGCCTTTGTGGCGCCGAAGCTGGGGTGTACGGTGATCTATGGTGTCTCGCACAACAGCGAGGGCTGGTGGGACAACCGCAAGTCCTCGTTTCTGGGCTGGGTACCGAAGGACAGCTCCGAGCCGTGGCGGGCTGAAACCGAAGCCGCGGCCGGAGAGATCGATCCGGACGATCCGGCCGTGGTCTATCAGGGCGGCAAGTTTGCGGCGACCGGTCATCCCGACGACTGAGCCGGCCCCTGTCTGAAAGGCGTGCCGTCGCGCCAATGGTGGTTGTCAGCCCGTTCGAGAGAGCGGGCTTTTTTGTGGCCCCGTCCCCACCTTGTTGTGTTGCCGCCCTGTGACGATATCAGCAGCGATTTTGCCCAAAGTTCAATGTACCAAGGTCGCGTAGTTCTAAAAGTATGATGTATGACATTTTGGGGTCACATTCAGGGGCTGAAGCGCTGTAGGCGGACACTGCTTTCGAGCATCGCCCGGCACATCGAGTACCTCACGATTTCAACCACAAGCGCTTGCCGGCGCGTGCGATGTGTCGGTAGCCCAGCGACAACGCCACTTATCAGGGAGCTGTCATGGCGTCAAATACCGGGACACCCACCATCGTATCCATGCAGGTCATCCCCGTGGCCGGCCGCGACAGCATGCTGCTCAACATAGGGGGAGCTCACTCCCCGTTCTTTACGCGCAATATCCTGATACTCAAGGACAGTGCCGGGCGCGTCGGGGTCGGAGAAGCCCCCGGCGGCGAGACCATTCAGCACTCGCTGGAGCAGGCGCGTTCGGTGGTGGAAGGGCAGTCGCTGGGGAAGCTGCGCTCGATGGTCTCGAGCCTGGCGGCCAGCGGCCAGCGCGCCGACTTCAACGATTTCGGCAAGGGTGCCTGGACCTTTGAACTGCGCGTCAATGCCGTCGCCGCCCTTGAAGCCGCGCTGCTGGACCTGATGGGCCAGCATCTGGGCGTGCCCGTGGCGGAGCTTCTGGGCGAGGGCAAACGCCGCAACAGCGTCGAGGTGCTGGGCTATCTCTTTTTCGTCGGCGACGGCGAGCAGACGCCGCTGGACTATCGCCGGTCGACGCCCGGCCAGTCACATGAGTGGTATCAACAGCGTGACCGGGCGGCCATGACGCCCGAACGCATCGTGGAGCTGGCCCGGGCCGCGCAGGATCGCTACGGCTTTCGCGACTTCAAGCTCAAGGGCGGTGTGCTGTCCGGTGAGCGTGAAATCGAGGCGGTCACGGCGCTGTCGCAGGCCTTCCCCGGGGCGCGTACCACCATCGACCCCAACGGGGCCTGGTCGCTTTCGGAGGCGATCCGCCTGTGCAAGGACCTCCATGGCGTGCTCGCCTACGCCGAAGACCCCTGCGGCGCCGAGGAGGGCTTCTCCGGCCGCGAGATTCTCACCGAATTTCGTCATGCCACGGGGCTGCCGGTGGCCACCAACATGGTCGCCACCAACTGGCGCGAAATGGCCCACGCCCTGATGCTGCGCAGCGTGGACATTCCGCTGGCGGACCCGCACTTCTGGACGCTCTCCGGGGCCGTGCGCGTGTCCCAGCTCTGCGCCGATCACGGCATGACCTGGGGCTCACACTCCAACAATCACTTCGATATTTCGCTGGCCATGTTTGCCCAGGTCGGCGCCGCGGCTGTTGGCTCGGTCACCGCGCTGGATACCCACTGGATCTGGCAGGAGGGCGATGCCCGTCTGACCCGCGAATCTCCGGAAATCATCGATGGCCACGTGGCCGTCACCGACGCGCCGGGGCTGGGCATCGAGCCCGACATGGACGCCATCGAAAAGGCACACGCACTGTATAAATCCCTGCCGGCCGGGGGGCGCAACGACGCCATGGCCATGCAGTATCTGATCGACGGCTGGACATTCGACCCCAAACGGCCGGCCCTGGTGCGCTGATCACCGGTTGCACACGACAAGGAGAGAACTCATGAAAAGATTACTGGGTACGCTGACGGTCGCGGCCACGATGGTACTGGGCGCCCCGGCCATGGCCGCTGACTACCCCACCAAAAGTGTCGACATGGTGGTGCCGTTTTCTGCCGGTGGCGGCAACGACACCTTTATTCGCGCCCTGCAGCCGCTGCTGGAAAAACAGCTTGGCCAGGATCTGGTCATCCGCAATATTGCCGGTGGCGGCGGGGCAGTGGGTACGTCCCGGGTCGCCGCGTCAAACGCTGACGGCTACACCATGCTGGCGGCCAGCAACGCCATGCTGACGCTCGAAGCCATGGGCAATGTGGCCTTCACCCATGATGACTTCGATTTCATCGCCAAGGTCATCGAAGAACCCTACGTGATTGCGGTGGGTGACAACGACAAGTACACCGATCTGGAAAGTCTGGTCGAGGCCACAAGGGATGGCGACCGTGTCAGGGTCGGGGTCTCCGGGGTCGGTTCTTCAGCGCATATCGCGGCGGTGGCCATGCAGAATCGCACCGGCGCAAACTTCAACATCATTCCCTATCCCGGCGGCTCCGAGACAATCTCCGCGGCCATGGGCAACCATGTCGATGCGGTTGTGCTGGGCGGTGCCGAGCTGCGTTCGGCGCTGGAATCCGGTCGACTGACAGCGCTGGCCATGAGCTACGCCGAGCGCAGCGACTCGCTGCCCGAGGTGCCGACCTTTCAGGAAGCGGGTTACGACCTGACGCTAACGGTCTGGCGCGGGATCGCGGCGCCAAAGGGCATTCCCGAAGAGGTCGAGCAGCGCTGGGTCGAGGCCATTCAGCAGATCGTGGCCGATGGCTCCTACGAAGAAACGGCTGAAAACCTCGGCACACAACTGTCGCCGCTCTACGGTGATGAACTCGATGCCTTCATCGATGACTCGGCGGATGTCATGCGTGAAGCGGCAGGTGATCTGGCGAAATAGGGGGCCGGGCACGCCGTTGCACGATGGCGGCGTGCCAACCCGGTTCAGATGACGGTCAACGTTGGTTTCTTCAGTAATGGAGTCACAAGCATGCAACGTGATATCGGCAAGCCGCTATTCGACCTGCTGCTGCTGATCGCCTCAAGCGCGGCCTTTGCTGTCTCGACGACGCTGCCCAATATCGAAATCGTCGGCGATCTCTCACCAGCATTTTTTCCCATGCTGATCTCGGCGCTGGTCTTTTTGTTCGCCGTGCCCTGCCTGATCAGGGATTGGCGCGAATGGCAGGCCGCAGGCAGCGAGAGCCAGGGAGCCGGCTCCCGGCGCGGCGTGGTGCAATGGCTGCTGATCGTGGCGCTGGCGCTGATGTATATCCTCGTTTTTGAGCGGCTTGGCTACATCGTCAGCACGGCAGTATTCACCTTCTCCTGTGTGATCGGGTTGCTGCTCGCGGGCGGCGCATGGGGCGAGATGACGAATGCGCAGCGTCTCAAGAGCCTGGCGGGGGCGGGCGTTTTTGCCGTCGTACTGGCGGTTGTCATCTTTTATGTCTTTACCGAGCTGTTCGAGATCCCGCTACCGGCCTGATGTGCTGTCACGGCACGACCCTTAGGAGCGTTTCATGATTTCCGGCTATCTCGATGGACTGGGCATGGTGCTGCAGTTCACCACGCTGCTGGCAATTGCCGGCGGTACGCTTTTGGGTATCATCATGGGGGCGCTGCCGGGGCTGACGTCCGCCATGGCAGTAGCGCTGTTGCTGCCGGTGACCTTTGGCATGCCGCCGGTCATGGGCATCGGCATGATGCTGGGCGCGCTGTGCGGCGCCGGCGCGAGCGGCTCGATTCCAGCCATTTTGCTCAACATCCCGGGCACGCCGTCATCGGTGGCGACCACCTTTGATGGCTTTCCCATGGCCCGGAAGGGTGAGGCGGGGCGCGCACTGGGACTGTCGATCGTGGCCTCCTTTTGTGGCGGGGTGGCCAGCATGGTGATCCTGAGCCTTCTGGCGCCACCGATCGCGGATTTTGCACTGCGTTTTGGCGCCGCCGAATACTTTTCGCTGAGCGTATTCGGTCTGGTCATCATCGCCTCGGTGGCCGGCAAGTCACTGTTCAAGGGGCTGATTGCGGGGCTGCTCGGCTTTTTTGTCTCGACCATCGGTACGGACCCCATTACCGGCGTTGATCGCTTTACCTTCGGTGAATTGTCGCTTCTGACCGGCATCAATCTGCTGCCGGCACTGATCGGTCTGTTTGCCGTCTCCCAGGTGCTCAAGGATGCCTTTGAGTACGACCCGCATCAGCGCCTGAAGGAGAGCGGTCATCGCGTGGATGTGGCGCGCCCGCGGTTTGTGGAAACGCTACGCAACTGGCGGGCACTGCTGGCCGGTATTCTCTCCGGCTCGGTGGTCGGCCCCGTGCCCGGCGCCGGCGGCAGCATCGCCTCGCTGGTGGCCTACGACCAGACGCGGCGCTTTTCGAAACATCCCGATAAATTCGGCACCGGCCATGCGCCCGGCATCGTCTCGGTTGAAAGCGCCAATAATGCCCTGCTGGGCGGCGCCCTGATTCCGACGCTGGCGCTGGGGATTCCGGGCGAGGCGGCCACGGCGGTGCTGCTCGGCGGACTGATGATTCAGGGCGTCACGCCCGGCCCGATGCTCTTCGATGACCAGAGCGGCATTGTCTACGGCATTTTTCTGGCCTATCTGGTGGCCAACATCTGCATGCTGTTGATCATGTGTCTGGGCATCCGGGTGTTCATTCGCGTTTTGATGGTGCCGCGCAAGCAGCTGTTCTCGGCAATTCTGGTGCTGTGTTTCATCGGGGTCTATGGCGTCGATGGCGATGTCTTCAATCTCTATCTGATGCTGGGCTTCGGCATCCTGGGCTATTTCCTCAACCGCTATGACTTTGGCACCGCGCCGGTCATTCTGGGCCTGATTCTGGGGCCGATCGCCGAGTCCAATCTGCGCCGTGGGCTGCAGGCCTTCGAGGGGGACTGGACGCCGTTTGTCACCCGGCCCATCAGCCTGACCTTTCTGGTGATTGCCATGGGGCTTCTGGCACTGACGCTGTGGCAGAACTATCGGGCCGGGCGCGTGACCACCCCATCTTCCGGAGAGAGACAGGATGACCACCGTCACTCTTGATTGCCTGCAGAACGTGATCGAACGGGCACTATGGCGTGCCGGGCTGGCTCCGGAAAATGCGGCCGAATGCGCCCGGATTCACGCCGAAAGTACCCGTGACGGCGTGAGCTCTCACGGTCTTGATCGCATTCCCCGGTTGGTGGATTACCTGACGCGTGGCTGGGTCGACCCACAGGGGGCTCTGGCGCCGGTGCAGGCGCTGGGAGCGCTTGAAGTGTATGACGGCAACCTGGGATTGGGGGTATGTCACGCCATGCGGGCGACCGAGCGCGCCATTGCGCTGGCCCGGGGACATGGCATGGGGCTGGTGGCCGTGCGCAATACCACTCACTGGATGCGCGGGGGCACCTACGGCTGGCACGCGGTAGAGCAGGGCATGGCGGCCATCATGTGGACCAATACGGAGTCCTGCATGCCGGCCTGGGGCGCGAGCAGTCAGGGTATCGGCAACAATCCGCTGGTCATGGGCATCCCCGGTGGGCGGGCGCCGCTGGTGCTCGACATGGCCATGTCGCAGTTCTCCTATGGCCGTCTGGGTGTACTGAAAGCGCGCGGTGAACAGCTGCCGGTGGATGGCGGGTTCGACGATCAGGGGCGGCTGACGCGCGATCCGGACGCCATTCAGGCCACGCGTCGTATTCTGCCCACCGGCTACTGGAAAGGCTCGGGACTGTCGATTCTGCTGGATGCCATGGCGGCACTCCTATCGCAGGGACGGCCCACGCACGAGATTGATCAGGTGCAGCGTGGCAGCGGCACCGGCTGCTCTCAGGTGTTCATGGTCCTTGATCCAGAGCGGCTCGGCGGTATCGAGGCCTGCCGGGCCATGGTGGATGACATGACGGCGCACCTGTCGCAGGCGACGCCGGATGAGTCCGGTCGGGCAGTGCGCTGGCCGGGGGCGGCGACTTTCCATCGTCGTCATGACACGACCGATATCACGGTCAATCCCGATACCTGGGAAGCCGTTCAGCGCCTGGCAGGAGAAGGGGCAGCGCCCTGACGCGCCGCCCGATCGGTCGGTGCACGGCGCGGAAAGGGGTTACTGATTGTTGTCTTCGGCGACCCTCCGTGAGGCGGGAATCATGATCTCGGCCATCCCGGTGACGTAGGCGTCCAGCTCTTCGCCGAACAGCGGGCTGACCTCGACGCCGGTACTGTCGGCAAAGCGTTTGAACTCCGGCGCCTCGATGGCCTGCTTGACCGCCTCGACCCAGGCATCTTCCACCTCGTCGCTGACCCCGGAAGGCACGGCGATGCCGCGCCACTGGCTGACCGCCAGATCGTAGCCCTGCTCCTGCATGGTCCTGACCTCGGGCAGCAGTTCGCTGCGCTGACTGCCAGTCGAGAGCACGGCCTGCAATCGATCGCCCCGGATCTGGGACAGCACTTCGGAAGGATTGACCACCACGGCATCCACATGACCGCCCATCAGCGCCGAGATGGCCGGTGAGCCGCCGTCAAAGGGCACCACCTGCACCTCGATACCCAGCTGGCTGCCCAGCGTGGAGGCCACGACATAGGTCGAGGAACCCACCCCCGAGGTGCCGACCTGCAGCGGTCGGCCGCTGTCCCCGAGATCGGCGACCAGCGCCTCGGCATCCTGCCACTGGTCATTGGGCGTACTGACCAGCAGATAGGGCTCTTCGGTCACACGTGCCAGATAGTCGAAGTCCTGATACTTGAAGTCGACGTTGCCAAGGCCCTCCAGCGTGAAGTTCTGGTTGTTGGCCAGCGTCAGGGTGTAGCCATCGGGTTTGGCGGTCACGGTGCGGGTCAGTGCCAGCGCACCGCCGCCGGCACCCATGTTGCGAACCACGATGGTGCGACCCAAGGCAGACTCGAGCCCGGGCTGCAGCGCCCGCATCAGGGTATCAGAGGCGCCGCCGGGGGAGGCGGGCACGATCATGTCGAGATTGCGGGTCGGATAGTCGGCTGCGAATGCCGCTGTCGGCAGGGCAGTGGCCATGACCAGTACGGAGAGTGTCTTTTTCATGTGTGGCAAACCCCTCTCGGGTAGAAACATGACGACCGCCAGGCAGTGTCACGCTCGCCCACGGTTGTTGTCGGACAGCAGAAGGCATCTTACGCCGATTCTGTTAGCGCTATCATTGCGACCATCGTGGCACTGAAGGATCCAGGACAGGGAAGGGGAGGCCGGGGATTGAAGGCGATATGACAGGCGCCATTACCCGGGGGTGGTGCCTTGCCTGTACCATGAACTCCGCCGTGTACCCGATGTTTTGCTGGAATGGTCTGCTGGAGATATGCATGGGACGTTTTTCCGATTCCCGCACTGACGAGGCTGGCGGTGGCGGCCGCGACAATCCGCGCGCGACCGGTGCCGTACGTCTGAGCGACGTGGCCGCTGCCGCCGGCGTGGCGTCCATGACCGTGTCGCGGGCGCTCAATCAGCCGGAGCTGGTCAGCGAACGCACCCGCGAGCGCGTTCAGCGCGCTGTGATCGAGACCGGCTACGTTCCCAATCGGGTGGCCGGCGCCCTAGCGTCGAGCCGCAGCAAAATGGTGGCAGTGCTGGTGCCTACCGTGGCGCACTCCCTGTTTGCCGATGTGGTGCAGTCGATTACCGATACGCTGGCCGGCGAGGGCTATCAGGTGCTGCTGGGGCTGACCGGCTATCAGACCGGGGAGGAGGCCGCAGTGGTGGAAACCGTGCTGAGCCGACGACCGGATGCGCTGGTCGTGGCCGGCACCCGCCACTCAAAAGCCACGCGGCAGCGTCTTGAAGCAGCCCGTATCCCGGTGGTCGAGATCTGGGACATGAGTCACGATCCGTTGGACATGCTGATCGGCTTTTCCCACCGTGCGGTCGGGGAGGCGGTGGCCGACTATCTGCTGGAGTGCGGCTATCGGCGTTTCGGCCAGGTCATGGCCGATGATCCGCGCTCGCATGAGCGTGCCGAAGGCTTCAACGCGCGCATCACGGCCGAACAGAAGGCGCATCCGGACGCTGGTATCACCGTTATCACGCACTGGGCAGAAATACCGGCAAGTCTGGCCGGCGGACGTACGGCCGCCGCGGCCGTGCTGGCCGACATGCCCGGCTGCGAAGCGATTGTCTGCGGCTCGGATACCCTGGCGATGGGCGTCATTGCCGAGGCGCAGAGCCGTGCCATGACCATTCCGGAGACGCTGGCGGTCATGGGCTTTGGCGACATGAGCTTTGCCGCGGCGACCTGGCCGGCGCTGAGCACGGTGCGTATCGATGGCGCCGAAATCGGGCGACTGACCGCGACCCATCTGCTGCAGCGCTTTAATGCCGGCAGGTCGGCACCTGCCCGTGATGTCCTTGATGTCGGTTTCGAGATCGTGCCGCGCCAGACCACGCTGGCGCCCCGGTCTTAAAGGGCTTCAATGGCCGCTGAACAGCCCCTGCGCAGGCAGTATCGCGTGCATTAGACCTTGGTTCCGGTTGACATGACGCGCTGACCGCCGCGAAATGATAGCGCTAACATAATCAGGCCGCAGCCCCGCCCGGGCCGGTCCACGTGCCTTCGGAGTCCCCATGTCCCTTGATGCCATTGCCTCGATTACCTTCTCCCATGTCCTGCTGCCGCTGGCCACCCCCATCAGCGATGCCAAGGTGCTGACCGGCCGGCAAAAGCCGATGACCGAAGTTTCCTTTCTGTTTGCCGAGATCAAAACGCGGGACGGCCATACCGGCATCGGTTTCAGCTACTCCAAGCGCGCCGGCGGCTATGCCCAGTACGCCCACGCCTGTGAAATCGCGCCGGCCATCATCGGTGAAGACCCCAACGACATCGACAAGCTGTGGCAGAAACTGGTCTGGGCCGGCGCGTCGGTGGGGCGGGGCGGTGTCTCCACCCAGGCAATCGCGGCGGTCGATATCGGATTGTGGGATCTCAAGGCCAAACGGGCCGGTCTGCCATTGGCCAAGCTGATCGGCGCACACCGCGATTCGGTACAGTGTTACAACACTTCCGGCGGGTTTTTGCACACGCCGATCGACGAGGTACTCAAAAACGCCACGCAGTCGCTGGAAAGCGGTATCAAGGGCATCAAGATCAAGGTCGGCCAGCCCGACATGCGCATCGATCTGGAGCGGGTGGCGGCGGTGCGTGCCCATATCGGTGATGATGTGCCGCTGATGGTGGACGCCAATCAGCAGTGGGACCGCGCCAGTGCCCTGCGCTTTGGCCGCGCCATGGAAAAATACGAGCTGGTCTGGATCGAGGAGCCGCTGGATGCCCACGACGCCGAAGGCCATGCCGCCCTGGCCGCGGCGCTGGACACGCCGATCGCCACCGGCGAAATGCTCTCGAGCGTTGCCGAACACATGACACTCATTGAGCACCGCAGCGCCGACATTATCCAGCCCGACGCACCGCGCATCGGCGGCATTACCCAGTTTCTGAAACTGGCCACCATGGCCTCGCAGGCCGGACTGCAGCTGGCGCCGCACTTTGCCATGGAAATTCACCTGCATCTGGCGGCGGCCTATCCCACCGAGCCGTGGGTCGAACATTTCGACTGGCTGGCGCCGCTGTTCAACGAGTCGCTTGAAACCCGCGATGGCCGCATGATCGTGCCGGACCGCCCGGGCCTTGGCATTACCCTGACCGAGCAGGCACGCCAGTGGACGGTGGCTCATCAGACCTTCGGTGCCTGAGCATCGTGCGAAGGGCGGACTATGCCCTTCGTATAATGGCTTTAAAAGTATGATGTATGACAAAGTAGCTTTAACGCTCCACCGCGCGGCGGAGCAGGCCAAACCAGAGGATCCCTTATGATGTTTTCACGATCTGACGTGACGCGTGCTGCAGGCGATGGCCTGCTTTCCTTCCCGGTGACGGATTTCGACAGCGACGGCCGCTTCGACGCCGACAGCTATCGCCAGCGCATCGCCTGGCTGCTTGAATACGAGATCTCCACGCTGTTCGTCGCCGGCGGGACGGGCGAGTTCTTCAATCTGGGCCTTGAAGAGTTCGAGGAAGTGGTACGCGTCGCCGTAGAGGAAACCGCGGGTCGCGTTCCCGTGATTGCCAGCGCCGGCCAGAGCATCACCATGGCGAAGGCCCATGCTGCCGCGGCCGAAGCCGCCGGTGCCGATGGCATCCTTTTGATGCCGCCCTATCTGACCGAGTGCTCACAGGAAGGCATCGTCGAATACGCGGCCGAAATCTGTAACTCGACCAGCATCAACGTCATCTACTACAACCGTGCCAACGGGGCGCTGGAAGCCCCGGCCGTGAAAGCGCTGGCCGACCGCTGCCCCAATCTGATCGGTCTCAAGGACGGTCGCGGCGACATTCAGTCGCTCAACACCATCATCAAGACCGTTGGCGATCGTCTGATCTATATCGGCGGGGTACCGACCGCCGAAATCTTTGCCGAAGCCTATCTCTCCATCGGCGTGAACACCTACTCCTCGGCGGTGTTCAATTTCGTGCCGGAAATGGCCATCCACTTCTACAAGTCCCTGCGTGCCGGCGACCACGACACCGTGGCCCGCCTGACCAATGACTTTTTCATCCCCTTCATCGCCCTGCGCGATACCTGCCGTGGCTATGCGGTGAGCCTGATCAAGGCCGGGGCCGCACAGGTCGGACACCCTGCGGGCAACGTGCGTGCGCCGCTGACCATGCCCAGCGTTGAAGAAGTTGAGCAGCTCAAGACCCTGATCGAGCGCGTTCGCTAAACGTTTATTACAGCAGTCTGCTCGTGCGGGATCACCGGCCCGGGCAGTCGAGGAGATCGATGACATGAAAAAGCTGATGAGTCTTCTGGGTGCTGCCACGCTGTTGTCCAGCAGCATGGCGATGGCGGCCGATTACCCGTCCAGAAACGTTGAGTTTATCGTCCCCTGGTCGGCCGGCGGTGGTGCAGACAACGTGGTACGTGCCCTACAGCCGTCACTGGAAAAGGCACTGGGCACCACGATCGTGGTACGCAACATTTCAGGGGGCGGCGGTGCCGTGGGATTTTCACGCGCGATCGCCTCAAAACCGGATGGTTATACCGTTACCATCCCGACCAATGCCACCTTCACACTGGAAGGGCTGGGGAACGTCGCCTTCACGAAGGATGATTTCGATTACATCGCACGCGTGCTGGTCGAGCCCTATGTCATGGCGGTGCGTCCCAACGACGACTGGTCGGATCTGGAAAGCCTGATCGCCGAGCGCCAGGCCTCCGGTGAGCCGCTGCGCATGGGCGCCTCCGGGGTGGGATCATCGACGCACATCATGACCCTGATGCTGGGAGAGGAGCTGGGCCTCGAGATGCAGGTCATTCCGTTTGACAGCGGTTCCGCGGCGGTGTCCGCGGCCATGGGGGGCCACATCGACGGTGTGGTACTCAACCCCTCCGAGGTGGTGTCTGCCATCAACGGTGACCGTTTGACCTCCATTGTTACCACCGGCGAAGAGCGCAGCGGAGCACTGCCGGATACGCCGACCATGACCGAGGCCGGTCATGACTTCGAACTGGCCCAGTGGCGCGGTATCGCCGCCCCGAAAGGACTTGATCCGGAGATCGAGGCGAAGTGGGTCGAGGCGGTCAAGCAGGCCGTGGAAGACCCGCAGTTCCAGAAGGCCGCCCGCAGTATGGGGTCTGACATCAGTCCGCTGTATGGCGATGAGCTGGACCGGTTCGTTGAAAGAACGTCCGGACCGCTGATCGAAGAAGCCCAGGCCATTCGCCAGTAAGGAACCGGGAGGCTCCATGGTCAAGACACGCAGCGATGCGCTTTTCCATCTGGTGTTGTTGGCGCTGGCGGGCTGGTTTCTGCAGCAGGCCTGGCATCTGCCGGCCAATGCCGCGGGGGGGAGTCTCTCCCCCGCGTTTTTCCCCCGGGCCATCTCCTCGGCCATCGTGGTTTTGCTGCTTTTGTCGATGGTGCGCGGTCTGATCGCGGGCACGCTGTTCGCGCGTGACGCCTCCGGTGAGGCGGATGCGGCGCCGGTATGGGTGCCGGTAGTGGCCTGGTGTGCCGTCGCCCTGTTGCTGGTGCTCTATGCCGTGCTGCTGGAGCCGCTGGGGTATGTCATTTCCACGACGCTGTTCCTCTTTTTGTGCGTGGCCATTGTCAGCGCGTTGTCACACCGACACGGAGACACGATCAAACCCGTTCGTGTCCTGATGCTGGCCCTGTTTGCTGCAGCCGTATCCGTTGCCATCTTTTTAATCTTCTCGGTGGGGTTCGAACTCGTGCTGCCCACCATCGGCGTGATGGGGGTATAACATGGGAGATTATCTGGAAGCGCTCGGTCTGGTCTTTCAGTGGCATGTGCTGCTGGTGATCGGTGCCGGCACACTGCTGGGCCTGATCATGGGGGCCCTGCCGGGTCTGACGGCGGCGATGGCGATTGCGCTGCTGCTGCCGCTGACCTTTGGCATGCCGCCGGTCATGGGCATGGGCATGCTGCTGGGCACCCTGTGCGGTGCCATTGCGGGCGGGTCGGTGTCGGCCACGCTTTTGAACATTCCGGGTACGCCATCCTCGGTGGCCACGACGCTGGATGCTTTCCCCATGGCGCGCCGGGGCGAGGCCGGTCGGGCGCTGGGCATCTGTATCGTCTCCTCGTTCATCGGCGGTGTGTTCAGTGCGTTTGTGCTCAGCATACTGGCACCGCCCATTGCCGATTTCGCGCTGCGTTTCGGTCCGGCCGAATACTTCGCGCTGAGCGTCTTCGGGCTGGTCATCATCGCCTCGGTCTCCAGCAAGTCGCTGATCAAGGGGCTGGTGGCCGGTCTGATCGGGCTGCTGATCGCCACGGTTGGTACCGACCCGGTGGCCGGCGTGCAGCGTTATACCTTCAACAATCTGTCGCTTTTGACCGGCGTTAACCTGCTGCCGGCGCTGATCGGTCTGTTTGCCGTCTCCCAGGTGCTCAAGGACGTGGTTGACTATTTCGGCGGCGGACCCATTGAGCACAGCAAGAGCAGGATGGACCACGCCCGGCCGCGCTGGGTGGAAACCCTGCGCCACTGGAAGGTGCTGGCCTCGAGTTCGGTGATCGGGACGGTGGTCGGCGCCATTCCGGGCGCCGGCGGCAGTATCGGCTCGTTTCTGTCCTACGATCAGGCCAAGAAGATGTCGAAGACGCCGGAAAAATTCGGCACCGGCCATCCTGAAGGAATTGTGGCGTCCGAGTCTTCCAACAATGCGCTGGTCGGCGGGGCGCTGATTCCGATGCTGACGCTGGGCATCCCGGGGGAAGCGGCCACGGCGGTGCTGATGGGCGGATTGATGATCCAGGGCATCAGCCCGGGGCCGACGCTGTTTACCGATAACGGGTCGATCATCTACGGCATCTTTATCGCCTTTCTGGTCGCCAACGTCTTCATGCTGCTGATTCAGTGGTTCGGCATCCGGATGTTCGTCAAGGTGCTGCAGGTGCCGCGCAAGCTGCTGATGGCGCTGATCCTGATGTTCTGTGTGATCGGCGTGTATGCCGTGGATGCTGACATCTTCAACGTCTATCTGATGCTGGGCTTCGGGGTGCTGGGTTATTTCCTCAACCGCTATGACTTCGGCACGGCGCCGGTCATTCTGGGGCTGATTCTGGGGCCGATCGCCGAATCCAACATCCGCCGGGCGCTGCTGCTCTCCGGAGGAGACTGGAGCGTGCTGGTCACACGGCCGATCAGCCTGACCTTTTTGCTGGTATCCGCGGCCTTTTTGTTCTTCACCCTGTGGCAGAACCGTCGCCAAACGACCCCCCATTCATAGGAGAAGCCCTGTATGTCACTGCCTACCATTACACGCATGACCATCGTGCCGGTCGCGGGTCACGACAGCTTCCTGCTCAATCTCAGCGGAGGTCACGCGCCCTGGTTCGTGCGCTGTGTCCTGATTCTGGAAGACAATGCCGGCAATCGCGGTGTAGGCGAAATCCCCTCCAGCGAGGGGATTCTGAAAGGGCTCGAAAAGTGCCGTTCGCTGGTGGAGGGCACCCGTCTCAATGCCTGGAAGGGCACGCTCAACAACGCCCGACAGCTGCTGGCCCGGGGTGGGCCGGAAGAGCGCGGGCGCCAGACCTTTGACCTGCGGGTGGCAGTGCATGTGCTGACCGCGATCGAATCGGCGCTGCTGGACCTTTACGGTCAGGCCGTCGAGACGCCGGTCGCCGATCTGCTGGGCCGCATGGGGCGCCAGCGTGATGAGGTCGAGGCGCTGGGCTATCTCTTTTTGCTGGGTGATCCCGACAAGACGGATCTCCCTTATCCGAAGGCCGACAACCCGCGCGATGACTGGGAGCGTCTACGCTGTCAGGAGGCACTGACGCCGGACGCCGTGGCCGAGCTGGCCCGGGCCGCGCACGAGCGCTACGGCTTTCGCGATTTCAAGCTGAAAGGCGGCGTGCTGCCGGGCGAACAGGAAGCCGACTGCATCCGCGCCATGCACGAGATCTTCCCCGAGGCGCGCCTGACGCTGGATCCCAACGGGGCCTGGTCACTGGAGGAGGCCATTCGAGTGCTGGAGCCGATCCGCGACATTCTCAGCTATGCCGAGGACCCCTGTGGTCAGGAGGGCAGCTGGTCGGGGCGCGAAACCATGTCGGAGTTCAAGCGCCGTACCGGACTGCGCACGGCCACCAACATGATTGCCACCGACTTCAAGCAGCTGCAGTACGCCGCCATCATGAACTCGGTCGACATCCCGCTGGCGGACTGCCACTTCTGGACCATGCAGGGCGCGGTCATGGTCGGCGAGCTCTGCGACGAGTGGGGCATGACGTGGGGATCGCACTCCAACAACCACTTTGATATCTCGCTGGCCATGATGACCCACGTGGCCGCGGCCTGCCCGGGCGAGATCACGGCGATCGATACCCACTGGATCTGGCAGGACGGTCAGCGCCTGACCGAGCAGCCCTTTGACATTCGTGACGGCAAGCTGAGCGTGCCGCAAACGCCCGGGCTTGGCGTGACACTGGATCAGGGCAAGCTGGATGAAGCGCATGCGCTGTATCGCTCGCTGGACGTTCGCGCCCGCAACGATGCCACCGCCATGCAGTATCTGATCGATGGCTGGACCTTCGATCCCAAGCGCCCCGCGCTGGTGCGCTGAACCTGGCAAGACGCAATGCAACCATCAGGAGACAAAGATGCAACTGACAGGCGAACTTCTTATCGGACAGCACGCCATCAAGGGCACACGCGATCCGGTTCAGGCCATCAATCCCGCTACGGGCGAGACAATGGAGCCGGTCTACAACGGCGGCAGCAGCAACGAGGTCGAACAGGCCTGTGCGCTGGCCTGGCAGGCCTTTGATCAGTACCGGGAGACGTCACTGGAAGACCGCGCCGTCTTTCTGGAAACCGTTGCCGAGGAGATCGAGGCAATCGGCGATGCGCTGGTCGAGCGCGCCGTGGCTGAAACCGGTCTGCCCGAAGGGCGCATTCAGGGCGAGCGCGGGCGGACCTGCGGGCAGCTGAGGCTGTTTGCTCGCGTGGTGCGCGACGGCGAGTGGCTGGACGTGCGCGTTGACCCGGCCATGCCGGATCGTCAGCCGATGCCGCGTACCGATCTGCGCCAGCGCCACATCGGCCTGGGCCCGGTGGTGGTCTTCGGCGCCAGTAACTTCCCGCTGGCCTTCTCGGTCGCCGGTGGCGACACGGCCTCGGCGCTCGCCGCCGGCTGCCCGGTCATCGTCAAGGCCCACGGCGCCCACCCGGGCACGTCCGAGCTGGTCGGTCGTGCCATTCAGAAAGCGGTGGCGCGCTGCAACCTGCCGGAAGGCGTCTTCTCGCTGCTGTACGGCACGGGCCGCGACGTGGGCACGGCGCTGGTCAGCGACAAGCGCATCAAGGCGGCCGGCTTTACCGGGTCGCGCAGCGGCGGCATGGCGCTGTGGAAAGTGGCGCAGTCGCGCGAGGAACCGATTCCCTTCTACGCCGAAATGAGCAGCATCAACCCGGTCTTCCCGCTGCCGGAAGCGCTCAAGGCGCGCGGTCGCGACATGGGCAAGGCCTTTGTCGGCTCCCTGAACATGGGTGCCGGTCAGTTCTGCACCAATCCGGGGCTGGTCATCGCCATCAAGGGCGAGGCGCTCGAGACCTTCAAACAGGCGGCGACTGAAGCGCTGGCCGATGCCAATGCCCAGACCATGCTCACCCCCGGTATCAGCGATGCCTACCGCGAGGGCGTTGAACGTCTGTCGCAGCACAGCGGTGTGACCGAGCTGGGCCGCGGCCCGACCGGTGAGGGCGCCTACATGTGTCAGGCCGGTCTTTATACTGCCTCGGCGCAGACCTTTCTGGCCGATACCGGGCTGCAGGATGAGGTCTTCGGGGCCACCTCGCTGATCGTTGAATGCGTTGACAGCGACGAGCTCAAGGCGGTGACCGAGCATCTGGAAGGGCAGCTGACCGCCACGCTGCAGATGGATGATGCCGATATGGAAAGCGCTCGCGCGCTGGTGCCGATTCTGGAGCGCAAGGCGGGCCGTATTCTGGTCAACGGCTGGCCGACCGGTGTCGAGGTCAGCGATGCGATGGTCCACGGTGGTCCGTTCCCGGCAACCTCCGATGGCCGTACCACGTCGGTCGGTACGGCCGCCATCAAGCGCTTTCTGCGTCCGGTCTGCTATCAGAACCTGCCGGATGCCCTGCGTCCGCAGGCGCTGCGCGATGACAATCCGCATCAGCTCAATCGACTGGTGGATGGCAAGCGCGAAGAGGGCTGATCCGGTCTGCTGTCAGATCAGCTGTAAACGAAAGGGCCCGCCGAGAGGCGGGCCCTTTTCATGATAACGTCAGCTCATGGTAGCGCTCGACGCTGCTCACGCCGGCCGGGTGCGACGCTCAAAAAAGCGATATGGTCCATGTATGATGTATTACCCTGACCCGTGAACGCGCCGTGTTCGACACTTCGATGTGCCATCGGGCGCTGTGTTTCATGGAACGGATATGTGCCACGACAGGGCAGAAGATGGTCAACATGAAAACGCTCAAGCTTGAACGTATTACCCAGCAGGGCAGTCTGTCGGGGCAGATTGCCCGGCAGCTGGAAACCTCGATCGCCAACGGGCAGATTGCCGTGGGCGACAAGCTGCCCACGGAGAGTGAGCTGTGTGACATGTTTGGCGTCAGCCGCACCGCGGTGCGCGAAGCGATCGCGCACCTGCGCTCCTCGGGGCTGATCGAAACCCGTCGCGGTATCGGCACGCGTGTCATCCAGGCGCGTCAGTCGGAGCCGTCGCCGGCCCGGCGTATCAGTGCCCATACGGTGGAGGATATCCTGCACGTGCTGGAGCTTCGCCTGACGCTGGAGCCGCAGGCGGCCGCCCTGGCCGCCGAGCGCCATGACGAGGAAGATGCGCGCCGGCTCGAAAGCGCCCATGCGGCCTTTCTGGAGGCGATGAAGGAGGGCCGACAGGCCCGTCACGAGGACTACCGGTTCCACCACGCCCTGATCGAGGCGACACACAATCCCTTCTTTCTCTCCTTCTACGAGCCGCTCAGCCAGGAGGCCATTCCCCGTGCCCGGCTGGTCGACAACGAGCTGAATGTCGAGGCGGCCCGGCGTTATCTGGAGATGGTGGCGGGAGAGCATCAGGCCATTCTGGATGCTGTACTGGCGCGTGACCCCGAGCGCGCCGACCAGGCTGTCAGGGATCACTTCTCCCGGGCCAGACAGACCTATTCGGCCTACCGCGAACAGCACTGATGCCGGGGTCGGACGTCGATGTTGCCACGGTTCGGGTCAGGCCTGCGCCTGCCCCTGTCCCAGGCGCTGCATCGACGCGACGAAGTCGTTGAACCGCTCCCCCTGAAGCAGAACATGGTCTCTGAGTTCGCGCTGCGCGGTGTCGGCATCGCCGGCCATCAGTGCTGCCACGATGCGCTCATGCTCGCACCAGGAGCTTTCCAGCCGGTGGCGGGCGTGCAGCTGCAGGCGTCGGTAGGGCTTCAACATGGCGTGCAGTCGCCTGGCTTCCTGAGCCAGAAAACCGTTCTGGCCGCCTTCATAGATCAGGCGATGAAATTCGCCGTTTTTGTAGTAGTAGCCGTTGACATTCCCTTCGAGCATGCACTGACGACACTCGGCCTGCGCCTGCTGCAGCGCCGTCAGGGTCTCACGGGGCATGCGTCGCGCGGCCAGCCGGCCGCACATGCCTTCAAGTTCTGCCATGACCTCAAAGCGCTCGACCAGTTCGGTCACGCTCAGCCGCGCCACAAAGGTGCCGCGCTTGGGGGCCACCTTCACCATGCCGGAGGCGGCCAGCTGGGTCAGCGCTTCACGAATGGGCGTGCGCGAGCACTGATACTGGCGCGCCAGCGCTTCGGGGTCGAGGCGATCTCCCGGGGCGTAGTGGCCTTCCACGATGGCGTCTTCCAGCAGATCACGAAGCCGCTGCGCCTGTGGAATGCGCCCTCCTGGACTTTCATTCAATAGACTTTCTTTCATGTTGACACCCCATGGCGGCGCGCAGATTGTTGTATATAACAACGCGGTGACATGTATATGAAAAATACCTTTCCGGTGAATGACAGGCAAGCGACAGCACCGGGCACCGCGACTCCCGTTCACGCCACCGATGAGGGCCGCCATGAACGTCAACATGAACTTTCTCCAGGAGCTGCTATCGGGCATCGAGCGCCGCACTCGTGAGCGGTTTCGCAGCACCGGTGGTGAAGGCAACGATAAAAAGGCCAGCCTGGCGCAGCTGGCCTCGAGCTGCGACACGCTCATGCAGCGCGGCGGGGAGGCCTCCCAGATCCTGATCGCCCAGCAGGCGCTGGTGCGCTATCGAAGTCTGGATGACGCCGACAAGCTGGCCTTTTTCGAGATGCTGGCCGAACGCTACGCCGCTGACAGCGACGACATTCACAAGGCCTACCGGGACTGGAGCGAGCGCGAGGACAACGCCAACCTTCAAAAGCTCTTTGCCGCCTGCGAACCGCGTCGCCAGCACCTGTTGCGCCGGCTCAACCTCTGCCCGGGCGGCACCTATGAACTGGTCACCATGCGCGCCGATCTGCTGCGCTTTTTGAAAACCAATCCCGAACTGGCGCCGCTCGATGATGACTTCGAGCACTTGTTCGCCTCCTGGTTCAATCGCGGTTTTCTGATGCTGGAGAGCATCGGCTGGAACACGCCGGCGGCGGTGCTGGAAAAGATCATCCGCTACGAGGCGGTCCACGCCATCCAGGACTGGTCGGACCTGCGCCGCCGGCTCGATCCCGGTGATCGGCGCTGCTACGCCTTTTTCCACCCGGCCACCGGCGATGAGCCGCTGATCTTCGTTGAAGTGGCGCTGTGCAAGGGCATTCCCGACAACATTCAGACCATTCTGGCCGGCGGTCAGGAGGTCGCGCCGGGCGAGGCGGATACGGCGGCCTTTTACAGCATCAGCAACTGCCAGACCGGGCTCAAGGGCATCTCGTTCGGCAATTTCCTGATCAAGCAGGTGGTTCAGGAGCTCAAGCGCGACCTGCCGGGGCTGACCAACTTCGTCACGCTTTCGCCGGTCCCGGGCTTTGCCCGCTGGCTGGAGACACAGCGTGAAGAGGGCGAGCTCGCCGAGGACGATGACGTCTGCGCCGCCCTTGATCGCGGCACCTGGGCCATCGATGACAAGGAGCGCCAGCGTCTGGCCCCCGAGCTGCGCGGGCTGGCCGCACACTATCTGCTGGAGGCGCGCAACAACCGCGGGCAGCCGCTGGACCCGGTGGCCCGCTTTCATCTGGGCAACGGCGCCAGCCTGCACCGCATCAACTGGCCGGGGGATACCTCGGAGAAGGGGTGTCAGCAGGCCCATGGCCTGATGGTCAACTATCTCTACGAGCTCGATCGCATTGAACAGAACCACGAGGCCTTCAGCCGGGAGGGCACGGTGGTCTGCGCCAGCGACATCCGTCGTCTGGCCAGAACCGGGCGCAAGCGTCTGGCCTCGCGGGACAACGCCTGACGCGAGCAGGGCAGTCGGCCTCTTGCGGGGCAGCAAGGGGGCAAGGATCTACTGGCAGGAGTTCCCATGAACCATAATCTTTATCTGCAGTTTTATCCGCACTTCGAGCGCCATCCCGACAAGGTGCTCATCGATACGCCCGAAGGCGAGCAGTATCGCTACGCCGACGTACTGGCACAGTCGCGGCGGTTTGCCGGCGTTTTGCTGGCGCAGGGCGTGACGCCGGGCGATCGCGTGGTGGTGCAGGTCGACAAGAGTGCGCAGGCGCTGATGCTCTATCTGGCCGCGCTGCAGGTCGGCGCGGCCTGGCTGCCGCTCAACACCGCCTATACCGAATCCGAGATCGAATACTTCTTGAATGACGCCGAGCCGCGCCTGTATGTCTGCCGACCCGAGGATCTGGGGCGGGCCCGCGAGCTGGCCAGCCGCTGCGGTGTGGCCCATGTCGAGAGTCTGGGGGTGGCGCGTGACGGCACCCTGATGGAAAAGGCCGAAGCGGCCGCCGAGGAGACCGGGATTGCCGAAGTGGGTCGGGATGATCTGGCCTCGATCCTGTACACCTCCGGCACCACCGGGCGCTCCAAGGGCGCCATGCTGACCCACGGCAATCTGGCCGCCAACAGCCAGGCGCTGGTCGAGACCTGGCAGTTCTCCGAGGCCGATCACCTGCTGCATGCGCTGCCGATCTTCCACACCCACGGCCTGTTCGTGGCCTGCAACGTCACGCTGACGGTGGGCGGCTCCATGACGCTGCTGCCGAAACTGGATATCGAGCAGCTGCTGGATCTGATGCCGCGCGCCACGGTGCTGATGGGCGTGCCGACCTTCTATACGCGACTGCTGACCAGCCCGCGGCTCGATCGCGAGCGCACCGCCAACATGCGCCTTTTCATCTCGGGCTCGGCGCCGCTGCTGGCCGAGACCCATCGCGAGTTTTCCGAGCGCACCGGTCACGCCATTCTGGAGCGCTACGGCATGACCGAGACCAACATGAACACCTCCAATCCCTACGACGGTGAGCGTCGCCCCGGCACGGTGGGCATGGCCCTGCCCGGCAGCGAGGTGCGCATTACCGACCGCGACAGCGGCGAAACACTGCCGGACGGTGAGACGGGGCTGGTCGAGGTGCGCGGGCCCAACGTCTTCAAGGGCTACTGGCGCATGCCGGAGAAAACCCGCGAGGAGTTCCGTGACGACGGCTTTTTCATCACCGGCGATCTGGGTCTGATCGATGACAAGGGCTATCTCAGCATCGTCGGCCGTGACAAGGATCTGGTGATCTCGGGGGGCTACAACGTCTACCCCAAAGAGGTCGAGCAGTGGATCGATGAGTTGCCCGAGGTGCTGGAGTCGGCGGTCATCGGCGTGCCGCATCCGGATCTGGGCGAGGGTGTGACGGCGGCGGTGGTACTGCGGGACAACGCGCGGCTCGAGGAAGCGCAGGTACTGGCCGCGCTAAAGGAAAAGCTGGCCCGCTACAAACAGCCCGGGCGTGTGTTTTTCATCGAGGCGCTGCCGCGCAACGTGATGGGCAAGGTGCAAAAAAACGTCCTGCGCGAGCGCTACGCCGACATCTATCAGGCGGCGGCCGCCCATCACTGAGACCGACGGGCAACAACAATAACGCCTTCCATGACGTCATGGTCGGCCGCGGCCATCACAGCGTGTCTGCGGTGGTTGGGCCGACCCGACAAATACAAGGAGATGGATCATGGTGATTTATGGTGTGGCACTGCTGGCCGGCTGCATGCTGGTCGGTCTGATCATTGGTGATGTGCTGGGGCAGCTTCTGGGCATCAACGCCAACCTCGGCGGCGTGGGGATCGCCATGCTGCTGCTGATTTTCGTGACCGGCTATCTCAAGGCGCATGACCACCTGCCGGCGAGTACCGAAAGCGGCATCAACTTCTGGAACGCGATGTATATCCCCATCGTGGTGGCCATGGCCGCCAGCCAGAACGTGGCGGCGGCGTTCAGCGGTGGCATGGTGGCCATTCTGGCCGGCGCGCTGGCCGTGGCGCTGGGGCTTGCCATGGTGCCGCTGCTCACCGGCAAGCGCGTGGAAGACGCCGCGCCGCTGGATGCTCGTCCGGCACCGCCGGTTCAGGGCCGTGCACAGCATTGATCCTGTCCTGCCACCCTACCACTGAGGGCCGTCACAGGGCGTTGCGCGACGGCTTACGGAGAGTTTCATGAACGATTCCATCATGTCACTGCTGGACAAGTATCACCTGATCGCTGCCTTCGCCGTGATCGGCCTGACCATGTTCGTGTCGCACTGGATGAGCAAACATCTGACCGCCAACCGGCTGCACGGCTCGGCGATCGCCATTCTGATCGGGCTGGCACTGGCCTATTTCGGTGGCATTTACACTGGCGGCAGCAACGGGCTGGCGGATATCTCCCTGTTTACGGGCCTGGGCCTGATGGGCGGCGGGATGCTGCGTGATCTGGCGATCATCGCCACCGCCTATGGGGTACGCTTCAACGAGATCAAAAAGGCCGGCATGCGCGGGCTGGTCGCGCTGTTTGCCGGTGTACTGGTGTCGTTTCTGGCCGGTGCCGTGGTCGCCATCGGCTTTGGCTACACCAGCGCCGTGGACATCACCACCATTGCGGCCGGCGCGGTGACCTACATCGTCGGCCCGGTCACCGGGGCGACGCTGGGCGCCAGCTCCGAGGTCGTGGCGCTGTCGATCGCTGCGGGGCTGGTGAAATCGATTCTGACCATGATCGCCACGCCCATGGTGGCGCGTCTGATCGGGCTGGATAACCCGCGCTCGGCGATGATCTTTGGCGGGCTGATCGGCACCACCAGCGGCGTGGCGGCGGGGCTTGCCGCCACCGACGCGCGTCTGGTGCCCTACGGGGCGATGACCGCCACCTTCTATACCGGACTGGGGATTCTGCTGGCGCCCACGGTGCTGTTTCTGGGCGTGCGGCTGTTTTTCTAGAAAACGTCTGCTTGAGACACCATCGCCGCCGACCCGAGAGGGCGGCGGCGATGGCATGTCAGGTATGCTCTGCTTTCGACGCGTCACGGCGTTTGAACGTCAGGCTTCCAGCCCGTCACTCCTCCAGAAAATAGTCGCTGTCCAGCCGCTTGATCTCGAAGCGGTCCACGGTGGAGACGCCGACGTTGTGATCGATCATCAGCCGCGCCAGCTGCGGGCCGTCGATCAAAATGATGCGGGCTTCAAGGCCGGTGACGTACTCCTGCGCCTCGCGGGTGAAATGCGAGGTGGTGATGAACACGCCCTTGCGCGCCCGCTTGCCGGACAGCGCGCCGGAAAATTTCTGAATGTCCGGGCGGCCCACCGGATTGGCCCAGCGCTTGGCCTGCAGATAGAGGGTTTCAAGGCCCAGCGGGTCCTCGTTGATGATGCCGTCGATGCCGCCATCCCCGCTTTGCCCCACGTTCTGGCCCGCCGATTCGCCGCAGCCGTAGCCCATCGTCATCAACACATCGATGACCAGCTGTTCAAAGCGCGCCGGATGGATCTGCTGCATCCGCTCGATCAGGTCGAATTCGAGATCGGCACGAATGGCGCGCCATGAAACTTCCATGCTCTCCAGCGGGGTGAGACAGTCCGGCACGTCCTCCATGGTGTCCTGATCGTCCGGGCCACGGACGCGAGGCGTGCTGCTGGTGCGCCGGCGAAACGCCTGAAAGGATTCAAAGCCCATCAGATAGGCCATGTCGATATGGCGCACCTCGCGCAGGGTGATGTAGCCCTGCGGCGTGATCGCCACCAGCCCGCGGCCGCGGGACTCCAGAAGCCCGGCCTTGCGTAGATAGCTGGCCGCCCAGGTCACGCGGTTGTTGAACAGATACTGCTGGCCGCTGGGGCTGAGCTGATGGCGCTCCTGTGGCGTCAGCTCGAAGGCATCGGCAAGCGTTGCGTAGCTGTCGCGCAGGCGCAGCGTTTCGGCCCCGGCGGTCAGCTGCAGCAGCGGGTACATCAGGGCGTGAAAATCGGGAATCGGCATATGACGGCGAGCACGGCTCCGGTAACGAGTGACCCCGGCCGGGGCATCGACCCGGCCGGTGACGGTATTGTCTCGCATCCTGGTGGCGCGGCGCCACGGCCCGGTGATGCGACAGGGCCGGGCGGGCAGGGGCGGTACCTCTCAGCATGAGGGAGAAACGCCGCTCGTGCCAGCGTTGACCCGTGCTGATCCGGCTGGCCCCCGATCCGGGGGTCCGTCGATGGCAGGCGGTGCCACAGCATCTTGAAAAGACAATGAAAACCGCCCCTGTTCACTCGGGGCATGAGCCGTTAGAATAAGCGCCGATGTGCAACGCATCACTGCCCGAGTGGCTCAATTGGATAGAGCAACGGCCTTCGAAGCCGTGGGTTGCAGGTTCGAGTCCTGCCTCGGGCGCCACTGACCCTTCCAGCATTCCCAGTACGTGCCTCGCGTCTCAAATTGCTGACACATGAACTGCTTGTGCACGACGCCATCGTGTCTTCTGCAGCCTTGCCGCATTACACAGCCCGGCGCTTGTTTGGTGTCATGAAATCCTGGCTTACAGCACTTCCCACACGCGAATGATGACGGACGGGTCGTTCTCGAAGTTTGGCCCACGTTCGACCGTGCCCAGAAAGATGGATTTGTTCATCCACTCGTACGGGCTATCGATCGGCGCCTCGAAGCTCAGCACGCTGCGAGCGTAATCGCGGTCCGGGTTCTTCCGGGTTGGCCGGTTATCGCGGTTCGGGGCCTTGTCGCCGCTGAATGCACTCGTACTCGTCATCGCAAGCAGGGTGGTGATCAAAAGAAGCGCGGGTCTCTTCATCGGGGGTCGCCTTTGCGGTGTTATTGTTGGTCGTATCGTCGTGGCCGGGCCCTGGCCACTTGATGAATCTACCGCAGTTGGCCGTCGCACCAGTATCCGGTATTGGCAAACCCGCCCTTGCGTACGACCCGGCGCGTAGGCTTGACTCTAGGACGGTCTTTTTTGATGACCCGTTCAACCTCGTTCATCGCAGGAGCTTTGCCATGTCGACCCCTCGTCTGCCGTACGCCTCACTCTCCCCGGACGCCTACAAGGGTTTGAGCGCCACCAAAAAAGCACTCGATGACAGCAGCCTCGGCAAGGAACTGATCGAGCTGGTGTACCTGCGCGTCTCGCAGATCAACGGCTGCGCCTTCTGCCTCGAAATGCACGCCGAAGCACTCCGGGCGAAAAACGTGCCCGACGCCAAAATTGATAGCCTCGCCGGTTGGCGCGTCAGCGCCCGGTTCAGTGAGCGCGAACGTGCCGCTCTCGGCTGGGCCGAATCGCTGGTGAACATCGCCGGTTCTCACGCCGCCGACAGGGACTTCGAGCCGCTGAAAGTGCACTTTTCTGACGCCGAGATCAGCGATCTCACCTTCGCCGTCTCATTGATGAGCGCCTACAACCGCCTCGCCATCGGGATGCGTCAGTAGGGCATGTGAACCAACAGCCGAACCCGGATCGAACACGCCGCTGGCGCATCTTCGCGATCGGGGAGGGCCGTTGACCCGCCGTGATAATAAGAGTGGCGACGATCAGGGCACTGTCTGAGCGTGATGATCGACGCAAAAAGCCCCGCCAAATGGCGGGGCTTTTATGGTGATCTGTCGTCGCCGCGTGTCGCGCTAGCCAGGGCGCGGTGCTGTTCAAACCGGACCCTTGCTCGTTCTCCTGACGGGCGTGACTCAGGAAAAGCCGATGTCCATGGGGGTGTTGAGCGCAATATCGACCACGCCTTCGAGACCGCGTATGCGCTCGGCCACGTCGTTGTCCGCTTCACCGGTAATACAGCCGATTTCATCCAGCTGTTCCCTGATCGCGAGGCCCTCCTGGCTGAGGCGACTGGCCATTTCGCTCACCGGGCGTTCATTGGTCAGGGTAATGATCCAGAGTGTCCTGTGCGGCATGGCTACCTCCCGGCGTGACGCGTGGCCGCCCTCATGCGGCCACTTTGCGCCATTATCCCTGCATCAGGGGGCCTGTACCAGCCCGGCACCGACGCGATTTTCCGCGGCTCCCAAGCGCTGCACCGAGGCCAGTAGTTGTTGCCACAGGCGGGCGCCGCGAAGACTGGCATCCGACTGCGCCCAGAGCGCGGCGCAACCCGCCACGTGAGGCGTCGCCATGCTGGTTCCGCTGATGGTTCTGTAGGTAGTCGGCCGCGGCCAGGAAGAAAACACATCGCGGCCGGGGCCGGAAATGTCGACCTTGCCATAGTTGGAAAAATTGGACCGCTGAAGATCGGGATCCAGCGACGCCACGGCCATGATGGTGGGGGAGTTGGCCGGCGAGCCTGTCCGTGTCGCATCGTTGCCTGTCGCGGCAATGGCCAGACAGCCATTGTTCAGCGCTGCCTCACCGGCACGGGTGTAAGCGGTCTGAACCGGGCTCTGCCCGCCAAGCGACATGGAAATCACTTCGCAGCGATTGGCAATGGCCCAGTTCATGCCGGAAAGCACGCTCCCCCCGTTACTGCTACCGGCGTTGGTCAACACCTTGCCCGCGTAGATGCTTGCTGAAGACGCAATGCCGTAGCGCGGTATATCCCCTGTCAGGGAACTCGGGCCGCACGCCGTTCCAATACAGTGAGTGCCATGGCCCTGCAGATCCTGAACCGGCTGGCCGACAAACGAGCGCTGCTCGATGGCGCGGTTGGCAAAATCCGGGTGGCCAAGATCCAGCCCCGTATCCAGCACCGCGACCTTGATGCCGGCCCCGGTGTAGGCACTTTGCGGTACCCGGCAGCGCGAAAGCCCCCAGGTCACGTCGTCGGCCTGGGTGTCAGGGCGCGGCTGGCGGGTCTCTTCCTCCTGGCCCAGGTCCCTGGCAATGGCATTGGCGGCGCTGAGAAAACCGCGCAGATACTCGGCGCTCTCCGAGAAGGCGAAGTATTCAGGCTCGATCGCCGCGACCCCCTGCCGGGCGAAGAGAGCATCGTCGGCGCGCAGCCCGCGCTGCTCCAGCGCATCGCCCCCCAGCAGGGCTACCCCAATCTCGGGAAACACCATGACCTCGGCATCGCCCGCCGCTTCAAGGTTGGCGGCCTGGCCGCTGAAATCCCGCGCGTCGGCCACTCGGAAATTTTCCTTCTTGAGTGCCTTGACGCCCTCATCGAGCATGCCATCGTGATAGCTTACAAGGTAGCGACCTGTTTCCAGACAGCTGCCGCCGCGCTCGAGCGCCGCCATCAGGAGTCGCTCGGCTCCGCAGGCTACGGACTTGTCAGCCGCTTGTCCCGCCGTGGGTTGATTGCTGTCGTTACCTTCGGGTGTCCTGGCCATGAGGGGCTCCTTGGGTTTTTGTAACAGGCTGGCCTTTAAAGGCCGTGTTCACTGGCAGGTGAATTTATATGATGTTTTTCTACATTGTTTAATACTAATACATACGGCAAGGGACGCCAGGCGTCTCCAGGCAACCCTCGGCGGTATGATCGCTTTTCTCATTTCATGATAGAGGCGAAGTGGCCGGTTATCCGCCATCTCGCCGCTAAAACAGCCTGCAAAACGGTTATTTAATGTTGGGAAATAAAAACTGACGTTTGAGCTTGTAAACGGGTCTGAAAACGATCTGCGTTAATGGTGATCCCAAGAAGCATTCCATCTGATGGCAGATCATCAAAGGTCCAATGGCATATGGTTTTATCGTGATTCTGGTCTTGTATGGACAGACCATGTTTCTGGTTCTTTTTATGGCAGTGTCCTGTGCTGGCATTGTCCAGTGTTTTGAACATGGTCTACATCTACCCGGGCTTTTGACGCATATACAGGTTCATCCTGAACCTGCGCCATGACGGTATTTCGATGCCGCCTTACTCCTGCGGCGCGCGCTGATTCAGCAGATCGGTCTGGTCAGCCGTTCTGGCAATTTCCTGCTCGACCTTTTTCATCAGTTTTTCATCCGGGCGGGCATCGAACAGGGCCTCCGCGCTCGGGTCGCGCAGTATCTGCTGCGCGCGCGACCGGGCGGGGTGCCTGTCGCTGCCGTCGTTGGTTGGGGGCGCTGTTGATGATCTGGAGGAGGCCGGGGCGGGCGTGTCATCATCGCGAGCAGAGTCGGAACTGCTGCCCTGAAAGCGTTCCAGTGCCTGTTCGAGTGAGTTGTTGAAGCGCAGGCGGTAGATGGGTTCGGGCAGGCTGAAGCCGGCTTCTTCCAGCGCGTGCTTGGTCTCGCGAATGGCGATACTGCGGGCCTTGCCGAAGTCGGTGCTGGATTGATCCACCCAAACCTGAAATTCGAGCACGATGTTGGAATCGCCCACTTGGGTGATGAGGCCCATGGCCCTGGGCTCGCTGAGCACGAACCCCAGTTGATGCACGGCATCCAGCCCGACCTTGATGGCGGCGAGCGGGTCGTCATCGGCGTCCACCCCCAGTTCAAACGTGAAGCGCCGCTCGGGGTTGCTGGTGTAGTTGAGGATGGTGCCCTTGAACACGTCGGCGTTGGGAATACGCAGCTGATTGCCATCCAGCGTCATCAGAATCGTGGCGCGGGAGGTCAGCCGCACGACAATACCTTCCTGCCCGTTGATGACCACCTGATCGCGCGCGCGAAAGGGCTGGCGAACGCTTAGCATCAGGGAGGCAATGTAGTTTTCGATGGTGTCCTTGACCGCGAAACCCACGGCAAGACCAATGACGCCGGCCCCGCCCAGCAGCGTCCCCAGAATGGTCTCGGCGCCCATCAGACTGAGCGCGAGAATCAGCCCGAATACCACGAAAATGACGCGGATGGTCTGCGACAGCAGCGCCGCCACAAAGGGGTTGGGCGCGAGGCGCTGCCACAGGCGCTGACGTCTGGACAGCCAGACCCCGAACGCGGTGACAAGGGCAAACAACACGAGGCCGACCAGCAGCAGCGGTAGCGCCTTGATCAGGCCTCTTGCCTGCGCCATCAGCTCCTGAAAGACGGTGGAGACGTTGTCCTGCACATCCAGCGTGCGGTTGATGTCGTCATTGACGGTGACCACGTCGGTGAGGCGGCCGGCAAGGCTCAGGGCCTGCTGGGCCTTTTTCTCGTTGGCCGTGTCCCCCGACAGCGTGACCACACCCTGTGTCACGCTGATCCCGACGGCATCGAGGCCATCGATCTCGGAAAGGATCCCGGCGATACGGGCCTGAATATCACTGTCTCGGCCCGGGCTCGGCGTGGTTTCAATCCGGGCCTCTTCAGGGCTTTCCGCCTGAGGGCCACTGCCCGTCAGCGCCCGGGCGACACCTGAAAGCTCCTCCGCGGCCTGAACCGGTGCGCCGATGCATGCGCCCAGCAGCAGTATCAGCAGAACATGCATGCTCAGGAGCAGGCGGGCGAAGAGAACAGGCAGGGAGGCGGCCATAATGATCCTGTGGCAGGAGTGTCGAGGCAAGGCGGGGTATCAGCGCGCTGGATGGCGCTCAAGGGCGCTTTGGCCATTCAGTGTAGCCAGGTTTCAGTATGCTAAAGCCCCGTATGGACGGGACCTTCGATGAACCAATCAGTGAGTTATCCGCCACCCTCCGACTGATCTGCCGGGGCTCCTGCCCGCATTGTGCTCTGATCAGAAGCGGTGGCGACTCGAGCGGCCCTGCGTCGTTTCAGCCCCCGCACGCCTTCCATCATCAAGACGATGACCGATCCCCAGATGGCGATATAGGTCGGCCATTCGGTGACGTCGATCGTCTCTCCCAGCGCGAGCGCGACCAGCATCAACAGCACGGGCTCGACATAGATCAGCAGGCCGAACAGGCTGAGGTTCAGGTAAGGGGCTGACAGTGCCTGAAACGTCAGTGCCAGCGCGCTGATCAGCCCCAGCCCGAATACCAGCCACAACCGCTGAGTGTTCACGTCCAGCCCGGAGATCACCTCGCCGCCCTGCATGATGAAAAAGAGGCTGATGGGCAGGGCAAGGGCCATATCCCACCAGAGGCCTCCGATGTTGTTGGTATCGGTTCTGCGACGCAGCCAGAAATAGCCGGGATAGCCCAGGCATACGGCCAGTGTCGGCCACGCCATGCTTTGAGACAGCACCATTTGATTGGCAATGCCAAGGACGGCGAACGCGCACGCCAGCTGTTGAAAGCGTGACATTCGATCCCTGAAGGCCAGACGGCCGATGATCACCATCGTGATGGGCAACATGAAATAGCCCAGCGAGACGGCCAGGCCATAATCGTTGCCCGGCGCCCAGACGAACAGCCAGAGTTGAACACTCAGAAGCAGGGCGGAGAGCAGGCGGGTGAGAAAAAAATAACGTTCACGATAAAGCCTTTGATAAATAGCGATCACCTGAGGCCAGTAGCCTCTCGAAACAATAAAGATCGTCAGGCAGGGGAAGGTTAGCAACATGCGCCAGCCGAAGATCTCCTCGCCTTCCAGGGCGGCAAGTTGCGATGTATACGCAAACATCAAGGCGAAAAATATCGATGCGATAACGTTGAGCGTGACGCCGAGTGTTGTATTCTGACCGGTCTGCATGATGTCCGAACATGAGTGGGTGGTGCGCAGCATGTTATGGCATCGATCCCGATAAAGGTTCTCGAAATTTTTGTGATTCATGAGAGATTTTCCCGCATGCACTTTTCTACGGGGCTGGACAGGTTTGACGTGGCACTTATCGAGCGTTTGCAAAAGGACTGCCTGACCCCATTGCGGGAGCTTTCAGAGGCCGTGAATCTCTCGCCTGCCACCGTGCAGCGGCGTATCCAGAAGCTTAAGGACAACGGCTATATCCGCGCCAATGTGGCGGTTATCGATCCCGATAAGGTCAACAAAACGCTGACGGTTCTGGTAGAAGTTCAGGCTGACAGGATATACAGCGACGATCTCGAGGCGCTTAAAGCGAGTTTTTCAGGCCCTGAAATTCAGCAGTGTTATTACGTGACCGGTGAGGCAGATTTTATGCTGGTCATGCTGGTGCCGGACATGAAAGCCTTTGAGGCAATATGCGATCGGTTATTTCATGAAAATCGAAACGTTAAGTGGTTTAGAACCAGTGTGGTACTGGATCGAGTCAAGGCTACGCTGGATGCTCTATAGAAGGATAAATCTTCTGTTCCGTCGCAAAAGATTAAACCTGTCTCCTTGTATTTCGCATGAACTCTCAAGGCCAAAGTGACTCTCTTTTCAGCCAATCCTGTATTGATTTTTAAGTAGTGTACGAATAAATAGTGCATGAATCATAAAGTACCCTTTAGCCAGGTCGATATTGGATAAGTCCTGTCCATAGTTTATGGCTATCCAAAATCTTTCTCTGGAATCGGTGCAATGAGCATAAGAGATCTTTCCATTAGCAAGCAGATCGGGCTGGGCTTTCTCGTTGCCGTCCTTTTTCTTGTTCTCAGCGGTGTGTTGAATTCGCTGAGCCTTCGCAGTCTCAACAACACCATGCAGTCGCTGTATGACGACCGGGTGGTTCCCCTGAAAGAGCTCAAGGTGATTTCGGACGCGTACGCCGTGGATGTCATCGATGCGGTCAACAAGGCCAATGCCGGCCTGATGACGGCCGAGGAGGCGCTGCAAGCAGTGCGTAGTGCTCATGATGTCATCAGAAGTCGCTGGTCGGCCTACATGGATACGAGGCTGACGCCGGCGGAGACCGCTGCTGCCGACCGGGCACAGTCGCTTTTCGTAACGGCCGATAATGCGCTGAATCGGGTCGAGCAGACGCTGCAGGGCATGCGTGGGCAGGTGGAAGGGCAGCTGGATAGTATCGATGGGCCGCTGTATGCCGCCATCGATCCGATCAGTGATGCCATCGGCGATCTGATCAATATCCAGCTGACGGCCGCGCAGGCCGGCATGGAGCAAGGGACATCCCGGTATCATCAGGCGATGCTGGGTACGCTGGCACTGGCGTTGATTGCCGTACTGGTCTCGGTCGTGTCGGCCATCGTGATTACCCGCGGCATTACCCGCCCGCTGGGTCAGGCGGTCCAGCAGGCGAAGGCGGTGGCGGCAGGCGATCTGTCGGTCAGCGTCGAGGCGCGCTCCCGCAATGAAATCGGCCAGCTGTTGATGGCGCAAAAGGAGATGGTGACCGGGCTGGCCGAGGTGGTGGCCAGCGTGCGCCGCAATGCAGAAAGCGTGGCCTCGGCCAGTGCGCAGATTTCGCAGGGCAATGATGATCTGAGTCAGCGCACCATGATGCAGTCTTCTGCACTCGAACAGACGTCGGCATCCATGGAGGAGATGGGGTCGAGCGCGAACCAGAACGCCGAGAACGCCCGCAAGGCCAATCAGCTGACCTCCAGCGCCAGTACTGTGGCGTCCCAGGGGGGCGATGTGGTCGGGGAGGTCGTGCAGACCATGCGTGACATCAATGACAGCAGCGGGCGGATCAGCAGCATTGTCGAAGTGATCGACAGCATCGCCTTCCAGACCAATCTGCTGGCGCTCAACGCCTCGGTAGAGGCGGCGCGTGCCGGGGAGCAGGGGCGCGGCTTCGCTGTGGTCGCCAGTGAAGTACGCACACTGGCCCAGCGCAGTGCCGAGGCGGCGAAGGATATTCGCACGCTGATCGATGAGAGCGTCAAGCGTGTAGAAAAGGGCACGGAACTGGTCGACCGGGCGGGCCGGACCATGGCGGATATTGTCTCGTCCATCAAGCATGTCAGCGATATCGTCGGCGAGATCAGCGGTGCCAGCAGCGAACAGAATCTGTCGGTCGGTCAGGTCAGTCAGGCCGTCAGTCAGCTGGATGAAACGACACAGCAGAACGCGGCGCTGGTTGAGGAGTCCGCGGCAGCGGCGGCCAGCCTGAAACACCAGGCGCAGGAGCTGGTTGCGGTGGTCGGGCAGTTCCGGCTCGATAGTCCGCGATCGAGCGTTGACACTCGGAGGTGAGACGATGCCCGGGCAACAGCGGCAGGTCAGACGGTCGTGTTACCCGGGCCATTTTCGACCCTCGTTCCAGTGGCATTTCGCGTTTTTCCTGACCACACTTTTCCCGGGACCTATCAATGAGGGAGAGAAGGCATGGCGATCCGCTATGAAGTGCATGAACACGCCACTGCGCACGTGCAGGGTGCCCCCAATCGTGAGCAGCAAAAGGAAATGGACGAGATGCCGCTGGAGTGCTTTCGCATCTGGGATATCCAGGAAGAGCGCTATGTCAGCACCGAATATGAAGTGCGCGATGAAGCCGAGGAAGACTGCCAGCGCATGAACGAAGAAGACGGCTGAGCCCTGTTTCGTTGAACATATCGGGCCCATCGGTGATCCGCCGGTGGGCCTTTTTTGTGGCCGTGGCGTCGCGGATGCAGTCCCGTTGGACCCTCTGGCATCGGCGTTGTCCGGTCGATCCCGCAGGCCATGATGCCGGTTGTCGGAAAAACATTGACCTTATAGAAGGTAGAAGGTTTACAAAGGGGGTGTTCACCTTACAAGGAGCAAGACCATGTCCGATCAGACCCGTTGCGCCTGCCCGAAATGCACCTGCGACGTTCAAGACAACGCCGTTGAGCACAATGGCGAGCTGTACTGCTGCCAGGCCTGCGCCACCGGCCATGCCGATGGCTCCGAGGGCTGCGGCCACAACTGCAGCTGCGGCGCGTCATCCTGACGTCATGGCAGGCCCCGGCGGGGGCCTGCCAACGTCTTTTGAATGACTCCCGGAAATGCACCGGGGGTCATTTTTTTATGGGTCGCTACCACGCCGCCGCCTGATGCGGGGCTGCAGCGGCCTGCGACAAACTGCCCACCATCGCACGGCTTGATATCGTGCGCCGGTGCAACCATTTCAGGGGTAATTCACCTGTTCAGGAGTGTTCCATGAGTGCACCGCGTATTCTGATGGTTCTGACCTCTCACGACGAGATGGGCGATACCGGCCATAAGACCGGTTTCTGGGTCGAGGAGTTCGCCGCGCCCTATTACACCTTCCTGGATGCCGGCTGTGAGATTGTGCTCGCCACGCCCGCGGGAGGGGCCGCGCCGATCGACCCCAATAGCGAGGGCGAGGACGCCCAGACCGAGGCCACACGCCGCTTCTACGCCGATGACGAGGCGAAGGCGCGCATCGCCGATACCGCGCGGCTGGCCGACATGCGCGCCGAAGAGTTCGACACCGTCTTCTATCCCGGCGGCCATGGCCCGCTGTGGGATCTGACCGACAACGCCGACTCCATCGCGCTGCTGGAAGACTTCCTGCGCCAGCAAAAGCCGATCGCCTCGGTCTGTCACGCGCCCACGGCCTTTTTGAACCTCAGGGACGAGCAGGGCGAGTTCGTCATCAAGGGCAAAAGGGTGGCCGGCTTTACCAACGAGGAAGAGGCTGCCGTCGGCCTGACCGAGGTGGTACCGCACCTGCTGGAAGACGAGCTCAAGCGCCGCGGGGCCGACTATCAGAAGGTCGATGCCTTTACGCCGTTCGCTCTGGAAGATGGTCTGGTGATTACCGGCCAGAACCCGGCAAGCTCGGAAGCGGTGGCCGAGAAGCTGCTGGCGGCGCTCAAGCGCTGAGCCATCGGCCCGTCATGCAGGCCCCGGTGCTTCGGCGCCGGGGCTTTTTTGTGTCCTGATCGCCGCTGCGAGACCGGAGGTGACAATCAGCGGTCAAGCATCATCCAGATCGCAAACCCCAGACAGGACAGCACAATAAAGACAAGCCGGGAACTCATGACAGTGTTTCCTCCAGGTTGTGGAAGGCCCGTGTACGGGGCCGAGCGTATAATGCCCTGCTTGTAACAATAAAAAAATACTAATACACGGGTTTCGGTCGTCGTGCGGTGCCGGCCGCAGCAAACCGGTCATGCCGGAGGCCCGCTGCGCTGCCTGGACAAGACGCTCGCCTTGATGAAACAAAACGAATAGGTAGACTGGTCTATCTACTCCCGTGTCCGGATAACGCCCATGCCCCCTCCCGAGACGTTGACCGCCCTTGGCGCCCGCGAGCGCCTGCTGGAGGCGGCCAGTGCGCTGTTCTATCGCGACGGCATCGCCGCCACCGGCATCGATGCCATCATCAAACGCGCCGGCGTGGCCAGAAAGAGCCTGTATAACCACTTCGATTCCAAGGCGGTGCTGGTGGCGGTCTATCTGGATCGGCGCCATGCCGAGTGGCTCTCCCTGTTCGAGGCGCGCCGGGCACAGTCTCATACGCCCACGGCACGCGTGCTGGCTGTCTTTCTGGCCTATCAGGATCACGCCGAATGGGCCTACGAGCGCGGCTTTCGCGGCTGCGGGCTCCTGAATGTCGCCGGCGAGCTGCCGGTCGGCCATGACGGACGCGAGATGGTGCGTCGTCACAAGCAGCAGGTGGAGTCGCTGCTGGCCGCGCCGCTGGTCGAGCTGACCGGGGATGAGGAGGCGGCGCAGCGCCGGGCGCGACAGCTGGCCTTTTTGCTGGAGGGGGCCATGGTGCGTGCCGGGCTCGAGGGCGACAGCCGCTGTGTTCGTGAAGCGCATGACATGGCCGCCACGCTGTTGGAGGCCACATGAAAGGGAGTGCCCGCGAACATCTGCTCGGCGTGGCCGGCGTGCTTCTCGCTGCCGTGCTGTGGGGCACCACCGGCACGGCCGCCACCTTCGCACCCGGGGTCAGCGCCGTGGCAATCGGTGCCGTGGCGATGGGGCTGGGCGGACTGCTGCAGGCGCTGGTAGCAGCGCCGCGCATTCGACGGGCCGGGTCGCCGTTGCGCGCGCGCTGGCCCTGGCTGCTCTCCGGCGCGGTGGCCGTGGCGATCTATCCGCTGGCGTTTTACGGCTCGATGCGCCTGGCGGGGGTCACCATCGGCACGGTGGTATCGATCGGCTCGGCACCGCTGCTGTCGGCGCTGATCGAATCGCGTTTTGAAGGGCTGACCCTGGGGGCGCGCTGGAAGATCGGCGCGGCGCTGGGGCTGGTCGGCATGGCGCTGCTGTGTCTGGCCGAGACCGGCGAGCATGCCGGCGTGGGCAGTACGACGCAGGTGCTTCAGGGCGTGGCGATGGGGCTGGTGGCCGGGCTGACCTATGCGTTCTACTCCTGGTCGGCGCGGCATCTGATGCAGGGCGGTATTCCCGCCCGCGCGGCCATGGGCGCGACCTTTGGCCTGGGCGGGCTGTTGCTGATGCCGGTGCTGCTGGTGACCGGTGCGCCGCTGGTGGCCTCGATCAACAACGCGGCGGTCGGGCTCTACATGGCGCTGGTACCGATGTTTGTGGGCTATCTGGGCTTTGGTTACGGGCTGGCGCGGGTCCCGGCCAGCACGGCCACCACCATCACGCTGTTCGAACCGGTCGTGGCCGCGCTGCTGGCGGTGGTCATCGTCGGCGAACGCCTGCCGCCGCTGGGCTGGGCCGGCATCGTGCTGGTCATCGCGTGTCTGATCTGCCTCACGGCGCCGATGCGCTGGCGGCATTCGCAGTCGGAGGAGCCGGCATCGACCGCGGGGTAAGGCCTGCGTTAGCTGGCGCTATCAAAAAGCAGAAAGCCCGCCCTTGGTCACAAGTGGCGGGCTTTAAATCGTCACATGAAAGGTTGAAGCTTTGGCTTAACCAGGGAGCATCCTGATAGATGCTGCGGTCAACCGCTGCCAGTCTGGTTGTACAGCGGCGATGGAAAAGTGATGTGAGGACTCAAGGAGGATGATGTGAAATGTTTAGTAGTCGTGGCACACCCTTTGAAAGAGAGTCTTTGTCACCACCTGGCGGCCCAAACAATTGAGCATCTAAAGTCCAAAGGCTATCAGATTACCTTGCTTGATCTTTATGAAAGCCGATTTTCTCCTTCATTAACGACTCGGGAAAGGAGCAGCTACTACCAGCCTGTTTTTGATGATTCCCTGCTTGAGACAGAGATTCTTCAACTGAAGGAAGCGGAATCACTTGTGTTGGTGTTCCCAACCTGGTGGTTTGGCTTTCCTGCGATTTTGAAAGGATGGTTCGATAGGGTATGGGCGCCAGGGCATGCATATAACCATGCGTCAGACCTGGGGGCTATCAAACCATGCCTGGATAATCTAAAGGAAATGAAAGTGATCACAACCCTGGGGTCGCCATGGTGGGTGGATAAGCTGATTCTGCGACAGCCGGTAAAGCGGGTGCTGAAAGTAGCCCTATTGGGGACATGTGCAAAAGGTTGCCAGTTCAGGATGCTTTCTTTTTATAAAAGTGAAAATGCTTCCACTTCAAGAGTGGAAGCATTTGTAAAACAGATAAAAGCTAAACTTTAAACATTGGGAGCTTGCTGCCCGGGAGTGTGTTGCTGCCTTGATTATCTGATGTGGAACTACCCTCTACCTGCTGCCCTGCTTTTTCCCTGATCGCCCCAGTGCCATGAGCACCCCGAACTGGATCATCAGTCCCACTGCCAGCAGCAGCCATGCCGAATCGATGATCATCGAGGCGACATACAGCAGGCCGCTGATGCTGGCGGGGACCAGGGCGTAGGGAATCTGGGTGCGCACGTGGGCGATGTGATCCGAGCCGGCAAAGATCGAGGCCATCACCGTGGTATCGGAAATGGGCGAGCAGTGATCGCCGAAGATCGAGCCGGAGAAGATGGCGCCGATCGCCATGCTGACCAGCGTCATGTCGCCGCCGGAAAGCTCGAAGCCCAGCGGTACGCCAATGGGCGTGAGAATGGCCATGGCACCCCAGGAGCTGCCGGTAGCAAACGAAATCACCATGGCGATCAGAAAGATCAAAAGCGGCAGAAGCCCCGGCGAGAGCCAGTCGCGGGTGGCGCTGATGACATGCTCGCCGGTATCCA
Organism: Kushneria sp. AK178; assembly: GCF_053903105.1. Taxonomy (NCBI): domain Bacteria; kingdom Pseudomonadati; phylum Pseudomonadota; class Gammaproteobacteria; order Oceanospirillales; family Halomonadaceae; genus Kushneria; species Kushneria sp. AK178. The sequence continues at coordinate 2,051,776 of NZ_CP096381.1, read as the reverse complement.
GCGCGCCGGTGACCGTGCCGATGCTCCAGGCCAGAACCATGATCACCAGCGCCGGCAGCATGGTGCGAAATCCTGTCAGCAGCGTCTCTTCGCAATCCTTGAGGGTCTGACGCTGTAAAAGCGCCATGACCATGCCGGTGACCACCATGGCAAAGGCGGCCCAGGAGAGCGCCACACTCACGTCGGTGTCCGCCAGCGCGTCCATGATCGTCGCACCCTCGGCGCCGCCGCCGGTATACCAGAGCCCCCAGCAGGCCACACCGATCAGCACCACCAGGGGCAGCACAAAGTGCCGGAGTTGGCCGCGCCCTTCGGGCACCTCGCCCAGGTCGGCATCCACGTTGGAAAGCGGGGTATCGCCGGGGGCGACCAGCTCCCCGGTTTCCGTGGCGCGGCGCTGGGCCTGTGCCATGGGGCCGAAGTCGCCGGTCAGCAGAATCATCGGTACGGAGGCCAGACAGAGCAGGGCATAGAAGTTCCAGGGAATCGACTGCAAAAAGAGGTGATAGGGCTCCGCCGAGGCGATGCTCAGCCCCACCAGTGCGCCGGCAATCAGCGAGACCTGATAGCCGATCCAGTCCGATACCGGGCCCAGCGTCGCCATGGGGGCGGAGGTGGCGTCCATCACCCAGGCCAGCTTCTCGCGCGACTGGCGCTGACGGGCGGTCAGGTCGCGCGTGGCGTTACCCACGATGACCGAGTTGACGTAGTCGTTGAAAAAGATCACCACGCCCAGCGCCCAGGTCAGCAGCAGCGATGCCCGCCCGGAGTGAATGCGTCTGGCCAGCGCGCGCGCCAGCGCCTGAGAGCCGCCGGTACGGTGCATGAAGGCCGCGCCCGCGCCGAGCAGTGCCACCAGCACCAGAAAGCGGGCGTTCCACTCATCGGTCATGACCTCGGCGAACCAGTCGAAGGTCTGGCCCACCGCCGCGATGGGATCACCCGCTACCAGCCAGCCGCCCAGCCAGATGCTGACAAACAGCGAGACGTTGACCCGGCGGGTCGCCAGGGCCAGCGCCACGGCAGCGAGCGGCGGCAGCAGTGATATCAACGCGTCCATGCACGGCCCCTTTTCCTGTTGGCACTGTGGCTATTGGAAGCACAGTCAGAGCGGAATATGCAAGATGACTTATCGATAACACGCTCGGCCACTAGCTGCTGCTCATGGTCCTGGCGTCGTGACTCTTTCCCACGCCAGCACGCCTTCAATGGCGCCCTCATCGTCCAGCATCCCTTCCCGGGCAAACTGCGCCCACAGCGCACGCAGTCGGCGGCCGCTGTTTTCAAGATCCTGCTCGGTCATGCCCTCGACAATGCCGGCGTGCTGCCATTCGGCCCAGCCGGCAAACAGCAGGGCGAGATCGATGCTGTGGCAGGCGCCTCGGGCGGCGCGAGTGCTGCCCCAGTCCAGCCGATAGCGCCAGGAGCGTCCGCCGGCGTTGGCATGGCGCTGGGCAAAGCGTTCGGCGGGGCGGGAGTAGAGACGGCGGGTAATGGTTCGGCTCAGCGTTTGCCGCAGCCAGGCGCCGATGACCGGCAGGCGGAACAGCCCCTGTAGCGGCTCGGCTTCGGGCATGAACAGTTCCGCTTCATCCACGTTGTGGCCAATCAGCAGGTCGCAGTGGGGCGCGCGCCGCTCGAGCGCTGTATGACGTTGATCGAGCGGCGGCAACGGCGCCCGGCCGAACTGCACGCCGAAGGGCATCAGGCCACCGGGCAGATAGCGCTGGCCGATTTTTTCGACCTCGCGCTGGGCGTCCAGACAGGCTTTCAGCGAACTGTGCTCGTCGACGCTCAAAGCGGCCCTGGCCATGGCGGCATGCATGGCACGGCGGCCGGGGGTAATGCCCAGCGGGGCGCTCTGAAGGATGGCGCGCTGGAAAAGACCACGGGTCTCATCGGCGGTCATTAGATGGGCGATGGCATCGCCCCCGGCCGATTCGCCGAACAGGGTGACGTTGTCCGGGTCGCCGCCAAAGGCCGCGATGTTGTCCCTGATCCATTGCAGCGCGGCGATCATGTCCAATAGCCCGAGATTGGCAGGTCGGGTCCCTGTCTCTCCCTGAGCTTTTGTTTCTCCCGGGAACGTGCCACCCACGAAGCCGAAAAGGCCCAGGCGATAGGTAATGCTAACGACGATCACGTCCTGCTCGGATACCAGCGGCCCGGGGTCGTGGATGGGCAGATCGCCCGCGCCGAGAACGTAGGAGCCGCCGTGTATCCACACCATGACCGGGCGCGGCGTCGTGGCCGGCTGTGCCGGCAGGCAGATGGACAGCCGGGTGCAGTCTTCTTGTTGCGCCATGGCGCCGGGCGAGGCGCCCAGCAGCCGGGCAAAGGCCTGCATGGGGCGCTGCGGGCTGGCCGGCGCCCACTGCGTGGCGTTGAGCGGCGCCCCAAACCGTGTCAGCCGCTCGGGCGGTTGAAAGCGCCGGGTGCGGGCGTAGGGGATGCCGGTGGCGCGGAGCACGTCGCCGTCACGCCAGCCGATGATCTCCCCGGCCGGCGCGCTGAACCGGGGCGGGGCTGCTGTGGTCTCTGCCATCCGGGTCTCTTGCCATAAAGTCGTGTGACGATCGCCCGACGAGCGTGGCCGTTACTGCCGGGTGCAGGCCGTCAGGGCGAACGTGCGGGCCGGGTGTCTATCCCAGCACCTGCGGGTTGAGATGCCAGGTACTCCAGGTCAGTGCGGTGGCCAGCGTCACCCAGGCCAGATAGGGCACCAGCAGGGCGCCGGCCAGCGGTTTGATGCGCCAGAAGGCGATCAGGGTGGCCAGGATCAGACACCAGAGCACGACCGTGCCGGCAAAGGAGACCGCGCCCAGGTGCCAGACAAAGTAGAGCCAGCTCCACAGGGCGTTGAGTGCCAGCTGCACCACAAACAGCGTGAGTGCCGAGCGCACGTTCTGCACCGGTTTTTCCCGCCACACGAGCCAGGCGGCGATGCCCATCAGGGCGTAGAGCGTGGTCCAGACCGGCCCAAAGGCACCGGCCGGCGGCGCCCAGGAGGGCTGCTGCAGCTGCTGGTAGAAATCGGCAGCATTGACGGAGGCGACGGCGCCGATGGTGGCCGCGATATAGGCCAGCACCAGCCAGCCGGCCAGGCCGAAGAGCTGTTGACGTTGGGTAAGTGACGGCATGCCATGTCTCTTTCTGGAAAGTCTGCTGTTCAGGTGCCCCCGGGTCGCGTCCGGCGACGCCGCGAGGTGTACCCATCCTACACAATAGCGCTCGCGATCGGGTGTCACAGTGGGGCAGGATGTCTCACAACGCGTGATATCGACAGGAGACACCATGCAGATTGCGATCATGGGCGCCGGCGCGGTCGGCAGTTACTACGGCGCGCTGCTGGCGCGGGCCGGCCATGAAGTCACGCTGATCGGCCGCACCGCCCACGTCGAGGCGGTCAATCGATCGGGATTGATACTGGAGACGGCTTCCGGGCATGAAACGCTCGACGTCACGGCCAGTACGGCAGTCGAGGCGCTCAGGGAAGCCGAGCTGGTGCTCTTTTGCGTTAAATCCACCGATACCGAAGAAGCCGGCACGGCGATGGCGCCGGTCATTGCGGACAGCGCCGTCATCCTGAGTCTGCAAAACGGCGTGGACAACGCCGAGCGGCTCGCCGCGATACTGGGTCGTAAGGTGATTCCGGTGGTGGTGTATGCCGCCGTGGCCATGGCGGGACCGGGGCACGTGCGCCATCACGGCCGCGGCGAGCTGGCGCTGGGCGTCTCCCCCATGAGTGAGGCTCTGGCAGGGCTGTTTGAGCGTGCCGATATCCCGACACAGGTGGCCGATAACGTCACCGCCATGCTGTGGGCGAAGCTTGTGGTCAACTGCGCCTGGAATGCGGTGTCGGCCGTGACGCAAAAGCCTTATGGCGCGCTAATGGCGATCGAGGGCACCCGCGAACTGGTGGCGTCAACCGTTGCCGAGTGCCGGGCCGTGGCACAGGCCTGTGGGGTGCCCCTGCCGGAGGATATCGAGCATTCGACCCTCATGATCGCCGAGCACATGGCGGAGCAGCGCTCCTCGACGGCACAGGATCTGGCCCGCGCTCGCCCCAGCGAAATCGAACATCTCAACGGCTTTATCGTGCGCCAGGGGCAGGCCCACGGCATGGCCACCCCCATCAACCATACCCTGCTCGTACTGGTCCGCGCCCTGGAGCAGGGGGACGCATTGTCCGGCTGATGGGGCGCACCGATGATGCCTATCTATCACCACCGCCACTTTGACAGGGAGACAGGACATGCAAAACGTTCAGGAGTCGCCGGTACGGGTCGGCATGATGGGGCTTGGCAGCATGGGCATGCCGATGGCGCGCAATCTGCTGGCCGCTCGCGTGGCGAGCCGGGTCAGCGTGTACGGCCGCTCGCCGGACAGGTTGACGCCGGCGCTGGAAGCGGGCGCCGAGCGCTGTGACACGCCGAAGGCGCTGGCGTCGCAAAGCGATGTTGTCATCACGGTGCTGCCGGACCTGCCTCAGCTCGAGGCGCTGCTCGAGGGCGAAGAGGGCCTGCTGGCCGGGCTGTCGGGGCCGCTGCTGCTGGTGGTCTGCTCGACCTCGTCGCCTGAAGGGGTGCGCGCCCTGGCCCACACACTGGATGAGAAAAGCCAGGGGCGGATTCACGTGCTGGATGCGCCACTGTCCGGCGGCACGGACGGCGCCGAAGCGGGCCGGCTGTCCATCATGGTGGGCGGCGCTGACGCGGATCTTGAATGGGCGCGCCCGGTGCTGGAGACGATGGGCACGCCGGTACTGCTGGGGCCGCTGGGCGCGGGTGAGGTGGCCAAGGCCTGCAACCAGATGGTGGTGGCCGCCACCATGGTGGCGCTGTCGGAAGCGACCACCATCGCCGAGCGTGCGGGGCTGGATGTCGAGAAACTGCTCACCTGCCTGGGCGGCGGCTATGCCGGTGGGCGCTTTCTGGAATCCCGCAAGCAGCGCCTGATCGACAAGGACTACACCCCCTCCGGTATGGCCCGCTACATGACCAAGGATCTCGGGTTTGCGCGTGACGAGGCCGCGCAGCAGCAGGTCGTGACGCCGCAGCTGTCCACGCTGCTGACGCTTTACGAGGCTCTGGACGCTCGCGGGTTGGGCGAACTGGATCTGACCGTGACACAGCGCTATATCGCCGAGCTGGACCAACAGCCAGACAGTGGTGGGCAGGGCTGACGGCGAGGGAGCGACAGCCGACATCCGTCAATACATGCCGGCGTCAGCGCGCCGGCATGCGGCTCGTCATTCGCCGAACAGCGTGGCCAGAATGCGGCGACCGCCGCCGTTTTCCCGGTGCTCGCCGAGCCAGATGCCCTGCCAGGTGCCGGTGGCCAGCCGGCCGTTGTCAACGGCCAGGGTCAGTTCGGTGCCCATGAGGCTGGCCTTGATGTGGGCGGGCATGTCGTCCGGGCCTTCCATGGTGTGGCGGAAGTAGGGTAGATCGCCCGGAATGCGGTCACGGAAAAAGGCTTCCATATCGTGGCGTACGTCGGGATCGGCGTTTTCATTGAGCGTCAGCGATGCCGAGGTGTGCAGCATCTGCAGGTGTAACAGTCCGGTAGAGATCTCCTGCATCCGGCTTAACTGGCTCAGGATGTCATCGGTGATGAGGTGAAAGCCGCGCTTGTAGGGCTTGAGGGTAATCTGCTGGCGGTACCACATGGGGAATGGCTCCTTGCTGTTGAATCCGATGTCTCAAGGGTAGATGAGCACGTCGATGGCGTCTTCCGGGGGCCATTGCTTCGGTGGTATCGACGCTGCCAGGACCAGGGTCGAATATACGCTCAGGAGAAGATATGTCGGGATGATGCAAGTCGACATACCGTGTCAGCTGCTGTTCATGCGTCATGATCAATACCTGTCAGGCCTCGGCCGGGAGAATCGCCATGAACCAGATGCGCCTTTACATGTTCCAGACCGGCACGCTCCAGTGTCGCCGCTGCAATATCAGCATGAATGCCGGACTCGATGACTACGAGATACCGGTGCCCTGGTATCTGATTACCCATCCGCGGGGCCATGTGGTCATTGATGGCGGCTGCGCCGTGGAGTGTGCCCATGATGCGCAGGGACACTGGGGCGATATCACGTCGGTCTATCAGCCGGTCATGCGCGAGGAGGAGGGGTGCGTTCAGGCGCTCCAGGCCATGGGGATCGCGCCGGAAGAGATCGCGTATGTGCTGCACAGCCATCTCCATCTTGACCACACCGGCGCCACCGGGCGCTTCCCCAATGCCGTTCATGTCGTTCGTCGGCGCGAGTATGAATACGCCATGGCCCCGGACTGGTTTGCCGCCGGCGGCTATATCCGCCGGGACTTCGACCGTCCCGGGATCGAGTGGCAATTTCTCGACGACAGCGAGGATGGCCATGATCTGTTTGGTGACGGCGCGATCCGCTTTATCTTCACGCCCGGTCACGCTCCCGGCCACGCCAGTTTTCTGATTCATCTCGAGGAGACCGGGCCGGTACTGCTGGCAGTGGATGCGGCCTACACCATGGACCACTGGAACGAAAAGGCATTGCCGGGCTTTCTGGCCTCGACGGTCGATGCCGTGCGCTCGGTGCAAAAGCTGCATGCGCTGGCGCGCAAAACGCAGGCCATGGTGGTCACCGGGCATGACCCCGAGGCCTGGCCGACGTTTCGCCATGCCCCCGAATACTACAGCTGAGTTCAACGCGATCGTCGCCGCTGTTGTGCCCATGTCATGATCAGGGAGAGTGCCATGAAAACCCGTGCCGCCATTCTGCGAGAGATGCAAAAGCCCCGCCCCTACGGGACGTCACAGCCCTTGTCGATCGAGGAGGTGACGCTGGACCCGCCCGGCCGCGGCGAGGTGCTGGTGCGCATCCGCGCCGCGGGGTTGTGTCACTCGGATTTGTCCACCATCAACGGCGATCGTCCGCGGCCGCTGCCGATGGCGCTGGGCCATGAGGCGGCCGGTGAGGTGGTTGAGGTGGGCGAGGGTGTCGATGATTTGAAGGCCGGCGATCATGTGGTGTTCTCCTTTGCCCCCAACTGCGGTACCTGCGCCTTTTGCCTGTCCGGTGAGGCGGCGCTGTGTCAACCGGGGGCATCGGCCAACACCGCCGGGCACCTTCTGGGCGGTGGCATGCGGCTGCATCGGGGGGATGAGACGATCCATCACCATATCGGGGTCTCCGGATTTGCCGAGTACGCCGTGGCCTCGCGCCGTTCACTGACGCGCATCGATCCCGAGCTGCCGTTTCATATTGCGGCGCTGTTTGGCTGCGCGGTGCTGACCGGGGTCGGCGCGGTGGTGCATACCGGTGAGCTGAGGCTGGGGCAGTCGGTGCTGGTGGTCGGGCTGGGCGGCGTGGGCCTGGCCGCGGTGCTGGGGGCGCTAGGCGGGGGCGCCCGTCAGGTGATTGCCGCCGACATCGATGCCGACAAGCTGGAAATGGCCAGGGCCATGGGGGCGACCCATGTGGTCAACAGCGGCGATGATAATGCCATCGAGCAGGTGCGCGATATCAGCGGCGGCGGGGTCAATCTGGCCACCGAATTTGCCGGCGTGGCGCCGGCGCTGGAGTTTGCCTTTGAGTGTACCCGGCGCGGCGGCACCACGGTAACGTCGGGGTTGCCGCATCCGGACGTGCGACTGTCGATCAGCCCGACGCGCATGGTGGCCGAGCAGCGCACGCTCAAGGGCTCCTATCTGGGCGGCCATGTGCCGACGCTGGATGTGCCGGAGTATATCGCGCTCTATCAGGCCGGACGGTTGCCGGTGGACCGGCTTTTGACCCATCGATTGCGCCTTGATGAGATCAACGAGGGCTTCGAGCGTCTGGCGCAGGGCCGGGCCATTCGTCAGGTCATCGATCTCTGATTGTCGGGGAATGGGCGCTATCAAGGGGAGACACGAGCCGGGTGCAATGCCGGCAGGCCTGCTAACCTGAGGGGCATCTTTGGGCGCTTCATCGTGGGTTATCAGGAGAAGATCATGGATCAGAGCCGTACCGAGAAGGACAGCATGGGCGAGCTGGAAGTGCCGATGGCGGCACTGTATGGCGCCCAGACCCAGCGGGCGATCAACAACTTTCCGGTCAGCGGTCAGCCCATGCCGGCGTCGTTCATCGCGGCAGTGGCACGGGTCAAGCGTGCCGCGGCCGAGGTCAACCTGGACCTTGGCCTGCTGGATGAGGGACGGGCGCTGGCAATCGTCAAGGCCGCCGATGCGATCATTCGCGGCGAGCATGACGATCAGTTTCCGATTGATATCTATCAGACCGGGTCGGGCACCTCGACCAACATGAACGTCAACGAGGTGATCTCGCATCTGGCCTCGCGGGCCGATCTCGAGATCGGGCCCAACGATCACGTCAACATGGGCCAGAGCAGCAACGATACGATTCCGACGGCGCTGCATGTCTCGATCGCCATGGAGCTTCACGAGCGCCTGCTGCCGACGCTCAGGCATCTGCAGGCGACCATCGACGAGAAGGCCGCGGCGCTGGATGACGTGGTCAAGACCGGTCGTACGCACCTGATGGATGCCATGCCGGTGCGCATGAGTCAGGAGCTGGGCGGCTGGTCCAGTCAGGTGGCGCAGTCCATCGAGCGCCTTGAAAGCGGCATGACGCGGCTGCTGCGCCTGGCGCAGGGCGGCACGGCCGTGGGGAGCGGCATCAATGCCCATCCGGAGTTTGCCGAGCGTTTTGCCAAACGTCTTTCCGAGCAGACGGGACTGTCGTTTACGCCCGCGGACAGCTTCTTTGCGGCGCTGGGCTCGCAGGATGCCACCGTGGAAATGTCCGGCCATCTCAAGGCTTACGCCTGTGCGCTGATGAAGATCAGCAACGACCTGCGCTGGATGAACTCCGGGCCGCTGGCAGGGCTTGGCGAGATCGAGCTGGAGGCGCTGCAGCCGGGCAGCTCGATCATGCCGGGCAAGGTCAACCCGGTGATTCCCGAGTCGGCGGCGCAGGTGGCCGCCCAGGTCATCGGCAACGATGCCGCGGTGGCCGTTGGCGGCCAATCGGGCAACTTTCAGCTCAACGTCATGCTGCCGCTGATGGCGCACAATGTGCTGAGCTCGATATCGCTTTTGAACAACGTGTCGCAGCTGATGGCGGACAAGGCCATCAAGAGCTTTACCGTTCGCCGCGACAATATCGAGGCGCCGCTGGCGCGCAATCCGGTGCTGGTCACGGCTCTCAACCCGGTGCTTGGCTACAACGAAGCGGCGCGTGTGGCCAAAAAGGCCTATCAGGAAGGCCGGCCGATCATTGAGGTGGCGCAGGAAGAAACCGGGCTTTCCCGCGAGGAGCTCGAGCGCTATCTCGATCCGGCGCAGCTGACGCATGGCGGCATTCAGGAATAAGCGTACCTGCTGTCCGGTATCAAAAAGGGCCCCGTTCGGGGCCCTTTTTCGTGTGCGGCATCCTCGACCGGCTGCGGTGCGGGATCAGTGCGCCAGGGCGTGATCCGGCGACGGCGTGCCGACCGGCTCGTTCATGTCGTCAGGGCGGGCGGTGTCCATGCGACCGGTCACGTACGCCTGCAGGCGCTGGCGCTGAGCGTCATTGAGGCGCATGTCCATCTTGGTACGACGCCAGAGGATGTCATCGGCCTGGGTGGCCCATTCATGGTCGATCAGGTAATCCACCTCGGCACGGGTGAGGCCGGCACCGAAGTCCTCGCCCAGCCCGTTGTTATCGACCACGCCATCGAGGAACGTCTCGCACAGCGTGCCGTAGCTGGAGGCAAACCGGCGGGCGCGCTCGTCACCCAGAAACGGATACCGGTCGGTCAGCTTGCGGGTGTAGGCCTCGCGGGAGCCGATGTCGCCGCCCGGTAGCGCCCGCTTGTCGGTCCAGGGCTTGCCCATGCTGGGGAACCAGGGCTCGATCTTCTCCATGGCGGCTTCCGAGAGCCGGCGGAAGGTGGTGATCTTGCCGCCAAAGACCGACAGCATCGGGGCCCCGGAGTCGTCCAGCGACAGCGTGTAGTCGCGCGTCATGGCCGACGGATCATCGGATTCGTCGTCACACAGCGGCCGTACGCCGGAGTAGCTGGTCACCACGTCATCACGGGTCATCTGCTCTCTGAAGTGGTCGTTGACCACGCGCAGCAGATAATCGGTCTCTTCGTCGCTGATGGTGATATGGGTCGGGTCGCCGTCATAGCTCTGGTCGGTCGTGCCGATCAGGCTGTAGTCGTTTTGCCAGGGCAGGACAAAGACGATGCGCTTGTCCTCGTTTTGCAGGATATAGGCGCGATCGTCGCCGTTGATGCGGCGCGTGACGATATGGCTGCCCTTGATCATGTTGATGCCATAGCGCGACTGGCGCTGGGTATTGCCCCGGATGAAGGCCTCGACCCACGGGCCGGCCGCGTTGATCAGCGCCTTCGCACGGCGCAGTATCTGTTCGCCGGTACGGGTATTTTCCAGCGTGATCTCCCAGACACCGTTTTTTTCAACGGCGTTGACGCAGCGGGTGCGCACCAGAATTTCGCCGCCCTGTTCCTGCGCCTGCAGGGCGTTGAGCACGACCAGGCGGGCATCGTCGACCCAGCAGTCGGAGTATTCGAAGCCGCGCTTGATGTCGGGCTTGAGCGCGCTGTTGTTGTCGAATTTCAGCGATTTCGAGCCAAGCAGGGTGTCGCGCGGGCTCAGATGGTCGTACAGAAACAGACCGGCGCGCAGCATCCAGGCCGGGCGCAGGTGCTGGCGATGCGGCAGGATAAAACGCAGCGGCCAGATGATATGAGGTGCCTTGTTGAGCAGTACCTCGCGCTCGTGGAGCGCCTCGCGTACCAGGCGAAATTCCTTGTGCTCCAGATAGCGCAGACCGCCATGGATCAGCTTGCTGGAAGCCGAGGAGGTCGCACTGGCAAGGTCAGCCTGTTCACAGAGTCCGACGCTGAGACCGCGACCGGCGGCATCGTTGGCAATACCGGTGCCGTTGATGCCGCCGCCGATGATGAAAAGGTCCAGAACCGGGGTGTCCATTGCGGAAGTCTTGTCGGAAGTCATGCGCCTGCCTTGCGCGTCTGCGCCGGATAGGGAATTGGAAAACGCGGTAACGATACCATCACCAATGTTCGAATGTGAACATAAGTCATGTTCAAAAGAACATCAAGTCATCCGTCATTGTCTGATGTCATCGCCGTGATCGATTCCCTTTTGGCGCTGTTCCTTCCCTGTCAGGGGCAGACGTTGAGAGTGATGCCGTGCTCGTTGAGCAGGCGTCGGATGCCGTCCGGCGGCTCCTGGTCGGTAAAGAGACCGTGGATCTGGCGCAGGTGGCCCAAACGGACCACGGCGTTGCGCGCAAACTTGGAGTGGTCGGCGGCCAGATAGACCTGACGCGAGTTGCTGATGATCGCCTGCGCCACTCGAACCTCCTGATAGTCGAAGTCGAGCAGGGCGCCATCCTCGTCGATGCTGCTGATACCGATGATGCCGAAATCGACCTTGAACTGATTGATGAAATCCACCGTGGCCTCGCCAATGATGCCGCCATCACGCGAGCGCACGCTGCCGCCGGCCACGATGACATTGAAGTCCTCGCGGTGCTGGAGCGTGGCGGCCACGTTGAGATTGTTGGTGATGACTTCCAGCCCGTGGTGGTTGAGCAGCGCCTCGGCGATCAGTTCGGTACTGGTGCCGATGTTGATGAAAAGCGAACTTTGATCGGGGATCTGCTCGGCCAGCGCCCGTGCAATGCGGGCCTTGGCCTCGTGGTTGATCAGCTTGCGAGCGCTGTAGGCCGTATTGACAGTGCTGGATTCCAGCAGGCCGGCGCCGCCATGTACCCGTCGTAGTACCTGTTCATCGGCCAGCACCTTGAGATCGCGCCGGATGGTCTGTGGTGTGACATTGAAATGCTGTGCCAGCTGTTCAATGGTCGCGTACCCCTGACGCTTGACCATGTCAACAATGGTGCTGTGGCGTTCCTGTTGGGTCATGTCCTGTACCGTCCTGTCCGTAGGCTTTGGGGCTGATCGGAGACCAGGTTATCCCGCTGCCATTGTCCCGGCAATAGCCGCGTCACCGGCGTTTTCGTTCGAGCCGGATCCGTGTTCATCCGGCAACAGCGCATGTTGCTCAACGATCAGCCGGAGACGCTGGCAATGGTGTGTAATACTAAGGTTTAAAGCTCGTTTTGTGTTTTAAAATCAACATTTTAAGTTTGTATCTGGAAAAAGTCGCAAACGGCACATCGTATTTTTCAATGGTTTCTATAGGATGCGCGAAAAGCAACACGGGCACGCCCTGAGTGTGTAAAAATCAACGTTATCCGGGGTAGACCATGGGAATCATTGAAACCATTCTGGTTCATGAAATCGCCGGCACGGCCATCCTGACGCTGCTGGGGTGTGGTGTGGTGGCCAACGTGCTGTTGAACAGGACCAACGGTCACGGCAGCGACGGCATCGTCATCTTTTTCGGCTGGGGGCTGGCGGTCTTTGCAGCCGTTTATGTCGCCTACGATACCGGCGCCCATATCAACCCGGCCGTGACGCTTGGCCTGCTCATCGGGCCGGCGCAGGAGTATGCCGAGGGCATCCCGATCACGTTTGCCACCACGATGGCCTATCTGGTGGCCGAATTCATCGGTGGCTTCCTCGGGGCAGTGGTGTGCTATCTCGCTTACAAGAAGCACTACGATGACACCGAGGATGCCGGCGCCATCCTCGCCACGTTCTCGACCGGGCCTGCCATCAGGTCCTATGGGTGGAACATCGTGACCGAGGCCATCGGGACATTCGTGCTGATCTTTGTGATCATCATGTTCGGATACACCCCCAGCGGTCTCGGGCCGCTCGCGGTGGCGCTGCTGGTGGTGTCGATCGGCGCGTCGCTGGGTGGGCCGACGGGCTACGCTATCAACCCGGCACGCGATCTCGGCCCGCGTATCGCGCATGCCGTCTTGCCCATTAAAAACAAGGGCAGCAACGACTGGGGCTATGCGCTGGTCCCCGTCATCGGTCCCATCATTGGCAGCACCCTGGCCGCACTGGCCGCGCAAATCTATTGAATCGTTAGCAGGCCATAGCGCCGCTCGTATTAAATCGAGGAGTTGATACCCATGAGCCAGCAGAAAAAGTACATTCTCGCCATCGATCAGGGAACGACCAGCTCGCGCTCGATGCTGTTTGACCATGAAGGCCGTGTGGCGGGCATCGCTCAGCGCGAATTCGAGCAGATCTTCCCGCGTCCGGGCTGGGTCGAACACAATCCGCGTGAAATCATGACCAGCGTGCTGACCACACTGGCCGAGGTCATCAATAACTCGGAAGTCGATGTCAGCGACATTGCCTCGATCGGCATTACCAATCAGCGTGAAACCACGGTGATCTGGGACAGGAATACGGGGCATGCGGTCTACAACGCCATCGTCTGGCAGTCGCGCCACTCCGCCGAGATCTGCGATGAGCTGCGAGAGGCCGGCCATGCCGACATGATTCGCGACAAGACCGGGCTGGTCATCGATGCCTATTTCTCGGCCACCAAGTTGAAGTGGATCTTCGACAACGTCGAGGGGGTGAAGGAGAAGGCCGAGAAGGGCGATCTACTGTTCGGCACCATCGACAGCTGGCTGGTGTGGAACCTGACCGGCGGCAAGGTGCATGTCACCGACGTGAGCAACGCCTCGCGCACGATGCTCTACAACATTCGCGAGCGCCAGTGGGACAAGGAGCTGCTGGAGCTGTTCGAGGTGCCGGAAAGCATGCTGCCCGAGGTGAAGTCCAACAGCGAAGTCTACGGCCACGTACTGCCGAAGTACCTGTTCGGCCACGAGGTGCCGATTGCCGGCATGGCGGGCGATCAGAACGCGGCACTGTTCGGCCAGGCCTGCTTCAAGCCCGGCATGGCCAAGAACACCTACGGCACCGGCTGCTTCACGCTGATGAATACCGGTACCGAAGCGACGCCCTCCGACAATGGGCTTTTGACCACCGTGGCCTGGGAGGTCGAGGGCACGATGGAGTACGCGCTGGAGGGCAGCGTGTTTGTGGCCGGCTCGGTGATTCAGTGGCTGCGTGACGGGCTGCGCATGCTGGGCAGGGCGTCCGACTCGGAAGCCTACGCCGAGCGTGCCGGCAGCAACGATGGCGTTTATATGGTGCCGGCATTTACCGGCCTGGGGGCGCCGTACTGGAACTCCAACGTGCGTGGTGCCATGTTTGGGCTGACGCGCGGCACGACCAAGGAGCACTTCATCCGTGCCGCGGTCGAGTCGCTGGCGTATCAGAGTGCTGATGTCCTGTATGCCATGCAAAACGATGCCGATATCGCGCTGGCCGAGCTGCGCACCGACGGCGGCGCCATCTCCAACAATTTCCTCGCCCAGTTCCAGGCCGATATCCTCGGCGTGGATGTGCTGCGCTGCGAGATCAATGAGACCACCGCACTCGGTGCGGCCTATCTGGCCGGTCTGGCGGTCGGCTTCTGGGAGTCGCGTGATGAGATCGCCGAGTACTGGGCGCTGGAGCGCAAGTTCGAACCCAACATGAGCGACAAGCAGCGCAACGAGCTCTACGACGGCTGGAAGCAGGCGGTCGAAGCCACCATGGGCTTTCGCGTCGACTCGTGACAGCAAATAGCACGCTGCGCTGATGCCCGGGCCTGCTGATCCTGTCGGCAGGCCCGGTCTGTTTTCGACGATGGGTCGATCGTGATATCGACGCCTGTCGGAGGTCTCCGGAGAGGGTGTCGATTCCTGCAAGGGCATGTTTTATAACAATACCGTGGTCAAACGGTTGCGCTCGCAAAGAAAATCAGTACAATAGCGCAGCGTTGAAACGGCACTCGCACCGCCTTGAAGCAGGACCGTAGCTCAGTTGGTTAGAGCGCCACGTTGACATCGTGGAGGTCAGCGGTTCAAATCCGCTCGGTCCTACCATTGCCTCAAACGGAAAGTCAGGTGGTTTCAGCGAATATCGATTTGAAGGACCGTAGCTCAGTTGGTTAGAGCGCCACGTTGACATCGTGGAGGTCAGCGGTTCAAATCCGCTCGGTCCTACCAGAACATTAAAAACCCCGCTTCGGCGGGGTTTTTTTATGGCCTGTCGTCAGGTGCTCAGATCGGGCAGATCAGTCTGCTCCATCAGCACCCGGCACAGCGCTTCGATCCCTTCCTGATCCTCGACGGCGAAACGCCCGGGCAGAGGGCTGTCCAGGTCCAGCACCCCCCAGAGTCGATCATGGCTGATCAGCGGGATGACCAGCTCCGAGCGTGATGCCGCGTCGCAGGCGATGTGGCCCGGGAAAGCGTGTACGTCTTCCACGCGCTGGGTCTGGCGCGTGCGCGCGGCGGCGCCACAGACGCCTTCTTCAAAGGTGATGGGGTTGCACGCCGGCTGCCCCTGAAACGGCCCGAGTCGCAGGACGCGTTCTTCACGCTGCAGATAAAAGCCGGCCCAGTTCAGATCGGGAATCTGCTGAAAAATGAAGGCGGTCATCTGCGAGGTATTGGTGATCCAGTCCCGCGTATCGAGCAGGGCCTTCAGCTGGCGCTCGAGCATGGCGTAATCGGTGGTGGGTCGTGTGTCGTTCATGCGTCGTCTCGGTGGCGGTAACAAAAAGGGCCGGCATGGGCCGGCCCCGGTCAGCCATATGGGGATTTACTGGTCGGTTTCCCAGCCGGCGATGGCGCCGCCCTGGAAAAGCTCCTCGGCGCGGTCAATGACCTGCTGGCTCTGGAAGGCGTCGACGAGATGCTGCACCTTCTCGCTGTCCTGATCGCCCTGGCGCACCACGATCAGGTTCACGTAGGGGGAATCACCGTCCTCGACAATCAGCGCCTGATCCAGCGTCATGTCGGCGGCGACCGAGTAGGTGCTGTTGATAAACGCCATGTCGACATCCGGCAGCGCACGCGTGAGCTGGGCAGCGTCCAGTTCGCGCAGCTGGTAGTTGTGCGGATTGTCGGTGATGTCATCCGGCGTGGCGGTCGGGCTCTGCGGATCATTCAGTGTGATCAGGTCTTCACGCGCCAGCAGCAGCAGGGCGCGGGCCTCGTTGGACGGGTCGTTGGGCACGGCGATGGTGGCGCCTTCGGGCAGCTCGTCGATGCTGTCATACTTGTCGGAATAGGCGCCGATCGGGTAGACGAACGTCTTGCCGGCGGCGACGAAGTCAAAGCCGCGGTCTTCCATCATGGTGTCCAGATAGGGCTGGTGCTGATAGGCGTTGGCGTCGATGCTGCCGTCGTCGAGCGCGGCGTTGGGGGAGACATAATCGTTGAATTCGGTGATTTCAACGTTGAGTCCGTACTGCTTTTGAGCCACTTCCGCGGCGGTTTCCATCAGGGCCGTTTCCGGGCCTGCCATGGTGCCGACACGAATGGTGTTGTCGTCGTCGCTCTGGCCGCCACAGCCGGCGAGGGCGACACTGGCGCCGATTGCCAGGGCTGCGCCCAGCCCCTTCGGTGAAATTTTCATGGGCAATATCCTTCCATTGGGGTCGACAGGCGGGGCTGTCGACAGGGTTTAACGGGCCATCATCAGTGCCCGTGGGTCTCGTCGTTGTTGTTCGGAATGCGTTGTTGCCGGCGGATGATCTGGCGCTAGCGATGGCGACTGCGATGGACGAAGAAGTCGCCCAGCATCTGAACGCCCTGCACCATGACCACCATGATCAGTACCGTCACCAGCATGACCATCGGGTTATAGCGGGAGTAGCCGTAGTTGTAGGCCACGGCCCCCAGCCCACCGGCACCGATGGCGCCGGCCATGGCGCTATAGCCGATCAGTGCGATGATGGTGATGGTGGCGGCCGTGATCAGCCCGCCCCGCGCCTCCGGCAGCAGAACACGGGTGATGATCTGCCAAGGGGTCGCGCCCATCGATTCCGCGGCTTCGATCAGGCCGTGGGGCACCTCATTGAGGGCGCCCTCGACCAGGCGCGCTACAAAGGGAATGGCGGCAATGCTCAGCGGTACCAGTGCAGCAGTGGTACCGATATAGGAGCCCACCAGCCAGCGAGTAAAGGGCGCCAGTGCCAGCATCAGGATGATAAACGGCACCGATCGTCCGACGTTGACGATCAGGCTGATCACACGGTTGAGTGCCGGCAGGGCCATGATGCGGTTTTCCCGGGTGACATAGAGCGCCACACCCATCACGATGCCCAGCGCGATGCCGATGACCCCGCTGAAAAAGACCAGATAGAAGGTGTCGACAACAGCGTCGAGAATACGATCAATCATGGCGCTGGACATGGCCGAGTACCTCCGTTTGAACGTCCAGTGTGTGCAGGTGATCCATGGCGGCGTTGATGGTGGTCCCGGCGCCGTCGAGCTCCACGATCATCAGACCCAGCGTGCGGCCCTGAATGTTTTCAACGCGCGCCTGCAGGATGCGCAGTCGGATGCCGAAGCGCTGCTCAAGCCGTGTCATCAGCTCGCTGGACAGTGACTGACCACGAAAGGTGAGCCGGACCACGGGCAGGCTGTCTTGGCCGGCGCTGTCCGTCAGGCGCTGGAGCAGGGCATTGGAGGGGGCCAGCTGCAGGAAATCGTTGAGAAAGACGCGGCCTTCCTCGGTCGCCGGGCGGGTGAAGAAATCCCCCACCGGCGAGGTTTCCACCAGCGCGCCGCCGCTGATCAGGGCGACCTGATCGCAGATGGTCCTGACCACTTCCATCTCGTGCGTGATCAGCAAAATGGTCAGCCCCAGGCGCTGATTGATGTCTCTCAACAGCGCCAGGATAGAGCTGGTGGTCTGCGGGTCGAGTGCCGAGGTGGCTTCATCGCACAGCAGCGCCTTCGGATTGCTGGCCAGTGCCCGGGCGATCGCCACCCGCTGTTTCTGGCCGCCGGAAAGGGCGGCCGGATAGGCACTGGCGCGCTCATCAAGCCCGGTCAGCGCCAGCAGCTCATCGATACGCTGATCGATGTCACGGCGCGGCGTACCGATCAGCTCGAGTGGCAGGCCGATATTGCCGCGGACAGTGCGTGACTCCAGCAGATTGAAGTGTTGAAAGATCATGCCGATGCCGTGGCGTGCCTTTCGCAGCGCGTCCTTGTTCAGGGCCGTCAGCTCCTGGCCGGCCACGAATACCCGGCCCCGGGTCGGGCGCTCGAGCAGATTGACGCACCGAATCAGCGTGCTCTTGCCGGCACCGGATACACCAATGACGCCGGTGATACTGCCGGGGGCCACTTCCAGGTTAACGTCCTTGAGAGCCGTCACGGCCCTGGCGCCCTGACCGTATACTCGGGTCACATTTTCAAGTCGAATCATCGGATGGGAATGTCTTAAAGGCAGTTGGATCTTGCACCACCGGGCGCGTACCTGACGTGGTGAATATGATCGTCGTGAAACGTGTGCTGGGCACAAGGCGCGACAGTATACTTGATTCATCGTCGTCACGCGTCATGGCGAGGCGATATGAAAAAGCGCCGAGTGCGTGACGTCAGTATCGACCGGTGACAGGGTGGCTTCAGCACCGGGTGACAGTGTGGCTGTACCAGGCGAACATGGACGTTTCATCTATCGAAGAGGCCATCATGTTTACCGGTATCGTACAGGGCATGGCCCGGGTGGTCGCCATCGAGCGCCTGGAAGGACTCAATCGCCATATTATCGAGATGCCCGAACCGCTTCTCGAGGGGCTGGCTCACGGCGCATCGGTCGCGCACAACGGCTGCTGTCTGAGTGTCACGACCATCGACGGGGCGCACATCGGGTTTGATCTCATGCGCGAAACCCTGGCCCTGACCAATCTGGGCGCGCTCGAGGTCGGGAATTATGTCAACGTGGAGCGGGCGGCCCGTCTGGGGGACGAGATCGGCGGGCACGCCATGTCGGGGCACGTCATGTGCATGGCCACACTTGTCTCGCGCGAGGATGCGCCCAACAACTGCCGACTCTGGTTCGAGCTGCCTCCGCAATGGACGAGATTTCTGTTCGACAAGGGCTATATCGGTATCGATGGCATCAGCCTGACCATTGGGGAGGTGAGGGACAACCGGTTCTGTGTCAATCTGATTCCCGATACGCTGGCACGCACCACGATCGGCGCCCGGGCGATCGGCGATGGCGTCAATATCGAAATCGATCCCCAGACGCAGATGATTGTCGAGACGGTCGAGCGGGTGCTGGCGGCAAGAGGGTGAAAATACGTGCCGATGTGGCCGGCGCGGGTCGCTTGCGCGGGTGCCATTGGGTAAAATGACACTGTTTATATAAAGCGACCGGCACTGTCCGGTCGTTTTGCATATGGGTCGACGAGAGATTGAACGTGGCGACAAGTATTTACGGCGACTATATCAAGTCGGTGATTCGTACCGTGAAGGATTGGCCGGAACCCGGCGTCAACTTTCGCGACATCACACCGGTACTGCAGAACAGCGCTGCCTTTCGCAAGCTGATCGACAGCTTTGTCCATCGCTATCAGGAACTTGATATCGATGCCATTGCGGCAATCGATGCGCGCGGCTTTATCATCGGTGCGCCGCTGGCCTATGAGCTGGGCTGCAGCTTCGTGCCGGTGCGCAAAAAGGGCAAGCTTCCCTTCAGAACCATCAGCGAGACCTACAGTCTCGAGTATGGTGAGTCCACCGTGGAGCTGCATTCGGATGCGTTTCAAAAGGGCGACAGGATCCTGCTGGTGGATGATCTGATCGCCACGGGCGGCACCATGCTGGCGGCGGCTCGGCTGATCGAGCGCAGCGGCGGCATCATCGTTGAAACGGCCGCCATCATCGATCTGCCCGAGATTGGCGGCGGTGACATGATTCGTGCCGAAGGCTACAGCGTCTTTGCAGCCTGCACCTTTACCGAAGACGAATAAGCAGGGCAGACGTGTCTCCCTCGACACACAGGATATTTCAATGAGTACCGAGCGCTATCACAACCAGTTCACCATCTCCTGGGATCGCCTTCACCGCGACGTCCGCATGCTGTGTCATCAGCTCATGGAGCGCGATTACAAGGGCATCGTGGCCATCACCCGCGGCGGTCTGATTCCGGCCGCCCTGATTGCAAGAGAGCTTGATATCCGCCTGATCGATACGGTCTGCATCAAAAGCTATGAGCACATGGAGCAAAGCAGTCTCAACGTGCTCAAGGGCATCGATCATGACGGTGACGGGTGGCTGCTGGTGGATGATCTGGTCGATACCGGCAAGACGGCCGGGGCGGTGCGGGAGATGATGCCGCGTGCGCATTTCGTGACCATCTATGCCAAGCCGGAAGGGCGCCCGATGGTGGATCAGTATCTCACCGAAGTGGCTCAGGATACCTGGATCCAGTTCCCCTGGGACATGGGCGTCTCCTTTGTCGAGCCGCTGGTGGATCAGTTTCGTACCCGCAAGGAGTAACCATGGCCCTGCCGCTGCCCGAGAGCTGGCGCCGCTATCTCGGCGACGAAGTGGATGCGCCGTACATGCAGGCCCTGAGAGCCTTCCTGCGTCATGAGAAGGACCAGCGCAAGGTCATCTATCCATCCTCCGACAACTGGTTCCGCGCCTTTGAGCTGACGCCGCTCGAGAGTGTCAGGGTCGTCATCCTGGGGCAGGACCCCTATCACGGGCCGGGCCAGGCGCACGGTCTGTGCTTTTCGGTGCGTCCGGAAGTGGCGATTCCGCCGTCGCTTGTCAATATCTACAAGGAGCTGCAGAGCGACGAGGTGGCCTTTGAGCCGGTCAATCACGGCTTTCTGGAAAGCTGGGCGCGTCAGGGCGTGCTGCTGCTCAACAGCGTGTTGACCGTCGAGCGTGGGCAGGCCGCTGCCCATCGCGGTCAGGGGTGGGAAACGTTTACCGACCGTGCCATCGAGGTCATCAACGAGCACTGCACCAACGTGGTCTTTCTGCTCTGGGGCAGCTATGCCCAGAAAAAGGCGGCCTTCGTGGACCGGTCGAAGCATCTGGTACTGCATGCGCCGCATCCCTCACCGTTGGCGGCGCATCGCGGTTTTTTCGGGTGTCAGCACTTTTCGAAAACCAACGCCTTTCTGACGCAGAAGGGCGAGGCGCCCATCGACTGGCGTCTGCCCTCGCTCGAGCAGCTGTCCAGCGCTTAATCAGCGTCATGTCAATGTGTCAATATGTCCTCTATTGTCGGTGGATGGCGACTTAACCACCTTCGTGCGCCGGCGTAGAATAGAGGACACTTGCGCTGTCCATCGAAGAAAGGGGACAGTGATATTCTTCCATCAGGTCGTACAATCACCATGAATGTTCATACCATTGATCACCCTCTCGTCAAACACAAGCTTGGGCTGCTGCGAGGGGCGGGGATCAGTACCAAGCACTTTCGCGAGCTGGCCAACGAGCTCGCCACCCTTTTGACCTATGAGGCCACCAAGGGGCTCGAGCTGGGTGAGGAAACCATCGAGGGCTGGAGCGGCAAGCCGCTGAAGGTGGATCAGATTCGGGGCAAGAAGGTCACGGTCGTACCGATTTTGCGTGCGGGCCTTGGCATGCTTGATGGCGTGACGACCCTGCTGCCGAGTGCTCGCATCAGCGTTGTGGGGCTTTATCGCAACGAGGAGACGCTGGAGCCGGTCCCCTATTTCGAAAAGTTCGTGCAGGATCTGGATGAGCGTCTGGCCATCGTTGTGGATCCGATGCTGGCCACGGGGGGCTCGATGGCCGCTACGCTGGACATGCTCAAGGCCAAGGGCTGCCGTCAGATCAAGGTCATTGTACTGGTGGCAACGCCCGAGGGCATCGCCCGCGTGTCCCGGTCGCACCCGGAGATCGAGCTGTATACGGCGGCGGTCGATGAGGGCCTCGACAGCCATGGCTATATTATCCCCGGGCTCGGCGATGCCGGTGACAAGCTCTTCGGCACACGCTGACAGCACTCATGGATAACCGAGCCTGCATTACCGGTGTGGTGCTTGCCGGCGGTCTGGGGCGGCGCATGGGCGGCGTTGACAAGGGGCTGGTCGAACTTGCCGGCCGGCCGCTGGTCAGCCATGTGCTGGCAGCGGTGGCGCCCCGGGTATCCCGGGTCATGATCAATGCCAATCGCCATCATCAGGCGTATGCCGCGCTGGGCTATCCGGTGATTGCCGATCTCATACCGGACAGTGCCGGGCCACTGGCCGGGTTTCATGCCGCACTCAGAGCGGCAGCCACGCCGTTGGTGCTGATGGTGCCCTGTGATACGCCGGCGCTGCCCGACGACCTGGTCGAGGCGCTCTGGACGACGCTTGCCAACCACGATGTGGATATCGTTTACGCCAGCGATCAGGTGCGGGCGCATCCCACCATCGCCCTTGTGAAGCGGTCGCTGGTTGATGATCTGGAGCAGTGGTTGAATGGCGGGGGGCGCAAGATCGATCAGTGGTATGCGCGTCATCCGCATGCGGCCTGTCATTTCGATAATGCCCGGGCCTTTGTCAATATCAACACACCCAGCGACAGGGACGCCTTTGGTCGATGATCATGTCACGGGCCATGCGGGGCCGGGTCTGACCGTCGGCAGGTAACCGTGTTGCCTTGTTCTGTCAGGTACCATGACGCAGCTGACCCTTTCCGAGATTCACACACCACTGCTGGGCATTGCGGCCTGGAGTGGTACGGGCAAGACAACGCTGCTGGAAGCCCTGCTGCCTGCTCTGCGCGCGCGCGGTCTCAATGTGGCCGTGATCAAGCATGCCCATCATGAGTTTGATGTCGATGTCCCGGGCAAGGACAGTCACCGTCTTCGAACGGCGGGGGCGGCGCCCATGCTGGTGGCTTCCGGCAAGCGTTTTGCCCTGATGATGGAAACCCCCGGGCAGGAGGAGCCCTGCCTGCCGACCCTGCTGAATCAGGTGCTGGCGCTGTCGCCGGATCTGGTGCTGATCGAGGGGTTCAAGCAGTGGCCCCTGCCCAAGCTTGAGCTTTATCGTAACGCCGTGGGCAAGTCGCTGCGCGCCTTTGAAGACCCCTGGATACGGGCAGTGGCCACCACCGATGAAGTGACGTTGCCGCAGGGCGTGGAGCGTCTGAATCTTGATGATCATGTCGCCCTGCTGGACTGGCTGGTTGCCTGGCCGTCCCGGTGGCAGGACATGGCCCGGGGGCCGCGTCATGAGTGATTGTTTTGGCAGCCAGCAGACACTGCTTGATGTCGGCGAGGTGCTGGCCCATATCAGGGCTGCAGCGCCGATGCCGGTGGCGACGGAGCGTGTGTCGCTGACGCAGGCCGTGGATCGCATTCTTGCCGAGCCGATCGTGGCCACGCTGCCGCTACCGCGCTATACCGCGTCTGCCATGGACGGTATCGCCTTCGCCTACCAGGACCGTAAAACGTTCAGGCTGGTCGGGGAGGCGCTGGCCGGCCACCCCTTTGAATCAGCGATCGCATCGGGCGAGGCGGTGTCCATCACCACGGGCGCGTCCCTGCCGGTCGGATGTGACACGGTGGTCATGGCGGAAGAAATCGTCACCCGTGGCGACGAGGTCGAGCTGTCCCGGCCCGAGTCCGTTCGAGCAGGGCAGAACGTTCGTCATGCCGGTGAGGAGATCGCCGTGGGGGATCGTGTGCTTGTGCCGGGTACCCCTCTGGGGCCAGCTCAGCTCGGTATGGCCGCCTCACTGGGTCATGCGCATCTCGAAGTGCATCGTCGCCCCAGAGTGGCTATTTTTTCCAGTGGCGATGAGCTCCGGCGTGCCGGAGGCGATGATGACGCTGCTGCCTCTCTTTTCGATGCCAATGCCTTCAGTCTTGCCGCCTGTCTGAAGCGCTGGGGGGCAGATATCGTCATGACCGATATACTGCCTGACCGTCTCGACGACAGCGTGACTTATCTTTCCAGCGCCAGTAGTCAGGCCGATCTGATCATTACCTCCGGGGGGGTATCGGCAGGTCAGGCGGATCTGGTGCGTGCTGCGATCGAGCAGCTGGGCCGGGTGACGTCCTGGCGGGTCGCCATGCGCCCCGGCAAGCCGATGGCTTTTGGCCATATCGGAGAGGTGCCGTTTTTTGGCCTGCCCGGCAATCCCGTCGCGGCCCTGGTGACGCTCATGCAGTTTGTGCAGCCCTTGTTTCGACAGCTTAGCGGATGGGCGCACTGGGAGGCGGTCAAATGGCATGCCATCAGCGAACAGCCCCTGAAAGGTCGGTATGGTCGTCTTGATCTATTGCGGGGTCGCTATCATGTCGATGCTCAGGGGATTATCAGCGTGACTGTCCTGAAAGAGCAGGGCTCGCATCGTTTGAGTTCACTCTATGACGCCAACTGCCTGATAGAGCTGCCCGCTGACAGGGCCGCCTGCGACGCCGGCGCCCCCGTGACCATACAACCGCTTGGAGAATTGATATGACTTTGACCCACCTTAATGAACGGGGTGAGGCCAGCATGGTCGATGTCTCGGACAAGCAGGACAGTCACCGTGAAGCCGTGGCCACCGGTCGTATTGTCATGCAGCCCGAGACATTAAGGCTTCTTGCCGATGGCGACATGCCCAAGGGCGATGTGCTGGCCACAGCGCGGATTGCCGGCATTCAGGCTGCCAAGCGCACCCATGAGCTGATCCCGCTGTGTCATGCGCTGATGCTCTCGAAAGTGACCGTGGATTTTGAGCTTGATACCGATGCCCATTGCGTTCGTGTCAGCGCCTTTTGTCGTCTTGAAGGGCGCACCGGTGTCGAAATGGAGGCGTTAACGGCCGTGTCCGTGGCCTGTCTGACGCTTTATGACATGTGCAAGGCCGTGGATCGTGGCATGGAGATCATGGATGTACGCCTTGAGCATAAAAGCGGCGGGCGTTCGGGCGTCTGGGAGAGAAAGGCGTCGTCGGACACGGCCTCCGGTGACGCCGTAACGCCTGATGCTGATGCCGCTGAATATCCGGAAAAATCTAGTGAAGCAGCCATCCGGATACGCTTTTTTGCCGAGCTCCGGGAGCGTCTGGGTATCGAAAAATTGAGTGTTTTACCAGGGCATCTATCGTCTCCTACACTGATGGCACTCAAGGAGTGGGTAAAAACGCAGGTTGATGCACCACAGGCGCTGGACCAGCCGCGCCTGCTTTGTGCCGTCAATCACGAGATGGTGCAGGGGGATGTATCGCTAAACCCCGGCGATGAGGTCGCCTTTTTCCCGCCCGTTACCGGAGGCTGATCATGACCATCAGCAGCACGACATGATTACGATTCAGCATGAGCCTTTCGACATCGGTGCACTCTACAAAAGCCTTTCGGAAGGCAGTCACGGTACCGGCGCCGTGGTCAGCTTCGTGGGTCGGGTCAGGGATTTCAATGAATCGCCGGATGTGACGGCACTGACGCTCGAGCACTATCCGGGCATGACCGAAAAGGCGCTGGAAGAGGTCGTTGAGCAGGCGCACGCGCGCTGGCAGATCAATGATGTCATCGTGGTTCACCGTATCGGTTACATGACGCCCGGAGACGATATCGTGGCGGTACTTGTCAGCACGGCGCATCGTCATGCCGCCTTCGAGGCCTGCGCCTTTATCATGGATTTTTTAAAGACCAGTGCGCCCTTCTGGAAAAAGGAACATACCCATAATGGCGCTTACTGGGTCAGCGAGCGTGAAAGCGATCTGGCGTCGTTGAAGCGCTGGGAGCAGCAATGAGTGAACTGATTGATGATTTTGATCGTCGTATCAAATATGTCCGCATTTCCGTAACGGATCGCTGCGATTTTCGCTGCGTCTACTGCATGAGTGAGGAGATGACCTTTCTCCCTCGTGATCAGGTACTTTCCATCGAGGAAATCTCGCTCGTTGCGCAGGCCTTTACCGAGCTGGGTGTGGAAAAGATTCGTCTGACCGGTGGGGAGCCACTGGTTCGTCGTAACATTGATGAGCTGGTCGGTAATATCGGGGCGCTGGAGGGGCTTCGTGACTTTACCATGACGACCAACGGTGCCCAGTTGAGACGCTATGCACCGTCACTGCGCCAGTCAGGCATGCAGCGACTCAATATCAGCCTGGACTCCCTGAAACCCGAGCGTTTCAAGGAGCTCACCCGTACCGGTAATCTTGATAAGGTCATCGACGGTATTCGCGCTGCAAAGGAGGCAGGCTTTGAGCGTATCAAACTTAATACCGTTATCCTGAAGGGGCGCAACGATGACGAAATACTGGATCTGGTAGAGTTCGCTCGCGATGAAGGGATCGACATCAGCTTTATCGAGGAGATGCCGCTGGGGGAGGTCTCGGAACATTCGCGTCAGGAAACCTTTTGCTCCAGCGATGAAGTGCGCGACATCATTGAAAGCCGCTATCCGCTGCTGGATTCTCCGGAAAGCTCGGGCGGGCCGTCGCGCTACTGCCGAATGGCCGACAGCGATTCGCGCATCGGGTTTATTTCGCCCCACAGCCACAATTTCTGCGACAGCTGTAACCGGGTGCGCGTGACCTGTGAGGGCAGGCTGCTGCTTTGTCTTGGCAATGAGCACTCCACGGATTTACGTGAAGTCATTCGGGCGAATCCGGGTGAAATAGAACCCTTGAAACAGCGCATTCGCGAGTCGATGTCACTCAAGCCTCATCGCCATCATTTCACGACCGATGGTGATGTGCAGATCGTTAGATTCATGAATATGACAGGCGGCTAGGGCACTGCGCTTTTATGGAAAAAGGGCCAACACATGTTGGCCCTTTTCTTTACGCTGAATAATTGATAACCCTTTTTCAGGGTATATACTACTGGAAAACCATGTCTTTTATTTGGAGTGATGGATATGTCGACAGAGACACTGGAAAAGATCGCCCGCAACAAGAATGTTGCAAGAGCCGCGGCGCGCCAATTGAGCATGGAACAGTTGAGCAAGCTGTCGGAAATCATTGATGAGGTGATGACACAAAAGCAGGAAGAAGAGCAAAAGCGCCGCGAAGAAGAGGCCAGCAAGGAGCAGAAGCTTGCCGAAATTCGCGCGGCCATGACGGATGCCGGTCTGTCCGTTAACGATCTTGTCGGCAACGAGCAGCCCAAAAAGCGTCGAGGCCGGCCCCCCAAGGATGCCAATGCCTGAGCAGCCCCGGTTATCCGGCATCATATTCCCTGCGTGGATTACCCGTTTTTCATGAAAAGCCGTGATGGCTGCACGGCTTTTATCAATAAGGGGCCGGCATTATTGCTGCAGGGTGGTATCGACGACATCGATCGTGACGCTGGATGATTGTCGTAGCTGTTCCCTGAGCCACTGAGCGGCCAGTTCTTCGAGCCGATGCGATAGCTCCCGGGGCGTTTGTGCCGTCATTCCCTCCAGAGTGATATCCATCCAGTCTCCCAGCGTTTCCTCATCCACGAAGGCGTCGATCTGACTATCGATCAGCATCCTGCCTATCCGTTGCCACTGCTGTGTATCAGCCTGATAACTGACCGGCAGTACAATGACCGTATCGTTCTGGCGTTTTGAGGGCTTTCTGGCTCGCTTGCGCTGAGAGATGATCACCGGTGACAGGGTCAGCGTATCCTGCGTGGTCATGCGCTTGCCGTTCCAGCGCAGCCACTGACCGTTGACGGGCTGCATGACGCTCTCAATACCCAGCGTTTCGGCAATGTCGCAGTGCGCCTTTTGATGGACAGTTTCGCCATGTACGGGCAGCAGATGAGCAGGGCGAACCCACTGGTAGAGGCTAATCAGTTCATCACGCCCGGGGTGACCGGAGGCGTGCAGGCCCGGGTGTGTCTCATCATTGAATACCTGCGCGCCCCTTTGCGTGAAGGCCTGCTGGAGTCGCGTGACCGCCCTTTCATTGCCGGGAATGGCGCGCGACGAGAAAATGATGCAGTCGCCGGGATCGATCTCGAGGGCGAAGTGCTGGTTGGCGGCCAGGCGCGAGAGGGCCGCACGAGGCTCGCCCTGGCTTCCGGTTGCCAGAATCAGGATTTCTTCTGAAGGAAGGTAGCCAATATCGGACAGTGGGACCGTCTCAGGAAAATCATCCAGATAGCCAAGCTCGCGTCCCAGCCGTACCATCTTTTCCATTGCCCGGCCCAGCAGGGCGATGCGTCGATGATGGCGGCGTGCCGCACGTCCTGTTGCGAGAATGCGGGCCAGGTTGCTGGCAAAACAGCTGACCACGATACGTCCTTCACACCCTGCCATGAGCTGTTCGAGCGTGGCTGCCACGTCGCCTTCGCTGCGCGAATGCGTCTCTACCGTGGCGTTGGTAGAGTCACCCACCACGAGGTCAACGGGCGCAATGCTGGTGAAGTCCTGCTCGAGCGTCCGGGCTCCCAGTACCGGCTGAGGATCGATTTTCCAGTCACCGGTATGCAGGATGCGGTGTCGATCAACTTCCAGCAGCAGTGAAACGCTTTCGGGTATGGAGTGGGCAACGTTGATGCTTTGTACGGAAAAGGGGCCCGCATCAAAGCTTGCGCCGGGTTTGAAAACCCTGATGGCATCCGTTGCCAGACCCTGTTCCACAAGCTTTTGCCGCGCGATGCCTGCTGCCAGAGGCGTTGCATATATCGGGCAGCCAAGGCGGGGCCATAACCAGCCCAGCGCGCCAAGATGATCCTCATGCCCGTGCGTGATGACAATGGCTTCAGGCCGGATGCCAAGCGTTGACAGCGAAGAGAGATCGGGGATCTGCAGGGGCGTATCAGGGAGGTCCTGACGCAGGGCCATGCCGCAATCGACGATCAGCCATCGAGACTGAAAACCGTAAAGCATCAGATTCATGCCGATTTCACCGCAGCCGCCAAGCGGTAATAGTTCAATCTCGGAACGGCGACGGGGACGAACTTGTACGCGAGTCTGATCCATGGCGGGTCCGGCAATGGTTTGTCATCAACTATACGCAACGCGTCAGATGGTCACAACGAACACTGCTCAAAAGCCTCTGAATTCGCTACAATTCCTGCCTTTGAACAAGTAGCGTGAGCCTGATGTCCCTTTGTCGTCTAGTGGTAACCTGCCCTGATCGTGTTGGTATTGTGGCGCGTGTTTCGTCGTTTATCGCCGAGAAGGGTGGCTCTATTACCGAAGCCAATCAGCACTCCGATCTGGAAACCGGGCGCTTTTTCATGCGCTATGAAGTCGAGACCCGGCACATGGATGCTGGCAGTGATGCCTTTCGTCGCGACTTTGCACAAATTGCCGAAGAGTTCGACATGCAGTGGCAATGGCGCGACGGCGAGCAAAGGCGTCGACGCCTGATGATCATGGTGTCACGTGAGTCGCACTGCCTGGTGGATCTTCTGTATCGCTGGACGGCCGGCGAGCTTGACTGCGATATCGTCGGCGTGATTTCCAATCATGACGATATGCGCAGCGTGGTCGAATGGCACGGCATCGAGTATCACCATATTCCGGTATTCGCTGATGACAAGGCGTCTGCCTTTTCAGATATCGAGCGTGTGATTGAAGACAGTCGGGCCGATACGATCGTGCTGGCACGTTACATGCAGATTATTCCGCCTTCGCTGTGCGAGCGTTACAGCGGGCAGATCATCAATATTCATCACAGCTTTCTGCCTTCCTTTGCCGGAGCAAAACCCTATCATCAGGCGCATGCGCGTGGCGTAAAACTGATCGGTGCTACCTGTCACTATGTGACTCAGGAGCTGGACGCCGGCCCCATCATCGAGCAGGACATCCAGCGCGTGACGCATTGTCATACCACCAGTGATCTGGTCCGGCTGGGACGGGATATAGAAAAATCCGTGCTGGCGCGGGGGGTGCGCTGGCATCTACAGGACAGGGTGCTGATCGACGGCAACAAGACAGTCGTTTTCTCCTGAATGCCGGTATCGACGGCAGCTGGCCGGTGATTCAAAAAAGGCCCAGCTGCCGCTGAGCATCTTCTGATATCAGTCTGACGCCAACGCCCAGTAGCCTTACCGGACGTTCCGCTCGTTGCCAGGCCGTATCAAACAGTGGCAGGAAACGTTCCAGTTCGGGGACCTGGCCCGCGCTCTCCATGGTGGTGATCGAAAAGTCATCAAAGCGTATCTTGACAAAAAGCTTGTTGATCGCCGGATGCTGATAACGTGCGATGCGCTCTTCCAGACGTGTGACGAGGTCGGCGATTTTTTCACGGCATGCCGTCATGCCGGGGAGGTCACGATCGAACGTGGTTTCCACGCTGATGGACTTTCTCTCTCTTTCGACCTTGACCGGACGTTCGTCGATGCCTCGAGCCAGTTCATGAAGGCGTCCGCCAAACTTGCCGAATTCCTCCAGAAGTGTCGCAAGTTCGACGGCCTTCAGGTCCCGGCAGGTATGAATCCCCTGTGCTTCGAGCCTTTTCGCCGTCGCCGGCCCCACACCATGAAGTCTGGTAATGGAGAGATGATCCAGAAATGCCGGTATTCGATCAGGGGGGATGACGTAAAGACCGTCGGGCTTTTCCCAGTCACTGGCAATCTTGGCAAGAAACTTGTTGGGGGCGCCCCCTACGGAAATGGTGATGCCCACGCGTCGTTGCACTTCCTGTTTGAGCCATTTTGCCATCCAGGTAGCGCTACCCTGCATGCGTTTGACGTGTGAGACATCCAGAAAGGCTTCATCGAGTGATAGTGGCTCGATAACGGGCGTCAGCTCGCGAAATATCTCCTGTACCTGATGCGAAACCCGACGGTATTTGTCGAAATCGGGGCTCAGGCGTTGCAGGTGTGGGCAGAGCCTTTTCGCCTGTGCCATGGACATGGCGGAGCGTATACCGTATTCACGAGCCGGATAATTGCACGTCGCTACGACCCCCCGGTGCTCTGATCGCCCGCCGATCACCAAGGGAATGTCTATCAGGGAGGGGTTATCACGCATTTCGACAGCTGCATAGAAACAGTCGCAGTCAGCGTGAAGTATCTTGCGCATCACGAATCCCGAAAATGTCTGTATGAATATACATACTATAGACCTGCCGGACTGTAAACAGGGATGCCTGAACCATGAAAAGAGCATTACCCTGGATGGTTGCCGCCCCCTTGGCGCTATAATATCTCGCCTGCCTCAATGCAATGAGTAATAATATACCACTAAGCAACTCAGCGTAGATGCAGTGCGCCTTTCTCATTACCGAGTCATTTCGGCATATTTGCCTAATATTAATAATGGTAGATATGGCACAGTTATATAACGTTGATAGTCATTCAGGGAGCTTTAACGCCAGATTTTACTTTAAAGTGCTTTTGTTTTGACGTATTATCCAAAAATCAGAGGTTAAAACTATTTTAATGGGCCGCAGGGTCGACATCTCATCAAGAGATGTGTATTAGCTGAAGAGGTCGGTAATGTCGCTGTTAAATGAATACATGAAAAAGGAACAACTGCTGAAGCAACTGCGTGATGAGTTGCAGCAGCTCGAGCAGGATCAGAGGCTCAAGGGTGAGCTTGAGTTCAAGGAACAGCTTGAGCAACTCATGCAGACCCACAACAAGACAGCCGCTGATGTCATCGGGATTCTTGATCCCGGCAGCGAACAGCCCGCTGCAGGGCAGCCATCCGCGTCCGAAAGTCAGGGGGCGGGCCGGCGCAAGCGCAAGCTGAAAGTGTATCGTAATCCACATACCGGCGAAGTCGTGGAAACCCGCGGCGGTAATCAGAAAACACTCAAGGCATGGAAAGAAGAATACGGTAACGACACGGTCGAGCAATGGCTTGAACGTACCGAGTAGAAGCATTGTCAAAAGGCCGCTTTATAAGCGGCCTTTTTTATACCTGCCGCTTTACATCGATTCGATAAGTGGATATACGGTTATCCCACTGCAGGTCTGTCGTGCTATTGTGACTCTAGGCGACGTTTTCTTGAGGGCATGATGTGTCCTGCACAAATCCTGTCATATCCTGTGTTTAAAATATTCAGTCTGCCGTCGAAGCGTCGATGAAGCGAGTGCTCCCAGAATTTCATGTAACATGGCGTGACATGATGATTCACAAAACGGAGTGCGATTAATGGCCGGCAGGATGCTGGTGCTGTAGAATTCCGAAATAATGATGCGCAAAGCAGCATACCCCCGCCCATGGGGGTCTGATAGCATCGACAGCAATCCAGAAGTCTGAATAATTTTATCTGACCTTTAATTAAAGGCTGCAGGCTCTTTTGCCGATTTCTTTAATCAGGTCAGGTCATGTTATTGAGGCGTCGATTCGACTTGCAGTCATGGACTGCTGCATCATGCGATACCGCCCGACAGGCGTCGGGTAGAAAAGCGACATCGGCGGTATCTTATGGCCTCGGAAACACGCCAGTATGAACATTCCGTGGCGGTAGCGTGTCCAGGCGCCGGAATAATTTTGACAGGAGTAAGCGGTTAATGAAGCGGCTGCTGAGTTGTGCCTTGTTGGGGAGTTCCCTTGTGCTGGGAGGTTGTGCCTTTTCTCCCGGCAGTGATATGCCCTATGAACAGTCGGGGCCACCCATCGATGATCTGGTAGATGTCCAGCCCATCACCTTTGGTCTTGTGCAGGCGCAAAATGCTGCGCGCAAGGAGGTCAGCTCCCAGCGAAGCCTGAAAGAGGCATCTGAAGAGCTGAAGTTCGATGCCAGGGATTATGATTATCGAATTGGCAAGGGCGATATTCTCAATATCGTTGTTTACGACCATCCCGAACTGACGATCCCTGCAGGTGGCGAGCGCAGCCCGGTAGAAACAGGGAATGTGGTGCACAGTGATGGCACCATCTTCTATCCCTATGTGGGGCGTTTACAGGTCGCTGGCAAAAACGTGTCGGAGGTACGCAGACAGATATCGTCAGCACTGGCGGACTACATCGCCGAGCCTCAAGTCGAAGTCAATATCGCCAGTTTCCAGTCCCAGAAGGCCTATGTAAGCGGACAGGTGTCCAATCCCGGCCAGCAGCCGATTACCAATACACCGCTCACGGTACTTGATGCCATTACCAGCGCAGGTGGCCTTAACGAGAACGCCGACTGGCATCATGTCGTATTGACGCACAATAATGGTCAGGAAGAGATCATTAACGTCTATGACATGCTTCAAAACGGACAGATGAGCCAGAACCGCCTGCTGGAAGATGGTGATGTGCTGCATATTCCTGATGTCGGCTCACAGAAGGTTTATGTTCTGGGTGAAGTACTTAGACCTCAGGATTTGCCGATGGGAGGCCATCGGTTCAGTCTGGTTGATGCGCTGAGCCAGTCCGGTGGCATCGATGAAGTGGAAGCAAGAGCTTCGGGTATCTTCGTTATCAGGCAGGGTGGGCCGGGTGACAAGATGGCTACGGTCTACCAGCTCGATGCCAGCAACGCAGCTTCGTTCGTTATTGGCACGGAATTCCAGCTCGAGCCGCAGGATATTGTGTATGTCACAACTGCACCAATCACTCGCTGGAACCGTGTTATCAGTCAGCTACTGCCCTCGACCAACCTGACGCGTCAGTCGATCGGCTCGGTTGATGATTACAACGACCTTTAAGGGTTGTGCGCTATCCGGTGCACGGATAGCGCAACTCTTGAAGCGGCAGTATCGGAAATGAGCGCTGCATAAAACTGACAGATATGCTCATGTACCATTTCGTAAATGGAATCAGTGATAAATCAATATGGCCTCGAATACTGAACGATATCAGTCAGCCGATTCCGGCGATGAGCTTGATCTAGGCCGCCTTTTCGGTCTGATGATCGATAACAAGTGGCTAATCGCCCTGATCGTATGCGTCTTTACGTTTTTCGGCATTCTCTATGTCACGTTTAAAACGCCCGTCTACCAAAGTGATGCGCTTCTTGAGATAGAAGGACGTGCCAACCCGGCCAGTAACCCGATTCAGAACCTGGGTGTCTTTGGAGATACGCCTCGCTCAACTTCCGAAATGCAGATTCTTGCTTCGCGAATGGTACTGGGGCAGGCGGTTGATCGTCTCAACCTTCAGTTGAGCATTACCCCGGAAGGACTTCCCGTGCTTGGAGATACGCTGGCACGTCGAGGCATTGATCGTCCTTCCTTTGCCGAGGGCTGGTCTTCCGTCTGGGCAGGCGAGAGTATCAATGTGACCCGGTTTGTTGTGCCGGACAGCTGGATCAACAAATCACTTACCATCCGGTCACAGGGTAACGATCGCTATGAGCTGCGTGACGACGGCAACCTGATTCTGGAAGGCCGGGTAGGTGAGCTGGCGCAGTCGCGTGATGGCAACGTTGAAATGCGAGTCATGGACATGACCGCCGGTCAGGGCGCTGAGTTCAACGTCGTCAAACGCTCACGTCTATCAACCATCAATGGTTTACGCAGCCGTTTTGAGGTTGAGGAAGTGGGTCGCTCCGGCACGGGGATCCTGCGGCTGACGCTCAACGGCACTGATCGTAACGAGATCCGTGAAAGCCTCAAGGCCATCACCGATATCTACATCACGCAGAATATTGAAAGGCAGTCTGCTGAAGCTCAAAAAAGTCTCGACTTCCTTAATCAGCAGGCACCGCGCGTCAGAGAGAGCCTCGTTGAAGCCGAAAACAAGCTGAACAATTACCGTGTTAATCAGGACTCGGTGGACCTGGATCAGGAAACGTCCTCGGTACTGAACCAGATCGTCAACATCGACAATCAGCTCAATCAGCTCAGATTTGACGAAGCGGATCTATCACGCCGTTTCAACAAGAGCCATCCTCAGTATCAAGCGCTGCTGCAAAAGCGTGAAGAGCTCAATGCCGAAAAGGATCGCTTACAGGAGCGTGTTGATAGCCTTCCCGAAACTCAGCAGGAGGTTCTGAGACTCCAGCGCGATGTGAACGTCAATCAGGAAATGTACGTTCAGATGCTCAATCGCATGCAGGAAATGAACATCGCCAAGGCAGGCGCTGTAGGTAACGTCCGTATCATTGATGATTCAACACTGCAAAACAGCCCGGTAGCACCGCGCAAGACGTTCATTACCGTTATCGCCTTCGTGCTGGGACTGGTTGTGGCCATTATTGTGGTCCTGATCCGTCGTATCATGAATCGTGGCATCGAAAGCCCCGAGCAGCTTGAACAGCTTGGCATGCCCGTTTATGCCTCTGTACCGCTCAGCGGCAATCAGGGCGGTCTGGTAAAAAGGGTTCGTGGCAATCGTGGCTTGCGTCTTGGGCGTCAGCAGGGCAGCAGAAACACGGTGGATACCGGTGTTCTGGCACTGCGCAATTCCGATGACCAGGCGGTTGAGGCCGTACGCAGTCTGCGAACCAGCCTGCACTTTGCCATGATGGAAGCGCCCAATGCTCGCCTCATGATCAGCAGCGCCAGTCCGGGTGCCGGCAAGAGTTTCGTGGTATCCAATCTGGGCGTGGTCTGTGCTCAGGCAGGTCAGCGCGTACTGGTTATCGATGCCGATATGCGTATGGGCCATCTGCATCACGTCTTCAAGGGGCGCTCGGAAAACGGTCTGAGCGATATCCTGGCGCGCAGGACAACAGCTTCCGAGGTCGTACGTTCCGGCGGCGTTGAAGGACTTGACTTTATTTCTCGAGGTGCTGCACCGCCGAATCCGGCCGAACTGCTGATGAGTGCAGGGTTTAGTGAACTGCTGGCGTGGGCAGATCAGCATTACGATCTGATCATCATCGACACTCCTCCCATTCTGGCCGTAACGGACGCTGCCATTATCGGCAAGCAGTCAGGGACCAACATGTTGCTCGCCCGCTATGGCGTGAACCCTCCCGCTGAAATCGAACAGGCCCGGCGTCGATTCGAGCACAGTGGTGTGGAAATCAAGGGGACCGTTCTCAACGGTATGGAGCAGACGGCATCTCATCGTTATGGTGGTAACTATGGAAATTACCACTATAGCTATGGCAAGAAGTCGTAAGACCACGAGAACGCCCGTGACTGCTCTGCCTCAGGCAGAGCAGTCATTTTGGAAATGAGAAACGCAACATGGATACGTTCACGAATTTCATGGAACAAAATCGTCGCCATTCACGGTGGTATGAAAAGCTTCTACTAAGCTATCGCTTTAATCAGGCGCTGGGGTTGATTATCGCCGTGCTGTTGCCGGCGATGTTTCAGTGGAACTGGAGTCTGCTGGCGGAATGGCAGGCTGAGCGTTGTATTACACTACTGGGTACGGCTCTGGCTTATCTGGTAGCCATTATTGCCGTGCATCGCCTTGTTCATTTTCCCAGGACCAGAGCTTTTTTATATATTATCCCGTTTATCACAATGTCCTACATTGTGATGATGGCCGTTCTACTGAGCCTACAGATTGACATCGCAACAACGCAGATCGTTCTGTCCTATCTGATTGCAGTACTTTACTGCTCGGTGGGGTATCAGCTCAGTACTCGTTACAGGACGCGAAAGCTCGCTGTTGTGCCTTTCGGTCGTGTCCACGAGTTTTGTCATGACAAGAGCGTTGACTGGCGCTGGCTGGAAAAACCCGACCTTGAAACGATGCGTGTCGATGGTGTTGTCGCGGATCTTCGGGCCGATCTGGACGATAACTGGCAGAAATTTCTGGCCGATTGCACGATTCATCGTATCCCTGTATTCAACGCCCGACAGGTACATGAATCGTTGACAGGGCGAGTGCATCTCGATCACTTGTATGAAAACAAGTATGGCAGCCTGATGCCCAGCGAGAATTATGAGCTTGCCAAGCGAATGATCGATATTTTTGGTGTGTTGCTGGTGCTGCCGGTCGTATTGCCGATCATGCTTGCTACCATCATTATCATCAAAAGGGACGATCCGGGGCCGGCCTTTTTCAACCAGCAGCGTATGGGATTTCATTGCCGTCCGTTCAAGCTGTTCAAGTTTCGTAGCATGTACATGAACCATGAAGGGCTCGGGTTTACCTCTGAAGGGGAGGATCCGCGTATTACACGCGTTGGGCGCATCATCAGGAAATACCGCATTGATGAGCTGCCTCAACTCCTTAACGTACTCAAGGGTGACATGAGTCTGATTGGACCGAGGCCTGAATCATGCAGTCTGGCGGAATGGTATGAACGTGATGTTCCCTTCTTTAATTACCGCCATGTCGTGCGCCCCGGAATTTCCGGGTGGGCCCAGGTCGAGCTTGGCTACGCCGCTGAAGTAGAAGGAATGACGAAAAAACTTGAGCATGACTTCTACTACATCAAGAATTTTTCATTCTGGCTGGATGTACTGATCGTTATTCGTACGATAAAGACCATGCTAACAGGGTTCGGCGCCAGGTAAGATTGTTGGGGCTCTTTTTTTCTGAGTGTTGGCTTTGCGGTCAACACTCAGAATTTTGTTTTATGGTAAACGGTTAGTCAGACTGAACAGAGCTTCATGACGTGCCATGCGATATGAATATATTGTATGGCAAAAGGATTCGTACTATGTGGGATAAGCATGTCTAAATATAGTTATATACTCAACTCTGGTTGGTGGTGCGGTGAAACGACACCTGAAAATGAAAAAAGAGTTGAATATGGCTCAAGCGAGATAAGAGGCGTCGCTTTTTTTCGCGAATGGTATGAATCAATCAATCGTCATACGTCGCCTGTAAAAATCATCGTGGTTGATTCGGCTTCACCCACAATCCCTGAGCTGCCTGACGACGATCGTATGGAATTTGTCAGCATGGATATCAATGGCGGGCATTCCACCAGCCATTCAGGGAAGTATGCCGGTTGCACAAGATGTTTTTTTGTTGGGTTGGCATATGCTTACGCCAGTGAAGCGGATTACTGGGTGTATGTTGAACAGGACGCGCTGCTTTTCGGCGAAGGCATCGTCGAGCATGCCATCGACAATATGACTTCCGACTTCATGTTCGGCGACAGGGGCAATACGCCGCAGCCACTTCAGCAGTCCATGATGATCATTCGAAAGTCCGCGATCCCCGGGTTTTTAAATGCTTACGCCCGAATAAAGGCGACTGACGAAGTCATTACGCCTGAAATGAAATTTGCCATGGCATCCACAAAAATAGCGCAATGGTTGCCGGAAAAATTATTTTATCAACGCGACCATAGTACGCTCAAAAACAAGGTGCTCAATAAGCTGCAGTACTGGTTGTTCAAATACGCAAAAGGGTATGATGTGTTTCCGTTCGGTTTTGGTCGCACCAAACCCGTCAATTTTAACGATAAATACGGCTATTTTCAGCACGGCGACGATGAAGAGCTTCAGAAATACAGGGAAACCATTAACAAGGACATCTCTTGATGAAAGTGCTTCATCTCGTTTCTGACTTCTCCAATTCTTCCGAGACGTTCATTTATGATCTGATCGTTGATATGGAAGAAATGGGCGTGGACAACCATGTTGTAACCAATCGACACATTAACAGAGTCGAGCGCCCCTTTAGTAAAGTTATCAGCTTTAACATTGATCGCAGAAATATATTTGAAAAAATCTTGAAGCGAGGGCGTAGAAAGCTATTTAACGACTATCATGTCTTCGAGAAAAAAAAGTTACAAAAGGTTATCGCAGAAGTGCGCCCCGACGTGCTGCATAGTCATTTCAATTATTTTTTTGAAAATATCCATGATGCTATCCAGGAAGGGTTTCGTGGTCGGGTTATTATCTCCACTCACGGCATCGATGTAGTAAATAATAAGCTATACGGTCAGCCGGGTTACGTGGAGAAGGTTTATAAGTGTCAACAGCATGATAACATCTGTTTTACAGCGCCCTCGCACTATTTGAAAAAAAAGCTGCAGGACATATTTGGTATTGCAGAAAATAAAATTGCCGTGGTGCCCAACTGCGTTAATATTTCGATGGCAGATTTTGAAGAAAAAAAAATCGATGCCGATAAAGAAGTATCTGTCGTTAATGTCGGACGCTTCGTGGGGTTCAAGGGGCAAGCCTATCTGATTGATGCCTTGTCAAAGCTTCATAAAAATGGATACGGACGGGTTAAGCTCAAGTTGATCGGGTTTGGCCCACTGGAGAGCACTTTGCGTCAACAGGCGGTGGAGCTGGGAGTAAAGGACGCTGTCGAATTCAGAATCGATCTTCCTCGTGAAAAGATTTTTGAAGAGCTGTCTTCCAGCGATATCTATATCCAGTCTTCCATTCAGGATGAAGAAACCGGCCAGGAAGAAAGTTTTGGAATCGCTGTCCTCGAAGCAATATCGGTAGGGCTGCCTGTCGTCGTGACGGATAGCGGTGGACTCCCTGATACGATCTGTGGCGCTCCCTATCAGCCCATGACGCAAATTATCAGCGCCAAGAGTAGTCAGGCCATTTATCAGGCGGTAGTAGATGTTATCGAAAGTGATCATCCGCCCCTCAAGGAGGAGCAGGTCAACGATTTGTTGTCGAATTTCAGTACCAATATTAATCGTGAAAAAATACTTGAGCTATACCGCGGTTCATGAGGAAGTTACATGAGTGATAAGGAGGCGATGAACCGCGACCTGAAATCCGGTTTCTTTTTTGGCTTCATCGAAAAGTACTCAAACCTGATCGTACAGTTTGCTGTTACCATGGTGCTGGCCAGGTTTTTGACACCAAGCGAGTTTGGTGTTGTGGCCACCATTATGGTCATTATTTTTTTCTTTAATCTGTTGGGGGAGATGGGGCTCGGTCCGGCCATCATTTACCATAAGGAACTGACAACGGAAGAAATACGCGGTCTCTTTATATTTTGTTTTATATTGGGGCTGGTGCTGTATTTTATATTTTCAGCGGGATCATTTGTTGCGGTCGATTTTTTTGGAAATGACATTTATTATGGGGTGATGCCGTTAATTGGCATCATGATTTTATTTTCCGTTGTTTCTATCGTTCCTGAAACTCTGTTAAGGCGAGCAAAGAGATTCAGTGCTGTTGCCATCATCACCCTGATCAGTGCGCTGGTGTCCGGTGCTATTGCCTGTCTGATGGCGTATAAGGGGTATGGTGTTTATGCACTCGTTTGGAAATCCATTGTTCATACGGGTATGAGGTTTGCTCTGGTCTGTATCTATGCGGGCTGGCGTAATTTAATCGGTCGTATTGCCTTGAGCGGTTTCAAGACAGTGCTCGGATTTTCCACGTATCAATTCATGTTCAATTTTCTGAATTATTTTTCCAGGAACTCTGACAAGATCCTGATTTCTAAATTTATTGGCGAAGCAGCAGTCGGCCTTTATGACATGGCCTATCGCTTGATGATGCTTCCTATTCAGAACATAGCAGGTATCGCAACAGCGGCCCTCCAACCGGTATATAGTACCTTTGGCCAAAAGGAAATTGCGGAAAGCTATAATGGCCTCGTCAATAAAATTCTGTTGCTGGGGTTTTTTGTTGCCATTTACATTTTCCTGTTCGCCGACAAGATCATATATGTTCTTTACGGCCCCGGCTGGGAAAGATCGGCCGTTATACTGCAGTGCCTGACGCCCTTTTTAGTGTTCCAGATCGTACTGGCTACAACGGGCGGAATATGGCAAACGCTGGGACAGACAAAATCCCTGTTCTATTGTGGCGTTTTTTCATCCATTACCAGCGTGTTGGCCATCGCTACCGGGGTCTATTTAAATAATCTATATTTGGTGGCCTTTCTGCTGTCGATGGCCAGTGTTCTCAATTTTATACAGTGCTTCTGGTTGCTGCATGTTAAAAACGAAAATTTTAGAATAGGCCTCGTTTTAAAGGGGCTGCCTTCCACGACTTTACTTGCTGTTGTCTTGCTGGCTGTCATGCTTCTGATGACCTGGATAATGCCGTCGCCGTTTGAGTTTATAGAAAATAAAACCCTGAGCAGCTTTTTGAGCTTGGCGCTCTTTGGTTTTGTTCAACTGTTTTTAGGGTTGGCGATCGGGCTTGTTTTTAAAAATGAGTCTGCGACCTTTTTCGCAAAAGTGTTGCAAAAACCGTTAAGAAAAATGAAGTTGATTGCAGGGTAACCGGATCCGGAAAATGAAAATATCAGTAGTCATCCCGACGTATCAGAGTAGTAGCTTTATCAAGGAAACACTTGATAGTGTTCATCGATCTGCACACGACCACGACTATGAAGTGATTCTGGTAGACGATTGCTCTAACGATATCGAGAAATTGTCTTCCATCGTCAATGAGTCGCCGCATACTGTTCTGGTCAGGAAGGAAGAAAAATCCAACGCGGCTGTGTCGAGAAATATCGGTATTGATCATGCTTCAGGAACTTATATTTTTTTACTGGATTCTGATGATCATTTCAAGCCGGGATATATAACCGAGCGTCTGGAATTCATGTGTCAGGGAGAGCATGATTTCTGCTTTGGTGCTTATACCAATGTTTCAATCGATGGGGAAAAGGATTTCATTGAACGACCTGATATTCATGACCCTAGGCATTATCTCTTCATTGAAGACAAGGACATAAGGACATCGACCATCAGCTTTCTGGCTGATCGAAAGCAAGTCTTTCGCTTCAATGAAAGCTTGAACAAGCACCAGGACTGGGGGTTTTTGATCGATACCGCCGAGCACAGCAGGTCCTGGGGGTATGATCCCGTGCCCGGGGTACGCTTGAACTGCGAACGTGGTGGACGAATGAGTGGGTCAATGAATATGGCAGCCAGCAAGGTGTTCATGGAAAAATACCTTGTAGATCCGAAGCATATCAGTGGCTTTGCCAAGCGTCACTTTGTGCTGGCAGCCCTTTTGAAGGATCATGATGCCTATCGCTTCTTTTCCGATCGCATCATGCCAAAGCTTTTGAAGCCGAAGTTCAAAACGATCAAGTTGGCAGGTGATATGCTTGATAGGATTGGTCTCTTCTTTTTGTTGCCTCATTTGCTTGGCACTTATAAAGCCATTGCCAGATTAAAAAAATCCTGACGGGTTAACATATGACTGCTGAGCTTACATGGTACCTTGTGTTGTGTGGTCTTGCGTTCTTTTATTGTTTTCTCAATAAGAGAACGCCGCTAATTATACTTACTTATGCAATTGCCGCTTACTATCTGTGGGTCGTCAGAACTTCGGGGTTCGACTACGACATGGTAGGGTATGCTCAATATCTTACCTATAATTTCGATTTTGCGACAGCGACAACATATTACACAAGAGAATTCGTATACTGGTTTGGCTCAAGCTACCTGTATAGCCTGATTCAGGATGACATTGTAACACTGTGGGTCATTGACATGATCTGGCTTACTCTGTTGTTTTATGCAATGGGTAATCGACATTTGAGTAACAGAGTCCCCATGTATGTCATACCCTTTTTAATAGTGTTTTTTCCACTGTTGATGGGGTATCAAAACGTTTATCGCCAATTGATTGCGTGTGCGTTCGTATTGTTCGCCTTTTTCGGCGTCAGAAACCTTGTGGTGGCAGGGTTCTTTGGTCTGTTAGCATTGTTTACACACAATGCTGCGATCGTTTATATGCCACTGCTTTATATTTTTGCTGTTACCAGCGGCATGGCGACTCCAAGGATCAGCCTTTTCCATAAAGGTATATTTAGTCTCCTTTATCTGGTGATGTTGGCGGGTGTTTATTATTCGTCGTTTGGGGACTCAGAGCTTGCGAAATCGTCTTCCTCTACAGGGTTGTCGTTGACTTATGCGTATCTCGCGGTTTTTCTGGCAATGTCTTTCGTTGGTCTTGTACTTGATAATTTCAATCTAAAGAAATTTGTACAGCACAATGTCACGCTGGCCTATTCGATATTTACGTTTATTGCTTTTATTCCCGCCTTGGGAGGGGCTCAGGCTGAGCGTATCGGCATGATGCTTCTGATCGTGACCATGCCCATCTTTGCGACAAATCTTGATCGAAGCTTTAGATCACAGAATGAAAAGATTCTGATGCGCATGCTGTTTGTCATGGCGGGTATCGCACCGACCTTCCTGTTTAGCTCAGCGTATAACTTTCTTGTAACAGCAGCACGCCTACCCGGTTAGTTTTGGAGTCAACATTGAAGATTGCTCAAATTATTACTGAACTTAAACCGAGCGGGCCGGCTAACGTTGTCAAGAATATCGTGGACAATTTGCCTGCAGAGGTTGAATCGACGATTTTTTATTTCCGGGGCCCCCCTACGCTGGAGGTCAATTGTGAGACAAGGCAAATAGATTTCCGTAACTCTCGTCTTCTTAAACCCTTTGATGTTGTACATTCACATGGCATCAGGCCGGATTTTTTGGGGGTCTATGCCTCCTTGTTTAACAGGAGAAGCGTGTTTGTTTCGACCCTGCACAACTACGTCAGGGACGAGCTGTTAAACATTTATGGTCAAAAGGCAGCTACTTTTGTTACTCCTTTGTGGATGACAGCCTGGCGTCGAATGGATGGTCTAGCTGTGCTGACTCAGGATGCCTACGATTATTATCGCCCCAGTCTGCCAGTCGAAAAATTACGCGTTGTACATAACGGTATTCGAGAGCTGGCCTGCGTTCATGACCTTTCTTCTGAAGACAGGTCAAGGATGGAGGAGCTATCCCGGCGCTATCACGTTCTGGGGACCAACGCTCATCTGATTAAGAGGAAGGGAGTTGATCAGGTTGTCAGTGTACTTTCACGAATGCCTGAGTGTGCACTTGTGGTTGTAGGGGATGGCCCTTACAAGCAGGAACTTGTTTCACAGGCTGAAAAAGCGGGGGTAGAAGACCGGTGCTGGTTTGTGGGGTACAGGGACAACGTTTCTGCTTTTCTGCCGTATTATGATGTTTACATGATGCCCAGCATCAGTGAGGGTTTTGGGTTGGCGCTGCTCGAGGCGATGGCAGCCGGACTGCCCTGTGTTTGTAGCGATATCGGTGTCTTCCGCGAAATTCTGCGTGACAATGAAGCCGCTTTCTTTACCGTTGGTGATCAGGCGTCGCTCAAGAGCGCCATCTCCAGTGCCATTGATCATCGCCAGCAGCTATCCGAGCGTGCCCGTAACCGTTATCTGGCCCAGTTTACAGGTGAAGCCATGAGCCAGAACTATCAGGCCCTGTACAGGGAAGTAATGGAAAAGCAGGGCAAGGAAGTCGGATTATAAGGCCCGCTGTACTGATAACAAGCCATCAGTTTTCTGATCGTTTTCGGGTATTTTTAAACTGTCGCTAATGTATTGCAAGCATTGATCGATCAGGCGCTTTCTGATTCGGGGTTCAACAGGATTACAATAGAATTGGCCAATTTTGCCTGATGTTGATGATTATTGTTTTATCGACAGCAGGCGTTGGTTTTTTGATCCTCCTGATAATACATATGACGTTTAATGAAAAGGTTCCTATACGTTATACCCGGGCGTTCTAGAATAAGACAGGGGGAAAGGTGAAGGTTGGTGCAGTTTGTATTGCATAGGCTGACATGACAGTGCCTTACCTGTTTGGATGATAAATTATAAACTCCGGTGAGACTCCTGCTGTACATGTGAGCGTTTTTTCGAATTCTTTTTGCACAGCCGATGTCGATGTCCAGCGTTAAGATTGCCGGTAATTGGTGTGATTCGAAGGCATGCCGAGTTATGGATATCTGATGTCTGAACAGCTATTAAAAGACCGAGAGGCATCTGATAGTTGTTTACCGGAAAAGCTGAAGTCCCGTTTTTATGAAATATTCAAGGAAAAGGCTGCAATGAAATTTTCAGTGCTGATGTCCGTATATGACAAGGAGTCACCACGCTTTTTGCGCGAATGCCTCGAAAGCATCAGGGTGCAGAGTGTACAGCCTGATGAAGTGGTTATCGTTGAAGATGGGCCAGTCAATGACCAACTGCACGCGGCGCTTGATGAGTATCGTCCCACACTAAATATCGTTTCCGTCAGATTGCCGGAAAACAAGGGACTGGGAGAGGCGCTCAACACGGGGCTCGAGCAATGCCGCAACGATCTTGTTGCCAGAATGGATACCGATGACCATTGCTGTCCGGGGCGCTTTGAGCTGCAGGTCAACTACATGGACGCCCATCCCGAAGTGGACATGCTGGGCGGTGCCATAGCCGAGTTCAATGAGGACCCGTCGAATCCTCACGCCATCCGCGAGCTGCCCACCGGCAAGGAGCAGGTGGCACGTTTTGCGCGCTCACGCTGCCCTGTCAATCACATGACGGTCATGTTCCGTCGCTCAGCTATCTTGAAGGC
The DNA here is from genome assembly GCF_053903105.1 of Kushneria sp. AK178. Classification (NCBI taxonomy): domain Bacteria; kingdom Pseudomonadati; phylum Pseudomonadota; class Gammaproteobacteria; order Oceanospirillales; family Halomonadaceae; genus Kushneria; species Kushneria sp. AK178. The sequence continues at coordinate 2,006,964 of NZ_CP096381.1, read as the reverse complement.
CGGCGGCTATCAGCATTTTCTGGGCATCGAAGACTATTACCTATGGGCACGCCTGCTGTGTCAGGGCAGCCATATCGACAACGTCAGTGATATTCTGGTCAATGCACGCGTTGGTAATGGCATGCTGGCAAGGCGCCGGGGCTGGCGGTATTTCAAGCAGGATGTGAAGCTTCAGAAAAAATTTCTCGACATGGGCTTCATCGGGCCCGGCACCATGTGCATGAACATACTTAAAAGAGCGCCTCTGCGCCTGATGCCCGAAAAGCTGCTTGCTGCGGTCTATCAGGGCGTGCTGAGGAAAAAGCCGGCGGCCTGAGGCAACAGGCCTGCCTGCAACATGTGACCACCCCGGACGGACCATGCGCCGTGCCGGGGTTGTTTGTTTTTGACACTCTGATGGTTCGATCAGGCATTCAAAATTCGCTTTATTCGGCTGATGCGGACAGTCGAGCGGACTCGGCCGTTATCGGTAAGCACTGTATAGTGATCAGATCATGCGGGAGAGGGATGAATCGATGACAGAGCTGCTCGAGTCCGTGAAGGCCATTGCCCGGGATGCCTGTGACACCATCATGAGCATCTACCAGGGCTCGATAGACGTGACTGCCAAGTCTGACAGTAGCCCCCTGACTCAGGCCGACCTGGCAGCGCACCAGTTAATTACAAATCGCCTGGCCGAGCTGACACCCTCATGGCCGATGCTTTCCGAAGAATCCGATGCTGATGACGTCGAGGATCGATTGTCATGGCCTGCTTGCTGGCTGATCGATCCTCTCGATGGCACCAGGGAGTTCATCGATCGCAACGGAGAATTTACGGTCAATATCGCGTTGATATACGAGGGTCGTCCGATTCTTGGCGTTATTGCCGCGCCCGCCCTGGACACCCTGTGGTACGGCGCCAGAGGGGAGGGGGCATGGCGTCAGCGCTCGGGTGAAACGGCCGAACCCATCGCTGCTGCCACCTGGCAGCCCGGGCAGCCATTGCGCGTTGTCGGCAGTCGCTCTCACGGCAGTGAGGCGCTCGAGCGTTTGTTGAAGGTACTGCCGCCGTACCAGCTGCAGGGTATCGGTAGCTCTCTCAAGTTTTGTCGTATCGCAGAGGGCGCCGCCGACTGCTATCCAAGGCCTGGAGCCACCTGTGAGTGGGATACCGGTGCGGCGCACATTATTCTCGAGGAGGCCGGTGGCACCGTTCTTCGACTCAACCCTGATGGTTTCCAGATAGAAGAGGCACTTAAATACAATCAGCGTCAGTCACTGATCAATCCCGATTTCATCGCCCTGGGGCGAGGGCTTGATGAAACATGGAACTCCCCTGCCTTTTTAAGGGACGCCGGCAATAAATTGTCTTAAACATTTGCCGGCGTCTGCCGATAGTTCCCCCTGTGAGAACAACGAATCCGCTTTTGCCTGCCAGGATTCCCATTCCGGAGTGTTATCAATGGCCATCGAATCACTGGGTGTCGGCTCCAATCTTGACCTTACATCGCTGCTTTCAAATCTGGAATCAGCAGAAAAGGAAAAGCTTGCACCCATCAATTCCAAGATTTCCTCGACCAACGCCAAACTGTCGGGCTTTGGTCAATTGACAAAATCGCTCGAAAGCTTCCAGACCGCGGCACAGAAGCTGAACGATCCCAAGCTCTATGAGGGATTTGCAACCGAGGTGAGCGGGTCCGCCTTGACGGCCGAAGCCAGCAGTAGTGCAGCAGCAGGCAGTTACGATATCAAGATCAATTCGCTGGCAACGGCCCAGTCCCTGGCGACCGACGGACATGCTGATACGAAAAGCGCGATCGGAACGGGGCAGTTGACGGTCAATGTCGGAGACAAGTCCACCGCTATCGATATCACCGACGGATCGCTGTCCGGCATACGTGATGCCATTAACAAGGCCGATGCCGGTGTGACAGCTTCCATTGTCAATGATGGCAGCGATACGCCCTATCGCCTGGTGCTGAGTTCAGAGACGACTGGTGCGGCATCGACCATGTCCTTTTCAAGTGATAACAGTGACCTCAGTGCACTGTTTTCCGGCACTACCGAAACGGTTGCAGCAGCCGATGCCTCCCTGACGGTGAACGGGCTGGCCATTACCAGTTCGACCAACAAGGTTGAGGAGGCAATCCAGGGCGTTACCCTTAATCTTGCCGAGACAACTGCAGAAGGCGCTTCTACAAAACTGACAGTCAGCCAGGACACGGAAAGTGTCAAAACAGCGGTGACGGATTTTGTGAAGGCCTATAATACGCTGAACGACAAAATTACATCGCTGACCGAGGTTGACAGCAAGGGCGACAAGGTCCAAAGCGGCGTTCTGACAGGCAATAGTACCGTGCGCTCTGTGCAAAATACGCTGCGCAATGTTATGAGCAGCACCGTGGCCGGCGAGGGCATGAATTACCTTTTTGAAGCCGGCATCAGTTTCAGCAGTGACCTTAGCAAGAGCGGCAAGCTCGAGATCACTGACGAGAGCAAGCTGGACGAGGCGCTGGCCAACAATCTGGATGGCGTGAAAGGACTTTTTGTCGGAGACGGAAAAAACGGTATTGCGGCCAGACTCGACACCAGCGTCAGTCAAATGCTGACAACCAACGGCGCGATAGGTAGTGCCGAGGCGGGCCTTGAAAACTCCATTAAAAGCCTTGAAGCCCGCAGCGAGCGAATGCAGGAAACCATCGACAGAACGGTTGATCGTTACAAGAAACAGTTCCAGCAGCTCGATTCATTGATGTCGCAGCTCAACAACACACAGTCATACCTTACCCAGCAGTTTGCTGCGCTTGATGGCGCTGCGAAAAACTAACCGGTTCATAGTGACGGATACCAATTATGTATGCACAGAGAGGGGCAAGCACCTACGCATCGGTGGGTGTCGAGACAGGGGTGATGAGTGCATCGCCGCACCAGCTGATCGTCATGCTGTTCGACGGCGCCATGGCCGCCATTTTCAAGGCCAAATGGGCCATGGAGCACAACGATATCGCCGGCAGGGGCACGGCCATATCCAAAGCCATCGACATCATCGACGGCGGGCTGCGCGCGAGTCTGGACATGACACGGGGAGGGGAGCTTGCCGAGCGTCTGTCATCGCTTTATGAATACATGTCACGTTCCTTGCTGAAGGCCAACGTGTCCAACGACAAGGCGCTGCTTGAGCATGTGGAAACCCTTTTAAGCGATATCGCCGGTGCGTGGAAGGAAATCGGCACGGGCGTACAGCAACCCACTGCTGCCTCTCGAGTCTGATATGGAAAAAAAACGCGCCCTGATCATTCATGGCTACGAGCGTGCGCTCGAGCTGAGCCGGACGATGCTTGGTCATGCCGATGCAGGGCAATGGCAGGAGCTCATTGCCCTTGAGCATGACTATCTGTATGAGGTCAATCGTCTGCGAACGCAGGATACAATATCGCTGGATAGCGACCGCCAGGCCTATAAAAGGGAAATGCTGGCGCAGCTTCTGGAAAATGACCATCGACTGCATACACTGTTGCAGCAAAGGCTTGCCGAACTCGGTCAGCTGATAGGGCAGGGCCGGGTGCAGCAGCAGGTCAGTCGCGCCTACGGTGCAACATCCGCCCCGATGGGGGAATAGTCATGAGCATGATCACGCCACTGCTTGATACCTTGCTGCATAACGTCCTGGGACGTCGGGCAGATCTGGATCGGGTTGCTTCAAGGCAACCCGATCTGCCATTGGGTGGCGTGACCTACACTCCGGCGGTACGTCATGGCACTTCGGATACGCCGGATGAGACACTCCAGCGTCAAAGCGACGATGCGTCGGCAAGGGCCAGAGCCGCCGGGAAGACTGCCTCGCGGGTCACCGTGTCGAGCGATCATCCTGCCCCCGAAAACAGGGAAGTCAGTAGCGCCTCCCGCTCTTCCACTACGCACTTCAGTGCCGAAGCCCGAGCCATTTCCCGCATCCTGGAACGATTCCCGGCCACGGCACCCGTCATTAATACCAATACGGTCATGCTGCCCACCGGGCGCACGCCAGAAGCCGCCGGTCTCGCGGCGACGCTTGCCGGTCAGATTCGACACAGCGGCCTTTTCTATGAATCCCATCTGCGCCAGTGGCTGCTGGGTCAGTTTGACCAGCAGGCGTTGCTCAAGGAGCCGCAAAACAGGCTTTTCCAGCCGCCTGCACCCGGAAACCGGGGGAGCGCCGATGCAAGTCATGGTGTCCGGGCAGCAGCCATAAGCGAGCGTGTCTCAATGGTGTCGGGAAACGGCACGTCTTCGCAGGACAGTGGTATGACCCTGTCCTCCGTGCAGGATGACCTCCAGGGCATTCTGCGTCATCAGCTGGAGCTCATGACCTATCCGCTGATTCGCTGGGAAGGCTTTCTGACCCCTCAGGTACCGGTGCAGTGGGAAATCGAGCAGGCGCCCGATGAGGCGGACAGCGAAGGCGAAGAAGAGGTGGCGCGTGTCTGGCGCTCAAGGCTGAAGCTGACGCTGCCGGAGCTGGGCCATGTCGATCTGGAGATCAACCTGCAGGACAGCACCATCAATGTCAGCGGCAGTGTAGAAGCTCCCTGGCTGGCGTGGATGACCGTTCAGGGACGACATCTTGACGAGCGGCTGGCCGGCGCAGGCCTTCAATTAACGGCGCTGCATTTCTCGCCCCGGAGTCACAATGATCATGAAGAGGGAACCGCATGACGACGTCTGATGATCATCCCTCCGATCGCCAGCGCGCAGTGGCTATTGCACATGACGGCAACGAAGCCCCCCGGGTAGTGGCCAAGGGGTATGGCACGACAGCCGATGCCATCATAGAAAAGGCGCAGGCAAGCGGCGTTTACGTGCACCAGTCTGCAGAGCTGGTCAATCTTTTGTTACATGTCGATCTCGATGATCGCATCCCCCGGGAATTGTATCTGGCACTGGCCGAGCTCCTGTGCTGGATACATGAACTCGAACAGGATGTCGCCTCCACGCGCTGATACATCCCCGCAACACATCGTTTACCTAAAGATACAGTAAAGCTTTCCCGACTGACGAAATGGGCCACATATTGGGCCCTTTTCGTCTAACGTTGATTTTATTGGGTAAATTCTCTGATACTGTTCTAATCCAGAGTATGAGAAAACATTGTTTTATTACCAGTAAAAAAATGGTTGTGGTAGGAAAGTGTGATGTGCCAATATTGCAGAAAGTAACGGGGCGTTACATTTGATAGAGCAAATGTCGTCTCGCCTGGCAATGACCTGCCGCGAACAACCGGTCAAGAGCGTGAACAATCGCCGCTGCACCTGTCGCGACCAGGGACAAACTTTCAAGACGAGGGGAAGGGAACATGACCACAAGCCATCTGCTGGACGATATTCGTAACGTCAACCTGTCTTATCTGCTTCTGGTACAGCGTCTATTAAATGAAGATCGCTCTTCGGCCATGTTCAGATTGAAACTGAACGAGCAGATGGCTGATACCCTGGCATCGTTACCCATCTCCCAGCTTGCCAAGCTCGCCAACTCCAATCAGCTGCTGTGCCATTTTGCACTGGTGGACCCTTCCCAGCTTTCTTCGCTGACCACGCAGCAGCGCGAAGACGATCTCAAGCGTACTCATGCCGCCATCCTGCTGGCCGGTAGCATGCATGGTGAAGAGGAGGAGGTGGTGCTGAAAAAGGGGCATCACCATGGCCGATAAAAGCGTTATTAACGAAGTTCGCGATATTCAGCTGGCGATTGAACTGATCGAACTAGGGGCTAGGCTTCAGGTTCTTGAAACCGAAACGGATCTTTCTCGTGGGCGGCTGATCCGCCTTTACAAGGAAGTGCGGGGGGTTTCTCCCCCGAAAGGCATGCTGCCGTTTTCGACCGACTGGTTTATTACCTGGCTGCCCAATATTCATTCGTCGCTTTTTTACAATATCTACCTTTCTCTTCGTGAAAAGAGTCACTGCGATCGCATGGAGGCCATCATCAAGGCCTACCGGCTCTACTTTGAGCAGATCTCCATGCTCGAAGATGGCGAAGCCGTGCTGGGGCTGACCCGGGCATGGACGCTGGTACGTTTTTTTGAAAGTGACATGATGCAGCTCTCCTCCTGCACCTCGTGCAGCGGTAGATTCGTCAATCATGCTCATAGTCTTGACCAGGACTTTGTATGTGGTATCTGCCAGCCTCCGTCGCGTGCCGGAAAAACTCGTCGCGCGGCCGAAAAAGAGCGCATCAGAAAGGAAAGCGGGACGCAATACTGAGCAAGCGGTACCCATGTCGTTGCAAAATACCGCCGCCGTGATCACGATTTTCCCCTTGCCCCGAAAGCCTGTGCTTTCGGGGTTTTTTGTTGCCTCATGCTGACCGCGCGCCCGGCACCAAAAAAGAAAAATGGCTGCTTTTTATAGAGCTAGTCCTGTCTTTGAAAGGTCATCAAAGACTGTAATCTTGCCGATATTATCCTGCAGGTCGAACCAGCAGCGCTTGCGATGGCATCCACCTTTTGCGCCGATGAATCTGATGGGATGGGCTCTCAAGCCGGGCCACTTTCGGCCGATGTTATCTCCAGATTCTGAATACTGAGGAATTACCGTGCTTATATTATTTGGATACGTTGCTGTTATTGCCTCGGTAATCGGGGGGTACATGATGGTAGGTGGGCACCTGGCCGTGCTGTTGCAGCCGGCCGAGGTCGTCATTATCTGTGGTGCCGCCGTGGGTGCCTTCATCGCCAGTAATAATGGAAAAGCCATCAAGGCCACGCTCAAGGTTGTCCCCAAACTCAAGAGAGGGGTGAAGTACAACAAGGAGCTTTTCATGGAGCTCATGGCGCTTTTGTATCTTCTGCTGGCCAAGGGACGCCAGGAAGGCATGATGGCGCTTGAGCGTGATGTTGAATCCCCCTCGGAAAGTCCGCTGTTTACGCGCTATCCCAAACTGATGGCGGACCCGTTGCTGATGGAGTTTTTGACAGATTATCTGCGCCTGATGATCAGCGGCAATATGGACGCCTTCGAGATCGAGTCGCTGATGGATCATGAAATTGAGACCTTCCAGCACGAAGCTGAAATCCCTGCCAACTGTATTGCCAACGTCGGTGATGGCCTGCCGGCCTTCGGTATCGTGGCTGCGGTCATGGGCGTTGTCCATGCCCTTGGGGCTGAAGGGCTGTCGCCGGAAGAGGTCGGGCCGTTGATTGCGCACGCTCTGGTAGGGACCTTTTTGGGCATTCTGCTGGCCTATGGGTTTGTAACGCCGCTGGCCACTCACATTCGCCATCAGATCAGCGAAGTCGAGAAGATGCTGCAGTGCATCAAGGTCACGCTTCTGGCCAATCTGAATGGCTACGCGCCACCCATTGCCGTCGAGTTCGGGCGCAAGGCGCTCTACTCGAGTGAGCGGCCCAGCTTCAACGAGCTTGAAGAGCACGTACGCAGCGTTCGTTCACAGCCCAGTGGCAATGGTCAGGGGTAAATCATGAGCCAGCATCGTCGTCCCATTGTCGTACGTCGCAAGAAGGCTGCCGGCCACCATGGTGCACACGGCAGCTGGAAAATTGCCTACGCCGACTTCATGACGGCCATGATGGCCTTCTTTTTGGTCATGTGGCTTCTGGCAGGAAGCTCCAAGGCTGAATTCGAGCAGATCAGTGAGTATTTTCGCACCCCGCTCAAGGTGGCCCTGGCCGGCGGAGACCGTAATTCGGCCAGTAATAGCGCCATTCCCGGCGGCGGTGATGACGTCATGCACAGCGAGGGTGAGCGTTCTCGTATCACCATCGAGCAAAACAGTGGAATGGCGGCCGACATGTCAGCACTCAGCAGGCTCAAGGCGCGCCTCGAAGCGTTGATGCAGGAAAACCCGGCCCTGCGGGATCTGCGCTCGCAGATGCGCCTTGACCTTACGCCCGAAGGGCTTCGGATTCAGCTTGTGGACAGTCAGCGTCGTCCGATGTTCGAAATAGGCAGCGCGCGCGTGGCGCCCTACATGCACGACATCCTGACGGCCATTGCGCCCTTGCTCAATGAGCTGCCCAACAAGCTGACCCTGTCGGGCCATACGGACGATCTGCCCTTTGCAGCCGGGTTCAAGGGATACAGCAACTGGGAGCTTTCGACGGATCGGGCCAACGCCTCACGACGCGAGCTTGTGGCAGGCGGACTGGAGCCTGAAAAGCTGCTGCGAGTGATCGGCATGGCGGACACCATGAACATGCCCGGTGAAGAAGATAGTGCGCTTAACCGTCGGATCAGCATTCTGGTGCTCAACAGTCGCGCCCAGAAAATGATGGAGCAGGAAAACATGGCACCCGGAACGCCGGCGGTCATCGACAGTGATCAGCCCCCGGGGGCGGTCAATGAGCTGACCCGGGAGGGTAACGCGCCCGAGGACGCCACCGGGTCCAGACAGGTCGCTGCACAATGAACAGCAGGCCGGCAGGTTTTGACAACACATTCGCGTGCGCTCGACTCGAGCGCTGGTACGAATCCAGAAGCAGGGCAGGGCATCAGGCGTGAGTATCGATATCTCCGAGTTCTACCAGACATTCTTTGACGAAGCCGAAGAGCTGCTCAGCGACATGGAGCAGCAGCTTTTGCAGATCGATCCCAACGATCCCGACGGCGAACAGCTCAATGCCATCTTTAGGGCAGCACACTCCATCAAGGGGGGGGCGGGTACGTTCGGCTTCACGATACTGCAGGAGACCACACACCTGTTCGAGAACCTGCTCGATCAGGCGCGTCATCACGAACTGACCCTTGACCCGACCACTATCGACATATTTCTGGAAACCAAGGATATGCTCAGCGATCAGCTCAACGCCTATCGTCAACAGACCGAGCCGGACAGCGCTACCTATGAGCGTATCTGTAAAACGCTGAAGAAGCTGGCCGAAGAGAAGGGGCGAGGAGACAGTATCGCGCCCGTGACTGAGGGCAACGAGCAGGCCGCTGCGGCGGCGCCTGTCAGCAGCGGTGCCATGGTCATCAGAATTACCGGTGTGGCAGCGGATAACGCCGCCAGTCTGGCAGAAGAGCTGGCACTGTTTGGCACCGTACTCGAGCAGCAGCATGCCAACGATGTATTGACCGTGCATCTTGAAACCGCCACGGGTGAGGACGATATTCGCGCCGTTCTCTGTTTCGTGGTCGATGACGACCAGATTACCTTTGACGCGGCTGACGCCGCGCCGGCCGAGGCACAAGAGGACGCCGCGGCCCCGGCTGCTGAAGCGTCCGAGCAGGAGGCATCCGACGCGACCGAGGCCGCGCCATCACCGCCGGCAGCGGACGCTGCGCCGGCAGCACCCGCCGAGCCGGCACAGGCTGGCGCACCTGCTGCCAAAAAGTCCGAGCGCTCGGCCGCCAGCAGTGAAAACGCCTCTCTTCGCGTGTCGATCGAAAAGATCGATCAGATCATCAACCTGGTCGGCGAGCTGGTCATTACCCAGTCCATGCTGGAGCAGGGTACTGCCGATTTTGATCCGGTGACTCACGGAAATCTGCTCAGTGGCATGACCCAGCTGCAGCGAAACGCTCGCGATCTGCAGGAAGCGGTCATGTCAATTCGCATGATGCCCATGGATGTGGTCTTCAACCGTTTTCCGCGGCTGGTGCGCGATCTGGCAGGCAAGCTTGGCAAGCAGGTCGAGCTTGAAACGGTGGGCAAATCCACCGAGCTCGACAAGGGGCTGATCGAGCGTATTGTCGACCCCCTTACGCATTTGGTTCGCAACAGTCTGGACCACGGCATTGAAACGCCCGATCGGCGCCTGGCCGCCGGCAAGCCGGCCGCGGGCAAACTGACCCTGTCCGCCAGCCATCAGGGCGGCAACATCCTTATCGAGATCAGTGACGACGGCGCCGGTCTGAGTCGGGAGCGTATCCTGAACAAGGCCCGCGACAACGGTCTGAGCGTATCCGATGCCATGAGCGATGACGATGTCTGGCAGCTGATCTTTGCGCCCGGCTTTTCAACGGCCGATCAGGTGACCGACCTGTCCGGACGCGGCGTCGGCATGGATGTGGTCAAGCGTAATATCGCGCAGATGGGCGGCCATGTAGACATCCTTTCACGCCCCGGGCATGGCACCACGACGCGCATCGTGCTGCCCCTGACGCTTGCCATTCTCGATGGCATGTCGGTCCGTGTGGGAGAAGAGGTCTATATCCTGCCGCTGGGGGCCATCAAGGAGTCCATGCAGGTCAAGCCGGAAGATATCAGCACCGTGACCGGCAATGACCGCGTCCTGCATGTCCGCGGCGAATATCTGCCCCTGGTCGAGCTCTATCGCGTCTTCGATATTCCCGGGGCCCAGCAGGATGTCACCCAGGGAATTGTCATGATCGTACAAAGCGAAGGGCGCAGCTTTGCCCTGCAGGTGGACCAGCTGATCGGACAGCACCAGGTGGTGGTCAAGAACCTGGAGACCAACTATCGACGTGTGCCCGGTATCTCTGCCGCCACCATCCTGGGCGATGGCAGCGTGGCATTGATCCTGGATATCCCGGCGCTGTCACGGGCGCCCCAGGATCGCGAAGGCAGTCAGGCGGGCAATCAGCGTAGTGCTGCCACGCTGCACTGATGCGAACGTAAACCGAACAACCATCTTTAATTCTGCCCGAAGGGTCGGGCATCGGGGAGTTGGAACAATGGAAAATTCTGCTATCGAGAAGGCGCAACTGGACGGCGACAGCCACGAATTTCTGGTCTTTCGGCTGGGCACGGAAGAATACGGTATCGATATTCTCAGTGTTCAGGAAATCCGCGGCTACGAAGGGGTCACGCGCATCGCCAACGCGCCCTCCTTCATCAAGGGGGTGACCAACCTGCGCGGCGTTATCGTCCCCATCGTGGATCTGCGTTTGAAGTTTGCGCTGGGCAACGCCGACTATACGGCACAGACCGTTGTGATCGTGCTCAATATCGGTCACCGGGTGGTGGGTGTGGTCGTGGACGGCGTTTCCGATGTGCTGGCGCTGACCGGCGAGCAGATCAAACCGGCACCGGAATTTGGCTCGACCCTGTCCACCCACTATCTGATGGGCCTGGGCAGTCTGGACGATCGCATGCTGATTCTGGTGGATATCGAAAAGCTGATGACCAGTGAAGAGATGGCCCTGATCGACAAGGCCGCATGATTGATCCCCTGTATGGCCAAAAGCGCCGGCTTCTGCCGGCGCTTTTTTTGTATCTGCACCAGGGGGCATCGGCATGAATAGCGTGATTCAAAAGGCGCTAATCCATGTTTTGTTTTATTCGAAATATAGTTTGATGTGCACATGAATACTGACCTTCATCAGCCAGAACGCTACCGCAGGGGATTGATTTGTGCGCAACAATCAACCGGTCAACGACGAACACTACATCCTTGACGAGCAGCAGTTTCTGATCTCGCAGACGGACCTGGATGGCAACATCATCTACGCCAACCCGGCCTTTATCGAGGTCAGCGGCTTCGAACGTCACGAGTTGATCGGCGCGCCGCACAATCTGGTGCGACATCCGGATATGCCGCGAGTGGCCTTTGCCAATCTCTGGCAGACCCTGCGGGATGGCGGCACCTGGACCGGCATGGTCAAGAACCGTCGCAAGGATGGTGGTTATTACTGGGTCAGGGCGACCGTCATGCCGATGATGGAAAGGGGCCGGGTCAAGGGGTACGCCTCGGTCCGGGTCAAGGCTGATGATGCTGCCATTGCGCACGCTGAACGTGTGTATCGACAGATCGGCGAGGGCCAGAGCAAGGGATGGACACTGGTGCATGGTGTCATCACGCCGGCCGGGCCGCTGGGCTGGCTGCATCGGCTGAGGCGCCTGGCGCCCGCTCGTTTGGCCGGCTGGGCCGGCATGACCAGCGCCGCGTCATCGGTCGCGCTGCTGGGGTTTCTGGTGGCGGACTATCAGATGCTCGCGACGCAGCAGACGCTACCGGTATTGATGAGCGTTTTCACGGTCACCACGGCGCTGCTGTCGGCAGGGACTGCTGTGACAGGCGCGCTGCTGGCGCGGCGCGGGCAGCACTCGCTTGAGCAGGCACTGTTGTGCTGTCGCCAGATCGCCAGCGGCAATCTTGAAGCAACCAGCAACAGTCAGGACCAGCTGATGATTGCGCTGGATACCATGCGCAAGTGTCTGCTGGGCGTCGTCCGTGACGTCAAGGGCAGTGTCGGCGTGATCTCTCCGGCCAGCAGTGAACTGGCCACCGGTAACCAGAATCTCTCCCGTCGTACCGAAGAGCAGGCCGCGTCGCTCGAGCAGACCGCCAGCAGCATGGAGGAGCTGACCGCAACGGTTGGCCACAATGCCGAGCATGCCAGAAATGCCTCGCAGCTGGCGCACGAGGCGTCAAGCGTGGCGGAGCGCGGTCGCAGCGAGATGGGCGATGTGGTGGCGCGCATGGAGAGCATCACGCAGGCGTCGTCACGCATCTCCGATATCGTGGGCGTGATCGACAGCATCGCCTTTCAGACCAATATTCTGGCGCTCAATGCCTCGGTGGAAGCCGCCCGGGCCGGTGAGCAGGGCAAGGGCTTTGCCGTGGTCGCCAACGAAGTGCGCAGCCTGGCCAGTCGCAGCGCTCAGGCCGCTCGCGAGATTCGTGAGCTGATTGATCAATCCTCGGTCGAGGTCAGTGCCGGCAGTGAGCTGGTCGCCCGCGCACAGTCCACCATGACCGATATCGTCAGCGGCGTGCATCGGGTCAGTGGGTTGATGCAGGAGATCTCCTCGGCCTCCAGTGAACAGAAAAACGGTATCGAGCAGATTGGACAGGCCATTCATCGCATGGATGAAATGACTCAGCAGAACGCCGCCATGGTCGAACAGTCCTCCGCGGCGTCTGAATCGATGCGGCAAAACGCCGATCATCTCAATGAAATTGTCAGTCTTTTCAGGATCAAGGAAAGCGCGCGCACGCCGATAATAGCTTCAGACGGGGCTGCTCTTGCAGGGGAGCGCGGGGAGCAGCCAAGCGGCAGAGAGTCGAGCAGGCGCACGTCCGCGTCGTCACATATCGACTCTGGCCGGACCGGCGCCTTTGTCCCTGCGGCGACGTCAGCGACTCGTCAGCGTGATGAGTCGGTAACGGACACGGCCAATGAGGACTGGACCACCTTTTAATCACCTCGGTGATGCGGAGTAAAAGACGTGACAGAAGTCGCTGAAAGCCGCGATTTGAAACTGACGCATGAGGATTTCGAGCGTGTCAGGCGCCTGATCCATGAGCGTGCAGGTATCGCACTGGCATTACACAAAAAGGAGATGGTGTATAGCCGTCTGGCACGTCGCCTGCGCATGCTCGGACTTAACCAGTTCAAGGCGTATCTCGATCTGCTGGATGGTCATGCCGAGTCCCAGGAGTGGGAACATTTCGTCAATGCGCTGACCACCAATCTGACTTCGTTTTTTCGTGAGGCGCACCATTTTCCGATTCTGGCCGATCATGTGCGCGCCCAGGGCGACAATGTCAGGGTCTGGTGCTGTGCGGCTTCCACCGGTGAGGAGCCGTGGTCGCTGGCCATGACGCTGACCGAAGCGCTGGGCCCCAGGGCATCGAATGCCAGAATCGTGGCCACCGACATTGATACCAAGGCGCTTGCCACGGCCGCCGCCGGTATCTACCCGATCAATCAGATCGAGAAGCTGTCGATGGAGCAGCGCAAGCGGTTTTTCATGCGCGGTGTCGGAGCCAGATCCGGCGTGGCCCGGGTCAACCCGGCGCTGTTGGCCATGGTGGAATATCGCCAGCTGAACCTGCTGGAAGCGCGCTGGAACGTGGAAGGGCCGTTTGATGCCATCTTCTGTCGCAACATCATGATCTATTTCGACAAGCCCACCCAGAAACGGATTCTGGAAAGGTTTGCACCGCTGCTCAAGCCCAACGGGCTGCTGTTTGCAGGGCACTCTGAAAACTTTACCTATCTGACCGACGTCTTTCGTTTGCGGGGGCATACCGTCTACGGGCTGGCATCCGGACCAGGGGCAAGGTCATGACAGGGCGAGGGCAGGAGGGCCGAGCCAATCACTTTTATTTCGATCGTGATGACAGCCTTGACGCCGTCAAACTGCTGCCAAGCGAGTATTACGTGACCTCAACACCGATGGTGCTGTCGACGGTGCTGGGCTCCTGTGTCTCGGCCTGCATTCGCGACAGCGTCGCAGGTGTGGGGGGCATGAATCATTACATGCTGCCCGGCGATGGCAGCCACGATGCCAACGGACCGCGTCTGCGCTATGGCGAGCACGCCATGAGCACGCTGGTCGAAGAGGTGTGTCGACTGGGCGGACGGCGTGACCGGCTGGAAGCCAAGGTCTTTGGTGGCGGCATGGTCATTGCCGGCATGGCCTCGCGTATCGGTCAGGCCAATGCCGATTTCGTCATGGCATGGCTTGATCGGGAAAATATTCGCGTCCTCGCGCAGGACCTCAAGGGTAGCCATGCGCGGCGTGTGCACTATCTGCCGGGGACCGGCCAGGTCAGGGTGAGACGTCTCAGCGGTAGTGCCACGGTCTGCAGCCGCGAAAAGACGCTGATCGAGGCACTGGTCGAAGAAAATGTCCAGCCGCTGGTCGCGGGGGCAGGAATGAAAGGAGCAGTGCGGTGAACAAGATCAAGGTGTTGTGTGTTGATGACTCGGCCCTGATTCGCAGTCTGATCAGCGAAATCATCAATCAGGAGTCGGACATGGAGGTGGTCGCCACGGCCCCCGATCCACTGGTGGCTCGTGATCTGATCAAGCGGACCAATCCCGATGTATTGACACTCGATGTCGAAATGCCGCGCATGGATGGGCTGGATTTTCTGGAAAGGCTCATGCGCCTGCGCCCCATGCCGGTGGTGATGGTTTCGTCCCTCACGGAGCGCGGCTCGGAAATCACCATGCGGGCGCTTGAGCTGGGGGCCGTGGATTTCGTGACCAAGCCACAGCTTGGCATTCGTGAAGGTATGGTCGAATACGCCCATGCCATTACCGACAAGATCCGGGCAGCCTCCAGGGCAAAGCTCAAGGCCGCACAGCCCTCATCGGCGCCGGCACCTGCGGCACTGCGCGCGCCGATGTACTCCAGCGAAAAACTTTTGATCGTGGGCGCCTCCACCGGGGGCACCGAAGCGATCCGGGAGTTTCTGATGCCGCTGCCTTCAGACAGTCCGGCAGTCCTGATTACCCAGCACATGCCGGCCGGTTTTACCAAATCCTTCGCCGCGCGTCTGGATACCCTGTGCCGCATCAGCGTGCGTGAAGCCGTCCATGGCGAGCGGGTTTTGCCCGGACACGCCTATCTGGCGCCGGGTGGCGAGGCGCATCTGCGCCTGGCGCGCAGTGGTGCCAACTATGTGATCGAACTGGATCATGAAGCGCCCATCAATCGCCACCGCCCCTCCGTGGATGCGCTGTTTGAATCGGCCGCCGCCAATGCGGGCAAGAATGCCATCGGCATACTGCTGACCGGCATGGGCAAGGATGGTGCCCAGGGACTCCTGAAGATGCGTCAGGCCGGCGCCTGGACGCTGGCGCAGGATGAGGCCAGCTGTGTGGTCTTTGGCATGCCGCGGGAGGCCATCGCACTGGGCGGGGCGTGCGAGGTGGTCTCCATCACCGACATGTGCGAGCGGGCACTGGCGCAGCTGGGTGGCAACAATCGCCAGGCGCTGCGCGTGTAGCGCGGCATCCCTGAATCGTTGACTCGCGCGCAAGCGCACTTATTTGAAAAGGAAATGGCAGACATGGCTGACAAAAACATTCACATTCTGGTGGTGGACGACTTTCCCACCATGCGTCGTATCGTGCGTAACCTCCTCAAGGAACTCGGCTTCAACAATGTCGATGAAGCCGAGGACGGTGTCGACGGTCTGGCCAAGCTGCGCAGTGACAGCTTTGGCTTTGTGGTCTCTGACTGGAACATGCCCAACCTGGACGGTCTGGAAATGCTCAAGCAGATTCGTGCCGATGACAATCTCAAGCATCTTCCGGTGCTGATGGTGACGGCAGAAGCCAAGAAGGAAAACATCATCGCCGCGGCGCAGGCCGGCGCCAATGGTTACGTGGTCAAACCCTTTACCGCCGCAACGCTCGAAGAGAAGCTGAACAAGATCTTCGAAAAGCTCGATAAATAGGCCTGCGGATTCGCCATCGGGAGTTGATGAAATGACAGCCAATGCCAAACCGCAGAACATGGATGATGCCATCCCGCCGGATCTTATCGCGCGAATCGGCCAGCTGACGCGTGCCCTGCGTGACAACATGCGAGAGCTCGGCCTGGACAAGGAGGTCGAGAAGGCCGCCCAGGCCATTCCGGACTCCCGTGATCGACTGAGCTACATCGCCTCCATGACCGAGCAGGCCGCCGAGCGCTCGCTCAATGCCATCGAAATCGCCCAGCCGATTCAGGACAACATTGAGAAACAGTCGGCGGAACTGGCCAGTCGCTGGGATCAGTGGTTCGACAAGCCGCTCGAACAGGATGAGGCGCGTGACCTGGTGGGAGACACCCGGGCCTATCTGGAGTGGGTGCCGGCACAGACGCGCGCGACCCAGAGCCAGCTGATGGAAGTCATGATGGCCCAGGACTTTCAGGACCTGACCGGCCAGGTCATCAAGAAGATGATGGAAGTCATCCACGAGATCGAGCGTGAGCTGGTCCAGGTGTTGATCGACAATATTCCCTCGGACACCATGCGAGAGCGTGCCAGGGAAGACGACAATAGCAACAACAGGACCGCAGAAGACCTGCTCAACGGCCCGCAGGTCAAGACAGAAGGGCGTGCCGATATCGTCACCGACCAGTCCCAGGTCGATGATCTGCTCGACAGCCTCGGGTTCTAGGCGTCATTCCCCGCTTATGTGTCGAATAGCTCTCCCTCGGGAGGGCTATTCAAGCGATTGTTTCTCCTCCCTTCCTTTCACAATGTCGCCCAGAGAGCACGACGCTCCACATGATTTCATGGGGTCGAAATGTCAGGCGACAGCGACGAAGAAAAGACCGAAGAGCCCACGGCACGACGCCTTGAAAAGGCCCGTGAAGAGGGACAGGTTGCCCGTTCACGTGAATTGACCACCTTTTTGGTGCTGGCCGTCGGGGCCGGTGGCCTGGCGCTTTGCATGGGCTGGATGGGCGAGGTGCTTTCGGGAGTAATGGGTAACGCCATGACCTTCGATGCCGGTGTGGCGCGGGACCCTTCGCGCATGATGATCAACGTCACGGCGATGGGGGGGCAGGCCCTGCTGGCCCTGGCACCCATCATGGGCATCATGGTCATCGTGGCACTGCTGGCGCCGATGGCGCTGGGCGGCTGGCTGTTTTCGACCAAATCCCTCAAGTTTGACATCAAAAAGCTTAATCCGATCTCCGGATTCAAGCGCATTTTTTCAAGCCAGGTGCTGGCGGAGCTGGCCAAGACCATTGCCAAATCAGTACTGATCGCGCTGGTGGCTGCTGCCTTCATCTATAGCCATCAGGGTCAGCTGCTCGGCCTTGCCGGGGAAAGCCTGCAGGCCGCCATGCGCCACATGCTGCTGCTGGTGCTCTTTTGCTGCGCTTTGATTCTGCTGGCCTTTATCGTCGTTATCCTGATCGATGTGCCCTATCAGCTGTGGAGTCATACCAAAAAACTTCGCATGAGCCGGCATGATATTCGTCAGGAGCACAAGGAGTCCGAAGGGGACCCTCAGGTCAAGGGGCGTATCCGTCAGCAGCAGCAGGCGGCTGCTCGCCGTCGCATGATGAGTGAGGTGCCCACGGCCGATGTCATTATCACCAACCCGACCCACTTCGCTGTGGCGCTGGTCTACAAGGATGGCGAGATGGGCGCGCCCCGGGTCGTGGCCAAGGGAGCCGATGCCGTAGCGGGCAGAATCCGCGAGCTGGGTCAGGAAAACCGTATCCCCTTTCTGGAGGCACCGGCGCTGGCGCGCTCGCTGTATCGCCATGGCGAGCTGGGGCGAGAAATCCCGGCACCACTTTATACCGCCGTTGCGGAAGTGCTGGCCTGGGTGTATCAGCTCCGGCGCTATCGTAGCGAAGGAGGTCAGTCCCCGCAGCGACCCGGCCACATCGAGGTCCCTGAAGAAATGGCCTATACCCCGCCGACTTCCGATGAAGACGACAACAATGAACCCTGATGCCCGGGTACTGCATTGCCCATCAAGGGTTCCGGACAACCTATCTACCATGACAGGTCATTGCTGACATGAATGCATTGAGTGCACTGTTTTCCCGTGGTGGTCTGAATCAGAGCGGCCAGCTGAAGTTTCTGGCCGGGCCTGTTCTGATTCTCATGATCCTGGCGATGATGGTGCTGCCGCTGCCACCATTTCTGCTGGATATGCTGTTCACCTTCAATATCGCCCTGGCGATCATGGTGCTGCTGGTCAGCATGTTTACCACCAAGCCGCTTGATTTTGCGGCCTTCCCGGCGGTACTGCTGTTTTCGACGCTATTGCGACTGTCGTTGAACGTTGCCTCGACCCGCGTGGTCCTGATGGAAGGTCACAGCGGCGGAGATGCCGCCGGCAAGGTCATCGAGGCGTTCGCCGAGTTTTTGGTGGGCGGTAACTTTGCCGTGGGCCTGGTGGTGTTCATTATTCTGGTGGTGATCAACTTCATGGTCATTACCAAGGGCGCCGGGCGTATTGCCGAGGTGGGGGCCCGCTTTGTACTGGATGCCATGCCCGGCAAGCAGATGGCCATTGATGCCGATCTCAACGCCGGCCTGATCGACGAAACCCAGGCCAAGCATCGACGCAGTGAAGTCTCCCAAGAGGCCGATTTCTACGGCTCGATGGATGGTGCCAGCAAGTTCGTGCGTGGTGATGCCATCGCCGGCATTCTGATCATGGTCATCAACATCGTGGGCGGCCTGATCGTGGGCGTGGCCCAGCACGGGCTGTCGGTGGGCGAAGCGGCCCACACCTATACGCTGTTGACCATCGGAGATGGTCTGGTCGGCCAGATTCCGGCCCTGATCATCTCGACGGCGGCCGGTGTGACCGTCTCGCGCGTCAATACCGAACAGGACGTCGGCCAGCAGCTACTGGGGCAGCTGTTCACCAATCCGCGCGTGCTCTATCTGGCGGCGGGGGTCATCGGGTTGCTGGGGATCATTCCCGGGATGCCCAACCTGGTGTTTCTGATGTTTACCGCCATGCTGGGCGGTCTGGGCTGGTATCTGAGCAAGAAAAAGCAGGAGGCCGACGTCGTGGAGGAGTCGCGGCCGGCACCGGCTGCCACTACGGACACCCAGGAAGCCAGCTGGGATGACGTACAGCTGGTAGACCCGCTTGGTCTCGAGGTTGGCCATCGCCTGATTCCGCTGGTGGATCAGAATCAGGATGGCGAACTTTTGAAGCGCATCAAGAGTCTGCGCAAGAAGTTTGCCCAGGAGGTCGGGTTTCTCCCGCCGGTGGTGCATATTCGCGACAACCTGTCGCTGCAGCCACAGCAGTATCGCATTGCGCTCAATGGCGTATTGATCGGCGAAGGGGAGTCGTGGCCCGGGCAGTATCTGGCCATCGATCCCGGTCAGGCGATGGGAAGTCTTGAGGGGCGTGCGACGAAAGACCCGGCATTCGGACTACCGGCCACCTGGATCGATGCCGATCAGCGCGATCAGGCCCAGATGCAGGGCTTTACCGTGGTGGATGCCAGCACGGTGGTGGCCACCCATCTGAATCACCTGCTCGGTGAGCACGCCAGCGAAATGATGGGACGCAGTGAAGCCCAGAAGCTGCTGGATCGGCTGGCGAAGGAGTCGCCGAGTCTGGTCGAGGAGGTTGTGCCGAAGCTGATTTCGCTGACGACGCTGACCCGCATACTGCAGCAGCTGCTGTCGGAAGATGTGTCAATCCGCGATATGCGCACCATTGTCGACGCACTGGCCGATCATGCCACGCACACGACCGATGCCATGGAGCTGACGGCGGTCGTGCGGCTGGCGCTGGGACGCGCCATTACGCAGCAGTATTTCCCGGGGCAGGAGCCTGCCGAGGTTATCAGTCTCGACGTCGATCTGGAGAAAATGCTGATGCAGGCGCTCAACAACGGTGGGGCGCTGGAACCGGGACTGGCCGATACCCTGCTTCAGCAGGCAGAGGCTGCCGTCCAGCGTCAGGAAGAGCGGGGACTGCCGGCCGTGCTGGTGGTGCAACACGGCGTGCGCTCGCTGCTGTCGCGCTTTTTGCGCCGGCGCCTGCCGCGTCTGGTCGTGCTCTCCCAGGCAGAAATTCCCGAAGAGCGCCAGATTCGTGTCACCGCCATTATCGGGTCCCAGTCATGACAGGGCGTCCATTGCGACATCGGCTGATGGTCACCGCCGCATTGATGCTGCCGATGGCTATTGCCAGAGCCGGCGCCGGCGGGGCAATTCCGGTCGAGGTCAATCTACCCGACATGGCGCAGAAGGGGTGGGAGTACCGGGTGGCGCTGCCCTATACCGACCGGGCACCGGCCGATACCCTGCTGACCGAAGTGTCGTGGCGCTATGAGCTGGCATCGGATGGGCCGGTGCCGGCTGCCCGGCTGTGTACGCCGACAGGGTGTGTGACATTGAACATGCCTTACGGCAGTACCGATGCCCTGGCGGGCCTGCCGACCGATACGCCGCTGTCGCTGCGTTTCGTGTTACCCGGCGAGGGGATGCTCAAGCGTCCGGTGCGCGGCGGCGTGGCACAGGTATTTGTCAATTACCGCCGGCTCGATCGCTAGACGGTCTTTTGAAGGATGGCTCCCGATCGGACGGTCAAGCAACGCGGCGCTGCGATGCAAGGGCATTTTACTGGCTGAGGCGTGACGCGTCATAAAGGACCGAAGGAGACAGCAAAAGGGCCGCGCCATGGTCATGGCGCGGCCCTTTTCTGTTAAAAATCAGGGTGTCGAACAACCGGGTCGGTATCAGCCGACCAGATGCGTACTGGAGCGGCCGAGATGGTGCTGGCGCCCGTTGGGGCCATACATGGTCATGCCGGCGGCGGTCTGCAGAAAGTTGAGAGCGCGGCTGTGAAAGTCCAGACGTCTGCCGATCACGAAACCGTTGAGACGATTACGCTGAGCGGCCGCTTCGGTACGCTCGATCACACGCTGCCACAGCTCGTTGAGTTCGAGTTTAATGGCGACGCGATCGCCCGTAGCACGATCCGTATTGAGGCCGCGGCTTTCGAGCAGGGCGCTGCGGGCGCGCTCGAGCTGATCCAGCCGGACCATTGCGGACCCCTTGTGCTCACAGGTCTGCAGCAGGGCTTCGATATCTACCGGATGGCGTTCCAGCAGCTCGGCCTCATGATCCAGTAGCTCGATGAAGCGCCCGAGTGCTTCATCGATCTGATTGAGGATATTGGCGTAATCGTTCATTCACGTATTCTCCAAAGGCATTCAAGCAGAAGGTGCCTAGCCCTTGTTCGAAAGCAGCTCCTGTGCGCTTGCGATCAGGCCATCGGCAATTTTTCCGGTATCCACCTCAAAGCTGCCCTCGCGAATGGCCTGGCGCAGCTCGTTGACACGTGCCGTGTCAATATCCCGGGAGCCGTCATGCGCACTGGAAGGCACCCAGCGTGTCGCCGCGCTCTGCTCGGTTTTGGCAGTTTCAGGCGTGTTGACGCGTGTCACCGGAGACGGATTGGCAATGCGGTTGATCGAACTGTTGCTACTATCAATTTTCATCGTGATGCTCTCCGAAGCGCTCACTCGGGTGAGCTGGTAAAGGGGCGCAGACAAGCGCTGTTGTACCCATTATCGACACCACAGGGCGGTTCTTTAACCTGCCCTTGTAACGAAAAGTGTCAAACGGATATCAATGCGTAACTCTTGTGTCCTGTCGACTAGTGAACCTCCACCAGCCCTTCGCGACTTGCCTCACCATTGATAACGCTGCCAGAGGGCATTCTAACCCGAACCTCTTCATTCAGCCCGGCGTCGTTCAACGCCCGGCCGCTACTGCTGATCATGAATCCGTTGCCTCTGACCTGCAGGGCAACTTCCGCACCGCGCTTGATGACCACCGGGGCCTTGACCATGCCTTCCTGAAGCGGCTGGCCGGGGGCAATGCGGCGCTGTGATACCTGGCCCACCAGCTTTGAGGCATCGGTGATCAGGCGACTGGAAAGCCGGGTCAGATCCCCCTGTTGCCAGTCAAGATCACTCTGCTCGATGACGTCACCTGGCATGATGGTGCGATTGACGACCGGATACTGTCCGTGGATATGCACGTAGGCCTGAAAGTAGCGTGTCTCCGGCGCGTCGCCCGGACAGCGCACACCGACTGACGTACGACCGGAGACCCTGCCACCGCGACCCGGTAGAAAAGCAGAAGGTGTCTGACAGGTTCTGGCCGCCATTGGAGACGGCGTTACGTCAATGGTGACGTCGCCGTCTTCCCCGGCTGTCTGCTCCAGCAAAAAGCCTTCGATCACATCATAAATGACCTGCTCGCCTGCCTGCACCGGCGCACAGACAAGACCGACCGCGATCAGCAAAAGCGTCGTGCCACGGCGAAATTGTCTTTGTTGTGAGCGTGTGAAGGACAGTGACATGAAATGGCCTGTTGTCATCAAACGGTTACCCGGATGCTGAGCATTCTAGAGAAGCGGTCAAAAAAACAGGGTTCGAAATAACCCCTAAAAAGCAGCCTTTTCATTCAATGGTGACGATTGCGGTCTCTTTAAGCTGCGCTCATTCCAAAAGGTAAAAGAAAGTAACCCTTGGTGTCTTAATGATTCATGGCGCAATGGAGCGACTCCCCATGATCGACCGGCTCAACGCCTCACTCAACGTGTTTCAGCAGTCTCTCAGCCTGCGTGCCCAGCGCCAGGAAGTACTGTCCGCCAACATTGCCAATGCCGATACCCCCGGCTACAAGGCGCGCGATTTTGACTTCAAGACCGAGCTGGATCGTGTCGTCAATCAGGGGCGAGCAGAAGGGCAGAGCGGGCTGTCATTGAGCATGACATCCAGTCGGCATATCCCGGCGCAGGCCAGTGGCGCCATGGGCGGCATCGATCTGATGTATCGCAATCCATCCCAGCCAAGCCTGGATGGCAATACGGTCGACATGGACATGGAGCGCGTCAATTTTGCAGACAACGCCGTGCATTATCAGGCCGACGTACAGTTTCTGACCAGTCGATTGCAGGGCCTGAAAAACGCCATGCAGCGTGAGTCCTGATCACTGACGGGAGAATGAACAATGAGTCTTTTCAGCGTTTTCAATATTTCGGGATCGGCGCTGTCGGCGCAGTCGCAGCGCATGAACGTGACCGCCAGCAACCTGGCCAACGCCGACAGTGTCGCAGGCCCTGATGGACAGCCCTACCGCGCCAGACAGCTGACCTTCGAGACGGCCTATGAATCCGGTCAACAGATCGGCGGCGTGCGCGTGTCGGGAATCAGTGAAGATCAGAGTGAATTCCGGCGTCTTTATGACCCGAAAAACCCGGCGGCGGATGACCAGGGATACGTCAGCATGCCCAACGTGGATACGACCTCTGAAATGGTCAACATGATTTCGGCAGCCCGGTCCTATCAGGCCAACGTCGAAGTGCTCAATACCAATAAGTCACTGATGCTCAAGACGCTGACGCTGGGTCAGTAAACCGGGTGATCAAGGAGTAAAACATGGCAATTGACAGCTCAATGCTGGCCCGTGTGAACGGCACCAGCGCCACGGACGGCAGCAGCGGCAAGGGCAAGAGCAGCGCCGGCGAACTGGGCGAGGAGTTCATGAGCCTGCTGGTCGCCCAGCTCAAGAACCAGGACCCGCTCAATCCGATGGAGAACTCCGAGTTCACCTCGCAGATTGCGCAGATCAATACGGTCAGCGGTATCGACAAGCTCAATGAAACATTGTCCAGCGTTACGGGGCAGATCGATGCCTCCCAGAAAATGCAGGCCGGTGCCATGGTGGGCCGTGGCGTACTGGTCGAGGGTGACAGGGTTCAGGTTGACGGAGACGTTGTACTGCCCTTTGGCGTTGAGCTTGACGATGATGCCGCCAGTGTCACCGCCACCATTACCGATGGCTCGGGTCGCACGATCAACCAGTACGATCTGGGTGAGCTCAAGGCCGGTGTCCAGTCCTTTAACTGGAATGGCCAGGATGCCAGCGACGCGCGCGTGGATGACGGCATTTACAAGGTCACCATCAATGCCACCGATGCCAGTGGCCGGGCGGTTACCTCCCGCGCTCTCCAATATGGCTACGTGAGTGGCGTAATGACCGGTGACAACACCACGAAGCTGGATCTGGGACCCAATATGGGCAACGTCGCCTTCAACGACGTCAAACAGATCCTTTAACGCACCACCGGGCGCGGTGTGGCGCGTCCTGACGATCCACCCGGCACCGCCGGCAAGACGATTTCAAAACAGAGGATGAACCATGGCTTTTACACAGGGCGTCAGTGGCCTTAACGCAGCTTCCCGTCAGCTCGATACCATCGGCCACAACATTGCCAACTCGCAGACCGTCGGCTACAAGAAAAGCCGTACCGAGTTTGCCGATCTCTACGCCGGCGCCAAGGCGGGTCTGGGAGTGCAGGTCTCCGGTGTCACCCAGGGGTTCTCCCAGGGCGCACTGGAAACCACCGACCGTGAGCTTGATCTGGCCATCGATGGTGGTGGTTTTTTCCGTCTGACCGACGGTCAGCAGACCACCTATTCGCGCAACGGCCAGTTCCAGATGGATGCCAACGGCTATCTGACCAACAACACTGGCGGCCGGCTGACGGGCTATCCGGTCGATGATCCGACCTCTGCCAATCCCACCGTGCTGGCCGGCGCCCAGCCGGTCGCGCTGCAGGTGCCGCAGGGTGATCTGGACGCCAGTGCCACCACCGGTGGCAACATGACCTTCAACCTGGATTCGACCGATACGGCCAAGGTGGATGCCAACGGTGATCCAATCGCCTTTGATGCCACAGATCCCAAAAGCTACAACTGGCAGACGTCGCTGACGACCTATGATTCGCAGGGTAATGCCCAGCAGGTCAACATGTACTTTGTCAAATCGGCGGCCAACAATAATGAATGGACCGTCCATGCTCGTAGCAATGGTGAGGACGTCGGCACATCAAATCTGACATTCAATGAAAATGGCAAGATCATTGGCGGTGACACGCTCGAGTTGACCATCGATCCGCAGAACGGGGCCAATGTGATTAATGCCGACATTGATCTTGCCGGTGTCACTCAGAACAGCGGCAACTTCGTGGTCAAGGCCGCCAACCAGGATGGCTATGCCGCGGGCAGTCTGACCGGCATCTCGATTGCCGAAAATGGCAACGTAATGGGTAACTATTCCAACAGTCAGAGCCGTGCGCTGGGTCGCGTGGCGCTGGCCAGCTTTGCCAACGAGCAGGGCCTGAAATCGGATGGCAACAATGCCTGGCTGGCGTCCACCGATTCCGGTCAGGAGCTTTTGGGCAGCGCCGGCACCGGCCAGTTGGGTTCCCTGCTGTCGGGTGCGCTTGAAAGCTCCAACGTTGATCAGGCTTCGGAGCTTGTCAGCATGATCGTGGCGCAGCGCAACTACCAGGCCAACGCGCAGACCATCAAGACCCAGGATCAGATCCTGCAGACCATGGTCACCATGCGTTAACGGACTGCGGTTTCCCTTGATAGTCGTTGTTGTCAGAAGGCAACCGGTCCTGTGCCGGTTGCTTTCCAGTATCAAACAGGTGATAGGCCACCCTCTGCATCCGTTGACGGGCTGAGTCGCCTCCCGGGATTCGCCACTGCGATAGCCAGATCGCCATGGCGACAGGTCTCTAACATCAGTTTTTTTGATTAGAGGTTTACATGGCGTTTACGCAGGGTGTCAGTGGCCTTAATGCAGCATCCAGACAGCTGGATACCATCGGCCATAATATTGCCAACTCACAAACCGTCGGTTACAAGAAAAGCCGTACCGAGTTTGCCGACCTTTATGCCGGTGCCAGGGCAGGTCTGGGGGTACAGGTCTCCGGGGTGACGCAAGGGTTTTCCCAGGGGGCCCTGGAGACTACCGACCGAAATCTGGACCTGGCCATCGACGGCGGTGGCTTCTTCCGTCTGACCGACGGCCGGCAAACCAGCTATTCGCGCAACGGCCAGTTCCAGATGGATGCCAGCGGCTTTCTGGTTAACAACACCGGCAGCCGTTTGACCGGCTACCCGGTGGACGATCCCGCGTCTACCAATCCGACGGTGCTGGCCGGCGCCCGACCGGTGGCGCTACAGGTACCGCAGGGTGATCTGGACGCCAGCGCCACCACCGGTGGCAGCATGACCTTTAATCTGGATTCTTCAGCCGAGGCCATAAGAGGCAATGATGGCCAGCGGATCTTCATCGATCCCGCGGACTCCAAAACCTACAACTGGCAAACCTCCCTGACGATGTATGATTCCCAGGGCAATGATCATCAGCTGAATCTCTATTTCCAGAAAGGGGCGGATAACGGCTGGAGCATTGCCGGTTATTCAGAGGGTCGTTACGTCACCGGAAATTTTGTCACCTTTGACAATAACGGCAGGATCCGGCCCAACGGTGCAGGTGAAGCCGCGCTTGACATCGGATTCGACCCTCGCAACGGAGCGTCTCCGATTGATGCCAAAATTGACATCAGCAATGTGACCCAGAACAGCGGCAATTTTGTGGTCAAGGCCGCCGGCCAGAACGGCTATGCCGCGGGTAGCCTGACCGGGATTTCGATTGCCGATAACGGCGATGTGCGGGGCAACTATTCCAACAACCAGAGTCGTGCGCTGGGCCGCGTAGCGCTTGCCAGCTTTGCCAACGAGCAGGGCCTCCGACCGGATGGCAATAACGCCTGGCTTGCATCCACTGATTCCGGCCAGGAGCTTTTGGGCAGCGCCGGTACAGGGCAGCTGGGTTCGCTGCTGTCGGGCGCGCTTGAAAGCTCCAACGTCGATCAGGCCTCGGAGCTTGTCAGCATGATCGTGGCGCAGCGCAACTACCAGGCCAATGCGCAGACCATCAAGACACAGGATCAGATCCTGCAGACCATGGTCACCATGCGGTAATCCCTTCCACGCAGTGACAAGGACCGGCCCCGGGGCCGGTCCTTTTTTGGTCGCCACAATAGCAGCTGACGAAATGCGACCTTTCTCGTGCCTTTCTTGTGACTTTGAGAAGACGTCTTTGCGTGTTTACTAGGCGTCACAAAGGGCGGGCCTTCGGTTACACCCCAAACGCCGGCCGCGATACTTCCTCAAGCTTTTCGGAGCGGGTCATGGACAGAATCATCTATACCGCCATGTCGGGCGCCAAACAGAGTCTGGAGCGGCAGTCGGCCGTTGCCAACAACATGGCCAACGTCTCGACCAACGGTTTTCGCGCCGAGCTTAGTGCCGCTCGTGCAGTACCGGTCAACGGTGCAGGCTACGCCACGCGCGCCATTACGGCAGACTCCACCCCGGGGACCGATTTTACGCCGGGCTCCTTTACCACCACGGGCCGTTCGCTGGATGTGGCCATCAACGGTGACGGGTGGCTGGCGGTGCAGGCCGGTAACGGTGACACGGCCTATACCCGCAACGGCGCACTGCAGGTCGATCCAACGGGACTTTTGATGTCGCAGGGTCGGCCGGTCATGGGCGAGGACGGCCCCATCATCCTGCCGCTCAATGCCGAAGTCTCGATTGCCGGTGACGGCACCATCTCTGCCCGCGAGCCCGGCACCCAGGTGCAGGCCGAGGTCGGGCGGCTGATGCTGGCCAGCAATCCCGATGGTCGTATGGCCCGTCGCGATGACGGTCTGTTCGGGGCCTGGAACGCGCAGGGTGCCCCCATGAATGCCCTGCAACGCGATGAAGAGGTTCAGGTCGTCAGCGGCACGCTTGAAGGCAGCAACGTCAACCCGACCGAAGCCATGGTTGCCATGATCGATACGGCCCGTCGCTTTGAAATGAACATGAAAGTGCTTTCGACCGCCGATGAAAACGACCAGCGCGCCAACTCGCTGCTCTCGATGAATTGATGGCGCCGGGCCATCCCGACACTGAACAGACACATGATGTCACCGGGCAACGCCCGATGAATGGAGAAAACGATGATCAACGCCCTCTGGATTGCCAAGACCGGTCTTGATGCCCAGCAGACCAACATGGACGTCATTTCCAATAACCTGGCCAACGTCTCGACCAACGGCTTCAAGCGCTCGCGCGCGGTGTTCGAGGATCTGCTCTATCAGAACCTGCGTCAGCCCGGGTCCATGTCCTCGGTACAGACCAATCTGCCTTCCGGGCTCCAGATTGGTACCGGTGTCAGGGCCGTGGCCACCGAACGACTGCATACCCAGGGCAACCTGGAGCAGACCGGCAACACCAAGGATGTCGCGATTCGTGGCGATGGGTTCTTTGCCGTACAAATGCCCGACGGCACCAACTCCTTCACCCGTGATGGCGCCTTCCAGGTCAATCAGGACGGGCAGCTGGTCACGGCCAACGGCTTTCCGGTTGATCCGGGCATCGTGATTCCGCCCAACGCGCTGTCGGTGTCGATCGCCAACGATGGCATGGTCTCCGTGACCGTTCCCGGCGATGCGGCCAGCCAGCCGGTCGGCCAGCTGCAGTTGACCACCTTTATCAATCCCACCGGCCTGGAAAGCATCGGCGACAACCTCTATCGCGAGACTGACGCTTCGGGGCCACGCAATGACAGCATCCCCGGCAACAATGGCGCCGGTACGCTTTATCAGGGCTTCGTGGAGACCTCCAACGTCAATGTGGTGGAGGAGATGGTCAACATGATCGAGACGCAGCGCTCCTATGAAATCAACTCCAAGGCCGTGTCGACCGTCGATCAGATGCTGGGTCGTCTGACCCAGCTCTGACAGGGGATATTGATGCACGCGTGCAGGGGTAACCGGGGGTCAATGATGCGATATGTGTCTGTGTGGAAGCTGTTTCTGGTGGTCTGCATGGCCATGACGATGGTGGCCTGTGCCCAGATACCGCGGCAAAACGTGGTCGAGGGGCCGACGACGGCGCCGCCTCAGCTTCCGCCCATGCCGGTCGCCAACGGCTCGATCTATCAGAGCAATTACACGCGTCCCCTGTTCGAGGACCGCCGTCCCCGCGGCGTGGGTGACATTCTGACCATTGTCATCAACGAAAACGTCAGCGCGACCAAAAGCTCCGCGGCCAACGCCAGCCGTAACGGCTCGGCCACGCTGGGCGTCGAGGCCACGCCCCGGGTGATCGGCGGGCTGCTGGACGATCAGACGACCAGCCTTTCCGGGGGCAATACCTTCCAGGGGCAGGGTGGGGCCAATGCGTCCAACACCTTTACCGGCACCATTACGACCACGGTCATGAATGTGCTGCCCAACGGCAACCTGCAGGTGGCCGGCGAGAAGCGTATCGGCATCAACCAGGGCACCGAGTACATCCGTTTTTCCGGGACCGTCAACCCGCGCAATATCACCGGGCTCAACACCGTGCCCTCTACCCAGGTGGCCGACGCCCGGCTGGAATATTACGGCGACGGCTATATCAACGAAGCGCAGACCATGGGCTGGCTGCAGCGCTTTTTCCTCAACATCTCACCGTTCTGATCGAGCAGGAGCCTTTGATGATGTCGATGATGAAATCCGTTTTCCGGCGCCATGCCATGTTGCTGCTGGGGTGCTGGGCCCTGATCGGTATGGTCTGTCAGGCTCAGGCCGCACGCCTGGGCGATATCGCCACCTTCGAGGGCGTGCGCTCCAACCCGCTGGTGGGCTATGGCCTGGTGGTGGGACTGGATAATACCGGCGATCAGACCATGCAGGCGCCCTTCACCGGGCAGTCGGTGACCAACATGCTCTCCGAGCTGGGCATTACGGTCCCGGCCGGCACCAACATGCAGCTCAAGAACGTGGCCGCCGTCATGGTCACGGCCGAACTGCCGCCCTTTTCGAGTCCGGGCCAGAAGCTGGACATCACTGTCTCCTCGGTCGGCAATGCGCGCAGTATCCGGGGCGGTACGCTGCTCATGACGCCGCTCAAGGGGGCCGATGGTCAGATCTACGCGTTGGCGCAGGGCAACGTGGTTATCCCCGGCATCAGTGCCGAGGCTGGCGGCAGCAGTGTTCAGGTCAACCAGACCTCGTCGGGCCGCATCCCGGCCGGCGCCATCATTGAGCGCACCGTACCTGCCCGGCTGGCCGAGCAGGGTCGCATCAACCTTGAGCTCAAGGATGCCGATTTCAACACGGCCCTGCGCACCATGAACGCCATCAACAATGCCATGGGGGATGGCGTTGCGGTGGCGCAGAATTCGCGGGTGATTTCACTGGCGGCGCCGATGGACAGCGCCTCGAAGGTCTCCTTTCTGGCTCGGGTGCAAAACATTGATGTCGATCCCGGCGTGGTCTCGCCAAAGGTCATCATGAACGCGCGTACCGGGTCGGTGGCGATGAACACCCGCGTGACGCTCAGCCGCGCCGCGATCGCTCATGGCAATCTGTCGATTACCATCGATTCCAACCCGATAATCAGCCAACCGAATGCGCTGTCGGGCGGGCAGACTGCCGTGGTACCCAATGCCGATATCAATGTTCAGGAGGAGTCGGGTGCGCTGAATATCGTCAGCGGCGAGGCCGACCTGAGCCAGGTGGTGGATGCCCTCAATCGTCTGGGCGCAACGCCCAACGACCTGATGGCCATCCTGCAGGCGCTGAAATCGGCCGGGGCGCTCAACGCGGATCTGGAGATCATCTGATGGCAATGGACAGTCGGGGAAGTCTGGCGCTCGATGTACAGGGGCTTTCAAAACTCAAGTACAGCGCACGCGACAATCCTCAGGAGAGTCTCAAGGAAACCTCGCAGCAGTTCGAAGCGCTGTTTCTGCAAAAGATGCTGAAAAGCATGCGCGATGCCATGCCCAAAAGCGATCTGCTCAGAAGCGACAGCATGGACACCTACACCCAGATGCTGGATCAGCAGTGGGCGCAGGATCTCTCCGAACAGGGCATCGGACTGTCTGACATGATGGTCAAGCAGCTGTCGAAAGGCGGCAGCGCTCAACCGGACAGCCCGTCCCCCAACAGTTCGCTGGAAACGCTTCGCTCGCAGTCCCGCAACATCGCCTCGGCAATGGCCGTTCCGCTGAGCGATGAACAGATGAAGCGCAACGCCGAGATCGAGGCAGGGAGCAGGGCGTCCAGGCCCGCCGAGCAACAGCGTGGGCCATTGATCGAGGGTTACGCCTCGCTGGACAAGGGGCTTCAGGGACGCGACGAGCATCAGAAGGTGATGGCGGATGTTGCTCCGCATGTCTCTTCATTCGTGTCGAAGATGGGCTCTGCGGCGCGTGCGGTCAGCGATCGTACCGGGATTCCGCACCAGCTGATTCTGGCGCAGGCCGCGCTTGAAACCGGCTGGGGTGCGAAGGAAATTCGCACCGGTGATGGCCAGGCCAGCCACAACCTTTTCAACATCAAGGCGACCGGCGGCTGGCAGGGCGAGCGGGCCAGCGTCATGACCACGGAATTCGAGGCGGGGACGGCACGCAAGGAGCGCGCCGCCTTCCGCGTCTATGACTCCTATGAAGCGGCATTTTCCGACTATGCACGGCTTCTGACCGATAATCCGCGCTACCAGCCGGTACTGGATGCGCAAACGCCCGAGGCCGCCGCTCATGCCCTGCAGGAATGCGGCTATGCGACCGACCCGCGCTATGGCGAAAAGCTGGTGGCCATCATGGCGCAGATGCCGAATGACAACGCCGGTGCTCCCGGGTCGCTGTATGCCTCACGCTCGCAGGGGCGGCAGGAAAACGATTTGTCGGCTGTTGCACAGCGACGGGCCGCCATGGCCTATGCGCTTGAAAACGAGGCCAGCAGAATTTTCTGATTTATCGACGTTATGGCGCGTTTTGCTAAAAGTTTTCGGCCACAGGCCGATAGTACATGACAGATAACACCCTTAAGGGCGCGTGCGAGGAAATACCATGTCCGGTTCACTGATGGGGTCAGCGCTGAGCGGGCTGCGAGCAGCTCAAATCGGCCTGAATACGACAAGCAACAACGTGGCCAACGTGAATACCGAAGGCTACAACCGCCAGATTGCCGGGCTTGCCGAGTCGAAGGGAACCAGCGCCGGCGGCCTGTTTTCCGGTAGCGGCGTGAGCGTAACCGGCGTACAGCGCCAGTATGAACAGTATCTCAGCACGCAGCTCAATGAGGCCAACAGCGAGCTGGGTGCCAGCCAATCGCATCTCAAGCAGATCTCCCAGATCGATAACCTGTTGGGCGATGGCGATGCCGGTCTCAACAAGCAGATGCAGAATTTTTTCGCCGGCATGCAGACCATGGCCAACAGTCCCGCCGATACATCGGCACGTCAGGCCCTGCTGGGCAATGCCGAAAGCATGACCGCGCAGTTTCGTGCCACCGACAGCTATCTGAAAAACATGTCGGACAACACCGTGGCGCAGATGGGAGGCGTGGTCGATGAGATCAACAGCTATTCAAAACAGATTGCCACACTCAATACCCAGATCAGCCAGACCCAGGCCCGGACCGGGGCGCCGCCCAACGACATGCTGGATCAGCGGGATCTGGCGGTTGCGAAGCTCAGCGAACTGACCGGTATCTCGGTGGTCGATCAGGACGGCCAGTACACGGTATCGCTATCGAGCGGACAGCCACTGGTGGCCGGCAAGCAGGTACAGTCGCTGGAAATGACCGCCTCGGAAGATGACCCGACCCGTCAGGTGGTGGCCCTCAGGGCCAGTGACGGCAACCTGTTCGAACTGGATGAAAGCCGGATGACCGGCGGCACGCTGGGCGGGCTTTCGCAGTTTCGCAGCCAGTCGCTGGAGCCTACCCAGCTGCGTATCGACCAGATGGCCCATACGCTGGGCAGTAGTATCAACGATCTGCAGACCAGCGGTTTTGATCTGGATGGTGATGCCGGCAAGGCCTTTTTCACGGCCGGCACCCCTGCCGTGGTGGCCAGTAGTGCCAACAGTGGCGATGGTGTGCCGTCGGTATCGTTTACAGACGATGTGTCGAAGGTGGCGGCCAGCAACTACAAGCTGACAGTAACCAACGATGGTTACTCATTGACGCGCACGGACAGTGGGAAGTCGGTGGATGCTTCAGAGGCTGGTCTCGAGATCAACCTTCCGGAAGGGCTTGCCAGTGGCGATAGCTTTGTCATCAAGCCGCTGGACAATGCAGCCGGCCAGTTGAAGGTCAGCAGTGACATGACGCCGGAAGGCATCGCTGCGCGTGGCAGCCGTGACGAGGGCGTGCGTGGCAACAGCAATGCGCTGGCCATGGCCAACATTCAGAATGAAAAGCTGATCAACGGCAGCACCAGCCTGAATACGGCCTATTCGTCGATGGTCAGTGATGTGGGCAACAAGACGGCCACGCTCAAGAGCAGCAATGACGCCCAGACCCAGATTTCCCAGGAGCTCAAGAGCGCGCAGCAGTCGGTGTCGGGGGTCAATATCGATGAAGAGGCGGCCAACATGCTCAAGTATCAGCAGCTTTACAGTGCCAGCGCGCAGATGATCAAGGCTTCTTCGGAAATGTTCAATACGCTGATCGGCATCATGCGCTAAGGGAGAAACATTAGATGCGTATTAGTACTTCAATGATGTTCGAGCGCAGCCAGAATGCGATGCAGGGGCGCCAGAGCGATCTGTCGAAGGTGGGTGAGCAGATGGCCAACGGCAAGCGTATTGGCTCGCCTTCCGATGATCCACGTGCTGCGTCGCAGGCGCTGATCGTCAAGCAGGATCAGGCCGTTCAGGAGCAGTACAAGGACAGCCGGGTGACGGCAACCAACACGCTCTCCCTTCAGGAAAATACCCTGAACAGCGTGTCGGACCTGCTGACCAGCGCCAAGGGGCTGATCGTCAAGGCCGGTAATGGCACCTACACCGACAGTGATCGTGCCTCGGTCGCCACCGAACTTGAAGGCCTCTATAACCAGATGGTGGGGCTCGCCAACACAAAAGACAGCAGCGGTCAGTACATGTTTTCGGGGTCACAGGGTGATGTAAAGCCCTTTGAAACAGGCGCCGATGGCAATATCGAGACCTATGCCGGCGACAATCGACCTCTGGATATTCAGGTTGATGCGTCGCGGAGCATGAACGTGAATGCCGCCGGCTCGGAAGTTTTCAGGGTACCTGACACCAGGGCAGGAGATGGCGAAAGTGATCTCTTCACGGTATTCGAAACGGCCATCGAGACGCTCAGAACTCCGCAGACCGCGGAGAATCAGGACGAGCTGAGCTCGACGCTGGACCGAATGAATCGCCAGATCGATAGCGGCAGCGACAATGTTCTGGCCGTGCGTTCCGCAATCGGCAGCAAGCTCAACGAGCTGGATGTACTGGATGACATCGGAATGACCCGTAGTATCAGCAACCAGACAGCTATCTCTGATCTGGAAGATCTGGATTACGCTGAAGCCATCTCCCGCTATACGCTGGGACAGATCGGGCTCGAGGCCTCTCAGAAGATGTTTACACAGACACAGCAGACGTCTTTGTTCAACCTGATTCGCTGACCGCGGTTACAGCGTTCTATAAAACCCCATGTCGTTACCGGCATGGGGTTTTTTATGGGCGTGACGGGTAGCCTTGAGACCTTGTTCAGGCGCGCAGCGCTTGAAACACGGTCACTGTCGCCGCTTAGTAGAACAGCTCAGTGACGCTGACCATCTGGTTGAGGGCGCTTTCAAACATGCGCTGAAAGACCACCCCCAGTTCCGGTGTCATGAAGGTAAGCAGCGTCACGCCGGTGGTCAGGGTGATGGGAAAGCCCACCGAGAAGACCGAAAACTGCGGTGAGGCACGGTTGAGAATGCCCATCGAGATATTGATGATCAAAAGGGCCGTCAGCACCGGCAGTGCCATGAGGAAGCCGGCCGAGAAAATGTAGCTGCCCCAGCGGGCGATCGCCTCGAAACCGGCCGGTTCAAGCCCCATCCGGCCGATGGGTAAACGGGTAAAGGTCTCGATCAGAAGTCGGATCATGATGGTATGGCCGTTAAGGGCCATGAACATGAGGATGGCGATCATGTTGAGAAAGCGCGCCAGCACCGTGGTCGTGCCCTGCGCCTCGGGCGAATAAAACGAGGCGAAGGAAAGGCCCATCTGCAGGGCGATATAGTCGCCGGCGGCCTGAACGGCGGCAAACACCAGACGCATGACCAGCCCCAGGGCGGCGCCGATAATGAACTGCTGGACCACAATCATGAGACCTGTCCATGAGGTGGGAGGTACCTCTGGCATGGGCGGCAGTACGGGGGCCACGATGATGGTCAGGGCGAAGGCAAGCCCCACCTTGGCAGGGCGGGGCACGGCATTTTCGCCAAAGATGGGAGCGACGCCGATAAACGCCAGAATCCTGACAAAGGGCCAGAAAAAGGCCGTCAGCCAGGCGTCAAGCTGGGCGGAAGTAATCTCCAGCAAGGCAGGGGCCCTCTAGCCGATCATGCCGGGGATATTATTGAACAGCTCCCGGGTGAAGTCGGACAGCGTTCCCAGCATCCAGGAACCGCCAATGATCAATGTCGTAAAGACCGCCAGAATCTTGGGGATAAAGGACAGCGTCATTTCATTGATCTGGGTGGCCGCCTGGAAAAGACTGACCAGCAGGCCGACCGTCAGGGCCACCAGTAGCAGCGGCGCTGCGATCATGAGAGTCAGCATCATGCCGCGATAGGCCAGACTCATTACCATTTCCGGTGTCATGGAGCCACTCCTTGAAGTCGAGATACGACGAGGCCATCGCCCCGGGAACATCCAGCCGCCATTGTCATGGCTACATGTAGAAACTCTGCGCCAGAGATCCCATCAACAGCCCCCAGCCATCAACCAGCACAAACAGCATCAGCTTGAAGGGCAGCGACACGATGGCCGGCGGCACCATCATCATCCCCAGGGCCATCAGAACACTGGCCACGACCAGATCGACAATCAAAAAGGGAATAAAGATCGTAAACCCGATCTGAAAGGCGGTTTTCAGCTCGCTGGTGACAAAGGAGGGCAGCAAAAGACGCATGGGGACGTCTTCCGGCCCCTCCATGGCCGGCATGTTGGCAATATTGGCAAACATGGCGATATCGCTTTCGCGCGTCTGGTGCAGCATGAATTCCCGCAGCGGCTGGCTGCCGATTTCGATGGCCTGCGGCATGCCGATATTGCCTTCCGACAGCGGCTGCCAGGCCGTTTCGTAGATCTGCTCGAACACCGGTGACATGACAAAAAAGGTCAGAAACAGCGCCAGACCGATCAGCACCTGGTTGGGCGGTGAGGACTGGGTTCCCAGAGCGCTGCGCAAAAGCCCCAGCACGATGATGATGCGGGTAAATCCTGTCATCATCAAAAGTGCTGCCGGCAAAAAGGCCATCGAGCTCAAAAGTACCAGCGTCTCGATCGAGAGGCTCCAGGACTGGCCCCCACCGTCCATGGGCTGACTGGTCATGGCCGGGAACTCGGCCGAGGCGTGGACTGGCAGTGACATCAGTACTGCCAGCAATGCCAGAAGCCCTGGCAGGCATTGGCGGGTCCAGTGAGGCAGACGAAGCGGGGCAAAATGAGTCATGGACGCCTATCAAAGCGCTGGGCCAGCGCACGCTTGAAACTGTCGGAAAAGGAGAGGCGAGAAGAAGCGGCCCGATCGGCCGGGTCGCCGTTACCCGATGACTCCCGGGGTTTCGCCGGCATCTCGTGAAGTCGGTTGATGCTGTTGGGCGTAACGCCCAGTACCAGCCAGGTGTCATCCACTTCGATCACCACGACGCGCTCGCGCGCGCCGACGCTCTGACTGGCCACGACTGGAAGCGACTGTCCGTTAAGACGCCGCCCCGGCCCCAGGCGCTTCATGATTGCCCCAAGCCCCCAGATCAATAGCAGCACCAGGGCCAGCCCCAGCGCTGTCTTGCCCAGACCCGCCATGCCCAGGCCGGAGTCCTGGGCGAGTGACGGTGTCGATGAAGAGGCCGCCGGCGCGATGGCGACATGCGCCGTGCCGATACGGTAAGCACCTGCCAGCGCGCCGACATCAAGTGGGCCGTCGACAAAGTGCCTGTAGGGTTCCGCGGGGGCGGAGGCAGTGGCCTCGCGCGTGTGGCTGTCGGTCATGGGATGACTCATGTCGTTTCATTCAAAAGACACGACTTAGCACGAGCGAGGCGCGCCTTCAACGATTAAGCTTATGAATACGCTCGGAAGGCGTAATGATGTCGGTAATACGGATGCCGTACTTGTCCTCCACCACCACAACCTCACCCTGAGCGATCAGGTAGCCATTGATCAGGATATTCATGGGCTCGCCGGCCAGACCGTCGAGCTCCACAACCGACCCCTTGGCCAGATCGAGCAGTTCGCGGATGGTCATGCGGGTCCGGCCAAGCTCTACCGACAGCGTGACCGGAATCTCCATGATGACATCCAGCTCGCGTGACTGGCCGTTGGCATCGGTGCCCGACAGGGGCGGGAAGATCCGGTCGCTGGCAGACTCCGCGGTCGCTGCTGTCGGCGCTGCGGTCGAGGTGTCCTCGAGCTCATGTTCCGGCGTCTCGCCGGTTTCGGCAAAGGCCGCACCCCAGTCGATATCATCCTCATCGGTGCCGGCGCCCTGCTCCTGCATGGCACTGGCCCAGTCCTCGGGCATCTCGTCAAACTTGTCGTTGGGTGAATCCGGATTCTTGGGATCAGTCATGATGCGTATTCCTGTGGGCATCGATGGGACGATGGTCGATCAATCTTTTAACGCGCAGACCCTTCTGGCCATTGAGGCTGCCGTAGTCGCAGGCCATGACCGGGACACCGTCAACGCGCACGTTGATGTCCTGAGGCAGATCGATGGGCAATACATCACCTACCGACAGCTTCGAGATTTTGCTCAGGGTGGTTTCGATCGTTGTGAAGTCCGCGACCAGCTCCACGCTCGAGGATTTCACCTCACCGGCAAGACGCTGCATCCTTTCGCGGTCCTCTTCCGGGTCGTTGCGCTGCAGCGGGCCGGACAGCGTCTCGCGAATGGGTTCGATCATCGAGTAGGGCATGCAGATATGAAAATCGCTGCCAAAGGCCCCGACCTCGACATGAAAGGTGGTGTTGACCACCAGTTCATTGGCGCTGTTGGTGATGTTGGTGAATTTTACCTGCATCTCCGAGCGCTGGTACTCAAGCTCCACCGGGTAGATGGCCTGCCAGCCCTCGGCATAGCTCTCCAGCGTCAGGTTCAGAAGACGCTGAATGATGCGCTGCTCCGTGTGGGTAAACTCCCGACCTTCGGATTTGGTCAGAAAGCGCCCGTCGCCGCCAAAAAGGCTGTCCACCACCAGAAACACCAGGTTGGGTGGAAACACGATCAGCGCATTGCCCTTGAGGGGCTTGATGGCAATCATGTTGATGTTGGCCGGTACCGGTAGATTGCGTGTGAAATCGCTGTACTTCTGAATCTTGACCGGGCCTACCGTGACATCTGCTGACCGTCTGATCAGGTTGAACAGCGCCATGCGAAAGCGACGGCCAAAGCGCTCGTGAATAATGTCGAGCGACTGCAGCCGGCCGCGTACCACACGCTGCTGGTTGGCTGGATCGAAAGGGCGAATACGCTTGGTGCCGACGTCCCCGGAACGCGTCTCTTCTTCCTCGCCACTCACCCCTTTGAGTAGCGCGTCGATCTCTTCCTGGGACAGCATTTCATCTGCCATGGGGACCTACTGAACGATGAAGTCGGTGAACAGGGCATCGCTTACCGCGACGCTGCTTGTATCGCCATTGAACGGCTGCTCGAAGGCGCCGATCAAAGAGCGGGCCAGGGCCTGCTTGCCGGCCGATGTGGTCAGCTGATCCCCCTGCTGGCCGGTCAATACCATCAGAATACGATTGCGCACTTCCGGCATCTGCGCCTTGAGCGTGCTGGCGGCTTCTTCGCCTTCTGCCTTGAGGGTAATGCCCACGTAGAGAATGCGGCCGGTGCCATCATTGAGGTTCACGGTAAAGGGCTTGAGCTCGACAAATACCGGGACGGGGGCCGGCTCGCTCTGAACGCTCTCCTGGGCCGTCCCGGCCGCGGCGGTGTCATCCTTGAGGAAAAACCAGGCGCCGGCGGCACACGCCATGCCGACCAGAATGACCAGCAGCGCGACGATGACCCAGAGAAGTTTTTTATTGCCGGCCTTGGCCGGTGGCGTTGCGGTAGATGTCGTCATGGCGTCAGATCAATCCATCAGGGTTGAGAACACTAATTCGTGAGTCCGTAACATCATGTGTCATGGTGTGTTCGGGTTGATGCCATGGTACGGGCTGGCGCACCAAACGATGGATCAAATAGCGCGGTCTCATGGGGTTATCTCGGCGTTTTGACCGACGGGCAGCCCTTTGCACGACACGTTTTAGAAAACAAAAGGGCCGCGCCGATGACCATCGACGCGGCCCTTGAGAAGCGCGTTTTCAGCGCTCGGGGACGATCAGGCAAACAGATCGATACCGCCATTGAGTGCCCGCCCGATCGGCGTGGTAATCGAGATCACATCGCTGTCGGCTTCGGCGCTGATACCGGGCATCGTGCCTGAAGCATCATGGGCGGCGAGGGCACCGGGTGTACGTTCCTGCTGCTGCTGAAACCCGCCCTGCTGGAAGCTGCCCTGGTCGCTGACGGAGGTCTGGCCCAGCTCGATACCGCTGGCGCTGAAGGCATCCCGCAGCTGAGGCAGGGCGGCTTCAACGGCGGCGCGTACCTGAGCATGATGCGAGGCAATATGCAGCTGCGCGCTCTGTTCGCCCATCTTCAGTGAAATGGACAGCGGACCCAGTTCGAGCGGATTCATGTTCAACCGGGCTTCACCGCCACCCTTCATGCTGAGACTGATGGTCTGACGCTCCAGTGCCGAGCTCCACTGATCGCTGTCCATGGCGGGCAGGGTCGCCGTGGTGACGGCCTGGGCGGCGTTGGGTGTCATCGGACTGGCGGTGGTCTGCCCCGTCAGTGCCGAGAGGGCATTCAGCGGGCTATCGCTGGTCGAAGAGGCACCGGTGCGGGCATCGGCCATGGCTGCAGCTCCGGTTCCGCCTGCCCGGAACAGGGGTCCTTCACGCTGTTGCAGTAGATCGCCGAACAGCCGATCACTTCTGCCAATGTCCTGGTTATCGCCACCCTTCAGGGTTCTTGATGCGGTCTCAAACGCTTCAGCGTTACGGCCGCGCAATCCCTGCTCGAGCATGGCGCCACGAGCGGGCATGGCGCCTTCACGACCGGTGGACGCTTTCTGTCCCGGCGATGCCTGCATCAAAAATCCGGTATCCATCAGGGCGTAAAGGGGGCTTTTGTCCTCTGTCGGCTCGCTGTCGGCCAGGCGTTTACCCTTGTCTCCGAGTGCGTCGGTTTCGGCATCGCTACGGCGAGCCATCTGCCGGTCCATCCCCGCCAGCCTGTTGCCGCCACGCTCGGTGCTCAGCGCTTCAAGCGGCTGGCGGCCACCGGCCAGCGCAGCGAGTCCGGCCCGGCGGGTATCGTCAGTCGATGTCTGCTCGCTCAGCGGCGTACGAGGTCGATCGCCCTGCTGCAGCGACGTCTCCCCGCGCGATTCACGGCCGTCGAGGCGACTGTTCTGGAAGCGTTCCTGCGTACCGGAGAGCGCCCGGTGTGCATTGTCGGCCTGCAGGGGGAGACGCTCATTGGCGTGACTGGCCTCACCACCTGCCTTCAGGGCCGAGCGCTTGTCCTCGGAGTCGGCGTCTTTGGCATGTGTTTGTTGCCGGGACGTCGCCGATGCGCGTGTCTCGGTAGCGGTTGCCGAAGTGCCGGCGTCGTTCTGGCGGCGCGCTCTGGTATCGCTTAACAGGGCGCCGAAGCCGTTGTCACCATCACTGCTGCTTTTGGTGCTGGTGCTGGCAGAGCCCTGAGTGGTGGGCTGGACATTGACTGGCGTCAGCATGCGTCATGTTTCCTGACAGAAAAAACGTGGTTAGAACCCGCCCAGTGCGGAGACGGCCCGGCTGGCATATTCATCACTCTGGCGCTGTTCGAGCTTGTTCATGCGATGCTCCGCTTCCTGGCGGCGTCGGTTGATCAGGACGTCGTAGGAGTTCACGCGCTTTTGCTGTTGCTGCCAGTTTGTCATGCCGCGCGCGATACGCCCCTGGTGCTGGTCGACCTGCTGGCGTTGATGGTCGATGGCGCGGTCGAGCGACGACAAAAAACGCTGATAGTTCTGGATGGCGGCCATGGTCAGGCCACGCTGCATGGCCTGCTCGAAGCGACGCAGATAGTCGTTGCGGTAATCACTCAACATCTCGAGCTGTGTATGGCTCTGCTGATGCGCCGAGCGCAGCTGTCCCAGCAATTTGGCCGCCGCGTCGCGGTCGCCTTCGGCCAGCTCGATCAACATTTCAAGTGAGGAATGATTGGACATGGTCCCCTCGGGTATCGGTGACATTCAGCCGGATGGCCGCCTGGTATCCGCTGTGCCGGTCGCTAGGCGTGCAGAAGCGATTTGAGCCCTTCTACCGAGTGCTCGACATCGGCCCGTTCGCTCATGCGCTGCTGCAAAAAGGCTTCGAGCTCCGGGTAGAGCCTGATGGCTTCATCCAGCATCGGATCACTGCCTGCGGCGTAGGCACCCACGCTGATCAGATCACGGTTGCGCTGATAGCGTGACAACATCTGCTTAAAGTATTTGATGCACTCGAAATGTGGTTCGTCGATAAGCGCGGTCATTGCACGGCTTATTGATGCTT
The DNA here is from genome assembly GCF_053903105.1 of Kushneria sp. AK178. Lineage (NCBI taxonomy): Bacteria > Pseudomonadati > Pseudomonadota > Gammaproteobacteria > Oceanospirillales > Halomonadaceae > Kushneria > Kushneria sp. AK178. Next base: position 1,965,315 of record NZ_CP096381.1, on the reverse strand, counting down.
CGATATCGATGGCCGGGTAGTGGCCGGCTTCGGCCAGCTTTCGGGACAATACGATATGGCCGTCGAGAATGGCGCGTGCCGCATCGGCAATCGGGTCCTGCTGGTCATCGCCTTCGGTCAGTACGGTATAAAAGCCGGTGATCGAGCCCTTGCCCGGTGCGTCGTTGCCGGCGCGTTCAACCAGCGCGGGCAGCTTGGCAAAGACCGAGGGCGGGTAGCCCTTGGTCGCCGGCGGCTCGCCGATAGCCAGCGCAATTTCACGCTGGGCCATGGCGTAGCGGGTCAGGGAGTCCATGATCAGCAGCACATTCTTGCCGCGGTCGCGAAAATCCTCGGCCAGGCGGGTGGCGTAGGCCGCGCCCTGCAGACGCAGCAGCGGGGACATGTCGGCCGGGGCAGCAACGACCACGGCGCGGCGTTGGCCTTCGGGGCCCAGAATGTTTTCGATGAAATCCTTGACCTCACGGCCACGCTCGCCGATCAGCCCCACCACGATGACATCGGCCTGGGTATAGCGGGCCATCATGCCCAGCAGCACACTCTTGCCCACGCCGGAACCGGCAAACAGGCCCAGTCGCTGTCCACGGCCGACCGTGAGCAGGGCGTTGATGGCGCGCACGCCAACATCAAGGACTTCCTCGATGGGCGCGCGTTGCAGTGGGTTGAGCGTTGGCGCATTGAGCGAGACGTTGTCCGGCTCGGCCAGCGGGCCGCGACCATCCAGTACACGGCCACGCGCATCCACCACGCGCCCGAGCAGGGCATCACCTACCGGCAGTTGCTTGCTCTGGGACTGGCTGGCGCCGGGACGCGGGCTGGCCGGCCACACGCGCGCGCCTGGCACCAGGCCGGAGGTTTCGACCAGTGGCATCAAAAAGAGCTTGTCACCGGTAAAGCCGACCACTTCGGCTTCGGTCTCTCCCTGGCCATCGGCCAGTTCGACCATGCAGCTGCAGCCCAGCGGCAGACGCAGCCCGACCGCTTCCAGCACCAGCCCGGTGGCGCGGGTCAGCCGGCCGCGCTCGCGATTGGCGGGAAGCTTCTGGACACGGCGGGTCGCGGTGTCCAGCGTGCGTTTCCACTGGCTGAGCATGGCATCACTGTTCAATGACATGAGCGCTGACTCCTGTCCCGGGGGCCATCAATGCTTGCCATGACCGACGGCGTGACGCAGCCGTTCCCATCGATCATCGCGCGTGGCATCAATTTCGAGTTGATCGGTTTCCAGCCGGCAGTCACCGCGTGACAGCGACGGGTCGCTCTTGAGCTGCCAGCCGGCATCCCCCAGTAACGTGCTGAGCTGCTTCTGGACCATGGACAGATCATCGGGGTTCACACAGATCCGTGGTGACCCGCCCAGGGTCGGGTGTTCCATCATCAGCGCTTCGATATCGTCGAGAATATGCTCGGGGGCGAGCTCCAGTGACCGCCCGGCCAGCTGGCGACCGGTCTCCAGCGCCAGCTCGACCAGGCTGTAGGCGATATCGTCCCTGAGCCGGCCGGCCGCCGTATCAAAGGCGTTGACCATATCGGCCACCGGGGCGAGCGCCTCATGCAGGCGCGATTCCAGCTCGAGCTGATAGTCGTGACGCGCCTGCTCCCGGCCGGCTTCAAGCCCTGCGGCATAGCCGGCCTCGTGCCCTTCGCGCTGGCCCTGCTCGAAGCCTTCCCGCCGCGCCTTCTCGAAGGCTTCCCGACGCGCGTCGTCATCTTCCCGACGCTGGGGAATATTGTGCTTTTCCGCCTCGCGGGGGGAGGGCTGGCGCGTTTCACGCCGCTCCAGATTGCCCATCTCCCAGCGCTGCCACACGGCCCGGTCATTCGAATCAGACATAGGCGTCGTCGCCTCCGACCAGGGTTACTTCGCCGGCATCGGCCAGACGGCGCACCATCTGCAGGATGTTTTTCTGCTCGGCTTCGACCTGCGACAGTCGAATCGGTCCGCGCATCTGCATGTCTTCGCGCAGAAGTTCTGCCGCACGCGAGGACATGTTGGCGAGGAAGCGGTCGCGTACCGCTTCCGGGGCCCCCTTGAGGGCAATGACCAGAGAGTTGCTGTCGACATCCTGCAGGATGCGCTTGATGCTGCGGTCATCGACATCGGCCAGGTTGTCGAAGACAAACATCTCATCAAGAATCTGTTGTGCCAGCGAGTCGTCGTGGTGGCGCACGCTGTCGATGACGCTCTCTTCCTGAGTGCTGTTCATCAAATTGAGGATCTCGGCCGCCGTTCTCACGCCGCCCATCTTGCTGCGCTTGAGGTTCTGGCCATCCAGCAGGCCACTGAGTACTTCGGTCAGTTCCTGAAGGGCGGCCGGCTGGACACCACTGAAGGTGGCGATACGCAGCACCACATCATTGCGCAGTCCTTCATCAAAGAGCGACAGCACTTCAGAGGCCTGATGACGCTCCAGATGGACCATGATGGTGGCAATGATCTGCGGGTGTTCGTCGCGAATCATTTCGGAGACCACGCTGGGCTCCATCAGATTCAGCGCATCGATGCCGGAGTCGTTGTTGGTTTCGAAGATGTCCTCGAGCAGACTCGACGCCCGCTCCTCGCCCAGCGCCTTGACCAGTACCGAGCGGATATGATCGTCGGATTGCAGGTTGAGGCCGCCCAGCTCTTCGGCTTCGACCTCGAACTGCCGGAGCACTTCCATCAGACGCTCGGTGGTCAGCTGGCTCAGGCCGGCCATGGCCAGACCCACCTTTTGTACTTCACGCTGTGACATGTATTTGAAGATTTCGGCGGCCGAGTCATCGTCCAGTGCCATCATGAGAATGGCACTGCGCTCGATGCCTTCTTCACTGACTTCAGTCCTTGCCATTGATCCAGCCTCTGATAATCATCGCGACCATTCTGGGATCCTTCTGAGCCTGCTCGCGAACCGTGCTCAACAGGGTTTCATGTTCGATGCGCTGGCGACGCTTCTGCTTTTTCGCGATCTGCTCGGCAATGTCTTCTTCTTCTGTCGTCTCATCTTCTTCGTCCTCCCCGGCAGTCGCCAGCAGGGCGCCGTTGCTGGTACTGCTGCTGGCGTCGGCCGTGCTGCCTGCCGGTACCAGCAGGCTCTTTTGACGCTCTACCAGCGGCTTGAGCAGCTTGCGCCAGAGAATGAAGGCGACGATGGCGATGAGCAGATAACGACCCAGCGTTTTGGCCAGAGAAATGAGCTCGGGATTCTCATACCAGGCCAGTTCCGGTGACTGAGGTGTCGCCTGCTGACTGAAGGTGGCGTTGACCACTTCCAGCGAATCACCGCGCGTCTCGGAAAAGCCCATGCCTTCCCGGGCCAGACGCTGGATGCGATCCATCTCCTCTTCGGAGAGGGGGACCATTTCGGTCTGGCCGTCTTCGTCCGTCCGTTCGCGGTAGTTCACCACGACAGCCACCGACAGACGCTCTACCCGGCCGGTCTCTTCCTGCACATGGCGGATAAGACGATTGACTTCGTAATTGGTCGTGCTGCTGCGTGTGGTAGAGCGCGGTGGGGCAGGCGCCGCCACCGTATCGGCTTCTTCTTCACCTTCACCCTCTTCCTGATCGTCATCGTCAGTGTTTTCGACCGGCGAGGGGACGGTAGGCGCCGGCTGGTTGCTCAGCGCGCCGGGAACTCCGCCAGCACCGTTACTGCCGCTTTGTTCGCTTTCGCTGGACTGGATGCTGCGAACGCTGGCCTGGGCGGGGTCCTGATTGGGGTCATAGGTTTCCTGGGTATGTTCACCCACGGAAAAGTCGATATTGGCCGTGACCTGCGCGCGGACATTGTCGTGGCCCACGATGGTCGACAGCAGGGTTTCGATACGCTTTCGATAGTTTTCCTCGATCTGACCCGTGTACTTGAGCTGCGCATCGTTCAGGTTACGGCTGCCTTCACTACCGGACTGCGACAGCAGGTTGCCGCTCTGATCCACCACGGTGACCTGATTGACCGGTAGATTCGACACGCTGGCGGACACCAGATGGGTGATGGCGCTGACCTGTCCTTCGCTGACGGCCCGGTTGCGATAAAGGGTCAGAATGACCGAGGCCGACGGCTGACGACGGTCCCGGACAAAAACGGACTCCTGCGGCATGGCCAGGTGGACGCGCGCGCTCTGGACGGCATCGACGGATTCGATGGAGCGTGCCAGTTCGCCCTCCAGGGCACGCTGGTAGTTGACGTGCTCGGCAAACTGACTGATGCCGAAGGACTGACCATCCATCAGCTCAAAGCCGACACCGCCGCCCTTGGGCAGTCCTTCGCTGGCCAGTGCCATGCGGGTCTGCTCGACACGCTCGGCCGGGATGAGGATGGCCTGACCGCCCTCGGAGAAGCGATAGGGCACCTGCATCTGATCCAGCCGGGCGATGATGACGCCGCCGTCGCTGTCGCTCAGGTTGGAAAACAGCACGCGATAGTCGGGGGAGCGTGCCCACAGGAAAAGCACGACCAGAATCGCGATGGCAGCAGCGCCGGCCACAATGAGGGGCAGACGCGGATTGGCCTTGAGGCGATCCATCAATCCGGACAACTTCTGATCGGTGCCTTTTGTTGCTTGAGCACTCATCACATCGCCTCAGTGTTATTGGTGGTACGCGGGTTGAGCTCGATGGGCATCGGCGGACTCTTTATGCGCTGGGCGCCTGCAAACGGTGGCGCCCTATACCGGGAGTGGCGTCATTATTACGGTAAGTAACCAGATTGAAGGATCGAATAGCCGTGGTTTTTTTCACTATTTAGAACAATCGACAGGAACGGTTTGTCTTTAAGCTGCGCCACATTCGTTGACAAAAATTACTTTTAGTTACTTTCTCTCTCCGAGGAGTTACCGACATGTCAGTGGCAGCAGCGGGCCTTCAGGCCCTGGTTCAGCAGATGCAGGGTGTGGCGCAGCAGGCAGGCGGTCAGCACAACGCTGCGCAACAGGCAGGCGGGGTCAGTTTTGCAGGGGAGCTCAAGGGCGCCATCGATCGTATCGATGGCATGAAGCAGACTGCCGAAACCAAGGCCGCAGCGTTTTCACGTGGTGACAGCAACGTGGCACTCAACGACGTCATGGTCGACATGCAAAAGGCCAGTGTGGCCACGGAAATGGGTATTCAGGTACGCAACCGTGTTCTCAGCGCCTACCGCGAGATCATGAGCATGCAGGTGTAAGCATTGGCGTCACGTCGACTGCGTTCCTGCAGGACTCGACAAGTGTTGATAAAGCGCCCGAAAGAGCGCTTTTTGCGGTTTTCACCTTGCCATCACATGTTGTGCTTCCGGCGGCGGCTCAAGCAGTTGTCTGCAACAGCCGGCCCTGCTCGCGTGCCGCCAGGCGCGCCATGTGCAGCACTTCTTCACCGGGAATCTGACGGATCACGTCGCCACTGTCGCGATCGATCACGCGCGTCACGATCCGACCACTGTCGTCGTGAATATCAAATTCGATACCAATGACGGCGAACTCCCTGTTCAGCTGCGTTACAGCGCTTGCCAGCCCCGCGGTGATCGCCGTTTGGCTCATGGGCAGGGGCGATGAGACATCAGGCATAGAAGCGGCTGACAGGGCGCGGTTCAATGAGAGTGCGCCGGTAGCGCTGCGGGATACGGGATGTAGATCGATGGTCATGGAGGAGATCCCTTGCCGGGGTTGCTGTTGAAGGTGATCGATGTGATTTACAAAATTGTGCTGAAACGCCTTTATATAAAAACCGGCTGATGCAATAAATCACTAAAAAACATGAATTCGAATCTGACGATTCAGGAGGGGATACATGCGCCACACCACAACAACAAGATCGTTTCCTGACATTAATTTTCTTTAAAATGGTCCCTTCTGCACCGATAAAGCGAAAAAAAGCCAAAAAAAGGGGATTATCATGCTGCCTGGTGCTTGCCTGAAAAGGTCGCGTGATTCGGTTCCGATTCATGACATACTGTTTTCTGGTGAGCTCTGCCATCTCCAGGGGATAAGTTACAACCAGGGGGAATGCTCGCTGCAGCACACTTTCTTCAGGTTACTCGTTTTACCTTTTGCGTAGTCAAAGTTACTTAATGAAATATCAATTGACCTCGCAGGGGAAGGCAATGGCGGAACTACACGTGTTTTCAACCGCAAGTCAGCACGCCAAAGCGGAAATGCAGGGTTACAAGATAGATAACAAGCAGCTTCTTCCTCGAAAACGTCAGAACCTGCTGCGGATGATGCGAAGGAGCATCAGCCGCTGGATACCGGATCGCCTGTATATTGCCTATCGTTACCAGAAACGCTTTGGCGTCAGGCCCAATCTGGTCAATCCCCGGACCTTTAACGAAAAGATCTGCTATCGGCGCCTGCGTCCCGAGCCCATCTTTTCACCGCTGAGTGACAAGCTGCTGGTGCGCGATTACGTGCGTCAGAAAATCGGCAGTGACACCCTGCTGCCGCTCTATCCGATCTCCCAGCCCTTTACCCGGGAGGATTACGACCAGCTTCCCAACAGCTTTGTCCTCAAGGCCAATCATGGCTCCGGCTACAATCTGGTGGTGCGTAACAAGGCCGATTACAGCTATGAGCTGATGCGTGGTGTCAGCGATCACTGGCTGGCCAGCAACTTTTACCGTGACAGTCGGGAACTGCACTATCGCAGCATTACGCCGCGCCTGATGTGTGAAAAGCTGCTGCTGGACGAAAACAACAAGATCCCCAAGGACTACAAGTTTTACTGTTTCCGGGCCGAAGGTCAGGCGCCAAAGGTCTTTATCGAGGTGACCCATGATCGCTTCACCGATTTCCACGTCGATTACTACGATCAGGACTGGAATCTCGTGGATGTGGTTAACGAGCGCTACAACACCGGTTGTCCGATCGAGAAGCCGGCACAGCTGGATCGTGCCATGGCGCTGGCGCTCAAGCTGTCGGAAGGATTTGGCTTTGCCCGCGTCGATTTCTATCTGATGCGTGATGCGATCTACTTTGGTGAAATTACCTTTACCCCGACCGGCGGCATGAAAAACTTCCGTTCACCGGCGCATGATCGTGCCTGGGGGGAGCTGTTTGATCACCGACCGATGACGACAGATTTTGGTTATGAAGATATGGAAGGCAACCGCTACTGAGCGCATGGCGACCGGAGAGCCTGTCGGGTGTCAGCGATGGTGCCCGGCAGGTTCGTGCCAGTAACAGACCCGGTTGCGCCCTTCGCGCTTGGCGCGATAGAGCGCCTTGTCCGCCCGCTGGATCGCCTGGTTGATGGTGTCCGCGTGCGGGTCCACTTCGGCCACGCCGATGCTGATGGTAACGCCAAGAGGCTCACCGCCCACCCGAAAGGAGTGCGTCTCGGTCAGCGCTCTCAGGCGCTCGGCAAATGCTTCGGCGGCCTCGATATCGGTATCCGGCAATACCACCAGAAACTCCTCGCCGCCCCAACGCACCGCCAGATCATCGCGGCGCAGCGTACTTTTCAGACACTCGGTAAAGGTTTTCAACACCATATCGCCCCCCTCGTGCCCCAGCGAATCGTTGATACGCTTGAAATGATCCAGATCGCCAATCATGACGCTCATTGGCCCGGCATTGTGTTTCGAGAAGACTTTTTCATGAAGCATGCGCTTGATGCCACGCCGGTTGAAAAGCCCGGTCAGCGGGTCGGTGTCGGCCTGCTGTCTCAGCTTTAGATTGGCGCGTTCGCCGTTCATGGCGATAAAGCCGACATACACCAGGATACTGGTGACCTGGTCAAAGACCATCGACAGGTATGACGTTTTCGTGGACACCTGTGTCGGGGTAAACAGCAGCAGCACGACGACCAGCAGGAAGCTGGCACAGTAGCCTGCAAAGGCCACCGCCACGAGCAGCTGTGACCAGAGTGTCTCGCCCCTGGCCCTGATGATCTCGGTCACGACCAGTGCGGCCGCAAGCGCGGCGCAGATGAAAAACACCAGGGTCTGGGCGTGGGGGGACACATTGAACCCGGGGGCAGGAAGGCAGAGCAGCGACGGCAACATGATCAGTATCAGCATCGCGGGCCAGGGCAGATGGTGTCCGTAAAAGCGCCGTAGCCCGCTCCATGACAGCACCAGGCTTGTCATGTAAAAGGTAAAGAGCTGCGCGCTTTCCCAGACGGAAAGCTGCCCGTCGATGGGATTATTGAACAACACCAGCGTGCCCAGCAGGGAGGCGAGCGTCGCGCCGATCCAGTGCCACAGATAGCGTGCCTCGCACTGGCGCAGGGCCAGCACCAGAAACACGGCAAAATAGGCTCCACGGCTGACCGCGCTCGAGAAATGAAGTGTGCCGAGATCGAGCATCAAGGTGAATGATCCCCCTGCCAATATGCCGGTTTCCGGTAATCTGTCGTTTGGGCCGCACGGGTAATGCGCCACCACCAGACAATCAGGAAAAATAAAGACGCCAGTAGTGGCGTCTATTGTCAGAAATGAAGCCCCAGACCGGCGCTCATGATCAAAATATTCAAGCGTGATCTGGCGTTGAAACCATTCCCCTCAAAGCGCTGGGTCGGCAGCATCACATAGCGCATGCTGGCACTGGCAAACCACGCCCCCCATAACGGGTAATCCAGGCCGGCATCAAGCAGCGGGCTGGTCAGCCTGCCGGCCCTGAAATCGGGCACACCTTCTTCCGGGTCGATACTTATCGGCCAGGCATGGTTGAGACCAAGACCCAGCCAGGGCCTGAGAGCGGTCTCCGGGCGAAAGTGATACTGCGCCACCAGTGAGACGCTACCGCTTTTGATCGTGCCGACTTCCAGATCGCCCAGCAGGCTATCGCGCAGTCGATAATCGCTTGAGAAGGTGCCGCCGCTCACTTCGATGGCCCAGTGGTCCGTCAGGAAACAGCTCACATCCAGCGTGGGTAATACCGTCGATGGTGTGTCCAGATGGCCGCCCAGTGGGGTAGTGCGGCTTGTTTCATGCGTGGGAATCAGGCCGGCTACCTTCAGGCGCAGCAGCCAGTCGCCTTGTTGAACGTCACTCGATGCTGCCCGGGACAGCCCGGGCAGCATGAACAACGCCATCAGTGCGATAACCATCAGGGAAGCTGGAAAAGGCCGCGTGATTCGAAACATGACAACATTCCATAAAAAGTGATGGTCAGGCGTACCGGCATAACCTCCATGAAGGCGATGATTCAGCGCGAAAAACGACGTCGTATGACGAATCGAAAGCACTGTCTGATGGCTGAAATAACGGCCCGGGGCAAAGTTTCTTTAACATTGTGTAACAAAAAGGCTGCCCAGGGTGTGTTGTTACCGGGCAGGAGAAGGCCATTAAAAGCGGGCAGGGAAAAGCGGAACGTCGGTATCAAGGCCGACAGCCGGTTCACGTTCAACGCAGCAGGGCGAGCACGCTGTCGAGGCGCTGATTGGCCTGGGCCAGCACCGCCGTACCCGCCTGTTGAATGATGCGGTCGCGGCTCATGCTGGCGGCTTCCAGGGCGTAGTCGGCATCCATGATGCGGGATCGCGCCTCGCCCAGGGCACCGATGGTATGGCCCTGCTGATCGATGATCGCGCTCATGCGGTGTTGTGTGGCGCCCAGCGCGCTGCGCTTGTCATCGACCCGGGCGATGGCGCGATCAAGCGCGGCAAGCGGGTCATCCGGTGTTTTAAGGCGAATCTCGGGATTCACTTCCGTCAGCTCCACCGTGCTGTGGGTATCGGGCACATCCGTATTGGCGCGCACGTTCATCCGATAATAAATGATCAGGTCGCCGCTGCCGGTACGCGTCTTGAGCAGGGTGCCCATCTCTTGCGTATTGACCAGGGTGGCGGAGCGATAGCCGGTGGTGTCATCACTACCGCTGGCGGCGCGCAGAAAATACTGCCCGTCGGCATCCACACGCAGGGCGTCTTCAATGCGACGGCCGTCGCGGTCGGTGTAGCTGGCGGTGACGTTGCGCGGGTCAAGCGTAATGGTAGAGGTGCCATCGACCGTGTCGCGCTCGGTCGTGATGGCGTTGTCGGGGGATGTGATCGACGTCTCCGTCGTGGCGGTGGTAATCACCTGCGGCCGGCTGGCGGTGACACTGTCCGCCGTGACGGCGTAGTAGCGTCCGTTCTGCTCGAGATAGTACTGACCGTCACCGGACTGCGTGAGCGTCGCCTCCTGAAACGAGCCCGTCGCGCCGTTGGCATCAAGATAGCGATGGCGAGCATCGTCGATCGACTGGCCATTGACCTCGGTGACCGGCTGGGTGGCCGGCGCGGACGCCGGCCAATCCGCGGTCGCCCTGACGATATAGCCATCCGGCGTGCTCTCAACCGTGGCCGGATAAAAATCGCCATTGGAGGTCGTTAGATAATCCTCATCGCCCACTCGGCTCAGCGTCGCGCCGCTAACGGCCTGCCCGCTACTGTCGAAATAGTCGACGTCCTCGTTGCTGAACGCCACGCCGTCAATGGTGGTCGCCGGCGAGGGCGGCCACACGGCCTCGTCGCTGCTCACCCGGGCATCGATGGCGGCCGGGGCGGTGGTGACATTGGCTGGGGAGTAGGTGGCATTAGGGTCACTGCCGCTTTTAATGAAGTGCTGCGTCCCGGTCCTGACCAGCTGATGGTCACCTTCCAGCGGATTGCCGCGGCTGTCGCGAAAGACGCTGTCCACGTCCTCGATTCGATATCCCTGATGGCTGGTGACCGGCGCATGGAGCTGCTGACCGATATCGATGCGAACCCGGCTGGCATCCGTGGCGGTATCGTGGGAGGCCTCCACACTTGAGGCGAAATAGACCGTATTGCCCGCGCTGTCCTCCGCGCGGGTGTACCAGTCGGCCGGATAATCGGCCGTGCGGGGACTGGCCTGCATCAGCTGCGGGTTGTTGTAACCGGTGGGCAGGGCAAAGTCACCGGCTTCGACGGCGATATCCCGCGCCCGGCCCGTGACGATATTGATATCGGTGACCTCGCCGCTGATGCCGGCGACGGTGAAATCGGTCAGCCCGAGCTTCTCCACGCTGAAGCCGGGCGGGTTGAGATCCACGCCCAGGGTGTCGCCGTCGTTGGCGCCGACCTGCACGTTGACCGTGCCCGCCGAGCCATCGAGCAGGTTGACGCCGTTGAACTCGGCCTGCGTATTGAGGCGATCGATCGCCTTGAGATTGTGATTGATCTCCTGCTGGATGGCGTCCTGATCGACCAGCTTGAGCGTGCCGTTCAGCCCCTGCACGGTCAGCTCGCGAATGCGCTGTAAATGGTCATTGACCTGCGACAGCGCGCCTTCCGCGGTCAGCGACATCGAAGCGCCGTCGTTGGTGTTGCGCCGGGCCTGCTCGGTACCGCGTATCTGCGCCTCCATCCGATTACCGATCGCCAGCCCCGCGGCGTCATCGGCCGCTGAATTGACGCGCCGGCCGCTGGAGAGCCGCTCGATCGCCTGATTGAGTGAGCGCTGGGTCCTGTCGAGCTGGTTGTTGACCGAGCGGGACAGCGTAGAGGAGGTTGTAATCATGCCGCTCCTGAAAAGGCGGTTTATTGAATAAGGGGCGTAACGGCCAAAGTTTGCTGAGGTTTAGCCGGAAAACAAGTGTGCGCCATGTTTGATGCCGGAATGTGAAAAAAGGCGTATGGCAGCGGTTTTGCCAGACGTGGCTGAGCGTACGCAATGCTCGCTGCAAGCGGTTACTCCGGGTTGGCGCCATCGCTCTTTTCAGCGGCGGCATGCAGCTTCGTAATGTCGTCGCGATGAAAGCTGATGCACTGATCGGACGTTTTGCGAATCTGATCCATGCTGGACCACGTGAGGTCGATATCGGCAGGGCAGAGCAGTCTGATGTTGCCGAAGTTGAACAGTAGCTTACCCTTGAGCTGTAGAGTGTTTCCATTTGCTTCATATTTACCCCAACGCTCAGGGGTCAAGCTGTATCTGTAGACTGCCGGGACGTTGTAGTAGCGAGCAGTTTCGTCAGTCATGCCAAGCCCCTTACCCAGGTTCAAGGCTGCTACGCCTAAAAGGTTTCCGGTACAAGCCATCAGGATGGCCGTAAACACTATCCAGCCTATAAAAAGTGCGATAATCTTGTTTTTTATATTGCTGTGGTTTTCACTGTTGCGGCACGGGCGTGCCAACAGGTAAAAAACACCCGGAAGAAGTGTAGTTGTCATGCAGATAAAACAGTATGCAGCAATTAAAGCATAGTCGTGCCAATTCTCTTCCCAATTGTTAAACTTGAAAACAAGATCGACAACAAAAAAGCTCAATATTGAGCTGGCGAACAGAAAAAATAATATTTGAAAATGTACAAATGCTATTTTTATAAATCCCGGGAATTTTCGATAATGCCTGCTGTTTATTTTGACTTTGATTTCCTTCCGCATTATCAAGACATAAAGAATTATCATCGATATCAATAGTGCCAGCAATATTTGAGAGGCCGTCACAGAAGTTCCTGTCTGTACATCAATAAAAACTGATATTATGAATATTGCTAAAAACGTGCAAATTCCTGATATGGCAGTGATACACGCTCTGGTGTCGTATCTGTCAGACATTCTGGCTTCTATTGCTGTTCTGTCGCATGCGAAAATTAGAAAATAGGAAGGCAGGGCGAAAATGGTAAGAGCAACAACACCCATGACTGCCAGAAACGCGAGAACGTAAATAACGATGGCGCTGTCGTTCAAGGCAGTTACAAATATATCGGGTCTTCCAATAATGCGCGTATATGCATAAAGATAACAAAGACCAAGGGCTGTAAAGAATAGCCCGTAAACCGTTTTTGATAAAAATATTTTTTTAAGATGTGTTCTGGTATCCATATACATACATATCTCAAGTATGGGTTGCACAAGGCTGGCCAGTCTTGTTGTTGAGGCTTTGGCCAGATGTGTTTTTCTGGAGCTATCCATGATTTTAAATGATGCATCACGCCTTGTGTCATCATGGCGACCAATGCCGTCCTGAGTCACAAAAGGAAGGCGCCATGTTTAATCATCTCGTAGGTCGATAAAAAGGCCGCTGACGCCTACTTTCTCAGGTTTTGCGTTTTTGAAACGCTGAAAGTTCAGGCTTTTCAGCGTCTCAAATATCGAGGTTCGAAGGACGCTACCCGAATGCCGGGTCGGCGGGGCGTTACGACACCCGGATATCAAACAGCCGGTCCATGGTGTTGAGCGTCTGACGCAGATGCTCGGGGTCCAGATGCGCGTAGCGCTGGGTGGTGGTGATGTTGGTATGACCCAACAGCTCCTTGACCTCGTACAGCGAATGGCCGCTTCTGACCAGCGTCGAAGCGAAGGTGTGGCGAAGATCATGAATCCGGAAGCCCTCAAGCCCTGCTTCCCGTCGGGCGGTATCCCAGGAGTGGTAGAACATGCCCAGTGGCTGGCCGTGATTGTGTTCGTTGGGAAAGAGCCACTCGGAGCTGTGGCGCGAGGGCAGGGCACGCAGCGTACTCACGGCGCGGGCATTGAGCAGCTTGCACAGCGGCTTGCCGCTTTTGCTCTGCGGTACGTACCAGTGTCCGCGATCCAGATCGATATCCTTCCAGCGTGCCTTGAGCAGCTCCCCCTTGCGCGCCCCGGTCTGTAAGAGCAGCACAAGAATGTACTTGAGCCAGGGGTTGGCGGAGTGCTCCGCCGCAGCGATCAGCCGACGGGCCTGATCGGGGGAGAGGTACTTCACCGGGCGCTGTGCCTCCTTGTACTTTTTCAGTCCCCGGGCAGGGTTCTCGGTGATCCCGCCCACCTGCCACTTCACCGCGCAGTTAAAAAGCGAGCGCAACGATGAAATCCCTCGATTGAGCGTTGCGGCGCTGGCCTGCGGCTCCCGGTGGCGCATCACCTCCTGAACTTCCTGCAGGCCGACGCGATTGACCTTGAGATGTCCGATGATGGGCACGACGTAAAGGCGGATAAACGCCTCATCGGTGCGCCAGCCCCGATTGCGCTGGCGTACGCTGTCCAGGTAATCGCCCCGAAAAAAGGCCTCTACCGTTGGGCATTCGAACTGCTCGCGACGCATGATCATCGGGTCTTCGCCGCTGCTGATGCGAAAATGGAGCTGATGCGCAATGTGCCGTGCCTGGCCCAGGGTGATCACATTTCGATCCCCAATGCGGTATTGGCGCAGTTTTTTATCCGCGTCCCGGTAGCGCAGATACCAGGTCGCACTGCCGGAGGAACGGGTTTCCAGCAGCAATCCTTTTGTCGTGCTATCGGCATAGACCGTCTTGCGTTTTCCCGACTCTACCTTGAGTTTATCAACGCGATTCTGGGTAAATTTCAGCGTCGGCATACATCACCTGTGGGTTTTCTCCTAAAATATAAGCCGTCATTGATGGTTAAAATCAAGAAAAAATGACAGCTAATTTTTAAAAAAGGACATTTTAGCGTCAGAATTGGGTATCTGTTGGGTCAATTTTCAGGTTTTGAATGCCGTCAATTCGGTGCTTAAACCTCGTTGTATCATTGAAAAATAAATACAGCCGCATCATTCATTGTTGGGACACTGATGAGTCTGAATCCGACGATTTTTCCAGCGCTAACGTAGTTGCCTGCTGTGCCTCAAAAAAGGCGAATTCGTGATTTACCGTGCCAAGGACGATGCCGCAGGCCTGGCCATCTCCAACCGCATGGGCGCACAGATCAACGGTCTGAATCAGGCCAACCGCAACGCCAACGACGGTATTTCTCTGGCACAGACTGCTGAAGGCGCCATGGGCCAGGTCACCGACAACCTGCAGCGCGTTCGTGAATTGACCGTACAGGCGGCCAACGGCACCAACACTGACTCTGACCTGGCCTCCATTCAGGAAGAAATCGGTCAGCGCATGGAAGAGATTGACCGTCTGGCCGGCCAGACCCAGTTCAACGGCAAGAACCTGCTGGACGGTACCGAAACAGACATCCGCATTCAGGTCGGTGCCAACGACGGTCAGACCATCAACCTGACCATGGCAGACATGACCAGCGCGACGCTCTTCGCGGGTGGCAGCGGTACCACACCTGATGTCACTGCTGCCGATTTTGATGCAGGTACTGCTCTGGCCGACATCGACGCGGCCCTGCAGAATGTCGATAGTGCCCGCAGCACTCTGGGCGCCCAGCAGAATCGTCTGCAGTCGGTCGTGGAAGGCAACTCCACTACCTCGACCAACCTGTCTGCCGCTCAGTCGCAGATCAAGGACGCCGACTACGCGACCGAAGTGTCGAACATGTCCAAGGCCCAGATCCTGCAGCAGGCCGGTACCTCGGTTCTGGCACAGGCCAACCAGACCACTCAGGGCGTCATGTCCCTGCTGCGTTAATCGCTGCACGACCGTACCAGGAAGGCGCCTTCGGGCGCCTTTTTTGTTGCTTTAACAACATTGTCCATACCTGAAGGTCTTACTGCTGTGGCAGCACAGCCTTCGAGCGCCATTGCGATCTCGTATGAGGAAGGAATTGGTAGAGGTGGGCAATAACCTGCATCAGGACTTACACGCGGGTAACACGAAACATCGCCAGCATTTTATTTGTTTAAACTAATACAATGCGCCCAACAAACACCTTTCATTTTTGAAAAGAACGCCATCGGTTCATTCCGCCGGTTCTTTTTTTCGGGCCATGAGCCTATATCGACTCTTTTAGACACACCTGTCGTCTCTCCTGCTTTTCCACCCTGTTATCACCGCGCTTATTATCCCGGCCGGGCGCCATCCTTTTAGGTCCAATATAAGATTTTTCACATGAAATTACGCTCTGGTATTTAACCAAACTTTACTTCATGTTTGATCCAGGTTAAAAATGCCTTGAATTAGCGATGACTTTTTTGGCTCGGCGCCGCTGCCTTCGTGTCATGCCTGCGAGGGCTGTCGCTCTTTAACAGTATCTAGTTGTTGTTGAACGCAAAAAGGGCGCCCGAAGGCGCCCCTTGATGCTTGACCGCTTGCGATTAACGCAGCAGGGACATGACGCCCTGAGTGGTCTGGTTGGCCTGCGCCAGTACCGAGGTACCGGCCTGCTGCAGGATCTGGGCCTTGGACATGTTCGACACTTCGGTCGCGTAGTCGGCGTCCTTGATCTGCGACATGGCAGCAGACAGGTTGGTAGAAGTCGTGGCGTTGCCTTCTACGGTGGACTGCAGGCGGTTCTGCTGGGCACCCAGGGTGCTACGGGCGCTGTCGACTTTCGCAAGAGCGTCATCAATGGCTTTCAGCGGGTTGGCAGTTGCAGCACTTTCGTAACCTTCATAAGCTGTCTTGGCAGCGTCAAGGTCACCAGTAGCTGCAGCAGCTTCAGTAGAAATATCAGTGAAGTCAGTGGGTGTTTCTATGGCATAAAAGTCGCCTTGGCTATTCTTGAGGGCGTAATTGTCATAGGTACCTGCTTCCGAATCATACTCACCCACGCCGTGCAGTGTATAACCGTCGGGGATGCCCCCAATTTGGGTAGAAGTCTTTTTGCCAGAACCATCATCGGTATCAATAGATGTCAGGGCGCCAGAAGTCCCACCAACTTGGAAGCCTTTTACACCCAGATCTTGGGTCTCGACACTGACCATATTCAGATCGATGGTCTGGCCGTCGTTGGCGCCGACTTGGATCTTGAGCGTACTGTTGCTGCCGTCGAGTAGATTCTTGCCGTTGAACTGGGTCTGCTCGGAGATACGATCGATTTCCTCCAAGCGCTGTGTAATTTCTTCTTGGATGGACGTCTTGTCAGTATCGGTCAGAGTGCCGTTCTGAGACTGAACGGTCAGTTCACGAATCCGCTGCAGGTTGTCGGTGACCTGACCCAGCGCGCCTTCAGCGGTCTGCGCAGCCGAAATGCCGTCGTTGGCGTTGCGGTTGGCCTGGTTCAGGCCGGTGACCTGGGCGTTCATGCGGTTGGAGATGGCGAGGCCCGCGGCATCGTCCTTGGCACTGTTGATGCGGGAGCCTGAAGACAGACGCTCGATGGCGGTGTTCAGGGACTGCTGGGACTTGTTCAGGTTGTTCTGGGCGTTGAGCGACAGAGCGTTTGTGTTGATTACCATTGCCATGTTTGCGATTTCCTATATGTCTTTCTAAAAGGAAGCGACTCTTGTGAGTCGTGTGTCGCGGCATCTGCCGCCTGTTTCAGTTATCGGTACGTCGTGCTGCTTTCTTTAGTGCTTCAGGAAACTTTTTTCTCTTCCTGTTGAAGGGGTTATCGTCTTGCCCCCCCTTCCTTACTGCCGCGGCGCTCCATCTGCCGCTTGTTTCCGTTATCGGTACTTCCTGCTGCTTTCTTTAGGTGCTTCGGGAAACTTTTTCTTCTCGCTGGAAGGGGTGAAAGTCCTGAGCCACCTGTCGTTGCGGTGTTCACCGCGTACCTGCCTTATCGGTACTTTGTGATACCTTCTTTAGGCCAGTCAGGAAATTTTTTCTCTTCCCGATCAGGTGGTTAAACCATCCAACCACCGGCCTTCGCACGCTGTGTGAGTCGTTCACCGTGCTTGCAGGAGCATTAACGACGCGGCGGGGAAACGCTTGAGGGGGCGGGGCGATCTTTTTGAGCAATATCACCGCCGCAAGCGGTCATGGCACGCTATCGTGTTGATGTATCAATATTTTTCTGTATGAGATTTTTTTTATTTTATGGCGTTTGCAAGCGCGGTACGCCCGGGGGCGGGCGGCACAAGAGACTGAACAACCTCATGCTGCGCCCGAGGGCGCGCGCTTCTCCGGCGGCGTTGTCTTTTGATGGGCGCTGCCCTGGTCAACCGCTTCTCTCTATTAACGGCGTCTTTCTATTGGCCACTTCTCTCTATTGACCACTTCTTTTTATTGACCGCCTCTGTCCATTCACGGTTCTGTCTATTAACCGCCTTTTGCCATGTCTCGCTTCTCTACTGGCCACCCCTGTCTATTGACGCCCTCTCTCTATTGACTGGCCGGCTGTTCTGCGGCGCCGTTGCCGTTCGGTGTGGGAGGCGAATGAAGCCGTCATCAGCACCGCTGGATGAGAGGGCACTCGAATATAGCGCGTGAGGAGTTGTGGATGAGGCAGGTCGCGCCGTAAATGCTCTCTGTGAGTGTCTCTATAGAAGAAGGGGGGCGGCCGGTTCAGCGCCGGGGGCCGGGGCGGGCGCCCGCGGTGAGTCGGCGGGCACCCTCACCAATCCCTGAAGAAAGCCGTACTTTTCATGGCTCCTTTCTCATTCGTTTTGGCGTCGGCCTGTCAATAATGGGCGCACAAGACAGGCTGGGTGCATCGTGCACCCCCTCACCAAACGGATTTCAGGATATGGGCATGTATACGGCTCAGGGCAGAATCGATCAGAGGCAACTGCTGGACGACTATATGCCACTGGTTCGACGTCAGGCGCTTTCGATGCAGGTTCGTCTACCGGCCAGTGTGGAACTGGATGATCTGATACAGGCAGGCATGCTGGGGCTTCTGGATGCCTTCAAGCGTTTTGATGCCGATCAGGGGGCGACGTTTTCCACCTATGCGTCCCAGCGTGTCCGTGGCGCCATGATCGATGAGCTGCGCTCGCGTGACTGGCTGCCGCGCAGCGTCCGGCGCAGCGCCCGCGATATCGACCGCACCATCTGGAAACTTGAGCAGCGCGACGGGCGGGCGCCGACCGAGCGTGAGGTGGCCGCCGAGCTGGGTATCGAGTTGAGCGAGTATCAGCAGGTGCTCAGCGATACCAACAATGGCTTTTTGATGACCTATGAGGATGCCAATTCCGATGAGGCCGAGGCCTCACGGCTTTCGGAGGATGTTGAAACCTCTCTCGACCCTCACGATGTCTGGGTTGCCGGCGCCGAGCGCCAGGAGCTGCAAACGGCCATCGAGGCGCTGCCCGAGCGGGAAAAGCTGATGATGGCGCTCTACTATCAGGAGGAGCTCAATCTCAAGGAGATCGGGGCGGTCATGGGGGTGAGCGAGTCCCGCGTGTGTCAGCTGCATGGCCAGGCGGTGGCCAGGCTGCGATCGGCCCTGACATCCAGCGACGAATAAGCCGTTTTTTGAATCTGTCAAGCTCTTCAAATTCTTGCAGGCGCCCCTCGGGCGCCTTTTTTATGGCCGGCGCCTGCCATCCGACTTCATCGCGGCTGGTTGAGAACCACAAAAATAATTCTCGTCTCATTTAGTGTTAATATAATTTTACGCGGCTTTACGCAAAGCGGCTTCGGGATAAAAAGGGGAACAATCCAGGGGGTATATCAGTGATTACCTCGCGAAACATTTCATTGCCATCAATGAGTTGCCGCTTTCAAAAGTACGTATGATCCGGGAATGGGTATGTCATCGACATGCCTTTTTTGTTTCACACTATTGTCATCCCCAAGCCTGTTAAAACCTGAGTCCCTGTGAGGCGCCATGCTGAAAATGCTGGCAAAATGAGGCATTTGCGCGCACTGGGATTAGTTTTCTAATACTATTTCAAATTATTAGTATTATAATAACCATCGTAAAACTTATATTTTATTATATATTGTAGTTCCTGTAAGTTTAGCTTTTAACTGCTCGTTCAAAGTGTCAAAGCGCGATTTTAATAATCTTTGACAGTTTCATACTTTACTTGATCAGCCCTTCCCTTATTCTGCGTACAACTTTCAGCGAGTCAGCACTGAAATATTGTCGTCATGCCGACAGCAGGTTGTGCGTTATTTCCTGCGGCTTCGATGTCTCGATAGTGCCGGTGCCTTCCTGAAAACGGTTAATGCGCTAAAGGATCTGACGCTGGGTCATGCCATGCCGGCCCCTGACACAGCCTCCGCCCTTCAGTGCGAAGACTCTGGCGCACAGATGCGTCGTACCGCATACCAAATATTACCGAGGGAATGGATATGATGATGGACAGCAGAGAATTTGACGTTGCCGCGACTGAAGTCATTCTTCATGAACACACCAACATTCTGATGCCGATGACGCTGGTCGCTCAGCAGGTTGGCCTGTCGTGCTCGCATCTGCGCCGCAAATTCAAACAGTCCTTCGGTGTCACGCCTACTGACTACCATGCTGCGATTCGCCTTGACCGTGCTGCCATGCTGCTGATCTATACGCGCAAGTCCATCATGGAAGTCGCGCTGGAGTGCGGCTATCAGGATCATGCGGCCTTTAGCCGGGTATTTCGTCGTCACTTCGGCAGCTCGCCGCGCGGTTACCGTGACAACATGCGCATGGAGATCGCCACCAACGGTCTGGTGCGCGATGACGCCACGCCGGTCAACGTGGTCGAGCACGACGAAGAGTATTTTCTGGTCATGCGCTCCTTCGGGGATGACAAGAACAGCGAGGAGAGTCTGCGCCAGATGCTGCTGGCCATGTGCCCGCAGCATGCCAAGGAGTCCATCGTCGAATCGGTCTGCTTTTATTACGACGATCCGAACATCACGCCGGCCCATCGCATGCGCAAGGATGTCGGCTATCGCATGACGCGCCGTGCGACATGGAATCCGCCGCTGCCGCTGCGCTGGGTGACGGTACCGGCAGGCCGTTCGATGAGTGCCACGCTCGGCAACGACACGGATCGGGAGCGGTGCTTCAAGCACATGGCGATCCGCTGGGCGCAGGAACACAACGAGCAGATTCGCGTCGATCACTCTCGCGTCATCTACCATGAAGGCATGCGCGATGCCGGCATGAAGAGTCTGGAGCTGCGCGTTCCGCTTGATTGATCGGTCATCACCGGATATTCCCAACGCCCCGCCATGCGGGGCGTTTTTGCGACTATCCTTGATCCTTCGCCGGTGGTAGCGGATGCACGGGACCATGCCATGGCCGCTATTGGGCACCGTTAATTTACATACATACAGGAATGCATCTAAACTGGCGCCATTCTTGGTTTGACCCTCACCGCACGCTCCCCGGCGAGCGTCAGTTGATCACCTAATAAAGACGGATATCATCCAGATGAATCACAAGTTTGCCAGACGGGTCCAGGGATGGAGTCTTGTTGGCGTCCTGTCCCTGTTACTCGTTGCCTGTGGCGGTAATGACGACGAACAAAACGAAGAGCAGCAGGAGCAGCCCCCTAAACAGGCGCAGGTGCAAACGCTCAAGCCCTTTGATCTGGAGCTGGACAAGACCTATCCGGCCATGGTGCGCAGCGACCGCTCCGTCGATATCATCGCGCGCGTCGATGGCACGCTGGAAGAGCAGCACTATCGGGCCGGAGACATCGTGGAGAAGGGCGATATCCTGTTCACGATCGAAAAGGATACCTACCAGGCAGCCGTGGATCAGGCGCAGGCCGACCTGCAGAGTGCGCGTGCCCGTGCCAGCGAGGCGCAGCGTGACTATGAGCGCTATCAGCGTCTTTATCGGAATGGCTCGATCAGCCAGCAGCAGCGCGACCAGGCGCTCAGCCAGCGTGACACTTCCAGAGCCGCCGTTGCTCAGGCGCAGGCGGCACTGGAAAGTGCCCGGATTGATCTGGGTTACACCGACGTCAGGGCACCCGTGGCCGGCCAGGTCAGCCTCAACGAGGTCAACGTCGGCAATTATGTGACGCGCCAGAACCAGACCCGGCTGGCCGAGGTCACCCCGGTCGACCCGCTTGAAGTACGCTTTTCGCTGCCCCAGGACGACGCCTTTGCGCTGCGTCGCCAGCGTCAGATGGAAGGGGCGCCCAACGTAAACGTTGAACTTGATTTCCCCTATGGCCAGGACAGCGGTACCACGGATACCTCCCTTGAAGGCGATCTCGACTTTCTGGGAAGCCGTGTGGATGACGACACCAGTACCGTGCAGGCGCGCGCCATCTTCGACAATCCTCAGCATCTTTTCCTGCCCGGGCAGTTTGTCCGCGTCCAGCTGAAAAACCTGAAGCGCTTCCATGTGCTGGCGGTGCCTGAAGTGGCTGTCACCGAAGGGCTCAAGGGGCCGCAGATCTTTGTGCTCAATGATGACAACGAGGCCGAAAGCCGCTTTGTCACGATGGGAGAACAGGCTCGCGGCTGGGTGATCCTGACAGAAGGCATCGAGCCCGGTGACCGGGTCATCGTCAGCAATCTCGGCGGTATCTCGGGAGGCGACAAGATCGATCCGCAGCCCTTTGATGGCAACACGGATGACACCCCTGAAGACCCTTCCGGCAAGGATGGTGGTAGTGCGAACAACATGCCGGGGCAAAGTACCGGTGTCAGCGGTGACTCCGACCAGACCAGTGCTGATGAACGCAGCAGCGACAATTAAGGGCGAGCCGAATCGATGAATATTTCGAGCTTTTTCATCAATCGGCCGATCTTTGCCACCGTCGTCTCGATCATCATTACGCTGATCGGGTTCATGTCGGTAAGGGGATTGGCTGTCGAGCAGTACCCACAGGTGGTGCCGCCGACCGTGTCGGTCAGTGCAACCTACCCGGGGGCCAGTGCCCAGGTGCTGTCGGAAACGGTGGCCTCGGTACTCACCCAGGAGATCAACGGCGTCCAGGACATGATCTATATCACGTCCACCAGCGCCGACAGCGGTCAGCTGAGCATGAGTGTCTACTTCCGGATCGGCACCGATCCGGACCAGGCCACTATCGATGTCAACAACCGGGTACAAAGGGCGCTGTCACAGCTGCCGACCGAGGTTCAGAACCAGGGGGTCACGGTCGAGCAGCGCTCCAGCAGTGTGCTGCTGTTCACGGCGCTCTATTCACCCAACGGTGAGTATGACCGGCTGTTTCTGAACAACTACGCCAACATCAATATCCTTGATGAGATTCGCCGACTGCCGGGCGTGGGCAATGCCGAAGTACTGGGTAACCAGGATTTCGCCATGCGTATCTGGCTCAATCCGGACAAGCTGTCGCAGTATGATCTGACCCCGTCCGAAGTCTCTACCGCCATTCAGACGCAGAACACGGTCGTGTCGGCCGGCAAGCTCAACGGGGCACCGCAGCGTGAGCCGGGGGCCTATACCTATACGGTCACGACGCAGGGGCGAATGTCCTCGGCCCAGGAATTCCGCAATATCCTGCTGCGAACCAATGAGGATGGGTCGTCACTCAAGCTCAGTGATGTGGCGCGTGTCGAGCTCGGCTCGTCCAGCTATGGCGTTATCGGTCGGGTCAATGGCTCGCCCATTGCACCGATCGCCATCTATCAGCAGCCCGGGGCCAATGCGCTGGAGGTGGCCGAAGAGGTCAAGACCGCGCTGGCCGACATGAAACAGCGCTTCCCGGCCGGGCTTGATTACGTCATTCCCTATGACACGACGCTGTTCATCGATGCCTCCATCGAGGCGGTCTCGCATACGTTTATCGAGGCGCTGCTGCTGGTCGCCGTCATCGTGTTCGTGTTTTTGCAGAACTGGCGCTCAACGCTGGTGGCCATGTCGGTAGTCCCCATCTCGGTGGTGGGCACCTTTGGTGGCATGTATCTGCTCGATTTCTCGATCAACCTGCTGTCGCTGTTCGGCATGATACTGGCGATCGGTATCGTGGTGGATGACGCCATCGTGGTGATCGAAAACATCGAGCGCATACTCGAGGAAGAGCCTGATACGACACCGATGAATGCGGCCTTCAAGGCGATGAAGGAGGTGACCGGGCCGGTAATGGCGACCTCCTTTATCATGGCGTCCGTCTTCATCCCGGTGGCGTTCATTTCCGGCATGACCGGTCAGATGTATCGCCAGTTCGCCATCACCATCGCCATTTCAGTGGGTATCTCGGCGCTGGTCGCGCTGTCGTTCACGCCGGCCATTGCGGCCATCTTCATCAAGCGCCACAAGGATAACGAACCCCGCTGGCTGCAGATCGTCAAAAAGCCGTTTGTGTGGTTCAACAAGGGCTTTGACAAAATCACCAGCGTGTTCATGGCCTGTGTCGGCTTTTTGATCCGTCACTTCTTTATCACCATGGCGCTGTTTGCCGGCTGCTGTTTCCTCTCCTGGTGGCTTTATTCGCAGCTGCCGGCGGGACTGATTCCGGCAACCGACCAGGGGGTCGTCCTCTCCTCGGTCAATCTGCCGGCCGGGTCGTCGGTAGAGCGTACCGATGAGTACATGCAGAAGCTGTCCCAGGAGCTCGAAACCCTTGATGCGGTGGATTATGTGACCTCCATCCCCGGCTACGACCTCGTTTCCGGAGCAGCCAATACGGCCAAGGGCACCATGTTCATTTCGATGAAGCCCTGGTCGCAGCGTGATCTCAACGCCGATGAGCTGATCGGTACCATCATGCAAAAGGGGGCCGGTATTCCGGGCGGCCAGGCCATGGCCTTCAATCTGCCGCCCATTATCGGGCTGTCACCCACCGGGGGCCTGACCGGCTTTTTGCAGTCGCTGGGTGGTGCCGAGGCCGATGAACTCTTCCAGGCCAGCCAGAAGATCATGCAGGCGGCCAATGAGGACCCGGCCATCGCGCAGGCCTTCACGACGCTGGATACCTCGGTGCCGACCTATCATGCGGAGGTGGATCGAGAGAAGGCGCAGAGTCTGGGCGTGAACCTCGGTGATCTGAACACAACGCTTTCCAGTACCTTTGGCAGCGCGTTCGTGAACTACTTCACCCGTCAGAGCCGTAACTTCCAGGTCTATCTGCAGTCCGAAGACGAGTTTCGCCAGTCGCCGGAGAACCTGAATCAGGTCTATGTCCGCGGCGGTGACGGCCAGCGGATTCCCCTGTCGGCACTGGTCACGATGGAGCGTCAGCAGGCGCCCACCACACTGGACCGTTACAACGTCTATCCGGCGGCCAAGTTCCAGATCGCCGCCGCCCCGGGCTACAGTAACGGCCAGGCGATGGAGGCCGTGCAGCGAATCGTTCAGGATCAGCTGGGTACCGAGTACTCGATGGGCTGGACCGGTGAGGCCTATCAGCAGGAGAATGCGGGCAACGCTGCGGTCATTGCCATCGTCTTCGGCATCGTCATGGTGTTCTTGATTCTGGCGGCGCAGTACGAAAGCTGGACGTTGCCACTGGCGGTCATTGCCTCGGTGCCCTTCGCCTTTCTGGGGGCCGTACTGGCCGTCTGGCTGCGGGACTTTGATACCAGTGTCTATCTGCAGGTCGGCATGCTGGTGGTCGTGGGACTGGCGGCGAAAAACGCCATTCTGATCGTGGAGTTCGCCCAGCAGCAGCGGGCTTACGAAGGACTCTCGATCGTGGAGGCGGCCAAACATGCCGCGCTGCAGCGTTTCCGCCCGATCGTGATGACATCGCTGGCCTTCATCGGTGGCACGCTGCCGCTCGCGCTGGCCACCGGTGCCAGCGAGGCCAGCCGAAACCATATCGGTACCCCGGTGGTTGGCGGCATGATCACCATCACGATTCTTGCCAGCCTGTTTGTGCCGGCCACCTATGTGTACATCATGCAGGGGTCACAGTGGGCCAGCCGCAAGCTGGGCATCGGTCAGCAGCAGGAAGGCGAGGCGCAGGGCGAGACGGTCAACGCCACGACCGGACGCTCGACGCACTCTTCGGATGACGACAACCGCCACTGATCGACGCTGTTGTCTGTCGAAGGCCGCACCCCCGGGTGCGGCCTTTTTTATGTCTTTATCCGCTCGGTCATGAATGAAAGTGATGACACGTTGAGCCGTCGTTGCGCCGTATCATGACAGTCGCTGCCCGAGGTCGTGTCCGGTTGGGCCGGATCATTCTCTGCTCGACCCGGCAGCCGGTTCCGGGCGGGGACGGCGCTTTTTCAGGAGACAGCCATGGCAACGCTGACCACTCGAGTCATCGATCAATACGATGGGATCGCATTACCGGCGCATTCATCACGTGCGCGACGATTATCCGAGCCGGGGCGTGGACTGATTGTTGCTTGACCGGGTGCCGGTGGAACTGACGCTGTCACGGGAGGAACAGCGAGGTCATGGTGCTTTTGATACCCCCCCCCTGGGGAACAGCGTCCATCGTGACAGCGGTCACTGCCACGATGGCGGATCAGCCGGGCGAGGTCGAACGTCCCGGCATGCCGCTCAGCGGGGTTCGGCGGCTTCCGGAGCAGGGCCATCCTCGTCTTCGGTGGCCTGACGTTCGGGCAGGATCAGGTGCATGAGGATGGCCAGTAGACCGCCGGTGGTAATGGAGGAGGACAACACGCTCTGCACCAGCTCCGGCAGGCCGGAAAGCACTTCCGGGACCAGCTCCACGCCCAGACCGGCGCCCAGGGAGAGGGCGATGATCATTACCCGCTTGCGGGTCATGCGCTGCTCGGCCAGCATCCGGATGCCCGAGACCGCGATCAGGCCGAACATCAGCGTGGTGGCGGCGCCCAGTACGGGCTGCGGAATGGACTGCAGCACGGCGCCCATGGCCGGAATCAGCCCCAGAATGATCAGGATGCCCCCCACGAAAAGACCGATGTGGCGGCTGGCGACGCCGGTCAGGTGGATGATGCCCGTGTTCTGGCTGAAGGTGGTGTTGGGGAAAGTGTTAAGCACGCCGGCGATCAGGGAGTTGAAGCCATCGCCCAGAACCCCGCCGCGGATGCGTTTTTGATACTCGGGCCCGCTGGTCGGCATGTGCGAGGCGCGTGACGACCCGGTCAGATCGCCCACGGTCTCGATCGCTGTGATGGCAAAGATGAAGGCCACGGGAATAAAGGCCGCCACATCAAAGCCCAGACCATAGCGCAGCGGCTGAGGCAGCTGAAACAGCGGGGCACTGGCGGCGGCGCCGAGATCCAGACGCCCCAGCAGCGCCGCGGCCACGCAGCCGGCCAGAAGCCCCACAAACACAGAGCCCACGCGCAGCATGGGGTGGCGGCTGAGCTGACAGGTCAGCACCACGCCGATCACGATGGCCGCCAGCAGCAGGTTGATCGGATCACCGGGGTTGTCGGCACCATGGCCGCCGGCAATATCGGTGACCCCGACACTGATCAGGCTCAACCCGATCAGGGTGACCACCACTCCTGTCACCGTCGGCGTAATCACGCGCTTGAGGTGATGCAACACGCTGCCCAGCGCCATTTCGATCAGGCTGCCGGCAATGCAGATGCCGAACAGCACGCCCAGCACTTCATGGTCGGAGGCGCCGCGTTCCCGGGCGATCAGGCCGGCCGAAATCAGGGCTGCCACGAAGGAGAAGCTGGTGCCCTGCACGCACAAAAGGCCCGAGCCCAGCGGGCCGACACGCTGGGTCTGAATCAGCGTACTGATCCCGGACACCAGCAGGGCGAGGCTGATCAGATAGGGGGCCTCATCCTGCAGGCCCAGGGCGCCTGTGACGATGATGGTGGGGGCGATAATGGCCACAAAGCAGGCCAGAACGTGCTGGAAGGCTACCAGCGTGGCGGTGTGAAACGGCGGGCGGTCGCCGTGACGAAAGATCAGCTCATTGTCATGCATGGAAAAATCCGCGGAAGTCACGATCGGCGCGCAAGTGTGCCTGAAAGCAGGCGGGAATGGCGACCGCTATCGGCCGCCGGAGGGGCATCGGGTCAGCCGCGGGCGGCGTCGAAGCGTTTTTGACCCATGACGTAAGTGGCGCTGATGCAGCGCTCATCGCCCAGCATCATCAGATTGAAGAGCTGCTCCATGAGGGTCGGCTCACGTCGATCCTTGCGTGCCAGCATGGAAGTGGCGCGCGGATTGATGACCGTGATATCGGCCTCCATGCCCGGTGCCAGGCTGCCGACATGCCGGTCGATATCCAGTACCCGGGCGTTGCCCAGCGTGTGGGCATAAAAGGCCTGCCAGGGCGTCAGCGGCTGTCCCGAGAGCTGCCCGACCTTGTAGGCGTCCTGCAGGGTCTGAAAGGGGCTGAAGCTGGTGCCGGCGCCAATATCGCTGGCGATGCCGACCCGAACCTCCTGTTCCCGCGCGCTGCGCCAGTCGAAAAGGCCGCTGCCCAGAAACAGATTCGAACTCGGACAGAAGGCGATGGCGCCACCGTCATCGGCCAGCCGCTGGCGGACATCGTCATCGATATGAATGCCGTGGGCAAAAATGGCGCGCGGGCGCACCAGCTGGTAATGCGAATAAACGTCCAGATAGTCGCGCGCCTCGGGAAAGAGCGAGGCGACCCAGTCCACTTCCTGTCGATTTTCGGACAGATGCGTCTGCAGCACCATGCCTGGATAGTCGCTCAAAAGGCGCCCGGTGGCGGCCAGCTGCTCTGGCGTCGAGGTCGGTGCAAAGCGCGGCGTAATGGCATATTCAAGCCGGCCGCGGCCATGCCATTGCTCGATCAGCCGGCGGCTGTCGCGGATGCCGGTTTCAGGCGTATCGCAGAGTGCCTCGGGGGCGTTGCGATCCATCATGACCTTGCCGCCCAGTACACGCATGTTGCGATCGAGCGCGGCGCTGAAAAGCGCCTCGACGGAGGCCGGATGCGTGGTGCAAAAGGCCAGCGCCGTCGTTACCCCATTGGCCAGCAGCTGCTCCAGAAAGGCGTTGGCGATCTCGTCGGCCCAGGCGCGGTCGCTGAAGCGACACTCTTCCGGGAAAGTGTAGGTATTGAGCCAGTCCAGCAGCTGGCGGCCGTAGGAGGCCGTGATATCAAGCTGGCTGTAGTGAAGGTGCGGATCAATGAACCCCGGCATGATCAATTGATCGGGCCAGTGATCGATGGGCGTGCCCTCCGGCAGGGTCTCCAGCAGGGCCTGCGCCGGGCCACTGCGCAGGATACGGCCCTCCTGAATAATGACCATGCCATCCCGATGATATTCCACGCTGCCTTCCCGGGGCTCATCGTCCGTGCCTGGATCATCATTGAAGTGCAGGGTCATGCCCCGTAGCGCGTGCAGTGTACTCATCGTGTATCGACTCCCCCTTTGATATTGCCTGTCCGCGTTGACGTTGACAGTGCGTAAAGCAGTGCAGAGCCAGAACATCCTTTACGGGGTGGGCGATCTGGCCTCTGTTCGGTGCCATCGCATACATGACTTTGACCGATGATGACCGGGACTATCGGAAAACGCGTTTTCATGAATATTTACATGGCTTGTGTTATCAACGTTTTTCTCTAATGCGCCGATAGGTTCTCAACGGTGACGTCAAATTTATTCGTTGGGAGAATCCTATCATGCTGGGTCTGAATCGTAGCGTCAGATACAAGCTTGCCGGCAATGTCGTCATGACAGCGCTGGTCATGCTGGTGATCGGCATTGCCGGTATTGCTGGCATAAGGTCGGCCGATCGTAATCTGGAGTACGTTTACAGCGATAATGTTGTTCCCATACAGATGCTGGCGAATCTCAGGGCGGGGCTCTATGCCTCTCGGGTCGACTTCATGCGGGTTCAGATCGATGAAGATACCGGCGTCGCGCGAGAGCTGCTCTCTCGCTACGACAGCGATCATCGGGACCGGCTCAATCAGCTGTGGCAGGGCTATGCCGACCGCTTCGTGGATACACCTGAAGAGGAGGCGTTCGAGGCGAGCGTGACGCCGGCGCTGGCTGCCTACTGGCAAAGCTATGAGCGGTTTTTGACCAATATGGCCAACGGCAGCTTTCCTTCCCCGGGCGATATGGACCAGTTCCGCGATACTTTCCAGACGGTGGCCAGCGGTGTCGGCAGCACGCTCGGTTTCAACGTCACAGAGGCAGAAAGGGCCTATACCGACAGCAGCCAGAGTTCACATCTGTCCCTCATTGCGATCATTGCCGTACTGGCAGCCGCGTTTGTCATCATGAGCGGTGTCGCCTGGCTTTTGATGCGCAATATCATGACCCCGCTCAAGCGCGCCAGCGATGTTTCCGAATCCATTGCCCAGGGCGAGCTGAACAACCATATCGAAGTGACCGGCCGTGACGAGTTCGCCAGCCTGCTGCAGAGCCTGGGCGCCATGCAGCAGCAGCTGGCCCACGTGGTCAACGACGTGCGCGTCAATGCCGAGTCGGTAGGCTCGGCCTCCAGTCAGATCGCCTCGGGCAACGATGATCTGTCGCGCCGTACCCAGGAGCAGGCGGCGAGTCTCGAGGAGACCGCGGCGTCGATGGAGGAGATGACCTCGACCGTCAAGCAGAACGCCGATAACGCCGCCCAGGCCAATCAGCTGGCCGTCGATGTGCGTCAGCAGGCGCGCGACGGCAGTCAGGTGGTCGAGCAGACCACGCAGGCCATGGATGAAATCAGCACCTCGAGTCAGAAGATCGCCGAGATCGTCGGTCTGATCGACTCGATCGCCTTCCAGACCAACCTGCTGGCGCTCAACGCCGCGGTGGAAGCGGCGCGGGCCGGCGAGCAGGGGCGTGGGTTTGCCGTGGTCGCCAGCGAAGTGCGTACCCTGTCGAGTCGCAGTGCCGAGGCGGCCCGCGAGATCAAGACGCTGGTCGATGACAGCGTCACCAAGGTGGCCAACGGCGCCGAGCTGGTGACCCGTTCGGGCCAGACGCTGGGCGGTATCGTCGAGAGCATCAACAAAATGACCGACATCGTCGCCGAGATCGCCGCGGCAAGCCGCGAGCAGTCCACCGGCATCGAGCAGGTCAATCAGGCCATCTCGCAGATGGACAGTGTGACCCAGCAGAACGCCGCGCTGGTGGAAGAAGCGGCCGCGGCCAGCCGCTCGATGGAGCAGAGTGCCCGGGTACTGCGTGAGCAGGTGGCGTTTTTCAAGGTAGCGAAAGGCGGTGCGCAGGCCCATGCTCCGGCACCGGCGGCCAGTCGTATCATGGAAAAGCCGACGCATCACAAACCGGCGTCATCGACGGCTTCAAAACACGCATCAGCGTCCACGGCAGCTGCAGAATCCAGAACGTCTACTGCGCATAGCGCTTCCAGCGAACAAAAAACGTCGAAAAGCCAGAATTACAAGGCGCCCGCGACCACCAGCGATACCGATGAGTGGGAAACCTTCTAGGCCGCGTCGCTGAGCCGCAGTAGGCAACAGTTGTTCAAAAGGATCGCCGCGCAAGCGGCGATCCTTTTTTGTGGCCTTCTGTTCAAGGACAAGGCATCTCAAGGATGACCGATCAGGAAAACATGAAAATGCACTACCAGAGGAAGCTGACAATGGCATAACACAGTCCGGTAATGACCAGGTTGTCTGGGACATATATCCCCCGGTGGCGGCATCAGCAGCGTCGCTGCTGCTCATAAGGGCTTGTCCATGGCCCGATTTGAGCGCTCATTACAGGGGCGGTTTCTGATTATTTTCGCTTGTTGCGATCTTGTTTTTGAAAAGGATTCGATAAGGATGGTTCCCGGGCAGGTTGCTTTTCGTTGTCATCCGAGCGACTTTGGTTGAGGAAAGAGGCTGTCCCGGCCCGGGCCCGGACCCGGACCCGTGAGAAAACAGGACACTACTGGCGCGCTGGGTGCGAGCGGGATGGATGCCTTATACTCGGCGCTGCCTTTTCGGCGTTGCACTGCATGACCCAATAATTGACAGGAATCATTATGACGCCAGGGCCCATAACGACGCTCTTTATTGCCATCGTGGTGCTGGTTATTGGCCAGCAGTGTGTCAAACGAATACGTTTTCTGCGTGAGTTCAATATACCGGTGCCCGTGGTAGGGGGGCTGCTCGCCACCGTTGTCATCACGATACTGCGAGCCTTTGGGATCGAAATCACCTTCTTTGGCGGGCTTCAGGAGCCCTTCATGCTGCTTTTCTTCGCCTCGGTCGGGTTGTCCGCCAACTTCGGGTTGATTCGCGCCGGTGGCAAAAGGCTGCTGATTTTTTTCGCGCTGGTTGTGGGGCTTTTGATCCTGCAAAACATTGTGGGCGTCAGCATTGCCACTCTGTTTGGATTGTCACCCGTGATGGGGCTTCTGGGCGGATCCATCACCATGTCCGGTGGCCACGGTACCGGTGCGGCGTGGGCCGAGGTCTTTACCAATAATCATGGTGTGGACAGTGCCATGGCGCTGGCCATGGCCGCCGCAACCTTTGGTCTTGTGTTTGGTTCCCTGATCGGCGGGCCGACAGCATCATTCTTGATTCGACGCGCCCGGAAAAAGGGGATCAGGATCGAAAGTGATGATCAGGAAGATGTGGCGGATCTCACCGGCAGGGAAGAGCAAACCGATGTCGGCAGCATGATTCGTGTGCTGTGCTGTCTGTTGGCAGGTCTTGTCGCAGGTACCCTTGTGCATGGGGTGCTTGAAGACACGCCTTTCAGTCTGCCGACCTTTGTATGGGTGCTGTTTTCCTGCGTTCTTATCGGCAATTTCCTGCGCATCAGCCGTCTGTATCATGTCAATGACGCTGCCAATAATACGATCGGCAATGTGGCCCTTTCCGTGTTTCTGGCGCTGGCCCTGATGAACCTCAAGCTGTGGGATCTGGCCAATCTGGCGCTGCCGATGCTGGCCATTCTGGTCGTGCAGGTCGCACTGGTCTTTTTCTATACCACTCAGGTGACCTTCAGGGTCATGGGGGGCGGTTATGATGCGGCGGTTCTGGTCGCGGGTAACTGCGGTTTTGCCATGGGGGCGACCCCGACGGCCATTGCCAATATGCAGGCGGTCACCGAACGATTCGGCCCTTCCCGGTTGGCCTTTATTATCGTACCGGTGGTTGGCGGATTCTTGATCGACATTGCCAACGCGCTGATTATCAAGAGTTTCCTGTTCTTTGCCTGACCACAGGACTTTTGCGTCATTGAAATGACTGAATGGTGGTTCTGAAAAACGCGGCATATTCTTGAGCACACAAAAGCCGTCTGCCACTGGCAGACGGCTTTTGTGGTCCGGGGCGGCAGTATCACCAGAGCAGCGACACCAGCGCATACACCAGCAGTGTGATGATGACGGTGCCGGCAAGGTTAAGGAGCAATCCGGCGCGAATCATGGACTGAATCTTCATCTGGCCGGTGGCAAACACGATGGCGTTGGGGGGGGTTGCTACAGGCATCATGAAGGCACAGCTTGCAGCGATTGCGGCAGGCACCGTGATCAGCAGCGGTGAAAGCCCCAGAGAGATGGCCAGTGCGCCCAGCAGGGGGAGAAAGGCGGCGGCAGTTGCTGTGTTGGAGGTGACCTCGGTCAGGAAAATGATGACCAGAACGATAATGGCGATCAGGCCCACCAGCGGGAAAATGGAGAAAAGCGAGAGCTGCTCGGCAATCCAGGAGGCCAGCCCCGAGCTCTGAATGACGCCGGCCAGCGCCAGACCACCGCCAAACAGCAGCAGCACCCCCCAGGGAAGGGACGCCGAGCTTTCCCAGTCCATGAGCTTGTCGTTGTCCTCATTCCCGGCTGGCAGCAGGAAAAGGCCGACGCCTACTGTCATGGCAATGGTGGTGTCGCTGAGCCACTCCAGGCCAAGGTTGTTCAAAAGCGGGCGTGTCATCCAGGCAAGGGCTGCCACGAGAAAGGCAATGCCGACCCGCTTTTCTGCGGTACTCATGTTGCCCAGCTTGCCAAGCTCCTCTTTCAGGAGGTTGCTGCCGGCCTCACTCTGCTCAAGGTCAAAGTTCTGTCGTGTCAGCCACCACCAGGCAAGCAGCATCATGGCAATGGAGACCGGCAGGCCCACGACCATCCATTGTGCGAAACCGATATCGATATCCTGGTTATTGGAGAGATAGCCGGCCAGCAACGCATTGGGTGGGGTGCCGATCAGGGTGGCCACGCCACCGATGCTGGCGGAATAGGCAATCGCCAGCAGCAGGGTGGTGGCATAGCGGCGTACTTCGCTTTCGTTGCTGGTAGACAGCAGGGCAATCACGGAGGTACCGATCGGCAGCATCATGATGGCCGTTGCCGTATTGGATACCCACATGCTGATAAACCCGGTTGCCAGCATGAAGCCGCCGATCTGCTTTTTGGGGTCGGAACCCACCACGATCAGGGTGCGCAGTGCGATACGGCGATGCAGGTTCCAGCGCTGCATGGCAAGACCCAGCAAAAAGCCGCCCAGAAACAGAAAGATAATAGGGTCCGCGTACGCCGAGGTAACGTCCTTGAGACTACCGATGCCCATGGCGGGGGCCAGAATAATGGGCAGCAGAGAGGTCGCTGGTATCGGAATGGCCTCGGTCGACCACCATGTCGCCATCAATAGTGCCAGCCCCACGCAGTGCCAGGCACTGTCTGACATGCTTTCCGGCGATGGCACAAGCATGACCATCAGAATCCATAGCAGGCCCAGCCACAGGCCAATGACCGGTGCCTTGCCTGAAGATGGTTTATCGGTATCGGTTGTCGTATCAGGCATTATTCATTCTCGGTATCATGAATTGAGTTAAAGCACGGGCAACCGATGGATCGGCATAAATGCTCGACTTTATTCATGTTTATAATGAAACATAAGACGATTGTATTTGCGCCTTTCGTCGACCATGAATACTGATCAGGACACAGGGGGAGGCAAATGATTCTTGTTACCGGAGGTGCAGGGTATATCGGATCGCACACGGTTCTGGCACTGCTGGAATCAGGTCATGACGTACTGGTGCTGGATAATTTCTGTAACGCCAGCCGGAAGTCGCTGGAGCGCGTCAGCACGTTGACCGGCAGGCAGGTGCGCTGGGTGGAAGGCGATATCCGTGATGCAGAGTTGCTGGACGATGTCTTCAAACAAAACGATATTGACTCGGTCATTCATTTTGCCGGCCTCAAGGCCGTGGGCGAAAGTGTTCAAAAGCCGCTCGCCTATTTCGATAACAACGTCAACGGCACGCTGGTGTTGTGTGATGCCATGTCGCGCGCCGGTGTCAAAAAAATCGTCTTCAGCTCGTCGGCAACGGTCTACGGCGATCCCGAATCCGTTCCCATCCGGGAAGATTTCCCGACGGCGGCGACCAATCCCTATGGCCGCTCCAAGCTGATGGTCGAGGAAATTCTCCACGATCTTGCCGTTTCCGACCCCCAGTGGCGTGTTTCGGTGCTGCGGTATTTCAACCCGGTCGGGGCACACGACAGCGGCATGATCGGTGAAGACCCCAACGGTATCCCCAACAATCTGGTGCCGTTCGTCAGCCAGGTGGCCATCGGTCGTCGGGATGTGTTGTCGGTATTCGGTAACGATTATGATACGAAGGACGGCACTGGCGTGCGTGATTACATCCATGTTACGGATCTGGCCGATGGCCATTTAAAAGCGCTGAATTATCTGACGCATCACGACGGCGTGCATACTTTTAATCTGGGCACCGGCAAGGGCTACAGCGTTCTTGAGGTCGTGCAGGCTTTCGAGAAGGCAAGTGACCGCAAGGTGGCCTACGAATTCAAACCTCGCCGCGCCGGTGATATAGCGCGCTGTTACGCCGATCCGGCGCATGCCGAAAGCGTGCTGGGCTGGACTGCCCAATGTGGCATTGAAAAAATGATGGCAGATACCTGGCGCTGGCAGCAGAAAAATCCCAACGGTTACAGCGATTCAAAACCGTCGTGAATTGAAGGCAGGCGTCGTGCGCCGACCGTCCGGGGATGGGGTGACCGGTCCGGTAGCGCTTCATGATACGATAAGGCCTGATCGGTCACGAGATTTCCTCGTGGGGTATCATGAGACCGGCGCCAATGCACTGACGCAGGATGCAGCGTTTTGAATGTTCATGGTTGCCGGTAAAACCACATTCGCTGTTACTGCTGTTTGAGTGCTTTCTGAATGACAGAACATGCAAGACCCCTGGCCGCCATAGCCATTCGCCAGGTAGAAAAAAGCACGGGCGCCAGCCGTAACGCACTCGAACAGACATCGGCGCTGATCGCGCTGGGGTACCGGGTCGTGATCCTTGCCGAGCGGGGCAACCCCGATCTGGTGGCGCGTGCCGGGGCGCGACTGATCAGGACCCGACGCTGGCCCTTCAAGGGCGCTCGTCGACGTTTCTGGTTCAACCGCCGTGTTCAGGCATGGGTACGCCGCCACTCGCCGGCGTTGTTGATCAGTCATGGCGATGTAGAAACCCCTGATGTGGTGTATCTCCACAACTGTGTACACCTGGCCAGTCAGGCCATCCACGGTCGCGCGCTGCCCGAACGTCATGAAGTGGCCGCCATTCACGATCACGTGCTCAAGGCCGGGCGCTTTAAACGCATCGCCGTCAACTCGAAAATGATGGGAGATGATCTGACGACGCGTTATGGCATTGCCCCCGACAGGATCGACATCAGCTATCCCGGATACGATCCTGGGCAGTTTTATCCCGAGCGTGCCCGGGCGGACAGGACAGACATTCGCCGGTCGCTGGGGGTGGCGCCTGAAGATTTCCTGATCGGGCTGGTGACTTCCGGCAATTTCAAAAAGCGTAACGTGGCCGGTTTTATCGAGCTGGCTGCCGAGCTGGACAGGCTGCTACCCGATCGCTGTCATTTTCTGGTGGTCGGCAAGGATGATGCGTCCCCCTGGCAGCGCAAGGCTGAAGTGCTCGATGTCGCCGAGCGGTTTATCTGGCGGTCTACCGTGAATGAAGTTGAAAGGTTTTACGGGGCGCTGGATATCTTCATGCTTCCCGCACATATCGAAGAGTTCGGGCGCGTCGCACTGGAAGCCATGGCGTGTGGTACACCGGTCATGCTTTCTTCAGGCGTTGGCTGTGCGGAGCTTCTGGAAAATCGCTATCCCGAGCTTGTACTGGATGCCGGGGATACTTCGGGATGGGCACAGCGCGCTCGAGAGCTTCTGGAAAACAGCGACAGGCGCAAAACTCTGAGCAATGAGCTTTCCACACTGGCCAGAAACTACTCCCACGAACAGCAGCAGGAAAAATTGACGGCCGCGTTCAGGGAGCTGGCCGCTGAACCGGCCGACAGATAGCGGATGCCTGTTGTCCTGTCTGTTCCTCTCCGGTTTTTGAGCGATTCAGTGCCATTTTGATGGGGCCAATGACCGCATCTGCACTAAAGGAGTGATGTTGACGTGTCACAAACCTGGGCGATAGCGCTGTTATGCATGGCGCTCGTGATTGTCGGTGTTCTGCTGGTAGTGATCTGGCGCATGTTCCGCGAACTGCGTCGACGCAAAATGCGCCGGCAACA
The DNA here is from genome assembly GCF_053903105.1 of Kushneria sp. AK178. Classification (NCBI taxonomy): domain Bacteria; kingdom Pseudomonadati; phylum Pseudomonadota; class Gammaproteobacteria; order Oceanospirillales; family Halomonadaceae; genus Kushneria; species Kushneria sp. AK178. The sequence goes on along the minus strand of NZ_CP096381.1, from coordinate 1,928,630 downwards.
GGAGCAGGCACAGGCAGAGTATCAGTGTCTGTCCAATCTCAATGTCATTGCCCGAGCCATGCAGGAAGGGCAGATGGACCTTGCGGAGGGGTGTCTGAGGGCTCGAGTCATTATCGATATTCTTGATGACGGTTGGTGGGAAGACGATGAGCTCGCCGTTATCGCACGCGTTAGCGACAGTACGTCTCATTTGCATACCCACCAGGCGCGCTCGACACTGACTGCGCGTGAAAGAATGCAGGAAGATCAAAACAGGATGGAGATTATCAGTACGCATGAAGCTGCTATTCTCGACGCGGCTCGTAATCTGATCGCCCGAACGGATCACGTCGCTACGCATTAATAAACAATGAAGTCATGAAGATTCATTTTTTTTGAAGTTCGAAGCAATTAACCTGAAATTTAATCAATGCAATAAACAGGGTTTGACTTTCAGCGCTTTCAGTGCGAAAACAGTGTTCGAATACGTCACAATGGATTGCCAGTGACGCGTTTTTCATCATGGCATCGTTTGGTGGTTTCGAAAGACCAAAGCAGGGTGGTCGGGCTGGCTCCAGCGTTTCTGATATGCTTTTCTTGTTGATAGAAGAAAAACTTTCTAGCGCCGTTGGCGTTGCCTATACTCGGAACCGCTTAGTAACAACATCGTTGCCCTAGCGTTGCAAAAAAGAAGGAGTCTTGCATGAATAAATCAACAACTGGCTTGCTGCTGGGATCCGCTCTCGTAATGGGTCTTGCCGGCTGCGCCAGCTCGGGTTCTCAATCCTCTGGAACTTCTTCCAGCGGCGATTCCTGGTACTCTTCTCCTTTCGTCTGCGGTCTGGCGGGTGGCCTGATCGGTGGTGGCCTCGGTTACGGCGTCAGCAGCGATGACGATGAAGAAACCGGTGCTGCCGTTGGTGCGACTGCCGGTGCAACAGCAGGCGCCCTGCTGTGCTCGGGTGGCGACAGCCGTGAGATGGATTCCGATAACGACGGTGTGCCGGATTCTCGTGACGAGTGCCCGAACACACCGGCAGGCGTTGCTGTTGACGCTCGTGGCTGCCCGATCGACACCGATGGTGATGGCGTACCTGACTACCTCGACCAGTGCCCGGGCACACCGGCTGGCGTAGAAGTCGACTCGCGTGGCTGCCCGCTGGATTCCGACGGTGACGGTGTACCGGACTACCAGGACCAGTGCCCGAATACCCCGGCCGGTACGCAGGTCAACGCTCTGGGTTGCCCCGCAGCGCTGGTACTGCGTGATGTCAACTTCGAGTTTGACTCTGCACGTCTGACTTCCAACGCCGAGCAGATCCTCAACGACGTTGCCGAGAAGCTGAACAGCAACGAGCAGGTCCGCGTCCGCCTGGAAGGCTACACCGATTCCATCGGTAGCGATTCCTACAACCAGGACCTGTCTCAGCGTCGTGCAGAATCCGTGCGTGAATACCTGGTTTCTCAGGATGTCTCCGCTGATCGCATGGAAGCTCTCGGCTTCGGTGAGCAGAACCCGGTAGCCAGCAACGACACTGCCGAAGGTCGTGCAGAAAACCGTCGTACCGAAGTTCATCCGCTGGGTGACGATGGTCAGGTAAGGGATCGTACCGGCCAGAACGGTGACAACAATCAGTAATTTGTACTGATTGTCACCCGATAAAAGAGGGCGCTTCGGCGCCCTCTTTTTTATATGTTGGTTGTGTATCAGGGCCGAGGTTCATCGTCATTTCCGGAGATTGACTGGACGGCCTTTACCACTCTTTGCTAGTTTGCGTTCCTGTTTAATAGCTTGCCTCACGCCTGCCAGTTTTGCGGCGCTTCTGCCGTGCCCTGCTGACAATGTAATACCTCAAGTGACTCCTGGTAGCGGTCACCACTGAAACAAGGAAGGAACTCCTATGCCCGTCGTCACGCTTCCTGACGGTAGCCAGCGTCAATATGAATCCCCTGTATCCATCATGACCATTGCCGAATCCATCGGAACCGGCCTGGCCAAAGCCGCCGTGGCCGGCAGGATTGATGGAGAGCTGGTCGATACGGCCGATGTTGTCGACCATGACGCCGCAGTTGCCATTGTGACTGCCAAGGATCAGGAGGGCCTCGAAATCATTCGCCACTCCTGTGCACATCTGATTGGGCATGCCGTTAAACAGCTCTATCCTGACGCCAAAATGGCCATTGGGCCTGTCATCGATGAAGGGTTTTACTACGACATCGACTTCGGGCAGTCCATTTCCAGTGATGATCTGGAAAAGATCGAAAAGCGCATGCGGGAACTGATCGACGAAGGGTATGACGTTGAAAGAGAGTACGTTGACCGCGATCAGGCCCTCGAGGCGTTCGTGTCACGGGATGAGCCCTACAAACAGGATATTGTCTCGCGGATTCCCGAAGGCGAGACCATTCGGCTGTATCATCACCAGGAATATACGGACATGTGTCGGGGGCCTCATGTGCCCAACACCCGCCACCTCAAGTCCTTCAAGCTCTTGAAGCTGGCCGGTGCCTACTGGCGAGGTGATGCCTCCAACACCATGCTGACGCGCATTTACGGTACAGCCTGGGCAGACAAGAAGCAGTTGAATGCCTATCTCAAGCGGCTCGAGGAGGCGGAAAAACGCGACCACCGCAAGCTTGCCCGCCAGCTCAATCTCTTCCATCAGCAGGAAGAGTCGCCCGGTATGGTTTTCTGGCATCCGAGAGGGTGGGCCATCTGGCAAGCGGTCGAGCAGTACATGCGCAGGGTCTATCACGACGGGGGGTATCAGGAGATTCGCTGTCCGCAGGTGATGGACGTCAGCCTCTGGAAAAAGTCCGGCCACTGGGACAACTATTCGGAAAACATGTTCTTTACCGAATCGGAAAAGCGTGAGTATGCGCTCAAACCGATGAATTGTCCCGGACATGTGCAGGTGTTCAATTCGGGGCTGCACAGCTATCGTGAAATGCCCATTCGCTACGGGGAGTTCGGGGGCTGCCATCGCAACGAACCATCGGGTGCACTACATGGCATCATGCGGGTACGTGCCTTTACCCAGGATGATGGCCACGTCTTCTGTACCGAGCGCCAGATCGAGCCGGAAGTGACCGATTTTCATCGTCAGGCGCTCAGGGTCTATGAGGATTTCGGTTTCAACGACATTGATGTCAAGATCGCCCTGCGACCCGAAAAGCGCATCGGCAGCGATGACGAGTGGGACAAGGCCGAGGGCGCCCTTCGCGCTGCGTTGGAGGCCTGCGACGTTCAGTGGCAGGAATTACCGGGCGAAGGCGCCTTCTATGGCCCCAAGATCGAGTATCATATGCGTGACTGTCTGGGCCGCGAGTGGCAGGTCGGTACCATGCAGGTCGATTTCATGATGCCCGGTCGGCTCGGGGCGCAGTATGTCGGGGAAGATGGCAATCGTCATACGCCGGTCATGCTGCACCGTGCCATTATCGGCTCCTTCGAGCGTTTCATTGGTATCCTGCTCGAGCATCACGCAGGGGCACTGCCTGTGTGGCTCGCTCCGGAGCAGGTAGCCGTGCTGAATATCACCGATGCTCAGGCACCCTACGTCACGGCACTGACCGAGCGTTTGCAACAAGCCGGCCTTCGTGTCAAGTCGGACTTGAGGAATGAGAAGATCGGTTTTAAAATTCGTGAGCATACACTCCAGAAGGTACCTTATCTGCTGGTAGTCGGTGATAAGGAAGTGGAGTCTGATAGCGTTGCCGTCAGAACGCGTACTGGCGAGGATCTGGGAACAATGACCGTTTCCGAATTTCTTGCCAGACTCGACACAGAGCGTCGATAGCAGCATTTCTTTTCAGCAATGGAGACTTGACGATCAAGCGAAATAACCAACGTGGGCGCCCTCAGGAAAAGCGCGCACCCATAAATGACCGTATTCGTGCGGATGAAGTTCGGCTTATCGATAGCGAGGGCGAGCAGCTGGGTGTTGTGCCCATGAACGAGGCGCTTGCCAAGGCCGAAGAAGCTGGGCTTGATCTCGTGCAGATATCCAATGCCGATCCGATCGTTTGCAAGATCATGGATTACGGCAAACATCAATTTGAGCTGAAAAAGCAGAAATCCGCTCAGAAGAAAAAGCAAAAGCAGATCCAGATCAAGGAAGTCAAGTTCCGTCCTGCCACCGATGAAGGTGACTACCAGGTCAAGCTCAAGAATTTGACCCGCTTCCTTGAGGATGGCGATAAGGGCAAGGTGACCTTGCGCTTTCGCGGTCGCGAAATGGCGCATCAGGAGATCGGTCGCAAGCTCATGGAACGCGTGGAACATGACTTGGGTGATCTTGCTGTTGTAGAATCGCGTCCGAAGATGGAAGGCCGGCAAATGATCATGATGCTGGCCCCCAGGAAAAAGTGATCCGCGGGCAGTTTAACGAGCATGTCGTCGCCACGGCAGTAACCCTGCGTGGCGCGCCATGCTGGCCTCGAGTTTTCTAAAAAATATCGTGCGGAGTTATTCTCATGCCGAAAATCAAGAGCAACAGCGGTGCGGCCAAGCGCTTCAAGCGCACGGCCAAGGGCTTCAAACACAAGCAGTCCTTTCGCAGCCACATCCTGACCAAGAAATCGACCAAGCGTAAGCGTCAGCTGCGCGGTATGAAGCAGATCCATGATGCCGATCGTCATCTGATCGAGCGCATGCTCCCTTATATCTAAGTCGATTTTAACAACTGAAGTCAGGAGGCTCTCATGGCCCGTGTAAAGCGTGGTGTCGTCGCCCGTCGTCGTCACAAGAAGATTTTGAAGCAGGCAAAAGGGTACTACGGTGCTCGTTCACGTACTTTCCGTGTTGCCAAACAGGCGGTCATCAAGGCGGCACAGTACGCCTATCGTGACCGCCGTCAGCGCAAGCGTCAGTTCCGTGCGCTGTGGATCGCGCGTATCAACGCTGCAGCCCGCACTCACGGCATGTCCTATAGCCGCTTTATCAGTGGCCTGAAAAAGGCCGGTATCGAGATCGACCGCAAGATCCTTGCCGATCTGGCCGTTCACGAAAAGCAGGCTTTTGGCGCTATCGTCGAGCAGGCCAAGGCTGCCTGACGGTCCGGGTGATCCAATATCACCTGCCGAAGTGCTACAAGGGAAGAGCCGTTGCTCTTCCCTTGTTTTTTTGTATGGCAACAATTTATCGTCAGATCCCTGATAACAGGATCCATGTGCAGAGCTTTTCTGGTATCTGCAATCTGCCGTTTTTCATGGAGCAGGACGGATGGAGCATCTCTCCAAAGTAGTAGCGACGGCAGTCGAGGCCATTGACGCTGCCGAAGATATCAGGGCACTTGAAGAAATTCGTGTCCGTTACCTTGGCAAGAAGGGCGAGGTGACAGCCCTGCTCAAGGGGTTGGGGAAATTGCCGGCAGAGGAACGACCTGCTGCCGGAGAAGTGATCAATCAGGCAAGACAGCAGATCGAAACCGCCCTGGATGCCAGAAGGACCACGCTTGAAGAGCGTGCCATGGCAGAAAGGCTGGCGGCACAGAAGGTGGACGTTACCCTGCCGGGCCGGCGTGAATCGTCGGGTGGTCTTCACCCCATTACGCAGACGCTGCGACGCATTGAGCAGTGTTTTGCCAATATCGGGTATGATATCGCCGAAGGCCCTGAAATCGAAGACGATTATCATAACTTCGAGGCGCTGAACATACCGGCTCACCATCCCGCCCGCGCCATGCATGACACCTTCTATTTCGATGCACGCCATGTTCTGCGCACGCATACCTCTCCCGTGCAGATACGAACCATGGAGCATCAGGAGCCGCCGGTGCGTCTGGTGTGTTCGGGTCGCGTCTATCGCAATGATTCCGATCTCACCCACAGCCCCATGTTTCATCAGATAGAAGGCCTGTTTGTTGACGAAAACGTCAGCTTTGCCGATCTTAAGGGCACCATCGAAGCCTTTTTGAAAGCCTTTTTCGAGCGTGATCGGCTCGATGTCCGTTTTCGACCTTCCTATTTTCCCTTCACCGAGCCCTCGGCAGAAGTCGACATTCAGTGTGTGAACTGCAGTGGCCAGGGGTGTCGTGTCTGCTCCCATACCGGCTGGCTCGAGGTGATGGGGTGCGGCATGGTGCATCCCAACGTGTTCGGCCATGTCGGTATCGATTCGCAGCGCTACAGCGGGTTTGCCTTCGGCATGGGGGTCGAACGTCTGGCGATGCTGCGGTATGGCGTTAACGACCTGCGCCTTTTCTTCGACAACGATCTGCGCTTTCTCCGCCAGTTTCAGTAATCCGTTTCGGTATAGCGAGGCAAGATGAAAGTTTTCGAACAGTGGCTGCGTCAATGGGTTGATGTGGCGCAGGATGTGCAGGCGATTGCCGATCAGATCACCATGGCGGGGCTGGAAGTGGATGCCGTTGAACCGGTGTCAGCCCCGTTTTCGGGCGTGGTCGTTGCACAGGTCAAGGAGGTGGCTCAGCACCCTGATGCCGACCGGTTGAGTGTCTGTCAGCTTGATGATGGCAGCGGTCAGCATCAGCAGGTCGTCTGCGGGGCGCCCAACGTGGCTGCCGGGCAGAAAGTGGCGCTGGCAAGGCCCGGTGGCGTATTGCCGGGCGATTTCGCCATCAAGGAAGCAAGACTCAGGGGTGTGGCATCTCATGGCATGATCTGCGCCGAGTCCGAACTGGGGCTGGTTGAAGAGAAGTCGCCGGGCATCTGGGTGCTGCCGGACAGTGCACCCGTTGGTGAAGACCTGAGACAGTGGCTGGGGCTGAATGATCACAGTATCGATGTGGATCTCACGCCCAACCGTGGCGACTGTCTGAGTGTGATGGGGCTTGTACGCGAGATTGGTGTGCTCAATCGCGTTGAAGTCAAGGCGCCCGAAATTGCCCCCGTTGCGGCGCAGATGGACGAGCGCTTTGAGGTTCGTCTTGAAAATACTGACGCCTGCCCACGCTATAGTGCGCGTGTGGTTCGTGACGTCGATGTCAGCACGCCTTCCCCCCTGTGGCTGACCGAGTCGCTACGACGCTGCGGACTGCGATCCATCGATATCGTGGTGGACATTACCAACCATGTGATGCTCGAGCTTGGCCAGCCGATGCACGCCTTCGATCTTGAGCGCCTCCAGGGGCATATCGAAGTGCGAAATGCACGCCAGGGCGAAACATTGACGCTGCTCGATGGCCAGACCGTTCAGCTTGAAGACGATACCCTGCTGATTGCCGATGCCGAAGGCCCGCTGGCCATTGCCGGCGTCATGGGGGGCGAGCGCTCGGGGGTCAATCAGGGCACGCGCCATGTGCTGCTGGAGTCGGCCTTCTTTGCGCCGCTGGCCGTGGCCGGCAAGGCGCGCCAGTACGGTCTGCATACGGATGCGTCGCATCGCTTCGAACGTGGTGTGGACCCGGAGCTGCAGGTGCGTGCACTCGAGCGCGCCACGAAGCTGCTGGTCGAGCTGGCCGGTGGTCGCCCCGGCCCGGTCATCGAGCAGACGGACCAGCAGGCACTGCCCGGGACCTGTCAGATCACGCTGAGCGCCGAACGTGTCACCCGGATGCTGGGCATGGCACTCGACGATCACGAGATCAACGACATTCTGTCGCGGCTTGGCATGACCCTGACCCCTCAGGGGGCGGGCAGCTGGAACGTCAGTGTTCCTGCTTGGCGCTTTGATGTACGTCTGGAAGAGGATCTGGTCGAGGAGCTGGCACGCATTCACGGTTATAACCGGCTGCCCGTGCGGTATCCGCAGTCGAATCTCTCTCCTGGGCGAGAGGATGGCGCAAAGGTTTCTCTGGACGTCATTCGCCAGCATCTGGTGGCAGGCGGCTATCAGGAAGCCATTACCTACAGTTTCGTGTCCGATGAGAGTCAGCAGGCGTTTGCTCCCGGCGCCGTGACGCCCACCCTTGCCAACCCCATCTCCAGCGATATGTCCGTCATGCGCTCGAGTCTGTGGACGGGGCTCAGCCGTGCACTGCTGCACAATCTCAATCGCCAGCAGCAGCGTGTTCGCCTTTTCGAAACGGGGCTGGTGTTCAGCGGCGAGATCGATGCGCTGACGCAAAGGCCCATGCTGGGCGGCATGATCTGCGGCACACGCGACCCGGAAGGCTGGACGAGTCGCAGGGAGGGTGTTGACTTCTTCGATATCAAGGGAGATGTCGAGCGGCTTCTGGCTCTGGGGGGGGCCGACGATGAATGGCGCTTTGAAGCCGGTGAGCACGACGCGCTTCATCCGGGGCAGTGTGCCCGTATCATGCGCGGCGACCACTGCGCCGGCTGGCTCGGTGCACTGCACCCGGCGGTCAGGGAGCGTCTCGGGATCAAGCCCGAGGTTTACGTCTTTGAACTCGAGCTGGCGTCGCTACAGAGGGGCAGGCTGGCGGCCTTCACGCCCCTGTCCCGTCACCCTGAAGTCAGACGTGATCTGGCGTTACTGGTGAACGAAAACCTGCCGATACAATCGCTTATGGACATGATCCATGAGCAGGCCGGGGAAGCATTGACGGATCTACGGCTGTTCGATGTCTATCAGGGTGCCGGCGTGGAAGAGGGGCGCAAGAGCGTGGCGCTGGGCTTGACCTGGCAGCATCCTTCGCGCACGCTAACAGATACTGAAATCAATGAAACGATTGACAATATTGTAGCGGTTTCCTCGGAACGTTTTGGTGCGTTGCTGCGCAACTGACGGCAGTGACGGGGTATGGTCTCCTACAGGATGGCGGATAAATGAGTGCGTTGACCAAGGCTGAACTGGCAGAGCATCTGCACACGTCGCTTGGCTTTTCAAAGCGTGAAGCCAAGATGCTTGTCGAGCAGTTTTTTGACGAAATCCGCGGTTGTCTCAGGGAAAACGAACAGGTAAAGCTTTCGGGCTTTGGTAACTTCGATCTGCGTGACAAGCGCGAAAGGCCTGGTCGTAATCCCAAGACGGGAGAAGAAATTCCTATCTCGGCGCGCCGTGTTGTGACGTTTCGACCGGGTCAAAAGCTCAAGGCGCTGGTGGAAGAGCGCGACAAGGCGTAATTCGACGCTGGCGTCACGAACCTGACCCGGGTTCGTCGTGTCATTGAAAGCCCCGCTCATGGCGGGGCTTTCCTGTATGACCATCCGGGAAAGCGCCCGGTGAACCATGCTATTGTGTATTAAATTCAACGCGGTGATTACACGTCATGTCTGATGTCGGAATCTATGTTGCAACTGTTTATGGCGGCGCGCTGGATGTGGCCGAGCAGGTAGCGCCACTGTTTGAGTCGGCGGGATACGGTGTCAACATTCATGAAACACCAACGCTTGATCGATTGATCGAGCCAAGGCCGGATCTGGCGCTGTTTTGCATTTCCACTACGGGGCGGGGGGATTATCCGGGCAACTTCACCGGACTGAGCAATGCCCTCGAGCAGGAGCGTCCTTCGCTTGAAGGGCTGCGGTATGCCCTGATTGCCATGGGAGACAGTGACTATGAAGAGAGCTTCTGTGGTGCCGGCCGCAAACTGGATGAGCTCCTGACCGAATTGGGGGCCACCCGGGTTGGTGAGCGTCTGGAAGTGGATGCCACACAAACGCCCATGGCCGATGATGCGGCACTGCCCTGGGTGGAGCAGTGGCTGGCAACGCATTCATGAGCCGTCAGGGATTGCTGGCCAGCGGTGAGCGGATTTCCATCCTGCTGGGGCTGGCCCTGACCATGCTGATGGCAGCGCCCGGCTACTATATCGTTCGTGACAACGAGCGGCTGGTACTGGTCTGCGCGGGCGTGGCCGCCCTGGTGGTGGTCGCCGCGCTGCTGTGGCAGCGGGCATCAGACAGTGTCAAAAACGACACGCAGCGATCGCTGAAGCGGTTGCTGCTGTGGCTGGTGGCGGGAGTGGCCGCCACGGCCCTGTGGCAGCTGATGACCGGCGAGGCGACTCGCTGGTATCAATGGCTGCCCAGAGCCATGACGGTAGGGCTTTTGCTGCACACCCTCTACGGCTGGTGGCGCCCTGCAGGGCAGTAGCGCCGCCAGCGGTTCGGAAGCTATGCGTTGAGCGTGTAGCAGGGGACGTATTCGCTGCCCGGCAGCTTCATGCGTCCCTGAGCCACGAAAGAGGTCAGCAGTTCATCAAGGGGCTGCATGAGCTCGCTTTCGGCGTTCAGGCGGAAGGGGCCATGTCTTTCGATGGCGCGCACGCCCTGTTCCTTGACGTTGCCGGCCACGATGCCCGAAAAGGCGCGGCGCAGGTTGGCGGCCAGGTCATGAACATCCTGGCGGCGATGCAGTGCCAGGCCGGCCATGGCGTCGTGATCGGGCGTAAAGGGCTGCTGAAAGTCGCGGGGAATGTCCAGACGCCAGTTGAAGTAAAAGGCATCCTGATGCTGGCGGCGAAATTCGGTCACTTCCTCGATCCCCTCTTTCATGGCACGTGCCACGCCCACGGGATCATCGATCATGATGCGGTAATACTTCTGCGCCTCGGCGCCCAGCGTAAAGGCGATAAACTCGTCAATACGCCGGAAATAGTCAGCGCTGCCGGCGGGCCCGGTAAAGATGATGGGGAAGGGGATATCGGCATTGCGCGGGTGCAGCAGTACGCCCAGCAGATAGAGAATTTCCTCGGCGGTGCCCACGCCCCCCGGAAAGATAATGATGCCGTGTCCGACCCGGATGAAGGCCTCGAGACGCTTTTCAATGTCCGGCATGATGACCAGCTCATTGACGATCGGGTTGGGGGATTCAGCAGCAATGATGCCGGGTTCCGAGATGCCCAGATAGCGGCTTTCGCGGCGGCGCTGCTTGGCGTGCGCCACGTTGGCCCCCTTCATCGGTCCTTTCATGGCGCCCGGTCCGCAGCCGGTGCAGATGTCCATGTCGCGCAGGCCCAGGTGATAGCCCACCGACTTGCTGTAGTCGTACTCGTCACGTGAAATCGAGTGCCCGCCCCAGCAGACCACGAGGTTGGGATCGCGCGAGGGCTTCATGACGCCGGCATTGCGCAGGATATGGAAGACGGCGTTGGTGATGCCTTCGGCAGAATCAAGATCAAAACGGCCGTGCTTTTCGATCTCGTTGGAGACATAGACCACATCGCGCAGGACAGAAGAGAGCAGTTCACGAATCCCGCGAATCATGCTGCCATCCACAAAGGCGTGCGCCGGGGCATTGCTGAGTTTCAGGCGGATGCCCCGATCCTGCTGAATGACCTCGATATCAAAGTCGTGATAGGTCTCCAGCACGCTGCAGCTGTCGTCGACCATGGTGCCATAGTTCAAAATGGCCAGTGCGCAGCGACGCAGCACATCATGCATGCCGTTGGACGACGTATCCCGCAGGCGGTTGACCTCTTGCTGCGAGAGTACTTCGAGACTGCCTTCCGGAGAGATGGTGGCTGAAATTCGGGTGGCTTCTGTCATCCTCGTCAATATCCTTTTCCTGCAGTCAACAAATGCCAGAGAGGGGCCCTGGCAGCGATGTATCAGGCCGTTCGGTTCAGGGCGCTTCGCCACAGCTCTTCAATGCGTCGACGGTCATCGCTTGCCATGGCATCTTCCGTGAAGGTGCTTTCAAGCCACTGTCGATAGGTGGTATCGAAATCCTCACCGGTCACGTCCTCGGGGTCGTATTGCGCCATCTCCTGTACAAGCTCGATCTGCGGGATCATGTAACCCAGTGCAAAGAGATCATCGTCAGGCGCTTCGGATTCCATCAAAAGCAGCGTTTTCTTGATGTTGTCAGCGCGTTCCAGAAAGGGATCGGACATGATGGATATTCCAGTGGGCAGCGGTGTCAGAAATCATGTTTGTGGATGCTAACACGTGAGCCTCGAGAGCTCATGCGAGCCGTGCCATTTTCTGATAAGGTAGGCGGTCACGTCGTATCTGTCTGATCGGACATGAAGATTTTTATCTGCCTGGGTCGTACTGCGGCCAGAGCCGTTAGTGAGCCGACAATCCCTCATGTTTAATGCCCAGTATTTCAAGACCTTTATCACGCTGGTGGAAACAGGCAGTTTTACCCATACGGCTCATAAACTGGAGATGACCCAGCCGGGGGTCAGCCAGCACATCCGCAAGCTTGAACACTATCTGGACAAGACGCTGCTGCGCCGCCATGGTCGCCGTTTCACGTTAACGGAGGCGGGCCGGCGTGCCTATGACTATGCCATCCGGCTTTTTGCCGAGCACGAACAGTTTCGTCACGGCCTCGATGATGAATCCCTCAGCAGCGGTGACTGTCGTATTGCCAGCCCCTCCAGCATCGGGTTGATGTTCTATCCCTTCTCACTGGGCTATCAGCAGGTGCATACCGGGCTGACCATCAGCTATAACTTTGCCTTCAATGCCGAAATCGTTCAGGACGTCATGGCGGGTCGCCATGATCTGGGCATTGTGACCGACATCACGCGCCATCCCGATCTCGAGTATGAGCTCTGGCATCACGAGCCGCTGTGTCTGGTGGTGCCGGCCGATTTTCGCGGCAACAGTATCCATGAGCTGCTGGCGCTGGGCTTTTTGAACTACTTCGATGGCATTCATAACGCCAGCCAGGTGCTGCGCGACAATTACGCCGACGAGTTTCGTTCGATCAGTCATTTCCCGCAGAAGGGCTATACCAACGATGTCGCGGTCGTGCTCGATGCGGTGGCGCGCGGGCTGGGATTTACCGTGGTATCGCGACCGGTGCTGGAAACCTCGCCCTGGCAGCGGCAGGTACAGGAAGTGCCGCTATCGGTGCCGGTCTATGAGTCGCTGTATGTGCTGACGCGCCGCGGTGCCGAATTGCCACGGCGTTATCGCCAGCTGCTGGATGAGTTCCGCGAGCAGCGTCGCAACGCGCTTTACGGCTACGAAGCCCCTGCCGACATGGTGTCTGACGACCGCAGCGCCTGATGAATGCCTTCGCATACTGTCATGACCAGGCCGATCGGATAAGTGCCTCCCGGATCGGCCTGATAAATCATGGCTGCCTAGTCACGATAGTCGTCGATGCTCGGGCAGCTGCAGATCAGGTTGCGATCGCCATAAACGTTATCCACCCGATTGACGCTGGGCCAGAACTTGGCAGCCCTTGTCGCCTGTGTCGGGAAGGCGGCCTGTTGACGCGAATAGGGCCAGGGCCAGTCATCGCGGTACAGGTCATGCTGGGTGTGCGGGGCATTGACCAGGACGTTGTTGTCGCGGGCGGCATCACCTCGCTCGATGGCACGAATTTCCTCGCGAATTGCGATCATCGCGTCACAGAAACGGTCCAGCTCCTGGCGTGATTCGGATTCGGTCGGTTCGATCATGAGCGTTCCTGCCACCGGGAAGGACATGGTCGGTGCGTGGAAGCCGTAATCCATCAACCGTTTGGCAATGTCTTCCTCATCGATGCCGCTGGCGGTTTTGAGCGGGCGAATGTCGATGATGCATTCATGGGCCACGTAACCCTTTTGACCGCGATAAAGCACGCTGTAGTGATCGCTCAGGCGATGCGCCACGTAGTTGGCATTCAAAATGGCCGCTTCGCTGGCCTCGCGCAGCCCTCGGGCGCCCATCATGACGATGTAGGCCCACGAGATGGGCAGAATCAGCGCACTGCCAAAGGCGGCCGAGGCCACGGCGGTCCCGGGTTCAAAGCGGGTTTCCCCCTGACGGTGCACATGGCCCGGCAGGTGCTCGGCCAGATGCGCCTTGACACCGATCGGTCCCATGCCGGGACCACCGCCGCCATGCGGAATGCAGAAGGTCTTGTGCAGATTGAGATGCGAGACGTCGCCGCCGTAATCGCCCGGCCGACACAGGCCGACCTGAGCGTTCATGTTGGCGCCGTCGATATAGACCTGCCCGCCGTGCTGATGCACGATCTCGCAGGCCTGACGGATGCCCTCCTCGAATACCCCGTGGGTCGAGGGGTAGGTGAGCATGATGGCCGACAGTTCGCTGCTGTGTTGCTCGGCCTTGGCCTGCAGATCACTCGGATCGATGTTGCCCTCGGTATCGCACTCGACCACCACCACCTTCATGCTGGCCATGGCGGCCGATGCCGGATTGGTGCCATGCGCGGATGACGGGATCAGGCAGATGTGCCGGTGGCCCTGATCGATCGACTGCTGATAGCGTCGAATGGCCAGCAGCCCGGCATATTCTCCCTGAGCGCCCGAATTGGGCTGCATCGAGATGGCGTCATAGCCGGTCACCTCGATGAGATAGTCGCCCAGCTCCCTGATCATCGTCATGTAGCCCGGAACCTGCGAGTCGGGCGCAAAGGGGTGGATATCGGCACACTCGGTCCATGACAGCGGCACCATCTCGGTGGTGGCATTGAGCTTCATGGTGCAGGAGCCCAGCGGAATCATGGCGTGCGTCAGCGACAGATCGCGATTCTCGAGACGCTTTAAATAGCGCAGCATCTCGGTTTCGCTGTGGTAGCGCGAAAAGGTCGGGTGCGTCAGAAATTCCGACTGCCGCTGACAGGACGGTGGCAGCTGTGCGTCGGTTTTCTGCAGTTCGGCATCAATGGCGGCAATATTACGATCGTGCTGTTCTCCCAGCAAAACAGTGAAAAGCGCCTCGATATCGTCCGATGTGGTGGTCTCGTCCAGACTGATGCCCACGCGGCCATCCTCGCGATAGCGCAGATTGTGGCCGGCATCTTCGGCGCGCTGGCGCAGGGCCCGGGTGTCGTCCACGCGCAGGGTCAGCGTATCGAAGAAATGCTCGTTGTCTATCTGGATCCGGCTGCCGGCCAGACCGTGGGCCAGAATCCGGGTCAACCGATGAACGCGTGTCGCGATGGTGCGAATGCCATCAGGGCCATGATAGACCGCATAGAAGCCGGCGATATTGGCCAGCAGTGCCTGCGCCGTGCAGATGTTGGAGGTCGCCTTCTCGCGACGGATATGTTGCTCGCGCGTCTGCATGGCCATGCGCAGGGCCGGCTGGCCGTGACGATCGCGGGAGACGCCGATGACGCGTCCGGGCATGGCGCGCTTGAGATCATCGTTGACGGCAAAAAAGGCCGCATGCGGGCCACCAAAGCCCATGGGAACACCAAAACGCTGGGCCGACCCGAGGGCGATATCGGCGCCCATCTCTCCCGGCGTCTTCAAAAGTGCCAGCGCCAGCAGATCCGTGGCAACTGCGACCATGACGCTGCGCTCATGGGCGCGCTCGATGAGATCACCAAGATCCGTGACGCTGCCGTCATCGGCCGGAGACTGCACCAGCGCGCCGAACACGTCGTACTGATCCAGCCGCTCGGCCCGATCAACGATAACCTCAAGGCCCAGCCAGTGCGCACGGGTGCGTACGACATCCAGAGTCTGGGGAAACACGTGGTCCGCGACAAAAAAGGCCGAACTTTTGTTTTTCCGGTTGGCGCGCTTGCACAGCGCCATGGCTTCGGCCGCGGCGGTCGCCTCGTCCAGCAGCGAGGCGTTGGCCAGCGCCATGCCGGTCATGTCCATGACCATCTGCTGGAAGTTGAGAAGCCCTTCAAGGCGCCCCTGGGCAATCTCGGGTTGATAGGGCGTGTAGGCCGTATACCAGCCCGGATTTTCCAGAACGTTGCGCGCAATGACCGCGGGCATGATGGTGCCGTAATAGCCGGCACCGATATGGCTTCTCATCACCCGGTTGGTGCTCATCACACGGCGCAGACGCGTCAGTGCGTCGGTTTCCGACACCGGCCCGGCAAGGTTCAACGCCTCCTGCAGGCGAATATCCCGGGGAATGGTGTGATCGAGCAGCTCCGGCATCGAGTCGGCACCCAGGGCCTCCAGCATACTGTGGCGGGTCTCGGCATCAACGCCGATGTGACGGTCAATGAACGCGTCATGCGCGAAGAGGTCATCCAGCGAGCGAGAATCAGCGGCCATGGGATCTCCGTAAGATGGCGTATCAGAAGGTGGCTCTGCAGGGCGCAGCCGACGGATGGACGAGCGGTGATCAGGTGGCCCTTCTGACAGCAGCGAGGAGGTCAGCCTCGTGGTGTCAGTCGTAAGCGCTATTGGTTGTTGCGATCAGTCACTTTCTTCATTGGCGACAAGCTCGGCATAGCCGTCGGCGTCCATCAGCGACTCGAGTTCATCGGGTTCTGCCAGACGAATCTTGACCAGCCAGGCATCGTCGTAGGGGCTTTCGTTAAGGCTTTCCGGCGTGTCTTCAAGCAGGGTGTTGACACCCAGAACTTCACCGCCCAAAGGGGCATAAAGATCGGAAGCGGCCTTGACCGATTCCACCACACCGAACTCCTCACCGGTCGTGATGGTGCTGCCCACCTCGGGAAGCTCCACGAAGACCACATCGCCGAGCGCCTGCTGGGCATGATCGGTAATGCCGATGGTAACCGTACCATCACCATTGTCCTGGACCCATTCGTGACTGTCCGAATAGCGGAGATTAGAGGGGATCTGGCTCATTTTGTATGTCCTGTTCAATGCCAAGATAACGGATGGCGAAACATCCCGGGAATAACGAGGCTGACCTGTCTATAGGGTGGCTTCAGGCAGCCGGCGCGTCCACTGCTGATTGCGGATCGGCAATTTGTCATGCCCGCGTGTTTCCGATCGGAAACTTTTTGCTTATCGTAACGTTGCCGATCAGGGACTGAAAGGGGCGGGCGTTAAAAACGTCGCCGTTCGACCGGCTTGCCATGACATCAGGTGAGTCAGCCTGTAGATTTCCATGATGCGCCAGTGGTCGTGGTGTGTGATGCACAATGACGTCAATAACAATTACGGGGATATCAGGCATGGACGTATTACAGGGACTGGTGGAAGGCATTAACGGGGTGGTCTGGGGACCACTGATGCTGGTGCTGTTGCTGGGCGTGGGGCTTTATCTGCAGATCGGGCTCAGGGGGATGCCGGTGCGCAACATCGGCCGCGCCTTTGCCCTGCTCTGGCAGGGGCGCTCACCGGGCGAGAAAAGCAGCGGCGAGATTTCATCATTCAACGCGCTCATGACCTCGCTGTCGGCCACCATCGGCACCGGCAATATTGCCGGGGTTGCCACCGCCATCGCTCTGGGCGGACCGGGCGCCGTGTTCTGGATGTGGATGACGGCACTGGTCGGCATGGCGACCAAATACGCTGAAGCGGTCTGTGCCGTGCGCTATCGCGAACGCGATGACCAGGGGAAATTTGTGGGCGGGCCGATGTATTACATCAAAAACGGTCTCGGCAAGCGCTATGCCTGGCTGGGTGTGATGTTTGCCCTGTTTGGCACGCTGGCCTCCTTTGGTATTGGCAATACGGTTCAGGCCAATTCGGTCGCCGATGCCCTGTCGACCTCGTTCAACATCCCGTCATGGGTGACCGGTCTGATCATCATGGTGCTGGCAGGGGCCGTGATTCTGGGGGGGATCCAGCGTATTTCAAGCGTTGCCGGCCGTCTGGTGCCGTTCATGGCCGTGGCCTATCTGCTGGCGGGTCTGGTGGTGCTGGCCATCAATTATGCCGCCGTTCCTTCGGCGCTCTGGCTGATCCTTCAGCATGCCTTTACGCCCATTTCGGCGGCGGGCGGGTTTGCCGGTGCCGCCGTGGCCGCGGCCATTCGCTTTGGCGTGGCGCGGGGTGTCTTTTCCAACGAGGCGGGTCTTGGCAGCGCGCCGATTGCTCATGCGGCGGCACAGACCAACAGCCCCATCCGCCAGGGCATGGTGGCCATGCTGGGCACCTTCATCGATACCATCGTGGTCTGCTCGATTACGGCGCTTGCCATCATCACGTCAGGGCAGTGGCTTGAAGGAGATTCGGGGGCCTCGCTGACATCGTTGGCCTTTCGCACTGCACTGCCGGGGCCCGGGGACTATATCGTCGCCATCGCGCTGGCAATCTTTGCCTTTACCACCATTCTGGGCTGGTCCTATTACGGTGAGCGCTGCTTCCAGTATCTTTTCGGCAGCCGCGCTGCGCGCTTTTATCGCATCGTTTTCGTGCTGGCGATCCCCGTGGGGGCAATGGCGCAACTTGATTTCATCTGGTTGCTGGCGGATACATTCAACGCCCTGATGGCCATTCCCAATCTGATTGCGCTGGCGCTGCTGTCGCCGGTCGTGTTCAAGCTGACCCGGGAGCATTTCGCCGGCGAAGGGAAGACGGTCGATCATCGGCAGCAATAGATCGGCTGCAGGGGCATGGCTTTTGTCAGAAAAGGCCATGCCCATTCAACAGCATTCATTCACGCACCGGACCCGGAGGATTTATGTCCACCCTGCATCGAACGTCGCTCTATACGCTCTGGCAACAGCGCGGGGCCAGGTTCGTCCCCTTTGCCGGTCATGAGATGCCGGTTCAGTTCGATATGGGAATCAAGCGGGAACATGAGCACACCCGCAGCCAGTGCGGACTGTTTGATGTCTCTCACATGGGTCAGATGCTGATCCGGGGAAGTCATCCCGCCCGGGCGCTGGAGCGCGTGTCTCCGATCGATGCCGTCGGCATCGCGCCCGGGCGCCAGCGCTACGGTCTGTTTACCAGCAACATGGGCGGCATTCATGACGACTTCATGGCAGTCAATGCCGGGGACCACCTCTACCTGGTCGTGAATGCCGCCTGCCGTGCATCGGATGCCGCGCTATTGAGAAGCGGGCTGGGAGATGAAGGGACACTCGAGGTACTCGAGGACCGGGCGCTGCTGGCGCTTCAGGGGCCCATGGCGCGCGAGATCATGCGTCGGCTGTGTCCGGCGGCGGCAGAGCTGACCTTTTTGCAGTACGGGCAGTTCGAGGTCATGGGCCATGAGCTCTGGATCAGCTGCTCGGGGTATACCGGCGAAGATGGTTTCGAGCTGTCGATCCCCGATACAGGCGCCATCCCTGTGGCCGAGTGGCTGCTTGATCAGGAGGAGGTCGCGCCCATCGGCCTGGGCGCGCGCGATTCACTACGCCTTGAAGCAGGGCTGTGTCTGTACGGCCACGACATGGACAAGGACACCACCCCCATCGAGGCATCGCTGGGCTGGGCGATCGGCAAGGCGAGACGGCGCGGCGGTGAACGCGAAGGCGGCTTTCCCGGCGCCGATGTCATTCTGACCCAGCAGGGCAACCAGGACACCGAGCGTGTCAGGGTGGGCCTGAAGGCCAAGGGAAGGGCGCCGGTCCGCGAAGGTGCCGAGCTTTACAATACGGATGGTGATCCCATCGGTGAGGTGACCTCGGGCACCTTTGCCCCGTCGGTGGGGGCGCCCGTGGCCATGGGCTACGTCAGACGCGGCTTCCATGAGGTCGGACAGACCGTGCAGGCAGAGGTGCGCGGTCGACGACTGGACATGACCGTAACCCCCATGCCGTTTATCACGACGCGTCAGTATCGCGGCTGATGCGGATACAAAAGGCCCTGCCACGGATGGCAGGGCCACGACGTCAGGTAGTGACCTGTCCAGAGGTGTTATATCAACCATATAGCGAGGTCGGGCCACAACAAAAGCGCAAACAGCACCAGCAATTGAAGGGCAATAAAGGGCAGTACCGAGACAAAAATATCCTTGAGACTGACTTCCGGCGGCGCCACGCCTTTTAGATAAAAGGCAGCGGGCCCGAAAGGCGGCGACAGAAAGGAGACCTGCATGTTGACGGCAAACAGAATACCGAACCAGATCGGGCTGTAGCCGAGCTCCACAATAATCGGCACAAAAATCGGCAGGGTCAGCATCGCCACACCGATCCAGTCAAGGAACATGCCCAGCACCAGCAGAATGGCCATCATGACCAGTATGATCACGATGGGTGCCACATCCAGGCCCATAATCATGCCCGAGATGAAGCGGTTGCCGCCCATCAGATTGTAAACCCCCACCAGGGCCGCTGCGCCGATGCCGATCCAGATGATCATGCCGCAGGTCATCAGCGTCTGGCCGAGGCTTTCGTGCATGGTTTTGAACGAGAATTCACCGCGCAGCACGATGGCCAGCAACACGCCGAACACACCCATTGCCGCCGCTTCGGTAACCGAGGCAACCCCCCCGTAGATCGATCCCAGCACCAGCACCGCGATCAGAGCCGGCACAATAATGGCCTGCAGGGCCTGGCCCCTTGTCTCGAAAGTGTCGCCCCGGTTTTCTTCGGTAAGCGGCGGCCCGAGGTCCGGGTTTTTCAGACAGCGTGCCAGTATGTAACCGATGTAGGAGAGCATCAGAATCACCGCCGGCGTAATGGCTGCAGTGAACAGGTCGGCGATCGAGACGCTGGCAATCAGGCCGTAGATGATCAATACGATCGACGGCGGCATCATGGTTCCCAGCGAGCCGCCGGCGCATACCACGCCAATGGAGAGATGCTTGTCGTAACCCAGTCGCAACATTTGCGGTAGGGCGAGAATCCCCAGCAGTACGATTTCGCCGCCGATGATGCCTGACAGTGCGGCGAGGAAGAAGGCAACCACGACGGTCTGTACCGCAACGCCACCGGGTAACCGTCCGGCGAATACCCGCATGGCATTGAAGAGATCCTTCGCAATTCCCGAACGGTCCAGCAGCGAGGCCATCAAGACGAACATTGGCACCGCTACCAGCGAATATTCGGTGACAAAACCATATACACGACTGGTGACCAGTGGCATCGCCATGGGCCCGAACCAGCCAAAGGTGAAGGCCAGGGCAACCAGACCGGTAATAAAGGCAAGCGGCAGGCCGGTAATGAGTAGTGCAAAGATGGCTCCAACCATCAGGATGGTACCGTCGGCAATGCTCATGAGCGTGCCTCCTCATCGATCGTCCCGGCTGTCGCCGGGCGGCCGCGTAGCGACTGGACCAGATGAACAAGGGATTGGACGCACATCACCATCAGCGAGATCATGATGACTCCCTTGATCAAGGCTGGAAACGGTGGGTTCCAGGATGTGCCCGAGCGTTCCAGTTGCCAGGCACCCATGGGGTTGTGTGAGGCGTCCCAGAACATGATCCAGGCGGCGTAGCTCATGGCAACACAAAAACCGAAGGTCACCAGGTCGTTGAAACGATCCAGCCACAGTCTCAGGCGTGGGCCGGCGCTGTCATAAAGCACCCGCACCCTGATATGTCGATTGCTGGCCAGTGCCGCCGGTCCGCCAAGGGCAAAACTGACGGCTACCAGCATGACCACGCTTTCATGGACCCAGGAGGTCGGAGAATCGAGGCCGTAACGCATGATGACCTCATAGACACTGATTGCCATGGCAATAAAGATCAGCCAGGCAGCGCCACGGGCGCACCATACGACGCCGCGGTCAAGGTTGCTGCGTACCGGGTCCGGCGCGCGTTCGCTGCTTTCATGGTCCGGTTGGGCAAGCTCCGGATCGCTGGACTTGATAACGCCGTCCTGGCTGCGGGAATCTCTGGGCATTAGCGGTCTCCGCATGACATGCAATAAGAATCCCGGTGCGCGATGACTGGTCGCTGCGCACCGGTACCCACAATGAATCAGGATGAAACGTTGGCGCTGTCTTCCTGTGTGTCGTCAGCAAGTAGATTGTGCGCGCGAAGGTAGGCGACCACCGAGTCGTAGAACTCACGGGTAATCTCGTTGCGTTCGGCCCACTCGGCCCACTCCTGACGGGCAATATCACGGAATCTGACGCGCTCTTCGGCAGGCAGATCGATGATGTCGATAGCCGGGTCCCGTCGTGCTTCGCGTACCGCGTCCAGATCACGGGTCTTGAGTTCGGCAACCATCTTGTAGGCGAGAGCATCGACCGACGTTTCCAGAATCGCTCTGAGATCTTCCGGCAGGCCGTCCCAGATCTGTTTGTTGAGCGAGACGGCGACCATCGGCAGTGAATGAAAGCCGGGATACAGGGGGTAGGGAGCGAACTCATGCAGGCCCTGGGCCTGGTTGGTAGCGAAGACAGTGTAATCGGCGGCATCGATGACGCCTTTCTCAAGCCCGGTATAGACCTCCGAACCGGGCAGGTTGACCGGGGTGGCGCCCGCCTTTTCGAAAATGTTGTAGACCATTCCCTCCGGAGCGCGCAGCTTGAGCCCCTTCATGTCCTCGATGGTACGCACCGGCTTGCTGGAAGGTAGCGACTCCAGCCCGGTCGCGGCGGCGCCAATCAGGTGCAGGCCATAAGGTTCGACCAATCTGTTGTAGAGTGCTTCGCCGCCAGCGTTGTTCATATAGTCGAGAAAGTCGTAAGGATCGCTCCAGGCACCTACCAGATTGCCGATCATGCCGAAGGCGGGGTCCTGACCGGTAAAGTAGCTGGGATCGGTCAGATGTCCCTGCAGAATACCCGAGCGAACAGCCTGCAGTGTCTGGTTGGCCTGTACTACCGCACCGACAGGCAGAATCTCGATAGCGATACGACCATTTGTCATCTGTTCGACGTTTTCGGCCCACGTCTTTTTCATCTCGAACTGCGGCTCGCCGGAGGTTTCCGATGTCTGGAATGTCCACTCATATTCCGCAGCCCAGGTATGGCCGGCTGCCATGCCAAGCGTGATGAAGGCGAGGGCTTTGAGCGGAAAGCAAATCGGCATGATGAATTCCCCTTGATGTTATTATCGGTTTATCCAAAAGAATTGTGGCTAATCGGAATCTGTGTTCAGAGCAGGCCTCGAGAGCGCAAAAATTCTGTTGTCGAGTCGTAGATCTCCCGGGTCATCTCGTTGCGACCGGCCCAGTCCTGCCACTCCTTCTCGGCAGCCTGACGGAACTTTTTGCGCTCTTCCGGTGGCAGGTCATAGGGATGAACGTTCGGATCCTGTTCGAGTCTGGCCAGCGTTTCCAGATCCTGAGCCTTGAGACGGGCGATCAGGTCATATGCCATACGGTCGAAGGCGGTCTTGAGGGTTGTCTGTAAATCTTCCGGAAGGCCATCCCAGATCTGTTTGTTGATCGACACCGCGATCATCGGCATCGAATGAAAGCCCGGATAGAGCGGATAGGGGGCGAACTGGTGGAGTCCCTGGGCATCGTTGTTGGAGAGTACCGTGGAATCGGCGGCATCGATGACGCCCTTTTCCAGACCGGTATAGACCTCTGACCCGGGCAGATTGACGGGTGTAGCACCGATACGTTCAAAGATGTTGTAGACCATGCCCTGCGGCGCTCGGATCTTGAGCCCCTGGAAATCCTCGATGGTCTTGATCTCCACCGTTGAAGGCACCGACTCCAGCGGGAAAGTGGCTGCCGAGATGAGGTGGGCGCCGTAGGGTTCAACCAGCTCGTTGTAGAGCGTTTCGCCACCGGCGTATTTCATGTACTCCAGAAAGTCATAGGGATTCTGCCAGGCGCCTACCAGATTGCCCAGCATGCCAAAGGCCGGGTTCTGACCGGAGAAGTAGCTGGGATCGGTCATATGCCCCTGCAGGATGCCTGAACTGACGGCCTGCAGTGTCTCCGTCGGGCCTACTACGGCGTTGATTGGCATGACCTCTATCGAAACACGCCCGTCGGTCATGGTTTCGATCCTGTCGGCCCATTCCTGCTTGATTTTAAAACTGGGTTCGCCGGAAGTTTCGGAGGCCTGGAACTTCCATTCGTATTCGGCGCCGTAGGCATTGAATGCCAATGCACCGAGCACAACAAAGGCACCTGCCTTCAGCGATAGGAGAGTATTCATTATGACGCGCTCCGCTGAATGTATGGATAGAGGCGGGACAGACACCTTGTCCCGACCGATTCCTTGTCATTATGTTTGCTGGAATAGCATTCAGTAATGCGTTGCGTCTGGCTGTAAGACGTTAGTCCAGAGTGTTACAAGAGTTAAAAAGCCAGGTGGAGCGGATTACCGTAAGTAAGGTGGCATGATGGCAGAATCGGACGCGTCGGAATGGAGAGGGTAGTGAAGGGCAGGGCCTCCATTTGCACGCAACAAAGGGGCCGGCGCAGAAATTGCGCCGGCCCGGAAGTTATATCGTATCAAGGCGCTCTTGATTACATGCCGAACAGCATGCCGCGCAGGGCCACGATCACCAGTGCCGTGCCATGGGCCAGAACAAAACCGATCAGGGCACCGGCTGCCACATCAGTAATGTAGTGCAGGCCCAGAATGATCCTTGAAAGCATGACCAGCACCGCAAACGGCGCGACCACAATCAGCATCTGGGGCACGAACAGCGCGGCCAGGGTGGTGAACATCACGGCATGCAGGGTATGACCGCTGGGAAAGCTGTAGCGGTCCAGCGGCGGCATGGTGCAGGGGATTTCAAAGGAGATATAGGGGCGCTCGCGGCACAGCCGGTTCTTGAGCAGCCGATAGAGAATACCGCCCACCGCGGCTGACAGGCCGAAACATACGCCCAGAAACCAGCCGTACCACCACTGCGTCAGCAGTGGAATGCTCAGACACATCGCGATCCAGGCCGGCGCATCGCCCAGTCGGCTTGCCCAGCGCAGAACGAAAAGCAGCGGACGATAGGCGCCAAGGCGAGCCAGCCGATTGCAGGCTTTCCACTCGAGTGTATCGAGCCTTTTGAAAACCGGGATAAGTCGTTCACCTGCCATCGTTCACCTCCTGTGCCTGAAGCAGATAATCAATAAAGGCATCGCCAATCTTTGGCCAGCCCAGTGTATGTACCCGCTCACAGGCAGCACGCCCCATTTCCCGGGCGGATGCCATGTCGTTGCAGAGCGTCACGGCCGCCTCGATGAACTGCGCTGGTCTGTCAGGGGCGGCAAGCTTACCCTGTCTGTCTTCACAAATCAGCTCGCCGGCGGCGGCGTAATCGAAGGCGACGACTGCCAGACCACTCGCCATTGCCTCGGTCACGACATTGCCAAAGGTTTCCGACAGCGATGGAAACAGAAAAATGTCCGCGCTGGCATAGTGCCTTGCCAGCGCTTCATCGCGCTGAAAGCCTGCAAACTCTGCCCAGGGCAGACGTGCTTCCAGCAGCGCCCGCTGGGGACCATCGCCAACCAGTACCGCTTTGAGGTCAGGCTGGTGCTGACGCATGGTGTCGAGTGTGTCGATCAGCAGCAAAACGTTTTTCTCGGCCGCCAGGCGGCCGACGTAGAGGGCAACGGGCGTATGGTCATCCGCGTCCCACTGTGCTCGCAGCGACGTATCACGGCGAGAGGGCGAGAAGCGCTCGCAATCAAGCCCTCTACTGAGCACCTTAACATTGTCATAACCATATTGGGCGAGATTGTCTGCCTGGGCTTTGGTCGGTACCAGCGTCATGGTCGAGCGATTGTGAAAACGACGCAGAAAGGGCCTCACCAGCGGCGTGAGGACCTTCAGCATGATGTAGTGGCGGCTGTACTGATCAAAATTGGTATGAAAGCCGCTGACCACCGGAATGCCCAGCTTTCGGGCCTGATTGAGGGCGGAAAGCCCGAGCGGGCCTTCCGTTGCGATGTAGACAACATCGGGGCGATGCGTGCGCCACAGTCCGGTGATCCTGCGGGGCGCCGGCAGCCCCATGCTGACACCGTCGTAATCCGGGATGGGGATGGCGCCAACCTGCAGTTCTTCACTCATGAGCTTGTCATGATGGGGCGTCTGTGGTCTGGGGCGAATCAGCTGCAGCGACATGCCGCACGCGCCGAGATGTCGCGACAGATGGCCGAGGGTATGTGTGACGCCATTGATTTCGGGTGCCCAGGTTTCGCTCACAAAAGCGACCTTCAACGGTGGCCGGGTTGTCTCATGATGTCTGCCAGTATCGGGGCCGTTCATGACAGTCGCAGGTCGCTCGGGTGACGGTCTTGTGTCGCGTGTCATCGCAGAATCTGCCTGGGATTGAAGGGGCGTCCGGCATTGCGCGTATCAAACAAAAGGTCATGGCGGCCGGTGCCGGCATCACGACGTACCTCGCAGACAGGGGTTCCCGCACCGATGCGCTGTCCGTTGCTGACATTGAGACGGTTGCACTGGGCATACACGCTCTGCAGGTTCTGGTCATGATGCACGATCACGACGCCGCCAAGCTGGCGCATCGTGCCTGCAAAACGCACGGTACCGGCGGCCACGGAACGAGCGGTGTGGTCACTGCCCGCCGAGAGCAGCATGGGCTGCAACGCGTCACGGCCGTCCTTGCCGAACTCGCGCTGGACCCGGCCACCGCGCAGCGGCCACGACCATGGGCCGGCGCCCTTCGGCAGGGCGCTTGCCGGTGCCGGGCTGGTGCTGGCACCGGCGGTGCCCGTTGTCCGGGATGTCGCCGTATTGGACGAGGCATTGCCAACGGGGACGGTCAGCACTTGACCGATGCGCAAACGGTCGGGATCGATGCCACGGTTGGCAGCGGCGATGCGGCTGCTGGAGGTGCCGAAGTGGCTGGCAATGCGTCCCAGCGTATCGCCGCTTCTGACAGCGTAGCGATACTGGCCGCTTCCCGGGGCCCGTTCGTTGCGACCGGGCAGCATCAACTGCTGACCGATACGCATGTCGTTGGCCTTGACGGACGGGTTGAAGCGCTGCAGACGCAGTAATGGAATGCCTGCCTGACGAGCGATGGCGCTCATGGTATCGCCACGCTGGACGGTAATGTAGCCGGCCTCGCCCCCGCCACCGGCGTGACGACCGGCACAGCCTGCCAGCAGGAGAAGCACTAAAAGGGTCAGGAAGCGGTGGTACATGAAAGCTGCTGATCCTTTTCCTGCCATAGTGCATTGATCCATGCCTGAAAGCGTTCCCTGTAATGCGTGTCGTTGAGGTAATCCCCGCCGGGCATCCAGTCGGGGATGGTCAGTCGTCTGGCCTCCAGACTGATGCCGCCGCTTCGACCGCACAGCAGGTCGCGAAAGCGTGTTCGGCCATGGCGGTAGTCAAGGGTCACATCGACGACACCGGAGAGTTCATGGCCCATCATTGTCATTACCTGGGCGCAACCGCCGGCACGAGGCTTGAGAAGATGCTGATAGGGGCTTTGCTGCTGTTCATGTTTGACCCGGGTAAAGCGCGTGCCTTCGGCAAAGTTGTAGATGGTAACAGGCGTACGATCGATTTGGGTCAGCAGTTTTTGCGTTGCCTTGAGATCGTGTTTTGCCAGCTGCGGCCGGCGTTTGAGCCGGGCGGGGCTGTAGCGTCGCATCATGGGGAACTCGAGCGCCCACCAGGCCAGCCCCAGGATGGGTACCCAGATCAGTTCGCGCTTGATGAAAAAACGCGGCATCGGCAGCCGGTCGTGCAGGGCGTACAGCAGGATAAAGACATCCGTCCAGCTGCGGTGATTGGCAATGACCAGCCAGTGACGCTCTCTGGACAGCGTCGCCGGCACGGCGATATGCCAGTCCGGTCTGAGCCAGTGGCGTATCCAGACATTATTGGTCGTGATCCACAAGCTGGCGATCCGGTTCAATCCCCTGAGCAGCCGCGTTTGTACCGGGCGAATGGGGAGTGCCAGTTTGAGAAGACTTAATGCCACCAGCGGTATGCCCCAGAACAGCGTATTGCCGGTCAGCAGCACGATACTGATGATGCCCTTGAGCCATGCCATGGTGTCCGGATCCTTGTTGCAGTGCCGGTATCGTAATGGATCGTCCGCGTCGGGCCCAGCGCAAGGATGACGTCGTTTGGCCGGGGCCACTACAATGCCTGTCCGCCAGGCACATGGTGACATTTCGACAACCCCGGGGGAGTCGCGAGTGCGGAATCTGCCATCGACATTACCAGTACTGTTTATCTGTGAAATCTTCTTTTTGCTGGGACACGGTCTGATCATGACCCTGCTTGGCGTGCGCATGTCGCTTGAAGGATTCCCCTCGCAGATGGCGGGCCTTTTGATGTCGAGCTTTTCGCTGGGGTTCGTGGCCGGTAGCTATCTGCTCGAAAAACGAATTCGCTCGGTCGGTCATATTCGTGTGTTCGCCGCCTGTGCTGCCGTTCTGGCCGTGACGGCCATCCTGCACGGGCTCTGGGTCAATCAGTGGGCCTGGCTGTTCTGGCGCCTGTTCGGGGGCGCGGCCACTGCCGGCCTTTTGATGGTCATGGAGTCATGGGTCTCGGGCGAGTCCAGCAACGACAACCGGGGCCGGGTGCTGGCCATCTATCTGGTCATCTCTACCACCTCGCTGGCGGGCGGACAGTGGCTGCTCAATGCGGCCGATCCGGCCTCGATGGTGCTGTTCAGCGTGACCGGCATCCTGTTTGCCCTCTCTCTTATACCGTTATCTATCTACCGGATCCATGGACCCAAACGTTCCGGCCATGAAACAGCGCTCAAGCTGCCGCTCAAGATGCTCTACAAGCGAGCCCCGGTGGGGCTGGTAGGAGCCTTTGTAGCCGGCATGATGGTGCAGGCCTTCTTTGCCATGACGCCGTACTATGGTCAGGAGATCGGGCTGTCCACCGGTCAGACCGCCCAGTTCATGTCCATCACCACGCTGGTAGCGCTGGTGGCGCAATGGACACTGGGGCGACTGTCCGATCGGTTTGACCGACGCAAGGTGATCCTGTTCATGGCGCTGGTCATGGCCATATCAGGGGCGATGATTTCCACCGTGGCACGCATTGACTACCTGTTTCTGCTGCTGGTGGCCTGTCTGCATACGTCCATGCTGCACACCCTGTACTCCCTGAGCCTTGCCCATACCAATGACTGGCTGGAGCCGGAAGAGACCATTCAGGCCAATGCCAAGCTGCTGATCTGGTATGGCATCGGCTCGATCGTGGGGCCGTTCAGCGCCTCGCTGGCCATGCAGCTGCTCGGGCCCGATGGCCTGTGGATGTTTCTGGGCAGCGTATCGCTGCTGCTGGCAGGATTTATCCTGACGCGCCTGCGCGGACGCCGCAGCTGGGCGCCCGAGGTAGCCCAGGAGCCCTGGCTGCCGACAGCGCCCATGGAAACCTCCCACTATGTCGAGCTGGACCCGCGCTATGAGCCCTACCAGTTCGAGCTTAAACTGGCGCCGGAAGGCGACCACCACTAGCGCGGCAGTCGCCCGGCCTCAGCTTCCGGGCAGCTGCGCCACGGCCGAGCGCACGCCCTGATAGTAGCTGCCGCCAAACATGTAGAGATGGTTCAAAAGCGGGTAGAGTTGAAAGAGCGCGCGTCGTCGGGGCCAGTCATCCGGCGCGTCGCCTTCCCAGTAGGCCTCGTAAAAGGCATCGGCGGGGCTGCCGAAAAGCTCCAGCAGGGCGATGTCCGCGTCCGGGTAGTGGCGATAGATGGCCGGGTCGATCAGGGCCGGCCCCTGCTGACTGAAGTGTACGTTGCCGGACCAGAGATCCCCGTGGACCAGGCTGGCCGGTGCGTCGGGCAGCCACTCTTCCAAAGCGCTGGCGACGCTGACCAGCTGATCATGCAGGCCCTGATCCATGCGTTTCTTTTGCAGACACCTGTCCGCCAGCGGCAGCAGCCGGCACTCGCGCTGAAAGACGCGCCCATCGTCATGTTGGGTGTTGATCTGCGGTGTGGTGCCGGCAAAATTGTCGCGATGCCAGCCGTGGCTGGTGTCCATATCGGCATGGAGCGCACGCAGGCCGCGGCCAAAAGCCTCGTGCGCCTGCCGGTCGGGCCGGGCCCGGGGCAGATAGGTCATCACCAGCGCCCCGGGCAGCTCGCCCACGATATCCGGAATGACCAATCCGGTGTCGGCGGCCAGCAGGGCTCTCAGCCCGTCGGCCTCCGCGTCGAGTCCTTCCGGGTCGGCGTGCTTGACCAGCACATCCCCCTCGGCGGTAGTGACCCGCCAGACCTGACCGATATCGCCGCCGCCCAGCGGCTCGGGAGGGGTCGTGGCGTGGATGCCCAGTGCCTCGAGCGTTGCCTGTGGGGTTGAGGACGCCATGGCGCGATACTCCTGTGTCGACATGAAACGATGTTGTTGCAGAACAATGTCTTCCCAGCGTAGCAGCGCCACGACGCCCCATTAAGGCAGGTCGCGATCAAAACGGGTCGGGACTGTCCTCATCGCGGGGCTTCTGACGCGGAGCGTGGTGGGATCTCTCTTCACTCTGAAAAAGCTTGTAGAACTCCTCCATGGCGGCCCGGTCACTTTCGAGCAGCTGCGCATTGTCATTGCGATACTGATAGGACTCTTCAAACAGGCGAACATCGAAGTCGCGGAAGGTCCTGACCGCCTGGCTGGCACTGGCGCTGGGGTAGCCCAGCCCGACCAGCACTTCCTGGGAGAGCTCCAGGCTGGCGGAAAAGGTTTCGCGAACCACCACCTCCACGCCCAGCTCCTGCAGGCGCCAGGCATGGTGGCGGTTACGGGCCCGGGCATGGATGCTCAGTTCAGGGTAATTGTCGCGCGCCAGGCGTGCGATGGTCAGCGAGGCCTGCTCGTCGTCCACGCAGATGATCAGCATGCGCGCGCGGTCGATGCCCGCCGAGCGAAGCAGTTCCAGACGGGTGGCATCGGCGTAGTAGATGCGCGAGCCGAACTGGCGGATGAACTCTACCTGGCGAATGTTGGGGTCCAGCGCCGTAAAGCGTACGTTCTGCATCTTGAGCACGCGCGCCACCATCTGGCCGAAGCGGCCCAGGCCCGCGATGATCACGGGCGGGTCATCATCGGGAAACTGATTGTCCCAGTCCTGTGAGGGCTTGAGGCGATTGCCGAGGCGGCTGCCCAGCGTGTAGAGAAAGGGCGTACAGGCCATCGAGATCGTCACGGCGGCGATACCCAGGCTGGCAATGCGCTGCTCGAAGACGCCGGCGGCCACGGCCGTGGTCAGCAGGACGAAGTCGAATTCGCCCCCCTGGGCGATCACGGCGGCCAGACGTGGAATGTTCTGACGCGGCAGGCGGGCGATCACGCCGACCACACACAGCACCCCGATCTTGACCACCAGCACGGCCAGCGTGATGCCCAGCACGGTCAGCAGATTGTGCAACACCAGCGACAGATCGACCGACATGCCGACCGAGAGAAAGAACAGGCCGAGCAGAATGCCCTTGAAGGGTTCGATGTTGGCTTCAAGCTCATGGCGATAGGGTGTGTCCGCCAGCAGAACGCCGGCCAGAAAGGCGCCCAGTGCCATGGACAGCCCGGCTTCCTCCATGACCCAGGCCGTGCCCAGTACCATGAAAAGGGCCGCCGCCGTGAAGACTTCATGGACTTCACTGCGTGCCACAATGCGCAGCACGCGCGGAAAGACGAAACGGCCCACCAGCAGCGTGGCCGCGACGATGGCGGTGGTTCTGGCAATGGCCAGCCACAGGTTGGTGTCTTCAGCACCGGCACTGCCGGCAAGAATGGGCATCAGGGCCAGCAGGGGAATGACCGCCAGATCCTGAAACAGCAAAATGGCGAAGGCGGTCTGGCCGTGAGGGCTGGCAAGGTGTTGATGTTCGGTTAAAAGCTGCAGGGCAAAGGCGGTGGAGGAGAGCGCCAGCGTCAGTCCGAGCATGATCGAGGCGGCCTGACCCAGCCCCAGCATGAATCCCAGCGGCGTGAGCAGCAGACCGGTGAGCAACAGCTGCAGGCTGCCCAGACCGAACAGGCGCCCGCGCAGGCGCCAGAGCCGGGCGGGCTCCAGCTCCAGTCCGATCACGAACAGCAGCATGACCACGCCGATTTCGGAAAAATGAAGCACCGATTCGGGGTCGGCAACAAAACCGCTGATCGAGGGGCCCAGAATCAGCCCGGCGCACAGATAACCCAGTATCGAGCCCAGGCCGAAGCGTGCAAACAGGGGCACTGCCAGCACGGCAGCCCCCAGCATGACGGTTGCTTCAAACAGAAAGTGCATGACAGTACGTCCCGAGCAGTGCCGGCCGGCGCAGTGGGCCGGTCAGAGGCATCATGGCCTCCGACCGGTTGATCGATACCGCCGATGATGGACGATCAGCGGTACTGCCCGCTATCGGCCTTTTTGATCAACCCTTTCAGGGGAGAGTAGATCTCCGGCGTGCAGACCAGCAGGTTCTCGCCGTAGAGCTCGGCGGCAATGCCCTCCGGACAGTCATAGACATGGCCGGTGCGGGCGCCGGCTTCCCTAGCGATCAAAAGGCCCGCGGCAAAGTCCCAGGGAGAGCTGCTTTCGTAGTAGCCGTCCAGTCGGCCGCAGGCCACCGCACACAGGTCCAGCGCCGCGGCGCCGTTGCGGCGAATGTCGCGGCAGTTTTCCAGCACGGCGTGCAGGCGTCTGAGCAGCGGGAAGCGGGCATCGCGGTTGTAGGGAAAGCCGGTGCCGATCAGCGAATTATCGAGTTCGCGCGTGCCACTGACCGAAATCGGCGTATCGTTGCACCAGGCACCGCTGCCGCGAACGGCGCTGAAGGTTTCTTCCAGAAACGGGGCATGCACGACCCCCACCTGAATGCGGCCCCGGTCGGCCCAGGCAATGGAAACCGCCACATGGTGATGGCCATGAGCAAAGTTGACGGTGCCATCAATGGGGTCGACCACCCACAGGGGGCCCTCGTCACCGAGGTCGTGGCGGTCCGGCGAGAGCTCTTCGGTCAGGCGGGCCTCGCCCGGAAACAGTGATTCCAGCTGTTCGCTGATATAGCGGTCGATGGCGACATCGGTGTCGGTGACCAGCTCATTGCCGTGTTTGATGTTGCGTTGAAGGCTGCCGCCTTCACGGGCCGCCCGGATACGGCGTCCTGCCTCCTCGGCAATGCGGGTGGCCTGTTCAAGGCGCTCTTCAAGGGTCATGCAAACTCCTGTCGGATTCTGTCGTGAAGGACGGGGCGCTGGCGGATCAGCGCTCAGCGCTTGACCGGGCGTTTCTGCAGCTTGCGCTGCAGGGTGCGGCGATGCATGCCAAGGCTTCGGGCGGTGGCCGAGATATTGCCGTCGTTGTCCTGCAGCACACGCTGTATATGTTCCCAGGTCAACCGGTTGACCGATGGCGGGTTATCGGGAACCTCGGCATCCGGATTGCCCTCCTGGGCATCCAGCGCCTGCAGTACTTCGCTGACCTCGACCGGTTTGCAGAGATAGTTGACGGCGCCCAGCTTGATTGCCTCGACGGCGGTGGTGATGCTCGAGTAGCCGGTCAGTATCACGATGCGACAGGCCGGGCTGATCGACAGCAGCGTGGGCAGAAACTGCAGTCCCGAGCTCTCCTCGAGCTTCAGATCGAGCGTGGCGTACTCCGGCGGGCGCTGCTGCGACAGCTGCCGGGCTTCTTCGATGGTCGCAGCCACCATGACATCAAATTCATGGCGCGTCAGGGCACGCTCCATGATTCGGCGAAATACAGGGTCGTCGTCGACGACCAGAAAGGAAGCCTTTTCGTGCATGACGTTCATTCCCTTGAGAGTGAAGAGGACGGATCGGCATCCGGGTGCGGCAGCCTGACCTCGGTCAGTGTGCCCCCTTCGGTCTGATTGTAGAGGCTGACGCTGCCGCCGAAGCGGTCCAGCGTCGAGTGGGTCAGAAACAGCCCGATGCCCAGCCCTCTGGATTGTCCGGAGATAAAGCCTTCGCCCATGCGGTTGGCAATGTCCATCGAGATGCCCGGGCCGTGATCGACAATCGAGATCACGATCCGGCGCATGTCCTCCTTGAAGGTGCTCTCGCCCAGCGTGATGGTGATATCGCGGGGGTTGGCATCGGCGGCATTGTTGAGCAGGTTCATGATGGCCTGATCCAGCGTTGGGTCCGCCATCAGTGGTATATCGCGGTGCTCGATGTGCAGCTGATGGGTGACATCAGGGCGCATGACCAGCCAGCGCTGAATCAGCGCTTCCAGCCAGTCGGCGGCGTTGACGCGCGCCGGTGTATCGCTCTGGCGCCGTTCGGCACTGGCCACCAGCTCGCGCAGGTGGCGCTTGCAGGTGTCGACCTGGCTGCGCAGCAGGTCCAGATCGGCACGCTGGGTGTCGGTGACGGGCTCCGCTTTCATTTCGTCGATCAGCATGGTCATGGTGGACAGCGGCGTGCCCAGCTCATGGGCCGTACCCGCGGCCTGGCTGGCCACGGCCAGGATCTGTTCGTTGCGCAGGGAGGATTCACGAGTGCGGGAAAGCATCCGGTCGCGCTGTCGCAGGGTGTCGGCCATGCGAAAGATCACAAAGGTAATGAGCCCGGCACACAGGGCAAAATTGAGCCACATGCCCAGCACGTTGAGCGTCAGCAGGCTGTCGCCGATCGTGTGGCGAAGCTCCGGCACCGGCTCGAAAAAGACCATCAGCAGCGAATAGGCCACAAAGGCCGAGGCCGCCGTGATGCAGGCGTGACGCCAGGGCTGCGTGGCGGCGGCCATGGCCACGGGGATCAGATAGTAGGTAATGGCCGGATTGGTGGCTCCGCCGGTGTAATAAAAGATCAGGGTCAGGCCCGTGACATCGATGAGCAGGTGAATCAGGTATTCGATATCCGTGACCTGACGGGTCTGGCCCAGCCGCCACCAAGTGGCCACGTTGAAAAGCCCCATGGCGACGATGATGGTGATGATCGGCACGACCCTGAGCTTGAAGTTCATGACCTCGATGCCAAAGAGGATCACGACCAGAAAGCAGGTCCAGGTAATACCGCGGGCGATGGTCAGCCGTACCAGATTGCGCGCCGGTGTGGTCAGCAGTAGCGCCTGCGTCATGAGTGTCCAGAGCAGAGAATGTAGCGTTGTGTGTCCATGATATCGCAATCGCTGCAGGGTCGTGGAGTAAAGAATGCGCACTGACGCCATGATGATAATGGGCTGGCGTCATGGCGATATCGGGCCTACCGTGATGACAACGGGGCGGGCACCTGGCGATATCCCGATACGCCCGCCCCGCTGTGCGCCTCGAAGGAGGAGATGATCATGATGATGCAATCCCGTGTTGATGCTCGTTGCATGCCCTGGATGGCCATGAGCGAACCGCCGGTCCAGCCGCCGGACCCGGCGCCGCATTCCCCGCCCGAGGAACCGCCGCAGCCGCAGGAGCCGCCGGTCGAGGAGCCGCCACGGGAAGATCCACCGCTGCAGGATCCCCCGCCGGCGCAGCCACCGCCCGAGGTGCCGCCGGAACAGACCCCGCCGTATCAGCCCTGATATCGGATGACTCGCACCCGAGCCATACCCTTTTAGCCGACTCCTGCCGGGGTCGGCTTTTTAGTGCCTGCAGTCCGGCGGTCACGAGCGATACGTCAGAGCTTCTATCCCCGCGCTCGGCACTGCCTGTAGAATGCAAACAAACCCGTCCACGTACAGACTGTGTACTTAATGACTACCGAAACATCCATGACCGATACCCGGATCGCCCGGGAAGCCAGCCTTCGCAGAACCTTTGCGATCATCTCCCACCCTGATGCGGGCAAGACCACCATCACCGAAAAGCTGTTGCTGTTCGGCAATGCCATTCAGGTGGCCGGCGCCGTCAAGAGCAAGCGTCAGGACCGCAGCACGACATCCGACTGGATGAAAATGGAGCAGGAGCGCGGTATCTCCGTGACGACCTCCGTCATGCAGTTCCCCTACAAGGATCGCATCGTCAATCTGCTGGACACGCCGGGGCACGAGGACTTCTCCGAGGATACATACCGCACGCTGACCGCGGTGGACTCCGCGCTGATGGTCGTGGACGGCTCCAAGGGGGTCGAGGACCGCACCATCAAACTGATGGAGGTCTGCCGGCTGCGCACCACGCCGATCCTGACCTTCATCAACAAGATGGACCGTGACACGCGCGACCCGATCGAGGTCATGGACGAGATCGAGACCGTGCTCAATATCGCCTGTGCGCCGGTGACCTGGCCGATCGGTATGGGGCGTCACTTCCGTGGCGTCTATCACCTGATCAATGACACGGTCCATCTCTATCGTCAGGGGCAGGGCAACCGCATTCCGGAGGATGTCCGGATCGAGGGACTGCATAATCCGGAGGTCGATGAGGCACTCGGTGCCTCACAGGCTGCCGAACTGCGCGACGAGATCGAGCTGGTACAGGGTGCCTCGCACGAGTTCGATCTGGCGGCCTACCGCCGCGGCGAGCTGACGCCGGTGTTCTTTGGCACGGCCATGGGCAACTTCGGCGTGCGTGAAATGCTCGATGGTTTCGTCGAGTACGCCCCGTCGCCCCGTCCGCGCGAGACCAACGTGCGGGAAGTCTCCTCCGAAGATGGCAGCTTTACCGGGTTCGTTTTCAAGATCCAGGCCAACATGGACCCGCGCCACCGCGACCGGATCGCCTTTCTGCGCGTCTGCTCCGGCAAGTATGAGCGCAACATGAAGATTCACCATGTGCGCATCAAAAAGGACGTCAAGATTGCCGATGCGCTGACCTTCATGGCCGCTGACCGGGCGCATGTCGAGGAGGCCTGGCCCGGTGACATCATCGGGCTGCACAATCACGGCACCATCCAGATCGGCGACACCTTCTCCAGCGGCGAGCAGATGCGTTTCACCGGTATTCCGCACTTTGCCCCCGAGCTCTTTCGCCGCGTGCGCCTGAAGGACCCGCTCAAGACCAAGCAGCTCCAGAAGGGACTGCAGCAGCTCTCCGAAGAGGGGGCCACGCAGGTCTTCATGCCACTGGACAACAACGACCTGATCGTGGGGGCGGTCGGCCTGCTGCAGTTTGACGTGGTCGCGCACCGTCTCAAGGACGAGTACAAGGTCGACTGCATCTACGAGCCGGTCAACGTTCAGACGGCTCGCTGGATCCATGGTGACGAGCGCAAGATCGACGAGCTGCGCAACAAGGTCAGCACCAATCTGGCGATCGATGGCGGCGGGCACCTGACCTATCTGGCGCCCACTCGCGTCAATCTGCAGCTGATGGAGGAGCGCTGGCCCGACCTCTCCTTCGATGCCACGCGTGAGCACTGAGCGCCAGGGTAGCCTGCCGGTGCGTCTTTATAGGCATTCGCTACAGTAGTGCTGTTGATAGCGGCGGGGTGGCCGACATGCGGCCACCCGGGATGACATTTGAGCCCGGGAGGGTATGGCATGCCAGGATTTTTCAGGGAGTTTCGCGATTTTTCCGTCAAGGGCAACGTCGTGGATCTGGCGGTGGGGATCATCATCGGCTCGGCCTTTACCGGCATCGTCAATAGCCTGGTCCGGGATGTCTTTACGCCGGTGCTGGGCCTGATCACCGGGGGGATCGATTTCACCAACCTGTTCGTGGTGCTCAAGGAGGGTGCTGGGGCAGCAGGCCCCTACAATACCCTGGCGGAGGCGCAGGCGGCCGGTGCGGTGACCATCAACTACGGCATTTTCCTCAATGCCCTGATCTCGTTCACGCTGGTGGCCATGGTCTGCTTTTTGTTGATTCGCAACATCCACCGCATTCGCGAGCTGGGGGCACGCAGGGAGGAGGCCGTGCCGGCCACGACACCGACCGTTCGCAACTGCCCCTACTGTGTGACACCCATCTCGGTTCAGGCGACCCGCTGCCCCAGCTGTACCTCCGTGCTGGAAACCGCCGAAGCAGCAACGCCCACCACGACATAGCCGCATCGGCAGTCAGAAAGCAGACCCTTGGCGTGTCAGAAGTGAAATGAGGCGGGAAAGGCCGGGGAGATGCTGCGCCGGCGCATGGCTCGGCGCAGCCTTCGGCCTCAGTCGGACAGGGTTTCCGGGTCAAGCCGCTCCAGCGCGTAGGGTAGCGGCATCAGGTGCGCCGTCTGGCCGTTGACACTCAGAGGCGGCATGTCGTCCTTGATGGTCATGATCGCCAGCAGTGCCACCTGATCGCCGGCCGTCGGTGCACTGAGCACGACCTCGCCCAGAGACTTTTCCCGGCTGGCATCCATGACGTCAGTGCCTGACGCCAGTGGCGTCTCTCCCGGTATGGACAGCCGCATCAGGCGCTTTTTGACCTGACCGCGGTAGTGCGCCCGGGCCACGACTTCCTGACCGGTATAACAGCC
Source organism: Kushneria sp. AK178 (assembly GCF_053903105.1). NCBI lineage: Bacteria > Pseudomonadati > Pseudomonadota > Gammaproteobacteria > Oceanospirillales > Halomonadaceae > Kushneria > Kushneria sp. AK178. The sequence continues at coordinate 1,891,099 of NZ_CP096381.1, read as the reverse complement.
CTTCTTGAAGCTGATGCCCGCCAGCGCTTCCCAGTTGAACATCTGTGGCAGCCACTTCTCGCGCTGAGACTCGTCAAGCCATAACAGCCCGGCCTCGATATCCAGCCGCTGCCACAGTTCGGCGGATGAAAGCGTCGGTCTGATCGGCGCTGTCCCGAGCAGCGTGGCAAGTCTGTCGTGCGGGGCGATCACCACCACCCGCATCGTATCGTGCGGATGTCGGGTAACGGCCAGCTGCTCATCGGCGTTGACGCGCGCCCCCCACATGGTCTGTGGCAGGTCGACCGTTGCATCGCCGAGGAGATCACTGACCTGATGACCGGCCAGACCGGCGATGCCCAGATCATCGCGCAGGGTCAGCTCGGTCTTGTAAAACGCCGCGAATTTGGCCAGATGCTGGTGCAGGGCCTCGGCAATGCTGCGCTCCAGCAGCATCCAGAAGCACTCCGGCGTCACCCTGATGATCTGGACATTGGCGATGGCTCGACCCTTGGGGGTACAAAAGACCGCCGGCGGGGCGATGGTTGCGGTGGCGTGCGCGGTGGAAGCACTCGCCTGGCCCTGCAGGAACTTGTCACTGTCGGGGCCGCGAACTTCCAGAATGACCCGGTCATCGAGCGGGACAAGGGCCGTATCGTGCTGCAGATCAGGGTCGGGGCCTGTCTGCGGCGGCAACGACTGCTCGGCGGATAACTCTTGCAGAAAGGTCTGCCGGTGCGGATGGCTCATGGTGACTCCAGAAAAATTTGCGCAAACGGTGCCAATGACGCAGGGTTGACCTGCCCGATTGCCGTTTCCATATGAAGGGCATATCTGGGCGAGGGGCCCACTTTACAAGCAGCGGCAACCATTGCATTACTACCAGGAGATAAGGACGTCATGGCGTTAACATTTACCCTCAGCGGCCTCAAGGATTCCGATGACGTCAATCGGCTGACCACGGCCCTGATGGAACTCGATGGCGTGGATACCGTTCAGGTCGCTCGTGAATGGCTCGAAGTCGAAGGGCGGGTTCAGCCGGGGCGCGTGGTCGAGGTCATCGAGAAGCTGGGTTTTTCGTCAAAACGTTAAAGCGTTTGAGTCAGGGCGCCGGATAAGCGATATCTGCCCTGCATTACGGTCCGGGGGAGCAAGCGACGATGAGTATTCTTGTTGAAACAGAGCGTGAGGGAACGCTGCGGCAGCGCATCGTATTCAACGATCATGATGCGCTTTACGCCGATGCCCCGGCCAGTGCCGGCGGCGAGGAGAGTGCGCCGGATCCGCATGACTATTTCGATGTTTCGCTGGCGACCTGCAAGGCGATGACCGTGCTGATGTATGCCCGCAAAAAGGAGATGCCGCTGGACGGCGTCAGCGTTCGCGTCACCCGCGACAGCAGTGACGAGCGTGACGGGCATTATCGATTGCAGGTCGATATCGGTCTGATCGGTGATCTGAGTGCCCAGGCCCGCGACTGTCTTCTGGAGGCGTCGCAGCAGTGCCCGATCCAGAAGCTGATGACGTCCGGGCAGATCGAGATCGACACGCGCGCCCATCTGGGGGGGGCCTGAGCCGCCGGGAGACTGCCGGCCCCTGACGAGGCATTCGTGCCCGAACAGGCTGGATAATCCTTCGCAGTGTTTTGACCCTGCCGTAAGACATGCCGCCGTTTCGAGGCGGCATGCCTTGCAAATCCCCGCGTCTGTCATCATATGGGCAACAAGCGTCAGCTCTGACGCGTATCCGTCGCCCCGCTGTGCCTTCTATCGACTACGCTTTCGGCGATAACGCCGTTTATCGGCCAGCGTATGTGCGGTGGCCCCGTAATACCCAACCTTTTCGCTACCTGCACGGAGTGCTCATGAATCGTGAGTTTCGCATCGCCTCCGACTACAAGCCGGCAGGTGACCAGCCGGCGGCCATCGACGGGCTGATCAAGGGGCTGGATGCCGGCCTGGCGCATCAGACCCTGCTGGGGGTCACCGGGTCGGGCAAGACCTTCACCATGGCCAATGTGGTCGAGCGCCTGCAGCGTCCGACCATTGTCATGGCGCCCAACAAGACGCTGGCGGCGCAGCTCTATGGTGAGTTCAAGGCGTTCTTTCCCGACAACGCCGTCGAGTATTTTGTCTCCTACTACGACTACTATCAGCCCGAGGCCTACGTGCCCTCGTCGGACACCTTCATCGAGAAGGATGCCTCGGTCAACGATCATATCGAGCAGATGCGCCTGTCGGCCACCAAGGCGCTGCTGGAGCGTCGCGATGCCTTGATCGTGGTCTCTGTATCGGCCATTTATGGTCTGGGTGACCCGGATCAGTATCTGAAGATGCGTTTACACTTCAATCGCGGCGAGCTGATCAACCAGCGTGACTTTCTGCGTCGGCTGGCGGAGCTTCAGTACACCCGCAACGACACCGATTTCCGCCGCGGCACCTACCGCGTGCGGGGCGACGTTATCGATATCTTCCCGGCCGACGCCGAGGATGAAGCGGTGCGCGTGGAACTCTTCGACGACGAGATCGATACCATCAGCCTGTTCGATCCGCTGACCGGTGAGGTACGGGGCAAGGTGCCGCGCATGACGATCTATCCCAAGACACACTACGTCACCCCGCGTGAAACGATTCTCGAGGCGATCGAGTCGATCAAGGCGGAGCTGGCCGACCGGCTCAAGTACCTGCGCGATCATGACCGGCTGGTCGAGGCCCAGCGTCTCGAGCAGCGCACGCTCTATGACATCGAGATGATGCTGGAGCTTGGCTACTGCAACGGGATCGAAAACTACTCCCGCTATCTCTCCGGTCGTGACCCGGGCCAGGCGCCACCCACCTTTTTTGACTATCTGCCCGACGATGCGCTGGTGTTCATTGACGAATCCCACGTCAGCGTCCCGCAGGTGGGCGGTATGTACAAGGGCGACCGCTCGCGCAAGGAGACGCTGGTCGAGTATGGCTTTCGACTGCCCTCGGCGCTGGACAACCGCCCCATGAAGTTCGAGGAGTGGGAGGGCATCCTGCCACAGACCATTTTTGTCTCTGCCACGCCCGGGCCGTATGAAGAAGCGCATGCCGGTCAGGTGGTCGAGCAGGTGGTACGCCCGACCGGACTGGTTGACCCGGAAATCGAAGTGCGGCCGGCCAGTACCCAGGTGGATGATCTGCTTTCCGAAGTGAAGGCCCGCGTCGAGGTGGGTGAGCGGGTGCTGGTCACGACCCTGACCAAGCGGATGGCTGAAGACCTGACCGACTATCTTGATGAACATGACATTCGGGTGCGCTATCTGCACTCGGACATCGATACCGTCGAGCGTGTCGAGATCATCCGTGATCTGCGGCTGGGCAAGTTTGATGTGCTGGTGGGCATCAACCTGCTGCGCGAGGGGCTGGACATTCCGGAGGTCTCGCTGGTGGCCATTCTGGATGCCGACAAGGAAGGCTTTTTGCGCGCCGAACGCTCGCTGATCCAGACCATCGGGCGTGCGGCTCGTAACGCCCACGGCAAGGCCATTCTGTACGGCGATCGCGTGACCGGCTCAATGCAGCGGGCCATGGACGAAACCGGGCGACGTCGCGAGAAGCAGCTTGCCTTCAACGAGCAGCACAACATCACGCCGCGCACCATCACCAAGAACGTGGCGGACATCATGGAAGCAGCGCAGGCCCCGGGCACCAAACGCGGCAAGCGCCAGGACGATCGCCGGGTCGCCGAGTCCGAGGGGCAGTATACGCCTGAAGCCATCGGCAAAATGAGCCTTGATGATGTCAATCGCGAGATCAAAAAGCTCGAGGATCGTATGCATGAGGCCGCGCAGAACCTCGAGTTCGAAACCGCCGCATCGCTGCGCGATCAGATGCAGACGCTCAATGCGCGTCTGATCGAGCTGAAATAACGCTCGATGCCCCGTGTCAGGGAGGAGACGGGGCAGTGGGTCGTTGAAAATTCGTTATTACCAGGACAGTGGACGTCAAACCATGCCGGAAGGACCCGAAATCAGACGTGTTGCCGACCGGCTCGGCAGGGTGCTGGCGGGACGCACCATTGAGGATATCTGGTTCGCCTTTGATCGACTCAGGCCGTTCGAGGCACGTCTCAAAGGGCAGAAGGTCACAAGCGTCGACAGCTGGGGCAAGGCGCTTTTGACCTGCTTTGAAGATGATCATGTCATCTACTCGCACAACCAGCTCTACGGTGTCTGGCGTATCATGCGCCGCGACAGTGAGCCTGCCGGCAAACGCTCGCCGCGTCTTCGCCTGAGCACTGCGACCCACTCGGCGTGGCTGATGAGCGCCTCCGATATTTCGCTCTGGCGTCGTGAAGAGCTTGATCAGCACCCGTTTTTATCGAAGCTGGGGCCTGATCTGCTCACCCATCATGTCAGCGTTGAGGATGTTGTGGCTCGTCTTCAGGACGCGCGCTTCATGCGGCGTCGATTGGGCGCGCTGCTGCTGGATCAGCATTTTTATGCCGGTATCGGCAATTATCTGCGCTCGGAAATCCTCTTTTTTGCCGGCCTGCACGAGCGCTATCGGCCCATGGATCTCGACGCCTCGCAGTGTCGTCGTCTGGCCGAGCAGATTCTGGACGTCACGGCGCGTGCCTGGCGTCATGCCGGTGTGACCAGTCTCGGGGCATGGCGTGAGCCCATGATCGAGGCCGGCGAGCCAAGAGGGCGCTGGCGCCATGCGGTATTCAACCGCGCCGGCGAACCCTGCCACGCCTGCGGCACCCCCATCGAGAAGCGCATGGTGGCCTCGCGTCGGCTCTATGACTGTCCGCGCTGTCAGCACGGGCCGTGATCCTTTTGAAGGCGCTGGTCCATCAGGGGAAATGACCCATATGTCATAGTGGGTTATGCTCCGCCCTCTGCTTCAACGACAAGGGTGGAACCCCAACATGACAGCCTTGCTGGGCGGTCTGTTCATTATCTGTCTGCATCTGCTGGGGGCGCTGTCGGGCCTCATGGCACTGATGTCGAGTCGCACCTCCCAGGGGGCCATCGCCTGGATCATCTCCCTGATCACCTTTCCCTATCTGGCCATCCCTGCCTACTGGTTTCTGGGGCGGCCGCGTTTTTATGGCTATGTCTCGGCGCGCGAGCAGCGCGACACGTCACTGCGTCGCGTGCTGGATCAGTTTCGAACGCTGGTGGAGCCGGCCTTTGCTCACCCCGAGGATGCCCGGCTTCGTGCCGTGGAACGACTTGCCATGCTGCCGATGACCGGTGACAACCATTGTCAGCTGCTCGTCAACGGGCATGACACCTTTGACAGCCTGTTTCAGGGCATTGATCAGGCCGAGGATTACGTTCTGATCCAGTTTTTCATCGTGCGCAACGATGCGCTGGGGCAGGCGCTCAAGCATCGGTTGATCGAGTGCGCCGAACGCGGCGTGCATGTGTTTTTCCTGTATGACGAGATCGGCTCGCACGCCATGCCGGATCGTTATTTTGAAGAGCTGCGTGCAGCAGGGGTCGCCGTAAGCCCCTTCGGTTCCTCAAAGGGCTGGCGGCACCGCTTTCAGGTCAATTTTCGCAATCACCGCAAGATCATGGTGGTGGATGGCTGTCAGGGCTGGGTGGGCGGTCTCAACGTCGGGGTCGAGTATCGTGGCGAGAGCAAAAGGCACGGCCACTGGCGCGATACCCACCTGAAGCTGGTCGGGCCGGCGGTGCTGGGTCTGCAGGAATCCTTCTGGGAGGACTGGCACTGGGCCACCGGCGATATCCTGTCGCTGGCCTGGCATCCGCGCAAGGCGCCGGGCGAGGCGCGCCAGCATGTGGTGATCGTGCCTTCCGGACCTTCGGATCCGCTGGAAACGGCCAGTCTGTTGATTCAGCACGCCATCAACCAGGCCAACGAGCGATTCTGGGTCACCAGTCCGTATTTCGTGCCGGATCAGGGCGTGCAGGACTCGCTCAAGCTGGCGGCTTTGCGCGGTGTCGATGTACGGGTCATGATGCCGGAACGGCCCGATCACCTGCTGGTGTTCCTGTCGGCGTTTTCGTTTCTGGGCGAAATGATTCGCGCCGGCGTTAAAATATACCGTTATCAACCCGGCTTCCTGCACCAGAAAACCTTTCTGATCGATGACCATACCAGTGCGGTGGGGACGGTGAATCTGGACAACCGTTCGTTTCGACTCAATTTCGAGGTGACGGCCTATGTGGCCGATCGGGCGTTTGCCGCCGACGTGGCGCAGATGCTCGAAGCCGACTTTGCCAGCTGTCGACAGGTAACGCTCGAGGAGATCCAGAGGCGCCCGCTGTGGCACAAGCTGGCGGCGCGGGCGGCGTATCTGGCCTCACCGATTCAGTAATCGGTGAGGCCGGGAGCGGGGGGCAAGGCGTCGACATGCCGATCCGGCGGGGGTTATCGGGCGTTGTAGGTGTCCAGATCGATCTCGCGCTCGCTCTTGCCGATCAACGTGGTCACCATCATGTCGCCCGACACGTTCACCGCGGTTCTCGCCATGTCCAGAATGCGATCAATCCCGGCAATCAGGCCCAGCGCTTCCAGCGGCAGGCTGGTCTGGGCAAACACGATCGACAGCATGATCAGACCGGCGCCAGGGACGCCGGCGGTGCCGATCGACGCCAGGGTGCCGGTCAACACGATCATGGCATAGTCGACCATGCTCAGGTCGGTGCCGGTCAACTGCGCCACGAACAGGGCCACGACCCCCATGTAGAGCGCGGTGCCGTCCATGTTGATGGTGGCCCCCACCGGCAGCACAAAGCCTGCCACCCCCTGTGAAATGCCCAGCCTTTCACGCGCGCAGCGAATGGAGACGGGCAGTGTTCCGGCGCTGGAGGCCGAAGAAAAGGCCACCACGATGGCATCCAGACTGCCGGTCAGATAGCGCACCGGGTTGAGTCGGGCCAGAAGCGACAGCAGGCCGCTGTAAATCACCAGCACGTGCAGGATACAGGCGAGATAGACGACCCCGATGACCTTGATCAGCGGAATCAGTACGGAAAGTCCATACTGACCGGCCACCACGGCAATCAGGGCAAACACGCCAACCGGGGCGCAGGCCATGATCAGGGCGGTCAGCTTGTAGAGGGCTTCGGCAGTCGAATTGATGACCCGAATCAGCGGCTGGCCACGTTCGCCGATCAGTACCAGCGAGATGCCAAGGGCAATGGCAAAGACGATGATCTGCAGGATATTGCCATCCACCATGGCGCTGATCGGATTGGTCGGTACCAGTCCCACCAGAATCTCGGTCAGGGTCGGGGCATCATTGGGGGAGACACTGTTGTCCATCTGCATCTCGACCCCGATGCCGGGCTGAAATATCAGGGCTGCCAGCAGGCCCAGCGAAATGGCGAAGGCCGTGGTCACCAGATAGAGTGCGACGGCCTTGCCGCCGATTCGACCCATCTTGGCCGGATCCCCCATGGAGACGATGCCGCTGATCAGGGAGGTGAAGACCAGCGGGACGATCAGCATCCGGATGGCGTTGATAAACAGTTCGCCAATGGGGGAAAGCCACTGAGCGTGATCGCCAAGCAGCCAGCCGACGATAACCCCCAGTACCAGACCTGCCATGATTTTCTGCCAGAGGGGGATGCCGGCGCGGGTATGCGTGTTCGAGGACATGAGATCGACTCTTTTGTGTTGTGGTGGGGTGTGTCATATCCAGAACAGGCAGCCTATCACTTGCCGGCCCGGGACGGTTAAAATCCCGCCCTCACGCTCCATGGGATCAGGCGGATAAACAAGGCAGGGACGACGCGTTGAATCTGGAAACCAAATGGCTGGAAGACTTCGTGGCACTCAATGCCACACGCAGCTTTTCCGCCGCCGCTCGCCGCCGGCATGTCACCCAGCCTGCCTTCAGCCGCCGCATCCGGGCGCTTGAGCAGGCCACCGGGGTCATGCTGGTCGACCGCTCCACCACGCCCGTCAGTCTGACCTCGGAAGGCCAGCTCTTTCTGGTGACGGCCCGCAGCCTGGTGGAGCAGCTCAACGAGAGCATCAGTCATCTGCGCGGTCTGAACATTGCCGATGAAGCGCTGGACATCGCGGCGGCGCACTCGTTGGCGCTGGCCTTTTTCCCGCGCTGGATCTCCCGGTTGCAAAAGGGCGTCGGCGAGCTGCCGACGCGGCTGATTGCCATGAACGTCGGCGACGCCATCCATGTTCTGCGCGACGGCAACTGCGATCTGATGCTGGCCTATCATGACCCCTATGCCACCATGCAGCTCGACAGTGAAGTCTTTCCCTCTTTCTCGATCGGGCAGGTCTGCATGCTGCCGGTCTGCGTACCGGATGAGCATGGTAATCCCCTGTTCGATCTCGAGGCCGGCGAGAACATTCCGCATCTGGCCTATACCCAGGGCGCTTTCCTGGGGCGCAGCGTTCGCATGCTGTTGAAAAACGATCCGCTGCGCCTGCGCCTGCGCACCATTTATGAAACCGCCATGGCGGAGGGTCTCAAGGGCATGGCGCTGCAGGGAGTGGGCATGGCGTGGATTCCGGATTTCTGCATTCATGAAGAGCTGGCCTCCGGGCGGCTGGTGCGTGCCGGTGACGAGAAATGGAACATCCCGCTGGATATTCGACTCTATCGCTGCTCGCTGGTACACAAGCCCGATGTCGAACGGTTGTGGCATCAGCTGCAGAAACTGCCGCGTGATTTTCTGAAAATGTAGCTTCCGGAGTGGAATGAGGTGCCCGGGAGATGACGTGTCGCATCTCCGTGTTGCTGTGCCAGGCTCTATAACAACATTCGCAGCAGGGAGAAAGGTCATGCGATACATGCAGGTTCGAGTCGCCGGCCACGTACAGGGTGTGGGGTTTCGTCAGGCTACGGTACAGCGTGCTCATGAACTGGGTGTCGCAGGGTATGCCCGAAACTGCGATGACGGCAGCGTGGAGGTTGGCGTTGCGGGCAATGATGAGCAGGTAACGGCCCTGATCGAATGGCTCGAGACAGGGCCATCTGCCAGTCGGGTGGATCAGGTCACAAGCGAGGAGATCGCGCCGCAGCAGTGGTCGGATTTCCAGACCCGCTGATACGGCGCTGTGTCCGGAAGTATTAAAAACGCCATGCCGGCAAGGCATGGCGTTTTTGATGGGGCGTGGCGGCGTGACTACTCGCTGTCAGCGTGCCTGGCGGCTGCGGATTGATCCAGCGCCGTGATGAAGCGTTCTCCCCAGCGGTGGATGTCATTGGTGCTGATGACCCTGTGGAGACGCTGCCAGCGCTCCTTGCGCTCTTCCAGCGACATGGAAAGCGCCGCGTCGAGCATATCGGCCATCTCCTCGACATCGAAGGGGTTGCACAGCATGGCGCCGTCCAGTTCCTCGGCGGCGCCGGCCATGTTGGACAGCAGCAGAACACCCGGATCCTCGGGGTCCTGAGCCGCGACATACTCCTTGGCGACCAGGTTCATGCCATCACGCAGGGGCGTGACCAGTCCGACACGGCTCTGGCGCATGAAGCCCATCAGGGTTTCCCGGTCATAGCCGGTGTTGAGATAGCGCAGGGGCATCCAGTCATAGGTCGAGAAACGGCCGTTGACATGGCCGGCGATGCGCTCCAGCTCGCGGCGCAGGCTGGCATAGCGCTCCACACCGGTCCTTGAAAGCGGGGCGATCTGCAGATAGGTCACGTTGCCATAGCGCGTATGGGTGTTTTCCAGTAGCTGCTCGAAGGCCTGAAAGCGCTTGTAGAGCCCCTTGCTGTAGTCAAGCCGGTCGACACCGATGATCAGCGGGCCGCCCTGCAGGGATTCCTTCAGGCGGTGGCTGCGCGAGGACTGCTCTCCCTTCTCTGCCATTTCCCGAGCGGTATCCACATCGATCGAGATGGGGAAGACGCCGGTATTGATACGCCGGTGATCGAAGATCACGGTGTTGCCTTCAACGCGCGCCACGCCGCTGCGTTCGACGTTGTCGAGGAAGTGCCCGAGGTCGGTAGCGGTCTGAAAACCGATGGTGTCATAGGCGCATAGATGCTCGATCATGCGCTCATGATGCGGAAGGATGCGAAATACCTCCCAAGGCGGCACCGGAATATGGAGGAAAAAGCCGATCGGGCTCTCCACGCCCATCGTGCGCAGATAGTGGCCGGTCGACAGCAGCTGGTAATCGTGCACCCAGATGGAGGCATCGCCGTCATCCGGCACCTGACCGGCGACCTGACGAGCGAATCGCTCGTTGACATGCTGATAGCCGGCGTCCTTTTCCCGCGAATACTCGACCATGTCAGAGCGATAGTGAAAGAGGGGCCAGAGCACCTCATTGGAGTAGCCGACGTAGAACAGCTCATGCTCCTGTTCGGTCAGCGGGAAGGTGGCAAACTGGACCCCCTCGTTGTCATAGCTCTGGGGGGTATGCTGTTCTGCGTCTTCCACCAGCTGGCCGTTCCAGCCCATCCAGAGCCCGCGAGTACGGCTCAGGGCGTTCATGACGCCGACCGCCAGTCCTCCCTGACTGCCGCTGTCCTTGTCGGGCGAGGGGACGCGATTGGATACCACGATGAGTTGCTTCAAGGTTTCCTCCGTGAAATCTGTGATGCCTTCATGAGCGTTGTAACAGGGTAATCCATTGATCAAGCCACTCATGGACGGCTTCAGGATCCTTCAATCGGCTGCCGGCAATGGTGTCACCCGTACCGACCTTGATCGCCATGCCCTGGTGGGCGTTGACGGTGCGAAAGCCGTCTTCATCGGTGCGGTCATCGCCGATGAAGACCGGGCAGCGCTCCGAGAAAGGGGGCACTGACAGAAAGCGTTCAAGGGCCGTGCCCTTGTCGTAGCCATGGCCCTTGATCTCGAAAACCAGCTTGCCCTGATGCAGTTCCAGAACGTCCGAATGATCATCGACCAGGGCGGTCAGCTCTCGCTTGAGTATGTCACCCGCCTCGGGGCGGTGGCGATAATGCAGGGCAAGGCTGGCGCCCTTGTCTTCAAGATAGAGCGCCTCATCACGTTCCACCTGCTTTCTGACGCGCTGGCGGACCGCTTCAAGCGCTTTTTGGTGATGCCCGGCAATGTGACGCTCTCCCTGACTGTCGCGCCATTCAGCGCCGTGTTGACCCGACATGGCCAGTCCGGGCAGGCTCAGATGCCTGTCCAGATCATCGATGGCGCGACCGCTGATCACCGCGACTGCCCCGTCAAGGAGAGTGGTCAGGGTCTTGAGCCGCGTTGTGAGTGCATCATCCACGGCAATATCATCAGGGTGATCCACCAGCTCGACCAGCGTGCCATCCAGATCCAGAAAGAGCGCCCACGCCCGGCTGCTGTCCGGCAGTGTCGGCGTGTCTTCATCGGCTGTCGTGCTCACTGCTACCTCCCTGTCATGACGTGACGATCATGCGTTGGATGATGCGGTCAGGGTCTGCTCGATCCAGCTGGAGACGGCGTCACCGTCCACGTTCATGCAGACCTGAACGGCCGGCGTTTGCGACCAGCGGTCGCTGACGTACTGACGCTGGGCGGGGGCAAAAATGGTCTGGCCTTCCGCTGCGCCTTCTGTCACGACATCCAGATGACCGCTGACGGTTTCGAAAAACTCCGGATGCACCAGCCACGCCACGGCGCAGCTGTCGTGCGGGCAGCAGCCGTCCAGGCCGATGGCACTGCGATAGAAATCCGCATAGAAGTCATAGCTCTGCGACAGCACCCTGCCCAGCGCGCCCTGACCTTCTGCGATTCGCGCCATGCGATCCGGGGTGATGACCGTATCCAGCGTGACATCAAGGCCGACCATGACCAGCGGCCAGTCAGCGGTCAAAACGCGTTTGGCGGCATGCGGGTCCGAAAAGATATTGGCTTCGGCCAAAGGCGTTACGTTACCGCCCCGGGCTGCCGACCCGCCCATGATGATCACCTGCTTGACGCGGTTGACGACATCGGGATCAAGCGCGATGGCCATGGCCAGATTGCCCAGCGGCCCCACGGCCATCAGCGTGATTTCGCCCGGTCGTTCACGGGTCTTTTCGACAATGAACTGCGCCGCGCTGAGCTCATGAGGCTTGCCGGAAGGCGTGTCGAGCGTCTGGTTGCCCAGTCCGTCGGCACCGTGAATGTGCGCCGGTACCGGATAGGGCGTCTTGACCAGCGGGTAGTCCGCCCCCTGAGCGACAGGGATCGACTGGCCGGCCAGCTCGGTCAGCAGCAGCGCATTGCGGGTTGCCGTCTCGACGCGGACATTGCCGAAGGTGGTGGTAAGACCCAGCACCTCGATATCCGGATGGGCCATGATCAACGCGATGGCCTGCGCATCGTCAACGCCCGGGTCAGTGTCAAAGATGATGGTGTGTGTCATGCAGGGGCTCCACGTCTGTACCTGAAAGAAAATGAGCGCGCCAATGGCGGCGGCACTTCTTTAAGTCGCTGAAAATACTGTAATGCAAGTCTGACATAAGTGTCATGTTCCTGCGTAACCGGCTTCCGTAGAAAAGGAAATGCCGTAAAAAGGCCCGCTCCAGGCGGGCTGTCATGAGGCCGGCATGGCATTACCGGTGGAGCAGGCCGCGAGCAATCAACGGTGCAAAAACAAGGCGATGGAGTCCGCGCGTCAGCGCATAAAGTCTTTCGATGTACAGCGGCTGTAGCCAGAGCATCATGACGGAGGCAAGGCCTGCCACGATGACGGCGCCCAGCATGTCCAGCGGAAAATGGACCCCCAGATAAATGCGTGACCAGGCAATGGGGCAGGCCAGTATGGTCAGTGCCAGACCCATCCGGCGCAGTGAGGGGCGCAGGATAAAGCTGAAGGCCACCGTGGAGATGATCGTCATGTGATTGCTGGGAAAGGACGGCGTGGGGGCGTGCGGGATCAGCGTCTGGCCCAGCGGCATCACAAAGGGGCGAGGGTGATACCAGAGCAGAGAGCCGATCAGATGATTGATCAGCAGGGCACCAACGGTTGCCAGCAGAGCTGTCAGCATTACCTTGTGATGATGCTCATCCCTCCTGAGCCAGCCCGCGATCATGATCAGGGGGATACTGAAAATAGCGTATTGCGCCATGACGATGGCAAACCAGACGATCAGAGAATGGCTCTGAGGCTGGGCATTCATGACCAGAAAGAGATGTTGATTGAGTGCTTCCATGCTGTCGTCACATACCTGCGGTATCAAGGGGGCCTGTGTTCATGAGTATCAGACCCCTTTTTAGACCAAAGGATTATGCCGAGTGCTGCATGGCATCAACACTTATTTTCGCAGTCATCAGGTAAGTAAACGTAAGTCGTTTTTATACCGTTACCTTGAATAAAGCCTTTCAGGAAAGTGGCATGATCCTCAGGTTTTGAGGAAGCTGCGAATATTATCGGCCGTTAGATTGATGATGTTCTGTCGCGCTTCCGGCGATATCCAGGCATTGTGTGGTGTTACGATCAGGTTGAGAGGTGTCTGCGTCAGGACATCGATCAGTGCATGCCCTTCACGAGGGGGCTCAACCGGCAGAACATCGACTCCAAGTCCTCCCAGTTGATCATGCTGCAGGGCTTCAAGCGCTGCCTGCTCATCGATCAGGCCGCCACGGCCGCAGTTGATCAAAAGCGCCTGCGGTTTCATGAGCGTCAGATTGTCACGGCCGATAAGGTGATGTGTGTCGGGTGTCAGGGGGCAGTGCAGCGAGACCACATCCGCCTGTGGCAGCAGCGAAGTCAGCGCCGGACGATCATCATTGTCGGCGCCCGGGCGAGCACAGAAGCTCACCTGCATGCCGAATGCGCGGGCCAGCTCGGCGACGGCGTTGCCCAGCTCACCGCTGCCGGCGATGACCAGATGCTTGCCGGCCAACTGCATCGTGGCGTGGCCCTGCAGGCAAAAAAAGGGCGCTGCTTCCCACTGGTGGTCGGCGACGTCGCGCTGATACAGGGGAAGGCGATTGGCCAGGGCCAGCATCATCATGAGGGTGTGCTGTGCCACACTTCGCGTACCATAACCGGCGACATTGGCCACGCTGATACCGCGTTCGCGGGCGCTTTGCATGTCGATGTTATTGGTGCCGGTGGCCGTGACAGCGATCATTTTCAGATCGGGCAGCGCCGCCATGATGGCGTCGTCAATGACGACCTTGTTGGTAATGGCAATGGTGGCGCCATCAAGACGTGTTGCCACCTCGTCAGGTCGGGTGATGCCCCAGCAGTCGAGCTGATCGATCAGGCTGGAAACGGGAGACAGGTCAATGTCGCTGCCCAGTGTATCGCCGTCGAGAATTACTGCCTTCATGGTTGTGCACTCCTTGCCCATCATGATGCCTGCCGCGCTATAATGCGCGCCTTGTGAAAGACTCTATCGTCGTGTCAGGCGTCTGATGCGTCAACGAAACTTCGGGGCTGATATCCGTTAGTGAATGGGTGTTGTGTTCCGGCAGGAGCAGGTCGCCCGGCGGCACCTGCGGTAACATTAAATATCGGGTATGAAAGGCCATGCCGATTTATGAATATCAGTGCCGCGCCTGCGGTACGCGTCTCGAAAAGATTCAGAAAATTGAGGCTGCTCCTCTGGTTGAATGCCCTTCCTGTCACGAAGGCGCCCTCGAGCGTCTGATTTCGGCAGCAGGGTTCAGGCTTTCGGGAGGCGGCTGGTACGAGACCGATTTCAAGAGCTCCGGTCGTCGTAACCTTGCCGGTGACAGCAAGTCAGACAAGGGCGGCGCGTCCGACAGTTGACGTGGCCCCGGGGGATGGCCCCGTGCCGGAGGTTACTTTGGACCTCCGGCATTAAAACAGCTCAGGTATTACATCAAGCGTTACAACACAGGATTAAAGATGCGCAGTCATTATTGCGGCCAGCTCAACGAAAGCCTTGTCGATCAGGAAGTCACACTCTGCGGTTGGGTTCACCGCCGCCGCGATCATGGTGGGGTGATTTTCCTCGACATGCGTGATCGTGATGGCGTTGCACAGGTGGTGGTTGATCCGGACACTCCGGATGCCTTTGCCAATGCCGATCGTGCCCGCAGCGAGTATGTACTGCGTATTACCGGCCGTATTCGCATGCGTCCGGAAGGCACCCAGAATGCCAACATGCCTACCGGGCTGATCGAGGTGCTGGCCACGCAGGTCGAGGTGCTCAACACGGCGGTAACGCCGCCCTTCCAGCTCGACGAGCATGGCAGGGTCGGTGAGGATGTCCGCCTCAAGCATCGCTATATCGACCTGCGTCGTCCGGAGATGATCGAACGCCTGCGTCTGCGCTCGCGCATCACGCACAGCGTTCGTGCCTATCTGGAAGACAACGGTTTTCTGGATATCGAGACCCCCATCCTGACCCGTGCCACGCCCGAAGGGGCGCGCGACTATCTCGTGCCCAGCCGTACTCATACCGGCGAGTTTTTCGCGCTGCCGCAGTCCCCGCAGCTGTTCAAGCAGCTGCTGATGGTGGCCGGATTTGATCGCTATTATCAGATCGCCAAGTGCTTCCGCGATGAGGATCTTCGCGCCGATCGTCAGCCGGAGTTCACCCAGATCGATATCGAGGCTTCTTTCGTGGAAGAAGACGATGTCATGGGCATCACTGAAGAGATGATTCGTCGTCTCTTTTCACAAGTCCTTGAGGTGTCGCTGCCGCAGTTCCCGCGCATGACCTGGCATGACGCCATGCGTCGCTACGGGTCCGACAAGCCGGACCTGCGTATTCCGCTGGAGTTTGTCGACGTTGACGATCTGATGAAGGATGTCGACTTCAAGGTCTTTTCGGGCCCGGCCAATGCCGATGATGGTCGTGTTGCCGTACTCCGGGTCCCGGGTGGCGCGAAGCTCACTCGCAAGGAGATCGACGAGTACACCAGCTTTGTCGGGATCTATGGCGCGCGCGGGCTGGCCTGGATCAAGGTCAACGACCGTTCGAAGGGCATCGAAGGCCTCCAGTCACCCATCGTCAAGTTCATGGACGGCGTGATCGAAACGCTTCTGGACCGGGCAGGTGCCGAAGACGGCGATATTCTCTTCTTTGGCGCCGACCGGGCGAAGGTCGTCAACGAAGCGCTCGGTGCGCTGCGAGTAAAGCTGGGTAGCGACCTTGATCTTTATACGCAGTCCTGGGCGCCGCTGTGGGTAGTGGATTTTCCCATGTTCGAGCGGGACGAGAGCGGCCGGCTGGCAGCGCTGCATCACCCGTTCACGGCGCCGGCCTGCGACCCGGAAACCCTCAAGCAGGATCCGGAAAACGCGCTGTCCCGGGCCTATGACATGGTGCTCAACGGTACCGAGCTGGGCGGCGGTTCGATTCGTATCCACGATCAGCAGATGCAGCATCAGGTATTCGAAGCCCTCGGCATCAGCGATGAGGAAGCACGCGAGAAGTTCGGCTTTTTGCTGGACGGTCTGGCGCACGGCGCGCCGCCGCATGGTGGCCTGGCCTTCGGCCTGGACCGTCTGGTCATGCTCATGACCGGCGGGCGCACCATTCGTGACGTGATTGCCTTTCCCAAGACACAAAGTGCTGCCTGTCTGATGACCGAAGCCCCGGGGGCGGTCAGCAATGAGCAGCTCAAGGAACTGCATATTCGTCTGCGCCAGAAAGCGTCCGACAACACAACGCCCTGATCTGCAGGCGATTTGAAACGAACCGTTTCTGTCGCAGCGTGTCGGGAGTGTTAGAGTTAATACGGGTGTGCCTTGCACACCCGTATTTTTGTATGACGTCATTGCCTCAGTAATGGCAAGTGGGTGAAGGAGAAGTGCCATGGCCGGACACAGTAAATGGGCCAACATCAGGCATCGAAAGGCCGCTCAGGACGCGAAAAAGGGCAAGATCTTCACACGCCTGATTCGCGAGCTGACCGTGGCGGCGCGTCAGGGCGGCAGCGCGCCCGAGGATAACCCGCGTCTCAGGGCCGCGATCGACAAGGCGCTGTCCAACAACATGACACGCGACACCGTCGAGCGCGCCATCACCCGCGGGGCCGGCAACAGCGACAGCGATGCCATGGAAGAGCTGGTATACGAGGGCTACGGCCCCGATGGCGTGGCGATTCTGGTGGAGTGCATGAGCGATAACCGTAATCGAACCGTCTCGGACGTGCGCACCGCTTTCAACAAGCAGGGCGGTAATCTGGGCACCAGCGGCTCCGTGGCCTTTCTCTTTCACAAGCAGGGCCGGATCGTGCTGCCGGTCGGCACCTCGGAAGAGCGTGTAATCGAGGCCACCATGGAAGCAGGCGCCGAGGATGTTCAGACCCGGGAGGATGGCACGCTTGAAATCGTGACCACGCCCGAGGATTTCGGCCCGGTACGCGATGCCCTGGATCGGGCCGACATCGAGGTCGTGCGCAGCGAAGTGGGCATGTTCCCCGACAGCTATTCAAGCATTGATGATGTCGAGACGGCGCGTCGGGTCGTGGCGCTTTTCGACCGACTGGAAGATCTGGACGATGTCCAGAATGTCTACTCCAACGTCGATTTCGAGGCGCATGTGCTCGACGCCCTCGAGGAAGCGTCATGATCGATTTTGAAGCAGGACTGTGGCCATGATGCTTCTGGGGATCGACCCGGGGTCACGCCGCACCGGGTTTGGCGTCATTGATGTCTCGAGCCTGACGCCGCGCTACGTTGCCAGTGGCTGCATCAAAATCGAGGCCCCGACGCTTGCCCAGAAACTGGCGCAGGTGTATGCCGGCGTGGCCGAAGTCATTGCTCAGCATGCTCCGGGCGAGATGGCCATCGAGCAGGTATTTCTATCCCGAAATGCCGACTCTGCCCTGAAACTGGGGCAGGCACGCGGTACAGCCATCGTCTGCGCGGCCAATCATGGCCTCGACGTTCATGAATACGCTGCCCGACGCATCAAGCAGGTGGTCACGGGCAACGGTGGGGCCGACAAGACGCAGGTGCAGCATATGGTACAGTCGACGCTTAAATTATCAGGGCTGCCTCAGGAAGACGCTGCTGACGCTCTGGCCATTGCGTTGACCCATTTCTTTGCCTGTCGCGGCGCGCAGAACCTGCCGGCGCAAGCACGTCCGGCAAGACAGCGGTCGTCAAGCTGGCGCCATTATCGACCCTGACACGGTGTTTAAATCCTGGTGCATTTAAACGCCATGCCCCTTTTTCGTTCATTGTTTCTATCTGGATATACAACGCATGATAGGTCGCCTGCACGGTCAACTGCTTGAAAAGAAACCGCCCCTGATCGTGGTCGATGTTCATGGTGTCGGCTATGAACTTGAAGCCTCCATGAACACGCTGCTGGCGCTGCCGGCGCCGGGCGAAACAGTCCGCCTCCATACGCATTTAAGTGTTCGCGAGGACGCGCATCTGCTCTATGGGTTCATTGATGAGCCCGAGCGTCGCCTCTTTCGTGAGTTGATCCGGATTTCGGGGGTAGGGCCGCGACTGGCACTGGCCATTTTGTCCGGCATGGAGCGACAGCAGTTCATGAAAAGTGTCATGGATGATGACACCAAAACGCTGACCAGACTGCCGGGCGTGGGCAAGAAGACCGCTGAGCGCCTGATTATCGAAATGCGGGATCGTTTCAAACACTGGCCCGAATTCGAGCAGCTGGAGCAGGGCACTGCTGAAGACGCCGAGCTGCCGCTTGAAAGCGACAACCATGCCGACGCCGAGGCGGCACTGATCGCACTGGGGTACAAGCCGACCGAAGCGACCCGGATGCTGTCAGGGCTGGATACCACGCTTTCTACCGAGGCATTGATCAAGATGGCGCTTTCCGACCGTTTGGCCGGCAGCGACACACGTAGCGGGAAAGGCAGGGCATCATGATTGAAACCGATCGGCTCATCGCCGGCGCCGAACGCCCTGAAGAAGAGCGGGTGGATCACGCCATTCGCCCGCGCATGCTCGATGACTATATCGGCCAGGCACCGGTTCGAGAGCAGCTTGACATCTTCATTACGGCAGCGCGTCAGCGTGAGGACAGCCTTGATCATACCTTGATCTTTGGCCCGCCCGGTCTTGGCAAGACCACGCTGGCCCATATCATCGCCAGCGAAATGGGCGTGGACATCAAGTCCACCTCCGGGCCCGTGCTCGAAAAGGCCGGTGATCTTGCCGCCATGCTGACCAACCTGCAGCCGGGGGATGTCCTCTTTATCGACGAGATTCACCGGCTCTCCTCTGCCGTGGAGGAGGTACTCTATCCGGCGATGGAGGATTTTCAGCTCGATATCATGATTGGCGAGGGGCCGGCGGCGCGCTCCATCAAGCTCGATCTGCCCAGGTTTACCCTGGTCGGCGCCACGACCCGGGCGGGCCTTTTGACAGCGCCTTTGCGCGATCGCTTCGGCATCGTGCAGCGCCTTGAGTTCTACAACATCACGGATCTGACACACATCGTGAATCGCAGCGCCCGGCTCATGGATTTCGAGGCCGATGAGGACGGTGCCATCGAAGTGGCGCGTCGCTCCCGCGGCACGCCGCGTATTGCCAACCGATTGCTGCGCCGGGTGCGCGATTTTGCTCAGGTACGTGGTGATGGGCGTCTGACCGCCGAGGTGGCCGACAAGGCCCTCAACATGCTGCACGTCGACCGCCATGGACTGGATCACATGGACCGGCGGCTGCTTTTGACCATGATCGAAAAGTTCGGCGGTGGCCCCGTAGGTGTCGAGAGTCTGGCTGCGGCCATCAGCGAAGAGCGTGACACTATCGAGGATGTTCTTGAGCCCTACCTGATTCAGCAGGGGTTCATGCTGCGTACGGCGCGCGGTCGTATGGTGACACGGCTGGCCTACCTGCATTTTGATCTGTCCCCCACGGATGATATTCCGGATGGCGGTGATGGCACGGCAACGGCGGAGTCCTGAACGCCATGGCATCACTGGATCTACGCGTCTATATCGAGGATACCGATGCCGGCGGCATCGTCTATCACGCCAACTATCTCAACTATCTCGAACGCGGTCGTACCGAATGGCTGCGCGACAGGGGCTTCGATCAGCACTCGCTTCTCGGGCGCAATATTGCACTGGTCGTTCGACGTCTGGAGTGCCAGTATCGACTGCCGGCGACGCTGGATGATCTTTTGACGGTCGACACCCGGGCCGGGGCGCCGCGCCAGTGCACCGTCGCGTTCGAGCAACGGATCATGCGAAATGGAAAACTTCTTTTTCGCGGTATGGTCGATATTGCCTGTATCGATGCAACAGGTTACAAACCGGCTCGTTGGCCCGAAGATCTGCTTTCGGCCATGACGCTTGATTCCCAGAACGCCTGAAGGGGTTTTTCGTGAACGATTCTTCCATGTCGGTCATTTCGCTGTTTTTCCACGCTGGTCTGGTGGTTCAGCTGATCATGCTGATACTGCTGGCCGCTTCCGTCGTGTCGTGGGTGCTGATCTTTCAGCGCGCCTTTGCTCTCAAACGTGACGAGCGGGAGCTGGATGAGTTCGAGTCTCACTTCTGGTCGGGCGTGGATCTCAACGAGTTATACCGGGAAGTGCCGGCCGATAATCCGCAGGGGGCCGCCCATATCTTTCGTTCGGGGTTTCGCGAGTTCAATCGACTACTTCCCAAATCGCGCAGCCACAATGCCGTACTTGAAGGTGTCGAGCGCTCCATGCGGGTATCTGTCTCACGTGAAGAGGAGCGTCTGACGGCGCATCTGGCAGTGCTTGCCATCATCAGCTCGTCCGCGGTCTATATCGGTCTTTTTGGCACGGTATGGGGAATACTGGGTACCTTTCAGGCGCTGGGTGGTGCCCAACAGGTGTCGCTGGGCACCATTGCGCCGGCCATTGCCGAGGCGCTGATCGCTACGGCCCTGGGCCTCTTTGCCGCCATTCCGGCCAACATCGGCTATAACCGCCTGACCCACAAGGCCGACAAGCTGATGGTTCGCATGGAAAACTTCGCCGAAGAGTTCCACGCCTTTTTGCATCGCAATCTGCAAAACCGCAGCGCCGGCGAGAACGCCTGAGGAGCACGTCATGCAGGGATCCTACCGACGCAATCGGCGCAAGAAGCTCTCCAGCGACATGAACGTCGTGCCGTTTATCGATGTCATGCTCGTGCTGCTGGTCATTTTTATCATTGCCGCCCCCACCATCAACCAGGGGATCGATGTCGATCTGCCGCAGATCAGCTCCGAGCCGGTGCAGAGTGACAATGAGCCACTGGTCGTGACGGTCAACCGCGAGGGCGAATATTACATTAGCCTGGGCGATGAGCAGCAGAGCAAATCGCTTGACGAGATCAGTGATCAGGTCATGGCAGTGCTCAACCGTAATCCCGGCACGCCTGTCATGGTGCGCGGCGATCGCAATGTTTCCTATGGTCAGGTCGTGACGCTGATGGGGACGCTGCAGAATGCGGGCGTCCCCAATGTGGGATTGATTTCTGATCCACCGCCTGGCGACCAGCAGTAGGGAGAGACAATGGCCAGACACGATCGCCGTGTAGGCTATACATTGCCCACCGTGCTTGCGGTGCTGCTGCACGTCGGGGTTATCGGACTGGTGGCCTTTCGCTGGCCGCAGAGTGATCCCGTCGAAACGTCCAACGCTGTTGTGCAGGCCGAGCTGATTTCGATGGAGACTGCAACCGATCAGGCGCAGCAGGCGACCGAGGCACAGCCACGTGCCCAGCAGGGGCCGGATCGCGAGCAGCCCGAACCGGAAGCCACTCGGGACGATGCCGCCGAAGAGACGGCACGCCAGCAGGCCGAAGCAGCTGAACAGGCGCGTCAGGCCCGAGAGCAGGCAGCACAGGAGGCGCAGGAGGCTGCACAGCGTCGCGCCGAGCAGGCGGAAGAGGTGGCCGCCCAGCAGGCGCGCGAGCAGCAGGCCCGAGAAGCAGCCGAGGCGAAGAGGCAGGCAGAAGCCGAAGCGAAGAGACAGGCAGAGGCCGAGGCGAAGAAGCAGGCAGAGGCCGAGGCGAAGAAGCAGGCGGAGGCCGAGGCGAAGAGGCAGGCAGAGGCCGAGGCGAAGAAGCAGGCAGAGGCCGAGGCGAAAAAGAAGGCGGAGGCCGAGGCGAAGAGGCAGGCAGAGGCCGAGGCGAAAAAGAAGGCGGAGGCCGAAGCAGCGGCCAAAAAGAAGGCAGAAGCTGAAGCGGCAGCCAAAAGGAAAGCCGAAGCCGATCGCAGGCGCGCCGCGGAAGCTGCAGCGGCGGCCAGTCAGGATGCCCTTGGCGATGAAATTACCAGCGAGGCGGAATCCATTGCCAATGCGCGTCAGGCTCAGGAGGCTTCCAACGGGTTCATGAACCTGGTGCGTCGGGCCGTCGAGCAGAGCTGGTCACGTCCGCCCAATGCAGCGTCCGGGCTGGTGACCGTGGTCAGGGTGCAGCTTCTGCCAACAGGAGAGCTTCTGTCTGCCAATGTCTCCAGCAGCAGCGGTGATCCGGGATTTGATCGGTCTGCCGTGCAGGCTGTCGAACGGGCAGCACCATTTACTGAAATGAGCCGGTTGCCGTCTGATGCACGACAGCAGTTCAGAAGCTTTAATCTGCGTTTTAATCCCGAGGATGTACGCTAGGGACAAGACATTTCTGTCAATGTGGTGCAAAAACATGATCGATACTGCACCTGTCTCTCTGACAGGTGGTCAATATCAAGGTTTGTTAAACCCCGAGGGTGTGTGCTGATGAAAAAACTAATGGCATTGGCCGGCGTCATGATGCTCATGATGACCAGCCTGATGGCACAGGCAGCGGGTGATCTCACCATTGAGATCACGCGAGGCAACGATAATGCAATTCCAATCGCGGTCGTGCCCTTTCGTGGCGAGGGGGTCAGCCCTTCCGAGGATGTCGGCAAAATCATTGCCGATGATCTGGAACACAGTGGTCAGTTTGCGCCACTGGCACCCCAGGATCTGATTTCCCGGCCTGCCAGTGGAGACGATATCAATTATGGTGACTGGCGCCGGGTCAGGGCCAATTATCTGGTCGTTGGACGCGTCGAATCTTCCGGTAACGGCTACAAAATCAGCTATGAGCTGCACGATGTGGCCGGGCAGCGTCGTGAGCTGGGAGAAGTAGTCACCTCGAGCGAGGATCAGCTGCGTTCTCGCTCGCACTACATTGCCGATCAGATCTTCGAGGAAATTACCGGCATTCGGGGCGCCTTTCAGACACGTATCGCCTATGTCACCGCCAATGGCGTTGACCCGAATATCAATTACGCCCTGTATGTGGCCGATCAGGATGGCCATCGCCCGCAGCAGATCCTGTCTTCCGATCAGCCCATTTTGTCGCCTGCCTGGTCACCGGACGGACAAAAACTGGCCTACGTTTCGTTCGAGTCAGGGCGGCCCGCCATTTATGTGCAGCAGCTCTCCAGCGGCCGTCGTGTTCAGCTGACGTCCTTCAAGGGGATCAATGGTGCTCCGGCCTGGTCGCCGGATGGTCGCAAGCTTGCCATGTCGCTTTCAAAGGACGGTAATCCCGAAATCTATGTCATGGATGTCGCGTCTCGCTCGCTGACACGCCTGACAAATTCCAGTGCCATCGATACCGAACCGGACTGGAGCCCTAACGGTCGCTCGCTTTTATTTACTTCTGATCGTAGCGGCCAGCCGCAGCTTTATCAGATGGATGCTTCCGGCGGAAATGCCAAACGCATGACGTTTACCGGCAATTACAATGCCGGTGGCATGTATGGTCCCGACAATAATTTCATTTTCATGACCACCCGGACCGACCGCGGTTTTCAGGTGGCAAGGCAGGATCTGTCATCGGGGCGCGTAACAATATTAACCAATACTTATCAGGATGAAGCACCGGCAGTTGCGCCCAACGGTACAATGGTGGTATATGCCACTCAGCAGGGAGCACGCGGCGTGCTCGGTGCTGTTTCGGCAGATGGCAGGGCTTCATTCGTAATACCCTCACCCAATGGTGAGGTCCGTGAACCTTCCTGGTCGCCGTTTTTGAATTAAACGACTAGAATGAATTTTGTCATTCTTTATAAAAGCAAGGAGATCATCATGCAGTTTTCTTCCTACGCCAAGACTCTGGCGGCCGCACTTTCTCTGGCTGTGGTTGCTGGTTGTTCCAGCGGCGGCGGTACACAGGATGGCGACCAGCAGAATGCCGGCATGACCAGCGGTTCTTCCACTCAGGGCATGAGCAGCAGCTCTGGTGCTACCGGTCAAAACACCGGCCAGCAGGCACAAATGCCGAGCGAAAATCGCGTCTACTTCGATTTCGACAGCGACAGCATCCGCCCGCAGTACGAGTCCATGCTGAACCAGCATGCTCAGTACCTGCAGCGTAATTCCGGCAACAACATCGTTCTGGAAGGCCACACCGATCCGCGTGGTACCCGTGAATACAACCTGGGGCTGGGCGAGCGTCGTGCCAACGCCGTACGCCAGTATCTGACCATTCAGGGCGTGCCTGCCTCACAGATCGAAGTGGTCAGCTACGGTGAAGAGCGTCGCGCTGCTTCCGGCAATTCTGAACAGGCCTATTCTCAGGATCGTCGCGTCGTCATCGACTACTGATCCCGGAGTAAGCAATGAAACACGGTCTTATTCGACTGTGCGGCGCGGGAGCCCTTGTGCTCCCGCTGTCCGTTTGGGCATCCGCACAAACAGGCTCCTTTTATAACCAGGCTTCCACGAATTCCGGTTCCGGCAACCTGCAGATATTCAATCGTTTGCAGAGCCAGGAGCAGGATATCAATCAGCTTCGTGGGCAGATTGAAGAGCTGCGTCATCAGCTGGAACAACAGACACAACTGTCCCAGCAGCGCTATCTGGATCTGGAAGAACGTCTGAGCGCGTCACAGGACAGCACGGGTGCATCATCCGGCGATAATGATGCCTCTTCGGCCGGCAGTGATCCCATCAATCAGGCCGCTTCAGGAGGCCGCCAGTCATCTTCAGCAGGTAGTGGCGGCACGGCCAATGACGCGCAGGGGGCGTATCAGGCAGCCTTCTCGCACGTACAAGAACGCGAATTTGATCAGGCCATTGCCGCCTTCGAAGCCTTCAATCGTGATTATCCGCAGTCGGGCCTGAATGGAAATGCCTGGTACTGGCTGGGCGAGCTTTATTCTGCCAAATCCCGGCTGGAGCAGTCGGCATCGGCATTCGACAGGGTCATCAGTGACTACCCCCAAAGCAATAAGGTCCCTGATGCAATGTACAAGCTGGGGCTTGTCTACGCTCGTCAGGGCAAAAGCAGCGAAAGTCAGGACATGCTGAAAAAGGTTATTAGCGAGCATTCCGAGAGCGATGCCGCCGGTCTGGCACGCGAATTCATGCAAAAAACCAGCGGTTGATATGGCCGGTCGGGAATTCGCGGGCAGTTCGTGACAAGCGAAATGCCCGCTGATTATTGTCGAGCCGGCGTTATTCAAACGCGGGTCGTGTCAGGCACATCATGCTGTAGCAGTACCCTGCAAAGCGCTGCCGGTGTTTCAAAAAACCGGCTTGCAGGCCAGGTATCAGGATCGTCTTCCTGACGTAGATAGCCATATGTCACTGCGATAGCGGTCATGCCGGCATTGTTGGCTGCCTCGATATCGCGTAGATGGTCGCCGATATACCAGCAGTGCTGCGGCGCAACGTTCAAACGTCTGGCGGCTTCCAGCAATGGGGCGGGATCCGGTTTTTTAACCGGTAGATCATCAGCACACAACAGCACATCCGGTGCCATGCTCAGTGCTTCGAGCAGTGGCACTGCATATTGTCGTGGTTTGTTGGTAATGATCCCCCAGGGCCGTCGCAGGCTGCGATAGTGATCAAGTACTTCTGAAAATCCTTCAAAAAGGCAGCTTTCCTCGGCGACGTTTTTGCCGTAGTGCTCGAGCAGCATTGCCCGGGCATCATCGTGTCCCGGTGCCTGCCTTTCCAACCCCAGTGCCAGCGTCACCAGAGCACTGCCGCCGTGAGAGACTTCACGTCGAATCTCGTCATGGGGCAACGGCTTGAGGCCGTGTTCCCTGCGAAGGGCATTGGTTGCACGAGCCAGATCCGGGGCTGTATCCACCAGCGTGCCATCCAGATCGAACAACACGGCCTCTGGAATATCATCGGCCTGTCGATTCATGATTGGGCCACACGAGTGTGCATGAAATAGTTGACGTCCAGATCGCTGCTGGAGAGGCGATAGCGACGCGTCACGGGGTTATAGATCATGCCCGTAATGTCCCGCGTATCAAGATTGGCCTGGCGCGCCCAGCGAGCCAGCTCGGAAGGTCGTATAAACCGCTGATAACTGTGCGTCCCGCGGGGCAGAAGGTTCAGAATGTATTCGGCGCCCACAATGGCCATCGCCCATGATTTCGGGTTGCGGTTGATTGTCGAAAAAAAGACATGGCCACCGGGTCTGGCCATGCGAGCGCAGGCCTTGATGACGCTTTCCGGGTCCGGAACATGTTCAAGCATTTCAAAACAGACCACGACATCAAAGCTGCCCGGTTGCTGCTCTGCCATGTCTTCGGCACTGATGCACTGATAGTCAACCTCGACACCGCTTTGCTGCTGATGAAGGCGGGCCACGGAAAGCGGTGCTTCTCCCAGATCGATACCGGTTACCTCGGCGCCACGATGCGCCATTGCTTCACTGAGAATGCCGCCGCCACAGCCAACATCGATAACGCGATGGCCGGTCAGGCCTGCACGCTGATCGATATAATCCAGGCGCAGGGGATTGATGTCATGAAGCGGCTTGCATTCGCCTTCGCGATCCCACCAGCGACTGGCCAGATCGTCAAATTTGGCAATTTCACCCGGGTCAACGTTGGAATGATGTTTTTCGCTCATCGAGGAGCTCCTGTGAGAGTGGGGCGGCATGGGCTGCCAGTATATCGGTTTGTATTGTATAGGGTCTGCGTGGCTCATGAACCCATACGGTTTCAGCATCACGCGCTGTCAGCAAGCAGGCTTTCGAAGCGTTCAGAAAAGGGAAGAACAGGGCAGTAGCCTGTCGGACTCCCGGCAGGCCGAAGCCGGTTTTTTCAAGGGTTTCTGGTATTCTGACTGCTGGGTATCGGGATATGAAGAATCGCGAATCATGATGCAGATCAGGATGTGGTGACATGTCTTGAAGGCCCCCGGCATGAATAGCATGCTCCTCCTGTTTTATACCGTTATCATTATGCTTAAAAAACTGATGCCATATTTAGTTATACAAAATGAAACATTTCACGAAGGATATAAGATTCAAGGTCCGGTATTTTATGTGGTTATAACCTGTTTACCGGGCGCTGTGGTCTGATCCGCCGGTTCAAGCAAGATTTTGAGCCGTTTATGGCCCACGATGCTGTCATGGCAAATGTCAACATGCCATACACTCATGTATTTCTTGTATTTGATAGCAAAGGGAAAAGGAATGATTCGTAAAGCAGTATTGCCTGTCGCTGGTTTCGGGACTCGCTGTCTCCCCGCTTCAAAAGCGATCCCGAAGGAAATGATCACGATTGTCGACAAGCCTGTTATCCAGTATGTCGTACAGGAAGCAGTCAAGGCCGGCATCAAGGAGATCGTACTGGTCACGCACTCTTCGAAGTCTGCGATCGAAAATCATTTCGACAAGCATTTCGAGCTCGAGAGTCAGCTGGAAGCGAAGGGCAAGCAGGAGCTTCTGGATGAGCTGCGCAATATCATCCCGGATGATGTATCCATCATCAGCGTTCGCCAGCCTGAAGCACTGGGTCTGGGCCATGCCATTCTTTGTGCTCGGCCGGTAATCGGTGATGACGAGCCGTTTGCCGTGCTGCTGCCGGACGTTCTGGTCGATGATGAAGGCATGACGCGCAACGATCTGGGTGGCATGATTGAAGCCCATGATCAAACGGGTGCCGCCCAGATCATGGTGGAGGATGTCCCGGCTGAAGTCGCTTACAAGTACGGCATCGTGGCCCTTGAAGGGGACACTCCTGAAGCCGGCAAGAGCGAAAAGATTACGGGCATGGTAGAAAAGCCCGAAGCCGGTACCGAGCCTTCTACACTGGCCGTTATCGGTCGTTATCTGCTCCCGGGCAGCATTTTCCCGGTACTTGCCGAGACGCGTCCCGGCGCAGGTAACGAAATCCAGCTGACCGACGCCATCGATACCTTGCGTGGCAAGCAGGATGTTGCTGCCTATCGTATGGAAGGTGAAACTTTCGACTGCGGTCATCAGCTTGGTTATCTGGAAGCGACACTGTCGTTTGCGCGCCGTCATCCCAAGTATGGCGAAGGATTCCGCGAGCTGCTGAAGCGCTATCAAGACGAGGCATAATCATGCAGGTGGTAGTGCATGGAAGCGAATTGAGTGCGGCAACGGCAGCCGCTGCACTCTCAATGGTTGGCCACCAGGTGTACTGGTGGCCGCATCCGGCTCAGCCATGGAACGTTCTGGCCGAAACGGACTGGATCAGAAACGAGCCGGGGCTTTATCACCAGTTGTCGCAGAGTATCGCCAACGGGTCACTGACCCTGTGCGAGAGCTCGAAATCCCTGCCCAGTGCCAATGTGTACTGGCTGGCCGTATCGGCAGATCAGCGTAATGATGCCGATCAGTGGGTCGAGCAGACGCTGGGCCGTGAGCCTCACGAGTTTGTGCTGGTCAACAACAGCACTTTCCCGATCGGCCATACGGAAGTCCTTGAATCGCTGCTCCGCAAGGAGCGCCAGATTGCCGTCGCACTGCCGGACATGCTCGAAGAGGGCCGTGCCATGGCCACCTTTACGCGTCCCGACAGCTGGATCATGGGCAGCGAAGATGACTGGGCCTCCCGTCAGATCAGCGAACTGCTCAGAGCCTTCAATCGGCGCGAAAACAATGTTCGCTTGATGCCAAGGCGGGCGGCCGAACTGACCAAGCTTGCCGTTATCGGCATGCTGGCCACGCGCGTCAGCTACATGAATGAACTGGCCAGCCTGGCCGACAGTTTGGACGTGGATATCGAACTGGTGCGCCAGGCGATGGGATCCGATCGCCGTATCGGCCGCGAGTATCTCTATCCGGGGTGTGGCTTTGGCGGTCCCAGCTTTGCGCGCAATCTGCATCGCCTGTCGAGCATCCGTGCCCGTGAAGGGCAGCACAACGGGTTGCTCGAGCAGGTCGTTCAGGTCAACGAGCAAAAGCAGGAAGAGCTCTTTCGCAAGCTCTGGCAGTACTATGATGGCGACCTTGAAGGGCGCACGGTTGCCGTATGGGGCGCGGCCTTCAAGCCGGGCACCGCGCGGATTGCCCATGCGCCGGTACTCCGTCTGCTGGATGCCCTCTGGGCCCAGGGGGTGCATGTCAAACTGCACGACCCCGCAGCGCTTCCCGCCATCGAGCACTACTATGGTCAGCATCCGCTGCTGACGCTGTCAGGTACCGCGCAATCGGCCTGTGAAAATGTCGATGCCCTGTTGCTGGTGACGGAGTGGAAGGAGTACTGGAATCCCGACTGGCGACGTCTGTCGACCCTGATGACCATCCCGCTGATCCTGGATGGCCGTAATATCTACGATCCGTCATTCGTGGCACAGCACGGCTTTTATTATCGGGGAATCGGACGCAGTGCCGATCCCGAAGAGAGCACGGCAAACGACGACCGCTGATGATCGACAGGCGGGCTGGTATCGACAGGCTCTCGGGCCTGTCGGGCCAGCGCCGCCTTTTATAGCAATCCCTGCCTTTTAGACGTGAAGCAGATTGCGCCTGCCCTCGGCCGTTGCAGTGGCATCCTCGAGACACTGCTCGACAAACGGCCAGTTGATCACATCCCAGAGCCTTTGAAGATATTTGCGTCGATCGTTGCCAAAATCGACATACCAGGCGTGCTCCCACATATCGATGGCCAGCAGCGGTATAAGGCCCCGAAGCAGCGGGGACCCGGCATCCACGGCATTATGAATGTCCAGCCGTCCTTGCGGGGAGTACACAAGCCATGTCCAGCCCCCCATGAAGTGCGCCATGGCGCTGGCCATGAACGCCTGCTGGAACGCCTCGAGACTTCCCCAGCGGGCCGCCAGTGCGCTTTCCAGTTCCTTCCCCGGGGGCTGATACCAGGGCGTCAGGCACTGCCAGAAAAAGGTATGGTTCCACGCCTGGCAGGCGCAGGCCTGTGCCTCGCCGCGGCCGGTACGCATGATGTCTTCAAGCGAGTGGTCCGTATGCCCATCACCGTCAAGCAGTGTGTTCAAACGCTTCAGATAGCCTGCGTGGATGCCCTCATGATGCATGCGCAGAGCGTGTGTGGAGATAACGGGCGCCAATGCATCGGTAGCATAGGGCAGGGAGGGAAGTTCAAGGGGCATGATCAACGTTCCATTCTGACCAGGGAGCCCCTGGTATTGCCGTTCAAACCTGTCTGCCGGGTAGCCTGTACTGGCTTTTCACAGGCCATGCATCGTAGCATGCATGCAGTTTCCTGACCTGGCTGAAAAGGGCAGGTCGTCTCTCTGGCTGTCACATTTCTCGAGATTTTCATGCCGCAAAAAGATCATGAAGAGCCCGTCATAGGCGCTGATCGCCACGCTGCGTATTCGACCCGTACGGAACCACGCGCTGCCGGCCCTGGCCGTGGTGCCCGCAGAGCGCCCCTGTGGCCGCTGTATGTCCTCCTGCTGTTGCTTGCTGCCGCCATCGTTGCCATGGGGGTGCAGTATTATCAGGATCGTCAGCACTGGATGGACAGGATGTCAACACTGACGGACAGGGCGCAGCAGGTGGCCGCGGATCGCCGGGAAATGTCGGACAATCTCGAACACGTGCTTGAAGGCATCCGAAGCGAGCAGCAGGCCCAGCGCACACAGCTCGAGACCCTGCAACAGCAGCTCGAGCAGCAGGCCGGCAATGATGATCAGGACTCCCGGCTGGAGCAGCTGGAAAGGGCCGATGCGTTACGTCAACAAACGCTCGGGTCATTGCAGCGATCATTAGAGTCGCTGGATGCAGTTATCGAAGGTCTTAAAGGTACCTATGATGCGCGCTTTGAAGATCTGGATAATACTGACGCCGAGCTGTCGAATCAGCTGAAGGAAATGGAGAAAAACCGTCAGCAGCTGGAAACGCTGACCGCCAGCGTGGCGGATCAACAACAGATGCTGGCGTCGCTTGAAGCGCGGATTGATGAGCTGGGTGAGCAGACCGAACGGCTTCAGAAGAGCCAGACACGCCTGCATGCCACCCAAGAGTCGCTTCGGGATGTTCTCGATCCCTGACGTATGACATGTGGTGTGATTCATATCATTGAGGAACCTCCTGAACGTTATGCGATCCTTTTTTCGTAACCGTCCGATCGCCGGTACGCTCACCCGAAAGTTGCTGCTACTGACGCTGATGGGCACCGGCCTCGGTCAGGCCCCTGCCGTACTGGCCATCGATGCCAACGTCACAGGGGTACGGGGAGAGCTGGCCACCAATATCAGCAACTACCTGCAATCCCTGGAGATTCCCGAAAATGCCGACGTGCAGGGCTACAGTGCCGAGGTCACGCAAAGGGTCAGGGATGCCCTGAAACCCTATGGCTATTATGAGCCCGACATTTCGGTCAGCTTTCAGGATCGCGAAGAGGTCACGGTTAATGTCGATCGTGGCCGGGCCGTTCGCGTGCGTTCGGTAGTAGTTCGCATCGAGGGGGAGGCCGATAATGACGAGCCCTTTCAGCAGGCGCTCGAGGCCAGCGCGCTGGGAGACATGGAGGGCAAACGCCTTCTACATACGCCCTACGATACGCTCAAGTCGCGCCTGACGGCGCTGGCGCTGGAGCGTGGCTATTTCGATGCCCGCTATCGCCAAAGCCGTATCGAGGTTCACCCTTGGGAGCATGCCGCTTATATCACGCTGGTGTTTGAAAGCGGCGAGCGCTATCGATTCGGCGATATTTTTGTCACCGGCAGCCAGATTCGTGATGAGCGCCTGCGCAGGATGGCACCCTTTGACCTCAATGACCGGTATCTGGCCACGGAAGTGGCGCGTTATAGCCAGCGCCTGGGCGAGTCGGGCTGGTTTCGAAGCATCAGCGTTCGCCCCCGCCTTGATGAAAGCGCTCGCCAGACGCGCTCACCCATGGTGACATCGTCACCTGATGCGCGTGTTGAAGGAGAGGGTGACGACAGCGAAAGCAGCAACTTTCGCGACGCGCTCAACACGCAGGAAAGGCCACAGCGCGCGACCGTGCCCATCGATGTCAGTGTGACACCGGAAGATCGCCACAAATTCGAAACCGGTATTGGTTACTCCACCGACGTAGGACCTCGAGTCAATTTTGGCTGGAACATGCCCTGGCTCAATGATCAGGGGCATAGCCTCAATAACGATCTGAGCCTTTCCGGCCCCGAGCAGACGCTGGTCGGGGAGTACAATGTACCGCTCAGGAATCCGGCGCGTGACAACTACTATATGCGTTACGGTTTCCAGAATACCGACCGCAGCGAAAGTGATACCCGCAGTTTCGAAAGCTCGGTGTCTTTCGGCCGGGAATGGCGGTTCGAAAACGACTGGGTACAAAATGCCTACCTGCGGACTACCTATGAGGATTTCACCCAGGGAGATGAAGAGGACAAGGTTGTGCTTTTCATCCCGGGCATGAGCTGGACGCGTACGCGTGCCGATAACACTCGCTTTCCCATGTGGGGAGACCGCCAGGACATTCTCATTGAAGGCTCAAGCGATGCCTGGGGTTCGGACGCCAACTTCCTGCGGACCCGTCTCAACAGCCAGTGGATCCGCAGCCTCGGTGAGGACAATCGCTTTGTAGGCCGTGCCACGGTAGGGGCAACAAGCACGGATAATTTCAGTCAGGTACCGCCTTCGCTGCGCTTTTTCACCGGCGGTGACAGCAGCGTGCGGGGTTATGAGTACGAAACCATTTCGCCTGAAAACAGCGATGGGGATCTTCTGGGCGGCAAGCACCTGCTGGTCGGCTCTCTGGAATACCAGCGCCAGGTGGTCAACAACTGGTGGGGCGCGACCTTTGTGGATACCGGCAACGCCTTCAATGACTGGTGGCCGGACGAGCTCAAGACCAGCGCCGGCGTCGGCGTGCGATGGATTTCACCCGTTGGGCCGGTTCGTCTGGATATCGCCCATCCCTTTGACAGTGAGGAGGACTCTTGGCGCCTGCACTTCGGCATCGGTCCCGAGTTTTGATGTTACTGCCACGCGCTATCCTCTGGATCGCGGTGACGCTACTGGCGATGATCCTTATCGTGGCAGGCGTTGTCCTCTCGCCGTGGGGGACTTCCAAACTGCTCGAGCAGGCGCAGTCACGCGGTATCATGACCTATGAGCACGCCGAAGGCGCGCTACTGGATGATTTTACCCTGCAGGGCCTGCATCTGGAACTGCCCGCGCTTCGGCTGGATGTCGAGCAATTTGCACTGCACTGGAGCAGTGACTGCCTGCTGCGAGGTCGGCTGTGCCTGGATCGGCTGCAGGTCAGTGGCGTTGACGTTGTTCTGCGCGGTGGCGACAGCACAGCGCCCGATACCGCGGACGACGATTCGACCATGGCGCGAATCAGTACGCCATTGCCCATCGAACTGCGTGACCTGCGCCTGGACGATGTCCGTCTGCGTCTGGCCGACGGCACCCGCGTCGAACTGGGCCACTTTCACAGCAGCGCCGTGTTTGAAGGCAGCCATCTCACGCTCGGGGAAACACGGCTGGAAGACACTCGGGTTGTCCCTGCCTCGACAGCAGGGCTGGATCAGCCCGACCTTCTCGATTCGAGCGTGGATGTACGTACGGCCCGGCGTGTTGTGCGCCCCGACATGATTACCGCACAGGCCATGGCCGCCGCCGAATCGGTGGTGGCAGCCGCACCAGCACTACTGTTGACCGATGATGTTGATTTTGCACTTGCTTCCAGCGCCATCGACGGTGCCATCAGGGTTGCCAATCCCGAGCCGCCCACCGTTCTGGAAACATTGGCCAAACTCGGTCAAGGGCCGCTGGCCAATCCGCTGGCCGACGTCATCGGTGAAACGGATGATCAAGGGCGCATTGTCATGCCCGAAATCACGCTGCCGCTGGATATCGATGCAGAGGATGTGGCCATTAACCGACTGCGACTCGATGGGGAAACCCCTGTGGTGGTCCATCGGCTGGCGCTGGCTGTCCGGACCAGCGGCTCCGATATCGAGCTGCCCCAGCTCACGCTGGATTCCTCCATTGCACAACTGTCCATGAGCGCTCGGGCCTCGCTCAGGGATGATTACCCGCTGACACTGTCGATGGTGGCCGATGTAATGCAGGCCCCCGTTGAAGGGGAACATGTCGAAGTTGACGTGCATGGCGCGCTCTCGGATCTGAATGTGTCCCTCGATGCCGGTGGGCCCGTCGAGGCAGCCCTGAGCGCCCATGCCGATCTGCTGGCCCCCGAGCTGCCGTTCAGGCTGCAGATGTCGAGCCCACAGGTGCGCTGGCCGCTCGAGGATGAGCCCGGCGTGGCGACATGGCGTGCCCGGGATATCGACATCAATGCCGAGGGCTCGCTTGATGGCTATCAGCTCGCGACAGCCGCTCATGTAGAAGGCTCGAACCTCTCACCACTGGATATTCGTCTGGAAGGCGAGGGGGATATTGCCCACTTCAGCTGGGTGCCACTCACGGTGACCACCGGTGACGGCAGGGTGGAAGCCCGTGGTACGGCGACATGGTCACCGTCGCTGAATGTGGCGTCATCGCTTGATTTCCACAATCTGCGATTGGAGAACTTTACCGATGCGGTCACCGGCCGTCTCAACGGCAAACTGCGCGCCGGTTTCCAGCAGCAGGGCGATGATTGGCGTGTCGAGGTGCCCGAGCTTGCCATTGATGGCACGCTGCAGGAGCGAGCGCTTTCGCTGAAAGGCCGCTTGAACGGCAATAGCGACATGCAGTGGCACATCGCACAGCTGGATCTGCGCCAGGGCAACAACCGGTTGTCGGCCAGCGGTGATGTCGGTGATCGGCTGTCACTGGATGCCGATATCACGGCACCGGCGCTGGGCACGGTCCTGCCGGATCTGGGAGGAAGTGCCAATGGGCAGATCAGGCTCAGGGGCACACTGGATAATCCCAATGGCAACATCGATCTGCGCGGTCAGGGGCTTCGCTATCAGGACAATCGCATCGGCGCGCTGCGCCTGGTTGCCAGGGCGCAGGGACTGGATAACACGAGCTTCGAGGTCGATCTTGATGCCAGCGATATCAGCGCCGCCGAGCAACGGATTCGTCAGGTGAGCACGGCGCTCAACGGCACCCTGCAACAGCATCGTCTGACGCTGGATGTGGACGGCGGCGATGGTCTGCCCGTCAGACGGGTGCGCATGGCATTGGATGGCAGTCTGGACCAGGCCGGACAGCGCTACGCCGGAGCGATATCGTCACTGAATGTCAGCGCGCCGCAGGGCGGCGATATCGCCCTCGATGGGCCGCTGAAATTCACGGCACTGCTGGATCAATCCAGTGTCACCGCGTCACCGTTTTGCCTGGTCAGGCAGCAGGGAGGGCGACTGTGTTCGGTCGACACCCTTCAGGCCGGGGCCGACAGCGGCCGGGCAGCGCTGCGCCTTTCCGATATCGATCTGGCGCTGACCAACGACTATCTACCAGACGAATGGCGGCTAGCCGGTGGCCTCGAAGGTGATGTCAATGCGCAATGGTCACAGGCGGGAAATCGCTGGAACGTCGATACCGATCTGAGCAGCCAGGTGGATGTCCGCGGCCGGAATGCGCAGGGCCAGCCCTTTTCCCTGCCGCAGCTGGGCATTCGCGTCACTGCCGAGGCCACCCCCGAGCGGGCGCAGGCCCGGCTGGACCTGAACCTGCGCGATGCCGGCAGCCTCCGTCTGAATGCCGATATCGGCGACCCGCTGGGCAGTCGAACGCTGGCTGGCAGGTTACAGGTCGACGGGGTGACACTGTCTCCCTATACGCCACTGGTCGCCGCCCTGAATGAATTGAACGGCCAGCTCAACGGCGACGTCGGGCTCTCCGGTACCCTGATCGAACCGCGTCTCAATGGCAGCATGGTGCTCGCTGATGTTCGCGCCCGCGGCAGTCAGCTGCCGGTGGGGCTGGATGATGCCCGCATGGCCATGAACTTTCAGGGGGATCGCGGCACTCTGGAAGGCTATCTGCAGGTCGGCAACGCCCGCTGGAATCTTGATGGCACTGCCAACTGGCCGACGACCGAAAACTGGCAGGCCGGCATGGCGCTCAACGGTCGCAACGCGCCGCTTGAAATCCGCATGCCGGAATTCGGGCGACTGCGGGTGGCGCCTGATATCAGGGTGGCTGCCAATCCGCAGCGTCTGGACATCAATGGCGACGTACGGATCCCCTGGGCACGTCTCGAGATCGGGCAGATTCCGGCCTCGGCCGTCAAGCCCTCTTCCGATGAGGTCATCGTCACCCGCGAGGAGTACGAGGCACGCCAGCAGAAGCCGGGTGCGGTCGAGGCGACCAGCGAGATCGATCGCCAGCTGGCCTGGGCCAATACCCAGGATCTCGAGGCAGCCGGCATGGAAGTCAACGTTGGCGTCAACATTATCGTGGGGGATGACGTCCAGCTGGAAGCCTACGGCCTGAACGCCAACGTGGAGGGCAGGCTCAATGTTCGTCAGAGCGCCAGCCAGCTCCAGCTTTTCGGGGACGTATCCCTCGAGGACGGCCGCTTCCAGGCCTTTGGTCAGGATCTGTTGATTCGTCGCGGGCAGGTGCTGTTCAGTGGTCCACCCGGCCAGCCCTATCTCAACATTGATGCCATCCGAAACCCGGATAGCACGGCCGATAACGTCATTGCCGGACTGCGAGTATCCGGTCCGGCGGATCAGCCTGAACTGGACGTCTTCTCGGAGCCGGGCATGAACGAGTCGCGAGCGCTCTCTTATCTGCTGCGCGGACGGGCACCGGATGCCGACGGCGACAGCGACGGCATGCTGACCTCGGCCCTGATCGGACTGTCGCTGTCCAGAAGCGGCAAGGCCATCGGTCAGCTGGGTGAGAGTTTTGGCATCGAGGATCTGTCGCTGGACACCTCCGGCAGCGGTGATGACAGCCAGGTGGTGGTCAGCGGCTATCTCTTTGACGACTTCCAGGTCAGTTATGGCGTGGGGCTTTTTTCCTCGATTGCCGAGCTGACCCTGCGCTATCGACTGATTCAGAACCTGTATCTCCAGGCCGTATCAGGCGCCAATCAGGCGGTTGATCTGATCTATACCTTCAGCCTGGGCCGGACGCCGGACAGGCCGTATTGATGGAAAAAGACCGTTTCTCGAAGTGAGGGGGCTTGTGTTTTCCCCCGTCAGCCCCGATAACCTGTAGCCTGTTAACGGTTATGACGTTTCGATTATTGAATGGGAGGCATCATGTTCGGATACGACAGAATGCGTATGCCCGGTGCGGAAGAAGCACTGGCAGGGCGTGATACGCCCATTAACATCAGCGGCGTCCATCACATCAACGACCGCGACATTACATCACCGCCGCCCGAAGGCCTTGATGAGATCGTGCTGGGGCTGGGCTGTTTCTGGGGTGCGGAACGCCTTTTCTGGCAGTTGCCGGGGGTCTGGGTGACCGCGGTCGGCTATGCCGGCGGCTACACGCCCAATCCGACCTACGATGAGGTCTGTACCGGCAAGACCGGTCATGCCGAAGTCGTGCGCGTGGTCTTTGATCCATCGCAGGTCAGTCTGACAGCGCTGCTCAAGACGTTCTGGGAGGCGCACGACCCCACCCAGGGCATGCGTCAGGGCAATGATATCGGCAATGAATACCGCTCCATTATCCTGGTGCGCGATGAGCAGCAGCGCGACATTGCCCGGCAGAGCCTTGCAGAGTATCAGCAGGCGCTGCAGGAGAGCGGCAAGGGAGAGATCACCACCGAGATCGCCTCGCTTGAGGCCTTCTACTATGCCGAAGAGTACCACCAACAGTATCTGAGCAAGAATCCGATGGGCTACTGCGGCCTCAAGGGCACGGGCGTCAGCTGCCCGATCTGATCGCCGACAGGCCGGCAGGGGGTCAATCAAGTGGCTGATTGCGACCCAGCGGCTGATGGTGATGCTGTCTACCGGGTACGCACTGCCAGCTCTCGAGTTGCTGTGCGACCCGTCTGGCAAGCCATGGCCGCAGCAACCCCTGACGATGTTCGATAAAGCCGACATGGCCACCATGCTCGGCCATCTCGATACGTACACTTCTTGACGGTATCGGCAGTCGGTCCAGCAGGTTTCTGGGCATTAATGGGTCGTCGGCGGCATGCAGTATCAGGGTAGGGAGCTCGATACGGTGAAGCATGAACCCCGAAGAAGCGCGCTGATAATAGTCCGTGGCTGAGGCAAAGCCGTGCAGCGGCGCCGTGATTTCATTATCAAAGGCCCAGAAGGTATCCAGCTCCTTGAGTTTTTGACGATTGATCCGGCTCAGGCTGCCATCTTCCATCCGACGCATCACCTTGCGCTTCATCGATTTCAGAATGTGGCGCTGATAGCAGCGGGCAAAACCGATATTGATGGCATCCGACGAGGCCGCCAGATCCAGCGGCGGGCTGATGGCGATGGCGCCGGCCAGATCGAGCCCGTCCCCGCCCTGTTCCGCTGCCAGCTTGAGCAGCACATTGGCCCCCAGTGACACGCCGACAGCCACTTTCAGGGCATTGGGGTAGCGTCGGGTCAACCGGGACAGCATCCAGTAGGCGTCCGCCGTCTCGCCAGCGTGATAGCTGCGCAGATGGCGATTGGGAACGCGTCCGCAGCCTCGAAAATGCATCAATACTGCACGCCATCCCATATCGGTGGCCGTGCGCATGAGCATGCGTGCGTAGGGGGAATCGATGGAGCCTTCCAGCCCGTGGAACAGCACCATGATCGGCGCCCGGGCATCGCCGGGCGAGGGGTGCGCCCAGCTGAGCTCGACGATGTCACCATCGGGCAGTGTCAGAAGCTCTGTTTCAAGACGAATCCTGTCGCGGGGCAGCAGCAGCGGCAGCAGGGTCTGAAGATGTGGGTTGGCCAGCCCGCGCGGGGCGCGAAAGCCGGCCTTGTAGATCATGCCCGACATGGTGACTCTTTACGCCAGCAAACGATGAGGTCTTGTTATCACCGAGAGCTGACGACAGGTCAAGTTCTGTTGTGTTTATTGATGTGATGTCTGTCGGGCCGGTGTCCGGATGTTGTGATGGGGTCAGCGGGCAAGCCGAAAGGCTTCGGCTTCTTCATGCGTTTTGACGGTGCAGCCCAGATCCTTGACCAGACCGTTTTCAAGGCTGTAGCACCAGCCGTGGACGCTGACGGGCTGCTCCCGCTCCCACGCACGCTGCAGAATCTTGGTCTGGCACAGGTTGGACACCTGCGTTTTGACGTTGAGCTCGCACATGCGGTTGACCTGTTCGTCCAGCGACAGATGCGACAGGCTCTCCTGGTGCTGGTGATACAGATTGCGAACGGTGTTGAGCCAGTAATCGACGATGCCGTTATCACCACCGGTAACGGCTGCCTTGATACCGCCGCAACCATAGTGTCCCACAATCATGATGTGCTTGACCTTGAGCACGTCCACGGCGAACTGGATCACGGACAGGGCATTCATGTCATTGTGATGCAGCACATTGGCGACATTGCGATGTACGAACACCTCGCCCGGGGGGAGGTTGACGATCTGATTGGCCGGCACGCGACTGTCGGAACAGCCGATCCACAGGAAATCGGGATTTTGCTGATCGGACAAACGCCTGAAAAAGTCGGGATCGTTTTCTACCATCTGATCGGCCCAGAGCCGATTCTGCTCGAGCAGCTGTGATATGTCCTGATGACTTTTGTGATCACACATCGTTGTTTACGACCTTTTCAATGAACAACATAGAGAATGGTAAATACGCCTGAACGATCATGGCGCACGCTCATGTGATAGCATCATGACCCATTATTCCCGGGGCAGGATTCCAACGGAAGCGCCGCTGTTTCAAATATTTTTTAGCTGGAGCAACACTCGTGTCGCAATACGATGTCGATCTTTTTGTTATCGGTGCAGGATCAGGTGGCGTCAGGGCTGCACGCACCGCAGCCGGCAAGGGTATCAGGGTAGCCATCGCCGAGGATCGATACCTGGGAGGCACCTGCGTCAACGTGGGCTGCGTGCCCAAGAAACTCTACTCCTATGCTGCCCATTTCCATGATGCCTTTGAAGACAGTCAGGGCTTTGGATGGCACTTTGACAGTGCACCGCGATTTGAATGGCCGGTGCTCAGGGACAACAAGAAGGCGGAAATTTCGCGTCTCAACGGCATTTACGAAAGGCTTTTGTCCAATTCGGGCGTTGAGCTGATTCAGGGCCGTGCCGAGATCGTTGATGCGCATACGGTCACCGTCAACGGTCGCCACGTCAGCGCCGAAAAAATTCTGATTGCCACCGGCGGCACGCCCTGGATGCCGGAATTTGAAGGGCGCGAGCACGTGCTGACCTCGGATCAGATTTTTGATCTGCCGACCTTCCCGGAGCGATTTCTGGTCATGGGCGGCGGCTATATCGCCGTCGAGTTTGCCAGTATCTTCAACGGTCTGGGGGCGCAGACCCATCTGGCCTATCGGGGTCCGCTTTTCCTGCGCGGCTTCGACCATGAGCTACGCGATTTCATCCGTGATGAAATGCTCAAAAAGGGCGTCAACCTGCATTTCGAAGCCACGATCACCCGGATCGAAAAACGTGATGATGTCTATGACGTGGAGCTCAGCAACGGCGAAACGCTGGAAGTCGATGCCATTCTTGGCGCGACCGGGCGACGCCCGCGCTTTGAGGGGCTGGGGCTTGAAAATGTCGACGTCGAGCGCGAGATCGATGGCAAGCTGAAAATCGATGACCAGTACCAGACCTCCGTACCATCAATTCTGGCGCTGGGCGATATCATTGAGGGGCCGGAACTGACCCCTGTTGCGCTCGAGGAGGCCATGCGCCTGGTTGAGCTTCATTACGGCAGCGGTAGCGCCGAGCCCATCGATTACGACAGCGTGGCGACCGCCGTTTTCTGCCATCCCAACATGGGCACGGTCGGGCTGACCGAAGAGCAGGCCAGAGAGCAGTGTGACAGCATTCGTGTCTATACCACGGACTTCAAGCCCATGCGCCACACGTTGTCCGGCAGCGACGAGCGTTGCCTGATGAAGCTGGTGGTCGATGACAGTACCGACCGCGTTCTGGGGGCTCACATGGTCGGCGAAGAGGCCGGTGAGCTCATTCAGGGCCTGGCCATCGCCGTGCGTGCCCGGCTGACCAAGCGCGACTTTGATGCCACCATCGGGGTGCATCCCACCAGCGCCGAGGAGTTCGTCACGCTGCGCAGCGTCACGAGAACGTAACGTATTGATGCATATGATGAATTGGAAAGCCGCCGGCAGGCGGCTTTTTATTGTCTATAGTTAATGGTATCCGAAGGAATGATGCCGGTAGTGTTGATACAAAAGGCAGATCGCTTCAAGTGTGATAATGAAGAGTTATGAAAAAGGGGTGGCACCATAATTTAAAAATTTGATGGCCTTATAAGTTGTTGTTATTCTCTCCCTCTAATTCGCCAACTGCGAAATATCCATGACACCAAACAATCAGACGACAACGGCTTCATCCGATATCTCTCATCCTGATATGGCCGAGATGATTATCGAAGGAGAGACACCCATTCTGGTTCGGCCACCCGGTACCGATGATGGATGGGGCATCTATGAGCTTATCAAGGCCTGCCCGCCGCTGGACGTCAATTCCGCTTACGCCTACCTGCTTCTGGCAACCCAGTTTCGTGACCGTTGTGCCGTGGCCACGCTGGCCGATGGCGAAATCGTTGGTTTCATGTCGGGCTACGTCAAGACCAACGCACCGGACACCTTCTTTCTGTGGCAGGTCGCTGTGGGCGAGAAGGCCAGAGGCACGGGGCTGGCCCGCAAACTGGTCGAAACCGTCCTCAAGCGTGAGCATCAGGCAGGCGTGCGCCATCTGGAAACCACTATCACACCGGATAACGAGGCGTCATGGGGGCTTTTCAGGCGGCTGGCGCAGCGCTGGCAGGCACCGCTCAACAGCCGTGAATATTTTTCCGAAGAACAGCTTGGTGGAGAACACGATCCAGAAAATCTGGTACGGATAGGGCCTTTCGATCCGCAGCAGATCTGATCACGACAGTCTGAATTTCCGACCGAATCACCAGCCAAAGGGAGAGTGTTGTAGATGGATACACAGTATTTCGAACGAATGGAATCCGAAGTCCGCACGTATTCCCGCTCTTTTCCCATCGTGTTTGATCGCGCCGCC
This sequence comes from Kushneria sp. AK178, assembly GCF_053903105.1. Lineage (NCBI taxonomy): Bacteria > Pseudomonadati > Pseudomonadota > Gammaproteobacteria > Oceanospirillales > Halomonadaceae > Kushneria > Kushneria sp. AK178. Next base: position 1,849,032 of record NZ_CP096381.1, on the reverse strand, counting down.
GGCGCCCATCTCTGGAGCACCGAAGGCAAGCAGTACATCGATTTTCTCGCCGGTGCCGGAACGCTCAACTACGGGCACAACAATCCGGTACTGAAAAAGGCACTGATGGACTATATCGAGCGCGACGGCATCGTCCACGGGCTCGATTTCTGGACTCATGGCAAGCAGGATTTCTATCAGACCCTTGAAGAGCTGATCCTCAAGCCGCGCGGTCTGGATTACAAGATTCAGCTGCCCGGACCCACCGGGACCAATGCCGTTGAAGCAGCCATCCGTCTGGCACGCCGGATTACCGGGCGCCACAACATCCTGACCTTCACCAACGGTTTTCATGGCGTCACCATGGGCGCGCTGGCCACTACCGGTAATGCCAAGTTTCGCGAGGCACTGGGAGTGCCGGCCACCGGTGCCCAGTTCATGCCCTATGACGGCTACATGGGCGAGGGCGTGGATACGCTCGACTATGTCGAGAAGGCGCTGGACGACAGATCCAGCGGTCTTGACCGCCCGGCAGCCGCCATTGTTGAACTGGTGCAGGGCGAGGGCGGTATCAATGCAGCCTCCATCGACTGGATCAAGCGACTGGCCGAGATCTGCAAAAAGCGCGATATCCTGCTGATCGTGGATGATATTCAGGCCGGCTGTGGCCGCACGGGCAAGTTCTTCAGTTTCGAGCACGCTGATATCAAGCCCGACATGGTGACCAACTCCAAGTCACTGTCCGGCTACGGGCTGCCGTTTGCCATGCTGATGATGCACCGCGATCTCGATAAATGGACACCGGGACAGTACAACGGCACCTTCCGCGGCCATACCCTGGCCATGGTGACAGCCGCCGAGACACTGCGTCATTACTGGGCGGACGATACCTTCGAAAAGGAAGTTCAGCGCAAGGGTGAAGTCATTCGCCAACGCTTCGAGATGCTGGCCGGACTTCTCAGCGATGCCGGACATCCCGCCAAAGAGCGTGGTCGCGGCATGATGCGCGGCATCGATGTCGGCAGCGGTGAGCTGGCTGATGACATTACGCACGGCGCCTTTGAGCGTGGGCTCATCATCGAAACCAGCGGGCAGGCAGGCGAGGTCGTCAAGTGTCTCTGCCCGCTGACCATCACGGATGACGAGCTCGAGCAGGGTCTGACCCTTCTTGAAAGAAGCATTCGAAGCCTCATTGAATAACTCTGTAACGTTGCGGTGCGGGCGCATGGCGCCTGCATCGATAGTACCCCTTGTTCATCATGACCAGAGAAGGCAGCCAGATCGATGATCGTTCGTAACCTTGAAGAGTGCCGCAAGACCGACCGTTTCGTGGAAGCCGAAAACGGCAACTGGGACAGCACGCGCCTGATGCTGGCCGAGGACAACTGCGGGTTTTCCTTCAACATCACCCGCATTCGTCCGGGTACGGAGACCCATATTCACTACACGAATCACATCGAAGCCGTCTTTTGCTACGAAGGCGAGGGAGAAGTGGAAACCATTGCCGATGGCAAGAAGCACACCATCAGGGCCGGCGACATGTATCTGCTGGACCAGCACGACGAGCACTGGCTGCGCGGCAAGGAACAGGGCATGACCGTGGCCTGCGTCTTCAATCCGCCGCTGACCGGACGGGAAGTCCATCGCGAGGATGGCTCCTACGCACCGGCGGAAGACTGAAGCACTGCATGACCGCTCACATCAAAAAGCCTGCTCGCATGAGCAGGCTTTTTTGGTACTAATGGTCAGGCAACATCGGATCCGGATAATCCTCAGGATGATGCGGCACCCACCGGCATATCGGTTGTCTCGATGCGCCGACCGTCCGACCCGGTAGCCCCGTCGGTTTGACCCGGTGCGGAAGGCTCGGAGACGTTCGACTCGCTCGAAGATCGCTCTGACATGCCGGACGCGTCATTTTCCCGCGTATCCGGCGAGGCGTCATTGATGTCATCCTCGTCAGCGGCATCCTCCATGGTTTCGGCGCTGCTGGTCCGGTAGTAGCGTTGATAGACAATCTGGTATTGATTGTTGTTGCAGTGACCCACGATCTGGCCTTCAGCCTGATCGGCGTCAGCGGTCGGGATCACTTCGAGTGAGTAGCCCATGGGCTCGACACCATTGGATTCAATATTCTGCGCAATCCGGTCGCGTACTTCCTGGCAGGCGCCAAACGCAATGGACGGCAGGCACAGGGTTGCCAATGCAAGCGCAAGGGTTGAACCCGTGGATGCGCGTGAGTGCTTCATGAACGGTTCTCCTGAAAAACGACATATCATCATGCGGTGCAATGAATATAACCCATTACGGTGCCTGCAACGTTAGGTCGTACTGACCATGCAGCGATACTTCGCATAATATATATTATGTTAAATATAAAATAGTAATCGGAATCCAGCGAATTCAAACATTTGTAACGTTGATGCCAACCAGGACTATTCAAGTACTTTGTGTCCTGGTATGAAAAAGGCAAAAGGCGTACTCATGTCAGCGAAGTGACCCGGATAGAAAATGATGGCTTTTTGCATCAGCATTGGTTGGGTCTGACAGGTATGCCATAGAGTGTACATCATTTAGTCACGGGCTAGAGGTCACTGTCACTAGCTTGGCTGGATCAGGCCGGTCTTATAGGCCGCGCGGCGTACCGTATGAGGCATCGCGAACATGGTGCGCCCACCGATAGCAAGAATCATGTGATATACGAAAAGGGAGCCGATCACCACAAATATCGGCATGGCAACAGGTTCCACCACTTGCAATAAGACATGTCGTGGTACTGGCATAAATGCTGCACAAAAATAGATAAAAAACATGTGTAATACGTATATCGGAAGTGTTCTCTGCCCCAGTATCTTTAACCAGTGAAGGCAAAAGCGCTCGCTTAAAAAAGCGAATATGTCGATTGCTACTAATACCGTGACGATACCCATGACAGCACGCCAGATGCCAACATATTGCTCATAGAAGACTTTCGCTGTCACCATCCCGGACAGCATTAGCGCGAGCATGAAAAACATTCTTCCGATATGGCAGTGCCTGTAATATTGAGTAATCAAGGGCTTGAAATAAGCACCCAGAACAAAGAATATGAAATAGCGTGCCATGCTGGCGTAGTTCCACCATTCTTCAGGCACATAGATGAAAGCTTGAGCGAAAAATACGGCCACAGTAAATGTTAATAGCGCCGACTTGCGCATCGCGCGAGTCATCAAAAAATACAACGCCAACGCATATAGATACCAGAGTGAGGACCGGCCGGTAAGGATGTTAATTAAAAGCGTCGTGGGGTGTTTATCACCCGGCTCGTTCATCGAATACCATGGATTCAACGACGGGAGAAGGAAATTCATACTCCAGTAAATGGCTGTCCATATTGCAAATACCCATAGCAGCATGGCCACCTTGGGCGTACGTACTCTGGGCCAGTCGCGACAAAATAATGCACCATTGGCCAGATAGCCCGAAATGAGGAAGAACAAAGGCATACGCAACGGCTTCAATGCCGATATTATCATTTGCCAGAGTTGGGGAATCGTTTCAGTTCCTGTGGGCATAGCATGAAAAACATACATATTGAAGTGGTACATGACCACCGCGAATATGCAAAACCCCTTCGCAACATCGATCCATGGGATACGCTCCCCCTGCCCCGAAGACATCACTACCCTTCCTTTGACCATAATGTGGTTAACCAAGGGCGACCTATCTTAAAAGGAATTTAAAAAAATCCTGTGCCGTTTTAAACAAGAGTTAGATAAATCGTTAATAAAGGTAGTAAAGAATTAGTGACAACCGATTTTACGAGGAGATATATATGGTTCTCTCTGGATATGAGCATTAGTTTTTGCACAGATGACTGCCAAATGAGCGTAACGCGGTAATCTTCCGAAGGGCGCTTCAAGTGTCGTTGTTAATGGATGGCGGAGAGCTTATCAACCTTGGGCTATCCAGATGCCCTTTTGTGCAGTTCGTCAACCGCTTTATCGATGGCAACATCATGGGACATTACCCTCACGAGGCTTTGACCCATCTCGTTAGGCAAATCTGCAACGAGATGCCTCGAGGTAGAAATCAGCATAATGGGTGGATACCGGCGTTGCTCCGAAAGGCACAGTCACATGACCCGCCAAAACCATACGCTTATCAGTAGAACGCTTTTTCTGCTCCGTTTTGGCCCAAAATTGTCTTTGTCGGACTATTGATCGGTGACTGTCGCAAATCTGCATAAAAAATCTTGGGTTATGTTAAATATAACAGCGGGAGATTGGATCGGTTTTGAAGCTGGTGATCGAACAGTTATCGTCAGTTCGTGAGGTGCGGGCCCTGCCCGATGACGTTACCATGAGCACATATCCCCTACGCTGTTCTGCGCTTTCAACGATGAGAACATTCGATGCCTGATGTATCCAGCCTGCTGCGCATGGCCGAAACACGCTGTCATGACAACGACGTGCGATTTACTCCCATTCGCCGCCGGGTCTTTGAAATCATCAGCGCTCACGCCAGCGGCCTCAAGGCCTACGAGCTGCTGGATATCCTCTCCAGCGAGCATGCGTCAGCGCGACCGCCCACGGTGTATCGGGCGCTGGACTTTCTGCTCGAACAGGGGTTGGTGCATCGCATCGAGTCGCTGAATGCCTATGTTGCCTGCCCGTGCCCCGACCATTCGCGTGGTTTCCAGCTCATGATCTGTCGACACTGCGGCCTGGTCGAAGAGATGCACGACCATGACACCATGCACCGTCTGGAAGAGACGGCGGCCGGCCACGGATTTCGAATCGAACGGCAGACCATCGAACTGTCCGGGGTCTGTCAGCAATGTCAGCAGTCAAGCTGATCGACAATGATGTCCTTTTTTCCAACAGTACGTTTTTCCAATAATACAGGTCTTTTGCCATGTTCGATCTGCTGATCGTCAATGCACGTGTCGTCAATGAAGGCACCATTCGCGAACTGGATATCGGCGTGCAGGATGGGCGCATCAATGCCATGAGCCCTTCCCTGTCGCGTGATGCCGCAAGGATCATTGATGCACGCGGGCGTTATCTGCTTCCCGGCATGATCGATGATCAGGTGCATTTTCGTGAGCCGGGGCTGACCCACAAGGCCGATATGGCCACGGAATCGGCAGCAGCGGTGGCCGGTGGCATTACCACCTATATGGAAATGCCCAACGTCAAGCCGCCGACGCTGGATAGCGAGGCGCTTGAGGCCAAGTACGCGCTGGCACGCGGCCGGTCGCATGCCAATTACGCCTTTTATCACGGCGCGAGCAACGACAATCTGGAAGCCATCAAGGCGCTTGATCCGGCGACCACCTGCGGCATCAAGATCTTCATGGGCGCCTCGACCGGCAACATGCTGGTGGACGCGCCGCAGACGCTCGAGGACATTTTTGCCAACGCAAAAATCCCGGTTATCACGCACTGTGAAGATACGCCCATGGTTCAGGAAGGCGAGCGCCGGGCCCGCGAGCGTTTCGGCGAGCAGGTACCCTTCTCGCTCCACGGCGATATTCGATCGCGCGAGGCCTGCTACAAGAGCTCCAGCATGGCGATCGATCTGGCGCGCAGGTACGGCACGCGCCTGCATGTGCTGCATCTCACGACCGCTGATGAAATGGCCCTGTTCGAGCCCGGTCCCGTGGACGGCAAGCTGATCACGGCCGAGGCCTGCGTGCATCATCTGTGGTTCTGCGATGAGGATTATGAGCGTCTGGGGTCATGGATCAAGTGCAACCCGGCGATCAAGACCGCCGCCGATCGTCAGGCCATCCGCGATGCGGTCAATGATGGTCGCATCGACATTGTGGCTACCGACCATGCGCCCCATACGCTGGCAGAGAAGGACAACAGCTATTTCGGAGCGCCGTCCGGCATGCCGCTGGTGCAACACGCCCTCTCCTCGCTGCTCGATCAGGTCAATGCCGGTCACTTCGAGCTAACCACTATTGTCGAAAAGACCAGCCACAATGTGGCGCGTCGCTTTGAGCTGGCCGATCGGGGCTTTATCCGCGAAGGCTATATGGCAGATCTGGTGCTGGTGGATCTGGAGAAACGCTTTACCGTCACGCGTGATGCGCTGCTTTACAAGTGTGGCTGGAGCCCTTTCGAAGACACGGCGCTGCGCGGCAGCATCGATGCCACCATCGTCAACGGCGTCGTGGCCTGGGACGGCGAGAATCTCGCCAGCGCCCCGGCCGGTGAGCGCGTCACCTATCGTCGCCGATAACCCATGGAGTGCGTAACATGAGTGCATCCTCCCCTGCCTACAGGGTGCTCGAGCAGGCCGAGCCCGGCGTCGAAGCCGACCTCGAAGACCTTCTGGCGTCTGCCGGCTGGAACGATGACGGTCTGATGCCGGCCATTGCCCAGCAGTTCGACAGCGGTGAAGTACTGATGATGGCCTGGATGAATCGACAAACGCTCGAAGAAACGCTCCGTACCGGTCGGGTCTGCTACTGGTCGCGTTCCCGTCATAAGCCCTGGCGCAAGGGTGAATCGTCGGGCCAGGTACAGATGCTGCATCAGGCCTTTCTGGACTGCGACGGCGATACGCTGTTGCTCAAGGTGGACCAGAGCGGACCTGCCTGCCATACCGGCCGGCGCACCTGCTTTTATCTGGCGCTTGATGAAAAGAGCGCTCGGGTGGATACGGCGCCGCTAATGTCATCCGAGGCACTGTATGGCAATAGCTGAAGCGCTGCGTCAGCTGTTGCGGGGGCTGAAAAAGGCGCTCGCCATGGTGCTGATCGCCCTGGTGCGCGTCTATCAGTATGGCATCAGTCCTCTGATCGGCCCGCGCTGTCGCTTCTGGCCTACCTGCTCCAACTATGCCATTGAAGCCATTCAGCGCCACGGCGCCGTCCGTGGTGGCTGGCTCGCCCTCAGGCGGCTGCTGCGCTGTCATCCCTTCTGTGCCGGCGGCGTCGACCCGGTGCCCGAAAAGGCTTCCTGCCGGCACTGCCTGACACATGATCAGGGCGATAATCCTGACCGGGCGCGCGACGATCAGGCCTGAAAGGTGTGCTCGTTTGAATCGGGGGCGCCGGATGGCGCGTCTCCTGCATGACGCTCGATGGCCTCCCGGCGTCCTGCAGCCCTGACTGTTGCCCTGAACCGGCCTCCGCTGGCGATCAACAAGCGGCGTTTCCAGCGATTGCCGTAAAGGCCAAAGACAGTGTAAACGCCGAGACAGATGACATTGACTACCATGTCGAGCAGCCCGCTCTCCTCCATGGCGCCTGCCACCGAGATGGTCAGGATGCCTGCCAGTGTCAATGCAGCTATCCGCCACAGCCGGCAGTACAGCGCCCAGAATGTCCCAAGAAAAAAGGCCGGCCAGTTCCAGCCCTGCTTGATGGCCTCAAGGCGGCCATCAGCATGCTGGTAGATATCGAACTGCTTCACAAAGGCTTATTCCTCGCTTAATCAAGGAATAGCTTACGTATGTCTGACGCAAAATGCATCAGGCGTGTGCGTGTGCCGTGGCCTTGATGCGCTCCAGCATGGCATGCAACCCATTGCTGCGGGTCGGAGAGAGATGCTTGTCGAGATCCAGCGCCGTCAGGAAGTCGGGCGGCGTGTCGATGATCTCCTGTGGCGTTCGGTCATTGTAGATGCGCAGCAAAATGGCGATCAGCCCCGAAACGATGGCGGCATCCGAGATGGCGTCAAAGTGCAGCTGCTCGCCCTGGCGCTCACCATGAACCCATACATTGGACTGACAGCCATCAAGGCGGGTGTCATCGTTTTTCCACTCGTCGGGAAAGGCGGGAAGCTGCTTCCCCAGATCGATGATGTACTGATAACGGTCCATCCAGTTATCAAACATGTCGAATTCGTCGATCAGTTCCTGCTGGGCCTCTTGCGGACTCATGCCGGCTCCATGTGCTGGTGTAGAAAAAGGGTCGCATTATAGCGTGTCATCGGGGGTGTCGTCCGATGGATCAAGCCCGTGTCGATTGATCTGACCGTGCCATTCCCGGGTTTCAGCGTGGAGATAGCGCGCCGTGGTCTCAAGTCTTGAATGGCGCGCCGTGCGTGCCAGATAGCGCAGCTCGACGCCCTGCTGTGCCTGATGGGTAATGGCCGTATGACGCAGCCAGTGTGGCGTGACGCGCCGAAGGCGCTGCGCCTCGTGCACTGCAGTGCCACCCGCCTGCTCCCTTTTCAGCGCCAGGGATTCAAAGGTCTTTTTGATCATGCGATAGAGCTGATTGTCGCCCACACCGCGCTGACCATCCAGCGCCCGGATCACCGGCGTGTCTTCTTCCGGCGTCGGCACGGGCGTCAGCTCAAGCACCTGACGCCAGCGCGACAATGCCTGCATCATGGCATCCGGTACGGGGATGCGGGCCCGCCGACTGCCCTTGCCCGTCACCTGCCACCACCACTGCCCCTCACGCTGGAGAAAATCGTTCATGCGGGCATGGCTCATCTCGCTCACCCTGGGCGCCAGTAGATAGGCAAAGGCCAGGATGAAACGTTGTCGCTCGAACTCATAGTGTCTGCGCGGTGTTGCATCCGCCGGCGGCGGCGTATCGAGTGTCTGCCAGCACCACTGCCACAGGGGGCGCTCCAGATAGCGCTCGACGCCTGTTGAGGTATTATCGAGGCGCCGGCGCTTGTCGCGCATCAGTCTGAAGGGATTGTGCTGCAGCCAGCCCGCCTCGATCAGCCAGCCAAAAAGCGTCTGCAAAATCACCAGACTCTGGCGTCGACTGGCGGCAGACAGCCCGCGGCGAAACGGGCGCCAGTGTTCGCTGTGCCGGGGACTGGGCGGGCCGATCCATTCACTGGCGGGTCTCGGGTCAGCAAGAAATTGCTCGAAGTCATCCAGTGTGCGGCGATCAATGTCCGCAAGCCGCCTGCCCTGCCCTTCGAGCCATAACAGCAGCCGCTCGGCTTCCTTGCGGTACTGCCGGAAGGTCTGCGCACTGGCGTGATACTCCATGAGCCATGCCGCCACGATCTCCCGGTCATTGTCCGCCTCAATCAGTTGACCGTGCCCGACGCCTGCGTCGCGCGCTACCAGTAGCGTCTCACGATCCCTGTCGGCCGCCGGCTCGACACTTAACGCCCTTTTCATCGCATGCTCCCCGGAATGTCCGGTATTTCCCAAGCGCCATGATACCCATAATGCCGACTAAAATCATGATAAGACGCGTAATCATGATTTTTTTGATTTTATCGTAAATAAAATTACGTTATATGTATTATGTAATAATGCTTTTGTCACCATAACCCGCTATAGTGAGGATGAGCGAGGCCCGTCCCGAACAACAGCACTCAAAGGGCCATCACAGGGGACTCAGGAGGCCGTCATGGCACGAAATGGCGTGCAGTTCGAAGATGTACAAGGAGCGATCGAAACCCTGATACAGCGTGGCGATGCGCCGAGTGTTCAGCGCATCCGCGAGGTGCTGGGGACCGGCAGTTTCACCACCATCAGTGATCATCTGCGGGAGTGGCGGGCCAGGCGCGAGGAAAACCGCAATGTCCCCCTGCCGCAGGCCATTCCGGAGCGGCTGCACGATGCGCTGGCCGGGCTCTGGCAACAGGCTCAGGAGGAAGCCGGCGATGCTCTTGCCTTTTATCGTCAGCAGTCGGATGAGCAGGTCGAACAGGCGCGTGAGGAAGCCCGCCAGGCTCAGCGACGCGTCGAGGATACCGAGCAGCGGCTGGAGGCCCTGGGAGAGCGACTCGACAGCACCGCGGCCCGGCTCGAGGAGAAGGCTTCCAGCCTGGCGCGACTCGAAAGCGAGGCAGCGCACCTGCGCGGCCAGCTCGAGGAGCGCGACCAGCGCCTGGCCATGCGCGACCGACAGATCGATGCGCTCAGCGAGGAGCGCGATCGCATGGAGCGCGAGCATCACGAAGCGCTCGAGCAGCAGGATCAGACGTACAAGCGGCGTCTGGCTCAGGAGGAGTCACGTCATGAAAGCGCGGAAAATCGCTTGATGCAGCTTCTGGATAGCGCGCGGCATGAAAAACAGGAGGTAGAAAAACAGGCACGCCGTCGCCAGGAGCAGCTCGAGGAGCGCATCGAGAAGATCAATACCCAGCTGGAGCAGCAGCGGCGCACCCTGCAGGAAGAGGAGCGCAAGATGCGTGATCTGGGTCAGCAGAATCGCCACAACGAGCAGCAGCTTCAGGAAAGTCGCGGACGTGAGGATCATCTCTCGGGGCTGCTGGCCGAGCGCGACGAAGAGCTGGTTCGCCTGCGAACCGAGCTCAGGGTGCTGCAGGAGCGCCTTTCCAACGCCCCCATGCCACCGTTCGTATACTAGATCGACGACGCTACCGCATTAAAAAACCCCGGCAGGCCGGGGTTTTGGGGGGACGTGCATTGACGAGCGCCAGCAATCGCCAGCGGCGATCAGTAATAGGCGTTGGTCGTATCGCTGTGGTCGGTCACATCGCGAATGGAGGTCAGCTCGGGGATACGCTCTGTCAGCGTTTTTTCGACGCCCTGCTTGAGCGTGATATCCACAGCCGCACAGCCCTGACAGCCGCCGCCGAACTGTAGTACGGCCACGTTGTCCTCGGTCAGCTGAATCAGACGAATTTCGCCGCCGTGGGCAGCAAGCCCCGGGTTGATCTCGCTGTACAGGATGTAGTTGACCCGATCTTCCAGCGGGCTGTCCTCGCTGACCTGGGGCATCTTGGCATTGGGCGCCTTGATGGTGAGCTGTCCGCCCATGCGGTCGGCATTGAAATCGACCACGGCGTCTTCAAGGAAAGTAACGCTGTGCTTTTCAAGGAAGAGATTGAATTTCTCGAGCTCGATGCGCTCGTCGCTCTCCTCTTCCTCGCCCGGTCGGCAATAGGCCAGGCAGGTCTCGGCATAGGGCGTACCGGGCTGAGTAATGAAGACACGCACGCCGATGCCTTCAACGTCCTGACGCGAGAGCAGATCGGCGAGATAATCCTGCGCGCTTTCGGTAATTTCGATGGTCTGACTCATTGGCGGCCTCGTGCGCAATCGCAGTAAAGAAGTCTGTCTGTATTTTATGTCAGCCAGCAGCTCGCGACAAATCCGAGTGCAACACTCGGGTAAATGAATTCGGCGATATGGGCCGCGCGCCGCGGCCCTTGCGGCATGAATGATCCCGACTCATGGTCGGCGTGAATGTCTTTCAGGCCGCAAGCCTATCCGCCTGACAGGGGTTTGCTAAAATACGCCCTCTTTCACGTACGCCCGACCACCCTCCGGAGACCTTCTTCCATGCCTACCGTTGCCGATTCACCGGTTCTGGAGACGCTGACCCGCCTGATGTCGGATCGCATACTGATCCTTGATGGTGGCATGGGCACCATGATCCAGAACGAGCGGTTGACCGAACAGGACTTCCGCGGTGATCGCTTTGCAGGCTGGGAAAGTGATCTCCAGGGCAACAACGATCTGCTGGTGCTCAGCCAGCCCGAGGTTATCAAGCGATTGCATCGCGACTATCTCGAGGCCGGCGCTGACATCATCGAGACCAACACCTTCAACAGTACCCGCCTCTCCCAGGCCGACTATCATGCCGAAGAACTGGTGGTGGAGCTTAACCGCGAAGCGGCCCGGCTGGCCCGCGAGGTGTGTAACGAGGTTGCCGATGAGACCGGCCTGCCCCGTTTCGTGGCGGGGGTGCTGGGGCCCACGAGCCGCACGGCCTCGATCTCGCCCGATGTCAACGACCCCGCCATGCGCAACGTCACCTTCGAAGCGCTGGTCGACAACTATATTGAAGCCGCCCGCGCCCTGATCGAGGGCGGCAGCGACCTGATCCTGATCGAGACTATCTTCGATACGCTCAACGCCAAGGCGGCCATCTACGCCCTCGATGTCCTGTTTGAAGAGCTCGGTTACCGCGTGCCCATCATGATCTCGGGCACCATTACCGATGCGTCCGGGCGTACGCTGTCGGGACAGACCACCGAGGCGTTCTGGAACTCCGTGCGCCATGCCCGGCCGCTCAGCGTGGGTCTCAACTGTGCACTCGGCGCGGAAGATCTGCGCCCCTACCTTGAAGAGCTGTCGCGCCGGGCCGACACGCATGTGTCGGTTCACCCCAACGCCGGGTTGCCCAACGAATTCGGTGAATACGATCAGGAAGCCGACGAGATGGCGGCGATCGTACGTACCTTCGGCGAGCAGCAGCTGGTCAACATCATGGGCGGTTGCTGCGGTACCACACCGGAGCATATTGCCGCGATCAAGCGCGTCATGACCGACCTGCCGCCCCGGATGGTGCCGGATATCGCGCCCGCCTGTCGCCTCTCCGGGCTCGAGCCCTTCAATATCAATGCGAGGTCGCTGTTCGTGAACGTCGGCGAGCGCACCAATGTGACCGGTTCCGCCCGCTTCAAGCGATTGATCAAGGAAGAGGATTTCACCACCGCGCTGGAAGTGGCGCTCGAGCAGGTCGACAACGGCGCTCAGGTCATCGACATCAACATGGATGAGGGGATGCTCGACTCGAAGGGCGCGATGGAGCACTTCCTCAAGCTCGTCGCCTCCGAGCCGGACATCTCGCGTGTGCCCATCATGATCGACTCCTCCAAATGGGAGATCGTCGAGGCCGGTCTCAAGTGCATCCAGGGCAAGGCGGTCGTCAACTCGATCTCGATGAAGGAAGGTGAGGACAACTTTCGCTATCAGGCCGCGCAGTGCCGTCGATTCGGCGCGGCCATCGTGGTCATGGCCTTTGACGAGCAGGGTCAGGCCGACACCATGGCGCGCAAGACCGAGATCTGCGAGCGCGCCTATCGCATTCTGGTCGACGAAATCGATTTTCCGGCCGAAGACATCATTTTTGACCCCAACATCTTTGCCATCGCGACCGGCATCGAGGAGCACAACAACTACGCGGTCGATTTCATCGAAGCCACGCGCTGGATCAAACAGCACCTGCCGCACGCCATGATTTCCGGCGGCGTCTCCAACGTCTCCTTCTCCTTTCGCGGCAACAACACGGTCCGCGAGGCCATCCATTCGGTCTTTCTCTATCACGCCATCCGCGCCGGCCTGACGATGGGTATCGTCAATGCCGGCCAGCTGGCGGTGTATGACGACCTGCCCGACGAGCTGCGCAATGCCGTGGAGGACGTGGTGCTCAACCGCCGCGAGGACGCCACCGAGCGGCTTCTGGAAATCGCCGAACGCTACAAGGATGACGGTGGCGGCCCCCAGAAAAAGGAGGATCTCGAATGGCGCAGCTGGGAGGTTGAAAAGCGCATCGAGCATGCGCTGGTCAAGGGCATTACCAGCTATATCGAGGAGGATACCGAGCTGGCGCGCCAGCGGGCCGATCGCCCCATTGAGGTGATTGAAGGCCCGCTCATGGATGGCATGAACGTGGTGGGCGATCTGTTCGGCGCCGGCAAGATGTTTTTGCCCCAGGTGGTCAAGTCGGCACGCGTCATGAAACAGGCCGTGGCCTATCTGATCCCCCACATCGAAGCGGAAAAGAGTGACGACGATTACAGCAAGGGTCGTATCGTCATGGCTACGGTCAAGGGGGATGTCCATGATATCGGCAAGAACATCGTGGGCGTGGTGCTGCAGTGCAACAATTACGAGGTGATCGACCTGGGCGTCATGGTGCCGGCGGAGAAGATTTTCGCCGCCGCCCGCGAGCACAACGCCGATATCATCGGTCTATCGGGTTTGATCACCCCCTCGCTGGACGAGATGGTGCACGTGGCAAAGGAGATGGAGCGCCAGGGCTTTGATATCCCCCTGCTGATCGGCGGTGCCACCACCTCCAAGGCGCACACGGCGGTCAAGATCGAGCCTGCCTACAGCCATCCGGTGGTGTATGTCACCGATGCCTCCCGCGCAGTGGGAGTGGCCAGCCGACTGCTCTCGCCCGGGCTGAAAGAAGCCTATGCCGGCGAAATCCGCGCCGAATATGAAAAGGTCCGTGAACGTAACAGCAAGCGACGCCCCAAATCGGCCGATCTCAACTACGCACAGGCCTGCGAGCGCCACTTCGATGGCGGCTGGGATGACTACGAGCCCCCGGCCCCCGGTTTTACCGGACTGCGTGTGTTTGACGATATAAACCTGCGCGAACTGGTCGACTACATCGACTGGACGCCCTTTTTCATGAGCTGGCAGCTGGTGGGCAAATACCCGAAGATCCTTGAGGATGATGTGGTGGGTGACGCCGCGCGCAACCTGTATCAGGATGCGACCGCCATGCTCGACAGGCTCATCGACGAGCGCCACATTCAGGCGCGCGGGGTCATCGGCTTCTGGCCGGCCAACAGCGTCGATCATGACGTGATCGAGGTGTATGCCGATGAGTCGCGCCGGACGGTGATCAAGCACCTTCATCACATCCGGCAGCAGACCACCAAAAACCGTGACGGCCTCTGCTATAGCCTGGCGGATTTCATTGCGCCGAAGGATAGCGGCCGCGCGGACTGGATCGGCGGCTTTGCCGTCACTGCCGGTCATGGCGCCGATGAGCTGGCCCGTCGTTACGAGCAGGCCGGCGACGACTACAACGCGATCATGGTCAAGGCGCTGGCGGATCGTCTGGCCGAGGCGCTGGCCGAGCGCATGCACGAGCGGGTGCGTCGTGAATACTGGGGCTATGCGCCGGACGAGACGCTGGACAACGATGCCCTGATCAACGAGAAATACCGCGGCATTCGCCCGGCACCGGGCTATCCGGCCTGCCCCGATCACACCGAAAAGACCGCCCTGTTCGAGCTGCTTGATGCACCCGATAACACCGGCATGACCCTGACCGAAAGTTTCGCCATGTGGCCGGCGGCGGCCGTATCGGGCTGGTACTTTTCGCACCCGCAGTCGCGCTATTTCTCGACCGGCCGCATCAGTCGCGATCAGATCGATGCGCTGGCGACGCGCAAGGCGATGTCGCGCGACACCATGGAGCGCTGGCTGTCGCCGATTCTTTCCTATAACCCCGACGAATAGTGTTGCGGCATGAGCCTGTCGGCGCATGACGGCATGAAAGAAGGGCCTCTCGATCGAGAGGCCCTTCTTCTGCTGCCAACAAAAACGATGCCTGCCCTCAGGGCGCGCCACGGCGCTGGTGCAGTTCACGATTGCGCTGGCGGGCGCGATGAGACTTTCTCAGCATCACATAGGTCGCGCCCAGCCCCCCGTGGCGCGGTTGCGCCGTAACATAGGCCTGAACCTCGTCGAACTGCGCCAGCCATTTGCCGACATAGGAGCGCACCACGTTGGCATGACTCTCATCGCTTTTGCCGCGACCGTGGATGATCATCACGCACCTCAGCTCATGCTCGTGGGCCTGGCGAATGAAGTTGAACAGCTCGCGCCGGCACTCTGCCACCGGGCGCTTGAGCAGATTGAGCTGTGAATCGATTTGATAGCCGCCGTGTCGCAACTTCTCGATGACCCCGGTCTGGATGCCATCACGGCGAAACTCGACCGGGTCGTTGACGGGCAGCAGGTCGACAAATTCATCGGACAGGAAATTGCTTTCCCGCTCGCCATCCTGGGCGCTGGCCCGTCTGGCCAGCTGCGCATCGCTGGGCGTGCGCGCGCCGTGATTACCGGCATCGGCGCGGTTGCGTCCCTTGTTGAGCGGAATGACGTCAGCCATTTCACGAAAAAAAAGCTGCTCATCGCGTTGATTGGCATTCATCGGGCTACTCCTCGCGTATTGGCAGTGCACCAATAGGCTTATCGTTCAAACAGGGGGTGCTGCCGGTCAGACAGCATCAGTGTCAGAGCGTCGCGTCGGGAATAAGGTATGAAGTGCCGAACCTCCCGGCCAGTGCCGTCATGGGGTGATGGGCCTGTTGCTGTCGGAGTCGTCCGCAAGGGCTGAAGCCATTGGAACATCCAGAGCGTCATGATAGCGCTGCTGCGCGGTACGCATCATGTCGGCCACCTTACTATAGCCTTCCGGCGGGCGATATTGCTCGGGCATCGCCCAGGGCAGGCCGGCGACCACCTCGCTGAGCGTCAGGGTGTCGAGCGGTCTGGCCAGCACCCACTCGTCCTCCTCGCCGATGACAATCCAGCCCTGCTCGGACAGTACGCTTAACAGTTTGTGATAGTGCCCGCCCAGCCGCTTGCGCACGCTTGAGGCCGTCAGGGCGCCTTCACCGCGGGCGTGTGTCCGGTGCAGCAGGGTCAGCATGCCCACGGCCTGCCAGAACAGTGGCCAGCGACGCCAGTCGGCGCGCTGGATTTCTCCCAGCCAGGCCGCCAGTTCGGCCCCCATCAGGATGATGAACCAGCTCAGAAATATCCAGATCAGAAACAGCGGCACCGCTGCAAAGGCGCCATACAGGATCTGATAGGAGGGGAAATTGGTCACAAAGATGGAAAAGCCCCACTTGGCCAGCTCCAGCGATACCGAGACCAGCAGCGCCCCGGCGGCGGCATGCCTGAAGCGCACCCGGGCGTTGGGCACAGTGATATAGATGAACAGAAAGGCCAGAAAGCTCAGAATCGGCGGCAGAAAATGCAGTATGAAATCGCTGCCGCCCAGCCAGGAGGCGGCCGAGTTCAACACGCTGATGGAGGCCAGATAGGAGGACAGCAAAAAACCGCTGCCGATGAGGATGGGCCCCAGCGTCAAAACGGCCCAGTACACCAGAAACCCCATCAAGCCGTGGCGATTGTGGCGAACGCCCCAGATGCGGTTGAGCGCATTTTCCACGGTCATCATCATCAGAATCGAGGTCACCAGCAAAAAGACCACCCCCACCATGGTCAATCCACGAGCCTGCTGGGTAAAGCCTCGCAGCGTGTCCAGAATGGTCTGCCCCGTCTCGGGCACGAACTGTTGAAACACGAACTGCTGGATACGGTCGCCGGCCTCCTGGAATTCCGGTATGGCGGCGAACAGGGAATACGCTACGGTGGTCAGCGGGACCACGGCGAACAGGGTGGTGTAGGTCAGCGACGCGGCGGTCTGCAGGCCATCATGCGCGTTGAAGCGCTTGAAAAGTGCCAGCAGCGCCCTGAACGGCGTCAGCAACCACCATGGAAATCGGGGTAGGGAAAAACGTCTCACCGTGTCCTGCTCCTGACGATAACCACTTGATTGTAGTCGCAAACATGGCGATCGCCAGGCGCTTTGCCGTCTCGATGCCAGCGGCGATGGCGCCTGACAACCATGGTCCCGATGGGCACAATAGTGGCATACCTGCCAGAATTGGCCTCTATCGCCTCCACAAGGATATGTCATGACTCGACCCTACGTACTGGTGCTCTACTACTCCCGTCAGGGCGCAACACGCGATATTGCCCGCCACATTGCCGCAGGCATCGAATCGGTGGGAGGCATCGATGCCCGTCTGCGCACGGTGCCATCGGTATCCAGCGAGTGCGAGGCGGTGGCCGGCGACATCCCCGATGAGGGGCCGGTCTATGCCAGTCATGACGATCTGCGTGACTGCGCAGGCCTTGCCCTGGGCAGTCCCACCCGCTTTGGCAACATGGCGGCTGCCCTCAAACACTTCCTGGATGGCACCAGCACGCTCTGGCTCAACGGTGTGCTGGTTGACAAGCCCGCCACGGTCTTTACCTCGACCTCCAGCATCCATGGCGGACAGGAAAGCACTTTGCTGACGATGATGAACCCTCTTTTGCACCACGGCATGGTGATTGCAGGCATCCCCTATAGCGTGGATGAGATGTTCACCACGCGTACCGGCGGCACGCCCTACGGTGCCAGTCATTTCGCCGGGCCGGACAATGATCGCAGTATCGATGATGAAGAGCAGGCGCTGGCGACAGCTCAGGGCAGGCGCCTGGCGCGGCTGGCGCTGGCGCTTGAAACTACCAGAGGACAGTAGCCGTGCTGTTTCGTACCTTCGAACAGCGCTATGGCGCCTCTGGTGCCAGGCAGCGGGCGCGGCGGGTCGTGGCCATCAGCTGGGCCGTGCTTCTGACGGTTACCCTGATCACGGGGCTGATGCTGGCCCGGTATGGTGGCACGGAAACACTGCTGCCCGTGCTGGTGCGCATCGTACCGCTGCTGTTACTGGGCATTGTGCTGCGCACCGAACGCCGGCGCGGCTATGGCTGGCTGGCGTTTGTCAGCGTGCTTTATATCATTCAGGGGGCTGCCATGCTTCAGTTACCGGGGCTATGGTGGCTGGGCCTGATCGAGGCACTCTCCGCTCTGACCCTGTTGCTCAGCGCCGGGAGCTATGCCTTTTACATCCGCCGCTGGCAGCGGGCCGATGAGGCCTCGAACCTGCAATGAAACGGCCCCCGGGGCATGGATCATGTCCATGACAATATAACGAGGCAGTGTCCGTAATGCCTCTGCGAAGCTTCAAGGAAACCGCTCATGAGCACCATTTCTGATCTGCGTCGTGATTATGCCGGAGACTTTCTCGACGGCGACAATACGCCCGAAACGCCATGGCCCCTGTTCTCGGAGTGGCTCAATGCAGCGCTGGAAAGCGAGCGCGACGATGCCAATGTCATGACACTGGCCACGGCCGACAACGAAGGCATGCCCCATGCCCGTATCGTGCTGCTCAAGGGGTTCGATGAGAATGGCATGGTGTTCTACACCAGCTATCAGAGCCACAAGGGCAGCGAACTGGGCACCTGCCCGCATGCGGCGCTGGTGTTCTGGTGGCCGACCCTGCAGCGTCAGGTGCGCATTGAAGGGCATGTCGAGCAGGTCTCCGACGAGGTCTCCGATGCCTATTTCCACTCGCGCCCCAGGGCCAGCCAGCTGGGCGCCTGGATCTCCCAGCAGAGCGTGGAAATTCCCAATCGTCAGTGGCTGGAGGAGCGCACTCGCCGCTTTGAAAGCGCCTATCAGGACAATGATGTGGACCGGCCGCCGCACTGGGGTGGCTACCGGGTAGTACCGATCATGATCGAGTTCTGGCAGGGCCAGCCCAGCCGACTGCATGACCGGATTCGCTATCGCTGGCGCGCCACCGACGGCCACTGGTTGAAAAGCCGGCTGGCGCCCTGATGGCAGGCGTGGCCGGCATTGCTTCAAAGCCGCACGCAAGGGCGGGCAATGGTGGCACCCACGGCAGCTGTATCGCGCTGAAGCCACCTGAAGGATGCTCGTGAAAGGATGACGGATCGTGACACAAGAACCGGGGGTGGCATGAACCTTGCCCGCGGGCAGAAGCCTTTCGTTGAGCCCCTGCGCCTGGGCGAGCGTCTGCGTGAAATCCGCCGGGCCCAGCAGCTGACGCTGGAAGAGGTCAGCCGTCGTACCGGCGTGGCGCGCTCGACTCTGTCCAAGATCGAAAACGATCTGGTGTCACCAAGCTTCGTGGTCGTTCAAAAGCTCATGATCGGGCTCGAGCTGGACATGCCGCAGCTTCTCAAGAGTCCGCGCAGGGCCCCCTGCAATGCCGGGCGACGGGATCTGACGCGCAGTGGCGAGGGTGAACAGCACCCGACCCCCACCTATGAGCATGAGCTGTTATCGACCCAGCTGTCGCCCAAGCTCATGACACCTTTCAAGACCATCGTTCGCGCCCGCAGCATTCAGACGTTTCCGGACTGGGTACGCCATGGCGGCGAGGAGTTTCTGCTGGTTCTGGAGGGCTCGATTCTGATGTACAGCGAATTCTATGAGCCCCTTCAGCTGGATACCGGCGATAGCCTCTATTTTGACAGCGACATGGGCCACGCCAAGGTCTCCATCAGTGAGGCGGATGCGCTGGTGCTGTCGGTGTGCGCTCCGGGCGACCGGGTCTGACCGGTGTATACCGTGCTGTCGAAGGACTACTCGCCACCCTGATGAGCGCCTACAATATCCCTCTATCCTGTTTGCTCACCTTTTGCGGCATACAGCACGTTGACAAGGAGTCTGAACATGGAACAGCTGGACAAGCAGACGCAGACCGAGCTCGAGGCCGCCGCCTTTCGCCGCCTGCTCAGACACCTCGATGACAATCGCGATGTACAAAACATCGATCTGATGATTCTGGC
Source organism: Kushneria sp. AK178 (assembly GCF_053903105.1). Classification (NCBI taxonomy): domain Bacteria; kingdom Pseudomonadati; phylum Pseudomonadota; class Gammaproteobacteria; order Oceanospirillales; family Halomonadaceae; genus Kushneria; species Kushneria sp. AK178. The sequence continues at coordinate 1,829,130 of NZ_CP096381.1, read as the reverse complement.
CGATTTCTGCCGCAACTGTCTGTCCAAGTGGCTGGTGACGGCGGCCGAAGAGCGCCACATCGAGCTCGATCTGGAAAGCGCCCGCGAGCATGTCTATGGCATGCCCTACAGTGAGTGGAAAGCCCATCATCAGCCGCCGGCCACCGAGGAACAGCTCAAGGCACTTGAAGCGCGTCAGAAGGCAAAGGAGAGCGCATCCTCGTGAGTGACGATTTCATACCGCTCGATATTGCCGTTTTAACCATTTCCGACACCCGCGATGAGAGCAGCGACCGCTCCGGTGCCCTGCTGATCGAGTCGCTCGAAAGCGCCGGGCATCGCTGCGTGGCGCGACAGATCATCCGCGATGAGCTCTATCAGATTCGTGCGGAAGTGGCGCGCCTGATTGCCGACCCACGAGTACAGATTGTTATCACGACGGGCGGGACCGGGTTTACCGGTCGGGATTCCACGCCCGAGGCCGTTGGCGTGTTGTTTGACAGTCATATCGAAGGCTTTGGCGAGATGTTCCGCCGGCTCTCGCAGGACGATGTCGGCAGCTCGACCATTCAGAGCCGGGCGCTGGCAGGTTTTGCCAACCATACGGTGGTGTTTTGTCTGCCCGGCTCGACCGGCGCCTGTCGCACCGGCTGGGAGGGCATTCTGGCCGAGCAGCTCGATAGCCGGCACAAGCCCTGCAACTTCGCCAATCTAGTCATTCCCGGGCGGAGGCAGCATGGCTGACAGCGGTCGTCTGCATACGCCGCAACAGGCACTGGACTCGCTCGCGAACGGCCTCGAACCGCTGCCTTATGAATGGGTCGCGCTCGAGGCAGCCGGTGATCGCGTGCTGGCGCAGACGCTGCACGCCCGGCATGACACGCCCCCCTTTGATAACAGCTCGATGGATGGTTACGCCCTGCGCGCCCGGGACAGCGGCGGCGTGCTGCCTGTCAGCCAGCGCATCATGGCCGGTCAATCATCGGTGCCACTGGAAGAAGGCACCTGTGCACGCATCTTTACCGGTGCGCCCCTGCCCGACGGCGCGGACAGCGTCATCATGCAGGAGCAGGTGGAAGTCCGTGACGAGGGCGTTTTCATCCCCGCCGGGCTTGAAGCGGGTAACAGCGTTCGCCTGAAGGGCCGCGAGATCACGACCGATGAGGTGCTGGTACACCGGGGCACGCGACTCAACAGTGCAGCGCTCGGGTTTCTGGCAGGCCAGGGGTTCGACCGGCTGCCGGTCTACCGCAAACCCCGGGTTGCCCTGCTCTTTACCGGCGATGAGCTGAAGCTGCCGGGCGAGCCGCTGGCCCCCGGGCAGATCTATAATGGCAACCGTTTCATGCTGATGGATCTTTTGCCGCGCTTTGGCGCCGAACTATCGCTGGTGGAACAGGTGCCGGACACGCTCGAGGCCATGACGCAGGCCCTCGAGCGCGCCTCCAGGCAGGTAGATGTCATCGTGACAACCGGCGGCGTCTCGGTGGGCGATGCCGACTACGTCCGGCGCGCGCTGGAATCGCTGGGAGAGCTGGATCTCTGGCGCCTGTCGATTCGCCCCGGCAAGCCGCTGGCGCTGGGGCATATCGATCAGTGCCGTTTCGTGGGGCTGGCGGGCAATCCGGTGTCGAGCTTTGTCGGCGCATGGCTTTTCCTGCGCCCGCTCATGGGCGGCCTGCAGGGATGTGAGGCGATGCAGGCGCTGCCGGAGGTGACCGCTCGAGCGGCGTTTACGACCGAAACGGCCGGTCGCGATCACTACATGCGCGTGACCCTGCACTGGCAGGACGGTGGTTACCACGCTGAGGCCTTCGAGGATCAGGACTCTTCCATTCTGCGATCGTGCGTCAGTGCCAATGCGCTGGCGGTCATCAAGGCCCACTCCCGAGTCGCGCCGGGCGACAGCATCCGGTGTCTGCTACTGGTCAGCTAGGGTGGCGGCATGGTCGCATGCCGCGCGCTGCATCCAGGGCCAGATCGCATGAAAGCTCTCTTCCAGCAGTGAATATTCCCGCTCAAGCCAGGGCGTCAGTTCGGCCAGTCGATTGGGGCCGGACAGGCGTGTGCCCACGCCGGCGATGGCCCGGCAGGTGAAATCGAAATCGCCATAGGCTTCCAGCCAGTTCTCGCGCCGCAGATGCTCAAAGAGTCGCGTCTGCCGTGGCGGAATCATGGCGTCATGATGGGCCAGTACCCGATGAATGCGTCGATTCAGGGCGGCATCGGGATAGCACCTGGCGAGAAAGTGATCCCAGACGATGTCCAGCGCAATGCCGCAGACACGCCGCTGCGCTTCGGGCGCCTGCCGCTTGAGTGCCAGCGTGGTCTCATGCTGGTCGATCAGGGCATCCATTCGACGGTGAAACCGCACGCCCCGGGCGAATTCCGCCTCGGCCGTGGTCGGCACCGGCCCCTTGATGCCATCGGCCACCAGATTGCCCAGCAGGAAGATATCGCTGCCGTGGCGCGCAAGCCAGGCATGAGCAAGGAAGTTCAAGTCTTGACCTACAAACAGTTCGTGGGGCGTGGCAGACCGGCCAGGCGTGCGGCCACGCGCGCCGGGCTCTCGGGGAACAGCGACATCAGATAAATCGACGTGCCCTTCTCTTCTCCCAGCAGCTGGCGGGTCGTTTTGACCAGGGCGCGCATGGCAGGGGCCATCTCGAAGCGTGCATAAAAATCACGCAGCAGCTCGATGATTTCCCAGTGGGCGGGCGTCAACTCGCGCCCTTCGCGCTCGGCCATTTTGCGGGCTACTTCGGGGGACCAGCTTTCGATGTTCTGCAGATGGCCGTCGCTGTCCAGTGCGATGCTGGTGCCATCTGCAAGCGTCAGGGGGGTTGTGTTCGAAGTCATGGCGTCTGGCGTTGTAAGCAGTGAGAAAGTCGTATCGACGACATGTCAGGATGGCCAACGGTTCAAAACCAGCTGACCGTCCGCTCGGTGCTGGCTGTCAGGGCCACAAAGCCTGCCATGTCGAGCGTGCCTGTTTCAGGCATCGGGATCACGCCTCTTGACGTACAGTCCTCCGCGAGCGCCCAGAGGTTAATGCCCTGTGGCAGGACACGGGAGGTCGCTGTGGCGGCGGCGTAGACACCATCCTCGATCAGCAGCACATGATCGCCCTCCGAGACGGCAGCAGCAAGCTCGTCCAGGATGCGGGTGCTGAAAGGAGAGCGATTGACCAGGTGAAGCGTGTTCATGGTGACTCTAGTCGGTAGGGAAAACGGGATATCAAAAGCTCATGACCACATCGTGCCGGGCGATCATGTCGGCAATACACGCCTGCTGACATCCCGGCATCAACCCCTCGATGTCAACACCGCGCGCGTCAAGCGATTGACGGTCATACCAGAGCGGCTCGATGTCATACAAAAACAGACCTTCCAGCATGGCCGCACTGCCCTTTTGTCCCAGCGCGCCACGCTGCTGATCGGCAAGCAGCGCCAACACGCCATCGCCGCTGAACAAAATGGTTGGTGGCTGCCCCAGTGCGGCACCGACCAGCGCCGTTTCAAGCCCTTCGCGTACCCAGCTTGAGCCGTGCGGTGGGTGACGCACGATCACCAGTATGCTTCTGGAACTCATGGTGTCACTGCCCTGTTTGTGATGCTTGCCTCAAGGGGCAAAGGTAATCAATCGATCATGAGTGAGCGCCGCCTGCATGAGCTGGCCCAGCCCCGTCAGCTCGAACGGAGCCTCAAGCGTGGCATGTTCATGTCCGTGGCGCCGCGCCTCACCGTCATCCAGCAGGCCGCGCCGGATGGCCGACGCCACGCAGACCAGCAGCTCACACTGCTGCACCTGGTGCAGCGCTCGCCAGCGCTCGAGAAGATGCGGTTCATCCGGCGGCGGTGACATCATGCTGGCGGCATTGTAGACGCCGTCATGATAGAAAAAGACCGTTGCCACACGGTGTCCCTGTGCCGGCAGGGCCTCGGCAAAGCGCAGCGCGCTGTGAGACGCCTGCTGGCTGTAGGGTGCCCCCTGAACCATCAGGGCATAGGTCAATCCTTGTGAGGCCAAGATATCTCTCCTGAAGCAAGCCTCTCGAAACAAAGAAACCCCTGCCCGAAGGCAGGGGTTTCATACTAACAGATCATGATGTGTCGATGGATCAGTCGCTGGAGGACATCCCCAGAAGCGACAGCAGACTGATGAACAGGTTATAGATGGCCACATAAAGGCTGATGGTGGCCAGAATGTAGTTGGTCTGCCCGCCATGGATGATCTGGCTGGTTTCAAACAGGATCACGGCCGAGGCAAACAGGACAAAGCCTGCCGAGACGGCCAGCGCCAGCCCCGAGATGTTGAAGATCATCGCCACCACCATGGCCAGAATCAGCACGATCGCGCCGGCCATGATGAAGTTGCCCAGAAAGCTGAAATCCTTGCGGGTAATCAGCGCCACCGCTGACAGCCCCACAAAGGTGGCCGCCGTCATGCCCAGCGCCGTCATGATCAGCTGCGGACCGTTGGACAGCGTCAGATAGGCACTGAGGATCGGCCCGAGAGTAAAGCCCATGAATCCCGTAAACGCAAAGGTAGACAGCAGACCTGCTGCCGAGTTGGCGGTCTTGTGGACCAGAAACATCAGCCCGTAGGCGCCAATGAAGAATACAAAAATGTTCATGCGCTGGATGCCCATCGACATCGCGATCCCGGCAGTAACGGCCGAGAAGAGCAGTGTCATGGCAAGCAGCATGTAGGTATTGCGCAATACCTTGTGTGATTCGACGCTTTTGGTCCCGGTTTGCGAGACCCCATAGGTTCTATCGACCATGGAACACTCCCTGCCTTGTGTCTGATTATGGTGGAATTTTAACCAAGAATGAGCTTCAAATGCTGTCTCTGCAAGCCGTGCCCCTTTTGATTGAATTAAGCTCCTTGACGTCTGCTGACAGGTTGTTAAGATGCATCGCCGTAAGTCGGAGGGATGGCAGAGTGGTCGATTGCAGCGGTCTTGAAAACCGCCAAGGGTTTGTAGCCCTTCCAGGGTTCGAATCCCTGTCCCTCCGCCACTATTTCAAAAAGCCTGTCGATCATGGATCGACAGGCTTTTTCTATTTTTCGCCACCCCGAGCAGCGTGTACAGCCAAAAAGGCAGATAACGCCCCTTTCCGGCCGACGGCGTCGATCCGCCGTGGCAGACAGCCCATCGCATGGCTGATCACTTTTATGCCCGGAAAATTTACAACCGGGACACTTGCACTTACTGTTGACGCTTCGATTCACTTACCGAGGCAACCGTTGTGACATCCGTTCGTTTGCAGCAGACCGCCGATGCTGCCCGTGATCGGACCTCGTGCGAGGTCATTCAGCAGCCGTGTGAGTCGGGCGAGCCCTGTCTGGAGCTCTGGAAGGATGGTTGCAGAGTGGAAAGCCTCTACCTCAGTGACGAGATGATGGAACTTTTTATCAACCTCGAAGCCAGCTATCGCCAACAGGGCATGACTGACAGTGCCGTGCGCGCCTTTCAACAGTTGAGCGATATCGAAGGGTCCGGCCGCTGACAGGGCGTGCCTGCCCTGTCAGTGTCGTGCTCTCTCCGACTCTGGTTGCAGAGTGATGCCGCCTTGCCTAGGCTCATTTCAGGATGACTCGATGACATGGAGAGGTTCAAATGGCCAACAGCGGACGCGGTTTCACCAAAGGCAACATGGAACGAGAGAACGAGCATGAGGGCAACAACCCGCCTGCCGTTTACGATGTCGGTGACCGTCCGGGGCATGCGGGAGAGTTTCAGGAGTGTACGCCCCAGGGCGATCTGCTGGATGAATCGACACGCATCCAGCTGGATCATGACGATGAGCCACTGCCGGCGACATCGCAGAAAAACAACAAGTGGCGCATGATGAACTGAGACGCGCCTGTTGATGATACAACGCCCGCTGATCAGCGGGCGTTGTTGTGTCCGGTACTCAGGCTAGCCGTGCAGTCGAATACCGACACGCGTGACGTTGTTGCCCTCCACGTCCTGTACGATCCAGTGAATGCCGTGCCAGTCGATGTCATCCCCCACGACCGGATAGCCTCCAACGCGACGCGCGATGAAGGCGCCAAGCGTTTCCTCGCGCTCCCAGCGTGACAGGGTCAGACCATAGGCGTCGGCCACGTCGCCCATAAGTGCCTCGCCCGACAGGGCAAAGGCGCCGAAGAAATCACGTTCCCGCTTGAGTTCGGCATCGCCATTGAAAAGATGGTTGATGGCGTTGAGATCGTGGGTCCGGGCAATGACGCAGGCGATATCCCCCGCCTGCAGCCGTGTGCTTCCGGTAGGGTGAATCATGGCGTGTTCGCGAAAGATGGCGGCTACAAGTGCCCCGGAAGGAAAACGAAGCATCCTCAGCTGCATGTTCTCGACGCGCTTGCTGTCGACCCTGTAGACGAACATTTCGTAGTCGTCTTCAGGCAGGACACCCAGCAATCGACGTCGGGCCGGCGCGGTTTCCGCCGGCACTTCGACCCTGAGCCAGCGCGCCATGTGGCCGATCGTGGTGCCCTGCAGTATCAGGGAGATCAGCACCACGAAAAAGGCCACGTTGAAATAGAGCGACGCATTTTCAACGCCGGCGATGACCGGGAAGATGGCCAGCACGATGGGCACGGCCCCGCGCAGGCCCACCCACGAGATGAAGGCAAGCTCTCGCCAGCGAAAGCCGAAAAAGGGCTTGAGGCTCAGTAGTACCGCCAGGGGGCGGGCCAGAAAGATCAGTACCACGGCGACCATGACGCTGGACCAGGCGTAGTCGACCATCTCACTGGGCGTGACCAGAAGCCCCAGCGTCAAGAAGAGCCCGATCTGGCTCAACCAGGCCAGGCCGTCATGGACAGGCAGGATGAACTCGAGATGCTTGCCGCGAATATTGCCGATCATGACACCGGCGAGATAGATGGCCAGAAAGCCGCTGCCGCCCAGCATGTTGGTCAGGGCGAAAACGCTGAAGCCCAGGGCCGCGGCCAGCAGCGAATAAAGCCCCGGCGCCAGGTCCAGCCAGCGCAGCAAGCGCCCCACCAGCCAGCCGCTGGCGACGCCGGCCACCGCCCCGATACCGAACTGTTCGACAAACATCAAAAGCGTACCGGAGACACTGTTGATCGAACCGGCAAGGGTCTGCGACAAAATCAGTGTCAGAAAGATCGCCATCGGGTCATTGGTGCCCGATTCGATCTCGAGTGTGGCGCCGACGCGCTCGTTGAGACGGATGCCCTGCCCGCTGAGCATGGAAAAAACGGCCGCAGCATCCGTGGAGCCCACGATGGCGCCGACCAGAAGCCCCTGAAACAGGCTGAGGTCGAATACCCACATGGCGAACAGCCCGGTCAGGCCGCTGGTCAGAAAGACGCCCAGCGTGGCCAGCGACAGCGCCGGTCGCAGCCCTACCCTGAAGGTCTTCAGGCGGGTTCGAAGGCCGCCGTCCAGCAGGATCATGGCAAGGGCCAGCTGGCCGATCAGGTAGGCCAGATTGTAATCCCCGAAATCGATCAGCCCCAGACCGTCGACACCGGCGAACATGCCGATGCCCAGAAACAGCGGCAGCAGCGGCAGGCCGATACGTGCAGACACCCGGCTGGCCAGAATGCTCAGGGCCACCAGTAACCCGCCAATCAAAAATATGCTGTTAAAGTCGGTCACGGCGTTTCTTTAATAACCTCTTGTAATAAGGGGTAGTGTGCCATGATCGCCCTCTCATATCACCCTTGCGTCCCGATGACCATGATCCAACAGGCTTTCAGCCAGCACCGTGTTCAATGCTGATCGAGCCAGCACGGCGCATCCCGCACCTGTGGCCAGAGGCACGGGCCAAAGCAGTTGAACCGCCACAGGATGGCCCGACAGATCCGTCGGTGTGCCCCGATATCAATGACATCACAAAACGGCCAGTAGCGATCCAGGAAACAGCGCTGCTGATCGGCATCGGTGATCAGCATTTCGATCAATGCCCAGTCAAACTCCCGCGGCGCCCATACCAGCGCCTCCCAGTCGCTCCAGCACCAGTCCGTCGCCCCCTGCATGAACTGGTCATTGCGCAGATCCGGCAGGCACCAGACAGCACTGTTCGGCACGGGCACCTCGGCCGGCAGGTCCCGAAGGACGGTCGGTGGCATGTACTGCTCGAGATACCGTTTTACTCGCCCCGGCCATTGTGACAGCGGCCATACCTCGGCCAGCGGGTGGCCCCAGCCCGAGACAGGGACAGCATGAAGACGCCCGACCTGCTCGCCCAGCCGCGAGGTAAACGTCGTGTCCATGGTGGCGGTACGGCCTGCGCGCCAGGGCTGGCTCCAGATCGGAGCGCCCTGAAGGGAGCCCAGCCAGGTCATGGGCAGCGGCAGCATGGGCAGGTGCGCCGGCAGGTTACCGGCCAGACGCGTCAGATGCTCGGCGTGTGCCCAGCGATCAAAGCCGAACAGCGCCCACAGCCCGTGCCAGAAGGGATCATTGATGCTGGTTCGCGCCATGCGGATCATTTCCGGCGACAGGGCATCGCTTTTCCAGCGCCAGTTGGATGCATCTTCCCAGTCCAGCGGCTGGGCAATGAGGGGGCGCCCCAGAAAGAAGGAGAGTCGCTCGGTAAGTTCGCACGATGGTGTCATGCAGAGACCGCCCTGGTTGATGAAAGGCACCGGCAATGGCCGACCTGCCCTTTAGTATGCAAATAACGCTTCGTTAAAAAAGTGCTTTATGTTGTCATCAAGGGCGATGGCACCTGTCGGCAGACAGGAAACCATGGTGGATGCCGTTGCGAGGCGCTAGACTCTGCGGTGTTCGAACGGGGTGTATCGACAGGAATCGATGCTGAGAGTGGTCCGGCCACAACCCGCAAGGTGTCACCACGGCACCCATTACCTGATCCGGTTCATGCCGGCGGAGGGATTTCGAATCACGCCAGCCGTGCCCTTCGCCCTTTAAAAGGGCTTTCATGTCACAGACACCTTCATCCCTTGACGCTCATCCCTTTGGCGGACTCCGGGTGCACGCGGCACGCCTGGCCTTTGGCGAACGTGTGCTGTTTGACGATGTCTCGCTGTCGCTCCCCCCTGCCAGCTGGAGCTGTCTGCTGGGCCGAAGCGGCTGCGGCAAGAGCTCGCTGCTGCGCCTGATGGCAGGCCTGAACGTTTCAAGCGACGCTCGTCTGACGCTGGTGGATGACCGGCAGCGCCCCTTTGACCAACGTATCGCCTGGATGGGGCAGCAGGATCTGCTGCTGCCCTGGCGGCGTGTCATCGATAACGTGCAGCTGGGTGCGGTCATGCGCGGCGAGCGCGGGGATGGCGATCGTGCCATGGCGCTTCTCGAGAAGACCGGACTGGGCTGGGCTGCACGCTGCTATCCACAGACCCTGTCCGGTGGCGAGCGGGCCCGGGTGGCGCTGGCCCGCACGCTCTATGAACAGGCACCGCTGGTGCTGATGGATGAACCCTTTGCTGCCCTGGATGCCATTACCCGGCTCGATATACATGCCCGGGCCTGTGAGCTGTTGTCGGACTGCACTGTGGTCATGGTGACGCATGATCCTCTTGAAGCGCTGCGCCTGGGCGATCAGCTGTTGATCATGCGCGGCACCCCCGCCCATATCGAATGCGTTCTGCCACCCGAAAGCCAGCCGCCGCGTGATCCGGCCTCGGCATCGATGAGCCATCATCATGGCGAGCTTTTAAAGACGCTGACGGAGCGGGCGGCATGAGATACACCCTGATCCGTCCCCTGCTACGACTGCTGCTGGCCACCGCCCTGCTGGTGGGGGTCTGGCAGCTGGTGGTGGCGCTTGGCGCGCCGCGCTACATGCTGCCGGCGCCGTCAAGCGTCATGCACACCCTGGTCGCACAGCCAGAGCTACTGTGGCATCACGGCCTGGTCACGCTGGGTGAAATCCTGGCCGGCTTCGCCTGCGGCACGCTGCTGGGCACGGTGACTGCCCTGACGCTGTCGCGCTGGGCCTTTCTGCGCTCGACCGTGCTGCCGCTTTTGCTGCTGACCCAGGCCATACCGGTCTTTGCCATCGCCCCGCTGCTGGTGCTCTGGTTCGGCTACGGACCGGGGTCGAAGATCGTCATGGCGACACTGATCATCTACTTTCCGATCGCCTCGACCTGCTATGACGGGCTGCGTCAGACCCGGACCGGCTGGCTTGATCTGGCGACCACCATGGGAGCCAGCGCCAATCGCCGGCTGTTTTATATACGCTTGCCGGCGGCCCTGCCCTCACTGGCATCGGGCCTTCGCATGGCGGCTACCGCGGCGCCCATCGGTGCCATCATCGGCGAATGGGTTGGTTCCAGTGCCGGTCTTGGCTATCTCATGCTGCAGGCCAATGGCCGCATGCAGACCGATCTGATGTTCGCCGCCCTGATCGTGCTGCTGATCATGACCATCACGCTTTATTTTACCGTCGATCGCCTGTGCCGTCTGGCCATGCCCTGGCAGCCGGACCGTACCGGCTCACAGGCGTTGATCAATGGAGAAACGACATGAAAAAACTGTTGGATCGATTCTGTCTTGTGGCCATCGTGGCCGTTGTCATGACCGGCGCTGCCAGGGCTGATGAACGCGCCGGCGAGGGTGCGCCGGCGCCTTTATCCTCACCGCCCGAGGCCTCTCTGCGCCTGATGCTGGACTGGTACGTTAATCCCAGCCACGCCCCGATCATCATCGCGCAGCAAAAGGGGTTCTTTCGGGATTTGGGGTTGAAGGTCACCATCGACACGCCGGCCGATCCCACCGCCCCGCCCAAGCTGGTGGCCGCCGGCCGCGAGGATCTGGCGCTGGGCTATCAGCCCCAGCTTCACCTGCAGGTCGATGAAGGGCTGCCGGTCAAGCGGGTCGGCACCCTGATCGGCACACCGCTGAACGTGCTGATGGTGCGGGCCGACAGCGACATTCATCAGCTTGGCGATCTCAAGGGCAAGCGCGTGGGCTACTCGGTCGGCGGTGTCGAAGAGGTCCTGCTGGCGGCGATGCTCAACCACTCGGGGCTTGATATGGACGATATCGAACCCGTTAACGTCAACTTTGCCCTCACCCCGGCTTTGTTGAGCCAACGAGTCGATGGCGTGACAGGCGCCTTTCGTAATTTCGAGCCGGCGCAGCTGGCTCAGGAAGGGGTCGAGGGCCGCGCCTTCTTTATCGAGGAGCAGGGCGTTCCCATTTACGACGAGCTGATCTTTCTGGCCGGCACCGAGACGCTGGATGAGAAACGCCCGCTGATAGCGCGCTTCATGAAGGCCATCGAGAAGGCGACGATGTGGATCGTCAACCACCCCGATGAAGGCTGGGAACTGTTCAAGGCCTATGACGACTCGCTGGACAACGACGTCAACCATCAGGCCTGGGAGGCCAGCATCGCCCGCTTTGCACTGCGCCCTGCTGCCCTTGATACTGCCCGCTACCGGGATTTCGAGAACTTTTTGCTCGACCGTGGCGTGATCCAGAAACGTGCGCCTGTCGGGCGTCTGGCTGAAGACGTCAATGCCGCCGGCCACTGACAGACCCTGTTACGGATGGTCCGGGGGCATGACGCCTGCCCCTGGTCACGACAAAAAACCGCGGGCACGGCACCCGAAAGACATGCCAGAATGCCCGTTGTGACAGGCCCCGTCCGGGGCGGGGCCGGTTTACAATCCTTATTATAATAGTCAACTTTTATGTGTTACTTTTATTCCCGTTTCGGCGATCGATCAAGAGAGAGTCATGCCATCAACGTCCCACCACGAACATTTTGAGCGTGTGCGCCAGGATCACCAGCGTGAACTGGTAGAGGACTATGTCGAGGAAATTGCGCACCTGCATCGTCATCTGGGTGAGGCTCGTGCCAGTGATCTGGCTGATCGATTCGGGGTCAGCCCGGCTGCGGTGTCCAAGGTGGTAACGCGTCTCAAGCGTGATGGTCTGGTCAATGCTCGTCCCTATCGCGGCATCTTTCTGACCGATCTGGGGGAAGAGCTGGCGCACAAGGTAGCGGCGCGCCATCGGGTCGTACTGCAGGCGCTGCTGGCCCTTGGCGTTCCCGAAAGCATCGCGCGGGCGGATTCCGAGGGCATCGAGCATCACTGCAGCGATGAAACCGTGGCCGCCATGCACCGTTTTCTGGCCGATAATCCGCATCTGGTGCCGGATTCCATCTCCCGCATGACCAGCCGTTAACATCTCCCGTTACCCGTCCTGACGTTTCGATAGCTATCCTGAATCCAGTGCGTCGCCTGCGGCCATGATGCTCAGTCTGCAGGCGGATTTCCTTTTCGTGTTTTAGCAGGGCGCCACAGGCGTCGGGAGACTCCGGTCATGTCATCTCATCCCGGGATGCAGGCGCATCCGCCGCTGGCAGACACCCCGCTGGTCTTTATCGATCTTGAAACCACGGGCACACGCGCCACACGGGATCGTATTACCGAGATTGCGGCCCTGCGCGTACTTGACGGCCGGATCGTTGATCGTTTTGAAACCCTGGTGGACCCCGGTATCGATATTCCCGAGCGCATTGCCACACTGACCGGCATCGACAATGCCCTGGTCAGCGGTGCGCCGGACTTTGAGGCGATTGCCGACAGATTCGAACAGTGGCTGGGAGATGGCTGGCTGGTCGCTCACAACGCCCGCTTTGATTACAGCTTTCTGCGCAACGAGTTTCGCCGGCTGGGGCGGGAATTTCGCCGCCGCGTGGTCTGCACGCTCAAGCTGTCTCGGGCGCTGGATAGAGGCTCGCACCATCATGGTCTGGATGCCCTTCTGGCGCGCTATCAAATCGAGCCGCACCCCCCGCGCCATCGGGCACTGGGGGATGCCCTGACGCTGTTTTCTGTCTGGCAGTACTGGTCACGGCACCACTGCGTTGAGCAGATCGAACAGCATGTCCTCGAGCAGGAGCGCCGTCGCAGCCTGCCCGCCCAGCTTGACCCCGGGCTGCTGGACGAGCTGCCCGCCCGGCCCGGCGTCTATCTCTTTTACGGGCACAACCGCCTGCCGCTTTACGTGGGCAAGAGTGTTAATCTGCGCTCCCGGGTGCTGAGTCATTTCAACAGCGATCACCGCAACGATCGCGAAATGAAGATCTGTCAGCAGACCCGTCATCTGGAGTGGCATGAAACCGCGGGCGATCTGGGCGCGCAGCTGCTCGAGGCGCGCCTGATCAAGCAGCTCTCTCCCATCTACAACCGTCGGCTGCGGCGCAACGCTGGTCTGCACACCTGGTACTGGCCGACACAGGCACAGGCCCCGCAGCTGGCCGGGCAGCAGGCGCTGCAGGAGGATGTTTCGGGAACGCGCTATGGCATGTTTCGATCACGTCGCGAGGCGACTCAGGCGCTAAGCGGTATTGTCGAGCAGCAGCGCCTGTGCCCGCGGGTGATGGGGCTCGAGCGCGGCAAGGGGCGCTGCTTTGCCTATCAGATCGGACGCTGTGCCGGGGCCTGCTGTGGTCAGGAGAGTCTGGAAACCCATACCCGGCGCGCGCAGGAGGCGCTCGAGCGCCTGCGCATTCAGCACTGGCCCTGGTCCGGACGCGTGGCCTTTCGGGAAGCAGCCAGCGAACAGGAGGTGGTCTATCACCTGGTGGATCACTGGTGCTATCTCGGCAGCGTCGAGCAGCTGGATCAGGCGCCGGCAGCGACCGATATCGCCTTTGATGCCGATACCTACAAGATCCTGACGCGCTTTCTGGCCGACGAGCATGAAGGGATCACCGTTATCCCGCTCGAAAACTGATCTCTCAAGCGGGATAACAGGCGGGGCTGTGCCCCGGCCTAGCGTACGTTCAGAAAATCATCGATGGACTGTAGAAAGGCCTCGGGCTGCTCGGCATGCAGCCAGTGACCGGCCCCCTTGATGGTTTCAACCCTTGATGCCGGCATGACCTCGGCAATGATCGGTAGCGTCTCGTCCGTGATGTAGTCGGAATGTTCGCCGCGCAGCACCAGCGTTGGCCCCTCAAAGGGGGTGTCTCCCCCCGGCGGCGCCACGATGTCACCGTACCCTTCCTCGATGAAATCAAGCCCGACACGCCAGCCCAGAATGCCCTGATCATCGCGCGCCAGATTGGTGGCCAGAAACTGCCTTGTGGTCTGGCTGTCGATGGCCCCGGCCATGGCATCATCGGCTTCCTTGCGGGATTCCGGCAGCGCATCCTCGACCAGCCGATGGGCACGAAAGATATCGTCATGGCCGTGCTCGTAGACCACCGGGGCGATATCGGCCACGATCAGGCGCTTCACCCGCTGCGGGTGGTGCCGGGCCAGCGTCATGGCGACCTTGCCGCCCATCGAGTGTCCCAGCAGGTCGCACTGCCGAATATCCAGCCTGTCCAGTACCTCCAGCACATCTGCTGCCATCGCGTCATATCCCATGCCGGGGGCGTGGGGGGAGCGGCCATGATTGCGCAGATCCACGGCCACCACGCGTCGCGTCCGGCGCCAGTGTTTGACGTGGGAGCGCCAGTTGTCGGCACTGCCAAAAAGACCATGCAACACGACAAGCGGTGGCGCGTCTGCCTGTTCCGGCATGCCTGAATCCGCATGGTGAAGCTCAATACTCATGAAGTCTCCGTACCCTGTCCATAGTGACGCCCTGATGCCTCGACCCCTATCGGGTGTGCCTCTCACCGGTGTTTCATGCCACCCGCTCCTGCTGATTCCACGCCGGATAGCCGCAGCAGACATCGCTGCAGCCAGATCAGCAGCATGGCGTAAAGGGGCAGGAACAGCATCAGGCTGATGATGAGTTTCACACCATAGTCGACCAGCGCTATTTCAATCCAGTGCGCTGCCATGAAGGGGTCGGGGCTGTGCCAGAACGCCACGAAAAAGAAAATAAAGGTATCCAGCAGATTGCCCAGCACCGTGGAGCCGACCGGCGCCAGCCACCAGGGGCGCTGGCGGCGCAGACGGTCGAATACCATGATATCCAGCGCCTGGCCCAGGGCATACGCCATGAAGCTTGCCAGTGCGATACGACCGACAAAAGGATTGAAGGACAAAAGCGCTTCCATACCGCGCCACTGCCCCTGCTGAAACACCACGGAGACCAGGTAGGAAACCACCAGGGCCGGCAGCATGACGCGAGCGATCAACCGCCTTGCGGCATGGCGCCCCATGAGACGAACGGTCAGGTCGGTGGCCAGAAAGAGAAAGGGAAAGCTGAAGGCGCCCCAGGTGGTGTGAAATCCCAGCAGCGTAATGGGCAGTTGAACCAGGTAATTGCTCGCGGCAATGACCAGAATATGAAAGATACAGAGCACGGAAAGCGCGATACGCATTCTGGCATAGTCAAATATGAGCATGATCAGGTTTTTTAATCGATTTCCGTGAACCAGAAAGGTATAAAATCATCTAACCGTGAGCGCTAATCCAGAGGCCCTTTGATGAGAGGGTTCATCATGGCCATGGCACACGGTACTGCCCTGTTCAGACGCCGCTGTTTGCCGGAACCGCCATTGGACAACAGCGCGTCAACAGGCAGAGCGTCTTTTTTCACAAGGAGTTAAAAATGAGTGTATGTGCCACTGCACCGATCGCGACAGCGGGGTGCGAAATGGTCATTCTCGATTCTGCACCGCTGCTCAAGGCCATGGCCAACGAAAATCGGCTACGCATTCTCTGTCTTCTCAGGGAGGGAGAAATGTCCGTGTCGGAGCTGAACAGTAAACTTGACCTGAGCCAATCGGCGCTGTCCCAGCATCTGGCTGTGCTGCGTCGCGAAGAGCTCGTCAGTACGCGTCGTGCGTCCCAGACGATCTATTACTCCCTGCGTGGCAAACACGCCGAGGCAGTCATCGATACGCTGGCAGGACTCGACCGGTCCTGATCCGAGTGCGTGGTCTCAATAAGCGGCCTGCCCCTGACAGGGGGCAGGCCGCTTGTCGTTTGCCCAAGCGTTACTGTTTTTCCCAGCGCAGCCGCACTACGCGATCGATGGCGCGATCGATGCCACGCTCAAGGGCACTTTCGCTACCTTTGCCAAGACGCTCCAGCATCGAGCGCTGCGGTTTGAGACCGACTTCCAGAATTCGCCATTGCTCGCTGCGCGCCTGCAGCCAGGCCTCGCTGGTATTGACCTCATCGACCAGTCCCGAATCGATGGCCTGCTGGCCGTACCAGATATCCCCTTCGCTGACCTGCTCGATATCCAGCCTCGGGCGGCGGGACGCCACCCATGACTTGAACAGATCATGCGTTCTTTCAAGGTCGTCCAGAAACTTTTGCCGGCCCTCCTCGGTATTTTCACCCAGCACGGTGAGCGTTCGCTTGTGGCGCCCGGCGGTCAGGATCTCGACATCGACATCGTTTTTCTTGAGCAGGCGGTGCAGATTGGGCACCTGAGCGACCACACCGATCGAGCCGATGACCGCAAAGGGGGCCGCGATCAGATGATCGGCACAGCAGGCCATCATGTAACCGCCGCTGGCGGCCACCCTGTCGACGCTGACCGTCAGCTTGAGCCCTGCCTCGCGCAGGCGGTCGAGCTGGGCACTGGCCAACCCGTAGGCGTGTACCAGTCCCCCGCCCGACTGCAGGCGCACCAGCACCTCATCGCCGGGACGGGCGGCCGCGATCACACTGGTGATCTCTTCCGTGAAGGCGGGCACGCGAGAGGCGCGCAGGTCACCGTCGAAATCGAGCACCCAGAGCGTGTGATGGCCTTCATCGGCCTGCTTGTGCTTTTTCGCACGCTTTTGTTCTGCCTTGCGCGCCTTCAGGCGGTCCTTGATATGGCGCTCGCGCGCCCCTTCCCCGAGGGTGGCATCCTCAAGTGTTTCGCGATGGCGCCGAAAATATTCTCCACGATTGCGCACATGAAGCCTGGCACTGCGCCCCTGGCGCTGGCTGCGTGCCCGGACCATGAGCATCAGGACCACGGCAATGGCCACGACCACCGTGACACTCTGTGCCAGAAACAGCGCGTAGCTGGATAACCATTCGCCCACGTTTTCAACCTCCCGGTCATAACGGATAGAATGCGCGCCATCATCGCACATGACACCCCGACGTGCTGGGCAACACGGCCTGCCCGTCGTGAAATGGCTATCATGTACCCTTTACTCATCAACCGGACATAACGATGGTCGATACCGCGCCCCTGATTGCAAAACTTCACGAACGCTTTGATGCGCAAGCGGCAGCGGGTGTCCATGAGACCCTGCAGCTCGAACTGGCTGAAGGGCCACGCTATTTCGTCGCGATCGATGATGGCACGCTGGATATTCAGGAAGGAGATCATCACGCCCCTTCCGTGACGCTGATGACGGACACCCGCACCTTCGAGCGACTGATCAACAAGGAGCTCAGCGGTATGCAGGCGGTCATGTCGGGCAAGGTGCGCGCCCGTGGCGATATCATGCTGGCGTCTCGCCTGACCCGTCTGTTTCGTCGCCGCGGCGACACCTGACCCCCTGGCGCCACCCCGGCTCGAGCGTCTACTCCCGGGGAGCGCTGCCCCGCAGGAAGTTCTCGATCAGGGCGCTCGAGATGGAATAGAAAGGCGGCAGCCCCGGCAATTGATCGGCGGTAAACCAGTCGGCGGCCTCGATCTCGATGCCGTCGATATGGATATCACGGCTGGCCGCCTCGGCGTAGAATCCCATCATGAAAGAATGGGGCATCGGCCATGACTGGCTCTTGAAATAGCTGACGCGCCCGACCTGTACGCCCACTTCTTCGAAGACCTCACGCCGAACCGCTTCTTCTGCCGATTCGCCGGGCTCGATAAAGCCGGCCAGTGTACTGAAGCGTCCGGTGGGAAAGCGCGGGCTGCGTGCCAGCAGCAGCTGATCACGCCAGGTCACCAGCGTAATGATGCAGGGTGAAATTCTGGGATAGCTTCGAAAGCTGCAGGCCGGGCACGCCATCATGAACTCGCCGGGGCGACGGCGCATGCGTGTACCGCAGCGGCCACAGAAGCGATGATCCTGCGACCAGCGTACGATCTGCAGTGCCGTGGAGATCAGCCCGAAGGATTGTTCGGGCAGCGTACCCAGCCAGTGGCGTGCCGGCAGCCACTGTTCTTCTCCCTGTTCCGATAACACGGCAACCGGCACCTCGTTCCAGTAGCCGATGGCGATGGCCCCGTCGGGCCAGCGTGCGCGCGGCTGTAGAATGCCGCCCTGGCCGTTGTCGGCGATACCGTGTTCGCCAATGCGGATCAGATAGCCTTCATGGCGGTCGACAAGCGTGCGAATATCGCGTGTCAGCACTTCAACCTCCCAGTTGATCCCAGAGACAGCCGCCCTTCTCTCTCAGACCGGCCAGCTTTTGCTGATGGGCCTGCGCCTCTTCATCGCTGGCAGCAATCACGCGCAGCGGCGCCCGGTCGGCAGCCAGACGTCGAATGGCAAAGCCGGTTGTGCCGCTGTTGCCGGTGTCGCTGCTGTCGCCGTACTGCTCGGCCCCAAGCGTCAGAGCGGTCTGACCGCCGGTCATGGCCAGATAGACATCAGCGAGGATTTCGGCATCCAGCAGAGCGCCGTGGAGCTCGCGGCGGCCGTTATCGATATCGTAGCGCTTGCACAGGGCGTCCAGGTTGTTGCGCTGCCCTGGATGGCGATCGCGTGCCATTTTCAGCGTATCAAGAATGCCGCATTTCGAAGCCAGCGGCCCCAGCGCATCGTTACCGCGTGCCCGATTGACCATGGCGAACTCGTGATCGAGAAAGCCCACGTCAAAGGGCGCGTTGTGAATGACCAGCTCCGCTCCCTGCACGAATTCCCAGAACTCATGGGCGATATCGGCAAACACCGGCTCATTGGCCACGCGCTCGTCGGTGATGCCATGCACCTCGATGGCTTCCGGGTCGATGGCGCGTTCGGGGTTGATGTACTGGTGATAGTGGCGACCGGTCAGACGACGGTTGATGACCTCGACGCCGCCGATTTCGATCAGGCGATGCCCGTCCCTGATTTCGATGCCGGTGGTTTCCGTATCAAGAACGATCTGTCTCATGGCGTTTTCTCGCTTGTCCTGAATTCATCCATGGCGTCATTGGCCAGCTGGTCGGCCAGTTCATTGCCTTCATGGCCGGCATGGCCCTTGAGCCAGTGCCATTCGATATCGTGTCTGCGAGACTCTTCCAGCAGCATTTTCCAGAGCTCGGCATTCTTGACCGGTGCCTTCGAGGCGGTTTTCCAGTCCTTTTTGACCCAGTTGTGAATCCACTGGGTAATGCCCTGGCGAACGTACTGCGAGTCGGTCCAGAGGTCGATGCGACACGGGCGGGTCAGGGCCCGCAGTGCGGAGATGGCAGCCATCAGCTCCATGCGGTTGTTGGTGGTATGTGCTTCACTGCCCTTCAGACACTTTTCATGCGTCCCGCTGCGCAGGACCGCGCCCCATCCGCCCGGCCCCGGGTTGCCCCGACATCCGCCGTCCGTGTGGATAGTGACATGGGGACGTACGTCATCGTTCACTGCGCGCCTCGTGGTTTGCGGTATCAGATGCTCATTATGCCACGACAGCCGGGGGCGCTGTCGGATGGTATGGTGCGCACCGGGGACGGTCAGCCGGATATGGCCGTTTCTCCCGGGGGGCGACGGGTTCGAAGGTAGCATCGGGAGGTATCTCATGGGCCACGCAGGCCAGGGTGGAGGCCCTGTTGCCGAGCATGGCACCAGGGTCAAAGCGCTTTTTGAGCGGAATCATGCGACACATCTGGCGTTTGGCGCTGATCACCCATGCCCGCCCCAGCGGCAGATTGTGGCGGCGTCCCCAGGTCTCCATGAGAAGCCAGTCCGGCGTATTTTCGAAGGGCACAAAGCCGCAGTAATCGATCCGCTCGATGTTGAAGTCGATAAAGCTCAGCCAGTCACGCAGCCGCCCGGGTGTCAGCCATTGGCTACGCTGATAGAAACGATCGTGACACCGCTTGAGTCTCGCCGGTCCGGCAATGCCCAGCGGGTGCCAGCCGATCAGGATCAGACGGCCGCTGTCGCTGGTGACACGCGCGGCTTCACGCAGCAGGCGGCCGGGCTGGGGCGCCACTTCCAGTAGATGGTGGACCAGCACCAGCTCCAGCGCCTCATCGGCCAGCGGCAGGGCTTCCGGACGGCAGACCAGGGTCGAGGGGTGTTCGGCCAGATCACGCTGCGGCGCCCACCGGATGCGGTGGCGAATGCCGTCATGGGCCAGCAGTGTCGGGGCAACGCCGAGCTCAAGGGCATGCTGCACGCCGGATCGGGCCAGCACCTCCTGATGCAGGCACTGTTGCTCTGCCTGCCACTGTCGCCTGCCGTGGGCGGTCTGCCAGTAGTGCTGCCCGGCCAGGAACTGTTCGCTGAACGTTGCCTGGTCTGCGTGGTGATTTGACATGCAGGGCCCCTGATCGCATGGTTATCGCGTTTAATGACCACCCCGGTTTTCGAGGCTGGCGGTTACCCGAAACATTCGTTACATCGGGCACATTGCGCCTTTTTTGCAACCCACTTTATCGAGGATTGTCATGTTGACCGTCAAACCACTGCCGGCGTTCCAGGATAATTACATCTGGGTGATGGAACAGGACAACACAGGCAGCGTTGTCGTGGTCGATCCGGGCGAAGCCCAGCCGGTCATCGACTATCTGGAGCGTACCGGTGCACGCCTTGAAGCCATCCTGATCACGCACCATCACCAGGACCATACCGGTGGTCTCGACGAGCTGAAAACACGTTACTCCGCGCGCGTGATCGGTCCGGACAACCCGTCCATCGCCGGAATTGATGAAACCGTCGGGGAAGGCGACCGCTTCCGACTGATGGGGCGCCACTTCGAGGTCATGGCCACGCCCGGCCACACCCTGGATCATATCTCCTACCTCTCCAGCGGAACGCCGTCGCTGCTCTTTTGCGCCGATACGCTCTTTTGCGGCGGTTGCGGGCGTCTTTTTGAAGGCACGCCCGAACAGATGTATCAGGCTCTGACACGCTTTGCCGAGCTTGATGATGACACGCTGGTCTTTGGCGCACATGAATATACGCTTGCCAACCTGAAGTTCGCGCAGGCGGCCGAGCCGGACAACAGCACCCGCGATGCCCTGCTGGAAGAGTGTCAAAAGGCGCGCGAGCTCGACCGCCCCACCCTGCCCAGCACCATCGGCCGTGAGCGCATCATCAATCCCTTCATGCGCGCGCATCTGGAGAGTGTACAGCGCGGCGCCGCCGAACAGGGAGATACGCAGGATGCGCAGTCCACCTTCGCCACCCTGCGTGCCTGGAAGGATCGGTTTTGAGGGCAGATGCCTGACATGAAAGGCATGAAACGGTGGCATGCCCTGCTGGGCGCGGGCCTTCTGATGGGGCTGGTCGTTCACGGGGCGCAGGGGGCTCCCGTCAGTGAGGTACCGACCGTGCACGGTATCTCGCTCTATGATGCCCCCGAGCTGCCGGCGGATTTTGAACACTTTCCCTGGGTCAATGTGCAGGCGCCCAAGGGCGGCGATATGGTGCGCGCCGCCCAGGGCAGCTTCGATTCCCTCAATCCCTTTATCGTGCGGGGCGACCCGGCCAGTGGCCTGAGCGCCTTTGGCGGGCTGCCCTTTGATACGCTGATGGTGGAAAGTCCCGATGAGCCCTTCACCCTGTACGGGCTGCTGGCGGCAGGCATTCGTCTGGACCCGGACCGGCGCTGGATGGAGATCGATCTCGACTCGCGCGCGCACTTTCATGATGGCAGCCCGGTGACGGCCGAGGATGTCGTGGCCACCTTCGAGACCCTGACCACGCAGGGCTCGCCCATGTATCGGGCCTACTACGCTGATGTGACCGACGTGGAGATGCTGTCGCCGTTTACCGTGCGCTTCGAATTCAGTGCCGATAACTCGCGCGAGCTGCCGTTGATTCTGGGGCAGCTACCGGTGCTTTCGGCCGAGGAGATTCGCGGCCGTGACATGACACGCCCCACGCTCGAGCCCCTGATGGGCTCCGGCCCCTACCGTATCGCCTCCGTTCAGCCCGGCCAGCGCATTGTCTATCAGCGTGACGAAAATTATTGGGCCCGCGACCTGCCGGTCAACCGCGGTCGCTACAACATCGACCGCCTGATCTTTGACTACTATCGCGACCCCGGCGTTGCCCTGACGGCCTTTCGTGCCGGGCGAGTCGACCTGCGTGTCGAAAACATCGCACGTAACTGGGTCACCGGCTATGACTTCCCTGCGGCGCGCCAGGGGCTGATCAAGCGCGTTGAAATCGAGGATCACAATCCGGCGCCCATGCAGGGGTTCGTAATGAATCTGCGCCGGGATATCTTCAAGGACCGGCGCGTTCGACAGGCGCTGGGGCTGGCGTTTGACTTCGAGTGGCTTAACCGCAATCTCTTTTACGGGCTCTACGCCCGTACCCGGGGCTTTTTTGACCACTCCTCCATGGAAGCCGAAGGGGTGCCGAGTGCCGGCGAACGCGCCCTTCTCGCCCCCTGGCGCGATCAGCTGCCCGACGCGGTCTTCGAGTCTCCCCTGCCCATCGAGGCGCCCCGGGCGCTGCGCCCTCGGTTAAAAAAGGCGCTCGGCCTGCTCCGTGAGGCCGGCTACGAGGTGCGCGATGACCGCATGGTGAATAAGGACACCGGGCAGCCGCTGCGTTTCGAATTGCTGCTGCGCGATGCAAGCCTTGAGCGCATGGCGCTGCCGATGGTGCGTAACCTTGCGCGTCTGGGAATCGAGGTCAATCTTCGCACCGTGGACCCGAGCCAGTATCTGGTCCGGCTGCGCCAGTTTGATTTCGACATGACCACCACCGTCATCGCCCAGAGCAACAATCCCGGTAATGAGCAGCGCGAGTACTGGGGCAGCGACTACGCCGATCAGCCGCAAAGCCGCAATCTCATGGGCATCGAAAGCCCGGTGGTCGATGATCTCATCGAGCATATCATCCGGGCGGACTCCCGCGAGGCGCTGGATTCGGCCGCCTCGGCGCTGGACCGTGTGCTGCGCTGGGGCTTTTATGTCATCCCCCAGTATCATTCGCCGGTGACCCGACTGGCCTACTGGAAGAAATTTGCCATGCCCGATCAAAGCCCCGAATTTGGTCTGGACCTCGACAGCTGGTGGGTCGACCCGCAGGGTGCCCGCGCGATTGATGCCCGTCAGGAGTAGCGCCCATGGCACGTTATATCGTGATGCGTCTACTGCTGATGGTACCGACCCTGCTGGCCGTGCTGCTGCTCAATTTCCTCATCGTGCAGGCCGCTCCCGGCGGGCCGGTCGAGCAAATGCTGTCGCGCATCGAGGGGATGAGCTCGGGCGCTGCCCTGGGGGGCGGCAGCGACGGGGTCGTGGCCAGCGGTGACGCCAGCCGCGGCACGCGCGGTATCGACCCGGTCTTCATCGAGGAGCTCAACGAGCAGTTCGGGTTCGACAGGCCCCTGTGGAAGCGTTTCGCCATCATGGTGGGTGACTACGCGCGACTGGATCTGGGCGAGAGCTTCTTTCGCGGCCGATCGGTGACGGATCTGATCGTCGATCGCTTGCCGGTCTCCATTTCGCTGGGGCTCTGGAGCACGCTGCTGGTCTATCTCATCTCCGTCCCGCTGGGGATTCTCAAGGCGGTGCGCCAGGGCAGCCGCTTCGATCTGTGGAGTTCGGCGCTGGTGATCGTGGGCTATGCCATTCCCGGCTTTCTGTTCGCTCTGCTGTTGATCGTGGTCTTTGCCGGCGGCAGCTACCTGCAGTGGTTTCCGCTGCGCGGCCTGACCTCCCCCGATGTCGACCAGCTCTCCTGGTGGGGGAAGATCATCGACTATTTCTGGCATATCACCCTGCCGGTGATCGCCCTGACCATCGGCAGCTTTGCCACCCTGACCTTTCTGACCCGCAACAGTTTTCTCGAAGAGATTCACCGGCAATACGTGATGACCGCGCGCGCCAAGGGGGCCTCCGAGCGGCGCCAGCTGTATGGCCACGTGTTTCGCAATGCGATGCTGATCGTGATTGCCGGTCTACCCTCGGCGCTGGTAGGGATCTTCTTTACCGGGGCGCTTTTGATCGAGGTGCTCTTCTCCCTCGATGGCCTTGGCATGCTCGGCTATGAAGCCGTATTGCAGCGCGATTATCCGGTCATCTTTGGCACGCTCTTTCTCTTCACGCTGATCGGTCTGGTGTTGAAGCTGATCTCCGATCTGACCTATGTGGCCATCGATCCGCGTATCGATTTTGAACGACGGGAGAGCTAGCCTTGCCGATTCACGCCTCGTCTTCTGCCGGGTCACGGCTTTCGCCCATCATGCGTCGCCGGCTGGCGACCTTTCGCGCCAATCGGCGCGCCATGGTGGCAAGCGTCGTGTTTCTGGCGCTGCTGGTCATCACGCTGCCAGCCGAGCTGATTGCCAACGATACGCCGCTGGTGGTGCGTTTTGACGGCCAGTGGTACTGGCCGCTGCTGATGGACTACCCCGAAACCGTCTTCGGCGGTTTTCTGCCCACCACGGCGCTTTACAGTGACCCGGCCGTGCTGGCGCTGATTCGCGAACAGGGGTGGCTGATCCAGCCGCCCATCCCCTTTTCCTGGCAGAGTATCGACATGACGCTCGATACCCCGGCACCGGCGCCGCCGAGCATGACGCACTGGCTGGGGACCGATGACCAGGGTCGCGATGTGCTGGCGCGCGTGATCTACGGTTTTCGACTGTCGGTGCTGTTTGCCGGTCTGGTCACGCTGGGGTCGGTCCTGATTGGCGTTATCGTGGGTGCGGTGCAGGGCTATTTCGGCGGTCGGGTGGACCTGGTCGGGCAGCGCGTGATCGAGCTGTGGGCCGGCCTGCCGATGCTGTTTATCCTGATCATTCTCTCCAGTCTGGTGGTGCCCAGCGTCTGGTGGCTGGCGCTGATCATGATCGCCTTTTCGTGGCTGGGGCTGGTTGACATCGTGCGGGCCGAGTTCCTGCGTGCCCGCAACCTTGATTACGTTCGCGCCGCCCGCGCCATGGGGCTGCCGGCCCGGCTGATCATGTGGCGTCACGTCCTGCCCAACGCCATGGTATCCACCCTGACCTTTCTGCCCTTTATCTTTACCGGTGCCATCACCACGCTGACGGCGCTGGATTTTCTGGGCTTCGGTCTGCCGCCCGGGTCGCCGTCGCTGGGCGAGCTGGTGGCACAGGGCAAGAACAACCTGCAGGCCCCCTGGCTGGGGATAACGGCCTTCATGACACTGGCCATTCTACTGTCGCTGCTGGTGTTTATCGGGGAAGGCCTGCGGGATGCCTTTGACCCGCGCCACGCCGTGCAGCCCGTGGCCGGGAGTGCCGCATGACGACCGCCTCCCAAAGGACCGTTTTCTCGCTGGAAAAACTGCGTGTCTTCGCAGACGACACGCCCCTGGTGCATGGCGTCAGCCTCACCATTGCCCCCGGCGAGACGCTGGCGCTGGTCGGCGAGTCCGGCTCCGGCAAGACCATGACCGCGATGGCTGCGCTGGATCTTGTGCCCCCGGGTATCCGGGTCGAGGGCGGCCGGTCGCTGGGAGAGACTCGCCTTGAGAAGTTATCCCGCCATGAGTGGGAACGTCTCCATGGGGACCGGGTTGGCGTAGTGTTTCAGGAGCCGATGAGTGCGCTCAATCCGCTGCACCGCATCGGCCGTCAGATCGCCGAAGCCATCACCCTGCACCGGCCGCTGCGTGGCAATGCCCTGCGTGCCAGAGTGCTCGAGCTGATGCAGCAGGTACGCCTGCCCCGCCCCGAACAGCTGATCGATGCCTGGCCCCATGAGCTCTCCGGCGGGCAGCGCCAGCGTGTGGTCATTGCCATGGCGATCGCCAATCAACCCGAGCTTCTGGTGGCCGATGAGCCCACGACCGCGCTCGATGTCACCGTGGCGCGCGAGATCCTGTTGCTGCTGCGGGAGCTGGCCGATTCGATGGGCATGGCGATGCTCCTGATTACGCACGATCTCAATCTGGTCCGGCGCTGGGCCGATCGGATATGCGTACTGCATCGCGGGCGCGTGCAGGAAACCGGCGTCACCGGGGAGGTACTGTCACATCCAACCAGCATTTATACCCAATCCCTGATCGAGGCCGAACCGGAGGGGCAGCCCGCGCCGATACCCGCTCATGCGTCCGAGGTATTGTCGGCGCGAGACCTGTCAGTGGCCTTTCAAAGGCCGCGACCGCTGTTGAAACCGCGCCCGGCGCCCTTCGTCGCCCTGAACCCCATATCACTGACACTGAGGCAGGGAGAAACCCTCGGAATCGTCGGGGAGTCCGGTTCCGGCAAGAGTACGCTGGCGCAGGCGCTGCTGCGTCTGGTGGGCTCGACCGGCGAGATATGGCTGAATGATACCCGGCTCGATCGGCTGGGCAGTCGCGCGCTGCGTCTCGAACGTCGGCACATGCAGATCGTGTTTCAGGACCCCTTTGGTGCCCTGTCACCGCGCATGACCATCGAGGCTATCGTCAGTGAAGGGCTGCGCTTTCACTTTCCCGAGCTCGATCGCAGCGCGCTGCGCGAGCAGGTAGTGCAGACATTGTCATCGGTCGGGCTTGCCACGGAGACGCTGGCGCGCTACCCGCACGAATTTTCCGGCGGGCAGCGAGCGCGGATCGCGCTGGCGCGAGCACTGATTTTGCAGCCCCGCATCCTGGTACTGGATGAGCCGACTTCCTCACTGGATCGCACCGTTCAAAAGCAGCTGATCGAGCTGTTGCGTACACTCCAGCGCGAGCGACAGCTCAGCTATCTGTTTATCAGTCATGATCTGTCAGTGGTTCAGGCAATGGCCCATCGTCTGATGGTGCTCAAGGATGGCGAGCTGATCGAACATGGCGATGCCCGGGAGGTCATCGAGCAGCCGCGTCATGCCTATACGCGCCAGCTCATCGAGTCGGCGTTTTATCGGTCGGTGTGATCCGGATCCTGTTGGCCTGACGTTGTGGCGGCCGCCGGCACCCAAAAGGCCCCGGGCATCACCGCTCGGGGCCTGGTGAATCAGAAACAGCCGACCGGCTAGATGTGCAGCGTAAAACGATCGGCATCGCGATGCGTTGGAAATTGTTCGCGGAAGTCTTCCAGACTCTGTTTGCCGATGACACCGGTACGGACAAAGGCGCGATCCGGCGCTTCATCGATCAGCGCATCGCCACGGTAGTCGACCAGCAGTGAATCGCCGCTGTAGTTCAGATCGTTGCCGTCGTTGCCTACCCGATTGACCCCGATGACGTAGCAAAGATTCTCGATGGCGCGCGCCTGTAGCAGCGTTCGCCACTGCATGCGTCTTGGCGAGGGCCAGTTGGCAACGCAGATCATGACGTCATATTCACAGTCCACGTTACGCAGCCAGACGGGAAAGCGCAGGTCGTAACAGATCGTCAGCAGAACCCTGAAGCCATTGATCTCGACAATGGGTCGTTCAGTGCCCATGGCATAGTGTTCATGCTCATCCGCCATTTGAAACAGATGCCGCTTGTCGTAGGTCACCATGGTGCCGTCCGGGCGGGCCCAGATCATGCGATTGAAATAATCATCCCCTTCGGCAATCGCGACGCTTCCCGTGACCACGGCATTGTGTGACTGTGCGGTCCGCTGCATCCAGGCGACGGCCCTGCTTTGCCCCATGGGCTCGGCGATGCGATCCGGGGCCATGCTGAACCCGGTGGAAAACATTTCCGGCAGAACGATCAAATCGCTGGTGGTGACATTCTGCAGCCATTCATCCAGCAACTGACAGTTGGTATCGATATCTTCCCAGCGCAGATCGGCCTGTACCAGGGTGGTTCTCAGTTCATTCATGATGATAATCCATGCTTGCAAGCAGTTTAAACGAGACCCGAATGGGCGCCTGACCGGTTTCTCCTTTGGTCGAAGAAAGCGGCCCTATCACATTCCTGTCATCTTGATCGGCCATGGTGGCCACGCCGGGAAAGAAAAGAAGATCGTGCAGGGAAGCACATGGACAGGAAGTCCAACGGCAACAGGAGGTTGACTGGGCTCAGCACGACTTCCGGTAACGATGGCACGTGTCATGCCTGGCGGCCAGCGAATCTGCTGGTCGAATTATTCAGGGGGAAGGCCCACATGGGCCTTCCCCTTTTTCATCAGCGTCCCTGCTCGAGGAAGTCGATCAGAAGCCGGTTGAGTTCCTGAGCGTGGGTGAAATTCAGGCCATGCGGACCATCCTTCACGATCTCGAGACGAGCATTCTTGATCATGTCGGCCGAGCGCTGACCGCTGGCCGCCAGAGGGACAATCTGGTCATCGTCGCCATGGATGACCAGTGTCGGCACGTCGATGGTTTCCAGATCCTGACGAAAGTCCGTGAATCCGAACGCCCTGATGCACTCTCGGGTAGCTCTGGGAGAGGCAAAATTGGCGATGTTCTGGTTATAGGCCAGCAGCTCATCGGACAGCGTGGGCGCCTGGCCGTCATGGTTAACGAACAGCTTGCCAAAGCCGCCCAGAAAACCGGGACGATCCTGCTTCACGTTGGCCAGCATGTCATCAAAAATGGACTGATCCACGCCTTCCGGATTGTCATCGGTCTTGAGCATGTAAGGCGTTACCGCGCCTACCAGTACGGCACCCCGAACACGCTTGCTGCCATGACGGCCCAGATATCGGGCAACCTCGCCGCCGCCCATCGAGAAACCGACCAGCGTGGCATCGTTGATATCCAAATGCTCCAGAAGCCCGGCCAGATCGTCGGCAAGCGTGTCGTAGTCGTAGCCGTGCCAGGGCTTCTCCGAGTCACCAAAGCCGCGGCGATCATAAGCGATGCAGCGATAGCCGGCCTCGGTCAGGGCGTTGATCTGGTATTCCCACATGCGATGGCTCAGAGGCCAGCCGTGAATCAGCACCACGGTGGGCCCCTGACCGCAATCCTGATAATAAAGGTCGATGGCATTGTTGTTGCTGTCGACGATATTGGCGTACGCCATGAATCTGCCTCCCTTGTCCGATGGTTAGCATAAAGTACAGTCTGCAAGGTAGCTCAGCAGCGTGATGACTGCATGGCATGGGCGACGCATCCATGGGATAACGCATAAAAAACCGCCTTCCCACTGGAAAGGCGGCGAAAGGACCTGATGATGAGGAGAGAATCCATCTCAGCACCTGACATACTGAAATGAACCGAACGCCGTGGCGTTCGAAAAACACTCTGGACGATCCTGAAAAGGAAATCAATGCAAAAGAGAATAATTTTTATTTGACACACTTTTCCATTCGTTTCGAACGGCCAAAAAAAACCGCCTCGGTGAGGCGGTGTGAGGTTTGGACAGCCAGCCGTTTAGTCAGGGTAAGCCGGCTGTCACTGCTCCTCATCAAGCAGTAACTTCTTGCAACAAGTGTACCGCACATCAGAGGCGGGTTTAACGCAAATCTGACAATAAACCCCATTAACAGAGACAACATTGCGGCTACCCCTGACCCTCGCAGGGGTACCACTTGTTGCGCTGATCGATGATCTCCCGCGGATAACCGGTCATCTGAATGGAGGGCTGCTTCATGGCCTCGGCGCGCAGAATGTTGACATGCATGTTCTCCGGTGAATCCACGGAGACCACTTCCCCGATCATCAGGAAATTGCCCCAGGTGGCATCACTGTAGGGCTGGCATACCTTCATCCCGTTGTAGCCGACCAGCGCCGGCGGTGGCGGCGCTACCGCGGCGGTGTCCGGTTGATTCGAAGAAAAAAGGGAACACCCTGATAGTGTACCGATGGCCAGTGTCATACCCAGCCATCGTGTAGCGCTTTTCAATTGACGAGCCACACCGTTCTCCCGAGCCTGCAATGATCCAGATTGAAAGGTTTTTTGAGCGCCAAACAAGGGGATTGGACGCGCGCATCAGCATAACCGCGACCATATGACCTTGTCCCGACCCTTTTTGCACTCGATGCCGCGCGCATGGACAGCCGCCATCAGGTCCGTTTGCGCCAGATATCCCATGCTACGCCGCAGGCAATGCCAAGCATGATGCACAGCGCCATACTCTGACTGGGGAGCCAGGCCACCAGTCCCACCACTGTACCGACCAGCATGCCGGGAAGATTTTTCATCGTGCGCTCTCCTGACCAGTAAAATCAGGCCTTATTCAAACAAAAGCGGCCGCTCGGGGCACGAGGATAAGCATGACGAGAAAAAGACACTCGAGCAATAAACACAAAAAGGCCGCTTCGGCTGTTTACCGAAAGCGGCCCTTTATCGATTCGTTGGTCGGGGCGACAGGATTCGAACCTGCGACCTCCACAACCCCATTGTGGCGCGCTACCAAGCTGCGCTACGCCCCGACGCTGCTCTCGATATTGCCGAGAACGGGGCGTATCCTACATCACTGTTCTGCAAAAGGAAAGAGGTTGTTCGCGAACTTTCAGGAATTCCTGCGGCCTTTCATCATGGCAGCGACATCCTCGAGTCGCTCCAGCCAGATCCGGCCGCTGAAAAACGATCCCAGATCGATGTAGCGCACGTTGCCAAGCGTTCGGGGCTCGGGCACCGGGGTATGACCAACCACCACGGCATCGATGCCAGTGACGATGTGCTGATCCCCGGATTCGATACGCTGTCGTGACCAGAGCAGCGTGTCACGCGAAGTCTTGCGGATATCGGCCCAGTCCCGCGGGGGTTCGGCATGAACGATCCCCACTACGCCATGATCGGTCTCTACTTCAAAAGCCAGTGGCATTTTCATCATGGCCTCGGCAAGACGGTTTCTCAGCGTGACCTTGTCATACTGCTGGGACCACTCTCCTCCGTTACTCAACCACTGCCCCCAGTGATTATCGAACAGCGCATTGCGAGCCATCATTTCATGGTTGCCGGTAATGGCAAAACATCCGGGCTGATGCACCAGCTCCAGACACTGCAGGGAGTCCGGACCGCGATCGATCAGATCTCCCACGCTAAAGAGACGATCCCTGTCGGGATCAAAGTCGACCCGGGCCAGCTCGCGCTCGAGTAATGCGTAATGCCCGTGCAAATCGCCCACCACATAGTCATGACCACTGACATTGCGTTCGAATCGCTTGAGCATTCATGGACTCCAGAAGTTATTGAGCAGGGCGTGCATCATAACCGATGCGGGCAATGGTTTTGACCTCATGACCTCAGGTCACAACGATCAGGGCGTGAATGATACCGGGTATATAGCCCATCAGGGTAAGCAACAGGTTAAGCCAGAGCGCATCACCTGCTCCCACCGCCAGATAGACCGCCAGAGGTGGCAACAGAAAGGAAAGAACGATCAGGGAGACGGGGTCCATTGAAGCAGTCCCGCCGGCAGCGCCCCGAAGAAGCCCTGCCGGCATATCAGCTTACCAGCTGATGGCGTTTTTGATCTGCTCGGGGCTCAGGACATGACGGGCAAACTCCTGCCCCTGCCTGGAGGAGGCATCATACGGATTCTGCGTATTGATGTAGGCCACCAGTACCTGATCATCCCTGGTATCGATGACATGCGCCGGTGTCGAGCCGCTGCGATCCCTTGCCTGGTCCTGCATCTGCTCCCACTCCTGCTGCGGATAGGTCACCAGGGCCAGCAGGGGGGCCGGTGTGTTGTCGAGCTCGAAGTTCTTGTAGTAGAACACTGACATGTTCCGGGCATCGATACGCTGATCGTTCCACTCGAACGTATCGCGCTGGACCACGCTGTCCTGCCAGCTTTCAGGATAGCTAAAGGTATAGCCGACGGTCGTGTTCTGATAGCCCTGATTGGACTGCTGAATCACGCTGTCAATGTCGGGATCCTGCTGTCGCTGCTCGGAACCTGAACAACCCGCCACGGCAAACATGGCGCCTGCGATGGCCAGCGTGGTGGCCCCTTTTTTAATGAATGACATCCAGCATCCTCCTTGAGTCGATAAGTACGGCACAAATCAATATAGTCCATATCATGATTTAACAAATGTTCTAATGATATTTGAACCGTCAGCCAGGATGGTTAGAGCAGGATCCCTGTTGTGACGTCATCGTATTCATGCCCCCGTTCAAAGGTATTAATCTTCTGGCGATGTGGTGATACAAGACATCAACGCAAGGCTTGCAGCAGCATTATCGGGATGTGTGCATGAGGTGGGAGTCGATCGTTGCGCTATTCGGGCCAGCCATCGATACCCATCAGGGCGGTCAGGGAGCGACGTTGATCCCACTCCTTCTGCGCCAGCATGGGGGCGCTATAAAATTCTTCGACATGCCCCATGCAGAGGATAGCGATGGGCCGGGCGTCTGCGGGCGCACCGATCAGTGATCCAAGCGCCTCCGGATCAAACAGTGACACCCATCCCACGCCAATACCTTCCGCTCGACCTGCCAGCCAGAGGTTCTGGATCGCGCAGCTGGCCGAGGCGAGATCCATCTCGTTCATGGTCCGACGGCCAAACACATACTGCTCGCGTGACTCGCAAAGTGCTACCACCCACAGCTCCGGACACTCCCGAATGCCCTCGACCTTGAGCTCCAGAAACGCCTGCCCTCGCTCGTCGAGCGCCTGTGCCGTGGCATGACGCTCGTCATCCACGAGTTGCGCCATGGCTTCCCGCAGTGCCGGGTCGCGAATACAGACAAACCGCCACGGCTGCATGTAGCCCACGCTGGGGGCGTCATGTGCCGCTTCCAGCATGCGCTGCATCACGTCCGGGTCGACCGGGTCCGGCA
Source organism: Kushneria sp. AK178 (assembly GCF_053903105.1). NCBI lineage: Bacteria > Pseudomonadati > Pseudomonadota > Gammaproteobacteria > Oceanospirillales > Halomonadaceae > Kushneria > Kushneria sp. AK178. The sequence goes on along the minus strand of NZ_CP096381.1, from coordinate 1,796,608 downwards.
GAAAGTGGCGCATATCCCGGCGCTCACGGATGGCCCGATAGATCGCTTCTCTGTCTGCCTCGCTGTAGGCATGGTGATTCATGAAGACTTTTCCATGGCGTTGCCGGCCGCGATCATCGCCTGCTCGAGTTGATGTGTGGTCCGCGAATTCTCATCGTGCAGGCCGAAGCGCAGTATGGCGCGCTGCGCATCAACTACCCACAAACGTGTCAGGACAGCCTGATGCAGAAGCGCTTCATGCCACTGCCGGGCGCAGGCCAGCGACATGTCGAAACCGTTGAACAGGGCACTTTGACGCCAGCGGCTGACATCACCATAAACGTTGAGCCGTTTTTCAAGCCACTGCCCCTGCTGTTGGCTGGCATGTTTCAGCGTTGTCCGCATGGTGTACTGCCAGCGCCGGTCTGTCAGAGCCTCCATGCCGGCCAGCTGAGCCGGTGATGTTACCCGCCAGGGGCCCTGCATCGATGACAGCTGCTGCAGGGTTGCTGACGACTCCGCCCCGACGACAGCGCCCAGACGCAGCCCGGCCAGGCCGAAAAACTTGCCCAGCGAGCGCAGCACAATAATGTTATCGACGATATCCGGCAGGAGGCTTTGCTCGGGCGTGGCATCGGCAAAGGCTTCATCGACGATCAGCAAGGCGCCCTTTTGCTGCAGCTCAGCGGCCAGCGTACGCAGGACATGGGGGGCCACATGCTGCCCGCCGGGATTGTTGGGATTGATGACGACCACGGCGCGCAGGTCAGCCGTATCAGCGACGCGCGTCATTATCGTGCCGGGCGTATCGGCATCGTAAAACAGGGTTTGATGACCAGCTTGGTGCCAGCGCCCCTCATGCTCCCGATAGCCGATATCAGGTAAAGCAACGCTCCCCGAAACAAAACAGTGCGGCAGTGCTTCGACGGCCCACTGCGAGCCGGGAATATTCAAGAGTGTGAGCGTTGGCCGAGCGCCGGTGTCGACCGCGTTGCCCAGATAGTACCGAACCGCTGCATCATGTAATCCCTGATCGTGATCCGGCAGCGCCTGACAGGCGCGCGCATCAATGGGCGTAATCGGATAGGGCCAGGGATTGATGCCGGTGGAAAGGTCCAGCCAATCGTGGCGTTCAAGGTTATACCGGCGACTGACTTCCGAGAGTCTGCCACCGTGCGCATACAGGGAGTCTGGGGCATCCTTCATGGCCATATCCACGTAATGACAAGCAGTGCGGCCAGCCATATCAATAGTGCATGCCATACAAGCTTACAGGCGCGCTGAATATCACGGCTCTCGGCGGGGCGCCCACCTCCCAGCACCGGACTTTCAATGTGCCTGCCGTGATAGCTGCCACCCCCGCCGAGTTGTATGCCCAGCGCGCCGGCGCCGGCGGCCATGACCGGTCCGGCGTTGGGACTTTTCCAGTTTCTGCCCTGTTCCCGCCAGCATCGAAGTGCCGCTCGACAGGTGCTTCTGGAAGCCTGCCAGTGCCAGCCGGCCAGTGCATAGGATAGTGCCGTCAATCGTGCCGGTATCCAGTTCATGACATCATCGGCCCGCGCAGCGACACGGCCGAAATGAAGATAGCGCTCACTGCGATAGCCCCACATGGCATCGAGCGTGTTGACGCTGCGGTAAAGAACAACGCCCGGTATGCCGGCGACGGCAAACCAGAACAGCGCCGCAAAGATTGCGTCGCTGCCGTTTTCGAGTACCGATTCACAGGTCGCGCGCGATATATCGGAGGCATCAAGCTGATCGGTATCCCGGCTGACCAGCATGGCCACTTGTTGGCGTGCTGTCATGATATCACCACCGGCAAGCGGCCTATAGACACCTCGAGCGTGTTCCATCAGGCTCCGTCGACCGATGGCCAGATAGAGAATGAAAACAGCCAGCAGGCTGTGCCAGATCCCTTCAACAATATGATCGAGTCCTATCGCCACCAGTATCAGCGGCGTAAGGACCAAAAGCCATCCCGCACACCCGGCGATCAGGGATGAGGCTTTCCCTGCTCTGACCGGGTAAAGACGTGTTTCAACGTGGATTACCCACCACCCCAACCCGATGAGTGGATGAAATCGACGAGGCTCCCCCCAGAGGTAATCAACCAAAATTGAAGCTATTATAATTAACCACATAAGAGATAACGGTATAATTTGAATGGGTCATGATTGTTGATTACCGTCACTCTATTCTCCCAGAGAGCAAAGTTGCTCAAACCGCTCATCACTTTGTCGATCAATATCGAGGCGCAACCGTGCCACGCCGGCATAGGGCAAATGCAGACGATGAAGATGGCTTGCCTGCCGGGTCGACATGCCCAGCCTCATTGCCAGCCAGCTCTTGATCACACCGGCATGACCGCACACCAGCAGACGTATCGGTGCCCCTGGCGCTCTCTGACTGTCCGCCAGTGCCATGCCCTTTCCAATAATGTGCTGCCAGCCCTGCTCGATGCGAATCAAAAAGTCATCGAGTGTCTCGCCGCCCGGTGGCGGAAACGCCTGAGGATCCGCCCAGAAATTCTCCAGCGCCGACCGGGAATGCTGTAACAGCTCTTCCGTGGGGACGCCATCCCAGTTTCCGAAATTCATCTCCATGGTCTCGGCGATGGTATGCAGCGGCACGTCCCAGTCATGCGCCAGCGTCTCCCCTGCGCTGGCGCAGCGTCTCAGCGGCGAGCTGATGATCAGATGCGGTCGTGGCAGTCGCTCTGCTGCCGCCAGCATGTCGGCTCGCCCCCGGGCACTCAGTGCCACATCGGTATGGCCGCGCAGACACTGCTGTGGCCCTTCACAGGCACCATGGCGCAGGCAATCGATCATCAGGGTCTGAAACGTCATGCCCTCTCCCCCTTGAGACACTGGGGCAGCCCGGCGACCACCCACCAGACGCGCTGACAGTGCTGAGCCAGCGTCTGATGAAGTCGGCCGGCCTCATCCACAAAGCGTCGCGACAGGGCATCCATGGGGACAATCCCCTGGCCCACTTCATTGCTGACCATCACTACACGGCCGGGCGCAGCGCCAAGCGCCTCCAGCAGTCGGCCGCGTTCCTGCACCAACCGCGCTTCGCCCTCCAGCAGGATATTGGTCAGCCACAGCGTCAGGCAGTCCACCAACAGCAGATGGTCGATACGGGCATGGCCGTCAATGGCATCGCCGAGCGCCAGGGGCGCCTCCACCAGCGCCCAGTGGGCCGGTCTTTGCGCCTGATGGGCCTCAATGCGCGAGCGCATTTCGCTGTCATCAAATATCTGCGCCGTGGCGATATAGGTCACCTGGCAGCCACTTTGCGCGGCCAGCCACTCGCCATGAGCGCTCTTGCCGCTGCGCGCGCCTCCCAGAATCAGCTCATGCATGCATTACCACCAGAACCAGATATAAAAGCATTTCGGTCATCTGCTGCACGGCGCCCAGCGCATCACCGGTGACGCCGCCAAGCTGTCTGTTCAGCCAGCGATAAAGAATCAGTCCCAAAAGCGCCGTGATCAGCAGCAGCATCACGCCCGACGCCACACCGGCAGCGAGCAGGGCCACAATGGTGGCCACGCCGATCAACCAGCCACGATCGCTGTGACGCTGCTGCCCGGTCAGCGCCTGCACCTTGCTGTCGGCGTCGTATCGCAGATAGGGCAGTATTCCCATCATGACGGCCGCCAGACCGCGGCTCAGACCGTGAGAAACGATCAGGGCCGTCATCACCAGCGCGGCATCCTGCTGCGCCAGCGCGCTCAACAGCAGCCACCGTCCGACCAGGCTCACGATAAGTGCCAGTACGCCGTAGCTGCCTACCCGGCTGTCCTTCATGATGGCCAGCCGCTGCGCCACGCTCTGCCCGCCGCCGAGGCCATCCATGCAGTCCGCCAGCCCATCCTCGTGCAATGCACCGGTGAGCCAGAGCGACAGGCCCAGAATCAAAAACACCGTAATCGACGCCGGCAGGAAGGCCTCGAGGCTGGCGTACACCAGGGCCAAGGCCAACCCGATCAGGGCCCCTGTCAGCGAGAACCAGCGATGGCAGCGACCCAGCGACTGCGGTGTCACCTCGCCACGAATGCGCACCGGCAGACGGGTCAGAAAACTCACCGACAGGCAGAACCATTGCCACTGACGCCTCAGGCCCTCATGACTCATAGCGTCAGACCGGCATCATCCAGCGAGGCCATCTCGTGATAAAAGGCCAGCGCCGATCGCAGCAGCGGCAGCGCCAGCGCCGCACCGGACCCTTCTCCCAGCCGCAGCCCCATGTGCAGCAGCGGCACCGCCTCAAGCTGGTTCAGCAGTGGCTTGTGACCGCGCTCGTTGCCGCAGTGCGAAAAGATCAGATAGTCCCGCGCTGCCGGCTCGATACGGCAGGCGCACAGCGCTGCCACGGTGGTGATGAAACCATCCACCAGAACCACCATGCCCTTCTCGGCTGCCGCCAGAATCGCTCCCACCATGCTGGCGATTTCAAATCCGCCCAGCGCCGCCAGCGTTGATTTCGGATCATGCAGCGTCTGAGCGTGGCGCTGCAGTCCCAGCTGCACGATCTCCTGCTTGCGCTTCATGACGGTCGGCGTCACGCCGCTGCCGGCCCCGATGCACATGTCAAACGGCAGATGGGTCAGCGCCGCCATCAGCGCGCTGGCACTGGTTGTATTGCCGATACCCATCTCACCCAGCGCGATCAGATTGCAGCCGTCGGCATAAAGCTCATCGACCAGTCGGCGACTATTGGCAAACGCTGTCTCGAGCTGCTCGGATGTCATGGCGGGCTCGCGATGAAAGGGCGCCGTCATCTCGCCCAGCCGGTGGTTGACCAGCTGCGGGTGCGGGTCGTGCGCCGTAAGTGTCCCGCAATCGATCACCCGTAGCGCCAGATCGGCCTGGCGACAGAACACGTTGATGGAGGCCGTTCCCGCCAGAAAGTGGTGCACCATTAAATGGGTGGTCGAGGGATCAACAATGGAGACGCCCTCGGCAGCCACGCCGTGATCGCCGGCAAACAGCAGCATGACCGGGTCGTCGATGGTGGTACGGGATGGCCCCAGAATGCGCACCAGCGATGCGGCAGTGGTTTCCAGCGTGCCCAGCGACCCCGGCGGCTTCAGCCGGCTATCGATATGGGACTGAATACTGGCATCGCTCGCCCCGTCAGGGGGGGAAATGTGAAAGGTCATGTCATTGACTCGGGTAAGCATGCGCAGACGCTACCAGGCCCCCGGCACCGGAACAACAATAAAGTGACACCACCCGGCAGGCGGGCCCGGTCGCCCCACCGCGTCGGACTTGACTCCATCATTGCCCCGGCCCACGATGAGCAGCGCTCGGGTGCCCGTGCCCTCTGCACGGGATAATCGGGAAAGTGATGCAAGTTCACTGCTGTCCCCGCAACGGTAATCGAGTGGCCTGAAGCAGGCATATCACCACTGACCCTTATGGTCGGGAAGGTGCTTCGGCCCGGCAGGAGTATACTCTGCCAGCTCGTCAGCCCGGAGACCGGCCCGGCGATAATACAGGGTGGTGATGCTCACGGCATCATCAGTAACCATTGCCACGCGTACGGGTCGATACGCAGGAGCACACGATTGACACATTTTCTTCCCGGGTGGCTGTCCCTGACGACAGCCGCTGCGCCTGCTGACGCCGCCACGGCCCATCAAGGGACCGTGCATGGTCGTGTCACGCCGTCACACCTCGCCTGTGTGGAGATGACATGACCCGCACCCCCCGTCCCCTTTTCCCCTTTGCGGCCGTGACCGGCCACGAACGCCTGAAGCTGGCCCTGATTCTGGCCGCGCTGGACACCCGTCTGGGTGGCGTACTCGTCAGCGGCCCGCGAGGCACCGCCAAATCCACGCTGGCGCGCAGTCTGGCCGAGCTGGCGCCCTTCTCCCGTTCGTCGCTGGTGACGCTGCCGCTGGGCGCCGATGAAGCGCAGCTGACCGGTACGCTGGATCTGGGGCGAGCGCTGAATGATCGCGACGTCGCCTTTCAGCCCGGGCTGCTCGCCCGCGCCCATGACGGCGTACTCTATATCGACGAGGTCAACCTGCTGCCCGATGCGCTGGTGGATCTGCTGCTCGATGTGGCCGCCAGCGGCATCAACCATGTCGAGCGCGACGGCATCAGCCATCAACACCCGGCGGAGTTTCTGCTGGTCGGCACCATGAATCCCGATGAGGGCGAGCTGCGCCCTCAGCTGCTGGACCGTTTCGGTCTGGCCGTGCTGGATCACCCCGCCCCGAATATCGAGCAGCGTCTGCAGATTGTCGAACGCCGTCTCGCCTTCGATCATGACCCGGAGGCCTTCCTGGATGCCTGGCAGGATGAGCAGACGCGGCTGAGCGAGCGGCTGTGCAGTGCCCGCGAACGCCTGCCGACGGTCACCCTGCCTCCCGAGCTGGCTCGCATTATTGCCAGGCGCTGTGTCGAGGCCGGCGTGGAAGGCGTGCGCGCCGACCTGGCCTGGCGCCGGGGCGCCCTGGCACACGCGGCCTGGCAGGGTCGGGACAGCGTCACGCTGGAAGATATCGAGGCGCTGGCGCCGCTGGTGCTGGCTCATCGGGCCCCCGGGTGGGAAGAGACGACCAACACGTCTGACAACGGCAACGCCGGCAATGATGATGACAACGGCAGCCCCCGGAATGACACCGCCGATGGAGAAAGCGGGTCGCCGGAGGAGACCGAAGCGCCCGACCGGTCAGGACGCTATCCGGGCCGCCGGACGCCCCCCGACGCGCCGAACCGACCTGATCTCGCGTCAGGCCATGATACCCCGGGCGAGCGAGCCGATGCGGCGCCACCGCCGCCGCACTCCGAAAGCAGCGAAGCCCCTCGGACGTCTGACGAGGATAGTGATGACCGTCGTGACAGGGAGAGCGGTGACTGGGGCCGCCTCCCTGCTCGGTCGATGTCGCTTGACCCGGAGTGCGTGGCCGACAGTTCCGCCCCGCTGCCGCCTGCCGGACCGGACGTGCGGCATCGACAGGCAAAGGCGTCGCTGAAGGGGCGTCATGCCCTTGGCCGCCAGCGCATCGACTGGCCCGGAAGCCTGCGCCGGGCGGCGACCCGCCAGGGCCACCCGGTGCCTGATTCGCCCCGGTCACTGGTCCACCAGCGCGAACGACGCCGTTTTGAGAGACTCACCTGCATCGTGCTGGATATTTCCGGCTCCAGCCTGAGCCGTCAATGCACTGACCAGCGCCAGCTTGAAAAGGCCCTGGCGCTGGTCGAGCGCCTCGCCGCGCAGGCCTATCTCGCCCGCGAGCAGCTGATGCTGCTGACGCTGGGGGGCGACGGCCTTGCCGAGGTCATGGCGCCCCGGCGCGCGCCGCGCACGATCGCCCCCCTGCTGGAAAAACTTTCCCCGGGCGGCGGCACTCCCCTGCGGCGCGGGCTTGATGACACCCGCCAGCGCCTGACGCAGCTCCAGCGCCAGAAGCCCGGCGTGACCACACGGCTCTGGATTCTGACCGACGCTCGCAGCCGTGATGACCTGGCGATTGCCCCCTTTGCCTGTGAGACGCACGTCGTGGACTGCGAGCCATCGGGGGGCGCGCTGGGTCGTGCGCCGGAACTGGCCGCAGCGCTTGGCGCCACCCGCCATGACCTTGACGACCTGACCGGGCGCACATCGGTCGCGCCGCGCACTCGCCCCCTGACGACGACACCGGCCGGGAGGACCCCATGAGCCAGCACCGTGATGATGACACCGGGGATACCACGCAGGACGCCACTCGCTACCAGCAGCGCATGGCCACCAAAAAACGCATCGTGGATGAGCGTATTGCCAATGCCGACCAGGAACGCGGCGTGCTGATCGTGCTCAAGGGCAATGGCAAGGGCAAGAGCAGCTCGGCCTTTGGCACCATGGCGCGCGCTCTGGGCCACGGGCAGCGCTGTGCGGTGATTCAGTTCATCAAGGGCCGGCGGGCCACCGGCGAGTATCTGTTTTTCAACGACCACCCTCGCGTTGATTTCCACGTCATGGGCCACGGCTTCAGCTGGGAAGTGCGCGACCCGGAGCGCGAGCGTCAGGCCGCCCAGGAGGCCTGGGCGCTGGCAGAAAGACTGCTTCGTGATCCGCAGTACCACTTCCTGCTCTTTGACGAGCTCTCCTACATGATCAAGTACGGCTATCTCGACGCCGAACGGGTCGCTCGGGCCCTCGAGGTGCGCCCGGCACATCAGAACGTGATGATCACCGGGCGCACCATGGCCCGCGAGATTCAGGAGATCGCCGACACCATCAGCGTCATCCACGACGAACGCCACGCCTTCCGTCTTGGCGTCAAGGCACAGGCAGGGATCGAATACTGATGTCGGATACCGCGTACTGCCCGGCGCTCTTTCTCTCCGCCATGGCCTCCGGCCAGGGCAAGACCACCGTGACCGCCGCCCTGGCCCGCTACCATCGTCGCCAGGGTCGCAGAGTAGTGGTCTTCAAGACCGGCCCCGACTACCTGGACCCGCAGATTCTGGCGCAGGCATCAAACGCATCGGTGGAACCGCTGGATCTGTGGATGGCCGGTGAGGCTTTCTGTCGCGAGCAGCTCCATCGCGCTGCTCGCGAGGCGGATCTGATCCTGATCGAGGGGGCCATGGGACTTCACGACGGCACGCCATCGAGTGCCGATCTGGCGGTGGCCTTCGATATCCCGGTGGCCTGTGTCATCAACGCCCGCGGCATGGCCCAGACCGTGGCCGCCATTGGTCTGGGGCTGGCCCGCTACCGCCCGGAGATGCGCTTTCACGGGCTGGTGGCCAATGCTCTGGGCAGCGAGCGACACCGCCAGCTGATCGAGGAGAGCCTGCCGGAAGACGTTCGACTGCTGGCCGCCATGCCCAGAGAAGAGCGCCTGGCTCTGCCCTCGCGCCATCTGGGCCTGGTTCAGCCCGGCGAGCAGGAGGACCCGGACAATCTGTCGCTCGAGGCGCGACTCGATGCCGCCGCCGAACTGCTCGACGGCCAGGCCCTGACCGAGCTGCCCCCGGCGGTGGCGTTCGAACCGCAGAATATCGACACGCCGCCGCGCGCGCTGCTCGGCAGGCGCATCGGGGTCGCCCGGGATGCCGCCTTCAGCTTTATCTACGCCGCCAACACCCGACTGCTGGAAGCGATGGGCGCCGAGCTGTGCTGGTTCTCACCGCTGACGGACACGGCGCTGCCGGACGATCTTGACGCCCTGTGGCTGCCGGGTGGCTATCCGGAGCTGCACGCCGCGGCGCTGGGCGCCAATCACGCCATGAATGAGGCCATTCGACAGTGCGATGCCCGCGGCCTGCCGATTCTGGCCGAGTGTGGCGGCATGCTCTATCTGCAGCAGACCCTGACCGACCAGGCCGGCATCTGCCACCCCATGGCCGACGTGCTGCCCGGCCACGGCGAAATGCGCACCAAACGCGGCTGTCAGGGCATGCAGAGCGCGCCCCTGGCGGAAGGCGAGATTCGCGGTCATGCCCATCATCACTCGCGCAGCCACGACACGCTGACGCCGATTGCCCACGGCCGACGCGCCAGCCATCCGGCGCCGGGTGAGGCGATCTTTCGCCGGGGTCGGCTGACCGCCAGCTATCTGCATCTGTTCTTCCCCTCCAACCCTGCCGCCGTGGCCATGCTGCTGGGCGGGGACGCCGCCCATGTCGAGCAACCCCAGCATGCCGGATGAGACGGCCCCCATCCCGGTTGCCCTCGGCGTAGGCTGTCGACGGGACTGTCCGCCGGAGGCGCTCAGACAGCTTGCCATGACCACCCTGGCACTGGCCGGGCTGCGCCCGGACCAGATCACGCTGATGGCGACACTGGAGGGTCGCCAGAGTGAGGCTGCCATCGCGTCACTGGCGACAGGGTGGCACTGCCCGTTGATGGCGCTGCCGGCAGAGGCGTTACAAGAGAGCGAACCCGACATGAGCCATGTCAGCGACGCCGCCCGTCGCGTTCATGGTGTGCCGGGCGTGGCCGAAGCCGCCGCGCTGGCCGCCATCCGCCGGCATACCGGTGCGCCGGCCCGGCTGCGCGTCACCCGCCAGCAGTGCGCCTGCGCCACCTGCGCGCTGGCCGTGCCGGCATCAATGATGGCCCTTACCGAATCATTCCCATTGTCAGGAGAGCATCATGACATCCATCGAGACTTCCCGCCCCGAGCTTCACAAGATTCCCGCCACTGTGGTGACCGGTTTTCTGGGCAGCGGCAAGACCACCCTGCTGTCGCACCTGCTGCGCAACGCCGGCGGCAAGCGCATCGCCGTGATCGTCAATGAATTCGGCGAGCTGGATGTCGACGCCGAGCTGGTGCGCAGCTGCCAGCTCGAGGCCTGCGAGGAGAACGAAGCCGTCGAGCAGGAAGAAGGCGTGTTCGAGCTTGCCAACGGCTGCATCTGCTGCACGGTGGAAGAGGAGTTTCTGCCGGTAATGCAGAAACTGGTCGAGCGGCGCGACCAGATCGATCATATCCTGATCGAAACCTCGGGCCTGGCCCTGCCCAAGCCGCTGGTTCAGGCGTTCAACTGGCCCGATATCAAGCAGTTCTGCACCGTCGACAGCGTCATTACGGTGGTCGACGGCCCCGCCCTGGCCGCCGGCCGGGTGGCTCACGATCACGAGCGCATCGAGGCGCAGCGTCAGGCCGACGAGAGCCTGGACCACGACCCCAGCCTGCAGGAGCTGCTCGACGACCAGCTTGCCTCGGCGGATCTGGTCATCATCAGCAAGGGCGATGCGCTGGACGACGAGGCGCGCCGGGTCCTGGAGCAGCAGCTGCGTGGGGAACTGCCCGAACGGGTCAAGACACTCTGGGCCACGCATGGGGAAGTCGACGTCGCCGCGGTCATGGGCATGCAGCTGGCCTCCGAAGGGCGGGCCGACGACATCCATACCCATCACGATGACCATCATGCCCACGGGCGCGAGCACCATCATGCCCATGACGACTTCGACTCCTGCGTGATCACGCTGGGCAGCGTGGACAGCGCCACGCTGATTCCGGCGCTGGAGCAGGAACTGGCCGAGCAGACCATCTATCGGATCAAGGGCTTTGTCGATGTCGGCAAGCCCATGCGCCAGGTGCTGCACGCCGTGGGCAACCGCCTGACCCATCACTTTGACCGCCCGTGGCGCAGCGACGAGACGCGCCAGACCCGGCTGGTGGTCATCGGCAAGGGGCTCGATCGCGAACGCCTGCAGCGTGTGCTGTCCGAGGCCGAGCAGCACGAACGGATCAGCTGAGTTCCGAACCCGAAAGCCTTACCGCGGAGTGTGACGCATGCACCTTTTCGCCGCCCAGCCCGGTGGGTTCAGCGATGACAACGGCATTGTCGATCTCGGCCAGTCGCCCGCCGAGCTGGTGATCCTGTCCGCCGCCGACAGCGTGCTGGCCCTGATGGCCACCGTGATCGAGGCCGACGAGGCCGAGCGCGACACCAGCATTCGTCTGGCCAACTGGATGAACCTGTTAAAGCCGGCCGCGTTCGATCTCTATCGCGACCGGGTACTGGACAGCCGCGGCGATGAAGCGCCCGACGGGGCCCGCGTGGTGGTGCTCTCCCTGCTGGGCGGCGCCTCCTACTGGGACTACGGCCTCGAACAGCTGAAGGCGTGGGCGCAGCGCGAGGGCCGTACGCTGATCGTGGTGCCGGGTGAGGACGTCGAGGATGAAAGCCTGCTGGGTGCCGGCACGGTGAGCTATCAAAACGCCCATCGGGTGTGGCGCTATCTGCGCGAAGGCGGCCCGGACAATACCCGCGCCCTGCTCGACTGGCTCGATGATCGCTTTCTGAATCGCCCCCGCGCCTGGCGCGAGCCCTGCCCCCTGCCCCGGGTCGTTTTGCATGCGCCGCCGAAGGAGGCGGAGGCGTCATCCTCACGGGTCACGCTCGCCGACTGGCAGGCGCGCTGGCAGCCTGAGCGGCCGGTGGCGGCGCTGGTGTTCTATCGAAGCCACCTGCAGCAGGGCAATACCAGCGTCTTCGATGGCCTGATCGGCATTCTTGAAGCCGGAGGCTTCAACGTGCTGCCGGTGGCCGTGGCCTCGCTCAAGGAGCGCTTGTGCCTGGACACGCTGGATGAGCTGATCGAGCAGAGCAACGCCGCCATCATGCTCAACACTACCGGCTTTGCCCTGGCCGGCAGCGCCGAGGCCACCCAGACGGGCTATCAGCATCCCTGGATGCGCCATATCCCGATTCTGCAGCTGATCATGGTGGGCACCACGCGGGAGGACTGGCAGGCCCAGCCCATGGGGCTTCGACCGCGCGACATTGCCATGCAGGTGGCCCTGCCGGAGCTGGACGGACGCATCATCACCCGACCGATTGCCTTCAAGTCAGCGCACTATCACTCCACGCGCTGCCAGCACGATATCGTGATTCACGCGCTGCATGAGGAGCGCGCCCGCTTTGTGACCGAACTGGCCCGGCGCTGGGTGCGGCTTGCCGAAAAGCCCAACCGCGACAAGCGCGTGGCGCTGGTACTGGCCAACTACCCCTCCAGCGATGCGCGCATCGGCAACGGCGTGGGGCTGGACACGCCGACCTCGACGCTCAATATCCTGCTTCAACTGCGCAAGGCGGGCTATCCGGTCACGGATGCCCTGCCCCATGACCCCACGGCGCTGATCGAGTGGCTGACGCAGACCGTCACCAACGATGCCGAGCCTCTCGACACCCGACCTGCCGCACAGAGCCTGGCGCTGGCCGAGTATGAGCAGCACTTCGCGCAGCTGCCGGAGAGCTGTCGTCAGGCCGTCATCGAGCGCTGGGGCGCGCCGACCGACGACCCGCTTCATCGTCAGGGGCGGCTGATGATTGCCGGCATGCGCCTGGGCGAGACCTTTGTCGGCGTGCAGCCGGCGCGCGGGTTCGATATCGACCAGAATGCGGCCTACCACGACCCGGACCTGCCGCCCACCCACGGCTATCTGGCGTTCTATTTCTGGCTGCGCCATGTCTATGGCGTCGATGCCTTCGTGCATGTCGGCAAGCACGGCAATCTGGAGTGGCTGCCCGGCAAGGGCACGGCGCTGTCCGACACCTGCTGGCCGGATATCGTGCTCGGCCCCATGCCGCATCTCTACCCGTTTATCGTCAACGATCCCGGCGAAGGCGCTCAGGCCAAGCGCCGCACCCAGGCCGTGATCATCGATCACCTGATGCCACCCATGACGCGCGCCGGTATTCATGACGATCTTGCCGAGCTCGAGCGACTCACCGATGAGTACTACCAGGCGCTTGGGCTTGATCAGCGCCGCGAGCGGTTTCTGCGCGAGGCGATCATCGAGCGGGTGCGCAACACCCATGTGCTCGAAGAGCTCAGCCTGTCGCCTTCGGCCAGCAGCAGCACGCGCCCGTCCATCGAGGAAGTGCTCGAGGATGACCAGACGCTGCTGGACGCGCTGGACAATTACCTCTGTGACATCAAGGAAGCCCAGATTCGTGACGGCCTGCACGTACTGGGCGAACTGCCGGAGCACGCCTCGCTGCGCGATACCCTGATGGCGCTGGTGCGGTTGTCGCGGGGCAGCCAGCCCCATGAGCAGAGCCTGCTAAACGCGATGGCCATGGATCTGGGGCTTTTTGAGGTGCATGACGCGTTTGACCCGCTCGCGCTCGAGGCCTGGCCCTGGCAGGGCCCGTGGCCCGACAGGCTGGCCAGCCTGGAGGCAGGCACCTGGCGCAGCTCGGCCCATACCCGGGAGCGCCTGGAACTGCTCGGCGCGCAGTTGATCGAGCAGTACGTTTTGACATCCGATGCTGCTCGGCTCTGCGATCAGGCGTGGCCGCAGACGCACGCCGTGATCGGTTTCATGCGTGACACCCTGCTGCCGGTACTGCACCAGAGCGTGGACAACGAGCTCTCGGCGCTGATGGACGGCCTGTCGGGTCAATTCGTGCCGCCGGGGGCCAGCGGTGCACCCAGCCGCGGCCGGCTGGATACGCTGCCCACCGGGCGCAATTTCTACAGCGTCGACAGCCGCGCCATGCCGACAAAAACCGCCTGGACGCTGGGGCAGAAATCGGCCGAGGCGCTGATCATGCGCCACCTGCAGGAGCACGGTGACTATCCGACCAGTCTGGGGCTGTCGGTGTGGGGCACGGCCACCATGCGCACCGGCGGCGATGACATCGCCCAGGCCTTCGCGCTGATGGGCGTACGCCCGATCTGGGCCGCCGGGTCCCAGCGGGTGATCGATTTTGAAGTCATTCCCGGCTTTCTGCTCGGGCGCCCCCGAGTGGATGTCACTCTGCGGGTATCGGGTTTTTTCCGCGACGCCTTCCCGGGGCTGATCGCGCTCTATGACAGCGCGGTGCAAAAGCTTGTGGACCTCAACGAGCCCGGCAACGGCAATACCATCGCGGCCAACGTCGAGGCCCGGCGCGAAGCGCTGCTGGTTGAAGGTGTCGATGAGGCCACCGCTCGCCGTCAGGCCGGCTTTCGCATCTTCGGCGCCCGTCCGGGTACGTTTGGCGCCGGCGTGCAGAAGCTGCTGGACAACGGCCACTGGCAGGAGGAAGCGGATCTGGCACGGGCCTATGTCAACTGGGGCGGCTACGCCTACGGCAAGGGCGTTGAGGGGGAGCCTGCCATGGCGGCCTTTGAAAAGCGGCTCTCGACGCTGGAGGGCATCGTCCAGAACCAGGACAACCGCGAGCACGACCTGCTCGATTCCGGCGACTACAGCCAGTTTCAGGGCGGCATGAGTGCCGCCGCCCGCCAGCAGGGCGCCACGCCGGCGCTCTACTTCGGCGACCATGCCAACCCCGCCAGCCCGCGCATGCGCACGCTGAAGGAAGAGCTTAACCGGGTCATGCGCTCGCGCGTGACCAACCCCAAATGGATCAGCGCCATGCAGCGTCACGGCTACAAGGGTGCCTTCGAGATGGCGGCCAGCGTCGACTATCTCTTTGCCTGGGATGCCACCACCGCACTGGTCAGCGACTATCAGTACGAGCAGATCACCGATGCGCTGGTGCTGGATGATGACAACCAGCGCTTTTTGAACGATCACAATCCGCAGGCGCTCAGGGAGATGGGCGAGACGTTGATGGAGGCCATCGCCCGTGGGCTGTGGCAGTCCCCGGCGGATTACCAGGCGCGACTGCGCGATCTGCTGCTGGGCATCGACGAACAGGAGGAGCGCGCCTCATGAGCCGTACAGATCGTTTCCGGGCGTCCCGCACGTTAATGGTTCAGGGCACGACGTCGGATGCCGGCAAGAGCGCGCTGGTGACCGCCCTCTGCCGCATCCTGACGCGTCGCGGGCGCCGGGTCGCCCCCTTCAAGCCGCAGAACATGGCACTCAACAGCGCCGTCACCGTGGATGGCGGCGAGATCGGCCGCGCCCAGGCCGTGCAGGCGATGGCCGCGGAGGTGGACGCCCATGTCGATTTCAACCCGGTGCTGCTGAAACCCACCTGCGACCAGGGCTCTCAGGTGATCGTCGCGGGGCATGCCATCGGCCACATGAAGGCGGCCGAGTACTACGCCTACAAGCCCCGGCTGCTGGAACAGGTGGTGGCCGCCCATGACCGACTCTGTAATGACTACGACCAGGTCGTGGTCGAAGGCGCCGGCAGCGCTGCCGAGATCAACCTGCGCGAGCATGATCTGGCCAACATGGGCTTTGCCGAGGCCGTGGACTGCCCGGTCCTTCTGGTGGCCGATATCGACCGCGGCGGTGTCTTTGCCCATCTGGTGGGCACGCTGGACATCATCAGCGCCTCGGAGCGCGAGCGGGTCGTGGGGCTGGTCATCAATCGCTTCCGCGGCGATATCAACCTGCTCAGGCCCGGACTTGAATGGCTCGAGGCGCGTACCGGCAAACCGGTGCTGGCCGTGGTGCCCTGGCTCGAGGATCTTCACCTGGAAGCCGAAGACGGGCTGTCTCGTGCCGGCGACAGCACCGGCGCGGTGGACGGGCTCAACATTGCGGTCATCCTGCTGCCGCGCATCAGCAACCACACCGACTTTGACGCCCTGCGCCTGCATCCGCAGGTCAACGTGCGCTTTGTACGCGACCCGGAGGCACTCGGTGCGGCGGATCTGATCATCCTGCCCGGCAGCAAGCACGTGCGCGCCGATCTGGACTGGTTGCATGAACGCGGCTGGTCAACGGCACTGGAACGCCACCTGCGCTACGGCGGTCGGGTGATCGGCATCTGCGGCGGCTATCAGATGCTGGGCACCCGGGTTGAAGACCCGGATGGCGTGGAAGGGCCGGCCGGTGTCAGCGCGGGACTGGGCTGGCTGGACCTTGCCACCACGCTCAGGGACACCAAGCAGCTGCACCGGGTCACCGGCCACTGCCTGCTGGGGGATACACGCGCCCCCGTCACGGGCTATGAAATTCACGTGGGAGAAAGCCTCGGTGAGGGGCTCAGGCAGGGCGTGTTTGCCCTTGATGACGGCCGGCTGGACGGCGCGCGCTCCGGGGATGGCCGGATTCTGGGTACCTACCTGCACGGCGTATTCGACCACCCGGCCACGCTGAACGTGCTGCTGGAATGGGCGGGGCTGGCCGCCCCGGTACCCTTTGATTACGACGCCCACCGCATGGCCGAGATCGACCGGCTGGCCGACCACGTCGAGGCGGCCATCGACTGGTCGCGCTGGCCGATGTCGGAGGATGTCCCCATGCCGGTCAGTTCGACCACGGCTCGCCAGGCATTTTAGGCAGCAGAAAGTTGCCCTCACTGCCGTCGCCGAGCTCGGAGGCGACCTCGGAGTCATCCTTGAGCTCGACCCCGGAAACCTCGCGGCGGCTGGCTTCATCGAGCAGGTATACAATCAGCGTCGCGGCACTTTCAAACGACTGGCCGCGCGGGCGGATATTGGAGATACAGTTGCGCTCGCTGTCGCGTCGGCCGGCCCGTGGCCCCCAGGTAAAGTAGACGCCCAGGCTGTCCGGCGAGCTGAGCCCCGGGCGCTCGCCGATCAGCACCAGCCCCATGCGAGCCCCCAGCGCCTCGCCAATCGGGTCACCGATCGCCACCCGCCCCTGCTCGACCAGCGCCACCGGCCCCACCGACCAGCCGCGCTCATCAAACGCAGGAATCAGCTGATCCAGTAGCGGGGCAGCGTGTTCGTGAATGGCCCGCGCCGACAGACCGTCGACGACCGCGATCGACACATCGCACTGCTCGACGTTCATGGCACTCAGCTGCTCGAGACTGTCGTCATCAAGCTGTCGCCCCAGGTCCGGGCGGCGCAGATACTCACCGCGGTCACCGGCCCGGCTGTGCAGGCGAACGACCTGCTCGAAGCGCGACTCGAGTGCGCCCATCATCTGCTCGGTGTCGAGCGGCAGATGCACGGCGTCACGCGCCCGGGCGTGAGCCAGCTGAAAGGCCAGATGCGGCGCCGTGGGGAGGCTGCCGCCGGCGCGTCCCAGCCCGATTCGCGCATCGGTGTGCTCGCGCAACTGCCGCCACGGGTTGTCCGTGACCGCACTGGGGGTGTCTGCTTTTGTCAGGTTCTCTGGCTTGTCTGTCATGGCCGTGCTCCGCTCATCAGGCCCGCGTCAGGGCGTGGGCAAAGGAATCCGGCAGGTGCTGATCCACGATGATGCGACCCTGCCGGTCGGTAATCGCCATGCGCTCGAGCCAGGCTTCAAACTCCGGGGCAGCGCGCAGGCCCAGCACCTCGCGCACGTAGAGGGCGTCGTGAAAGGAGGTCGTCTGGTAGTTGAGCATGATGTCGTCAGAGCCGGGGATGCCCATCACGTAGTTGCAGCCGGCGGCGCCCAGCAGCGTGAGCAGAACATCCATGTCATCCTGATCGGCCTCGGCGTGGTTGGTGTAGCAGACGTCACACCCCATCGGCACGCCCAGCAGCTTGCCGCAGAAATGATCCTCCAGCCCCGCGCGCATGATCTGCTTGCCGTTGAAGAGATACTCCGGGCCGATAAAGCCGACCACCGTGTTGACCAGCAGCGGCTTGAACTCGCGCGCCACCGCATAGGCCCGCGCTTCGAGCGTTTGCTGATCCACATCGTGGTGACCGTTGGCCGACAGCGCGCTCCCCTGGCCGGTTTCAAAGTACATGACGTTGTTGCCCACCGTGCCGCGCTCCAGTGACAGTGCTGCTTCGCGGCCTTCCCCGAGCAGGGCCAGATCGATGCCGAAGCCCTGATTGGCGGCCTGGGTGCCGGCGATGGACTGAAAGACCAGGTCGGTAGGGGCGCCGCGATTGATGGCCTCGATGGCGGTAGTGACGTGGGTGAGCACACAGCTCTGGGTGGGGATCTCGTAGTGCCCGATGATGTCATCAAGCATTTTCAAAAGTGTGGTGACCGCGCCGGTATTGTCGGTGGCCGGGTTGATGCCGATCACCGCATCGCCGTTGCCGTAAAGCAGTCCGTCGAGAATGCTGGTGGCAATGCCGGTGGGGTGATCCGTCGGGTGGTTGGGCTGCAGCCGGGTCGACAGCCGCCCTTCCAGTCCGATCGTATTGCGAAAGGCACTCACCACGCGGCACTTGCGCCCCACCAGCACCAGATCCTGCAGCCGCATGATCTTGGCCACGGCGGCGACCATCTCGGGCGTCAGCCCGGGCGACAGGGCCGCCAGCACCTCGCTGTCGACCTCATGCGAGAGCAGATAATTGCGAAACTCGCCCACGCTCATGCGGGCAATGCTGGAAAACGCCGACCGGTCATGGCCGTCGATGATCAGACGCGTGATTTCATCGTCTTCATAGGGCACCAGCATCTCTTCAAGAAAGCGGCTCAGCGGGACCTCTGCCAGCGCCAGCTGAGCGGCGGCGCGTGTTTCGCTGTCCGGTGCCGCGATGCCGGCCAGCTGATCGCCGGAGCGCTCGGGCGTGGCGCACGCCATCAGCGTTTTCAGGCTCTCGAAGCGATAGCGTTTGTCGCCAACGTCATGGTAGTAACCGCTCATGCGCACCTCCGATACATTGTTGGTCTTGTCGTGATGCCTTCTTTCAGCATAAACGAGACGGGAAGCGGCTGCCCACCGGGAGGCTGGTGGGCGAAACAGGCACGCCCGCGAGCACTGCGGTATGATCGAGCGCCTCCCATCTTCAATGCGAGAAAGGCATGACGCTGACGCTTTTGATCATTGCGGTGACCTGCGCGGTCTCCCTGCCGTGCTTCAACAATCATCGACTGCTCGACAAACTGCTGTTCTGGCCGCCGGCGGTGGCGCGCGGTCAGGTGTATCGTTTCGTGACCCATGGTTTCGTGCACGCCAACGGCGCGCATCTTTTTTTCAACATGTTCACGCTCTTTTTCTTCGGTCGCGCCATTGAGCGCTTCTTTGTTTCCTATATCGGCGTGGCGGGATTTATCGGGTTTTATCTGGGCGGGATCGTGGCGGCCATCGTGCCCAGCTATCTCTCGCATCGCAACGATCCGAACTATCGCAGCCTGGGCGCCTCGGGCGCGGTCTCTGCCGTCTTGTTCGCCTTCATTCTGGCCGCGCCCTGGACCACGCTCTATGTGCTGGTCATTCCGGTGCCGGCGATCGTTTTTGCCGTGGTCTATACCGGCTGGTCGATCTACGCCGGCCGCCGCGGCAGTGACAGCGTCAATCACAGCGCGCACCTGTGGGGGGCGGCCTACGGGGTGGTGTTTGCCCTGCTCATGGAGCCGGCGCTGGGCCCGCGATTTCTGGAACAGATCATGGCGTTCTGATCACCGCCTGTTATCGATGACACAAAAAAGGCCCCTTCAGCAGAAGGGGCCTTTTGAATGCGATCAGCGGTGCGATCAGGACTGCGGCTGCCAGCCGGTGGGGTCTTCGCCGGGCTGGTTGGTGGCACCGCGCTCCAGACAGGACTGCATTCGATCAGCGACGGCTTCCAGCCCCCGGGTGGCCTGGATGGGAGAGGCGTCGGCCCAGGCACCGATGGGGGCAAACTGATTGTCCTGCCCGCCGCTGGCTTCACCCAGCCGGTCGAAGTAGTAATAGTTGGCCTCCGGCAGACGCTGTATTTCCAGCCGGTAGGCGATATCACGTCCGTCATGGCGGGTAACACCGGTCACACCCGCGTCATCGCCCTCTCCGGGCATGGCGTTGAAGGTGATCTGCTCCCGGTACCCGACCGGGTTGCGCAGTACGCCCGTGGCCAGGTCGACCTGCTGTCCCTGTACGCTGGTGTCGAGGCACTGCGCGAACTGTGTGGGCGTTACTTCGGTATAGGGCCGGCGCACGGCAAAGGAGCCCAGGTAGTCACCATCCACGCCCTGAACGGGATTGATTTCACGGCTGTCGGCGACCCGATCATCCAGGATGTACTGCCCCGAGACGCACCCTGTCATCAGCGTCAGTGCGGCAACGCCCATCCATGTCCTTTTCATCATCATCTTGAGTCACTTCCCATGGGTGTCAGCCTGTCAGATGCGCTGATTGTAACGGATGGTGGCGCGGTCTGCCTGTACGGGCCGGGATAACACGTGATTTCAGCACCGCAACGGGCCATATTTCGAGGACGGGCTGGCGAGAAACGTCATGTATCGGCAAGATAGCCTCCGACGCTATTACCCTCAGCGACCGACAACAGGGATGGATGTGACTTCAATCTTAGAGGAATACCGGCACTGGCAGCGTTTCTCCAGACAGGAAAAGCTCGATCAGGAGCATCGGGGTGCCGTACAGAAACTGGCAAAATCGGGCGCCATGGCGACACGCATGGCCGCGTCCTACAAGAGCATGGCCGAGCGGGCCGCCGCCGAAGGGGCATGCTATCGCACGCTGTTCAGCCGTCGTCATGACAACGGTGAAGAGCTCGCCTGCGAAGGCTGGCTGTTTGTGCGTCGCGTGATCGCAGAGGGCGGTACGACGCGCGTCAGGGCCTCCCTGCTGGAAACCTTTACGCTCGAACACGGTGAGATTACACCGGGCTCGATGCCGGCCATCGGTGTCACGCTTGAAATCTTTGACGAATTGCTGGTCAAAAACACCATGCAGCTGGGGTGCCGGGTGGATCGCAGCGATGATGATCGCGACAACCGATTCATCACCTTTGTGGATCTTGTCCGGGGTGATCTGAAACCCCATCTGTAATCGAATCGAGCCTGCTTTCTTACGTCAAGACAACGCCCGACAAGGCATGCACAGGAGACGCTCATGGACAACACCCCTTCCCCCTACAGCCATCTGCCGCTCAAGGAGATGGGCGGGGTTACCAGTATCTGCCGTCCGGGACGCCATACGCCGTCCGCATCGCTGAACATGGACAGCCCGGCACTCACGCTGCTGACGGACTTTCAGCAGGTGCGTGCCTTCACCGTCTCGTCGCACAGCAGCGCTGATGATGCCCTGCAGACGATGAAGCAAAACAGCATTCACATGCTGCTGGTGATCAACGACAAGGGCGAATTTACCGGGGTCGTGAGTGCCCGCATCCTGTTTGGCGGCAGCGCCGTGACACGCGCCATGCAGGAAGGCGCGCTGGCCCGCGAGGACGTCACGGTCGACATGATCCAACTACCGCGCGAGGAGCTTCATGCCATCGACCACGAGCGGCTTGAGCGCGCCACGGTGGGGGATCTGGTCCAGACCCTGAAAGCGTCGGGCGATCGTCATGTGCTGGTCACCGATCATGACGACGACGGCAGCCTGCGTATTCGTGGCGTGATCTCTGCCCGGGAAGTCAGCAACGCCCTGGGGATCGATCTTGATCACCCGCCTGAAGCCCACAGTTTCTCGGCCATCCGCTCGGTCGTTCTGGGCCACGATCTGTAAATGGTCCTGAAAGGACAGGGGCCGCTCGTTGCCCCTGTCCTTTTGGCGCCTTCTCCCTGCTTCCCGCCCGAACGCATCGACAGTGCGTCAGCGTCCTGCTGCAAGTTTTCTGCCTTTCTTTTAGGATGCGCCCTCTCCATTTTGGCTTGGCAGGCAGGGCAATGACACACAAGGCTTCGACAGCAAGGGTACTGGTGATCTGCACCGGCGGCACCATCGGCATGCAGCCCGGACCGACGGGCCTGGTACCCGGCAGGGGCCTTGAACAACGCGCCCGTGCCACACTGGCGCAGCTGCCGCCGGCACGCCATGGCGCCCTGCCGGCGCTCGAATTTCTCGAATACGACGATCCCATCGACTCCAGCAGCGCCCACCCCGATCACTGGTATCGCATCGGCAGCGACATCCTGTCCCGACAGAACGCCTGCGATGGCGTGGTCGTGCTGCATGGCACCGACACCCTGGCCTGGACCGCTGCCAGCCTGACCTGGCAGCTGGCGGGCACGGGATTGCCGGTGATCGTGACCGGAGCCCAGCGGCCGCTGGAAGCCCCCGACAGCGATGGTACCGACAATCTGGAGCAGGCCCTGGCCTTTGCCGCCCTAGAGTCGCTGACAGGAGTGTATGTGGCCTTTGGGGGCGTTTTGCTGCGGGGTGATCACGCCCGTAAATGGGACACCGAAGCCGACAGGGCGTTTACGTCTCCCAACGCAGCGGTGGCGGGATACTGGCAGCAGCACCGGGCCATGCTGGCCACAGAGGCTGACAGGGCCCTGCCCGGGCCACTGCCTCGGCCATCAACGCCCCCACGGGCCGTGCAACTCGCCCGTCTGGTGCTCTGGCCGGGCATGAGCGCCGAGCAGCTTGCCGCCCTGCTTGAACACGCCGATGGCGTGGTGCTCGAAGCCTGGGGCAGCGGCAATCTGCCTGACGTGGCTCCTTTACAGGAAGTGTTGCGCCGGGCCATCGAGCGTGGCGTGGCGATTGTGGTGATCAGCCAATGCCCTTTTGGTCGCACCAATCTGCAGAGCTATGCCACCGGCCAAGCCCTCGCCTCACTGGGCGTGATCGATGGTGCTGACATGACGCCCGAAGCGGCCTTTACGCGCCTGCATTGTTTGATGCGTTACCGTCATGCGCTGACTCATTTTTAAAAGTCTCTTTTTGGGTTTGGTTGGGAAAAAGATAACGGTATAAAACAGGCAGCTGACATCGTTGCGATTTGGCGTTACACTGCCGCCCCTCACTCGCCCGGACCGGATCCCGGGCGTCGATTTCATCGGCAAAGAAATTCTCCGTCATGACACAACAGACTGCATCACGCGCCGTCGTGATTTATTCCGGCGGCATGGACTCCTATACCGTTTTACACCGCGCCCTGCGCGAGGGGTATGAGGTTCACGCCCTCTCCTTCCATTATGGCCAGCGCCATGCCCGTGAGCTCGATGTTGCCAGCCAGGTCTGCCAGTCGCTGGGGATCGCCCATCAGGTCGTGGATATACGCGCCATTCACGGGCTCATCGGTGCCTCGGCCCTGACCGATACCACGCAGCCGATGCCACGTGCCAACTACGCCGAAGACAACATGAAGTCGACGGTCGTCCCCAATCGCAACATGATTCTGCTCTCGCTGGCCATCGGCCATGCCGTGAACCTGGAAGCAGAAATCTGCTACTACGGGGCTCACGGGGGCGATCATGCCATCTATCCCGACTGCCGCCCCGAGTTCGTCGAGCGCATGAACGATGTCGCGGCGATCGCCAACTATACGCCCGTGGAGATACGTGCCCCGTATCTGCATGCCAGCAAGGACGACATTCTTGCCGAAGGGCTGGCGATGGGACTTGATTATGCCCACAGCTGGACCTGCTATCTGGGCGAGGCGCTGGCCTGCGGCGAATGTGGCAGCTGTCGGGAGCGTCTCCAGGCCTTTGCGGCCCGGGGCCTTGAGGATCCGCTGCCCTATCGCACGCGGGAGGCATGAGGATGTACAGCGTCAAGGAAGCGTTCTACACCCTGCAGGGTGAAGGCGGTCAGGCCGGGCGTGCCTCGGTGTTCTGCCGTTTCACCGGCTGCAACCTCTGGTCCGGGCGTGAAAAGGATCGTGCCAGCAGTATCTGCCGTTTCTGCGATACCGATTTTATCGGAACCGACGGTCAGAACGGTGGCAAATTTCGCCACGCCACCGAGCTGGCGGCGCACATCGAGGCGCTGTGGCCGGAGCAGGCGGCGCATGCCCGCCCCTACGTGGTCTTTACCGGCGGGGAGCCCCTGCTTCAGCTGGATGCCGCCCTGATCGAGGCGCTGCATGAGCGCGGCTTTGAGATCGCCGTGGAAACCAACGGCACGCTGCCGGCCCCCGAGGGCATCGACTGGCTCTGTGTCAGCCCCAAGGGGCGCGCCGAACTCAAACAGCTGTCAGGTCACGAGCTCAAGCTGGTCTACCCACAGGAGGACGCCCTGCCCGAGCGCTTCACGGCGCTCGAGTTCGATCACTTCTTTCTGCAGCCCATGGACCTGGCACCGCGCGGTGAGACAGGCAACACCATGGCCGACACGGTGGCCTACTGCATGGCACACCCGCAGTGGCGGCTCTCCCTGCAGACGCACAAGATTGCAGGTATTGATTGATGATTCTTTTCGTAAATGCCCTGAGCGCGCTGGATGTCTCCATCTGGTGCCCGCAGCGCGGGCTGATCGGCGCCAGCTATCATGTCGATGTCGAGCTGGAGGGACCGCTGGGCGATGACGGCATGCTGTTCGATTTCGGCGACGTCAAACCCTGGATCAAGTCACGTATCGACGCCACCGTGGACCACACCCTGCTGGTGCCCACCAAGGCGCACGATATTACGATAGGTGAATGCAGCGAGGGATTGCGCCTGCAGACACGTCACCCGTGGCCCATGGAGCTACGGGCGCCACGCCAGGCCTATACGCTGCTGCCCTGGCAGCAGATCACACCGGAGCGGCTGGGCGATTATCTGTCGGCGGAGCTGTCACGGCGCCCGCCGGCGCAGGTGGAAAACATACGCGTCACGCTGCGTGAAGAGGCTCATGACGCCGGCGGCTATACCTATAGTCACGGCCTTCGACGCCACAAGGGCAACTGCCAGCGCATCGCGCACGGCCATCGCTCGCGTCTGGCCATCTGGCATGACGGGCAGCGCAGCGACATGCTGGAAGCGCAGTGGTCACAACGTCTCGAGGATATCTATCTGATCGATCAGGCCGATCTGATCAATGACGACGGCGGTGTCTATCACGTTGGCTATGAGTCGGCACAGGGACGTTTTTCGATACGCCTGCCCCGGGAGCGCGCCGAAATACTGCCCACACCAACAACGGTCGAACAGATCGCCAACTGGATGGCCAGCGAGATCGCGTCACTGCACGGTGGCAGCGTACGGGTACAGGCCTTTGAAGGCATTGACAAGGGCGCGGTGGCCACTGCCCACGGCGATTGCCATCCGGCATGAGCGCCGATAAACAGGATTACCTGATCGCGACCAGCCACGATGACGGGTGCCGCCCGGGCTGCGGCGCCTGCTGCATCGCGCCGTCCATCAGCTCCGCCATTCCCGGCATGCCGAACGGCAAGCCGGCAGGCACACGCTGTATCCAGCTCGATGATGACAACCTGTGCCGGCTGTTTGGTGATCCACGCAGACCGCAGGTCTGCCATGACTTCACCTTTGATCGTGAATTCTGTGGCCACACGCGAGACGAAGCGCTTCACACGATTGCGCTGCTCGAGAAAGGCAGCACGCCATGACATGACTGAACCCGCACAAGGCGGGTTCAGCACTGGCATCCTGAATCTGACGATCAGTCCAGTTTCACGAGCATCTTGCCATCATTGCTCCCTTCAAACAGGGCCAAAAAGGCATCCGGGGTGCGCTCGAGCCCCTCTTCCACGGTTTCGCGGTATTCGATGCTGCCATCGGCGACCAGCGGGCCCACCTGCTGGTAGAACGTCTGTTCATGGCCCTTGACCCACTCATGCACGATAAAGCCCTGCATGCGCAGCCGCTTGGTCAGCACGGCGGCAATATTGGCCGGCCCGGCCGAGGGCGCCGCTTCGTTATAGCGTGAAATCATCCCGCACACGGCGATGCGCCCGAAATCGTTCATGGCATCAAGGGCCGCCTCGAGCATGGGGCCACCGACGTTTTCGTAGTAGACATCCACACCCTGGGGGGCGACTTCCTTCAGCGCCTTCTTGATGTCATCAGCGCTTTGATGGTGATCGATGGCCGTGATGCCGCGCGCTTCCAGCCACTCGCGCTTTTCCTGACTGCCGGCACTGCCGATGACCGTGCAGCCCTTCTGAGAGGCCAGCTGCGCGGCCAGTGATCCGACAGCGCCGCTGGCGGCCGAAATCAGCACGGTGTCCGAGGGCTTGAGCTCTGCCACCAGCGTCAGGCCGGTCCAGGCGGTCATTCCCGGCATGCCCAGCACCCCCAGAAAGGCCTGCGGCGGGACATCGATGTCCGGCAGGGGCTGCACCTGATCACCATCCACCTGAGCGATATCTCGCCAGCCGCCCATGTGAACGACGCGGTCCCCCTGCTTGAGCTGCTGGTGACGGGATTCGATGATTTCCCCGAGTGCGCCGCCTTCCATGGGTTCATTCAGCTCAAAGGGTGCCACATAGGTCTTGACCCCGCTCATACGGCCACGCATGTAGGGATCCACGGAAAGCCAGTGGTTGCGAATGCGCACCTCACCTTCCTTCAGCTCGGGCAGTTCACGGCTTTCAAGCTGGAACAGCGAACGTTCGGGAAGACCTTCGGGATGCTCCCCGATCGTGAAATAGCGTGACTGTGTCATAAGGGACTCCTGGGAACGTCAAAAGAGTGTCAACAGCAGGCCGGTGAACGGTTCACGGGCCACAAAATAAAAAAGGGGCGCAACTCGCGTTGCGCCCCTGAAAAGATAGCAGACTATTTAATTTGTCGAGACATCGGCCTGATCGCGAATGGTGTCAGTCATGAGATCAATCATCTGACTTGCCTGGGCATTCCAGAGACCATCCGACACTGCCGCGGTCTGTTGGGTATCGATATCGGTATCGACCCGGTCGATGGCGAAGATGACCTGCTCATCGCCGACACCGGCATGGCCATAGCCGGGCTGGCCATCATGCGGATGCGGCATGGCAAAAGCGGCATCGATCAGTTCGGCCGGGAGCTCGTCCTGACCGTCACGCGTGACGCCATTGGCCTCCTGCCATTCGAGCCCTTCCGGAGTGTCTCCCTGACGAAGGGCCGTAAGCGTTTGCTCCGCCTGATCGGCAAGCGCCTGACGACGCTTTTCCTGCAGGGCTGAACGCCTTGCCTGGTCACGAACATCCTCGAGCGCCAGCGTGGCGGCAGGACGATGCTCGGTCACGCGCACGACAACGCGACGATCCTGTCCCAGCTCGACGGGCTCACTGTTGTAGCCGTTGTTGAGCACATCCTCACTGAAGGCAGCATCCATGACGCCGGCTTCGCCCAGCACGGCGTTGTCGCCCTCGAATTGATCATCACGCGAAACCCAGTCCGTACGCTGCAGCGACAGGTTCAGGCGATCGGCAACGCTTTCAAGATCGTCAGCCGAAAAGCTTTCATCGCTGAGCTGCTGGGCAAGCTGCTGAAAACGTTCGTCGCGCTGCTGCTGACGGCTTTCCCGGGCCAGCTCGTCGCGCATGTCATCAAAGCTTTCGATGTCGATGTTATCGACACGGATAATGTGGAAGACGCCGTCGCTCTCCACGCCCTGCGATATCTCTCCCGGCGCCATGGTGGAGACGGTTTCATCGAAGGGCTGCCCGAAGATGCCTTCGCTGACGACGCCCATCCGGCCCCCCTGGTCGGCACTGGACGGGTCATCGGAATACTGCTGTGCCAGCGCCGCGAAGTCTTCTCCGTCCTGCAGGCGTGATTCGATTTCATCAACACGCTCTTGTGCCTGCGCGCGGGTACGCTCATCACCAAAGGTCACGACAATGTCCGACACTTCACGAGGTGCCGTGGCACGGCGCTGTTCATAGCGCTGGCGAAGCTGCTGCTCATCGACGGATTGATCGGTGTCGGGCAGCTGGCTGCGGTCGAGCACGACATATTCGAGCCTGACCTGCTCGGGACGCTGATAGGCCTGCTGGTGGTTGTCATACCATGTTTGTACTTCAGCATCGCTGACGCGGACCGGTTGCTCGAGCGAGGTCTCATTGAGCGTGGCATAGCGAAAATCACGCGACTGATAGCGAAGCTCGGCCAGACGCTGTGTTTCCGAAGGCAGCAGGAAGGTGCTTGCAATCAGCCCGTTTTGAAGCTGCTGGGTCAGCATGTCTTCCTGGAGCTGGCGTCGGAATTCTGCAGGGGTATAGCCGGCGCTGCCCAGCCGTCTCTGGAACAGTTCGGCAGAAAAGCGGCCGTTGCTGTCCTGAAACTCCTGACGATTGACCAAAAGCTGGTCCACCTGCTGATCGGAAAAGCTCATGCCGCCATCGCGGGCATACTGCTCCATGGCCGTACGGGTAATCAGGGAATCCAGTATGGCGCGTCGCGCCTCGCTTTGCTGTTCGGGAGGGACGCGCCCCGAGCGTACGGCTCGCTGAACCTCGATATCCAGGGTCTGACGGCTGATGGTTTCACCGTTGACAGAAGCGGCTTCGTCACGCTGACTGCCGTTGAAATAGCTCAGCAACGATTCTGCGCCAAACAGCGTGAACGTCAGCGCGATCAGAGCCACTATGATTCTGGCAATCCAGCCCTGTGCCCGATCTCTGATCTTTTGCAGCATGCAGCAGGCCCTTGCAATTGATGGATGTTAAATGGGATTGGCGAAGGATTATAACGACACATGGCACAAACCGACATGGCACAAGACGGGATCTGGCTGAAGGCTGTGTCGGTCCGGGCCTGTCTCATAAAAAAACGCATCGTTTTCACGATGCGTTTATCTCATACAGGGAAGACACCTGAACTCACGCCTTCCATTGCAGTAACACCGCTATCAGTTGACAGCGTCCTTCAACGCCTTGCCGGCCTTGAAGCTCGGCACGTTGGCAGCGCTGATTTCGATGGTATTGCCGGTCTGCGGGTTGCGACCGGTACGTGCAGCCCGCTCCTTGATGCTGAATGTTCCGAAACCTACCAGTGCTACGGAATCACCCTGTTTAAGGCTATCGGTAACGGAATCGATCATGGCATCGAGAGCCCGACCGGCCGCTGCCTTGGGAATATCTGCAGAAGCAGCAATAGCCTCAATCAGCTCGGATTTATTCACTCTTCACCCCTTGACTATAACAATCGTTGCTAGGATTAAGCGCGGCAATCGAACAGCATACGCAATCATAACGAGCCGCATTTTATATCAACGACCCCAAATACCGTCAAGCAATGTTGGCAACAAGGCCCGTCATTTCAGGCTTCGCTGGCCAACATTCTTCAAAAATCATACTAATGAGTATTTACGGATGGTTGCGAAGTATTTTTTTCTTCGACCCGTCTCTCCTCAAAATCATCATCGCCTTTTTGAACCAGGGCAATATCGAGAACCTCGTCAATCCAGCGCACGGGACGAATGTCAAGTGCGTCCTTGATGGTATCAGGGACTTCCTTGAGATCCCGGCGATTTTCTTCGGGTATCAGGGCAATCTTTATACCACCACGCCGGGCGGCCAGCAATTTCTCCTTGAGCCCCCCTATCGGCATGACCTCACCACGAAGGTTGACCTCGCCTGTCATGGCAACGTCAGCGCGAACGGCACGCCCCGTATAGGCTGATACCATGGCAGTGACCATGGCGACACCGGCACTCGGACCGTCCTTGGGCGTGGCCCCTTCCGGCACGTGAATGTGCAGGTCTTCCTTCTCGAAACGCTCCGGATCGATTTCGAGCAGACCGGCTCGCGAGCGCACCACCGTGTGGGCAGCGCTCACCGACTCCTTCATGACATCCCCGAGAGAGCCGGTCTTGTTGACTCGACCCTTGCCGGGGGTCACGACCGATTCGATATTGAGAATTTCACCGCCGACGGAGGTCCATGCCAGCCCGGTCACTCGACCGATCTGATGTGCCTGGTCGGCCAGACCGTAGGTGAAGCGCCTGACACCAGCATAGCGCTCGATATCGGCCGCTTCCAGATGCTGGGCGGCCTCCTTGCCTTGCGTGGCCTCGTTACCGATGCGTTCACGCAGCACCTTGCGGGCTACCTTGGCAATCTGGCGCTCAAGCTCACGAACGCCGGCCTCACGCGTGTAATAGCGAATCAGTTCAAGCAGTGCCTCATCTGTCAGCACCAGCTCGTCCTTTTTCAGGCCATTGGCCTTGAGCTGCTTGGGTGCCAGGTAACGTCGGGCGATACCCAGCTTTTCGTCTTCGGTGTAGCCGGGAATACGGATGACTTCCATACGATCCAGAAGCGGACCGGGAATGTTCATCGAATTCGCAGTACAGATGAACATGACATCCGAGAGATCGTAATCAAGTTCCAGATAGTGATCACTGAACTTGTCGTTCTGCTCCGGGTCAAGCACTTCAAGCAGCGCTGAAGAAGGATCGCCGCGGTGATCCATGCCCACCTTGTCGATTTCGTCCAGCAAAAAGAGCGGATTGCGGACACCGGTCTTGCTCATGCGCTGCAGTACCTTGCCCGGCATCGAGCCGATATAGGTGCGGCGATGGCCACGAACTTCCGATTCATCACGGACACCGCCCAGCGCCAGCCGCGTGTATTTGCGGTTGGTGGCACGCG
Source organism: Kushneria sp. AK178 (assembly GCF_053903105.1). Taxonomy (NCBI): domain Bacteria; kingdom Pseudomonadati; phylum Pseudomonadota; class Gammaproteobacteria; order Oceanospirillales; family Halomonadaceae; genus Kushneria; species Kushneria sp. AK178. The sequence continues at coordinate 1,766,191 of NZ_CP096381.1, read as the reverse complement.
CGATCGACTGACCCAGAGACGTCTTGCCCACGCCCGGCGGTCCTACCAGGCACAATACGGGTCCCTTGAGCTTGCGTACGCGCTTTTGCACGGCGAGGTAGTCAAGAATGCGCTCCTTGACCTCTTCCAGACCGTAATGATCGTCTTCCAGTACCTTTTCGGCGTGATCGATGTCATGGCGAACGCGAGTACGCTTCTTCCACGGCACGGCCAGAATCCAGTCAAGGTAGGAGCGAACGACCGTTGCTTCGGCAGAAGCCGGCGCCATCATCTTGAGCTTGTTGAGCTCCTGGCGCGCCTTTTCTTCGGCTTCAGCCGACATGCCGGATTCGGCAATCTTCTGTTCGTACTGGTCCGCCTCGTTGGGCGTATTTTCAAGCTCACCCATTTCCTTCTGGATGGCTTTCATCTGTTCGTTGAGATAGTACTCGCGCTGGGATTTCTCCATCTGCTCCTTGACTCTGGAGCGGATACGCTTTTCTACCTGCAGCAGATCGATTTCCGACTCGATCAGCGTCATCAGATGCTCGACGCGGTCGCGCACCCTGTCCATTTCCAGCAGTGACTGCTTGTCACCGATCTCGAGAGACAGATGGGCACTGATGGTATCCACCAGCCGGCTGGCATCCTCAATGCCCTGCAGCGAGCTCAGTACTTCGTTGGGTACCTTGCGGGAAAGCTTTACATACTGTTCGAACTGGTCCAGCAAAACGCGTACCAGAGACTCCTGTTCGCGCTCGCTCAGGGGCTCGCTCTCTCTCGAGGTAACGCTGGCCGTTGGGTAGCCATCGTCACTGTCATCATCATCGACCCGGGCAATATCGGCCCGCGAGCCGCCTTCGATAAGCACCTTGACGGTACCATCCGGCAGTCGAAGCAGCTGCATGATGCTGGCGATGGTGCCAATCTCGAAGAGATCCTCGATCCCGGGATTGTCCTGGCCGGCGTCACGCTGAGCGACCAGCAGCACCTGTTTGTCCGATTCCATGGCCGCTTCGAGGGCACGAATCGATTTCTCGCGACCCACGAACAGCGGTATGACCATCTGCGGATAGACAACAACATCACGCAGTGGCAACAGGGGTATGTTTAACGTCTGTGCGGGGTTACGCTCCATCGCAGACAACCTCGAATCTTGTGTGTGGGCCGCAGGAAGCGACTTATTGATGGCATCAATATGGGGATGACGGCTGGAAATACAACCGTTTATCAGGCAGGAGTCCGATACGACTGGGGGGCCATGACGGCCCCCCGATCAATCATCAGCGTACTGACTATCACTCGTCGCCAACAACCAGCTTGCTTTCCTGCTGATTGGCATAGATCAACAATGGTTTACTGTCACCGTTGATGACGGTCTCATCGATGACCACCTTGACGACGTTTTCGGTGGAAGGAATTTCATACATGGTATCCAGCAGTACGGATTCCAGTATCGAACGAAGACCGCGAGCGCCTGCTCTTCTTACAATGGCCTTGTTGGCAACCGCCCTGAGCGCATCCTCACGGAAATCGAGCTCCACGCCTTCCATCTCGAAAAGACGTACATACTGACGAATCAGAGAGTTCTTGGGCTCGGTAAGAATCTGGATCAGCGCCTGCTCGTCAAGCTCGTTGAGCGTTGCGATGACAGGCAGACGGCCCACGAATTCCGGAATAAGGCCGTACTTGACCAGATCCTCGGGCTCCACGCCGGCCAGGATATCGCCAACACCCTTGTTGGAGTCCTTGCTCTTGACGACAGCGTTAAACCCGATACCACTACGCTCGGCACGATCACTGATGACCTTGTCCAGTCCGGCAAAGGCACCACCCACGATGAACAGGATGTTACCGGTATCGACCTGCAGAAACTCCTGCTGGGGATGCTTGCGCCCGCCCTGCGGGGGCACGGAAGCGGTAGTCCCTTCGATCAGCTTGAGCAGTGCCTGCTGAACACCCTCGCCTGACACGTCCCGCGTAATGGACGGATTGTCCGATTTACGCGAAATCTTGTCGATTTCATCGATATAGACAATGCCTCTCTGGGCCTTGTCAACATCGTAGTCGCACTTTTGCAGCAGTTTCTGAATGATGTTTTCGACATCTTCACCGACATAGCCCGCTTCCGTCAGCGTCGTGGCATCAGCAATGGTGAAGGGCACATTCAGCAGGCGCGCCATGGTTTCTGCCAGCAGCGTCTTGCCGCTACCGGTGGGACCGATCAGCAGGATATTACTCTTGCCGAGTTCAACCCGTTCCTCGCTCTTTTGCTGACCGGTTCTCAAACGCTTGTAGTGATTGTAGACCGCAACGGACAGCACCATCTTGGCGCGATCCTGGCCGATCACATAATCGTCAAGCGTATTGCGAATTTCCCGCGGAGCAGGAAGACGCTCGTCGTCGGAAGACGCTTCGGACTCCACGACCTCTTCGCGAATGATGTCGTTGCATAGATCAACACATTCATCGCAGATGTAAACAGAGGGTCCAGCGATCAGCTTGCGTACTTCATTCTGGTTCTTGCCACAGAATGAACAATAAAGCAGCTTGCCGCCTTCGTCCTTGCCTTTGCCGTCAGCCATTCGCGTACCTCTTGAAGATAGCGGCGCGTTGGCACGCCATCATGGTCAAACTCTGAATCAACGCTATCAGGATACCGGGCGATGCGCCAGTTTGGCATCGATCAGCCCGTACTCTACAGCCTGTTCGGCGTTCATGAAGTTGTCGCGATCGGTATCGCGTGCAACCTTCTCGATATCCTGTCCGGTATGGTGCGCCAGAATTTCGTTCAAACGCTGGCGAATCGTCAGGATCTCGCGTGTATGAATCTCGATATCACTGGCCTGACCCTGGAAACCGCCCAGTGGCTGGTGAATCATCATGCGCGAGTGTGGCAGGCAGTAGCGCTGGCCTTCTGCACCACCTGCCAGAAGCAGCGCCCCCATGCTGGCTGCCTGACCGATACAGACCGTTGAAACATTCGGCTTGATAAACTGCATGGTATCGTAGATCGACATACCGGCAGTCACGGACCCGCCCGGAGAATTGATATAGAGATGAATATCCTTGTCAGGATTCTCCGACTCCAGAAAGAGCAACTGCGCCACGATCAGGTTGGCGGTGTAGTCCTCGACCGGGCCAACAAGAAAGATGACACGCTCCTTGAGCAGGCGCGAATATATGTCGTAGGACCGCTCGCCACGTGCGTTCTGCTCCACCACCATGGGGACCAGCCCACCAGCATTGGTAATATCGGACTCGCTTCTCATGTCGCAACCTTACAGTAATGTGGGCCAATGATAGAACCCGGCTCTCGCCGGGTCCTGGCTGCCAGCCCTGGCTGTGATGCCAGGTATCAGCCGGCCTGCTCTTCGGTTTCCTCGGCTTCTTCAGCGCCCTGCTGCTGTGCAGCCTGAAGCGCTTCCTGATAGCTCATGGGCGTTTCGACAACGTCTGCCTTTTCCATCAGCCTGTCGATCGCCTTGCGTTCAAGCACAGCAGATTTCACCTGATTTTTCATCTGCTCGTTGCCCATGTACTGCTCGACAACCTGCTCGGGCTGTTCAAACTGACCGGCCTGCTCTTCGATGAACGCGCGAATTTCATCATCATCGGCATCCAGCTCGAAGTGGCTGACCACTTCTGCCAGCAGCAGACCCACTTCGACGCGACCGCGAGCCTGATCGGCAAACAGCTCGTCCGGCAGCTGGGAAACGTCGAAGTCTTCACCCAGACCAAACTGCTGCGCAGCCTGACGCTTGAGCCCTTCGACTTCCTGAGAGATCAGGGGGCTGGGCACCGCCACCTCATTGCGCGACTTCAGAGCATCGATCAGCTGCTGGCGCACGCGGTTGTCAATGGCGTTGTCCAGCTCGCGCTGCATATTGTTGCGAATTTCGGAGCGGAAGCTGTCGTTGTCGCCATCCTCAACCCCAAAGCGCGACATGAACTCATTGTCGACCTCGGGAAGCTCCTGCGCCTGGACCTTGTGTGTTGTGGTCTTGAAGCGTGCCTCCTGGCCGGCCAGATGTTCCGCCTGGTAATCTTCGGGGAAGGTGACCGTTACGTCACGCGACTCGCCTGCCTGGACACCCACGAGCTGTTCTTCAAAACCGGGAATGAAGCTGTCGGACCCCAGCACCAGCTGGTGGCCTTCGGCACTGCCGCCTTCAAAGGCTTCATCGCCCAGAAAACCTTCAAAGTCGATGGTGACCTGATCACCTTCGGCCGCCGCACGCTCCACATCATTCCACTGGGCATTCTGTTTGCGCAGCGTATCGATCATTTCATCGATATCGGCATCGGTAATTTCGGCCTGAGGACGCTCGATCTGCTCGCCTTCCGGCAGCGTCAGCTCAATGGCGGGATACACTTCCAGAGTTGCTACAAACTCGAGATCCTTGCCGGCTTCATTAACGGTCGCTTCCAGCGACGGCTGGCCCGCAGGATTCAGCTCGTTTTCGGTAATGGCACGTACATAATGCTGACGCATCATTTCATCAACGACTTCGTTGCGAACGTCACGACCGAAACGCTGGCGTACCACGCTCATGGGCACGCGTCCTGAACGGAAACCATCCAAGCGCACACGACGAGCGGTATCCTTGAGTCGCTCATCGACATTGTTGTCCACTTCTTGAGCCGGGACCTGGACGGTTACACGACGCTCGATCGGTGAAGTCGTTTCGACTGAAACTTGCATGAATGATCCTCTACCCACTCAGGTGGCGTGTTCGAAATAAAAAACTCAAGGGCGCAGATTTTAAGAACCCCATCAAATACTGGCAAGCTCGAAGCCTTAATTGGCGCCGATTAATGCGATTTCAAGGGCAAAATGCGGATTTCTTTGCAATCGGGCTTCAATGCAGCTCCGCGTAGCCAGAACATTTGTCGACGCATGATACGCATAACAAAAAGGGCAGCCCGCTAGGGGCTGCCCTTTTCAAGATGAATATTGATACCATCAACATCCGAAATAATGGGGTGGATGATGGGGATCGAACCCACGACCACCGGAGCCACAATCCGGGGCTCTACCACTGAGCTACATCCACCATTATCGTTGCGAGCCGTGCAATATTATTGCCTTGGCACGCCCAGCAGGACTTGAACCTGCAACCTACGGCTTAGAAGGCCGTTGCTCTATCCGGTTGAGCTATGGGCGCATTCTATTGACCGTGGCTTTTGCTGTCAACCCCTTGATTGAAAAATCTTTATCACAATCAATGAGTTGGTCGGGGTAGAGGGATTTGAACCCCCGACATCCTGCTCCCAAAGCAGGCGCGCTACCAGACTGCGCTATACCCCGCACACCAGCACCTCTGCCGAGGCCGCTGCCAATGCGAGGCGCATTTTAACTGATCATCGACCCGGGTCAAGTATAACTTGTCACATTGCCCTTTTCTGCCTTTCCATGGCATCGAAAGGAACATTGATTGACTGCATGCGGCGGGATGCGACAATTGCAGCCCTTAATGAGCGAAGCTCGCTTGAATCGCCACCGGGACAGAATATAGATGAGTGCACAGTTGATTGACGGCAAGGCTACGGCACAGAAGGTGCGTGACAAGGTTACCCGGCAGGTAGCCGAGCGTCGCCGGGAAGGTAAAAGAGCGCCCGGACTGGCCGTGGTACTGGTAGGCGATGACGCTGCGTCGGAAGTCTACGTACGCAACAAGCATCGCGCCTGCGAACAGGCCGGCATTCTTTCCTTCCAGCATCATTTACCAGCGGACACCACCCAGCAGGTACTGGAAGACCTGATTGACCAGCTGAATGCTGACCAGAGCGTTGACGGCATTCTGCTGCAGCTACCCCTGCCCGGCCATCTGGATGCGCGCCCCTTGCTTGAACGCATTCATCCGCACAAGGATATTGACGGCTTTCATCCCTACAATGTCGGACGTCTGGCGCAGCGTATGCCCACGCTCCGCCCCTGTACGCCCATGGGGGTCATGACGCTGCTTAATGAACATCAGCTTGATGTGCGCGGCATGACCGCCACCATCGTGGGTGCTTCCAACATCGTTGGCCGCCCGATGGCGCTCGAGCTGCTACTGGCAGGCTGCACCATTACGGTATGTCATCGCTTTACGCGCGATCTTCAAAAACATGTCGAAGATGCCGAGCTTTTGATCGTGGCCGTGGGCAACCCGGGGCTGATCAAGAGTGAATGGATCCGCCCCGGCGCCATCGTGATCGATGTCGGCATCAACCGTAATGACGATGGCAAGCTTACCGGCGATCTGGAGTTCGAGGGGGCACGAGAACGCGCCTCTTACGTTACTCCGGTGCCGGGCGGTGTAGGACCGATGACCGTGGCCTCGCTGCTCGAGAACACGCTGACGGCTGCCGAGCTGCACGATCACGGTTGAAACCGGTTTTTTGTCAGCCGCCTCGATATGAAAAGCCCCGCCATCGGCGGGGCTTTCAGTTTCCAGCAACACTTCAGGAGATCGCAGGGTGTTCAGCGGTTTTCACTGACCCAGGTCGTGCCTTCACGACTGTCCTTGAGAATGATGCCCTGCTCGGCCAGCGCATCGCGAATGCGATCGGCTTCCGCGAAGTCCCTGTTGCGTCGTGCCGCGTTTCTGGCCTCGATCTGACGGGCAATCTCTTCATCATTAATGCCTGTGTGGGCTCCTTTCAGAAACGCCTGCGGAGAACGCTCCAAAAGCCCCAGCATATTGCCAAGCCGGACAAGCTCATGTGCCAGGGCACCAGCGCGTGAAGCATCCTCGCGATGGCGATTGATTTCCCGCACCATCTCGAACATGACCGCCAGCGCCTCGGGCGTATTGAAGTCATCATTCATGGCTCGGGTGAAGCGCTCGGCAAATTCACTGCTTACTTCACCTTCGACGATCTCGACATCCGCCAGCGCGTTATAAAAGCGCTCCAGCGAGCGCCTGGCGTCCTTGAGCGTATCCGGGGCGTAGTTGATGGCGCTGCGATAGTGACTGGCCACCAGCAGGTAACGCACAACTTCCGGATCATGTGCCTTCAGAACATCGCGTACCGTAAAGAAATTGCCCAGCGACTTGGACATTTTTTCGTTATCGACACGCAGCGCCCCGGCATGCATCCAGGTATTGACATATTTCTGCCCCGTGGCGGCCTCGCTCTGGGCGATCTCGTTTTCATGGTGCGGAAAGGACAGATCCGGACCGCCACCGTGAATATCAAACGTATCGCCCAGGCAGCAGGTCGACATGGCCGAGCACTCGATATGCCACCCCGGACGTCCATTACCCCACGGCGATGACCAGCTCTCTTCCTCCGGACGAGCGCGCTTCCACAGCACGAAATCCAGCGGATCTTCCTTGGCCTCATCAATATCGACGCGTGCCCCGGAGCGCATGTCATTCGGATTGCGGTTATTAAGCGCGCCATAGCGCTCAAAGCGTCGTACCCGATAGAACACGTCGCCATTGTCGGCGTGATAGGCATAGCCCCGATCGATCAATGTTTCGATCATGGCAATGATGTCGCTGATATGCGCCGTGGCACGGGGTTCGCGATCCGGCGGCAGCACGCCCAGCTGGCGCTCGTCCTCGTGCATGGCATTGATCATGCGCTCTGTCAGATCAGCAATGGGCTCATTGTTGTCCCGGGCACGCACCAGGATCTTGTCGTCGACGTCGGTGATATTACGCACATAAGTCAGCTGATAGCCGCTGGCACGCAGCCAGCGCGCAATGACATCAAAGGCCACCAGCATTCGCGCATGGCCCAGGTGACAGTAGTCATACACCGTCATGCCACAGACATACATGTGTACGTTGCCGGCTTCCAGAGGGACGAAGGTTTCCTTCTGTCGCGTCAGGGTATTGTAAATCTGCATGTGCACTGCCCCTTAGCCGGCCTTGTTCTGCGCCCTGGCCCAGCCATCCTTCAGGCTGACCGTGCGATTGAAGACCGGATGACCATCCCTGTGGTCGTGGCGGTCGGCACAGAAATAGCCGACGCGCTCGAACTGGAAACGCTGCTCGGCTTCAGCCTGTGCCAGCGCAGGCTCGGCGATGGCGTGAACGACTTCCAGCGACTGTGCGTTGAGGTGCTCCAGAAAATCGACATCCTTGTCCCGGTCCGGCGCCTCGACCTGAAACAGGTTGTCGTAATTGCGCACCTCAACATCAACTCCATGACGCGCGCTGACCCAGTGAATCACGCCCTTGACCTTGCGGCCCTCGGGGTTCTGCCCCAGGGTTTCCAGGTCAACGCTGCAGTGCAGCGCCTCGATGTCGCCCTGCGCGTTTTTGATCACCTCATCGCAGCGAATCACATAGGCATTGCGGAGACGCACTTCCTTGCCGGGCGCCAGGCGGAAGAACTTCTTCGGCGGCTTCTCCATGAAGTCTTCCTGATCGATCCAGATCTCGCGATTGAGCGGTAGATGGCGTGTACCCATGTCTTCACGGGCGGGATGTCCTGCCACTTCAAAGACCTCTTCGTGATCTTCCGGCAGGTTGGTCAGCACAACCTTGAGCGGCTTCATGACACACATTGCCCGGGGCGCGTTGTCTTCAAGGTCCGAGCGAATGGCGTGATAAAGCATCTGGATATCCACGACACCGGCGGCACGCGAAACGCCCACCATATCGCAGAATTTGCGGATGGAGGCCGGCGTATAGCCGCGACGGCGCATGCCCGAGATGGTCGGCATCCGCGGATCGTCCCAGCCATCCACGATATTCTGATCTACCAGTAGCTTGAGCTTGCGCTTGGATGTAACGGTATAATTCAGATTCAGACGCGCGAATTCGATCTGTCTTGGACGCGCCGGCACGGACAGGTTATCGAGGAACCAGTTGTACAGCGGACGATGATCCTCGAACTCGAGCGTACAGATGGAGTGGGTAATCCCCTCAATGGCATCGGACTGGCCATGCGTGAAGTCATAGGAAGGGTAAATCTTCCACTTGTCGCCGCTCTGGTGGTGCGAGGCATGACGAATTCGATACAGGGTCGGGTCCCGCAGATTGATATTGGGAGAAGCCATATCGATTTTGGCGCGCAGCACTTTCTCGCCTTCTGAGAACTCGCCGTTTTTCATGGCTTCGAACAGGGCCAGATTTTCTTCAACGCTGCGATCACGCCAGGGGCTGGGCCGACCGGGCTCGGTCAACGTGCCGCGATATTCACGCATCTGCTCGGCATCGAGATCGTCGACATAGGCCAGACCGTCACGAATCAGCTGACAGGCCCACTCATGAAGCTGATCAAAGTAGCTGGAGGCATAACGCACCTCACCGCTCCATTCAAAGCCGAGCCACTCGATGTCTTCGCGGATGGCATCGATATAGACCTGCTCTTCTTTGGCGGGATTGGTATCGTCAAAGCGCAGATGACACTGACCTCCGAGCTGCTCGGCCAGACCAAAATTGAGACATATCGATTTGGCATGACCGATGTGCAAAAAGCCGTTGGGTTCGGGCGGAAAGCGCGTCACGACGGTATCAACGCGTCCCTGCTCGATCTCTTCACGAATCTGTGTACGAATGAAATTCGGTGCGCTGGTGCTTTCTGAGCTCATGGGACGTGATCAGGCCTTGTTGACAACGGATACCGGCAGGCGCGGTTTCGCCTGCCCGAATAAAGCCGCTATTATAGCGTGAGCGCCCGGGACCATGCCATGCAGGTATCAGTACCGACGTCGTGAGTGCCCCACAGCTCGGTGTGCGCCATCCCTTGCACAGCTTTTCTGAAGCTGTTTCCTTGTTGTCTTTCAGAGAATTTCTTCATGATCATTTTTTCTACCAGCGCCGGCGACATCAAAATCGAGCTTTTTCATGATGCCGCGCCCGGGACAGCCGCAAACTTTGAGCGCTACGTCAGGGAAGGCCACTATGACAACACGCTTTTCCATCGTGTTATCGACGGCTTCATGATTCAGGCCGGCGGGTTTGATACCCGGTTCGATCAGAAGCCGGTTCATGCGCCCATCAACAATGAAGCCGACAACGGCCTTAAAAACGATCGCGGCCATCTTGCCATGGCCCGAACGGGTGATCCGCACTCGGCCACGGCACAGTTTTTCATCAACGTGGCCGACAACCATTTTCTGAACCACACCTCTCCCACGCCCCAGGGCTGGGGCTACTGCGTGTTCGGTCAGGTTGTCGAGGGCATGGATGTCGTGGACAGCATCAAGAGCGTGGCCACCACACGACGTAATGGACACGCCGATGTCCCTGCCGAAGACGTTGTGATCGAGTCGGCCCGTTTCGTTGATGCCTGATCGCCGAACAATAATGTTTCAGACGCAGCACACGACTGCGCCCTTCCAGCAGGAGAGGTCATGACGACACTGTTTATTGCCGATCTGCACTTGCAGCAGGACGCGCCCGAGCTGACCCGGGCGTTTTTGAACTATCTGGAATATCGCGCCCGGGACGCTCATGCGCTCTACATCATGGGCGATCTATTTGAAAGCTGGATTGGCGATGATGCCATCGGCGAGTTCGAGCAGCAGATTATCGATGCCCTGCGACGCTTCAGCGACGGTGGCAGACACCTTTATGTCATGCACGGCAATCGTGATTTCCTGCTGGGTGAGCGCTTCGCCGAGCTGGCCGGCGCCGTACTGATTGATGATCCCGCCATCATTACCATCGACGACGATGTCCCTGTTCTTCTGATGCATGGCGACAGCCTTTGCACGCAGGATAACGAGTACATGCAGTTTCGCGCCATGACGCGCGACCCACAGTGGCAGGCGCAGACACTGGCCCTGCCGATCGAGCAGCGCCGCCTGCTGGCGGATCGCATGCGTGAAGGTTCCGGCAGCGCCAACGGCGGTAAATCCGACGACATCATGGATGTCAGTCAGGAGGCCGTGGAGGACATCATGCAGCAATGCCATGTGCGCACGCTGATTCACGGCCATACCCATCGCCCCGATGTACACGACTTCCGTCTGCACGACGACGAAGTCGCCAAGCGCTACGTCCTGGGTGACTGGCAGCCCGACCGGGATGAAGGCTGGGAAGTCCGCATGGATGGCATGACCCTGACACTGGAACATTTCAGCCTGTCGGAACTGCCCTATCACTAATCAGGGTCTGACGCCTCGAACCGGGGCGTCACATATCCGGGCCGGCTGCCGGTCATTCCTTCAGACCGCGGTCGGAACCCCGCTGTGAAATCGAAACTCGGGATCCGGTGATTCAATCAGCGATCTTTCGATCTCTCCGAAAAACGCCACCCGTTCATCGATGGGCTCATCGGCGTACTGTGCAGCCAGCTCCAGATAATCCTCGAAATGCCGCCCCTCGGATTTCACCAGACTGCGGTAGAACTTCGCCAGCGTCTCGTCGAGATGAGGAATCAGGCAGGCAAAACGCTCGCAGGAGCGTGCCTCGATATAAGCGCCCACGATCAGTACATCGACCAGCCTTCCCGGCTCCTGCTCCCGAACGTGTTCACGCAGCCCCTGGGCGTAGCGCGAAGCCGATACATGTTCGTAGGCAATGCCGCGTTCACGCATCAGCGTCACGACCTGCTCAAAATGGAGCAGCTCTTCGCGTGCCAGCTGGGACATTTTCGTAAGGAGATCCACGCGGCTGGTATAGCGATACATGAGGCTCATGGCCGTCGAGGCTGCCTTTTTCTCGCACTGGGCATGATCAATCATCAAAAGCCGCTCGTTGCCCAGCGCTGCGTCCACCCAGCGCTGAGGGGTCCGGCAGGGCAGAAAATCGAGCAGTTCGGAAGGCATCAGTTCGTGGGACATATCGTAACCGGATAGAAAACATGAAAATGCAGCCGGGCATGTTACACGCATCACCGGATAACAGGGAGTGTCTCGATAAAAGCGGCAACTTCCCTGTCATCACGTCACTCGAACACTAAATATTGGTCGGCGCAGGGCGAAAGGGCAGACTGTTGCTATACTGTCGGCCCTTCTCGGGTAAAGAGTTTTGCAACCAACTTCATTGAAGTCGTTAATGCATTTTAATCTTTACGTGAACCGATTCTCATGCTAAAAATGTTTTTGAAAACACTGTTCGAGTAATAACAGCTCACTTAATCGATTTTGATTCTGGAGCAGGACGCTCCAGTCAACAAAGGTTTCATGCAAGGAGATCATCATGAAAAAAGTCGCACTTTTCGCTGCACCGCTGTTCGCTTCCTCTCTGGCAGTCGCGCCGATGGCCATGGCTGACACCAGCACCGGCATCTATTCGGGTGTTGGTGCGGGTAGTGCTCAGGTCCATGATGCCGATATCAGCAGCTTCAGCAGTGGCACTCAGACCGGCGATCGCATCACTGACAACAACGACACTGCTCAGAGCGCTTTCGTTGGTTACAAGTTCAACGACTGGTTCTCCACCGAGATCAACTACGCCGATCTGGGCGACATTGATTACACCTCTGATCAGGGTAGCGGCAACTACCAGACCAAGACCTACAGCCTGAGCGCTATCGGTGAACTGCCGCTGTTCTACGGTGTTTCCGGCTATGCACGCGTTGGCGCTGCCTACTGGAAGGCCAATGCGCAGAGCGGCCCGGCCAGCAACGAATACGGCACCGACCCGGTTTACGGTCTGGGCCTGAAGTACCAGTTCGAAACCGTTCCGGTCTTCGCTCGCGCCGAGTACACTCGCTACGACCTGGACAGCGATTACAAGATCGATGCTGCCATGGCGTCTGTCGGCGTCCAGTTCTAATCAGACTCACTCAAGTGACTCTGACAAAACGGCACCTTCGGGTGCCGTTTTTTATGTCGACAGATTTATCGGTTACAGCTGCTGGGACCATCGGGCCCGGGCATGCAGGCCCGCTGCCCCGCCTGGGTTCCCTGGTCGTTGACCCGGGGAGGCTGCCAGACAAACTCCGTATCATTGCGTCCCGCACACCCCGAGACCACCAGTATCACCACGGTCATCACAACACCGCCCCATCGACGCTGCATACTGCCCCCCGCCTGTTATCGTTTAATGACAATCTGCCTGTCTGAATGCGCAGCCCTGATGAACACATACCATCATTGTCGGCTGCGGGAAACGTCTTTTGCCGACAGGCAACGAATGCTCGTACAATGCGGTTCATTTCATCCGGCTCAAGGGAAATATTCGGTTCATGCGCGCCAGTCAACTGCTGCTATCCACGCTCAAGGAAACGCCCGCCAACGCTGAAATCGTCAGTCACCAACTGATGCTGCGTGCCGGCATGATTCGAAAACTGGCCTCGGGCCTTTACACCTGGCTGCCTCTGGGGCTGCGGACGCTGCGAAAGGTAGAGCGGATCGTGCGCGAGGAAATGGACCGCGCCGGCGCCCAGGAAGTGTTGATGCCCGCGGTGCAGCCTGCCGAACTCTGGCAGGAGTCGGGCCGCTGGGACCAGTACGGCAACCTGCTGCTTCGTCTGCGAGACCGTCACGATCGTGACTTCTGCTATGGCCCGACCCATGAAGAGGTCATTACCGATCTGGTCCGCAATGAGGTGCGCTCCTACCGCCAGCTGCCCTGCAACTTCTACCAGATTCAGACCAAGTTTCGCGATGAAACCCGCCCCCGCTTTGGCGTCATGCGCGCGCGAGAGTTCATCATGAAGGATTCCTACTCGTTCGATCTCAGCCAGGAAGCGATGGCAGTTTCCTATCAGAAGATGTATGACGCCTATGTTCGCATCTTTACTCGACTGGGACTCGATTTCCGCGCGGTTCAGGCCGACAACGGTGAAATCGGCGGCAGCGCCTCTCACGAGTTCCACGTGCTGGCCGACTCCGGCGAGGATGCCGTTATCTTTTCGACGGGCTCCGACTATGCCGCCAACATCGAAAAGGCGGAAGCACTGCCCGAGCGTCAGGAACGTGCGGCCCCTCAAGAAAGCATGTATGAGGTCGATACACCGAATGTCAAAACCATTGCAGCCCTGGTGGAAAAGCACGGGCTGCCGATTGAAAAGACCGTCAAGACACTGATCGTTCATGGTGCTGACGGCGGCCTGGTGGCACTCATGGTGCGCGGTGACCATCAGCTCAACGAGGTCAAGGCGCTGCATCTGGCTCAGGTGGCGTCGCCGCTGGTCATGGCCAGTGAAGAAGAGATTCGCGAGGCCGTCGGCGCAGGTCCCGGTTCGCTCGGCCCGGTCGGCCTTGAGATACCGCTGATCATCGATCGCAGCGTGGCGGTCATGAGTGATTTCGGTGCCGGTGCCAATCGCGATGACAAGCACCTTTTTGGCATCAACTGGGAGCGCGATCTGCCCCTGCCGATGGTGGCCGATATCCGCGACGTCGTCGCCGGCGACCCGCCACCGGATGGCCAGGGAACACTCTCCATTGCCCGCGGCATTGAAGTCGGTCACGTCTTCCAGCTCGGCACGAAGTACTCCGAAGCACTGGGCGCCACCGTACTCGATGAAAACGGCAACAATGTACCGCTGCAGATGGGATGTTACGGCATCGGCGTCAGTCGGGTAGTGGCAGCCGCCATCGAGCAGAACCACGATGAGCGCGGTATCGCCCTGCCCGCCAGCCTGGCCCCCTATCAGGTGGCGCTGGTGCCCATGAACGCACACAAGTCGCAGGCCGTTCGCGATGAGGCCGAGCGCCTTTACAACGCCTTCAATGAAGCAGGCATCGAAGTCCTGCTGGATGATCGCGACGAGCGCCCCGGCGTCAAGTTTGCCGACCTTGAACTGATCGGCATTCCGCATCGTATCGTCATCGGCGATCGCGGCCTTAAAAATGGTGAACTGGAGTACAAGGGAAGACGTGACGACGATATCACAATGGTGGCGCAACAGGAGGCCATCGAGTTTATCCGTCAAAAGCTGGCCTGAGGCCGGCCTTCAAGCATGTCTTCTGGGCGCCTGTCTGATGACAGGCGCCCTTTTTGCATCCACCGCACTGGCCGCTGCCGTCCCGGAGCAGCACGTGTCGGCCCGCCTGATCCGCCAGCTCTCGAGCGCCGTATCAAATGATCAGCACTTTGAGGATCATTTCGAGGCCGAGGTCTGGCTAACCGACATGAACCGGCGCCTGATGCCCTATATTGCCGAGACGTCCCGGCGGCTCGCCCTGCTGGAAAGCATTCAGCGGGAAGCGCTGCGCGCCTCGCTGGATCTGCAGCTGGTGCTCTCGGTCATCGACGTCGAAAGCCGCTTTGCCCCGAAGGCAATCTCGAGTGCCGGCGCCGAGGGGCTCATGCAGGTCATGCCCTTCTGGAAAAAGGAGATTGGCCGAGCAGACGACGATCTTTTCGACCCCGACACCAACCTGCGCTACGGCTGTACGATTCTGGCGTGGTATCTCAAGGTCGAAAAGGGTGATGTGACCCGCGCTCTGGCGCGCTATAACGGCAGCCTCGGCAAGACGCGCTACCCGGAACAGGTCATGGCGCGCTGGGACAACCGCTGGTGGGTTGATGGCTGACCCCGGCCACACGCCAAACGCCACACGCCACACGCCACACGCCACACGCCAAGGGCTCAGTGTTGTTGCGACACCCTGGTCTGCCCCGCGCCACCGTAACCCGATGCTCTCGCTGCAGGATGTTGAGCATCACAATGACCCGCTCCTCTCCCTTGCCATAAAAAACCCCTTCCAGCGCCCTGAAGGGGCCCTTGGTGATCTCGATGCGCTCGCCCGCGCTGAACCGATACGCCCGGGACGCCGCCGGCTGATTGCTGACTGCTGACTGCTGACTGCTGACTGCTGACGCAGCATATCGATAAGCACGTCCGGAACAGGTACCGGCTCCCGGCCAAAGGCAAGCAGCTTGACCACCCCGCGTGTCGAACGAACGGGCGCTCAGTTATTTTGTAACCGATTCATGCGGATAAAGAGATACCATGGGAACAGGGGCTCGACGACCCGGATGGTTTTGTGGCGCTGGCGTTTTCCCGCTGTATCACCGGATGAAAGACCGTGTACCCCTGATGGCGCAGATGTTCGACGGCACGGAAGGAATCCCCCGACTTGCACTGAACGCCATACCAGCGTAGCCCCTCGGGCTCTGTTGCCGTCATGAAAACCACCCCCGGTCAGTAGCCGTGGGCGCAGCGGTCTGAGAGAATCGGCGCGCCATTCAAATGCCCGCGACTTCTGGATAAGACCGTTGACTTCGATTGCTACAGCCCGGGCCGCCGTTGCGCGCCATGGTATCACGTTCCTGATGGGGCTGGCGTCAGGCCTGCCGCTGCTGCTGACGGGCAGTGTCCTTCAGGCCTGGATGACCGATGCCGGCGTCGCTCTGGATGCGGTCGGCCTGCTGGCGCTCATAGGCATTCCCTACACCCTCAAGTTTCTCTGGGCCCCTTTGCTGGACCGTTTCGAACTGCCCTTTCTGGGCAGACGACGCGGATGGCTATTGCTGACACAGCTGCTTTTGACCTCCCTGATTGTATTGCTGGCCCTTTCCGACCCGGGTCTTGCGCCCCTGACCGTCGGCATCGTGGCGCTGGGCATCAGCTTTTTCAGTGCCACCCAGGACGTCGTCATCGACGCCTATCGCCGCGAGCACCTGCCCGAGAAGGAGCTCGGCATCGGTTCCAGTCTCTATACCTATGGCTATCGTACCGGCATGCTGTTTGCCTCCGGCGGCGGACTGATGCTGGCTGACAGCATTGGCTTTCGTGCCACCTACCTGACCATGGCCGCCCTGCTGGGGGCCTGCATGGTCGTCACGCTTCTGGTGCCCGAGCCCGACGCGCAGCGCCCCATACAGTCACAGAACTGGCGGGACACCTTTCTGGATCCCATTCGCAACTTCCTGACGCGCCCCGGCGCCCTCTGGCTGCTGCTTTTCATTCTTCTCTACAAGCTGGGAGACTCGGTCGCCGGCAATCTGACCACGCCCTTTTACAAGTCGCTGGGATTTTCCAACGCCGAGATCGGCGCCACGGTCAAGATTTTCGGCTTCTGGCCGCTGCTGGGCGGTATTTTCCTGGGGGGGCTGGTCATCCTGCGCATCGGCATCTACCGCTCGCTGTGGTGGTTCGGACTATTGCAGATGATCTCCACCGCCGGATTTATCTGGCTTAACCATGTGGGGCATTCGATTACGGCACTGGCAGCAGTCGTCAGCTTTGAAAATGCCGCCGCCGGCATGGGCACTGCCGCCTTTCTGGCGTTCATGGCCGCGCTCACCGACAAGCGCTTTACCGCCGGTCAGTATGCCCTGCTCTCCTCGATCATGGGCCTGCCCAGGGTCGTGATCTCGGCGCCGGGCGGCATCCTGTCGGAGGCCGTGGGATGGGACGGCTTCTTTCTGATCTGTACGCTGGCCGCTATTCCGGGGCTCATGATCCTCTGGTATTTTCGCCAGTGGCGCGATATCACCGACCCTCCCCGACAGTGATACTGCTTTGCATTTTTTCCGTGACACGGGCGCCGGCCCCTCGGGCCGCGCCACTTGAAGAGACCCTGATCTTGCCTTTTGTATCCATCGCCATGTGTCGTCCCCGGGGCCTTCCCTCTCTGGCTCGCATCATGCACCAGTGCGCCGGCATACTGCTGGCCGGCGTGTTTCTGACGGCCTGCTCGACCGGCCAGTCCGGATTTCAGCCGGCCGGAACACCGCACTACTCCAGCGATCAGCGCCCCATGCAGCCCACCAGCTGGCAGCAACTGCCCGGCTGGCACGACGACAATCTGCTGAGTGCCTGGAGCGCCTTTCGAACCAGCTGTGAAAAACTCGCGCGCAAACCGGACTGGGCCTCGGTCTGCAATGATGCTCGCCACGTCGACCCGCTGGACAGCCGCGCCATCCGGCGCTATTTCGAGCAACGCTTTACCCCCTTCACCCTGATCAATAGCGATGGGTCGACGGTGGGCACCATTACCGGCTATTACGAACCCGTGCTTCAAGGCTCTCGTACGCGTCACGGCCCCTATCAGGTACCGCTTTATCGCAACGTGGGCGACAGCAGCCTGATGGCCGCCAGCCGCAGCCAGCTGATCAGCAGTGGCGTACTGCGTGGCCGCGAACTGGTCTGGGTGGATGATCCGGTAGAGGCCGCTTTCCTGCAGATTCAGGGGTCGGGACGCATCAACCTGGCAGAGGGTGGCGAAATGCGGGTAGGCTTCGCCGGCGCCAACGACCAGCCCTTTCAGTCCTTTGCGCGCTGGCTTCTGGACAATGGCGAAATCACCCCGGCGCAGGCCACCCTGCCGGGTATCAAGGCCTGGGCCAACGCCAATCCCGGTCGGGTGCAGGAGATGCTCAACGTCAACCCGCGATTCGTCTTTTTCAGGGAGCTCGACAGCAGTCACAAGAGCAGCGACGGCCCGATCGGAGCGCAGGGCGTTCCATTGACGCCGGAGCGCAGCATCGCCATCGACCCCGACAAGGTCCCGCTGGGAGCGCCGGTCTTTTTGTCCACTACGCGACCGCTGTCCAACCAGCGCATGCAGCGTCTGATGCTGGCGCAGGACACGGGCAGTGCCATCAAGGGTACAGTGCGCGCGGACTTCTTCTGGGGCCACGGCGACGAGGCCAGTCTCAATGCCGGGCGCATGAAGCAGCCCGGGCAGATGTGGGTGTTCCTGCCCAACCGGCAATAGCCGACACGCCCCGGTAGCGAGGCATGGACGGCCGTGGCGCTACTCGACGCTTGCCCGCAGTCTGGCGTCCACCCATCGAAGCGCCCCCTGGGTCGCCACCCAGTGGGGGCGCATGAGCACCCGGTACTGCCAGGCCTCGGCTCGTGAACCGGGAAGCGGTGAATGACCGGTGACGGGTTCACGCCTGGGGTTATCACGCACCAGCAGCTTGAGCATCCAGGGGTTGGCCCGCTCGATCATGATCAGCGCCTGACGGGCTTCATCAAGCCGTGCCAGCCGGTAAAGGGCCAGTGCCTTGCCCAGCAGCAGCCCGAGCCAGCTCTCGCCATCGCCCCAGTCCTGCTCGATCTCTTCGATAAGGCTCAGCGCCCGGTCATTCTGGCCATCACTCAAAAGCTGCTCCAGCAGCAGCTCGCGCAGCCCCATGCGGTCTTCACCGTCGAGCCGAATCAGACGCTCGGCCAGCTGCCTTGATTGTTCACGTGCCCCGCGTTCCATACCGATGATCAGCCCGAGCCCGAGCCGAAACAGAACATGGTTATCGCCATCGGCCCACACAAAGGGGGTATCGGCCGCCTCGATCGCCACCAGCCAGTCTTCAAAACGCCGGGCCAGGGGAGCAAAGACAGACTCGAACATCCACGGAAGATTGCCGAAACGCCCTGCCAGCGCCATGGCCAGCTCCTGCAGAATGGCCGGCGTCGTCAGCCATTCAGGGTGAAGACACAGCGCGTCAAGCCAGGGCCGGGCATCAAACCAAGGGTCTCCCTGAAACCCGCTGCCGGGGGCTTCTTCGTTATCGGTCGTAAAGTGCTGTCGCCACATCTGGTAGCGGGCGTTCTCCAGATCGCCCTGCTGATACTCGAGCCGTCCATCCGCATTGATCGACAGCGAAAGCCGCGAGGTGCTGGAAACCTCCTGCAATAGCCGGGTCAGGGTATCCAGCGGCTCGGCCAGCTCCTCGTCCGCGTAAATCATCTGCTCGGCCAGCGTGGCCTCGGGGTCATCCGCCAGCTGCTCGAGAAATGCCTGCTGGTCGTCGTCAAGATCACTGCGATGAACAAGCCGGCGGCGCCAGAAATCGGCCCGCGCACGCGCCTGCTCGGGGCAGCCCTCATGCAGCAGCAGCATGCTTTCGAGATAGGCCAACGCCGGCTCGTTGGGCATGACCTCCAGGGTTCGAATAAAGGTTTCGCGGGCGCTGGGCAGATCATCACTGTCCATGTATCGCAGACACAGCCGCTTCAGGGCCGCGCCGCGCAGGAAGTCGGGGCCATGCTCGACGGCGCTGTCCATTAATGCAGCTCTTTTGCGGGTAAAGCCGCGCTCCTGATACAGATCGCTCAAAAGCTCGAAAGCGGGTTCGCTCTCCTGAGGCAGTCCTTGCCAGTCCGGACCGTTGAAAAGCGCTTCAAGGATGCTCTGAGCCCGCCCCGGCTGGCCACCCTCGGCACTGACGATGCCGGCCTCGAGCAGCGCCTGTGCCGGCACATGGCCGGAGGCCAGCGCCTCATGCAGCTCCTTGCCCTTGAGGCGCTGCAACAGCAGCATCCACATCAGATGCGGCGGTACCTGACCCGGCAGCGTGACGCGGGCACAGCAGTCGCCGTAGCGCTTGCCGGAGTCGCACCAGCACGGCTCCCGAGGAGTCGGCATGGCCAGCGTTTCGATCCGAAAGCCGAGGCGCTGGAGCGGCATCTGGTTCCATAGCACCGGCGCCAGCGCCTGGGCCAGTGCCACGTCCTTGCCCAGCAGCTCGGCCCCTTCCTGTCTCGCCCAGCCCATCAGTGAGGGGTAACGCTCATCGCGACGTATGGCATCAAGCGCTCCCGTCGAAAACCCAAGGAGTTGGTCCACCCAGGCTGCCAGCATATTGTTCCTCCACCATGATCACGCTTATGCTAGCACGCTGACGGCATGCGTCTCATGATAACGCCCTCATGTTACCCTGATGCCCCATCAGCGATCAGCAGTACCTGCTGCCCATTCTCTGACGCAACACCTGCATTCACTACGTCTACTCTAGTTCCGGAAATCCCCGCTTGTTCTCAGTCCGCTTACCGTTTCGCCGACGCCAGAACCCTGATGAGCCCCGGGTTCGCCTTGAGCGTGAAGGCCGCGACCGTATCCGTCGCATTACCCAGGCGATGGACAAGGTCCCCTGGACCAACAGCACCATGCAGATTCTCTGGGTCAGCGGCCCCGTCACCCTGCTGGGGGCCTGGGTTGGTTATCTGCTGGGCTATGGCCGCGGGCCGTCGATGGAGAACTATGTGTTCTTCATCAGCTACGCCCTGATTACGGGCCTTGCCGGTATCATCGCCAACTTTGCACACCATCTGACCCGGGGGCGCAAGCATGAGCGGGCCGCGGCCCGGGTTTCCCAGGTGCTGGATACCCTGCCGGAGCTGGTGCTGGTCACTCGCAACCTGATCGTTGAAAGCCTTGAAGGCGATGCCCGCCGTCGCGAGGCTGCGGCAATGCTGCTGCGCAAGCATGATCTCTCGCCCGAGGGCGTGGAGCTGGCCGCACTGGAGCTGCTTGATGACCGGAAGAGCGCCCGACGCATTGCCCAGATCGATATCTACCGACGGATCGGCATGCAATCACGTATTCGTGACCTGGTTGCCCTGCATCGTGAGCATATCGACCCACGTCTCAACGAGCTGGCCGATGTGGCCCCCGAGGCCATCTCACTGCTGCGTGACCGGTTTGCCGGACGAGCGCCCGACCTGCACCAGGGGGTGCATCGGGATGAAAATTTCATCGAACGCGTGCTGGCCGCCATCGAGCAGGACAACGCGCTGCTCATGACGCTGCAGGATGTCGAGGAGATGATCATCCTGGCATTCGAGCTGCTCTGCGGCCGTCGCATCCCCATGCTGACATTCGAGTACCGCGGTCGGTGGGAGCTGGCACGAGCGCTCGACGCCCTTGAGCAGACGCGCTCTCGCTATCGCATTCAGCAGGCCACCGGCCTGTCACGCCTCAAGGCGTTGACCGTCTATCTGGCCGAACAGTCGGGCACGCTGGTCGAAGATGCCGCCGCGGGGCTTCGCGCCGAAACTTTGACGGCGCGCTGTCGCCAGGCCATGGATGCACTAGCCGAACAGATCGAGCATCTGGCCAGCGGCGTCCAGCAGGGCCGCGGCGATCTGCGTCAGGAGCTGCAGGAGCGCGCCGAGATCCTGACCAACGCCCTGAAGCTGTTCAAGAGCGTGCAGGAAAACCACGGCCAGATCGCCCGCAGTCACGCCACCCTGATTCGCCACTCCCAGCGCTGGGAAGCCATTACCGAGCGGATGAATGACAAGGCCACGCATCTGCAGGTCGGGCCGGGCAAGCGCGGGCTGCGCATTCACGAAAACCATATTGCCCTGACCGATGGCGAAAAGGCCCGCGTCTGTCGTCACCTGGCGCGCTATCTCAACGATACGCGGGCCGACCGCGAGCGCGCCTTTCAGCATGACCATGCCCGCGGCAGTGCCGCCGACGGCAGCGATATCGGGATGGCCAAGCATCTGGCCATCGAGATTGCCCTCGCCCTCGAGCCGCACATCCATCTGTCGCGCCCGGAAGTACAGCGCGCCATCAACGCCACCAACGCCGCCTACTTCGGCCATCTGGAGCCGGACCTGTCGGCCGCGGCCAAGGCGGCACTGGGTGCGGCCATGGTCAACGAGATCAATGATGACCTGTCACGCAGCGCCGAATCGCTGGCCATCGCCCTGGTACGCCACTACCGGGTCGCACTGGAACCCGAAGCGATCAACTTTCTGATTCGTCAATACGGCGCCCGCGCCTCGACGCTCAACATTCTTTCCAATATCGATCAGACCGCCCATCGCAATGTCAGCCTGCTCAGCCAGCGTCCTGCCGGCATCGGCAGTATCCCCAGACGCTGGTACCGGGCGCTGATCAAGGCCAAACGAGCACTGAACTGACGTCATGCAGCTGATTATCGCCGAAAAACCCTCGCTGGGCCGCGCCATTGCCACCGCCCTGCCCGGACGCTTCAGCCAGACGGAAGGGGCACTGCAGGGCGCTGATATCACGGTCAGCTGGTGCTTTGGCCATCTACTCGAGCAGGCGGCCCCCGAGGTCTACGACGAGCGTTTCAAGCGCTGGCGACTGGACGATCTGCCCATTACTCCCTCGCAATGGAAACTGGCGCCCCGGCCGAAGGCGCGCGGCCAGCTGAGCATCCTGCGCCGCCTGATCAAGTCCGCCGACAGGGTCATTCACGCCGGCGACCCCGACCGCGAAGGCCAGCTGCTCGTTCAGGAAACCATCGAATATCTGGGCTGGAAGGGCCCCATTGACCGGCTTTTGATCAGCGACATGAACACGCCCGCCATCAAGCGGGCCTGGCAGGCGCTCGAGGACAATGCCCGCTTTCAGTCGCTTTACCGAGCGGCGCTGACCCGCTCGCGAGCGGACTGGCTGTATGGCATCAACCTGACCCGAGCCTGGACGGTGACGGGCCAGCAGGCGGGACTCAAGGGCGTGCTTTCCATCGGCCGGGTGCAGACACCGCTGCTGGGACTGATCGTGCGGCGCGATCGAACCATCGAAAACTTTCAGCCGGTGGACTTCTATCCGCTATGGGCCGATTTTGCGACCCGGGAAGGCACCGTGCGCGCCTGGTGGCAGCCGGGCGAACAGCACCGCATGGATGATCAGGGCCGCCTGCTGGACCCTGCCCCCGCTCGAGCACTGGCCGCAAGGCTACCGGGGCAGCCTGCCACCGTCCGGGACGTCGAACAAAAGGAACAGCGCCAGAACGCGCCACTGCCCTACTCGCTGTCGACGCTTCAGATCGATGCCGCCAGACGCTATAAAATGTCGGCGCAATCGGTACTCGACTGTGCCCAGCGACTGTATGAAAGACATCGCCTGATCACCTATCCGCGCTCGGACTGTCGCTACCTGCCACGAGACTATCTCAAGGGCATCGACACCACGCTGCGCCACGCCTGTCAGGGCGATGACACGCTCCAGCAATGGCATGGCGGCATCGACACCACCCGGGTGTCGCGCGCCTTCAATGACAAGCAGATCGGGGCGCACCACGCCATCGCGCCCACCGGACAGTCACCGCGCTGGCAGACGCTGAGCCGGGAGGAGCAAAACGTCTACACCCTGGTAATACGCAATGTGCTGGCCCAGTTTTACCCACCCTTTGAGTACCGGGATACCCGCGTCACGCTAAAAGCGCTTGACGAGGCCTTCATGACCAGGGGGCGCGAAATCCTTCAGGTGGGTTGGCGCGCGCTGTTCAACGCCCCCGATGAGGATGCCATCCTGCCGGCCATGACCCGGGGGGATGATGCCCGCGTCACCGCGTGCGAGGTGCAGACGCGCCAGACACGCCCGCCCGACCCCTTTACCGATGCCAGTCTGATCAATGCCATGACCCATGTGGCGCGTTACGTGACCGATGACACCGTGCGGGCCACGCTCAGGGAAACGGACGGCCTGGGGAACGAGGCCACACGGGCCAGCATGATCGAAACACTCTTGACGCGGGCGTATATCCATCGGCAATCGGGTGCCATTCGCGCTACCCAACGCGGGCGCGGACTGATCGACGCCCTGCCCGAGAGCCTTTCCGGCCCCGAGCGAACGGCACTCTGGGAGCAGCGTTTGTCCCGGGTGCGGGAAGGCAGTGATAGCCTGGAAGCCTTTCTCGATGACATGGCCGGCGAATTGAAAACCCTGGTCGGGGATGTCGATGCCGGACGTCTGAAGCAGGCCATGCAACAGGCAGGCGGGGAACAGCCGGCAGCCACCCCCGGAAAAAGGAACGCCTCCGGCCGCGGCAAAAAAAGCCCCCGGCGTACGGCGTCCAGCGCGCGCAGGAGCACCGGGCGACGCACTTCGAAAGGTCGCAATACGGGACAGTAGCGTGGCGAGGGCCATGCCCGGCCCAAAAAAAAACCCGCATCAGCGTACGCTGATGCGGGTGGCAGACAGGAAGTCCTGTCAGCGCACGACGCGCTTATTTGGCGGCGTTGTAGCGCTTTTCGACTTCTGCCCAGTTGACCACGTTCCAGAACGCCTTGAGATAGTCGGGGCGACGGTTCTGGTAGTTCAGATAGTAGGCATGCTCCCACACATCGACGCCCAGGATCGGCGTGGCGTCATAGCCGCCGTAAGCCGGCGAGGCGACCGGGCTGTCCTGGTTGGCAGTGGAGATGATCTCCAGATTGCCGTTTTTGACCACCAGCCATGCCCAGCCGGAACCGAAGCGACCCTTGGCAGCCGTTTCGAACTTCTCGGCAAAGGCTTCGACGCTGCCGAAGGTCTTTTCGATGTCGTTCATCAGCGTGGGGAATTCCTTCAGCCCCTGCGCGTTGGGCGTCATGATTTCCCAGAACAGCGAATGGTTGGCATGACCGCCGGCGTTATTGCGGATAGCGGTACGCTGCTCTTCCGGAACGCGATCCAGCTGCTTGAGCAGCTCGGATGCCTCGAGCCCGGCCAGATCTTCAGGGAGTTTTTCCAGCGCGGCGTTTGCGTTGGTCACATAGGTGTTGTGATGCTTGCCATGGTGGATTTCCATCGTCTGCGCATCGATGTGCGGCTCGAGTGCATCAAATGCATAGGGCAGTTCGGGAAGCTTGTAAGCCATGGTCAAACTCCTTTTTCGCTCGCTGAGCGGATTTAAACCGGCGACTGCCTCTAATCCCTGCAATCGCCATGAAAGTTGAGGACACACCAAGCGTGGCGGACCAGCTCCGTGTGTGTCCTGTAAGACATTAGGTGTCCACGCTGTCTTTTCAAGGTCGATGGCACAATTCTTTGTTGGTCATTTGTGACATCAAAACGCGCACCCTCTCTATCCGGTATTGCGAAGCCCCGCCGAAATGCCGGCCATGGTCACCATCAGGGCACGCTGCAGATCCGGCGAGATATCGCCTTCGAGCTGGCGGCTTCGATACAACAGCTCCGCCTGCAGTCCGTGCAGCGGATCGATATAGGGGTTGCGCACATCCACTGCCTGACGAATCAATGGCGCATGCTCCAGCAGCTGGCGCTGTCCGCGAATGTTCAAAAGCGTTTTTTCGAGCCCCTCCAGACGTTCGCGCAGCGAACTGCCCAGCGCACGGGAGTCGTCATCCTCGATCAGACGCTCCTCGTAATAGGCGTTGATGTCGGCGTCTGCCTTGGCCAGCAGCATCTCGAGCATATCCAGGAAGGTGCCGAAAAACGGCCATTCATTCATCATCTCGCGCAGCCGCGCCATACCCTCTTCGCTGTCACTGCGCTCGGCAAAGGCAGCGTCGCTGCCCAGCCATGCCGGCAGCATCAAACGCGTCTGTGTCCAGGCAAAGATCCAGGGAATGGCCCTGAGCGTTTCGACACCGCCCGTGGCACGGCGCTTGGCCGGACGAGACCCCAGCGGCAGCCCGGACAGTGCCGTTTCAGGCGTCACAGCGCGGAAATAGGGCACAAAGGCCGGATCTTCCCGCACGATGCCCGAGTAGACCTCGTGGGCACGCCTGGCCAGATGGTCCATCTCCTCGCGCCATTCCTGCTTCGGCTCGACCGGCGGCAGAAGCGTTGCTTCCAGCACCGCACTGAGATAGATCTCCATGGAGCGCACGGCAATACGGGGCTGGCCGAACTTGAAGCGGATCATCTCACCCTGTTCGGTCACCCGCAGGCTGCCCTGCACCGATCCCGGCGGCTGGGACAGAATGGCCGCATGCGCCGGACCGCCGCCGCGGCCGACCGTGCCGCCACGACCGTGGAAGAGCGTCAGCGTCACGTCGTGTTCCCGACAGATATCCACCAGGCGCTCCTGGGCACGATACTGCGCCCAGGCCGCCGCCAGCTGTCCGGCATCCTTGGCCGAGTCGGAGTAGCCGATCATCACTTCCTGACGGGCATCGATCAGTGCGCGGTATTCCGCCATGCCCAGCAGGTCATCGATCACGTGGCCGGCGCGGTCGAGATCGTCGAGGGTTTCAAACAGCGGTGAGATGGGCAGATTGACCCGGCCGCCCACCGCCTTCATGAGCAGTGCCACGGCCAGTACATCGCTGGCCTGCCCGGCCATGGAGATGACGTAGGATCCCAGCGCCTCGCTGTATTCGGAGCCGATTACCTCGAAGGTGTCGAGCACCTCGCGAACCTCGTCCGAACAGGGCCACTGCGCCGGAATCAGTGGACGCGGCGACGCCAGTTCCTTCAGCAGAAAGTCACGACGGGTCGCCTCATCCCACTCGCCATAGTTGCCCAGCCCCAGATATTGGGTCAGCTCTTCAAACACCTGCGTATGGCGTGTGGACTCCTGACGGATGTCCAGACGGGTCATGGTGGTACCAAAGCAGGCCACCCGGCGCAGGGTATCCAGCAGCGCGCCATTGGCGATCACGTCAAGACCGCAGGCCATCAGCGAGTGATAGCAGGCTTCCAGCGGGGCCTGAAGCGCTTCACGCGTGTCGACCGTGGGCCGCTCACCGCTCCAGCCGTGCCCTTCCCAGATCATCTGTGCCTTGTCACGGGTAGCGGCCAGGCGCTGTTCGAGGTCGCTGAGCACCTTGCGATAGGGCTCGGGACAGGGACCGCCGGCCAGTTCGATCAGCGCCGGCGTGGCCTTCCACATCGACAGCTCAAGGCGCAGCTGCTCGACATCCCGGCGAAAGCTTTCAGCCGCACGATGACGCTCGAGCAGCAGCACCTCGCGGGTGACGGCCGAGGTCACATTGGGGTTGCCATCGCGGTCCCCGCCCATCCAGGAGGCAAACCGGATGGGCGCGGCATCCAGCGGCAGACGGCGGCCTGCGCGTGACAGCAGCAGCTGATCCAGCTCGCGATAAAAGGTCGGCACGGCCTGCCACAGCGACTGTTCGATCACCGCCAGCCCCCAGCGCGCCTCATCCACCGGCGTCGGCCGCTCGGCGCGTATTTCGCTGGTATGCCAGGCCTGACTGACCAGCTCGTTCAGACGCCCCTGCAGCTGCTCCAGGCGCTCGGGATACTCTTCGCTGCCGTTGATGTCGCCGAGACAGGCATTGATGGCGTCATACTTGCGAATCAGGGTGCGTCTGACCACTTCGGTCGGATGCGCCGTCATGACCAGCTCGATGCGCATCGAGGCAATGCGCTCGATCAGGGCGTCACCGTCATGGCCTGTCTGCGACAGACGCTCGAGTAGATCGTCCAGACGCGGCTGAGTGCCGGGACGATAATCCTCGACCCGGCGGAAGCGGCCGCGATAGTGCTGCTCGGCCAGATTGGCCAGATTCAGGAACTGATTGAAGGCACGCGTAACCGGCAGCATGCGCTCTTCGGGCAGGTTGCGCAGATAGTCGATCAGCTCGGCGCGCGCAGCGCCATCCTTGCGCCCCTGCTTGGCCAGCGCCCGGATCTTTTCGATCTGATCAACAAAGTCGTCCCCAAGATCATCGGCGATGGTGTGTCCCAGGCTGTCGCCGAGCCGCCGCACATGCTCACGCAATGACGCATGGAGCACGTTGTCTTCCAGCGCACTGTCGTTATTGGAACCATTCCCTGAAGAGCCAGCGTCAGGGGCAGAAGAAGAAGCGTGTTGCATGAAAGACTCCGCAAGGCGCATGACAGGAAGCAAGAGCCTGACGCGCTCGGGGAGCAACAACAACACTACAACCATGACTTGCGACCAAAGTCGAAGACACCGGCCTCAGCTCCGGGGCTCGCGCTCGGTGCGCTTGGCCGCCTGCCAGTAATGCTCGAGGGTCTCGAGGTCGGTGGCGTCGATGGCCTGCCCGCTCTCCCGTACGGCCCCCTCAACATGGCGGAAACGACGCTCAAATCGCTGGCCGGTGCCGCGCAGCGCCTGCTCCGGATCAATCTTCAGATGGCGGGCCAGATTGACCACGGCAAAGAGAAGATCCCCCAGCTCGGCGTTCATGTTGGCCTGATGGCCGGTCTCGATTTCAGCTTCCAGCTCGGCCAGCTCCTCGCGAATCTTCTCGAGCGCCCCGCGATGATCCGGCCAGTCAAAGCCCGCCCGGGACGCGCGGCTGGAGAGTTTGGCGGCGCGCGACAGCGCCGGCAGCGCCAGCGGGATATCGTCCAGGTGGGACGTGGCCTCGCGTGCCTCACGCTCATCGGCCTTGCGAGCCTCCCAGCCCCGGTTGACCTGCGAGGTATCCACATCGACCGCCGCCACACCCTGTCGACGCGAGCCGAGATGGCCGTCGGGGAATACATGCGGGTGACGGGCAATCATCTTGGCTGTCAGC
The DNA here is from genome assembly GCF_053903105.1 of Kushneria sp. AK178. Taxonomy (NCBI): domain Bacteria; kingdom Pseudomonadati; phylum Pseudomonadota; class Gammaproteobacteria; order Oceanospirillales; family Halomonadaceae; genus Kushneria; species Kushneria sp. AK178. The sequence continues at coordinate 1,737,460 of NZ_CP096381.1, read as the reverse complement.
ACATGAACAATATCGTGAAAATCGAACCGGCCCTCTTCACTGCCAAACTGCGCGTAATAGACGATCTGGAACAGCAGATCCCCCAGCTCGCCGGGCAGTTCGTCGAACGCGCGCCGCTCGATGGCATCGGCGACTTCATGCGCCTCTTCAAGGGTATGGGGCACGATGGCGTCCCAGTGCTGGGCCACGTCCCATGGGCAGCCCTGCTGCGGGTCGCGCAGCACCTGCATCAGCGTCAATAGATCATCCAGCGTGTAGCGCCGTGATTCCTGCATCGAAATACCCCTGTTCTCCGGACCATCCCGGCCTATGAAGACACTCGCTTGCTGCCGCCGCCCTGGCGCAGCCGGCGGATATCGGTCACGTTGGTCAGCTGGCCGATACGATTGACCACTTTCGAAAGCACATCGAGTCCCGAGACTTCCAGCGTGATTTTCATCGTGGCCATGTGATCATCGCGATTGGTCGTTGTGTTGACGCCCAGCACATTGACCTTTTCGTTGGACAGAATGCCGGTGACATCGCGCAGCAGGTTGGAGCGATCCCACGCCTTGATCTCGATATCCACCGGATACTGGATGGGCTGCTGCTGGCCCCACTCGACCTGTACGATACGCGCCGGCTCATCGCTTCGAAGCTGCAGGATATTGGGGCAATCCTGGCGATGCACCGTCACGCCCCGCCCATGGGTGATGAAACCCACGATGTCGTCGCCGGGCACCGGATGACAGCAGTTGGCCATCTGCGTCTTGAGATTGCCGACCCCCAGCACGGTAATGGTATCGGTATTTTCCCGCACGCCCTGACGGCGCGGGCGCGCCAGCAGACGATCCAGTTCGTCGGTATCGTCGGTCTCGCCAAAAAGATGCTGCGCCTGGGAGAGCACCTGGCCAATACGCAGATCGCCGGCGCCGATGGCGGCGTACATGTCTTCGGGTGTGGTGTAGTTGACCGCCTGCGCCAGCCGCGTGCGATCCAGCCGTTCGAGATCAAGCCGGCGAAACTCGCGCTCCAGCAGCGCCCGCCCCTCTTCCTCGTTCTGGTCGCGCGCCTGCTGCTTGAACCACGACTGGATCTTGGCGCGCGCCCGGGAAGTGCGTACATAGCCAAGGTTCGGGTTGAGCCAGTCGCGGCTCGGCCCGCCCTGGGTGGCCGTCAGGATCTCGACCTGCTGGCCGGTTTTGAGCTGATAGGTCAAGGGAATGATTCGCCCGTCGACCTTGGCACCCCGGCAGTGGTGACCGACCTCGGTATGCACGCGGTAGGCAAAGTCGATGGGGGTCGCAACCCGCGGCAGGTCGATGACGTGCCCTTCGGGGGTAAAGACATAGATGCGATCCGGCGCGATATCGGAGTTGAGCCCTTCGGTGAGATCGGTCAGTTCGCCGACCTCCTCCTGCCAGTCCAGCACCTGACGCAGCCAGGCGATCTTCTCTTCATAGCTGCGGCTCTTGGAATCGACATCCGTGCCCTTGTAGCGCCAGTGGGCACAGACCCCGAGTTCGGCATCCTCATGCATGGCAAAGGTACGGATCTGAATCTCGAACACCTTGCCTTCCGGCCCGAACACGGCCGTATGCAGCGACTGATAGCCGTTTTTCTTGGGATTGGCGATGTAATCGTCGAATTCGTTGGGCACGTGGTGCCAGAGCGAATGCACGATGCCCAGCACGGTGTAGCAATCGGTGACCTCGGGCACCAGCACCCGGACCGCCCGGACATCGTAGACCTGGGAGAAGTCGATGTGCTTGCGCTTCATCTTGCGCCAGATCGAATAGATATGCTTGGCACGCCCCGAGATGTCATAGCGCGTGATGTTCTGCGCCTCGAGCAGGCGCTTGAGCGTGTCCACCACATCATGAATGTAGCGGTCCCGATCGAGGCGCTTTTCCGCCAGCTGCCGGGCGATGGTCATGTAATCGCTTTCGTGCAGATAGCGAAAGGAGAGATCCTCGAGCTCCCACTTGATCTGACCGATCCCCAGGCGATGGGCCAGCGGCGCATAGATATCGAACACCTCGCGCGCCACGCGCAGGGCGCGCTCACGCGAGCCGTCGCGTACCTGACGCAGCATGCAGGTGCGCTCGGCGATCTTGATCAGCGCCACGCGGACATCGTCGATCATGGCGACCAGCATCTTGCGCAGGTTCTCCTGCTGGTTGTGCTGGGTCATGGACTGTCCCGGCGCCTGCAGCTGGGAGATGGCGGCCATGCGCAGCACGCCATCAATCAGGGTGGCCACCTCGCTGCCGAACTCGCGCTCGACCACGTCCAGGCGCACCAGATTCTCGCGCACGCTGCGATAGAGCACTGCGGCCGTGATCGCCTGCTGATCGAGCTTGAGCTCGCTGAGGATATCGGCCATCTCGAGGCCGATGCGAAAGGCGGAATAGATATCGCGCCAGGCCGGCTGCCGGCTGGCCGCCTCCTGGTTGACGCTCGCCACGAATCGGCAGGCGCGCTCGAGCTCGGCCGGGTCCTTGAGGGTCACTTCCCCCTGTAAATGGGTAATCCAGGTCGTGATATCGACCCGTCCGTCGGCATCGAGCGGCTGATCTTCGCGAACCTTGACCATGTCACGCACTTCCCGTCATGTCTTGTTATGTCGGCTGACGCTCGAGCAGCACCAGCGATTCCAGATGCGCCGTCTGTGGGAACATGTCGGCGACCAGCGCTCGAACCGGGCGATAGCCGCCGCTGACCAGATGATGCACATCACGTGCCAGGGTAGCCGGTTCGCAGGAGACGTAGAGCAGCCTTGAAGGTCCGCTCTCGGCCAGTGACTGACAGATGCCCTGGGCCCCGGCACGGGGCGGGTCGAGCACGACCAATCCGGCGTCCTCGAGCCCCGCCGGGGCAGTGGCAAGATCGCTGCAGCGGGCCTCGATGCGATCCGATACCCCCGAGGCCCGTGCATTATCGCGCAGTCGCTGCACCATTGATTCCCGACCTTCGTAGGCGATGACCCGGGCGCCGGCGGCGGCCAGCGTCAGGGAGAAGTTGCCCACGCCGGCAAAAAGGTCCACGACCGTCATGTCGTCATGGACGTCGGCCCACTCGAGCACCCGGGCCACCAGCTGATGATTGACGTCGGCATTGGCCTGCAGAAAATCACCGCTGTGAATGCTGATGGCCGCACCGTGAGCATCGGACAGCGCCCGATAGTGCGGCCATGTATCAGGCCGGTCGTCCAGCCGCGCCAGTACCGGCTGTTCGCCCTCGCCGGCCAGCACGCTCAACAGTAGATCATGCTCACGCGCGAACTGCTGCCAGCGCGCCAGATCGCCGGGCACGCGGCGAAGCTGGCGCAGGGTGACCATGACATGGTCATCGCCGGCCACCAGCTCGATGTGTCCCAGCCGACGCGGCGCTTCCAGTGTCCCGATCAGGGCCCGCAGCGGCTCGAGCAGCGCTTCCAGGCGTGGTTCAAGAATGGGGCACTGCTCGATGTTGAACAGCCGGTCCTGCCCCCGGACCCGATAGCCCATATGAATGCGATCATCGCTGCCAACACGCACCCCCAGACGCGCCCGGCGACGATAGCCCCATGCCTCGCCCGCCAGCAGCTCCGGCTCGGGAAGCGCGATGTCATGACGCGCCATATGCTCCCGCAGTACCTGCTGCTTGTGGCGTCGCTGGCCCTCGATGGCAAGATGCTGCAGATCACAGCCCCCACAGCGGCCAAAATGCGCGCAGCCGGGAGTGACCCGTTCATCGGAGGCGTCGAGGATGTGACGTACATGCCCCTCGTCATAGCGGCCGTGCTGGGTATGGATCGCCACCTCGACCGTTTCACCGGGCAGGGCCTGCTCGATGAAAAGGGTCTTGCCGTGGCCATCGCGTGCCACGCCACGCCCGTCGTGGGCCAGACGCTCGATCACGACACGGCCCTCATTGTCGCGTCCGGCGCCCGACGACTCCAGACGCTTGCGCGTCGACGGCCGCTTTTGACGGCGCTGTCCCAACATGGCCATGATCAGTGCTGCTCCGGGGCATAAAGACCGGTGGAGAGGTAGCGATCCCCCCGATCACAGACAATAAAGGCGATCACGGCGTTGTCGACTTCGCGCGCGATCCGGAGGGCGCCGGCCAGCGCGCCGCCCGAGGAGACACCGGCGAGAATGCCCTCTTCACGCGCCAGACGGCGCATGTGCTCTTCGGCGTCGTGCTGGCCGATATCGAGCACCCTGTCCACGCGCGACTGCTCGAAAATGCTCGGGCGATAGGCCTCGGGCCAGCGCCGGATACCGGCAATGCTGGCACCGTCTTCGGGCTGAAGCCCGATGATCTGAATGGCATCGTTTTTCGACTTCAGATAGCGCGACACGCCCATGATGGTGCCGGTGGTGCCCATCGAACTGATGAAATGGGTAATGTTGCCACCGGTCTGCTCCCAGAGTTCGGGACCGGTGGTCTCGAAGTGCGCCAGTGGGTTGTCGTGGTTGGCAAACTGATTGAGCGGCTTGCCATCTCCGCGCGCGATCATCTCATCGGCCAGGTCGCGGGCACCTTCCATGCCCTGCTCTTTCGTGACCTCGATCAGCCGGGCGCCATAGGCGGCCATGGCCTGCTTGCGCTCGCTGCTGGCACTCTCGGGCATGATCAGGACCATTTTATAGCCGCGGATGGCCGCGGCCATGGCCAGGGCGATGCCGGTATTGCCGGACGTGGCCTCGATCAGGGTATCGCCCGGGGCGATCTCGCCGCGCGCTTCAGCGTGAGCGAGCATCGACAGTGCCGGGCGATCCTTGACCGAACCGGCAGGGTTGTTGCCTTCCAGCTTGGCCAGCAGCGTGTTGCTGCCGACCTGTAGTCGCTTGAGGCGCACCAGCGGGGTATGCCCGATGGTGGATTCAATGGTGGGGTAATCCATGCAGCGCTCCAGAATCAACGGGATACCAGAAAAGAGCCTATTATAGCGCGGCCCGCTTAACGCTTTGCCGTCAGGCCGGTCGATCGAACGTGCTGAAGGTGCGTGCCTGCACCATCAGACGCTTCATCTCACGTACGGCCTCACCCAGACCGGTCAGCGCCGCACGGGCCACAATGGCGTGGCCGATATTGAGCTCGTGAAACCAGGGCATGGCCGCAATGGCTTCCACGTTGTGGTAGTGCAGGCCATGACCGGCGTTGACGGTCAGACCCAGGGTATGGGCCATTTCCGCTGCCGCGGCGATGCGGGCAAGCTCAACGTCGGCCTGCGCACGCGGGGCGTCCACCCACGCGCCGGTATGCAGCTCGATGGCCGGCGCCCCGGCATCGAAGGCGGCCCGGATCTGATCCGGCTCCGGATCAATAAACAGCGAGACCTCACAACCTGCTGCCTCAAGGCGCTGACAGGCCCGCCGAATGCGATCACCGCTGCCGACCACGTCCAGCCCGCCTTCGGTGGTCAACTCTTCGCGCTTTTCCGGTACCAGACAAACATTGGCCGGCTTCAATCGTTCGGCCAGCGCGATCATCTCCTCGACCACGGCCATCTCAAGATTCAACTGCGTATTGAGCATCTGCATGGCCAGCTCGATATCGCGGTCCTGAATGTGGCGGCGATCCTCGCGCAGATGCATGGTAATGCCGTCAGCACCGGCCTCCTCACTGACCAGCGCGGCCTGCACCGGATCCGGAAAGCGTGTGCCGCGCGCCTGTCTCAGCGTGGCAATGTGATCGACATTGACGCCCAGCAGAAGGCGCGGTGGCAGGCCACTGGTGGCTTGATCCGACATACTGTCTCCTTTAGCGCTCACCCGTGCGGCGACGGCGCAACAGTTCATTCATCAGCTCACGCGAGCGCAGTTCACGACTGCCCAGCAGCGGCGCCAGTGCCTGGCGTGTCAGCACCCGTGCGGTACCGGCAAGCCCCGGCGCGTCCCAGTCACCGCGGGCCAGCCAGCCCAGCGCCCGCGCTTCAAAGGCCGGCCCCTCGAAAGGTGCCGGACGAAACCGTTTCAGGGCAGGGTCATAAAGATAGCGCCCTTCACGGTCCAGCGGTCTGTCCTGTTCGTCAAGAAAGACCGGCTCGCTGTCGAGCGCCTCGAGCAGGGTGATCTCGAAGCGCCTGAGCGCGCCGCCACGCCGGTCGGGAAAGGGCAGGGCCTCAAGCAGCGCGGCGTAGAAGGCAAAGAGGGTATCCACCGGCAGCGACAGGGGCAAAAGACGTGTCATCAGTTCATTGGCATAAAGCCCGCAGATAAGGCCTTCCCCGGCCAGCATGGCGCCCGGCCCCTGGGATTCGATGATTCGCAGTGTTTTCAGCTCGCCCTCGCCCTGCCAGGTCAGATGCAGCGGCGTAAAGGGTTGCAGGCGATGGCGCGTTCGGCTGCCCGGGCGCATGACGCCACGTGCCACGGCACGGATGCGGCCGTCATGCAGTGTCAGGATATCGGCCAGGGCGCTGGTTTCACGCCAGGCCTGGCGGTGCAGCAGATACGCCGGCTGCAGTTCCATGATCAGTCCAGGTCGTAGCCAAGGCTTTTCAGCGCCCGCGCATCGTCAGACCAGTTGTGCTTGACCTTGACCCACAGCTTGAGCATGACCTTGCAGTCAAAGGCGCGCTCCATCTCCAGCCGCGCTTCCTGGCCGATCTTTTTGATGCGCTCGCCCCCCTCGCCGATCAGAATCTTTTTCTGACCTTCACGCTCGACCAGCATCAGGGCATGAATGTGGATGATGTGGCCTTCATCGCGGAACTGCTCGATCTCCACCGTCATCTGATAGGGCAGCTCATCGCCGAGCTGACGCATGACCTTTTCACGCACCAGCTCGGCGGCCAGAAAGCGCTGACTGCGATCGGTAATCTGATCTTCCGGGAAGAAATGCACGTTCTGCGGCAGATGTTTGGCCACTTCCGCCTCAAGCGCGTCAACGCTGGTGCCATGGCGCGCCGAGATCGGCACGATGGCGGCAAAGGTGCGGCGCTTTTCAAGCTCGGCAAGCCACGGCAGAAGCCTGGAGCGGTCCTCGATCCAGTCCACCTTGTTAACGGCCACGATCACCGGCGCCTGCACGCTGGCAAGCTTTTCGAGGACGATATCGTCTTCCCTGGTCCACTTCGTGCGATCCACGATAAAGACCACGCAGTCAATATCACGCAGCGCCTGGGTGGCGGCCTGATTCATGAAGGCGTTGATGGCCCGATTGCGATCCTTTTGCATGAGGTGAATACCGGGCGTATCCACATAGATGGTCTGCGTATCGGCGTCGGTCTTGACGCCCATGACCTGATGCCGGGTCGTCTGGGGACGCCGGGAGGTAATGGAGATCTTTTGACCCAGAATGCGGTTCATCAGGGTCGATTTGCCCACGTTGGGGCGGCCGACAATGGCCACAAATCCACAGCGCGTGGGCGCACCGGATTCGGGCGTGTCGTCCGTGGTGATATCGTTCATGAAATGCTCCACGTTAACGTGTGTCCGGTGTTGCAAAGGTGAGACATGCCGCAGCGCTCAGGCAACGATTCCCGATCATCGACGTATCGCGTCGATTTGCTTCAGCGCCTTTTCGGCGGCCTGCTGTTCGGCGTGACGTCGGCTGGCGCCGGCGCCGGTGGTCGGAGCATCAAGCACTTCCACATGACAGCTGACCGTGAACTGCTGGGCGTGCGCCTCCCCTTCAATATTGAGCACCTCATAGCGCGGCAGCGGAATCTGGCGTGACTGCAGAAACTCCTGCAGGCGCGTCTTGGGGTCCTTTTGCGTATCCTCGAGATTGAGTGCTTCGAGGCGCTTGTCATACCAGGCCAGCACACAGCGTCGGGCGGCACTCATGTCGCTATCAAGATAGATCGCGCCGATGATGGCCTCTACGGCATCGGCGAGAATGGAATCACGGCGATGGCCGCCGCTTTTCATCTCCCCCGAGCCCAGCCGCAGGAACTGCCCCAGTTCAAATTCGCGCGCCAGCTCGGCCAGCGTCTCGCCCTTGACCAGACGCGCCCTGAGCCTTGAGAGCTGACCTTCGCGGGCCTGAGGAAAGCGTTCATAGAGCGCCTCGCCGACGACGAAATTGACGATGGAATCGCCCAGAAACTCGAGTCGCTCATTGTTGGCCCCGCCATAGCTGCGATGGGTCAGGGCCAGTTCAAGCCGGCTCTTGTCGTCAAAACGATAGCCGATACGATCGCTGAGGGTATTGAGGGAGCTGCTCACGAGATAGTCGCTTTGTTCAATGAAACAGGCACAAATGATAACAGAAGCTGTCCTTCGACAGCTTCTGTCAGTCGGGATTTTCCATCAGGATATTCTGACAGAAAAGGCGTGAAGACACTCAGTGCAGCAGTCTTGCCTTCGTGAAGTCCGGCAGGCCGCTGTCCCAGTGCATCCAGACGCCAAAGGCGCGTCCCACGATGTTCTCTTCCGGTACGAAGCCCCAGTAGCGGCTGTCGTTGGAGTCGTCGCGGTTGTCCCCCATCATGAAGTAGTGACCGGGCGGGACGGTCACTTCATTCATCTGCGGGCCGGGCGCATTCGGATTGTTGAAGATATGGTGCTCGACGCCCCTGAAGGACTCCCGGTAGAGCGTCTGGGCATTATTGATGCCGCTGCTGTCATCCAGCAGTTCCTTTGACACCGGCTGCCCGTTGATATAGAGCTGCTTGTCCTGATAGCGGATGCGATCCCCCGGCACCCCGATGACGCGCTTGATGTAATTGACCGAGGTATCGCCGGGAAAGCGAAACACCATGATATCGCCACGCTCGGGCTCGCCGATATCCAGGATCTTCGTATTGATCACGGGCAGGCGCAGTCCGTAGGAGAACTTGCTGACGGCGATGAAATCACCGACGTCCAGCGTGGGCTCCATGGAGCGTGACGGAATCTGGAAGGGCTCAATGATAAAGGAGCGCAGCACCAGCACGACCAGCAGCACCGGGAAGAAGGCCCTGGAGTAGTCCACATACCAGGGTTCTTTGGGCGCCCCGGGTGCTGCCGTGTCATGTGTCACTTCTCCAGGCGGACGACTCTCTCCTGACGAGGCGTGGCGCCTGCGGCGCAGTACGGTAATATCCAGCAGCCAGATTGCCCCTGTTACCAGAACGGCCACCACCAGCAGAAGTGAAAAATCCATTACGTGCTTTCCCGACTCACGGGAGCGCAGCCGGGCTGCGCTCAATCATTGACTTTCAGTACGGCCAGGAAGGCATCCTGAGGGATTTCCACCTTGCCGACCTGCTTCATGCGCTTTTTGCCCTGCTTTTGCTTGTCCAGCAGCTTGCGCTTTCTCGACGCGTCACCGCCATAGCACTTGGCCGTAACGTTCTTGCGCAGGGCCTTGACGGTCGAGCGTGCCACAACGTGGCCACCGAGAGCGGCCTGGATGGCCACATCAAACATCTGGCGCGGAATCATCTCCTGCATGCGCTCGACCAGCGCACGGCCACGCTGATGGGACTGGTCACGATGAACGATGGTGGCCAGCGCATCGACCCGATCGCCGTTGATCAGGACATCAAGGCGGGCCAGGCGGGCGGATTCAAAGCGCTCGAAGCTGTAGTCAAGCGACGCATAGCCCTTGGAGATCGACTTCAAACGGTCGAAGAAATCCATCACCACTTCGCCCATCGGCAGCTCATAGACCAGCTGCATCTGGCTGCCCAGCACCTGCATGTCGAGCTGCACACCGCGACGCACGACGCACTCATTGATGACGTTGCCGACATACTCCTGTGGTACCAGGATATTGGCGCGCACGATGGGCTCGCGAATATCGTTGACCGATCCCATGTCCGGCAGCTTGGAAGGATTGGAGACGTACAGGACTTCCCCATCGTTCATTTCAAGCTCATAGATAACGGTCGGCGCCGTCGTCAGCAGGTCAAGACCATATTCACGCTCGAGGCGCTCCTGGATGATCTCCATGTGCAGGGTGCCGAGAAAACCGACGCGAAAACCAAAGCCCAGCGCGTCCGAGTTTTCCGGGATGTAGTCCAGCGAGGCATCGTTGAGCGCCAGCTTCTCGAGCGCGTCGCGGAAATCCTCGTAGTCATCCGAACTGATCGGAAACATGCCGGCGTAGACCTGCGGCTTGACCTTTTGAAAGCCCGGCAGACGCTCGACCTGAGGGGTCTTTGCGTGGGTGATGGTATCGCCCACCGGCGCGCCCTGGATATCCTTGATCCCGGCGATGATAAAACCCACCTCACCGGCCCGCAGCATGCCGGTACTTTTCTGGCGTGGCGTAAAAATGCCGATATCGCTGACTTCCCACTCGCGACCGGTGGACTTCATCAGAATCCTGTCGCCCTTTTTGATGGTGCCGTCAAAAAGACGCACCAGCGACACCACGCCCTGGTAGTTATCGAACCAGGAGTCGATAATCAGCGCCTGTGACGGCTTGTCGACATCGCCTTTGGGCGGCGGAATAAAGCGGACCAGCTCTTCCAGCAGCGCTTCCATGCCAAGGCCCGTCTTGGCCGATACCTGCGGCGCGTTATCGGCCTCAAGCCCGATGATCTCCTCGATTTCGTGGCTGACCTTCGCCGGGTCGGCCTGAGGCAGGTCCATCTTGTTGAGCACCGGCAGCACTTCAAGACCCTGGTCGATGGCGGTATAGCAGTTGGCTACCGACTGTGCCTCGACCCCCTGACCGGCATCCACCACCAGCAGCGCCCCTTCACAGGCGTAGAGCGAGCGCGACACCTCATAGGAGAAATCGACATGGCCGGGCGTGTCGATGAAGTTGAGCTGATAGAGCTCGCCATCCGGGGCGCGATAATCGAGCGTGACCGACTGTGCCTTGATGGTGATACCACGCTCGCGCTCGAGGTCCATCGAGTCGAGCACCTGCTCCTTGAGCTCACGTTCGGTCAGACCACCACAGATCTGGATGATGCGATCCGCCAGCGTCGACTTGCCGTGGTCGATGTGGGCAATGATCGAGAAGTTACGGATGTTTTTCAGCGTTCCGTTGCTTGCGTCATTCGTCATTCGAGGTGATCACCTGTTAAAGCGCCGTGAGCCATGGCACCGCTGTACGATCGGCGCTGACCATGGCTGAAAATGGGCGCATTGTAGCGTGTTGACGAATCAGGTGATAGGCAACCACTCCGCGATGGCGCTGCAACCGCTGACGCCGGGCGGCGCAACCGCAAGGACAGGGGCCCTGTACGGGCCCCTTGATCGGCCGATGCGATCAGCGCGCACCCGGCCGCAGCGGCACAAACAGCGTGGCGCCATCGCGGCTGATCCGCATGGGAACCGCCTTGTTCTCATCCAGCTGGTCAACCAGCCGACGCAGCGTATTGACGGAATCCACCGACTCTCCCGCCAGCTCGACGACCACATCGCCCGGCTGCAGACCGGCACGGGCCGCGGCGCTGTCCGGCGCCACCTGCTGTACCAGCACCCCGGCCTCGATGCCCAGCTGCTGGCGCTGCTCGGCGCTCAGCGCCGATACCGCCAGTCCGAGGCTGTCACTGCCGGCGTCGGCAACGTCACTGGAGGCACCCTCGCTGTCGGGCCACTGTCCCACTGTCACATCAATGGTCTGCTCACGACCGTCACGCTGAACGCGCAGATCAATGCTGTCACCGGGCGAGACGCGCCCGATCAGGCGCGGCAGCGCATCAGAGGTATCGATATCGCTGTCGCCGGCGCGAAGGATGATGTCACCGGAACGAAGGCCCGATGTCGCCGCCGGGCTATCCGGTGCCACATCGGCGATCAGCGCGCCGCGAGCGCGATCCAGACCGAAGGAGTCGGCCAGATCATCGGAGACGGGCTGAATGACCACGCCCAGCCAGCCGCGATCGACGCGTCCGTTATCCTTGAGCTGATCGGCGATGTCCATGGCCACATTGATGGGGATGGCAAACGACACGCCCATGAAGCCGCCGCTGCGCGTAAATATCTGCGAATTGATGCCGATCACCTCGCCATCCAGATTGAACAGCGGTCCACCGGAGTTGCCGGGATTGATGGCCACATCGGTCTGAATGAAGGGCACATAGCTGTCGGTCGGCAGCGTGCGGTTGATGGCACTGACGATACCGGCCGTCACCGAGTGATCAAAGCCGAAGGGCGAACCGATGGCCGCCACCCATTCGCCGGTTTCGAGGCCGTCGGAATCGCCCATCCTGAGCGTGGGCAGATCATCGGCGTCCACCTTGATCAGGGCAATATCCGTTTTCTGATCCTGACCGATAACGTCGGCCGTCAATTCGCGGCGATCGTTGAGCCTGACAGTGACAGTATCGGCACCATCGATCACATGGGCGTTGGTCAGGATGTAGCCATCCTCGCTGATGATGAATCCCGACCCCAGCGAGCTCAGCGTTCTGCTACCGCCCCGGTCAGGCAGACCGCCAAATCCGGGCGGCAGCTGATCACCGAAGAAGTGGCGAAAGATATCCGGCAGCTGCTGATCGGGGCCCATCATGCCGGAGCGGGTGGCGGCTTCCCGGGTGGTCGAGATATTCACAACGGCGGGGGCGGCGTTTTTGACCAGAGCCGTAAAGTCGGGAAGGCCATTTTTCTGCTCAACGGCCCTGACCGGCAATGATAGAACCATTAGCGCTGTCATCATCAACAGCATCAGGCTCATGGCCTGCCATCGACGGGTGCGGTATCGGCTGACGAAAGTATCAGTGAAAGAGAGATCGGCCATCTTGGAACTCCGGATACTCTTATGGGCTATGGCGGTAGCGGATACGGTGACCAGCTCAGGACCGCTAATGTCCTGTCCTGTCGTTCTTGTAGACCCTTGAGCATCGATCAAGTTCTCGACTCAGGGAGCGTTCGACGTGTCGTGATGCTCATTGCCTTGTTGATCGGTGCTCTCCTGCAGATGTACCCGAGAGACCACCCGGGTCAGCACGTCAGCCGGCAGAGCGCCCACGGCAATGATCTGCCAGGTGCTGCCATCATGCTGGACGTGACGCGCTGCGGCCCGAAAGTTCCCCAGCTGATGGACTCCTTCACGCAGCGCCGTTCCCTCATCGACCGGGCCGGCAAAGAGGCTCATGGCCGCCAGACCATCACTGTAGATTTCGCGCTGCAGACTGGCACCATTGAGGGTGACCTCCAGCGCTGCCGGCTGGCGGTAGAACCCCGGCGGCAGCCATTCGGCCTGCCAGGAGGTCTCGGGGATCGCATCGCTGTCCGGCTCCTCGAGATAGAGGGTCTCGCCGGAGCGCACCAGGGAATCGATACGCACGATCTGTACGGTATCAACGGCATGCCCCTGAGCGTTCAACAGCTGCTGTCGAAGCGGCAGGCCGCTGGCGACATCCAGCCACAGCCGATGCGGAAACCGCTGATCATCGCGCGGGGTAATATCGAGCACGACCGCCTTGCGACCCGCCACGACATCACGCGCGATCAGGCTGAAATCGTAGTGATCCTGAAGCTGTTCGACCGTGTCATCGATGGACGCCAGGCGGGGTGAGCTGCCCGAACGCCCTGTCCACCAGAGCCCCGGAGGATGCCCGTTGTGCTCGATGGTCTCGGCGGGGCCATCCAGAAACTGAATGCGTTCCTGCTCCTGGCCGTTATCAATACGATGTTCAAACAAAAAGGTACGCAGCGAGCCCATGCCCAGCCGCAGGGCCACCGCCTGAAAGGCATGGCAGCGCTCCGCCATCAGGCTGCGTCGGAACCACTGCTCGCCCTCGTCCCCCGTCGCTTGATCCATCTGACTGCAGGCAATCTGCGCCCTGCCATCGGTGCGTGAATCGCCGGTGTCGGTCTGGGCAGCCACGGCCGCCATGGGCGAAAACAGCACAGCGCCCATCAGGGAAGCACAAAACCACTGTCGCATTGCGTAAAGACCCGCCTTACTCGCCGCTGGCAGGTGCCAGCCCCTGCATGTTCGCCATCCAGACATTGCTGCGATAGCCTGCCTGTTCGACATGGCGATCCAGATAATCCTGAAGCACTTCGACCTGCTGACGGTCATTGCGCGCGGCATCCTCTTCCCCCGGGGCCATGAACCACGAGGTCTGTGCACCAATGGGCATCACGCTGCCGCTCTCGTCGCCACCGGTGCCACGGAAGGCGGCCAGGGATGCCGTGGCACCTTCATTGCCGGTCACGACTCCGCCGTTAATGGTCGCATCGCGGGATGCCAGGCTGGTGCCGGCGCCGCCCGGCACACTGTCGGCGCCGGTATTGGCCCGATAGACCTGCACCCCGGTCATGACCATCAGACTGACGGCCGCCGCGATGGCGGCACTGCCCATGAAGGAAAACGGGACCGTGCGCCGGTGTGTTTCCGGCGGTTCGACCCCGTCTTCCATGGTCTCCTGCTCGAGTCGCGCCCGAATGGAAGCAGACAGATCGGTCGATACATCGACTGCGCTGTCACGCTGCATGATGCTGCGCATGAGATGGTAGCGACGCCAGGTATCGGCCTCTTCACCGGCATCTTCGGACAGCGACTTCAGTACACGTCGAGTCTCGAACTCGCTGCACTCGCCATCCATCAATGCCGAAAGGGATTCCCGTACTTTCTGATTCATACCCAGACACCCTCAAACCCGTCGTGACGCATTGTCACGCTATGGTAGACAGTCCAAAACCGATTAAGTTTTACCCATGACTCACTGATCACCGTCGGCACTCCTTCTCATGGGTAACTCCCGTGTTCAAAGTCATTGCTCATGCACCATGTCATCCTGCTGCTCCGGATGAAGCAGTGGCCGGATCCGATTATCCACTGCCTCTCTCGCCCGAAAGATGCGCGAGCGCACGGTGCCGACCGGACACTGCATGATGCTGGCAATATCCTCATAGGAGAGTCCATCAAACTCTCGAAGTGTGATGGCCGTGCGCAGATCCTCGGGCAGGTTTTCGATGGCCTCGAATACCGCCTTTTCGAGCTGATCACGTGCAATGGCCGACTCCGGCGTATCGATGTCCGCCAGCCGACCGCTTTGATCCAGCACTTCTGCATCAGAGATATCCATGTCGCTGTTGGGCGGACGACGCCCGCGAGCGACCAGATGGTTTTTCGCCGTATTGATCGCGATGCGATACATCCAGGTATAAAAGGCACTTTCATTGCGAAAGCGCCCCAGCGCGCGATAGGCCTTGATGAAGGCCTCCTGCGCCACGTCATGCACTTCTGCCTGGTCGTGCACGTAGCGACCCACAAGGCCGATGACCTTGTGTTGATACTTGCGTATCAAAAGATCGAAGGCCTGGTTGTCTCCCTTTTGCGCCCGTTCGACCAGCTGATGATCCGTTTCCTTCAACCCCATTCGCGATCCCCCGCAACGACAGGGTTCAAACCTTTCGAACCTGTCTTTCCAGGCCCTTCAGGAAAGTAACAAACAATTGAAATCATGGTGATAACCTGAAAGCTCCGGGCCTTGATTCATGGCGTTAGTGTTCCCCTTTATCGACGCCTCATCAAGTCGATATCCTGTCCAACGGACACGAGCCTCCCGAAGACTGTAAAGTATTGAGACCACAAGAATGCAGCATGGTTCCATGGTAGTATTCGCTGCCAGCCGCGTATCATGCAGATCCCCTTTCATTTCGATTTTCAAGCACTGCCGGATAGCACGCTCATGTCACAGCAACAGGTCAACAATCTCAACGTCCTCTCCCAGGACGTGCTTATCACGCCCGAGGCCCTCAAGCGCGAGATTCCCCTTTCGCAGGAGGCCGAAAGCACCGTTATCGAAAGCCGCCGCACGATCGAGCGCATCCTGAGCGGTGACGACCCGCGCCTGCTGGTCGTCATCGGCCCCTGCTCCATTCATGACACCGAGGCCGCCAGGGATTATGCCCGGCGTCTGAAGGCCCTGTCGGAGCGCGTCAGTGACTCGCTGTTCATCGTCATGCGGGTCTACTTCGAGAAGCCCCGTACCACGACCGGCTGGAAGGGGCTGATCAACGACCCCCATCTCAATGACTCCTTTGACATTGAAAAGGGGCTGCATATTGCGCGCGGCCTGCTGGTGGAGCTGTGCGAGATGGGGCTGCCGCTGGCGACCGAGGCGCTTGATCCGATCTCGCCCCAGTATCTGCAGGACTGCATCAGCTGGTCCGCCATCGGTGCCCGTACCACCGAATCGCAGACGCACCGCGAGATGGCCTCCGGCCTGTCCGGCCCGGTCGGCTTCAAAAACGGCACCGATGGCAGCCTGGACGTGGCGATCAACGCGCTTCGCTCGGTAGCGTCACCGCACAACTTTCTCGGCATCGATCAGAAGGGGCAGGTCGCCGTCATTCGCACCCGCGGCAACGCCAATGCCCATGTCGTCCTGCGCGGCGGCAACGGCAAGCCCAACTACGACAGCGTCAGCGTCGCGCTGGCCGAGAAGGAGCTGGAAAAGGCAGGGCTCAAGACCAACATCATGGTGGACTGCTCCCACGCCAACTCCAACAAGGATCCGGATCTGCAGCCGCTGGTGGTGGACAACATCGTCCAGCAGATTCTGGAAGGCGACACGTCCATCATGGGACTGATGATCGAGTCCCACATCCATCGGGGCGCGCAGAAACTGACCAGCGACCCGTCGCAGCTTGAATATGGCGTCTCAATCACCGACGCCTGCATCGGCTGGGACACCAGCGAGCAGCTGCTGACGGACGTCAACGACAAGCTGAGTGAGGCGCTCAAGGCGCGACAGCGCTGAGGGACCTGTCCGGACTCGATGCGCTATCAAAAAAACCCGGCCATGGCCGGGTTTTTCATGTACAGCGTGGTGTCAGGAAGCAAGCGTTGCGGGGGCACCCTCGCCCTCGATCTCGCGATGAAACGGCGGCAGCGAATCCAGCAGCGCCCGACCGTAGCGTCGCGTCAGCACGCGCCGGTCCAGCAGCGTGATACGCCCGCTGTCGACCTCCTTGCGAATCAGTCGACCGCAGGCCTGTACCAGCTTGATCGACGCATCGGGCACCGAAATCCGCATGAAGGGATTGCCCCCCTGTGACTCGATCCACTCTGCCATCGTGGCTCCTACCGGATCATCGGGCACGGCAAAGGGCAGACGCGTGATCACGACGTGGGTCAGATAATCCCCCGGCAGATCGATCCCCTCGGCAAAACTGGCCAGCCCCAGAATGATACTGCCGCGTCCATCATCGATCTGCTGTCGATGGCGCTCGATCAGTTCGCGTCGCGGCATGTCATCCTGAGAGAGCGTGCGGGCGGCCGTAGCCGCTTCGAGCCTGGCCGTGACCGCCCGGAGCTGCTTGCGCGATGAAAAGAGCACCAGCGCCGCCTCATCCGACCCGAGCTGTTCGATAAATTCGACGATGGCGCTCTCGTGCGCGTCCCGATCGCCGGGATCAACCGCCGCACGCGGCACCGACAGTACCGCACGCGAGTAGTCGAACGGGCTGGGCAGACTCTGATAGCGGTAGCGATTGGCAAGCCCGGCGCGCTCCTGCAGGCGATCGAAGCGCCCCAGCGCCGTCAGGGTGGCCGACGTCAGCACCGCCCCGTGACAGCTGCCCCACAGATAGCGGGCCAGTGTGTCGGCCGCGCTGACAGGACTTGCCGAGAACGTCAGCTCCGCCTCGCCCGAGCGCTGCTCGAACGTCAGCCAGCGCGCCCGGGGCGGCGCCTCTTCGCCATCGTCGGCGCCGAACGCCTCCCAGAGCGCATGCGCCTCAAGCGCCCGGCCGTGCACGAGTGCGATCAGCGGCAGCCACGCCTCGGCCTGCTCACGGGCCAGCCCGGTCGACTTGTCCGGATCAAGACTCTCGCGCAGGATATCGCTGATGGTTTCCAGATGGCGCGACAGCTCGGCAAAGGGCGTGACAAGCTGCTGCGCCAGATCGCGGAAGGCGGCCGGCAGCTTCCCCATGGGGAAGCGGTAATTCAGCCGCTCGTTATCCTCCGGCGTGCGTTCGGCCAGCGGCTGCGCCAGCCGAAAGGCTTCTCCCAGCCGGGGCTCGATATCCGCCAGCAGCTCCGGGAACTGCCTCAGCAGCCGGGCAATCGTGTGCTGCGCGCCCAGCCCGGTATTGAGATCGGTCAGTGACTTCTTGAGCTGGCCGAGCCAGCGCATGGCGGCATTGACGCCCTGGCGATGGTAAAAGTGCTCCAGCGCCTTGTCCGGCAGATGATGCGCCTCGTCAAAGACGTAGATCGTCTCCTTCGGCTCGGGCAGCACAACGCCGCCGCCCAGCGACAGATCCGCCAGCACCAGGTCGTGGTTGGCCACGATGACATCGGCCTCGTCCATGCCGCGCCGGGCACGAAAGAAGGCGCAGGCGCCGAAATGCCCGCAGCGCCGATTGGTACACTGACGATGATCGACCGTCAGGCGACGCCACTGCGGATCGGCAATGGTCTGTGGCCAGCTGTCCCGATCGCCCTGCCACTCGCCGCTGCCGTAGGCCTCGGCCAGCTCCCGGGCCAGTTCGCCGATGTCTTCCTGACTGCTGACCAGACTCTGCTCGAACAGCGACATGGTCGGGTTCTCTTCCACCCCGTCCATCAGCTGATCAAGCTTTGCCACGCAGACATAGCGCCCGCGCCCCTTGGCCAGCGCGTACTCGAAATCGAGCCCGCTGCTGGCCTTGAGCATCGGCAGATCCTGATGCAGCACCTGCTCCTGCAGGGCGACGGTGGCCGTCGAAATGACCAGGCGCTTGCCGCGGGCCTTCGCGATCGGCAGCGCCGAGAGCAGATAGGCCAGTGTCTTGCCGGTACCGGTGCCGGCTTCCAGCACGCAGACGTGCTCCTGACTGACGCGCTTGCCCTGCTCGTCGCTTTTGATATCGCCAAGCGTCCGGGCAATCTCGGCCATCATCAGACGCTGGCCATAGCGGGGCCTGAGCGAGCGCGCTTCGATCACGCGTCGATAGGCCGCCTGGATATCGCTTTTAAGCGCGTCGTCGAGCACAGTACCTCTCCGCCTTCGGGTAGCCGCCGCAATCAGTCATCGCTGAGAAGATTGGCCGGCGGCTGCTGACAGGGCAGTCGATCCTTGATGTAAGCCTCGATTTCCGGCAGTGCGTAGCCGTCTTCCTCGCCCACAAGGCTGATCGAGGTGCCCTGCGCGCCCGCCCGGCCGGTTCGACCGATACGATGCACGTAATCTTCCGGATCCTCGGGCAGCGTGTAGTTCACCACGTGGCTGATGTCGTTGATGTGGATGCCGCGACCGGCCACGTCGGTGGCCACCAGCACGGCGACCTTGCCTTCACGAAAGCGCTCGAGCGTGGTAACGCGGGTTTTCTGCGGCACATCCCCCGAGAGCATGGCAACATTGATGCCCGCCTTGCGCAGGCGCTCATCCAGCTTGCGCACCAGATCGCGCCGGTTGGCAAAGACCATGACCCGCTCGAGCTTCTCGCGCTCGATCAGACGCCGGAGAATGGTGAACTTCTCGGCATCGCTGACGAGATAGACCCGCTGGTCGATGTTGGATGCGGCGCTGGTATCGACCTCGATCTCGACGTGGGCCGGCTCATGCGTCCACTGGCTGGCCAGGTTGAGAATGTCCTGGGTAAAGGTTGCCGAGAACAGAAAGGTCTGACGCTCGGTGCTTTTCGGCGTGGCACGAATGATGCGCTTGACGTCCGGAATAAAGCCCATCGACAGCATGCGATCGGCCTCGTCCAGCACCAGCACCTCGACCTGGGAGAGATCGGCATCGCGCTTTTGATGAAAATCGAGCAGGCGCCCGGGCGTGGCCACCAGAATGTCCAGCGGCTTTTCGAGCTTCTGACGCTGCTTCTGATAGTCCATGCCGCCGACCGCGCTGGCCACCCGCAGCGAGGTGTGGGTCATCAGCGCCTTCGCATCCTTTTCGATCTGCATCGCCAGTTCCCGCGTCGGCGCGATGATCAGTGCCCGGGGCGCGCCCGGCTTCTGCCCGGCCGGCGCCGGCTCTTCGAGGAAGTAGGCCAGAATCGAGATCAGAAAGGCTGCCGTCTTGCCGGTGCCCGTCTGCGCCTTGCCGACCACGTCGCCCCCGAGCAGGGTGTGGCGCAGCGCTTCCGCCTGGATCGGGGTGCAGTAGTGAAAGCCCTGCTCGGCGATGGCCTGCATCAGGGGCAGCGGCAGATTGAAATCCTGAAAGCGCCACTTGCCGGCCACGGCGGGCACTTCCGGCAGGGCAGCCGCGGCGTCGCCGCCCGCTGCCTGATGGCCCTGCGGGCTGCCGGTCCGGGCATTGTTGCGCGACTGGCTTCGACGGGGCTTGCGACGGCGGCGCTTGGGCCGACGATTGGCATTGGTGGGCGCCTCCGCCGACGTCTGTGCCGGCTGAGAGTTTTCCGACTCACTCATATGCTGCGATCACTTTGGATTGAGATGAATAGACTAGACAACGCGTCATTGTATCAGCACCGCTGACTCAGTTGTGCATCAACCGTGTCCGATACAAGCCAGCGCGCGCGCAAATTGTTAAACTGCATGACACTGCAGCACACTGCTTCAGGCGAGACACGAGAGGTTCCCATGACCCGTCGCAAGAAGACGCGCTCGCTGGCCGACAAGGTGACGATCCGTACCGGCAAGCGCAAGGATTATCGCCGCTGGCGACATGACAATCCCGATGAAGTAACGTCCACACCGCGGTTTGCGGCCAAAAAGCGCGACCAGCGCAAGAGCCAGGCGGCCAGCAAGCTGGCGCGCCAGCGCCGGGAAGGGGTCACGCTACCGCTTCACCCGCAGGACGATAATGCCCCATCCGATTCATCACAAGACAGCTGACATGCGCCTGGTTTCATTCAATATCAACGGTATTCGTGCCCGCCAGCATCAGCTCGAAGCGCTGGTAGAGACCCATGCCCCCGATGTCATCGGGCTACAGGAAACCAAGGTTCAGGACAGCGAATTTCCCCTCGATGCCGTCTCAAACCTTGGCTACCACGTGCACTACCACGGCCAGAAGGGCCACTATGGCGTGGCGCTTCTGACAAGACAGGCACCAACGCACGTACAGCTGGGCTTTTCGGACGACAGCGACGATGCCCAGCGGCGCATGATCGCGGTGACGCTGACCACGCCCGCCGGAGAGTTGACCGTCTACAACGGCTACTTCCCGCAGGGCGAGAGCATTCACCATCCGACCAAGTTTCCCAACAAGCGCCATTTCTATGACCAGCTTTCGCGTCATCTCGAGCAGCAGCATCGGCCCGACGAGCTGATTGCGGTCATGGGCGATTTCAATATCTCGCCTGCCGACATCGATATCGGCATTGGCGAATCGGCGCGCAAGCGCTGGCTGCGCGAGGGCAAGACAAGCTTTCAGCCCGAAGAGCGCGGCTGGCTCGAGCGCCTGATCACCTGGGGATTCGAGGACAGCTATCGTCGCTGCTACCCGCAGCGCGACGACCTGTTCAGCTGGTTTGACTATCGCTCAAAGGGTTTCGAGCGCGACCCCCGACGCGGGCTTCGCATCGACTACATCCTGACCAGCACGGGCCTGTCGCCTCGCGTGCAGGATGCTGGTATCGACTACGATCTGCGCGCCATGACAAAACCGTCCGATCATGCACCGGTCTGGACCACCCTGTCCGTTGACTGATCTGACCGGTGTTGTGACAGGCAACGGCTGCTGAGCCGATGGCCCGCCCGGCGCGGGCCATCTCCCCGGCGGGCCACCGGGGCTACGACGATCGTTCGGGCTGCTTTCGATCATTATCGATCAGGGCCAGCCACTGATCCGCCTGTTCCGCACTGCCCTCAAACTGCCCGGCCCGTTGAAAGGCCTGCTGTGCCTGTTCCAGACGGCCCTGTTCATACATCGCAACCCCTTCCATCAGCAGCAGCTGTCCGGGATTGTCCCCACCCCTGGCGCGTGCCCTGGCAAAGCCCTGCTCTGCCTGTTCCCAGACACCCCAGCCATAGGCAAGATCGCCCAGCATGTACCAGTCATGGGCATCATCGGTGCGCTCGGCTACTGTCTGCCAGGCCTGCAGCGCCTGTTGATGATCACGCGTCTGCGCCCAGGCGCGAGCCAGCAGGCGACGATGGGCGTCACTGTCCTCGATGTCGCCGTTATCCAGTGCCTTCTGGAGTATTTCGGCCGCACGCGCCGGCGTACCGCCGGCCATGTGCAGTCTGACCCGGGTCAGCAGGGCCTGCTCGCCGGTCAGAATGCCCCGCCGCCAGCCGGCCTCCCATAGCGCAGCGGCTCGCCCCGGCTGATCGATACGCTGATAGAGGGCAGCGGCCTGCTGCCAGCGCGCCGGGTCGCTGTCGTCGCGGGCCAGCTGCGCCTCGACCACATCAGAGGCCTCGCTGAACTGGCCGGCCTGCTGATAGACGCTGGCGGCCAGCGCCAGCTGCTCGCTGTCCGGCGTCGTGTCACCCCGGCGGGCCAGCCTGACCCAGCGAAGGGCATTGTCCCACTGCTCGAGACGGGCATGAATGCGCGCCCCCAGCCAGAGATCATCGGGGGCCAGCGAGGCCTGCCCCTGCCAGCGATCAAAGAGTGCCGCCGCCTGCCCGAACTGCCCGGCCCGAACCCGAAGCCTTGCTTCCTGTTCAAGCCACTGCAGGCGCTGCGACAGCGGGGCCGTCTCGATGCTGCGCGCCTGATACAGCAGATCGGCGGCGCGACCGGGCTGATCCAGTCGCTGCGCGGCGCTGGCCGCCAGCTGCAGATAGAGCGCCCGGGCCCACTGATCGCCCTGACTGCTGCCGGCGCTTGAGGCCCGGGCACGCGCCGTATCCACGACCTGCTGGTAGTGGCCGGCGGAGAGCTCACGCTCCAGCCCCTGCAATCGATCGACGCTCTGCTGGGACAGCGCCGGGCCGGCGGCCGTGGCGCGCTGCTCCCCGCCCATCAGCATGACCAGTCCGACGCCCATCGCCATCAGCGCCTTCAGCGGCCCCCGGCGACGACGTCGATGCCCTGTTGGATAGTGGCAAAACATGGCATTACCTCAGCTTGAAGACCAGGCGCTGGCGCGTGCGGGCCGGCGCCTCCCGGGACGGGAACTGCCACTGCTCGATGGCCTCGCGGGCGGCGCTGTCGAATACGCCGCCGGGCTCCGATGCCGTGACCTGAATAGAGGAAGCATCAACGCTGCCATCGGTGTTGATCAAAAAGCTCATCTCGACGAAGCCCTCTTCACCGCGCCGTCTCGCCCGCATGGGGTATTCCGGCTGCACCCGGCTGGTGGGCTGTGCCTGAACCGTACCGCCGCCCTGTGCCGCGGGCGCGCCATCGGGCGTACCGCCGCTGCGTTCGGCCTGCTGCTCGCTTTGCTGCGTGCCCTGCGAGGCCGGCGTCGGCGTGGTCTGCTCCTGCGGCGGCGTGGGCGTCGGCTGCGGTGCCGGCTCGGGCTCGGGCTCCGGTTCGGGCGCCGGCTCGGGCCGCTCGACCTCCAGCGCCGGCAGGTTATCGTTCATCGCCACATCCGGTGGCCGGGGCTCGCTGACATCCTGCGTCTGCAGCGCGATATCGCTTTGCACATCCTCTGCCGGCTGGGGCGCCGGTGCCGGCCGCGCGGGGGCGGCCGGGGGTGGCGGCGGCGGTGCCGCGGCGGCAATCTCGTTGGCAGCTTCAGGCGCCTGAGCCGGTGCGGCCACGTCGTCGACGACCGACATGGTCACGGTTTCCCGAGGCGTTTCACGCGGCTCGGGAGGCGCGACCATCAGGGCCAGCCCCCAGAACAGCAGCAGTGCAAGGGCCAGCGCGCCCAGAAGCGCAAGCGCCTGACGCATCAGCTCTCTCCTTGCGAGGCCGCGACCGCCACGTTCTCGACACCTGCCTGACGGATACGGTCCATGGTCTGGATCAACAGTCCCGTCTGCGAGGCGCGATCGGCCTGAATGACGACGTTGCCATCGCTGCCGGAGAGCGCTTCGCGCACGCGATCACCCACGACGTCGCTGTCAACGGCCTGCCCGTCCACCCAGACGGCGCCTTCCGAGGTGATGGCCACCAGCACCTGCGTATCGTTGCGCTGGGTCGCTTCACTGGATTCGGGACGCTCGATCTCCACACCGCTTTCGCGCACGAAACTGGTGGTGACGATAAAAAAGATCAGCATGATAAAGACCACATCCAGCATCGGCGTCAGATCGACCCCGGTGGTCTCTTCCTCCATGCGGGCTCGCCGTCTACGCATGATCGATCTCCGTGGCTCGGGTCAGTCGATCGTGAAGATGCTGATCCTCACGCCGCACGATATGTTCAAACCGACTGGTAAACAAAATGCCCACCACGGCCACCGCCATGCCGGCCAGCGTGGGCAGCGTGGCCCGTGCCACGCCGTCCGACATGCTGCGCGCCTGACCCACACCGGTAATGGCCAGCGTGTCGAACACCTGGATCATGCCGGTCACGGTGCCGACCAGCCCCAGCAGCGGGCACAGCGCCACCAGCAGTTTCAGCCACGGCAGCGAGGCTCTCAGTGCACTGATCAGCTCGCCGCACCAGCACTCACGCAGCGTGCGCGCGCTCCAGCTGACGTGCTCGTGGCGGCTCTGCCACCGGGCGATCAGCGCCTGACGCTGGCGCCGATAACGCCACTGCCAGTAGATCAGCCGCTCCAGCGCCAGGGTGAACAGCACGACGGCGACCAGCGCGATAACCACCAGCACGGGCCCGCCGGCGCTGGCCAGCCGGCCGATGGGGTGCAGCAGTGCCTCGATCATGAGGCACTTCCATGCAGGCGGGTATCGGTGTCCAGCCCGGCCTGCTGCTCGTCCAGACGATCGGCCAGATGGGCGCTGGCCTGTCGCTCCAGCATGTTCATCAGGCTGCGGCTGCGGCTATTGAGCGCGGTATTGGCAAACAGCAGCGGAATGGCCACGATCAGGCCCAGCACAGTGGTCACCAACGCCTGACTGATACCGCCGGCCATCATTTTGGGATCGCCACTGCCAAACACCGTAATGGCCTGGAAGGTGCCGATCATGCCGGTGACCGTGCCCAGCAGCCCCATCAGGGGCGCGATGGCGGCAATTACCTTGACCACCGCCTGGCCCCGTTCGAGCCCGGGCTGCTCGGCCAGCAGCATTTCATCCATGCGCGCCTCGAGCACTTCCGGCTCGTGGTAGCGCTGCTGCTGCCCGAAGCGCTTGAGCACGCGGCCCAGCGGGTTGTCGTCGCGAAGATCCTCGAACCGGCGCGCCTGTTGACGCGTGCGCGCACTGACCAGCGCCAGCCACACGAACTGGGCCAGAGCAATCAAAAGGCCGATGGCGCCCAGCGCCAGCGTGATGTAGCCGATCACGCCGCCCTGAGCGATACGCTCGGTCAGCGTGGGCTGTTGTGCCAGCGCTTCCAGCACCTCGCCATCAGTGGGGTCCAGCGCCATGGTGTCGCCATTGCCGTTTGCCAGCGCCTCGAGCTCGCCGGCCACCCCGCCCGGCGTATGGGCCGCCACGGCCAGCGGCCGGTCGTCGGCCGGTGCGCGCAGCAGATCGCTCTCGCTGAAGGCGCTCATGCCGCCCAGGCGCATGACATCGCGCTCGGTGATATTGCCATCCTGCCCGGCCACGCTCAGCTGCAGATGCTCGGCCCGGGCACTGCGCGCGATCAGCTCGCTCATGGTGCGGGCATACTGCTCGAGGTCATCGGTGGCGGCGATGCTGTCCTCTTCCAGCGTCGGCAGATGGATATCGCTGCCCAGCATCAGCCAGCTGTTGTGCAGGTCATCGCGGGTCGCGTTGATCTCCTGACGCAGCCGGTCGAACATGGGCTGGAGATCCTCTCCTTCGGTGCTGCGGCGCTCGTTGATGTCGGCGATGGCCGCTTCCTGACGCTGGCGCGTGCTGTCGAGGCTGTCACGACGCTGCTGTGCCTGCTGCTGGCGCGCTTCGGCCTCTGCCACCGCCTGCTCGAGCTGCTCGCGATCATCCAGCAGGCTCTCCAGCCGCGACATGTCACGTTCGCGCGCCTGCGCCGAGTCCTTCTGGTAGTCCTGAACAATGTCGTCAAGCGACGGGGCCGATGGCTCGGCGGCAGACACCGGCAGCGCGGTCCCCATCACAAGGGCCAGCGTGACGCCCGCCAGCTGTCCGGCCATGTATTTTACCACGGTCATGATGATGTCCCCTGCGACGCGGATTCGGATGACGCCCTGTCCGGTTCGATGGACAGCGGCAGCGACAGCAGCTCCGGCGCGCGCTGATCGTTGGCGATGCGAATGCCGCGATTGACCATGGTGCGCTCGGCGCTGTCCAGGGGATGCCATTGACGATCACGGTGTTTCCAGACGCCACCCTGCTCGCCGTCCGGCGTGAGGTAGTAGTAACCGATGCGCCCCATGCGCAAAAACTGAACGTCGCGCTGCTGGTCCCCCTGGGTCAGCTGACCCCGCCAGCTGTCCATGCCGCGCCCGTAGTCAAGCTCGGTGTGCCAGACGGAGAGCAGCTGTTCCATGCGCTGTTCGGGGGGGATGGTGGGGTTCGAAATCGTTCGTTCGAGCCCCTCGAGACGCGCCATGCGCTCATCGTGTCGAAAGGGGATGTCGGCCTCGACCAGCGAACGCAGGCGATCCAGCATGTCATGCAGCGTGTCGGGCAGCGCCTCGCGGGTGTCGTCGAGCGTTTCAAGGGCATGCTGCTGCCGGTCGATCCGCGCCTGCTGTTCTTCCAGCGTCGAGGCGAGCTGATCGTTGTAGCGCTCGAGGCGCTGCGCCGATGAGCGGGCATCGCGCAGCCTTGTCAGAAGCGCGCGCGTGTCGTCATCGGCCTGGTCGATACGGTCCTGAATGGCCTGCTGCTGCTGCTGCTGCCGAGCGGTTTCATCACGCAGTGACGACGCCTCTGCCAGCGTCGGCAAGGCCATTATCGTCATCAGGGACAAGGCAGCGCCTCTCAGGCAACAATTACGACGTCGGGTCCTCACATGGTTCTCCAGGAAGAGGCGTACGATAAGGATGGGAGGCTATCCGGGCAGACAGTGCCGGATACTCGAGGCAACTTAATAGAAACAAGAACAATTATCAAATGATCATCACTAACATCGCCGCGGCAGCGCAGTGGTCATCCGCCTGCACCGGCCATCCATGAAAAAGCCGGCACGGGGCCGGCTCATGCCACTTCTTCAGACCGCGGATCAGAGCTTGCGTTCAAGCTCGGGCAGGGCCTGAAACAGATCGGCGACCAGACCGTAGTCGGCGACCTGAAAGATCGGCGCTTCTTCGTCGGAATTGATGGCCACGATCACCCTCGAGTCCTTCATGCCGGCCAGGTGCTGTACCGCACCGGAAATGCCGGCGGCAATATAGAGCTCCGGCGCCACCATCTTGCCGGTCTGGCCGACCTGCAGATCGTTGGGCACATAGCCGGCGTCCACGGCGGCACGCGAGGCCCCCACGGCAGCCCCCAGGCGATCGGCCACCCCTTCGATCAGGCGGAAGTTCTCGGCACTGCCCAGGCCTCGCCCGCCGGAAATGATCACGCGGGCACCGCCCAGTTCGGGCCGCTCGCCGCCGGCCAGCTGCTCTTCAACGAACGTGACCAGCCCCTGCTCACCGGTGCTGTCAGCGCTCGAGACGCCGGCCGCGCTCTGCTCGCCCACCGGCTCAAAGGCGGTCGGGCGAATGGTCAGTACCCGTTGGGCATCCAGACTGCGCACCGTGGCCAGCACGCTGCCGGCGTAGATGGGTCGCACAAAGGTGTCGCCGGATTCGATCGACACAACATCGGATATCTGCCCGACGCCCAGAAGTGCTGCAACCCGCGGCATGACATTGCGCCCGCTGGTGGTCGAGGCGCACAGAAGATGCGTGTAGGGCGCTGCCAGCGAGACGATCAGCTCGCTCATGTTCTCCGCCAGCATGTGATCGAAGGCGCTGTCTTCCACGCTGATGACGCTGCTGACTCCGCTCAGACGGGCGGCCTGCTGCGCGGCCTCACCCGCCTGGCTACCGGCCACCAGTACATCGATGCTGCCGTCCAGCCTGCCGGCGGCGTCCAGCACCCGGGCCGTGGCGCTGGAAAGATGGCCCTTTTCCTGCTCGGCGATGACCAGAATACGTGCGTCGCTCATCAGATCACCTTCGCTTCATTCTTGAGTCTGTCAATCAATTCATCCACGCTATCCACGCGCACCCCGGCCTGGCGCTCTCTCGGGATATCGACCCGAAGCAGTTCCTGGCGAGGCGTCACGTCGATGCCCAGCTCGCCTGTTTCCAGACTTTCGATGGGCCGTTTCTTGGCCTTCATGATGGCAGGCAGTTTGGCATAGCGCGGTTCATTGAGACGCAGATCCGTGGTGACCACCGCCGGCAGCGACATCGCCAGCGTCTCCAGCCCGCCATCGATTTCGCGAGTCACTTCCAGACGCTCACCGTCAATGGTGATGCTGGAGGCAAAAGTGGCCTGCGGCATTCTTGTCAGCGCCGCCAGCATGGGACCGGTCTGACTGCTGTCGCTGTCGATGGACTGCTTGCCCAGCAGCACCAGGCCGGGCGCTTCACGCTTGACCACTTCTGCCAGCACCCGGGCGGCACCTAGTGAGTCCACTGCCGTGTCGCTGCTCACGTGAATGGCGCGATCGGCCCCCAGGGCCATGGCCGTCCGGAGCTGCTCCTGCACGCTCTTATCGCCGATGGAGACGGCCACTACTTCATCGGCGATGCCCTGCTCCTTCAGGCGAACGGCTTCTTCGAGCGCAATTTCACAAAACGGGTTCATGGCCATTTTGGCGTGCGTCAGATCCACATCGCTGTGGTCCTCCCTGATGCGCACCCTGACGTTGTAATCGATCACGCGCTTGATGGCGACGAGTACTTTCATGCCTTCCTCGTGGTGTCGGATATCTCGAAATTCATCAGTGTTACCGCCCATTGGCGACAAACAAAACGCTCTGAAACGGTGGGTGCAAGACAACTGCCGGTCTACATGGGGATGTCGACGGTCCAGAACAATCGATCACCCCCGAAAAAAGCGTTCGGATTGGGCCGGAGCGCGACTTGATGCGATAATCAATCATCTTTGAGTCCCCCCGAAGCTGCCCCGAAAGCGGCTGAGAATCATTGCTATCCCAAAGCGTTAGTGTAACACGCCAGACGTCATCAGGATGGGGGATGAATCACGCACAAGGAGTTGCCCAATGGACAGAGAGTCCATGTCATTTGATGTGGTTATCGTGGGTGCAGGTGTTGCCGGACTTTCCGCCGCCTGTCGGCTGATGCAGTCGGCCCATGATCAGGGCCACGAGATCAGCGTCTGCGTGCTGGAAAAGGGATCCGAGGTAGGCGCACACATCCTCTCGGGTGCCGCCTTTGACCCGCGCGCTCTCGATGAGCTCTTCCCTGACTGGCAAGCGCGCGGTGCACCGCTGCATACCCCGGCGCAGCGCGATGAGCTCCTGTATCTGCGCGACAGCGAACGTTCCGTGCGCTTTCCCGATGCACTGGTCCCGCCGTCCATGCTCAATGAGGGCAGCTATCTGATCAGCGCCGGCGATCTGTGCCGCTGGCTGGCCGAGCAGGCCGAAGCGCTGGGGGTCGATATCTTCCCGGGGTTTGCCGCCCGGTCACTGATGTTTGGTGACCACAACGAGGTGACCGGCGTCATTACCGGTGACATGGGGCTCGATCACGACGGCACCCCCAAACCGGCCCACGAGCCGGGCATTGAACTTTACGGACGCTACACCCTCTTTGCCGAGGGCGCCCGCGGCCATCTGGGTCAGGAGCTGATCAGGCATTACGATCTGGCCGCCGGACGCGACGAACAGCACTACGCCATCGGTTTCAAGGAGCTCTGGGACGTCCCTGCCGAGCAGCACGAGCCGGGGCTGGTGGTCCATACCGCGGGCTGGCCGCTCTCCGCCGAGGCGCACGGCGGCAGCTATCTGTATCACGGCAGCGACCGCCAGGTCATGGTCGGGCTGATCGTCGATCTTGCCTACGAGAATCCCTGGCTCTCCCCCTTCGATGAATTCCAGCGCATGAAGCATCACCCGGAGATCGCGCGCCATCTTCAGGGCGGTACCCGGGTCGCCTTCGGGGCTCGCGCCATTACCAAGGGTGGTCTCAACAGCCTGCCGGAGATGGTCTTTCCCGGCGGTCTTTTGATCGGCTGTGACGCCGGCACGCTGGATTTCGCCCGCATCAAGGGGCTCCACATGGCGATGAAGTCCGGCATGCTGGCCGCCGAAAGCGTGGTGGAAGCACTCGCCGGCGGCGACGAGGGGGGCAGTACGCTCAGTGCATTCAAAACACGCTTTGAGGGCAGCTGGGCCCATGAAGCGCTGGCGAAGCATCGCAACTTTGGCCCGGCGATGCATCGCTTTGGCATGGTCGCAGGCGGTGCGTGGAATTTTCTGGAGCAGAAACTGCGCCTGCCACTGCCCGTGCTGCATGACAACGTGGCAGACCATGCTCGCCTCAAACCCGCAGAAGAGGCCCGAAAAATCGACTACCCACGCCCCGATGGCGTGCTCTCCTTTGACAAGCCCTCTTCGGTGTATCTTTCCAATACACACCACGAGGAGGACCAGCCCTGTCATCTGCAGCTGCATGACGCCAGCGTGCCCATCGAGGTCAACCTGCCCCGCTACGCAGAGCCGGCCCAGCGCTACTGCCCCGTGGGGGTGTATGAGGTCGTCGAGGACAGCGAGGGCGCCCCGCGCTTTCAGATCAACTTTCAGAACTGCATTCACTGCAAGACCTGCGACATCAAGGACCCCGCCCAGAACATCCGCTGGGTCACACCGGAAGGCGGCAACGGCCCGGGCTATCCCAACATGTAGTCATGCACAATGCCGTCACGCAAAAGGCCCCGATGCCTGAACATCGGGGCCTTTTTATTATTGGAGCATGAGGCAATCAGACCGTGGGGGCGCTGGTATCGGTCGCCACGGGTCGAGCGGGGTCCCGGCTCCATTCGCTCCATGATCCCGGATAGAGCCGTGGCAGTGGTCTGCCCAGTGCCGCATGCGCCAGAACGATCATGCAGGCGGAAATGCCGGAGCCACAGTAGGCGATGCTCGACTGCCCGGTGGCGGGTATGAGCTGCTCCAGCGCCTCGCTTTCGGTCAGACAGTTGTTGTCATCCAGCAGCGAGGCCCCCGGCACGTTGACGGCACCGGGAATGTGGCCTGCCGCCTGATCGATCGGCTCGCTCTCGCCGCGATAGCGCGCCGGCGGTCTGGCATCCAGCAGCAGGGCATCGCCTTCGGCCACCTCATCGGCACCGGCAACCATCTGATGCTGAAAGTCACACTGCCAGTTGCTGGGGGTGGGCACCTCGGGGGTGTCACGCTCCAGCGCCCCGCCCACGGCCTGCCATACCTGAATGCCGCCGTTGAGCACAAACACATTGTCGTGACCGGCCCAGTGCAGCATCCACCAGGCGCGGGCGGCCGCCAGCTGGCCGCCCAGATCGTCATAAACGACCACCCGGGTCTCGGGCGTGATCCCCCAGCCCTGCAGGGTTTGCTGCCAGGTCTCCGGCACCGGTAGCGGATGACGGCCGCCTTTCGCGCCCCCCGGGGGCGCCGATAGATCCTCGTCCATGTCGGCACGCAGCGCGCCGGGCAGATGGCCTTCCCGGTAGAGTCGCGCGCCCGCCTGCGGGTCATCCAGCCGCGCCCGACAGTCAAGAATGACCAGCGGTGTGTTATCGCGCTGCCACATCAAAAGGGTTGTGACATCTGTCAGTGCAGTGGTCATGAAAACTCCCTGAATTTAACTGACGCGCTCGATCGGCGCGCGTGAAGCAATGAGCCGGCGACGACCGACCCGATGAAACAGGACTTCCAGCACGCAGCGCTCGCGGTCGCCTTCGACCAGTTCGATGCGCCCCTCCCCGAAAACGGCGTGGCGCACCTGCTCCCCCGGCTGCCAGTCAGTGGCCCGGGACAGCACCGCCGGTGTTTTACCACCGGCACAGGCGCGAAGCGAGGCGGCCACGCCGATTCCATCAAGATAGCGGTTGACCAGTGCCGGGTCGCGCACGCCGGGAGCCGCCTC
The DNA here is from genome assembly GCF_053903105.1 of Kushneria sp. AK178. NCBI lineage: Bacteria > Pseudomonadati > Pseudomonadota > Gammaproteobacteria > Oceanospirillales > Halomonadaceae > Kushneria > Kushneria sp. AK178. The sequence goes on along the minus strand of NZ_CP096381.1, from coordinate 1,705,664 downwards.
CTGTTCGGCCGCAATGGTGCGTGTCACCCTGACACTGTCCTCCCAGGCGGCTTCCTCGACAAATCGACTCACTCGATGCGGTGCCGGATCGGAGAGCAGCAGCAGCCGCTCACGGGCCCGGGTAATGCCGACATAAAACAGCCGCCGCTCCTCTTCCAGCGCCTGCGGGGTCAGCGGATTGTCTCTGGAATAGAGGGGAAAGTCCTCTTCGTTGAGCCCCGCCAGCACTACCGTCGGCCATTCGAGCCCCTTGGCACCGTGGATGGTCGACAGCAGTACGCCCTCCTCCTGGTTGATGACCGGGTCCTTGAGCAGCGCAATGAAAGCCTCCGGGTCGTCGGCCAGCTCGCCGGCCTGCTCGATCAGGACATCCAGCAGGCGAATATCCTCCTCGCCCTTGTCGCGCCGGGCGGCGGCACGCCGCAGCAGCTTTTCGGCCTCCAGCGTGTCCACCACGTGGGACAGGACATCGGCCGGCGCCCGGTCGCGCATGGTCGGCAGCTTCTGCAGCAGCGCCCAGCGTTTCTTGAGATGGCGGCGCTGAAAGGGCTTCAGGCCATCCAGTATGGCATGGTGTTCGGGCCAGCGGCCGGTGCGTGCCAGCTCTGCCGTCAGCGGCCCCAGACGGTCCTGGCTGACGAAGGCGCTGGGCTGGCTATAGAGCAGCAGCAGATGGTCGCTGTCCCTTAAAAGCTCCGGACGTCGGGTCAGCTCCAGATAGCCCGCCAGCGCCCTGACCAGCGGTAGACGAAAGACGAAGCGGTCCTGCTGACCCAGCTGGAAGGGGATGTTGTCCCGCAGCAGTCGCAGCTGCACGGGCACGCTGAGCGACCAGCTGCGCACCAGCACCGCACACGATGTCAGGTCACGCCCCTGGGACTGCCACTCCCTGAGCAGCCGCACCAGACGCGTACCATCGCTGTCATGTTCCACCCGCGTTGCGGGGTTGTCCGGCGCCGACAGCGTCAGCTGATCCGCTGCACCTGCATTGGCGCGAATGACATGGTTGGCCATCAGCGAGACGGCATGGCCGTGGCGAAAGGTCCAGCTCAGGGGGTAGTCGGTCGGCGTGCCGAAAAGCTCGCCAAAGCGGGCATTCATGGCATCCGGCCGTGCCCCGCGCCACTCGTAGATGCATTGATTGGCATCGCCCACGGCCATCACGCTGGCGCGCTCGCCGGCCAGCATCGACAGCAGACGCAGCTGCACCTCGTTGATGTCCTGATACTCGTCGACAATGATGTGATCCAGGCGCCCCTGAATGCGCTGACGTGCCGTGTCGTCGCGAACCAGCGCGCGCAGCGGGCGATAGAGCAGATCGGAATAGGTCATGACGCCCTGCTCGTGCATCTGGCGCTCCATCTCCAGAAAGGCCGGCACAAAGTGCTCGGTATCGGCGCCGTAGTCGCCGCGCTCGTGGAGCCTGGCGGGCGGCAGGCATTCCGACTTGACCAGATCACAGAACTGCAGCAGCGCCTCGATACGCTCTTCTTCCAGCGCCAGGGCCAGCTGGGCGGGCTCATCGACGAGCAGCTGCTGCAGTACCTGACGGGCCAGACGTTCCCGCTGCCACTCCCCTTCGATCAGCCGGCGGGCAGGAAGAGCGCCCCAGCGCATCAGGCTCTGCCCGAGCCGATGGCCGATGGAGTGAAAGGTACGCACCTGCGGCAGTCGGCTCCCGGCGGGGGCCAGCAGGCGCAGACGTGCGGCAAAGTCCTCGCGGGCGGCACGATTGAACATCAAAATCAGGATGCGATCGGGCGGCGTGCCCGCGGCCATGAGATGCAGTACCCTGGCCACCATGGTCGATGTCTTGCCGGCACCGGCCACGGCAAAGACCCGCGCATGCCCCCCGCCATGGTGCACCACGGCCTGCTGCTGCTCGGTCAGCGTCATGATGGTGGCGCTTGTCCGTCGTCGGCATCCATCGGCGCGCCCAGCGCATGCCAGTGACCGCCACTGTGAAGCCCCAGATGCCAGCGTCCCCGGGCATCCTCGACACACTCGGCCTGTTCGACCAGATAGTACCAGCACTGCCGCGACAGCCGGGCCGAAAGCCCATGGCGCAGCTCGACCCGCGGTATCGACGTGTCGTCATCAAGGCTCAGACGACAGTCACCGTTCAGGGTGGCACGCTCGCCGGTCTGCGTGGTCAGCACCCAGTCGGATTGGCCATCGGCCGTTTCCTGACGGGTCGCGTCCACGATCAGCAGCGGATACGCCTCGACGCGAATCCGCCACTTTTCGGCCGGCGTGACCAGATAGTAGTGCCCGTCCGACTCGCGGCGCAGCAGCCGCGATAGCGCCCGCAGCACACGCGGGTGCTCGACCTTCGCCCCCTCGTGCCACCAGAGGCCCTGGCGATCCACCACCATGTCCATCTCCCCCGACAGGGCCGGATCCCAGCTTTCCAGTGGCAGGGGCTGATCCTGCGTCTGAACCGTCAGCAGTCTCTCCAGGGACACGGCAGGCTCCTCAGGCAGTCGCGATGCTGGAAACAGCGTCGTGGGCGGGCGTGGCGCGGCGAAACAGCCGATGGAAATTGGCCGTGGTCTGCATGGCCACCTCATCGAGACTGATATGGCGCTCCCGGGCAATGATACGGGCCACCTCCAGCACGCGCGCCGGTTCATTGGGCCGGCCCCTGTGCGGCACCGGCGACAGCCATGGGCTGTCGGTCTCCAGCAGCAGCCGATCCAGCGGCAGTGCGCGGGCCAGGGCGCGCACGTTCTCGGCACTGGCAAAGGTCACGATGCCGGACAGCGAAATCATGAAACCGTGCGCCACGGCACGCCGTGCCATGGCCGGATCTTCGGTAAAGCAGTGCAGTACGCCGCCGACGCCGGGGTCGAGATGCTGCTCGATCAGTGACATCGTCTCGTCACGCGCACCGCGGGTATGGACGCTGACCGGCAGCTCGGCCTCACGGGCCGCGCGTAGATGGCGCTCGAAGCGTGTCAGCTGTACGTCCCGCGGCACGCGCAGCGCGCCCTGGTCATCGGCCTGAAAGTCCAGACCGATTTCGCCGACGGCCACCGGCTCGTATTGTTCGATACAGGCACTGATCTCCTCGAGCGTCGGCTCGCTGTCGAGACGCTGCATCGGGTGAACACCAACGCCGTAAAAGACATCATCATGACGACGACCCAGCCCGGCCAGCGTCGACATGCCTTCCAGGCTGGTGGCCACCGCCAGAAAGCCCCGCACTCCTGCCTCGCGGGCACGCGCCAGCACGGTGTCCACGTCACCGCTTGCTGCATCAAGACGATCAAGGTGGCAGTGGGAATCGATCAGCACCGAAGGCCATGACAATTGTTCGGTTAACTGGTTCATTAAACTTACCCGATTGGCGATGAACAGACCGGGAATTATCGCAGATCACTGGCGCTCGGGGGATGAAAGATGTGCTTCTGAAAACAGTCAATAACGAGATAACGGTATAAATTACGTTATCCCGCCCCGCTGTCGACGTGTCACGGCAACGTCAGGCCAATAGCGCTTCAATATGCTCGCGCAGTGCCTGTTCTTCGGCATCAAGATGCACACCGATGCCGCCTTCACGCTGACCGGGGCCCCCTGATGGCGACAGCCAGACAACAATGCCGGATGCCGGGCGCGGCGCCTGCTCTTCCGGCAGTGTCAGCAGCAGATAGACCCGCTGCCCCAGATGATGACGCACCGACGTAGGCACAAACAGGCCGCCGCGCTCAAGAATCGGCATCCACGCCGCCTTGAGCGCTTCCGTGTCGTTGAAGGTGAGAGACAGTGCCCGGGCGCTCATGACAATCTCCTGACAGAAAAGGAATGCTCTCCTTATCGGCCGGTAACAGCAGAAGTTGCGGTGACACTTACGAGCGCAGCAGTGCCGACCACCGGATCAGCCAGGATTCGATGACCAGCTGAGCGTTGGGATTGCCTCCACCGGCCAGCAGCCGCCGCTGTTCGTGGGCGTAATCCAGCAGGCGAAACCAGTCGCGGACGCGGGCGTTCTTGATCGCCTGTCGATACAGCGGCAGCAGATCCCGATTGCGGACACTGTCCATGTCACCGGAGACGCCCAGCCGGATCAGATCCTCGAGCCACAGCACGCCATGCCACAGGATGTCAGGCAACGTCTGCTTATCCAGTCGGGCGGCTTCGGCAACCGGGTCGCCACCGCGCACCAGGGATTCAAAAAGTTCCCGCAGATCCTGACGCAGCTGTCGGGCTTCGGGCGCAGCCAGATCGCGCGCCAGCAGCGGTCGACCGCCGGCCACCTGCCACCAGAATTCGGCCTGCTCCCGATCTTCCAGCGCTTCGGTCAGCCAGGCCATGGACGCCTCGCGCGCAGGCCGAGGGTGCGACCACTGCTGACAGCGGCTACGAATGGTCGGCAGCGTGCGGGAGGGAATATCGCTTTGCAGGATAAACAGCGTGTCACTGCCCGGTTCTTCGAGACTTTTCAGCAGCGCGTTGGAGGCGGCAACGGTCATCGCCTCGGCCGGGGCCAGATGAATGATGCGATAGCCACCCTGCTGGGCCGTCTGAGAGGCGAAGGCATTGATGTCGCGAATCGCATCAATCCGGATCTGCTTGCCCTGCTCGGCCGGCATGATTTCCATGAGGTCGGGATGATAGCCCGACATCAGCATCTGGCAGGCATGACACTCGCCGCAGGCAGTGTCCCGGGGCGTCTGGCAGAGCTGTCGGGCGATCAGGGCCTGCGCCAGGCGCTCCTTGCCCACGCCCGAAGGGCCGGTCAGCATGAGCGCATGCGGCAACCGTGATTCATTGGCAAGCGCGGTCAGACGCTGCCAGATCGCAGTCTGCCAGGGCCAGGGCGTCAGTTCCATGACACAAGCTGTCTGTCGAGCAACATGGCGATATCGTGCTGGACCCGTTCGAGCGGCTGCGCAGCGTCGACGGCGACAATGCGCTCGGGTGCCTGCTCGGCACGAGCGCGATAGCCCTGTCGTACCCGCTCGAAGAAATCTTCCCGTTCGCGTTCAAAGCGGTCGCGCTCCCCGCCTCGCGCCGCCAGACGAACGGCGGCATGCGCCACCGGCATATCCAGCCAGAGGGTGAGATCCGGCGCAAGGCCCTGCTGCACCACCTGTTCGAGCATGACGATACGCTCGGCGTCGATGCCACGGGCGCTGCCCTGATAGGCAAAGGTGGCATCGGTGAAGCGGTCGCTGACGACCCACTCGCCCCGGGCCAGTGCCGGGCGAATAACACGGGCCAGATGCTGGGCACGGGCCGCGAATACCAGCAAAAGCTCCGCCAGATCGTCCAGCGGCTCCTGGTTGTCACCGCCAAGCAACAGCGCCCGAATGCGTTCTGCCATGGGCGTGCCACCGGGCTCGCGCGTGGTGACAACGCTGATGCCCCGGGCCTTGAGGTAATCGCGAACGAAGGCGAGATTGGTACTCTTGCCGGCACCCTCTCCGCCCTCCAGCGTAATAAAGCGGCCTGGCTGGGTCATGGCAACTCTCAACGATTCAGAATATAGCGACGTACTGCCGCGTTGTGCTCTTCAAGCGTGGCGGAAAACTGATGCTCGCCATTGCCCTTGGACACAAAGTAGAGCTCGTCACCCTCGGCCGGATTGACCGCGGCTTCCAGCGAAGCGCGTCCCGGCATGGCAATCGGTGTGGGCGGCAGCCCGTCAATGACATAGGTATTCCATCGGGTGGACTTCGTCAGATCGGCACGCGTCAGGGAGCCGTCGTAGGCCTGTCCCAGACCATAGATCACGGTCGGGTCGGTCTGAAGACGCATTCCCTTTTCAAGACGACGCACGAACACGCCGGCAATTCGGGTCCGCTCGGCAGGCGCACCGGTTTCCTTTTCGATCAGAGAAGCCAGTACCAGGGCCTCATAGGGGCTGTCAAACGGCAGATCGGGCTGTCGATCGGCCCAGACTTCATCCAGCGTATTGACCATTCTGTCATGCGCGCGCCCGAACAGCTCCAGATCCGTGGCCCCCTTGCGCCACTGATAGGTATCCGGAAAAAACCAGCCTTCGGGAAACTCGCCTTCCTCTCCCAGCGCGGCCATGATCTCTTCATCGCTCATGTCGCGAGTGTCATGCACCAGCGGCTCGGCCTGATTCAGAATCTCGCGCATCTGGGCAAAGGTGCGTCCTTCCGGAATCGTCAGATGGTGGCGAACGACGTCGTTGCTGGACAGTTTGCCCAGCAGCGCATGGGCATTCATGTCGGGCCGGATTTCAAACTCGCCGGCGCGCAGCGCCCGAAGGCGCGCGGGATCCACTACGCCAAGCAGCTGATAGGGCCAGCGCTCATCGATAATGCCGCGCTCGTGAAGCTCGTCGATGATCTGTCTGGCACCCATGCCGGCGCGCACTTCGTAGATTTCAGGCGATTGCAGGGCAATCGGCTCCCCCAGCTTGTGCTGCCACCAGAGCCAGCCGCCACCTGCCGTGGCCGCCATGATCACCAGTATCAGAAGAACACCCTTCAACCATCGCATACGTGAGCCCCTGCTCAGGAAGTCGAGAAAGCGGTGTCATGGCCCAGCAGGGCATGCGCGTCACGCTGTAAATGACGCAGCGACGCATCAATCGGCCACTGCGCCAGCACATGCCGATCATCCGGGTCGTTGCAGAGCACGATCGGCCATACCCCCTGTACCGAATTGAAAAGGCAGGCGGCCTGCGCCGACAGAAACCGTGACAGCGGCGCATCAGCTACAACACTCAGGTGGCCTTTTTCCACCAGAGCGCGACGCAGCGTGCCTTCCACGCCGCATTCATTCAGGGCCGGCGTCCACCACCGTCCCTGGTCACGCCAGGCCAGATTCATGGCGGTCGCCTCGATGGGCTGATCACGATCGTTGAGCAGAATGCCCTCGGCAATGGCATCGTCCTGCCACTCCTGGCGTGCCAGTACGTTTTCCAGTCGGTTAAGGTGCTTGAGACCGGCCAGTACGGGCTGGCGCGACAGTCGCAGTCGACACAGCCGAACGCTTATCCCCTGCGCCCAGTGCGCGGGCCTGGGCGTGAAGGGCGTGAACTGCCAGCAGCAGCGCGGCGCTGCCGGTACCGGCGGTCGATAGCCGCGACCGCCGCTGCCGCGCGTCAGCACGATCTTGAGCACGTGCTCACCCGCCGGCGCCCTTTCGGGCAGCGTGTCGAGCCACGCTCGCGCAGGCGGTTCAAAGCCGAGTCTTTGCGCCCCCTGTGTCAGACGCGCAAGGTGCTCGTTCCAGAGAAAGGGCACGCCGTCCCTGACCAGTACGGTTTCAAACAGACCATCGCCATAGGCCAGTCCGCGATCCGTCAGGGGAACGGTTGACCCGTTTTCATCCATGTCCGTCATGTTGACGCCGTCAGATTCGCGAAAATACCAGCGAGCCGTTGGTACCGCCGAAACCGAACGAGTTGGACAGCGCGTGATCGATCTTCATGTCACGGGCAGTATGCGGCACGTAATCCAGACGGCACTGCTCGTCGGGGTGGTCCAGATTGATGGTCGGCGGTGCGACCTGATCCCGCAGGGCCAGAATGGAGAAGGCAGCCTCGACGGCACCGGCCGCCCCCAGCAGGTGTCCGATCATCGATTTGGTGGAGCTGATGGCAACATCCTGCGCAGCAGCGCCCAGCACCTTCTCGATGGCAAGGCTTTCCGCCACATCACCCACCTGTGTGGAGGTGCCATGAGCATTGATATAGTCAATGCTTGAGGGGTCGAGACCGGCATCACGAATGGCGTTGCTCATGGCAAGTGCTGCCCCGGCACCATCGCTCGGCGGCGCGGTCATGTGCCAGGCATCATCGCTCATGCCAAACCCGGAGCACTCCGCCAGAATGTCGGCCCCGCGCGCCCTGGCATGCTCATACTCTTCCAGCACCAGAATGCCGGCGCCATCCGACAGCACGAAGCCATCGCGGTCGCGGTCCCAGGGGCGACTGGCCCCCTGCGGGTCATCGTTGCGGGTCGACAGCGCACGCGCGGCGGAGAAGCCTCCCACGCCCAGCGGTGTACTGGCCATTTCGGCACCGCCGCAGACCATGACATCGGCATCGCCGTAGGCGATCGTGCGCGCGCCGTAGCCGATATTGTGCGTCCCCGACGTACAGGCGGTCGTGATGGCGATGTTGGGACCGCGGAAACCGAACTGGATCGCCAGATTGCCGGAGATCATGTTGATGATCGAGCCGGGCACGAAAAAGGGAGAAATACGGCGTGCGCCCGATTTTAGCATCGACTGGTGATTGCTTTCGATCATGGGCAGCCCACCGATGCCCGACCCGATGGCCACACCGATGCGATGAGCATTCTCGTCACTGCAGGTAATGCCCGAATCCCGGATCGCCTGAACGGAAGCCGCAATGCCGTACTGGATGAAAAGATCCATCTTCTTGGCATCCTTGGGGTTGAACCAGGGGGCTGGATCAAATCCCTTTACGGCGCCGCTGAAACGAGTGTTCAGACCACTGGCATCAAAGTGCTCGATCGATCCGATACCGCTCTTGCCAGCCTTGATATTGTCCCAGGTGGCATCAGTAGTGTTGCCTACCGGTGTTACCAGACCGATGCCGGTCACCACGACCCTTCTGCGAGGCATCGTTTTTCCTCCAAAAAAGACAGATGAGTGCGCTCGAGAGCCTGAATTTCTGCTGGATACCCGACCGCCTGCTGCATGATATAGCGCAGCCATTATACCGATTCTGCCGACCCGGTCGCTGACTGATACAGCTTAATGACTCAGCCTGAAAGGGCCGGCGCAACATGCGCTGTTTGCCGGTCAATGCTATCTAAAAATAAAGCCGCTCCCGAATGGGGCGGCTTTACAGGTCAACCCGGACCCTGAGGACCGGATTGCGCCAGAAACTTACTGGTGAGCGACGATATAGTCGATCGCTTCCTGCACGGTCGTGATCTTTTCAGCTTCTTCGTCGGGGATTTCGGTGTCGAATTCCTCTTCGAGCGCCATTACCAGTTCCACGGTGTCGAGCGAGTCGGCGCCCAGATCTTCAGTGAAGGAAGAGCTGTTCTGGATCTCTTCTTCCTTGACGTTCAAACGTTCGGCAACAACTTTTTTAACGCGCTCTTCGATGGTACTCATTTATCATCACTCCTGGTTTACGAGTCGCCAGATCAAAACTGGCGGTAGTTTATAGACCGTCTTTCCCGGACGCAACAGCGTCCTTTGCCGGCTCTAGCGCATGTTCATACCGCCGTTGACATGCAGCGTTTCACCGGTGATATACCCGGCGACATCGCTGGTCAGGAAACACGCTGCCGCTGCAATTTCCTCGGGTTGCCCCAGGCGCGACAGCGGAATCTGATTCAGCAACGATTCCCTGTGTTTTTCCGGCAGCTCACTGGTCATGTCGGTGGCAATGAACCCCGGCGCCACTGCGTTGACGGTGACATTGCGTGATGCAAGCTCGCGCGCCAGTGAACGGGTAAACCCTTCCATGCCGGCCTTTGCCGCAGCATAGTTACTCTGCCCGGCATTGCCCAGCGTTGCGACAACGGAACTGATATTGACGATACGGCCAAAGCGCGCACGTGTCATCGCCTTCATGCAGGCCCTGGAGACACGATAAACCGAGGTAAGATTGGTATCCAGAACCTCATCCCACTCGTTATCCTTCATTCGCATCAACAGGTTATCACGAGTGATCCCCGCATTGTTGACCAGGATCAGGGGCGCACCGAAACGCTCGGTGATCTCGCCGAGTACCTGCTCGATGGCCTCACTGTCGGTCACGTTGAGTATCATCCCCGTGCCGGCAATCGAATGCGCGGCAAGATCGTTCTCGATCCGGCGCGCCCCATCCTCGCTGGTGGCCGTCCCGATGACCGTATGGCCCTGTCGACCCAGCTCACGCGCGATGGCCTGGCCAATGCCGCGTGTTGCACCGGTAACCAGTGCCACTCTTGCTTCACTCATGCTTACTGTCCCTTTTGGGCTTGTTGTCCTGTATGGCACATCGATATGTCATCAATGCCCATCCGGCATCTCTTTTGCCAGTTCAATGGCGGCGGCCAGCGACTCGGGGTCGTTGACGGCAAGCCCGCGGCTCTGACGCGCGATGCGCTTGCCCAGCCCGGTCAGCACCTTGCCCGGACCGCATTCGATGAACACACCGGCGCCCTGCTCGCCCAGCGTTTCCACACACTGTGTCCAGAGTACCGGCCGATACAGCTGCTGCACCAGACACGCTCTGATGGTATCAAGATCATTGTGCCAGGCGGCATCCACATTCTGGATAACACGATAGCGCGGCTGGCGCAGATCGATATCGGCCATGGCCTGCTCCAGGCGCTCGGCAGCCGGTTTCATCAATGCACAATGGGAAGGCACCGACACCGGCAGGGGCATGGCACGACGCGCACCGCGCTCCTGACAAAGGGAAATGGCACGCTCGACTGCCGCCTTTTCGCCGGCGATTACCACCTGCCCGGGCGAGTTGTAGTTGACGGCAGAGACCACACTGCCCTGGGCTGCCTGTTCACAGACCGCTTCCACGACCTCGTCGTCGAGTCCCAGTATGGCGGCCATGCCACCCTGACCTGCCGGCACGGCGTCCTGCATGGCCTCGCCTCGCAGTCGCACCAGCCGAACGCCATCGGCGAAGCTCATTGCCCCGGCACACACCAGTGCGCTGTACTCGCCCAGACTGTGCCCGGCCATGGCTGCCGGTCGCGGGCCCTCCAGCTCCTGCCAGACACGCCAGATGGCAACGCTGGCGGTCAGCAGTGCCGGCTGCGTGCAGGCCGTGGTATTGAGCACTGACTCGGGGCCTTCCTGGGTCACATGCCAGAGGTCATATCCCAGCGCATCGGAAGCCTCTTCAAAGGTCGTCCGCACCACGCTATAGCGTTCGGCGAGCTCTCGCAGCATGCCCAGCTGCTGAGAGCCCTGACCGGGAAAGACCAGGGCGAGGGCATTGCTCATCTGATTCACCTGTACTAACTCATTGAAGATTGAATAAGCGAAATATCATAAAGACCATGATGCCGGCTCGCTTCCGGCTTCGCCATACGAAAACGACCTTTATGACATCAATCTGCCCGGCAGATTCATTGCGGCTTCATCCACGGCACGGCGCACAGCATAGGCGAACCCTTCAGAGCGTGCACTGCCATGACTCTTGACCACGGTGGCCCTGAGACCCAGTAAACTGGCGCCATTATATCGCACGGGATCAAGCTCCTGCAGGAAGCGACGTAACACGGGCGCTGCCAGCCGCCCGGCCATTCGGGCATACAGCCCGGTCCGAAATCCGGCCTGAAGACGCTCGGCCAGCATGCGCGCCAGTCCTTCACTGCTCTTGAGGGCAACATTGCCCACCATGCCATCACAGACCGCCACATCCGTATAACCGTTAAACAGGGCGTCTCCTTCGACATAGCCGACATACTCGAAATGCGAATGAGCTCTGGCACGAAGCAGGACATCAGCTTCTCGTACGCGTCGCTCGCCCTTGCCACTTTCCGTTCCCACGTTCAAAAGCCCTACCCGAGGCAAAGGAACCCTGTCCAGCAGCCTGACCATGGCAGCCCCCATGAAGGCAAAATCCACCAGGTGTTCGGCACGAGCATCCACGTTGGCTCCCAGATCAAGCATGTAACACGGCCTTCGGGAAACGGTCGGGATGGCGGCGCTGATGGCAGGGCGTGTCACTGCGTCCAGCATGCCGACCTCGCGTCGCGCCAGCGCCATGATGGCACCGGTATGCTCGGCACTGACACAGGCACTGGCCTGACCGTCCCGAAGGGCTGCAAGACTGGCATGAAGACTGCCGGAAGCGGCATCGCGCAAAAGACGGGAAGGTGTCATGTCAGCGGGAAGGCGGTCGCCGGCTTCGACGATTTCGATGCGATCACGAACATGAACAAGAGAGGCCGGCAAGCGGGAGAGTTCGACATCAAGCAGATGACGCCTGCCATGGAAGATGGCACTGGCATTCGGCCTTTGCGCCAGGGCAAGGGCAGCCCCGGAAACGGTAGCGCGGGGACCGTGGTCCCCGCCCATGGCGTCGATGGCGATACGCAGGGGCGACATCGCCCGAATCATTTATTCTTCGACGTCAATGACCTTGCGGCCACGATAGTAACCATCCGGCGCCACATGATGACGAAGATGGGTCGTACCGGTTTCCTTGTCCTGGGAAAGCGTCGGCGTCGTCAGTGCATCGTGTGCACGACGCATACCGCGTTTGGAACGGGACTTGCGGTTCTTCTGGACAGCCATGGGGGTGTCTCCGGTTGTAACGTAACGTCAGAAATGACTCAGTGATCCTTCAGGGAACGAAGCACACTGAACGGGTTATCGGCTCTCGCCGGCGCTTGCTCGGCTTCGTCGCCGCTTTGCAGCGAATCGCGAGAAACGGCGCAATCCGCTTCATCGTGATAGACCACCTGCGGCAGCGTCAGAAGCAGCTCGTCCTCGACTACCGGCAGCAGATCCAGATGTTCGTCTTCCACAAGCACCGGCTCATAGCGTGCCGGTAGCGTTGCTGCAAGCGCGTCGCTGGTGACCATACCCAGCAGGAAAGTGCTCTCGAGATGAACCGGCATGGGCTGCAGGCATCGCTGACAGGGCATTTCAACATCGGCAACCAGTGAGCCTTCAATGTAATGCTGGCGCTGTTCATCACGATCAAACGTCATGACAACATGACATTCGACCTCCTGCCGGCCGATGGCATCGACAATACGCGGCATGGCAGAGAGCGTAATACTCCCTTCCAGGCGCTCGCCGCTGGCAGCAAGTCGATAGGGTTCGACCGTTTTTGGTAGTCGCGTGGTTGACATAGGCGCGCAATAATAGGGATTGTCCATGAAAGTGTCAAAAAGGTTGTGATCAATGATGCACTTGAAACGACAGCGGCCGGCCCGGGATGGACATCCGGTTTCGCGGCCCTTTCGACAGCCACCGTTTCAGGAACAATGATGCCCCTGATGATTCTCGCCTCCGGTTCCGGTTCACGTCGCGTGCTGCTCAAGCGTCTCGGCCTGCCCTTTCATTGTGATGCCCCCGATATCGATGAAACGCCCCGGGAAGGTGAAACGCCGCGCGGGCTGGCCGAGCGCCTGTCACGTGACAAGGCCCGCGCACTGGCACAGCGTTATCCGCAGCATCTGATCATCGGCAGTGATCAGGTGGTCGGCATCGATAACGATCTGCTGGGCAAACCGGGCAGTCCCGATGGCGCACGCCGCCAGCTTGAACGCTTCTCCGGTCGACGCGTCAGCTTCTGGACAGGCGTGGCGCTGCTGGATACACGCCACGATCGCTGTGAGACGCATGTGGATCTCACCAGCGTCGACATTCGAACGCTGAGCACCAGCGAGATCGAAGGCTATGTCACCAAAGAGCCGGCCATCGACAGCGCCGGCGGCTTTTATATGGAAAAACTGGGCACGGCGCTTTTCGAAAGCGTTGAGACCACCGACCCCAGTGCCCTGATGGGCCTTCCCCTCATCGCCCTGTGTCGTTTGCTGCGTGAGGCCGGCATCAACCCGCTGCTTGAATGATCATGCCCCGAAGCGATCGGCTCCCTGCGCCGGGCCGACAGCTCAGCGCAGTCGAACGGGGGACTCGCCCGAGCGCAGATCGATCCCCAGATATTGCGCCGCCACCCGGCCAAAATGACGCGACAGCTGCTCGAGCGGATCACCGCTTCGGGTGTAGTCCGTGGTTTCGGCAGTGCCGGTCAAATCGCGCGCAATTTCATCAACGCTTTTGAGCCCGTCCGCAAGCCCCTTGTCCACGGCCTCTTCGCCGGTCCAGACCAGACCGGAAAACAGCGCCGGATCGTCCGACAAACGATCTCCGCGACCGGCCCTGACGGCATTGATGAATTGATCGTGCGTCTGATCCAGCACGTGCTGCCAGTAGCGCCGCTGCTCGTCGCTGACAGGCTGGAACGGATCAAGCATGTCCTTGTTCTCGCCTGCCGTGAACACGCGCCGCTCGATCCCCAGCCTGTCTATCGCGCCTTCGAGACCGAACCCCGAATAGACCACACCGATGGAGCCCACCAGGCTTGCCGGGGCCGCATAAATCTCGTCCGCTGCAGAGGCAATGTAGTAGGCCCCGCTGGCCCCGATATCCTCGATGACAGCAATGATGGGCTTGTCACCGGCATCGCGCAGACGACGAATCTCGTCATAAATGCGCTGCGACTGAACCGGAGAACCACCGGGACTGTTGATCTGCAGCACCACTGCTGTATCAGAGCCCTGCCAGGCGTCGTTCAGCCCCCGAATGACCCTTTCGGCACTGGACGTCGAACGACTGTCGATCACCCCGTCCACCTTGACGACCCCGACCCGGTCACCGGCCAGCGACTCACGCTCACCGGTGATCATGAAGGCCACGGCAGCGACCACAACGATCCAGAACAACCAGAATAAAAGGCGAAAAAAGATCTTCCAGCGACGACTGCGGCGCTGTTCACGCACCATCTCGAGCAGCCACCGCTCCATCACCGCCTCACGTGACACACCCTCGTGGGCCCGCTCTGCGTCCGAGCCATCCCTGTCCGCCATGTCACGTCCGGTCCATTGATCCTTCCGATCACTCATGTACGCTGCTCCCTGCAGGCTGGCCGGTACCTGCGTCCAGCCATGACATCAGTTCATGAAAATCCTTCACCACGCCGGCAGGCGAGAATTCAGACAGCTGCTGCGCATTGTGTACCCCCCAGGTGACGGCCACACGATCCATGCCCAGGGCCTGCGCCATGCCCATGTCGTGAACACTGTCACCGATCATGACCGCTTCATCGAGCGCGACATCCAGCGACTCAAGCAGCTCGGTCAGCATGAGCGGATCAGGCTTCGAGCGCGTCATGTCGGCCGTACGGCTGTCGTCGAACCAGTGTCCGCAGCGCCGCTCGGTAAAAATGCGATCCAGTCCCCGACGACTCTTGCCGGTGGCCACCGCCAGCCTGACGTCCGGCATCGCTTTCAATCGAGCGATGCCTTTTTCCACGCCCGCAAAAAAAGGCAGTGCCGGCCCTTCCCGCTCGGCCGTCACGAAATGGTGGGCGTAGCGCTGGCGCAGATGCTCGGCCTGCGCGCCGCCGATGCCCGGACACAACCGTGCAATGGCTTCCGGCAGGCCCAGCCCGATGATATCGCACACCGCCTCCCGACTCAGCGCGGGCCAGCCGGCATCGATGGCGGCACGCTGCATGCACTCAACGATCCGGTCGGCCGAATCCATGAGCGTGCCATCCCAGTCAAAGATCACCAGGCGATACCGCATTGCTGTCGTGCTCCTCTTTCACCATGGGGTCATCAGGAAAATTCTGCCCGGCGTGTCAGCGCAGGCGCGCCAGTACGCGCTCAAGATCTTCGCTCAGTGGCGCCTGAAGCTGCACGTTCTGTTGTGAGGCCGGATCGGTAAACCCGAGCCGCCGGGCGTGCAGAAAAAGGCGGGACAGCTCACATCTCGTGGCCAGGCGCTCGCCGCTGGCACTGCCGTATTTGACATCGCCCAGCAGCGGATGACCGGCATGAAGTGCATGTACCCGGATCTGGTGGGTACGTCCTGTTACGGGCTCTGCCTCTATCAAGGAAGCCTTGCGAAAGGACTCCAGAAGCGCAAAGCGCGTTTGCGACGCCTTGCCGGTATCGTCGACCCTTACACGGCGTTCACCGCTGGGCAGCTCGAAGCGCATCAAGGGTGCCGTCACCTCGTGGCGCTCACTGGGCCAGGCGCCCTCTACCAGCGCCAGGTAGCGCTTTTGCATCCGATGCTCGCGCAGTTCATGACTCAGGAAGTTGAGCGCCTCGCGGGACTTGGCTACCAGCAGACAGCCCGAGGTATCGCGATCCAGTCGATGCACCAGCTCCAGATAGGGCAGATCGTTTCGTATCTGGCGCAGGGCTTCGATGAGTCCGATCCTGACCCCGCTGCCGCCATGCACGGCAAGCCCCGAGGGCTTGTTGAACGCCATCCACTCCGGCGTTTCCTTCAAAAGACTGGTCTCGATGACATGGCGCAGGTTATCGCTGACCTCCTGCACGGCCTCCTGCGGGGTCAGTCGCAGTGGCGGCACCCGCACACGATCGCCTGTCACCAGACGCCGGCTCGCCTTGCCCCGCCCACCGTTGATACGCACTTCGCCGCGGCGAATGATCCGGTAGATCAGCGTACGAGGCGCGCCCTTGAGATGGGTCATGAGAAAATTGTCCAGCCGCTGTCCATCATGATGCCTATCGATGTCAACCCACTGAACGCCGCGCCCCTCGGCCATGTCGTCTTCCTCTTTTACCGGCTGTAAGGGCCGGCATTGTAGCGAAATAACGCAGGGATGGCCCCGATTGTGGGCACCAGGCTTTGCTGTTATATTCCGGGAGCTTCCTTAAGGTCCGCAGGACCTGATAGCGCCTGCACCGAATGACACGCAGGCCGAAGCAACAGAACAGTCGTCGGAAGAGATCAATCCGGCACCTGGCAGTATCAGAAGTACCCGGATTTTGCATCACGGGATAAACCATTTCCGTATCGAAGGCCGGTGCTGCCGAATCGATGGCCATCAGGTGTGACCGCCTCACTGAAAGACCGGTTAAGCAACCATGCTGCCGCGACATGTCTTCGGGCGGTCACGTACTCAACATGATCATGAAGCCTTTCCGGGGCACGTCTGTATGGCGCCCGAGGAATTGAAACATACTTGTAGACATGCGCTGAGCACAAACACTCTGGCCCGCGACTCGGTGGCACCGATGCCTGATGCCGTGGTCAGTCAACCCTGGAGGTTGATACTGCCCATGGCATGGCATCCGTCTGGCGATACGCTCAGTCAGTGAGACCATATGAAACGCATGCTTATCAACGCGACTCAGCCTGAAGAGCTGAGAGTCGCGCTGGTCGATGGCCAGAGACTCTACGATCTCGACATCGAATCCGGGGCCCGGGAACAGAAAAAGGCCAACATTTACCGCGGACGCATTACGCGGGTCGAACCCAGCCTCGAAGCCGCCTTTGTCGATTTTGGCGCCGACCGCCACGGCTTTTTGCCACTCAAGGAGATCTCGCGCGAATATTTCTCGAAGGAGCCTTCCGGCAACGGCCGCCCCAATATTCGTGAAGTCATCAAGGAAGGCAAGGAAGTCATTGTCCAGGTGGACAAGGAAGAGCGCGGCAACAAGGGCGCAGCCCTGACCACCTTTATCAGTCTCGCCGGTCGCTTTCTGGTCCTGATGCCCAACAATCCCCGGGCCGGCGGCATTTCGCGTCGCATCGAAGGCGATGAGCGTACCGAGCTGAAAGAGGCCATGAGCCAACTTACCATGCCCGACAAGATGGGCGTGATCGTACGCACGGCCGGCATCGGCCGCTCGAGCGAGGAACTCCAGTGGGACCTGGACTATCTGGTACAGGTCTGGGAGACCATCACCGAGGAAGCCGGCCAGCGCTCGGCGCCCTTTCTGATCTATCGCGAGTCCAACGTGATCATTCGCGCCATGCGCGACTACCTGCGTCAGGACATCGGTGAAGTGCTGATCGATCACGGCGACGTGCATGAAGAAGCCCTCAACTTCGTCAAGCAGGTCATGCCGTCGTACCAGCAGAAGATCAAGCTGTACAACGACGATGTTCCCCTCTTCTCACGCTTTCAGATCGAATCCCAGATCGAGACGGCCTACGAGCGTGAAGTCAAGCTGCCCTCGGGCGGCTCGGTGGTGATCGACCATACCGAGGCGCTGGTGTCCATCGATATCAACTCCTCACGCGCCACCAAGGGCGGTGACATCGAGGAAACGGCCCTTCAGACCAATCTGGAAGCGGCCGACGAGATCGCTCGACAGCTGCGCCTGCGCGATATCGGGGGTCTGGTGGTGATCGATTTCATCGACATGTCACCCGCCCGCAATCAGCGTGAAGTCGAAAACCGCGTTCGCGATGCCCTCAAGCTTGATCGCGCCCGCGTACAGATCGGACGTATCTCCCGCTTCGGCCTGATGGAGATGTCGCGCCAGCGTCTGCGGCCATCGCTGGGCGAAACCAGCGGCGTGGTCTGCCCGCGCTGTAACGGTCAGGGCACCATCCGCGATGTGCGCTCGCTGTCGCTGTCGATCATGCGTCTGATTGAAGAAGAAGCGATGAAGGATCGCAGCTCGCAGATTCGCGCCATGCTGCCGGTACCGGTCGCCACCTATCTGCTCAACGAAAAGCGCAACGTCCTTGCCGATATCGAGCGCCGCCAGGGCGTGCGCGTCATGCTGCTGCCGCAGCCCGGGCTTGAAACCCCGCATTACGACGTGCAGCGCTATCGCGACGATCAGGTCGACCCTGAAGAAGCCGCCCGCTCAAGCTTTGAAATGTCCGACGATTTCGAAGCGCCGGAAGATGAAAGCGACACCTACCGCAAGCCCGTCAAGCGCGCCGAAGCGGCCGTGCGTTCCGTGGCGCATCGCACGCCGGCACCGGAGCCCACCACGACGGCCCCGGCCAGTGAAGAACCATCAGGCTTTCTGAGCCGCCTCATGAAGGGCTTTAACCGCCTGATGGGCAGCGACGAGAGCAGCAGTCAGGACACTGCCGCCCCCCGGACCGACAAGGAAAGCACTCAGCCGACCGCCCGGGAAGACAAGCCACAGCCTTCGACACAGGACACCCCTGCCCGCGAAGAACAAAGGTCTTCTTCGGCAGGCGGAGAGCAGCGCAACAACCGTCGCGACAATACCCGACGCGATGACAGCGCGGATGGCAAAAACGGTCGCAACGACAAACGGTCCTCATCCGACAAGGCCCGCGACGACAAGCGCCAGCAGGACAACAAGGGGAACAACGCCGGTGCCGAGCGCAACGACAAGCGCCAGCAAAACGGCGCTTCGAAGAGCGACAACACCACCTCCGAGCGCAACGACAAGCGTCAGCAAAACGGCGCTTCGAAGAGCGACAACACCGCCTCCGAGCGCAGCGACAAGCGTCAGCAAAACGGCGCTTCGAAAAGCGACAACACCGCCTCCGAGCGCAGCGACAAGCGTCAGCAAAACGGCGCTTCGAAAAGCGACAACAACGCCTCCGAGCGCAGCGACAAGCGTCAGCAGAGCCCGCAGACCGACAAGGGTGCTGACAGGCCGCGCGGCGAGGATGATGGCAAAAAGCCGACGGCCGACGCCGCTACCGGAACGGACAGCGGTCAGGAGGCGCGCGCCACCTCATCGCCTGCCCAGGCGCCGGACGACAACGACGGCAAGCCGCGCCGTACCCGCAACAACCCGCGCCAGCGCAGCCGCAAGCAGGCATTGAGCCCCGAAGCCGTTGCCGAACAGGAGCGACTGCAGGCCGAGGCCCGTCAGGCAGCGACCGATGGCGAGCCGGCCGGAAGCGGCGATGACAGCACGGTCAGGCCCGTCGCAGCCGCTGCCAGCGAGACCGACAGCGCGGCTGCGACAGATGCTGCCACGTCGAAAAAGGACGCTCCTTCGAAGGACAAGGCGCTCACGTCCGGTACGCCAGAGGCTACACCCGATAAGGCTGCCGCTACGGAAGAGACAGCGTCCAACGCCGGCGAAAAGGACTCGGCAGCGTCAGGCGGCGGTCGCCAATCCGTCAGCGCCACCTTTGGCCGTGAATCGCAGCCCTCTGATACCGTTCAGGATCAGCAGAAGGCGACCACCGGCAGAGCGGCCGAAACGACGGACGCTACCGCCACCACGCCGGAGACGGGGAGCGATCGTCAGGACAAGAACGCGTCACCGAAAAAGTCGTCAAAAAAGGCTTCTGACGCGGGCGGCGACAAAAAATCCGCCGCGGCGGTTTCAAAAGCCGCTGACAAACCGGCTGCCGTGAACGCCGGGGACAAGGCCCAGGGGAGCGCAGCGTCTACCTCTGACAAGTCTGAAAAGACCTCAGTCTCTACCGCTGACACCCCGAAAGCCGGGCAAGACGTCAAGGAACGTCCCTCGGCCGATGCGGCTGCCGGCGACAACAAGGAAGGCGTTGCGACCGACACGTCGGCCGCGGCTGCCATGGCCACCGAGGCGACCCCGCGCGAGCAGCCTCATCTGGTCTCCGGGGAGAATGACTCGTCTGACGGGACCCGCGCCTCTGCAGATGCACCGGCACGCGATATCAACAAGCAGAGCGTGACCGCCCGGGACAGGGGCGCCGACAAGGCAACCTCCAAACGTCCGGCCCCGGCGAGCGACAAGGCTCCGGAAAAGACGGCAGAGGCTGACGCATCCTCCAATGCTGATCAGCCGGCCGCGACCGATGTCGGCAAACCCGATGCTGCAACACGCAGCGAGGCCACCCCTGACCGGACCGACAGCACCGCCGCTGCCACCGGCAACAGGACAGCCACCGCGGCCGACAGCAGTACCGGCCAGGCAGCAACGCCTGACAACGCCTCTGCAAAGGAAGCTGGCGCTTCGGACAACACACCGTCCCGCCAGCGGCGTCGCGCGCACAATGACCCGCGCGAGCGTCGTCGCCAGCAGCAGCGCGAGAACCAGTCCTCCAGCGAATAACGCGGAGGCTGATCAAAAAGGCCCACTCCATTGGAGTGGGCCTTTTCATATGGGCGCCGCCGATATCGTCGGAAATACTTCCCGGACTAGCGTCCTATAATGCCGGGCTCCATCTCGAGCGCCACGCCAAAGCGCGCCTGCACGGAATTCCGAATGCGCTCGGCCATGCTCAGCAGATCGGTCACGCTGCCGCCACCGTAATGAACCAGCACCAGTGCCTGATGACGGTGGACCCCGACACGGCTGTCACGATACCCCTTCCAGCCACACTGATCGATCAGCCAGCCGGCCGCCAGCTTGGTGCCCTGCGCGGTCTCCCACACCGGCATATCAGCCCACTGCGCCAAAAGCCGTTTAGCCTGCTCGGCCGGCACGATCGGGTTCTTGAAAAAACTGCCAGCGTTGCCCAGCACCTGCGGGTCCGGCAGCTTTTCCCGGCGAATCGTCGCCACGGCGGCAGCCACCTCGGCCGCGGATGACGCACTGGTGACATGGCGGGCAAGATCGCCATAACCAATGCGCGGTCTGCCCTCAAGATGAAGTCTCAAAACCACCCTGACCACCACGACCCGACCGGCCAGCGCCGATTTGAAAATGCTGTGTCGGTAGCCGAAATCGCAGTGTTTGCGGTCGATGATTTCGTAGCGACCATCATCAATGTGCATGACATGCACACACTCGATCACATCACCGATTTCGGTGCCATAGGCGCCGATATTCTGAATGGGCGCTGCGCCCACGGAGCCCGGAATCAGTGCCAGATTCTCGATACCCCACCAGCCCTTGCGCGTGGTCCGCTCCACCAGGGCATGCCAGTTGACGCCCGCCTCCACGTGCCAGAGCGCCTCGCCGGCATGGACCGCTTCCCGCCAGATGCGCTGACCGGTGTAGCGCACCACCAGCCCCTCGACACGGGGTTTCATCACCACATTGCTGCCGCCGCCCAGCGGGATAATGCGGCTGAACCGGTGACGGCCGACCGCGAGCATACGAGACAGGGCGCGCAGCGAGTCGGTTTCGGCCAGCGCCTCGGCGCTGGCATCGAAGCCCAGCGTGTTGCAGGCCTGCAGGGAGACGTCGTACTGCAGGCTCAATCCGGCGCATCCCCGCGCGCCAGGTGACGAAGCAGTCCCTGGCAGCCGGCGGTAATCTGATCGCCCACGTTGCCGAAATTGTCGGTATTGCCGAAGTAGGGATCACCGATCTCGACACCGGCGCCCTCGCCTGCAAAATCCATCAGCAGGCCAACATGCGCCCGGGCATTATCGGGCGCCATTGCCTGCAGGGCGCTCAGGTTGTCGGCGTCCATGCAGAGGATGTAATCGAAGCGATCAAAGTCGTTGCGGCGGATGACACGGCCGCGAAGATCGGTAATATCGACCCCGCGCTGCCCTGCTTCGCGTATGGCGCGCGGGTCGGGTGGCTCGCCCACGTGATAGTCGCCCACGCCGCAGGAGTCCGTCTCGACGCAGGCGTCAGACCCTGACTGCTGCACCATCCGGCGAAAAAGACCCTCTGCCATGGGGGAACGGCAGATATTCCCCAGACAGACAAACAGGACTCGAATCAATCTGTTCTCCTTGTCAGCCATTCGCGTACGCGCGCCAGATCCTCGGCGGTATCCACGCCGGCCGGATACTGCTCGGTGGCCACGGCAACGGAAATGGCATAGCCATGATAGAGCGCCCGCAGCTGTTCGAGCTGCTCGCAGGCTTCCACGGGCGCAATCGGAAGGTGTTGATAATCGCGCAGAAAGGAGGCGCGATAGGCATAGATACCGATGTGTCGCAGCCAGCCCTGGTCAAGGGCATGCCCCTCATCGGGCTGCTCGAAGCGATCACGATCCCAGGGAATGGGGGCTCGCGAGAAATACAGTGCTCGCCCCTGCCGATTGCACACCACCTTGACCACGCTGGTGCGCATCAGGGTGGCGCGGTCATCGATGGGTTCGGCAAGCGTTGCCATGGCGGCGCTGTCATCCTTTTGCAGCGACGCTGCTACCTGATCGATCAGAGCGCTGGGCAGCAGCGGCTCATCGCCCTGCACGTTGACGACGCAGGCGTCATCCTCGAGCCCGAGCCGGTCGACGACCTCGGTCAGGCGTGAGGTGCCGTTGACGTGATCCTCACGAGTCATGACCACCTCTGCCCCGAAACCGCGGGCGACGGTGGCGATCTGCTCGTTGTCGGTGGCGATCAGGACACGAGCAGCGCTTGATGCCATGGCACGTCGCCACACGTGTTCGATCATGGGCCGACCGGCGATCTCCAGCAGCGGCTTGCCGGGCAGGCGCTGGGAGGCGAATCGGGCCGGAATCACGACGCTGAAGGGGCGACTCATGAGGCAGCCGATGTATCCTGCGACGCCTTGCCGAGCGCTTCCTCAACGCTCAACCGACGGGCACGGCCGGCCAGCATGACGGGGATACCGTCCATGACGGGATAGGCCAGCCCGCTTTCACGACACAGGAGCTCACCGGTATCACGATTGTATTCAAGCTTTCCCCCGCTTTCGGGGCACACCAGCATGGCCAGCAGTTCCTGATCCATTGTCCTTCTCCTGCATCAGAGTGTTTCAAGACGCGCTGCCAGCCACTTGATCAGTGCTGGTTCAGGGCACGCCTCAATGTCCAGTGACCAGCACCGTTCGTTGGCAAAGGGGCGGCATTTGACAGCATCCTTGGCGGTCATCACGACCGGTCGATTATCGGCAAAGCGCACATCACCGGCCGAAAAGCGGTGATGATCCGGCAGCGGATGCTGATCGAACGCCACGCCCAGCGTCTCGAGCGTCTTGAAAAAACGCTGCGGATGACCGATACCGGCAATGGCGTGAACCCGTCCATTGAAAGGCCGGGCCTCGATACTATAGCAAACCCCATCGTTGAGATGACGCCAGGCACTGGGCACCAGCGACATGGCGTATTGCGCCGCAGCATCCGGTGTTTGCAGATCCCCGTTGGAGATCACGGCGTCCACCTCACAAAGCCGGGACAGCGGCTCCCGCAGCGGCCCCACCGGCAGACAGCGGCGGTTGCCAAAGCCTCGCATGCCATCCACCACCACCAGCTCGATATCCCGGCCGAGCGCATGGTGCTGCAGGCCATCATCGGACAGCAGGATATTACAGCCCGCCGCGATCAGCTTGCGCGCCGCTCGCGGCCGGTCCGGGTCGACCACGACGGGCAGCTGGGTCTGCTGTGCCAGCATGACGGGCTCATCACCGGCGTGCGCCACATCACTGTCTTCGCTGACATAGAAGGGGTAGCGCGGCGCATGCCCGCCATAGCCGCGCGAGATGATCCCGGGGTGCCAGCCCCGCGCCTGCAGCCAGCGACCGAGCCACGCCGTCAGCGGCGACTTGCCGGTGCCCCCTACCGTGATATTGCCGATGACGATCACCGGTACCGGCGACGCCCACGTTTCACGGCGACCGCTCCGGTAGGCCCGGCGCCGCTGTGCCACAACGCCCTTGTACAGCGCTTCCAGCGGTGTCAGCAGCCCCGGCCAGCGCGCCTCGCTGTACCAGGCCTTCTCCAGACACTTCATGGGCTCACGGCCCCCGGGAGACGCTTACACTGGCACATTGCTGCGCTCCTCGCTGAACTGAATGCGGTGCAGGGCCGCATAGGCCCCGTCCCTTGCCATCAGCGTGGCGTGATCGCCCGACTCGATGATTTCACCGTTATCCATGACCAGAATGCGATCGGCCTGCTCGATGGTCGACAGCCGATGCGCAATGACAAAGGTCGTACGGCCTTCACAGACCCGCTCAAGAGCCTGCTGGATGTAGCGCTCCGACTCCGTATCCAGCGCCGAGGTCGCCTCGTCCAGCACCAGGATGGGCGCATCCTTGAAGATGGCACGCGCAATGGCGATACGCTGGCGCTGCCCGCCGGAGAGCATGACGCCATTGTCGCCGACCAGGGTGTCATATCCCTGCGCCAGGCGCTCGATGAACTCGTCGGCATAGGCGGCCCGGGCAGCGGCCACTACCGCCTCGCGTGATGAGTTTTCGATCCCGTAGGCGATATTGTCGGCGACGGTGGCGTTGAACAGCGTGACATTCTGGGTGACCAGCGCAATCTGGCGACGCAGCGCCTGCATTGAATAGTCGCGAACGTCCACCTCATCGATGCAGATCCGCCCGTCCGTGGCATCATAAAACCGCGGCAGCATGTTCATCATGGTGCTCTTGCCGCTGCCCGAGCGACCGACCAGCGCAATCATTTCCCCCGGACATACCTCATGGCTGACGCCTTTGAGCACATCCGGCAGGTCGCTGCCGTAGCGAAAGCGAACCGCCTCGAAGCTGACCCGCCCCTGCACGCGACCCGGGTCGTGCGTGCCGTTGTCGGGCTCACGGGGCTTGTCCATCAGCCCGAACAGCTCCTGAGCCGCCGCCAGCCCCTTCTGAATGACGCCGTTGATTTCGGTCAGCGACTTGATGGGCTTGATGATCATGCTGGCCGCGGTAATGAAGCCGATGAACTGCCCCGGGGTCATGTTCCCCAACAGTTCGGGCGCCAGCGCCAGCCATACCAGCAGTGCCAGCGACACGGCCACCATCGTCTGAATGACCGGCGCGCTGATGGCCTTGGTCAGCGCCTCCTTCAGGCTCTGATCGCGGTTGTACTGACTCGCTCGATTAAAGCGCTCGTATTCATGCTGCTCGGCGCCGTGCGTTCGCACCACGCGATAGCCCGTGATGGTCTCGGAGGCCACATGGGTGACCTCCCCGACCGATTTCTGGATGCGTCGCGAGAGCTTGCGAAAACGCTTGCTGCACCAGGCCACCACGAAACCGATCAGCGGCGTGACCGCGATGAAGATCAGCATCAGTTTCCAGTTGACCCAGAACAGATAGATCGTCAGCCCCAGGACCAGCATGCCCTCCTGGAGCACGACATTGAGCGCCTTGGTGGCCGCCCCGGTAACCTGCTCCACGTGATAGGTCACGCGTGAAATCAGATGGCCGCCGCTGTTTTCATCGTAAAAGCGTCCCGGCAGATGCAGCATCTGATCAAAGACCGACACGCGCAGACGATGGACCACGTTGCGCGCTACGTACTCCATGCCGTAGGTGCCCAGAAAGGTACCAAAACCACGGGCAAGGAAGATGCCGATGATCATCAACGGCAGGGCCTGACGAAAATCGGCATCGGGATTTTGTATCCCGTCTGTCAGAAACTCCATGATGCGCGCCATGAGCGTACTGGACCCCGCATAGATGGCGTTACCGATCAGCGCGATCGCAAAGGCCTTCCAGAAGGGCTTTACATAGGTCAGCAGACGGGCATACAGCGTCAGACTGGCGTTTGACTTCACGGGCTCTCCTGCCTGGCCGATGGCGATAACGGGTCAACGTCCCGGAGCGCTGACAGCACGGCGCACGCTGATGTCCCGCTATCGATCATGATCGAAGACTGCCCCCGGGCAATCACCGGGCGGATTCTACCCCAGGTCGACACTGTTCGACACCGCTGACGCCCCGCGCGGATTCGATGCCGATACCGCTGTCGCTGCTGGTCACGGTAATGGCCCCATCAAAGGCGGTGTTCCACTGACAGCTGCCGGCATGGCGAAACCGCCTGACCACCCGGTCGGCAGGATGGCCGTAGGCGTTGAGATAGCCGGCGCTGTAGATCACTCGTGCCGGTTCGAGCAGATCGACCAGACGCGGCGAGGAGCTGCCATGACTGCCGTGATGACCGGCCACGAGCACATCGATGGGAAATTGATAATGCGCCACGATGCGGGCTTCAACCTCCCGGCCGGCATCGCCGGTGATCAGCAGCCGGTGACGGGCGGTTTCGATCAGCAGGACACAGGAGCGATCGTTCTCGGCCGCCGGCATGGTGGCCGTACTGCGCGGCCAGAGAAAGGTAAAGCTGACGCCATCACGTCGCCACGACGCCCCGGCGCGACAGGGCGTGACCCCTTTGACATCGATGGTATCAGGCAGCGGCGCCCACCAGTTTTCCACCTCGTGACGCGCCTTCAGCACGGGCACCCCACCGGCATGATCGGCATCCCCGTGCGACACGATGACACCCTCAAAGCGCTGCGGCTTTTCCCAGAGTGTGGTGATCGCCATGAATCCGGAGCGTGTGCGCGGCCCGCTGTCATAAAGCCAGCGACCGCTGGCCGTGCGGATATCGATCAACTGCCCCTGCCCGACATCGTGAACGGTCAGCGACAATTCACCACTTCCGAGAGTAGCGGCATTGCTGCCTCCCAGGCACAGCGACACCGCCATGAGACTTGCTACCCATCGCCATGAGCGGGCAAGCCCGGGCAGCAGCCATATCAAACAGATCAGAAATGCCATGACAGCGATGGGCCATAGCTGATCGGACGCAGGCTGCCACCGGGGTTGCCACTGTCTGACCAGCTCGAGGGCGGTCTCGAAGAGATGAGCGGTCCGGCCGAACAGCCACCAGAGCAGCTGCCCGGCACCCGGCAGGGGCGACAGCAGCCAGCCCAGCAGTGCCAGCGGCACCATGATCATGGAGACCCAGGGAATCGCGACCAGATTGATCAACAGCGACAGACTGGCCAGCTGTTCGAACAAGAGTAGCGTGGCCGCCCCGGTGGCCAGACTCAAAAGAACCTGACTGCGTACAACGGCATACCACCAGGTGGGCTTTTCGCGCCAGCGCCAGGCCAGGATCAACACGGCAACGGCGCCGAAGGAGAGCCAGAGCCCCGGACGCAGCAGTGACAGCGGTGCGGTCATGATCACGATCAGAAGCGCCAGCCACCACGCCTGCCATATGCCGGGCGCGTGACGACCGCTGGCAGTCCACAGGGCAACAAGCGTCATGATGGCGGCGCGCACGGCCGGCGGCGCCAGCCCCGAAAGGCCGGCATAGGCGATGGCGGCCAAGCCCGCCAGCGCCCAGGGCCAGGTCACCATGCGCCAGCGGCAGGGCTGAAACACCCGGGCCAGAAACCGGCCAAGCATCAGTACCCAGCCCGACACCAGCCCCACGTGAAGACCGGAAATGACCGCCAGATGCGTGGTACCGGTTTCCCTGAGCAGCGTCCACTGTGACGCCTCGAGCGCGCTACCCTCTCCCAGCGTCAGGGCCTGCAGCCAGCGTCGGGTAAAGTCATCGTCAACCTGTCGGTCAAGCCAGCGCTCGGTCAGCGCCGGGCCGCTGCCCGATTGAAGACGTTGTGCCCTGTCGGCATCACGCACGTAACCGGTCGCGCCGAACCCCTGATCGACAAGCCAGGCACCATAATCGAACCGCCCGGGATTGAGAAAACCGTGTGGCGGCTTCAGGCGCGCCGTCAGGTGCCACTGCTCTCCCGTTTCGAGCGCCGGCGGTCGATACCAGTCAAGGCGAACGTTTTTGACCCCGTCACAGCGCGGCAGCCCGGCCGCGCTCTGGCAGTCCGCGACCGCAAGGTTCATCCTTGCTCGCCCCTCCAGAGACTCCAGTGAGACAATATGACCGGTCAGCGTCATGTCCTGTCTGGCCAGGCCATCGGCCAGCGGCGCCGGCCACTGAACCAGCCCGTGATAGAGCGTGAGGGTCACAACCGCCGCCACAGCCAGCAGCAGTCGATGGTACAGCGCCGCACCCACCAGCCAGAGAAGCGCGAGCCCCCACAGCCACGTCTGCTGGGGAAGTCGTACCAGCAGCGCGCCAACAACGGCCCCGAGACACAGCAGCGGAAGACGTATACCTTTTGCACAATCAATCAGTTCACGACGAACAGGCACAAAGCGCTCATGAGATTCAGAAAGATTTTCCTAACCCACGGGGTTCAGGGATAATGACATCATCGTTCTGTCAGGACGCTGCCTGATGCTGCGCCGATTTATTCAACGTTATCTGCCGGACCCGGAGGCCATTCGGCGCCGAAAATCGCTTCGACTGATTCACCCATTGCTTGGCAACCCCGCGCTCTGGCTGGTCACGCGGCGAAGCATCGCCAATGGCATGTCCGTGGGGCTTTTCTGTGCGCTGCTCCCGATTCCCGGACAGATGCTGGTGGCGGCAATCGGGGCCTGGTGGCTGCGCGGTCACCTGCCGCTGGCGCTGGCGCTGGTCTGGCTGACCAACCCCCTGACCATGCCCGTGATCTTCTATGTCACCTATCGTGCCGGCGCCTGGATACTGCAGACGCCGCCCCGCGCGCTGCCCGATGAAGTCAGCGTCAGCTGGTTTGCCAATCAGCTGGTCGACATGATGCCGTCCCTGATCATCGGGTCACTGGCCTGTGCCCTGGTTATCGGCATTGTGGCCAACATCTTGACGCGCCTGTGCTGGCGCTGGCATGTCCTGCGCATCTGGCGCAAGCGTCGTCAGCAACGACGCCATCGCTGAGCGTCTCCTCTGCCACCAGTGCCTGCCTGGCGGCACAACGCCCCACATCCATGTTTATCCCTGACGATTTTTAAACTATGTTAATTCTGCCTGAGGTTCAGGCACATTTATCCAGTATCGACAGGGAAGCCGACACCATGGATCTGGGAATTACCGATCGCGTTGCCATTATTACCGGCGCCAGTGCCGGGCTGGGATTCGCCACGGCGAAGGAGCTGGCCAATGAAGGCGTAAGGCTTGTGCTGTCCGATATGGACATCGAGCAGCTTGAAAGGGATGCGGCAGCGCTCGAGACGCAGGTCATCTGTTACAAGGCCGACATGACCCGGCAGGAGGATGCCGATGCACTGGCCCGCGCGGCCATCGAGCATTTCGGCACCATCGATATCGTGGTCCACACGGCCGGCATTACCGGCGCCAAGGGCCATCCTCTCGAGATGAAGGATGAGGACTACGCTGATACCTGGCAGATCAATTTCATGTCCGCCGTGCGAATGGCACGCGCCACTTTCCCCACCATGCGCGACAAGGGCTGGGGGCGTTTTGTCTGCATTACCTCCGAAAACGCCGTGCAGCCCTACTGGGATGAAGCTGTTTACAACGTCTCCAAGGCGGCGCTGGCCACCTTCGTCAAGAATCTGGCCTATGGCGAGGCGGAAAACGGCATTCTCTGCAACACGGTCTCCCCCGCCTTCATCGAATCCCCCATGACCGATGGCATGATGGAAAAGCGCGCCGGCGAGCATCAGTGCTCCTTCGATGATGCGGTATCCAGCTTTCTGAGCGAGTGCCGCCCGGGCATTACGTTAAAGCGTCGCGGCCAGCCCGAAGAAGTCGCTGCCGCCATTGCGCTGGCGGTGTCCGAACGCGGGTCGTTTATCAGCGGATCCAACATCCGTGTCGACGGCGGCGCAGTGATGTCCGTTCAGAACTGACCTCCGCCTGAAACGGCTTGCCGCCGGATTAAAAAAGGCCCGCCAGCAGTGCTGGCGGGCCTTTTTCATGGCCATCGGATACTGTCAGCTCGCGACATCGGGGGCCAGACGCCCCTTGTCCAGACGCAGAACCCGATCCTGATGACGGGCGATCGCCATGTCATGAGTGACCACTACAAAAGCACTGCGGGAGCGCTCGGCGACTTCGTCCATCAGATCCAGAATCTGACGCGCCGTGATCTGATCCAGGTTGCCGGTAGGCTCATCCATCAACACCAGGCTGGGGTCTGTCACCAGCGCCCGCGCGATGGCCACACGCTGGCGCTCACCGCCGGACAGCTCGCCCGGCTTGTGCTCTCCCCGGGGCGACATGCCGACCCGTTCCAGCAGCGTATTGGCCTTCCGGGCCGCCTCGCTGCGGCTCTGCCCGCGAATAATCAACGGCATGGAGACATTCTCCAGCGCCGTGAACTCCGCCAGCAGATGGTGAAACTGATAGACAAAGCCGATGTGCTGGTTGCGAAACTTGCCGATGGCGGCCTCGGAAAGCCCCTTGATGGAGCGACCGCCGATCAGGATATCGCCCTGCGTCGGACGATCCAGCCCGCCCAGCAGATTGAGCAGCGTCGTCTTGCCGCTGCCGGAGCTGCCAACCACCGCAATCCGCTCGCCGGCGGCAACCGTCAGATCGAGACGATCGAGGACGGTCAGATCCTGCGGGCCTTCCTGATAGACGCGGGTCACCCCCCGGCACGCCAGCATGTCGTCGCGCTCTTGTACGTTCGCATCGTATTGACTACTCATAGCGCAGCACCTCGGCCGGTTGTACCCGCGCGGCTCGCCACGCCGGATAGAGGGTCGACAGAAAACTCAACAGCAGAGCCACACCGGTGACAACGAAGACATCCGAGAACTCGAGGCGCGACGGCAGATAGCTGATGAAATAGACGCTGGGATCCAGAAACTGAATGCCAAAGGCCGACTCGACCCAGCTGATGATGTCGGCAATCGATAGCGCCAGACCGATGCCGGCGAGCACCCCCAGCACAATGCCGATAATGCCGATGGTAATGCCCTGCACCATGAAAATGCCCATGATGGACCCGGGCGTTGCCCCCAGCGTGCGCAGAATGGCGATATCGGCATGCTTGTCGGTGACCACCATGACCAGCGTCGAGACGATATTGAACGCCGCCACGGCCACGATCACCATCAACAGCAGCCCGATCATGCGCTTTTCCATCTGAATGGCCTGGAACAGGTTGCCCTGGGTATAGGTCCAGTCGATCCCCCGATAGCCGGGCGGCATTGAATTGATGATGTCACGGGTGACGCTGTGGGCCTGAAAGAGATCATCGAGTTCGAGCCGCACGCCCTGGGCCTCACCGGACTGTCTCGCCAGGGTCTTCATGTCGCCGAGACTCGTGTAGGCGAGATTGCTGTCAAGCTGCGCGCCCACCTGAAAAATGCCGGAGACCGTGAAACGCTTCAAACGCGGAAAGACACCGCCCGGCGTAATGGAAGCCTCGGGCACCAGCAGGGTCACGCTGTCTCCGAGCCCCACCCCCAGGTTTCTGGCCAGGCCGCTGCCGAGCACGACATTCCACTCCCCCTGCTGGAGAGAAGATAACGCCCCGCCCACCATGTGGTTACCGATGATGGAGACCTCCTCTTCGGCTTCCGGCAGGATACCCTCGATCATGGCGCCCTGTGTCTGGCCGTTGGAAGAGAACATGCCCTGCTGCTCGATATAGGGTGCCGCACCGACCACATGCTCATGTCGCTGTAGCTTTTCCGCCAGCGCCCGCCAGTCATTGACGCCATTTTGCGCCTCGATGCGGGTGTGGGGGACCATGCCCAGCACGCGGGTTCTCAATTCATGGTCAAAGCCGTTCATGACGGACAACACCAGAATCAACACTGCCACACCCAGCGTCAGACCGAGCATCGAGGTCAGCGAGATAAAGGAGATGAAATGGTTGCGCCGCTTGGCTCGCGTATAGCGAAGCCCGATCAGGAAGGGAATTCGATCAAGCATTATTGGCCTGGGATCCAGTGACAGGAGGTGCCATGGTACGGACTTTTGGACCGGGGCGCATCAGGCGTCGCCTTAATCGCTGTCGGTGGTAAAATGCAGCACCAGGCCATATGTCAGGCCCCGAAGATGCCTGACCCATCGATCGAGCGGATAATACTGTTGCCATGAACCAGGGCCCTTCACACCGTCAGTTTTTACCCGAATGGACACCCCAGCAGGCCGTCATGCTCAGCTGGCCCGGTCGTGACAGCGACTGGGCGTCGCTGCTGGCGGCCATCGAAACTACCTTCATTACCCTGATCGAGGTGATTGCCCGCTACCAGCACGTGCTTGTTACCCTGCCGGATGACGCGACCCGTCAGCGTCTGGCCGCGACGCTGGCCCATCTCGGCATCGCCGATGACCGACTGTCGCTGATCATTGCCCCGAGTGACGACACCTGGGCCCGCGACCATGGCCCGCTGACCGTCATGGACAACGGCCGCCCGCTGCTGCTTGACTATCGATTTACCGGCTGGGGCGGCAAGTTTCCGGCCGAACGCGACAACGCGCTGAACCGCGCACTGGCCGAGCAGGCCATTTTCATGCCCGAACTTCGGGACATGCAATCTCTGGTGCTGGAGGGCGGCGGCATCGACACGGATGGTCAGGGCACCCTGCTGACCACCCGCAGCTGTCTGTTGAATCCCAACCGTAACCCGCATCTCGACCAGATCGCCGTCGAGGCGCATCTTCGGGAGAGTCTGGGTATCGAGCGCGTGCTCTGGCTTGAAAACGGTCATCTGGAAGGTGACGATACCGACAGCCATATCGATACGCTGGCACGCTTTTGCGATGAGCAGACCATTGCCTATGTGCGCTGCGACGATCCGCGGGATCCACACTTTGACGCCCTGAGCGCCATGGAGCGGGAACTGAAGGCCTTTCGCCGCGCCGATGGTCAGCCCTATCGGCTGATTGCCCTGCCCTGGCCCGGCGCCTGTCGCGACCCGGAGGATGGCCATCGCCTGCCGGCGACCTATGCCAACTTTTTGATTATCAACGGCGCGGTCCTGATGCCAAGCTATGCCGACCCGGCTGATGTCACCGCCCTGAAGGCGCTGTCGGAAGCCTTCCCCGAGCGCGATATCATTCCCATCGATTGCCGCCAGGTCATCCGACAGCACGGCAGCCTGCACTGCCTGACCATGCAGCTGCCTGCAGGTACGTTAAAAGCGACCAAAAACCGAGGCGCGGAGAAATAACATGATGGATAGCATTCAAGTCGGTGTCGTTCAGCAACAGGCCTGGAACGACAAGCAACGAAGCCTCGCCGAGAGCGAGCGCGGCATTCGCGCCCTGGCCCGTCGCGGCGCGCGCCTTGTTCTGCTTCAGGAACTGCACGCCACGCGCTATTTCTGTCAGTGCGAGGATACCGACGTCTTTGATCTGGCCGAGCCACTGGAGGGCCCGACCACACAGCGGCTGGCCGAACTCGCCGGCGAGCTCGGGATCGTGATCGTGGGCTCCATTTTCGAACGCCGCGCGCCGGGGATTTATCACAATACGGCCGTGGTGCTGGATACCGATCAGGGCCTGGTCGGCACCTATCGCAAGATGCACATTCCGGATGACCCGGGCTTTTACGAGAAGTTCTATTTCACCCCCGGTGACGCCGGCCGGGGCAAGGGGTTTACGCCCGTCGACACCTCGGTCGGCCGCCTGGGGGTGCTGGTCTGCTGGGATCAGTGGTATCCCGAAGCCGCCCGCCTGATGGCGCTGGCCGGTGCCGATATGCTGCTCTATCCCACGGCCATCGGCTGGGACCCGAGCGATGAGCCCGATGAAAAGCAGCGTCAGAAGGATGCCTGGACGCTGATCCAGCGTTCGCACGCCGTGGCCAACGGCATCCCGGTACTGGCCGCCAATCGGGTCGGCCATGAAGAGGATCCCGGTCGGGTGGGAAATGGCATTGACTTCTGGGGTGGCAGCTTTATTGCCGGCGCCCAGGGCGAGATTCTGGCGCTTGCCGGCGAAGGCACCGAGGAACTTCTGGTCACGCTGTCACCGGCACGCAGTGAACAGGTACGACGCATCTGGCCCTATCTGCGCGACCGCCGTATCGACGCCTACGGCGACATCACGGAACGCTACCTGGACCGCTGAGCCGGCCCCCCTGACCCTCGGCATCTGCCGGTCATGACATGACGGGAGATGCCGATTGCTTTACAGGGGTTGCCCTGTTTCAGCAAGTGACACAAGATAACGGTATATTCCAAAACGGGGATGGAAACGGCCATGTCGCTGCAGTATCAACTGATGGCAGAACTGGAAAAGGCCTTTGATGATCTGGTAGAGGCCACACAGGCCCTGATGGCCACCGCAAGGCAGCAGCCGCCGGCGATGTGGCGCTTTGATGGTGAGGCCGATCTGGACTGGCTGATGCAGGCCCTGACCGACTACTGGTATCAGGATGGCCAGGATGGACGCACAACGCGCGATCATGTTGGTGTGGTGGTCGCCGATGAGACGCTGCTCGAACACGTCTGCGAAGTGAATCGCTGCAAGGACAGTTTTGCCCGACAGCTGAGCGTTGCCCGACAGCAGCACCCTTCGATGGTGGCCGAACTCAAGGCCACGCTTCCCTTTCGCCATCCCGTACTGCATGACCATCTCAAGGGCAGCGGCATGGCGCGCCTGCATCTCAAGCAGTGCTGGCGGCGCATCCCGATCGCGGACGCGCCGGTGTCACGCATTCGTCTCGCCTGGTATGCGAGCGGTCGATCCATCAAGCGCATGAGCGTCGCTGACGTGGAAGCCAAACTGGCCCGGCTGAACAATGAAGCCGCTCACGTTCAGATTCAGTACCAGCTGCTGGCATCGCTTCCCGATGGGGAGATGCTGGCCCAGGTTCAGACGCAGGCCCCGCTGATGCGAGCCAATGTCTTCTTTCGCGAGCCGCTGGAAGACGGCCACACACGTCGCGCCATGAATGTCGCCCTCCCACTGTTCGTACCGGCGCCGGATAACCGTCTGCCGCAGATCAATCAGCCCGCCCCTCAACCGCCCGAAAAACGCTCGCGCGCGCTGCGTGGGGACTCGAAAATCGAAAGCGAGCCCTTTATTCCCAGTCTGCGCATTCACCGCTATCGGCGCTGAAGGCCTTTAAAAATCGCTGTCGGGTGATGGCAACTGCCTGAGGTGCAGATGCCTGCTCAGGCGAATAAGAGGTCGAATCAGCATCTGGGCACTACCGGCCACAAAAAGCCAGGTGCCGAGTATCATTAGCGATGAATAGAAAAAGCAGAAACTGCCCGCCAGAAACCAGATACCGATCAGCACATCGTTGATGATGCTGACGACTTCATAGCGACGATGAATGACAAGCGCGTGATGATCGAAATGAAGCGTCAGATCCTGCGTATGCCGCTCACCTGAACGCCCCCTGGTTCCAGACATGACCATGACCTCCCGGCAGTAATGTTGAAACAACAACGCCGGCTCGGGGCCGGCGCTATCGCCTGCATGGCACCTGCTGCCCTAATGCAGCCGGTTGAGACCGTTATGTGCTGCGATCCGGTACGCTTCTGCCATGGTCGGATAATTAAAGGTGGTATTGACGAAATACGCCAGCGTATTGGATTCACCGGGCTGGTTCATGATCGCCTGCCCAATGTGCAGTATCTCGGACGCTTGATCGCCAAAGCAGTGAATACCGTAGATCTCGAGCGTTCGCGGATTGAACAGGATCTTGAGCATGCCCACCGTGTCGCCGGTAATCTGGGCACGCGCCGTATCCTTGAAAAACGCCTGCCCGACTTCATACGGCGTTCGCGCCTGCGTC
Organism: Kushneria sp. AK178; assembly: GCF_053903105.1. NCBI lineage: Bacteria > Pseudomonadati > Pseudomonadota > Gammaproteobacteria > Oceanospirillales > Halomonadaceae > Kushneria > Kushneria sp. AK178. The sequence goes on along the minus strand of NZ_CP096381.1, from coordinate 1,670,068 downwards.
AGTTCCCGCTCGGTCTTGCCCAGCGAGCTGATCTCGGGAATGGTATAGATGCCGGTAGGGATGTCATCAACAAAGCGTGACGCCCTGCTCAGTGCATCACCGGACGCCGATCGCCCTTGGTCATAAGCGGCACTGGCAAGGCTTGGCCAGCCAATGACATCGCCGGCGGCATAAATATGTTCAACCCGGGTCCGATACTGCGTATCGACCTGCAGCTGCCCACGCGAGTTGGCTTCAAGCCCGGTATTTTCAAGTTTGAGGGTGTCGGTATTGCCGGTACGACCGTTGGCCCACATGAAGGCATCGGCACGCATTTTCTTGCCTGACTTGAGATGCAGGGTCACGCCGGATTCATCGCCCTCGACACGGGAATACTCCTCATTGTGACGAATCTGTACTCCGTTATTGCGCAGGTGATAGGACAGCGCGTCGCTGATTTCATCATCCAGAAATGACAGCAGCCGGTCACGAGTGTCGATCAGATCGACCTTGACGCCCAGATTGGAAAAGATCGACGCGTATTCGCAGCCGATCACACCAGCACCGTAGATCATGATGCGTCGAGGCGTATGCGACAGCCCCAGGATCGTATCGGAGCAGTAGATGCGCGGGTGCCGGAAATTGACATCGGAAGGTCGATAGGGGCGCGAGCCGGTAGCCACCACGATGTTATCGGCCACCAGCGACTCTCTGGCGCCATGGCCATCGGCTACATGGATGGTGTGAGGATCGGCAAAGGAGGCAGTACCAAAAAAGACATCGATGCGATTGCGCGCGTAGAAGCGTGTCCGCATGGCGACCTGGTTCTCGATCACCCGACGGGAGCGCTCGAGCATGCGGGGAAAGGAGACCCAGCGAGGCTCGCCCAGATCCCGGAACATGGGATTATTGTTGAACTGCACGACCTGCTTGACCGCATGTCGCAGCGTCTTGGATGGAATCGTGCCCTTGTGGGTACAGTTTCCACCTACTGCCGACTGCAGTTCGACAATGGCAACCCGCTTGTCGTGTTTGGCGGCATTGACGGCAGCGCTTTCGCCTGCCGGCCCGGCGCCCAGCACCACGACATCATATTGATAGGTCGGCATGACTTGTTCAGGCCCCCGGCTTGCGGGTGGCATCAAAAGCCAGTTCGGGCCTGGGCGCCGTCAGCAGCAGCTTCTCCTTGCGCTGCTGCTCTTCACAGACCTCATCCTTGCCGCCACAGATATCGCAGCCCTGCTTGAGCCCCAGATTGTTGAGGCCACCGCACGAACCACTGATGGGCTTGCGCCCCAGCAAAACGCCGACTGACATGGCGCCCACGATAAGCAGCATGACCGCCAGAACCATTAACCATAACAGCATGGATCGCTCCTGTTCATTATCAACCTTCATCAACCGATGACCGGTCATTGCTCGCTATTTTAACCACCCTGCCCCTGCAAGTACCAACATCGGCAGCACAATGCCTTTAATGGCTCTCAAACAAAAACGGCATCGGGAGTACCGATGCCGTCAAGGGAAGCGCTGAATCAGCCGCCAAAATCATCAAGCAGAATGTTTTCCGGTTCGACACCCAGGTCCATGAGCATCTTGATCACCGAGGCATTCATCATCGGCGGCCCGCACATATAATACTCACAGTCTTCGGGGGCGGGATGATCCTTCAGGTATTTTTCATATAAAACGTTATGAATAAACCCTGTATCACCGTTCCAGTTATCCTCGGGCTGCGGATCGGATAGCGCCAGGTGCCACTCAAAGTTGGGGTTTTCTTCCTGCAGCCGATCATACTCGTCGTTATAAAACGACTCGCGAACCGAGCGGGCACCATACCAGAAGGAGATCTTGCGATCGGTCTGCAGGCGCTTGAGCTGATCGAAAATGTGGCTGCGCATCGGCGCCATGCCTGCGCCGCCGCCAATAAAGATCATCTCGGCGTCGGTTTCCTTGGCAAAGAACTCCCCGAACGGGCCGTACACCGTCACCTTGTCCCCCGGCTTGAGGCTGAATACCCAGCTGGACATGAGCCCCGGCGGGTGACCGCCGTTGGGCGGTGGCGTGGCGATACGAATATTGAACTTGAGAATCCCCTTCTCTTCCGGATAGTTGGCCATCGAGTAGGCGCGAATCACCGGCTCGGTCGTTTTGGCCTTCAGATCAAAAAAACCGAACCGGTCCCAGTCGCCCCGATACTCTTCGGCAACGTCGAAGTCGCTGAAGTCGAGATCGTAGGGCGGTGCCTCGAGCTGCATATAGCCACCGGCACGGAAGGCCACGTCCTCGCCTTCCGGCAGGCGCAGCGTCAGTTCCTTGATGAAGGTGGCCACATTGTCGTTGTCAACAACGGTGCACTCCCATTTCTTGACGCCGAACACATCCTCGGGCACCTCGATTTTCATGTCCTGCTTGACCGGTACCTGACAGGAGAGACGCCACCCTTCCTTCTTTTCACCCATGGTGAAATGGCTCTCTTCGGTGGCCAGAATCGATCCACCACCCTCCTGCACGCGGCACTTGCACTGGGCACAAGAGCCCCCGCCGCCGCAGGCGGAAGACAGGAAAATGCCCTGACCGGCCAGAGTCTGCAACAGTTTGCCCCCGGCCTGGGTCTTGATGGTGCTTTCCGGATCGCCATTGATTTCGATGGTTACCTCACCGCTGCTGACCAACCGGCTGCGGGCGGTAAGGATAATGGCCACCAGGCCCAGAATAATCAGCGTGAACATGGCCACGCCAACGACAATGACAGAGATATCTACCATGACTCGTTTCCTTGCTCAGTCGATGATCCGCCGCTTACAGCTGAACGCCGGAAAACGACATGAAGCCCAGTGACATCAGACCCACCGTCAAAAAGGTAATGCCCAGACCCTGAAGTCCGGCCGGCACGTCGCTGTACTTGAGTTTTTCACGAATGCCGGCCAGTGCCGCAATGGCCAGCGCCCAGCCAAACCCGGCACCCAGGCCATAAATCACCGATTCGCCAAAGGCATAGTCGCGCTGCACCATGAAAAGCGCCGCCCCCAGGATGGCACAGTTCACCGTGATCAGTGGCAGGTAGACGCCGAGGGCGTTGTAGAGCGCCGGCACAAACTTGTCGAGAAACATCTCGAGGATCTGCACGATGGCTGCGATCACACCGATGTAGCTCAAAAGCCCCAGAAAGGAGAGATCAATGTTTTCGGCGCCTTCGATCCCGGTCCATGACAGGGCACCGGCCTTGAGCAGATAATTGAGGATCAGATTATTGGCCGGCACCGTAATGGTCAGCACCACAATGACCGCCACACCCAGACCGATGGCCGATGAGACCTTCTTGGATACCGCCAGAAAGGTGCACATGCCCAGAAAGAAGGCCAGCGCCATGTTCTCGACAAATACGGCCTTGATAAACAGGCTAAGGTAATGTTCGAACATTACACACTCCCTTCTGCAGTTCGAGGCTTGGTATTGGTAGTGATCCTGAACTCATTGCTTTCAACCTGCTCCGGATTGAAGCTTCTGATGGCCCAGATCAGCAGACCGATCACAAAAAATGCCGACGGTGGCAGCAGCATCAGACCGTTGGGTAGATACCAGCCGCCTTCGTTGACCGTCTGCAGGATGGTAATGCCGAAAACGGAGCCCGAACCCAAAAGTTCGCGGAAAAATCCGACCGCCAACAGGATAAAGGTGTAACCCAATCCGTTGCCGACGCCGTCCAGAAAGCTCAGCCCGGGGCCATTCTGCATGGCATAGGCTTCAGCACGCCCCATGACGATGCAGTTGGTAATGATCAGGCCCACAAAGACCGACAACTGCTTGGAAAGATCGTAGGCGAACGCTCTTAGAAGCTGATCCACCACGATAACCAGCGACGCGATAATGGTCATCTGGATGATGATACGAATCGACGACGGCATGTGATGACGGATCAGCGAGACAAACATGTTCGAGAATGCCGTGACCGCAATGACCGCCAGCCCCATGACCAGCGAGGTGCTCATGGAGTTGGTCACCGCCAGTGCACTACAGATTCCCAGAATCTGCAGGGCAATGGGGTTATTCTGAAAAATGGGAGTTATCAGCAGACCTCTGGCCGTATCGGTTTTTGCCATGATCAAGCTCCTTGTGAAGTGTCACGAAAGCGTGCCAGGTAGTTGGCAAAGCCTTCGTCGCCCATCCAGAACTGCAGCAGGTTGGTGACCCCGGTGCTGGTCAGGGTGGCGCCGGAAAGCGCATCCACCTTGTGCTCGGCCTCGGGCGTGTTGCTGCCAACGCCGCCCTTGACCAGACGAATGGCGGGATCGTTGCTGCCTTCAGGGTAGATTTCCTTGCCGGGCCAGAGCGATTTCCAGCGCGGGTTGTCAACCTCGCCACCCAGTCCGGGTGTTTCGCCCTGCTCATAGAACGAGAGACCGACCACCGTATTGCCATCACCTTCAAGTGCCAGATAGCCCAGCATCAGTGACCATAGTCCCTGCCCACGTACCGGCAGAATGATCTCATCGGGATTATCCGGGTCACCGACCAGATAGATTGTCGCGTAATTTTCGACGCGACCGCCAAGTCCTGCCACATCCTGGCTGCCGCTCAGGGTTCTCGACATGGCCGGATCCTGAGTCGAGGCGATCTGATTAAAGCGATCAGGGTCGATATCCTCAACGTATTCGCCGCTGCGCAGATCCACGACGCGCTGGGTGATCTCGCCAAACTGCTGCTCGACGCTCTGTCCGGGTTCCAGCAGATTGGCGACCTGCAAGATGTTGGTCTTGCGGTCAAGCTCCTGATTCTGCTGCTGGGTGGGCCTGAGCGCCACGGCGGCCGTGGAGACGACCACGGAGCAGACCACGCACAGTGACAGTGCCACAGTCAGCGTTTTCTTGATCGAATCATTACTGGCCATCAGGCAACCTCCTTATCCCTTGACGGCATGAGACGCTTCTGCCGCCGTTTGATATTGGCCTGAACGATAAAGTGGTCGATCAGCGGTGCGAAAAGGTTGGCGAACAGGATCGCCAGCATGATGCCTTCAGGAAACGCAGGGTTGGCGACCCTGATCAGCACCGTCATGAAGCCGATCAATCCACCGAAAATCAGCTTGCCGGTATTGGTCATCGAAGCCGATACGGGATCGGTTGCCATAAAGATCATGCCGAAGGCGAAACCGCCGATGACCAGATGCCAGTACCATGGCACTGCAAACATCGGATTGGTATCGGAACCGATCAGGTTGAAAAGCGTCGCCGTGGCGACCATTCCCAGGAAAACCCCCAGGATGATGCGCCATGAGGCCACCCGGGTCCAGACCATGACCAGACCGCCCAGCAGAATCAGCAGGGTGGAGGTTTCACCGATACTGCCCTGAATGAACCCGAAAAAGGCGTTGAGCCAGGGCGTTTGTGCCATCAGCTGATCCATCCCGCCCTGCGCGGCCGTCGACAGGGCCGTCGCGCCGGTATAGCCATCCGCGGGCACCCATACCGAGTCGCCCGACAGCTGCGCCGGATAGGCAAAATAGAGAAAGGCGCGCCCGGTCAGTGCCGGGTTGAGGAAGTTCTTGCCAGTGCCTCCGAAAACCTCCTTGCCAATGACCACACCGAAGGTAATGCCCAGCGCGACCTGCCACAGCGGGACAGTGGCCGGCAGAATCAGGGCAAACAGCACGGAAGTTACAAAAAAGCCCTCGTTGACCTCATGACCGCGACGGATGGCGAACAGGACTTCCCAGAAGCCACCGACCACGAAGGTGACGGCATAAATGGGGATAAACCAGGTGGCCCCCAGCACGAAGTTGGCCCAGATGCTGCTCGGGTCATGCCCCCCCGCCAGTGCCATGACGATGGCTTCCCGCCACCCCTGCAGGATGCCGTAGTCGTTGGCAATCGCCACGTTGGCCTGAAGGCCGGCGTTGTACATGCCAAAGAACATGGCCGGGAAGGTGCACATCCAGACCGTGATCATGATGCGCTTGAGGTCGATACCGTCACGAACGTGAGCCGTGGACCCGGTTACATGCCCCGGCGCATAAAAGATCGTGTCGACCGCTTCGTACAGCGCGTAAAAGCGCTGATACTTTCCGCCCTCATGAAAATGGGGCTCGATATTATCCAGAAAACGACGAATCCCCATCATCAGACCTCTTTCTCGATCGTTGTCAGATTGTCGCGCAGGATTGGACCATACTCATACTTGCCCGGGCAGACGTAGGTACAAAGTGCCAGATCCTCTTCATCGAGTTCCAGACAACCCAGCTGCATGGCCACTTCAATGTCGCCGACGATCAGCGAACGCAAAAGCTGGGTCGGCAGAATGTCCAGCGGCATGACCTGTTCATAGGAGCCGATCGGCACCATGGCGCGCTCGGAGCCATTGGTATTGGTATTGGGTCGGAAAGAGGCCGGCCGCGTCAGACGCGACAGATAGATGCCGGTAGCAGAGTGCCGGTCCAGACCCAGCGACAGCCAGCCGAAAAGCGCCCGCTTGCGCCCTTCATCAATCAGGGATACCTGAAGATGGTAACGCCCCAGATAGGCCGTGCTCTCTTTTGCAATACTGCCCCCAAACACCGATCCCGAAATAACACGCACGTCGCGATCGTTGGCCACTTCCCCGGCAAGCAGCTCATCAAGGCTCGCACCAAGACGGGTACGTACCAGACGCGGCCTCGTGGCCGCCGGTCCGCCCAGCGCCACCACACGGCGCGTATCCAGTCGGCCTTCGGTAAAGAGTGTGCCGATGGCCATGACATCCTGATAGTTCAGATGCCATACCTGACGGCTGATCCCTACCGGCGACAGATAATGGATATGAGTGCCGGCAAGCCCTGCCGGATGAGGACCGGAAAAGCGCTCGTGGCTGACCCCCTCCAGGTCACCACCGGCAACGTCGGCATCAGGCGCCGTACATAGATAGACCTGCCCCTGCGTCAGGCGCCGGATGACTCTGAGACCGTTGACGAAATCCTCGCGGCGCTCCTGGATGACGGGTGCTGGATCAGCACTCAGAGGGTGCGTATCGATGGCCGTGACAAAGATATTGAGCGGCTGCTCGGACACCGACGGTACGCGGGAAAAGGGACGCTTCCTGAAGCCGGTCCAGAGCCCCGAAGCGACCAGCTGATCGACCACCGTCTGACGTTCCAGCGTATCGAGACGGCCGGCATCGTAACGTTCAAAGGTCGGAGTCGGGGCCTCGCTTTTGTCATCAATGCGAATGACCACCGACAGAAGACGGCGTTTCTCACCACGGTTGATGGCTACTACTTCACCGGCAGCAGGCGCCACATAGCTGACACCTTCGGTTTTCTTGTCAGTGAACAGTACCTGACCAAGCGATACCCGATCTCCCTCACGGACTTCCATGGTTGGCCGCATGCCAATGTAGTCAGGGCCAAGAACAGCCACATGCTTCACCGGCTGACCATCTTCGATGGTCTGGGAAGGTGAACCCGCGATGGGGAGATCCAGGCCTCGTTTGACTTCGATCATAGTCTCGCCCAGTAGTCGAATCTGATGCTGTCATGCAGGGTTTGATAACCGTTTGACGCAAGCTATTGATAGCAACCGTTATTACCGGTGATCCCCTTGGGTGATGATCAATCAGATGAGATGTTTCGGTGATCCGCCAGAGCGGACATGATTTAACACGGTTTAAAAACCAGCCGTATTATAAGGAGCTGGAACGTGAAAAACCATATGAGTTAAAAGGGATTCACATTGGGGCGAGAGCTCTCCTGGACCAAAGTCCAGGAGAAAACGGTTGGATGTCAGTCTGGCGAAGGAAAGGAAGGCAGACGTGCATGCGCCATGTGCTGTACCAGTCGGATTACCTGAGCGCTGTAGCCGAACTCGTTGTCATACCAGACATACACCACGATGTTTCTGCCATCGACGATGGTGGCCTTGCCATCAACGATGCCGCCATGACGGTTGCCCACGAAATCCGACGAGACCACTTCAGGCGAATCGACGAAGTCGATCTGGCGGCGCAGCTTCGAATCGATCGACATCTCGCGCAGATAGCCGTTCAGGGAGTCCCTGTCACAGGCCTGCTCAAGCGTTAGATTCAGAATCGCCATGGAGACATTGGGAATGGGAACGCGAATGGCGTTGCCGGTCAGCCTGCCGGCCAGCTCCGGCAGTGCCCGCGTTACGGCCTTTGCCGCTCCTGTTTCGGTCAGCACCATGTTCATCGGCGCACTGCGCCCACGGCGCTCGGCCTCGTGATAGTTGTCGGTCAGATTCTGATCGTTGGTATAGGCGTGTACCGTTTCAACATGACCGCGCTCGATGCCGTAACGATCCGACAGACATTTCAGCACCGGCACAATGGCGTTGGTGGTGCACGATGCCGCCGACAGGATCGACTCGTTTTCATCGGCTTCATGCTCGTTGATGCCGTAAACGATATTCTTGATATCGCCCTTGCCCGGCGCCGTCAGCAGCACGCGCGCCGCCCCCTTCGAGGTCAGATGTTTCGACAGCCCTTCACGGTCACGCCATTGACCGGTGTTATCCACCACAATGGCGTTGTCGATGCCATAAGCCGTGTAATCGATACTGTCCGGGGCGTCGGCGCGAATGAACTGGATACGATTGCCGTTGGCAATGATGGCGTCATTGTCATGATCGAGCATCAGCGTGCCGGCAAAGGGCCCATGGATGGAATCGCGGCGCAGCAGGCTGGCACGCTTTTCCAGATCCGAGCTGTCACCGCGCACGACAACACCCCGCAGTCGCGGCGAGCGCCCGCTACCGGCGCGCTCGATGAGCAGCCTTGCCAGCAGCCGGCCGATACGGCCAAAGCCATACAGCACCACGTCACGCGGAGGTTCTGAAGGCTCCCTGCCCTGCTGACCCACGACCGGCTCGAGGGCCTGTCGCAAAAAGCCCATCACATCGTGTTCGCCGCTGCGCTTGCAGGCCACGGCCAGCTTGCCGATATCAATATGAGCGGGCCCGGGCTCAAGCTCGATCAGGTGCTTGACCAGAGCAAGGGTATCCCCGACTTCCAGCTCGACATTTTCCGCATGCCGGGCATAACGATGATGCTTCAGCAGTTGAATGACCGACTGATTGACCAGGGAGCGGCCATACATCAGCGGCACCACCCGGCAGGTCCGATAGAGACGTCCCAGCAACGGGATCATCTCCTCGGCCAGGGCCTCCTGTGCCTGCCACTGCTGCAGACACGCGTCTTCCTTTGCCATACTCACGTCAGGTTTCCTTGCAGTGATTGAAAACCTGCAGCGCCTGCCCTTGTTTTATGTGATATCCGTGGCGGTATCGTGGGCACTCTCTCGGCAGCTGCAATCCTGAGGTGGCGGCATTATCGAAAGAGCTCGGCCTCCCCACAATGATGGCGTAGTCGCAAAAATTGTAGCCTGACTACACCAAAGCATGGGTTGACAAGCGCCGCCCCAGCGTTTTTTACCCCGGTACTGGCGTCGCCCGTAGACCGAAAAGCCCATCATGATGTCGCTTTTGCGCCATCATGATGCGCTGCAGAAAGGAGCCACGCGTATCGGCAATGACAGACTTAACGCAAATCCCTTTCATATCGACGATACTGTCCGCATTTTTGTCCCTGTGCCCATCGATTCAAAGTGAACCATGCCATCGCATAGCAGCACCATCAGCCCCCTTGCGCCCCCCGCGCTTGCCCCGGCCCGGGAAAACACTCGCTGGCAACTGCCACAGGGCAGCGCGGATGCGCTCGCCATGGCTCGCCTGGCCGGTGCCGAAGATACCCCCCTGCTCGTGATCACGCCGGATTCGGCCAGTGCACAGCGCATGGCCATGGCACTGCGCTTTTTCAGCACGCAGGAGGTACTGGTCTTCCCCGACTGGGAAACCCTGCCCTACGACAGCTTCTCACCGCATCAGGACATCGTCTCGGAGCGTTTGCGCACCCTGCGACAGATGCAGCATCAGTACCAGAGCATCATCCTGGCGCCGGTCAACACCCTGATGCAGCGCCTGCCGCCCACCGACTATGTCGCCGTACAGGCCCTGCAACTGGAAACGGGCATGTCGCTGGACCGCCAGCATTTTCGCGAGCAGCTCCATCTGGCCGGCTATCGTGCCGTCGAAACCGTTTATGAACCGGGGGAATACGCCTTTCGCGGCGCCCTGATCGATCTGTATCCGGTCGGCAGCGAGCACCCGCTGCGCATCGATCTCTTCGACGACGAGGTCGATACGCTTCGCCACTTTGACCCCGATACACAGCGCTCCACGGATCGCATCGAGCGCATCGAACTGCTGCCGGCGCATGAATACCCGCTCACCCAGGATGCCATCGCACGGTTTCGCGAGGGCTTCGAAACGCTCTTTGACGTTGACCCGCGCCACTGCCCGCTCTATCTGGACGCTCTACAGGGCATTCCCTCGCCGGGTCTCGAGCAGTATCTGCCGCTGTTTTTCGAGCGCACCTCGACGCTTTTTGACCATATCGGGGACAGCCTGCGCTGTGCCCTGCTTCCGGGCACCTTTGAGGCCGCCGAGGGCCACTGGCAGTCCATTACCGGACGCTATGACAATCTCGGCGTTGATCCCACCCGGCCGCTGCTGCCACCAGTAAAGGCCTTTATCCCGGTGGCCGAACTTTTCGGACACATCAACCGTTACCCACGGCTGCAGTGGCGCACGGATGACGAAGGCACACCGGTCGAGGGCGCGGCCCTGCCCGATATTGCCATCGACGGACGGGCCACCAGGCCGCTGGCATCGCTGGAACAGTTTTTGAGCGCTCACGACGATCTGCGCGTGCTGTTTGTGGCGGAGTCGCGTGGCCGGCAGGAAGCCCTGCATGAAACCCTGGCGCCCCTGAATCTGGCCCTGAGGGATACGGACAGCTGGCAGGCCTTTCTCGAGGCCGATCAGCGTCATGCGATCGTTGAAGGCGGGCTTGAACATGGTCTGTGGCTGGAAAGTGCCGGACTGCTGGTACTCACCGAGACCGAACTGCATGGCGAGATCGTGCGTCAGAGCCGGCGCCAGAGTCGGGCCACGGATGACAATGAGCTGGCCGTACGCCACCTCTCCGAGCTCAGGGAAGGCGCCCCGGTCGTTCACCAGGCCCACGGCGTGGGCCGCTATCTGGGACTCGAGACCCTGCACGCCGGCGGCATGCCGGCCGAGTTTCTGACGCTGGAGTATTCCGGTGGCGCCCGCCTCTATGTGCCGGTCGACAGCCTGCATCTGATTTCGCGCTATGCCGGCGCCAGCGATGACAGCGCCCCCCTGCACAAGCTGGGCAGCGATCAGTGGGAAAAGGCACGACGCAAGGCGGCGGAAAAGGTCCGCGACACGGCGGCCGAACTGCTCGATGTCTATGCCCGACGCGAAGCGCGCGAGGGCTTTGCCTGCGAACCGCCGGGGCAGGAATACGCCCGTTTTGCAGCGAGCTTTCCCTTCGAGGAAACCCCCGATCAGCGCATGGCCATCGATGCCGTGATCCATGACATGACCTCGACCCAGCCGATGGACCGGGTCATCTGTGGTGATGTCGGTTTCGGCAAGACGGAAGTGGCCATGCGGGCGGCCTTTCTGGCCGTTCAGTCCGGTCGGCAGGTGGCCGTGCTGGTGCCCACTACCCTGCTGGCACAGCAGCACTTTGACAATTTCCGCGACCGCTTCGCCGACTCGGCCATCAACATCGATATCCTGTCGCGCTTTCAGGGCGGCAAGCTGCAGTCACAGACGCTGGAGCGCCTCAATGACGGCCGCATCGATATCGTCATCGGCACCCACAAGCTGCTGGGCAAGGAGCTCGAGTTCGCCAATCTGGGGCTGGTCATCGTCGATGAAGAGCACCGCTTTGGCGTCCATCAGAAGGAGAAACTCAAGTCGCTGCGCGCCGAGGTCGACATCCTGACCCTGACCGCCACACCGATTCCGCGCACGCTATCGATGGCCATGAGCGGCATGCGTGATCTTTCCATCATTGCTACACCGCCGGCGCGCCGGCTATCGGTCAAGACCTTCGTGCAGCAGCGCAACCAGGCCGTGCTCAAGGAAGCCGTACTGCGTGAGCTGCTGCGTGGCGGTCAGGTCTACTACCTGCACAACGAGGTCAAATCGATCGAGGCCACGGCCGAGAAGGTGCGCGAGCTGGTGCCCGATGCCCGTGTCGGCGTCGCCCACGGGCAGATGGCCGAGCGCGCCCTGGAACGGGCCATGTCGGATTTCTATCACAAGCGCTTCAATGTGCTGGTGTGCTCCACCATTATCGAAACCGGCATCGATGTGCCCAGCGCCAACACCATCATCATCGAGCGCGCCGACAAGTTCGGACTGGCTCAGCTGCATCAGCTGCGCGGCCGGGTGGGCCGCTCGCACCACCAGGCCTACGCCTACCTGCTGACGCCGCCGCCCAGACAGATGACCACGGATGCGACCAAGCGTCTTGAAGCCATCACCCAGGCCGAGGATCTCGGCGCGGGCTTTACCCTGGCCAGTCACGATCTGGAGATCCGCGGTGCCGGGGAGCTACTGGGCGAGGAGCAGAGCGGTCAGATCGAGACCATCGGCTACAGCCTCTACATGGAAATGCTTGATCGGGCCGTCAACGCCATCCGAAGTGGCAAAACGCCCAACATTGAAGCGCCCATGTCGGAAGGCGTGGACATCAGCCTCGGGCTGCCGGCGCTGATCCCCGAGGATTACATGCACGATGTTCAGCAGCGCCTGATCATGTACAAGCGCATCAGCAATGCCAAAAACGATGGTGAGCTGCGGGAGCTGCAGGTCGAGATGATCGATCGGTTCGGTCTGCTGCCGGAACCGGTCAAGCACCTTTTCCGTCAGGCCACACTGCGCTTTCGCGCCGAGCGGCTGGGCATTACGCGGCTGGAAGCCGGGGACAGGCGCGGCCGTATACAGTTCAGCCCCGAGACCTCGGTGGATCCCATGACGCTGGTCAAAATGATGCAGCAATCACCCGATCAGTATCGGCTCGATGGTGCCGAAACCCTGCGCTTCGAGCAGCCCATGGAGACACCCGAGGCGCGCTTTGCCGCCATTGAATCGCTGCTGGACCACTTCAACCAGAAAAGCTGAAGCGCCCGGCTTGCCGGGCAAACAACAGGGGCCGGCCCTGATGGCCGGCCCCCTGTCGTGTGGTCTGATGCCCTCTCGACGCTGCGGCACCCGCCGGCATCGATATGTCGGCCGGGAATGATCGATGCCCGCTCAGAGCCCGCGCGGGGCAAAAATCCCCGGCGCGTTGCGCCAGTAGCCCTTGTAGTCCATGCCGAAACCGAACACGTAGCGGTCCTCGACCTCCAGGCCACAGTACTCCGCCTTGAGATCGGGAACGGCCTTGCGATCGTGCATTTTCTCGACCAGTACGGCCGAGGAGACGCTGGCCGCCCCTGCCTGACGACAGTATTCCAGAATGGCGGCCAGCGTTGCGCCTTCATCCAGAATATCGTCGACGATGACCACGTGGCGTCCGGCCATCGGAATCTCGGGAGAAACGCGCCAGAACAGCTCCCCCCCGCGCAGCCCGCCCCGGTAGCGCGTGGCATGTAGATAATCGACTTCCAGCGGAAAGCCCAGCCGGGTCAGCAGATGCCCGGTCGTGATCAGGCCGCCATTCATGACGCAGTAAAAGACCGGCATGCTGTCGGAAAGGTTCTGCGTTAATCGTTCGGCCATGTCATCCAGCGCCCTTTCGACAGCCGGTAGATCGATCAGACAGTCCGCCTCATCCATCAGGACCTTCATATCGTTGTGATACTGGGCTATCTCGGGGGGACCATCCTGCTGTTCAGCCATCGCCATCTGACTCACTGTTGGGTTCGGTATCAAACGGGGCCCGTTGCCCCCGGTGCTTGTCCCGCGACCGGCGCTCGGTGGCCGACCGGGAATTTTGAGGGGCGCTATCCTGACGTGAATCCCCTTCGGGCTCAAGGTCCATCGGCTCCGCCGTGTTACCCAGGCGTATCTCATCGGGGACATAAACCCTTGAAGCCGGCAGCGCCAGCTCGGCCCCATGGTGGTCGATGATGTCACGAACCTTGAGCAGGATGCGCTGTCGGGTCTCATTGTAGCGCTGCCAGTCGGTGACACTGCTCAATGCATAGATCATCAGGTTCAGCGAATAATCACCATACTGGTTGAAATTCACCGTGATCAGCTCGTCGCTGTTGATCTCTTCGTCCCGATCGAGCATGTCACGTATGTCACCGGTAATCGCCTCGATCGCCCCGGCATCCTGATAGCGGATGCCGACATTTTCCCAGATAAGACGCGCCTGCATGCGTGACGGGGTTTCGATGGTAATCCGGTTGAAGGCGGCATTGGGCACGTAGATGGGCGGACCGGCAAAGGTGCGTATGCGGGTCAGACGCCAGCCGATGTCCTCAACAACGCCTTCAATGTCGCGATCGGGCGAGCGGATCCAGTGCCCCACCCGAAAGGGCTTGTCCAGATGAATCACCATGCCGCCAAAGAAGTTGGCCATGACATCGCGCGCGGCAAACCCGATCAGCAGCCCGCCGGCACCGCCGACTGCCAGAATACTGGACATGTCGACGCCCAGCAGCTGCATGGCCAGCAGCATGACGGTCAGCAGGGTGACCGCGCCCACGATCTTGGTCACGGCCGAGGCCGTGGTCTGATCGACCGGAGACGAGCGGGAATTGCCGGGCGGGAAGACCATGCGCTGCTCGAGACGCTGCATCAGCCGGATTTCACCCCAGAAGATCAATACCAGGGTGATCATGCCGAACGTCAGCCCCATATAGCGGCTGACCCCTTCAAGTTCGACCTCCTGAGCCACCAGGGTCAGAATCATGCACAGGGCACCGCTCCACAGCCAGACCCGAAAGGGCACACGAGCCCCGTGCACCAGCGCATCGTCCCAGCGTCTCGGGCTGTGGCGCAGACGCCGTTCCAGACGACGCAGCAGAAGTGCCGCCGTGATATCAACGACCACCGTCAAAAGCATCAGTCCGATCAGCATGAGGGCCCAGCCCGGGATTCCGAAGAGCTGATCCAGCCGGTCGCGCGTACCGGTGAGCAGTTGTTGCCAGAGTGCCGTCGCTTCCATAACGCAGGGGCTCCTTCAGATCATCGGGTGCGCTGGCGCATCAGCCGATCCGCTGCAGCCGCTCACACGTATGCTGCCAGCGTGGCAGCGTCATGAGCGTTTCAATTGTCAGGCGCTTGCCGCTGAAGTAGAGCCTGTTCAAACGCTGCCGGCTCTCGGGCAGCACGGTGTGTCGTGCCAGTGTGTCGCGGGCCTGTGCCGCCGCGTCAGGGTCATTGCATAACAGGGTCAGATCGCAGCCGGCCTGTAGTGCTGCCATGACACGCTCACCGGGCCCGCCTGCCATGGCGGCCCCTTCCATGGAAAGATCGTCGGAAACGATCACGCCATCAAAGCCGATATCGTGACGCAGATACTCAAGCCAGTACTGCGAAAACCCGGCAGGCCGATCGTCAATCCGGGTAAAGCGCACATGGGCCGGCATGATGCCGACCAGGTGATCGGACAGGGCCCTGAAGGGCATCAGGTCATGCGACTCGAGCACCTCGAGTGTCCGGTCGTCTTCCGGCATCACCAGGTGTGAATCGAGCGTGACGCCGCCATGGCCGGGGAAATGCTTGCCGATACCGGCCATGCCAGCCTCCTCGAACCCGTCGATAAAGGCGCCGCCCAGGGCCGTCACATGCTGCGGGTCATCGGAAAAGGCGCGGTTGCCGATGGCCGGACAGCGGGCATCATCCAGATCCAGCACCGGCGCGAAGGAAAAGTCGACGCCACAGGCGGCCATTTCCATCGCCAGCAGCCAGCCGGTGTCGCACGCCAGTGCCAGCGCCTTTTCGGGCGCCTGACGATAGTACCGGCCCAGACGCGCCATGGGCGGCAGGGCTGTCACACCGTTGCGCAGACGCTGAACACGCCCACCCTCCTGGTCGATGCCGATCACGATATCGGGATTACATCGACGAATGTCGTCACACAGCCGGCGCATCTGCCCGGGGGACTCGACATTACGCGCAAAGAGAATAATGCCTCCCACGGCAGGGTGCGCAAGCCAGTCCCGCTCCTGCTCGCTCAGGTGCGTGCCCTGAAGATCACACATGAGGGGGCCACCGAACGTGGCGACCTTTGAGTCGGTCATGAGTGGGTTCCTGTTCTGGCGTAGGACGTCATCTCTGGCGGTATATGCTGATCGATCCGTGCGACTGATGCATCATCGGCCACCGGTGCCCGCAGGGCGTGCAGTGCCACCGGCTTCAACCGCTGGGCCAGCTCCCGGATCGTGATGCGCTGATGGTAGTCATGCTCGGCGATATCGCGCAGGGTATTGAGCCCGGACAGCGTAAAGATGACCGACCCCAGCATGAAATGCAGCCGCCAGAAGCGTTCATCGTCGGCCAGCTCCGGGGTAGCCTGCCTGAGCAGCTCCAGAAAGCGTGAAAAGATATCGCCGTAACGCCGGCGCAGCTCGTCGCGAAGCTGGCGCTGCGTCTGAGAGTAGGCCAGCCCCAGCAGCTTCATGAAGGTTCTCAGATCATGATTGTCGGAAGGCATTTCCAGCACGCTGGCAAAGAGCGTATCAAGCAGCCCATCAAGATCCGGCGCGCCCGCCTCACCGGCTTTCAGCGCATCAAGCCGTCGGTGCAGATCCGCACTGAACGGGTCCAGATACCGGAAAAACACGGCCTGTATCAGCGCCTGCTTGGAGCCGAAGTGATAGTTGACGGCCGCCAGATTGACTTCGGCCCGGCCGGTGATCCGACGCAGGGAGGTTTCAGAGAAGCCATGCTCGGCAAACAGCACTTCAGCCGCATCAAGGATTCGGGTCACGGTATCGGATGGCACCATGGAAAATATCAGTTCTCTTTCATGAAAATAAAACGTGCGGGCCAGTCATCGATGGTATCACCATTGCCGCCTGACACCTGCATTCAGGCAGCATCGCAGCACTTGCATTGACATGACGACTGGATACAATCACATACTGTATACATCAACAATGGCCACTGCACATGACACGACCGTTGACCGCTCGCCAGCAGGCCGTATTCGATTTTATTGCCAGCACCATCAATGAGCTCGGCTATCCGCCCACGCGGGCCGAAATTGCCGGTGCTCTGGGATTTCGCTCGCCCAATGCCGCCGAAGAGCATCTGCGGGCACTGCGCAAGAAGGGGGTTATCGAGATGATCCCCGGGACATCGCGCGGCATTCGCCTGTCCCATCAGGAGCAGACCATTCAGGAGCAGGAAAGCACTGCTGCCGGCCTGCCCGTTGTCGGGGAAGTCGCCGCCGGCAGCCCGATTCTCGCCGCCGAGCATATCGCGCGCTACTGCCCGATGCCGGCCGACTTTTTCAATCCGGGGGCGGATTACCTGCTTCGCGTGCGCGGCCTGTCGATGCGCGATGCCGGCATCCTCGACGGCGATCTGCTGGCCGTCCACCGCACGCATGATGCCCGGGACGGGCAGATCGTGGTGGCGCGCCTGGGAGACGATGTCACGGTCAAGCGCTTCAAGCGCCAGGGCAGTGTTGTCAGCCTGATTGCCGAAAACCCCGATTTTGAGCCCATCACCATCGATCTGACAAGACAGAGCCTGGAAATAGAGGGCGTCGGCGTTGGCGTGATTCGCGGCGGCGACGGCAACAACCTTTAACCGGCACGCCGGCTTTTCTCAAGGGTGTGCCTGCGGGCACACCTAACGCACCCGCGGCAGCATGAGGCGTGCCCTGTCCAGCGTCATCCCCGCCTCTTGATAGAGGTCCATCACCAGATGGCATTCGTCGTCACGCATCCCCATTGGCCGGGCATCACCAAAAAGACGCGTCAGATCACGCATGGCGGCCAGGCGAGTCGACGGACGACGCTGGCACTTTTCCAGATCCACCAGTGCCGTACTCGCGCTGTCATCAGCATCGAGTCGAACCAGCACCTCCTTGGGATAGAGATGGCCGTGCTTGTAGGCACTGCGGTGCAGCCTGATGAGATTGCTTGCCAGTGCCCGGAATATGGCGATGCGCTGCCCGGTATCGTACTCGTCAGCCCTGAGCATGGCCTGCAGGCTCTGGTAACCGTGGAGGGCCTCGGTCACCATGACGGCCTGCCACCCCTGCCCGCTTTTTCTGGCCTTGAAAAAAACGGGAGGCGGCGCGTTGACCCCCAGCATCTGGCACCGTTTGAGGCCCTGCCATTCACGCACCGTGGTAGGCCGTCCCAGCGGATAGCGCAGGCTACGAAACAGATGGCCGTGCTGAATCTTGACATAGTAGGAGGGACCCTGCGGATCGGGCCGGATGAACCGAACACCGCTGAGGCCTCCCTTGCGTTCGTTGGGGGGTTCTACCCACTCTCCCGGCGCTTGCCACCAGAAGTCAAAATCACCCTGCAGGGTCTCTGACATAACAGATCAATTCCGGATCTTCAGCCCCCGGGGGCCGAAAGGACGATCCCCGCCCATAAACGGGGATCGGGCGAGTCAAAAAGGCGAATCAATGAATGGCGGCAGGCTCGGGGGCTTCAGTGCCCTCATCCTCTTCTGCGAGTACGGAGCGGGAGATCAAATGGTCCAGCATTTCCCGGGCCACATCAAAGCGATGATGCCGCAAAAGTTCAAGCGTACTGGACGAAAACCGGATACTGGCCAGCGGCTCGTTTGTCTCGTCACTGTCGGCGGCCCGAAGCACAAACTGACCATCTTCAAGCTCGACGATCTCGAATACGGCGGCGTCAGTCATGAGCCACCTCACTGATCCGATCAGCGCCAATCATTAACGCAATATTAATTTCCCTGAAAAGGGATGTCACGTTGTTCCAATACAAGACATTACCACTCATGGCTGGTTTCACGGAGTCTGGGAAGCAGCGTTCGAAAACTATCAAGACACGTTGCAAGTTCCCGGGAAAGGGGCTCACTCTGGCTGGACGCAATCATGTTGTCGTGCCGACGCAGCCGCGCGGCACCACCTTCATCATGAAGACGATCAAGCAGCTGCAGCAGTCTGGCAAGCCAGCTGTCGGGACGGGCCATGAGCTCTCGCAGCAGTTCGATTTCGGCCACCGGTGCCGGCGGCTGTTCAAGGACCCTGCGCCAGTGCATGTCAGGCCAGCGGCAGGTATGCGCGATTTCCTTGATCAGGCTTTCCAGTGCCATTTCGAGCATCGATAGCGCCCCTTCCTCGAGCGCTCGTCGCCGGGCATCGGCATGCTCATCATCGCCGGCAGACTGATCCAGCAGCAGCATGGCCTGATACAGCAGCTGATTGGTGCGGCCCTGATGGCTCATGATGCCTGCTTCCCTGACTTGCCGCCCTTTTTGGCACCGCTCCCCTTGCGGTTATCCTCGACCTGCCAGCGCTCGCCGTCCCACAGCGCCTTCCAGCCGGTCGCCTTGCCCTCTGCCTCGCTCAACACATACTGGCTTTTGGTCTTGCGCGAGAACCGGATCTGGGCCGGATGCCCATCCGGGTCGTGATCCGGCGCCTCCAGCAGAAAATGGTACTTTTCCGGCAGCGCCTCGGCATGCGGTCTGATCTCGCTGACCAGCGGCGGTCGCGTTTCACGGTTTTTCGGGAACTGGCTGGCCGCCAGGAAAAGACCGCTGGCGCCATCACGCAGCACGTAGTGATCCTCCACCTTTTGACAGATCAACTCCGGCATCGGAATCGGGTCCATCTTGGGTGGCGCAGGCTCGCCGCTTTTCAAAAGCTTGCGGGTGTTTTTGCAGTCATCGTTGGTACAGGCGAAATACTTGCCGAACCGCCCCGAGCGCAGCTGCATTTCCGAGCCGCACTTGTCGCACTCGATGGTCGGGCCTTCATAGCCCTTGATGCGAAAGTGGCCCTCTTCGATCTCGTAGTAGCCATCATCATCGTTGCTGATGTGAATCTTGCGCGTCTCATCAATGAGGTAGCTGTCCATCGCCGTGCCGGTATTCGGATTACGACGCTTGGCCCTCAGGGCATCGGTTTCGGCATTTTCATCGGCATCCGCCGGCACCGCCTCTTCCCCGGGCAGCAGATCAATGGTGGTCTTGCAGCGCTCCTTGGGCGGCAGGTTGTAGCCCGAGCAGCCCAGAAAGACGCCGGTGGAGGCGATGCGAATCTGCATGGGTCGACCGCAGGTGGGACATTCGATGCCGGTTTCGACCGGCTGATTGGGGCGCATGCCCTCCTCGCCCTCGGCATGCTCCAGCCGGGCGCGGAAATCGCCATAGAAACTGTCCAGCAGTTCGCGCCAGTCACGCTCGCCGTCGGCGACGTGGTCGAGCTCGTCTTCCATGCGGGCCGTAAAGCCATAGTCCAGCAGATCCTGGAAGGACTCGATCAGCCGGTCGGTGACGATCTCGCCCAGTTTTTCGGCATAGAAACGGCGGCTGTCCAGCTTGACGTAGCCCCGTTCCTGAATCGTCGAAATGATGGCCGCATAGGTGGAGGGCCGGCCGATGCCGCGCTTTTCGAGTTCCTTGACCAGGCTGGCCTCGGTATAGCGCGCGGTTGGCTTGGTGAAATGCTGTTTCGGATCGAGCGCCCTGAGTTCCAGCGTCTCGCCCTTGCCGATATCCGGCAGCTGCTGATCCTCTTCCTTTCTGGACGAGGGCTTGAGCACCCGGGTATAGCCGTCAAAGCGCAGCACTCGCCCGCGGGCCCGCAGCTCGAACCCTGCCACCTCAATGGTGAGCGTGGTCGACAGATACTGTGCCGGCACCATCTGGCTGGCCAGAAACTGACGCCAGATGAGCTCGTAGAGGCGTTCGGCATCACGCTCCATGCTGCCGAGATCATCGGCGTGACGACCGGCATCGGTCGGCCTGATGGCTTCGTGAGCCTCCTGAGCGCCCGCCTTGCTGGAGTAGACATTGGGGGCGTCGGGCAGGTAGTCACTGCCCATGCTGGATTCGATGTAGTCGCGTGCCATGGCGATGGCGTCGGCGGACAGATTGGTCGAATCGGTACGCATGTAGGTGATAAAGCCCGCTTCATACAGACGCTGCGCCAGAGTCATGGTTTTCTTGACCGAAAACCCGAGACGCCCACTGGCCGCCTGCTGCAGGGTCGAGGTAATAAAGGGGGCGCCGGGCTTGCTGGAAGTCGGGCGATCCTCACGCCCGGTAATGACGTAGGCCGCCTTTTCGAGAGGCGCAATCAGCGAGGCTGTCTGCGCTTCACTGGTCGGCCGGAAAGCATCACCGTGATGTTTGACCACCTCAAACCGCACGCTATCGCCACTGCCGGCGTCAAGGTCGGCATGAACGTCCCAGTACTCTTCCGGCGTAAAGGCACGAATTTCGCGCTCACGCTCAACGATCAACCGCACCGCAACCGACTGGACGCGGCCGGCCGACAGGCCTCGAGCCACCTTGCTCCACAGCAGCGGCGACACCATAAAGCCTACCACACGATCCAGAAAGCGCCGGGCCTGCTGGGCATGCACGCGGTCCAGCTTGAGTTCGCCGGGGGTCTCGAACGCCTGGGCAATGGCGTTTTTGGTAATCTCGTTGAAGACCACACGGCGATAGCGCGACTCGTCGCCACCGATGGTTTCCCGCAGATGCCAGGCGATGGCCTCCCCTTCACGGTCAAGGTCGGTGGCGAGATAGACGGCATCGGCCTTCTCGGCGAGCTTTTTGAGCTCGTCGACCACCTTTTCCTTGCCCGGCAATATTTCGTAGTTCGCCTGCCAGCCATTTTCGGGATCGACGCCCATGCGGCGGATCAGCTGGTCATGGCTCTTGCGCTTTTTATAAGCCGCCTTCTCTTCGGCAGACATCTTGCGCGTGGCAGCGGCCTGACGGGCACGCTCGGAGGGGTCAGTGGCACCCTTGCCACCACCACTGGTCGGCAGGTCACGAATATGGCCCACACTCGATTTCACGATGAAATCGTTGCCGAGGTACTTGTTGATGGTCTTGGCCTTGGCCGGCGACTCGACGATCACCAGTGACTTGCCCATAGATCTCCGTCTCTTTTGCCGGTCCTGCCGGCACTATCATGTCAGAAAAGCAGCGTGTGTGACCGCCCATTGACCGGGACAGGTTCAGACACCCTGAAAAATGCGACTACCCTACCCTGGCCTTATCCATGGCGCCACCGGATAAAAAACGATGGGCGAAAGCGTTGATGCCCTCACGGCAGGCACATCATTGCGCCGCCCCCCGTCGAATGCCTCGACATTCTCGAAGGTGTCATCAAGACTTTGGCGCATAGCCGTCGCACCCATGGGGGTGAAAAAGGTATAGTGAATATATTCAGACACCGCATCAGGAGAATGCTTCATGACGAAAGCGACTGCCGGCCCGATTCGCCGCACCAAGATTGTCGCCACTCTGGGTCCTGCCAGTGACGAAAAAGGCGTTCTCGAGGCCATGGTGCACGCAGGCGTTGATGTCGTTCGAATCAACTTCTCCCACGGCAGCGCCGAGGATCACCGCCGTCGCGTCGAGGCCGTGCGTGAAGCGGCCAGAAACCAGCAGCGTAACGTCGCCATTCTGGGCGATCTGCAGGGTCCCAAGATCCGTATTGCCCGCTTTGCCAACGGTTCGGTCGAGCTTGAAAACGGTCAGGACTTTGTTCTCGACGTGAATCTGGGCCGCGACGAAGGCGATAACCATCAGGTCGGCTGTGACTACAAGGCGCTTGCCGACGACGTTCAAAGCGGCGATGTTCTGCTGCTCGACGACGGCCGCGTCGTGCTCAAGGTCAATCGCGTCGACGGCGGACGTATCGAATGTAGCGTTGAAGTGGGGGGCACCCTCTCCAATAACAAGGGCATCAACAAACAGGGTGGCGGCCTGTCGGCGGCAGCATTGACCGACAAGGATCGCGAGGACATGAAAACCGCGATCGACCTGGAAGTCGATTTCCTGGCAGTCTCCTTCCCGCGCTCCGGCGCTGACATGCAGCTGGCGCGTGATCTGCTTGGAGAGGCCGGCAAGAACATTGCTCTGGTCGCCAAGGTCGAGCGTGCCGAAGCCGTGGCCGATGCCGCCACGCTGGACGGGATCATTATCGCTTCCGATGCTGTCATGGTGGCCCGCGGCGATCTGGGCGTCGAGATCGGCGATGCGCAGCTCATCGGTGTCCAGAAGCGCATGATCGCCCGTGCCCGCACGCTCAATCGTGCGGTCATTACGGCCACGCAGATGATGGAATCGATGATCGAATCGCCGCTGCCAACGCGCGCCGAAGTCTTTGACGTGGCCAATGCGGTGCTGGATGGCACCGATGCGGTCATGCTCTCCGCCGAAACCGCCGCCGGCAGCTACCCGGTCGAGACCATCGAGGCGATGGATCGCTGCTGCATGGGTGCCGAGCGCGAACGCGCCGCTCAGGAATCCAAGCATCGCATGGCCGATGAGTTTCATCGCATTGATGAAACCGTGGCCCTGTCGGCCATGTACGCGGCCAACCACCTCGAAGGCGTGGCAGCGATCGCCTGCCTGACCGAGACCGGCTATACGCCGCTGATCGCCTCGCGCATTCGTTCCGGCCTGCCCATTGTGGCCCTGTCGTCACATCCGCGTACGCTGCGTCGCATGGCGCTCTACCGCGGCGTGTTTGCCATCGAGTTCAATACCGATGACATGCCCAATGCCGAGGTCAACCAGCGCGCCGTCTCCGAACTCGAGAAGCGGGCGCTGGCCAACCCGGGCGACTACGTCATCCTGACCCGCGGCGATCACGTCAGCGCCCAGGGCGGCACCAACGCCATGAAGATTGTACAGGTCGGCGAACACATCGGCTGATAGCGGCCACGCGACACATCGATCCGTCTCAAAAAAGGCCTTCACTTGAAGGCCTTTTCTGTTATCAGCGCCCGATCACCCTTTCGGCGCTATCGCGTCATCAAACCCCAGTATCCACCCTTCAAGATGGCGCGCCACGGGCGACAGCGTGGATGACGCCGGCAGCTGCCCCTCCACCACGGCGATCATCATCAAAAGCCCCAGCATGGCGTCAAAGGGGTCCTCACCGTCAGCGCGCTCGCCGAACCCCGATTCGAGCGATGCTTTGGCAGGCGCCTCCCATGTCACCGGCAATGCGGTGTCCAACAGATGACGACCGGCTTCGATGCGATCTGCCCGGCGGCGCTTGCTCTGACGTCCTGATAGCTCAACCCCCATCAGCCGGGCCGCCAGCGTCGGCCAGGTCTCACACAGGATGCAGCGATGCGTGTCGGCAAGCTCGACCAGCGTACCATCAAAGGGCCATAGCGCTGCGCCCTGGGCCATGCCCGGCTGGATTACGCTCTGCCAGCCCGATTGAGCGGCCTTGCCGACCTGATTGGCGCCCAGCGTCCAGAACAGCGGACAGGGCTTGCGTCCGGGCATATCCCGCTCACACGACCGACGCAGCGCGTCGAAGCTCTCGACCCCCAGCGCCTGTGTGAGGTCAGACTGACGTATTCCCTTGCAGGCCCGCTGCGGATAAAAGGGCCGCGTCGGCGAGATCTCCGACGGGATCGAAGCCGTATCAAAAAACTGATCCCATCGAGGGGCCTCCATCGCCTCAAGGAAAGTCCTGAAACGGGTAACGTCGGCCTGCTCGGCCCATCGCTCGGGCACGCCGATCGGAAAATCGAATCCGGCCAGGGTGGCGCCCTCTCGAGAAGCCATCAGCACGCTGTCACGCCAGCCGTGGACATCCCGGATGCGGACCGGGTCACTGACCTGCCACTGGCCGTCGATACGCTGCGCCCGGGCGTACCAGCGCCTGGCAGGCGACAGACTCCAGTCGGCATGCAGCAGCCGATCAATACCGGCGATGGCCATCAGTCGCTGTAGATACCGGCCGCCCCGGAGTTGGCAAAGGCCCAGCATTCGTGAATATCGATGGGCAGCGTTCGTCCCTCGGACAGCGGCGGCAGATCGTCGAGATCAAAGAATTCGGCCGCATCCGTCTCGTTATTGGGCACGAATTCGCCGCCCTCATGCGTACAGACATAAAAGAGCTTGTAGATATGATCCGGCGAATAGTGGGCATAGGGGTGAAGGCTGCGGTCCTTGAGCATGGCCAGACGCGGCTGGCTCGCCCGATGGCCGGACTCCTCGACAATCTCCTTGAGCACGCCGGCACTGGGGCCTTCGTTAACGTCGGCCCAGCCGCCGGGCAGCGTCCAGAGTCCATCCTTGATTTCGCGGACCAGCAGCACGCGGCCCTGATCATCAAAGACCGCCCCGCGGACATCCACCTTGGGCGTCGCGTAGCCGCGGTCGGGAATGATCAGGTTTTCGATTTTCTCGATCGGCACATCCCCGAGCACGGCAAACATCTGGTTGGTCAGCGCTTCCAGCTGTTGATAGCGCGCCAGTTCATACTTGTTGGTGGTATAGGTCTGCCCGGTCTGGGCAATGGATCGGAGTTCCTTGGCAAAGGCTAACCAGTCATGTGTCATGCGTTCTCTCTTCTAGCGTGCCATGTCACCACCAGCACGGCGGCTGGCATCGGCTGGCATCATGGTCCAGATTGGTGGCTGATAGTCTAGAGGATGACGCATCAGCCTGCGTCCGTTAATCAAGGGAGAGACCATGAAAGCCATTGCCACACGCGGCGCCAGCGATATCAACGCCCCCGGCGCCTTTGAAGCCATCGACATCGAGCGCCCCTCACCCGAGGGAGAAGATGTTCTGGTGCGTATCGAGGCTGTCTCGGTCAATCCGGTGGATACCAAGGTGCGCGCGGGTGCGCTGGGAGAGATCAGTGAGCCCACCGTGCTGGGCTGGGATGCCACAGGCATCGTGGAAGCCATTGGCGACCGTGTCAGCGGTCTGGCCGTTGGCGAGCGCGTCTACTACTCCGGCGAAGTCAGCCGCCCCGGCTGCAACGCCCAGTACCAGCTGATCGATTCGCGTCTGTTGGCACGCGCCCCCGAGACGCTCGATATCGAGGAAATCGCGGCCATGCCGCTGACGGCTCTGACGGCCTGGGAGGCGCTGTTTGACAAGCTGCATCTGGCGCAGGATACCAGCGACCACGGTGATCAGACGCTTTTGATCATCAATGGCGCCGGCGGCGTGGGCTCGATCGCCATTCAGATGGCCCGCCAGCTGACCGGCATTCGCGTTATCGCCACGGCCTCGCGCGATCAATCAGCACAGTGGTGCCGCGACATGGGCGCTCATGACGTGGTAAACCATCACGATCTCGTCAACGAGCTCCAGCGCCTCGGCCTCGATAACGTCGATTACATCTTCAACTGTCACGACATCGGGGTGCACTGGGACAATATGGTGTCCCTGATCAGGCCGCTCGGCGAGATCGTGGCGATTGCCGAGACAAAGCAGCAGGTAGACCTCAACGCGCTGCAGGGCAAGGCTGCCAGCTTCCACTGGGAGTTCATGTTCGCCCGCCCGCTTCATGACGTGCAGCGCGAACAGCAGGGTGCAGCACTGACCACCATAGCGCGTCTGCTCGATGAAGGCCGGCTGCGCAGCACGCTGGGCGAGATTGTCGGGCCGCTCAATGTCGAGAATCTGACCCGCGCCCATCGGATGCTGGAAGAGGGTCACACCATCGGCAAGCTGGTACTGACCGCCATGGACTAGCACGCCACAGCGGTTGATTCAAAACGCCGGCCCCGGGCCGGCGTTGTCATCAGATGCGTCACGCCCGGGACGTACTGCCCCGCCGGGGAACCACCCTGCCGAGTGCCCGCGAGATCACCGGGATGCGAAGCAGCATCAGCACTCCACCGGCCAGTGCATAGCCACTCCACTGCCCCATGTCGGCACGCACGACCCAGAAAAAGTGCAACAGCACCAGCGCCAGCGCGATATAAGCCAGCCGGTGCAGCAACTTCCAGCGCTTGCCGAGACGCTTCATGGAGTAGCGATTGGAGGTGACCGCCAGTGCCAGCAGCAGCAAAAGCGCGGCAAAGCCGACAATGATATAGGGCCGACGCTGCAGGTCTTCGCCCAGTGCCGAGACATTCAGTCCCAGTATGAACAGCAGATAGCTGGTCAGGTGCAGCGCGGCGTAGCTGAAGGTCCAGAGCCCCAGCTGACGACGAATCACGGCAAATCCCTTCCAGCGGGTCAGCTTCATCAGCGGTGTCAGACTCAGGGTCACCAGCAGCAGGATCAGCGCACACTGGCCGAAATTGAGCAGCAGATACTGCCCGGGCTCGGGACCGGCCTGCCCTGCTGCCACCTGAAAGGCCCACCAGAGAAACGGCAGCAGCGCTGCCACGAAAACCGCACTTCGCCAGAGTCGCATCAAAAGTACTTCCGCAGGTCCATGCCCTTGTAGAGAGACGCCACCTCGTCCCCGTAGCCGTTGAACATTTGCGTATCGATCATGTTGGTACTGAACAGGCTGTTGGGCAGGCGTCGCTCACGTGCCTGGCTCCAGCGCGGATGGTCCACATCCGGGTTCACGTTGGAGTAAAAGCCGTATTCACTGGCATTGATGGAGGGCCAGGCGGTCGGCGGCTGCTCTTTCACTAGCGAAATACGCACGATCGACTTGATGCTCTTGAAACCGTATTTCCAGGGCACCACCAGCCGTACGGGCGCGCCGTTCTGGTTGGGCAGCACCCGTCCGTACATGCCCACGCTCAGAATCGTCAGCGGATGCATCGCCTCATCCATGCGCAGCCCCTCCTGATAGGGCCAGTCGATCAGGGCGAAGCGCGAGCGCTGCCCCGGCATCTCCTCGGGGCGCACCAGGGTCTGAAAGCGCACGAACTTCGCGTCGCTGGTCGGCTCGGCGCGCTTGAGGATCTTTGATAGCGGCACGCCCAGCCACGGAATGACCATCGACCACGCCTCGACACAGCGCAGGCGATAGATGCGCTCCTCCAGCTGGTGTTCGCCCAGCAACTGATCGACATCCAGCGTCCCGGGTCGGGCCACCTCGCCATCGATCTCGATAGTCCAGGGCTCGGTGGTCATGGCACCGGCATGTTTATAGGGGTCGTCCTTGCTGGTGCCGAATTCGAAAAAGTTGTTGTAGTGCGAGGCATCATCGAAAGGCGTGAGCTTGTCGTTTTCCCCTGCCGTCACCGCCTGCCACTGCGTATCGTCAAGGCGTGAAGCGAACCAGTCGGGCCGGCTGCCCGACTCGACATCGTCATATCGAGACGCTGCCCATACCCCGCGCGGCAGAGCTGCCGCCATGCCAAGGCTTGCCACCCCTGTCATGAAGCGTCGGCGCGCCTGATAGACCGACTCCGGCGTGGTTTCGTTTTCACCGATGTGGTGAGGCTTTCGTGTCCTGATCAGCATGGCACCCTCCACTTGACGACCGTCATGATTACCGACCGTTACACCATGAAATGGTTCAGACGTTCATACCTATCGAGACGATTATCGTGACTGTTAATAAGGATAGCGAAAACGACAACGCCCGGCAGTGCCGGGCGTCGTTGAACAACAAGGGTAGTGGCCAGCGTCACACGGCTCAGGAAACTCTTTCGCCGTGAGCCTGCTTGTCGGCATGGTAGCTCGAACGCACCAGCGGGCCCGACGCAACATGCTTGAAGCCCAGCTCGTAGCCCTTCTCGGCAAACCAGGCAAAGGTGTCGGGATGCACCCAGCGATCGACCGGCAGGTGACTACGCGAGGGCTGCATGTACTGCCCGAGGGTAAGCATGTCGACGTTATGGGCGCGCAGGTCACGCATGACCTCGACCACCTCGTCATCGGTTTCACCAACGCCCAGCATCAGCCCTGACTTGGTCAGCACTTCGGGGCGGGCCTCCTTGTAGCGCTTGAGCAGATCCAGCGACCACTGGTAGTCCGCGCCCGGACGCACGCGACGATACAGCGACGGCACCGTTTCCAGATTGTGATTGAACACATCCGGCGGCTCCTGACGCATGATATCGATCGCCTTCTCCATGCGACCGCGAAAGTCCGGCACCAGCACCTCGACCTCGAGGTCGGGGCTGCGCTTTCTGATCTCTTCGATGCAGTTGTTGAAGTGCTGCGCGCCGCCATCGCGCAGATCGTCACGATCCACGGAGGTGATCACGACATACTTCAGACGCATCTCCGCGATGGCTTCGGCCAGCTCGCGCGGTTCGTCTTCGTTGAGCGCGTTGGGACGGCCGTGGGCAACGTCACAGAACGGGCAGCGGCGCGTGCAGATGTCCCCCATGATCATGAAGGTGGCGGTACCGCCGTTGAAACACTCACCCAGATTGGGGCAGGACGCCTCTTCGCATACCGTGACCAGCTTGTGCCGGCGCAGGGTCTCCTTGATGCGTGTCACCTCCGGGGAGATGGGCATGCGCACCTTGAGCCAGTCCGGCTTGGTCGGCAGGGTCTCGGTCGGGATGACCTTGACCGGAATGCGGGATACCTTGTCGGCGCCGCGCAGCTTGACACCTTTTTCGGCCCGCTGTTTGGGGGTGGTAGCAGTCGTCTCGGTCATCAGTTTGATCCTGTTACTCGAGAAATGTGGGTCAGCACCCCGGGTGCGCTCACCATCTCCTGAAGCTCGGGGTTGCCGAGTTCGGCGGCAAAGGCTCCGAGCAATCCTTGTGCTTCACGCGCCATGTCCGGTGGTTGCGACGACAGATCGCGAAGCTGTGTCATTCTAAGCCCTGCATGACCGCAGGGGTTGATATGGTCAAAGGGGGAAAGATCCATATCGATATTGAAGGCAATGCCGTGGAAGCTGCTGCCCCGGCGAATACGCAGTCCGAGCGAGGCAATCTTGGCATCCGCCACGTAGACGCCCGGCGCATCGGCGCGCGAGCGGGCGCTGATGCCATGCTCGCCCAGCGAGCGGATCACGGCATTTTCAAGGGCATCCACCATGGCACGCACCCCGATACGTCGCCTTTTGACATCAATCAGGGGGTACATGACCAGCTGCCCGGGCCCATGATAGGTGACCTGTCCGCCACGGTCACTGTGCACCAGCGGAATATTGCCGGGATTGAGCAGATGCTCGGGCCGGCCGGCTCGCCCCTGGGTAAAGACGGGGAAGTGTTCGACCAGCCAGATCTGATCCTGAGTCGTGGCATCGCGCTCATCGGTAAAACGGCGCATCGCCTCCCAGATCGTGGTGTAGTCACATACC
Source organism: Kushneria sp. AK178 (assembly GCF_053903105.1). Taxonomy (NCBI): domain Bacteria; kingdom Pseudomonadati; phylum Pseudomonadota; class Gammaproteobacteria; order Oceanospirillales; family Halomonadaceae; genus Kushneria; species Kushneria sp. AK178. The sequence goes on along the minus strand of NZ_CP096381.1, from coordinate 1,640,083 downwards.
CCCAGACGATATACGCCAATGGACTGATCATCCAGCCTTGTGTCGCTCATCAGGGCTACCTCGGGGAAAGCCGGCAGGAATCAAAGCACCATCTGCACACGACCGGTGGCCTTGAGCGCGACAAACAGCTCGTTGAGCTGCTCTTCGCCGGTGGCATAAATGGTGACATGCAGGGAACGATACTTGCCATTGCGGCTGTCGCGATGGGTCACCCGGGAGCGGTCAAGCTCCGGTGAGAAGCGCTCCACGATATCGAGCATGTCACGATCGAACTCGACATCGTTGTTCCCCACGATCTTGATGGCGTAATCACAGGGAAACTCGATTTTCGGTGCCTCCTGGTGTTTACCGGCATCACCGGGAGACGACAGGATGGCAGCAGGCTTTTGGGATGAAGGCCCGGACATGATAAACCTCTTGATCATTGCAGGCAGAAAATTCGCCCGATTACCGGCCATTTTAATGGAAAAGGGGGGATTCGTCAGCCGAATCCCCCCTCATGGTCATGGACCTGACTTGATCGTCAGACGTCAGAACAGGCCCTGAACGAACTTCAGGAGCCCGTCCCAGAGACGCTTGAACAGACCACCCTGCTCGATGCTTTCAAGCGCGACCAGCGGCTGCTCGTCGATGACCTCGTCATTTTGTACGATCTGGACGGTGCCATAGCGCTGGCCGGCCTGGATGGGCGCCTGCAGGTCCCCGTCGATATTGATGCGGTTGGAAAGCCCTGCATCGTTTTGCTTCGAGGCGGTCAGGTACACGTCGTTGGCAACGCCAAAGCTGCCCTCATCCTGGGTGCCGCCCCATACGCGCGCACTCGTGAGCACCTGCCCGGCGTCATACACCTTCTGGGTCTGGAAATAGCGGAAACCATAGCTCAAGAGCTTCTGGGTCTCCTGCGATCGGGCCTCTTCCGAGTTGGTCCCCATGACTGCCGCAATCAGGCGGGTATCGCTTTGCTGAGCCGAGGCCACCAAGCAGTACCCGGCCTCTTCGGTATGGCCGGTCTTCAGTCCATCGACCGTCTTGTCACGCCACAGCAGCAGGTTGCGGTTGGGCTGCTTGATGCCGTTCCAGGTAAAGTATTTCTCGGCATAAAGGGAATAATGCTCGGGAAAATCATTGATGATATGGCGCGCGATCACCGCCATGTCATAGGCCGAGGAGTAGTGATCGGGGTCCGGCAGACCGGTCGGGTTCATGAAGTGCGTGTTCTGCAGCCCCATCTGACGCGCATGCTCGTTCATCAGATCGGCAAACGATGACTGGCTGCCGGCGATGTGTTCGGCGAGCGCCACGGTGGCATCGTTGCCTGACTGTACCACGATGCCCTGCATCAGCGCCTGGACCGGCACGTAGCTGTTGACCTTGACAAACATGCGCGACCCGCCGGTCTGCCAGGCCTCCTTGCTGATGCGCACTTCATCCTCGGCGGACATATTGCCGTTTTCGATCTCGTTTTCGGCAATATAGGCGGTCATCATCTTGGTCAGACTGGCCGGCGGCACACGCTCATTGCCATCATGCTCGACCAGAACACGCCCGGATTTGGCATCCATCAGCACCCACGAGGTGGCGGCAAGCCCCGGCGGTGACGGAATGAAACTGGAAGGAGACGGGCCATCGGATGCCATGGCGGGCGCCGCAGTCAGTGTCAGCGCCAGTGAGGAGAATGCGACAAGGTGGCGCCAACGGCGTACGTTTACTGCAAAAAGGGTCATATTGCCTTTCTCTGTTTGCTTGTATTCAGTCCGTACCAGTGACCTGATGCAGCTGGTCATAGCCTGCGTCATGCAGTTCGGACCTGACTGATTCCACCATGATCGGATCCGCGAGTGGCCCCACCTGTACCCGGTGCATGGCGGCATGTCGTGTGACCCGAACCGGCCGTGATAGCCGCGCTTCGAGCCTGTCCCTGAGCGCCCGGGCCTGCGCGTCCGATCCCAGTGCTGCCACCTGCAGATAAACGGCACCCGCCTGATTACTGCTGCCGGTGGCAGGAACATGCGATTGTATTGACGACGCATTGACGCCCTGTCGGCGCGGCGCGTCGGTTCCGGACGTCACCGAAACGCCCTCGCCTTCCGACCGGGCAGCCATGCGTTGATCATTGTTGTGTTGTGCCTGCCACTGACGCGGATCTATCGCGGTTACCCGCACCCTGGCAGTGCCATCGCCGAGCATATCCAGTCGAGACGCTGCTGCATAGGAGAGATCAATCAAACGATCATCATGAAACGGGCCGCGATCATTGACGCGAACAATCACGGAGCGGTCGTTGGCCAGGTTGGTTACGCGCGCAAAGGTGGGCAGCGGCAGGGAGCGATGCGCTGCCGACATGGCATACATGTCGTACTGCTCGCCGTTGGCCGTATCGTAGCCCTGAAACTTCCGGCCATAGAAGGACGCCAGCCCCGTCTGGCTGTACCCCTGGCTCGAGGAGAGCACGTGATAGCGCTTGCCCCGCACCTGATATGTGGACTGGTTGCCACTGCGTGAAAGCGGTTCCACCCGCGGTACGGCATCGGGTACCCGGGAGACATCCACCTGCTCGTCCGGATAGGCATCATGGGACATGGCATAGCGCCCGCCCGAGCCACCGCTGCCGCTGGCACAGCCCCCGATCAGCATGGCCGTTATCACCAGCAGCCCCGGGTAGCGCAGACGGCCGGCCCGCGAGCCCTTCAACAATGACACGTCAACTCTCCCGCTGGAGTGCCGCCTGAATCTGCTCGGCCAGTGTGGTCACGGCCATGGCGTAGAGATGGCTGTGGTTATAGCGCGTAATCACATAGAAATTGTGCAGGCCGAACAGGTAGTCGTCATGACCCTCGGCGTAATCGAGCGCCAGCGGAATCACTGACTCGTTGTCGGCAATGTCGATATCCGCAACGATGCCGTGATCCCTGAGCGCCCCCACCGTCATATAGGGCGGTTTGGCCTGATTGAAATCGATGTCATCGGGCGCCTTGTCAGCCTCGAGGTGTGCGGCCACTGTCAACGGCCGCCCCGGACGCCAGTCATGCTCGGCAAAGTAGTTGGCCACGCTGCCGATGGCATCAACGGGCTCCTCCCAGAGATCCTTGACGCCATCATGGTTGAAGTCGACCGCGTAGGCCTGATAGCTGCTGGGCATGAACTGAGGCAGCCCCATGGCGCCGGCATAGGAGCCCTTGAGCGCCTGCGCGTCCAGCCCCTGTTCGCTGGTCAGGGTCAGAAAGGCTGCCAGCTCGCGGCCGAAGAAGTCGCTGCGAGGCGGATAGTCGAAAGCCAGCGTGGTCAGGGCATCGAGAACGCGATGGCTGCCGGTATGGCGCCCGTACCAGGTTTCCACGCCGATGATGGCGGCGATGATCTCGCGCGGCACGCCGTATTCCTGCTCGGCGCGGGCCATGGCATCGCGATGGGCACGAATGAAATCCACCCCACCGGCCACGCGCTCGGGCTTGATAAAGATATCGCGATACTGATCCCAGCGCAGATGGCGCTCGGCAGGCTTTGAAATCGCGTCGATGATGCCCTGCTGGCGACTGGCCTGCTGCAGGGTCGAGGTCAGCGCCTGGCGATCCAGCCCGTCTTCGGCAAGACGATCGACCATGTCGCGTGCCTGATCGTTGTTGGCCGGGTCATACTCCCCTGCCGCGTTCACCAGCGGCGATACCGCCAGCAGCATTGCCATGGCCCAGCGCCATTTCCTACCTGAATGACATCGATCCGGCTTCATCCCGACTCTCTCTAGCGTGGCGTGGTCTTGTGGTGGGTAAAAACGGCCATCAGCATACCGAAGCCGGCCATCAGGGTCACGCTGGCCGTGCCTCCGTAGCTGATCAGGGGCAGCGGCACACCCACTATGGGCAACACGCCGCTGACCATGCCCACGTTGACAAACACATAGACAAAAAAGGTCAGGATCAGACTGCCGCCCAGCAATCTGCCGAAGGTGTCATTCGCCTGATTGGCCATGTAAAGCCCGCGCCATATCAGCAGCAGATAGCAGCTCATCAGCATGGCCATGCCGATCAGTCCGAACTCCTCGCCGAGAACGGCCACGATGAAGTCGGTATGACGCTCGGGCAAAAACTCCAGCTGCGACTGGGTGCCCTGCATCCAGCCCTTGCCGTGAATACCGCCCGACCCGATAGCGGTCTTGGACTGTATGATATTCCAGCCGGTCCCCAGCGGGTCGCTTTCCGGATTCAGAAAGGTCAGCACCCGCTGACGCTGGTACTGGTGCATGTTGAACCACAAAAGCGGCATGGCCGCGATGCCAAGGCCTGCACAGACCGCCACGAAGCGCCAGGAGAGTCCGGCCAGCAGGATCACGAATACGGCCGAGGCCGTCACCAGCATGGATGTTCCCAGATCGGGCTGATTGGCAATCAACCCGACCGGTACGCCCATCAGGGCCAAACAGACCAGCAGATCGAGCCAGCCGGGCGGCAGGACCCGCCGCGACAGATAGGCCGCGATCATCATCGGCATGGCGAGCTTCATCAGCTCGGAAGGCTGAAAGCGGATGACGCCCGGAATGGTCAGCCAGCGCTGCGCCCCCATGGCATGCGTGCCGATGATATCCACGGCGACCAGCATCAGGGTAACGACGACATAAAAGAACCACGCAAAGCGCTGCATGGTACGCGGCGATATCTGGGCAATCAGCAGCATGACCACGAAGGCGGCCACGAAGCGCAGCGCCTGGGCCTCTACCAGATAGGTGGACTCGCCGCCGGCACTATAGAGCACGATCAGCCCGCCGCCGACAATGGTCAAAAGGGCCAGCAACAGCCACGGATCAAGATGCAGCGTGCGCCAGCCAAGACGCTGATACTGTCGACGGCTGCGGCGATACACCCGCTGCCAGTAGTCGATCATCATTGTCAGTCCCCCGTCGCCATCCGATCGGCGGCATGTTCGTTTTGCCGGGCATGATGCTGCGCCTCATCCCCGGATTTCATGCCCGGCAGAAGCCAGGCATCCAGCATTTCGCGGGCGATCGGCGCAGCGACACGGCTGCCCCCGCCGCCGTTTTCCACGATCACGGCCACGGCAATTTTCGGGTCATCCACCGGCGCATAAGCGGTAAACAGGGCATGATCGTGCAAACGCTCTTCGAGTTCGGCGGCGTTATACTTCTCCTTTTGGCCCAGCGTAAAGACCTGCGCCGTCCCCGACTTGCCCGCCATGCGGTATTGAAGATTGCGCCCCGAAGCACGCCCCGACCCTTCGCTGCCGGTCATGACGTTTTCCATGGCATCGTGAATCAGATCCCACCAGCGCGGGTTATCCAGTTCCACATCGTCAGGCGTATTCTCGAAAGGTGGCGCGATCTTCTCGTCCCCCACCTGCATGGCAAGATGCGGACGCACCCATTCGCCATCGTTGGCCAGCACGGCCACGGCCGTCGCCATCTGCAGGGGAGTCGCCAGCCAGTAACCCTGCCCGATGCCCACCGACAGCGTTTCACCCGGATACCATGCCTGGTTGTAGCGGCCCCGCTTCCAGTCACGACTGGGCATCAGGCCATCGCCGGCACCCCAGACATCAAGGCTGTGATCCTCACCGAAGCCATACTTGTGCATGAACTCCGAGAGTCGGTCGATGCCCATGCGGTGGGCAAGGCTGAAGAAATAGGTGTCGTTGGAGACCGTAATGGCTCGTTTCATGTCGACCCGGCCATGCCCCCAGCGCAGCCAGTTGCGATAGCGTCGGGAATCGTTGGGCAGCTGATAATAGCCCGGGTCGTACACCGTATCGGAAGGCTGGATCAGCCCGTACTCCAGACCGGCGGAGGCCATGTAGGGCTTGACCGTGGAGGCCGGCGGGTACTGCCCGCGGGCAGCGCGGTTATAGAGCGGCATGTCGACATCGTCGCGCAGGGCAGCGTAGGATTTCGTATCGATACCGGTCACGAACTGGTTATTGTCAAAACCGGGCTCGGATACCATGGCCAGAATGGCCCCGGTCGCCGGCTCGATGGCCACGACCGCGCCGCGCTTGCCCTTCAAAAGCTCATGGCCAAGCTTTTGAAGCCCCGAATCCAGCGTCAGCGTCAGGTTCTTGCCGGGCTGCGGCGGCGTGCGATCGATCTCGCGCAGCGCCCTGCCCCGGGCGTTGGTTTCCACCCGCCGTACCCCCGCCCGGCCATGCAGCTCATCTTCATAGAATCGCTCGATACCGGTCTTGCCGATAAAGTGGGTGCCGGCGTAGTTGCTGGTATCGATGCGCTGCTGATCCTCCTGACTGATACGCCCGACATACCCCAGCACGTGCGACATCCACTCGCCGTCGGGGTAATAGCGAATCAGCTGGGCCTCGACCTCCACGCCGGGCAGGCGATAGCGATTGATCGCGATTCTGGCGATCTGCTCTTCATCAAGGTCGCTGAGCAACAGTGCCGGCTCATAGGAGCGCAGCCGCTCCCGGGAGCGCTGTATCAGCACATCGTGCTGATCCTCGGGCAGATCGAGAATATTGATCAAACGATCGATGGTCTGGCTGACATCGCCGGCCTGTTCGCGCACCAGCGTGAGGTTGTAGGTCGGGCGATTTTCGGCCAGCACCTGATGGTTGCGGTCAAAGATCAGACCGCGGTTGGGCGGTAACGGCTCGACGCGCATGCGGTTTTTATCCGAGCGCGTGATAAAGACATCGTGTTGAACAACCTGTAGCCACACCATGCGCCCGATCAGGCCGGAGAACATGATAAGCACGAAAAACGCCGCCAGAATGCTGCGATGGCGGAAGATGCGGGCCTGTTGTTCGGAATCCTTCAGCGTGGCGCGACGTGGGCGCATTGACGATATTGCCCAAAAACAGTGAGCGGATAAGCCACCCGGGGCACGTTAAACGATACGCGCCCGGACCCCGCTAGCGATGGTAGGGATGCCCGGTCATCAGCGTCCAGCCGCGATAGAGCTGTTCGGCCAGCAACACACGGACCAGCGGATGAGGCAGCGTCAGGGGCGACAGCGACCAGCGAAGATCGGCCCGGGACAGGCAGCGTTGATCCAGCCCGTCAGGGCCGCCGACCAGCAGTGACACATCGCTGCCCGACATCTGCCAGTCGCGCATGCGCTCTGACAGCGCCGGTGTCGACCATGGCCTGCCTTCGACATCGAGCGCCACCACGAGTTCATTGTCCCGGATTTTCGACAGCAGACGATCGCCCTCAACGCGTATCGCTTTTGCCGGATCGGCGCTTTTCTGGCGCGGTCCGGGGGACAGCTCGACCACGTCAAGCGACATCTCGCGCGGCAGCCGCTTGCGATACTCTTCAACGCCCTGCGTGACCCAGCCCGGCATGCGCGTGCCGACGGCAAGCATTTTCAGTTTCAAGAGTGGTGCTCACCGACAGCCTCGTGACGCTTCAGGTCACTGGGCAGTTCACTCCAGAGTCTTTCCAGATCATAGAGCTTGCGGGCATCGGGCATCATGACATGCACCACCACATCTCCCAGATCCACCAGCACCCAGTCGCTGCCGGCCTCGCCTTCCACACCCAGAGGACGAACGCCCTCGTTTTTGGCGCGCTCCAGCACGTTATCCGCCAGGGCTTTCACGTGTCGGTTGGACGTACCGCTGACCACCACCATGACATCGGTCACGCTGGTCATGGCGGAGACATCGAGCTCGGCGATATCACGCCCCTTGAGCTCTTCCAGGGCGTCAACCACCAGAGAGGAAAGTTCTGTCTGCATAGCTCCTCGGAGATAAAGGGTTTAAAGCGCATTGTACCGCTGTCGAGCGCATGCACCATAGACATTTGCAGCTTTTGGCGCGTCACCGATGCTACGCCGGAGGCTCACTGTAAAGGCCGTGGCGATCGATGAAGGCTTCAACGTCCGGCGGCATCAGATACCGCACGCTGCGACCGGCCGCCAGCGTCCGGCGAATGCCGGTCGCAGAGATCGCCATTGCCGTGGTGCGATCATAATCAAGCACCCTGCCGCAGGGCGTGTCCATGAGAGCATCAACGCTCGCCACACGGCGATTTTTGATCAGTTCCTCGAGCGCCTGACAGTGCGCTTCATCACTTTCCGGACGCCCGATCACGACAATATGGGCGTAACCGAAAAGCGCTTCGGGCTCGTGCCATTCGTGCAGTTTCAAAAAGGCATCACGCCCCAGCACCATGACAAGGCGTGCCGATGCGCCGTACTGTTCGCGCAGGGAGGCGAGCGTGTCCAGCGACCATGACGGCCCGTCCCGACGGATTTCGCGGTCGTCGGCCATCAGCCCCGGCGTGTCCGCCAGCGCCAGCTTCAGCATGCTCAGACGATCCTCGGAACTCACCCCTGGCGCGCTGCGATGTGGCGGCAGATGGGCCGGCACCATATGCACGGCATCCAGCGCAAGCGCATCGCGCAGCTCCACCGCCGCGCGCAGATGCGCGATATGTACCGGATTGAAGGTGCCGCCAAACATGGCGACACGTGGCTTATGTTCTGACATGACCATCGCCCAGCACGATATATTTACGCGTGGTCAGTCCCTCGAGCCCTACCGGCCCCCGGACATGCAGCTTGTCGGTGGAAATACCGATCTCGGCGCCCAGCCCGTACTGCGCGCCATCGGCAAAGCAGGTCGGTGCATTGATCATGACCGAGCTGGAATCCACCTCTGCCAGAAACCGCTGAGTATGTCCGAAATGGTCACTGACAATGGCATCGGTGTGGTGAGAGCCGTAGTGATTGATGTGATCGATGGCGGCGTCCATGTCGTCGACCACACGAATGGACAGGTATGGGCCCAGATACTCGGTCAGCCAGTCCTCCTCGGTGGCCGGCTCGACGTCGGCCAGCGCCTGCACCCGATCGCAGCCGCGCACCGTGACCCCCTCGCTCTGGAACCGCTCAATCATGCCGGGCAAAAAGGTCTCGGCCACGGTCCGATCCACCAGCAGCGTCTCCATGGCACCGCAGATGCCATAGCGAAAGCACTTGGCATTGAAGGCAATATCAAAAGCCATCTCCAGCGAGGCGTGGCGGTCCACGAAGATATGGCAGAGCCCTTCCAGATGCTTGATGACCGGAATGCTCGACTGCTCCGAGACACGCTGGATCAGCGACTTTCCGCCCCGGGGAATGATCACGTCCACATACTCGCGAGCCGTGATCAGCGCGCCCACGGCCTCACGATCGGTCGTTTCGATCAGCTGCACGGCATGCCCCGGCAGCCCGGCCTGCTCAAGCCCCGAGGCGATACAGCGCGCGATGGCACAGTTGGACTCGAAGGCTTCCGAGCCGCCGCGCAGGATGGCGGCGTTACCGGCCTTGAGACACAGCGCGGCGGCGTCCACCGTCACGTTGGGGCGCGATTCATAGATGATGCCGATCACGCCCAGCGGCGTGCGCATGCGCCCGATGCGCAGGCCGTTGGCCTGGGTGCGAAGATCATCGACCCCGCCGATCGGATCCGGCAGGGACGCCACGGTTTCAAGCCCGGCAATCATGGCGTCGATGCGCGCCGGCGTCAGCCGCAGCCGATCCATCAGCGCCTCCGACAGCCCCTCCTGTTCGCCGCGGGCGACATCGCGCGCGTTGGCCTCCAGCAGCACATCGCGCTGCTGCGACAGCTCGGCGGCCATGGCAATGAGTGCGCCGTTGCGCTGCTGTGTGGTACTGCTGCGCAGCGTCCGGGACGCCCGGCGCGCCTGCTGGCCCAGCCGCGTCATGCGCGTGGCAATATCGCTACCCTCTTGCTGCATCTCAGACATCATCTGCGCTGTTCTCCTTTTCCCAAATGCGCGGCCGCGCTTGTCTGTCGTCGACTCCTGACGCTATCGGAGAGCACAGCGGCTGACTATACTGGCCGGCGATTTTACGTTTACCCGTCCGATACTTATGTATCGCCACTATAAGCCAGTTGTCGGCAGCAGTAAAAACCGCGCCCGGCGCGGCCAGTCATTGTGTGGAGTCCTGTCTGATGAACCCTGTTGCCCTGATCGATCAGTGGGCACACGACCCGATGATTCTGATCCTCATTGTCGGCGCTGTCGCCCTGCTCGAATCGCTGGCGCTGGTCGGTTTGATCATGCCCGGTGTGGTCATGCTCACGGCGGCGGCATCACTGGCCGGCCATGACAATGTATCCATCATGGCGCTGATGTTCAGTGCCTTTATCGGTGCCGTGATCGGCGATGGCGTCAGCTACTGGCTCGGACGCACCCAGCGTGATCGCCTGCGCGGCTGGTGGCCGTTCAATCGCCATCCCCACTGGGTCGACAAGGGCGAGCGCTTCTTTACCCGCCATGGCGCCCTGTCGGTGGCGTTCGGACGCTTTGTCGGCCCGGTACGCCCCATCATTCCCATGGTGGCCGGCATGATGTACATGCCGCCGGCGCGCTTTTTGATCGTCAACGTGATCTCGGCGCTGCTCTGGGCACCGGCCTACCTGCTGCCCGGCTACTATCTGGGGCGCAGCTGGCAGCGCATGGTCCATCTGCCACCGGGGGCAGAACTGTGGCTTTCCGCCCTGTTTTTCATGCTCATTGTCCTTGGCTTTGCGCTATCGTCGCTGCGGCGACAGCTGGATCGCGACAGCCGCCTTTATCGCGCCCTTCTGATCCGGGCGCGTTGTCACACCATCACGCGCCGGCTGTGGCTGAGCCTTCGCCAGCGGCGTGCCGGTGGCGAGATACCGCTGGCGTCCATGGTGCTGCTGCTGACGGGCATCGTCGCCTTTATCGGCTGGACATGGCTGGTGGCCGGACTGCATCAGCCGCTGTCGCTGGATATTGCGGCTCAGAGCTTCTTTTCCCGCCCCGACAATCTGCCCCTGCTGCGCGCCTCGACGCTACTGGATCGCATCGGCGACGCCCTGGGCGTGATCGCCATGCTCACGCCCTGGCTGGTCTGGCTGCTGCTGAGAAAGCGGCTGGCCGCGGTGATTCACTGGGGCGGCGCCCTGACGCTGCTGGCCTTCAGCAATACGGCGCTCAAGCAGTGGATCGGGCGCGCGCGGCCGGATACGCCGGAGCATCTGACCGGGTCATTTTCCTATCCGAGCGCCCATGCCTCGACAGCGGTGGTGTTCTGGGGATTGAGTGCGGCCTTCATCGCCGAAGGGCTTTCAAGCCGGGCCCGACGCTGGCCCTACTGGGTTGCCATTGTGGCCGCCAGCATCATGGCCCTGTCACGGCTGACCTTTGGCGTCCACTGGCTCAGCGATCTGATCGGGGGCGCGTTGCTGGGACTGATCATCTGCGGAGCCACCCGCATCAGCTACCATCTTTTTGCCCGGCGCCCCCTGACCAATGCCGCCACGCCCTTGCAGCTGGTCCTTCTGACGCTGGCATCGATACTGCTGGTGAGTGCGCGCATTGTATGGCTGCCCGCCTTCTAGCCATCCTGTCGCTGCCTTGTTGCAGTCCTGACAGTGCCGGGGCCATCGCACCATGCCGATGGTCCCGGCACCGGCTGACCGGTCAGGCGCCGCTTTCCACTGCGTGGCCATGGCGCTGCTCAAGGGCGTTCAATAAACGCTCATGCACGTTGTCAAAGCCGCCATTGCTCATGATAACGATTCGATCCCCCGGACGCGCCTGGTCCACCAGCGTCTCGATCAACTGCTCGGTCGTAGTCATGGCCCGGGCCGGCACCGGGCATGCCGCAGCAACCTCGGCCACCGACCAGCCCAGAGAAGCCGGCTGGTACCAGTAGACCTGATCGGCGCTGGCCACGCTTGCCGGCAGGCGGGCCTTCATGGTGCCCAGCTTCATGGTGTTGGAGCGCGGCTCGATCACGGCAATCAGCCGCCCGCTGGCGGGCGCGGCGCGCAGGCCCTCGAGCGTCATGGCGATGGCCGTCGGGTGATGGGCGAAGTCGTCAATGACCTCAATGTCGTTGACACGCCCGCGCACCTCCTGCCGGCGGCGCGGCGAGGCAAACGTGGCCAGCGCCGCAGCGGACTGCTCGGGCGTTACGCCAACGGCGCTGGCCGCCGCCATCGCCGCCAGGGCATTGCGCCGGTTGTGCTCACCGCTCATGCCCCACTCGACCGTCACCGCCCCCTGCGGCGCGCGGACAACAAAATGCCGGTCATCGGCACCATCCGCGAGCTGCCACTGGGCCCGGCCCGTGCGCCCGAAGCGCGCCACCGGCGACCAGGTGCCCATCTCCAGCACGCGAGAGAGCGCTTCCTCGTTATCCGCCACCACCAGCTGACCATTGCCGGGTACCAGCCTTACCAGATGATGGAACTGCCGCTCGATGGCCGCCAGGTCACTGAAAATGTCGGCGTGATCGAATTCCAGATTGTTGAGCACGGCCACGTCCGGCAGGTAGTGCACGAACTTCGAACGCTTGTCGAAAAAGGCCGTGTCGTATTCGTCGGCCTCGATCACGAAGACATCGCCGGGCGCCCCCGCCCGTGCCGAAATGCCCAGATTGCGCGGGATACCGCCGATCAGAAAGCCCGGCGACAGCCCGGCCTGCTCGAGAATCCACGCCAGCATACTGGCCGTGGTGGTCTTGCCATGGGTGCCGGCCACCGCCAGCACCCGGCGCTTTTGCAGCACGTTGTCTGAAAGCCACTGGGGGCCCGAGGTATAGGGAATGCGCTGATCGAGCACGGCCTCGACCTCGACGTTGCCGCGCGACAGCGCGTTGCCGATGATGACCAGGTCGGGTCGGGGGATCAGATTGGCCGCATCAAAGCCGTCGCCGATCTCGATGCCGCTGGCCGCAAGCTGTGTACTCATGGGGGGATAGACCCCCTTGTCCGAGCCGGTGACCCGATGACCAAGCTCGCGTGCCAGCAGCGCCAGGCTGCCCATGAACGTGCCACAGATGCCGAGAATGTGAATATGCATGAAAAATAGGGCTCTCCGTCAAAAGCCGGATCAGCCTAGCATGGGCCGTGAATCAACGTCAGGCTCCGGTTCACCTGCTGATCCTGCATCCCTGACTGGATCAGGCCTGCAGGTAGTCGCTATGATCGCCCCACGGGCCATGCCCGATGCCGGCCATCGACCGGCTGATCGCCCAACAGCAGCGCTGCCCATCAAGAGGCGCGCCACGTTGCCGAGAGATAGTGCGGTCAGCCACTACGGCGCTGGTCGACCTTCATCCATAAGAAGCAGGAAGCTCATGACCTCCAATAACGCCTTTTACGCGCAGTCAGGTGGTGTGACGGCCGTTATCAATGCCAGTGCCTGCGGCGTCATCGAAACATGCCGCAAGCACAGCGACCGCATTGGTACGCTCTATGCCGGACGCAATGGCATTATCGGTGCATTGACCGAAGAGCTGATCGATACCAGCCTGGAAAGTGACGAGGCCATCGCAGCACTGAGGCATACTCCCGGCGGCGCCTTCGGTTCCTGTCGCTACAAGCTCAAGGATATCGAGACCCACCGCAGTCAGTACGAGCGCCTCATCGAAGTCTTCAGGGCGCACGACATTCGCTACTTCTTCTACAACGGTGGCGGCGACAGCGCCGATACCTGCCTGAAGATTTCCCGTCTCTCCGAGCACATGGGTTACCCGCTGCAGGCGATCCATGTCGCCAAGACCGTCGACAACGACCTGCCGATTACCGACAACTCGCCCGGCTTTGGCTCGGTGGCCAAGTACATCGCCACCTCCACCCGTGAAGCGGCGCTGGACATCGCCTCGATGTGCTCGACCTCCACAAAGGTATTCATCCTGGAAGCCATGGGCCGTCATGCCGGCTGGATCGCAGCGGCCGGCGCGCTGGCCAGCGAAACCAATGACGGCCCGCCGCACATGATCCTGCTGCCCGAGGTGCCCTTTGACCGCCAGCGTGTCATGAACCACATCGACGCCGCGGTCAAAAAGCACGGCTACTGCGTGGTGGTCGTCTCGGAGGGCGCCCGCTATGAAGATGGCACCTTCCTGGCCGATGCCGGCAACACCGACGCCTTTGGCCATCGCCAGCTCGGCGGTGTCGCCCCGACGCTGGCCGGCATGGTCAAACAGGACCTGGGCTACAAGTACCACTGGGCCGTGGCCGATTACCTGCAGCGCGCGGCACGCCATCTGGCCTCGGCCGTCGATGTCGAGCAGGCCTACGCCGTGGGCCAGCGCGCCGTCGAATGCGCCCTCGAGGGCAAGAACGCCGTCATGCCGGCCATCCAGCGTGACAGCGAAGAGCCCTACCGCTGGTCGATCGTGGACGCCCCGCTGGAGCGAGTCGCCAATCAGGAAAAGTTCATGCCGGCGGAATATATCCGTGAAGATGGCTTCGGCATCAACGACGCCGGCCGCCGCTACCTGCGCCCGCTGATTCAGGGCGAAGACTTCCCGCCCTTTGAAAACGGCCTGCCGAAGGTGGCCAGCCTGCGCCTGGAGCGTATCGCCAAAAAGCTGCCCGAGTACCATCTCTAACGGACAGCGCCTGACAGCACGGCCCTGATGCCGACGTCAAGACAGGACCCCGGCCACCCACAGTGGCCGGGGTCCCTTGTATGCGGTCGGGCGGGATGCATTACTTGAACAGCATGACGATCACCAGCAGTACCAGCAGTGCTGCCGCAATGCCCTGCCACAGGCGCAGCGTCCCCTGACGGGGCGATGCATTCCGTGGTCTGTCCGGCAGCGGCGAGACGTCGTCACTGTCCCCTTCATCGATATGGGTCGAGGCCTGACGCAGCACCTGGATCAGCTCGGACAGGCGCCTGAACCGCAGCGCCCGGCGCGGCGACAGGGCACGCTCCAGCGCCCCGTCGAGACGCGCGGGAATCCGTGGATTGACATCGCGGGCGCGACGATAGGCAAGTCCTGACAGGGCCTGCTCACTGTCGAGCGTGTTCGGCGCGAGGTCATAGGGCATGGCGCCGGTCAGCAGCCAGTAGATGGTCGAGGCAAGCGAGTACTGATCGCTGCGCCGACTGACGCCCAGCCCCAGGGCGTACTCCGGCGCACTGTGCATGCCGAGCCCGCCATCACGGGCCAGCGCCAGCGCGGCATTGTTGTCGTCATCAAGCCGACGGGCACAGGCGCCGAAATCGATCAAAACGACCTGCTCATGCGCATCAATCATGATGTTATCGGGCCGGATGGCCTGATGAAGAATGTCACGCCGGTGCAGCGCATGAACGGCGCGGGCCAGCTGGCGTGCAATATCGAGACGCTGTTCGATGCCCGCCTCCGGATGCTGCTCCAGCCAGCGATCCAGCGACTGCCCCTCGATGGGACGCATCAGATAATAGAGATATCGCCGGGGACGCGGCGGGGCCACGATACGCACCACAAAGGGAGAGCGGACCCGCTCGCCGATCCACTGCTGCAGCAGAAAATGCTCCAGATAGGGGTTTCTGGACGACAGCTCGGGACTGGGCACCTTCATGACCATCCGTCGCAGTGAGGCCTCGTCCCTGACGGCGTAGACATGGGCCCGTGCCGTTCTCGAGATGATCGATTCAATGAGAAACCCGTCGATGCGATCGCCCGCCTCGAGCTCGGCCGGAATCGGCAGCTGGCCGGGGAGCTGCACGGGCGGGCCCGCGTCCTCCTCGGGCAGTGACTCGACGCGCACCAGCTGAAAACAGAAGGTTTCAGCGCCGTAACCGCGGGCACCAGCGCGCTCCCGCGCCATGCCGGCCAGGCGCTCGCAGGCAGCGTCGAGATCATTGTCCTTCTGGCGGATGGCGTGCACATAGTCGGTGGGGGTGAGCGTGCCGCGCACCGCCTGGGAGGTAAACAAAAAGACATCGCCCTGTTTGAGCGGCAGGCTCATGTGATCGATGTCGATGTTGTTGTCCATTCCCAGCGCGCGGGAGGGGTAGCGATAGCCGCCCAGATCCGTGACGTGATCGCGCGAGAGCTGTTCGAATTCGGCACCGCGCAGGCGAAAGACCAGCGTATCGCCCATGTGAAACAGAAAACTCTCCCGCCCCCGGAAGATAACGGCCGACAGGGAGCTGATATAGCTGCCGCCCTGGACGTAACGGCTCTGGCTGTAGCACCAGCCATTGAGCGCACGCAGCACCCGGGTTGCCGAGGTCTTGATGTCCCAGTGATCGGGCGTCGAATAGTAATCGCTGAGAAAGCCGCGCACCGAAATGTCACCGGCCTGACGGGCAATGGCGTTGCGCCAGGTCGAGTCCGCGATGATCGCACAGGCGCCCTTGTTATCGAGCTGGCGGGGATTATCAGGAATCTGGACCGACATCGAGGAGCGATGCCGGCGATGATCGGGCGCCACGAACGCATGTCCAAAACTTAATGACAGGCCATTTTGCACGTCACTGACATCCTTTTTACGAGACAACGGATTTATCGTATTGTGCGGATCGGGAGCTGCCGATCGAGCGGATTGGTAATCGTGCTGCCTGGTTCGTATAATTTTCCACGATTTTCACTCTCGAATTTTCAACCCGCAAACGCAAGGACTCGATCGATGAGTTTCGACAGGATCCCCGCCGGCAAGGATGTTCCCCACGATCTGTTCGTGGCGATTGAAATTCCGGCCAACCATACGCCGATCAAGTATGAAATCGACAAGGATCTCGACGCGCTGCTGGTCGATCGCTTCATGCCGACACCGATGTTCTACCCGGCCAACTACGGGTTCATCCCCAATACGCTGGCCGATGACGGCGACCCGCTGGACGCGCTGGTGGTCACGCCCTACCCGGTACAGCCCGGCAGCGTCATCCGTGCCCGCCCCGTGGGCATTCTGCACATGACCGACGAGGCCGGTGAGGACGCCAAGCTGATCTGCGTCCCCCATCACAAGCTGTCCGCGGCCTATGACGACGTCGAGGAAGTGACCGATCTTCCCGAGCTGCTGCGTCAGCAGATCGCGCACTTTTTCGAAAACTACAAGGATCTTGAAAAGGGCAAGTGGGTCAAGATCGATACCTGGGGCGACAAGGCGGCCGCCGTCAAGGCCATCGAGAAGTCCGTCGATGCCTTCCAGAAGGACAACCACTGATCGCGATGGCTGATCCAGTGGTCCCGAAGCACTGATCGGCGAACCCTTTCGCTGCAAAAGTGTCTTCCTATCAGCATGTCGCGGCGCAGCAGCGCCGCGACATGTTTTATTCAACCACCCCGTCCTTCACTCTCGGCATTGTAGAATGCCAGCGCTGCGGAGTTCATGATGTCGCGCGCCCTGTTTTTTCTGGTCGTCACGCTGCTGGGCGCGATGCTTTCAACCACAGCGCCTGCCGGCAACATCTTTTCCAGTGCCGATGATGATGCGCCAGCCGTCGAGGGCGCCAGCCGCGTCGAAAACGACAGCACAGCCGATCTCCCGTGGCAGACCTCCGCTGCAGATACCTCCGACAGCGGCGATTTCCTGCCTGTCGATCAGGCATTTACCTACAGGGCATGGCGTGAAGGCAATACGATCAAGGTGGGATTTGCCAGTGCCGATGAATATTATCTCTACCGGCACCGCTTCAATGTCCAGAGCGACAGCGACACCATTCGCCTTGGCGAGCCGGCAATTCCGCGCGGCAAGGCCATCCATGACGAGTTTCTGGGCGATGTGGAGGTATTTCATCACCCGCTGATCATCACGGCAACGCTGGAAGACCCGTTGCCCGACGATACCCCGGTCCCGCTTCGCATCGATTTTCAGGGCTGTGCCGAGGCGGGGCTTTGCTACTCCCCCGAAACACGCCATCTCCGGGCCACCGCCGGCGCCACGCCCGAGCGCTTTGTCGGCGCCCGGGAGCCGGGGGACCCCGCCCCTGCCACCGGAGCACAGGACGATAAGGCTCAGGGTACGGATCAACCGCGCAATGCCGAGGCGACGACGGCCACCCTGCCCGGACAGTCCAGCCCGCTGGTCATGATGGGCCTCTTTCTGCTGGCCGGACTGGGGCTTGCCTTTACCCCCTGCGTACTGCCCATGCTGCCCATCGTGACCACCCTGGTGGTCGGCCAGAACGCGGGCAAACGCCGCGCGCTGGCGCTGTCGTGCGCCTACGTGGCCGGCATGGCGCTGACCTATGCCGCGCTGGGTACCCTGATGGGGCTGTTTGGCGCCGGTCTCAACCTGCAGGCGCGACTGCAGTCGCCCTGGGTGCTGATCCCCTTTGCCACCCTGTTTCTGGTGTTTGCCCTGTGGCTGCTGGATGTCTGGCAGTTTTCTCCGGGGGCCCGTTTTCAGCAGCGCATCAGTGCCTGGCAGGACCGGCTGCGCCGGGCGGGGCTGCCGGGAGCGGCCCTGGCCGGCGCCCTGTCGACCCTGATTGTCTCTCCCTGTATTTCCGCGCCGCTGGCCGGGGTCCTGGTCTATCTGTCGGCGGGGTCCGATCCCGTGACCGGCATGCTCGCCCTGCTGGCGCTGGGCGTGGGCATGGGAATTCCCCTGATTCTGGTGGCCACGCTCGGCGCCGGCTGGCTACCGCGCAGCGGGGCCTGGATGGAGGGCATTCGTCAGCTCTTTGCCGTGGCGCTGGCCGGTGTCGCCCTGTGGCTGCTGGAACGCCTTTTGCCCGACACGCTGTCACTGGCCCTGTGGGGCGGACTTGCCGTACTGACCGGCATGGGCATGGGCGCGCTCTCCCACGCCGGGCAGACGCTCTGGTCACGGCTGCACCGGGCGCTCGCTCTGATCGTTGTGCTCTGGGGCGTCCTGTGCCTGATCGGTGCGGCCATGGGCCATGACGATCCGTGGGCGCCGCTGGCAGGCGATAACGTCGCATCAGCCGAACAGGCCGGCGTATCGCTCGACATGACCACGGTGACCACCCGGCAGGCGCTGGATCGCCTTGTTGATACCGCCAACCGCCCCGTCATGGTGGAGGTGTACGCCGACTGGTGCATCAGCTGCCGGCGTTTTGAGCGCGATGTCCTGAGCGACCCCGACATACGCACCCGACTACAGGCGTTTTCCCTGGTTCGTCTGGATGTCACGGACAACGACCCTGAAGCACGGGCGCTGCTCAAGCGTTACAACCTGTTCGGCCCCCCGGCCCTGCTCTTTTTCGACCACGGCCGCGAGCTGACCTCGCTGCGCACCCAGGGTGAAATCGACCGAAGTCGGATGCGCGATCTGATCAAGCAGCTCACGAACACGACCTGAGCGGATTTCGCGTGTCCGCTTCGGCGACTTTCTGGACACCGTTCGCTTTTTTCGGCAAACTCCCCGACACATTTGCGGCGGCGTGATCGTCTGAGATCATGTCGCCATCTTGCCGGTTGACCGTCAGGTTAACCATGAGGTGTTTGACGGCGCGCTGGCTGCCCGATAACAGAGTTTATTTTCCCGTGCCCGGTGCCAAACGACGCACGGTCGATCAACAGGTATTGTCATGGACATTCGCAAGGTCAAGAAGCTCATCGAGCTGCTGGAAGAATCCAACATCAGCGAAATCGAGATTCAGGAAGGCGAGGAGTCCGTCCGCATCAGCCGCAATCTGCCCGGCCAGCAGGGCCAGGCGATGATGCCCCAGGCACCGATGGGCTACTATCCGCAGACCCAGGCACAGCCGCAGCAGGGAACCGGCGGTGCAGCACCGGCCCCCGCTGCCGAGGACACCGCCCCGGCGGCGCCCAGCGGCCACCAGGTGCTCTCTCCCATGGTCGGCACCTTCTACCGCGCTCCGGCGCCCGGTGCCAAGTCCTTCGTCGAGGTCGGCCAGACCGTCAGAAAGGGGGACACCATCTGCATCGTTGAAGCCATGAAGATGATGAACCAGATCGAAGCGGACAAGGACGGCGTCATCGATGCCATTCTTGTTGAAGATGGTGAGCCGGTTGAATTCGACCAGCCCATGATCGTCATTGCCTGACAGGATTTCAGCATGCTGGAAAAGGTATTGATCGCCAATCGCGGCGAAATCGCACTACGCATACTGCGCGCCTGCAAGGAACTGGGTATCAAAACGGTCGCCGTTCATTCGAAGGCCGACCGCGACCTGATTCATGTCCGCCTTGCCGATGAAGCGGTATGCATCGGCCCTGCGCCCTCTCCGGCGTCCTATCTCAACATCCCGGCCCTGATTTCAGCCGCCGAGGTCACGGACGCCACTGCCATCCATCCGGGCTATGGTTTTCTCTCCGAAAACGCCAATTTCGCCGAACAGGTCGAACGCTCGGGCTTTGTCTTTGTCGGCCCCACAGCGGACGTCATCCGCACCATGGGCGACAAGGTCTCGGCCATCGAGTCGATGAAAAGGGCCGGCGTCCCCACGGTACCGGGCTCGGACGGACCGCTGCCCGATAACGAAGCCGACATTCTTGAAATCGGTCGGCGCATCGGCTTCCCGGTCATGATCAAGGCCGCCGCCGGCGGCGGTGGTCGCGGCATGCGCGTGGTGCGCGAAGAATCCCAGCTGGTCTCGGCCGTGGCAGTGACCAAATCGGAAGCCAACGCCGCCTTCGGCAGCGATGTCGTCTACATGGAAAAGTACCTGGAGCGTCCTCGCCACGTCGAGGTGCAGGTACTGGCCGACGGTCAGGGCAACGCCATCCATCTTCATGACCGTGACTGCTCGCTGCAGCGTCGCCACCAGAAGGTCCTCGAGGAAGCGCCGGCGCCCGATATCGACGAAGAGGCGCGCGCCCACGTTCTCAAGGCCTGCGTCGATGCCTGTATCGAGATCGGCTATCGCGGCGCGGGTACCTTCGAGTTCCTGTATGAAAACGGCGAGTTCTTCTTCATCGAGATGAACACCCGTGTTCAGGTCGAACATCCGGTCACCGAGATGGTCACCGGTGTCGACATCGTCAAGGAGCAGCTCAAGATCGCCTCCGGCATCCCCATGTCGATTCGGCAGGAAGATGTGGTGATCAATGGCCACGCCTTCGAGTGCCGCATCAATGCCGAGGATTCGCGCACGTTCGTGCCCTCGCCGGGCAAGATCAGCTTCTATCACGCCCCCGGCGGGCTGGGCGTGCGCATGGATTCGCATCTGTACACCGGCTATACGGTACCGCCCAACTATGACTCCCTGATCGGCAAGCTGATCACCTGGGGCGAGCACCGGGAGAGTGCGCTGACGCGCATGCAGAATGCGCTGGATGAGCTGCTGGTCGAAGGCATCAAGACCAATATCGATCTGCAAAAGGATCTGGTCCGCGACAGCGAGTTCCAGCGCGGCGGGGTCAACATCCACTATCTGGAAAAGAAACTGGGCCTGCAATGAGATCCGCCGGATAGCGGCCATGGTACAGGACCCTCAGGGGGCGATCGCATCGCCCCCTGACGCTTTTATGGCAGTCGCACCTGTCTTTCACCCGGTTTGCAGGAGGCCTCATGGCCTGGCTTCAACTCAGGGCGCATATTGCGCCGGAACACGCCGAGCTGCTCGAAGAGCTTCTGACCAACGAGGGCGCGCAGGCCATTACGCTTGAAGACGCCGTCGACGACCCGGTCTTCGAGCCCGAACGCGGCACCACACCGCTGTGGCATCAGACCGTTCTGACCGGTCTTTATGACAATCTCGAAGGCGTCAGTGACATGATCGCGCGGGTACGCGAGCACTGGGCGAGCGCTGTCGGCGATGAGCCCTGCCCCGAGATTGAATACGAGGTTCTGGAGGATCGCGACTGGAGCCGTGAATGGATGGACGGCTTCGAGCCCATGCAAATGGGTCAGCGTCTGTGGATCGTGCCCAGCTGGTTCGATCCGCCGGCAATCGATGCCGTCAATCTGATGCTCGATCCGGGCCTCGCCTTCGGCACCGGCACCCATCCGACCACGGCGCTGTGTCTGCAGTGGCTCGATGAGCTGGCCGTGGCGGGCGAGCTTGATCAAAGGCAGGTGATCGATATCGGCTGTGGCTCGGGCATTCTGGCCATCGCGGCCCTCAAGCTCGGCGCGACCCGTGCTGTCGGCACCGATATCGACCCGCAGGCGCTGCTGGCCAGCCGCGACAACGCCGAGCGCAACGAGGTCAGGGAACAGGATTTCGATCTCTACCTGCCCGAACAGGCGCCGAAGTCGCGCTTTGACGTGGTGGTGGCCAATATTCTGGCCGGGCCGCTGGTCGAGCTGGCCGGCACCATCGCCGGCCATGTCGCCCCGGGCGGTCGTCTGGCGCTGTCGGGCATTCTGTCACACCAGGCCGACGAGATTCTCGAGGCCTATCGCGATCAGGGACTCCACATGAACGAGCCCCGCGAGCGCGAAGGCTGGGTCTGCGTCGAGGGCTATCGCCCGGCCGCGGCCGACTGACCCCCGTTCTTTCGGCGAAGCAACGCGACCTGACCCTTCAAGATCGGCGCTCAGGTCGCTATCATGTCCCTCCCTTTTCCGGATCAAGCTCTCAATGGTTAGCGGACTGCCCTGTATCGGCCCTCACCGGCTGTCCGGGCGCGTCATTCTTGCGCCCATGGCGGGAATCACCGATCGCCCCTTTCGCCAGCTCTGCAGAAGGCTCGGCGCAGGTCTGGTGGTCTCCGAGATGGTGACCGCCGACAAACGGCTGTGGCACACGCCCAAATCGCGACTGCGACTGGATCACAGCGGCGAGCCCGGGCCCCGCTCGGTGCAGATCGCCGGCGGCGACGCTGCCATGCTGGCAGATGCGGCGCGCGTCAATGCCGACAATGGTGCCGAAATCATCGACATCAACATGGGCTGTCCGGCCAAAAAGGTCTGTAACAAGGCAGCAGGGTCGGCCCTGATGCGTGATGAAGCGCTGGTCGCCGATATTCTGGAGCGCGTGGTCGGCGCCGTGGACATTCCGGTAACGCTCAAGATCCGCACCGGCTGGTGCGATCAGAGCCGCAACGCGCTCACCATTGCCCGCATGGCCGAAAACGCCGGCATTGCAGCGCTGAGCGTTCACGGCCGTACCCGCGAGCAGCGCTACCAGGGCAAGGCCGAATACGACACCATTGCCCGGATCAAGTCGGCACTGTCCATACCGGTCTTTGCCAACGGCGATATCGATGGCCCCGAAAAGGCACGCCAGGTTCTGGCCCATACCGGCGCCGATGCGGTCATGGTCGGGCGTGCCGCCCAGGGCAACCCCTGGATCTTTCGCGAGATCGAGCACTACCTGGCGCACAACAGCCTGCTGACGCCACCGACCGCCGATGAGCGCGCCGGCGTCATGGCCGACCATCTGGAAGCCCTTTATACGCTGTACGGCGAGCACATGGGCGTACGCATTGCCCGCAAGCATATCGGCTGGTACCTCGCCGGCGCCGAGCATGGCGAACGCTGGCGCCGCGAATTCAATACCCTTGAAAGCCGCGATGAACAGCAGCGCTTTCTGGAAACGCTTTTCGCCGAAAATTCTCCGTTCGCCCCTATAGATGGAACGCGTGCCGCATGAGTAGTCATCCATTGTCTGATCACCAGGGTGAACCCCCCATTCAGCTTCACCAGCATCCATCACAGTCACGGACGCTGCGTGAGGCGGTCGATCAGGCCATGTCGCAGTATTTTTCCCATCTTGATGGTGAAAACGTAACCGACCTCTACAACATGGTCATGGCCGAGGTGGAAGCGCCGCTTCTGCGCTCGGTCATGACCTATACCCGCGGCAACCAGACCCAGGCATCACAGATGCTGGGCCTGAACCGCGGAACGCTGCGCAAGAAGCTCAAACAGTACGATCTGATCTGAGCCGAATGCCTTGATCACGCATGACACGTCTACTGCCTGCCACGGAAACCTCATGACTCATCAAGACGAGACTGCAATGTCCAACGCCTGTTTGCCGGTCCGCCGCGCCCTGATCAGTGTCTCCAACAAGGAAGGTATCGTGGACTTCGCCCGGCGCCTTGCCGCACTGGGCGTCGAGCTTCTTTCGACCGGCGGCACATGGCGCCTTCTCAATGAGCAGGGCATTGCCGTCACCGAAGTCTCCGAGCACACGGGGTTTCCGGAAATCATGGATGGTCGGGTCAAGACCCTGCATCCGCGCATCCACGGCGGCATTCTGGGCCGCCGCGGTCAGGACGATGACGTCATGGCAGCCCATGACATCGCACCAATCGACATGGTGGTGGTCAATCTCTATCCCTTCGAGGAGACCGTCGCCGACCCGGACTGCACGCTGCCGCGCGCCATCGAGAACATCGACATCGGCGGCCCCACCATGGTTCGCGCCTGCGCCAAGAATCACGCCCATACCACCGTCGTGGTGGATCCGGGCGACTACACGCGCGTTCTCGACTCTCTGGAAGGCTCAGCACAGGGTAGCGATAGCGCTCTGCGCTTTGATCTGGCCGTCAGGGCCTTCGAGCACACGGCAGGCTATGATGCTGCCATTGCCAGCTACCTCGGCGGCATCGTCGAGCGCGACGACAGTGACACCGCTGCCCTGCCCCGTACCTGGTCGACGCAGTTCCACAAGCGCCAGCAGATGCGCTACGGCGAAAACCCGCACCAGCAGGCGGCCTTTTACACTGAACGTGACCCGGCACCGGGCAGCGTCGCCAGTGCCGCTCAACTGCAGGGCAAGGAGCTGTCCTACAACAATGTGGCAGACACCGATGCCGCGCTTGAATGCGTCAAGACCTTCGAGGCGCCTGCCTGTGTCATCGTCAAGCATGCCAACCCCTGCGGCGTGGGCATCAGCCGTGACGACCGGCTCAAAAGCGCCTATGAACTGGCCTTTGCCACTGACAGCGAATCTGCCTTTGGCGGCATCATCGCCTTCAACCGCGAGCTGGATGGTGAAACGGCTGCCGCCATCGTCGAGCGCCAGTTTGTCGAAGTCATCATTGCCCCGAGCATCAGCGACGCCGCGCGCGACGCGGTGGCCGGCAAGAAAAACGTGCGCCTGCTGGCGTGTGGCGCCTGGCCCGACAGCGCGCCGGAAAGCTTTGACTACAAGCGCGTCACCGGCGGCCTTCTCGTGCAGTCACGCGATAGCGGCATGGTGACGGCCGATGATCTGCGCACGGTCACGCAGCGCGCGCCCTCGGCCGAGGAGCTCGATGATCTGCTGTTTGCTTGGAAGGTCGCCAAGTTCGTGAAGTCCAACGCCATTGTCTATGCGCGCCACGGTCAGACGGTGGGTGTGGGTGCCGGCCAGATGAGCCGCGTCAACTCCGCGCGGATCGCGGCCATCAAGGCAGAACAGGCGGGGCTTGAGGTCAAGGGCAGCGTCATGGCGTCCGACGCCTTCTTCCCGTTCCGCGACGGCATCGACAACGCCGCGGCAGCCGGCATCACGGCGGTCATCCAGCCCGGCGGCTCGATGCGTGACGAGGACGTCATCAAGGCCGCCGATGAGGCCGGCATGGCCATGGTCTTTACCGGCATGCGACACTTCAGACACTGAGGTCGAGAGCCACACAGCGCTCATCGAAAGGGGCCGCCATCTCGCGATGGCGGCCCCTTGTATTTGAGATTGCCGGCGCTGGATCAGGCCATCACACCCGTCCCCCAGGGGGCCTGAATGTCGCTTCGATGACCCCGTGTTGGCTCAAGTGTCCACCATGCGCTGCTGAAGCATTTCTTAATCCAAACGGCACAGTGAATTTCAACGTTTCGGATAATAATGCGCAGCCCGATCAGTGCTGGCCGTTCTCACCTGCGAAGGCAAAAAAATCAAAAAAACTTCGGAGTAAATTCACATGTGGAAGTCATTGGCCTTCAAGGGATTGACCATCAAGAAACTGACCATCGCCGTTGCCGTGACTGCCGTCACGACAGCCGGCACCTACCACTACTCCAAGGTGGAAAGCTGGTCATTCACACCGGCGGCGCATGCCAGCACCGGCATGTGCTCCTGAAGCCTCATGCCCGATCGGCACGGCTCGAAAGCAAACAGCCCGCCGATGACCAAAAAACCCCGCGATGGCGGGGTTTTCTGTTGTCCGGCCCATTGATCGGGCCGCTGTCTGTATTACTGGATCGTCATGCACAGATATTTGGTTTCCATGTACTCTTCCAGCCCGTAGCGTGATCCTTCACGGCCCAGTCCCGATTCCTTCATGCCGCCGAACGGTGCCGCCGCATTGGAGACCAGCCCTTCATTGACGCCCACGATGCCGTATTCCAGCGCCTCGCCCACGCGCCAGATGCGCCCGGCATCACGCGTGTAGAAATAGGCCGCCAGACCGAATTCGGTATCGTTGGCCATGCGAATCGCCTGCGCCTCGTCATCGAAGGCGAAGACAGCCGCCAGCGGTCCGAAGGTCTCCTCGGAGGCCACTTTCATTGACGTGTCGGCACCATTGATCAGCGTGGGCTGATAAAAGCGCCCGCCCAGCGTGTGCTGATGCCCCCCGATCATGAGCTCGGCCCCCTTGTCGATGGCATCCTGAACGTGCTCGTGCACCTTGTTGAGGGCATCCTCATTGATCATGGGGCCGATGTTGACACCCTCCTGCATGCCTTCTCCCACGACCAGCTCGCCGTTCATGGCAGCCGCCAGCTTCTCGCAGAAGGCATTGATCACGCCCGACTGCACCAGAAAGCGGTTGGTGCAGATACAGGTCTGCCCCGCGTTGCGGAACTTGGACGCCATGGCGCCGGCCACGGCGGCATCCAGGTCGGCATCATCGAAGATGATAAAGGGCGCATTGCCGCCCAGTTCCAGCGAAATCTTCTGAATATGGCTCGACGCCTGGGCCATCAGCTTGCGCCCGACCTCGGTCGACCCGGTAAAGGTGATCTTGCGTACCAGCGTCGAATCGGTCATGGCACGGCCAATCTCGCTGGCGCTGCCCGGCAGAACGTTGAATACGCCACGCGGTACCCCGGCGCGCTCGGCCAGCACCGCCAGTGCCGTAGCGGACAGCGGCGTCTGGGCGGCCGGCTTGATGACAATCGGGCAGCCCGCGGCGAGCGCAGCGGCGGCCTTGCGGGTAATCATGGAAGACGGGAAATTCCAGGGCGTGATGGCCCCGACCACGCCGACCGGCTGTTTGAGCACCATGATGCGCTGATCGGCCTTCGCCCCCGGAATGGTATCGCCATAGACACGCCGCGCTTCTTCGGCGAACCAGCGCATGAAGCTGGCTGCGTAAACGATTTCGCCTTCAGCCTCGGCAACGGGCTTGCCCTGCTCGAGCGTCATGATCCGGCCGAGATCGCGCTTGTGCTCGATCATCAGCTCATACCAGCGATGGAGAATATCAGCACGCTCGATGGCCGTTCGGCCGCGCCAGTCGGCAAAGGCAGCATGGGCTGCCTCGATGGCACGATTGGCCTCGGCGGTGCCCAGCCGCGGCACCCGGGCGATGATCTCACCCGTGGCGGGGTTGTCGACCTCGATCTGCTCGCCACTGTCGGCCGCGACCCAGTTGCCGTCAATGTAGGCAAAGGGTCGGAAAAGGCTCTGGTCGTTCAACGTATCCATGTCGTTCTCCTGTCGACTTGAGGTCCCTGAAGCACTCGGGATATTCCCCAAGCATAGGACATGCCACCGAACAGGAGAACCGTTGCCACCGGGAGCGACACTCGCCTGCGGCAACCACGCGGAACATTCAGTTATAGACGAGCGTCAGAAACTCCTGACGTGAAGGCAGGTTGTCACGGAAGTCGCCCAGCATGACCGATGTTTTCATGCTGGAATTCTGTTTTTCCACGCCGCGCATCATCATGCACATGTGGCGCGCCTCGACGATCACACCGACCCCGCGGGCATCAGTGGCGTCCTGTACGGCGTTGGCAATCTGACGCGTCAGCTCTTCCTGAATCTGCAGGCGACGGGCATACATGTCCACGATACGGGCAAACTTGGACAGCCCCAGCACCTTGCCGCGCGGCAGATAGCCGATATGGCACTTGCCGATAAAGGGCAGCATGTGATGCTCGCACATCGAATAGAGCTCGATGTCCTTGACGATCACCATCTCATCGGTATCCGATGAAAACACCGCGTCATTGACGATATCGCCAAGGCTTTGCTGATAGCCGTGCGTCAAGAACTGCATGGCCTTGGCCGCCCGTGCCGGCGTGTCCTGAAGTCCTTCGCGCTCCGGGTCTTCCCCCAGGGCAGACAGGATCTCGCGGTAGTGGTTTTCCATCTCCTGACTCATGTTTCTTTCCTGCGTTTCGGGTATATCCAGCGCCCGTGAGGGCGCCGTGGCATGTTTCATTTCCGGTCGGCCGGGTCGCGCCGGCGCGGGGTCAGGCCAGCCAGCGGGGCGACGACAGCGCCACACGCTGCTGTTCGAGGGTTCTGATATGCTGATCCCAGTAGTGTTCACTGGCAAGCCAGGGAAAGGCCCGGGGAAAGGCCGGATCGCTCCAGCGCTCTACCAGCCAGGCACTATAGCGCACCAGACGCAGGGTTCGTAGCTGTTCGATCCACCCCAGCTGGCGCCGATCCAGCGTGCAGTATTCTTCATAGCCTTCCAGCAGCTCGGCCAGCTGGGCCTGCCAGGACGGCTCATCCTCGCCGGTCAGCAGCATCCATAGATCCTGAACGGCCGGCGCCATGACACAGTCATCGAAATCCACCAGCGAAAAATAGCTTTCGCGCCCCAGCATGTTGCCCAGATGGCAGTCGCCATGAACACGCTGAAAGGCATCATCCGGCCACGCCTTGTCAGGCAGCATATCCAGCAGTGCCTGACTGATCTGTTCATGGGCACGGCGCTGGCGCGCGTTGAGCCAGTGGCTGGCCCGAATGCTTTCAAGACTCTCGAGCGCGATGGTGTGCGGTCGCAGTATGGAGCGATGCGCAAAGGGCCTGCGCCGGGCGACGGTGTGGATTCGACCGATCGCCTCTCCCAGCGCAAAAAGGTGTTCGGGGTTATCCAGCTCCGGCGCCTGCCCCGGCACAAAATAAAAGATCGCCAGGCGAAAACCGTCATGGTAATGCAGCGACTCGCCCAGGTCGTTGCGCCAGAGCCGATTGACGGGACAGCCCGCAGCATAAAGTTCATCGACAAAGGCATGCTCCTCGAGAATGGCAGCATCCCCGAGCCGGTCGGGCCGGTAAAACTTGACGATAAAGCGCTGATCGTTGTCGTCGCGCCATAGAAAGACCCGGTTTTCGTAGCTGTTGAGCGCAAAGGGCTCGCCTTCGATACGAAAGCCCTGTGCTTCCATGGCCGCCACGATGCGTGCCGGATCGAGCTGTTCAAAGGGGTGAGCCATCATGGTGACCTCCGCGTGCGAAGGCGCCATGCTATCAGATTGCGCGTGCCGCCGGGGTACGGGCAAGCGCACCGGCCCTGACATGGGTGGCCCCCTGCTCGCGACAGGCGCGTGAAAGCGCATCGAGCGTGGCACCGGTAGTCATGACGTCATCAAGCAGCAGCACGGCAGAAGGCAGCGGTGACGTGACGCGATAAACGCGACGAACGTTACGCCGCCGGGCCGAACGCGACAGCCCTCGCTGGGTCGGCGTCGAGCGAAGACGCATCGCCCGGTACAGGGGCAGATCCAGCGCCTCGGCCATTCGCCTGCCCAGCCACAGCGTCTGATCGAACCCGCGCTCTCGTGCCCGCTGGTGATGCAGATCGGCCGTGACGATGGCCTCCATCGACCCGCGCTGCGTTTTGAACGCGTGCAGCATGAGCTGCAACAGGATCCGGCCGGCGCGGCGGTCGGCACTGAACTTGAAGCGCTGGATCAGCTGCGCAATCTCTTCTTCATAGAGAAACGGGACCCGGCTGTCATCGAAATCGGGCCGATGTTTCAGACAGTGGCCACAGGGGACATCTTCAGGCACCGATGCCGGGCGCGGCTCGCTGCACACGGGGCAGGCACTGTCATGCCACGGCAGTCCCCTGAAACAGGCATCGCACCAGGGCCTGTCGCCTACCGTGCCTGCCAGACAGAAGCTGCAATAGCCCGGCATGGAACAGGCAAGCCCGTGATCAAACCGTTCGACCAGGCGCCTGCCTCTTGCCATCAGAGAGTATCCTGACCCCATCTTCATGACCTGCCCCTTGACCCTATCAGCAGGATATCGGCAGACATGATGGGTCCTGAACGCACTTTTGGCGCACGTTTCACAAGCCTCATCAAACGACGACCAAAGGTAACAGTTCCCACATGGCATGACGGTAGCGACTCCCCTAGCCTCCATGTAGGGACATCACTACAGCAACTACCGGAGATCACCATGCCCTATACCTATCAATACGCGCAGGCAGGCGAGTTCACCTCCACGGGTGAAAACGATCACGTCGAAGGATTCGTCGTGTTTCTGGAGGGCACCAGAATGGAAATCGCGACCTACACGACAGAAGAGGCGGCCAGAGACGCCTGCAAGGAGCTCAACGAAGAGGAACAGCGTCAGGATTTGCAGAAGGACTAAAGGCCATTAAAAAACATCGTGGCTGGCCGGTGCGGCTCTGCCAGCCTCTCCCTTGAGCCCCTTGAGCAAAGGTAGAAAAGGAAGAGATAACGAAAAAAGCGACGCTCTTGATGGTGCGGAAGGAGAGACTCGAACTCTCACGCCTTGCGGCACTGGAACCTAAATCCAGCGTGTCTACCAATTCCACCACTCCCGCGAGTGCGGCGTATTGTACGCATTGCGCAATGTCAGTCAATCAATAGACGTAGCCGGCAGGACCGGATTTGCCGGTGCCGGACAAAGAAAAGCCCCTCGTAAAAGAGGGGCAAAGAAACCCAGAAGGATGTCTTGCACTATCTCTGACTCCGGCGCTCGGGATTGGTTCCGTGATTTGTGAATTATTCTCGAAAATCATTTGAAGGGTCTTATGGGCCCCCTCTCGCCGGGGTTTACGAGCTTTAGATAACCTTAAATAAGCGCCCTGCCAGCCTATTTGGCTATACCGGCAAGCCTGTACGGCCCGCTACTCTATGCTAGAGTCCGCGTCGCCACGAACGGCAAGGAATGCCTTCGATGGCAGATACCGGTTACCTCCCATACTGACAAGGGAAATGTCATGAACCCGACTGGCTCTCGCAGTGGACCGCGCTGTCCCGACTGCAATGTCACGCTTTCCTGGCCGGCCCGTGCACCGGACCATCATGAACTACGCTGTCCCAACGGGCACTATATCTGCACCATGCAGGAATTTCGCCAGGCCGCCCATGAGCTTGCCATGGCCGAGGAGTTTCAATTTTATCGTGCCGGTATAACGCGCAAGGCGGGCTAGCGACGCTACAGTCCGTGCTCGATAACAGGAGCGCCAACATGCATTATTATCGCGCAGGTCTTTTGTCATTGTCTGCCGCCCTGCTGCTGGCACTGGGCACGTCACAGGGCATTGCCGCCTCACAGGAGCGCGCCGGGAGTGACGCACAGCAGCGCTTTGAACGCGCTCAGCAGCACTCCCGCATACAGTCGCAGCAAAACAGCATCGACCGTCAGAAATCCAGCCTGCGCAACCAGCAGAGTACCCATTCCCGGGGAGAGCGTACCCTGCAACAGCAGCAGCTGCGGCAATCACAGCGCAACCTGAGAGAGCAAAGGCGCAGCTACCAGCAGCGCAATACGACCTCGACACCCGGCTCCTCCCGCAGCGCGACGACCGATAATCGCGACAGCGACGTTCGCTGATATACTGTCATGACCCGCACCGCTTTCGAGGGAGTATTCGTGATGACGCGTCCCTGCTATCCGCAGCACCACACGCCCTGCCAAGCATGGGCCTCACGCTGGGTGGAGTCGTTTCTGGCATCTCCTGACGAGGCGTGGAACACGTTCGAGTCCGCCCATCGTACCGCCTTTATCATTCTGCGCGTAACACGCCCGGAGATGGGTGAGGATGTGCTGATCGATTCACTGATCCAGGCGCAGATGGTGTCATGATGGCACAGCAGGAGACCGGGGTAACGACCGACGAGCCTTCGGAAGAGGCGCTGCCGATGGGGTACCGCTCACTGCGGGATCCGCTGCCTTCCAACCGTCGCTATCGCAATGTGCTCTGGTATGAACGCGTCAACTGGCTGATGCTGACCCTGTTTGCCCTGTTCAGCCCTATCATGCTGGCGCTGGTGATCGGCTACATGCAGAACATCCCCATGCCCTTCGCACTGCCCGACTTCTCCTTTTTGCACTGATGGCATAACCGGGCCATCTTCGAGCACCCGCTGTACGGCTGTCAGCGACTGTCCGCCAGTGGCAGCGGCGAGGGATGCTTGCCACTCTCCCAGCCCAGGCTTCTGGCCGTTTGTGTGGCAAACCAGCCCAGCGTGTCGTGCAGAGTCACGACCTCCCCGACGATGATCAGGGTCGGCGGCGCCGCCTTCAGGTCCGCAAGCCGCCCCGGCAGGTCGTCAAGCGTGCCGACATGCAGGCGCTGTCGGGCCGTTGTGCCCTGCTCGATCAATGCGATCGGCGTTGACGCTGACAGACCATGCTGGATCAGCCGCTCACACAGGGTATCCAGGGTTCCCAGCCCCATGTAAAAGACCAGCGTCTGCCCCGAGGCCGCCAGCGTCTGCCAGTCCAGGTCACAGGTGCCGTTGCGCAGATGACCGGTCACGAAACGCACGGACTGGGCGTGATCGCGATGGGTCAGCGGAATACCGGTATACGCCGAAATGCCCGTGGCCGCCGTAATGCCCGGCACGACCTCAAAGGAGAGCTGCGCATCTGCCAGCGCCTGCAGCTCCTCGCCGCCACGGCCAAAGATAAAGGGATCGCCGCCTTTCAGCCGCACAACGCGATACCCACCGCGCGCCCAGTCCACCAGCGCCTGGTTGATGCCCTCCTGGGGCACACTATGGGCCGAGCGGGCCTTGCCGACATACAGCCGTCGTGCCTGCGGATTGGCCAGTGCCAGAATCTCCGGGCTGACCAGCCGGTCATGAATAACGACATCCGCCTCCTGCAGCCGCTCCAGCGCGCGCAGGGTCAAAAGCCCGGGATCGCCGGGGCCGGCGCCTACCAGCGAGACATGCCCGCGCCGCAGATCGTTGGCCTGCTCGGGCGCCAGCGCCTGAGTGCGTGCCGGCAGCCGCACGGTCGAAAGCTCGGGACAGGACGGTACATACACACCGATTTGCAGCTCGTGTGCCGTGGCCGCCCAGCGCGCATCCTCATCGGCACTGCCGGTGGCCACGATCCAGAGCCGGCCTGTCTGCGGCATTTCTTCCACGCAGTGCCAGCCCTCTTCACGTGCCAGCGCGGTCAGTGCCGGCATCCTCTCGCCGTGCAGGGTCAGGGCCAGTTCCAGCCCCCGAAACTGACGTGCCAGCGTCAGCGCCGCCTGACCGGCGCCGATCAAGTGAGCATCGAGATGGCGGGGGTCCACCTGAAGAGAAAGCAGTTCCATAAGCGCGCCCTGAGAATTATCGTTATCGCCCGATCATGCCGCGCGTCGGCACCGATGTCCCGACGCGCCCGGCATTACGGCTGGTTAATGCGCTCGACGCCCCCCATCCAGGCGCGAAGCGCCTCGGGCACCGTGATCGAGCCGTCGGCCTGCTGATGGTTTTCCATCAGTGCCAGCAGACAGCGCCCGACGGCCAGTCCGGAGCCGTTGAGGGTATGCACCAGTGACGGCTTTTTCTGACCCTGACCGCGAAAGCGGGCATGCATGCGCCGTGCCTGGAAATCTTCGGCGTTGGAGACCGAGGAGATTTCACGATAGGTGTTCTGGCTGGGCAGCCATACTTCGATGTCGT
The DNA here is from genome assembly GCF_053903105.1 of Kushneria sp. AK178. NCBI lineage: Bacteria > Pseudomonadati > Pseudomonadota > Gammaproteobacteria > Oceanospirillales > Halomonadaceae > Kushneria > Kushneria sp. AK178. The sequence continues at coordinate 1,606,690 of NZ_CP096381.1, read as the reverse complement.
AGGTCTTGGCCGCGCCAAAGCCCATGTCACCGGTACACAGCGTGACCACCCGATACGGCAGTTCCAGCGCCTGCAGGATCGCCTCGGCATGGCCGCGCATCTCCTCGAGTGCGTCATAGGAGTGCGCGGGATCAACCACCTGCACCATTTCGACCTTGTCGAACTGGTGCTGGCGAATCATGCCGCGGGTGTCGCGGCCATAGGCCCCGGCCTCGCTGCGGTAGCAGGGGGTATGGGCGGTCATGCGAAGCGGCAGCCGTGCCCCGTCGATGATCTCGTCACGCACGATGTTGGTCAGCGGCACCTCGGCGGTCGGAATCAGGTAGTACTCCTGATCGCCTTCCAGCTTGAAGAGGTCATCGCCGAACTTGGGCAGCTGCCCGGTTCCGAACAGCGAGTCGCGATTGACGATATAGGGCACGGCCATCTCTTCATAACCGTGCTCGAGCGTCTGTTTATCAAGCATGAACTGTGCCAATGCGCGATGCAGCCGCGCGATGGGCCCGCGCATGACGGCAAACCGGGAGCCCGTAATCCTGGTGGCCAGTTCAAAGTCGAGATAGCCGTACATGCCGCCCAGATCGGTATGATCGCGCACGGTAAAATCAAACTCGCGCGGCGTGCCCCAGCGGTGCAGCTCGACGTTGTCGTCCTCGTCCTGCCCCTCGGGGACGCTGTCATGCGGCAGATTGGGAATCGCGGTGGCGATCTCCTCGAATTCGGCCTGCACCTCGGCGAGTTCACGACTGGCACTATCGAGCTCATCTCCCAGGTTGCCTACCTGCGCCAGCAGCGGCTCGATGTCCTCGCCGCGTGACTTGGCCTGTCCGATCTCCTTCGAGCGGGTGTTGCGCTCGTTCTGGAGCTCTTCGGTACGGGTCTGGAGTTCACGGCGACGCGTCTCCAGCGCCCGGACCCGGTCAACATCGAGGGCATAGCCGCGGCGGGCAAGGCGTGCGGCAACGCTGTCAGGATCGCTGCGCAGCAGTTTGGGATCGAGCATGACTATCCTGTCGGTTCGTGACAATAATATCCGCCAATCGTGAAAGCACGATGCGGCATCAGGCGTAAGGAACACATTGTAAAAAATAACGCTGCCCGACACTATTGGCCGACAGCCGAGCGCGCTACTTTATCTGCCGCAGCAGCATGACGGCCAGTGCATTATGCGCATCCCGAACCACAATGGCGACCGCCGCCTGCCATGAGACAGCGCCCCCCTGCCTGACGCCTGATGTCATGACGCAGGCCCATCGCCCGCTCCTGACAGACACCGGTTGCAAGACTTGATCATGACCGAACAGCTTCAGACCCCAGCGCTCGAGCAGTGCTATCAGCAGTTTCTCGACACCCTTGGTGCCCGCGGTTTCAAGGGGGATATTGCAGCCGACGACGCCAACCGCATCGTACTGGCCACCGATAACTCGCTCTATCAGCGCCTGCCCCGCGCCGTCATCTACCCGCGCGACGGCGATGACATCACTCTGCTGGCCGGTCTCGCCGGTGAAGCGGCCTTTACCGATGTCGTGCTGGCCCCGCGCGGCGGCGGCACCGGCACCAACGGCCAGTCCCTGACCGACGGGCTGGTGGTGGATGTCACCCGCTACATGCATCACATCCTCGACATCGACGTGGACAACCGCCGCGTGCGCGTGCAGGCCGGCGTGGTCAAGGACCAGCTCAATGCCGCCCTCAAGCCCCATGGGCTTTTCTTTGCCCCGGAACTGTCGACCTCCAACCGCGCCACCATCGGCGGCATGATCAGCACTGACGCCTGCGGCCAAGGCTCGCGCGCCCATGGCAAGACCCGTCATCACGTCCTCGAGCTGGATGTTGCCCTGCTGGGCGGCGAGCGTTTTGTCAGTCGGCCGCTGGATGATGAGGCCCTCGAGGCGCAGTGCGCGCGCACGGATCGTGTCGGTGAGGTGCATCGCTGCGCCCGGGACATCATTGATACCCGTGGCGAGCAGATCGAGCGCGTCTTTCCACCGCTCAACCGCAGTCTCACCGGCTATGACCTGGCCCACCTGCGCACTGACGACGGCCTTTTCGATCTCAACAGCGTGCTGTGTGGCAGCGAGGGCTCCCTGAGCCTGACGATCGAGGCCACCCTCAACGTGCTGCCGCTGCCCGAATACTCGGCGCTGATCAACGTGCGCTATGCCGGCTTCATGGATGCCCTGCGCGACGCCCGCGCCCTGATGGGCAGCGATGACGGCCCGGACGCGCCCACATCCATCGAGACCATTGATGACCGCGTACTGATGCTCGCCATGGAGGACATCGTCTGGGATGGCGTGGCGGAATACTTCCCCGCCGGCGAAAAAGGCAGCGCACCGGTGCGTGGCATCAATCTGGTGGAGTTCAACGACAACGACGAAGCATCGCTCAAGCGTCGCGTCGAGGCATTTACACAGGCGCTCGAAAACAACCGGGATGTCGAACGCCTGGGCCATACCATCGCCTGGGGCCGCGAGCGCATCACCACGGTCTACGGCATGCGCAAGCGCGCCGTCGGACTGCTGGGGAACGTGCAGGGCGAAAAGCGCCCGATCCCCTTTATCGAGGATACGGCGGTACCGCCCGAGCAGCTTGCCGATTACATCAGCGAGTTTCGCGACCTGCTCGATCGCCATGGCCTCGAATATGGCATGTTCGGCCACGTGGACGCCGGCGTACTGCACGTGCGCCCGGCCATCGACATGAAGGACCCGCAGCAGGCAGCCCTGATCCGTCCGCTCTCCGATGAGGTCGTCGCCCTTACCCGGCGCTACGGCGGGCTATTGTGGGGCGAACACGGCAAGGGCATTCGCTCGGAATACACGCCGGCCTTTTTTGGCGATCTCTACCCGGCACTGCAGCAGCTCAAGGGCGCCTTTGACCCGCGCAATCAGCTCAACCCCGGCAAGATCGCCACACCGCCGGAGAGCCGGGATACGCTGCTGAAAGTGGATGGCGTCACCACCCGCGGCGAGCTGGATCGCACCATCGACGAGCGGGTCTGGCAGAGTTACCAGAGCGCGGTCTACTGCAACGGCAACGGCGCCTGCTACAACTACGACCCCAACGACGCCATGTGCCCCTCATGGAAGGCGACCCGTGAGCGTATCCATTCGCCCAAGGGGCGCGCCAGCCTGATGCGGGAGTGGCTGAGACGTGAGCAGGCAGCCGGCAATGATGTGCTGGCCGAGGCGCGCGAGCTGCGTCGGGCCGGACCACTTCAGCGACTCAGGACACTGCCGGCACGGCTGCGCCGCACCCTAAGCGGTGGAGATCGTTTCTCCGATGAGGTTCACGAGGCGATGGCCGGCTGTCTGGCCTGCAAGTCCTGCGCCGGGCAGTGCCCGGTCCGGGTCAACGTGCCGGACTTTCGCAGCCGCTTTCTGGAGCTCTACCACGGCCGGCGCCTGCGGCCGCTGCGCGATCACCTGATCGCTCGCATGGAAACCCTGATGCCGCGGCTCAAGCCGGTGGCGCCGCTGTACAACGCGCTGCTGCGCCGCAGGCCCGTGCAGTACGTCATGGCACGCTGGGTCGGCATGGTGGATGCGCCCGCCTTTTCACACAGCGACTTTCACAAGCAGCTCGATGCCTGGGGCATTGCCGAGGCCACACCGGTCTCGCTTGGACTTTTAAGCGAGCAGCAAAGAGCGCGCAGCGTCGTGCTGGTGCAGGATGCCTTTACTTCCTGGTTCGATGCCGGTGTCGCCCGTCAGTTTGTCGAATGTCTGAGCCTTCTGGGCATCCGCGTGTTCGTGGCGCCCTACCGGCCCAACGGCAAGCCCATGCACGTCCAGGGATTCATGGGCGGTTTTAACAAAGCTGCCCGCACCCAGGCCGAACATCTCCAGGCCCTGGCCCGCCATAAGGTATCCCTGATCGGCCTGGATCCGGCCATGACCCTGACCTACCGCCAGGAGTATGTCGATACTCTGGGTCGGGACGCCGTCCCCGAGGTGCTGCTGCCCCAGGAGTGGCTGCTCGCCATGGCCGCCACCCTGGCACCGGCATCGACCGGCACCCCGACCGGATCGGGCATTCGCTATCGGCTGTTGAGCCACTGTACCGAAAGGACCAACGCGCCCGGCAGTGCAAAGGCCTGGCAGCAGATATTTGACGCCTTCGGTCTCGAGCTCGAGCTGGTACCCACCGGCTGCTGCGGCATGTCCGGTACCTACGGCCACGAAGCGCGCAACCTCGAGACATCGCGCATCATTTACAGCCAGTCCTGGCAGCCGCTCGTTGAATCCGGGGACGACCAGACCCGGCTGCTGGCCACCGGCTACTCCTGTCGCAGCCAGGTCAAACGATTTTCGAACGTCACGCTGGAACACCCTCTCCAGGCGCTATTGACCCACCTTCGTTCTCAAAAAGCGTCACAGTAATGATCAATGGCCGCCATCTTAAGGCGGCCGCTTTTGCTGCCCGTTGCAACGGCTATCGCCGGCGGCTAGGCTGCGCATCCATTATCAGTCCCTGGCATCGGAATCCTCCTGCATGGAACACGCTGCGCTCTATCTGGCCCTGATCGGCCTGCTGTCCCTGATGTGTCAGTGGGCGGCCTGGCAGGTGCATCTGCCTGCCATTCTGCCCCTGTTGATTGTCGGCCTGATTGCCGGCCCCGTCACCGGCTGGCTGGACCCGGATGCCATCCTGGGGGATCTGCTGTTTCCGCTGGTATCACTGTCAGTGGCGGTGATCCTTTTCGAGGGCAGTCTGACGCTCAACTATCAGGACCTGCGCGGCCACGGCCGGACCGTCATTCGCCTGATTACCTGGGGTGTGGTGATCACGGGGCTGATCGGCACGATGGCGGCCTGGTGGCTTCTGGACATGCCGCTCGAGATCGCCGCCGTGCTGGGCGGGCTGCTGGTCGTGACCGGCCCGACCGTGGTGATCCCGCTGCTGCAGACACTGCGGGCCAAGGCCAATCTCTCCCAGATCCTGCGTTGGGAAGGCATCCTGGTGGACCCGGTCGGCGCCCTGCTGGCTGTTTTGATCTATGAGTTCGTGGCGCTGGGCCAGGAAAACGGCGCCGCCTCGCACACCCTGCTGCTGTTTGCCCAGACCCTTGGCCTCGGCTTCGGCCTCGGCGCGCTGGGCGGCTGGCTCTGGGGGCTTATCCTGCGCCACTACTGGCTGCCGCAGCGGCTGCACAACTTCGGCACCCTGATGATCATGCTGACGCTCTTTGCCGGCTCCAACGCGCTGTTTGAAGAGTCGGGGCTTTTGACCGTGACCGTCATGGGCATCTGGATGGCCAACATGCGCGGCATTCCGGTGCGTCCGATCATCGAGTTCAAGGAGACGCTGACGGTACTACTGGTGTCGGGTCTTTTCATTCTGCTGGCCGCCCGCATCTCCACCGAGCAGCTCATGACCCTGAACTGGCCCGCATGGGTGTTTCTGGGCGTGCTCATGTTCGTGGCCCGGCCCATTACCGTCTGGGTCTGCACCATTGGCACCGAGCTTCACTGGCGCGAGAAGGCGCTGCTGGCCTGGCTGTCGCCACGCGGTATCGTGGCCGCCGCGGTGGCATCGCTCTTTGCCATCAAACTCGAACAGGCCGGCGTTGAAGGTGCCGAGATGCTGGTGCCGGTGACCTTTCTGGTCATCATCGGCACCGTGGTCATTCAGAGCATTTTTTCAAAGCCCATCGTCAAGGCGCTCAAGGTCAACGAACCCGAACCCACCGGGTTTCTCATCATCGGCGCCAACCCGGTCGCTCGCGCCATCGCCAGCGAGCTGATGACGATGGGGTGGACCGTTCGACTGACCGATACCAGCTGGGACGCCGTTCAGGAAGCGCGCATGGCCGGGCTGCCGGTCTACTACGGTAATCCGCTGTCCGAACATGCCACCCAGCATCTGGAGCTGACGGGCATCGGGCGTTTGCTGCCGCTGTCGCCCTACCGCGAACTCAACAATCTGGCGGCACTGCACTTTGAACACATGCTGGGGTACGGCAATGTCTTCCGGCTGGCCGAGGAGTCAAGCAAGCACGCCAAGCGTCAGCAGGACCGCGCGCTGGGCCATCTGCCACGCCTTTTCAATGACGAGGCCACCTTTGCCAAGCTGGCCAGTCTGATCGCCAGCGGGGCCGACATTCGGGTCGCCAGAATGACCGAGAGCTTCGGCCTTGAAGAGTATCGCCGCATTCACGATGGCCGTTTGATGCCGCTGTTCTGCGTAGCCGCCAACGGCCGGCTGCGCGTGGTCCATACCGACGCCCTGTTGGCGCCGCGACCGGGCGAGCGTGTGATCAGCCTGATCTATCCGGATTCGCCCGAAATGCAGCCGGACGAGCGCGAGGAGCGGGCCCGCGAGGATCAGCGCGTGGCGCCGGGCCGCAGCGACAGCAGCGACCCCGGACGTCTGCCCTCCTGATTGCCGAGTTTTCCGACCGGCCATGAAAAAAGCCTCGCTACTGCGAGGCTTTTTCATTCATGTCATCAAGGCACACGCGCGCCTTACCGGTTGGCGGGACGCTTCTCGGTGGCAATGCCCTGCTCGCGCGCCATGGCGTAGGCGGCTCTGGGGCCGGTCCAGAGCAGCGGCAGCAGTAGCAGCGACACCGGCACAGCCGCAATGACGATAACGGACTGCAGGGCACTGATGCCGCCTTCTCCCATCATCAGAAGCAGTGCCGCGACCACGCCAAAGGAGATGGCCCAGAAAATGCGCACCAGCGCCGAGGGTCGAGCATCGCCGGTCACCGACATGGCGATGGCATAGGCCATCGAATCCCCGGTCGTAGCCACAAAAATGGTGGTCAGCAGCAAAAAGGCCGGCACGATGATAAACGCCAGCGGCAGCTGGCTGGTCACCGCCAGTAGCGCGGCGGGCAGACCGCCGGCAGTCAGGGAGTCCGAGACGCTGCCGGGATTTTGAAGCTCGTAGAAAATGCCCGAACCGCCCAGCGTGGCAAACCAGATATTGGTGGCCACCGGCGCGGTAATGGCCAGCGCAATCACCAGCTCGCGCAGGGTGCGGCCCTTCGAGATACGCGCCACAAACATTGCCATGGAGGGCACGAAGCTGATGAACCAGCCCCAGAAGAACAGCGTCCACTGCCCCAGCCAGGCTTCATTGTTACTGCCCCGCAGCAACGACATGTCGATGAAATGATCCAGATAGCTGGCAAAGCCCTCCATCATGGAGTGCACGATAAACGTGCCCGGTCCTGCCACCAGAATCAGCACGAACAGCGCCATCACGATCCAGACGTTGCAGTTGGAGAGCCACTGAATGCCGCGGGACAGACCGGTGGCCGCCGATAGCGTATAGATGATGACCAGCCCGCCCAGAATGGCCAGCTGCAGGCTATAGCTGTCGGCCCAGCCAAACAGCGTATTGAACGAATAGGCCAGCTGAGTGGCCAGAAAGCCGATGGGGCCAATGGTGCCGGCGGCCACACCCAGAATGCAGATGACATCGGCCACGATGCCCAGCCAGTGGGTTTCCACCTTCTGCCCCAGAAAGGGATACAGCAGGGCCCGTGGGCGCAGACGAATACCGCCATGGTAGTGGGCATGGATCATGACCAGCGCCGACAGTGTGCCCAGACAGGCCCAGGCGCTGAAGCCCCAGTGGAAAAAGCCCTGAGCCAGCGCCGGGCCGATGGCCCCGGGGGTGGCGCTTTCCACACCGTCAAAGGCCGGCGGCGTGGTCATGAAGTGATAGATGGGTTCGGCCGTTGACCAGAACACGCCGCCCCCGCCCAGCAGGGCACAGAGAATCACGGCGTGCCAGTTGAAGGTCGACATGGTGACCTCGCTGTCATTGCCGCCCAGACGCACATCGCCGTAGCGGCTCAACGCCAGTGCCAGGGCGATCACGAGATTGAGCAGCATCCACAGCTGCCAGTAGGCACCAAACCAGTAGGTTGACCAGCCAAAGGCGGTATCGATCCAGCCACTGACCGTATCGATATCGAGCAGTGCTGCGACCACAAACAGCACCAGCAGGCCGCCACTGAGTGCAAATACGATACGCTGACCGAGCACTCGGGCGGAGTCGGAAGAGGACATGAAGGGGGGTCACCATCGGTAGCAAAGCGGACCACCCTAGCAATCCATAACCGCCGGGTATATTCAAATTTCGGATCCGGCCATAATTCAGGGCCCGTGCCGGAGGCGCTTTTCCTTGCCGCGCGCGGTCCGTGCGCTCAGGATTCAATCTGGTAAGGTGGGCGCAAAAGCGACCGGGCAATACGAAAGCGCCCGGGCGATACGAGAGACTTGTTGTTCCCTGGAACAATCAATAATACATACCGGGAGTTGCGGATCATGCAAATTCTAATGGGCCTGGTCGGCATTGTGTTTGTGCTGGCCGTTGCCTTTATCTTTTCCGAAAATCGCCGCGCCATTCGACTGCGTACCGTCTTCTGGGCCTTTGTTCTGCAGGCCGGCTTTGCCCTGTTTGTTCTCTATGTTCCGGTGGGCCAGAACATCCTGCTGGGCATGTCCAGCGGCGTACAGACGGTGATCGACAGCGCCGGCGCCGGCATCGAATTTCTTTTCGGGTCGCTGGCCGGCGGTGACAATGGCTTTATCTTCGCCATCCAGGTGCTCTCGGTCATCGTCTTTTTCTCATCACTGGTGTCAGTGCTGTACTACCTGGGCATCATGCGCTGGGTCATCAACATTCTCGGCGGTGCCATTCAGAAGCTGATGGGCACCAGCCGACCGGAATCCCTGTCTGCGGCGGCCAACATCTTTGTGGGGCAGACAGAAGCACCGCTGGTGGTGCGCCCCTTCATTGCCAACATGACCCGCTCGGAGCTTTTCGCCATCATGGTCGGCGGACTGGCCAGCGTCGCCGGCGGCGTACTGGCCGGCTATGCCGCCATGGGCGTCAACCTGCAGTATCTGATTGCCGCCTCCTTCATGTCGGCGCCCGGCGGCCTTTTGATGGCCAAGATGATGCTGCCGGAGACCGACACCCCGAAACACGACACCAACATCTCGATCGCCGATGACGAGGAAAAGCTGGCCAACGTGATCGATGCTGCCGCCACCGGCGCCAGCACCGGGGTACAGCTGGCGCTCAATGTGGGTGGCATGCTGCTGGCGTTTGTCAGTCTGATCGCGCTGGTCAATGCCATTCTCACCGGTATCGGCGGGCTGTTCGGATTCGAGGATCTCACCCTGCAGCTGATTCTGGGCTATATCTTCTCTCCCGTGGCCTGGCTGATCGGGGTGCCGTGGTCGGAAGCCGTGGCAGCCGGCAATTTCATCGGTCAGAAAACGATTCTCAACGAATTCGTGGCCTTTGCCTCCTTTACCGGTTTCGAGGGCGAGCTCAGCGAACACACGCGCGCCATTATTACCTTCGCCCTGTGCGGCTTTGCCAATATCTCCTCCATCGCCATTCTGATGGGCGGACTGGCGGTCATGGCCCCCTCCCGGCGCGGCGATGTGGCGCGACTGGGGCCGAAGGCGATCCTGGCCGGCACCCTGTCCAATCTGATGAGCGCCTCGCTTGCCGGTCTGTTTCTGTCACTGTAAGCGACAGGCGCGATGCCAACAGGGATTCAACTCACGGGAGGCCATGACATGAGCAACGACGACCAACGCCAGACGCGCCATCAGCGCGCCATGGAGAAACTAAAGAGTCACGTGGATGAGCGGGTGGCCGATGCCAGCGAAGAACGCGGCCAGCTGCTGATCCTGACCGGCAACGGCAAGGGCAAGACCACCTCGGCGTGGGGTACGGTCACCCGCGCGCTGGGCTATGGCTACGGGGTGGGCGTGGTTCAGTTCATCAAGGGCGAATGGGAGTGCGGCGAGCGCGCGCGCCTGCAGGAGGACCCCAACCTGCAGGTGGCCACCATGGGAACCGGCTTTACGTGGGAGACCCAGAACCGGGAGACCGACCGGCAGGCCTGTGACGCGGTATGGCAGGACGCCAGCCGGATGCTGAGCGACCCGTCGATCTATCTGGTGGTGCTCGACGAGATCACCTACATGCTCAAGTTCGGCTATCTCGATATCGATACGGTCAGACAGGCGCTCGAGGCACGCCCGGTCGAGCAGACCGTGATCGTGACCGGGCGCAACGCCCATCGCGATCTGATGGCGATGGCCGACACCATTACCGAGATGCAGGAGACCCGTCATGCCTTCAACAACGGCCTGAAGGCACGACGCGGTATCGATTACTGACGCCCTTCCCCGCATGAGATGCTGCCCGCCAGCGGGCAGCGGTCCTACCCTTTCAGGTCAACCCAGAGCGTTCCGTTAAACGAATCGCTGATGTAGTGCTCGTTGATTGCTTCAAGCGTCCGGCTGGCGTCGATGTCCTGAAACCGGTCGGGATAGCTCCATTGGGCCATCTGCTCCAGCACCAGAATATTGAGCGGCGTATTGATCAGATGGTGGTACAGGCCATGGACCCGCTCGTTCTCAACAGCGCTCAAGTGGCCGATCAGGGGGCGCTGCAGAATGTGTTTCAGTGACTGCCGGGCCTCCGCTTCATCGACATCCGGCCCCAGTACCAGCCCGTTGACCCGACGCAGATAGCCGCCACCGGTAGCGATATAAACATCGGGGTCACGAGTCAGTACGTACTGGGGATCGATCCGCCCGCTCTTGCCCTTGAGTACCTCGGCGCCGATGTTGTCCACGTTCAGGCGCTGGGCGAAGTGATCAAAGCTGCCCTGCCCGGGAGAATTGCAGCACTCGTTCATGCCGGCATGGGCTTCGATCATGACCGAGGGCCTGTCGGTGTTCGAATCCGCCTCGATACGATCCAGAACCGCCTGGCGCTTTTGCTCGTAGAAACTGATGAACCGTTCGGCCTGATCCTCCCGGCCCAGAAGCGTGCCCAGTGCCCGCAGGCTGGGCACGGTGTCATCCAGCGGATCGGTGGCAAAATCGATAAACACGACGGGAATACCGGCGGCCTCCAGCTGATGCATGAGCTCCTCGCCCTGGGAGACCGGCACCTGGGAGCGGCTCAACACCACCGCATCGGGGTTGAGCGCAATGATTCTTTCGACCGAAATGCTGCCCGGACCCGGCCCATCGCCCACGATAGGCAGGTCGTCAAGCTCGGGGGCGCGCTGGTGATAGATGTCATAAAGTTCGGGAGAGCGCTTCATGTCGCTACCCCAGCCCAGCAGCCAGTGCGCCGGGTCCTTGTCCAGCAGCGACAGGGCGATGAGCTGACGCCCTTCCGCCAGCACGATGTGCTCCGCCGGTTGATCGAGGGTAACGTCCCGGCCTTCGATATCGTGCACTGTAATGTCCGCCTGTGCCGACAGTGAAAACAGGCCCAGTGCCAGGCCGGCAAGCCATTGTTTGTTCACATGCATCCTGATGTAGTGTCCTGACTGATCAAAAAACGGGGGGTCGGGCAGCATCCTTGGCACTCATCATGATCCTGCAGGCCCGATGAGGCAAACATCGCCTCAGGCCACTGGCGACCTTTTCTGCAGTTGATCGAGTGCTGACACAAAGAGCGTTGTACTTCATGCCACGGCCTCTTTACTATTTCATACGGTATTTTCCCTGCGGTCATGCCAGACCCGTCCTGATACCGTCACCGTTCATTTATGCGCCGATCGCGCCCTGTGTGGAGCTTCCTGATGCCCGTTTCACTGCGCCTTCCAACGTTTCTGGCACTGGTCGCCGCGAGCCTGCCGGTGCTGCCCGCCCTGGCGGCAGAACCGGCCCCATCGCGACAGATCGAGGTGCAGGCCGAAGCCAGTATCGAGGTCCTGCCCGATCGCGCCACGCTCAACGCGGTCCTTGTCGAAGCCACCCCGTTTGCCGAGACGGGGGAAGCGCGTGATGACGAGGCCACGGCCCGGGCGCGGGACAGGCTGGAAAAGCGCAGCACCCGTCTGATCAGTGCGCTGCGCGATCTGGGCATCGATGACGATCGTCTTCATGCCGGCCATCTCAGCGTGCGCAATGAACAGCAGTCGCAGGAGCGCGACCAGCAGGCTCCCCCGCGCGAGCGCGTGGTCATCGAGCGCAACCTTGATATCGACATCAACGACCTGACATCGTTGCCCGACATCATCGACGCGCTCTTTGCCAACGGCATCGACCGACTGACCGGCATTCGCTATGACGTCAGCGACCGGGAGCGCGTCGAGGATCGCGCGCTTCAAAAGGCACTGGCGCGCGCCCACCAGAAGGCTGAACTGATGACGCAGGCCCTGTCCGTGTCACTGGGCAGCGTCGAGCGCATTCAGGAAACCCGGTCGCCGGTCTTTCGCCCGGTGATGATGGCCACGGCCCGCAGCAAGCAGACCGACAGCGCCACTTACACACCGGGTACCATCAGCGTCGATGCCGGCGTACTGGTCAACTGGTCGCTGGACAGCGCATCGGCCGACAGTCAGTGATCCCGACAGCGCCCATTTCCCGTGACCGCCGGGCCGAGCATCGGGCCACCCCATGGCATGCTCATGAGCGCCCGGCGTGTGGCGCGGTTCCTTCCGGCGGCGTCACGGCCGGCGACAGGGGTGTACAAGCACCGGCCCGTGACATGCTCTATTCTTTAGGGCCATTGAATGGAATCATCATATAAAGCGGCTTGGCAGGCGTTATGCTCGATTATAAACTTCTTGAGGCGCTGGGCGCCGTGGTGGACCAGGCCGGCTTCGAGCGCGGTGCTCAGGTGCTGGGGCTGACCCAGTCCGCTGTGTCACAGAGAATCAAGCTACTGGAAGCGCGCCTGGGGCAGCCGGTCCTGATTCGCGCCCCGCGCATTGCCCCCACGGACCTGGGGAAGCGACTTCTCAATCATATTCAGCAGGTTCGCCTGCTCGAGCATGATCTGCTCGATCACGTGCCCTCGCTGGGCGATCGTGAACAGCGTCTGCGCATTGCACTCAACGCCGACAGTCTGGCGACATGGTGGGCCGAGGCGGTCGAGGATTTCTTTCGCGAACATACCGTACTGTTCGATCTGGTCGTCGAGGATCAGGAAGCCGCCCTCAAGCGCATGCGCGATGGTGAGGTCGCGGCCTGCCTGTGCATGACGCCGCGCTCGATTCAGGGGGCACGCGCCCGTCCGCTTGGCGGCATGCGCTACCGTCCGCTGGCCACGCCCGATTTCATGCAGCGCTATTTTCCCAACGGCATGGATCGCATTTCACTGGCCGAAGCCCCGGCGGTGGTCTTCGGTCCCGATGACCGGCTTCAGCAACGCTATATTGCCAATCACGGCGTGACCGTGCCTTTTCCGCATCATCTATGCCCGTCTTCCGAAGGCTTCTATCAGATGATTCGTTCCGGCATCGGCTATGGACTGGTGCCCGAAATCCAGGCGCAGGCCGCCATCGAGCGCGGCGAGCTGGTCGACCTTGAAAGCAGTTCCGATGTCATTGTGCCACTCTACTGGCACTACTGGCGCCAGGGGGGCAATATTCTGGAAGCGTTGACGCAGCATCTGACCCAGCATGCCCGACGCTGGCTGACCGACCTTGACGGTTTCGAAAACCCTGTGGGAGTGCCCTGACCATGCGTCATCCTTCTGCCCTGAAGCCAGTGCTCGCCTGTGTTGTTGTCGCTTTCCTGTCGGCCTGCAGCACCACGCCTGAAAATGGAGAGACCGGGGCAGAAGATACCCTGACCGTCAGTGCCGTTGCCATCGACGACGCCACCGCCCGGGCGGAGGCCACGGAGGATGGCCGGCAGCAGTGTCTGGCCCGGGGTTATCGACATGTCAGCGTGGTCGACATGCAGGTGACCCCGCCTGCCATGGCCACCCTGGAGGATGACGCCGATGCCACGGCCACCACGGACGCCCTGGAAGCCGCCACACCGGAAGGTGATGCCTGGCGCGCTACGCTGACCCTGCGCTGCCGCTGAGATCCGTCCCGCCGCCCTGGCGAAACGCCCGCACGCTCTCGACCTTGTCCGACATGCTCTGATCGCGATCCGTACGCGTTCCGATGCGCATGGAGGTCGTGATACGCGGCGCGCCCATGTCATGAACCACTTCATGACAGCGCCTGACCACCTCGAATACCGCCTCCCACTCCCCTTCAATGTTGGTGCCGTAAGCGTGCATCTGATGCGCCAGACCTGCCTGCTCGATCACCTCCTGACAGGCCGCCACGTAACTTCCCACCGATACCCCCACGCCCAGCGGCACGACACACAGATCGACCATGACGTTCATATAGCACCTCCTTCATGAAATGGATGAAACGTAAACACCCTTTATAGAATCGAGGGCTGCAAAATGGAGAATTGTTGATTAGATTTTAAGACTGATAAAAGAAAGGCGCATCAGAAGGTTCCCTTGACAGGGATAGAGATGTCACCCACCCACGGTCAGAGAGGCATTGTGGGGGTAATCAACCATTACCAGGGGAGAATAATGGCATGACCAGCAATACCGTTGACAATTCAACAAGCACTGCTGATACGCGGTCACGTCGTCTGATCGAGGGATGGCTCGATGCGACAGGCGTGACGCTCAACGGCAGTCGGCCCTGGGATCTACAGATCCATCATCGCGATTTTTACAGCCGGGTCGTGCGTCAGGGATCGCTGGGACTGGGCGAATCCTACATGGATGGCTGGTGGTCGTGTGAGCGTATCGACCAGTTCATCGAACGCGTGCTGCTGGCCAATCTGGGCGAGCGCGCCCATACCCGTCGCGAAAAGCTGCTCTATCAGCTTCAGACCAGCCTGACCAACCTGCAGAGCAAAACGCGCGCCTTCATGGTGGGCGAGCAGCACTATGATTTCGGCAACGACCTTTTCGAGGCCATGCTGGACGATACCATGTGCTACTCATGCGGCTACTGGAAAGAGGCCGATACCCTGCACCAGGCCCAGGTGGCCAAGCTGGATCTGGCCGCGCGCAAGCTGCAGCTACAGCCCGGCATGCGAGTGCTCGATATCGGCTGCGGCTGGGGCAGTTTCGCCGAGCATGCGGCCCGCCATTACGGCGTTCACGTCACGGGCATCACCATCTCCCGGGAGCAGGCCGAGCTGGCCCGAAAGCGCTGTGAAGGTCTGGATGTCGAGATCCTGCTCGAGGACTATCGCGACCTGCAGGGCAGCTTCGATCGCATCGTCTCCATCGGCATGTTCGAACACGTCGGCCAGAAGAACTACCCGACCTATTTCGACACCGTGGAGCGACTGCTGGCGCCGGACGGCCTTTTCGTGCTTCACACCATCGGCTCCAACAATTCGAAAATCGGCGCCGACCCCTTCATCAACAAGTACATCTTTCCCAACGGCGTGCTGCCGTCAGTGGCCCAGATCGTGACGCCTACCGAGAACAAAATGGTCATGGAGGACTGGCAGAACTTCGGGGCGGACTACGACCGCACCCTGATGGCCTGGCTGAACAACATCGAAGCCGCCTGGCCCTCATTGCCCTACGACGAACGCACCCAGCGCATGTTCCGTTACTATCTGGCCAGCTGCGCCGGTGCCTTTCGGGCGCGGGATCTACAGCTCTGGCAGGTCGTCTTTTCCAAACGTCGGGCCGGCCGTTACGACGCGCCTCGCTGATCGCGACCCGGGGCTCGGGGCATGACGTGTCATCTGCGGTAGCAGCGGCGGCCCTGCAGTGGCATTATTTCCTGTATGTCACCCCAAGGCCCATGCATTCATGGCCGCCAACCCGACGAGGTAGTCATTCAAGATGTTCGAGCGTATCGAGCGAGTTCCCGGGGACGCCATCCTCGGCCTGATCGAAGCCTATCAACAGGACACCAACCCCAATAAGGTCGACCTGGGCGTGGGGGTCTATCGTGATGACCGGGGTCGCACCCCCGTGCTTGCCACGGTCAAGAAGGCAGAAGAACAGCTTTATCAGCAGGAAGCCACCAAAAGCTATATCGGCTCTCACGGCGATACGCGCTATACCGAAGCGGTGACCAGAATGGTCGTGGGTGACGACTCTGCGGCACTGAAGGCGCAGCGAATCAGCACCACCCAGACCCCCGGCGGCACCGGCGCCCTGCGCCTGGCGGCTGATTTTCTGACGTCGCACCTGTCCGGCCGTGCCATCTGGCTGAGCGATCCGACCTGGCCCAACCACCCGGCCATCTTTGAAGCCGCCGGTCTCGAGGTCAAGCGCTACCCCTACGTCAATGCCGACAACCGCCTGGACTTTGAGGCGATGCTGACCGCGCTCGGGGAAGTGCCGGAAGGCGATATCGTGTTGCTGCACGCCTGCTGCCACAACCCGACCGGCTTTGATCTTTCCGAGGATCAGTGGCGCAGGATTCTGAACGTGGTCAAATCGCGCAACCTGCTGCCGCTGATCGACTTCGCCTATCAGGGCTTTGGTGACGGCCTGGATCAGGACGCCTTTGGCGTACGGCTTTTTGTCGAAGCGCTTGATGAAATGCTGATCACGACCTCGTGCTCGAAAAACTTCGGCCTCTATCGGGAGCGTACCGGGTCACTGATGGTACTGGCCGCCGATCATGAGCAGATGCAGAACGTGCGCACCCAGATCGCCATTGCCGCCCGCGAGAACTACTCCACGCCGCCCTCTCACGGCGCCGCGGTCGTGGCCGAAATCCTGGGCTCCCCGGAGCTGACCCGACAGTGGCAGCAGGAACTGGCCGAGATGCGCGGGCGTATCAACGGCCTGCGCCAGGATTTCGTGGCCGCCTTTCATCCGCACGGTCTCGAAGAGCGCTTTGCCTTCATCGCCGAGCAGCGTGGCATGTTCTCCTACACCGGCCTGACGCAGGAACAGGTCAAGCGACTGCGCGACGAGTTCAGCATTTACATGGTCGGCTCGGGGCGCGCCAACATTGCCGGCCTTTCCGAAGGCTCGCTGGAATATGTGGCCCGCGCCATCGCCACGGTCGTGACATAACGCCCGACCCTGTCTTCAAAAAAAGCGAGCCCGAAGGCTAATGCCAGTCAGTTAGTGCTGACTGGCTTTTTCCTGACCGGATATTTCTGCGGTCGTGCCCGCACCGCTCGCGGGTACGATCTTTCTCGTCGATCGGGCAGTACAAAGGCCGGCGCCATCTCCGTGATCGACTGGACCACCGCCGGCACCCGACCCGACGATACCGCCGGCAGCATCGATAACTCCTTGATAATAAAGCTGGCCGCCTGGTGAAAGCTCAGCTGGTTGGGGTGAATGTTGTCCAGACTGTAAGCCATTCGCGCCATCTGAAAACGGATCAGGTTGTAGGCGAGCAGCGTGCCCCACAGCTCCTGACGCACCATCTCCGGTGTACGGCTGCGCAACGTAAGCCGATTGTCCAGCAGCGACTGCTTCATTTCCCGATATCCCAGCTCGATTTCCCAGCGGTAGCTGTAAAGATCCACGATGTCGGCGGCCGGAAAACGCATCGTTTCCGTCATCGAGGTCAATACCGCCACCTCCTTGCCCCGAACCTTGCGGCGCAGCAGGCGCGCCTCGAACGAGACCGGTAAATCCGGCCATTTGGCACGCGCCTGTGGCGAAGTGGTCAGCCGAACGAGACGGTCCTGGCGCCCCAGCGAGCGAATCTCCTCGTAGTGAGTTCCCTTGCGTAACGGAATCAGCCAGTGGCGCTGCTCGCCGGCCTGCTGCCAGGCATGCAAAAGGCCCAGTGAATAAAAGCCGCGGTCAAACAGCGTGAGCGAGTGATCCGGTGTGCCGGCGATCAGGTCTTCCGTCAGGGCCACTTCGCCGGTCGCGACACTGTCGAACGCGGCCCCCGTGATCAGGTGGCTGGTCACCTCCATCTGGCACACCATGCGTACCTGCGGGTAGCCGGCCTCACGCTGCGCATTACGCGTGCGCGCGAAGGCGGTCTGGTTGTCGGGAGAGTCCGGCGTTCGCCAGACCACGCCGTCCACGGCAAGCAGGCTGAGTCCGCACCAGTGAGGCTGAGGCGTTTGAGCATGCCACAGGGCCTGAGTCTGCTCGAAAACATGTCTGACTGCGTCACTACCCAGGCGCTGACGCGCCTGTACCACGGCGCTGGGGGCCACGAATGGACGCTTGCCCGGCAGGACGATATCAAGCTGGTTAACCACCTGCGCCATGGGGATATGGCGAAACAGGGCCATGCCGACAATCGACCAGACGACCAGATCCAGCGGCAGTCGCCGCTTGCGAAGGGTCGCCACGCCGGCCTGCTCCAGACAGGTGTCGATGAGCTCGGGGGAAAGGACGTCCGCCAAACTTGAAAAGCTGCCGGGCCTTACCCGGTTGATGGCATCGATGGCCTGACTGAAATGCATAAAAAAGTCCGGTATCAGCAAGTTACTGATACCGGACTATCGCATCGTCAGCCGGTGGGGGAAAACCTTAACTGACTGGCATTAAGCCCGAAGGCTCGCTTTTTTCATGCTCGTATCACGGCGACGTCACTCAGGGCGACACCGTCTTCTCATCAGAACTGTCGCTCGATGACGGCGCGTCCGGGTCAGCCGGCGGCGTGACGCCCCAAGCCGCCGCTGACGGGGTCGTCAATGTGGCCGGCGGTGTGGTTGCTTCCGGACGCCACTGCCGGGCCGGTGCTTCCGGCGGCAGACGCCAGGCGGGAGAGACCGTCGCCGGAGCGGAGGCACCGGATGCCTGCGCCGTGCGCTGTAGCTGACGCTGAATGGCGGTATCATCAAAGCGCTGGCGAAACTCCTGACGCGAAATCCGGCCGTCGCCGTCCTGATCCAGCATGTTCCAGTAGGGGCCAAGGCCCATGCGCTCGATTTCCAGCGCTTCGAGACCGTTGCCCGGATCGGCATTGGCCCGGTCAAAGACGCTATCGGCATCGGACAGACCAGCGCCGGCCAGGGATGAAGCACCGGCTCGGGCGCTATCACCCTCCCCGGCCGAGTGCGAGGCACAGCCTGTCATCATGAGCACAATAACAACGCCCGTCAGAGCGTTGCGGGGTCCCGCGGCCACTCCATGCATCCCTGTCTCCTTACCATCGGCCATCCCGGATTGCTAATACTATAAACGCAACATTGGCACTCTTCACGCTGGACACTCATGTCATGTGCCGGACACTGCGCCCTCCGGCTCGCGCCCCTTGTCTCCCAGCACGCGTCGATAGCTCCACCAGGCGAGCACGCCGGCCAGCACATTGCCCACGGCAGCGCCCATTCCCAGACCCATGAAGCCGCCCAGCCAGGTGCCCAGACTCAGGCAGGGCAGATAGCAGACAAAAAGACGCATGAAGGAAACCGTCACGGCACGACGCGGCCAGCCCAGCGCGTTGCATGCCGACACCACCAGCATGCAGATGCCCATGAAGGCGTAGCTGGGCAGCATGAACATCAGCAGTGTTGCCAGCATGCCGCGCACTTCATCGTTGCCGGCCAGCAGCCCCGCCAGCGGCATGGCCAGGGCACTCAGCAACAGCCCCAGCAGCAGCTGCCAGATCAGCACCACGCGCGCGGCCAGATTCATCAGCGCCCGGATTTCCTGCCAGCGCCCGGCCCCGAAGCTGCGCCCCAGCCAGGGCGGCAGGGACATGGTCAGCCCCAGCACCACCAGAATGACGAAGGTTTCCAGACGCGCGGCCAGCCCCCAGGCCGCCACGGCGGCCTCGCCGAGTCGCGCCACGATGCCGGTTGCCGCCAGCGCCGATACCGCCGGCAGCAACTGGGAGGCCATCGCCGGCAGAGCGATGCCCATAAAGCGGCCTAGGGACGCGCCGGCCTCCTGCTGCAGTCCTGTCCCGGACAGCCAGTCCCGTCGGGCAAGGCTTCGCGCCAGAATCACGAGTCCGATAACAAAGGCGATAAGCGTCGCCCAGGCGGCGCCCGCCAGCCCCCAGCCCTCGAAAGGGCCCACGCCAAAGATCAGAACAGGGTCCAAAGCGAGATTGAGAAGGCTGGTCAGCACCATCATGCGCCCGGGCAGACGCGTCTCCCCGTGGGCGCGAAACAGGCTGTAGCCCAGATACAGCAGCGCGCCAATCCAGCTGGCCAGCAGCCACGGCCCCCAGTACTGATGGATCAGTACCAGTGTTTCCTCGCTGGCGCCCAGCAGACGAAAGATGATCGACTCCAGAAGCCAGAGCACCAGTAACAACAGCAGCATCGCGGCGCTACCGCCCAGCAGCACCAGACTGCCCAGCCGCCGGGCACGGGCCTGTTCATCGGCGCCGAGCGCACGCGATATCAAAGCCGCGATGGCAATGCCGAAACCGACCTGCACGCCGATGATGACCGTGGCCACCGGAAAGGTGAATGATTGCGCCGCCAGCGGTTGCGTGCCCAGCCGGGCAATGAAAATACTATCGATCAGATTGAAGCCCAGAAGCGCCATGACGCCCATGGCCATGGGCAGCGTCTGACGCCAGAGGGTTTTACCCATTTCTCGGGTTTGGGGCGATGCCACAGCACCTCCAGAGTGGATGGGGTGAAAGTCAATGCGGCGCGCAGTCTAACCTTATGCACAAAAAAAAGCAGGCAAAGCCTGCTTTTGAATCATCATTTGCCAGCAAAGCTTCATCTTCACGCCCCGGGGTTACAGCGACGTGAGAATCTCGTAGCTGCTGTCCGAGCTCGAGCGGCTCTGGGTCGTTTTGCCATCCACCACCAGGGTGTACTGCCCTGCGGCCAGGGTGCTGTCGATGTTGAAATTGCCCTGCGCATCGCTGGCGCTGCTGGCCACAACATGACCCTGCTGATCGAGCACCATGGCATTGAGGCGATAGGCGGCGTTATGCGCATCCGCCGGCTGGCGACTGGCAAGCTGAATCCGGCCGCCGTCTTCCACATTGAACTGAAAGCGATGCGGTGCCCCCTGAGCGGCATAGTAGGTTCCGGTCAGCCCATCGACAGCGTTAACGCTCGCATGCGACAGCGTGCTGGTATCGCTGTTCAGGGCAGCGCCGTTGTTGGCCTTCATGAACTCGCCTTCAACGGTGGAGGCCATGCCCTGTTGCGCCATCAGCGTGGTCAGCGACAGTGCGGCGATCAAAAGTGTGCGTGTCATGTCATGTCCCTTTTCAGTGTGGTATATCTCGGAGCTGCCGCCGGCAGCGCCCGTATCGATAGGTATATTTTCCACCTGAAAAGCATCCTGATCGATGCATCCTATAACAACTTTGTGTTGTGCCAGGCGCAACAGTCACGTCAGGAGCCCGCCGCCGCCATGGACCTGTCCAGTCGCCTTTTACTCCTTGCCGAGGTCGTTGACGCCGGCAGCTTCACGCGCGCGGCCGATCTTCGCCATGTCGACCGCTCGGTCATCTCGCGACAGATCCGGCAGCTGGAAAAAGCGCTCGAAGTGCGGCTTTTCAACCGCTCGACCCGGGTGGTGCATCTCACGGATGCCGGCCGGGAGATCTATCAGCGCGCCCTGCGCCTGCGCAGCGCCCTCGAGGATGCCCGCCACGTGGCAGAGGCCTATCAGAAGGCGCCGCGGGGCGTATTGCGCATCAATGCGCCGACGGATTTCGGCAGACGTTACGTGGCACCGGCTGCCGGGCTGTTCATGAGGCGCTTTCAGGAGATTCACGTTGAGCTGCAGCTCGACAACGCCTACGTCGATGTCATCGCCGGCGGCTATGATCTGGTGATTCGTATCAGCGAGCCGCAGGACTCCTCCCTGATCGCTCGACCGCTGGCCCGCAACCATCAGGTCATCTGCGCCAGTCCCGAATTCATCCAGACACACGGCCTGCCCGAAAGCGTCGAGGAGCTGCTGTTACTGCCGGCGACGGCCTATTCACGTGATGACCTGTCGCTGGACTATCTCCGCTACTACAACGAAAACAACCATATTGTCCGCGGCGCCCTGAACCCCCGCTTTCGCACCAATGACCCCGAGGTCATGGTCAGGGCCATGCTGGTGGGGCTCTGCTATGGCGTCATGCCGGCCTTCATGCTGGAAGACGCCTTCCGGGACGGCAGGCTGTTTCCGATCTTGCCCGAGCTGCGTCTGGCGCCGAGTCCCGATATCTACATGGTCTATCCGCACCGGGAGTTCATGACGCTCAAGACCCAGCGCTTTATCGAGTGCCTGCAGGAAGTGGTGGGAGAGCCGCCGGTCTGGGAGCGCAGCATGCCGAACATCGGCATGCTGCAGCCCCCTGACCCGATGGCCTGAGCAGGCGCATCAGGGCGTCAGCGATATTCTGAAGCCCTGATGACGGCGTGCCGGTTTACAGCGCATCCAGCCCGCGGGCCAGATCCCGCTTGAGGTCTTCGAGATGCTCAAGGCCCACCGCAATACGAATCAGCCCTTGCGTGATCCCCGCCGTGGCACGCTGCTCATCGCTGAGGCGACCGTGCGTGGTGGTGGCCGGATGGGTAATGGTGGTCTTGAGATCGCCCAGGTTGCCGGTAATCGACACAAGCTGTGTGGCATCGATCACCGACCAGGCGCCGTCACGGCCCCCTTTCACCTCCACGCCCAGCACGGCGCCGAAACCGCTTTGCTGACGCGCGGCCAGATCATGCTGCGGATGAGACGCCAGGCCGCTGTAGAACACCCTTTCCACGCCGGGATGCGCCTCGAACCACTGCGCCAGTGCCAGGGTGTTGTCGCAGTGCGCGCGCATGCGAAGGCCCAGCGTCTCCAGCCCCTTGGTGAAAATCCAGGCATTGAAGGGGCTCATGCTGGGGCCGCAGGTACGCACCACGCCGTGCACTTCCCTGACCAGATCGCTACGGCCGGCCACGGCGCCGCCGATGGCACGCCCCTGCCCGTCCAGATACTTGGTAGCCGAGTGAATGACCAGATCCGCACCATGCTCGATCGGCCGCAGCAGTGCCGGCGTGCAGAAGCAGTTGTCGATGGCAAGCCAGGCGCCATGCTCATGGGCGATATCGGCCAGCGCGCGAATATCGGCAATCTCTGACAGGGGGTTGGACGGCGTCTCGGCAAAGAGCAGCTTCGTGCGCGACGTCATGGCCGCCTTCCAGCTGTCCAGATCGGAAAGCTCGACGAAATGGGTGACCACGCCGAGCTTGCCAAAGTATTTTGTCAGCAGACTGACCGTGGAGCCGAACAGCGCCCTGGAGGCGACAATCTCGTCACCGGCTTCCAGAAGCCCGAGCACGGTCGACATGATCGCCGCCATGCCGGAAGACGTCGCCACACAGGCATCCGCCCCTTCCATCGCGGCCAGACGCGCTTCAAAGGTCTGCACGCTGGGGTTGGTAAAGCGCGAATAGACATTGCCCGCCTCTTCGCCGGAAAACTTGGCGGCTGCCTCGGCCGCACTCTCGTAGACAAAGCTCGAGGTGGGAAAGATC
This sequence comes from Kushneria sp. AK178, assembly GCF_053903105.1. Lineage (NCBI taxonomy): Bacteria > Pseudomonadati > Pseudomonadota > Gammaproteobacteria > Oceanospirillales > Halomonadaceae > Kushneria > Kushneria sp. AK178. The sequence continues at coordinate 1,583,528 of NZ_CP096381.1, read as the reverse complement.
GGCTCGCTGTGCTCCTGCTCGTGGGTACGCTGATGGCCGGCACGAATGGCCAGCGTATCCGGATGCAGACTGTCGCTGTCGCCCCGGGTGTCTTTCTCGAACATGGTGGCTTCCTTGGATGGTCGAGGGCCGCTGTCTCCGCCGCAGGGTACGGATCAGTGTCGGCCCCGGTCGTCATGAACAAAATGACCGGGCGTATGGCCCGGTCACTTGATGAATCCCCTTCGGCGAGGTTTTACCCTGCCGCGCGCCGGGACGTCAGTCAACTTCCTCGATATCGTTGTGCAGGTCCACCTGCGCGTGGCCGCCACTGGACTGCTGCTTGGCGGCATCGCTGCGGGCGATCTCGAGCCGGGCCAGATAGTCCGGATCGATATCGCCGGTCACGTAGCGCCCGTCAAAGACCGAGCAGTCAAACTCCTCGAGGTCAGGGTTGACCTCCCTGACCGCCGTCTTGAGATCGTCGAGATCCTGATAGACCAGCCGGTCGGCCCCGATCAGTTCGGCCACGTCTTCTGTCGTGCGCTCGAAGGCGATCAGCTCCATGGCCACCGGCATGTCGATACCGTAAACGTTGGGATAGCGTACCGCCGGTGCTGCCGAGGCAAAATAGACATTTTTTGCCCCCGCCTCGCGCGCCATCTGAATGATCTCGTTGCAGGTGGTGCCGCGAACGATGGAGTCATCCACCAGCAGTACGTTCTTGCCGGCAAACTCGATATCGATGGCATTGAGCTTTTGCCGCACCGACTTCTGGCGCTGGGTCTGCCCCGGCATGATAAAGGTCCGCCCGATATAGCGGTTTTTCATGAAGCCTTCGCGATACGCCACGTTGAGATGCAGCGCCAGCTCCAGCGCCGCCGTACGGCTGGTATCCGGAATGGGGATCACGACATCGATATCGTGATCGGCCCAGTCGCGCTTGATCTTCTCGGCCAGCTTTTGCCCCATGCGCATGCGCGTGGCGTACACATTGGCGCCATCAATGATCGAATCCGGACGCGACAGATAGACGTACTCGAAGATGCAGGGCGCCAGCCGGGTCCTTTCAGCGCACTGCTGCGTGTGCATGGTGCGCGCCATGTCGATGTAGAGCGCCTCGCCCGGGGCCAGGTCGCGGATCAGTTCAAAGCCTGCCACATCCAGCGCAACCGATTCGGAGGCAATCATGTACTCCGGGCCTTCCGGTGTATCGCGCTGACCAAACACTACCGGGCGGATGCCGTGAGGGTCGCGAAAGGCCACCAGCCCCTTGCCATTGATGATCGACACCGCCGCGTAGCCGCCCTTGCAGCGGCGATGCACCCGTCGAACGGCATCGAAGATATCCTCGGCTTCCAGATGGTGCCCCTGCTTGCCCAGCTCATGGGCAAAGACGTTGAGCAGCACCTCGGAGTCCGAGCTGGTATTGATGTGGCGCAGGTCGGTGTTGAACAGCTCCGCGACAAGCTGTTCGGAGTTGGTGAGGTTGCCGTTGTGTACCAGCGCAATGCCGTAGGGAGAGTTGACGTAGAAGGGCTGGGACTCCGACTCGCTGGCGGAACCGGCCGTTGGATAGCGCACATGGCCGATGCCGATATTGCCCTTGAGTCGCTGCATGTGACGCGTATGAAAGACGTCGCGCACCAGACCGTTGCTCTTGCGCAGCAAAAAGCGTCCGTCATCCCAGGTCATCATGCCGGCAGCATCCTGCCCCCGGTGCTGCTGCACCGTCAGCGCATCATAGACTGCCTGGTTTACCATCGAGTTGGCCATCAGGCCCACGATACCGCACATGCGTTACATCCTCGCTGTCGGTGGTTGCCGGCCGGCTGCCGGCCGTACTGATCGCTTGATCATTGCGACACCTGCCCGGGCAGGTGCTGTTGCAGTTCACGAGCGCGCTGCGATGCTTCGTCCATGAGAAACTGATCCCTGTCGAGCTGCTGATACTGGCGAATGGCCATATCACGCCCCTGCTCGACCCAGGGGAGAAAGGTGGATTGCCGCCAGTCCCTTGACTGGCTCAACGGGGTCAACCCGACCACGGCCACGATCAGAATGAGCACGAAACCGCCCCGCAACAGACCGAAGGCGGCCCCCATGAGGCGATTGAAAAAGCCCATTCCGGCCCATTCGATCATGGCATGCAACAGCCTGATCACCATGTTGGCCAGCAACAGCACGACAAATACCACCAGTACAAAGCCGATCACCAATCGAATCTGTTGGCTGTCGATATAGTCGGCCAGAAGACCGGCCGCCGGCTGCGCCAGCGCCCGGGCGGCCAGCAGCGCGGCAATCCACGCTGCCAGCCCCAGCCCTTCGCGGATGAAGCCGCGGGCAAACCCCGACATGACGGAAAGGCCCAGGATGATCACAAAGGCCCAGTCGACCCAGGTCCAGCTCACTGACCACCTTCACGCCGCACGATCAGCCCCTTGATATTGGCCTTCTCCTGCAGTTCGGCGCGGGCTCGCTCGCTCTCCTCGGTGGAGCCGTAGGGACCGACATAGACCGTGTTGAGCTCACCGCGCGGCTGCTTGTAGGCGTCAAAGCCCTGCGACCTGAGCTGCTTGATCAGGCGATCGGCATTTTCCGGCTGGCCGAAGCTGCCCGCCTGTACGGCCCAGCCACTGCTGCCGGAAGGCTGTGAGGCGCTGGCGCTGTTGCGATTGGCCGCGGCCATGATCGGATCCCCCGAGGAGTCATCGCTGCGCGCCGGTGCCTGCTGCTGTGTGCCGGCGCTGCTGCTCTCCCGGGAAGGGGCTGACGCCCTGCTGCTGCTCGAGGAGGCGGTGCTGCCGGAAGAAGACGCCGCACCGCTGCCGCTCGAGGAGGCAACACCATTACCGCCCGAGGACACAGCGCCGTTGCCGCCCGAAGACGCAGCGCCGCTGTCGGGACGTGCTGTTCCGGCGTCGGGCGCACCGGTTTGTGGTGCCGACGGCTCGCTGCGCGTGGGGGGCTGCGTCGCAGTCGATTCACGCTCACGATCCGGGAACAGCTGATTGCTCTGGCTGGCCTGACCGGACGAGTTGCCGGCGTCAACGGCGCTGCCTTCATCATCGGGCAGCGGCGACTGCGGCTCGGCCACATCACGCTGTGACATGTCGATGGGCTGCTCGATGATCACGGAGGACTCGTCGGCGTTGTCCTCGTCATCGCTTGAGCCGCCAAACAGAATGGGCAGCAGGATAAGGGCCAGTGCCACGATAATGACGATACCGCTGATGCGCTCACGCATGCCGTATTTCATGCGACTCTCTCCTTGTTACGCGGTTTCCTCGCCCCTTTCGAGCCGGGCCAGTGCTTCTGCCACGGTAAAAAAGGAGCCGCAGACCAGTACGTCATCATGTTGTGAATGTTGTTCAAGCCAGTCGATGCCCGCGGCCGGGCTATCGGCCACGTCGATGACCTGTCCGCCACGGGCCCGGATGATCTCTGCCAGCGTCCGTGCCTGACGCGCTCGCGCGCCCGACAGCGTCACCGGCAGCCAGTCATCCACGACCGGCCAGAGGGCCTCGATCACGCCCTCGGCGTCCTTGTCACCGAGCATGCCCAGAAGCGCCACCCGTCGCGTTGCCGTCCCCTGCGCCAGCTGCGCGGCCACGTAGGTCGCGGCATGCGGGTTATGGGCCACATCCAGGCAGTAACGGCCGATGCGCTGCATGCGACCGACCAGGCGGATACCGGCAAACGCCTGTGCCAGCCGTGCCGGCTCGAGCGGCACGCCGAGGGCCTCGAGTGCCGTCAGCGCGCTGGCGGCGTTGTCCAGCGGCAGCCCCGGGTCGGGCAGCGAGACGGCCTCGCCGGTCGGGCGCTGCCACTGCCAGTGGCCGCTGTCATCGCGCTGCCAGTCAAACGCCCGGCCCAGCGTGAAACAGCGGGATACCGGCAGGGAGTTGGCATGTTCTGCCACGCTGGCGACCATGTCGCGACTGCCCAGTACGGCGGGACGCCCGGCGCGCAGGATGCCGGCCTTTTCGGCACCGATCTTCTCGATATCGGTGCCCAGAAAATCGGCATGATCGAGCGCCACGCTGGTCACGATGCCGACATCGGCATCGATGATATTGGTGGCATCCAGCTTCCCGCCCAGCCCGACTTCCAGAATGGCCATGTCCGGGGCGCGATCACGAATGATGACCAGTGCGGCCAGCGTGCCCATTTCGAAGTAAGTCAACCCGGTGTCCTGACGCACGGCCTCGATACGCTCGAAGGCATCGATCAGCGCCTCGTCGCTGACCTCTGCCCCGTCCAGATGCAGCCGCTCGTTGTAGCGCAGCAGATGCGGCGAGGTATAGGTGGCCGTGCTCAGACCATGCGCCTGCGCCACGGCCTCGATCATTGCCACGGTCGAGCCCTTGCCGTTGGTGCCGGCCACGGTCACCACCTGCCGGGCGATGGGACCGGACAGCAGCCCCAGACGCTCGGCCACGGTGTTAATGCGCTCAAGGCCCAGGTCGATGGCGACCGGGTGCAGCCTTTCCAGATGGGCCAGCCACTGTGTCAATGTGCGGGACATGGTGATCAGCGGGCGGTCCCGGCGCTGTAGGGCGCGCCATCATTGCCTTCCACATCCTCCAGCATGGTGACGGCCGGCTCCGAGGGGCGATCGGTCAGCGTGCGCAGGATACGCCCCAGGCGGGTGCGCATCTCGCTGCGATGGATGATCATGTCGACCGTGCCGTGCTCCAGCAGGAACTCGCTGCGCTGAAAGCCCTCGGGGAGCTTTTCGCGCACGGTCTGCTCGATAACGCGCGGCCCGGCAAAGCCGATCAGGGCATTGGGTTCGGCCACGTTGAGATCCCCCAGCATCGCCAGTGACGCCGAGACGCCGCCAAAGACCGGATCGGTAAGCACCGAAATATAGGGGATGCCGGCACCGCTGAGGCGCTCCAGCGCCGCCGAGGTCTTGGCCATCTGCATCAGCGAAAACAGCGCTTCCTGCATGCGCGCGCCACCGGAGGCGGCAAAGCAGACCAGCGGGCGCTTCTCTTCCCGGGCAATGGTCGCGGCGCGTACGAACTTCTCGCCGACCACGCTGCCCATGGAACCGCCCATGAACTCGAATTCGAACGCCACGGCCACCACCGGCAGCCCGTCGAGCGTGCCCTTCATGACGACCAGGGCATCCTTCTCTTCGGTGGCCTTCTGCGCGCCGGCGAGGCGATCCTTGTACTTCTTGGAATCGCGAAACCTGAGTCGATCCACCGGCTCGAGCTGAGCCGCGACCTCTTCGCGGCCGTCACTGTCCAGAAACCAGGAGAGACGGCGCCGCGCATTCAGGCGCAGGTGGTGATCACATTTGGGGCAGACATTGTGATGCCGCTCAAGCTCGGGCCGATAAAGAACCGCCTCACAATTGGGACATTTACGCCACAGGCCGTCGGGGATGTTGTTGCGACGATCGGTACGGGCAGTACGCCCCATTGAAGGAACAATCTTGTCGAGCCAGCTCATCGAAAAAGGGCTTCCATATCGTTGATGGTCAGTCTTTTGAATGGGCGCGCCGTCAAAAGCACAGGGCGCATGCCCCCATTATCAATCATCGGCGGTAGCGAGGGCCAGCCCGGCGTGTCTCTTCACGCCGGCCCTGCCACTGCCTGGCGGTCTCAGGAGGTCGGGGCGGCGCCACCGGCGCCCTGTATTCGACCAATGAAGCGTCTGATCAGGTCAGGGTCCTTGCAGCCGGCGTCGGCTTCCACACCGCCGGAGACGTCGACGCCGAACGGCGCCGCCTGATGGATCGCATCGGCAATGTTATCCGGCGTCAGGCCACCAGCCAGAACGATCGGCAGCGCCGGGTCCCGGGGCACGCGCGACCAGTCAAAGGTCTCCCCGGTACCGCCCGGCACGCCCGGCCGATAGGCATCAAGAAGCAGACCGCGCGAGCGATGATAGCGTTCGGCCTGTTGATACAGGTCGATATCATCGCGCATGCGCAGCGCCTTGATCCAGCTCATGCCGTAAAGCTCACAGGCCTCGGGCGGTTCGTTGCCGTGAAACTGCAGCATGTCGAGCCAGGGGGCGCAGTTGGCCACGAGATCGGGGGCCTGATCCACAAACAGCCCCACCCGGGTCACGAAGGGCGGCACCCGAGCGGCCAGCCGCTCGAGCCGGGCCATCGTCAGGGCCCGCTTGCTGCCGGGCCACATGACAAATCCCAGCGCATCGGCACCGGCGGCCACGGCGGCATCGACATCCGCTTCACGGGTCAATCCACAGATCTTGATTCGGGTTCGCATTACAAGTGTCCTGGCGGTTCACCGCGATAGACCGGGCGCTGATAGCTCGAGACAGGCAGCGTACGCGCGCCGGTCCACTCGCCGCTGAAGTAAAGCTCTGCCGGCCCCAGCGGTTCGGCCGGCAGCTCAAAGCGTGGATCATAGTACACATCCACGAAATGCAGCCCCTGCGCCGGCGCCGTCGCCTCGGCAACCGTGCGATCCCGGCCGTTCAGAATGTCATGAGCGAGGGAGATATCGCGGCGTCCGTCACCAACGGTGAGCAGCACGCCGACGATATTGCGCACCATGTGATGCAAAAAGGCATTGGCCTGAATATCGACGACCACCAGCGGTCCCGCCCGGGTGACTTCAACAAAGTGGACATGGCGCCAGGGGGTGCTGGACTGACAGCCGGCGGCACGATAGCCGGAAAAGTCATGCTCACCGACCAGCGCCTGCGCCGCGTCGTGCATGCGCCTGTCATCCAGCGGCGCGCGGTGCCAGGTCATGTGCTCGGCATCCAGCGCCGGCGGTACGGGCTGATTGAGAATCACGTAGCGATAGCGGCGCGCCAGGCTTGAAAAGCGGGCGTGAAAGTCATGCGGCATGACGCGCGCCCAGCGCACCGACATGTCGCGCGGCAGATGAACGTTGGTGCCCATGACCCAGGCCTTGAGCGTTCGGGCGCTGGTCGTATCAAAATGCACGACCTGACGGGTGGCGTGAACGCCGCTGTCGGTACGGCCGCTGCACATGACCTCGATGGGGGATTGCGCAATGCGCGACAGCGCCTTTTCGAGAGCGGCCTGAAGGGAGGGGCCATGACTCAGGCGCTGCCAGCCCTGATAGGCCGTACCACGGTACTCGAGCCCCAGCGCAATACGGCCGCTGACGCGTTCGGTTTCATCCAGTCGTGTAAACAGGGACATGTGACTCGGTAATGCAGGGACAGCCGGCCGGAAAAAGCATGTATCCTCCGGCCGGCCGCCCTCATGTAAGGAGTTTCAGGATCGCCCGCCCTGCCTCTCTCGGGTGTGGTAGGTGGGGCGCTCGCCATCGGGGCGCTCATTATCCGCATTGGCGCCCTCGAACGCCACCTCTTCCAGCGCCCACTCCCCGGGGTATCCGGCTGTCGCCCCGGCGTGCGCCGCCGCGCCCGTCCCGCTCACGCTGGCGGTGCCGGCGCCCGGGACGGCCTCGATGACCTCATCCTGCTCCGCGGAGGCCTGCAGCGACCACGCCGGGGCCAGGGACGGCGTCCCGGCAGCAGGCGGCGAAGCCCCACCCTGCGACGAATCATCATGGCGCTCGGCGCTGTCATGGGCAGCTTCCAGCGCGGCCAGCGCCCGCATCAGCTGAACGTCATCGGGATACTGCTCAAGCCCCTCCCGCAGCATGGTAATGGCATGGTCACGCCGGCCATATTGGTGAAACACCTCGGCTTCGCTGCAGATCGCCTCGATCTGGGCGCGATGTGCTGCCCACGCCTCATCCTGCCCGGCATCGGCCCTCCCTGTCTCCCGGCCGTCGCCCTCGCTCTCGCGGCCAGACGCCGCCGGCGAAGCAGCCGCGCCCTCCCCGGCCTGCGAAAGCTCCGCGGCGCTGACCAGTCGATAGCGCCCCTGCCGCCAGCGGCGCACTCCTGCCCAGCCCCCTGCCGCCAGCAGTAACAGCGCCGCCAGCGCCCAGGTCCAGACGAAGCCGGCGTCGCGACCGGTCGCCGCGGGCTCGGGCAGCGGGGTCACGGCCGTCTCTCGGGGCGAGACAGCCTGTTGCGGCGTCTCCTCCGGGGCAGCCGACCCGGGCGCGGAGACACCGGCCGTGAGCGCATCCTGATCCAGGCGATCCAGCCGGGTTTCCAGCGCCTGCTGGCGCGACGCCAGCGCCTCGACCGCCCCGGTATCCATCGGACTGCGATCCACGGAAGACTGCGCCCGGACGGTTTCGAGATCCGCCATCAGCGACGCCTGTGCCTGATGACTGGCGCGCAGCTGCTGCTCCAGACGGTCAAGCCGGCCTTCCAGCGCAGCGATGCGCGCCGCGTCCACTGTGGCTGCCGGCGCCTCGCCTCGCTGGCGCTCGGCGGCCGGTTCACGCGCGTTCCCTGTCGCCTCCGCGCGGTGGCGCGCCCCCGGCGCAGACGATGGCGCCGCCGTGGCCATCTCCTCCCCGGCTGTGGCCCCGCTCGAGGGCAGCAGGGTCAGCTGCGGCGTCAGCTCCCCCTGTGGCCAGCGAAGCGTGAGCACCACATCCAGCCAGGGTGTCGCGAGCGGTCGACTGCCGCGAACGTCCAGATAGAGATCACCGGGGCGGCCATCGACGGCCAGTCGCAGGGTATCGGTATCGGCACTCCGGTCGATCTCCATGGCCTGCCAGCGCGCGTTGTCCGCGAGGCTGACCCGGATGTCGTCGGCGCGCAGATCTCCGGTATCCAGCAGCGCCACGCGCGCCTTCAGGGGTTCATTGAAACCGGACATGACCTGCGGCGTGGCAAGCCCCAGGGCATGGGCCATCATCGGCGATGACAGGAGTAACGCGGTCAACAGCGCGCTTTTTAAACGCAGGCGACAGGGCCGGTCGGCCATCGGCATGCTCCACAGCAGAGATATAAAAAAGGCGCCTCGATGAGGCGCCCCTGTCATGCATAACGATGGCGAGTGCGTCAGTGGCGCTCCACCAGCAGGGCCAGCATGCGCCGCAGCGGTTCCGCCGCGCCCCACAGCAGCTGATCCCCGACCGTGAAGGCGGACAGATACTCTCCGCCCATGGCCATCTTGCGCAGACGGCCTACCGGCACATCCAGCGTGCCGGTCACGGCCGCCGGCGTCAGGCGCGCCAGGGTGGCCTCCTTGTCGTTGGGCACCACGCTGACCCAGTCGTTATGACGTGCAATTCGATCCTCGATCTCGTCTATCGGCACATCACGTGTCAACTTGATCGTGAAGGCCTGCGCATGGGAGCGCATCGAGCCGATGCGAACGCAGAGACCATCGACCGGAATCTCGTTGGCGGCCAGGCCGAGAATCTTGTTGCTCTCGGCGCCGCCCTTCCACTCTTCCTTGCTCTGGCCGTTGTCCATCTTCCTGTCGATCCAGGGCAGCAGGCTGCCGCCCAGCGGCGCCCCGAACTGATCGACGGGGAAATCACTGCCGCGCATGGTCTCGATGACCCGGCGATCGATATCCAGAATTGCCGAGGTCGGGTCATCGAGCTCGGCGCGGGCCGCATTGCCCACCATCGCCATCTGGTTGAGCAGCTCGCGCATGTTCTGCGCACCGGCACCGGAGGCCGCCTGATAACTCATGGAGGTCATCCACTCGACAAGACCGGCCTCATACAGGCCGCCCAGCCCCATCAGCATCAGGCTGACCGTGCAGTTGCCGCCGGCGAAAGTCTTATAGCCTTCCTCCAGCCGCTGATCGATGACGTGGCGATTGACCGGGTCCAGCACGATGACCGTGTCATCCGCCATGCGCAGGGTGCTGGCCGCATCGATCCAGTACCCCTGCCAGCCGGTATCGCGCAGCTTCGAATACACCTCGCTGGTGTAATCGCCCCCCTGACAGGTGATGATCACGTCCAGCTCGGCCAGCGCCTGAATGTCGAAGGCATCCTTGAGCGGCGGCACATCGACACCCACGTCAGGCCCGGGCTTGCCCGCCTGAGAGGTGGTGAAAAAGACCGGCTCGATCTGCTTGAAACCGTCCTCTTCCAGCATGCGCTGCAGCAGCACGGAGCCCACCATTCCGCGCCAGCCGACAAATCCGGTTCTCAACATCTCGTATTCCCCTATTGTGATAAATGATTGGAGGGCGTCGCATCACACTTGCCCTGTGCCTCGAGTTCCCGCACAAGCCGCGGATGCAGACGCGCCATTTCAAGACTGTCCAGATAGCGGCCGTGGCCAAAGGCCATCCCGCGGCTGAGCCCCTCGCGCACGAAACCGTGGCGCTCGTAAAGTTCGATGGCCCTTTGATTGTGGCTGTACACGCCAAGGCTCAGTCGCGTCACGTTGAGCCAGTCATCCGCCAGCTCGATGGCTGCCTTCAGGAGCTGACTACCGATCCCCTGACCGGCGTAGTCGGGATGTACGGACAGCCCCAGCGTGCGCACATGCGCCACCCGGGGCGAATCGCTGATCGGATGGAGGCCGATCAGCCCCAGCGCTCTTTCCGGCTGCTGCGGATCGCAGGCGCACAAAAACACATGACGCCCTGTTTCCCCCTGTTCCAGGAAGGTGCGCCAGCGTTCGATGCCGGTCCAGGGCAGCTGCATGGTGCAGGGATAGACCTCGTCACGATTGAAGATGTCGGCGACCGCTTCGGCGTCGCTGACCGCGGCGCGGCGAATATGCCAGCGACCCTGTGATGACGGCATGGGCACTCCTGGGTGTCGGGGGCGATACCCTTCAGTCTACCCGGGCGCTCATCGAGGGCGCCACCCGAGCGCCATCCCGTGTCGACGCAATGAAAACGAGCGCGCGCCGCCGGGCGCACTACCGTATGAGAGCGCCATGACACACGGCGCCATGGCACAGCCCGGCCGGGGTTTCAGCTCGTTATCAGGGCCGCGAGCACGGCGTCGCCCATCTCCTCGGTGGTGACCTGACGGGTGCCCTCATAGGCGATGTCTGCCGTGCGCAGATTCTGATCCAGCACCGTACCCACGGCGCGCTCGATGCGATCGGCCATGTCGGGCGCGCCCAGGGAGTAGCGCAGCATCATGGCCACCGACAGGATGGTCGCCAGCGGATTGGCCAGTCCCTGACCGGCGATGTCCGGGGCGCTGCCGTGGCAGGGTTCGAACATGCCCTGCCCGCGCTCGTTGAGCGAGGCCGACGGCAGCATGCCGATCGAGCCGGTCAGCATGGCCGCGGCGTCAGAGAGGATGTCGCCGAACATGTTGCCGGTGACGATGACGTCGAACTGCTTCGGCGCGCGCACCAGCTGCATGGCGGCGTTGTCGACGTACATGTGCGACAGCTCGACATCCGGATACTCCGGCGCCAGCTCGTTCATGATGTCGCGCCACAGGATGGTCACTTCCAGCACGTTGGCCTTGTCGACGCTGCAGAGTTTCTTGCCCCGCTTTTGCGCCATCTCGAACGCCACTCGCCCGATGCGGCGAATCTCGTGCTCGTCATAGATGTAGGTGTTGTAGCCGTAGCGCGTGCCGTCCTCGCGGGTGTCGCGCCCACGGGGCTGGCCGAAGTAGATACCGCCGGTCAGCTCGCGCACGATCATGATATCCAGACCTGACACCACCGCCGGCTTGAGGCTCGAGGCCTCCACCAGCTGCGGATATAAAAGCGCCGGCCGCAGGTTGCCAAAGAGGTTCAGCTCCTTGCGCAGGGCCAGCAGCCCCTTTTCAGGGCGCTTGCTGATATCAGGCATGGTGTCCCACTTCGGACCGCCCACGGCACCGAGCAGAATGGCATCGGCTGACTTCGCCTTCTCCAGCGTCTCGGGCGCCAGCGGTACGCCGGAGCGGTCGATTTCGGCGCCGCCGACCGGCGCCTCCTCGATATCGATATCAAGGCCTGCCTCACGGCAGGCGTCCAGTACGCGGCGCGCCTGGCGGGTAATTTCGGGGCCGATGCCGTCACCCGGCAGTACAAGAATACGTTGTGTCATGAACCATGATCTCGTTGACGTCATCCCCGACCGGGCATGCCGCTTTTGTAACGTAGGAAACATCAGGGGTGTCGACGCGCCGCCGACACCCGGGTACTTGTCAGGCCATCATTTCAGGCCTGATTGGCCGCTTCACCGCGAAACAGCCACGGCTGCGCCGCGCGATGACGCGCTTCGAACTCGCGAATGGCCTCAGAGTTATCGGTCAGCGTCAGGCCGATATCGTCCAGCCCGTTTTCGAGGCAGTACTTGCGAAACAGGTCCACTTCGAAGTCGATCGCTTCACCGTCCGGCGTGGTGATGGTCTGACCAACCAGATCAACGTCCAGACGATAGCCCGGCGTCTGTTCAACGGCCTCGAACAGGCGATCCACCGTGGCCTCATCGAGCTGAATCAGCAGCAGCCCGTTCTTGAAGGCGTTATTGAAGAAGATATCGGCAAAGCTCGGCGCGATGATGACGCGAAAGCCGAAGTCTTCCAGCGCCCAGGGCGCATGTTCGCGCGAGCTGCCACAGCCGAAGTTCTTGCGCGCCAGTAAAACGCTGGCTCCTTCATAGCGCGGCTGGTTAAGCACAAACTCCGGATTGATGGGCCGCTTCGAGCAGTCCTGCCCCGGATAGCCCTCGTCGAGATAGCGCAGCTCATCGAACAGGTTGGGGCCGAAGCCGGTACGCTTGATCGACTTGAGAAACTGCTTGGGGATGATCAGGTCGGTGTCGACGTTGGCACGATCCAGCGGCGCGACCAGACCCTTTTGACGGACAAAGGCTTTCATGGTGATTTCCCTGACAATGGCATGAATGGGCGCTTAGAGCCCGGCGGCGCGCCGGCTCGGCACGGGCGTATCCACGAACTCGCGAACATCGACGAAGTGGCCGGCAATCGCGGCGGCAGCAGCCATTGCCGGGCTGACCAGATGCGTGCGCCCACCATAGCCCTGACGGCCTTCGAAGTTGCGATTCGAGGTCGAGGCGCAGTGTTCGCCGGCGCCCAGCTTGTCGGCATTCATGGCCAGACACATTGAACAGCCCGCTTCGCGCCATTCAAATCCGGCCTCAACAAACACCTGATCCAGCCCTTCCTGCTCGGCCTGGCGCTTCACCAGCCCGGAGCCCGGTACGACCATCGCCTGCTTGAGGCTGCCGGCGACCTGACGGCCCCTGACCACGGCTGCCGCGGCGCGCAGATCCTCGATGCGCGCGTTGGTGCACGAGCCGATAAAGACGCGATCCAGCCGGATGTCGGTCATCTTCTGGCCGGCCTGCAGTCCCATGTACTCCAGCGCCCGGGTAATGCCGCGACGCGTGGTGTCATCCGCGGCCTGCGCCGGGTCGGGTACGCTGCCGTGGATGCCCACGACCATTTCGGGGCTGGTGCCCCAGCTGACCTGCGGCTCGATGGCGGCGGCGTCGAGCGTGACGATCTTGTCGAAGGCCGCATCGTCATCGGAGACCAGCGAGCGCCAGCTTTCCACCGCGGCGTCCCACTGCTCGGCGGTCGGCGCAAACGGACGGCCCTTCACGTAGTCGATGGTGGTCTGGTCGACCGCCACCAGGCCCACGCGGGCGCCCGCCTCGATCGCCATGTTGCAGATTGTCATGCGACCTTCCATGGAGAGATCGCGAATGGCGCTGCCGGCGAATTCGATGGCATAACCGGTGCCGCCGGCGGTGCCGATCTCACCGATGATGGCCAGCACGATGTCCTTGGCGGTGACGTGAGGGCCCAGCTGCCCCTCGACGCGCACCTGCATGTTCTTCATCTTGCGCTGGATCAGGCACTGGGTCGCCAGCACGTGCTCGACCTCGGACGTGCCGATGCCGTGGGCCAGCGCGCCGAAGGCGCCATGGGTCGCCGTATGCGAATCGCCGCAGACCACGGTCATGCCCGGCAGCGTCGCGCCCTGCTCGGGGCCGATGATGTGCACGATGCCCTGGCGCACGTCATTGATGCCGAAGGTCTCGATGCCAAAGCTGGTGGTGTTGTCATCCAGCGTCTGGACCTGAATGCGCGAGACGTTGTCCTCGATGCCCTCGATACCGGCGCTGCGCTCCTTCAGGGAGGTCGGCACGTTGTGATCGGCGGTGGCGATGTTGGCATCGATGCGCCAGGGGCGACGGTTGGCCAGACGCAGCCCTTCAAAGGCCTGCGGCGAGGTCACCTCATGCAGCAGATGGCGATCGATGTAGATCAGTGAGGTGCCGTCATCGCGGCTGGATACCAGATGCGATGCCCAGAGCTTGTCGTAAAGCGTCTGTCCTGCCATGTCGTCTCTCCTTGCGCTCGGGGCGCGTTTACGGTCCAGAGTGCTCGGGCGCGCTTGTTGTGCCATGGGCCCCTCCACACCTGTCTGGCGCCTACACTACGCCGCGATATACCATGAAAGCAATTCATCCTATTCATGGCTCCCATTCCGGGGAGGAATCAATGGACACCGAGAGCCTGCGCGCCTTTGTGGCGGTAGCCGAGTGTGAATCGTTTTCGCTGGCCGCCGACGAGATTCACCTCACCCAGTCCGCGGTCAGCAAGCGTATTGCCACCCTGGAGGCGCAGATCGATGCGCGGCTCTTTGATCGCATCGGTCGACGCATCGGTCTGACCGAAGCGGGCCGTACGCTGCTGCCCCGCGCCCGCCGGATCCTGGGGCTTTTCGAGGACACCCAGCGGGCCCTGACCAATCTGAGCGGCACGGTGCGCGGTCAGCTGAGCCTGGCGACCAGCCACCATATCGGGCTGCATCGACTTCCCCCTGTGCTGCGACGCTACACTCGGCGCTGGCCGGATGTGCGGCTGGACATGCGCTTCATGGATTCCGAGCAGGCCTATCAGGGGGTGCTGGACGGGTCGCTGGAGCTGGCGCTGGCCACGCTTGCCCCGCAGACGGCAGCGCCGCTGGTGGCCACGCCGCTGTGGGTCGACAGGCTCTGCTTTGTCTGCGCCCCGGATCATGCGCTGGCCCGTGAGTCGGCCCTGACACTGTCCCGGCTCAGCGAGGTCGAGGCCGTTCTGCCCGGCGAGCAGACCTTTACCCGCGCGATGGTGGTCGACACCTTTGCCCATGAGGGACTCGACGTGAACGTGGCCATGTCCACCAACTTTCTGGAAACGCTCAAGATGATGGTCAGCATTGGCCTTGGCTGGAGCGTTCTGCCCGAGACCCTGCTCGATGACAGTGTCCATCGCCTTGCGATCGATCACCCGCCGATCGAGCGGCCGCTGGGCTATCTCTTTCATGAAAACCGCACGCTCTCCAACGCCGCACGCGCCATGATCGATCTGCTCGAAGCGTCCCGACAGCCCCCCGATAGCATCTGAGGTTCAACGGAAAACCGGGCGGGAGTTGCATCGCGACGCCCGGCGTGGTGCCATCGCAGCTGACAGGCAAGCCTGCCGAACACAACGATAACCCGACCAATAACAACACCACGTTTTGCAAGGAACGATCATGTCCAATCCTACCAGCATGCCCACCACATGCCGGGCAAACCCGTGCGCGCCCCGCGCCCTGCTTTTCACCGCCCTGCTGCTGCCCCTGTCGGCCCACGCCGATGAACAGCGCGCCACGGACCCGGCCGCCTCGGGTGAAACCGCCAGCTACGAAACGACCGAGGATGCCCCACGCAGCGCCTATCTGTCGGACTGGTACAACCAGAACGTCACCGTCATCGGCAGCAAGGATATTCGCTTCGGTCCGCAAAGAATCGACGACATCTATCTCGAGTACGAGTTTTTCGGCCGCAAGGGACCGCTGGATCTCTACGGCTATATCGACATGCCCAAGTTCTTCGGCATCGGCAACGCCGCCGACAGCGGCATTTTCGACAACGGCTCGCCGATCTTTGCCGAGATCAAGCCGCGACTGTCGCTCAACGACCTGAGCGGGCGCGACCTGAGCCTGGGGCCCATCAGCGAATGGTATCTGGCCGCCAACTGGATCTATGACTGGGGCCACAACAGCGACAACCGTCAGAACACGCTTTATACCGGTCTGGGCAGCGACATCGACACCGGCACGGCACTGGATGTCTCGTTCAACTTCTATGGCAAGTATCAGTGGGAGAACTACGGCGCCGACAACGAAAACAGCTGGGACGGCTATCGCGCGCAGCTCGAATACAGCTACCCGCTGGCCAGCTTCGATAACGGCGCCAGCCTCTTCTATGCCGGCTTTACCAACTATGACTTCGGTTCGGACCTTGGCGACGACAATCCGACCCGCACCAATGAATCAGTGGTGGCCACCAACGCCTTTGTCTACTCGTTTACGCACCTGCGCTTCATGGCCGTGGCCCGCTATTTCCATAACGGCGGTCAGTGGAACGACGGCAGCACGCTGAACTTCGGCGACGGTGACTTCCGCGTTCGCAGCACCGGCTGGGGCTACTACTTCGGCGTCGGCTGGCAGTTCTGAGCCGATCCGATGGACAAAAAAACAGCAGGGGCCGGTCATGTGACCGGCCCCTGCTGTTTTTTTGTCCTTGACGCCCTGTCAGCTGCCCTGCTGATACCACTGAGCACTGGAAACGTGCTGAAAGCTGCCGTGCTCCATGGTGACCGACGGGCTCGGACAGCGCGGCCGACCGGCCTGACGTGCCGGAATCCCGACTACCGTCGTATGATCCGCCACGCGGTCCAGCACCACGCTGCCGGCCCCGATCTGAGCGCCATGACCGATCTCGATATTGCCCAGCACAGTGGCGCCGGCACCAATCAGCACGCCGCTGCGCACCCTGGGATGACGATCGCCGCTCTCCTTGCCGGTGCCGCCGAGCGTGACGCCCTGCATGATCGAGACGTTATCGCCGATCTCGGCGGTCTCACCGATGACGATGCCCGTGCCATGATCCAGCATGACCCCATGACCGACCCGGCAGGCCGGATGAATATCGATGCCGAAAGCGCGCGTGCTGCGGTCATGAATGGCCCGGGCCAGCATGTACCGGCCGTCACACCACAGGGCATGGGCCAGCCGATGGGCCTGCAGCGCCTGAAATCCCTTGAGATAGAGCAGCACGGGCAGGTAGTCGCTGCTGGCGGCGTCGCGCTCGATGACTGCCGTCATGTCGCGTGCGGCCGTATCGACCAGTGCCGGGTGCGCCTGATAGATCTCCCGCAGACAGGGCATCAGGGCATCGATCGACAGCGCCCTGTCGGCCAGTGCGGTGGCCATGACAGTCGTCAGACAGTCTTCAAGACAGGAATGGGACACCACACAGGTCTCGAGCATCGCCGCCAGCAGGGGTTCAGCCCGTGCGGCAGTCAGCGCTTCCTGACGCAGCCGGGCGAATACCCCGGCCTGTCCATCGATCTCTTGCAACATGTCATGTCTCATTGAAGATGTAGTATCCACTGGGGGCATGCCTCCACTCTCCCATCCTGGGGGCTGTCGACGGCGAACATGGTAACCCGGTGTAACTTTTTGTGCCTTGATCGTTTGCACCGACGCGCGTTTCAACACAATAACATGATGAAAGCGCTTTCCTGCGCCAGGCTCGGACGTTGATACCGGCCTCTTCCCTTTCAGACAATGACGGATCCCATGTCAACCGATACCAGCAGCCACGACCCGCACACCTCGCGCGATGCGTCAGGGCGTCACGAACACGAGGCTTCCATCACGCTGACAGTCGGTCTGGTACCGGCCCCCGAGCTGCCCGCGCAGCTGGTGTCACTGATCATCGATGAGCTGGAGTCGTTTCTTTCAAGCGATGTCGATGACACCTGCCAATGGCAGCTGGACAGCGTGACCGACCCGCTGATCGGCGCCGAGGACAACACCCGCGATATCCTGTCCAAGGCCCGGGAACTGAGCGAGTCGCGGCGCTGGGACTACATCATCTGCATCACCGATCTGCCCATTTTTCGTGACCGGCAGCTGGTGGTGGCGGAAGTCTGCGAGGCCCGGGGCGTGGCCATCATTTCACAGCCGGCGCTGGGCGCCTCGCCCCTGCGTCGCCGGCTGATCGAATCCACGGTCCAGCTGGTCAGCGATCTGCATCACGGCAGCTCCGAGGCCGAGCGTGACCGCCAGCAGCAGCGCCACGACAGCAGGCGTCGGGGGTTGCGGGACTGGTGGCGTCATCACAATGCCCGCGATCTGATGGGCCTGCGCCTCTCCGAGCGGATAGCGCCCATCAAGCGGGTCAACGTGGACGATGACGAGCAGGATATCGATGTGCGCTTTGTGGCCGCCCGGCGACTGCCGGGGGCCTGCAAGCTGCTGGGCGGTATGGTCCGGGCCAACCGCCCCTGGACCATTTTCCCCACCTTTCGAAAGATCATCGCCGTGGCCTTTGCCACCGGTGCCTACGGACTGATCTTTCCGACCCTGTGGCGCCTGAGTGATGCCTACGAGCCGTGGCGGTTTGCGGCCCTCATGGCAGCCGCCATGATGGCCATGGTGGGCTGGATCATTCTTGACCACGGCCTCTGGGAGCCACAGCGTCATCCGCAGGCCTTCCCCATGGCCCGCCTCTATAACTTCACCACCCTGATTACCCTGAGCATGGGCGTGGTGTTTTATTACGCATCATTGCTGGCCCTGTTTCTGGGCGCAGTGGCGCTGTTTGTGCCCTCGAGCCTGTTGCAGACCGTGCTGGAACACGACATCGCCCTTGTCGATTATCTGTCGCTGGCCTGGCTGGCCACGTCGGTTGCCACTGTTGCCGGTGCGCTGGGCGCCGGCCTTGAAAGCGACGAGACGGTACGCGCGGCCACCTATGGCTATCGGCAAAAGGCCCGCCAGAAGCGGGCCCGCGAGCTTGCCGACAAGGCAGGGAAATCATCGGAGCAGCCGTAGCTGCCCGGCAGCGCTAGTGCTGCTTGAGACGGGGGGTATCGACGCTCACGTCTCCATTCTGGCCGCGCTGGCGCAGCAGATGATCCATCAGGGTCAGCGCCATCATGGCCTCCGCGATCGGTGTGGCACGAATGCCCACGCAGGGGTCATGACGCCCCTTCGTGATCACCTCGACCGCCTCGCCATGCACGTCGATCGAGCGACCGGGCGTGGTAATGCTGGAGGTCGGCTTGAGGGCCAGATGCGCCACGAGCGGTTGACCGGTCGAAATACCGCCCAGCACGCCGCCGGCATGGTTGGAGAGAAAACCCTCGGGCGTCATCTCATCGCGGTGCTCACTGCCGCGCTGGGCAATACTGTCAAAGCCGGCACCGATTTCCACGCCCTTGACCGCATTGATGCTCATCAGACCATGCGCCAGCTCGGCATCCAGGCGATCAAATACCGGCTCGCCCAGCCCGACCGGCACGCCCTCGGCGACCACGGTAATGCGGGCGCCGACACTGTCCTGATCGCGCCGGAGCTGATCCATGAAGGCCTCGAGCTCCGGCACGCGCTCGGGGTCAGGGCAGAAAAAGGGATTGTCATCGACCCCGTCCCAGCTCTTGAAGTCAATGGTGATCGGGCCGAGCTGGCTCATGTAGCCGCGCACGCTGATGCCCTTTGCCGCCAGATACTTTTTGGCAATCGCCCCGGCCGCCACCCGCATGGCGGTTTCACGCGCACTCGAGCGCCCGCCACCGCGATAGTCCCGAACGCCGTACTTGTGGTGATAGGTGTAGTCCGCGTGCGCCGGGCGAAACTGATCCTTGATCTTCGAGTAATCCTTCGAGCGCTGATCGGTATTGTCGATCATGAGACCGATCGGCGTGCCGGTGGTCACCCCCTCGAACACGCCCGAGAGAATGCGCACCTCATCGGCCTCGCGCCGCTGCGTGGTGTGGCGCGAGCTGCCGGGGCGACGGCGATCCAGATCCCCTTGCAGGTCCGCCTCACACAGCGGCAGACCCGGCGGACAGCCATCCACGATGGCGCCCAGCGCCTGGCCATGGCTTTCCCCGAAGGTGGTCAGCGTAAAGAGTTTGCCGAAGGTATTACCGGACATGGTGTCTTTCCTGATAGTGCGCCGTGCCGGCCGATCATCCGGCGACACGACAGATCAAAATTCAAACCGGCGCCTGCCGACCTGAAGACTCAGCGCGACAGCACCGTCGCCCACTCATCGAGCTGAGCCGCGGTCAATGCAAACACCCCGTGACCGCCGCGGGCGAACTCGAGCCACAAAAAGGGCACGTCCGGCCAGGTCTCGATGACGTGGCGTTCGGAGTTTCCGACTTCCACAAGCAGTACGCCATCATCGGTGAGATACTCGCGCGCCTCGCGCAGTATGCGCCGGACAATCTCGAGACCGTCATCTCCGGCGCCCAGCGCCAGCGTCGGCTCATGGCCGAACTCGACCGGCATGCCGCCCAGATCATGGGCATCCACATAGGGCGGGTTGCTGACGATCAGATCAAAGCGCTGGCCGGCCACCGGGGCAAAGAGATCCCCGGCTACCGCCCTGACGCGATCGCCCACGTCATGACGGGAGATGTTGGCCCGGGCCACATCGATGGCATCACTGCTGACATCCGAGAGCATGACATGGGTGGTCGGCATCATCAGCGCGGCGGCAATGCCGATACAGCCCGAGCCGGCGCACAGATCCAGCATGTGCGCCGGGTCACGCTCGTCAAACCACAGGTCAAAGCCCGACTCGATCAGCTCGGCGATCGGCGAGCGCGGGATCAGCACGCGCTCGTCCACGTTGAACGCAAAACCGGCGTAGAAAGCTTCTCCCAGCAGATAGGGCAGCGGGCGACGCGCGGTGGTGCGCTCGCGCAACAGGGTAATGATGCGCATACGCTCGATGCGAAGGACCCGGGCATCGATAATGGCCGGGTCGACATCATGGGGCAGGCGCAGCGCACCCAGCACCAGCGCCACGGCTTCGTCCCAGGCGCTGTCGGTGCCGTGACCGTAATACAGATCGTGGGCGTTGAAGACGCTGACCGCCAGGCGCAGGTAGTCGCGCACGGTGACCAGCTCATCGATCAGGGTGTCATCATCCAGTGACAGTGGCGCAGCGGCGGGTACGGGCATGCGGGCAGAAACGTCGCTCATGAGTGCGGCGGCCTTGTCGGGTATTGATCAAGTAAAGAGAGGCCGAAAGTGTACCCGTTATCCCGTAGCGGCGCATCGTTACAGACCTGCACATCAGGACCTGATTCCCTATAATCAGCGGCTGAACTCACGACGTCGACGCCACCATCAGCATGACGGGCAACAACATTACCCAGTGGAGACAAAGGCATGGCCGGTAACCGCCCCCCTGACGATGATGACTGGTCGGTCTTTCGCGAGGCCATGCAGGGCAGCGACATTCGTCCTGTCCATCATGACCGCGCCGACGTCGGCCGCCGGCCTCAGCGCGAGAGCCTTCGTCATCGCCGCGAGGCCGCGGCCAGCAGCGGCAGTACGGTGACGGCCACCTCTTCGCGCACCTCCGATGGGCGCGTCGATGCGGTACGTCCGTCAGAGACGCTCATGTTTTCCCTCAGCGATCTGCCCCATCGCACCCTTGCCCAGCTCAAGCGCGGCGCGATTGCCTGGCAGGCGGGCCTGGACCTTCATGGCTACGATCTCGAGCAGGCCCGGGCCGAGCTCGAAGCCTTTCTGCAGGAAGCCCGTTCCAATCGGGCGCGCTGCGTCTTGATCGTTCACGGCAAGGCGTGGTCGGGCGCGGCGCGCTATCCGGTCATCAAAAGCCACGTCAACGCCTGGCTGCGCGAGCTTCCCGAGGTGCTGGCCTTTTGTTCGGCTCAGGATCGGGACGGCGGCACCGGCGCCGTCTACGTCCTGCTGCGCCGTACCCGCGAGGACTACGCCACGCCATAGGCCGCGAGAATTGCCCCGGCCACCCCGGTCACGCTCTGCGGCTCGAGATGGAGATGATGGCCGCCGGGCACGCGATGGGTGGTCAGGGTGGTCATCTCGTGACGTACGCCTTCGCGGTCCAGATGGTTGCCGACGATACCGTTTTGCGCCTCGATCAGATCGACCGGCGCCTGAATGGCCAGCAGCATGTCGCGGGACTGCGCAGGCGTCAGCTTGACCTGCGAGGGGCGCAGCAATCGCGGGTCGGTGCGATAGCGCATTCGCGCATCATCCTGCACCAGGCTGCGCGCGATCAACGGCTCGGCGGTGTCATGATCCAGCGGTGTAATGGCGCCGGCCACACGCGCCTCGAGCGCCGCTTCAAGCGTTGCATAGGATGGCGGCGGCGACAGCGGCCGGCGTACACCCAGCACGCCGTTGCGCAGCTGACGCGTCGCCTGATCCGCCGGTGTCGTCAGCGCACCGATGCCGTCGATCAGCCACAGCCGTTCAATACGCTCGGGCAGCGCGGCCGCCAGCAGGCACGACACGCAGGCGCCCAGCGAATGCGCCAGCAGCGTGGCCCGCTCGAGGCCCAGATCATCCAGCGTATCCAGCACGTCATGCAGGTAGTCCCAGAGCGCGTAATCAGTGCCCTTGCCCAGCCACTGCGATTTGCCGTGGCCGGCAAAGTCGATGGCCACGATACGAATATCGAGCCTTTCCACCAGCAATGGCGCCAGCCGTGTGAAGGTGGCGGCGTTGTCCAGCCAGCCATGCAGGGCCACCCAGGTCGGCGCCTCCTTCGACAGCCCCTCCCGCTCCCATACCAGACCGGCCAGACGGTTATCGGCCAAATGGCACTCTCGCGGTCTTGCGCTCATCCTGCTCGCTCCATCGTCATCAAATTTGAAACAATACGACGGCTAACGATGTGATGCACTCCCTGTATGCACGACATCTGTTTGAACAGGCATCATGCTCGACCCGGCGCAGGACATCGCGACCGAGTGTCACGGGCAGGCGGGTCGCCCGGCCCGCCGGCGATGCGTATAATGAACGGCCCTGACTCTCATCTGCTCCGGAGCCGTACATGTCCGCTTCTTCCCGCCGCCTGCGTAACCGCCTCTTTTTTGTCGTGGTGCTGGCCGGTCTGATCACCGGATTTGCCACGCTCTAGATTCCTTTTGATATCACTTTCCGGAAGGTCTTCTCCGGGGCGGCCCTGATCGGGTCGTCTTCGGGGAGGCCATAATGTCATGGCCCCTGTCGCCATACGGTAGCCCCGCATGAATCCGTCCGCCCTGTTTGCCGAAACCCTCAATGTCACCTTTCCCGTCTTTGCCATGGTGCTGCTGGGCGTTGCGCTCAAGCGCCTCAAATGGATCGACAGCGCCTTTGTCAATACCAGCTCGGCGCTGGTGTTTCGCGGCGCCATGCCCACCCTGCTTTTTTTGTCCCTGATCGATGCGGACATGTCGCAGGCGATCATACCCGACCTGATGGCCTATCTGGCGCTGGCGACCGTGGCCAGCTTTCTGCTCATCTGGTGGTGGGCAACAAGACGGGTCGCCCTTGAAGATCGCGGCGTCTATGTGCAGGCGGCCTTTCGCGGCAACGGCGGCATCATCGGACTGGCACTGGCCGCCAACATGTATGGGTCATTCGGTCTCTCTACCGGCAGCGTGCTGGTGGCCACCCTCATCCCGCTCTATAACGTGCTGGCCGTGATCGTGCTGGCCTGGTATCAGCCGCAGGCCCGAGCCGGCTGGCGCAGCATTGTGCTCAAGATTGTCAGGAATCCGCTGATTCTTGCCGTGGTGGCAGGACTCTCCTTTGCTGCCAGCGGGCTGGCCCTGCCCGACTGGCTGCACACCTCGGGAGAGTACTTTGCCAATCTGGCACTGCCGCTGGCACTGATCAGCATCGGCGGCACCATGTCGATGACCGCCATTCGCGAAGCCAGCGGCGCAGCGCTCGGCGCCAGTCTGATCAAGATGGTGTCGATGCCGGCCGCGGCCATACTGGTGGCCTGGCTGGCAGGCTTCGAGGGGCGGGAGCTGGTCCTGCTGTTTCTGTTTCTGGGCAGCCCGTCTGCCGCTGCCAGCTTTGTGATGGCTCGCGCCATGGGCGGTAACGCAAGGCTTGCCGCCAATACGGTCGCCATTACAACGCTTGCCAGCAGCGTCACCATCACGCTGGGCGTCTTTATTCTGCAGATGACCGGCATGGCGGGCTGACACGCCCGCCAGGGGAGTGACCGAGCGCTAATCGATCGCTGCGGTAGCGGGGGTGACGTGGCGTGCCATCGTCGCACAGCCGGCGGCCCAGACCTGAGCCTCCAGCTCGACCACATCCGCCGTGCCCATGGGCAATCTGGCGTTGGGGCCGCCATCCACCAGCTGGCCGACCAGCTCGGCCACCAGCGGCATATGGCTGACAAACAGCCAGGGGGCGTCATCTTCCCGGGGATCGACATTGTGGGTCAGCCAGTCGATCAGGGTGGCCGGCGGCGCGTCGGGGGTCATGATGGGCAGGGTCATGATGTCGTCCACGTGCAGGGCCCGGCCGACAATGCGGGCACTCTGCTGGGCGCGATCATAGGGGCTGGCCACGATCTTCAGCTGATGCCCCTGCTCTCCCAGAACCGAAATGAACCAGTCCGCGATACGGGCGACCTCCTGCTGTCCGGTAATGTCCAGCGGCCGATGGGCATCGGGCGATCCGGAAGCGGCTTCCCCGTGGCGCATGATATAGATTTTCATGATGGGATATCCCTGGCTGCGGTTTGCTGCTGAGCACGCCGCGTATCCTCTCGCGGCAGCGTGAATTCAACGTCACTACTCTGTTCACTGCGCATGAGCGTCGTGGCCATCTCGCGCGGCGCGACGCCTTCGAACATGACCCGATAAAGCCCGGTGGCCAGCGGCATGTAGATATTGTCCTGCTCGGCCTTCTGAACAATCAGCGACACCGTATTGACCCCTTCGGCCACCTGCCCCAGCGCCTCGGTGGCCTCCTCCAGCGTGCGACCCTCCCCCATGGCATGACCGACCCGGTAATTGCGCGACAGGTTCGACGAGCAGGTCACGATCAGATCTCCCACGCCGGCCAGGCCCAGAAAGGTCATGGGACTGGCGCCCTGGGCTACTGCAAAGCGGCTCATCTCGGCCAGCGCCCGGGTAATCAGCATGCTGCGGGTGTTCTCCCCCATGCCCAGCGCCGCCGACATGCCCACGGCAATGGCATAGATGTTCTTGAGCGCACCGCCCATCTCCACACCATAGCGATCATTGTTGGCATAGACACGAAAATGATCACACGACAGTGCCGCCTGCACCCGCGACCGGGTCAGTTCATCATCGCTGGCAATGACACTGGCACTCAGATGTCCCTGGGCGACTTCAGCCGCCAGGTTGGGCCCGGAGAGCACGCCGATATGAGGACTGCGTGTCTCCTGCTCGAGAATCTGGCTCATCAGCAGGAAGCTGTCGGTTTCGATACCCTTGGTGGTACTGACCAGGATGGCATCATCAGCAAAATGGGGCGCCGCCTGACGCACGACCTGGCGAAACCCGCCGGAGGGGATGGCGATCAGTACCAGCTGCGCCTGCTCGAGCACCCAGGCCAGATCCGTGGAGGCCACGACGTCCGGATGCATATGGAAATCGGGCAGATAGCGATGATTGACGTGCTGGGCATTCACATGGTCGACCAGGGCGGCATCGCGCATCCACTGGCGTACTCCGGCGCCACCGCTGGCGGCAATACTGGCCAGCGCCGTCCCAAAGCTGCCGCCTCCCAGCACGGCCACCGGAGGCACACGAATATCATCTGTACTGACCTGAGGCTGATGCTCGACTGCCATGGAGTATCCTTGTTGATCGACGATGGGCAGGCTTTAGTGTAACGCTTACAGGCGACTCGGGTAACGCACGCACTACCTGCTTCGGCAGGTATACCAACACCGGCCGCCTACGGCCCGGCCGGTCGGATTCCGGCAAAATGCCCATCAGGGCACCAATAACCGTTTTCAGGGTCATAATGTCGAATCAATGACTTGCGCCCACACACAGGACAGGGATCATGAGAACATCGCACCATCACGCATCGCTGCCAAGCGCCGGCGTCACATCATCCATGCCACCCACTGATCAGGAGCCCAACAGCATGCAGGTATTATTTGTCGAAGACGATTTATTGCTGGGCGATGGCGTGGAAACCGCCCTGCGTCGTGAAGGCCATGAAGTGACCTGGCTGACCGAGGGCGAAAGCGTCCTTGAACATATCGAACAGGGGCTGGTCGAGGCCGTCATTCTGGATCTGGGGCTGCCCGGCATCGATGGCATGGAAGTCCTGCGCCGGATCCGGGCCGCCCACGATATCCCGGTGCTGATCCTGACCGCCCGCGACAGCCTGGAAGATCGCATTCAGGGCCTTGATGCCGGCGCCGACGACTATGTGCTGAAACCCTTTGACGTGGATGAGCTGCAGGCCAGACTGCGCGCCATCAGCCGCCGCCTGGGCGGACGCACGCAGCAGAGCATCCGGATCGGCCCGCTGCACATCGATCATGCTCGCCACGAGGTCAAATGGCAGGAGCAGCTGGTCAAGCTCAGCCGCCGTGAATACACCCTGTTGCATGAGCTGGCCCAGCACCCCGGACAGGTCTTTACCCGCCCCCATCTGGAGAAGCTGCTTTATGGCTGCAGTGACGAGATCGAGTCCAATGCGCTGGAAGTACACATTCACCATCTGCGCAAAAAGCTCGACAGCAACCTGATCGTGACCCTGCGCGGCATTGGCTATCGTCTGGACGACACCATCGAATGACCTCGATCCGCCGCTACCTGACACGGGCCGTGATGGGGCTGGTACTGCTGGGCGCGATCCTCTCGGGCCTGGCGGCGTGGCTGATCACGAAACACGAGCTCGAGGAGATGTTTGATGCTCAGCTCTCCCAGTTCGGGCGCATCGTGACGGGCATGATCGATATCAACATGGATTCGCAGGACTATCGGGCACTGGCGGACCGCCTGACGCAACCCGGCCATGCCGCACGCTTTTACAGCATGGAGGGGCGCGACACCTCGAGCATCATCATGGATACGCACTCCGAGAACACGCCGCGGCGTTTCCGGGAGGAAGAGCGTCTGCTGTCACTGGGCTTCTGGAACAGCGACCGCTCGCCGCGCATGCTCAGCGCCGAATGGAATGACAGTGGCCCCTTCCCGCCCCCCGGCAAAACCGGCTATCGCTGGGTCACTTATGACGGGGAAGAGTGGCGCGTGTTCAGCATCTACGATGAGCAGCACAATGTCTGGGTCTCTACCGGGCTGCGCGAGGATTTTCAGCAGGAGCTGGTCTACAAGATCCTGCTGGGCAACAGCATTCCCTTTTTGTTGATACTGCCGCTGCTGGGCATCGCGCTGTGGTGGGTCATCCGCCGCGGGCTACGCCCCATCGATAACCTCTCGGCCGAGGTGGCGCGGCGCTATCATCAGGACCTCACCCCCATCGAACAGCAGCCGCCCCGCGAGCTGACGGGGCTGCGCGACTCCCTCAACGCCTTTATCGAACGGCTTCGCATGGCGCTGGACCGCGAAAGGCGCTTCACGGCCGATGCCGCCCACGAGCTGCGCACCCCGCTGGCGGGGCTGAAGATTCATCTGGACAATGCGCGCGCCAGCGAGCAGGACTCGCAGAACTCGCTGGACAAGGCGCGTCACGGCATCGAACGCCTGCAGCGCGTGGTGGATCAGCTTTTGACTCTGGCGCGCGTGGAGCGAACACCACAGCGCCAGCTGGATGTGGTGGATCTCTATCCCATTGCCTCCCAGCTGGCCGGCGAACTTTGGCCGCTGGCCGACCACCGGCAGCAGGCGCTGGAGATGAGCGGTCTCTCCTCGCTCAGGGTACGCGCCGACCCGACAGAGCTGGGCGTGCTGCTGCGCAACCTGCTGGACAACGCCCTGCGCTATACCCCCGATGGTGGCACCGTCGTGCTGCATCTGGACATGACCCGGGGCCAGCCAATGATTCAGGTGATCGATGACGGCCCCGGCGTCCCCGCCGAGTCGCTGGAAAAGATTACCGAACGCTTTCATCGTGCCAACCAGCGCATGACAGGCAGCGGCCTGGGGCTGTCGATCGTCAAACAGCTGACCCAGCGTCAGAAGGCAAGGCTTGCCATCGACAACCGCCAGCCGCACGGGCTGATCGTAACCGTCACCTGGCCCGAGCTGCAGGAGTGAGAGCCGTTCACGATCACCAGCCACAAAAAAGTCGCCTCTCGGGCGACTTTTTCATGGGCAACCGGGCAATCGATCATGCCGGATCATCACTGTCCTGCACACGGATTTCATCGATCAGCGGCGCATTGGTGCTCAAAAGCGACTGCAACGCCGCCAGATAGGCATCACCACGGATGGAGTAGTTCTGCAGCGAGGGGATCAGCGCCAGCGCATTGACGTTTTTATCCTTGTCGCGCAGTGCGGCGCGACGCTCCCGCAGTCCCTCATAGGCGCGGTGGGTATTGAGATTGCGCATATAGGCTTCGATACCGTCATAAACGGTCGCAAACCCCTGATAGCCGCTGCCGGTACCGATCTGCTCGAGACCACAGTTATCACTGAAGCAGCGCATGCCAAAGAGGTTGTTGCCCTCCCGGGCAAAACGCGATGTGCCCCAGCCGGACTCTTCCACGGCCTGGATCAGTACCAGCTGAATCGGCACGGTATCGACACGCCCCAGCAGCGTGGACCAGTCAACGTCCGTCTCGTTTTTGCAGCTCAGGTCATAGGCCTTGCAGATGGCAGCCAGGCGCTGTCTTGAGTCGACGGTCCAGTCCGTCTGATGCTGCATGTGCAAAAGCCATTCACGATCATTTTGAATCTCGTCGTTGGCCTTCTCGATCAGCGGGATCATGAGGTTGAAAAAGGCGATCTTGCGATCGGTGCCGGCCGGGTGTTCCCGCAGGTCCGGCATCTGGAAACTGGGCTTGCTGGTATCAGCGTGCGAGGGAGTGAAAACGCTGAACATGGAGAGTGCAAGCACGAGCGTCAACGTCGTTAACGGGCGATGCGTTCGTGTCATGTGACAGGGCTCGGTTTCAGAACAAGGTGGCAGGCTAACATGTTTCGCCTGTCATGTCCCCATCATCGACGAGATGAGGCGAACATCCGACATTGTGCATTATCGTGCAAAATGCCGGATGCATGTTGCGGTTTTCCAACCGGCAATGACGGTGACAGCCCGTCATTGCTCGGGGAGGGCTTTAGTGGGTCAGCATGGCATTCAGGCGACGTACATAGGCGGCGGGATCATCCAGCTGGCCGCCCTCGGCGATCACGGCCTGATCAAAGAGCACGTGAGCCAGATCCGTGAAGGTCTCACCTTCGCTGCTCTCGAGTCTCGAAACCAGCGCATGATCGGGGTTGAACTCGAGAATCGGCTTGACCTCGGGCACCGGCTGACCGGCAGCCTCCATCAGACGGCGCATCTGATAGCCCATCTCGTTTTCCGGCAGGACCACACAGGCCGGTGATTCGGTCAGGCGATGCGTTACGCGTACTTCCTGAACCTGATCGCCCAGCGCCTCGCGGAAACGCTCGACCAGCCCTTCCTTGGCCTTCGCGCTCTCCTGCTGCGCCTGCTTCTCTTCTTCGCTGTCGATCTCGCCCAGATCCAGGTCACCGCGGGTGATATCAACCAGCGATTTGCCGTCGAATTCGGTGAGATGCGACATCAGCCACTCATCGATGCGATCGGAGAGCAGCAGCACTTCAACGCCTTTCTTGCGGAAGATCTCGAGATGCGGGCTGTGCCGCGCGGCATTGAAGCTGTCGGCAATGATGTAATAGATCGCCTGCTGATTGTCATGCATGCGCGAGATGTAGTCGGCCAGCGACTGGTTCTGGGTAGCGCTGTCCGTATGGGTACTGGCAAAGCGCAGCAGGCCGCCGATCTTTTCACGGTTGCTGTGATCTTCGGCCGGACCTTCCTTGAGCACGCTGCCGAACTGGCTCCAGAAGTTCTGGTAGGTCTCGCTGTCCTTGGAAAGCTTGCTCAGCATGTCGAGCGCGCGCTTGGTCAGCGCCCCTTTCATCTTCTCGACCTGCGGGTCCTGCTGCAGGATTTCACGCGAGACATTGAGCGACAGGTCGTTGGAGTCGACCACGCCCTTTACGAAACGCAGGTACAGCGGCAAAAACTGCTCGGCGTCATCAATGATGAAGACACGCTGGACATAGAGCTTGAGGCCACGCGCCCCTTCACGCTGATAGAGATCAAACGGCGCGCGCGAGGGCACATACAAAAGACTGGTGTACTCGAGCTTGCCTTCGACCTTGTTATGGCTCCAGGTCAGCGGGTCGCTGAAATCATGCGCCACGTGCTTGTAGAACGCCTTGTACTCATCGTCGCTGATCTCGGTACGCGGCCGCACCCACAGCGCCTGGGCCTCGTTGACCGTCTCCCAGGTGACGGTAACATCGGTTTCATCCTCGCCTTCCTGAACGGTCGGCATGCGCACCGGCACTTCAATGTGGTCGGAGTACTTGCGTACCAGCGCCTTGAGGCGATGCTCGTCGGCAAACTCGAGGGCATCTTCCTTGAGATGCAGGACAATCTCGGTACCGTGCTCGGCGCGCTCGATATCGACGATGGTGAACTCACCCTCGCCCTTCGAGCGCCACTCCACGCCCTGCTCCTGGGGCGTGCCGGCCTGACGCGTACGCACGACCACCTCGTCTGCGACGATAAAGCCCGAGTAGAAACCGACGCCGAACTGCCCGATCAGGCGGGCGTCCTTTTGCTGTTCACCGGACATCTGCTTGAGGAACTCGGCCGTGCCGGATTTGGCAATCGTGCCCAGATTGGCAATCACGTCTTCACGGTTCATGCCGATACCGTTGTCACGAACAGTGACGGTTCTGGCTTCCTTGTCGAATTCGATCTCGACGCGAAGCTCGGTATCCCCCTCATAAAGCGCATCGCTTTCCAGCGCCCGATAGCGCAGCTTGTCGCAGGCATCGGCACTGTTGGAAATCAGCTCACGCAGGAAAATTTCCCGGTTGGAGTACAGGGAATTGATCATCAGGTGAAGAAGCTGTTTGACTTCGGTCTGAAAACCGAGCGTCTGCTCTTGCGCACTCGTCATGGCAACATTTCTCTTCTGACAATAATCAACAGGATGAAACACGCCGCGCGGCCGTTCTCGACCCGGCCGCGCCGTGCTGTGTGTACCCGTTATGGGGGAAGTTACCGATTTTTCAAGAGAAACGGCCCTGCATTCCTGTATGCAGGGCCGTTCGTGGCGACGGAATCAGCCATCACGTTGCGGGTGTGTCGGTACTCTCGCGCCAGCGACGATAGTCATCCAGCTCTTCATCAATCTTGGCCAGCAGCCAGCCGCTGATGATGACGTCATCGACCAGTCCCCAGAAGGGAATAAAGTCCGGGACCAGATCGAAGGGACTGACCACGTAGACGATGGCCAGCGCCATCAGTCCCACTGCCTTTTTGGGCAGCGGCCGGTACCGCCCCTTGCGCCAGTCGTTCAGCATGGGAAAAAAGGTGCGAAACGCCTTGAAAATACGCCAATAGATACGACCACGGCCGCGAATCAGACCAAGAGGATTGAGTCGACCTTTTGCCATGGATGGATACTCCAAATAAAGGATTGTTTCAAAAAGGCCGTTGATTGTCCGTGCCCATTTAACATCGCAGGCGCTGAAGATCTTCCTGCCGGGATCGTTAAATTCAGCCACCTGGATTAGTCTAGGCGCCCGGGAAGCAGTATGCCTGCCCCGGGCGTGTTCATATCGATGCTGACAGGAGTTTTCGGGTGAGGGTGACGCAGACATTATCCAGACGCTGGCTGGCCGTCATGCTGGCAGCCGGGCTTGCCGCGCCAGCGCTGGCCGGTGACGAGAGCTTTGACCGGTCTTTCGAGGCCGCCCGTGCCCAGCAGTGGGACCAGATCGATCGTGACGCCGTTCGGGGGCACGTACTGGCAGGCTATGTCGAATACCACGAGCTCAAGTCACGCCTGCCGAACGTGTCACCATCCATCATCAACGATTATCTACAGCGCCATGACAACTCGGTGCTTTCGGAGTGGATGCGCGGTGTTGCCCAGGATGCATGGGGCGCCCGCCAGCAGTTTGACAACTTTCTGGCCGTCAGTGATGGCATGCCGCAGCGTACGACGCGTCAGTGCTGGTACTATCGCGCCCTGCTGGATCGGGAACCCGAACGCGCCGCACTGGGAGGGCGCAATCTGTGGCTGGTCGGCCATTCCCAGCCCTCGGCCTGTGACCCGCTGTTCGATCGGCTGCGGGCCAATAACGCCATCACCGGCGCCGACATCTGGGCGCGGTTGATGCTTGCCTGGCGCAGCGGGGATGACGGCATGCAGCGCTATCTGCCGGGCGAGCTGCCGGGGAACTGGCAACCCCAGCGCGCCGCCTTCGAGCGCCTTCAGGGCGATCCCGGACGCATCACCGGGCTGCCCGACCTAGTCGGCAACGACACACCGGGCGTCTCCCCTCTCTACAGCACTGCCATGGCGCGCCTGATTCGTCAGGATACCGCCCGGGCACTGTCCGCCTGGCAGGAGATCAAGTCCCGCGCGCCGCTGACCGATGAGCAGCGCCACGATATTGAGCATGACCTGGTCTTCTACTCGCTGGTACGCGATGTCAGCGCCAATGCGCAGTGGGCCGATGCCGCCGCGGCTCAGCTGGGGGATCAGGACCTGCTGGAGCTGCGTACCCGCAAGGCGCTCGAGCATCGCCAGTGGCGCGAGGTCGCCGCATGGATCGAGCGCATGGCGGAAAGTGATCGGCGTGACGCCCACTGGCAGTACTGGCTGGGCCGTGCCCGACAGCAGCTGGGCAACGAGGCCGGGGCGCGGGAGGCCTGGCGGGTCGCAGCGGGTCAGCGCAGCTTTTTCGGCTTCGCCGCCGCCGATCGCATCCATCAGCCCTATGCGCTTCAAAACGCGCCGATCACGATCGCCGAGCAGGATCTTCAGGATGCCGCCGCCCTGCCCTCGATGCGCCGCGTGGCCGCACTGTATCGCATTGATGAGCCGGGGCTGGCCCGCGCCGAGTGGTACTACCTGATGCGCCACCTCCCCGAAGCGCAGCGTCCGACGCTGACGCAGTATGCCCTCACTCAGGGCTGGTATGACCTGGCCATTTACGCTGCCATTCGCGGTGATCACTGGGATGCGCTCGACTGGCGGTTCCCGCAGGGCTATGCCGACCTTTTCCAGAAGTGGGGACAGCAGCGCAACGTCGATCCCTGGCTTCTCATGGCGCTGGCACGACGTGAAAGCTCCTTCAATCCCCAGGCCCAGTCACCGGTTGGCGCACGCGGGCTGATGCAGCTGATGCCGGGCACCGGACAGCATGTCAGCCAGCAGCTGGGGGTGCCCTGGCAGGGGGTGACAAGTCTTGAAGACCCGGAGACCAACGTCATGCTGGGCAGCGCCTATATCCGCGACATGGCGGCGCGCTACAGCGGCAATCGTGTTGCGGCAGCCGCCGCCTACAATGCCGGCCCCGGCCGGGTGGATCGCTGGCTGGCCCAAAGCGACGAGCCCTTTGACCTCTTTATCGAAGAGATCCCCTTTCGCGAAACGCGCGAATACGTGCAGGCCGTGCTGACCTATCGCGCCATTTTCGAAGGACTGGCCAAGGGCACCACCGAAGGTGTTCACATGATAACCGAGCACGAGCGCACAACGCGCTATAGCGACGCCCTGCAACGCTGAACGACAGCATCATCGAAGAGCAAGGGCCCCGAAGGGGCCCTTGTTTATGGCAGGAAAAGTTATAGCAACAAAAAGAACCCCGCCATCCCTGCCACGGCCACGACCAGGCCAATCAGCATGGCCAGGCCATCACGCATCAGCATGCCCAGCGCGACCAGAAGCAGCATGGCACAGGGTAGCGCCGGTGCCATCGGCAGCGGCTCGACAAAGGGAATGGACAGGCTGATCAGGACAATGAACAGCGCCGTAATGCGCCGGGTCATCTCATTGTTCATGAACCCCAGACGCGGCCTGAAAAGCTTCTCCAGTCGCCTCACCCAGGGATTGAGCTTCTCTACCGTGCGATGAAAGCGCTGCCCATCGATCGACAGCTGGCGCAGGCGCCTGGGCAGCCAGGGGCTGTTTTGACCCATGACCATTTGAATGGCAACCAGCGCCGTCACCACCCCGCAGATGGTGGGCAGACCGAAAATGGGCAGGGCCAGCGCCACCAGTGGCGGTATGACCAGAAGCGGACCGAAGCTGCGCGACCCGAAGGTCTCCAGAACATCGTTGAGGTTGACATCATCCCCTTCATGCTCTTTATCCAGCGACGTCATCAGCTCGCTGAGCCGGGTTGTTTCAGTCATGCAGGTCCATATGATGTGTGATGGTTGCCCCTGTAATTTTCAGGGCTGTCCATGAATACGGGATATTTACAAAAGCCTGACTGGCGAATCACCGGGCAGGGCTGTTACGACAATGGTCAAACCGACATGCGCCTATAGCGCCAACCCCAGCCACAGGGAGCCTGCGATGGCAATCAACAGACTCAGCAGTATCACCAGCCCATCGCGTGCCGTCATGCCCAGCGCAATCAACAGTAATACGCCGGAAGGCAGTGCTGCCGCAAAGGGCAAAAGTTCCAGTGGTCCCATCGACAGACTGATCAGCGTTACCAGCACGGCAATGAGACGTTGCGCCATGGAGGAATCCATGAAGACCAGCCGGGGCTTGAAGAGATATTCAAGGCGTCTGGCCCAGGGCTTGATCCGAACCACCGTACGATGAAAGCGATCTGCATCAACGGAAACATCGCGCAGCCGCTTTGGCAGCCAGGGGTGGGTACGCCCGAATACCTGCTGAACCGCGATCAATGCCATGAACAGGCCACAGGCGGTGGGAATACCCGGTACCGGGCAGACCAGCGCCAAAAATGCAGGAATCACCAGAAGAGGCCCAAACCCTCTGGATTCAAAGGTCGTCAAAATGTCATTGATACTGACATCGTTGCCCTCATGCCTTTCATCGAGCGACGTTAAAAGCTCACGCAGTGTCGTGCCATTACTCAAGAGAAACCTCGATGCCGTAGTGGCGTATCATGATATGTATTCAGGGCCTCCGGGCCCATAAAGGTCGTCAAAATGTCATTGATACTGACATCGTGGCCCTCATGCCTTCATCGAGCGACGTTAAAAGCTCACGCAGTGTCGTGCCATTACCCAGGATAAACCTCTCTGCCGGGATAATGGATCACGGCCCTCATTTCATGGTTTGTGATCCGGCACATTATTCCGACGTCCCGGACGATACAGACGCATCAGCAGTCAGACTCGACTCGGCCTCGATAAACACCCGCTTGATCTCGCGATGCTGCGCCTTGAGGCTCTGATCAAGCTCGGCGATCACGCTCTCGAGGCGCTCGGCCGGCATCCGGCGATCAAAGCGCACGCTCAGGTTCACCAGTATAAAGTTCGGGCCCATGTGCATGGTCAACACCTCATTGACGGCCTCGACCCGGGAATGATTGCCCACCGTAGTACGAATGTCTTCTACCACACGGCGGTTGGCGCTCTCGCCGATCAAAAGTCCCTTGGTTTCGATGGCCAGCCATACGGCGGTGCCTGCCAGTATCAGGCCGATCACGATGGACGCCACACCATCAAAGATCGGGTTGCCGGTCACCTGACTCAGCCAGACCCCTGCAAGGGCTACCACAAGGCCCAGCATGGCAGCCGAATCCTCGAACAGCACCATGAAAAGCGACGGGTCCTTGCCGCGCTGTACTGCTTCCACATAGCCCCACTTGCCCTTGGCCTTGCGAAAGCCGTGCAGGGCAAACAGCCATGAGGCGCCTTCGAAAAGGATGGCCAGTCCCAGTACAATGTAGTTGACCAGTGGAGAGGAGATGGGCTCGGGAGACAGGACATGGATCACTCCTTCATAGAGCGACACGCCCGCCCCGATCGCAAAGATCAAAAGGGCCACCACAAAGCTCCAGAAGTAGACCTCCTTGCCGTGACCGAACGGAAAGTCCCGATCCGGCGGCTTGCGGGCCCGATGCATGCCCAGCAGCAGCAATCCCTGGTTGCCGGTATCGACCACCGAATGAATGCCTTCGGAGAGCATGGCCGAGCTGCCCGTGATGGCAGCAGCCACGAATTTGGTAATGGCCACCGCCAGATTGCCCGCCATGGCAGCATAGATGACGGCTTTTGATTCAGCGGCCATGATGGCGTCCTTTTCGAAGACTAGCGCTCGCGCTGATGCTTGATCGACAGCTGGTCGTTGAGTGTCCAGAAATCATAGAGCACGCCCAGCAGAAACAGGCCGCCGGTCAACAGATAGATGATGCCCGTGATCCACTTGCCCATGTACATGCGATGGATACCCAGCACGCCCAGAAAGGTCAGTAAAATCCAGCTGACGGTGTAGCTTCGGCTGCCACGCTGAAAACGCAGATCCGCCTGGCGGTCCATGAGCGGAATCAAAAAGAGATCGACAATCCAGCCGATCAGGAAAAGACCAAAGGTGAAAAACCAGATGGTTCCCGTCACGGGTTTGCCGTAATAGAAGCGATGGGCGCCGGTAAAACCAAAAAGCCACAGCAGATACCCCATAAGCATGTTATGGGTGCCCTGCGTGGTGTTGGCCGTATGTGCTGGCGCGTGTTCGGGTGCAGACATGGCGTTGCCCTTTCAAGAAACGATAACTGCACCCGATATGGTGACAGGCGGTGAGACAGTCAATATCAAAGCATGCAAAAGTACATCGTCACACTTGTCTTTCCATGTTCAAAAGCCCCGAGATCTCGCTCGAGTTCGGCATGACCTGAAACCCCATGCGCTCATAGAGCCGACGCGCGGGGTTTTCGGCGAAGACCTTGAGGCGCATGCTCTTTGCCCCCAGTGCCTCCTGTCGGGCGATCCAGTGCATCAGCACATCAGCGCCAATGCCCTGCCCTCGCCACGGCGCCGTCAGGTGCAGTTCGCGAAGATAATGAATGTCCTCTGCCACATCCCAGGCAATCAGCCCGGCCCTTTGCGCATCACGCATGATCATGGCCGTCTCCAACCGCACCCACTGCTCCTTGAAAAGCTGACGACTAAAGACCATGCGTCGCTTCTGCCAGTAGGGAGACATGGTCTCCTCGACCAGCTGCTGGGCGAAACGCAGGTCATCGGTATGGTTGCCGGGTCGCCAGTCCAGCGGCCACTGCGGCTGCGAGGTGACGGCATTCATGCAACACCCAGCTCCCTGAGCCTTTGCTGGAGATAACCATCGGCGCTATAGCGCTCGGAGAGCACCACCTCCGGTCTGGGATGCAGAAACAGCGGCAGGGAGAGGCGAGCACGCTGGCGCGAAGCCCCTTCGGGATTGACCACTCGATGGGTGGTGGACGGGAAATAGCCGTTTGATGCTTCCTGCAGCATATCCCCCACATTGATGATCAACTGACCCGGATCACAGGGCACGGGCAACCATTGCCCGTCACGCCCCTTGACCTCCAGCCCGGCTTCGTTGGACGCCGGCAGGACGGTAATCAGGTTGATGTCCTCATGGGCTCCCGCACGCACGGCGCCCTCGCCCTCATCGCCTTCGAACGGCGGATAGTACAACACGCGCAAAAGTGTTTGATGGCTGTCGCGAATCATGCTGGAAAGCGATTCGCTGAAGTGCTCCGAGACCTCTTCCGGGGTATTGGCCTCGATCCATCCCAGAAGAGTGGTCGCCACTTCCTGGGCAATTCGATAGTACTCGTCAATATCGGCCTGCAGGCTGTCGGGCACCCTTGTCCCTGGATAGATATGGAAGTACTCCTTGAGATCCTTTTGCGTCTGCCCCTTTGCTGTCTCGGAAACGCTGGCCGGGAAAAAACCGGCGTGCGTCGCGGGATCGAAACGCCATCGATGCTTGCTTTCGTCTTCGAAAAAGGCAGCCCATCCGGCATAGATTCGCTCGACAAGCGCCTGTGGCACCGGGTGATTGCGCACCACACCAAACCCGGTTTCGCGCAGCGACTGCGTAAACTGCCGTGCTGCCTGGTCATTTTGATAATCGACATTTTGAACGTTCATCAATCCTGCCTCTTTGTGCTGATCACTCCAATGCATGATGGCATGTACCTGAAGATTGGCAAATTGGACTTGACCTTTCTCAGGCGACTGGATCATGCTCATGGAGGCAGCTTTGCAGGTAGAATGTCTGACCGATCCTTCGATCGTCATTCCTCTGAAAGCCCAACGCATAAACGGGCTGCGGCTCGGTATTACTGCAAATAAAGCAAGGACATCAAAGATGGCAACCGGTACTGTCAAGTGGTTCAACGACACCAAGGGATACGGCTTTATCTCTCCCGATGACGGTGGTGACGATCTCTTCGCACACTTCTCCGAGATTCAGGCTGAAGGCTTCAAGTCGCTTCAGGATGGTCAGAAGGTCTCCTTTGAAGTGACTCAGGGCAAGAAGGGCCTTCAGGCCGCCAACATCAAGGCCATGGACTGATCACTGCATCAGCATGACCGCCTTGCAAAAAGCCCGCGCCATGGCGCGGGCTTTTTTATGTCCGACGGTCGGCAGCTTTCGAACCAGTGTCCCTTGCTGCCGAACCCGGCAGGCCGCATGACGACCTGCCTGTCGACTTACTGTGTGTTGCTCGAGGAGTTATTGATCTGCTCGGCTTCTTCCGCCTGGCTCATGGTGCCCGATGAGCCGGCATTGGTCGCCGTATGACCCGTACCGCCCTCGCGCATGCCGGTGCTTTCATCGGTGCTTTCCTGGGATTCGTTCATGCCCTGCATGGTGCCCGAATCCTCGTCCATGTCATCCGTGCCCGACATGGTATCGCCGTTGTCGGAATCCATGGTGTCATCGTTCATGTCACCATTATCGGTACCGGCCTGCTCGGCAGCGCCATCGGAGGTCGCATTGGCACCTTCACCATCCATGTACTGGCTGGTTTCACTGGCTTCCTGAGCCTGATCACCCGCTTCATCGGCCGGATCGTCCTGGCCACAGGCACTCAGACCGAGCGCCATGGTAAAGGCAAGGCCTGCTGCCGCGATTGTCTTCCCTTTCATGAATACCTCCCTGATTACTTCAAGATAAAACCACATCGATACAGGTACGGCTCGGAGGCGATAAAATACTGCCCCTTGAAACGGCTTGCACCATTTCTGCGTACTCTGAAAAGCGTAGACCAATTCAGACGCACCAACGTATTAACACTGATGCGTTACATTGTTGGCCTGTTACTTATAGCCGGGCAGCCACGTACATGCAGTCGTCGTTTTGTAACATTCAGATTGAACCCGGACACCCTATCCAGGGAGCTAGCTGCTGCGCCCGTAATGATGTCGTGGCTTGCCCTCATACAATAGCTGGCACTCATCGGGTAAAACGATCGACATTGCCCCCGGGCAGACTTCGACTCTGGCCTGAGTAAATTCATGGAACTCGCCATCCAGATTGATGGGCAGCGGCGATTCACTCTGAAAATCCATGGAGGTCAACTGGTGATAGCGCACCAGCCTGCCGTTTCGTGGCAGCTCGCGTAGCTCATGAATGGCGCTGCCGACCCTGACCAGTGAAAAGGATTCAACGGTCAGCACATCCAGCAGCCCATCATTGAGCAGGGCTCTCGGCGTCAGCTCCTGACCGCCACCGGCCTGCCGGCCATTACCGACCGCCAGCACGATCAGGTCGCGCTCGTAGCTGCCATCATGAGTCTGCAGGTGACAGCGAAAGGGTTCGAAACGCCAGGCCTGCATCACACCCACCAGTGAATAGGCGCCACCGCCCAGCAGCTTTTTCAAGGCCGGCGGTGTATCGCTGGTCACCTTGGCCCCGAAACCACCGGAGGCCATATTGAGAAAATAGAGATCGTTGATACGAGCGATGTCGATGGCACGCGGCGTGCCGTACACCGCCAGGGAAAGCGCGTCGAGAGGCGGCTCCGGAATGCCTGTCGCAGAGGCAAAGTCGTTGGCCGTCCCCATGGGAATGATGCCCAGCGTCGGGCGATTCGACGTTTCGATGCCCATCAGCGCATTGGTGGCTTCATGAAGCGTACCGTCCCCGCCGGCCACAATGATGCGATCGATTGCCTGATCCACGGCATCTTTCAGAAAGCGCGCAATATCACCGCTCTCCCAGGTCACCCGGACCGAAAGATTGATCCCCTCGTTGCGAATGCGATCCACTGCCTCGCGCAGCGCAGGATTCCCGACCCCCTTGCCGTTCACAATCAGCCAGAAATTCAATATCGCACTCCTGTTTCATCAAGTTGGGGACATCGGTGCAGTGACGACACCATTGCCGTCCTGTCAGGCACTGCCCGCCGTAATATCGACATCACGCTTCACCGCCATTGCAGGATGATAGACGTCGTGACAAACGCAAGCGTCACGACGCTGACCAAAGGTCATGAAAACTAGCATGCCATCCGGTCCGCTTCATCTTTCCCGTTACAAGGACCACGCACGCATGATCCGAAGGCTGCTCTCCCGACGCATCGTTGCCCCGGAGTGCCGGCAGAAAGAGCCATTGCGCCTCTTACCGACACCCGGATCGTGCGCTTTAAAGAATAAGGGTATACTCCGGCATTTTTGAACACTGGAGCGAGCGTGACCTCCCGGCGCTCGTAACGGCCTGCTATTGACGACTCAAGGCGTGCTACATTCTGCAGCGCTTTTACTCAAGCCGGCCGGTGACAGCACCGATATCGTGTTCACGCGGGACATCGAAAGCCGCTGTTGGTCCCTGACAGGCATGACCGGCTTTCGTGGCATCGTTTTGATCATCTCACGGTACAGCGAAGCAGCCGAGCAAGGACACTGGCAGGTCCGGCCCGCCATTAATTTCTTTAAGTTATAAAAGCATTATAATTTATACCTTTTAATTCATTGGGGAGGTCGCTAGCATTCGCCTTCCTCCCCCGGGGACAGATGAGGATATCCACGATGTCACAAGGCCCCCTGCTCGACACCAACAGTCCTCTGAATGGCGATCAGGCCCAGCGTCTCAACGATGTACTGGGCAGCATGGATCGCGATCAGATGACCTGGCTGAGTGGGTATCTCGCCGGACTCAATGCGTCCGGCGGCCAGATGAGCGCTGCATTACCAGCAGGTACAACCCAGACCACTTCTGCACTACCCGAAATTGTCGTCCTGTACGGCAGCCAGACCGGCAATGCCGAAGGCGTGGCCGAACAGGCGCGTGATCGCGCCATGGCACACGGCTTCAATGTTCGCCTGGTCGACATGGCAGACATGACCAAAAAGGATCTCAAGGATCCCACCAACCTGATGGTTGTGGTCAGCACCCAGGGCGAAGGCGATCCACCGGACACTGCCATCGGCTTTTACGAGCTGATCAATGGCCGCAAGGCCCCCAAGCTCGACGGCCACCGTTTTGCCGTACTGAGCCTGGGCGACTCGAGCTACGATCAGTTCTGTCAGATGGGCAAGGAGTTCGATGCCCGTCTGGCCGAACTCGGCGCCGAGCGGATCAGCGATCGTATCGATTGCGACGTTGACTACGAAGAACCGGCAGAGGCCTGGATCGAGAGCATTCTCGGTCGCTACGCCGAACTCTCCGGCGCCACCACGGCAGCCGCCGATCAGAGCGCCCCGGCGGCGCCGGCCGGTGACAGCCAGTGGTCGAAGAAAAACCCCTTCTATGCCGAGATTCTGGACACGGTCGTGCTCAACGACGAGGGCTCCAGCAAGGAGACCCGTCACATCGAGCTGTCGCTGGAAGACTCGGGCATCGTTTACGAGCCCGGTGACGCTTTGGGCGTGGTGCCGCAAAACGATCCAGCCTACGTCGATGAGCTTCTGGAAAAGCTCAGAATCAGCCATGACACCGAGCTCGACACCGGCAGCAGGATTCGCGATGCGCTGCTCGCCGAGTTTGAAGTCACCACGCTGACGCGCCCCTTTCTCGAAAAGTGGGCCGAGCTCAGTGACGATGCCGAGCTGCGCCGTATCCTGAGTGACGAGGCGCGCGACGAGTTCAAGGAGTGGGTCTACGGCCGTCACATCATCGATGTGATCGAGCAGTTCCCGGTCGACAACCTGGACGCTGCCACCTTTACACAGGCCCTGCGCAAGCTGCCGCCGCGGCTCTACTCGATCGCCTCGAGCTACAACGCCGAGCCCGACGAGGTCCACCTGACCGTGGGCGTGGTGCGCTATGAATCCCACGGGCGCGCCCGCAACGGGGTAACCACCGGTTACCTCTCCGATCATGTAGAACCCGGCGACAGGATCCCGATCTACGTTGACCGCAACAAGAACTTCAAGCTGCCGCACGACAACAGCACGCCGATTATCATGGTCGGCCCGGGCACGGGCGTGGCGCCCTTCCGCGCCTTCATGCAGGAGCGTGACGATGCCGATGCCGACGGCGATAACTGGCTGTTCTTTGGCGATCAGCACTTTCACACCGACTTCCTCTACCAGGCCGAATGGCTGAGCTGGCGGGAAAAGGGCCTGCTGACTCGTCTGGACGTTGCCTTCTCGCGCGACCAGGCTGAAAAGGTCTACGTGCAGGATCGTCTGCGGGAACGAGGGGCGGATATCTACGCCTGGCTCGAGCGTGGCGCCCATTTCTATGTCTGTGGTGATGGCGAGCGCATGGCAGCCGATGTCCACCAGGCACTGCTGGATATCGCCACGGAGCACGGCGGCCTCGACGAGGACGCTGCCGCCCAGTACATCCGCGATCTTCAGCAGTCCAAACGCTACCAG
The DNA here is from genome assembly GCF_053903105.1 of Kushneria sp. AK178. NCBI lineage: Bacteria > Pseudomonadati > Pseudomonadota > Gammaproteobacteria > Oceanospirillales > Halomonadaceae > Kushneria > Kushneria sp. AK178. The sequence goes on along the minus strand of NZ_CP096381.1, from coordinate 1,541,171 downwards.
CGGGACGTATACTGACAATGACCGATATTATTACCAGACTCCGCGACGAGTCGCTTGACGACTATGCCCCCAATGAAAGCCTCAAGGTCAACAGTGACTACCTTCGTGGGCGGCTGATGGACAACATGGCCGACAACGCCACCGGCGCTGTCAGCTCTGACGACACCCAGCTGACCAAGTTCCACGGCTTTTACATGCAGGATGATCGCGACGTCCGCGATCAGCGCCGCAAGAAAAAGCTGGAGCCGCTGTACTCCTTCATGGTGCGTCTGCGCATCGCGGGGGGCCGCATGAGCAGCCAGCAGTGGCTGACCCTGGATGACGTGGCCCAGCGCTATGCCAACAACACGCTGCGCATTACCACGCGTCAGACCTTTCAGTATCACGGCGTGTTCAAGAGCAATCTGCGCGCGCACCTGAAAACGGTCAACGACGCCATGATCGACACCATCGCTGCCTGCGGTGACGTCAATCGTAACGTGACCTCCACGGCCAATCCGCATCGCTCGGCGGTGCATCGTCAGGTCTATGATCTGGCAGCGGACATCAGCAATCATCTGCTGCCACGCACTCGCGCCTATCACGAAATCTTTCTGGGTGAAGAGCGTGTTGCCGGCGGTCCCGAAGAGGTCACCGAACCGCTTTATACCCAGCACTATCTGCCGCGCAAGTTCAAGATCGGCCTGGCCGTACCGCCGGACAATGAAACCGACGTGCTGACCAATGATGTGGCCTTCATCGCGATCGTCGAAGACGGTGAGCTCAAGGGCTTCAACGTTGCCGTGGGTGGCGGCATGGGCTCCACGCACGGGGAACCGGAGACCTATCCGCGCCGCGCCACCGTCATCGGCTACTGTGGTGTCGAACAGACCGTGGACGTGGCCGAAAAGATCATGCTGGTCCAGCGTGACAACGGCGATCGCAAGAACCGCAAGCATGCCCGTCTCAAGTATACCGTCGACACCATGGGCGCCGACGGCTTCCGGGCCGAGCTCGAGAAGTATCTGGGCTATGCGCTGGGTGAAGAGCGCTCGTTCGAGTTCACCACCACCGGCGACATTCTCGGCTGGTATCAGGGAGAAGACGGCCAGTGGCACTACGGACTTTTCGTCGAAAATGGCCGTATTCGCGACTATCCCGACGACAATCCCATCCACGCCGGCATGCAGATCATGAGCGGGATGCGTGAAATCGCTCAAATCCATGACGGCGATATCGTGCTGAGCTGCAACCAGAACCTGATCATCACCAACGTAAGGCCCGAGCTTCGCGAGCAGATCGATGGCATTATCGATCGCTACCGGATGCTCAAGGATGTCAGTCCCCTGCGCCAGCATTCGATCGCCTGCGTGGCCTTTCCCACCTGCGGTCTGGCAATGGCAGAAAGCGAGCGCTACCTGCCCACGCTGCTCGATAAGTTCGATGCCATCATGAAGGATGCCGGGCTCGAAAACGACCCGATCATTGTCCGCATGACCGGCTGCCCCAACGGCTGCGGCCGACCCTTCATTGCCGAAATCGGTTTTGTCGGCAAGGCCATCGGTCGCTACAACCTCTATCTGGGCGGTGATTTCACCGGCACCCGGCTCAACAAGATGTATCGCGAGAACATCGACGAGAAGACCATTCTCGAAGAGCTGACGCCGATGATTCATCGCTATGCGAAAGAGCGTGAGGCCGGCGAACACTTCGGCGACTTCGTGATTCGCGCAGGCATCATCAAGGCCACCGAAAACGGGCTGGACTTCCACTCGGCCTGACGGGCCCGGCCTGCCACTGCCTCAAGGGGCCCGGCATTCAGCCGGGCCCCTTTTTTATCGCCATGACGTCAATCGTTATGGCGATAAAAAAGGCCCTGCCAGTGGCAGGGCCCTTTCGGGTCGGAGCAACGCCCTAGATAAATCGCGGCGGCGGATCATCGGCGTAGGCTTCATCGACCCAGGCGGGATACTGATGACTTCGATCCCATACCTGATAGTGCAGCCTCGACAGCATGACCGGGTCATCCAGCACCAACAGCTTTTCCTTGTTGGGCATCCTGTCGGGGCCGCCCACCAGGGCCTGACGCACCATCGACTGACGCTGCGACTCGATCGCCTCGGACTTGTTGTGGCGTGCCACGCCCATGGCGCAACCCAGTGCATTGTCGATGGGGTCAACCACGGTCTGCACAAAGGTCGGTGCCGGCGGCTGATGACGCGCATTGCGCACGAATCGCCAGGTGGCCCGCAGCTCTCGTGGCGGATTGGACTCCTCGGGGATCAGGAACATGCGCCCCCGGAAGGACGCCCGACCCAGCCCTACCTTGCTGGTGATCACCGAGACCGGAATCGACAGCATCAGGGCGCCAACAATCGGCCAGAGCCACAGCAGAAACAGCGGATCCAGCCACAAAACGAACAGCGTCCAGACAATACCGAACACCGTCTGGCCACCATGACGCATGAAGGCATCCTTCCAGGTCGTCTCGCTGAAATCGCGCTGCGGCGATTTCCACTTGACCTCGATTCCCATCAGCGCCGCCAGCACAAAGCGGGTATGGAACAGCATGCGCACCGGCGCCAGCAGCATCGAGATCAGCGACTCGATCACCATCGACAGGCCCAGACGCACCGCCCCGCCGTAGTAGCGTGGCCCCTTGGCCCAGATCACGATCACGCTCAGGATCTTGGGCAGAAACAACAGGGTCAGCGTGGTGGAAAAGAGCGCCACCGCCCTGCCCGGATGCCACTCGGGCCAGCGAGGAAAGAGCTGCATGGGCTCGGTGAAATACTCGGGCGTGGTCAGGGTATGCACGGCCAGAAGCGCCGTGGACAGCATCAGAAACAAAAACCAGAGCGGTGCCGACAGATACGACATGACACCGGTCAGAAACACCGCCCGATGGACCGGGTGCATGCCGCGCACCAGAAACAGGCGAAAATTCATGATATTGCCCTGACACCAGCGCCGGTCACGCTGGAGCTCATCGATCAGGTTGGGCGGCATCTCTTCATAGCTGCCCGGCATGTCATAGGCAATCCATACGCCCCAGCCGGCACGACGCATGAGCGCGGCCTCGACAAAGTCGTGCGACAGGATTTCGCCCGACAGGGCGCCCTTGCCCGGCAGTGGCGCCAGCGAGCAGTAATACATGAAGGGCTCGACACGAATGATCGCATTGTGTCCCCAGTAGTGGGATTCCCCCAGCTGCCAGAAGTGCAGGCCTGCGGTAAACAACGGCCCGTAGACCCGGGTCGCGAACTGTTGGAGGCGGGCATAGAGATTGTTACTGCCGGCGGCCAGTGGCGCCGACTGGATGATACCGGCGTCCGGATTGGCCTCCATCAGCTGTACCAGTCGGGTCAGACAGCGGCCGCTCATGACACTGTCGGCATCCATGACCAGCATGTAACGGTACTTGGCGCCAAAGCGGCGGCAGAAATCATCGATGTTGCCGCTCTTTTTCTTCACCCGACGCGATCGGCGTCGATAGAAGATGCGTCCGAATCCGCCAACCTCACGGCACAGCCGTAGCCAGGCATGGTTTTCCGCGACACAGATGTCAGGGTCGTAGCTGTCGCTGAGCACATAAAAATCGAAATGCTCGATATTACCGCTGCGCTGCACGGACTCGTAGGTCGCCTTGAGGCCGGCAAACACACGATCGACGTCCTCGTTACAGACCGGCATGACAATCGCCGTTCTGGCCGAGGGGTCGATCGGCTCATCACCAGCACTGCTGGCCGAAATACTGTACTTGTCGCGCCCTTTCAGCAGCTGGAAAAACCCCATCAGGGCCGTCCAGAAACCGGCCGACACCCAGCAGAACAGCAAAGCGAACAGAACCAGCTCGGCCACTTCAAGCCACTGTGCGCCCTGATAGGGCAGTACGGTGCTCATGTACCAGACGGCGACGGCACTTTGCACCATGACCAGCGCCAGCAGCGTCCAGCGCCGCATGGTACCGACCGTTTTCCAGCGCGGGGCTGTCGGCGCCTCGGGCGCCTGCGTCTTGCGCTCGCGGGGTTTCAGATTACCGCGGCGCAGATGATAGCCCTTTTTCAGACGCTTGATCGGGCTGGTGGTCCAGGGATGAGGCGCAATCGAGGTGCGCTCGATGGGCGGCATGGTTCTGAGACAGACCCGCCCCACCTTGTCGGTGCCCAGCACCTCCGGCGGCGCCAGAGGGGTAGTACCGTAGGCGAGCTCCAGGCGCCGGAGTACCGACGCACTGGAGGGGTCATCCTGCAGAAGATGCTGCTTGCCAAGCTCCTCGTGCACCTGAAACAGGGGCGTATCCTCGGAAGCCATTGCCAGCAGCTCGCGGCGATTGCCCAGATTTCGGGTCCCGAGCGCCAGGCGCTCGAGATAGGCCCGGGCCGGGCTTGAATAGGCATCATCACTCATTGGCAGGCAGCACGTAGTTCCAGGTTTCCGTCAGGCGCGAGTCACCATTTTTGAGAAACGCCGTCATGTTGACCGGCTTCGAGGTGTCATTGGCCTTGACGCTCAGCTTGAGACGATACCCCCCCATCGCCGGGTTGCGAATCACCTCACTGCGGACGACCTGTCCGTTATCGCCGAGATCGACATCTGCCTGAATATTGGCATCACTGCCCGGCGACTTGAGATTCGGCCCGACGAAATCGACCACATACAGCGTGCTGTCGTCTTTTTTACGTACCAGATTGCCCTGAACCACCTCGCCGCGCGCACGACGGGTCTGAGCCACCCAGCCCAGATCGGGCGTGTGATAGCGCGACTCGTTGAGCGTCCAGTTGATGGAGTAGTTGTAGTCCAGCGGCTGGTTGGTGGGCAGCTCCTGTGTCGGACGCCAGAAGCTGACAATGTTGTCGTTGGTCTCATCGGGCGTCGGAATCTGTACCAGTTCTACCTGGCCATCGCCCCAGCCGTTCTGCGGCTCGATCCAGGCACTCGGGCGCAGATCATAGCGGTTCGGAATATCCTGATAGTTACCGAAATCGTGATCGCGCTGCAAAAGGCCGATGCCACGCGGATTATTGGCCGGGAAGGTATCCACCGACAGGCGTTTGGGGTTGGCCAGTGGGCGCCACAGCCATTGACCGTCGCTGGTCGCCAGCTGCAGACCATTGGAATCGTGAATGGCCGGACGGTAGTTATTGCCGTCCGCCGGCTGCGCGGGGCCGAAAAGATACATGCTGGTCAGCGGTGCCACGCCCAGCTTGGTGACCTGACGACGCAGGAAAAGGCGCGACTGCACATCCACCACGCTGTCCTGGCCCGGCCGCAGGATAAATCGATAGGCGCCGGTCACGCTGGGAGAGTCAAGCAGCGCATAGATGGTCAGATAGCGATCGTCGCCCTGCGGCTTGACGACCCAGAACTCCTTGAAGCGCGGAAATTCTTCTCCCGAATTGAGCCCGGTATCCACGGCGAGGCCACGGCTTGACACCCCGTAGCGCTGATTCTTGCCGGCCACCCGGAAGTAGCTGGCGCCAAGAAAGACCATCGACTCGTGCTTCTTGTCGGGAGAGTCGCCGTAGTTGATCTTGAAGCCGGCGAAACCAAGGTCCTTGAACTGCGACTTGTCGACGTCCAGGTTGCCGTAGTTGAAATTGTCCGGCGAGAATGTCAGCTCCTGCACGTCATTGCCGTTGACTTCATTGATCGTCACCGGCGTGTTGTAGTGCATGCCCTCATGGAAAAAGCTCAGATCGAAACGCAGATTGTCGCTGCGCCAGTGCGACTGGGCAGGCTTGTACTGGATCTGCTGATACTGCTGGAAATTCAATCCGGAAAGCGAGCCCGGGAGATTGCTCTGAGGCGCGCTGTAACCACGCTGTGCAAGCTCCTGTGCTTCCTGACTGACATCATTGAAATCGAATGCCAGAGCGGACTGAACGGAAAACAGTGAAGCTATTCCGAAAGCCAGGACGGCACCTCTTTTCAGGGCAGTGTAAACCGCGGGACTACCGGAGGTTTTCAGATAAGACGTCACAGCAACATTCCTCATAAGCATCCTTGAAGAGCCCTGATATATATAAAGATAGGGGGCATACACAAGCCTGCCACGCAGGATAAAGGCTCAGGGCAGCCATGCGTGACAGCGTATGCTTCATCACAGCGGGCAGGCCTGTTTACCACGGCACCATACCCTTGTGCCAGCCGAAAGTAAGTGCAGCATTTTACGCTATTTTCCGACGAACAATACGGTTCACAATGCCGCAGCGTTACAAAAGGGGGCCATACAGGGACGAGCGAGCAGACAACATTCTAGCCTCGGCTGCCCCTTTTCTCAGTAGTCATAATGAAACGCTGTCTTTTTTTACCTCTGTGTGACACGTCGACAACAGGCGTAACCCGTTACCCGGACAGGCGACAACGATAAAGGCCTTGAAATGTCGTCAGTAAAAGACCGCCCGCGCCCAGTACCCCCGTCAGGGCCAGAAGCCATTGCGGCGGTATCGGCAATAGCGTCAGAAGCGAGGCCATGAGCGCCCCGCCCCCCATCTGGCAGCAGCCGGCCAGCGATGAGGCAAGCCCGGCCCGGTCAGCATAGGGCTCGAGTGCCAGACTCAGGGCCGCCCCGAGCGTCAGTGAAAAGCCGGTTACCATCACGGCATTGGACAGCATGAACGTGGCCACACCCGCCCCGAAAAGGGTGTAGAAGAGGCCGTGTAACACACCGCCGGCCACCATGATGGCAAGCCCCGTACGGATGGCATGGTGCTGCCCCAGACGCGCAATCAGCCGAGGCGCGAGGAAATAGGCGATTACATTGATGGCGGCCACGGTGCCGAACCAGCCGCCGAAGGCAAGCTCGCTCAACCCTGCCTGATCGATCAGGAGAATGGGAGCTGTCGTGACATAGATCAGAATGACCGTCATCCCGGTCATGGCGATCAGGGCATGAAAGACAAAGTGCCCGTCGCGCAGAATGGCCAGGACATCCTGCCCATAGCGCGACCATTGATGCCCTCGCTTGCCGGCCGGCCGGGTCTCCTCCAGCCCCCGGAGACAAAACAGGGTTACCGCCAGCGCAAACACCACCATGAAGACAAAACTGGCGCGCCAGTGCCAGACGGCGGCCAGCACGCTTCCCAGTAACGGCGCCAGTGCCGGTATTACACACACGGCTGCATTCAGGAAACTGTAAATGCCCGCCCGGCGCTGCCCTTCAAAGCGGTCCCGCACGCACGCAAACGCCACCACGGTGGCAAGCGAAGCGCCCAATCCCTGCATCAGGCGGCCGATGTAAAAGAGCGTGATCTGATCGGCCATCAGACACAGGGCTGCGGCCAGACCATAAACGAGCGCCCCCGCAATCGCCATGGGACGTCGCCCGAGGGCATCCACCAGCGGGCCGGCTATCAGCTGTCCGACCCCCATGCTGATGAGATACAGGGTGATGGACCATTTGATGCCGGCTGTATCCAGCGCAAAGTCCTGCGCCAGCATGGGCAGCGAGGGCAAAAAGATATCGACCCCCATGGGGGTCAGTACGATCAGCGCCATCATCATGGCAATCAGGCGACGGTTACCGGCAGGATGACCCATTATCAGGCTCTATTGAAATACGAGCCGGCACTGTACAGGCTGCCCGACGCCCGGCCAACATGTCCTGTTGATTCAGGGAGAGCGAGACTACGCTAAGCTCACCGATTATCGAGACAGCAAGCAGGCACGCCATATGAGTCAGGACCAGAACAAGCAGGCGCAGGACGACTTTGAAGGCGGCCTGGAAGCCGAGACTTCAGAGCAGGAACAGCAGGACTCGACACCGGAGAACACTGCGGAAGATCGTCGCGAGGTAGAAGAGGTTGCCAACGAACAGACCCGCGAGCTGCCCTCTCAGGCGGCCGCCGTGCACCAGCGGCTTCGCAAGGATGGTCAAAAGGAACTATCGCGGGATTCCATGGCGCTTTTATGGTCTGCCATCGCCGCCGGCATCTCAATGAGCCTTTCCATGGTGGCGCGCGGTCTCTTGCATGCCAACCTGCCGGAAAGCGATACCGGATTTTTGATCGAGTGTCTGGGCTACACGATCGGCTTCATCGTCGTGATTCTGGCCCGCCAGCAGCTGTTTACCGAAAACACGGTGACGGCCGTTCTGCCGGTCATGAGTCATCCGACGCTGGCCAACTTCGGCTCCCTGAGCCGTATATGGGGGGTGGTACTGATCGGCAACATGATCGGCGCCGCCATTGCCGCCTGGACCTTTTTGCACCTGCCCATCTTTGACGCCTCGACCCAGGGCGCCTTTACCGCCCTGGCAGAGCATGTGATGGAGAATACGACGGGCGAAATGTTCGCCAAGGGCGTTGTGGCCGGCTGGATGATCGCCACGCTGGTGTGGCTGATACCGGCGGCGGATCAGGCCAAGGTCTGGATCATTTTGATCATTACCTACGTCATGGCCATCGGCGAACTGACCCATATCATCGTGGGCGCCAGCGAGGTGCTGTATCTGGTCTTTGAAGGCGGCGCCAGCTGGGGCGAATTCCTGTTCCACTTCGGCCTGCCCACGCTTGCCGGCAACGTGGTCGGCGGAACCTTCATCTTTGCCCTGATCAGCCATGCCCAGATTCGCGGCGACCTTGAAGCCCAGCGCGAGCACAAACAGGGGCTGATTCAGCGTCGTCACAAACAGAAAAAGCGCGAAGAGCAGAAAAAGGAACAGCAGTAACGCGGTCACCGACGGGGCCAGTCACCGCAATACCGACAGGCGGGCTCACGCCCGCCCTGTTGTCTGCAGGCTGAAAAAGCGCACTGCTATCAGCGTCATTCAAGCACTCATGCCAACGATTGCGTACCATGCGCCCTTTCAGCAACCGCAAGCCAGTGTCAGGTAGTCCATGAAATATATCGGAGCACACGTCAGTGCCGCGGGCGGCGTTGATCAGGCCGTCAAGCGCGCGGTCGATATCGGCGCCAACGCCTTTGCCCTGTTTACCAAGAACCAGCGTCAGTGGAAGGCCAAACCGCTGGACGACAAGGTGATCGAGGCCTTTAAAACGGCATGTGCCCATTACGGCTTCCAGCCCGGCCAGATACTGCCCCACGACAGCTATCTGATCAATCTGGGCCATCCGGAAGCCGAAGGACTGGCCAAATCACGCGCCGCCTTTCTCGACGAGATGCAGCGCTGTGAGCAGCTGGGTCTGACCCTGCTCAACTTTCATCCGGGCAGCCACCTGCGCAAAATCAGCGAAAGCGAGTGTCTAAGAATTATTGCCGAGTCGATCAATGAGGCGCTGTCACAAACGAAGGGAGTGACGGCCGTCATCGAAAACACCGCCGGTCAGGGCAGCAATCTGGGCTATCGCTTCGAGCAGCTGGCCGAAATCATCGAGCAGGTCGATGACAGATCCCGCGTGGGCGTGTGCATCGATACCTGCCACGCCTTCGCCGGCGGCTATGATCTGCGCACCCGCGAATCCACCCGGGCCGTCCTGGACGAATTCGGGGCCGTGGTCGGTTTTGACTATCTGCGCGGCATGCATCTCAACGATGCCAAGAGCACCCTGGACAGCCGCGTGGATCGCCACCACAGCCTGGGTCAGGGCAATATCGGCAGTGAAGGCTTTACAACGATCATGCAGGATGCGCGCACGGACGGGATTCCGATGATTCTGGAAACCATCGAACCGGCCATCTGGGATCAGGAAATTGCCTGGCTGCGCGCGCAGGCCGGCGCGACCGGCGCCTGACGCCCTTTCACTTCTAGCGGATATTTCACCATGCAGTCAGACGGTTTTTTCAGCTGGGTCGGCGAAACGCTGGGCGACATCATTCGCGCCATCGTTGAATTTCTGGCCTCCATTTTCGCCAATCTGTTCGGCGCCATGGACGGTTTCATCGACGGACTGACCCGTTCGCTGGGCATCAGCCCGTCCCTGTTCAGTCTGGCCATTCTGGTGATCGGCCTGATGCTTTTGATCAGCGGCGTTCGCGCCCTGCTGCGCGGCGGCATCATCGGCGGACTGATCTGGCTGGTGCTGGGCCTTCTGGTACTGTCCTGGCTGATCCCCTGACACCGTCGGGCTCAAGCCGGCCCCGACGTCGCCGATAAAACCTTCCTGATCAATCATGGCGCACGCCGAAGGGCCTGCGCCGTCAAGGGAAGGGTACTGATGTCATCAAGGATCTGGGGCGTCGTCTGCCTGGCCGCCACGCTGAGCGGCTGCCTCAACGTCAACACCTCTCAGGCCCCCATGGCCACGACCTGGGAGATCAGTGACCAGCAGCGCATGCAGGCCGCCCACCACTGGGACGTGCTGGCCCGCAACGAAGCGCGCAGCATCATGGCCGACCAGCGCCTTCGCAGCAGCCCCTTGTATCTCGCCTCGTCGCAGTCGGCCACGCCGTTTGCCCGGGGCTTTCATTCGCTGCTGGAAAGCCAGCTGGTGCAGCAGGGCGCGCTGGTCAGCACGCAGCCCGAAGGCGCGGTCATCATCAATCCAAAAGTACAGGTCGTGAAACACAGCGACCGCGGCATGATCCGCCATCCGCCGGGCACCCTGACCATGCTTGCCGCCGGTGTGGCATGGGCCTTCCAGCCGATCAACCACTGGTCGGAACCCGCCCTGGCGCTGCTTCCGGGCATCGCCCTGTATGATGCCTTCAGCGGCAACATCACCGAGGTTGGCAATACGGAGGTCATCATTACCACCCGGGCAAGCGAGTTCGACACGCTGCTGTATTCGTCCTCCAACATCTATTACGTCAACGCCGGCGACAGCCACCACTATGAAGCCCGGGACGGGCTGAGGGTCTCATCGCAATGGTAAGCAAACGACTGTCCCGACTGTCTCTGGTTCTTGTTTTGATGCTATCGCTGCTGATCACGGGCTGCTCCGCCCTGCCCGGCTACACGGCCGTCCCCGAACAGCCGACGCTGCTCTCCCGGGTCGATACCGCCGCCGAGCGACTGGTCAACAGCGCCCGCGGCCGTCTTGCCGCCAGCGATACCATCATTGCCACCACCTTCGTTGACGTGGACCAGCTCGGCCGCTCCTCCACGCTGGGGCGCACCCTGACAGAGGCCATGACTTCCCGGCTGGTCGACAACGGTCTCAACGTCATCGAGGTCAAGCTGCGCGACAGTCTCTATATCGAGGAGTATGCCGGCGAGATGATCCTGTCCCGCAACGTCCAGCGTCTGGGCAACAACTACAACGCCAGCGCCGTGTTGCTGGGTACCTACGCGGTGGCCCGCGGGGAAGTGTTCGTCAGCGCCCGGCTCGTACGCCTGGCCGACCAGCTGGTACTGGGCGCCACCAGCTTCCGCGTGCCCATGGATGCCGACGTTCAGATGCTGCTGACCTCCCCCTATTGAGCACCGAGCAATACGCAAAGGGCCTGTTACCCGGGGGGTGACAGGCCCTTGCTGACGCTTTGGCGCCGACGTTGTCAGGCGCTTGTACTGTCGGCAATGGCCGTCAGGCCGTCCCGACTGCCGGCGCTTTCGTTACACAGGTTGATGCCTGAAATCACGGCCTTGAGCGAGGCGCTGACGGTGTCACTGTCCTCGGCCACCGCGCAGATACGCTGGCCATCCACGTTGAGCTGCACAAAGGCGATGGCGTTGGCCTCGCTGTCCTCGCCCAGTGAATGCTCGTTGTAGTCGAGAATGCCGACCTGCTGGCCGCTGTGGCGCTGCCAGGCATTCATGAAGGCTGACATGGCGCCGTTGCCGCTGCCTTCCAGGGTCAGGGGTTCACCGTCCTGCTCGAGCGTGATCGACAGCCCCTCGTCGCTGGCGCGCGACAGGCGATAGTCGACCAGCGACAGCGGGGTTTCGCGCATGAAGGTGGCAAACAGCAGCCGGCGAATGGAGTCGCTTGAAAGCTCGCCGCTCAAGCGCTCGCTCTCCTGTTGTACATGGGGCGCCAGCGCCAGCATCATCCAGCGCGGCAGGCTGATGCCGTAATCGCGCTCCAGCAAAAAGGCCATGCCGCCCTTGCCCGACTGACTGTTGACGCGAATTACGGCCTGATAGTCACGCCCGATGTCGCGCGGGTCGATCGGCAGATAGGCCACCTGCCAGGGCTCGTCATCGCCCTGTCGTTTGAGCGACTTGCGAATGGCGTCCTGATGGCTGCCGGAGAAGGCGGTATAGACCATCTCGCCCACCCAGGGATGACGCGGATGCATGGTAATGCCGGTGCATTCGGTCACGACCTGAATGATTTCATCCGGGCGGGAAAGATCCAGTTCGGGATCGATGCCCTGACTGTAAAGATTCATCGCCAGCGTCACGATGTCCATGTTGCCGGTGCGCTCGCCGTTGCCCAGCAGCGTGCCCTCGACCCGCTCGGCACCGGCCAGCAGGGCCAGCTCCGCGGCCGCCACGGCACCGCCGCGGTCGTTATGGGTATGCACCGAAATGATCACGCTGTCACGCCGGCTGATGTTCTGGCAGAAATATTCGATCTGGTCGGCATGATGGTGAGGGCCCGCCACTTCCACCGTATTGGGCAGATTCAGGATGCACCTGTTGTCCGGCGTGGGCTGCCACACATCCATGACGGCTTCACAGATGGCCAGCGAGAAATCGAGCTCGGTACTGGAGAAGCTTTCCGGTGAATACTGAAAGCGCCAGTCCACCTGCGGGTAGCGATCGGCATGCTGTTTCACCCACTGCGCGCCGCTGACCGCAATATTGATAATGCCGTCACGGTCCATTTCGAACACGCGCTCGCGCTGGGTGGTCGAGGTCGAATTGTAGAGGTGAATGATGGCGCGCTTGACGCCCACCAGCGCCTCAAAGGTTTTCTCGATCAGGTGCTCACGACACTGCACCAGTACGGCAATGGTGACATCCTCGGGAATCTGGTCCTCCTCGATCAGCCAGCGCACGAAGTCATAGTCCGGCTGGCTGGCCGACGGAAAGCCGACCATGACTTCCTTGATGCCAACCCGAATGATCTGCTTCCAGAAGCGCTTTTTCTGCTCCACGCTCATCGGTTCCAGTAGCGCCTGGTTGCCATCGCGAAGATCCTCGCTGACCCAGATCGGCGCGGTGTCGAGATCACGATCGGGCCACTGGCGATTGAAGGCAGGCACACGGGGTGCCGGGCTGTACTTGCGATGGTTGAAAGCAGTCATGGTGACCTCTGATAAGCGCTGAAGGAATGTTTCATGCCCGGCCAGGGCTTCATGGATGTCGGCTCTTGTGAAGCAGACCCGAAAGCCGGATCGGCACTGCTTGTGGCAGTGGCCCCAGTATAGCGCGGCCCTGCCGGCAGGTCCTTGCGATTATGTTGGCAAAGCGCACCGTGGGCGCAATATCATGCCAAAAAATACTCATTATCTGAAAAAAGGCATCTTGAAATGGCCGAAAGTCGGATCACCGTTGCGCTCGATCGCTACGACCGCCAAATCCTCGAAATACTGCAGACGGAGGGTCGCATCAGCAATCAGGCGCTGGCCGATCGCGTGGGTCTGTCACCGTCGCCCTGTCTGAGACGGGTACGCGCCCTCGAAGAGAGCGGTTTGATCACCGGCTATCAGGCGCAGGTCGATGCCCGCAGGCTGGGCCATCGTCTGATGGCGCTGGTCTATATCTCCATGGATCGCCATACGCCCGAGCGCTTTGCCAATTTCGAACAGAAGGTGGCCGCCCTGCCCGAGGTCATTGAATGCCTGATGATCACCGGCCAGGAGGTCGACTATCAGCTCAAGATTCGCGTTGAAGACATGGATGACTACCAGCGCCTGCTGCTGGAGCACATCACGCCCATTGAAGGCGTCACCGGCGTGCACTCCAACTTTGTCCTGCGCCCGGTGTTCGGCAATCGCCCCATCTCGACACACCTTGCCCCCTGACGCCGCTCCCCGGCGCTCATTGACCGGCGTGGCGCTTTATTAAACGAGCGCCAGGGCTTAGTGTGTGGCCCCCAGGGGTTGTCCCCGCATGACATGATCCGTGCCCGTCATTTACAGGAGAGAGTGCACATGCTTTTACGCCGTCTGTCGGTTTCAGGGATTTGGGCCCTGATGACGATGCTGTTTTCCCTCTACATGGTGCCCGCAGCCCAGGCCTCACAGGTTCAGCCGCAGCAGGTACCCGATGCCGATATCCAGCAGTTCAGGGACTGGGAAGTGCGCTGCCCGACAGGCGGTGGCAATGACACGCGCTGCACCATGACGCAGCTGGTCAACAGCCCCGAAAGCGACCGTCCCGTCATGCGCGTGGTCGTGGCCTACCCGCCGCAGGGCAGTGACCCGGTCATGGTCTTTCTGCTGCCGCTGGGCGTCCGCCTTGCCCCCGGCATGCAGCTGCAGGTCGACAACGGTGAAGAGCTTCCCTTTCCCTATCAGGTCTGCATGGACGAGGCCTGCCGCGCCGATCTGCCCCTGCAGGGCCAGCTGCTCAGCCAGCTCCGCGGCGGTACCCGGGCCACGGTCAGCTTCTTTGATCCCAACGGCCAGCGTCTGGATACCAGTATTTCACTGATGGGCTTTACCGACGCCACGCGTGCCATCGCGCCCTGAGGCGATTCCCGGCCCTGCCCGACGCCGGCCTGGCCCGATTGTCGGGATCAAAAAAACGGCGCCCCTGCGGGTAATGCCAGTCAGTTAGTGCTGACTGGCTTTTTCCTGACCGGATATTTCTGCGGTCGTGCCCGCACCGCTCGCGGGTACGATCTTTCTCGTCGATCGGGCAGTACAAAGGCCGGCGCCATCTCCGTGATCGACTGGACCACCGCCGGCACCCGACCCGACGATACCGCCGGCAGCATCGATAACTCCTTGATAATAAAGCTGGCCGCCTGGTGAAAGCTCAGCTGGTTGGGGTGAATGTTGTCCAGACTGTAAGCCATTCGCGCCATCTGAAAACGGATCAGGTTGTAGGCGAGCAGCGTGCCCCACAGCTCCTGACGCACCATCTCCGGTGTACGGCTGCGCAACGTAAGCCGATTGTCCAGCAGCGACTGCTTCATTTCTCGATATCCCAGCTCGATTTCCCAGCGGTAGCTGTAAAGATCCACGATGTCGGCGGCCGGAAAAAGCATCGTTTCCGTCATCGAGGTCAATACCGTCACCTCCTTGCCCCGAACCTTGCGGCGCAGCAGGCGCGCCTCGAACGAGACCGGTAAATCCGGCCATTTGGCACGCGCCTGTGGCGAAGTGGTCAGCCGAACGAGACGGTCCTGGCGCCCCAGCGAGCGAATCTCCTCGTAGTGGGTTCCCTTGCGTAACGGAATCAGCCAGTGGCGCTGCTCGCCGGCCTGCTGCCAGGCATGCAAAAGGCCCAGTGAATAAAAGCCGCGGTCAAACAGCGTGAGCGAGTGATCCGGTGTGCCGGCGATCAGGTCTTCCGTCAGGGCCACTTCGCCGGTCGCGACACTGTCGAACGCGGCCCCCGTGATCAGGTGGCTGGTCACCTCCATCTGGCACACCATGCGTACCTGCGGGTAGCCGGCCTCGCGCTGCGCATTACGCGTGCGCGCGAAGGCGGTCTGGTTATCGGGAGAGTCCGGCGTTCGCCAGACCACGCCGTCCACGGCAAGCAGGCTGAGTCCGCACCAGTGAGGCTGAGGCGTTTGAGCATGCCACAGGGCCTGAGTCTGCTCGAAAACATGTCTGACTGCGTCACTACCCAGGCGCTGACGCGCCTGTACCACGGCGCTGGGGGCCACGAATGGACGCTTGCCCGGCAGGACGATATCAAGCTGGTTAACCATCTGCGCCATGGGGATATGGCGAAACAGGGCCATGCCGACAATCGACCAGACGACCAGATCCAGCGGCAGTCGCCGCTTGCGAAGGGTCGCCACGCCGGCCTGCTCCAGACAGGTGTCGATGAGCTCGGGGGAAAGGACGTCCGCCAAACTTGAAAAGCTGTCGGGCCTTACCCGGTTGATGGCATCGATGGCCTGACTGAAATGCATAAAAAAGTCCGGTATCAGCAAGTTACTGATACCGGACTATCGCATTGTCAGCCGGTGGGGGAAAACCTTAACTGACTGGCATTAGCCCCTGCGGGCGCCGTTTTGCGTGAGGCGACACCGGCGTCAGGCCAGCGCCTTCTCCACCACCTCATAGAGATTGCGCGACAGCGACTCCTGTCGAATGCGCTCCAGCTCCCCGCGCATCAGTGCCTGACGCTTGTCATCCAGGCGATGATAGCGCGTCAGCGGCACGATCATGCGCGCGGCAATTTCCGGGTTGAGCCGATTGAGCTCGATCACCACATCCGCCAGCAGCCGGTAACCTTCCCCGTCGAGGCGGTGGAAATTGACCCGATTCTGCTGGGTAAAGGCACCGATGAGCGCCCGCACCCGGTTGGGATTCTTGATCGAAAAGGCCGGATGCTTCATCAGAAAGCGTACGCGCTCCAGCGCATCCGCCTGCGGGCGCGTGACCTGGGTGGCAAACCACTGGTCCATCACCAGCGAGTCGTGCGCCCAGCGCTCACCGAAGGCGCGGATGGCCGGGTCGCCCAGATCGGCGCGATCGGAGTGGGCCAGCAGCGTCAGCGCGGCGCGCACGTCCGTCATGTTGTGATCGGCCTCGTACTGGGCGCGGGCCATGTTGAGGGCCTCGACCTCGCCGTTGGCGACCAGATAGGAGAGCGCCACGTTCTTGAGACTGCGCGCGGCAATCTGCTCGGGCGTGGGGGCGTACGCCTGCGACAGCTGACTGGCGTGATAGACACTCTCGAACTCGGCATAGAGATTGTCCGCCAGCTGCTCGATGGCAGCGCGGCGGGCGTCGTGAATGGCATCGATATCCACCCGGCTCTGCTGCTCGGCGATCCACGCCTCGCTGGGCAGGCGCAGCATTTCGGCCAGTACCGCCCGATCATCGGTGGGTTCATTCAGCAGATGACGAAAGGCCTCGATCAGGCGCGCATCCAGGGTCATGGACTCGCCGCGCTGGCGGGCCACCATCATTTCTTCGATCGCGATCAGCGCCAGACGCTGGGTGGCGTCCCAGCGGTTGAAGCCATCCTCGTCAAAGCGCATCAGATGCGAGAGCTCATCGCGCGACCAGGGATATTCCAGGCGCACCGGCGCCGAGAAACCGCGCAGCAGCGACGGCACCGCGCCCTCGTCAACGTTGTCGAACACCCACTGCTGCTCGCCCTCGCGCAGGTGCAACACGGTGTCGGTGCCGTGGGATTCGCCGTTGATGACCAGATCGACCGGACGCCCGTCGGGGGCGATCAGGCCCATGCGCACCGGCACGTGCAGCGCCTGCTTCTCTTCCTGACCCGGAGTGGGCGGTGTCTTTTGATCGATGGTCAGGGTGAGCTGACGTTGTTCGGCGTCGTAGTCGCTGCGCGCGGTGAGCTGCGGCGTGCCTGCCTGGGCGTACCAGCGCATGAACTGGCTCAGATCCTCACCCGACACCTCGGCCATGACATCGACAAAGTCCTCGACCCGCACTGCCCGGCCATCAAAGCGCTCGAAGTAGAGATCGCTGCCGCGACGGAAGGTCTCCTCGCCCAGCAGATTGCTGAGCATGCGCACGATCTCTGCCCCCTTCTCATAGATGGTCAGGGTGTAGAAGTTCGAGATCTCGATGAAATGGTCGGGCCGTACCGGGTGCGCTGTGGGGCCGGCATCCTCGGCAAACTGCAGGGTGCGCAGCAGCGCGGCGTCCTCGATGCGCTTGACCGGCGCCGAGTTGATATCAGATGAAAAGCTCTGATCGCGAAAGACGGTAAAGCCTTCCTTGAGCGCCAGCTGAAACCAGTCACGGCAGGTCACGCGATTGCCCGACCAGTTGTGGAAGTACTCGTGTGCCACGATGCCTTCGATGCGCTGAAAGGCAGCGTCCGTGGTGGTCTGCGGGTTGGCCAGCACCGCCGCACTGTTGAAGATGTTGAGCCCCTTGTTCTCCATGGCGCCCATGTTGAAGTCATCCACGGCCACGATCATGAACAGATCGAGATCGTATTCGCGCCCGTAGGCCTTTTCGTCCCACGCCATGGCGCGCTTGAGCGAGGCCAGTGCCCAGTCGGTCTTCTCCAGATTCTGCGCCTCGACCCACAGCTCGAGCGTCACGTCGCGCCCGCTCATGGTGGTGAAGCTGTCGCGTACGCACTCCAGCGAGCCGGCCACCAGCGCAAAGAGATAGGAGGGTTTGGGATGCGGGTCCTCCCAGGTGACGAAGTGACGACCATTGGGCAACTCACCGCGCTCAACGGGGTTGCCGTTGGAGAGCAGCACCGGCTGTTGCTTTTGGTCACCGATGACCGTGGTGGTAAACACCGCCATCACGTCCGGTCGGTCGGGATACCAGGTAATGCGACGAAAGCCCTCGGGCTCGCACTGGGTACAAAACATCGGCCCGGAGACGTAAAGCCCCTCCAGCGCGGTGTTGTTCGCCGGGTCAATGACCACCTCGGTGTCCAGTACAAAGGCGCCCGGCACCCGGTCGATCACCAGCTGTTCGTCTTCAATGCGGTATTCGTTTTCCAGCAGCGCCTGACCATCGATGGCAATGCGCTCGGTGGTGAGCCCATGACCGTAGAGCGTCAGTGGTGCCTGCGCGTCATGCTCGGGGTGGCGCTGCACATGAAGGCGCGCCCTCACCCGCGTGGCGCTGGCGTCGAGATCAAAGGTCAACTCGGTTTTCTCGACGGTGTAGGCCGGGGGGCGGTAATCGCTGAGATAAATGGCTTGCGGCTCGGCCATGAGGGGCTCCTGAAAGTGATCCATCGTGGCCCTAGTGTACGCCGCAAGCCATTGCCGGCTCAAAGCAAGCGCCCACCACCGGCAGAGTCGGCGTTATCGGGTGGGCGTGGCGCGCGTCACGAGCCAGAGGCCGATGCCGCTTAGCAAGGCGGTCACCCCGATACGCACGGCCAGAGACGGGATAGTGAGCCAGATCACCACGGCGCTGAAGATCAGGGTCGCCACCGCAACGGCCTTGGCGCGGGACGAGATAGCGCGCTCGCGCTCCCAGTGCTGTATGGCGGGGCCTGCCAGCCGATGCTGTCGAATCCAGCGGGCAAACCGCGGCGAGCCCTTCGAGGCCAGCGCCACGGCGGCCAGCATGAAGGGGGTCGTCGGCAACAGCGGCACGACCACCCCCACCGCGCCGAGGGCAAAGCACAGCCCGGCCAGGCCTATCCAGAGATAGCGCATGAATCACTCATTCGGGACACGCGGTTTTCCGGAAGGCAGGGGACGCGTGGCCACAAAGGTCCCCACAACCATCAGTACCATCAAAAGCCCCCAGAAGATCCAGTTGAAACCGGTATGCACCCAGATCACCCAGGCGCTGAAAAACATCATGGCGATCGAAAGGATCTTGGCCGGCAGGGGGATGGCACGCTCCTCCTCCCAGGCCCGGATCAGCGGCCCCGCGAAGCGGTTGCGCCGAATCCAGCGCTCGAAGCGCTTTGACCCTTTCGACGCACAGATTACCGCCAGCAGCATGAAATCGGTGGCCGGCAGCAGGGGCAGAAAGATGCCCACGATGCCGATGGCGAAACACAGCGCTGCCAGAACGATCCAGAAGGCACGATGGATGGGAGAGCGTGCACGACGATCCGAGGCAGGATCCGGAGGAAGACTTGACATGCCACACTCCCTTAAAAACCTGGACCGCCGATCATAGCGCCCGAGGTGGCTGCTACCAACCCTGGGGCGCACGCCTTCAGATCCGCCCGGGCAATCAGGACACCGGATCGGCGTGCTCGCCCAGCGAGCGGATCATTTTCCAGGCAGCGCAGCCATCGTGGTAATAATCCTCCATCCAGTGCAGCACCTCATAGCCCATGCGCCGATACAGCGAGATGGCCGCACGGTTATCGGCCCGCACCTCCAGGTAGATGCTCTCGCAGCCTCGCGCCAGGGCCACGGCTTCCAGCGCCAGCAGCAGCCGCTGCCCCAGCCCCTGGCCGCGCACGTCCGGATGCAGACAAAACGAGTAAAGGCGTGCCCGTTTCTCGTTGCGCCGGAACAGCAGCGTGCCGTACCCCATCAGGGCATCATTGTCGTCCACGACCAGACGCGTCTGAGCATTGGCCCTGGTGACCAGATACTTCAGCTGCGACGGGCTGAAACTGTCTTCGTTGTCACCGAAACAGGTGCGCTCCAGGGCATTGAGTGCTGCCGCGTCCCTGCCCCCCGCTGCACGCAGCGTGAAAGCCATGCGATCTTCTCCCGGTCAGGATTCAAAGGGTCGCAATCCTATCATTTTCCCACCGCCACGACCCTGCCGTGTGGTGCATCCAGGCCGAAGAATTCACGTATTGACTACACTGGGGCGCACTGCCTTTCCTGAACCGAGCCGGTATTGCCTGCATGACCCACACTGTTCTGATCATTGCCGTTTGCATTTCGTGTCTATGGCTTGTCAACGGCCTGATGATCAAAAAGATTCGCCAGTGGTACGCCACCGAGGTCCAGTTTGCCCTGCTGGCCGGCGTCGTGGTGGGCCCGATCACCCATCTGGTGTCGCTTGATTCGATGAATGATGTCACCACGCTGATGGAGTGGGCCTGTCGGATCACGATGGCCATGGCCCTGAGTTCGGCAGCGCTGCAGATGGAACGGCGCTTTCTTGACGACTACCGGCGACCGCTCGCGGTCATCGTCATCGGTGGCATGGTCTTGATGGCCGCGTTCACGACCGTACTGCTCCAGATCACCATGGCCACCGGCTGGACGCTGGCCTTTCTGCTGGCCTGGATACTCACCCCCACCGACCCGGTCGTCACCGCCACCGTCGTTCAGGGCGATCAGGCACAGCGATTGATCCCCGCGCCCATGCGTCACACCATTACCTACGAATCCGGTATCAACGACGGCCTGGCCTCGCCCATGGTCATGCTGGCGATGGCGCTCTGGCTGAGTCTCACCCGGGGCGCGCCGCTGGAGAGCCTGCACTGGCTTCTGGTCACGGTCGGTTATGAGAACCTGCTGTGTGCCGGGCTGGCCTACGTGCTTGGACTGACTGCCGGGAAAGCGCTGCAAAAGGCCAACGGGGCCGGCTGGATGTCCCAGAGCACCCTGCTCCCCTTTGCGCTGGCCTTTAGTCTGCTGTTGCTCTTCGGCCTGCACCTGGCCGGCATGAACGCCATCATCGGCGTTTTCATCGGCAACCTGGGCCTGTCTCATACGGTGACTGACAACGAGGATCTGCAGCAGGAGGAGATGCAGTCCACGCTCGAGCGGTTGTTCACCATTCCGGTGTTTTTCCTGCTGGGTCTTGTCCTGCCCTGGCAGGGGTGGCTGTCGCTGGGCTGGCCGGCCCTGCTGGCTGCCGTGCTGATCGTGCTCCTGCGTCGTCTGCCGGCCCTTTTGCTGCTGTCGCCGCTGCTGGGTCCGTTCAGGGATTTCAGAACCGCCGCCTGGCTGGGCTGGATCGGGCCGCTGGGCGTGGCGGCCCTGCTCTATGCGCTGGAAGTGCGCGAGAAGGCCGATCTCGACATGGTCTGGCCACTGGTCACCCTGGTGGTGGTGGCATCAATCGTGATCCACGGCAGCTCCAGCATCGTCTCGGCACGGGCCTATGCCCGCCATGCCGATCAAAAGGACAGCCGCTCGTGAGCGTTTGACCCTATTCCACAACGTCCGACGGCGACCTATGATGCGCGTATTGCCCCTGAGTGGCGGAGAGCGTCATGTCACGTTTACGTATTGTGGTGGATCATCCCGGCGACTGGCGCCCCTACTATCCCAGCGATGACATCATCAGCGCCGATGACTTTCTGGCGCTGGAGGCAACTACAGATCAGGACCGGGCGACCCACGTTATCAATCTGTGCAGCGGGCTCGACTATCTGGAAACCGGCTATTACGTGTCGCTGCTGGCCCAGGCCCGCGGCCAGCGCGTACAACCGGACGTGGAGACGCTCAATCAGCTGGGGCGCAAGGCGCTGATCGATCTGCAGCTCGACGGGCTCAATGCCATGATGGCCGAGCTCGACCGGCGTGGCGCCCTGCAGGGCGAGCGCCTCGATCTGCGGCTTTTCTTTGGCGACACCGGCAGTGACGCGCTGGCAAGACTGGGTCGCCGACTCTTTGCCCACCTGCCCTGTCCGATCATGGAGGCACGCCTGGTCCGGCGTCACGGCGACTGGCGGCTGGCACGCCTTCGGGCCCTGTCGCTTCGGGACGTGGCCCCGGAGGAAGAAGAGCGGTTTGCCCGCGCGCTCAACGCTCACTCCCGCCAGGTGTGGCGCACCCCGGCCGCCCGGCGACGCTATCGCTTTGATCTGGCCATTCTGGTCGACCCGGCCGAGGCGATGCCACCCAGCAACAAGAGCGCCATCAAGCAGTTTATCCGCGCCGGGCGCTCGATGGGCATTGATGTCAGCCTGATCACCCGACGCGATGAAGGCCGGCTGGCCGAGTTCGATGCCCTGTTCATTCGCGAAACCACCCGGCTTGATCATCATACCTGGCGCATGGCGCGCCGCGCCGAGCATGAGGGTCTGGTCGTCATCGATGATCCTCAGTCGATTCTGCGCTGTACCAACAAGGTCTATCTGCACGCCCTGCTGCGCGCGCGCGACGTCCCGGCACCCGGGGGGCATCTGCTCAATCGCAGCGACCTGGACCGTCTCGACACGCTGGCCGACACCCTCACCTTTCCGCAGGTACTGAAAATACCGGACGGCGCCTTCTCGCGCGGCGTGGTCAAGATCAGTTCCAGGGCGCAGCTGCTTGAGGAAGCCCGACGGCTGTTCGAGGACTCGGCGCTTTTGCTGCTACAGGAGTGGATGCCCACCGAGTACGACTGGCGCATCGGCATTCTGGACGGCCAGGTGCTCTTTGCCAGCCGCTACTACATGGCCCGCGGTCACTGGCAGATTTATGACCACAGCGGCGCTCGGGTGCGCAGCGGCGGCTTCGAGACCATCGACCCGGCAAAGGCGCCCGAGAAGGTGATCAAAACCGCGCTCAAGGCGACACGCCTGATCGGCAACGGCCTGTATGGGGTCGATCTCAAGCAGAGCGGTGACCGGGTGGTGGTCATCGAGGTCAACGACAATCCCAATCTGGATGTCGGCGTGGAGGATGTCGTGCTGGGGCCGGAACTGTATCGGCGCATCATGGCATGGTTTCTGGCGCAGATGGAGCGCAAGCGCCAGCCCCGGCAGACATCGACGCGTCAGCTTCCGAATTCATGATCGCGCCGAAAGGGTCACGCTGACCTGATAGCCGGTGTACTTGCGCAGGTTGATGACGCCGGTGTCGAGGATCAGGTACTGCCCCTTGAGCCCCATCAGTCGGCCCTCGACCTGCGGGGTGCGGTCCAGATTGAAGGCCCTGACACGCTCGGGCCAGGCCAGCACCGGGTAGTCAAACCGGGCGACACGCTGCTCGCCATGCATCTGGATGTTGTCTTCAGCGAACTGCGCCCTGAGCGATGCCAGTCCCGGCGCCAGTCTTTCCATCAGATCATCGCGCAGGGTGATGAGATCGACATCGGCGGTCTCGCCCTTGAGCATGCGCTGCCAGTGGGTGCGATCACTGATCTCCTGTCGAAACAGCGCCTCCACCATGCCCGCCTGACGCCGTGACGCCACCGACAGGATCGGCAGCGCCTGCACCGCGCCCTGATCCAGCCAGCGCGTGGGCATCTGCGAGGGTTTGGTAATGCCGACCTTGGCCCCGGAGCTGGCGGCCAGATATACCACATGAGGCGCAAAGCAGTGGCGCTCGCCCCATTCGGGCTCACGGCAAGTGCCCTGAAAATAGTGACAGCGCTCGGGCGCCATCATGCAGGTATCGCAGCGCGCCAGACGCTTGAAGCAGGGGTAGCAGTGGCCCTGACCGAAGCTCTTGCGCGTCGGGCGCTGGCAGTTGACGCAGACGATACGCCCGCCAAACGACAGCGCGATATCGTGGCCCAGCCAGTCATTGAGCCCTTCACGGTGCTCACCAACGCGCAGCTCATAGTGGGCACGGCCCGCAGCATCGGCCGTCACCGCCATGCGGGCAAGCCCACCGGCGCCCTCGAACGAGTCTTGTGAAGGCGCCTGCATCCCTTGAAGAGGCTCGAGGTCTAGTTGACCCATTTGATGCTGTCGCCTTTGGCCTCACCGTGCTCGTCGCTGCCGCAGCCGTGACGGTCGATGTGGCCGGTGCGCTGCTCGGGGGCCACGTTGTGGGTCGCCTCAAAGCGCAGAATGGCCTCGAGACACAGCTCGCGCTGTTCCGGGGTCAGCGCCCGGCCGTCCGGCCATTTGCCCAGCTCCACGCCGCGCTTGAGGCCTTCATACATCTGCGGCGTGAGCTGCTCGATCATGCGCTCGAAATTCATGTCGCTCATGGGTTACCCGTCGATATCCTCGTGTCTGTCATTGGGCGCTGCCCGTCGCGGATGAAAGCGCGAGCCCAGAAGCCCGGCCGCCAGCCCCAGCAACAGCCCGCCCAGGTGGGCCTCGTTGGCCACATTGCCAAACCCGATCCAGCCGGCAGCCGGGGTCATGCACAGCACCAGCCACCCCACCATGAACACCATCAGCATGGTGGGAAACTGGAAGCCGCTGTTGGGCACCAGGCGCGAATAGAGCCAGACAAAGCCGACCAGCGCATAGACCACCCCGGACATGCCGCCGAAAAGCACCGTACCGGTGGCGTACTGGGCCAGATTGGAGACCAGCATGGCCGAGGTCAAAAGTGCCAGCAGCCGCCAGCGCCCCTGCAGGACTTCGACCTGACGGCCAAAATACCAGAGCCAGAGCAGGTTGAAGACCAGATGCATCAGACTGAAATGCAAAAAGGCCGGCGAGAACAGCCGCCAGACTTCCGCCTGAGACAGGGCGTACCCGAGCGTGGCGGCGTAGAGCTGCTGGCCTTCAATGGCAATGGGGGCGATGGCCAGCGCCGTCAGCGCCTGAATATCATCGATGCCCTGCCAGCCAAAGACGGCCAGGCACATGACAATCAGCAGCGTCGTGATCGGCGCCGAGCGCAGCGCGCCGCTGATGGATCCGGCGCGTGCCACCGGTTCGGGGGATTCATCCAGCGCCATGGGCTCGCCCTGTCGCCACCGGTCGATCAGCTCGCGTGCCTTTTCCAGCTGAACATCCTCGATCAGCCAGATCACCTGACCTTCCTGATCACGCGAATAGTGATGGCCGATGCGATGTTTCCAGAGGGCATGACGCAGTTCATCAATGTCGGCATCAAGAGGAAAACGCAGCGCCTGAGGCATGCTGACTCCATTTTAGGCTGGAACCTGCCAGCCGGTCATGCTCATGGTTCGAAGGGTGACGCCGGCACAAAAAAAGAAGTCCGGCGGAGAGGGTCCGCCGGACAAGAGCAAGGGATCATTCAAGGGAACACTTACTCTGACGACGCCGTATCTCAAAAGTTCCGGGCACGGTCAAAAAATTCCGGATTGTATTGCATGGTCGCTTTCATGATCTCACGTGTCGGCGCTGACCCAGCAAAACCGACCGGCCTCCAGGGTGGCTTCACCGTCGAAGCGATAAGCGACCAGCCGCCCGCCCCTGACCGCACTATAATCCAGACAGGCGATATTGGCAGCCGGCAGGCTCGGAATCCCTTCGCACCAGTAATGGCCGACAAACAGCGGCCGCTGTGAACGCGGATAATATACCAGCCGGCGTCGCTGCTCGTCGCTGAGCGCCCGGCCATCGAGTTCGGGCGGTAACGGGTCGGGCTGAAAGACGACATCCCCATGGGTCTGCGGCGAACGGGCCCAGAAATGCGTGCGAAATACGCTGCGCCGGGTGCCGTCCATCGAATGAATCACCCTGCCCTCGGGCAGGCGAAGCTGCGTCCCCCGCGTGGTGCGATCGAGCACGCGGTGTTCGGGGCTGCCCTGAATGCTGGCCGCTGCCAGAAAATGCCGGTCGATCCGCCCATCCGGACGGTCGTTCAGAAAGGGGCGCAACAGCGATTCATCCCAGCAGGCATGCGCCACGCGAAAGTGCTCGAACTCGAGACACAGCGGCATCTCGAGAAACCATTCCAGATACGACGCCCACAGGGTGGGGGCACGCTCGAACTGGGCCAGCGTCTCATACATGACCCGCTCGCTGCGGCCGCCCACGCGCGGCATGGTAAAGCTGCGGCCGCCCTGTCCCAGACACTGTTTGAGCGCATGCGCTTCATGGTTGCCCATCACCACCAGTGCGGTGCCGGCATCCACCATGGTGCGCACGATCTCCAGCGCCTTCTGGACGTGAGGGCCACGGTCGATCAGATCGCCCAGAAAGATGGCGCGGCGGGAGGCGTGCGCGTAGACCCCGCCGCGCTTTTGATATCCCATCCTTTCCAGCAGACACTCGAGCATGTCGCCGCAGCCGTGGACATCGCCAATCAGGTCGAAGCCTTCGCCGGGCCCCGGAGTGGGCCTGTCGCATGCTGTCTCAACCGACAAGACCACTGCTCCAGCCCAGCTTGCTGCGGCAGGCCTCGAAATAGCTGTATCCCGGCGGGTGAAGCAGCTTCAGATATTCGGGCTTGCGTCGAATGGAGATCTGATCGCCGGGCTGTACTACCACCTTCATCTGACCGTCGCAGCTGACCTGCAGCTCGGCATCGTGACTGTCCACCACCTCCAGAAGGATATCACTGGCGGCATCGACCACGATGGGTCGGCTCGACAGGGTATGCGGGAACATCGGCACCAGCACGATGGCCTCGAGGCGTGGATGCAAAATGGGACCACCGCCGGAGAGCGCATAGGCCGTGGACCCGGTGGGGGTCGCCACGATCAGCCCATCCGAACGCTGGCGATAGACGAACTGTCGATCGATATAGAGCTCGAACTCGATCATGCGCACGGCAGCGGCCGGATGGAGCACAACATCGTTGAGACTGCAGGCCGACCCGATGACGACGCCATCCCGCCTGACCTCGGTATCCAGCAGAAAGCGCCGCTCGACTTCATAGTGGCCGTTGAGCACCTCGTCGATGCGATGCTCGACCTCATCGGGCGTGATGTCGGTCAGAAAGCCCAGCCGGCCGCGATTGACACCCAGTACCGGTGTATTGAAGCGACACAGCATGCGTCCGGCGCCAAGCAGACTGCCGTCGCCGCCTACCACAATGGCCAGATCGCAGTGCCGGCCGATCTCCTCCAGCGAAATGCCTGTCTCCTGTCGGATCATGCAGGTTCTGGCCGTTTCGGCCTCGAAGTACACGTCAAGCCCGCGCGATTCCAGAAATACCGTCAGACGCTCCAGCGTTTCAACGACCATGTCGCTGTCAGGTCGCCCCACCAACCCTACCCGGTTGAACTGTGTCATGCCCTGTCCAGACTGTTTCATCGAGGCGGCATTATGCGTCCCGCCCTGCCGGGGGGTAAACCGCGCCTCAGGAAAATTCAGCCGCGCCGTTGGCCGAGGCCAGGGTACGGCGTCGCCACCACTCGCTGCCCACCAGGGCCAGCAGCATGACAGCACCGCCCAGGGCAATCCGGGACAGGTCCGCGTCACGGTTCCAGATCGCCAGATTGACCAGCAGTCCGGCCGGAATCAAAAGATTGTTCATCACCGCAAGCGTGGCGGCATCCACACGCCGGGCGCCCTGATTCCACAGAAAATAGCCCACGCCCGAGGCCACCATGCCCAGCCACGCCAGCACGCCCCACTGTACTGATGTTGTGGGCAGATGCGTGGCATCTCCCAGCCACCACCAGGCCGGCAGCGCGACCGCAAGCGCCCCGAGGAAGAACCAGCCAAAGACGTTGAGCGCCGGAAAGCTGCCCTCGACGCCGCGCATGAGGTGTCGATAGCCGACCTGCCCGATGGCAAAGCACAGATTGGCGCCCTGCACCATGAAAAAGCCGGTCCAGAAGGCGTCGCCGACGCTCTGATAGCGGATCAGCGCCGCGCCCAGCACGGCCAGCGCCGCCATCGCCAGCTGGAAGGGGTCCAGTCGGCGGCAAAGAAGATTATCCAGCAAGGCGATGTAGATCGGGGTAAAGATGGTGAACAGCAGAATCTCGGGCACGCTGAGCAGCACAAAGGACTGGTAATAGCACACATACATCAGCCCCAGCTGTACGGCCCCTACCCCCATCAGCCCGACCGTTCGACGCCGGTCCAGCAGTCGCGGACGAAGCCAGGGCAGAAAGACCAGACAGGCAAGCGAGACGCGCGTTAATACGGCAAAATAGCTGTCCACCTGACCGGCCAGATACACACCGATCAGACTGAACGAGAAGGACCACAAGAGCGTGACCCCGAGTAGATAGCCCATATGCTTAGTCAACCAGATAGATTTTCAAGGTTAACAACGATTATACGCCTGACCGAGCGTCTCAGGGCAACCCGGCAACTTACCTTTACGGCCTCGCCCGGGCCGCGGTCGTCCAGCGACTGGGCCGGTCGCGGTGTCGGCGAGGTTAGTGTCAGCGATGACCATCCCGTGCTGCGATTTCATGAAAAGGGCCGCTTCACCCACGCCAACGGACGCACGCTTGCCTTCAGCAACGTCTATCGTTTCGAAGTCGTGGAGGATCGTGTCGAGCTCTATCACGAGCGTCGCGGCCCGGAAGATGCCGTCTTTCTGTTTCCACTGGTGGTGGTCGAGGACAACCGGCTGATGAGTCTTTCTCCGCACCTGTGCGTCAGGGATCTTTACAGCGGGGAGCTGATCATGAACGATGATGGCTTCGATCTGACCTGGACGGTCGAAGGCCCGCGCAAACAGGAGCGCATTCATTACGCCTACCGGTAGTCATGCGTCCTGCCGACTCGCCTGGATAAATTAGATATTTCTTTCCAATTATCCTTTCCTATTACGACCTTTGTCTTATTCAAATATCGTGATGCTCCCTGAAGCCATATACTGAAAAGTGTTTTCTGGCAGCGGTGTTCGACATCGCAGTATTTCAATAATATATGGAGCAAATGATGGAACTGCAGAATCGTGAAGGGCAACACGTCCCGGAAGTCACGCTTAAACAGCGTCAGGGCGGTGATCTGATCGACGTTCAGACCAAGGACATTTTCGCCAACCGCACCGTGGCCGTCTTTTCCCTTCCGGGCGCCTACACTCCCACCTGCTCCTCTACCCACCTGCCGCGCTACAACGAGCTGGCAGAGCAGCTTTTCGCCAACGGCGTGGATGAAATCATCTGCCTGTCCGTTAACGACGCCTTCGTCATGGAAGCCTGGGGTGAACATCAGGAAGCCGAGCATCTGACCCTGCTGGCCGATGGCAACGGCGACTTTACCGAAGGCATGGGCATGCTGGTGGACAAGACCGATCTGGGCTTTGGCAAGCGCAGCTGGCGCTATTCCATGGTGGTCCGTGACGGCAGGATCGACAAGATGTTCATCGAGCCGGAAAAGCCGGGCGACCCCTTCGAGGTGTCCGACGCCGACACCATGCTCGACTACCTGAATCCGAAGGCAGATCGTCCGAGCTTTGCTACCATTATCAGCAAGCCCGGCTGCCCACACTGTGCACGCGCCAAGCAGGCGCTGGCGGATAACCGTATTGCCTACGAGGACATCTCCATCGGCAATCGCGACATCACCAGCCGCTCCCTGCGCGCCATGACCGGCCATGCGACCGTTCCGCAGGTCTGGATCGATGGCCGCCATATTGGCGGTGCCGAAGATCTCAAGGCGCATCTTGATCAGGCCGCTGCGGCCTGATCGATCCGCGATCGAGATGATCACAACGGCCACCCTCGGGTGGCCGTTTTCGTGTGTGCACGACCGACCCGCACGCCCTGATACCGGAGTCTCTCTACATGCAGGAACGACGTGTAGACGTTGCCATCATCGGCGCAGGAAGCGCCGGTCTTGGCGCCTATAACGCGGCCCGCGCGCACACCGACAGCGTGATCATGATCGAGGGCGGCCCCTACGGCACCACCTGCGCGCGGGTGGGATGCATGCCCAGCAAGCTGCTGATCGCCGCCGCCGAAACGGCCCATCAACTACATGATGCCAGCGCCTTCGGCATTCATGTCGACGGCGCCATCCACATCAACGGTCGCGATGTCATGGCGCGGGTCAAGCGTGAGCGCGACCACTTCGTTGACGGCGTTCTCGACTCGGTGGACAGCATCGACAGCGAACATCGCCTTCGCGGCCATGCCGTATTTGAAAGCGCCACCAGCCTGATCGTGGACGACCATACCCGTATTCACGCCGAGCGAATCGTCATTGCCACCGGTTCAAGCCCCGACTACCCGGACTTTCTCGAGGCGGCCGGAGATCGCCTGATTACCAACAACGATCTCTTTTATTGGGACGACCTGCCCGAATCGATCGCCGTTTTCGGCCCCGGGGTAGTGGGCCTGGAGCTGGGACAGGCGCTGTCGAGACTGGGCGTGCGCGTTCGCATGTTCGGCGTGGGCGGCGCCATCGGCCCGATCAGCGACCCCGCCCTGCTTGAACGGGCCGATGAGCTCTTCAACCGCGAATTTCCTCTCGACCCGTCGGCACAAACGCAACACGTGGCGCGGGTCGATGACCATGTCGAAGTGACCTTTGTCGAGCGCGACAGTGAACGTGAGATCACCGAACGCTTCGACTACCTGCTGGCAGCCACCGGCCGGCCGCCCAATCTCGAAGGGCTGGAGATCGACCGCGCCGATCTGCGCGTGGAAGAAGGGCTGCCGGTATTTGATCGCTATACCCTGCAGTGTCAGCGCAGGGACGGCACCCCCGCCTCCATCTTTATCGCCGGCGATGCCAATGCCGCACTGCCGCTACTGCATGAGGCGTCCGATGAAGGACGCATCGCCGGTGACAATGCCGGGCGCCATCCAGACCTGCGGGCCGGTCAGCGCCGCTCGATGCTGACCGTGGTCTTCACCGAACCGCAGATTGCGCAGGCCGGTCTGACGTGGGCCGAAATCGAACAGCGCCCCCGCGACAGCTATGCCACGGGCGAGGTCGATTTCAGCGACCAGGGGCGCGCCCGTATCATGCGACAAAATCATGGCCTGCTGCGGGTGTATGCCGAGCAGGGATCGGGGCTTTTTCTGGGCGCCGAAATGCTGGGCCCCCGGGCGGAGCACCTGGCGCACCTGCTCGCCTGGTGCCACCAGCAGCGCATGACGGTGGCCAGAATGCTGGAAATGCCCTTCTATCACCCCTGTCTCGAAGAAGGTCTGCGCACGGCCCTGCGCGATTTAAATGCCGAACTCAGGCTGGGCCCGGCCATGGCACAGCACGGCATGGACACGGGACCGGGCGGCTGACCTTCCTGCCATCTGCCAACTCCTCTGTTCTGCCCGCTCGCCCGGGCCGACAGCCACACCGCCTCCTGCTGCCGGAGTAAATCTCCGGCAGTCCCCTGATCGAAGAGTCGATGGAGCCCTGCATGGCTGACTACATGATCACCTGTCACCTGACCCATCCATACCAGGCGTACCATCATCTGATGGAAGCGCTGGCGCGCTACCCGGACAGTCTGCATGTTTTCGAGACAACCTGGCTGGTCAGAACCCCGGCCACACCGGATTACCTTCTGGCCGATCTCGAGCAATACGTGGGCAGCGATGATCAGATGTTCATCGCCACGATGTACACGCCGGCCGCCTGGTCCGACAGTCTGGGTGTCAATCGGGTACTTCACTTTTTCAGTCGGGGATGACCCGTAACGGCCGGGCAGACACGGAGCACAGGCATCGCGACAAACAGGAGACCTGCAGTGCGAACAGCGCTGCTGAAAGTACTCGTGATGTATCAAGGGAGATATGGAAGGCGGGGGCACTGGAGCGGGCAATGGGACTCGAACCCACGACATTCAGCTTGGGAAGCTGACGCTCTACCAACTGAGCTATACCCGCATGGCGCTCATCATAAAAGCCTCCGACCGCAAACACAAGCGGCCTGCCCCGGGGCGCTGTTTGAATGGCAAAAGGCCATCGAATAAAAAATTTTCGATTTCGGGGATCAAACCGTCAACACGATGGTCATAGTAGGCAGGACGTTCTTCTTCAGTCGCTGAGGAATGCGTCTGGCTTAACTGTTCCTTGCATGGCCGCCACCTCGTTGTGGCGGTTTTTTTATGCCTGCAAGCACCACATCAGATGCCGCGCCCGGTCCTGACGACCCCTTTGTAGCAGCTCAAGGATACGCTGGTTCTCCTGCCCCGTGACGGTTTTGAAGCCTTGTTGGAAGTGATCACATACAGAACAGCTCATCCTAGCCGGTCATGATCACGTTTAGCCCGTGCTCGGTAATGCGTCCGCAGCATTGATCAAAGCAGGGACGTCGCAACAGGCGACACCACAGCCGAGGCGCGCTCTGATGCTGCCAGACCGCGTCAATCAGCCCTCTTTTATCGAGATAGCGTATGGCGCGGGCAAACTCGACATCCGGCACACCAAATTCGATGGCCTTGACACGGACACGCTGGTATCGGCCTGTATTGAGCAGGCGCGTCAGAATGGCCAGCTCCAGTGAGTCAAGGGATTGCATGCCGAACGCGTAAGCCTTTTAGCATTACATGGGTTAATCAATTGATGACGGCTGGAATTATACTCACCGTGCCCCGGCGCTAAAGTCTTAAAAGACGCCACTTTTGTGATCATTTTATTTAATTCGAAAAAAGATTTATTAAATATTCTTCACGTCTGTCGCCAAATAGCGACATCTGTTGCCAACGGTGCGTCTCATGCCGCTAAAACAGGTACCCTGGGCCAAAATGAATAATTACATTTCGTAACATATTTTCTGTTCCTTTAACCCTTTTTTAATCAACCGCGCTCGCAGAAGTGTCATTAATGGCCGCCTCAACACAATGCTGAGCCCCCCATGATCCTTCTGATTGTTTCTGCCCTGGGCGCCATAGGTATTTCCTTTGTCTGCTCGGTACTTGAAGCCGCCCTGTTATCCCTGACACCCAGCCATATTGCCCGCCTGCAGGAATCGCGGCCGGCACTGCACCGCGCCCTGAGCCAGCTCAAGGACAATGTTGACCGGCCGCTGGCCGCCATTCTGACCCTCAACACCATCGCCCATACGGCCGGCGCAACGGGCGTGGGTGCGCAGGTGTCCGTCGTTTTCGGCGAAACCTGGATCGGCGTGGCCTCGGCCATCATGACGCTTCTGATTCTGGTGCTGTCGGAAATCCTGCCCAAGACCATTGGGGCACGTTACTGGCGAGAGCTGGCACCGATTCTGGCACCCACGCTCAAGGGGCTGATCTGGGTGCTGCTGCCCTTTATCTGGCTTTCGGAGCAGATTACGCGCCGCATCGGCGGCGGCAAGGAAGATGATGTCGATGTCCGCGAAGAGATCAAGGCACTGGCAAGGCTGGGACAGGAGCGCGGCGTGGTGGATACCGATGAAAGCCGGACCATCGTCAATATCCTCAACCTGCACGATATCCAGGTGCGCAGCATCATGACGCCACGCACGGTCTGCATCACCGCAACTCCCGACATGACCGTGACCGAATTTGATGGCGAATACGGTGACCTGCCCTTTACGCGCTACCCTGTCATGACGCCGCCGGAGCAGACCATCGGTTATGTCCACAAGATGGATGCCTATCACGCTCTTGATGAGGCCACCCTGTCATCGATCATGCATCCCATCGAGTCGATCAACGACACTGACAGCGCCGAACAGGTATTCATCCGCATGCTTAATGACCACCATCATATGTGTGTGGTGTATGACGACCACGGCACCTGGGTGGGCGTGCTGACCATGGAAGATATCCTCGAAACCATCCTGGGCCAGGACATCGTCGATGAAACCGATGATGTCTCCAATCTTCGGCATCACGCCAGGCAGCTGTGGCTCAAGCGCATTCGGCGCAGCCGCGAAGCCGCCGTCAACGACCTGCCGCCCGGGCGCTGAGGCTCTCGGTCCCGGCGCGGGACATGCTAGAATGGCGTTTTGATCCGGCAACCGATGACGCCCATGGCTACCTTTTTGCTGACCTTTGCCGTCTGTCTGCTGATCTGCGGTTTCATGGTCACGGCCCTGATCCTGTCGCGCACCCCGCGCTACCGCACCAGCGCCGACGATCTGCTGACCCTGCTTGACGAGACGCTGGAAAACCGCGTTTCCGAGGCGCGCTGGCATACCATTATCGGCTACCCGATCCGCCATGACCCCTACCTGGAAAACGTGCGCCGACGCTGCCAGGTCATCATGGATGAGTACGGTCAGCCCTGGCGCTTCGAGCAGGGCGGCGCCCTGTTTTCGGGAACCGGCCTTGAGGAGATTCGCGCGCTGCGCCAGCACCTGACGGCGCGGCTGTCGCTCGATGACCGGCGCGCCTTTTGACCGGGTCGATGCGCGCGCCCTGTCCGGGTATCAAACTGCCATGACCATTGCGCTGACCAGTACCAATGTCATTCGCCGGGCGCCGCTGGAGGAGAGCAGTCAGGCGCACGCCCATCCGTTTCACCAGATCGTGATCGGCCTGGCGGGTGAAGCCGAAATCATCATCGATGGCCGCCCCCTGCACATCGCGCCCTATCACGGCTGCACCATCCCGGGAGACCGGGAGCACCGTTACCGCGGTATCGGTGACAACTCCCAGCTGCTGCTGGATCTCTTTGACGATGCGCCGGGCCTTTCCGGCGCCTATCGACACCACTTTCAGCTGTTTTCCCGGCCGTTTCACTTTGCGCTCGACAGCGCTGCCCGCGCCTACATCACCTTCATGGTGGAGGAGATCACGCATCAGCCGGACGTCGATCGCGATTTGTTGATCACCACCCTGCTGTCGATGCTCTCCCACCGCCTGCTCGACCGGCAGACAACGCCACAGTCGCGGCTCGATCTGGCCATGCTGGATCACTACATCGACCAGCATCTGGCCCGGGGCATCCGCGTCGAGGATCTGGCCGGGCTGGCGCATCTGTCCAGCGCCCATTTCAGCGAGCTGTTTCGCATCCGCACAGGACTGCCGCCCTATCAGTACATCCTGCGCAAGCGCCTCAACGCGGCCCGCAAACTGCTGCTGGAGTCCCGCCTGCCCCTGATCGACATTGCCCAGCGTTCGGGCTTTGCCAATCAAAGCGCCCTGTCCCATGCCTTCCGGCGCCACTTCGGCCACTCCCCCGGCGCCCTGCGCCAGAGCGCCGCCCCCTGAACCGTAGACCCATGGCCCCGGTTTGTTGTGCCTTATTGCTCAAGTAGGACCAAAGACGTATTGCCGAAATGCCTGTCCTTTTGCGTCATCGACAGGTCAGCGCAACTTCCGTCAATCTGACAATCCTTCCCGGCAAATCGACAAGACGACGCCGAGTGCGGCGCCCTAAAGTCAAGACAGTGGCCATCCCTTTGTCATCGCCAGCCATCGACACGCCGCCTGTTCATGCGTGTTGACCCGATGCTGGCCGTCCCCTGCGGCAAGGAACTTCAACATGCTCAACAGCCAACAAATACTCGATGCCGGCACCTGGCAGCAGACACCTGACGCTCTTTTTGATCGCCTCAGCGCGCACTACATCGTTGATGAAAATGACCTGGTGCGGGAATTCATCGCACTGCTGCAGACCGACGACGCCGATTTCAGACGCATCGCCGACAGTACAGCGGCGCTGGTGCGCGAAGTGCGTGCCATGGATACCGCTTCGGACTCCATCGATGAGCTTTTGCAGCAGTACAGCCTGGGCACTCAGGAAGGTCTGATGCTGATGTGTCTGGCGGAAGCGCTGCTGCGTGTCCCCGACAGCGCGACCACCGATGCGCTCATCGAGGACCGTCTCAGCGTCGGAGAATGGGAAAAATACGCGGGTCAAAGCGAGTCCTGGTTCGTCAACGCCTCGACCTGGGGGCTTTTGACCACCGGCCGCGTGATCAAGCTGGACCAGCCGCAGGACGGTCGCCCGGCCGGTTTCATCAATCGCATGGTCAATCGCATGGGCGAGCCGGTCATTCGTCAGGCCATGCGCCAGGCGATGAAGGTGATGGGTCGCCAGTTCGTGCTGGGCCGGGATATCGACGAGGCGCTCAAGCGCTCGAAGCCGCAGTTCGACAAGGGCTACACCTACTCCTACGACATGCTGGGGGAAGCCGCGCTGACCCGACAGGATGCCAAACGCTATTTTGATGATTACGCCAGCGCCATTCGCGCCGTGGGCAAAACCAGCCAGAAGCTTTCTTCCGATACGCCGGCGCCGTCGATCTCCATCAAACTCTCGGCGCTGCATCCCCGCTACGAGTTCGGCCGGCGCGAGCAGATCCTCGAGGAGCTGGTCGCCACCGTACAGCAGCTGGTCGAGCTGGCGCGTGGCCTGGATGTGGCCCTGACCATTGATGCCGAAGAGGTGGATCGCCTCGAGCTGTCGCTGCAGGTGTTCCGGGCGGTGTATACCTCCAGCGTCTGTCAGGGCTGGGGCAAATTCGGCCTGGTCATCCAGGCCTACTCCAAGCGCGCCCTGCCGGCGCTTCATTGGCTGACACGCATCGCGGATGCACAAAACGATGAAATCCCGGTGCGTCTGGTCAAGGGCGCCTACTGGGACAGCGAAATCAAGGAGTCCCAGCAGCTCGGTATCGATGGCTATCCGGTCTTCACCCGCAAGGCCTGCACGGATGTCTCCTATCTGGCCTGCGCGACCTACCTGCTGTCCGACAACACCCGGGGACGTCTCTTCCCGCAGTTTGCTACCCACAACGCCCATACCATTTCGACCATTATCGATCTGGCCCGCCAGAGCGAGCGCCCCTTCGAATTCCAGCGCCTGCACGGCATGGGCGAGGCCCTGTATGAAGCGGCCCTCAAGCAGGCCCCGCAAGGCACCTGGTGTCGCATCTACGCCCCGGTCGGCGCCCACAAGGATCTGCTGCCCTATCTGGTGCGCCGCCTGCTGGAAAACGGCGCCAACTCCTCGTTCGTGCATCAGCTGGTCGACCCGCGCGTGCCGGTAGAGTCCCTGTGCGTTCATCCGGTCGAGAACCTGACCGGCATCGAGCAGTACTTCAACCCCAACATCCCGATGCCCGCCGAGCTCTATCCCGACGGTCGACGCAACGCCCGCGGCATCAACCTCAACATTGAAAGCCAGTTCAGGCCGTTGATCGAGGACATGGCGCCCTTTCTCGAGCGTCATTACCGCGCCGGGCCGCTGGTGGGCTTCGAGCTGGAGGACAACGGCGGCGAGCACCAGGACGTCCGCTGCCCCTGGGATCACCAGCGCACCGTTGGGAAAGTGCGCTGGACCAGCGCTGACGAGACCTCGCGCGCCATCGAGGTGGCCTGGCAGGCCTTTCCGGACTGGAACGACACCCCGGTCGAGACGCGCGCCGCCATCCTGGAGCGCTTTGCCGATCTGATGGAGCAGCACATGGCGGAGCTGATGGCCCTGTGCTGCATGGAGGGTGGCAAGCTGCTGCCCGACGGCGTGGCCGAAGTGCGCGAGGCGGTGGATTTCTGTCGCTATTACGCCGCCAACGCGCGGGACATCTTCGAGGCGCCCACGGTCCTGCCCGGGCCGACCGGGGAGTCCAACGAGCTCATCATGCAGGGCAAGGGGGTCTTTGCCACCATCAGCCCGTGGAACTTCCCGATCGCCATCTTCTGCGGCCAGACCATGGCGGCCGCCGTCACCGGCAATACCGTGCTGGCCAAGCCGGCCGAGCAGACCTCGCTGATCGCCCATCGCGTGATCGAGCTGTTGTACGAGGCCGGCATGCCGCGCGAGGTCGTCCAGCTGCTGCCGGGCGATGGCGCCACGGTCGGCGCCGTGCTCTCAAGTGATCGACGCATCACCGGCGTTGCCTTCACCGGCTCGACCGGGACGGCGCAGCTGATCAACCGCTCGCTGGCCGCACGCGACAACGCCCCACTGCCGACGCTGGTCGCCGAAACCGGCGGTTTGAATGCCATGATCGTCGACTCCACCGCCCTGCCCGAACAGGTGGTCAAGGATGTGGTGGCCTCGAGCTACCAGAGTGCCGGCCAGCGCTGCTCGGCGCTGCGTGTGCTGTATGTCCAGGAGGACATCGCCGAGCGCGTCATCGACACCCTCAAGGGTGCGATGGCCGAGCTCAACGTCGGCGACCCGACCCGCCTTGCCACCGACGTCGGGCCGGTCATCGATGAAGAGGCCCGCCAGGGGCTGCAGGCGCATATCGATCGGCTCAGGGGCGAAGGCCGCCTGATTGCCGAGACCGCCATCGACCCGGCCGTTGCCGCCAATGGCACCTTCATTGCGCCGACGGCGTTTAAAATCGATGGCATCGATGCGCTGGAGACCGAGCAGTTCGGCCCCATCCTGCATGTCGCCACCTTCAAGGCCAGCGAGATCGATACGGTCATCGATACCATCAACGAACGCGGCTATGGCCTGACCTTTGGCGTGCACAGCCGCAACGAGACCTTTGCCAATCGCGTGGCACGTCGTATCCGGGTCGGCAATGTCTACGTCAATCGTAATATCATTGGCGCCGTGGTGGGTGTCCAGCCCTTTGGCGGCCAGGGGTTTTCAGGCACCGGCCCCAAGGCGGGCGGCCCTCACTACCTGCTGCGCTTTGCCAACGAAAAAACGCGGACGATCAATACGGCCGCCCTGGGGGGCAATGCTTCGCTGCTGGCCATGGGCGACGATTGATTCCACTATCGTAATACCGATGCACCATGGGAAACCCTGGATGGTTGAAAACATTGGCCAAAGGGGTTCCCATTCGCGCCCGCCCTGCGCATGACACCTGCAGGAAACCTTCCGACCCAATAATCAGAACACAGGAGAATTTTATGGCTATCGGTGTCTGGATCAGCCTTTTTGCCTACTTTGCGCTCATGATCGGTATCGGTCTGTATGCCATGCGCACCTCGACATCGACCTCCGAAGATTACATCCTGGGGGGCCGCACGCTCAGCCCCAAGGTGGCGGCGCTGTCGGCCGGCGCCTCGGACATGAGCGGCTGGCTGCTGCTGGGGCTGCCCGGGGCAATGTTCGCTTCCGGTCTGGGCTCGGCCTGGATCGGCATCGGTCTGCTGCTGGGGGCCTTTTTCAACTGGTTGCTGGTCGCCCCGCGCCTTCGCGAACAGACGGTGCACTACGGCAACGCCATTACCATTCCGGCCTTTCTGGCCAACCGTTTCCCTACCCGGTCCCTGTCGCTGAGGGTGGTGTCGGCCATTGTCATCGTGGTCTTTTTCGCCATCTATACGGCCTCCGGCCTGGTCGCCGGAGGCAAGCTCTTCCAGAGCGCCTTTTCGGGCCTGATCAACATCGGCGGGCTGGGTGATTACGGCACCGGCGTGATCATCACGCTGGGCGTGGTACTGGTCTATACGGTGGTGGGCGGCTTTCTCGCAGTAAGCCTGACCGATTTCGTGCAGGGCTGCATCATGATGCTGGCACTGGTCATCATGCCGGCCGTGGTGCTCTTCGGTGAAGGCGGCGGCGGGTTCGGCCAGGCCTCGCAGACCCTCAACGAGGTTGATCCCACCCTGCTGTCCTGGACGGACGGGCTGACCTTCATCGGCTGGCTCTCCGCGGTCACCTGGGGACTGGGCTATTTCGGCCAGCCGCACATCATCGTGCGCTTCATGGCCATCCGCTCCCTGAAGGATGTGCCCACGGCGCGCAACATCGGCATGAGCTGGATGTTGATCTCCATGATCGGTGCCGTCTCGCTGGGCCTGTTCGGCCGGGCTTACGCCGTTCGTAACGGCATGGACATTCAGGACCCGGAAACGATCTTTATCGTTCTGGCCAATCTGCTGTTCCATCCGCTGGTGACCGGTTTCCTCTACGCGGCCCTGCTGGCGGCGATCATGAGCACCATCTCCAGCCAGCTGCTGGTGGCCTCCTCCTCGCTGACCGAGGACTTCTACCGCCTGTTTCTGCGCAAGCAGGCCTCCGAGAAGGAAGTGGTGACGGTCGGTCGAGTGAGCGTGTTGCTGGTCGGCATCGTGGCCGCCATCATTGCCTCCGATCCGAACTCGCAGGTCCTTGGCCTGGTGAGTAACGCCTGGGCAGGCTTTGGTGCGGCGTTCGGCCCGCTGATCCTTTTGTCGCTGATGTGGTCGCGCACCAACGGTGCCGGCGCCATTGCCGGCATGGTCGCGGGCGCCGTCACGGTCATGGTCTGGATCGCGCTAGGCTGGAACGCCGCGTTTCTGGGCGGCCCGGGCATCTATGAAATCATCCCCGGCTTTATCGCCTCGCTGATTGCCATCGTGGCGGTCAGCCGCGCCACCAGCGATGCCGGCGAGTACAGGGGCATCTCGCACTGACCGCTCAACTGCCCGGGGCGCAACGTCAAAAAGGGCTCCCGAGGGAGCCCTTTTTGATGGCGTTGAATCCCTGACGCCCTGCCGGTGTCGATCTACAGCCGACCCGACAAATGGCGCCCGGGCATGTCAATGCACCTTGCTCAGGGCAAAGCGAATGACGGCCCGCACGATCAGGGCAATCAGGGCGATCAATACCAGGGTCAGCAGCATGGACGCCGGGTTGGTCATCAGCGTGGCAAACAACACCCCCGCCACGACACACCAGGTAATGCGACTGGTCTGATCATCATCCAGTCGCAGCATGGCGGGCACCCAGCGATTGACCATCCTGCCGAAGCCGTTTTCCCAGCTCTTCCAGGCCAGCGCGGTTGCGATGGCAAAGATAACAATCCAGATGACAGCAATGGTCATAAGCTCTCCTGCGCGGGTGTTTGAACGTCTATAATTCCGTATGAGTCCGGGCACAATGCCTGTGCCGCGGGGTCTCCATGACACCGGCCGGCATGCGGCTCGACACCATGCTGGCATGATATCGCAAAAAAAGCGCGATTGATGAGCCACACGGGGTTGAAAAATATGTGGCCGTCGCCATCTTGATGAGTCAGCACGTCGGCACGCATTGATGGCAACGATGCCCCGACCGTTAGAGAGCAACCAACACGTACCGACGCAAAAGGACCCTTATCATGCAGATCGCAGAGAACACAGTCGTATCGTTTCACTACACTCTGAAAAACGATTCCGGGGAAGTCCTCGACAGCTCTGAAGGTCGTGATCCGCTTTCCTATCTGCACGGTTCCGGCAACATCATCCCCGGCCTGGAGAAGGAGCTGGCAGGCAAGACCACAGGTGACACGCTTCAGGCACGGGTCGAGCCCAGCGAAGGCTATGGTGAAGTCCAGCCCTCTCTGGTTCAGGAAGTGCCGCGTGATGCCTTCCAGGGCGTTGAAGACATTCAGCCCGGCATGCAGTTCCAGGCACAGACCGAAGGCGGCCCGCTGCTGGTCACCGTGACCAAGCTGGAAGGCGACACGGTCACCGTTGACGGCAACCATCCGCTGGCCGGTGAAACCCTGAACTTTGACGTCAGCGTCGAAGAAGTCCGTGAAGCCAGTGCCGAAGAGCTCGAGCACGGCCACGTACACGGCGAAGGCGGTCATGAGCACTGATCACTAACGGTCGGTGTTTCAAAAGGCAGCCATTGGCTGCCTTTTTTTATGTCTGACCGTGCGGCGCGTCAGAAACCACCTGTTCAATGACAGGCGCTGGCGCCGCTGTCTCCGGGCAGCGGCCCAGCAGCCGGTAGTTGGATACCAGTCGCCAGGCCAGCACCACCAGACAGCCCCCCGCAAATCCGACCCCGCTCCAGGCAAGACTCTGCGGCCAGTAGCAGGCCGACATCAGCAGCAGGGTACGCCCGACGCTGCCCGTGGCCAGATCAACCCCGTACTCGAATTTCCCCGTTTTAATGACACACTGCCAGGCGTTTTGAAGCAGTACCGCCAGGCGCCTCTCGAGATCAAAGACCAGCACCACGATCACCAGAGCGAGCGCGGGCCAGAAAAGCTGTCCGGGCGAATACAGCGACAGTCCGCTCATGACCGACAGAATCAAAATGATTTCCATGAAGGGGCGCAGATAGCGCTGCCTGGCATCGACGTGTCCCAGGGCGCCGGAGACCCAGCCGGACAGCACGCTCAGCAGGCGATACAGGGCCACGGCCAGTACCGCCAGCACGGACTGATGGGCATACAACAGGGGCGCGGTGATCACGGCGAGCACGATGGCCGCCAGGGCAAGCCCTGCCGGTGAAATGCGCCAGGTCACCAGCTGGTGCGCCGTCCATGTCATGACCACCCGGCATGAACCACGCAGGCGAAAGATCAAGTGAGACATCCTCGATACCAGCGGCAAGGGAGGCGTCATTGTAGTGATGGGGGGTACCGGCGTCGATGCTGACCTGTGCGGAGGGCGCCCGATCTACGAGCGCCCGCACTCGAGCACAGCCATGAAACGATCATCGCCGCCCGTGTGGTCCATGACATGCAACGCACGGGCAATTCGGGGGTCAAGCTGCTGGCCATTACAGCAGGTATCTCCCGAGCGGGCGATGGCACCGGGGAAATTGATACTGCCCATGGCCACACCCTTGTGGGCATCATTAATGGCCTGATCGACCACCATTTCATTGTTCTGTGCCGGGTGGCCGTGCGTCATGTACACCACCCGACCACCCTCGCGGCACAGCTCGATGGCGCGAAGCAGCAGGGACACCAGTCGCTCGGCGCGCTGTCGCGGTGACAGATGTCGACCGATCAGTGCCGGAATATCGAGCAGCACCCGATCAAAGGCCCCCATCTCCTTGCGGGAAAGACGCTCATCCTCGAGCCGGGTCATGACCACATTGTCGGGCCGGTATCGAAGCGAGGCGTTTTCCAGCGACAGCGCCCCCATGATGTTGGCGACCAGCTCACCCCGCTCATCGAGCGCACCGGCGAGCGTCCGCATGCGCTGTTGGCTGGCACCATACATGTCCAGCACCCGATGATGGGGTGCAATATCCAGCAACGACACGCCGTAACCACAGGGCCGGTCATGCATCGGGTGGGGGGATGACTCGCTGTCGGGCACCGTGACAGCCAATGGAAGGGGCGCCGACTCGATGGCGCGTGCCGAAGAACCTGCAACTCGGGTATCCATACCTGACAAATCCTGAAGTCCATTTTCAGACCGGCATCCTGCCAGCCTTTTACGCCATTATCGTACAACATTTTTATACACTTTGTACAAGAAATGCAGACCGGTCAGCATCGGACCGGCTGACCTCTCAAGGGTTTTCGACAGAAGCGGCTTTCCGGGGAAAGATGGTCGGGGCCGTGCCATGAGGACCGCCCTGCTACGGCCCCTTGGAGCATCAAAACAAAACGGGCCGATACCATGGCGGTATCGGCCCGTTGCCCGAAAGCGCTGGAACGTCAGGGTGTGCGCATGGCGACCATGTCAGCATTCAGCGCCCGGCGCGACTGCCAGTAATGCCGGCTCCAGTAGGGATTGTCCAGCCGGGAGATCCTGACCCCCTTCGAACTCGAGGCGTGCATGAAACGCCCCTCCCCGACATAGATGCCGACATGGCGATCACCGCGCCACGGTCTGAAAAAGACCAGATCACCGGGTCTGAGCGATGACTTGTCGATGCGACGACCGGTGAGCACCTGACCGGCCGTGGTCCGCGGCAGGTCAAGGCTGAAGCTGTCCCGAAAGACCTGCTGTACCAGCGCCGAACAGTCGATGCCGCTGCTGCTTTCGCCGCCGAACCGGTAGGGCGTGCCCGCCCAGGTATCGTACTCCGCCATCAACGCGGCCTCGACATCGGCCGAATAGGCGTCCCCGGGTGTGCTGTAGGCCTGGCGAAAGTGCCTTCCCGCTTTCGCTTTCGACGTTTTGACCGTCGAAAGCGAAAGCATGGCCCTCTCC
Organism: Kushneria sp. AK178; assembly: GCF_053903105.1. Classification (NCBI taxonomy): domain Bacteria; kingdom Pseudomonadati; phylum Pseudomonadota; class Gammaproteobacteria; order Oceanospirillales; family Halomonadaceae; genus Kushneria; species Kushneria sp. AK178. Next base: position 1,497,651 of record NZ_CP096381.1, on the reverse strand, counting down.
TGTACACCATCCTGTGACCCGGACTGCGAAGCAGCACACCCCCCCAGGGCAAGACACACCAGACTACCCACGATTATTCGCCGCATATAGACGGCCCTTTTTGTTGATCGAGCACTGGAGACATCCTGAAAGTATCGCGTGGAACGTAACGAAAGGCGCCGGCTACAGCGCCTTCAGGATGGTAAGGAATTCGACCGGGTGTGGCGAGTATTAAAAACTAATCAAATCACTCTTGTTGTGACCAAAGCATTAATCGAAGGTCAGTCGATAGTAACAGGACAATGCCGAACGTAACCCGAAGTGCCGTTAATGCAGCACCCGGGCATCTCCCGGCAACGTATCGGCATGCAGCGGCGGCCAGCGCCCGAGACGGTGCCCGGGGAAGTCGAGACTGGCCCAGCAGCCTGCCAGCGGTGGCAGTCCTGTCTGCCAGGCCGTCATGGCCTGACTGAATTCCGCCAGAAACTGCTCGCGCTCGGGGGTGGCCATCATGAAAAAGCTGTACCCCGCCAGCATGCCCCTGCCGTAGGCCCACCAGCCGCTATAGTGGCGCGATGCCAGTGTCAGCGCCTGATCCAGGTAATAGTGGAGTCCTTCGACACTCAACCAGCCCACCTGACGCGCCGCAGCGGCCAGGTCCACCAGCTGCGCGATATCCCATGCGGCCATGTCGATGTCGTTGCACTGGTGATCGTTGTTGAGCACGCGACGCAGTCTTTCCAGATGGACATTTTCGTCCTCGCTGCGATCCGCGGACTCGAGCACCGCAATTTCCTGCGCCAGGCGTCGCTGATTGAGGGTATAGGGGGCGTAGTTGATCAGATATTCCTGGCGGTCCCCCGCCTCGACCAGAAAATCGAGAAAGCGGGTCAGCTGCGTGTCGGCGCTGATGCCGTAATGACTCTCCAGCCACTCGCGGATGTCATTGGCCTGTGCCCCATACTGCCTTTCGGGCTCGCCCCAGAGCACGGTATTGAGAGGGCCCGACAGCGACAGCGCCGTAAACCGTGACAGCGACGGGCGCCTGCCGGGCTCATCATGGACCCCGGCAGGCGCGGTCAGCCAGTGGAAGGGGCTGCCGGGGTCATGACGATGCCACTCGATATCTTCCGCCAGAGACCCCTGCGAGCTGTCCTCGGGCAGAAGCCGCTCCCACTGCGCCCAGGCCTCCAGCATGGTGTCCATATCGCGATAGTGACGGCTCAGCGTGGCGGCCAGGCGCGTGTAATAACGCGTCAGCCGCTCGGTTTCACCATAGTCGGCGCTTTCAAACATCTGCAGATGAAAGGCGTATTTTTCCGCCATGAAAATCGTGGCCGAGACCGACGCACACGCCGCCAGCGACTGACGACAGGCCAGCAGCTCGGCCGACGGCGTGCCAAAGGGCGTTGCGGTTTCCGGCAGTCTGCCATGACGCGCATCAGAGGCCAGCTGATTGAGATGGTGAACCTGCCCCGGCATCCAGAAGCGTGACAGCCCCGCCACACCCTCTTCCGGGCGCCAGTCCAGGATGTCGGTGAGATACTCCCGGCTCTGCCGGCGATGGTCGTCGCCGACCGCGGGCGCCACATGCTGGCGATACAGCAGATCCGGCTCCCTGACCGAGGCCACGGCCAGCGCCCAGTGGCGAGCACTACGGCGCAGCTCGCGGATCATGGCCCTGGAGCGGCGGCGAAGATCATCATCGAGCAGCTGATGCAGCGGTCGCTGCCACGGGCCGTCGGGCGCTTCGAGCAGCAGCTGCCAGTCCGCCGTAACGTTCTCCATCAGATCGAGCCCTTCATGCAGACTGCGACCGCGCTGCCAGGCCAGCGCCACGTCATGCCAGCTCTCGTAGCGACAGCTCAGAAGGTCCACGCCGTGGGCGGCAAAGCCTCTGGCCTCCTCCTGATCGAGCCAGCCCATGGCCATGCCGGCCCAGGCCAGATCCACCAGACGCAGCCAGTCCCAGGCCGCCACATCGCGGGGCTGGCCCTGCACAACCAGCGCCTCGAGCGTCGCGGCATAGGTGGCCTGCGGCGCCATGCGCGCATGCCATTTCAGGCGCTGCGCCCGTGTCATGGCCGTCAAGCGCTGATGATCCAGCTCCCAGCCATGGCGGTGGCCCTGCCCGGCCAGCCACAGCAGCATGCGGATCAGCTCCTCGCGATCATGAATGGACCAGACCCGGTCCAGAAAATGGCCGGTGCGCTCACGCTCCAGCGCAGCGCTGTCGGGGCTGTCGATCATGATGGGCCCGAAGGGGGCGCGGGCCCGCCAGATCACGCTGTCGCCCTGATCGGGCCAGGGCGGTTGCGACGCGCCCTCTTTAAGCCAGCCCAGCCACTGCGACAGGGCCGATTCATCCAGCCACTGCGCATTGAAGGCCAGTACCAGCATGGTGACGGCTTCATCACGCTGCGCCTGATCAACACGTCCCACCATCTGCCACCCCAGCGCGCCGGGCTCCTCGATATCCATGCTGCGCAGGCGGGCAAGGGCACGAGAAACGCTCATGGCACGCTCGGGCGGCACCTCACGATGCCAGCCGTGGCTGGCCAGACGCTGGGCACACCAGGTCTGCAGGCTCTCTTTCAAAAAATACCTCATGGGACAGATGTTCGATCACGCCATTGCGGGGCGGTCCTTATTGTAACCTGGACCGCCCCCTTCCCTCAGCGGGGTTCCCGCGGATCGGCCATGCGTTCGGCGTGCGTCTTTTGACGCACCGGGGCCGAGGGCAGCATCCACCCCAGAATCCAGCGGCGTATCCGAACCACGAACTGCTCCTGAAAGAGTACGCAGAGGATGACGGTCATCAGCAGATAGACCGGATAGAGCCATATCGAGATATCGCCGGCCGCCGCCAGGCACAGGCGCAGATTGTCGGGGCACAGGGAAGGCTCGCCCTTCAGGATCTGCTCGCTGCGGGTAAAGATCACATAAAGCGGCACATGCAGGGCAAACATGGGCAGCGATGCCCCGCCCAGACGCCCGGCCAGGGTAGTTACCCGCTTGCTGCCGGGCGGGGGGATATGCACGCACAGATAGATCAACGCCATTTCGGCCGTCAGCAGCAACCCGTTATGCAGCAGGTAGTACCACGCCCGGCCCTGCTCGAGCAGCCAGGTGGCCACCAGACAGCACACCACGATATAGAGCGCCAGCGTCAGCTTGCCGCGCATTTTGAGCCGCCTGCCGGCGTCCTTTTGCTGCATGTAAAAGGCACACAGCAAAATGCCGGCGATGAACTCGGGCAGTCGAATGATCGGGTTGCGATGCAGAATGCCCGTTTCCGGCATGTCATAGGGCGTAAAGGCCACTACCAGCAGCGGCGGCACCAGATAAACCAGATTGGTGATCAAAATGGCCGGTCGCGTCCTTTTGATCCTCATGAGCCGCGGTGCGATGAAGGGAAAGGTCAGATAAAAGAAAAACAGCGCCGAGATGGACCAGGACGGCGGGTTGAACGTCAGATAGTAGGGGTTCCACGCATGCAGCATGAAGACGTTAAGCACGACATTGAACCAGAGTTCGACGTCGCCCATGGTGTGGCGCAGCGCTTCGGGATTGACGATCCCGGTGTCGTTGTTGACGTCGTAGAGCACAAAGCGCAGCGACGTACCGGCATCCTGCGCCGTCAGGGCCAGATAGCCCACGCCTGCCGACACCGCCATGGCCAGCAGACACGAGCCGATATGGATCGGATAGAGATTGGCAAAGCGCTTGGTCATGAAGCTTCTGGCCGACTCGCGCATCTCGTTCTGGTCGTTGAGATACACATGGGCCAGCAAAAAGCCTGACAAAATGAAAAAGGTACTGGTCGAGAAAAACCCCAGATCCGTGACATAGCCCGACCAGCTTCTAATGGACGGATAGTTGTGCAGGGTATGGAAAATAACGATGTAGAGACCGAGAAAGAATCTCAGCCACTCGAGTCCGATGAATCGCTCTTTGGAAGAGGCCATGATGTCCACTCAAAGCACTGACGTAAGCGGGGCAGAGCCGCCATGCCTTCTGGTAGATGACTGGCAGTCGCCGGTTTGGCAAGCAACATACGCAGCTCTTGTGCCAACGTCCACTCCGGATGGTCATAATATGTTAATCCACCAGCGGACAATAAAAACCCCGGCCGGGCCGGGGTTATCAATCATCGGATAGCGGGGCTTGATCCGTAAAATCAGGCCGGCTGAGTGTTGGCCTCCGGATTACGGCTCCAGACGCGATGCTGGCCGAGCAGCTTTTTAAAATCATCAAAGATGGCATCAACGGTATCCCCCGTCAGCACGCCTTCATCCATCCTGATATTGGCCGCTTCCAGAAGGTCCTTGCCCTCGCCCACGGCGCCAATCACCTTGAGGTGCTTCCAGGCCTCCTGCGGATAGTAGCGTCCCTGACCGCTCGCCTTGAGCGTCTCGATGCTCTGCGCGCCGCCGGCAATCAGCACCGCATCCATGGTGACCGACGGTAGCCCGTTGAGCATGGCGTCCGGCGCGATGGTATTGCCATTGCTGGCCTTCACCGGGGCCATGCTCGGCGCAATGATCATGCCCTGCGCGCCCTCGGCCTTGAGCTTCGACTGCAGCGCCGTGACCTGATCAAGATCGACCCCATCGGCGACCAGAATGGCCACCTTGCGGTATTTGATGTTGCCGGGCAGACGCGCCATCAGACTCAGCGCCGGCGACTCGGTCTGGCTGCTGTGGCCCAGCTCTTCCGCCGACGCCGGCTTCTCGTCGGGCGTTTCAATACCATGCATCTCGCCGACGCGACGGGCCAGGTCCAGATCGATGTTGGGCAGGATCTGCTGGATCATGCGCTCACGGATCCACGGACGCTCAACCTTGGAAAGTTCGAACGCATAGGCCTGAACGATGTGCTCCTTTTCCACCTCTGTCTGGCTGTTCCAGAACAGCGTGGCCTGCGAGTAGTGATCGGCAAAGGAAGCACTGCGGCCGCGAACCTTGTGGGCATCCACGCGCTCGTTGACCGATTCAAAACCGCCGTTTTCCGCCGCCGGCGGCGTTTCACGCGGCCAGCCGTCATCGATCGAGTTGGGCTCGTAGGAGGCCTGGCCCTTGTTGATCGTCATGCGGTGGAAGCTGTCACGCTGATTGTTGTGGACCGGCGTGACCGGACGGTTGATCGGGATCTCCTTGAAGTTCGGCCCGCCCAGACGCAGCATCTGGGTATCCAGATAGGAGAACAGACGCCCCTGCAGCAGTGGGTCGTTGGTGAAGTCGATCCCCGGCACGATATGGCCCGGATTGAAGGCCACCTGCTCGGTTTCAGCGAAGTAGTTGTCCGGGTTGCGGTTGAGCGTCATCTTGCCCAGCGGCGTGACCGGCACCTGCTCTTCGGGAATGATCTTGGTGGCATCCAGAATGTCGAAGTCGAACTTGTGCTCGTCCTCCTCCTCGATGATCTGCGCGCCCAGTTCCCACTCGAGATAGTCGCCGTTGCTGATATCGGTGGCCATCTCGCGGCGGTTGAAGTCCGGATCGCGGCCCCACAGCAGCTGCGCCTCGTCCCAGATAAAGGAATACGTCCCGGCCAGCGGCTTCCAGTGAAACTTCACGAAACGCGCCTTGCCCTGCCTGTCGACCAGCCGGAAGGTATGGACGCCAAAACCTTCCATGGAACGATAGCTGCGCGGGAAGGCACGATCGGACATGGTCCACAGCACCATGTGCGCCGATTCCGGCATCAACGAGACGAAATCCCAGAAGGTGTCATGCGCAGACTGCCCCTGCGGAATCTCGTTGTGCGGCTCGGGTTTGACGGCGTGCACGAAGTCGGGAAACTTGATCGCATCCTGGATAAAGAAGACCGGCATGTCGTTGCCGACCAGATCCCAGTTGCCCTCTTCGGTATAAAACTTGGTCGCGAAGCCGCGTACGTCACGCACGGTGTCGTTGGAGCCACGCGAGCCCTGCACGGTGGAAAAGCGCACAAAGGTCGGCGTTTGCTTGCCGGATTTGAACACCGCCGCCTTTGAGTACTTCTCCGCCTCGGGATAGGCCTCGAACACGCCGTGTGCTGCCGCACCGCGGGCATGCACGATGCGCTCGGGGATGCGCTCATGGTCGAAGTGGTTCATCTTCTCGCGGAAGATGAAATCCTCCATCAGCGTCGGACCACGCTCACCCGCCTTCAGGGAGTTGTGGTTGTCGGCAATGCGTACACCGTTATTGGTACGCAGATCATGGCCTTCAGCGTCATTGCGAAACTGCTCAAGGTTTTCATTCTTGCTCTGATCACTGGTCTTGAAATCAGTGTCATGCGGGCCATCGGTATTGGACGCGCTATAGGGATTCTTTGCCACGGTGTCTCTCCTCATCGAATTCGACAGTGGAGCACTGCCGGTCTGCCTGGCCGTTGGCAGCGCTTCACAAACGCATCCGGTCATCATTGATCAGCGTGTCGGGGACGCCTTTCGACCGGTCATGGCAGCTTGCAGCCCTTAAGCGTAGATAAATTTTCCGGCCCGAAAAAAACAATCACCGGGCAAGTGGCCAAATCTTATCCTGTGACAACCCTTACCCGCCGACGGCCCCGAATACGGCATACGACCATTGCCGCCATCAAAAAGGGCTGCCGGGATCGCCCGACAGCCCTTACGGGTGCCCTGGCCGGTGCCGAGCGGATCGGCAACGGCCCCGACCACAGATAGAAACAACGACGCCCGGCATGGCCGGGCGTCGCGGGACGGGAGATTGCGGCAGGGTTTCAGGCCTAGCCGTTCCCCTTGCCCTTGATCAGGGACACCAGCCACAGCAGGATGACCGAACCGATGACGGCCACGACCAGCGAGCCAATGATGTTGTTGGACCCGATCCCCAGCATGCTGAAGATGGCGCCACCCAGTACGGCACCCACGATACCCACAACGATGTTGCCCAGGATACCGAAGCCGCCACCGCGCATGATCTTGCCGGCAATCCAGCCGGCCAGACCGCCAATGATCAGCCAAAGAATAATGCTCATGGTCTTCTCCCTGATAACCACCCTGCTTGAATGTTATGCCCTGCCCGGGCCGGGAAGGCTGTAAGCGACCTACAGCACTGCCTAGACTATAGACGCTATGTGCCATGTTACCAATCACATTGCTTTCAGGCGCTGTCACACGCCATTCGCTACAATCGGAACCGTTTATCCAACCATGACTGCAGACAAGGACAACCATGCCGCTATCGCTGCCCGGTTATGCCGGCGACTGGCTTGAACGCAGCCTCGATCGGCAGGTGCGCCTCGCGGTAACGGGGCTGTCGCGCGCCGGCAAGACGGCCTTTCTGACTTCGCTGGTCAACCAGCTGCGCCATGCAGGCCTTGATGCCCGCCTGGACATGATGGGCTGTGCCCGCGAAGGCAGATTGCTGGGCGCCCAGCGCCAGAGCCAGCCGGATCTGTCCGTGCCCCGCTTCCCCTACGACCAGGCGCTGGCCTCGCTACAGGGCACCCCGCCCGAATGGCCCTCGCCGACCCGTGGCATCAGCGAGCTGCGTCTGCTCATTCGCTACAAGAGCCGAACCAACAGCCGCCATTTCCTGGGCGAGCAGCGCACCCTGACACTGGATCTGATCGACTATCCCGGCGAGTGGCTGCTGGACCTGCCCATGCTGCGCCAGAGCTACCAGCAGTGGTGCGAGGCCCTCGGTCAGCAGCTGACGGGGCGGCGGCGACGCTTTGCCGAGCGCTTTCTCGAACGGGTCGGCGAGCTTGACCCGGCCGCCACGGCCGACGAGCAGCAGCTGGCCGATATCAGCGCCGAGTACGCCCGCTCGCTCAACAGCGCACGCAACGAAGGCGGCTATACCTGGGTGCAGCCGGGACGCTTTCTGCTGCCCGGCGAACTGGATGGGGCCCCGGTGCTGCAGTTCTTTCCATGGCCGCTGGAGCAGCTGCAGGACCCGGCGGCGCTTTCCGAACTGCCGGCCGACAGCAACTACCAGACGCTGGCGCGACGCTTCGAGCACTACAAGCGCACCGTGATCGGCCCCTTCTACCGCCAGCACTTTCGCCGCTTTGACCGCCAGATCGTGCTGGTGGATGTGCTCTCGGCGCTCAATGCCGGGCCTGATGTCTTTGACGATCTGCGCCACGCCATCGCGACCCTGATGCAAAGCTTTGACTACGGCAGCCGCAGTCTCCTGTCACGGCTGTTCAATCCGCGCATCGACCGGCTGGCGATCGCCGCCACCAAGGCCGATCACGTCACCCCCGAACAGCACGACAACCTGCTGTCGCTGGTCCAGGCGCTGATGGCCGAGCCGCTGCGGGATCTGCGCTACGCCGATGTGCCGGTCAAGTCCCTGTCGCTGGCCGCCATTCGCGCCACGCAGGCCCGCACCGTCGAGCAGGACGGCAAGCGCCATCCGGCGCTCAAGGGCACGACCGAATCCAATGAAGAGGTACTGATGTTCCCCGGTGAGGTGCCCTCGCGCCTGCCGGATGCCGATTTCTGGCAGCGCCAGGGATTTGACTTTACAGCCTTCAAGCCGGCGCCCCAGGCCTCGGGGGAAGCCCTGCCCCACATTCGCATGGACAGTGCGCTGGACTGGTTACTGGGAGACAAGCTGCGATGAACGACCCACGCCCCGGCCGGCGCTTTGATGTTCAAAACGATACCGCCGCCACGGCCGAGCCCCCGCCCGAAGCCGCCGCTTCCGAGCGGTACTTCGTGCCGGTGGATCCGGCCCCCGGCGCACGCTATCAGCTCGACAGCGTGCACCATCCGCTCGAAAACGAAGCGCCGCCCGAATCCATCGACAGCGCGCTCGATCACGCCCTGGCAAAGCCGAAAAAGCGTCGCTGGGGGCTGCTGAGCGTGCTGGCCGGCACCCTGGTCATGGGCGGCGTCGAGGCCGTCGAGACCTTCCAGAACGCCTGGTTCAGCGGCGACTGGGTCAGCGGCGCCTGGAGTGTGCTGGGGCTGGGCGTGGTCACACTGGCCGGCACCTCGCTGACCCGCGAGCTTGTGCGCCTCAAGCGGCTGCGCCGCCATGCCCGTCTGCGCGAGGACATCGATACCCACATCCGGGACACGCAGATGGACGGCGATCGCATGCAGTCGCTGTGTGACCGCCTGCGCCAGCAGATGGGGCTGGGTCACCGCGACCCGCACTGGCAGGACTTTCTGCAGGCCCGCCAGGCGCATCACGACGCCCGCGAGACCCGCGATCTCTTCAACCACTACGTGCTGGCCCCACGGGATGCCAGCGCCCGTCAGCTGATTACCCGCATGTCGAGCGAAACCGCCCTGCTGGTCGCCATCAGCCCGGTCACGCTGATCGACATGGGGCTGATGGCCTGGCGCAATCTGCGCATGATCGATCGCCTGGCCGCGCTCTACGGTCTGGAGCTGGGCTATGCCAGCCGCCTGCGCCTGTTCCGCGCCGTACTCGCCAACATGGCGTTCGCCGGTGCCAGCGAGCTGGCCACCGAGGTGAGCATGGACCTGCTGTCGATGAACCTGGCCGGCCGCCTCTCCAGCCGCGCCGGTCAGGGCATGGCCAGCGGATTGCTGACGGCACGGCTGGGCATTCGCACCCTGCGGATGCTGCGCCCGCTGCCGTTCGAGGATGACCGCGCCCCGAAGCTTGCCGACCTGCGCCGCCAGCTCTGGCAGCAGATGAAGCGCGTCGACGACGGCAAGGCCGACAAGGGCAAGGCGAATAACGGCTGACCCGGCCCTGTCCCGACGTCATCGGCGCCAGGGGCCGACCGCCGGGACACGGCGACTACAGGGCAAACAGCTCGCGCAGCTTCACCGCCACACCGGCCTCGGTATGCGCCCCGATCATCTCGGCAGCGGGCGCCCGGGTCAAAAGCTCGGGGTGGGCGTTGCCCATCGCAAAGGCGCGGCCGGCGTTTTGCAGCATGTCGGTGTCGTTGAGGTTGTCGCCAAAGGCCACCGTGCGCGACACCGGGATATCCAGCTGCGCGGCCAGACGGTTGAGCATCTGCCCCTTGGAGGCTGCCCGGTCCATCACCTCCAGCGAGTTTTCAAGCGAATAGGTGATGTGGGTACGATCCTCGAAGTGGGCACGAACGCGCGTCTCGATCGCCTTGAGCAGCGAAGGGTCGCCGATAAAAAGCACCTTGCCGACCTGCTGACCGTCGATGCCGGCCATATCGACCACGTCGTAGGTAAACCCGGTACTTTCATGAAAGGCCAAAAGCTTCGGCTCGGGGGCATCGATCAGCCAGCGGTCGCTGGTATAGAGATTGATGCGCACCTCGCTCGGGACATCCAGGTCCAGCAGCGTACGCACGATGTCCGGCGGCACCAGAATCTCGTGGATCAATTGGTCATCCGGACCGTGCAGGTGCGCGCCGTTGGCCGAAATGATGTGGGCATTGACCCCGAGCTGGCGCCGGACCTCGCAAATGTCCTGATAGTGACGCCCCGAGGCGATGGCCAGCGAATGGCCCTGGCGCTCGAGCGTCTGAAAGGTTTCAACGGTCATGTCATCAAGGCCATGATCGGCGTTGAGCAGCGTGCGATCCAGATCGGTCACGATCAGATGAGGCGTCATGCAGTCTCCTGTACGCGGTAAATGCCGGCATGGCAGACGCTCATTGTAGCGCCTGGTCGTTGCTGATGGATGTGCCCGGCTCGCCGGCCAGTCGTAGCGCCCCCTCGACGCTGCTGCCCTGCGGCCGAACCAGCCGTGGCCCGAGCCCCGGTGGCACCCATGGTTCGAGCTCGCCGGCCAGCCCGCCGCACAGCGCCAGCGGCAGCCGGGACCGCGGATCCAGCGCCCGATACATCAGCGCGATATCCTCACCTGCCTGCTGTAGCAGCGCTTGCGCCACGGGATGGTCAGCATATTGAACAACCACCGGCGCCAGGGCAGCAAAGCGGGTCTGATCGGCGCTGGAGAGCCAGTGGGTCAGACTCGATGCACAGGTGACGGGCGCGTCCGAGCGCGCCGACATCGCCTCGCACAGCGCCCGGGAAAAATCATCCGGTGCCGCGCGCCCGTCCAGCGCGTGCTGGGCATGGCGGCTGGCCCGGAGGCCCAGCCAGGCGCCGCTGGCCTCATCGCCCGAGGGGAAACCGTAGCCACCCACACCGACGCGCCGGCCATCCTCAAGCAGTGCCTCGCCCACACTGCCGGTACCCAGTGCCACGATCGCCCCGGGCCGGCCCTGATGGGCGCCGATCAGGGTGGTAAAGGCGTCGCTTTCAAGGCGCAGGCTCGCAAGCGGTGGCGCGGTCTGCACAAAGGCGTTGCGCCATGACGATTGATTGGCGCCGGCCAGCCCCAGCGCCAGATGGCACTGCGCGGTGGGCAGCGCCGCCCCCAGCGCCTGGCGCGCCTCTTCCAGCAGCGCCAGAATCGTGTGCCAGGCACGCGACACACCCAGCCCGAGCCCCGACGGGCCACCCGTCACTTCGACACGTCGCCCCTGCCACTGCGCCAGAAGCCGGGTACCGCTGCCGCCGCCGTCCACACCTGCCAGCAGTGACTCGTCAGTGGCCATGACGCTGGATCTCCGTGTGCAGCTGCTGCGCCACGATCCAGGCCTGCTCGCCCAGTACCAGATGCAGACAGTGATCATTGATGCGCTGCACGCCGGCGGCGCCCAGCGCTGACAGCGCCTCGTGATCAAGACGCGAGGCCGCTTCGACTTCAAGGCGTACGCGCGACAGCGCCACCAGCTCGCTGCGACGCAGGTTCTCCACACCACCCAGCGCCTCGAGCCAGCGCGACAGGTCGGCATCCTGCAGAGTGCTCCGGGCCGGCATCTCCTGCTCGGCGGCCGGTGCCATGGTGGGCGCGACATCCGGGGCCGCCACCGCCCGGCCGTGCTGGCGCAGGGCGGTGCGAATATCCTCGGCCACGCCATCGGCAATCGGCCCCATCACGACCTGCAGATGGCCGCCCTTGAGTTTGAGCACGCCCCGGGCACCCAGCCCCTTGAGCGCCGGCTCATCGATTCGTTCAACGTCCTGTACCACCAGACGCAGCCGGGTGGTGCAGGCGCCGACCGAGGTCAGGTTGTCACTGCCGCCCAGTGCCGTGACAAGGGCCGGGCCGCGTTCCTGCACCTCGCCGTCGTCGGCGGCAGCCGGCGCCGGTGCTACGGCGTCGCGTCCCGGCGTTTTCAGATCAAAGCGCACAATGGCCCAGCGAAAAATCATGTAATAAAGCCCCGCATACAGCAGGCCGACCGGGATCAGCAGCCAGCCGCGATTGGCAAGCCCGTAGGAGAGCAGATAGTCAAAGGTGCCGGCGGAGAAGGTAAAGCCGAGCCTGACGTCCAGCCAGCTCATCAGCGCCATCGACACTCCGGTCAGCAGGGCATGCACGACATACAGCGCCGGCGCCAGGAAGATGAAGGTGAACTCCAGCGGCTCGGTGATGCCGGTCAGAAAGGCGGTCAGCGCCAGCGAAAAGAGCATGCCCCCTACCCGGGCGCGCTGATCCTTCGCTGCAGTGTGATACATCGCCAGCGCCGCGGCCGGTAGACCGAACATCATCACCGGAAAGAATCCTGTCATGAAGCTGCCAGCGTTCGGATCGCCGGCAAAGAAGCGGTGCAGATCCCCGGTCGCGCCGTCATAGCTGCCGAAGACGAACCACACCAGCGAGTTGAGCACGTGGTGCAGCCCGGTCACGATCAACAGTCGATTGAGCGTGCCGTAGACGAAAAGCCCCAGCTCGCCGGAATCGATCATCCACTGCCCGCTCTGATCGATGGCGGTCTGCACGGGCGGCCAGACCCAGCCAAACAGCCAGCCCAGCGCCAGCGCGGTCAGTCCGGTGACGATCGGGATAAAGCGTCGCCCGGCAAAAAAGGCCAGATAGTCGGGCAGCGCAATGTTTTTGCAGCGGTTGTACCAGAGCCCGGCGACAACGCCGGCAATGATGCCGGCCAGCACCCCCATGTTGAGATCGGGATTGAGCGCTTCAAGCACGGCGGTAATCACCAGATAGCCGATCGCGCCGGCAAGGCCGGCGGCGCCGTTGCTGTCATCGGCAATGCCGACCCCGACCCCGATGGCAAAGATCAACGGTAGATTCTCGAAAATGGCGTTGCCGGCCTGGGCAATGAAGGCGATATCGAGCAGGTCAGGCTGGCCCATGCGCAGCAACAGCCCGGCAATCGGCAATACCGCAATCGGCAGCATGAGAGAGCGCCCCAGCTGCTGAAGCGCGCCCATGGGATCAAGTCGCATCGCGCGGTACTCCCCTGTCGGTTGTTGTGGCGTCCGTGGTTACGGCGTCTGTACTGGCTGGCGAGGCATGCTCGCTCAGCCACTGCTCGAGACGCTGTCGCAGCGTCACGCTATCGATGGCCTCATCAAGCCACTGCCGCAGCTGCCGCGACAGCGCGGCCCGATCCAGACGACGAACGCCGGCCTTGACGACCGCCACGCGCGCCGGCTCGACCGACAGTTCCTCCACGCCGAGCGCGACCAGCGCCGCCCAGGCCTGGGGGTCGCCCGCCGCGGCGCCGCAGATCCCGACCGGACATCGATGTACGGCGGCGCCCTTCACGGTCATGTCGATCAGTCGCAGTACCGCCGGGTGCAGCACGTCGGCACGTCCGGCCAGGTCCGGGTCCTCACGGTCCATCGCCAGGGTGTACTGGGTCAGGTCGTTGGTGCCGATGGAGAGAAAATCCGCCACAAGGGCGAGCCGGTCGGCACACAGGGCCGCTGCCGGTACTTCGATCATCGCCCCCAGTGCCGGTCGCCCCGTCAGCTTCATCTCCTGTGCCAGCATCTCGATGCGCTCGCGCACCGCCACCAGCTCGGCGGCCTCGGTCACCATGGGCACCATGATGTGAAGCCGATCCAGCGGCGTGACCGACAGCAGCGCGCGCAGCTGCACATCCAGAAGCGCCTGATGGCGGGTCATCAGGCGAACGCCGCGGGTACCCAGCGCCGGATTGGGGACGGTCGGCAGGGCAAGATAGTCGAGCTGCTTGTCGGCGCCGATATCCAGCGTGCGGATGATGACCGGATGATCCCCCATGGCGTCCAGCGCCTGCTGGTAGATGTCGCGCTGCGTCCCCTGATCCGGCGCCTGCTCCCGTGCCATGAAGAGAAACTCGCTGCGCAGCAGTCCGATACCGTCGGCGCCGGCATTCAATGCGGCGCGCGCCTCATCGGCACCGGCCACATTGGCACGGACCTCGATCAGCGCCTCGTCACGCGTCCGGGCCGGTTCATGAGCAACCCGGCGCTCGGCAGCCGCGCGCGCCCTCGTCTTCTCGACCTGCGTGCGGGCCTCATCCAGCTGGGCGGGCTCGGGGGCGAAGGTCAGCGTGCCCTTTTGGGCATCCAGGATGACATCACTGCCGTCGTGCTGCGCCATGATCTCAAGCAGTCGAGGCCCCATGGCGGCCAGACAGGGCAGCCCGCGGGCGCGCGCCAGCAGCGCCACGTGAGAGGTCGTACCGCCGCCGGCCAGACAGAGCCCGGCCGGCGCCGCGCGATCCAGCGCCAGCAGCTGTGACGGCGTGATCTCATCAAATACCACGATGGCGCCCGGCGTCATGTCAATATGGCCGGCCGCCGTGCCCTCCGACACCAGCAGCGCCACCAGCCGCGCCTGCAGATCGCGCAGGTCATCGGCGCGGGCGGCCAGCAGCCGGCTCTGACTCCGGCGCAGCTCATCGATGCGCTGTTCGAGCACCGTCTGCCAGGCAAAGGCGGCGCTGCGCCCGGCCTCGATATGCGCCAGACTCTCCTCCAGCAGGGCCGGATCATCCAGCCAGGCCTGGTGCGCTTCCAGAATATCGGCCTCTTCGCCTCGCCCCTCGGCGCGCGCCCGGTCAATCTCCGTGGCCAGGGTATCGTTGAGCGTGGTGACGGCGTCCTTCAGCTGATGCCCGACAACCCCGGCGCTCTCCTCGCGGTCTTCGTCGACCTCGGGGCGCGGCCGCTCGAGTCGCACGAGCGGGCCAACGGCGAGCCCCGGACCGGCGATCAGCCCGTGGCAGGTGGTATCATCGCCGGCCGGCACGACGGCCGGCGTCTCACCCGAGGGCGCATCACGGGCCGGATCCTCCTCGACAGCCTCGGGCGTGCCCAGAAGGGTCACCGCCTCTTCCAGCGCCGCGGCGCCTTTTGAGCCTCGCGCGATAACGGTCAGGGTGTCGCCCTGACGCAGGGAGAGCCCCATGAGTGCCGTCAGACTGGCGGCATCGGCCTGATGCTCGCCGTATTCCAGCACCAGGGTGCAGTCGTGGCGTCGGGCAATGCCGCGCAGGCGCGCCGCCGGACGCGCGTGCAGCCCGGCCGCCAGCGCCAGCGTCACCCGGTCACGATAGTCACCGTGGCTGTCCTGGGCGGTATCAACCTCTGTCGATGCGGACAGCGCCACCAGTGTTATCAGTGCCTCCCCCCGCTCGATCACACGACCGAAGAGCGCCTCACCCGGTTCGCAGCGCCATTGATCACTGCTGGTCACGACCAGTGGCGTGATCAGACTCAGTGCCCGACAGGCCAGAAGATCCGCATCGAATTCCCACAGCAGATCGCCACACCGGACGCGATCGCCCGGACCCACGTGAGCGGTGATGCCCTCGCCCTCCAGCTCCACGGTATCCAGGCCCAGGTGAATCAGAATCTCGCAGCCCTGATCGGTTCTCAATGTCAGAGCGTGGTGCGTGCGCGCCAGATGCACGATGTCGCCATCGCAGGGCGCGACAAGCTGCGACTCCAGCGGCTCCAGGGCAATCCCCGGCCCCATGGTCTGCTGGGCGAAAACGGGATCGGGCACCTGATCCAGCGGCACCAGTACCGCTTTCAACGGCGCATGAAGCAGGGTCTGCGCCGGCTCGGCTGTCTCGGACATGAAGGGGTCCTGTTGTCGTTGTCATGGCATCACGGCCGTGGTGTCAGCCATTGGACCGACACATCCTCAGCGCGTCTGCGTGACCTTGTTGAGAAATTCCGGGTGGTCGGGATCATGCCCGGTCGCGCGCGACAGCGCCTCATTCATCAGATAAAAGCTCTGAATGGCACACAGTGGCGCCAGTGCCTCATGCGGTGCGTCGGCAATGGTGAGATCCCGCGAGGCCACCGAGGCATCGGCCGCCAGCACTACCCGGGCGCCGCGGCTGCGGAAAGTGTCAGCCAGCTCGACCAGCCCCTTTTGCGTGTTCCCGGCGGGGGCCAGGATCAGCACCGGGTAGTCACGCCCCACCAGCGTCATCGGGCCGTGCTGCACCTCGGCGCCGCTGAAGGCTTCCGCCTGGATAACGCAGGTCTCCTTGAACTTGAGTGCCGCTTCCTGCGCGATGGGCAGGCCGACGCCGCGGCCGATGACCAGCAGACGATCAACGTCGCGCAGCTGTTCCAACGCCCGGCCCCAGTCAAGCCGGCAGGCCTGATCCAGCGCCTCGGGCAGTGCATTGAGCCCTTCAAGCAGGGCGTGATCGCGCTGCCAGTGCGCCAGCAGCGAGGCGCTGGCCGACAGCGTGGCCAGAAAGCTCTTGGTGGCGGCCACGCTTTTTTCCTCGCCGGCCTGCAGGTCGATGACATGATCGGCGCCGCGGGCCAGCGGCGAATCCATGGCATTGACCATGGCAAGGCTCAGGGCACCGCCGGCTCTGAGCGCTCCTTGCGCCTCGATCAGGTCAGGGCTGCGCCCGGACTGCGATACCGCCAGCGCCAGAGTGTTGTCGAGTTGCCAGGCGGTGTCATCCAGGGTGCACAGTGACAGCGGCAGCGACGCACAGGGCCGGCCGGTCATCTGCATCATCAAGCGGGCAAAATAGCCGGCGGCGTGATCGGAGCTGCCGCGTGCCACGGTCATGCCACCCTGCAGGGGCCGGTGGCGCAATGCCTCGCCCAGCGGCACCATGGTGTCGCGGTTGACGCGCCACTGCTCGGCAATTCGTTGTGGCGCACTCAGCGCCTCGTTGCGCATCAATGACATGACGGTTCTCCGGGCCCGGGGGCACAAAAAGGGATTATCGGACGGCTCATTCGATCACCGGCTGCCCGGCCACCCATACCTGCTCGACGTCATGCTGCGGCGACAGGACCACGATATCCGCCCGGTAGTTCGGTGCCAGTACGCCGCGATCGTTGACGCCCAGATAGCGGGCCGGCCACAGCGACAGGTGCCGAGAAGCCTCTTCCAGTGACAGCCCGAGACCCGTCAGGTTACGCAGCGTTACGTCCATGGTCAGGGCACTGCCGGCCAGCCCGCCATCGGCCAGACGGACGCTGTTGCCCTGCTTGAAGACGCGATGGTCGCCGAGACGATATTCACCGTCCAGCATGCCGGCCGCCGCCGTGGCATCGGTGACCCCATAAAGATGCGGTATGGCGCGGCGCGCGGCCAGCACGGCACCGGGTTCAACATGGATCAGATCGCCGATCAGTTCGGCGTAATCGCCATGGGCCAGTGCCGCCCCCACCACGCCCGGCGCACGGTGGTGCAGCCCGCTCATGGCGTTATAGAGATGGGTGAATCCGCGGGCCCCGGCCTGCAGCGCTGCCACACACTGATCATGGGTGGCGGCGCTGTGGCCGATCTGTACCCGGACACCCCGGGCGGCCAGCGTGTCGATCAGCGCCATGTGCCCGTCGATCTCCGGTGCCAGGGTGATGGCACGGATGGGGGCCAGCGCATCAAGGGCATCGAACTCCTCCAGCGTGCCCGGACGGGCATGGGCCGGCTGGGCCCCCAGCCTGTCCGGACTGATGAAGGGGCCTTCAAGATGGAGGCCCATGATGTCGGCGGCCCGATCGGGCGGCGCGGCCATGACACGGCCGGCATCGCGAAAGGCGTCAAGCAGCGCCGTGCGGGACGCCGTCATGCTGGTGCCCAGCAGACTGGTGGTGCCAAAGCGGGCGTGGGTACGGGCAAGCGTGGCCAGTGCATCGCCCCCTTCCATGAGATCGTCGCCACCGCCGCCGTGGACGTGTAGATCGATAAACCCGGGAATGAGGCGAGGCGCGTCATTCTCCTCGGGGACCACCGGCGTACCGCTGACACCGGCAATCCGGCCCTGTCGGAGGGTCAGCTCCCCCCGGAACCATCCTTGTGGTGTCAGTATGTTGCCTTCCAGTGTCATCGCCCGTTTCCCCGTCTGTTCTGGTCATCAGGGGTGCCCTGATTGATATGGCGTCATGACACCCCCATCTGAATACCCACGTATCTTCAGCGCTGCCCGGCCTTCAGGCAAGGGCGCCAGACAAGAGGTGTCAGTCATGACCACACTGGTTATCGGTGCCAACGGCGGCATCGGCCGCCGCCTGTGCGAACAGGCCGCCCGCCACGGCTACCCGGTCCGCGCCATGGTGCGCGACGCGCAGCAAAAGGCCTTTTTCGATTCGATCGGGGTCGATACCGTCACGGGTGATCTGAGCGGTGAGATGGCCCATGTCCTCGAGGGCTGCGATCAGGTGGTCTTTACCGCCGGTTCCGGGGCGACCACCGGCCCGGATCAGACCCTGATGGTGGATCTCAACGGCGCCATGCGTGCCATCGACCTGGCCCGGGAACACGGCATTCGACGGTTTGTCATGGTCAGCACCCTGCATGTCGACCCGCTCCGGGGCCCGGAAGGGCTCAGACCCTATCTGGCCGCCAAACGCGCCGCCGATGCCTATCTTCAGGCTTCCGGTCTTGAGCACGTTATCCTGCGTCCGGGCCGACTGAGTGATGACACCGGCAGTGGCCGCATCGAGATCGATGCAGGCAGGGCCACCACCGACAGCGTGTCGCGCGACAATGTGGCCCTGTCGCTGCTGACCCTGCTGTCGCGCCCGACACCCGCCCCCGATGAGGTCATTCTGCTCGATGGCGATCACCCCATCGAGCAGGTGCTGGGATAATGCGCCCGCCCCTGCCCTTGCCGGGTCGCAGGGGTGCCTCTTTCACCGGCTCGTGTGAGGCCTTATAGTAGGCCCCCGATTCCCCAACCGATTAACGAGATGCTCTCGAACAACAGCCAGCTCGCCCAGCTCAAGCAACAGATCCGTGACAACACGCCCCGCGTGACCGGTGTCATCAAGGCCACCGACAAGGGTTACGGCTTTCTGGAAACCGACGATGGCCAGTCCTATTTCGTGCCGCCCCCCGCCATGAAGCAGGTGCTGCACGGTGACCGTGTCGACGCCGTGCTTCACGAGGAGAAAGAACGCAAGAGCGTCGCCCCGGATAACCTGGTCGAGGCCGGGCTCGAGCGTTTCATCGGCCGCGTCAAAAAGCGTGACGGGCGGCTCTCTGTCGTTCCTGATCATCCCTCCATCAATACGCCGCTGCGGGCACGCACGCATCGCAGTATCGAGGAGAGCTCGCTCAACGAGGGCGACTGGGTGGTCACGCGATTGCTGCGTCATCCGCTGCGTGAAAACGATCGCGGCTTTTTCGTTCAGATCGATGAAGTGATCGCCACCAGCGCACACCCCGCGGTGCCCTGGCGTGTCACGCTGGCGCGTCATGCGCTGGAGCAGGCCTCGCCGACAGCCGGCGACAGCTGGCCGCTGCGGGAAGAAGGCCTGGAGCGCAGTGACCTGACCGATGTGGCCTTTTTCACCATCGACAACGACACGACCACCGACATGGACGACGCGCTCAGCGTCGAGGCACTCGAAGACGGTCGTTTCCGCATGAAGGTGGCCATTGCCGACCCCACGGCCTATGTCGAGCAGGGGGATGCGGTGGACCGGGAAGCCCGCCAGCGCGCCTTCACCGTCTATCTGCCGGGTCAGAACGTCACCATGCTGCCCGAGCCGCTGGCCGATGATCTGTGCTCGCTCAAGCAGGATGAAGACCGCCCGGCCATCGTGTGCACTCTTGAAGTCGATGCCGAGGGCGTCATCGGTGACTACCATTTCGAGGCTGCCACCGTACGCTCGAAGGCGCGCCTGAACTATGAGCAGGTCTCCGACTACATCGAGGCGCTCGATGCCGGCACCACACCCGCCTGGACGCCGGACTTTGACAACGGTGACGCGCAGCTTCAGGCACTGGCCGGCCTGACCCGGGCGCGCCAGCAGTGGCGCCAGCAGCATGCGCTGGTCTTTGCCGACCGCCCCGACTATGTCTTCAAGCTCGACGAGACCGGCAACGTGCTGGATATCGTGACCGAGGAGCGTCGTATCGGCCACCGCATGGTGGAAGAGGCCATGATTACCGCCAACGTCTGCTGCGCTCAGCTGCTCAGCGAACACGTGGGTCACGGCATCTTCAACGTCCATCAGGGTATCGCGACCGACAAGGCCGAGCAGGCGCAGGCGTTTCTGGCCAGCCAGTCCGTCGAGGCCACCCAGGAGCAGTTCAACGACATCGCGGCCTGGCGCGCCCTGCGTCACCAGCTCGACGCGCGTCAGGATGCCTGGCTGGATGCCCGCCTGCGACGCTTTCAGGGCTACAGCGTCATGCAGACCGAGCCCGGGCCGCACTTCGGCATGGGCCTGCCGGCCTACGCCACCTGGACCTCGCCGATCCGCAAGTACGGCGACATGATCAACCATCGCCTGATCAAGCAGGTGCTGCGCGGTGACACCGAGCATGACAGGGCCGCCGACGTGTCGGTGACCGATCACCTGAGCGAGCGCCGGCGCCTGAATCGCATGGCGGAGCGCGACGTCAAGGACTGGCTCTATGTCCGCTATCTCGCCGATGCCGTTACCAGCGAGACGACCTTTGAGGGCGAAATCGTCGATATCCGCCGGGGCGGTCTGCGCGTGCGGCTGCCGGCCAACGGCGCCTCGGCCTTCGTGCCCGCCTCGATGCTGCACACCGATCGTGATGCCATGACCATCGATGACAAGGAAGGACTGATCACCATCGATGGCGAGCTGCGCCACCGCCTGGGCGACGTTCTCAACGTTGTGCTGATCGAAGCGCGTGAAGAGACCCGCTCGCTGGTGGCACGTCCTGCCTGATCCTTCTGCTCGCCCCGGTCTGCGGGGCGAGCGGATGTCCATGGCTTCGGGATTACAGTTGGTTACCCGTTGCTCCGGCAGTCATCAGATTGACACATTATACTAGGGCGCCTGCTGACGGCCTGCTCCCTGCAGGAATGGGCTGCCTGACCAAATACGTGCGGTTCGAGGAGGGTTCGGCGGAGTGCATATTGCCGACATGACCATGTTTTATGCGCCATCGAGCGGTGGCGTGCGTACCTATCTCGATGCCAAACGCCGTCGCTTGAACGCCACCGCCGATATTCGACATACGCTGCTGGTACCGGGGGAGAGCTACACGCACCAGGCAGAGGACCACCGGGTCAATGTCCCTGCCGCGCCCCTGCCCTTCAGCAACGGTTATCGCTTTCCCCTGACACGGCGTCCGTGGCGTCGTGCCCTGCGCGATGTGCGCCCGGATCTGGTCGAGGCAGGCGATCCCTATACCGTCGGCTGGGCCGCGATCGCCGGGGCACGCGAACTGGACATTCCACTGGTGGCCTTTTATCACTCCGATCTGCCGACCATGATCAGCAACCGGCTGGGCAACTGGTCCCGTCCGCTGATCAACGCCTATATCCAGCGGCTTTATGCGCACTATGATCGGGTGCTGGCCCCCAGCAACGTCATGGCGCAGCGGCTGGAACGACTCGGCATCGGTCACGTGCGCGTGCAACCGCTGGGCGTGGATCTGACAACCTTCCACCCTTCCCTGCGCGATGACAGCGTCAAAACCGAACTGGGGCTTTCCGAACAGACCCGGCTGCTGGTCTTTGCCGGTCGCGGCTCGCAGGAGAAAAACCTTCATATCCTGCTGGAGGCGATGCAAAAGCTTGCCGACAACGCCTCGCGGCCCTTTCATCTGCTGCTGGTCGGCTCTGCCATGCCGACCCAGGTGCCGGATAACGTCACGGTCATCAATCACTTCTGCCCGACCGCCGAGATCGCCCGCTATTTCGCCAGCAGCGATGCCCTGCTGCATGCCGGCACCCAGGAGACCTTCGGTCTTGTCGTGCTTGAAGCCATGGCCTGCGGTATCCCGGTGGTAGCCACAAGAGCCGGCGCGCTGGCGGAAAATGTCCCGGAAGACTGCGGCATGCTGTGTCAGCCGCTGGACAGCGATGACATGATGCAAAGCATCCTGGCACTGTTTGAAAATGACGCCCGGGCGATGGGAGAACGGGCCCGTGCCCATGTCGAGCGCCACCATGACTGGAACATCGTGGTTCAGGGGGTCACGCATCACTATCGGGAGTTGCTGGGCATCAGCACAACGGCAGGGGCGAGCGTACAACATGGCTGACAGGGAATTCGCACTGGTGCTGCACGACATTGCACCTGCCACCTGGCCCGATTATCGCGCCTTTGTCGAGCAGATCGATGGCCTGGGGGAGATTCCCATGACCTGGCTGGTGGTGCCGGATTTTCATCATCGCAGCAATACCTTCGAGGATGCCGGCATGCTGCGCCTGTTACATCAGCGCAGGGCGCGCGGCGACGAACTGGCGCTGCACGGCTTCTATCACTGTGATGATGCGCCGTCCCCGCGCACACCGCGCGACTATTTCATGCGCCGGCTCTATACCTATGAAGGCGAGTTCTACCCCCTTGGCTACGATGAGGCGCTTGAGCGGCTGGAGCGCGGTGCCGAGCTCTTTCGCCGCCAGAACTGGCCGCTGGATGGCTTTGTCGCGCCGGCCTGGCTGCTGGGCGACGGCGCACGCCGCGCGCTTGCCACCCAGGGGTTTACCTATACCAGCGACCCCGATCATCTTTACCGACTGCCGGACTACACTGCCATCAGGGCGCCTTCGCTGGTCTGGAGCGCCCGCAGCCGTTGGCGACGTGGCATGTCCTGGGTGGTCAACGAGCGGGCGCGGCGGCGCCATCGGCATGCACCGCTGATTCGACTGGGGCTGCATCCGGTCGACATGCGCCATGAGGTATCCCGACGCTACTGGGTGGATACCATCCGCCGCCTGCTTGATGACGGGGTTCGTCCCACCACCAAGATCAGCTGGCTGCATCGTCAATCGAGCCCTTCATCGGACAGTGCGACAACCTCATGATACCGGATGGACGCCCCGGGCGGGCGTCCATCCGGATATGAACCATTCCCTGATCAGTTAATGTCATGAAAAGAACACTCTGGCTGCTGGTCGCAGGCCTTTTTGCCGTCATGGCAATTCCCGTCATGCTGGGAGGCCGCGACCTGCTGCATCTGCTTCCCGGCTTTCCGCCGACCATTTTCGCCCTGATGCTGGGAATGGTACTGGTATGCTGGCTGCTCAACGGGGCCAAGCTGAGGGTACTGCTGGCCGGGCGTGCCGGTGAAATGGGCCTCATGCGTGCCACCGGCACGGTCATGGCCACCGAATTTGCCATCTGCGCCACACCCGGCGGCAGCGGCGGCCCCCTGACGCTGATTGCCCTGCTGACGCGGCGCGGCGTCCGCCCGGCCCAGACCACGGCCATCTTTGCCGTGGATCAGATCATCGACCTGCTGTTTTTTCTGTGCTCGATGATCGCCATGATGATTTATGTCATTACCCGCTCGATCGATGCCCGCCTGGGGTGGATGCTGGTTCTGCCGATGACGCTGCTGTGTCTGGTCCTGCTGGGCGTGATACTGATGGGGCGCTATCACCGCAGTGTGCTGATGGTCTCCGGCCGGGTGCTCAGCAAGATGAAGGTCAGCCCGCGGCTTCAACAGGGCATGGTCCGGCGCATCCTGATCTTCAAGAAAGCCTTTGCCGAAACCCTGCGGCTGCCGCGCTCGGCACTGGCGCTGGCCTTCGGGCTGGGGATTGCACACTGGATGGTGCGCTACAGCATTTTGTTCGTCACGCTGTATGGCCTGGGCCAGCATCTGGACTGGGCCTGGACCTTTCTGGTGCAGATGCTTTCCATGGCTGCCGGACAGTTAACGCTGCTGCCGGGAGGCGCCGGTGGCACCGAGCTCTCCTCG
This sequence comes from Kushneria sp. AK178, assembly GCF_053903105.1. Taxonomy (NCBI): domain Bacteria; kingdom Pseudomonadati; phylum Pseudomonadota; class Gammaproteobacteria; order Oceanospirillales; family Halomonadaceae; genus Kushneria; species Kushneria sp. AK178. Next base: position 1,473,811 of record NZ_CP096381.1, on the reverse strand, counting down.
TCCGCGCTGCTGGCGCCCATTGTCGGACAGAGCACGGCCGCTGCGGCCATTCTGATCTGGCGCGCCGTGACCTACTATTTTTATCTGGTCGCGGGGGCGCCGGTCTTCATGCTGATGGCCGGACGACCGCTGCTGAAGAAGGTGCTTGAAGGACGCAAGGCTGAAAAGCCATCGGATGTCTGATCCCTTGTGGCTGAAAAAGACATAAAAAGGGGGGCCGAATGGCCCCCCTTCCGGCTTGCGCGCGACCTTACCAGCCGGTCGCTTCCTTGAGCTTGTCGCCGATTTCCGCCAGCGACCGCACCGTATGCACACCGGCGGATTCAAGTGACTGGAACTTGTCGTCCGCCGTGCCCTTGCCACCGGCAATGATGGCGCCGGCATGCCCCATGCGCTTGCCCGGGGGCGCCGTAACGCCGGCGATGTAGGCCACGACCGGCTTGGTCACGTGCTCCTTGATGTACTGAGCCGCTTCCTCTTCCGCCGTGCCACCGATCTCGCCGATCATGACGATCGCCTCGGTTTCGGGATCCTTCTCGAACATCTCGAGGATGTCGATGAAGTTGGAACCCGGGATCGGGTCGCCGCCGATGCCGACACAGCTTGACTGGCCGAAGCCGTGGTCCGTCGTCTGCTTGACCGCTTCATAGGTCAGCGTACCGGAACGCGAGACGATACCGACTCGACCGGGCTGGTGAATGTGCCCGGGCATGATGCCGATCTTGGACTGCCCCGGCGTGATGACGCCCGGGCAGTTGGGCCCGATCAGGCGAACACCCAGCTCGTCGCACTTGACCTTCACATCCAGCATGTCCAGCGTCGGAATGCCTTCGGTGATGCAGATGATCAGCTTGATGCCGGCGTTGGCCGCTTCAAGGATGGAGTCCTTGCAGAAGGCGGCCGGCACATAGATGACGGTGGCTTCCGCACCGGTCTGCTCGACGGCTTCAGAAACGGTATTGAACACCGGCAGGCCGAGATGGGTCTGGCCGCCCTTGCCCGGCGTCACACCGCCGACCATGTTGGTGCCGTATTCGATGGCCTGTTCCGAGTGGAACGTGCCCTGACCACCGGTAAATCCCTGGCAGATGACCTTGGTGTTCTTGTCAATCAGGATACTCATTATTTGCCCTCCGCTGCTTTAACCACCTGCTGCGCCGCATCGGTCAGGCTGGTTGCTGCAATGATGTTGAGGCCGCTTTCGGCAAGCTTTTGCGTGCCCAGCTCGGCGTTGTTGCCTTCCAGGCGAACCACCACGGGCACGTTGACGCCGACCTGCTCGACCGCGCCCATGATGCCTTCGGCGATCATGTCGCAGCGAACGATACCACCAAAGATGTTGACCAGAACGGCCTTCACCGAGGTATCCGACAGGATGATCTTGAACGCTTCGGCCACGCGTTCCTTGGTGGCACCGCCGCCGACATCAAGGAAGTTGGCCGGCTGACCACCGGAGAGCTTGATGATGTCCATGGTGCCCATGGCCAGGCCTGCGCCATTGACCATGCAGCCGATGTTGCCATCGAGCGCAACGTAGTTGAGCTCCCACTTCTGGGCGTTGGCTTCGCGCTCGTCTTCCTGGCTGGCATCGCGCATCTCTTCGAGGTCGGGATGACGATACAGCGCGTTGCTGTCCAGATTGATCTTGGCATCCAGGCAGTGCAGATCGCCGCTTTCGGTAATGACCAGCGGGTTGATCTCCAGAAGCGCAAAATCCTTGTCGGCAAACATTCTGGCCAGACCCAGGAAGATTTTGGTGAACTGCTTGAGCTGGTCCTTGTTCAGGCCCAGCTTGAACGCCAGTTCACGTGCCTGGTAGGGCTGCGGTCCGACCAGCGGATCGATTTCGGCCTGGAGAATCTTTTCGGGTGTCTCTTCAGCCACCTTCTCGATCTCGACGCCGCCTTCGGTCGAGGCCATGAACACGATGCGACGTGAACCGCGATCCACGACGGCACCCAGATACAGCTCGCTGGCGATATCGGTGCAGTTTTCGACCAGAATCTTCGAAACCGGCTGGCCCTTTTCATCCGTCTGATAGGTCACCAGCTGCTTGCCCAGCCACTGTTCGGCAAAGGCACTGGCCTCTTCGGGACTCTTGACCAGCTTGACACCGCCTGCCTTGCCGCGACCACCGGCATGCACCTGGGCCTTGACGACCCAGCGGTCTCCGCCAATTTTCTGACAGGCCTTGGCGGCTTCTTCGGGACTGTCTACCGCATATCCCTTGGAGACCGGCAGACCATAATCAGCAAATAACTGTTTTGACTGATACTCGTGAAGATTCATCGTCTCATGCCATTGGTTGCATTGGACTCGAATGATGAGGCGCCGGCCGCTGGCGCAACGCCCCATCCCGATTCACTCCGGCCTCGGTCGAAGTGAGGTTCCACGTCAATGTCGTCGCATCAACGCTTCTTGCGATTTGCCATGTGGATGGCGTGTCCTTCCACCGCCAGCGCCGCTTCGTGCACGGTCTCGGACAGTGTCGGGTGGGCAAAGCAGGTCAGCGCCAGATCTTCGGCACTGGAGCCGAACTCCATCGCAATCACGCCCTGGGCAATCAGCTCACCGGCATGCTGGCCGATAATGTGCACGCCGAGAATACGATCGGTGCTGGCATCGGTGACGACCTTGGCCATGCCTTCGGTGGCATCGTTGGCCATGGCACGGCCGCTGGCCGAGAAGGGAAAGACGCCGGACTTGACCTCGTAGCCTTCCTTTTTGGCCTGCTGCTCGCTCAGGCCGACCCACGCCACTTCCGGCGCGGTATAGATGACGCTGGGGATGGCGTCGTAATTCATCTGGGCCTTTTCGCCGTGGATGATATCGGCCACCATCATGCCCTCTTCCGAGCCCTTGTGGGCCAGCATCGGGCCGCGAACCACGTCACCGATGGCAAAAACGCCCGGCGCGTTGGTCTGGCAGGTATCATCGACCTGAACGAAGCCACGCTCATCCAGCTCGACCCCGGTGCCATCCGCCAGCAGGTTCTGGGTATAGGGACGACGACCGACGCAGACGATCAGCTTGTCAAACGTCTGCTCCTGCTCGCCGCTGCTGTCGGTGTACTTGACGACAACCTCGTTGTCCTTGATGTCGGTGCCGGTGACGCGCGCGCCCAGACGGATATCAAGTCCCTGCTTGCCAAGCAGCTTTTTGGTCTCCTTGGCGATCTGCTCATCGACCACCGGCAGGAAGCTGTCGAGGGCTTCAAGCATGGTCACTTCACTGCCCAGGCGGCTCCAGACGCTGCCCAGCTCCAGACCGATGACACCGGCGCCGATCACGCCGAGCCTTTCGGGCACTTCCTCGAACTCCAGCGCCCCGGAAGAGTCCACGATCAGACCTTCGGTCAGCGGTGCCGGCGGGATTTCGACCGGCACACTGCCGGAGGCGATCACCACGTTTTCGGCTTCATGGGTTTCGCTGTTGCCGTCGCGATCCGTGACTTCGACCTTCTTGCCCGGCAGCAGCTTGCCCGTGCCTTCAAGCGCGGTGACACCGTTGGCCTTGAACAGGGCGCTGATGCCCCCGGTCAGATTGGCTACCGTCTTGTCCTTGCGCGCCATCATCTTCTCGATGTCGATTCCGACATCGCCGGTCTGGATGCCCAGATCCTTGTAGTCGTCACGCGCCTCGACAAACTTGTGAGAGGTTTCAAGCAAGGCCTTGGAGGGAATACAGCCCACATTCAGGCAGGTACCACCGTGCACGGTCTTGCCGCTCTTGTTGACCCACTTTTCGACGCAGGCCACTTTCATGCCCAGCTGGGCAGCACGAATTGCGGCAACATAGCCACCGGGGCCAGCGCCGATCACGATGACATCAAATTTGTCAGCCATGTGTATCCCTGTTCGATTCATTGGCGATCACCCTGCATGCGGCGGGCAATCGTTACAAAACAGTCCGCCCGGTACGAGACCGGGCGGGATTGAAACACTCACACGTCGAGCAGAAAGCGTGCCGGGTCCTCGAGCAGGCTCTTGATGGCCACGAGGAACTGAACGGCATCCTTGCCATCGATCATGCGGTGATCATAGGACAGCGCCAGATACATCATCGGGCGAATTTCGACCTGGCCATTCACCGCCATCGGACGTTCCTGGATCTTGTGCATGCCAAGAATCGCCGTTTGCGGCGGATTGAGGATGGGCGTCGACAGCAGCGATCCAAAGATACCGCCGTTGGTGATCGTGAAGGTGCCGCCCTGCATGTCTTCGATGCCCAGCTTGCCGTCACGGCCACGCTTGCCGAAGTCCCCGATGGTTTTTTCGACATCGGCAAGCTTCATGGAATCGGTATCACGCATGACCGGTACGACCAGGCCGCGCGGCGTGGAGACAGCAACACCGATGTCCTGATAGCCGTGATAGACGATGTCGGTGCCATCGATGGAGGCGTTGACATCCGGGAAGCGCTTGAGGGCTTCGGTCGCCGCCTTGACGAAAAAGCCCATGAAGCCGAGCTTCACATCGTGCGCCTTCTGGAAGTCATCCTTGTACTGGTTGCGCAGCGCCATGACGGCGCTCATGTCCACCTCGTTGTAGGTGGTCAGCATGGCGGCCGTCTGCTGCGCCTGAACCAGTCGCTTGGCGATGGTCTGGCGCAGGCGGCTCATGGGCACACGCTGCTCGGGACGCTCACCCTGGATGGCCTGGGTGGCCGGCGCTGCTGCCTCCTTGGAAACGCCCGTGCTGCCGGCGTCCGAGGGCTTTTCGCTACTACCCTGCTGCTTTTGGGCACCACCCTGCTGCTTTTTGGCACTGCCGGCGTCGACAGCCTTCTGCACGTCTTCCTTCAGGATGCGACCACCCTTGCCGGTACCCTCGATCCTGTTGACATCAAGATCATGCTCGGCCACCAGCTTGCGCGCCGCCGGGGCGAGCACCTTGTCACCGACCTTCTCGTCCTGCTCATCGGCATTGGCATCACCCGATTCGGCCTGGCTGTCGTCGCCACGGGATTCGGCAGAAGCGCCGGCGGCATCGCCACCGCCCTCGCCAAAGCGTGCCAGCACCTGTTCCGAGGTGACCTGACTGCCCTCATCGGCAAGAATTTCGGTCAGGGCGCCGTCAGAGGGGGCCACGACTTCCAGCACGACCTTGTCGGTTTCGATCTCGGCCAGTACTTCATCACGCTTGACCGGATCGCCGACCTTCTTGTTCCAGCCGGCAACGGTGCCTTCCTGTACGGATTCGGGAAAGGAAGGTGCCTTTACATCCACCGTGGGGCCGGACGCGGCCGGCTTGTCACCGCCGCTTTCGCAGGTTTCTTCAGGCTTGTCGGAAGAGGCCTTGCTGTTGGCCGCCTTGTCCTTGTCGTCGCTCTGGTCGCTGCTTTTGTCGTCGCTCTGGTCACTGCCCTTGTCGTCGGCAGAGGCCTTGTCCTGCCCCGAGGACTCTCCCCCTTCACCCAGACGGCCCAGCACCTGCTCGGACTCACAGGTGTCACCTTCCTGGACGGTAATCTCTTCTACCGTGCCATCGGCCGGTGCCACCACCTCGAGCACCACCTTGTCGGTTTCGATTTCGACGATCACTTCGTCGCGCGAGACACTGTCACCCTGCTTCTTGTGCCAGGTGGCCACGGTCCCTTCCGCGACGGATTCGGGAAAACTTGGCGCCTTGATGTCTGTTGACATGATTATTCCTTAATGTCCTCTTCTCGGTAGCCGGCAATTGCGGCACTCATGTTGCCGAGCCTTCAGACGCTCAATTGTTGAACGCCCTGTCCACCAGTGACCGCTGCTGCTCACTATGCACTGCCATGTATCCAGCCGCCGGCGCTGCCGATTCGGCCCGACCTGCAAAGCCGAGCTCGCCACCCAGTCCGGGCTTCACCTGATCCGCTACCTTGCGCATGTGATGCTGGCTCTGATACCAGGCGCCCTGATTCTTGGGCTCTTCCTGACACCAGACCACGCGCTCGAGGTTAGTGTAATGCTCGATGGCAGCCAGCAGGGAATCTTCCGGGAACGGATAGAGCTGCTCGATACGAATGATCGCCGTATCGAAGCGCTCGTTTTCGGCTCGCCACGTGGCCAGTTCGTAGTAGACCTTTCCGGAGCAGAAGATCACGCGCTTGACCTGCTCGGCCTCGAGCTTGCCCTGATCGGGAATGATCATCTGGAAGCGACCCTCGGACAGGTCTTCAAGCGAGGAGACCGCATCCTTGTGGCGCAGAAGGCTCTTGGGTGACATGACGATCAGGGGCTTTCGTAACCCGCGGATGACCTGACGCCGCAGCAGGTGAAAGATCTGTGCCGGTGTGGTCGGCACACAGACCTGCATGTTCTCTTCGGCGCACAGCTGCAGGAAACGTTCCAGACGAGCCGAGGAGTGCTCCGGCCCCTGTCCTTCGTAGCCATGAGGCAGCAGCAGGGTCAGGCCGCACAGGCGCCCCCACTTGGTTTCACCCGATGAGATGAACTGGTCGATAACGACCTGAGCACCGTTGGCGAAGTCACCGAACTGCGCTTCCCAGGCGATCAGCGCATTGGGCGTGGTCGTGGCATAGCCGTACTCGAAGGCCATCGCGCCTTCTTCCGACAGGAAGGAATCGTAGATCGCAAACTCGGGCTGATTGGGCTTGAGCGCACACAGCGGTGTCCAGATCGAGCCATCCTTCTGGTTATGCACGACGGCATGGCGGTGAGAGAAGGTTCCCCGCCCTGTATCCTGCCCTGTCAGGCGTACCGGATGGCCCTGATCGATCAGCGTGGCGTAGGCCAGGGTTTCCGCGAAGCCCCAGTTGATTCCCAGACTACCGGCCACCATCTTGCGGCGATCTTCATAGACCTTGGCCACCTGACGCTGCGTGTCGACATCGTCGGGGATGTCGCACATCTTGGTGGCCAGCTCCTGCATGCGCTTGAGATCGAAGGAGGTATCGGACTCACCGGTCCAGCGGTGTCCCAGATAGGGTGTCCAGTCAACGAAGAGGTTGCTGTTGGGCTCCTGAACCAGCGCGTTGGCCACGTGGTTACCGCTGTCCAGATCGTCCCGGTAGGCATCGACCAGGCCCTTCACCTCATCCTCATCCAGCACGCCCTCTTCGACCAGACGACGCGCATAGAGGGTGCGAGAGCTGTCATGGCTCTTGATCTTCTGATACATGAGCGGCTGGGTGCCGGAAGGCTCGTCCGCCTCATTGTGACCGCGACGGCGGTAGCAGATGAGATCGATGACCACGTCCTTCTTGAACTGCTGGCGATAGTCGATGGCCACCTGGGTGGCGTGCAGGACAGCGTCGGGGTCATCGCCGTTGACGTGGAAGATGGGCGATTGAACCATCTTGGCGATGTCGGTGCAGTATTCGGTAGAGCGGGCATCATCGCGACGCGATGTGGTGAAGCCGACCTGATTGTTAATGACGACATGAACCGTGCCACCGGTCTTGTAGCCCCGCAGCTGCGACATCTGGAAGGTTTCCATGACGACGCCCTGACCGGCCACGGCCGCATCACCATGCACCACCAGCGGCAGGACCTGATCGCCCTCGCTGTCTTCCCGCCGGTCCTGGCGCGCGCGCACGGAGCCTGCAACCACCGGCGTGACGATTTCAAGATGCGACGGATTGAAGGCCAGCGCCAGATGCACTTCGCCGCCCGGCGTCATGACGTTCGAGCTGAAGCCCTGATGATATTTCACGTCACCGGAGCCATGCTCGATCATCTTCTTGCCATCGAATTCATCGATCAGATCGCCCGGACTCTTGCCCAGAATGTTGACCAGAAGATTGAGACGGCCCCGGTGCGCCATGCCGATGACGACCTCGCGCACGCCGTAGTTGCCGGATCGCTGGATCAGCTCATCCACCATCGGGATAAAGCTTTCGCCGCCTTCCAGGCCAAAGCGCTTGGTGCCCGGATATTTGCTGGCGAGATAGTTTTCGAGCCCCTCGGCAGCCGTCAGACGCTCCAGCACATGCTTGCGCACGTCCGCCGAGTAATCGGGTTTTGAGCGTACCGATTCAAAGCGCTGCTCCAGCCAGCGTTTTTCCTCGGTATTGACGATATGCATGAACTCGCAGCCGATCGAACGGCAATAGGTCTGCTCCAGCGCCTGAACAATCTCTTTCAGTGGAGCACTGTCCTTGCCAATGAACAGGGAACCGGTTTGAAACTCGGTATCCATGTCGGCATCGGAAAGCTGATGAAAGGAGAGTTCAAGGTCGGGAACGGTCTCGACCGCGCGCAGCCCCAGCGGATCAATATCGGCCTTTTGATGACCTCTGAATCGATAGGCGTTGATCAGCTGAAGGACCCGAACCTGTTTGCGGCTGGCTTCTTCATTGTCAGCGGTACCAGACGCCACCGGAGCCAGCGAACGACGTTCGCGCGCGAGGTGATAGAACTGATCGCGAATCGGAGCAAGGGGAACGTCCCGGGAAGGGCCACCATCATAGCCGGGGAGGCTGTCAAAGTACTGTCGCCACTCGTCCGGAACAGTCTGAGGATCGGAAAGGTACTGTTCGTAAAGCTCTTCTACGTAATGGGCGTTGCTCCCGCTCATGTGCGAGGTGCGCCACATCAACTCCATTATGCCTTCTTGCATCGCTCGATCACCCTGGGTCTGGGGTGGGGTCAGTGATCGCAGTGGATGCGACCACCTTGATGTAAATCACGAATCGCGCTGTATCACCATCGGCCCTGTCGGTCGGACCGGTGTCCAGGCTCGGACTCGAAAGACCACCGCCGCCCCTCAGGGCGACGGCAGGCTTTTAATGATAACAAGCAAGGCCTGTCATATTAAGCAAAAACCAAATATCACGCGGTATTGCGCACCAGCATGTCACGAATCTTGCCGATGGCCCGCGTCGGGTTGAGCCCCTTGGGACAAACGTTGACACAGTTCATGATGCCGCGGCACCGAAATACGCTGAACGGATCATCAAGTTCGGACAGGCGATCCTGCGTATGCGTATCGCGCGAGTCGGCCAGAAAACGATAGGCCTGTAACAGGCCGGCCGGCCCTACAAACTTGTCCGGGTTCCACCAGAAGGAGGGGCAGGACGTCGAGCAGCAGGCGCACAGGATGCACTCGTAAAGGCCGTCAAGCTTGTCGCGGTCCTCCGGCGACTGCAGACGCTCGATGGACGGCGGACGCTCATCGTTTTGCAGATAGGGCTGAATACGCTCGTATTGCTTGTAAAAGAGCGACATGTCGATGATCAGATCACGGATGACAGGCAGGCCCGGCAGGGGGCGCAGCACCAGTTGATTGTCCTTGACGACTTCCGACAGCGGCGTCACGCATGACAGGCCATTCTTGCCGTTCATGTTCATGCCGTCGGAGCCGCAGACGCCTTCACGACAGCTGGCGCGATAGACCAGGGAGCTGTCCTGCTCCTTGATCATCTGCAGCACGTTGAGAACCATCAGATCGCGCCCCTGGGTATCAATCTCGAAATCCTGCATCCAGGGCGCATCATCACTTTCAGGGTTATAGCGGTAAACGGAGACCTGTAATGTCGACATATGGGTCATCCCCTCATCAATAAGTACGAATTTTGGGCTGGAACGTATCGACAGTCTTCGGAGAGAAGTTGACGTCGCGCTTGCTCAGCGTTCTGTCCGTCGGATGATAGATCGAGTGTTTCAGCCAGTTGTCATCGTCACGATCGGGGTAGTCCTCACGCGAGTGAGCGCCGCGGCTTTCGCGTCGTTCGAGCGCCGCAATGGCCGTGGCCTCGGCCACTTCCATGAGGTTATCCAGCTCCAGAGCCTCGATACGGGCGGTATTGAACATGTCCGACTTGTCAGGCAGCCAGGCATTGGCAATACGCTCGCGCAGTTCCTCGAGCTTTTTCACGCCTTCCTGCATGGTGTCTTCCTTGCGGAAAACACCAAAGTTGTTCTGCATGATGGTCTGCAGGTCGCGCTTGAGCTCGGGCACCGTCTCGCCGCTGCCGGACTCGTTCCAGCGGTTGAGGCGCTTCATGGCAGCATCGATATCCGACTGCGAGGCTTCCATGTATTCGATGCCCTGGTTGAGGGTCTCTTCGATGTGCATGCCCGCCGCGCGACCAAAGACCACCAGGTCCAGCAGCGAGTTGCCGCCTAGGCGGTTGCTGCCGTGTACGGAGACACAGGCGGCCTCGCCACAGGCGAAAAGCCCGTTGATGACCTTGTCGTTGCCATCGGCATCCACCGTCAGCGCCTGCCCGTTCACGTTGGTCGGGATACCGCCCATCATGTAGTGGCAGGTCGGCACCACCGGAATGGGTTCCTTGACCGGATCGACATGCGCGAAGGTGCGCGAGAGCTCAACGATGCCCGGTAGACGCTTCATGAGAACGTCTTCGCCCAGGTGATCCAGCTTGAGCATGACGTGGTCACCGTTTTCACCGCAGCCGCGCCCCTCGAGCACCTCAAGCACCATCGAGCGCGCCACGACATCACGGCCGGCCAGGTCCTTGGCGTTGGGGGCATAGCGCTCCATGAAGCGCTCGCCATCCTTGTTGATGAGGTAGCCCCCCTCCCCACGGCAGCCTTCCGTCACCAGGGTGCCGGCGCCATAGATGCCGGTCGGGTGGAACTGCCACATCTCCATGTCCTGCACCGGAAAGCCGGCGCGCAGGGCCATGCCGATGCCATCACCGGTGTTGATCAGGGCATTGGTGGTCGAGGCGAAGATGCGTCCGGCACCGCCCGTGGCCAGAACGGTCGCCTTGGACTTGATCAGTACGGTTTCGCCGGTTTCCATGCAGATGGCGATAACGCCGACCACATCATTGTCGGCGTTTCGCACCAGATCAACGGCATACCACTCGTTGAGAAAGACCGTGTTGTTTTTCAGATTGTTCTGATAAAGCGTGTGCAGCAGCGCATGCCCGGTACGGTCAGCAGCGGCACAGGTACGGGCAGCCTGCCCACCCTGGCCATAATCCTTGGACTGCCCGCCGAAGGGACGCTGATAGATGCGGCCATTATCAAAGCGGGAAAACGGCAATCCCATGTGCTCGAGCTCGAAGACGGCCTTGGGCCCTTCATTGCACATGTATTCGATGGCGTCCTGATCACCGATGTAATCGGAACCCTTGACGGTGTCATACATGTGCCAGCGCCAGTCATCGTTGGGATCGGCACTGCCAATGGCACAGGTGATACCGCCCTGGGCGGAAACGGTGTGGGAGCGCGTGGGAAAGACCTTCGACAGCACTGCGGTCTGCTTGCCGGACTGGGCCAGCTGCAGCGCGGCGCGCAGCCCGGAACCGCCACCACCGATGATGATGGCGTCAAAGGTCAGGGTACGTAACTGTGTCATGTCAAACTCCCCAGATAACCTGCACACCCCAGACCACAAACACGAACAGGGCCAGGATGACGAATAGCAGCGTGCCAAAACGGATGGCAGCGGGCTTGATGTAGTCGGTTGCCACGATCCAGAGACCCACCCAGGCGTGAGCGGCAACGGAAAGCAGCGCCAGTAGCGTGAAAACCTTCATCCAGAGGTGACTGAAAAGCCCTGACCAGGCGGTATAGTCCAGATCAGGATGGAACATCAGATAGGCCACCATGAAGATGGTATAGAGCCCCAGAATGACCGCGGATGCACGCTGAATCATCCAGTCGGCCACACCGTTGCGACCCGGATTCAAAATATTGATTACCATACCCAGACTCCTGCCATAACAACCAGCAATGCACTGATGATGATGGTCAGCTGCGCTCCGCGCTGACCGCCCTCAAGCGTTTCGCCATGCCCCATGTCCATGATGAGGTGGCGCACGCCTGCAACAAAATGAAAGCCCAGTGCCGACAAGAGCCCCCAGAGCACCAGCCTGGCAAAGAAGCCGTGGGCCATGGCCTCACGAACGGTGTCGAACCCGGCAGGAGATGACAGGGAAACCTGAAAGGCCCACATCAGAAAGATCAGGCCGATAAACAGCATGATGCCTGACACTCGATGCGAAATGGATACGAGGGCAGGCAGGGGAAACTGGATGCTTGAAAGGTCCAGGTTCACCGGACGCTTGGCAGTCGACAAGGGTTGTTGACTCTTCACGGCGCTTTTCTCTCCCGGCCCGCATGAATAGACCACGGGCAGTATTTGGTAGGATTCGATTATCATCAGGTCAGGTCGCCTGGACAGGCGATGAATCGCCCGTCGCGCGGCCATTTATTATATGTCCCCGCCATGCGGATGACAAATTGCCGCACATTTGTGTAACCGTTTTGTACGCTCAAAATTCATGGCAAAACAGGCTATATTCGTGCCATATAAACATTAAAGAAGGCTTTCCGTTACGCGACCATGAAATGAGTGCATCATCCCCGCCCACGGGGGTGCACGGAATTGACAAACTGTCGCACCCGCTCAATAGTGTGCCCTGGCGATTTGGCGGACATACCTGACAGAACAGTACCTTATATAAATCGAGGAGGCCTTATGGCTGACAGGAAGGCGCAACTGACGATCGACGGTCTGGATGCTCCCGTCGAGCTGCCTATCTATTCGGGAACCACGGGACCCGATGTGATCGATGTCCGAGGCCTGATAGATCAGGGGTATTTCACCTACGACCCCGGCTTTGTTTCCACGGCGTCATGCGAATCCGAAATCACCTACATCGATGGCGCCAACAGCGTTTTGCTGCATCGCGGCTACTCCATCGAACAGCTGGCCAAGCATTCCAACCACACCGAAATGAGCTATCTGCTGCTCAACGGTGAAATTCCCGACAAGGATACCTACGACGCATTTCGCGACAGCGTCTCGCGCCACACCATGGTGCACGAGCAGATCGTCAACTTTTTCAAGGGCTTTCGCCGCGATGCTCACCCCATGGCCGTACTCTGCGGCGTAGCGGGTGCCCTGTCGGCCTTCTATCACGACAATCTGGACATCACCAAGGAGCATGACCGCCAGGTGTCGGCCATCCGCCTGATTGCCAAAATGCCGACGCTGGCCGCCATGTGCTACAAGTATAATATCGGCCAGCCGTTCGCCTATCCGCGCAACGATCTGAACTATGCCGAGAACTTTCTCTACATGATGTTCAGCAATCCCTGCGAGCCGTATGACGTCAATCCGGTGGCGGCCAAGGCCATGGATCGAATCTTCATGCTGCACGCCGATCACGAGCAGAACGCCTCGACGTCCACGGTGCGTCTGGCAGGTTCTACCGGTGCCAATCCGTTCGCCTGTATCAGCGCCGGCATCGCGGCACTCTGGGGACCGGCCCACGGCGGCGCCAACGAAGCGGTGCTCAACATGCTCGCCGAGATCGGCGACGAGTCCGAGGAGAACATCCAGCGCTTTGTCGATCGCGCCAAGGACAAGCAGGATTCCTTCCGCCTCATGGGCTTCGGTCACCGGGTTTATCGAAACTTCGACCCGCGTGCCAAGGTCATGAAGGAGACCTGCGACGAAGTACTTGAAGAGCTCGGCATGGGCGATGATCCTCAGCTCAAGATCGCCAAGCGCCTCGAGGAGATCGCACTGGAAGACGACTACTTCATCGAACGCAAGCTCTACCCCAACGTTGACTTCTACTCCGGCATCATCCTGCGTGCACTGGGCATTCCCAAAAACATGTTCACGGTCATTTTTGCCGTGGCACGTACCACGGGATGGATTTCCCACTGGAACGAGATGATTACCAACGGCACCCGTATCGGGCGGCCGCGACAGCTCTACAAGGGGTATACGCAAAGGGACTATCCCGGCGCCGAGTGACGCCATGACCCCACACGCGAAAAGGCCGTCGTCAACGGCCTTTTTTATGCTCGCAGGACGGGCTGGCTTACCTCATCGCCTGCCCTGCCTCATGCTTTTTATTGCTTGACAATTACCCCTGACACCATCGCCGCAAAGCAGGGGTTTTATTGTCCACACAATCTGTGGATAAACCTGTTCATAACGTATGAAGAAGGTCTCAAAATCGCCATATTCAGGGCGCTCCAGACAGATTGGATATTTTTTGATCAAGCGTAAGCAATTGAATATAAAGAGTTTTTTATAAAAACAATGAGATAGACGTCACACCCGGACCCGGGCGAGAAACAGACTGGCAGGAAGCCGCATCGGTGGACAGTTTCAGAAGGTGTCAAGCCTTGGACGCAGAAAAATCCGCTTCGGATCAACAAATGATCAGTGCGCAGTGCTGGCACAAAACGATGTTTGAAAAACATCAGGAAGGAGGTGGCGTCCCATAGGGGGTTCGAACCCCTGTTACCGCCGTGAAAGGGCGGTGTCCTGGACCACTAGACGAATGGGACGCAAGAGATGGTGGAGCCTAGCGGGATCGAACCGCTGACCTCGACACTGCCAGTGTCGCGCTCTCCCAGCTGAGCTAAGGCCCCGATGCCCCGACCTGTGCAGGTGACTGCGGTCAGGAACGGGGCGTATCCTACTGATCACGACGCAAAGCGTCAAGCCTTCTTACGCATCAGGCGCAGGCAGATCCCGGTATTCCTTTTCCAGCGCCTTGTTCTGCTTCTTGGAAACACCGCCCAGTACGGCAATGGCGTGTCGCAGTCGTGCGCGGGTCATGTCCGAGCCCAGAATCACCATGGCATCCATGACCGACGTCGAGGTCTGACTGCCCGTCACGGCAATGAACACCGGTGCCAGAAAGGCCTTCATCCTGAGCTCGAGATAGCTCGACAACAACTTCACCTCGGCAAGCAGTGCTTCCTTGTCCCAGCGACGTACACTTTCCAGACGCCAGAGCAGAAACTGCAAAAGCCGCACCGTCTGATCGCGCGTCATGCCGGTCTCATCGAACTGTTCGGCCTGCAGGTTCGGCAGTCCCGAGAAGAAATGACCGGCCAGCGGCATGACCTCGGCAAGCGTCTGCACCCGCGGCCTGACCTGAGGCAGGATCTGTTCCACGTACTCCTCATTGAAGGTCCACTGCATCAGCTTGCGCATGAAAGCGTCATCATCAAGGTCCTCGCGGATATAGACGCCGTTGAGCCAGGTCAGCTTGTCGAGATCAAAGACCGGGCCGCCCAGCGAGATGCGGTGAATGTCGAAATTCGCCATCATCTCATCGAGCGTGAACTTCTCCCGCTCGTCGGGCATCGACCAGCCCATCCGCCCCAGGTAGTTGGTAACGGCCTGGGGCAGATACCCCATGCGACGATAATAGTTGATCGAGGTCGGGTTCTTGCGCTTGGACAGCTTGGACTTGTCCGGGTTGCGTAGAAGCGGCAGATGGCACAGTACCGGCATGTCCCAGCCGAAATACTCATAGAGCAGAATGTGTTTTGGCGCCGAATTGATCCACTCCTCGCCGCGCAGCACATGCGTAATGCCCATGAGGTGATCATCCACCACGTTGGCCAGATGATAGGTCGGCATGCCGTCGGACTTCATCAGGATCTGGGCATCCACCTGCGCCCACTCCACCTCGATCTCGCCGCGCAGCATGTCATTGAAGCGACAGCTTCCCTCGCCGGGTACTTTCATGCGCACCACATGCGGCCAGCCTTCCTGCTCACGTCGAGCGTGCTCGGCCTCATCCAGATAGAGATCCTCGGGCTTGAGCGCAGCGTAAAGCCCCTGCGCCTTGCGGGCATCGCGCATCTCATCAAGCTCGTCACTGGTGCGATAGCACTTGAAGGCATGGCCACTGTCGAGAAGCTTCTGCACATGAGCGGCATAGATATCGCCGCGTTCGCTCTGGCGGTAGGGACCGTGGGGCCCACCCACATCCGGCCCTTCGGCCCAGTCGATACCCAGCCAGCGCAGCGAATCCAGAATCATCTGCTCGGACTCGGCCGTTGAACGCACCCGGTCGGTATCCTCGATACGCAGGATGAACTCACCGCCGTGCTGTCTGGCAAAGCAGAGATTGAAAAGCGCCACATAAGCGGTGCCGACGTGGGGGTCCCCGGTCGGCGAAGGGGCAATACGCGTGCGTACAGTCATGAAAACGGCCATTGGCTGGAAAACGTGCGACTATTATACGCCAACTGACGCCCCCGCTTAAGGTGGCAACCGGCGTCACGCACGGGCTGACCGCTATAACTGCGACGACACACCGCTGTGCGTGCACCTGCTTTTTTGTTGATATTGTACTTCCGCTCTCGATGGAGCCGTCATGGCATCAAACGAAACACCACGCCAATGGCTGCAGCGCACTGCCGCTCGAGGCGCTCGCTGGACCCGCCTGTCGGTCATCGCAGGCACCCTTTCAACGCTGGTTCTGCTCGTTCAGGCATGGTGCATTGCCGCCGTCGCTCAGCGCCTGGTAATCGACGGGGCTGATTTCGCCTCCATTGTTGTTCCCCTGCTACTGCTTCCCCCGGCCTTTATCGTACGCGGCCTGCTGATCCGGGCGCGCACCATTTGTGGTACTCGCAGCGGCATTGAAATCCGTCAGTCCGTACGCCGGGAGCTTCTCGAGCGCATCGCCATTCTCGGCCCGCTGTGGGCGCGTCGCCAGCACAGCGCCACGCTGGGCAACCGTGTCTGGGATCAGGTCGACGCCCTGCAGGGCTTTTATGCCGACTATCGCCCTCAGATGCTGCTGTGCGGCATTATCCCGCTGATTATCGTGGTGGCCGTCGCCCCGCTGAGCTGGGCGGCGGCACTGATCCTGGTCGCGACCGGCCCATTGATTCCGCTGAACATGGCCATGGTGGGCATCGGTGCCAAAAAACGTCAGGAAGACCAGTTTCTGGAGATGGGTCGCATGAGCCGACACTTTCTGGACACGCTTCAGGGGCTTTCCACCCTCAAACTCTTCGGTGCCAGCAAGCGCCAGGCAACAGACGTTCACGCGACGTCCGAAGGCTTTCGACGCCGTACCATGCGTGTCCTGCGGCTGGCCTTTCTCTCCTCGACCGTGCTGGAGTTTTTCGCCTCGGTGTCGATTGCCCTTCTGGCGCTCTATCTGGGCTTTGTCTATCTGGGCCAGTTCGATTTCGGCATGTACGACCACGGCATCAACCTTTTTATCGGGCTTTTCATCCTGATTCTGGCACCCGAGTTCTATCAGCCCCTGCGCGATCTGGGTGTGCACTATCATGCCAAAGCCGAGGCCGAAGCCGCCGCCGAGGATCTGATGCCCATCCTCAATCGCCGGGTATTCGAACGCGATACCGGCCAGCCGGTCTGGCAGCCCGAGGGCAGTCTCCGGCTCTCTCTTGAAGGTCTGACGGCGCGTTACGCCGGACGCAGCACTGCAGCGCTGGATAACGTCTCCATCGACATTCGCGCCGATGAAACGCTGGCCGTCATCGGGGCGAGCGGCGCCGGCAAGTCGACCCTGCTCAACGTACTGATGGGGTTCATGCACCCCGAGGCGGGAACGTTAAGCGTCACGGATGGCACCCGATCGCCGCGGGCGCTCACCGATATTCGCCCCGATGACTGGCAGCATCAGATCGCCTGGGTCGGCCAGTCAGCCGTGATCGTCTCCGGCACGCTGGCCGACAACCTGCGTCTGGCCCACGCCGGGGCCGATGATGCGGCCCTGCTGGAGGCCCTGGAGCAGGCGGCACTCAAGGACTGGCTGGCCGGTCTGCCCGACGGGCTCGACACACGGCTGGGCGAAGGCGGCCGCGCCGTCTCCGGCGGCCAGGCACGACGCATTGCGCTGGCGCGCGCCTTTTTGCGCGATGCCCGCCTGATACTGCTGGATGAACCAACTGCCAGTCTTGATCAGGCCAGTGAACGGCTGGTGATGGAGACACTGGAACGTCTCTGTCAGGGGCGTACGGTGGTGTTGCTGACCCATCGAATGGAACTGCTGGCGCTGGCCGATCGCGTCCTGATGCTGGACCAGGGGCGAGTGCAGGCGCTGGACACACTCGATGCCCTGCGCGCGCCCGGCGGGCCACTGGCGCGCCCGATCGCCACCGCCAGTTCGGAGATGCGCGATGTTTAAACAGCTCCTGCCCTATCTGCGCCTCATGAAACCCTGGGCTTGGCTGCTGGGTTTTGGCATTGCCCTGCAGTTGATGGCGCTGGCCTCCAGTATCGGTCTGATGGCCCTGTCGGGCTGGTTTCTGTCCGCCTCGGCACTGGCCGGTCTGAGCATTGCCACGGCGCAGACCTTCAATTACCTGCTGCCCTCGGCCGGCGTGCGCTTTTTTGCCCTGTCGCGTACCGGCACCCGCTATGCCGAGCGTCTCGTGACCCATGACGCGACCTTTCGTCTGCTCTCGAGGCTGCGACGCCACGTCTATGAAAGGCTCGAACCGCTCTCGCCCGCCCAGCTCCAGCGCCACGGCGAGAGTGAACTCATGACGCGGTTGACGGCCGATGTCGATGCCCTGGACGGGCTCTATCTACAGGTACTGGCACCCTCCATCGTGGCCCTGCTGGGCATCGTCATCTGTGGGGTGGTCATCGGTGTCTTTGCCCCGGCCATCGGCCTTTTTGCCGCGCTGGCGCTGCTGCTTTCGGGCCTGCTGGGCCCCTGGCTTGCCTGGCGTACCGGCCGCCGTCACTCCGATGCCTGGCAGCAGGACAATACCCGCCTGCGAGCCCGGCTGCTGGAGCGTCTCAATGGCCTGTCGGAGTTGATGATCTACAACCGGTGGCAGAGCGAGGTCGATAACCTGATCAGGGGCGAACACACCCGTGATGACCACGAGCATCATCTGGCCCGTCAATGGGGCAATTCGCAGCTGCTCTCCCAGGCGCTGCTCGGCCTGACCCTGACCGGCGTTCTGGGCATGGCCGGCTGGGCCGTCACCCAGCACGGCATGAATGCCACCCTGGTCGCTCTCATGGGCCTTGCGGTCATGGGCGCCTTTGAGGCCATCGCTCTGCTCCCCCGGGCCTGGCAGCACCTGGGGCGCATTCAGCGCGCCGCCGCACGACTGGACGACATTCGCGCCAGCGTGTCGGAAACCGATTTTCCCGAAGACGGCGAGCAGCAGGTGCCTGACGGTACCCGACTGTCCATCGACCATCTGAGCGTGCAACTCGATGCCGGCATTGCCGCCCTCGCCTCGATCAGTCTGGCTATCGAAGAAGGCGAGCAGCTGCTGGTTCTCGGGCCTTCCGGCAGCGGCAAGACGACCCTGTTCAACAGCCTGATCCGGTTCGTGTCGCCGAGCGAGGGCACCATGACGCTGGGCGGCGCCCCCCTGGACCGTCTGGATGAGGCCACCCTGCGCGCGCAGTTTACGGTTGCCCAGCAGGAGACGCACCTTTTCACCGCCAGCTATCGGGACAACCTGACCATGGGCCGGGAGATCAATGATGGGGAGATCATGGCCGTGCTGGAGGCGCTGTCGCTGCGCGACTGGCTGGATCAACAGCCTGATGGGCTGTCGGGGTTTCCGGATGAACGCGGCAGCTCCCTGTCGGGTGGGCAGCTCAGACGCTTTGGTATCGCCCGCGCCCTGCTGCGACAGGCCCCTATTGTATTACTCGATGAGCCCACCGAGGGTCTGGATGAGGCCACTGAACAGCAGGTATGGCACGCGATTCGCCATCTTTGTCGTGGCCGCACGCTGATCGTGATCACCCACCGCCTGACGCAGCTTGAGCACTTTGATCGAATCGCCATGCTCGATGAGGGCCATCTGGTCGAACACGACACGCCCGAGCGTCTTCTGGCAGACCCCGACAGCCGTCTGGCCACACTGTATCGACGCATCGACCCGGAGCTGGCCGGTCTCATGCGTCCGGCCTGAGGCCTCAGGGTCCGCTACGCTTGAGGAAACCTTCACCCGTTTTTCATCAAACAGGCGAGCCACGACATGCTTGACCATCTTCCCGATCACTACACGGCCGTCATCACCGGTGGCGGCGGCATCGGCAGGGCCCTGTTGTCGGAACTTCTACAGGACCCACGGGCCGGACGCATTGTGGCGGTGACCCGCCATCGCGAGCGACTGGCACAGGACAGCCGACTGGAGGAAAACCGACTGGAGATCGTCGAGGCTGATATTACGTCCGACGCGGGGCTGGCAACGCTTGATGACTACCTGTCCAAAACGCCGATCCATCTTTTGTTCAATACCATCGGCGTGCTGCACGACGGTCAGAACGATCAGTCGATCACCATGTCCCCCGAAAAGCGGCTTGAAAGACTCTCCTTCGAAACGCTGAATCATGCCTTTCGCGTCAACGCCGCCACGGCCGCCATGCTGATCAGCACCCTGACCGATCGCCTGACACGCCATCCGGCCATCATCGCCACGCTCTCGGCACGCGTAGGCTCCATCGGTGATAACGATCTGGGCGGCTGGTACGCCTATCGCGCCAGCAAGGCAGCGCTCAACATGCTGATGAAAACGGCATCGATCGAGTTCAGACGTCGCAATCCGCAGGCCATCCTGCTGTGTCTGCATCCGGGCACGACGGACACCGATCTCTCCCGTCCTTTCCAGGCCAGAGTGCCGGAACAGAAGCTCTTCACCCCGGAATTTGTCGCCGGGCGGCTACTGGCGGTCATCGATCAACGCACACCGGAAGACAGCGGTGCGTTTTATGACTGGAACGATACGCCGATCGAGTGGTAGTCAGACCTGCGCTGTCGCATACATTTTCGGGCACCGACAGCGCCGGGGCTTTCTGTTCAGGGGATCAGGATGGTCGAGCCTGACGTGCGACGTGAGGCGAGGTTGTCCTGCGCCTCGCCGGCCTCGTCAAGACGAAAGCGACAGCCGATGTTGACGTGCACACTGCCATCGTTCATGACGCCGAAGAGCTCCTGGCTCATCGCCTCCAGCCGCTCGCGGGTATCGGCGTAGCCGGCAAGGCTCGGGCGCGTCACAAAAAGCGATCCCTTCTTGTTCAGCGTGGCCAGGTTGACACCCTCGACCGGGCCGGATGCATTGCCAAAGCTTACCATCAATCCGCGTGGCGCCAGGCAGTCCAGCGATGTCTCCCAGGTGTCCCGGCCCACCGAGTCATAGACCACCGGGCACATCTGCCCCTCGGTAAGCTCGCGCACGCGCTCGACCACGTTCTCTTCGCGGTAGTTGATGGTCGCCCAGGCACCGTTTTTGCGGGCAAACTCCGCCTTCTCGGGGGTCGAGACCGTACCGATCAGCCGCGCGCCGAGGCTTCTGGCCCACTGACAGGCGATCAGCCCGACGCCACCTGCCGCGGCATGAAAGAGGAAGGTATCGCCGCGCTTGATCGGATAGACCTGACGCAGCAGGTACTGCACGGTCAGGCCCTTCAACATGGCAGCGGCGGCCTGATCGAAACCGATGCTGTCCGGCAGCATGATGACCCTGTCGGCCGGCAGGGTGTGGTGGGTCGAATAGGCGCCCAGCGGGCCGGTGGCGTAGACCACGCGATCCCCTTCCCTGAACCCGGTTACCTCTTCCCCGACTGCCTCGATGACCCCTGCCCCTTCCGTGCCCAGTCCTGAAGGCAGCTCACCCACCGGATAGAGACCGGTGCGCACGTAGATGTCGATGAAGTTGAGACCAATGGCCCAGTTGGTCACCCGAACCTCGTGGGGCCCGGGCTCGCCGGGCTCGAAGTCGCGCATTTTGAGCACTTCCGGCCCGCCGGTTTCTGCAAATTCGATGCGTTTTGCCATGAACCATTGCCCCATTTAAGGATATGAATAAAGCGTCCACCAATATCAGCATGACAGACAAGCCGCTGCCGAAAAGCCGTCACGATTTGTCACTGCACTCTGTTATATCATTAGCTTATCATGAGCTGAAGACACAACCCGCCAGGCCCGTTCGTCGGCCACCACCGTCGGACACATCGACCCTGTTATTCCAGAGGCTGCCATGTTGAAGGGATTCATGTGGCTGATGATCTTTCTGGTCATCGGCAATCTTTTACAGACCACGCTGGCACTGCCCGTGGTCGGTAGCGTGCTGGGCATGCTGTTGCTGTTTCTGGTGCTGATCATGCGCCGGCGCTCGTCACGCTCGATGGGGGTAGCCGCCAGTCACCTGATTCACTATTTCACGCTGTTGATCCTGCCCAGTGCCGCGGGTCTTTTCTTTCTGGGAAGCCCCCTGACCGATAACTGGCTGAAGCTGCTGATTGCCGTCGTGCTGGGGACCCTGATCAGCAGTATGGTCACGCTGGCTACCATGCAGGCCATGGTGCGCTGGCAGCAGCGTCGGGACGACCCAGCGGACGCGTCATGACGTTCCAGGCGCTCGTCCGGGACATGATGGCCAGTCCGGCACTGGCCATCGTCATGACCCTTGCCGCCTACATGCTCTCCCTGTCCCTGTATCGGCTGATGCGCTACCCCAGCTGGGCGCCACCGATGCTGACCGGCAGCCTGATTCTGGCGCTGTTCATTGCGCTGTTGCCGATCGATTACGACAGCTACTATCTCGGCGCCCACTGGCTGACGCTGCTGCTGGGGCCGGCCACCGTCGGGCTGGCCGTGCCGCTTTATGAGCAGTTTCAACACATCAGACGTCTGCTGATCCCCGTCACGGTGAGCCTGATCGTGGGCGCCGTGACCGCCTGTCTGGCAACGCTCTCCATTGCCTGGGCGCTGGGGCTCTCTCCGGCCATGCTTGCCTCGCTGGCCCCCAAGTCCATTACGACGCCCATCGCCATCGGCGTCTCACAAGGACTGGGCGGCTACCCCGGTCTGACGGCCGGTATCGTGACGGTGACCGGTATTCTGGCAGCCTCCACCATTCCACCACTGGCCGTCATGCTGCGCTGTCAGGATCCGCGTGTGATCGGCCTGGCCCTCGGACTCAACGGGCACGGCCTGGGCACGGCACGCGGCTTCGGCATCGATGCACAAACCGGGGCATTTGCCAGCCTGGCCATGGGGCTCAATGGCGCCCTGAGCGCTATTCTTCTTCCCCTGCTGGCCGGCTGGCTGGGTCAATAATCAATATCAAAAATAACTAATTAAAAGATCGTCAAAGACTTCAAATTCTTCAGCTTTTACGAATAAACAAACTAACACCAGAAAACCAGGTCGGTCAGCCGTACTTCTATTCATTCGGTGACAAACTGTTAAACATACTTAATACCCGGATCGCTATGCTGGCCCGCTTATGAGACATGTGAGGCCACGCATGAACGAGTTGGGCGAGCGCATTCGTAAACTGCGAGAACAGTGTGGATTAAGCAAGGCGGAGCTGGCCCGTCGCGTCGGAGTTTCAGATGTCACCATTTCCTACTGGGAAAATGGCACCATCAAACGCGTCGGGCATTCGCGTCTGGAGCCATTGGCAAAAGCACTGCGCTGCAGCATTGCCCATCTGCTGGGCAATGCCCACAGCAGCGCTGGAAACAATCATGCCACGCTGCTGTCGCTGCCTCTTTATCCACTGACAACATCCCCCGAAACGGTCGGCACTGATGCGGTACCGATGTCGTATTTTGCCATGGGCTTTATCGACAGTGAGCTGATCAAACAGGGCGATTATTTACTGACACCCCAGCACCCCGGGCACTTCGATTTCTGCCCGCAGGGCACCCTGATGCTGGCAAGACAATGTGTCCGCTTTGACGGCAACGGGCTCTACCTTGTCGAACAAAATGACCGACTGGGCGTCAAGCGAATCGAGCAGGATGGCGACATGCGCCTGCATCTTTTCGACGAAAGCAGCGGCCGCGACCCACAAGTGTGTCTTCATGACGACAGGATCATCCTTCACGCGGCCCTTCCCGCGATCTGGCCCATGAAGACCATGAATTTCTGACACCCCGTCAGGGTCATGAACGCCTACACTGAGTGCCTCCAGAGGCACGAAACGAGAGGTCATGACCTTGGTCGATGTTGTTGACGCCGCTACGCGTTCACGCATGATGGCGGGCATTCAGGGCAAAAACACGAAACCGGAGCTTCTGGTCAGGCGCTACCTGCATGCCTGCGGCTATCGGTTTCGCCTGCACCGACGCGACCTGCCGGGAACGCCCGATCTGACCCTGCCGCGCCATCGGTGTGTCATTTTCGTGCACGGCTGCTTCTGGCATCGTCACGAGCACTGCTTCTATGCCACGTCACCGGCGACGCGCAAAAGTTTCTGGCAGGAAAAACTGGCGGGCAACGTCATGCGTGATCGCCGTCAGCTGCAGCAGCTCAACGACCTGGGCTGGCATGCCGTGATTGTCTGGGAGTGCGGACTGCGCCATATACCGGCACAGCTTCACGAGATTCTGCCGCTGATCGAGCGCGGATCAACCGTCGACGAATGGCCGCCTCAGCCACCGCGCATCCGCAGGGCGCCACCGCAGTAGCGCCCTGTCCGACGTCAAAAGGTGGCCAGCACCGACAGGCCGGCGACCCAGGCATCATCCACATCGCTGTCTGCACTCGGATGGCGCACATACTGCAGATTGGGGCGGAAGGCCAGCCAGGGCGTGGCCTGCAGGGCGTAATAGAGTTCCGCGTTGTACTCCTCTCCCTGTCGCGGCACATAGTCGGGTGCGGACGAGCCGCCCACCAGCGCTGCGTTGCCCGAACGCGACCAGGCATTGTAGTCATCGTTGACGTGAGCATAGGCCAGACCAAACCCGATTTCATCCTGCTCGCGACCGTCGAAGGGACCGGCATAGGTCACGCCGGCCGACAGATAGCGGTCAAAGGTGGCCGTATCGCCATCGTTCCACGTCCCCATGCTGAACACGCTCAGGCCCCGATCGCGATCGTCGTCATGACGGGTCACCTGCTGATTGATGACATAGTAGAGTCCGTAGCGATGACTCTTCTCGGCATCCGAGGCACTGTCGCGTGACGAGTAATCATCGGCATCGGCGCTACTATAGTAATACCCCAGCCGATACTGACCCGGCAGTCCGTTGACGCCCTGATCGGGTTCGAAGCCATATTCAACCGGGATCAGGGTACCGCGGGTACCGCTGTGCTTCAGGTCGAGCCCGTGATCGCGATCCAGGTTGGATTCGTTGAGGTTGAAAAACCCGATCTGGGCATACTGCTCGTCGGTCACGTTCCACTTGCCGACCAGCGCCCACTGGGAGATCGGCCAGTTGTACCAGAGACCGCCGTTCTGATTACCGGGCTCGCCGCTGCCGAGATAGAGATTCTGGAAGTTGCTGTCGTAGACCGCGAAGTCATCGCCCACCGGTACGCGACCCGCCTTGATCTCAAAGGTGTCATCCATGTAGGACTGGCCGTACCACAGCTGGGTAATGCGCGTCACGCTGCCACGCCCGTATACCTCCTGAGTGGACGAGACGCCAACGCTATTGGGATTATTGAGAACATCGTTGGTCAGGCTTTCGCCGTTACGGTTGGTCAGGGTGAACTGAAACCGTGCATCGGGAATCCCCAGCAGACGATCAAGATCAAAATTGGCGCCGGCCGTCCACTGGTCGGCATAGCGACCGGTGCGCTTGTCGCGAAAACCGCCATCGACGGAATAGGCCATCTCCGAAATATGCTCGAGGCGAAAGGCCACGCCCTGATCGGCCAGATCCGTACGCGCGCCACCCCAGTCACCAAACATGTAATCACCGTCGGGATCGAAGGCACCCGCTGCCCAGCCCTGTGCCGTTACCCCCATGCTCATGAGCGCCAGCGTGCAACACAACCCCTTTTTCATGCCCGATCCCTTTACAAGACAATATAAAAATTAAGATAAATCTCAGGGATTGTCGCTTCTGGGGCTGCGCACAACAATAGATCCTGGACCATGGTCGCGGTATGCCATGGCGTATGCAGGGTCTGTGGTGCCAGAGTGTCACAGAGACATGGCGAACCGGATCGTTTAGGCTTCATGGCAGGGCAGGCAGGGCAATGGGCGCCCTTGTCGGGACAGACATGAAAGAACAGCAAGGAGCACGACATTGACACGTTTTAGCGCGCTGGCGCTGACAGCAACGTTTTTGGGGTTTTTAGTGACAGGCTGTGATACGGGCGATGAAAACCCGGCTACCAGTTCGTCACAGCGCAGCTCCGGCACCAATCAGATCTACGGCGGCTCCCTGCCCTGCGATAACTGCGACGGCGTGGATACCGAACTGGCTTTGAACTTCAGCACGGACAGCGCCGGCGGCGTTTATACCCTGACCGAAACGCTACGAGGCGGTCCCGAGGATGGGCAGACACAAAAGCGCAAGGGAAACTGGAAGGTCATCAGTGGCAATGCGGTCCCCGGCGGCGGCACGATCTATGTGCTGCATCCCGCCCGCGGCGATAATGAGCATGAGCCCGTCTATCTGCTGATGGAAGACAACAGCACGCTCAAGCTGGTCGATGACAGCTTTCAGCCGCTGGACACCGAACACAACGACGAGCTGGAAAGGCTCTGATACCGAAGGCATGGCAGCCTGTCAGCGTCGGCCAAGAAAGCTCCTTTCGGCCTGACGCTGCGCCTCTTCGGCGCTCAGTCCCTGCTCCTTTTCAAGCCTGGCGGCGAGCTGCTGAATTTCTCCCTCGTCGCTGAGCGATTCATTATCACCAAGCGTGCCCCATGCTTTCTTGGCCTTGCCCTTGAGATCCTCCAGCGGCGGACTATTATCGCTCATCGACCTGTCTCCGAAATATTGTGTGCCATGCGTTGATCATAGCGCCGGCCGCCCCCATCCGGTATGGGTCGCCGGCGTTTTCATGACAATTTTTAACCCTGTTCATACGGGGCTTTTGAGACGCCCAGGCTACTTTGAGAACAGTCATTGACGACAAAGGCCATGGAGAGGCAAATGAAACTCAACGAACTGACCGAAAAGGCGCACGCCAACCGGATTGACGAGATCGTGATCGAGTCGATGGAAGGCGATATATTTACCCTGCATATTACTGCCGAAGGCGATACCGACACCCTGCTCAATGAGGACGGCACGATCATGACGCCCCAGTCCCTCAATGCGGCCAAGACCCTGCTGCGCGACATCGGCGGCATGGACGGCGTATCGCTCTATTTCAGGCACAGCGTGGCACACGACGAAATGATGGGCTCCGGGGCAGAAACCGCCGATGACCGCATGCCCATCACGCTTGAAGGCGAGGCCCAGTAACGCCATCGTCCCCTGTTGCCCATCGGCAACAGAGTCCCGAGGCTGCACATCGCGCCGCCCGGGGTTAGTATGTGAGCCGCGACCGACGCACTATCGGTCACGGCTCACGCCCCTTCAAAAAGAGTACATCGTGACGATACATCCGCTGGAAGCCACTCGACGCTGGGTGAGAGACTGGGTCATGGTGCAGAATCTGTGCCCGTTTGCGGCCGCCGAGTTCGAACGAGAGCGCATTCGCTATCGCCAGCTCACTGCCGCTGACGACGAAACCCTGCTCATGGCCGTCATCGAGGAGTGCCAGCACCTGGACCGGCATGAGGATACCGAAACCACCCTTCTGGTCCTTACGCCCGGCGCCGAGGATTTCTTTACCTTTCTGGACAAGCTCGACATGGCCGAGCGGCTCATGATCAGTGAAGGCTACGAAGGCGTCTATCAGCTGGCGAGCTTTCATCCCGACTATCTGTTCGGCGACAGCCAGGCCGCCCCCGGCCGTGAAGACGCGGCTGACTACACCAATCGCGCCCCCTTTCCCCTGTTTCATCTGCTGCGCGAAACCAGCCTCGAAGCCGCACTGGCACGCTTTCCTGAACCCGAGCGTATTCCCGAGCGCAATCAGGCACTGCTCAGGGAACACGGCGCGCAGTGGTGTCGCGAGACCCAGCACGCCATCTACCATGGCACGTCGTCGTCCTGATTGGGCGAAACGCCGGGACTGTGAGAAAATAACGGCCTGTTCGAGACCGACCCGTAACGCCGGAAACCATCTGTCATGCCCGCCACGACCCCGATTCACGCCGCAGACACCGCGCGTCGATTTTCCATTGCACCCATGATGGACTGGACGCCGCGCGATCAGCGCGCGTTCGCCCGCACCCTGACCCAACGGGCGCTGCTGTATACCGAAATGGTCACCACCGGCGCTATCCTGCACGGCACACCGCGCGATCGCTTTCTCGGCCATGATGCCCGGGAGTATCCGCTGGCGCTGCAGCTGGGTGGCAGTGACCCGGCAGCGCTGGCCGAATGCGCCGCCATCGCGCAGAGCTGGGGCTATCAGGAGGTCAACCTGAACGTCGGCTGCCCAAGCGATCGCGTACAGAACAACCTGATCGGCGCCTGCCTGATGGGGTATCCCGAGCTGGTGGCACGCTGCGTGACGGCCATGCAGGCGGCGGTCACGATTCCGGTGACGGTCAAGTGCCGTATCGGCATCGATGATCAGGACGAGGACGCGGATCTGGCGCGCTTTATCGACACCGTCGCCGCCGCCGGCTGTTCGACCTTCACCGTGCACGCCCGCAAGGCCTGGCTCGAAGGGCTCTCGCCCAAACAGAACCGGGATGTCCCGCCGCTGAACTATCCGCGCGTGCATCGCCTCAAGGCAGCGCACCCCGAACTGCACATCGGCATCAACGGCGGGCTCAAGAGCATCGATGACTGCCAGCGCGAGCTTGCCCATGTCGACAGCGTCATGGTCGGACGCGAGGCCTACCAGAATCCGTTCATGCTGGCCCGGGTGGACCGCGACATCTTTGGTGAAGCGACCGTACCACCGACGCGGCATGAGGCCATGCAGGCCTTTCGGCCCTATTTGCTCTCGCGCCTTGAATCGGGCGTCCGGCTCAATCACATCACGCGCCATCTGCTCGGGCTTTTCACCGGTTGTCGCGGTGGCCGTCGTTTTCGCCGCTATCTCTCCGAGACCGCCCATCGCCCCGACGCCGGCATCGAAGTCTTTGATCAGGCACTTGAGCTGGTCGATGACGTCGACGCCGAACAGGCCCTGCCGGCCCACATGCCCGGATAACTCCCTGCAGAGCGATCATCGGCTGCCCCGTATACCGGCCGGTGCGTCGTCCCGGTCGCCCCGTCAGAGTTGTCCTTTCCGTCACCCTGGCCATACTTGACGCAGCGTCCGGATCCGGTCCGGGCATGTCACCGCTATCGTCAAGGAGGCGTCATGCGCTTTGAACTGCCGGGCAAAATGGGGCTGGGCACCGCCCCACTGGGCAACATGTATGAAGAGGTGCCGGACACCCGCGCCATCGATACGCTACGCACCGCCTGGGAGGCCGGCATCCGCTATTTCGATACGGCGCCACAGTACGGTGCCGGACTTTCCGAGATGCGTCTGGGGGAGGCGCTGGCCGATGAATCCCGCAACACCTACGTGGTCTCCACCAAGGTGGGCCGTTTGATTCTTGACGAGCAGGAAACCAAACAGGGCATTTTTGCCGATGGTCGCGCCAACAGGGTGGTGTACGACTATTCGGAATCCGCCACCCTGCGCTCCATCGAGGAGAGTCTCGAGCGTCTGAACATGGATCGCATCGATATCGCCTGGATCCATGACTGCGCAGCCGATGCCCACGGCGAGCACTGGGAAGAAGTGCACGATCAGGCCATGAACGGCGCGGCCCGCGCCCTGACACGGCTACGCGAGGAAGGCGTGATTCGTGCCTGGGGGCTGGGCGTCAACCGGGTAGCAGCCTGCACCCGCGCCCTTGAAAGGGCCGATCCCGATGGTTTTCTGCTCGCCGGGCGCTATTCGCTGCTCGACCATGACGGCGCCCTGGAGACCCTGCTGCCGGAGTGCGATCGTCGCGGCGCGCGCCTGGTGATCGGCGGGGCCTATAACTCGGGCATTCTGGCCGGCGGCGATCACTACGACTACAGGCAGGCTTCAGAAGAGATGCGCGAGCGCACCCGAAGGCTTCGCGATATCTGCGACCGCTTCGGGGTCGATATCCGTGCCGTGGCCCTGCAGTTCAGCGCCGCACCGCGCGCCGTCGCCGCCGTCATCCCCGGGACGACCCGCCCCGAGCGCATCGCCGAAAATCAGGCCCTGATGACCACACCAATTCCCGGCGCCCTGTGGCAGACCCTCTGGAACGAAGGGCTGGTTTCGATGGACGCCCCCATCCCCACTACCGTCTGATCCCGGCCCTGCCTGTGCCCTGACGTGCCGGCGTCAGGGCCTGTCGCTACTCGACGCGCGCCTGCCAGGCTTCCACGGCCTGCTCGGCCTCCTCGAGCTCGTGAAAACGGGCAATATGAAAGACCGCCTCGCCCTCGTTGACCAGCGGCAGGTTGCTCATGCCGATCACAATGCCGTCGCTGGAAGCCAGCACGTCGCCCTCCTCATTGCCGAAGGGCCCGGCCACGATCCCCAGCCGCTCACCCTTGACCACACGCGCACCCAGCCGAACCCGTGGACGCAGTACGCCATCGATCGGCGCACGAGCCCAGCTGGAGCTGCGTGCCACCTCGGAAGCCGGCACCCGGCTGCCGCGACCGGCCGGCAGCATGTCCAGCAGTCGCATGACCCGCAGCACGCCGCGCACCCCGGCGCTGATGGCCCACTCATCAAAGCGCAGCGCCTCCCCCGCCTCATAGGTCAGCACCGGAATGCCACGCCGCTCGGCGTATTCCCGCAGACTGCCGCCACGCAGCTCCGCGTTGAGAATTACCGGCGCCCCGAAGGCATCCGCCATGGCCCGGGTCTGCTCGTGGCGCTCCAGCTGGGCGCGAATCTGGGGCAGATTGGTGCGATGAATGGCGCCGGTGTGCAGATCCAGAATATGAGTGGCCAGATCCACCACCTGCTCACGAAAGAGCGCGGCAATGCGCGATCCCAGCGATCCCGAGTCGCTGCCCGGGAAGCAGCGATTCAGATCCCGGCGATCCGGCAGATAGCGACTGTGCTGGACAAACCCGAAGACGTTGACGATCGGCACGCCAATCAGGGTGCCGCGCAGGCGCGACAGCGAGCGCGTCTTGAGCACGCGCCGAACGATCTCCACGCCGTTGATCTCATCGCCATGAATGGCGCCGCACACTAGCATCACGGGGCCGTTGCGACGACCGTGAACGACCTCCACCGGAATGTTGAGCGGCGTGTGGGTATACAAGCGCGCTACCGGCACATCAATCTGGCGGCGCTGACCGGGAAGCACTGTCTCTCCGGCCATTACAAAGGCATCACGGGCCATACGGATACTCATCAAGAGGATTCATGAAGAAAATGGCACACCGAAGTCCCTATCGGCGGCTGGCACCAGAAATGCAGTCCCGGCGGGCGGTATGCCTGTACAGGTGGGCAATGTCCAGCGCAAAGGAAAGCGTCAGC
Organism: Kushneria sp. AK178; assembly: GCF_053903105.1. Lineage (NCBI taxonomy): Bacteria > Pseudomonadati > Pseudomonadota > Gammaproteobacteria > Oceanospirillales > Halomonadaceae > Kushneria > Kushneria sp. AK178. Next base: position 1,442,824 of record NZ_CP096381.1, on the reverse strand, counting down.
AGCAGCAGTGCCAGTGCCAACAGCAGATTCGACCAGGGCGTCACCACCCAGGGGAGCAGACACGTCATCAGGGTCGAGACCTGCCAGACACAGAGGGTCTTGCGGCGATAGCTGACCGGCAGTTCATTGCGAAGCCAGCGCCATCGCCAGGCGCCGGCCACGAACCCATAGCGCATGGCGCCGATGGCCATGATCCAGACGCCGGCCTTGGCCTGAATGACCAGCATCAGACACAGCATCAGGATAAAAAAGGCATCAAGCTCCATGTCCAGACGCGCCCCGAAGCGACTCTCGGTATGCGTTCGACGCGCCACGAAGCCATCCACGCCGTCAAGCGCCAGGGCCGCCAGCGCCATGGCAAACACCAGCAGATGATGCTCGTTGATAAACGTCGGCAGCGGGATCATGGCCGTCAGCAGCACGATCAGCACCGCGCGCCCCAGCGTGACCCGATTGGCCCAGCCCAGGCGCTGCTGTCCCGCGGGCCAGCCACGAACCATGACGCCGGCCAGCGCCAGATAGACACCGCCGGCGATCCAATAAAACGATACCGGTGCGGTGTAGATGACGTGCAGCAGCCCCGCCAGCAGCATCAGGGCGGCAAATCCGGCCAGCAGCTCCCCGAGCACGCCGGATGCGGGCCAGGTGAAGCGGCGTATGGCGATCCGTTGTTCACTCATGGCGGGGACCTCCAGCACCGTTAGCAGACATCCTTGCCCCTGGCGGCCATGACTCCCAAAAGGCCTGACAGGGACGCACAATCGTCATCGGCATGTCATCATACCCCGGGCAGGGCGCCTGTCGGTATGATAAACCATGTTATCAATATAGCGGTGGCTCACATTGCGTGACGCCCGACGCTCCCCCGCTACAGACTGGCTCAAGCTTTGTACGACGCGGTGAATCCATGGACACTGTCTATACTACCCGGCGCCCTTTTGACGGCACAGGCTCCTTTCATCACGCACAGGGATATCAATGAGCTCGGAACATACCGCCCGCGCCTTCTGGGTCGAAGCCCCCGAACAAGGGACCATTCGAACGCAGCCGCTGACGGCTCCCGGTCCCGATGAAATCAGGGTGCGCGCCTGTTACAGCGCCATCAGCCGGGGCACCGAAACCCTGGTGTTTCACGGCCGGGTCCCCGAAAGCGAATACGCGCGCATGCGCGCCCCGTTTCAGGAAGGGGACTTCCCGGCGCCGGTCAAGTATGGCTATTCAAGCGTGGGCCTGGTGGAAGCAGGCCCGGCGGATCTTGAAGGTCGCTACGTGTTCTGCCTGCACCCCCATCAGGACCGCTACGTGGTCCCCCTCTCCATGGTCATTCCCCTGCCGGAGGCGCTACCGCCCGGGCGCGCCGTGCTGGGGGCCAACATGGAAACGGCGCTCAACGGCCTGTGGGACGCCGCGCCCCGCGTCGGCGACCGCATTGCCGTCATTGGCGCCGGCGTTGTCGGTACCCTCATGGCCTGGCTGTGCCGCAACATCCCGGGCACCCGGGTCGAGCTGATCGACATCGACGACTCGCGCGAGGCCCTGGCCCGGGCGCTGGATATCGATTTCGCCACACCCGGGCAGGCGCGCGGTGAGTGCGACCTGGTCATTCATGCCAGCGGCAGCGAGGGCGGGCTTCAAAAGGCCCTGCATCTGGCCGGGCAGGAAGCCACCATTGTCGAGATGAGCTGGTTCGGCGCGCAGCCGGTGGCCCTGCCGCTGGGTGAGGCATTCCATTCGCGCCGTCTGACGCTGCGGGCCAGCCAGGTCGGTACGGTCTCGCCGTCGCGGGCAGCGCGGCGCACGCATGGTGAGCGCATGACACAGGCCCTGTCGCTGCTGGAAGATGACCGCCTGGACATCCTGATCGATGCCGAGAGTGACTTTGAAGCGCTGCCCGACACCATGGCGCGCGTGACATCTGAGGCCGGCACCCTGTGCCACCGAATTCGCTACAGTTCCTGATTCATTTTTCTTTCCGGAGTTTCGCCATGTACAGCCTTACCGTTCGCGATCACGTCATGATTGCCCACAGTTTCAACGGCCAGATCTTCGGCCCGGCCCAGAAGTTGCACGGCGCCACCTACATCGTGGATGTCACCTTCAAGCGTCCGGAGCTCGACAGGGACGACCTGATCGTCGATATCGGCCTGGCCAGCCAGACGCTCTCTGAAGTGCTCAGCGATATCAACATGCAGAATCTTGACGAGATCGAGGAGTTCAAGGGGCGCAACACCACCACCGAGTTCATGGCGCGGGTCATCTTTGACCGCATGGCCGCCTCGATCGAAGCCGACCAGCTGGGCGAGACCGGCAAGGGGCTGACGGCACTGAGTGTTACCCTGCACGAATCCCACATCGCCTGGGCCAGCTACGAAGGGTCGCTATGAGCATTGAGCGCTCCGTACGCCGCCTGACGCTGATCGTTGCCGGTCGCCCGGATCAGCTGACCGGCGGCTATATCTACGACCGGCGCATCGTCGAGGCGCTGCGCGAGTCCGGTATCGCCGTCGAGGTCATCGGTCTGGATGGACGCTTCCCCTGGCCGGACGATATCGCCCGTGAATCGCTGCAGCGGGCACTGGGGGGCTGCACCGATCGCAGTCTGGTGGTCGTCGACGGGCTGGCCGCCAGTGCCATGCCCGAGGTACTGGCCGTGCACGCCCATCGCCTGACGCTGGTGGGCCTTATCCATCATCCGCTGGGCGATGAAACCGGCCTCGATGACGGCCAGCGGGACACGCTTTTGCAGCTGGAATGTCAGGCGCTGCAGACAGTCGCCGGCATTATCGTGACCAGCCGCTTTACCCGGCGCCGCCTGATCGAGCTGGGCGTTGATGAGGCCCGCATCAGCGTGGTCGAGCCCGGCATCACGCCGGTACCGGTGGCCCCGGCGGACAACGACACGCCGCAACTGTTGTGCATTGCCACCCTGATCCCGCGCAAGGGCCAGCACCTGCTGCTCGAAGCGCTGGCCGATCTCAAGGCGCATGACTGGCACTGTGATCTGATCGGCGATGACACCCGCGACGAGCGCTACACCGAAAGGCTTCGCGAGCTGATCATCGAGCACCAGCTCGAGGCGCGGGTCACCCTCCATGGCGCCCTGCCTCCCGAGGCGCTTGAAGCGCACTGGCGGCAGAGTGACCTGTTTGTGCTGCCCTCCTTCTACGAAGGCTATGGCATGGTCATCACCGAGGCGCTGGCCCATGGCCTGCCGGTGATCACGACCACCGGCGGCGCCCTGGCCGATACCCTGCCCGCCAGTGCCGGCGTTCACGTCCCACCCGATGATGTGCCGGCGCTGCGTCACGCGCTGCGCTCGCTGCTGTTTGAGGACGCCGCTACACGCAGCACGCGGTACCAGGACCTGCGCCAGGGGGCGCTCAAGGCCCGCGAGACCCTCAACGACTGGCCGGGCGCCGCCGACGCGTTTCTCGCCTGCCTCAATCGCCTGCACGCCAGCGCCGTGCCCTGACCGGAGCCAGTGCCAATGACAACATCGCCTTCCAATGAGATGGCCGAGCACAGTGATTTCAGCGCGTCGTGGCTGGCGCTGCGGGAAGCGGCCGATCATCGCGCCCGCGACGAACAGCCGCTGGCCGACGCCTGCCGGCACTGGCTGGCCGAGAGACGGCATCAAACACCGTTGCGATTGCTGGACCTGGGCTGTGGCAGCGGCAACAACCTGCGCTATCTCGCCCCCCGTCTGCCATCGCCCCAGCACTGGACCCTGATCGACCAGGATGCGGCACTGCTGGCCCACGCCCGTGGCGATGGCCGACCCGACCACATCGACGAACTGCACTGTTTGCAGCGTGACCTTTCCCGGCTGGATCAGGCGCTGACGCAGGACGTGCTGGAAAAAACGGCTATTGTCACCGCCTCGGCGCTGCTCGATCTGGTATCCGAACCCTGGCTCGAGACCCTGATCCAGCGATGCGCGTCGCAGCGCTGCGCGGTCTGGCTGGCCATGAGCATCAATGGGGACAACGCCCTTGTTGACCGTGACGACCGCCCTGGCGATGCCGACCTGCTGGCGATGGATCAACGGGTGCAGACACTGATCAGCGCCCATCAGCAGCGCGACAAGGGATTCAACGGCGCGCTGGGCACGCAGGCACCAGCGGTGGCCGCCCGCCTGCTTGAGGCGGCCGGCTATCAGGTGACCCGGGCCAGCGCCCCCTGGCAGCTGGACTGCGCCAGGCCCGACGACGCGCTGCTGGCACGATCGCTTGTGCAGGGTTGGCTGGAGGCCGCGCTGGCGCAGGCACCCGATCTTCATCAGGCCCTGAGGCAGTGGCATGAAACACGCCAGCACCACATTGCGCAGGGCCGTCTCACCATCACCGTGGGGCACACCGATCTGCTGGCCGTGCCCGGGGCGCCATGAGCGCCGGCCAGCCCCGACCGACGCCGGGCAGCACGCCCGGGTATCGACGCCTGCTGAACACATCGATGCTGCGCTGGACGCTGACGCTGCTTCTGCTGGGCAGCGTTATCTGGCTGGTAGACCATGACGCCCTCCTGGCACGGCTGAGCGATCTCTCCCCGGCGTGGCTAAGCCTCGCCCTGCTGATCTCGGTGCCCCAGATCATGCTTTCCGCCTGGCGCTGGCGACTGACCGTCCGCCACATGGGGATGTCGCTTCCCCTGCCTACCGCCATCAGCGAATACTATCTCTCTACCTTTCTCAATCAGATGCTGCCGGGAGGTGTGACGGGGGATCTGGGCCGCGCCTGGCGTCACGGTACGCGCCAGGTGTCTCATGGTGCGGCGCTGCGGGCGGTCATCATCGAGCGCGCCTCGGGGCAGGCCGCCCTGCTGCTGGTGGCGTTGATCACGCTGCTTCTCTTTACGCCGCTGCGTCATGGGCTGGTCGAACGGTTGTCACGGGCCGGTCTGATGTTGCATGAGGACACCGAAGTGCCACACACACTGATCTACGTGACAGTGATGGCAGTTCTGCTGGCAGGGGTATGGGTCCATCGGCACCCACCGTACTGGCTGAGCGCCCTGCGGCGGGATCTGCGGCGCGGGCTCTGGAACCGGCGGTTATGGCTGCGCCAGCTGATGAGCTCACTGGCCATCGTAATGAGCTACATGCTGGTCTTTGTCTGCTGCGCCAGAGCGCTGGGAGAGCCGTTATCGACCACCGTACTGCTGGCGCTGACGCCACCGGTGCTGATGGCGATGGCCATTCCACTGTCCGTGGCGGGCTGGGGAATCCGGGAGAGCGCAGCGGCGCTGATCTGGATACTGGCCGGTCTTCCCGCCCAGCAGGGCGTGGCCATTTCGATGACCTACGGGGCCGTCATACTGCTGTCGAGTCTGCCCGGCGCCGTGGTCCTGCTGCTGGGACGACACGTCACCTTTCGGCAACTGTTTGGCCGGGGTTAGGGCAGCACGCTGACGATACCGCTATCGTCGCTGCTGTCCTGGTCGCTTTCGTCGGCCGTGGCCTCGTCACCGGGCATCGAGCCGGACATCACGCCGCTGGCGGCGTCCTGCTTGAGATTCCACTGTCGCTCCTGCCGGCCCTGATCAAGCGTCAACCAGATCCCGGACGCGACCAGCGTTAGGCCGAATACCAGCGATAACAACCCTTTCACACTCATTTTCAGGCTCCAGTCAATGGCGAGAGGACCCTGGCATTGTCCCGGAAAGACAGTCAAACAAGGGCCTGAAAAGAGAGGTTAATCCATGTCTGTTTGTTCGACAGGCGTCAGGTCGAGATCAAACAGCACATCATCTCCCAGCGTGTAATGACGCGCCGACGGGCGCAAGGCCCGACTCAGACACTCGATTACCGGCAGGGTCAGGGAGGGCCTGCCCGAGCCGATGATCATGGGCGTGACCATGCTGTGCAGACGATCCAGACAGCCCTGCTGCAGAAAGCGCGACACGGTCATGCCCCCGCCTTCCACCAGCACGCGATGCAGCCCCTGACGCCCCAGAATCTCGATGACCTCGCGGGGGTCGACCCCCGCGTCTCCCACCGTCAGCCCCAGAACGTTGACGTTGTGTCCGTGACGCGCGTGACAGGCCTGCCAGGGCGCTACCTGTGCATGTGCTACCAGATGCAGCGTCGGGGCGCTGTCATCCTCGAAGACAAAGCGGCGCTCGGGCATGCGCCCGCGCGGGTCCAGCACGACCCGCACGGGATGCGCACCGCTGACATGACGCACGGTCAGACGCGGGTCGTCCGTGGCCACGGTGCCGGCACCGACCACTACGGCATCGACCACCGCCCGCAGCGCATGCAGATGCACCAGCCCCTCATGTCCGGTCACGTAGTACGACGCCCCGCACTCCGTGGCGATGCGTCCGTCGAGACTCTGTCCCAGCTGCGCCATCACCAGCGGCGTGGCACGTGCCACCAGCGGCAGCATGATATCAAAAAGCTGCGACGCCGAAGCCTCGATGTCATCGCTACAGTGCCACTCGCCTCCGGCCGTTATTGACACCATATCGTGCTGATAAGAGCGTCCGCCCGACCAGTCGAAACGGCGCGCACGCAATACATGATCCCAGGCCTGTGCCCTGGAAAGGGTTGTTGCTGCCATACGTGATGATTCCCTGGTGCGTTGCTGATCCATCACATGTCACGAAAGCCCTGTCGCCCCGGCTCCCGACATGCGCACATGCTGACCCTGATCGTTACAGGAAGATTCTTGTACAAGTTTCCCGAAACCCCTGACATTTCCCCGGGAGGCCGTGTCATGACATCTTTAGAGGCTCGAAACCCCCTGACTGCAGGCCTTCAGAGAACAGCGTTCAGAAATTCAACGTCAGCTGATTGTGAAAATTAATGAGCCCTGACTGGCAACCCATCACCTCCTGTACAAATAATGTACAAGAATTAAAGCCCTTGCATGGCGGCGCCCATCACGACACGACGACGTACTGCCATCAGCACATGTCGATCATCCAGAGAGGAGATACTGTCATGTCTGCAAACGATTATCTGCGCGTTCACAATACGCGCCTGGCCGATATGGAAGCCCTCCCCCGAGAGCTGCTGTGCCGCTATCTGGCCACCTGTCCGGCCGTGGTTCGTTACCAGCTGCTGACACGCCTGTGCCAGCGCTGAAGGCGCCATGGTGCTTACGCGTCAAGGCGTCTGCCCACGCCGGACGCCCGCCATGTCTGTTTGAGCGCGGCATTTTCAATGGCTCCGGCAAAGGCGGTCATGATCAGACAGTGTGATCTGGCCCGGGTGATCCCGGTATAGACCAGTTCTCGCGTCATGATCGGATTGGGCCGGTCGGGCAGTACCAGCAGCACCCGGTCAAATTCCGAACCCTGCGACTTGTGTACGGTCATCGCAAAGGCCGTTTCCACCCCGCCCAGCCGGCCCGGCAATACAGCGCGCACGCCCTCGCCGGAGGGGTGCGGGAAAAACACCCGCAGCCGGCCCGAGGCGCCGTCATGACGAGCGTCATCGGCAGGCATGACCATCGCAATGCCGATGTCCCCGTTATATAACCCCAGCTGCGGATCATTGCGCGTGACCATTACCGGCCGGCCGGCGTACCAGCCACGGGTACCGCCCACCAGCTTCTCCCGAAAGAGCGCCTCGACAATGGCGTCATTGAGCCCTTCCACACCCCACGGCCCGCGACGCAGCGCGCAAAGCACCTGAAAGCGCGAGAAAAGCGCCAGTACCGCTTCCGGCCCGGCGCCCTCGGCCATGGCGCTGAGCGCCCGGCGATAGCCACTGACCGCCTGGCGTATCAGTGCCGTCGAAGAATCGCGAACCACCTGAAGCTCGATATCCTCAAAGCCTGCCTGCCAGCAGTGCCTGATCGCCTCCGGACTACCGCGATTGATAGCCCGCGCCAGCGCACCGATGCCCGAATGCTCATGAAAACGATAGCTTTTTTGCAGTACCACCACATGATCGGCAAGCATTGATACTGGCGCGTCCGGTGCCGGCAGGGACTGGCCGGCCGCCCTTTCCATCAGCTGCTGCACGGCTTCGCTGCATCGCCCCTTGTCGGCGCCCTCGCAGAGATCCCCCAGTACGGCGCCGGCCTCGACGGAGGCAAGCTGGTCGCGATCGCCCAGCAGGATCAGCCGCGCGTGGCTCGGCAGCGCCGCCAGCAGCGCGGCCATCAGCTCCAGATCCACCATGGAGGCTTCATCCACGACCAGCACATCCAGCGCCAGCGGATGATCCCCATCATGGCGAAAATGGCGGCTGTCACGCTGTACGCCCAGCAGCCGATGAAGCGTGGTGGCCTCCCGCGGCAGGGCCGCGCGCACCGCGTCGCTGACGTCCAGCGCCGCCACCGCCCCGCTCAGCGACTGGGACAGTCGGGCCGCGGCCTTGCCGGTGGGCGCGGCCAGATGAGTGATCAGCGCGCGCCCCTGCTCGTTCAGGGCGCTCTCCTGCAACAGCGCCAGAAGGCGCGTCACCGTGGTGGTCTTGCCGGTGCCCGGCCCGCCGGAGATCACGGTCAGCCGGTGGCGCAGCGCCATGGCGCAGGCCACCTTCTGCCAGTCGGGCCCGGCAGCCGCGTCCGGCGCATGAAACAGTGCCTCGAGACGCGCCATCATCTCGTCGCTGACTGCATTCGCATCGGCCATCAACGCCTGAAGGTGGGCCACGACGCTGCATTCGTGCTGCCAGAAACGGCGCAGATAGAGCCTCTGCTCCTCCAGTACCAGCGGCCGGGCCATGTCATCCTGCGCGCCCCGCCCGGTCACGCCGGACGCCTGCAGGCGCTCGCACCACGTCTCGACATGAGAGACCTCAAGCGCCGTCAGGAGCGCGCCGGGACTAACAACGCCGGCCGCCTCTCCCGACGGTTGGCCGTCCTGCGGCGGCAGGGAGAGCACCGCATCCGGGTCGCGCAGGGCATGGTCGAGATCCAGACAGATATGTCCGCGCCCCAGCTGGTGGCTGACCAGCGCCGCGCTCAACATCACCAGCGGGTCGCCGCCCGGTTCGCGCGCGCTCACGAAACGGGCCAGATGGGCATCCAGCGGCCTCAGCCAGCCCACCGCAATCCAGCGCTCGAGCTGCTGTGTGATCAGGGCCGTGTCCACAGCATCTGTCGGTCGCTCTGCCTCCGGCGCCGGCCCGGGCTCGAACCGGGCGTCATCTCCCGGCACAACGCCGTCGGTATCCGGTGTCTCCAGCGGTTCGTCGAACAGGGAAAACTGGCCGCTATCGGTGTCCCCGGTACGAGTCATGCCCCTTCTCCTGCTGCTATCGACGTGTGCCCGGCGCTGTCGTCATTCAGGGCGCGCTCGCCTTCGGCCAGCAACCGATCCAGCGTCTCGATCAGCGCCCGTGCCGGACGGCGATACAGCACGCCACGCCCGCCTTCGGCCGTCATGCCGCGCAGAAAGAGATAGAGCACCCCACCCAGGTGGTGATCATAGTCATAGTCCGGCAGCCGGCTTCTCAGGTGGCGGTGCAGCGCCAGGGTATAGAGCACGTACTGAATGTCATAGCGGTGTGACACCACCGAGGCCACCATGGCCGCCTGATCATAATCTTCCAGAGTGTCCCCCAGGTGGTTGGACTTCCAGTCGATCACGTAAAAGCGCCCGTCGTGTTCGATAACCAGATCAATATAGCCCTTGAGCATACCGGCCAGCGTTCGGGGAGCCAGCTCTGCCCGTATCCCCGGCAGCGGCTCATGCTCACGAATCAGCGTATCCAGACGGCGGCTGCTGATGCCCTGTGCCGGCAGCCAGAACTCCAGCTCGCTGCGCCAGCCATCCAGTCGATCCAGCGACAGCCCCGAAAGATTCGGATGCAGCGGCGCCGTCAGCACCGCGCAGCACCAGTCATGCAGCACCATGACCCAGTGCGGATCCAGGTTGGCGCGCTGCACCCGCTGGCGAATCAGACGATGGAGCTCGTCCCGGTAGCGTGCCCCCGACTCATTCAGCTCGCTCAGGCGATCGATATCGATGCTTTCCAGCAGCGCATGCAAAAAGGTGCCCGCCCGCGGGCCGCGGGGAAAATCGAGCAGACGACGCACCGGCGGCAACGGGATGGGGCTGGTCTCGTTCAGCACCTCCAGGTCAAGCGCCGGGTCCTGTTCCTCGAGCATGGCCTCGCGCGCCTGGCGAGTCATGTCACCGGGCTGGCGGGCGCCCTCGACCAGCGCCGTATAGGAGGCCACCCACCAGTCGCGATCGATGCGTCCGGTAAAGCGGCGTGCCCGGCCCATCTCCGGCGCCTCGCCGGCCACGGGAGCGGCCTGCGCGGGCCCGGTCGGCGGCGCGGTCAGGGCAATGCTGCCCGGGGTGACCAGATTGGTCAGCACCTCGCGCAGGGTGGCGGTATCCAGCGACGTGCACGCCCCGTGCTGACACAGCAGCGCCCCCAGCGCGGCGCCCGACAGGGTCGTCGCCCCCGCCGGCGTCTCCTTGCGCGGCGTCCCCTTGTAGATCGGCCCGACTCCCAGCCGACACAGATAGCGCGCCCGCGTCAGCGCCACATACAAAAGGCGCAGGTCCTCCTGCAGGCGACTCCGGTCAGCCCGGGTGCGCTGCTCGTCGCTGAACTGCATGACCAGCGAGGCGCCGTGGGCATCGTCGCTGAGCATCAGCGTTTTGCTTTTGCCATCCACCTCGCGGTGGTCGGCGATAAAGGGCAGATAGACCAGCGGATATTCGAGCCCCTTGGACTTGTGAATGGTGATGACCCGCACCAGGGTGTCATCGCTCTCCAGCCGCAGGATCAGCGATTGCGGGTCCATGCCGCTGTCAAAGCGTCCGGCCAGCGACTGATGCCACCAGCGCAGCAGCGCCTGCTCACCATCCAGCTGCGCACTGGCGGTCTGTGCCAGCTCGCCCAGATGGAGCACATCCGTCAGCGCCCGTTCACCGTCGACCTGCGTCAAAAGCCGGGCGGGAATATCAAAATCGCGCATGATCACGCGCAGCATCGGCAGCACGCCCTGACGCTGCCAGAGGCGATGATAGCCATCAAAGCGCTCGACCATCGCCTCCCATTCAAGCTCGTCGGCTTCCAGACGCGCCACCTCGGCCAGCGAGTCGCTCATGAGCCGGGTCGCCAGCGCCGCCCGCAGGGAGCGGTCGTTACGGGGATGGGCGCAGGCCTCCAGCAGCTGCAGCAGGTGAAATGCCTCGCGCGACTCGAATACCGAAGTTTTCTGGCTCAGATAGACCGAGCGAATCCCGCCTTCCAGCAGCTTCTGGCGCACCCGCATGGCCTCACTGCCGGTGCGCACCAGAATGGCGATATCCGCCGGTTTCAAGGGCCTGAGCTCACCATCGCCCCCCTGAAAGCCGGTCTCGCCGCGGCGCCCCCCCGACAGCAGCCGGGCGATATCGGCACAGGTGGCCTCGGCCATGGTGTCGAGATAGTCATCACGTTTCACCGACTCATCGCTGTCCATGTGCCAGCAGGTCAGCGCCTCGACCGCCTCCCCGGCCTCGACAAACACTTCATCACGCCCCTGAGCGGTTACCGGCTCGTAGGGAATCTCTGCCAGCTGAAAGGGATCGTCGGTAGCAAAGAGCCGATTGACGGCATCAACCATCGTCCGGGTCGAGCGAAAGTTGCGATCCAGCGTGTAGCGCTGATCCACGTGGCGGCGCGCCTGCAGATAGGTCTCGATATCGGCGCCACGAAAGCCGTAGATGGCCTGGCGCGGGTCGCCGATCATCAACAGCGCAGTGGGCACATCAGAGGTGTCCGACAATGCCGGCCCCGTGTCCGTCGCGTCGCCTGCCGGCGCCAGCCCCGCCATCTGTTGCGGCATGGCGTAGATAGTGGCAAAGATCCGGTACTGCACCGGGTCGGTATCCTGAAACTCGTCAATCATCGCCACCGGCAGGTTGTGGCGAATGCGCGCCGCCAGACGTGCCCCGGCCGGCCCCGCCAGTGCCTCATCCAGACTGTTGAGCAGATCGTTGAAATCCCACATGCCGCGCCGACGCTTTTCGCGGGCCAGCGCGTCGGCCAGCGCATCCCGGGCATGGGCCAGTACCTGGGCGCGCACGGTGGCCTGCTGATCCCGCTGCTCCTCGACCAGGGTCTCGAACTGCGACAGCGCCTCGAAAAAGGGATGCGCCGGTGGTGCATGACCCTTTTTGGCGCCGTCCTGCAGACGCGTACTCGAACACCACAGCCGCTTTTTCGTATCCCGGAGCGTGTCGTCGGGCGTATCGTGCTCGCCCGTCATCCACTGCCCCAGCGCGGTCAGGCGCGCCTCCAGATCCGCCGGTCGAAACAGGTTGGCCTTGAGCGTGCCGCCTTCGATCGCCTCTCGAAGCAGCGCCGTGATCTCGTCACCACAGGTCTGCCACAGCTCGCGCAGCCGGGCCAGATGGGCCTCGCCCTGCGCCAGCCCCTGATCCAGCCGGCCCAGCGCGTCATCGATGGCCGCCGGTGCCTGAATCAGCCGCTCGCCCAGCATCAGTGCTCGCGGGCGACCGCCGTGCAGCAGCAGATCAATCTCCTGCTGCAGATCCCCTGGCGTCTCCCACCACTGCGCCAGCAGCCGCTGGCGCGCCGTGGACTGCTGATAGAACTGGCGCCGCCAGTAGTCCTCGACCAGCGAGGTGAACAGCGCGCTGCTGTCCGGCACCAGCTCGCTGGCAAACAGCGCGCCGCTGTCGAAGGCGTGGCGCTTGAGCATGCGCTGGCAAAAGCCGTGAATGGTGAAGATGGCCGCGTCGTCCATCACCCGGGCGGCAGCGTCGAGCCGCGAGGCCGCCCGCTCGCGATCATCGATGTCGATATCCGCCAGCAGCCGGTCCAGCACGGCGTCGCTTGCGGCACGTCCCAGCAGCACTTCGCGGGCCTGACGCAATCGGGCGCGAATGCGGTCGCGCAGCTCTTCGGTGGCGGCCTCGGTAAAGGTCACCACCAGGATTTCCGGCGGCATCAGGGGGCGCGGATAGGCAGCGTCACCGCCATGACCCAGCACCAGGCGTACATACAGGGCGGCCAGCGTAAAGGTCTTGCCGGTACCGGCGCCGGCCTCGATCAGGCGGCGGCCATTCAGCGGTAGTGTGGGGATATCAAGCGATGTTGTGGTCATGGCCGCATTACATCATCGCCGGGCGTCATGTGCCATGGGCCATGGCCGCCCGGCGGGCGCCGAACACCGCCTGCAGGCCCCGGTGCCGGGGCGCGATGCATCGCAGCAGCCTGATACAGCACTCGACGAATCGGGTTGCGAGGCTCATGCTGACAGCGTGACAAGGTGAAATAACAACAGGAGAGCGACGTGGTCAAACATATCGATGTTCGAGGCACCCATTTCGAGATCGGTGAAGCGCACGGTCGGCAGGCTGCGTCGGAAATCGCCATCAGTCTGGCGACCTATCGCCGGATGTTTGAGGACATGGCCGGGCTCGACTGGGACGGCGCACGCTATGAGGCCGAGCGTTTCAAGGCGGCCATCGAGCACGTCTGTCCGGAGCTTCTCGAAGAGATGGCCGGCATCGCCCGGGGGGCCGATATCGACCCGCTGGATGTGCTGGTGCTCAACGCACGCAGCGAGATCGCCCTTACCCATGCCGGCGAGCCCGTCCAGCCGGATGGCTGCTCGGCCCTCTTCCAGCGCGACAGTGCCAGCGGCGCCCAGTGGCTGGCCCAGAACTGGGACTGGAAGCATGCCCAGCGCGACGCCATCATTCACATGACCCTGCGCGCACCGGACAAGCCGGCGATCGAGATGGTGACCGAGGCCGGCATCATCGGCAAGATCGGCTTCAACGAGCACGGCGTGGGGGTCTGTCTCAACGCGCTGCGCACCCGGATCTGCAAGCCGAAGCTGCCGGTGCACATCATGCTGCGACGGGTGCTGGAAAGTGACGGCGTCGAACACGCCCTCGACATGATCGATGAGGTCGGTGTGGCCTCGCCGGCGCACTTTTTGATTGCCGATGCCACCGGCCACGCCGCCGGCGTCGAAGTCTCCCCGATGGGCGACAGCGCCATGACGCCGCGCCACGGGCGGCTCTGCCACACCAACCATCTGATCGCCAGGCATCTGCCGCCCGGCCTTGAGGACTTTCCGCGCGAGGACTCCTTTACCCGGCTCGAACGCCTGCGCGAGCTGGCCGCCGGCAGCGAGCCCTCCTTCGAGACGCTTCGCGCCCACTTGAGCGATGAGCAAAATGCCCCGGATGCCATCAATCGGCACGAGAACCCGGACGTGCCCGAGGGCGAGCGCATGGAAACGCTTTTTACCATCGTCATGAACCTGACGGAAAGGCGTGCCGAGCTGAGCCCGGGCCGGCCTTCCGCCCAGCCCGATATCATCGAGCTATCCCTGTGACCCCGGGATGTGCTGCGCTGCAATATGGCGCAGCCCATCTCGCCAGGGGCCGCTCTATTCCATGGGCCTATTGCCTGAGCGCTTCATGCCAAAAGCGTGGCTGTGCCACGCTTTCAAGTGACGGTCAGGGTGCCTTGGTCTGTTGGAAAGGATAACGGTATATTCAGGCCGCCCGGAGGGTCATTCATCCATACCCCGGGGCCTGCGCCTGCTTGTCATCGGACCACTTTTTCCGGGGTACTGAGCACTGATTGCCAGTTCGTGATCTCCTTACGCTTGCTTCGGGAAACCAGCTGGCGTGTCATGGCCTTTTCCGGGGCAAAATGATATTTGTTGTGCTGGTCATGACTAATGACAAAGGATCGTCTGGCACCAACCGGATGACGCTGCTGACCGTAAATGCTGATGACAAGGATGTCGAAGTGGGTAAAGGGCTTGTCGTCGACAGGCCGGCTTGATTCATCGAGTTTGATGTCATTCAGGGTCGCCACCCGTTCAATCAACATGCCAAACCGGCCGGCATCGATGTACTCGCCCTTATTGATCGGCCCCTGTCGTGTCATGTAACGCACATTTTCCGACTCGACAATATCTCCCTCGACGCCCTCCCGACTGTTGATATCGGTCACATCCGCATAATAGACGTGGTCATCGTTACGCAGCCTGACAATGATGGTTTCAATAAAGGCCGTGCCGTTGCTCATGTTGCTGAGCAGACAGTGGGCATCAAGATCATGACCGTTACAGCGATTGACAATCAGCTCGGGCTTTTTCCCGCTTAGAAAGGTATGAACGATCAACTGTAGATAGACAGCCCAGATAATGGCCATGGCTACCGTGCCCACGCCACTGAAAACCGCTGCATTGGCCACCAGCCATTCCCACGAGGTATTCATCCATGCCATGGAGTATTGTCCTTTCGACTCAATCATTAATGGCCGGAGAGGCTATACCAACGTCGAAATGAACACCTCAACATGCATCACTGGATAAAAAATAAATCACTGAATTTTATAATAAATTCTTAATAATAAGGGGATTGAAGCATCTTCAGTCAAGGTTCAGTCCATCACATTGAACCCTGCCGGCAATAACCGCATATACTGAAACAGGGAAACATCCCGACACCCATGGAGGGATCAGCATGAAACGAGCTATTGGCGCCTTTATTGCCAACTGGCTGCGCAAGCCGGAAAATCGCCGCAAGGCCAAACAGACGGCGCAGCACGTCTGGAACCGCTTTCAGCAGGGTAAAAACACCTCGGCCAAAAACGGTCGTAACGCGCCGCGTCAGCAGCGCTGAGACGACGCCCTGCCGCTGAACCAGCCCACCTCACTGTACTGTCGCGCGATGAATGATCACGTCATCGCGCGCTGTCATGTCTGCCCGTTGGCACGACCTGCTGATGTCGCCATGAAGGCCGCGATGGCCGCAGCCGTTTCCCGGGCATGCTCGAGCACCAGACCGTGCCCGGCATCGGCGATCAGCTGTATCTGTCCATTCGGTGGCAGACACGCAGCCATGGCCTGACGTGCCGGCGCCGGAATCAAAACATCCCGTTCCCCGAAAAGATGCAGTTGAGGCATCGTCAGACGTCCCAGCGTGTGGCGCAGATCCAGACTGCCCAGCAGCGCCAGCTCCGCAGCCGACTGACGCATCCCGACCCGGGGCAGCGTCGTCAGCAAACGTTGTCCCAGATGCCGGAGATCATGCCCGCCCCGGGCCAGCAGCGAGGGCCATGCCCGCGGGTGGGGCGCCCCCGGGGCCGACCAGGCGGGCGGCATGACCCGCGCGCTGGTCCCCATGGTTACCAGCCCCGGGGTGCGCGCACCGCGCCGCTCGGCCAGTGCCGCCGCCAGCATCCCGCCCATCGACCAGCCGCCCAGCCAGGCATTGTCGGGCAGCTGCTCATCCAGTGCCTCGAGCCACGCCTCGAGCCGGTTGTCTTTCAGTCGCGGGTAGTACGCGCACTGCACGCTGATGCGGTGATCGCAGCGCTCGATGGCATGCGCCAGCGGCGCCAGTGGCCTCGGCCCCAGCACCCAGCCGGGCAGCAGGATCAGCGTGGTCTTGTCGGTGATGCTCATGGTGGGGTCTTTTCAGGAATGAAACACTATTGTCGAGCGCACAACGCGTACTGTCACCGGACAATCATGTGCTCTATTGATCGCGCATGACCTCACGGTATTTCGGTGCCAGCCGCCCCAGCAGCGCATTGCGCGCCCCCGTGTCGATGTCACGGGCCAGCAGGGCCTGCTGCAGGTTATCGACCAGCGCATTGAAGCTGGCGTCGGTCAGTCCCATGTGCTGATGCGCGCGCGCCATGGAGGGGCCGTCATAGGTGCAGGGGCCGTCGCTGATATCGCAGAAATACTGCTCCAGCGAGCCGGCCAGATAGTCGATGTTGGTGTGAGCGAAATAACCGACGATGCGTGGGTCATCGGCCACGTTGATGAGAAAGGCCGTGACGATGTCATGAATACCCGCCTGACCGCCCAGACGCTGATAGAGCGACGGTGTTGAACTACCCGGCTGTCCGGCACAGCCCGAGAGACCGGTCAGCAGCAATGCGATCAGAGCAAAACGACAGAACATGGTCATGACTCTCCCCGCGTTACAGCGCCAGCTGAAGCGACAGATAGCCGCCGCGCTGGCGCTCAAGGCCCGCCACGCTGCCCAGATCCACCAGGGCACCCGTCAGCGACACGTTTTTGTTGATCAACCACGCCAGGTAGAGATCGCGCCAGTCATCCTCCCGGGCAAATCCCAGGTTGTCGGGTTTTTGACGATACTCCACGCCCACCAGCCAGTCGGGGGTCAGAAACAGCCCCACCGACCCTTCAACCATCCACTCCCGATGATGGCCCTCGTCACCGCCAAACCCCAGCAGGCCACCCTGGTTGGCCTTCGTTGAGCGCAGCGTGGTGTTGACCAGCAGGTTGCGCCCGGCAATGGCATTGAAAAAAAGCTTGCTGCCGGCCAGATAAACATCATTGCCCTGCATTTTCTGCGCCCCCACGGCACGGGCCAGCGCCCGCCCCTCGACAAGCTGCTTGTGCTGCACGCCCAGGCTCCATACCCCCCAGGGCCGGTAGAGCACATCGCCGAACAGACGCATCTTGACGCCGTAGATCTCCTGACGCTGCTGGCCTCCCAGGGTGTCCAGCGCCAGACGCTGGCTGGCCAGGGAGAGCTCGAGTCGGTCATACAGATTGGCGGCCACGCCGTGGACCACCAGGTGGTAGTCGTCTACATCGGCGCGCGTGCCCCCTGCCGTGACGCTGACCTCCCCGTCACTGGCCGTACCGGTCAGCACGCCCCAGGGGGACAGCCCGCCGCCGCTGCCGCCTTCGATCGGCATGACGCCACCGGTTCCCTGCAGCCGGCTGCCGGCCAGAGCCGGGCTGCCGGCCGCCAGCCAGCACACGCCGATCAGCAGCAGCCATGATGCTGGACATGACGTCATTCCAGTGCCCTCCGGGTCGTGATCTCACTATCGCGATACAGTTTGAGCCAGTCGATGACCTGCTCCGGCGGCAGCGGACGCGACAGCAGATAGCCCTGCAGCACATCGCACGCCATGGCCGTCAGCAGCGTCCGCGACGCCTCGGTCTCGACGCCTTCCGCGACCACGCTCAACCCCAGACTGTGGGCCAGCTCGACGGTGGAGCGCACGATAATGCGATCCTCCGGGTCGCTGTCGAGCTTTAAAATGAAGGACTTGTCGATCTTGAGCTCCTGCACCGGCAGGCGCTTGAGCTGGGACAGCGACGAGTAGCCGGTGCCATAGTCATCCACCGCAATATGCAGCCCGGCCTCGCGCAAAGCGATCAGATTGCGCTGCGCCAGCGCAGGGTCCTGGATCAGCGCGCTCTCCGTCACCTCGAGTCGCAACCGCTCGGGGCCGAGCTGATGGTCCTGCAGCAGCCGCCGGATACGACCGGGCAGCGTGATATCCATCACATCCTGTGCCGACAGATTGATCGCCACGCCCAGTAACTCACCCTGCTGCGCCCATTGATCGATCTGACGGCAGACGGTGCGCAGCATCCACTGGGTCAGCTGCGTGATCCGCCCCGACTGTTCGGCCAGCGCAATGAACTCATCCGGCGGTACGAACCCAAGCGTCGGATGACACCAGCGCATCAGGGCTTCAAACCCTGTCACCTCGCCATCGGCCGCTATCACCTTGGGCTGATACACCATGGTGAGCTGATCCTGCGCCACCGCCGTGCCCAGATCGCGGACCAGGGTCAAGCGGCGCTGATGCTGCTCATCCTGGCCCGGCTCATAGCGCACGTATCGGGCGGGCACATGACGGGCCCGGTCCATGGCAATTTCGGCGCAGCGCAGCAGCAGACCGGCACGCTCGCCGTGCGCCGGATAGCGGACCTCCCCCACAACCAGTGACAGCGCGATCGGCGACTGCTCGTGCTCGACGGGTCGGGACAGACTGTCGTGCAGGGTGGCGATCCATTGCGGTGTGGTGTCCTCGCCCGTGAGCATCAGCAGGAACTCGTCACCTCCCAGCCGGTAGGCTTGCCGGGACGGCAGCGCCAGCGCCTCGAGCCGCTGCGCCAGCAGGCGCAGTACCTCATCACCCACGGTGTAGCCAAAGGTGTCGTTGATCTGGCGAAAGCCGACAATGGAGAGCCGCAGCAGCGTAAAGGGTGTGCCCTGGTCGAGGGTACGGGCGATGTCCTGCCGGGCGCTGTCGCGATTGGCCAGCCCGGTCAGGCGATCGTGGCGGGCGTGATACAACAGGCGCTGCTCGCGCTGCTCGATATCGGCCTGCATCTCCATCAGGGTGTCCGCCAGCAGACCGATCTCCCGGTGGCGGCCGTGATCGAGTGCTGCCAGCCGCTCACCGCGGCCGATACGCCGGGCAGAGGCCACCAGCCCCAGCAGGGGGCGCGTCATGCTGCGAGCCACCAGGGCCGCCACAATGGCGGTCAACACCAGCATGACGCCGAAAATGGTCAGAAGCTGCCAGCTCAGGGCGTGATACACCGCCAGCAGATCGCTCTTGTCATGCTGGATGACCACCCAGGCACGGCCCGCGCCGTCGCCCTGCAGCGCCATGGCGCGTGCCAGCGTGTCGGTGCGCGCTTCCATGTCGCTGTGATCGATGAAGCGCCCCTGCCTCAGCGCGGTCCGGAACGTCTCGAGCACCGACGCACGCGCCGAGGCCAGCGCCCCGGCCACAAAGGCCGGCCGCGCGCCCTCGGCGGCCCCGTCGTCCACCATGAAACTGACCGATAGACGCGTCAGCATCCCCAGCTCGCGGGCCAGTTGATCATCGAGCATGAAACCCATGCCCACCCAGCCGATCAACCCCGGCGCCCGCACCGGCATCAGCACCATCTGATAGGGGACGCCGTCCTGCAGCACGACCCCCACGACACTGTCTTGACTGCCGGCCTGCTGCCACAGCGTTTTGAAGGGCATGTCAGCGCCCGCCGACTGGTGGCTGCCGGCCAGAATATGGCCCTGCGGGTCGGTCAGAAGCACCATGTCGGCGCCGGCACGCTCGCCATGATTGAGCAGCACGCTGCTCAGGGTCCGCGTGTCCTGGGTGGCCACGGCCGATCTGAAACCGAAATCCGAGGCCAGTACGGCCACATTGTCACGCAGATGATGGCCCCGCTCGGCCAGCAGCTGCCGGGTGACATCCAGGGCGACATCGATCTCGCGACCGCCCTTGTGCAGGACGTCGCGACGGATGGTATCGAGCGTGGCCACGGCCGTCCCCAGCTGCGCCACCACCAGCACGGCCAGCATGGTCAGCAAAAGACGACGCCGAAAGGACATTACGGATGCTCCTGATGCCTGAGGCCATGCTGAAAGCGCTGCTGCAGCAGGGAGGGCTCGGCAGGGGGGCTGGGCGTGGCCGCCAGCGGCAGCGCCACGTGATTGTCGAGGCGGGTATCGACCTCGCCTTCCCACCACTGCTGGTGCGTGTCCTCAAGGCGCGGGTGCCATACCCGCATCGAATAGCGCCCCGGCGGCAGCGACGCCAGATCGACACGCCCGCGCGCATCGGTCATGGCCACAAACGCCGCCTCGCTGACGATGATGAAGGCCTGCATCGGGTCGTGGATATTGCATCCCAGCACCACCACGCCGGGCGTGTCGAACACCACCGGCGGCGGTGTTTCCTTGAGATAGAGATCCAGGCTGAACACCTTCGGCGGCGAGAAGGAGAAGACCTGATGGCGGGTGATGTCCTGATTGGGAAAGCTGACACGCGCTCCCACGGGAATCACGCTGACCGGTGGGTCGAACCTCGCCTCGCGCTGTACGATCTCGTAGTGCACGCGCGACGATGCCGGCTGCTTTTCTCCCGGCAGAGCGATTTCGATGACGGCCCGATCCAGCGGCGCACCACTGTCGGCCTGCGTCACCTGAAGCGAGCCCCCCGCCCTGGCGGTCAGCGATGACAGCAGCAAAAGCGTCATCAAACACCATTTCAGGGAGTGCGCCATTCCGATATCCCCGTTTGTATTCAATCCCGATCCCACACGACCCTGTCGATCACGCCCGCGTCATGAATGAACTGCCTGTTGAGTACGCTTCATCGGCGCCGGGGCGGAAAACTTGACGCCCTCGGACCGGCGCTCGACGGCGCAACCCCTAAGCCAGGTTTAATCCGGCCCTGTCGATCAGGATGATGGATCCGATAGCACTCGATTAAATCGCACAGCGGTCGATATAAGCCCATCATCTCCGCGATCTGCACAACACCGTCTGTCACGTCGAATCCCGCGTGATCCGTGCAATCGGTCAGTACCGGAAACGACGGGAACCATCATGTCGAGGAAGGCAGAAAATGTTGACCCCCAAAAGAAGCGTTCGACTCCGTCTATCGGGCAGTCTGGCCATCTGTATCGTGCTGCTGTTGATCGTGGGCGCGCTGGGCCTTCACAGCGCGCACCGCTCGCAGCAGGCGCTGGAGAGGACCTTCAACACCAATGTGACCGCGCTCGAGCAGCTGGGCATCATGCGCACGGCGCTTTTGAGCAACCGCGTCAGGGTGGTCGCCGAACAGCGCGACCGGAACGCAACTACCGTGGCCGGCGCGCAGGCCGAAATGACACGGAATGACGCCCGGGCCAATGCGGCCATGCAGACCTATCTGTCGGTGATCCACGATGAACAGGAGCGAGCGCAGGCCCAGCGGCTGCAGCAGGACATCACGACCCTGCAGACCGACCTGCAGCGCATGATGACCATGATGGCCGCCGGCGATTTTGACGCGGCCAGCGCCTTTAATACCGCCACCCTGAGCGGCGATTATCAGGTGGTGATTGACGGCATTGCGGGCCTTTTCGAAGGCGAAGTCTCGCGAGCGGCGCAGCAAAGCCAGGAAAGCCACGCAGCCTACGAAGCACTCAGAAACACCATGCTGGGGGTGATCGCCCTGGCCATCGCTCTGGCGCTGGCGCTGTCGATCCGGCTGGTTCGCGGCATCATGACGCCGCTGGGCAAGGCGCATCACTTTGCCCATGAGCTGGCCCGGGGCAATCTGGCCGTGAAGACCCACATCACCTGCAAGGACGAATTCGGCGACATGCTGCACGCGCTGACCGCCATGCAGCACAAGATGGCCGGCGTCATCCGGTCGGTGAGCGACAACGCCGTGGCCGTCAATGACGCGGCACACAACATTACCCGCGGCAACGATGATCTCAATCGCCGCACCCAGGAGCAGGCGGCCAGTCTCGAAGAGACCGCCGCCTCGATGGAAGAGATCACGACCACGGTACGCCACAATGCCGACAACGCCGCCCAGGCCGATCGACTGGTCCGCGAGGTCAGTCAGCAGGCACAGACCGGTGGCAATGTGGTGCAAAACGCCGTCTCGGCCATGAACGAAATCAGCGCCTCGAGCCGAAAGATTGCCACCATCGTCAGCCTGATCGACGAGATTGCCTTTCAGACCAATCTGCTGGCGCTCAACGCCTCGGTCGAGGCTGCCCGCGCCGGCGAGCAGGGTCGCGGGTTTGCGGTGGTCGCCAATGAAGTGCGCAATCTCGCCGGCCGCAGCGCCAATGCCGCGCGCGAAATCAAGCAGCTGGTCGAGGAGAGTGTCACGCGCGTGGACAACGGCGCCGAACTGGTGGATCGCTCGGGGCAGACCCTGACCGAGATCGTCACCAGCGTGAAGCGCGTCACCGACCTGGTCAGCGAGATCGCCGTGGCCAGCCGGGAGCAGGCCACCGGCATCGACCAGGTCAATGTGGCCGTCTCCCAGATGGACGCCGTCACCCAGCAAAACGCCTCGCTGGTGGAAGAGTCGAGCACGGCCAGCCGTGCCCTGCGCACCCGTGCCGATGCACTGCAGCAGGAGATCGCCTTCTTCAGGGTCGACGGGACAGACCATGGCCGCGTCGACGCTTCGAGGCCGACGGCCACCGCGCCGGCGGCATCAATGACACGCTCGGCCAGCGCATTCGCGGCCTCTGGTCGCCCCGGGCTCAAGCGACCGGTCGCGCAGCGTCACGATGTCGAGGAGTGGGCCGAGTTCTGACCCGCCCGCCACGGCCACAACCCCGCCCGCCGGCGGGGTTTTTGATGCGTCAGTGCATCTCCATGTCGACGGCCTTTTCAAGCAGCGCTCTGGCGCGCCCCTCCAGCGGAATCTCGCCGGCCAGCCGGTGACCGTCGGCGGACATCTTGCGCAGGGTCTTGCGCAGGATGCCGAGCACCTTGTCATCGTCATGCTCGGCAGCAAAGGGGCCGTAGTAATCCTGCAAAAAGACCAGACAGGCGGCATCTTCGAGCGCCCGGGTCTCGTCGTCGTTTTTCAGATCCTCCTTGCGCACCAGTGCCGCCACCCGGGCGCAGTCCGTCTCATCGTAGCCGGCCTGACGCAGCACATCGGCAGCCATGTCGGCCTGGCGTGTCTTGAGGCCGGTGCGCCAGGCGTGATAGCCGGGGCGATCCATCGGGTAGCTGTCGCGCGGCACCTCCCAGCGCTTTAGATGCTGGGCGCGCACCGCCAGCTGCAGCGTCTCACCGGCATCGGGTCGCAGGCGTTCCAGCCAGTTGCTCATGCGCTGGGCGTACAACAGCTCATAGGGGACTTCTTCGCCGTCGACCGTCTCCATGCGCGGGTCTTCGGCGTGCAATGCGTCAAGCTGCGCCATCGCGGCATCGAACCGATCACTGTCTGCCTCTGCCATGTCTTTTCTCCTCGTTATTGATTGGATGTCATGATTGTGACGGCTACGACGCCGAGCCGTGGCCCTTCTCGATGATCTCATCGGAGACCTGTCGGGCCAGCGGGTCCTCCTGCTCGGCCAGCCGCCCCTTTTGCCAGTCACCGCGCATGAAAAGAATCAGCGCGATCAGGGCCGTGATCAGGTTGGTAACCGGAAAGGCCCACCAGATGCCGTCAACGCCCATGACGGTGTCCCGTGACAGGATAAAGGCCAGCGGAAACTGCAGCACCCACTGCGACACCAGCGCCAGCAGCATCGCCACCACGGTATGGCCGGCAGCGCGAAAGACGCCGGTCAGCGCCATCTGGGCTCCGATAAAGCCGAACGTCAGCGAGGTGATATGAAGAAAATGGCTGCCGGCCTCGATGACGGCCTCATCGCCGGGTACGAAAAAGGCCACCAGCTCGCGCGCGAACGCAAATATCAGCCCGCCGATCACGCTCAGCCCCACCAGCGCAATCAGCGCGGACAATCGTGCAATGCGGGCGGCGCGCTCGACCTGGCCGGCGCCGATGTTCTGGCCCACCAGTGCCGCCGTCGACATGGAAAGACCCAGCGCCGGAATGATGACAAACGCCATGATATTGGTGCCCACCCCATAGGCGGCGATGGTGACGGTGCCAAAGCCCGTGACCAGAAACACCATCACGTTCATGCCCAGCGCGCGAGCCGACAGCTCCACCGAGGCCGGCAGCCCCAGCGACAGCGCGCGACGAATGAACACCGGGTCGGGACGCAGATGGTGGGCCCTGAGTTCGATGCCGTGACGACCGCGTACCAGCAGCCACAGCCCGGTCCCCAGTGCCAGCGCCTGGGTGACCAGTGTCGCCAGAGCGGCACCGCCCACTCCGAGGTTGAAACCGAAGATGAACAGCGGATCGAGCACCACGTTCAACGCCACCGTGCCGGTCACGATATACAGCGGCAGGCGCACCTCGCCGATGCCGCGCATCAGCGCCTGAAACATGGAAAAGCCGAAGGTGAAGACCATGGCCGCCATCGAGATGCGCAGAAAGACCAGCGCAGCGTCGTACACGGCCGGCTCGACGCCCAGAAGGCCCAGCAGCCCTGGGGCCAGCAGGATGCCGAGGATCGACAGGCTGATGGAAGTCACCACCACCAGCAAAATGGTCTGGCCGGCCACCTGATTGACCCGGTGATGATTGCCCGCGCCCATGTGCTGCGCCGCCAGCGTCGAGCCCGCCATGCTGAAGCCCGAGCCCAGCGCGATCAGCAGAAAGGTCACCGGAAAGCTGACCGACACGGCCGCGACCGCATGGCCCCCCAGCCGACCAACCCAGAAGGCATCGATGAGCTGATAGCCCGACTGCAGGATGTTGGCCAGTACAATGGGCACGGCCAGCTTCAGCAGGGACCCCAGGATGGGGCCTTCCAGCAGGGTGGTCTGATCGCGCGGCGCACGGTGCGTGCCGGTCTGTCGGGCCAAGGGAGCTACCTTCCGGTCGGGGAACATGCGCCCACGATAGCGGGCCACGCCCGTCCCTGCAGCCATGACGCGGCCCGCGCCCATAAAAAACGCCCGACCGATGACCGGTCGGGCGTCGATGAGCACTCGGGGAAAGCGTTTCAGTAGCCCCAGAACTCCTCGGCGAGATTGACGATCAGATCCAGCTTTTCCCACTGCTGCTGCTCGGTGAGGTTGTTACCCTCATGGGTCGAGGCAAAGCCGCACTGCGGGCTCAGACAGAGCTGCTCCATCGGCACGTACTCGCTGGCCTCGTTCAGGCGCTGCCGGATCTGCTCACCGGATTCGAGCTCGCCGGTCTTGGTCGTCACCAGCCCCAGCACGACCTGCTGATGGCCCTCGGGCAGAAACCGCAGCGGTTTGAAATCGCCGGCCCGGTCGGTGTCGTACTCCAGAAAGAAGGCATCGACATTGACACTGCCCAGCAGCGTCTCCGCTACCGGCTCATAGCCGCCCTCGCTGATCCAGGTGGAGCGGAAGTTGCCGCGACAGACGTGCAGGCTGATGTGCATGTCGGCCGGCCGACCCTCCAGCGCCCGGTTGAGGACGTCGGCATAAACGTACTGCAGCGTTTCGGGCGACTCGAGGCCCCGCTCGCGCGCTGCTTCGAGTTCACTGTCGGAGCACAGATAGGCCCAGACCGTGTCATCCAGCTGCAGATAGCGACAGCCCGCCTCGTAAAAGGCCGCGATGGCATCGCGCCAGGCATCGGCCAGGTCGTTGAAGTAGCTGCCCCACTCGGGATAGACGCTGCGATCGACCTGATTGGCGCCGCGGAAATGAAGCACGCTCGGGCTCGGGATCGTCATCTTGGCAACCGAGCCGGTCGTCTGCGCGTTGAGATAGCGAAAGTGCTCGAGCATCGGGTGGTCCGGATTGAAGCCGACGCGATCCACCACGCGCACCCCGTATGACGACGTCTGGCGCCCCTGGAACTGGATGCCTTGCTCGGACTCGAAGCCTTCGACGCCCTTGAGGTGTTCGAGAAAGTCGAAATGCCACCAGGCACGGCGCAGCTCGCCATCGGTGACGGCCTTGAGACCCAGCGATTCCTGTTTCTGGACCAGCCGCGTGATCTCCTTGTCCTCGACGGCCTTGAGCGCAGCCCGGTCAATGGTGCCCTGGGCGTACTGTTCACGCGCACTCTTGACGCTATCACTGCGCAGCAGACTGCCCACCGTATCAGCTCGGTAGGGCGGCATGGGTAAAGACATGATCGTTCCTTAATCAAAAGTGCTGCAGAACAGCGTTTTCGTCACGTAGCCTGTTTCATCACACAATATGGCGTGGCGTTAATGTGAATACCAGCAAGGGTCATTCAGTGACACCATGAACGATATTCAACCATGGACCGGCGCCTGTCAGTGTGGTGCCTTCATTACAATAAATCCTTCACGGCGACACGACCATGGGCCACAGCAGTGACAGCGCCACGCCCCACATCAAAAGCGCCATGATGCCATCGAGTATCTGCCAGGCCCGCGGCCGGGCCAGAAGCCCCCGCAGACGCAATGCGCCGACGCCGAGTCCGAAGAAAAAGACAAAGGACGCCACCACGGCGCCGGCCAGAAAGGCCGCTTTTGGCGACTGCTGCGCCGATACCGCCCCCACCAGCACGACCGTGTCCAGATAGACATGCGGGTTGAGCCAGGTCAGTGCCAGGCACAAGCCAAGCGTGCGGCGCCGGGAGGCCTTTGCCTGTCCGGCCGGGGCCAGCGCCTGGCCGCCGCGCAGGGAAGCGTGCATGGCCCGGATGCCATAGAGCAATAAAAAGATGGCGCCCGCGAGGCGCATGACGTCATCAAGCGCCGGAAAGTACCCGGTCAGGGTGGCAGCGCCATACACGCCGAACGTCAAAAGCAGCGCGTCCGACGCAGCGCAGGCCAGACAGACCCAGACGACATGCTCCCCGCGCAATCCCTGGCGCAGCACAAACGCGTTCTGCGCGCCGATCGCCATGATCAGTGACAGTCCGAGCCCCAGCCCGGTCCAGAATGCCTGCATGTCCCGCCCCTTCCGTGTTGCTTCAGACCATCAGGGTACGCGGATGGGCGGACGCTGCCATGAAAGCTCCTGATGCCCCATTCGGGGCATTCATGCACGCTCGATCGCCGGCGGGTGCGGCAAATGCCCGGGAGATGCGCCACACTGGAAGGATCCTGCTCATGACGACCCGCGGAGTGGCGCCCATGCGACAGCCCGGACACCGGTATCGTGCCCTGATGATGACCGCCATGGTCTGGCTGCTGGCGATGCCGGCCATCGCTGCCCCCTTGACGCCCGAGCCCTCGACGCTGACCCGACTGGAGCAGCGCGCCGGTGATCTGCCGCGCACCCATACCCTCATGGTCGCCATTAACGGCGAGACGGTGATCGACCGGGGCTACCGTGGCCACCGCACCGATCAGACCGCCAATATCAAGTCGCTGTCCAAAACGTTGATGTCGGCACTGGTGGGCGCTGCCATCGAACGTGGCGTCATCCAGGGGGTCGATCAGCCGATCGTCGAGCTGCTCGCCTCCGATCAGATCCCCGCTGATGCCGACCCGCGGATCAGCACCATTACCGTGGGTCAGCTGCTGTCGATGCAGGCGGGGCTCGAGCGCACCTCCGGGCAGCACTACGGCGCTTGGGTGGCCAGCAATAACTGGGTGCGCTATGCGCTTTCACGCCCCTTCGTGGATGCCCCCGGCGGGCGAATGCTCTACTCCACCGGCAACACCCACCTGCTCTCGGCGGCCCTGACCCATGCCACCGGCCGCTCGACGCTGACCCTGATGCGGGACTGGCTGGGCGCGCCGCTGGGCATCAGCATTCCGCCCTGGACGCGCGATCCGCAGGGCATTTACTTCGGCGGCAACGAAATGGGCCTGACACCGCAGGCGCTTGTGGCGTTTGGCGAGATGTACCGCCTGAACGGACGCTACGACGGTCGACAGGTGCTGCCGGCAGACTGGATCGCTACGTCCTGGCAGCCGCGCACCCGCTCGTTTTATAACGGCAGCAATTACGGCTACGGCTGGTTCAGTGACAAGATCGAGGGCGAGCCGGTGTATTACGGCTGGGGCTATGGCGGACAGGTACTGTTCGTGGTGCCGGGACGCGAGATGACGATCGTGTTGACCTCGGACCCCAGCCCGCCTTCCCGCGGCAGCTATCTGGGCCGGATCAGATCATTGGTCGGCGAGCTGATCACGGCCACTGCACCGATGCAGGGCCCGGCCTCATAAGGCATGCCGGGCCCGGCCTGCATGCGCCCTACTCGTTGCGAAGCTGCTGATCGGCCTGTTTTTCGGCCTCTTCCTGCGTCAGCCCTTTCGTCTCCATCAGGCGCACCATCAGCCGCTGTTTTTCGGCGTCTTCATACAACCGGTCGCTGTTGGTGGCCACCGCTACCTGCGTCTTGACGTCGCTTTTGAACCTTTCGAACCGCTCACTGCCGTGCTTGCCCATGATCTGTCCTCCTGTTGGCGTGACAGCTCTGGGAGTCCAGCCCCGCCTGATGGTTCCCGCCATGCCGCCGGGGTGAATTCCCGTCACGGCCGTATCGGCAGCGGTTGGTTACATGAGATTACCGCCCTCACCCCTTCACTCGCCTGCGGGCCCTGCGGATCACGCCATGCACTAACCCGGGTTAAAAAAACCTCTCCGTTCGGTTACCTGAACACTCCGGATACGTAACCCGACATCATGAAATGCAAACGCCATCCCGCCTCCATGAATGATCACAACGGCACAAAAGGCAACGCCCGGGGCATGCCCGGGCGGCAGCGTCTGTCGGATATCGCCACCGGTGGCTGCCTTCAGCCGTGGATGCCCTGGCTGCGCAGGTAGTCTTCGTAGCTGCCGCTGAAATCCACGATGCCATCATCCTTCATCTCGATGATGCGCGTGGCCAGCGAGCTGACGAACTCGCGGTCGTGGCTGACAAAGATCAGCGTGCCGGGGTAGTTCTCCAGCGCCAGGTTAAGCGCCTCGATGGACTCCATGTCCAGGTGGTTGGTGGGTTCGTCCATGACCAGCACGTTGGGCTTTTGCAGGGCCAGCTTGCCAAAGAGCATGCGCCCCTGCTCGCCGCCGGAAATGACCTGCACCGACTTGCCGATATCATCGTTGGAAAAGAGCATCCGCCCCAGCGCCGAGCGCACCTGCTGCTCGCCCTCGCTGGTCCACTGCGCCATCCAGTCAAACATCGTCTCGCCGCCTTCGAAATCGGCGGCGTGGTCCTGGGCGAAATAGCCCACCTCGGCGGCATCGGTCCATTTCACTTCGCCGCTGTCCACGGCCATGTCGCCGGTGAGACAGTTGAGCAGCGTGGTCTTGCCGATGCCGTTGGGGCCGATGATGGCCACTCGCTCGCCGGCCTCGACCTGCAGCCCGAAACGCTTGAACAGCACGTTGTCGCCCCAGGCCTTGCTGATGTTGTCCACCGTCAGCGCCTGACGGTGAATCTTTCGGGTCTGCTCAAAGCGGATAAAGGGGCTGACGCGCGAGGACGGCTTGACCTCTTCAAGCTGGATCTTGTCGATCTTGCGCTGGCGCGAGGTGGCCTGCTTGGCCTTGGAGGCATTCGCCGAGAAGCGGCTGACGAACTGCTGAAGCTCGGCGATTTCGGCCTTTTTCTTGGCATTGTCGGCGTGCAGGCGCTCGCGGGCCTGGGTGGCGGCGATCATGTACTCGTCGTAGTTGCCCGGAAACAGGCGCAGCTCGCCGTAGTCCAGATCGGCCATGTGAGTGCAGACGCTGTTCAGGAAGTGGCGGTCGTGGGAGATGATGATCATCGTCGCGCGACGCGCCTTGAGAATGTCTTCCAGCCAGCGGATGGTGTTGATGTCCAGATGGTTGGTCGGCTCGTCGAGCAGCAGCACGTCCGGGTCGGCAAAGAGCGCCTGCGCCAGCAGCACGCGCAGCTTCCAGCCCGGCGCCACCGTGCTCATCAGGTCCTGGTGCTGCTCGTCACCAATGCCCAGCCCCTGCAACAGCTCGCCGGCCCGCGCCTCGGCGGTATAGCCGTCCAGCTCGGCATAGCGCACTTCCAGATCGGCGACCTTCATGCCGTCTTCCTCGGACATCTCGGTCTGCGAGTAGATGCGCTCGCGCTCGGCGGCCACGTGCCAGAGCTCTTCGTGGCCCATGATGACGGTGTCGATGACCCGCTCGTTCTCGAAGGCAAACTGATCCTGGCGCAGCTTGCCAAGGCGCGTGGTGGCATCCTTCATGACCTGCCCGCCGGAGGGCTCGAGATCGCCGCCCAGAATTTTCATGAAGGTGGATTTACCGCAGCCGTTGGCGCCGATCAGACCATAGCGATGGCCGTTACCGAACTTGACCGAGACGTTTTCAAACAGCGGCTTCGGGCCGAACTGCATGGTGATATTGGCAGTCGAGAGCAAGGGAGCATTCCGAAAAGAGCGCCCGAGCCGGAAAACCGGCTCGGGCGTGAATGGTGAGGTGTGGCGGGCGATTGTACGCGTCTGCCCGAAGACTTTACAGACAGGATGCGTCAGGGGGTCAATCGCTGCCGGTCTCGCCCAGAAGCGCCGGGGTATGTTCGGCCCCCATCCCCTGGGCGAGCTGAGCGGCCGTCATGCCGCGGCTTTCGCGCCGCGCGGGGTCGGCGCCGTGATCCAGCAGGTACTGCGTGATCTCAACGTGATCAAACATCGCCGCGAACATGAGCGCTGTCTTGCCATCCGGCGCGCAGCCATCGATCTCGGCGCCGCCGTCCAGCAGCAGCCGGACCATCTCCAGATCGCCCTTGAAGGCTGCCCCGGACAGGGGGTTCTGACCGTTGTCGTTGCGCATTTCGGGGTCGGCCCCGTGCTCGAGCAGCACCTTCACGGTGTCGTGATGACCGTGATAGCTCGACAGCATCAAAAGGCTGTCGCCCTTGTGGTTGCACATGTTGGGCGGCAGACCATGGCCCAGCCACTCCCGGAACTTCTCGGCATCGCCCACCCGTGCCATGTTGAAAATCTGGGTGGCCAGTTCGATCGTTTCGTCATCGATCTCGCCGGGGCCCTGCGCATTGTTGTCACTCATGGTCGTCTCCGCTTCAGAATCGGGCAGGCCTGCACGCGTCCCTGCCAGCGTCAGAAATTGTTGATGCAACGATAATCGTTCAAGACGATACCCGGGGTCGCCCTTAATTAATAGCCTTTAACAATTACTTAATCAACAATGACATGAATCCTGCTATCGTCGCGACACTTTTTCTGTCCGTGTTGCATGGAAGGTGTCCATGGCCGATAACGCCCCTTTGCCACAGCCGATGTCACTGCTGCGCCTGCGCCAGCGATGCTCCGAAGGACTTCGACGTCTCAAGCGCTCGGACCGGCGGGAAGCCCTGCGTCAATTCGAGAAACGCTTCGGCCGCACGCCCTCGCTGGAGACGCCGCGCACCTGGAGCGAGAAGCTGACCTGTCTCAAGCTCGAGGCCGACCGCCCCGTCTTTCGTGACCTGGCCGACAAGCTGGCAGTACGTGACTTTGTGGCACAACGGCTGGGACAGGCGCATCTGATCCCGCTGCTGGCATCCGGCCCGGCACTGACTCGCGACATGTTTAACGCCCTGCCCGAACAGTTTGTCATCAAGGCCAATCACGGCAGCGCCATGAACCGCATTGTCACCGACAAGCGCACGCTGTCATTCGAGGCTCTCAAACGCCAGACCGATGACTGGCTCAGCCGCAACTTCTACATGGGCTCGCGCGAGACGCAGTACCGTCACATTGCACCGCAGCTCATCGTCGAAAAACTGATGCTCGATGACAGCGGCAACATCCCGGCCGACTACAAGTTCCACTGCTTCAACGGCGCCGAGACATCACACTGCATCGTGCAGGTCGACAGCGACCGCTTCAACGGCCACTGTCGGGACTATTTCACCACCGACTGGCAGTGGCTGCCGCTGCAGGTCAAATACGCCAACAGCGCCGAGTCGCGTCGTCCGAGCCGACCCGACAATCTGGAAGCCTTGATCGAAGCCGCCAGAACCCTCTCGGCCGGGTTTGCCTATGTGCGGGTGGATCTCTACAGCATTCAGGGACAGGTCTATTTCGGCGAGATGACCTTTACCCCGGGCAGCGGCTTTGAGCGCTTCGAGCCGCATCATGTCGATGAGCAGTGGGGAGATTATTTCGATCTCGACCATCAGCTGTCGCTGCACACGCTGGACGATCTGGCCCGCGCGCATCGGGCGCCGCCCCGCTAGCGTTCTGCCGAGGAGGGCGATGCCCTCTCCGCATCTGCCGGCGCCTGCCGTTCGGCCCGTGCCCGGCGCCGCAGCGAGATGGTATAGAGTGCGGCACACAGCCCCCAGCCGGCCAGGCTGCACAGTGCCGCGGCCAGAAAGATACTGGAATAGCCGGCCCGGTTGGCAATGAACCCCGCCAGCGGCCCGGTCAGACCGACAGCGGCGTCCAGAAAGAGCGAGTAGGCCCCCAGCGCGGCGCTGCGACTGGTCGAGGCGATCTTGGCCACTGCCACCACGCCCAGCGCCGGATAGATCAGTGACACGCCAAGCCCTGCCAGCACCGCCCCCAGCAGCGCGATCCCCGGATGGCTGGCCTGCCACAGAGCCACCAGCCCCGCCAGTTCGACGGCAAAACACACCAGCGTCACCCGGTAGCCGCCAAAGCGGTTGACGGTATCGGCAAAGAGCACGCGCGCCGTGATGAAGGCTACCCCGAAGGCACTCAGCCCCCAGGCGGCGTGGTCCCACTGCTGCTCGGCGTAATACAGCGTGATAAAGGTGGCAATCACGCCGTAACCGATCGAGCTCAGGGCCAGCGCCCCGCCATAGGGCGCCACGACCCGAAAGACGCGGGCAAACGGCACGCGCTTGCCGCTGACGATCGGTGAGGCCGGGCGTCGCCACGCCAGCGCCAGGGCCAGCGTTCCGATCAGCACGATAAATACGCCCACACTGACGACCCCGATGTTTTCGGCCAGCACCGCGCCCAGCGGCGCGCCGATGGCCAGCGCCCCGAAGCCGGCAATGCCGTTCCAGGAGATCACCTTGCTCATCAGGGTCGGTCCCACCAGGCCGATACCCCAGCTCAGCGACCCGGTGCCGATCATGCCCTGGGAAATGCCCAGCATCAGCCGGCTCAGGACCAGCAGTGCCAGACTCGCCAGCGGCCACCGGGCACTCAGCGCCGCCAGCAGGATCAGCGCGCCGTTGAGGGCGCAACCGCCCATGCCCAACAGCACCACGCGCTTGGCGCCGAGCCGGTCGGCCATCTGACTGGAAAAGGGACGCGACAGCAGGGTCGCCACGAACTGAAGGCTGATGACAGCGCCCACCGTGACGGCATCAAAGCCCAGCGAGCCGTGCATCCAGGGCGGCAGCACCGTCAGCGTCATGCCGATGCAGAGCATGCTGACAAAGGTGGAGCTGACAATGGCGATAATACGAAGGTTGGTACCTGCGGGTGCTGCTTCAGTGGAGTGATCAGAGGACATGGTTTTGATCGGTTGTGGTCACGGCGTGAGGGTTGTATGACATTTACCATACGCCTGCCGGCGCACCAGTAACAGCCCGGCGCCCCGATCCGGTCAGGGAGCGGCGAGTGCCGCATCCAGCGCGCGATCAAGAGGGCCCCTGCCCGTCACCTGAACCCGGGCCAGCCCCAGAAAGCGCGCCAGCCGTTCAAGCTCGCCGACCAGCGCCGGCACCAGCGTTGCCATTGAGACATTCGATTCAGGATGGGCGGCCAGCACCTGCAGCACACCGGCGGCGCGTTCGGCCTTGAGATCGACCCGCGCGGCCATTTGCCCTGTCAGCATGAAGGGCAGCACGTAATAGCCGTACTGGCGCAGATGCGCGGGCGTATAGATCTCGATACGGTAGTGAAAGCCAAAGACCCGGGCGGCACGCTCGCGGTCCCACATCAGGGGGTCAAAGGGCGACAGCAGCGCCGTCGTCTCGCTCGCCCGGCGGCTGACACGGGCGCCGGCATGCTGCCAGGCCGGCATCGACCAGCCTTCCACCGTGACAGGCAGCAGCTCGCCGGTGCCGACCAGCTCGTCGATGCGTGTGCGCGTCTCGCGGGCATCGAGGCGGAAATAGCGCTGCATGTCCCGGGCACTCGCCACGCCCATGGCCCGCGCTGCCCGGGAAACCAGTGCCCGCTGGGCTTCTTCCGGTGACAGCTCCGGCGCCTCGACGGCTTCGCGCCCCACCACCCGCTCGGGCAGGTCATAGACGCGTTCGAAGTTGCCGCGGCGGTGCGCCACCAGCACCTGACCGCTCCAGAACAGATACTCCAGCGCCGACTTGCCGTGGCTCCAGCCCCACCAGCTGCCCTGCCCGCGACCGCCGTCGGTCAGATCGGCGGCCGCCAGCGCCCCATGATGACGAATCTTTTCGAGCACCTGCTCAATAAACGCCGGGTGCTCCCGCGAAAAGCGAGCCAGGCGCTTGTAGAGCCCACCGCCGCCCTCCCGCGCGCGCTGCATGCGAAAGCGATAGAGCGGGTAGTCTTCAACGGGAATCAGTGAGGCTTCGTGCCCCCAGTACTCAAACAGGCGACGCCGGGAAGGGGGCCCCTGGTTGAAGCGCTCGAGCCGCGACCGGTCATAGGGCCCCAGACGGGAATAAAGCGGCATGTAATGGGCCCGGCACAGCACGTTGACGCTGTCGATCTGCAAGAGTCCCAGCCTGCGAATGAGGCTCAGAAGGGCTCGATTGTCCGGCCCCGGGCCGTCGCGGTCGGCCCCGAATCCCTGCGCGGTGAGCGTCATGGCGCGCACGCGCGCACTCGAGAGATGCTGGGTCATGGCGCTGTGTGCTCCTGTCGTATACCCTGGCATGACAGGGCATCCTGCGCCGTGCAGTGCCTGCCACGTTCATGGAGTGTGTTCATGGTCAAATCACTCGCTCGGCCCTCTGGTCCGATCAGCGCGCTGCTGCTGTTGATCCTTGTCACGGGCACGACGGCCGGCGCCGCCCCATCGGCTCCCGAGCGCGCCGGGCTGCCCGATGATGCCCGGCCGGTCTGGATCGGTGATCAGCGCTACTATCTTGCCCGCGGCACCTGGTTTGCCGCCTCCGACAGTGACGCTCGCTATACGCCGACGCCGGTGCCGCGCGAGGTTCAGATGGCCGGGGTGGAGCTGTTCGATGTCATTGCCTATCCGACCGGCGGTCAGACGCTGCGCCAGCAGCAGAACGATCGCGGCCTCTGCCATCGCTGGGCCATCGACCAGAGCGGTTTTGATCCTGCCACGACGCTGGAACCACCCTCGCGCCTGCAGGCCGGCACCTGGCGCCGGGCGCTGGCCGCCTGCCTGGCCGGTCGGGACTACAGCGTGCGATAGCCCGCGATACTCTCCGGTTCAGCGCCGGGTATTCTGCAGCAGCGCGCCCTCGATGGGCACGAAGCGGTCGGCGGCCTGCTTCAGGGACTGGGCGGTTAACGCCTGTACACCATAGACGGCCGTGCTGACGCCAAAACGCTGTTGTACGCGTGTCAGCAGCTCGGCAAAGTCGCCGTCTCCCGAAATCAGCACGACCCGATCGACGCGCTGCGCGGTCTCGAACACATCCAGCGTGATGCCGACATCCCAGTCGCCCTTGGCGCTACCATCGCGACGCTGAATGAAGGGTTTAAGCTTCACCTCGAAGCCGATATCGCGCAGCGCATGCTGAAACTGCTGCTGGCGCGGATCGTGGCGCTCGATGGCATAGGCATAGGCGGCGGCGACGCTATCCTCACCCACCGCATGGCGCCAGAGTGCGGCGTAGTTGACCTGACAGGCAAAGGTTTCGCGGGCGGTGTAATAGATGTTTTGTACGTCGGCAAAGAGCGCAACTCGGACCATGGGATCTCGATTCATTGGAGGGAAGGCAGATCATCGGGCGTATCGACATCGTTGAGGATACCCGGGTCGTCCACTGTCAGCATCACGACCTGCGAGGCATGGCGCTTCAGCACGCGCCGGGCGCCCTCGTCACCCCTGAGCCCGGCCAGTGCCGGCCAGAACCGGCGGCCAAACACCACCGGGTGCCCCGGCACGCCCTGATGACACGGTCGCACGATCGTCTCCCGGTGCGCGCGCGCCATCAACGCCTGCAGCGTGTCGGCCTGCACCTGCGGCATGTCCCCCAGCATCAGCGCCAGCGCCTCGCACCGCTGGAGGCAGGGCTCGGAGGACTCAAGCAGTGTCGATACGGCGCTCGCCAGGCTGATGCCCATGCCGACCGGGGCCTCGGGCGCGACCACAAAGTGAGTCTCCGTTGGCAGCCCCAGCATGTCGGGGCGCTCGCCGTGGCGCAACATGACGGTCACGCCGGCGACATGGGGCTCAAGCGTTGCTACCGTGGCCGCCAGCAGCGTCCGGCCGGACAGATCGGCCAGGCGCTTGTCGCCGCCGAATCGGCGGCTGTGCCCCGCGGCCAGTATCAGCCCCAGTACGTCGCCGGTGCCCCGCGGGTGATCGTCCCGGGCGCCTGTCATCAGACCGCGGCGGCAGCCGGTTCGGCGGCGAGATGCGTCTCGCCTGCCCTGCCGTTATAGACGCGCATGACATCGGCCACCACCGCCAGCGCAATCTCGGCGGGCGCCTTGCTGCCCAGATCCATGCCGATGGGCATGTGAATCCGCGCGATCTGATCGTCCTCCAGCCCGCCGGAGCGCTTGAGCCGCTCGGCGCGCTTCTGCGAGGTTTTTCGGGAGCCCATCACGCCGATATAGAACGCCGACGTCCTGACGGCCTCGACCATGGCCGGGTCGTCGATGCGCGGATCGTGGGTCAGCGCCACCACGGCGGTGGCCTCGTGACAGGCGCCCGAGGCGATAAACAGCGCCGGCAGTGCCGCCTGCACCTCGATGCCCTCGGCGTGGCCGGCGGCCACGAAATCGCGCCGGGCATCATCGCGCGGATCACAGACGATGACCTCATAGCCCAGCGCGCGGGCAAACTGCGCACAGAACCCGGCCACCGGTGAGATGCCGGCCAGAATCAGACGCAGGGCCGGTCCCACGCGAATCCCGACCACGCCCTGCTCGTCGCGATCCACGGCCGGTCCGCTGGCGGACTCATCCAGTACCACGCGATAGCGCCCGGTCTCCGGGTCCACCCGGCGGATCAGGCGCTTGCGGCCCAGCAGCGTGGCCTCCAGCACTTCCAGATGCACCTTCAGCTCATCGGTCACCTCGAGGCGCTCGATGAGCACTTCCAGCACGCCGCCGCAGGGCAGCTGCAGCCGCTGGCTCTCTTCCTGGCTTTCACCGTAGCGCACGATGGTGGCCGGTCGTGAAAACACACCGTCCTGCAGGCTTTCAATGAAGGCCTCCTCGACACAGCCGCCGGAGAGCGAGCCGACATGGTGCCCGTCGCCAATGGCCACCAGCATCGAGCCGGGCGCCCGGGGGGAAGAGCCGTAGGTACTTAACACGGTGCACAGCCAGATCGTTGAGTGGGCATTGGCCCACTCACGAGCCTGCTGGATCACCTGCAGATCGAGATGACGCATTCGGATACTCCGAAGGGGAGACAAGGGGAATAATGACGACAAGGATAGCAGCCTCACGGTCTCCTCGCCGCGTCATGCGCGGTCCTCATGAATACGTGCCCGTGAACATGCTAGCCTGAGCGTCCCTATCGAGTCGTGTGATGGAGTCCGCACATGGAAAGCCGCCCGCCGCTTCCGCCGTTTGACATGGACAGTGCCCGCCAGAAGGTGCGCGCCGCCGAGGATGCCTGGAATACCCGCCAGCCCGAGAGGGTCGCCGGCGCCTACAGCGAGGACTGCCGCTGGCGCAACCGCACCGAGTTCT
The DNA here is from genome assembly GCF_053903105.1 of Kushneria sp. AK178. NCBI lineage: Bacteria > Pseudomonadati > Pseudomonadota > Gammaproteobacteria > Oceanospirillales > Halomonadaceae > Kushneria > Kushneria sp. AK178. The sequence continues at coordinate 1,405,052 of NZ_CP096381.1, read as the reverse complement.
TTCAGGGGCGTGACGCCATCATCGAGTTTCTGCACCGCAAGTGGCAGCGCGAAAACGACTATCGGCTCTGCAAGGAGCTCTGGGCCTTTACCGACAACACCATCGGCGTGCGCTTTCAGTATGAATGGCGCGACCGCTCCGATCAGTGGTATCGCGCCTACGGCAACGAAATGTGGGAATTCAACGAACACGGGCTGATGGTGCGCCGCGAAGCCAGCATCAACGAGATCCCCATCGAGGAGGGCGAGCGCCGTTTCCGCTGGCCCGCCCCCGGTCCGCGCCCGCAGGAGCATCCGGGGCTCAATCAGCTGGGGCTTTAAGACGCCTGCTCGCCCCCGGCACGCTGCCCTCCTGCCACCAGCGCGGTCAGCATGGTCATGAAGGGGGCGTAAAGCGCGTGCGTGGCGGCTTCGAAACCGGCCTCGCGAAGGGCCTCGAAGCGGGGCCAAAGCTCCCCCATCATGGGCTCACGCTCGCGCAGTGCCGCCGGACCGTTGAAACGCGCCTGCTCATGACAGACCCGCGCCCGCTCGAGCCCCGCCTCGCGATAGTCGTCGTCGCGGGCGTCGTTGGCGCTTGCGGGCCAGCCGGCAAAATACTCCAGCGCCAGCTCGAGCGCCGTGGGCATCGGAGCGTTGCCCGCCCGGCGCCACTGCTGATCCAGTGACGCAAGCGTGGCGCGGGCCGCTTCAACGCTGATATCCGGCAGGTCCAGCCGGCGATCCTCGAACAGGATCGTGGCCATCACGCGCTCGCCCATGGCGGCGAGCGCCAGCTGCTCGAGCCAGACCCGTACCAGTCGATGCGGCTTGCCGTAGTGCGTCAGATGCCCGCCGCGGTCGCGACGCAGGTGGCCGAAGTGCGCCGGCGCCAGCACGCAGCGACACAGCTCGCCCGCCTCGTTGCGCCACAGACCGTCGACACGATCCGCCAGCACGAGCGCCCCCGAGTCGTCCCGAAGCTCGAGGCGCATCGCCTCGACCGGGGTCAGGCCATCGGTCAGCTCGTGCCACAGGGTAAGCTGCTGTCTCAGCGGCTTGATCAGATCCTCTGCCAACCGCTCGCCGAAGCCCAGCGCCGGCAGCATGCCCTTGCGACGCGCCTCTTCGGCCATCTCGCTCAGGTCGCGCTCGCGACGCGCGCCGTCCAGCAGCTGTTGCTTGAAGGTAAAGCGCTCGAGCCCGTCCAGCGCAAAGGGCTCGGCGTCCTCCTCCGGCACGGCGACGGGATGAAGGTGGATGCCCAGGCGAGCGGCAGTGCAGATCGACCACGGCCGCCTCAGCAGTCGCTCCAGATCGTCAAGCCCTGCGGCCGCCTCCGGCGGTGGCGCCGCGCCCAGTGCCTCGACAGGCGCCGCTGGCGCGGGATGATGAACGCTCTCCCAGCTGCGCTCGAAGGTAAACAGACGCCCGGTGTCATCGGCGGTCTCACCACGGTCACCGCGGGTGAAATAGGCGCGCGCAAAGGGCTGCAGCGGGTGCGTGGTGATCAAACGATCCATCAGCGCCGCTTCACTGTCGCTTGATTCGACCCGCCAGCCCATCGACAGGGTATCGAGCAGCTCGCTGACCAGAATCGACGGCGCACGCTCGCTGTTGTCGCGCTGGTCGCGCCCCACCCAGGAGATGGTGAGCGCTTCGCGGCTGGCCAGCATCGCCTCCAGCATCAGATAGCGGTCGTCGTCGCGGCGCGAGCGGTCGCCGCTGCGGTGGCGCGTGGCCATCAGGTCGAAGTCCTGCGGCAGGCGCACCCGCGGGTAGTCGCCATCGTTCATCCCCAGAAGCCAGGTATGGCGAAACGGGATGGCGCGCATGGGCATGAGCGTGGCGAAATTGACCCGCCCGGCCAGAAAGCGCTGGGCCAGACCGCCTTCGTCGAGCCGGTCGGTCAGCGCCTCGCGAAAGACCGTCAGCGGCAGCACCTCGTTGAAATCGCCACACTCGCCCTCCTCCGCCAGCGTCCGGGCGGCGCGGGAGAGGCGTTCGAGGATGTCGAAATCCTGCTGCTCGACGGGGGCGAACAGCGCCTCAAGCATCTCCTCCAGACGCGCCACCCAGTCATCGATGGTTACCGGCGTTTTCAGATGCTGGTACCAGTGGCGCAGGCGCATCATCAGCTCGGCCAGGCGACCGGCCAGATCGGCCTCCAGACCGCCGATCTCGTCATAGGCCTGAACGCCGTCAAAGCTGCCCTCGCCGATGGCAAAGCCCAGCAGCATGCGATCCAGCCCGAACTGCCAGGTGTTCTCCGCAAGGCCCGGCAGTGCCAGCGTGTCGCGATGCTCGCCGTCCAGTCCCCAGCGTACGCCGCTGCCGGCCAGCCACTGCGAGAGCTTTTCGAGCTCGTCCGCCTCGATGCCGAAGCGGCGTCGAAAGGCGGGGACTTCCAGCCAGTCGAGCACTTCGCTGACCCCCAGACGCCGCTCGGGCAGCTCCAGCAGCGACAGCGCCGCGCTCATCAGCGGGCTGGCGCCGGAGGCGATGCGATCGGAGACCGTATAGGGGATATAGCGCGCATCATCGCGCGGAATCTGACCGAAGACGGCATCGATCAGCGGCGCGTAGCGCTCGATGTCCGGCACCAGCACGACCATGTCCCGCGGGCGTAAACCGGCATCGCGGGAGAAGGCGTCCAGCATCTGGTCATGCAGGATTTCCACCTCGCGCAGCGGCGAATGGGCGCGGGTAAAGGCCAGGCTTTGATCGCCGGCCGCGAGCAGGCGTTTGCCGCCCTCCTCCTCGGCACGCCGCGCCGGATGCACCAGATCCAGTACTTCCTGCTGAAGCTGGTGCAGCAGGCCCTGGCTTGCCGCCTGCTGCGGATCGCGAAAGATATCGTGCTCCATGTCGAAGGCGTTGTCGGCCTCGAAGTCATAGAGCGCCTCGATGAAATCACGCCCCTGGGCGCCCCAGCCGGCCAGCAGCGGATTGGCGCCGAGATGCAGCGTCTCGCTGTCCAGCCCTTCAAGCGTGGGCGCATCCTGATGACGCTGGCGATGGCTGTCGCGGCGCAGTCGGGCACGCAGCGCGTCGCGGTCGGCCACGATATCGCCCCAGTAAAAGCGACACGGGTTGGCCACCATCAGCACCACATCCATCACGCCGGACAGGGCGTGCAACGCCTCCAGCAGCTGAAACGGCAGCGCCGAAATACCAAACACAAACAGCCGCCGCGGCAATCCCTTCGGCACGGCCTCAAGCGCGCGGGCGTGTGCCAGAAACCGGTCATGCAGCGCCGCGCGGTGGTGGCGCTGCGCCTCCTCCGAGGCGTCTTCCAGCAGCGCGCGCCAGAGCACGGGCTGCCAGTGATCCACCGGCGCGATATCGGCCGGCGCCGTCTCGCCCTGCGCCCAGGCCGCCATCCAGTCGGGCCGGTAGACCAGGTACTGGTCAAACAGATCCGCCAGCCGGGAGGCCAGCTGATAGCTCTTGCGCTCGCCGCAGGGCGCCCCGTCACTGCCCTGGTGCTCTGCAGGCATTTCATCGTCAAGATAGTGGGCCAGCGGGGCAAACTCGCTCTGGCGCAGCAGCCGCGGCAGCAGCCGCATCAGCCGCCAGGTCATCGGCCCCTTGTCAAAGGGCGAGCGTTTGGGAATGTCATCGCCCAGCACGGCGCGATAGGCACGCCAGACAAAGCTCGACGGCAGGGGAAAATCGAGTGAGGCCGCCACGCCGTGATGCTGCGCCAGACACAGCTGCAGCCACTGCGCCATGCCGTTGGACTGTACCAGAAAGGTTTCACTCTCGAGCGGCGCCAGCGGATCGCGCTCGGCCAGGGCCGTGGCCAGATCGCGCAGATCCTCGAGATGGTTGGCATGCAGGACGGTAAACATCGCACTCCCGGGCGGCACAGCAGACGGTGGGGCCGTCCATCCTACCTGTACCGCCGGAAACTGCGAAGCCTTCAAAAGGCGGGAGTGGCGCCAACGCGCTGGGGCCATGGCCTGGCTGGAAAGTCGGCGAGCGAAGACAAGACAAGGCAAAAATTGGCGAAGAAACGGACCGGTCTGGCGCACCAGTTTACGCGGTGTAAATGAGTATTCTGACCGGGCTGGCGTTCCAGCCAATTTTTAACGCCGTATTGTCGAGTGCAGGCACTTTCAGAACGGAGCCTATACGCCCAGGTCGTGGTCCGGACGCATGTCATAGCGCATGACGTTATGCATGAAGGCGCCATCAACATAGAGCGTGGTGCCGGTGATGTAGCGCGCCTGTTCCGAACACAAAAAGACCGTGACGCCGGCCACATCCCTTGTCTCGCCGATAAAGCCCAGCGGAATCCAGCTGTTCATGTTGTCGATACCCAGTGCCTCGTTGTCTTCCTGGTTGATATCGGTCTGAATCGCGCCGGGGGCCAGGCCCACCACACGGATGCCGTATTCGCCCCACTCGACCGCTGCGGCGCGCGTCAGCATCTTGAGACCTGCCTTGGCAACGCTGTAGTGCGCCACGCCCTTGCGGGTTACTTCATCGTGAATCGACTGCACGTTGATGATGACGCCACCGTTGCCGCCCTGTTTCATGCGCCGGGCAGCGTGCTGCGAGCAGTAAAACGGCGCGTTGAGATTGACATCCATCAGGCTCTGCCAGTCCTCGCGCGGCATGTCTTCCAGCGCGTGGGCGTTTTCAAAGCCGGCGTTGTTGATCAGGATGTCGAGCTCGCCGAACTGATCGTCAAACTGCAAAAACATGTCATCCACGGCCTGCGGGTCGCTCAGATCCGCGACCACCACACCGGTTTTGACGCCGCACTCCTTTGCCAGCTGATCGGCGGTGTCGTTGACCTCCTGGCGCGGTTTGCGCGTATGAAAGGCCACGTTGGCGCCGGCACGGACGAGCGACTCGGCCATGTGCGCGCCGATGCCCCGATTGGCGCCGGTCACCAGTGCCGTCTTGCCCTTGAGCGTGATCTCCATGCGTTTCTCCCTGAAATGATTGTCCATGAGGCGATCGTTTGAAACCGATGACCCAAAAATGGCCATAAAAAAAGCCAGGCTCAAGTGAGCCTGGCTGATCAGCGCCGTACAGGAAAGCCGGCGTCAGTGTGCCGGCTGAGCACGGTAGCGGTAATGACGTCGGGCCAGCAGGGTGCCCATGATCACACCCACCGTCATCACCACGGCCACATACCAGGCCGGTGACATCGGCATGCGCTCGATCGAGGTGGTCACCACCATGGGGGTCAGACCGCCGGCCACGGCATAGGCCACGTTGTAGGAAAACGACAGCCCCGTGAAGCGGATCGCCGCCGGAAACGACTTGACCGCAATCGCCGGTACGATGCCGGTCAGCCCGCCGAAAAAGCCCACCACGGCGTAGAGCGGAAACAACAGCGTGACGTCATGATGCATCAGCCAGAAGAAATAGAAATACGTAATGCCCAGCCCGGCGCAGGAGAGCACCAGCACGATACCATCACCGATTTTATCGGCCAGAGCCCCCGCCGTCAGACAGCCGATGATCAGACAGACGATCGCCACGCAGTTGGCCTGCAGCGTCAGGCCGCGATCGATGCCGGCAAAGCTTTGTAAAAGCGTGGGCGTCATCAGGATGGTGACCACCACGGCCGCGGTCAGAAGCCAGGTGGCGATCATGGAGATGGCCACGCCCGGCAGGTAGTCGCGCAGCAGGGTGCGCATGGGCAGCTCTTCGGAGAGCGACTTGTTCTCCTGCATCTCGGTAAACACCGGCGTCTCGTGCAGGTAGCGACGCAGATAGAGCGTCACGAAGCCCAATACACCGCCGACCAGAAACGGCACGCGCCAGCCCCAGCTGTAGAGGGTCTCCTCGCTGATGACGTAGTTCAGTCCGGTCGCCATCAAAGAGCCCAGCAGAATCCCGGCCACCAGGCCGGCCGACAGCGTGCTGGTGGCAAAGGCGGTATGACGCGCCGGCACGTGTTCGGTCACAAATACCCAGGCCCCGGGCGCCTCGCCGCCGATGGCCGCGCCCTGCAGCATGCGCATGGCCAGAAGCAGGATCGGGGCCAGATAGCCGATGGTGTCATAGGTAGGCAGAAGTCCCATGATCAGCGTTGGCAGCGCCATGAGCATGATGGAGAGCATGAACATCTTCTTGCGCCCCAGCCGGTCACCGAAGTGCGCCATGACAATGCCACCGATGGGGCGGGCAATGTAGCCGGCGGCAAAGATGCCGAAGGTCTGCACCAGGCGCAGCCATTCGGGCATTTCGGGCGGGAAGAACAGCTGACCGACCACGGTGGCAAAGAAAACGAAGATAACGAAATCGTAAAACTCAAGCGCCCCACCCAGTGCGGAAAGCCCCAGTGTCTTGATATCGCGGGCGCCCAGCGGGCGCGTCACGGACGTCGATGGTCCGTCGGTATTGGCATTGTTCATGGGAAGGTCGCTATCGAAAGCAGTTGACGTGGCACATAAGGGATTCATCCGGTCACGGGTCACGCGACGCGTCCTGCCGGCGCCTGCGGATCGCGCAAGGGGGGGCACCGGCCGGGTCGGCATCGATCATAACAGAAAAACCATTTTCGAAAGCCGGCAGAAGTTCCCGGCCTGCGGCAAACTTTCATGGTGTGCCTGCTGCGTTACACTTTCTGTCAGCACCTGCCCCTTTGATGCCCGGCAGCTTGTTTATCCCATTTTTCAGACACCGAGAACGCCATGACAACCACCCCTGCTGCACTGCCCACCACTGCCCGGGACATTCTGGCCACGCTGGTCGGCTTTGACGTGCTGTCCCGGCACTCCAACCTGGCCCTGATCGAATGGGTCGAGCAATTTCTGGATGCCCATGACGTCAGCCATGAGCGCATTGCCAGCGATGACGGCGAGCGTTTCAATCTGCTGGCCCGTATCGGCCCCGATGTGGCCGGCGGCGTGGTGCTCTCCGGTCATACCGACGTCGTGCCCGTGACGGGCCAGAGCTGGCAGAGTGATCCCTTCACCCTGACCGAGCGGGACGGGCGGCTTTACGGTCGGGGCAGCTGCGACATGAAGGGCTTTCTGGCCTGTGCGCTGTCCGGCGTACCGGACTGGTGTCAGCGCGATCTGAAACGCCCCATCTGGCTGGCGTTTTCCTACGACGAGGAGATCGGCTGTCTGGGGGCGCCCCGGATGATCGAGCATCTGATCAGGCATCATCCCGAGCCCGCTGCCGTTATCGTGGGCGAGCCCACCCTGATGGCGCCGGTCACCCTGCAAAAGGGCATTACCACGCTGAAAACGGTAGTGCATGGCGTACCGGCCCACTCGAGCCAGGTCAATCAGGGCATCTCGGCCATTCATGTGGCGTCACGGCTGATCGGTCGTATCGAAGACATCATGAGCGAGCTGGCCGAAGAGAACCAGCTCAACGATGCCTTCAACGTGCCCCACTCCAGCCTGCATGTCGGCACCGTCACCGGGGGCAACGCCATCAACATCATGGCGCAGCACTGCGCGTTCGAATGGGAGATCCGCCATCTGCCCGAGCAGGGCTTCGATGCCGTTTTCGAACGCTTTCGCGACTACAGTGACGAGCTGGAAGAGACGCTCCGGGCGGTCAACGGTGACTTCGCCATCGAGACCACCACGCTGACCGACACCGTGCCGGGGCTTGAAAACCGCAACAATGACCGGGCCATGGCGCTGCTGGAAAGACTGGGCGTGCGCGACGCTCAACAGGCCGTGGCCTATGCCACCGAAGCCGGACAGTTCCAGCGGGCCGGCCTGCAGGCCGTTATCTGCGGCCCCGGCAGTATCGAACAGGCGCACCGGGCCGATGAGTTCATCACTCTGGAGCAGCTCGAGAAAGGCGAGCACTTCATGCAGACGCTGGGTGAGCTGATGACAGAGTAGAGCAGGACATGCCGGGTGATCCGGACTCCCGCACCGGATGGATCGTGCCCATCACGCTGTTGATTGCAGATGATGCTCCAGAAGACGCCTCGCCGGGTGACGACCGTGCCCGCGGGGCGGTCTCCTCCCCTGCCCCTGCCGTATCGCTTTACAACCGCGCTGATCGCCCGGCCGACCGGGCATCTTCGCCGTCGCATCTCCCTGCCGGAAAGACGATCGACGTCACAGCGTGAACTTTGCTGATTCAACCATCTATACTGTCACGGAACGTAACGGCACAGCCAGGGAACAGGCCAGCGCCGATACTGTAAGGATGAAAAAAGAAACACTGCTGTTACAGAGCAAGGGAGGGCGTCTCATGAAACTTTTCAAACGAAACGCATCGTCGGCTGATACGCGGCCAAAACACCACGCGGACCTTGCCTCGCCACCGGGTCAGGCCTCCGCCATGCTGATCGATGACAGTGAATTTGATCAACATGAGACTTTTGTCCAGCTCAAGCATCGCCTTCAGCGTGCCGAATGGCGACAGCGTCAGGCCTACTACGAGAAATACGGCGCCGCGCCGGCGCCGAGCATCATCCGTCCGGGGCAGGACCGGCTGGTACATTGAGACGTTGTGGCACAGCCAGAACGATCTCGTCTGTTCGACGAGGCCGCTTTCCTGAAAGCGGCCTCTTACATATGTAGAATAAAAAGTGTGGCCACGATGATCCCCATGAGGATTGCACCGATGCTACCCGTAGCGTCACAAGGGTGTAATCCGGCTTCAATGGTTTGCTGGAAGGAAACTGGAATGCGTATATGTCCAGCGTTGATGACAATTCCCCTGAGTATCGGGCTGCTGCTGGTGGTACTGCAGGGCTACGTACAGGCAGCCCCTCAGCAGGAGCCGGGCCAACAGACCACGTCGGAGATCACGACCGCTCGCGACACCCAAAGCGGCCCCAAAATCGATCGCGGTCTGGTGGTCAGAACCCTTCATGCCCACCGGGATGACTTCAAGCGTCGATCCTTCGACGCCGTAACGATTCCGCTGAAAGCCGGGGAGCGGCTGCCGGACAATGTCGACAGCGAGCAGCTGCCCGACACTGTCAAGCAGGCCCTGCCGCGCTATGAAGGCTACGCCTGGCGGCGTATCGGCAACGATGTTGTACTGATCGGCATCGCCTCCAACACCTTTTACGAGATCTTTCCGGGAATTTTGCAGGATCCCGAGACGCCATGATTGTCACACCGGAAACAAAAGGGCCCCGCTTTCAGCGGGGCCCCTTGCTATCGACCAACGATGTCGTCACCGGCAGTGATGTCAGCCTTCAAGGCGTGCATCCAGGGTGATATCGGCATTGAACAGGCGCGATATCGGGCACCCTTCCTTCGCATCGTTGGCCGCCTTCTCAAAGGTCGCCTGATCGGCACCGGGCACCCGGGCCACCGTGGTCAGGGCCACCTTGCTGATATAGAAGCCGCTGTCGTCCTGATCCAGCGTAACCGTGGCCTCTGTCCTGATGCTCTCGGGCTCCAGCTCAGACTGGCCGAGGATCATTGACAGCGCCATGGAGTAGCAGCTGGCATGCGCCGCGCCGATCAGCTCTTCCGGGTTGGTGCCCGGCTGGCCTTCAAAACGGGTATTGAAACCGTAGGGATTGTCCTTGAGCGCGCCACTTTCAGTGGACACAACACCCTTGCCTCGCTTCAGGCTTCCTTCCCATTCGGCAGAACCTTGCTTCTGAATGGCCATTACGTGCCTCCCTGATGCAGATAACGTTCAAAAATCCCTGTGTCCTGCCTTCGGAGCAGGACACTCATCCAAAGGATAGTCTGTCCTGCCGCACTGGCAACTCCGTTCCGAAGGGGGCCGGCTATAGCACCGATAGTGCCGCCGCATAATCGGGCTCGTTCTTGATCTGATCGACCAGCTCGCTGTGCAGCACCCGGTTGTTTTCATCCAGTACGATGACGGCCCGGGCGCAGAGCCCGCGCGGCCGGCCGCTCTGGATATCCACCCCCCAGGCCTGAACAAAATCGGCGTGATGGCGAAACGTGGAGAGCATGAACACGTTGTCCAGCCCCTCGGCGCCACAAAAGCGGCCCGCGGCGAACGGCAGATCCGCCGAGATGACCAGTACAACCGTATTCTCGAGACGTGATGCCTGCTCGTTGAACTTGCGTGTGGAGGTCGCGCACGTGCCGGTATCGATGCTGGGCACGATCGAGAGCACCTTGCGCTGCCCGGCAAGGTCCTCGAGCGCAACATCATTCATCTCCCGGCCCGTCAGCACAAAAGACGGCGCCTGCTCGCCCGGCGCGGGGAAGTGCCCGCCTACATCTACCCGATCATCGCCATAACCTACGGTCGTCATGCAGAGTCCCTCCCTGATCGCCTGTAACGGATGCCCTGAAGCATAGACAGGGTGGCGCTTCACGCCCAGCCTGCGCCCACCCGGTCCTGCCAGGGCAGCAGCTGCCAGGGCTCTTGCGCCGCCGTCGGGGGCTGACACAGCACGGGGGCCACATTACCAATACGGGCGCCATAGGGGTGTCCCTGGGTCACGTTGCAGATCACCCGGAAAACACCGGAGTGAGCCACGACCAGCGGGCACTCAAAGCGTGTCAGCAGCTCATTGAGCACCGCCAGCACCCGGCCCTGAAACACCGCCCAGGACTCCCCCTTTTCCAGGTCGTCAAAATAGGGCATGGGGTCCTGAATGGGCGTTTTCTCCAGCTCGCCCCAGCTACGCTCCCGAAGGCCTTCATAGAAATGCAGTTCGCTGTCGGGCAGGGCCAGTCGTGCCGTCTTGCGCGCCCGGAACATTGTGCTGACGGCCACGTGAGACCATCTCCGACAGCCCAGCATGACACTGACATCACGCGCCTGGGACTCACCCAGGGGGGTCAGGGGCACATCCGGACTGCCGGCAATAAGACGGGCACGGTTGTAGAAGGTTTCGCCATGGCGAAGAAAGACGAAGGGGCGCGGCAATAGCTCGCTCATTGGATATTCCGGCACTTATCGATCATCGAACAATTCCTTTAGTGTACCCCCCGCAATGGGCGGGCGTTATCCTTTCCGGTCATCACACACCAAAACGGACCCCGAAGGGCCCGTTGCAGTACGCCAGGCCTCTCTGCCATCAGCCGTGACGGTCCCAGTTGCGATCACCGGGGGCCGGCGGCACGAACTGATAGAGCCAGGTTTCGCTCAACGTCTGGTCGCCCAGGCGCAGGTAGACCCGCAGCGTGACCGGGTCGGTCTGCTCGCTTTCGGGATACCAGTCAAACTGTGCGCGCCACATCTGCAGGGGGCCGCCCAGCTTGGTCACCGACACGACCTGCGTCTCGCCGGTGGACGCCGACACCACCGCTTCCATATCGGCACCGGGGGACATATCGTTAATGGGCGCGCCCCGGAAATCGACGGCAAAACGGCGCGCCCAGGTCTCCGGGGAGTGTTCACCGGGAATCCAGCCGTCACGAACTGCCCCGATGCCGGTCCAGGTCTTGTCGACCTGCCCGACCGACGGCTGGACCGGGGGATGCGGGCTCCAGTACAGGTTGTAGCTGTAGCTCAGTTCCTGCCCGGCCTCGACCGGCTCGGCAGGCTGCCAGAACGCGGCGATATTATCGACCGTCTCGCCCATGGTCTGAAGCTCGATCAGCGTGATCGACCCCTTGCCCCAGTCACTGGTCGGCTCGCACCACAGGCTCGGGCGGGCATGGTAATAGTTGACCACGTCGCGGTAATGCTCGAAGTCGTGGTCATCCTGTACCAGTCCGAAACCGCGCGGGTTGTCATCCACGAAGGTGTTGTACTGCAACACGTCCGGATTGTAGAGCGGACGACAGATCCACTCGCCGTCGCCACTCCAGATCGACAGGCGGTCGGAGTCATGGATCAGCGGCACCACGGTATCGCGGCGCAGCCGCTGGCTGGTCCCGGTCAGGAACATGCTGGTCATGGGAGAGATGCCCAGACGCTCGATGCTTCGGCGCGGATAGACGTTGGCCTCGACCCCCATGACCACCCGCTCGGACTGACAGTCGATGTCGAATTTGTAGGCGCCTGTCGCGCTGGGAGAGTCCAGCAGGGCATAGACGGTAAAACGGGCGCGATTGGCCGGCGGCTCATCGAACCAGAAATGCGTGAAGACCGGGAACTCTTCCTGGCCCTCTTCCGGCGGCATGCCGGTATCGATGGCCAGTCCCCGCGCCGACAGACCGAACTGGTTGTTCTTGTCGATGGCGCGGAAATAGGTGGCCCCCAGAAAGGACACCACGTTGGCCAGCGCCGAAAAATCGGGGCTGCGCGATACCCGCCAGCCGGCAAAGCCCAGATCATGATCCTTGAGCTGGTCGACATCGATGCCCGTGCCCTCGTAGGTAAACAGCTCCGGGCGAAAGTGAATCCGGTAGGCCTTGCCATCCACCACGCTGTGCATGCGCACCGGCTGGTTGAACTGCATGCCGACGTGAAAGAACTGGGCCTGAACGGCGGAATTGGCGCGATCGGACCACAGGGCGTGATTCTGATCGTACTGGATGGCCTGGTATTCGTGCGGATCAAGATTGTCGAGTGTCAGCGTATCGGGCAGCGTCTCGGTGGTATCCTGATGCTCGGAGGTGGCCATCTCCCGGGCGTGTGACTTGAGCCAGTCGAAATCGAAATCGGTGCCCTCATCATCCAGCGCCACGCCGATCCCCTCCCCCGGACCGCGGTTATTGTTGCCACTGGCACGGGCCAACAGGGACCGGGTGGACACGCCCAGCGCGGAGAGTGCAGCCGACGCCTTGAGTAGAGTTCTTCGATCCATGGACAAGACATTCCTTTTAAGACGATACGACCCTGCCCGAGCCGCCATCCAGAGTTGAGTTGATACAGGGTCAGCCCCTCATGAGGCTTTCGTATGACCCAAGGTTAACCAGAATCGACCATCACATGCATTGGCGGTTCCTTTGCCCTTGCGTAAAACATGGTGACGCCGTGTCACCATCTGCCGCACGGGCCCTGTCACTGCTGTGCGTGCGGATCGTCAGAAAACGGCCACACCATCGCCCGCTCGGCGATGACGCAGGAATATACCCGCATCGGTCGGTTCTGCCTATTACGTCGAACTTGCGTCCCCGGCAATACATTAACCACGGTCACGCGCGCTCATGGCCGGCCCCTGTGATTACAGGTCGGGAGCCGTCATGATGGCCGCGATTGCTGGCCCCCAATGATGGCACCACGACCAGCACTTTCCTTTTTGACGGTTGCGTTTGATGAAACTGATCCACACTGCTGACTGGCATCTCGGCCAGCATTTTCACGGCCAGTCGCGCCATTACGAGCACCGCCACTTTCTTGACTGGCTGCTGGAGACGCTTGTCGAGCGAGACCCCGATGCCCTGCTGATTGCCGGCGATATCTTCGACGTCATCAACCCCTCCATGGCGGCCCAGTCGCTGCTGTATGACTTTCTGACCCGAGCCCACGAGCACCTGCCGCACCTGACCATCGTCATGATCGCCGGCAACCACGACAGCGGCGCGCGCATCGAACTGCCCGCCCCGCTGCTGCAGCGTCTCAACACCCATGCCCTGGGGCGCATCCTGTGGCACGACAGCAATGAGCCCGACGTGGAGCGTCTGATGGTGCCCCTGCCGGACCGGCATGGCGTGACACGCGCCTGGTGTCTGGCCCTGCCCTTTCTGCGTCCTGCCGAAGTCACCGGCCGGGACCCGCGGGACGGTGAAAACGGTGAGGAAGTCGCCGACACGCCCGGCGACAGCTACGTCCGCGGCATGGCGCGGGTGCATGAGGTGCTGTTCGAGGCCGGCATCCACAGGCGCGCGCCGGGCCAGGCGCTGATTGCCATGAGCCATGCCCATCTGCACGGTGCCAGCGTCTCCGAACACAGCGAGCGCCCCATCGTGATCGGCGGCGAGGAGTCGCTGTCGGCCTCGCTGTTCCCGGCAGAGATTGCCTATGTCGCCCTGGGGCATCTGCACAAGCCGCAGCGCGTGGGCAGCGACCATATCCGCTACAGCGGCTCGCCGCTGGCGCTGGACTTCTCCGAGACCCACTATCCCCATCAGGTACTGGAAGTCACCCTCGAGGGCGAACACCTCGGGGACGTCACCACGCTGCCCGTGCCCCGCGCCGTGGCCATGCACCGCGTGGGCCCGCTGCCGCTCGATGAGGTCCTAGAAGCGCTGACAAGTGCCGAGCTGCCGGACGACACGACCACCGATCTGCCGCGCGAGCAGTGGCCCTGGCTGGATGTGCGGGTCGTGCTGGATGCCCCGCGGGTGGATCTGCGACCCCTGATCGAACGGACACTGAAAGGCAGGGCCGTGCGCCTGGTCAGTATCACCACCCGAGTGTCCCAGCCGCCGCCATCGCCGCAGGAGCACGAGTCGCTGGAGGCGCTGGGCCCGGCGGATCTGTTCAGCAGGACCTGGGCCAGGGAGTACGGTGATCCGCCGCCCGATGACGTCATGCAGGATGTTCAGACCCTGCTGCAGGCACTGCTTGACGACGAATCGCCCGAGGAGCACCCATGAGAATTCTGGCCCTGCGTCTGCATAACATCGCCTCCCTGAGCGGGCCGCATACCATCGACTTTACTGCACACCCGCTCGACAGCACCGGGCTCTTTGCCATTACCGGCCCCACCGGCGCCGGCAAGAGCACCCTGCTGGACGCGCTGTGTCTGGCGCTTTATGGCAATACGCCGCGTCTGCGCACCGCGCCCGGCCGGGACTCTGTCTCTCCCGATGTCGGCGAAGCGACCCTGACCACCGCCGACCCGCGCACCCTGCTGCGCCGCGGCGAAAGCAGCGGCTACGCCGAGGTCGATTTTCGCGGCTGCGACGGCGCGCACTACCGGGCCTGCTGGCGGGTGCGACGCGCCCGGAACAAGGCAGACGGCAGGCTGCAGGGCATCGAGCAGAGTTTGATGTCACTGCCGGACCAGACCGTCATCACGTCACAAAAGCGCGAGTTTGATCGCCTGCTGCCGCAGCGTCTCGGCCTGAGCTTCGAGCAGTTCACCCGCGCCGTGCTGCTGGCGCAAAGCGAGTTCAGCGCCTTTCTGAAAGCCGACGACAACCAGCGCAGCGAACTGCTGGAAAAGCTCACCGACACCGACATCTATTCGCGTTTGTCCATCGCCGCCTATCAGAAAACCCGGGCCTGCGAGCGCGACGTCGCCGAACTGGAAGACCGGCTCGGCCATCAGGCGCCGGCCGGCCCCGACGAGCGCGCCACGCTGGAGCAGCGGGCCGCCGACACCCTGGCCCGGCTCCAGACGCTGCAGACGCAGCAGCAGGCACTCGAGCGCGAACAGACATGGCACGCCACCGACGAGCAGCTGGAATCGCACTGGCAAAGCGCCTGTCGGGACCATGAAGCGGCGCTCGAGACCCGCCGGGGCCAGGCGTCGCAGCGTGACACCCTGGCCCGCCTCGAGGCGCTTGCCCCGGTCCGGCATCTTTTCGAGCAGTACGACGCGCTGACCGCCTCGCGCCAGGGCCTTGAGACGCGTCTGGACACCACCCGGGAAGCACTCGCCGCCGCCACTCGACAGCGCGACGAGATCGCCGGGCAGCACGCGTTACATCGCCAGCAGCTGGAAACGACGCGTCATGACTATCGCCAGCAGCAGCCGCTGCTGGAACAGTGCGCCCTGGATGAGTACCAATACCGTGACCTGCATCAGCGCGCCCTGCACACCGAGCAGCAGCTCGCGCAGCAGCGACAGGCCCTGTCGGAGCAGGAAAGCGCCCTGGCCGAGTGCCGCCGGAAGGCGCAGCAGCAGCGGCGCTCGCTGGCAGATATCGATGCACGCCTCGAGACGCTCACCGACGGGGCCGAGACCTTCGCGCAGTGGCGGGAAGCGACCCGGCAGCGACTGGATCAGTACCGTCAGACGCGCCAGGCGCTGGACGATCTCGAGCATGCCCATGACCACTGGCACCGGCTGGAGACGCACTTCCGGACGCAGGAGGCACGCCAGAGCGAGGATCAGAAGACACTGGACAGCGTGCAGGAAGAAGGCGCCCGGGCGCGCACCGACCTCGACCGGGCACGGCACACCCTCGAGCAGCTGGAAAAGAGCATCGCGAGCCTGCGCGCCGCCCGCAGCGACAGCGTTCCCGCCATGCGCGAGGGGCTGACACCGGATACGCCGTGTCCGGTATGCGGCAGCACTGATCATCCCTATAGCCGTCAGCCGCCGGCCCGGCCCGACCGGGCCATGCTCCTGGCCACCGAACGTGAAGAGCAGCGCCAGCTCGATGAGGCCCGCCAGCACCGTGATCGCCTAGAGCAGCGCTGCGGTGAGCTGCGCGGGCGCGACAGCGAAATCACCAGCCGGATGACGCAGCGCCGCGAGGAGCTTGACACCCTCGCGGACCAGCGAGACGACGCCCGTCGCCGCCTGGAGGCCTGCCCCGAGAGCGAGACGCTGCTGGCCGTTGCCCCTGATGCCCGCGGTCACTGGCTCGAAACCCGGCAGACGCAGATCGCCGGGCATCATGACCGGGAGGCCGAACGTCTGGCCGCCTTTGATCGGGATGACGGCATCAGAGCGCCCCTGCAGGAGCAGCTGCACACCCTGGAGGTGGAAGTGACCCGCCTGGAGGCCGGCGTCACGCATGGCCGGGAACAGTGCCGCACGCTCGAAGCGGCCCATGCCCCGCTGGTCAGCGAGCGCGACCGGCTCGCCGGCGCACTCGAGACACGGCTTGGCCCCTATCCGAGTGTGCAGGCCTGGCGCGAGGCGCTCGATCACGATCTCGAAACGCGCGAGCAGCAGCTCAACGCCAGCCAGCAGCAGCTGGAGGCGTGTGAGGCGCAGTGCCGTCAGCATCACGAGGCCCTTGTGCAGCTTCAACAGCAGCATGAGGACCAGACGCTAAGGCGCGACAGGCTATCAGGGGAGATGGCAACGTGGCGCGAGGCCCACCCCGACATTGACGATGACGCCCTGGTCGACCTGCTGGCGTTGACGACCGAGGAGCATCAGCAACTCGCGCAGGCGATGGCGACCACGGATCAGCACATCAGCGAGGCGCGGCTGCTGAGCCGGGAGCGGCTGACGGTGCTTTTGCGTCATCGCCAGCACTACAGCGAGCATGCCGCCTCGCCCGATGCCACCATACCGGCACAGGATGACACGTACCTTTTGACAACATGGCGCCGCGAGCGATGCGCCATGCTGGCCCGACACCAGGGAGATCTTGAAACGCAGCTGGCGCAGGCTCGAAGCGCGCGTGACGAGGCCGATCATGCCCTGCGCCACGACAATCACTGTCGCGAGCGGGCGCGCGAGATCGAGCAGACGCTGGAACAGCGCCGCCGGGAAATCACGCGCTGGGGGCGCATTTCGGGATTGATCGGTGCCGCCGATGGCAAGCGGTTTCGCCGCATCGCCCAGGGGTGGAATCTGGAGCGGCTGGTCGAGCATGCCAATCTGCACCTTGAAAGCCTCGCACGGCGCTACCGGCTGGCGCGCGGCGGCAGCGAGCTGGGGCTTCTGGTCATCGATACGGAGATGGGCGATGAGCGCCGC
Organism: Kushneria sp. AK178; assembly: GCF_053903105.1. Classification (NCBI taxonomy): domain Bacteria; kingdom Pseudomonadati; phylum Pseudomonadota; class Gammaproteobacteria; order Oceanospirillales; family Halomonadaceae; genus Kushneria; species Kushneria sp. AK178. The sequence continues at coordinate 1,387,682 of NZ_CP096381.1, read as the reverse complement.
TCCGTCCATTCGCTGTCGGGCGGGGAAACCTTTCTGGTCTCGCTGGCCCTGGCCCTGGCGCTGGCCTCGATGGCCTCGCATCAACTCTCCATCGAGACCCTGTTCATCGATGAAGGCTTCGGCAGTCTCGACCCTCAATCGCTGTCGCAGGCCATGGATGCCCTTGATGCTCTGCAATCATCAGGTCGTCGAGTGGGTGTGATCTCCCACGTTCAGGACATGCACGAGCGCATCCCGGTCCAGATCCGGGTGGCGCCCCGCGGTAACGGCCAGAGCGATATCAGCATGGGCTGAGGTCGGGCCGGGTTTCAGCCATGAAAAAGGGCCTCCGAAGAGGCCCTTGAAGGCAAGGAGCGCGTACCTACAGCGCCAGCCAGGCGGCCAGCACCAGAATCGCCAGCAGGCCTACATAAAGCGCGACCCGCACCAGCGGCTTGAACTCGAGCGCCGGAATACTGACCAGCGACAGGCGCGAGAATCTCAGCAGACACCAGATTACGCCCAGCACCACCAGAATGACGATGAAAAACGGAAGGCTGATGCCGATGAAAAGCGCCTGCCACTGCGGCACCGTATGCGACGCGGCCGGGCTGAGCATCAAAAAGAGCGTGCCGCCCAGGGCAAAAAGACCGATATCAAAGGTCGTGCTCAAAAGACGGGTGCCGATCACCTTCAAGGAGCGGGTCACCGGGTTGTCGCGCATCAGATCGCGTGCCATGAAGGCGATGACGGCAAAAAAGAGGGCCACCAGTCCCAGTGCACTCCAGTAGGAGGAGAAGCCGACGCCCTCGGCCATGTTGTCGCCGGTAGACATCCCGGTGACCGCTGTACCGTTGCCGTTGAGCTGATGCTGCATCAGCCATTGGGCCAGGCCACCGATCAGAATCCAGAGAATGATGGTAAAAAAGAAATCGCCAATACCTTTTTTCTGCATGGCCGGAGGTCCTTTGGTTGCATTGGGCGTAGTGGGTTCAAGCGTCCTATCATGGCAAACAAACGACCACTTCGACAGCACCGTATGCCGGCCATGCCGGGATACCGGGCCTGTGTGTCGCCTGTGATGCAGGATCATGACGGATCGGATCATCCGGGGCCGTGCCCGATTGGGCGTATCCCGTCCTGGGGGGAGCTTAAAAAGCCGTTTCGGCCCCATTGTGCGTTGGCGTTTTTTGCCAGACTGAAAGCGCACCCGGTCGCGTTTCTTTCGCACCCACGATAACGACATCGATTCACGATGCCCGGCAAGGAATATTTCATGCGTACGCTTTTACTGGCACCACTGCTTGCTTCCATGGCCCTGCCCGCCATGGCCGCCAATGACACCAGCAACACCAATGACGACGCCCCGGTCTACGGTCCCCGGCTGGAAGGTTTTGACTATCCGTGGGAGGTACATCGCTTCGAGCTGGACTCCCAGCAGCAGTCGCTCGAGATGATGTACATGGACGTGGCGCCGCAGGGCGAGGCCAACGGGGAAACGGTAGTGCTGATGCACGGCAAGAACTTCTGTGCCGCGACCTGGGAGAGCACCATCGAGACGCTGACCCGGCAGGGCTATCGCGTCATCGCTCCGGACCAGATCGGGTTTTGTAAATCCAGCAAGCCGCAGCACTATCAGTTCAGCTTCCAGCAGCTGGCCAGCAACACGCATGCCCTGCTCGAGCACCTCGATATCGACAACGCCACCGTGCTGGGTCACTCGATGGGCGGCATGCTGGCCACGCGCTACGCGCTGATGTACCCCGACGCCACACGCGCCCTGGCGCTGGTCAACCCCATCGGCCTCGAGGACTGGAAAGCGAAGGGTGTCCCCTGGCAGTCGATCGACGACTGGTATGAAAGCGGCAAACAGGCCAGCGCCGAGAAGATGCGCGAGTATCAGCAGGAGACCTACTATGCCGGCGAGTGGGAACCCGAATATGACCGCTGGGTCGAGATGCAGGCCGGCATGTATCGCGGTGAAGGGCGCGATATCAACGCCTGGAACCAGGCCCTGACCTACGACATGATCCTCACCCAGCCGGTGGTCTACGAGTTTGACGACCTTGAGGTTCCCACCCTGCTGATGGTCGGCGATCAGGACAACACGGCCGTGGGCAAGGGCCTGGCGCCGGAAGAGGTCCAGAAAACGCTGGGCCACTACGACGAGCTGGGCCCGGAAATTGCCGAGCGCATTCCCGAGTCGACCTATGTCCACTTCGAGGATCTGGGCCATTCGCCGCAGGTCCAGGCCCCCGAGCGTTTTCATGACGCGCTGCTCGAGTGGCTTGACCAGACCCGCTAAAAACCCGACTCACCGGGAATCAGACCCGGGATAACGGTATATCTCAGGGCAACAGCTCACCCTGTTGCGATGCGGCGTCCTCCCGGGGGCGCCGTGTTTCTGCCGTGCGGCGGGAGGCGAGACGATCGGCCTGTCGAGTGGGCTCCGGCAGTTTGTAGCGGGTCAGACACTGCATGACCCAGCCAATCGAACTCTCCAACGAGATGCGATGGCCGATCGAGATATACAGCGGCTTGACCTTTTCACGGGTGCGCAGTACGGCCCCGATGGTCTCGTTGCGATGTGTCAGGGGCACCCAGCTGCCACGCGCCTCCGGTACCTCATCATGCCGGCCGCAGAGGCGGCTCTTGCCCACGCCGATGGTCGGCATGTCCAGCCAGAGCCCCAGATGGGCGGCAATCCCCAGCCGCCGCGGGTGCGCAATGCCCATGCCATCCACCATCAAAAGATCCGGCGTTAGCGTCAGCTGTTCGAAGGCTTCCAGCGCCGCCGGCAGCTCGCGAAAGCTCAAAAGCCCGGGAATATAGGGCATTTGTGTGGGGGTGCGATGCAGCACGCGCTCCACGATCTCAAGCGACGGCCAGCGCATGACCACGATCACCGCGCGTGTGGTATCGCCGCCGTCCTCGAAGCCGATATCCACGCCGGCAATATGGCTGACCTCTCCTGTGCGATCGCAATCCTCGATACGGGGCGCGAGCGATTTCTGTAGCGCAATGGCGGTGTCGGGATCGACGGTCCACTCATGCAACGGTTGACGTGTTGAAGACATGGTTTCTCCTGTCCGGTTGACTGAGCGTAGACAACCCGGTGCCAGCGGTGCCAGCGTGCTGACCGTTGGGCGCTGATATGACGCAAAAAGGCCCCCTGCCGGTGGGCAGGGGGCCTTTCACGGTGCCGATCACGGCCATGCGGGCTTTAGCGCATGGCCATTACGGTCTCAGGAGGCCTGCTGACGATCGTCGCGACGCTGGCGCTGCTCGCGACCTTCGTTCTGACCACCTTCGGTGCGGCCGCTGTCCTGGCTGATCTCGAGCGGGCGGCCGCCGACGCGGGCGCGCGCCATCTTGGCCAGCACGGTTTCGGGCAGGCTGGTGGGCAGCTCGACCAGGCTATGGTTCTGGCGAATGTCGATGCGGCCGATACGGGCCCCTTCGATGCCGCCCTCGTTGGCCAGCGCGCCGACCAGCTGTCCCGGCTTGATGTTGTCGCGATGGCCCACGGCCAGGCGATAGCGGGTCATGCCTTCCGACGGGCCGCTATCACGACGACGCGAGGCGCGGCGCTCGCCGCCCCGCTCGTTACGGTCGCCACGCTCGGGGCGCTCGTTGCGCGGATTGGATTTCGGCAGCGAGCGGATGGGCGGCTCACCGGCACGGGCGAGGCTGGCAAAGACGCAGGCCAGATCGATCGGGTCAACGCCCTCTTCAAGCAGCGACTCCACCATCTCCCGCTGATGCTCGTGGCCGCGCTCGAGCATGGCTTCGGCACGCGCCTTGAATTTCGCATCGCGATGCGTGCGCATGGTCTTCTCGTCGGGAAGCTCCATGGTCTCGATCTTCTGACCGGTGGCCTGCTCGAGCCAGCGGACCTTGCGGACTTCACGACCACCGGCAAAGGTGATGGCTGTGCCTTCGCGACCGGCACGGCCGGTACGACCGATGCGGTGGATATAGGCTTCGGTATCGTGGGGCATGTCAAAGTTGATGACATGCGTGATACGCGGCACGTCGAGCCCGCGGGCAGCGACGTCGGTGGCGACCAGCACGTCGACCTTGCCCTTTTTCAGGCGCTGGACGGTGCGCTCGCGCAGGCTCTGATCCAGATCACCGGACAGGGGCGCGGCGGCCACACCGCGGGCGACCAGCTGATCGACCAGCGTGGTGCAGGAGGCACGGGTCCGCACGAAAACGATGGCGGCATCGACCGGCTCGACCTCGATGATGCGTGCCAGCGCTTCGATCTTGGCCGGCCCCTCCACGCGGCATACCCGCTGCTGAATGGTGGTCGTGGCGGCACGCGCCTCGATCTGCACGGTGACCGGGTCGACCAGATAGCGGCTGACGATGCGCGAGATTTCCGGCGGCAGCGTGGCCGAGAAGAACACACGCTGGGCATCGGTCGGGGTGTCCTTGAGCACGCGCTTGACGTCATCAATGAAACCCATGCGCAGCATCTCGTCGGCCTCGTCGAGGACCAGCGCGTTCAGGCCGGTCAGGCTCAGCGAACCGCGGTCGAGATGGTCGATGATACGACCCGGGGTACCGACCACGATCTGGCCGCCGCTTTTCAGGCCGCGCATCTGTTCACGATAGTCCTGACCACCGCAGAGCGTGACGACCTCAAGGCCCTTGATGTTCTGACCGTAGCGGCTGAAGGCCACGGCCACCTGCTGGGCGAGTTCACGTGTCGGCGCGATGACCAGTACCTGGGGCTCGCGACGATTGATGTCCAGTTTGGAGAGCAGCGGCAAGGCAAAGGCAGCGGTCTTGCCGGTACCGGTTTGCGCCTGACCCAAAAGGTCAGCGCCTTCCAGAAGCGATGGAATGGTCTGCGCCTGAATGGGCGAAGGCGTTTCGTAGCCCAGGGAGTTCAGAGATTCAAGAACAGCAGGCAGCAGCGCCATGTCACCGAAATTCGGCGAGGCAACGGAAGTAGAAGTCATGTCACACCTTATAAGCCGGCATCAAAACCGACGGGGGAAAATGTCTGGTCGGGAGAGACTCATCGGACGATGAACATATCGGATGGCTCCCGGACCGGTCGCACTCGTATCGTTCCAATCTGCCCGCAAAAAGAGGCGAACAGATAACGATATCCGTGGCATGTGGCGACCGTTATTGCATCTGGGCAACACGTCATACGCGGCGACCGACAGGTCGTGGCAGTCACTGCCGTCGTATGGTACCCAGTGCTCCATCGATGCGTGGGCGCATTGGCGCCTTGGAGAATCGTCCCCTACGCAACGGCAGTCTCAATGGGGGCGAATCAGCAGAGATGGCAGGGCCTTCACAAGCGAGGTAGCAATAATCTATCACAACATGGGGGGTTATGCACGCCGAAAGTCGAATAGGCGGCAGCGAGCCGGGGCAGCCACGGCGATGCCCCGGCCCGGCAGGGAGCAGCGATCAGGGGCGCTGACAGATCCCCCTGCCCGGCAGCCGCTCACGATCGTGGGGGCGATCAAGGTCGAGCTCGGGTCCCAGTGGCACGATGCCGTTGGGATTGATGCTCGGGTGGCTGCCGTAGTAATGACGCTTGATGTGCGTCATGTTGACGGTGTCGGCAATATCGGGCCACTGATAAATCTCGCGCAGATAGCCGGACAGCGCGGGATAATCCTCGATGCGGCGAACATTGCACTTGAAGTGGCTGTAATACACGCTGTCAAAGCGTATGAGCGTGGTGAACAGCCGGATATCCGCCTCGGTCAGATACTCTCCCGCCAGATAGCGGCGCTCGCCGAGCAGGGCTTCCAGACGGTCCAGCGTCTCGAACAGCGCCGTCACGTGTTTGTCATACACCTTCTGTTCGGTGGCAAACCCGGCCTTGTAGACCCCGTTATTGACCCGGTCGTACACCTCATCATTGATGCGGTCGATCTCGTCGCGCAGCGGCGCCGGATAAAGATCGAGCTCGTTGCCGGTCAGCTCGTCAAAGGCCGTATTGAAGATACGCATCAGATCGGCGGATTCGTTGTTGACGATGCGCGACGTTTTCTTGTCCCACAGCACCGGCACGGTGACGCGCCCCGTGTAGTGCTCATCCGTTAACGTATAAAGCTGGTAGTGGCGGCGTACACCGTTGACCGGATCACCGCTGGAGCCCTCGTCCAGCTCGTACGTCCACCCCTCATCGAGCATGTACGGGCTGGTGACGGAGACGCCCACCAGTTCGGACAGCCCCTTCAGACGGCGCATGATCAGCGCGCGATGCGCCCACGGACAGGCCAGCGACACGTAAAGATGAAAGCGATTGCTGCCTGCGCTGACACTGTTTTGACCGTCGGGGCCGGGGTCGCCGTCAGGCGTTACCCAGTCACGCAGTTTGGCAGACTCGCGAACAAACTCGCCGTTATTGCCCCTGGTGTCATACCAGCGGTCCACCCACTGTCCATCGACCAGTAATCCCATGGCACTCTCCTTGCCCGGCTGCTGCTTCCAGAAATTCATGTTCGGGTCGTGAGAATAGCTGCTTCAGTCGCCGTTGACACCGCCCCCGGCCACGGACCGTGTCCATGAAGTCAGGGGCGACGCCCGGGACGAAGTGCCTCGGCCATGGCCTGCACCGCAGGCCCGACACCCTCGACATCATTGATGTACAGGGACAGCGGTCCTTCGCGCCCCCGCCGGCCTGAAGCGGCAGGGCCTTGAGCTCGCCGCTGTCCTGCAGGGTCTGTACACGCGCCTGCGACTCCCGGGCGCCAGGATCTGATCGATCGCAACGGTAATCTCGGCTTCCCCCCCTCCCGCGAGGCTATCGGCAACGGCGTCAATGGCATCGGCACTCTCCAGCAGTTGACGCGCTCGACTCGGCCAGGCTCAGCTGTCGGCCGCTGGCGTCCAGTAGCTGCACACCCGGCCGGTGTCGAGTTCATGAACTGCATGATGAATGCTGGCGGAGCTTTTATGAATGACTTCTGCAGTCCGCGCCAAGCCGCCATGATCCACCACCGCCGTCAGCATTTGCCACTGGATCAGCGTGACTCGCGTAATGTTACATCCTGTTAATCGAAAGGCACATTAGCATGGTTTTTCCTGTCGACGTGATCGTTTTAGCACTGAAATTTTCTTTCCTATCATGCAGCTAAATGCCCCGATCGGCACATAACCCGCGACAACAGCAACGTAAACGATATTTACCCACCGTACTAAATCGGCATGAAGAAATGTCTTTCCAATAAAACAAAACGCTACAATTCGAGCTTAAAAACCTCTTTTAAACTCAAAATGGCGTCGTGTTTTTTTAATTTATTTTCAAAAAATCGCGGCGTATTTTTTATATTATTGAGTACCGAAAAACGACCTTATTGAACCTTCAACCAGCGCTATAAAATAATCGTTATAAAGGGACCAGACAGGGTTCGGCTGATTATATATACAGTCATCAATATCAAAAATGACCACGCTGCGCGGACAGCCGGAGAGCGGGACGCCCGGGCGCGAGCGTGGCAGCCGTGCGGCGGCGGACAAAAAAGGCAGGCTGACCGGGAATGACATACTGTTATCGTAAAGGATTATCCTTGTACAAGGATTTCACAGAAAACGCCTGTTAAATCACTGCCGGACACGCAGCCCTTTAATCTATAATAAAGGTGATCAATTATTGATATCCGGACTAGGCATATCCCTGACCTTGCGGTAAGGTAATCCAGCCTTTATTCCCTTTATCAATCTGTATACGGCGCTCATCATCATGTTGCGAATTTTCAGTTCGCTACCCCGCACGCACAGGCTTTTATTATTACCGGTTACCGCCATGGTTGGCGTGTTGGGTGCGCATCAGCTCTATCAGAATACGAACACCTCGGCGGCAACCGATGCCACGGTTGCCGACCTTCAGCAGCTTGCCCAGCCCGTGAGCAACACGTTTGCCGCCACGCAGGAGCAGGCCCGCGCCTTCGGTCAGCCGACCCATCTCGAGATTGCCGGTGCCCTGGCGCTTGCCAACCCGGCGTCCGAAAGGATCGATCAGACCGGCCGGCTCAACGCCAGGCAGGCGCTGGCCGTGGCGTCCAACCTCGCGGCCATGAACGCCGGTGCCGCGCTGAACGGCAATGGCACGGCCGCCAGCGACGAGAAAGTCATCGCCCGCGCCGACCACGTTACGGGTCTGGGCGACGGCCTGGACGGACACACCTCCTATGTCGATAACTTCAACGACGATGACACCGGGGAGTTCACGGCCTCCGGCGGTGACAGCCTCGACGAGCAGCTGTCACTGGGTAGCCAGATCGAAACACGCGAGCCCTATGTGGCCGAGTGGCAGACCTACAAGGTCCAGAGGGGCGACACCTTCGCCGCGCTGGCCGAACACAGCCTGGGACTGGGGTATCGTGACGTCCTCAAGCTGCTCGACGAGGCGCCCGACAAGGAGGTACTGAATACCCTGCGGGTCGGCAGCGAGCTGGACTACAAGGTCGACGAGGATGGGCACCTGCTGGCGCTTCGCGTCATGAAAAACACCCGCAGCGGCTATCTGTTCGAACGCGACAACACCAGCGAACGCTTTCGCATCAACGATATCGAACGTACCGGTGAGGCCACGCAGCGCCTTTTTGCCGGCACGGTCAACGGCAGCTTCGGCTCCTCGGCGCGCGCCACCGGCCTGTCCAGTGGTGAAGTGGCCGAGCTGACATCGGTGCTGAGCAAAAAGCTCAATTTCCGCTCGGCACGCGACGGCGACAGGTTTCAGGTGCTGATCGAATCGGATGTGATCGACGGCAAGCCCTACGACTCCCGTATCCTGGCCGCTCACTATGAAGGCAAGGACAACCTGACCGTCGTGCGTCATGACGGGGACTACTACACGCCCGACGGCAAGGGCCTCGATCCGGCCTTCAACCGCTACCCCTTCAAGGGGAGCTACCGCATCAGCTCGCCGTTCAATCTCAAGCGTCGTCACCCGATCACCGGCCGCATCTCGCCTCACAAGGGCACCGACTTTGCCATGCCGGTCGGCTCCACGGTCCGTGCACCGGCCGATGGCCGGGTGACCAAAGTGGTCAACCATCCGCTGGCGGGTAAATATATCGTCATTACCCACGACAACGGTTACCAGACCCGCTATCTCCACCTTTCCAAACCCGAGGTCAAACCCGGCCAGCGTGTGAAGATGGGTCAGGAGATTGCCAAATCGGGCAACACGGGTCGCAGCACCGGCGCACATCTGCACTACGAGATCATTGCCAACGGCTCCCAGGTCAACGCCATGCGCGTCAAGCTGCCTGGCGGGCGGTCGCTGAGCGGCCAGGAACTGGCCAGCTTCAAGACCGAATCCAGAGAGCTTCTGGCCAAGCTTGAAAGCGCCGACAATACCCGTGCCGTTGCACAGGTCCGTCACAACGACGATGGCGACCGTGACGACGAATCCTGATGGATCACGAATCATCGGTGATCCGTCGCCCATGAAAAACGCCCCTTGAAGGGGCGTTTTTTTATGCCGGTGTCAGGCCCCGGCGCCGGGTCCCGTCGTTGGCGGATTGGGCGCCGACGGATAGCCGCCGGTGGTGTGCGGTACATTGAGGCGACCCTCGAAGCCGCCGCCCAGCGCCTGCACCAGCTGAATCGAGGTATCCACCAGCTGGCTGTTCAGGCTGACCAGTGACTGCTGGGCATCGAGCAGCTGCTGCTGGGCGCTCAGCACCTGCAGGTAGTTGGTGATGCCGGCCTGAAAGCGTTCGAGCGCCAGATCAAAGGCCTGCTGGGCGTTATCACGGGCCTGCTCCAGTGACTGACGCTGGCGATCCAGCGACTGCACGGAGGTGATGGTATCGGCCACGGTCCCCAGCGCCGAAATCACGGTCTGGTTGTACTGCGCCACCGCCAGATCATAATCGGCCTCGGTGCTGTCCAGATTGGCCCGCAGGCGCCCGCCCTCAAAAATCGGCAGCGATAGCGCCGGCGAGACGCTCCAGCTTTTGGCCGGCTCCGAGAAGAAATAGCTGCCCAGCCGCGAGCTAAAGCCGGCCATCGCACTCAGGTTGAGATTGGGATAGAACTGCGCCTTGTCCGCCTTGATCTGCTGGGTCCGGGCCTCGACCCGCCAGCGCGCCGCCACGACATCCGGACGGCGCCCGACCAGCTCGGCAGGCACAACCGAGGGCAGGGACAAGAGTGCCGGTGACAGCGGCTGTGGCCGCTCGATCTCGAAACCGCGATCAGGCCCCTTGCCCAGCAGCATGCCCAGCGATATCCGGTCACTGCGCACGGCCTGCTCTGCCGACTCCAGCGCCTGTCGCGCCGTGGACACGCTGGCGCGCGACTGCAGCCGCACCGACTGATCGCTCAGACCGGCCTGCTGAAGCTGCTGGTTGGTCTGATCGATGGTACGGGCGCGTTCAAGCTGCTGACGGGCGATATCCAGCAGTGCATAATCGCCCGCCAGCTGCACATAGGCCCGCGCCACATTGACCGACAGCGTCAGTGCCGCTTCATGCAGATCAATTTCGGTGGCACGGGCCTCGCCCAGTGCCGCCGTCCACGCCGCACGACGCCCGCCCCAGAGATCCACATCGTAGCTGACATTTGATGACAGCCCCCGGGTCGTGCTGTAGATATTGCCCTGCCCCTGGGGGTCATCGACTTCCGAGATCCGCGAGCGTGACAGCTCGGCCGAGCCCTCCACGGTCGGCAGACGCTCGGCACCCGCCTGCGCCACCGCGGCATTGGCCGCGCGCAGACGCGCCTGCGCCACGTCCATATCGGGAGAGTCCGCCAGCGCCTCCTGAATCAGCGCCTCCAGATGCGGATCGCCCAGCGCATTCCACCACTGGCGGTCCGGCCAGTTGGCCGAGGAGATGGTGACGTCCCCGACCGCCTGGAGAGCCGACAACTGATTGAGCGAGACCATTTCGCCCCGGGGTTCGATGCCTTCGTAGCTGGCACAGCCGCTGATCACGGCGGCCAGAAAACATCCTGCTGCAGCGGCGTATATGCCATGACCCGCGCGCCCCCGCTGCCTGTTATCCATTTTCATGCTACTTCCATGTGCTTGTCGACGCTCACTCTTCGCGCGGCTCGGTGGCCACATGCGACAGAGGACCTTCTGTATAGCTCTTTGACGCTGCGCCTGCTGTGTCGTTGTCATCGCCGTTGATCATGGCATCGAGCGTCTCGATCGGCGAGGTAGCCAGATTCTCGAGCACCTCTCCCACCACCTGCATGACCACGCTGGAAATATCCACTTCCCCCCCGTCGACCGTGGCCTCGATGGGAATGTTCAGATCAATGACGCCCTCATCGCCCTGCAGCAGGCCGATCAGCCGTTTCAGCGGCAGGGAAATATCACTGCCATCGGCCTCTTCGGCCAGTGCCAGGCGCCTGAGCACCACATGATTCCTTGCCGACACCCGGCCCTGTTCGAGCTGATAGTGCAGGTCAAGATCGGCGATACCGCTGCGAATACGATAGCCGCCAAAGCGCTGTACATAGGGCGCAAAACGCTCCAGCGGCAGCCGCTCGCTGGTCAGCGTCATCTCGCCTGCCATCGATGCCCCCGCACTGAAATTGCCCTCGATGGCCACCGGTGTGTCATCGCTTTCAAATCCCTTGAAGCTGAAACGTGCCGGCGCCTGAGTGCGGGTATCAAACGCCTCCATCCGACCCGAAAGCGAGCGAATATCAAGCTGGACCACTGGCGACATCTGGCGATCCTCAAACCGGAAGGTGGCGTCATTGACACGCAGGCTGCCCAGCGCCAGATCGGCCCCCTGGTCGCTGCTGCCCGCCTCCTGGTCACTGTCCGCCTCCTGCGAGGACGCGTCGCTCGATTCAGACGCCGGCGCCTCCTCATCGGCGCTGTCCGGCTGTGCCGTCAGATTGAGCTGTCCCTGCTCATCGAGCAGCACCAGCATGACGGGCGCCTCCAGCGTGATGCGCTCGGTCTGCAGGTAATCGGCTCCCTGAATGTCCATGCCATTGAAGGCTGCCGCGTTGACGCTGAAGATATGATCGCCCCGATGATCGAGCACGCTCAGATCACCGATATCGATATCCCCCTGCCACAGCACGCTGCTTTCGGCCGCACGACCGAAGGCGAGGCGCCCCTGCCCCGTCAGCTTGCCGCTATCGATCTGCAGATGGCGCATGTCGGAAAGCCAGGGATTGAGCTGTGCCAGCGCCAGCTGACCGGCAGTGACCTGCAGGTCACCGGTCAGCGGATCGGGGCTGAAATCCCCCCCGACCTCCAGCCGACCCTCACCCAGTCGCGCGCTGGCGCTGCCGTGCATGGGGTCTTCGGGCGTCTCGCTGTTATAGTCCTCAAGGGACACTGTCATATCGCGCAGCGACAGTTTGCCATGAGGGGAAGTACGCCGGTCGATCCAGTCGAGCTGGCCGTTGGCCACCCGAATGCGATCGATCACGATGGCCATGCTGTCGTCTTCGCTGCTGCCACCGAGCTGCGCCAGATTAAGCTCACCCGAGGCGTCCGTGATCAGACGCAGATGCGTCCCGTTCAGCGATACCTCATCGATGTGCAATCCGGACTGCCACAGGGAAGCCCAGTGAAAGGAGGCGCTGCCCTGGCTGACGGTCAGAATGCGCTCGTTCGTCGCTCCCAAGGCCAGCCCCTGCAGTGACACCGTCGCCGTAAAGGGATTGACCGCGACCTCCTCGATGGTGGCCGGCCTACCGAGGGCGCTTTCAAGTGCACGATTGGCATAGGCAGTGGCCCCCCAAGTGCACAGCAGCCAGGTCGAGAGTCCCAGGGTAGCGGCGGCCGCCGCCCCGATGAGCCAGCGATTGCGATGTCTGAGGGCCACGTGGCGTGCTCCTGCGTCGTTGTCGGGTGCGTTCGGTGTTGTCCTGTCTCGGCGCCACCGGCGTTATCGGAGAAACCCTGTGCCAGCAGGCAGGTAGAGGATAACACGTCAGCGTTATGCCACTTCTGCAGGTTGTGCCATTCGAGCGTGTTTGCGGCGTCGCGCATCGGGTATGAGCATCAGACGATAAAAAGTTGTCAGCCACTTCACCCTTTTGTGTCAGACTGGTCTAACATTAATGATATATGCCTTGTACAAGATACCGTCAGGAGTTAAGGACATCATGACCAGTCTGCTATGGATAGCCTGTCTGGCCGCTGCCCTGGGTGGCTACGGACTGTGGCGAGGATTTTCACGCGATATCTGCCTGTCCGTGATGCTGATCGCGCTGGGCGTCGCAGCGGCCTCACTGATCATCATGAGCAATGTAATCAGTCTACTACTGGCAGGGGCAGTGGTCATTGCCAGTCTCGGCATCTGTCTGTTTGAGGGCCGTCGGCCGACACCCACACCCCGCCAGGGTCGGGCAAAACGCCCCCGCTCCCATCAGCCCAAGGCGGCGCTTGCCGCCCTCTGGCAGGGCAGTCTCCGGGCGCGCCGGGCACCCCGCCAGGGCGCCACGCCCCGCAACCACCCGCGCCAGCCGCTGTAAAATGTTCGTTTAAGCATGCAACACGGCCGTCCCCGACATCGCCTGGCTGCCGCGCCGGGCGATTTCTTGAATGTCTTTCGTTATACCCGCCGGGCCATGCTGCTGGTCTGGCAGACCTCGCGGGCGATGATGCTGGGCTTGGCGCTGGCCACGCTGGTGGCAGGCGTTTTGCCGGCCGTTGCCGCCTGGGTCGGCCAGCTCATTGTCGACGGCGTGGTCGCCGCCGCCGAGCGTTACGGCGCAGCCGCCGATACGGCCGAAGTACTGTCACCGGTGCTGGGACTGGTTGCGCTGGAAGGCGGCATCATTGCCCTGATCGCGCTGGCCCAGCGGGCACTGGAGGCGCAGCAGGCGCTATTGCGCGCGCGGCTGGGGCAGAAGGTCAACATGATGATCCTCGACAAGGCCGGGCAGCTCTCCCTGCCGCAGTTCGAGGACTCGGATATCTACGACCGCCTGACCCGCGCCCGCCGCGAGGCCTCGACCCGACCGTTGTCGCTGGTCAACCGTACCTTCACGCTTTTGCAGAATCTGATCTCGCTGGCAAGCTTTGCCGTGCTGCTGGTGCAGTTCTCCCCCTGGGCACTGGTCATCATCGCCTTCGGCGCCCTGCCGGTGTTCTTCTCCGAAGCGCGCTTCTCCGGCGAGGCGTTCCGCCTGTTTCGCTGGCGCTCGCCGCAGATGCGCGAGCAGCGCTATCTGGAAACGCTGCTGGCCCGCGAGGACAGCGTCAGCGAGGTCAAGCTCTTCGGTCTCGAGCCACTGCTGCGCGGGCGCTACCGCGCCATTTTCGAGCGCCTCTACGACGAGGAGCGTCGCCTGACCCTGCGTCGCACCCTGTGGGGCTTTCTGCTCGGCCTGCTGGGCACCCTCACCTTCTACGCCGCCTACGGCTGGGTGGTGCTGGAGACGGTGATCGGCGCACTGACGCTGGGCCAGATGACCATGTATCTGATGGTCTTCAAGCAGAGTCAGGGTGCGCTGTCGGCAAGCCTCACCGCCATCAGCGGCATGTATGAGGACAACCTCTACCTCTCCAATCTCTACGAATTTCTCGAGCTGCCCACCGATACCGAGCGCGGCAGTCTCACCGAAGGGGCTGTGCCCGGTGACGGCCTGCGCTTCGAGCATGTCCATTTCGCCTATCCCGGCGGCGCCACGGCGCTGCACGATATTTCACTGCATCTGCGCCCCGGCGAGAGCCTGGCGCTGGTGGGCGAAAACGGCTCGGGCAAGACCACCCTGATCAAGCTGTTGACCCGCCTCTACCAGCCGGATGGCGGGCGTATCCTGCTGGACGGCAGCGACCTGCGCGACTGGCAGCTGGCCGCCCTGCGCCGGCGCATCGGGGTGATCTTTCAGGATTTCGTGCGCTATCAGTTTCCGGTCGGTGAGAATCTCGGCGTAGGCAATATCGATGCCTTCAAGGATGAGCAGCGCTGGCGCGAGGCCGCTCACCGCGGGCTGGCCGACGACTTTATCGAACGCCTGCCAAAAGGCTATCGCACCCAGCTGGGGCGCTGGTTCAACAATGGTCATGAGCTCTCTGGCGGTCAGTGGCAGCGCATCGCCCTCTCCCGCGCCTGGATGCGTGACGAGGCCGACATTCTGGTGCTCGACGAACCCACCGCCGCCATGGACGCGGCTGCCGAAGCGGCGGTCTTCGAGCGCTTTCGCCACTACAGCCGTGATAGAACCGCCATCCTGATCTCGCACCGCTTCTCGACCGTGCGCAGTGCCGATGTGATCGTGATGATGGAGCACGGCCGCATCATCGAGCGCGGCAGCCACGACAGCCTGCTGGCCGCCGACGGCCGCTATGCGCGGCTGTTCCGGCTGCAGGCCGAGGGCTACCGCTAGCTTCTACAATCATCCCCTCCTCTTCCGGCCTGGGCAAAAGTTGTAAAGACAGTTCTCCAGTAGCGGCATAAAGTGCCGTGACAACGTTGTCACGACCGATGAACGGTTGACCGTTCTGCTCGCTGCCCGGAGAGACTGGCTTGAGACATTTTCTTGGTATTTCACTGACACGCGCTTATCTGCAGAGCTCCTTCAGCCTGCTGCTGTTTTTTGCTTCCTGGGGCATCTGGTGGTCCTTTTTCCAGATCTGGCTGACCAGCGAGGACAACGGCCTGGGGCTGGATGGCACCTCGGTCGGTATCGTTTATGCCGCCAACTCGCTGGCCACGCTATTTTTCATGATCCTTTACGGTACCCTTCAGGACCGCCTGGGCACGCGTCGCCATCTGGCGATACTGGCGGCCTGCTCCGCATCACTGGTAGGCCCCTTCATGATCTGGGTCTATCGGCCGCTGCTGGAAAACAGCTTTGCCCTCGGTGTCACCGTGGGCGCGGTGTTCCTGTCGGCCGGGTTTCTGGCCGCCTTCGCCCTGTTCGAGGCGATCGCCGAGCGCATCAGCCGCCGCAGTGGCTTCGAATACGGTCAGGCACGGATGTGGGGCTCGGCGGGCTACGCCGTGGTCGCGCTGCTGGCCGGCTTTCTGTTTACCCTGGACGCCCGTCTGATCTTCTGGATGGGCTCGCTGTTCGGGGTGGCCCTGCTGATGATGCTGCTGGTCTGGAAGGCGCCGGTCGAGGCGACATCACCCACCGAGCACGAGCAGCAGGTGCCCTCGCTGAGGGAGATGATCGACGTATTCCGCATCGGATCGCTATGGAAGCTGATCGCCTTTGTCTTTTTCTCCTGGACCTTCTACACCGTCTACGACCAGCAGATGTTCCCGGAGTTTTACACCCGGCTGTTCGACGCCCCCGCGCGCGGTCAGCAGTTCTACGGCATGCTCAACTCCGCCCAGGTGTTTCTGGAAGCCGCCATGATGGGGCTGGTGCCGCTGCTTATGCATCGCATCGGGGTGCGCAATACCATTTTGCTGGGAGCACTGGTGATGTTTCTGCGCATTCTGGGCAGTGCGGTGTTCGAAGACCCCATGCTCATCTCGCTGGTCAAGATGTTTCACGCCATTGAAGTGCCCCTGTTCGTGCTGGCGATCTTTCGCTACTTTACGCTGCACTTCAATCCGGCGCTGTCGGCCACGCTCTATCTGGTCGGCTTTCAGATTTCGGCGCAGGGCGGCAACATCATTCTCTCGCCGCTGCTGGGCATGCTGCGCGACAGTGTCGGCTATCAGACCACCTTCTCCATCATCAGCGCGATCGTGCTCATCGCCGGGCTCTATGCATTCTTCATACTCAAAAGGGATGACGAGGATGTCTACGGTGAGCCCTTCGTGAGCGACGCGGCCACGGCGCAGCCGGCCTGATTCGGTGAGAGAGGCGCAGCGCAGGGGCAATACCATGGTGTCGATCAAGGACGTGGCACGCCACGCCGAGACCTCCTTCAAGACCGTCTCGCGGGTCATCAACGGTGACCCGCGGGTGCAGCCGGCGACCCGCGAGCGGGTCAACGAGGCGATCCAGTCGCTGGGGTACCGGCCGCACAGCGGTGCCCGCATGATGCGCAGCGCCCGCTCCAACATCATCGGCTTTCTCTCCGACCGCGTAACCACCCAACCCCACTCGGGGGACATCCTGCGCGGCGCCCAGCAGATGGCCGACGCGCACGGCCGCCTGCTGCTGCTGTTCAACATCGATGGCGAGGCCGGTGACGACCACCGACGACGCGCCTTCGAACTGCTGATGGAGCAGCGCGTCGACGGCCTGCTCTACGCCTGCGACTACCATCGCGATGTCGAACTGCCCTCGGAGATGCAGCAGCTGCCCGCTGTGCTGGTCAACGGCTTCAGCACCACCATGGCCCTGCCCGCGCTGGTGCCCGATGAACGCCGCGCCGCGCAGCAGGCCACCCGCCTGCTGCTGGCCGAGGGGCATCGACACATCGCCTTTCTGGCGCCCAACCCGCGCTCGGTCGCCACGCCGCTGCGCACCGCGGGCTTTCATGACGCACTGCTCGAGGCCGGCATCGAGCCGTCCTCACAGGCCGTGATCACCGCCTGCGAAGGTGTTCCAGGGGGTGAAGAAACGTATCGGGTCGAGCCGGCACTGGCGCAGCTGATGAGTGAGGCCACACCGCCCACGGCGATCCTCTGCGGTCAGGACCGCATTGCCCTGCAGCTTTATCTGGCACTGGCGCGGCGCGGTCTGAGCCCCGGCCGGGATCTGGCCGTGGTCAGTTTTGATGATCAACAGCCCATCTCGGGGGCGCTGACGCCATCGCTGACCACCATGGCCCTGCCCCATCTCGAGATGGGCCGCCGGGCCATGACGCTGCTGCTCGATGGCGACCCGCCGCCTGACACGGTGACCGTTCCCTTCTCGACAACGCTGGGGTGCTCGCATCGGCGCGCCTGACGGCACCATCACGGACGCACGCTGACACCGGCACCCACCATTCATTGACAGGACGACAACATGACCGGCTCCGATACTGCCGCCCCGACCGAACGACCGCTGCGCCACTTTACGCCACCGCAGGGCTGGATGAATGACCCCAACGGACTGGTCTACCATGACGGCGAGTACCATCTGTTCTACCAGTACCATCCCGACAGCCTTGTCTGGGGGCCGATGCACTGGGGACACGCGGTCAGCCGTGACCTCTGCCACTGGCAGCACCTGCCGGTAGCGCTGGCCCCCGCCGATGATGGCATGTGCTTTTCAGGCAGTGCCGTGGTCGACCGCCATGACGCGAGCAGTCTGTTCGACGGCGGCGAAGGCCTGGTGGCCTTCTATACCGCCCACCGCTTTCTTGACGCTGACGGAGAACACTACGAGCAGGCGCAGCATCTCGCCTGGAGTCGCGACAACGGCCGCAGCTGGCACAAGTACGCCGGCAACCCCATCATCGCCGCACCAGGGTTTCGCGACTTCCGCGACCCGAAGGTGATCTACCACGAGCGCAGCGGCCGGTGGGTCATGGCACTGGCCTGCGGTCAGCATATTCGCTTCTATACCTCCGCCAATCTGCTCGACTGGCAGCTGGCCAGCGAGTTCGGCCACGGTCAGGGGTGCCACACCGACGGCCCCTGGGAGTGCCCCGACCTGTTCGAGCTGCCCGTTGACGGTGGCGAGGCATCCGCCAGCCGCTGGGTGCTGATCGTGGGCGTGGGGATCGACCACGAAGGGCCGCAGGACAGCCTGGGGTCCTTCACCCAGTACTTCATCGGCCACTTTGACGGCGAGCGTTTTCACAACGACAACCCCGATGAGCCGCTACTGCTGATGGACCAGGGGCGTGATTTTTACGCCGTACAGAGTTTTTCGGACGTGCCCGATCGGCGCCTGGCGATCGCCTGGCTCAACAACTGGCAGTACGCCGGTCACGCGCCCCAGGCAGGCTGGCGCGGCGCCATGACCCTGCCTCGCGAGCTCTATCTGGCCGCCACTGACCGAGGAGTGCGCCTGCACCAGCGCTTTGTGCCCGAGCTGGCCCGGTCGGTCTCACCGCTTGAGGTGGCACCGTTGGAGGCACCGCTGAATGAGGGGGATCATCTGCTGGCCACCCCCGGCGCCGATCTGGTACGCGGGGAGCTGACCCTGGAACCGGTCGCCGGCAGCCGGCTGGCGCTGTCGCTGCAGCAGGGCACGCAGCAGCAATTGATCCTCTGCGCCGGCGAGGACACCACCGAGGTCACCTATCGCCGCGAGGGACACAGCGGCGTGGCGCGCTTTGATCAGCACTTCCCCGGCGAGCGGCTTGCCGGTGAGCTGGATGGCCGGCGCATTCATGTCCAGTGGTGGGTCGATCACGGCAGCGTCGAGATGCTGATTCACGGCGGGACGCGCCAGCTCTCGATCACGCTGGCAGGCTTTGTGCTGCCGCGCCGCTACCCCATCACGCTGGCGGTGCAGTCCGGCAGCGCAGGGCTGCACGACTTCCGACTCGACGCCGGCTGAGGGTCAGGCCGGCGCCCCCTCGACCGGCTCATCGCGGCGCTCGGTCTGCGCCGCGATGAGTTTTTTGAGTTCCGGAATACAGGAGCCGCACTGGGTGCCGCAGGCCAGTTTCTCTCCCAGTGCCTCGACGCTGTTGCAGCCGCCGGCGATGGCGCGATGGATGGTTTTTTCGCCCACCTGGTGGCAGCTGCACACCGTCGCGCCGCTGTCCTCGCCGCTGGCTGCCCGGCCGACCAGCAACCGACGCCGCTGCGCGCTTTCAAGCGTCTCAAGGGCAAAGCAGTCATCCAGCCAGCCGATATCGCCGAGCATCGCATTGAGCGTGCCCACCGGGGCCACCGCCAGCCACCAGACAAGCCGGCCGCCCTGAATACAGGCCGCACGAAAGTGGCCGCGACCGTCATCCTCGCTCCAGAGCGTGGGGGCCCGGCCGAGGACGTTGTCACACCAGGTGTGCCAGTCAAGCGACGTCTCGCCGGCCATCTGCCAGCGCTGACAGTGCGCCTGCGGGATACGCGCCCACCAGTCACTCTCCGTCAGCGGCGCCGGTACGTCATGACCCAGCAGCAGACAGGCTTCCCACTGCGCGGCCATCGGTGACAATGCCACCCGCCCCTGCTTGGATTCGGGCTGACCGGACACCGGATCTCCCACGGCGGCGATCAGCGCAGACGCCCGGGCCTGATGGGCAAATCGGTCGTTCCAGTGGATCGGGATAAACAGCGCGTCCCGCGGCTGGGCGGTGGTCACGCGCACGCGACCGAAATACTCCCCCAGCGCATTGTGCAGCCGGGCAATATGGCCCGCCGTGACGCCGGCGTCACGCGCTGTCTCCGGGTGCACCTCGATAAAGGGCTCGCTGCGGTGGTGCATGAGCCGCGGTGCCCGGGCGGTGCGGGTCATGGTGTGCCACTGATCGCGAATGCGCCCGGTATTGAGCAGCAGCGGCGCGTCACGGTCCGGCTGCTGAATGGCGGGCCGGGAGGAGACCGCGATCAGTCTTGCCCGACCATTGGACGTCATGAAGCGCGCGTTCTCGAAAAGCCGCGCCGTGCCCTGCGGTGCGGCTGCGTTGACCGGCCACTGGATCGGCGCGAGCGCGTCATATTGCGCGCGATCCATGCCCGCCAGCCCGGAGATGTCGAACAGGCGATAGCCGCCCTCCGGGGTGGCCTGCGGGTCATTTTCAAAGCCCGACAGCCGGGCGTGCTCGTCAAAGATCTCGTGCACGCCCTGGTAATCAAAGGCCTCGCCAAAGCCCATGTAACGGGCCACTTCACGGATGATCCACCAGTCGTGGCGCGCCTCGCCCGGGGGCGGCAATATCCCGCGCTGGCGCGAAATTCGCCGCTCGGAGTTGGTCACGGTGCCGTCCTTCTCGGCCCAGCCGCTGGCCGGCAGCACGATATCGGCGTACGCCATGGTGTCGTTGTGCGCCATGCACTCGGAGACAATCACCAGCGGGCACTGTTGAATGGCGGCGCGCACCCGGTTGGCATCCGGCAGGCTGACCAGCGGATTGGTGGCCATGATCCACAGCGCCTGAACCTCGCCGCGCTCGATCGCTTCAACAAGTTCAAGCGCCTTGTAACCGGGCGAGTCGGGTAACGTTGGTACCTGATGGGGCGTAGTCCAGAAGCGTGTCACCCGATTCAGCGCGCCGGGGGTGTGATAATCCATGTGCGCTGCCAGCTGGTTGGCCAGCCCGCCGACCTCGCGCCCGCCCATGGCGTTGGGCTGGCCGGTAATCGAAAAGGGGCCCGCCCCCGGCAGGCCGATACTGCCGCCGGCCAGATGGCAGTTGATGATGGCATTGACCCGATCGGTGCCGCTGCTCGACTGGTTGATGCCCTGGGAGTAGAGCGTCACCACGTGCAGCTGAGTGGCAAACCAGTAGTAGAAGGTCTCCAGTCGCTCGGCATCAACGCCGCATCGTTCGGCGGCGGTGTCGATGTCCGGCACCTCCTGCTGCGCCGCCGCCAGTGCGTCATCAAACCCTTCGGTATGGTGCTCGATGAAGCCACGATCCAGCCTGCCCTTGCCCGCCATATAGCTCAGCAGGCCATTGAAGAGCGCAATATCGCTGCCGGCACGCACCGGCAGATAGAGATCGGCCAGCTCGCAGGTATCGGTCACCCGCGGGTCGATGACCACGATCCGCATCAACGGATTGCGGCTTTTGGCCGCGCGCAGGCGCTGATAGAGCACCGGGTGATTCCAGGCCAGATTGCTGCCGGTCAGTACCACCAGCTCCGCCGTTTCCAGATCCTCATAGCAGCAGGGCACGGCGTCCGCGCCAAAGGCCCGCTTGTAGCCCGCCACCGCCGAGGCCATGCACAGTCGCGAGTTGGTATCCACGTGCGGCGTGCCCACAAAGCCCTTGAAGAACTTGTTGGCAATGTAATAGTCCTCGGTCAGCAGCTGACCGGAGAGATAGCCGGCAATGGCACCCCCGCCGTGATGCGCGCGGATGGCATTCAGCCGCGAGGCGACCTCAGAGAGCGCCCTGTCCCAGCTAACATCACGCCCCTCGATCCGGGGGTGCATCAAACGCCCCTCGTGACCCAGCGTTTGCGCCAGCGCCGAGCCCTTGACGCAGAGCCGCCCCTCATTGGCCGGGTGCGTTTTGTCGCCTGTCACGCCCGCAAGCGTGTCGCAGCGCCCGGTGTCATGTTGAGCCACCACACCGCAGCCGACCCCGCAGTAGGGGCAGGTAGTGGTCGTTTCCATAAGGTTCTCCTCCACGGCAGGCAACGCCCTTCAGCCGGGCATTTCTGTCAACCCTTTCATGCCACGCCTGTCATCGACATTGGTCTACCTCAATGCGGAAAAATCTGACATCCATCAAAAAAGGCGCGACCCGTATTGATAGCCTGAACGAGCAATATCCGGGCCAGAACAGGGTTTTTACCGTGACAGGAAGGCGCTGCCGCACCGGGTTCGGGCGTTGTATGGGCTCGATGCACCAAAGGATGCCCGCCTTCGTACCGGCTGCACCCTCCTGGTGACATCAAACGCCCGCGCTGCACCACTCGCCAGCAAGTACGCTCGTAAAACGATTGAAATCAAAGCCTTCTCCGCTTTCTGGCACGGCTTTCGCTTGGTCATGCGCACAATCGTCGGTGCGCTGCGCCCCTCAAGGACCGCCTGCTGCATCGACCAACAGGCAACCGCATGTCGATCACGCCGGGAGAGCCCCCATGGCAACGCTTTGTGACACCCAACCCAACGCTACCCCGCAGCGCGTGCTCATTATCGGCAACGGCATGGCCACCCAGCGTCTGCTGGAAGCGCTGGTGACCCGGCCCGAGCGGCCGCCGGAGATTCACGTCTTCGGCGATGAAGGCACCCCGGCCTACAACCGCATCCTGCTCTCGCCCCTGCTGGCCGGCGAGGTCAACGAGGCGGCAATCAGCCTGCGCAACCGGGACTGGTTCGAGGCCCACAACATCAGGCTGCACTGCGGCCGGCGCATCACTGCCATCGATCGGGCGGCGCGACAGATCATCGACGACCGCGGTGAGCATCACGGCTACGACCGCCTGATCATCGCCACCGGCTCGCGCGCGCGCCTTTTCGATCTGCCCGGCGCCGGGCTGGCCGGTATCCACGGCTTTCGCACCACCGAGGATGTGGCCTCGCTGATGGCGGCCGAAGAGCGCACGCATCGCGCCGTGGTAATCGGCGGCGGGCTGCTGGGACTCGAGGCGGCCGAAGGGCTGCGCAAGCGCGGTCTGGAGGTCACCGTGGTGCATCGCGCCGCGCATCTGATGAACCGCCAGCTGGATGATCGCGCCGCCGACCTGCTGCTTGAAGAGCTCCAGAGCCGTGGTCTGACACTGCGTCTCGAGCGCCACCCCGTCGCTTATGACAGCGCTGATGGCACCCATGTCGCCGGCGTGACGCTGGATGACGGCGACTATCTCGAGGCCGGACTGGTGGTGGTCGCCGCCGGCATCGTGCCCAACGCCGAGCCCGGGTTCGAGGCGGGCCTGGCCGGGGATCGGGCGATCCGCGTGGACGACACCCTGACCACCAGCGACGCATCCATCATGGCGCTGGGCGAATGCTGTGAGTTCGAGCGCACCACCTTTGGCCTGGTCGACCCCATCTGGGCGCAGGTCGAGGTGCTGGCCGACCGGCTCTGCGGCGGTGATCGGCGCTACGCCCTGACACCCAGCGCGACCCGGCTCAAGGTCAGCGGCGTCGAGCTTTACGCCTTCGGCGCACTGGAAAACGCCCCCGACGACGAGGTGCTGCGCTATCTCGATGCCGCCCACGGCGACTACCGCCGCCTGATTCTGCGCAATAACCGACTTGTCGGCGCCGTGCTCTACGGCGATACCCGGGATGGCCCCTGGTATTTTCGCCAGAGCCTGGATCAAAACGATCTCTCGCCCTGTCGCGACACCCTGCTCTTTGGCGCCACGGATGCCATCCAACAGCTTGAGGAGGCTGCCTGATCATGCAGAACCTGACGATTCACCCAGAGACGATTCAGGAAGAGAAAAAACAGCTCGTCATCATCGGCAACGGCATGGTGGGCCACCACTGCGTCGAACAGCTGATCGAACGCGGCGCGACACAGCGCTATCAGATTCACGTCTTCGGCGACGAGCGCCACCGCGCCTATGACCGCGTGCACCTGTCGGAGTATTTCTCCGGCAAGGACGCCGATGCCCTCGCCCTGGGCGAAGCCGATCTGCACGACACGCACGGCATCTCGCTGCATCTGGGCGTGCGCATCTCGAGCATCGATCGCAACCGGGGGGAGATCATTACCCCCGAGGGACGCCTGGCCTACGACAGCCTGATTATCGCCACCGGCTCGTATCCCTTTGTGCCGCCGATCCCGGGGCCGGAGGTCAGCGAACACCCGCAGGCCAGACTGGTCTATCGCACGCTGGACGATCTCGACGCCATTCGCGACCACGCCGCCCATGCCCGCCGCGGCGTGGTGATCGGCGGTGGCCTTTTGGGGCTTGAAGCGGCCAACGCGCTCAAATCCCTCGGGCTTGAAGCTCACGTGGTGGAGTTCGCCCCGCGCCTGATGCCGGTCCAGCTCGATGATCAGGGCGGTACGGCCCTGCGCGAGCGCATCGAGGCGCTGGGTGTGGGCGTTCACACCGGACAGGCCACCGAAGAGATCGCGGCCACGCCGGACGGCGAGTACGCCTACCGCATGAACTTCCAGAATGGTGATCATCTTGATACCGATCTGGTGCTCTTTTCCGCCGGCATTCGTCCGCAGGATGGGCTTGCCCGCGACTGCGGTCTGGAGATCGGCGAGCGCGGCGGTATTGTCATCGACGAGACCTGTCGCACCTCCGATCCGGAGATCTTTGCCATCGGCGAATGCGCCCTGTGGAACGGGCAGATCTTCGGCCTGGTGGCGCCGGGCTACACCATGGCGCGCACCGTGGCCGGCTGTCTCACCGATGTATGTGAGCCCTTCAGCGGCGCGGACATGTCGACCAAGCTCAAGCTGCTGGGCGTCGATGTGGGCTCGATCGGCGACGCCTTCGCCACCACCGAGGGGGCCAAAAGCTATCGCTGGATCGACGAGGCCGGCAGCGGCTATCGCCGACTGGTGGTCTCAAGCGATGGCAAGAAGGCACTGGGAGCGATCCTGGTCGGCGATAACAGCTACTACGACACCCTGCTGCAGTACGTCCAGAATGGCATCGATCTGCCCGAGGACCCGGCCGCCCTGATCCTGCCGCAAAGCGAGGGTGGCGCGTTGATGCTGGGCGCCGATGCCCTGCCCGACACCGCCATGGTCTGCTCGTGTCACAACGTCACCAAGGGCGCGGTGTGCCGGGCCGTTGACGAAGGCTGCGCCGACATTGCCGCCCTCAAGATCGAGACAAAGGCCAGCACCGGCTGCGGCGGCTGCGCAGCACTCTTGAAGCAGGTGTTCGAGCACGAGCTCGAGTCCCGCGGCATGGAAGTGGACAAAAGCCTCTGCGAGCACTTCCAGTACACCCGTCAGGAACTCTACGCCCTGGTACGCGTCGAGGAGATCACCTCCTTTGACGAGCTGCTGGAAAAGCACGGCCACGGGCTGGGGTGCGATATCTGCAAGCCGACCATCGGCTCGATTCTCGCCACCTGCTGGAACCAGCCGATCATGGACCCGCAGAACGTGGCGCTGCAGGACACCAACGACACCTTCATGGCCAACATGCAGAAAAACGGCACCTACTCGGTCATGCCCCGGGTCGCCGGCGGCGAGATCACCCCCGACAAGCTGGTCGCGCTGGGGGAAGTGGCCAAAAAATATGACCTCTACACCAAGATCACCGGCGGCCAGCGCATCGATCTTTTCGGCGCCGAGCTTCACGAGCTGCCGGATATCTGGGAGGAGTTGATCAACGCCGGCTTCGAGACCGGCCACGCCTACGGCAAATCCATTCGGACGGTGAAGTCCTGCGTGGGCAACACCTGGTGTCGCTACGGCGTGCAGGACAGCGTGGGCATGGCGCTGGAGCTCGAGCATCGCTACAAGGGCCTGCGCACCCCGCACAAGATCAAGATGGGGGTCTCCGGCTGCACCCGCGAATGCGCCGAGGCACAGGGCAAGGATATCGGCGTGATCGCCACCGAGGCCGGCTGGAACCTGTACGTGTGCGGCAACGGCGGCATGCGCCCGCGCCACGCCGAGCTCTTTGCCACCGATATCGACAGCGCCACGCTCATTCGCTATATCGACCGCTTCCTGATGTTTTACGTGCGCACCGCCGACAAGCTGCAGCGCACCTCGGTGTGGCGCGAAAGTCTCGAAGGCGGTCTCGACTTCTTGAAGGAGGTGATCGTCGACGACTCGCTGGGCCTGGGTGAAGAGCTCGAGCGCCAGATGCAGCACGTGGTGTCGACCTACGAGTGCGAGTGGGCCAATGCGCTGGGCGATCCGGAAAAGCTCAAGCGTTTTCGCACCTTCGTCAACGACAACAGCAGCGACCCGGACATCGTCAACGTCACCGAACGTGACCAGCCCCGTCCGGCGCGCGCCGATGAAATCGAGTCCCTTGCCGTGGAGATCCGCTGATGAGCACTGCAACTGCGATCAACAACACACCCCGGGTGCTGTGTGGTGTCCAGGATCTGGTCGACGACTCGGGCGTGGTGGTTTTGCACAACGGCCGCCAGATTGCGCTGTTTTATCTGCCTAGAGGGCGCGATCGCCAGAGCGGGCCCGAGGTGTTTGGCATCGATCACCATGACCCCTTCTCGAAGGCCAACGTGATCGGTCGCGGCATTGTGGGCGACAAGGATGGCGAACCGGTGATTGCCTCGCCCATCTACAAGCAGCACTTCCGGCTCACCGATGGCGTCTGCCTGGAAGACGACCGGGTGCGCCTTGACACCTTTAACGTGCGACTCGAGGGCGAGCGCGTCGTCATTGACTGATCTCGCCGGTCTTGCTGCCGACTGTCTGAAACCGCCGTCGAGGCGGTTTCGGACGCTGCTGGTTCAAACACTGTTGGCACCGGGCATCGGCGACAGCGCATGGCGATGACCAATTCAAGAATCCATCTCGAGAACAACCACAAAAAATCGCGCTGCTGCCCCACCCTTTGCCGATCCATGGCATAACAACACCATCCGAGGCCATACCATGTCCTATCTGACTCCTGCGGAATTCGCCACCAAAATGGTGGATTCCGGCGCGTCCAAGATTTCGATGTCCACGCGCGACACGCTGATTCGTGCCTTCATGGCCGGCGCTATCCTGGCGCTGGCCGCGGCTTTTGCCGTGACCATTACGGTACAGACCGGCCAGCCGCTAGTGGGGGCGATGCTCTTCCCGGTCGGCTTTGTCATGCTCTATCTGATGGGCTTTGACCTGCTCACGGGCGTGTTCATGCTCACCCCGCTGGCGCTGCTGGACCGTCGCCCCGGCGTCACGCCCCGAGGCATTCTGCGCAACTGGGGCTGGGTGTTTCTGGGCAATCTCGGTGGCGCATTGACCGTCGCCTTCATGATGGCCTTCATTCTGACCTACGGATTCTCCATCGCGCCGGGAGAGATCGGCGACAAAATCGCCAGCATCGGCAAGGCGCGCACCCTGGGCTACGCCGAGCACGGGCTGGCCGGCTGGTTCACCATTTTCATGCGCGGCATGCTGTGTAACTGGATGGTGTCGATGGGCGTGGTGGGCGCGATGATTTCCACTTCGGTCAGCGGCAAGGTGATCGCCATGTGGATGCCCATCATGCTGTTTTTCTACATGGGTTTTGAGCACTCGATCGTTAACATGTTCCTCTTTCCCTCGGCGCTGATCATGGGCGGGGATTTCTCGATCTGGGACTACATGTGGTGGAACGAGATCCCCACCGTGCTGGGCAACCTGGCCGGCGGGCTGGCCTTTACGGGGCTGACGCTCTACACCACGCACGTGCGCACCGGCCCTAAAAGAGAGCTGATGTAAGCCATCTCCTGCTTCCTGTCAGGG
The DNA here is from genome assembly GCF_053903105.1 of Kushneria sp. AK178. Classification (NCBI taxonomy): domain Bacteria; kingdom Pseudomonadati; phylum Pseudomonadota; class Gammaproteobacteria; order Oceanospirillales; family Halomonadaceae; genus Kushneria; species Kushneria sp. AK178. The sequence goes on along the minus strand of NZ_CP096381.1, from coordinate 1,359,934 downwards.
CCCTTTCGAGGGCCCTTTTTCGTGGTTTTTGATCTGGCGCACGGATTGCCCTGCTGCAAGCGTATAACGTTGGGTATCAGAGAGTTGTATGACATCAACGTATCCCCCGCGCCGTTATCCGGGATGATTCGGGAAGGAGAAGCGACATGAAAGTCACCGCCAGCGACCGCTGTCAGTTGAAGGGATGGGAATCGCGCCTGATGAGCGCCGATGAAGCCGCCGAACTGATTCAGGACGGCATGATTGTCGGCATGAGCGGCTTTACACGCGCTGGGGAAGCCAAGGACGTGCCGCTGGCGCTGGCACGCCGGACACAGCGCGATCCGTTGAAGATCAGCCTGATGACCGGGGCGTCGCTGGGCAATGACATCGACCGCCATCTGACCGAGGCCGGCGTGCTGGCACGGCGCATGCCCTTTCAGGTGGACGCCACGCTCAGAGCCGCCATCAACCGCGGCGAGGTAATGTTCATTGACCAGCACCTGTCGGAAACCGTCGAGCAGCTGCGCAACAAGCAGCTGGGTCATATCGATGTGGCCGTGATCGAGGCCTGTGCGATTACCGAGGACGGCGGCATCGTCCCCACGGCCTCGGTGGGCAATTCGGCAAGCTTTGCGATTCTGGCTGACAGGGTCATCGTGGAGCTCAACCTCAACACGCCCGAGGCGCTGATCGGTCTGCATGACATCTATATTCCGCAGATGCGCCCGGCCCGCCAGCCCATCCCGGTGACTGATGCCGGCACCCGCATCGGCACGCCCCACATCGCCATCGACCCGGACAAAATCGCCGCCATCGTGTTGACCAAAGGCCAGGACAGCCCCTCCACGGTGGGTGTGCCCAACGAAGACACCCGGCGCATTGCCCGGCACCTGATCGGCTTTTTCGAACACGAGGTTGAAGTGGGTCGCCTGCCGCCCTCGCTGATGCCACTGCAGGCCGGCATCGGCACCATGGCCAATGCCGTGCTCAACGGTCTGATCGACGGGCCGTTCGAGAATCTGACCATGTACTCGGAGGTTCTCCAGGACAGCACGTTCAATCTGCTCGACAGTGGCAGGATGACCTTTGCCTCGGGCAGCTCGATCACGCTGTCGGAGGAGTGCGGCAAAAGGGTCTGGCCCCATCTGGCGGACTATCGCGACCGCATCGTGCTGCGGCCGCAGGAGATGTCGAATCATCCTGGCATCGTGCGGCGTCTGGGCATCATTGCGATCAATACCGCGCTCGAGGCCGACATCTACGGCAACGTGAACTCGACCCACGTCAACGGTACACAAATGATGAACGGCATCGGCGGCTCGGGCGATTTCGCCCGCAACGGCCATCTGTCGATCTTCATTACCAAGTCGACCGCCAAAAACGGCGCGCTTTCAAGCCTCGTGCCCTTTGCAAGCCACGTGGACCACAACGGGCATGACGTCGACATTCTGGTCACCGAACATGGTCTGGCTGATCTGCGCGGGCTGGCGCCGCGCGAGCGCGCCGAGGTGATTATCGAGCGGTGCAGTGACCCGCTGTATCGCCCCGCGCTGCGTGACTACTTTCGTGAAGCGTGTCAGCGCGGTGGCCACACGCCCCACTGCCTGGAAAAGGCGCTGGCCTGGCACATTGCTGCCGAAAAGGAGGGCTCGATGCTGAGTTTGACCGAGCGCGCCTGAGCGCCGGGCCGACAGCATCCATCTTCTCTGGCGTCAGCCCCGACGCCAGGGCGCAAACCACCCGAGCCCCGCCGCCGTCTCACCGCGGGGCTTGTATTCACAGCCCAGCCAGCCGTCGAAGCCGGCGCGGTCGAGCTGTTCGAACAGCCAGGGATAGTTGACCTCGCCGGTATCGGGCTCATGACGTTCGGGCACCCCGGCAATCTGGAGATGGCCGACCCCTTCACGATACTCCTGAAAGGTTGCCCAGAGATCGCCCTCCATGATCTGGGCATGGTAGAGATCCATCTGTACCTGCATGTTGGGCTCGCCCAGCGTCTCGATCACCTCGTGTGCCTCATGCTGGTAGTTAAAGAAGTAGCCGGGCATGTCGCGGCTGTTGATCGGCTCGAGCAGCAGCATGATGCCCTCCTCCCTGAGCCGGCGCGCGGCGAAGCGGATGTTGTCGAGATAAGTCTCGTGCATGGCCTGAATATCGGCGCCTTCGCCGGCCACACCGGCCATGGCATGCAGCCGCGGGCAATTCAGCGCATGAGCATAGCGAATCGCCGTTTCGACGCTGTCGCGGAACTCGCTTTCACGCCCGGGCAGCGCCGCGAGACCGCGCTCGCCGGCCTCCCAGTCGCCGGCCGGCAGATTGAACAGCACCTGCTTCAGGTCATGACGCTTGAGTTCGCGAGCGATATCATCAGCGTCAAAGGCGTAGGGAAAGAGATATTCCACCGCCTCAAAGCCCTGCCCTGCGGCCCGTTCAAAGCGCTGCATGAAGTCGACTTCGTTGAACATCGTGGTGAGGTTGGCAGCAAAGCGCGGCATGAAAGCTCCTTGATGGGAAATGAACGACAACAGACGTCATGCCCCGGCACCCACAGGCACCGGGCGCAACATCACTACCAGCGCGCACCGAACTGCTGTCGCAGACCGTCGATCTGCTCATCATCGAGCGTATTGATCTGCTGTCCCTGGAGCAGCAGAAACAAACGCGCGGTCTCCTCGAGCTCCTCGATGGCGTTGCGCGCCGCTTCCAGACTCTTGCCGGCCACCACCGGGCCGTGATTGGCCAGCAGCACGGCGCTGTACTCGGGGGCGTATTCGCGCACCGCATCCCCCATGGCCGGGTCGCCGGGCTGGAAATAGGGCAAGAGCGGCAGACGCCCCACGCGCATCACGAAATAGGGCGTGATCGGCGGAATGCACGAGCGCGCGTCCAGCCCCTTGAGACAGGAGACTGCCGAGGCGTAGGTCGAGTGCAGATGGATGACGCCACCGGCCTCCTCGCGCGACTCATAGAAGGCGCGATGCAGGAAGGACTCCTTGGTGGGCGGTTTGCCGGAGAGCAGATTGCCGTCCCAGTCGAGCTTGGAAATCGCGGCCGGATCGAGCTCGCCAAGGCTTGCGTTGGTGGGCGTCATCAGCCAGCCGCCCTCGCATTTGGCGCTGAGGTTGCCGGAGGTGCCGGGGGCGAGACCCAACTGGCGAAAGGCACGGCCGATCGCGCTGATCTCCTCGCGCAGGCGGTTTTCTTCCGAATGGGTATTGATATGGCTCATGGCATGCGCTCCCAGGCTTTGGTCATGAAGTCTTCGCTACCGAAATTGCCCGACTTGAGCGCCAGTGAAAGCCGCTCGCCGGTGCCCAGCGTCACCGTCCAGGGCACGCCCGGGTCGATGCTCGGCCCGATCTGGAGGCCCTTCACATTGAGGGCGCTGACCACCGAGCCGGCGGTTTCGCCGCCGGCCACCAGCAGGCGACGCACGCCGAGCTCTTCGACCAGGGCCTCGGCGATCTCCCCCAGCGCGCGCTCGACGATCTCGCCGGCCTGCTGCACGCCCAGCGCCTGCTGCGCGGCCTTTACCGTCTCGGGCGAGGCACTGGCATAAATCAGCACCGGCCCCTGATCGAGCTGCTCGCGACACAGCGCCAGCGCCGCATCGACTTCGTCGCGATAGTGGGCGGCAAGCTTTTGGGCATCGAGGAAATAGTGCGGATAGTGCCTTTTGGCGTGCTCGACCTGGGCCAGCGTGGCTCTTGAGCAGCTGCCGCTCAGAAGCGCCTCACGCCCCGGGACGGCCGGCAGCTGTGCGGCGTTGTCGCCGGTCAGCTGATCCGCCCAGCGCGCGCCAAGGCCCAGCGCCAGGCCGGAGCCGGCGGTCACCAGCGTCAGGTCACGACACGCCTCCCCGAGGACTTCCAGATCGCGCTGCTCGATGGCGTCGAGAATCGCGACACCCACGCCGTCGGCCTGCAGCGTATCAAAGCGGTGTCGCACCGCCTCACTGCTCTGCCGGACGCAATCAAACTCGACCAGCCCGACCCGGTGGCGCGTCTGGCTGCCCATGACGCGGACCAGATTGGCATCCGTCATCGGCGTCAGCGGGTGATCCTGCATGCCGCTTTCGTTGAGCGGTACGCCACCCGCGAACAGGTAGCCGTTGTAGACGGTGCGGCGATTGGCCGGCAGCGCCGGACAGGCAACCGTGAAAGGCACATCGAGCGCTGCCATCAGCGCATCGGTGACCGGCCCGATGTTGCCCTCGGCGGTCGAGTCAAAGGTGGAGCAGTACTTGAAGTAGAACTGCTCGCAGCCCCGCGCCCGGAGCCATTCAAGCGCCGCCAGCGACTGCGCGACCGCCTCTGGCGCCGCAATCGTGCGGCTCTTGAGCGCGACCACAACGGCATCAACGTTCTGGAGTTCATCGGCAAGTCCCTCATCGGGGACGCCAATGGTCTGGACGGTGCGCATGCCGATACTGACCAGTTGGCTGGCAAGATCGGTGGCACCGGTAAAATCGTCGGCGATACAGCCCAGCAGTGGCATGGGAATCTCCCTGGCGTAAGGATCAGTCGTTGGCGGCGTGTCCGGGCAGGTCAATGCCCGGGAAGATACGCACCACCCCGGCGTCGTCCTCGCGGCCATACCCCATCGACGAGGCCTGGCTGAACATGGTCAGCGCCTGGGCGGTCATGGGTAGCGGGAAGCGCTCGGCACGCGCAGTGTCGTGCACCAATCCCAGATCCTTGACGAAAATGTCCACCGCCGAGCGCGGGGTGTAATCCCCATCCAGAATGTGCGGCACGCGGTTTTCAAACATCCAGGAATTGCCGGCACTCTGAGTGATGACGTCATACAGCGTTTGCGGATCACAGCCGCTTTTGATGCCGTAGGCCATCGCCTCGGCGGCGGCAGCGATATGCACTCCCGCCAGCAGCTGGTTGACCAGCTTGACCTGCGAGCCCTGCCCGGGCGCCTCACCGAGCCGGAAGATGGTCGCGGCAATGGCATCCAGCGCCGGCTGGGCCCGCTCGAAGACTTCTGACGGCCCGGAGGCCATCAGCGTCAGCTCGCCGGCGGCGGATTTGACCGCCCCGCCGGAGATGGGGATGTCGAGATAGTGAATGCCCCGGGCCGCCAGTTCATCGGCCAGTGCGATCACGGCATCCGGCGCGGCGGTGGCGCAGCCCACCACGATGCTTCCCGATGCCAGCGTGCTCGCAAGGCCGTTGTCACCAAGGAGCACCTGACGCATCTGCTCGGCATTGACTACCACCAGAAAGACGATATCGACGTCGCTGCCCATGTCGGCCGGACTCAAGACCGGCGTTCCCCCGGCCTCGGCCAGCTTTTCAAGCGCAGCGGGGTTGATGTCACATCCACGGGTGTCGAACCCTTCGCGTACCAGTGAGGTGGCCATGCCCAGCCCCATCGATCCCAGCCCGATAACGCCTGCCCTGAGCCTGTCTGCCATATCCGTGCTGCCTCGTGTGGTTAGTTCTGATGGTCGCTGCCGCCGTGCTCGAACCCCTCGATCAGCGACGGCGGGATATCGTTGAGCCGGCGGCACGCCTGATCCATGTGCCACCAGGCCGCCCGGCGGGCGCGCTCGCCGTCACCGGCGGCGATGGCGTCGATGATCGCGTCGTGCTCGCTGATCACTTCGGCCACGAACGTCTCGCGCCGCGCTTCGTTGCGCCGGGTCAGTCCGATCGCCTGATGCAAAAAGCGGTTATAGAAATCCAGCACCGTGATGAAATATTCGTTGTGCGAGGCCTCGGCGATGGCGCGATGGAAGGCCAGATCCTGATCCACCCCGGACTCGCCAGCCTCCACCGCCTCATCGATTTCGATCACGGCATGGCGCAGCCGGCGCAGCTGTGAGCGGGAACAGCGCGTGGCAGCGAGACAGGCCGCCTCGCCTTCCAGCGCACGCCGCAGTTCCAGCAGATGCAACACGGAGGCCAGCGACCCGCCGGGCAGCGCCTGTACCAGCGACACCTGCGGCTCATCGGCGACAAAGCTGCCGCTGCCGCGCCGAGAGACCACAAGCCCGGCACTGCGCAGCATCGAGATCGCCTCGCGCACGACCGTGCGGCTCACCCCATAGCGCTCGCGAAGGGCGGCCTCGGTAGGCAGGCGCGCGCCGGGGCGCATTTCACCGGTATGGATGGCACGCGTCAGGACGCCGGCAATCTGCTCGGCAAACCCGGGCGAACGCGCCGACAACGGCTCAGTCATGGTGAACGCCACCCCGTTTCCATTGTCGCGCCAATGATCCCGAGATGCCGGCGCCAGTGATGTGATCCATGATCATGCTGCCTGCCCCGCCCAATGGTTGTCAGACAACATTACAAAAAGGCCGAAAGGACTCAATACGCCTTTTGAATGATAGCGCTTGAGGACGCGCCATCTCATCTTTCCCACCTGTGTCGATATCGTTGCGGTGCACCGACGCCGATCGTTCGACCAATGATCATATTGCTCCGTTCAATAGTTGTCAGACAGCATCACAAACAATCGCAGGAGGCACTACGCCCCGGGAGTGATACCACTCGGTGGTGCCGGGGGCGTCATTCGACAGGCTCGTTGTTCGACAACCAATGAAAGGGAGCAGGCAATGCATATCATCATTACCGGCGCGGCCGGGTTTCTGGGATCGCGACTGGCCGCAAAACTGCTCGAGCAGGGCTCGCTCGACGGCCAGCCCATCAGCCATGTCACCAGCCTGGATCTGGCGCCCTGCCCGCTGGACGATTCACGCATCGACTCGGTGGTCGGTGATATCAGTGACCCCGACGTGATCGAGCGCGCCTTTCGCGAGGATACGATCGCCGTATGCCATCTGGCGGCGATTGTCAGCTCGCATGCCGAGGCGGAATTCGATGAGGGCATGCGGGTCAACTTCGATGCCACCCGCGCGCTGCTGGAAGCCTGTCGCCATCGCGGGGGCGGCATCCGCTTTTTGTTCAGCAGTTCACTGGCCGTTTTCGGCCCCGGCATGCCTGAACCACTCACCGAGCAGACCGCCCCTCAACCGCTATCGTCCTACGGCACCCAGAAGGCGATGGGCGAGCTGCTGGTCAACGACTATAGTCGCCGCGGTTTTGTCGATGGCCGGGTATGCCGTCTGCCGACCATCGTGGTGCGTCCGGGACGCCCCAACCGGGCAGCCTCATCGTTTGCCAGCTCCATCATTCGCGAGCCGCTCAGCGGTGACGAGGCGATCTGTCCGATCGACCCGGAATTTGCCATCTGGATCTGCTCGCCCGGGACCATCATCAACAATCTCGCCCACGCGCTGTCGCTGGAGGGCGAGCGCATGGATGCCTGCCGCACCGTCAACCTGCCGGGCATGTCAATCCAGGTGAAAAAGATGATCGAGAGTCTCGAGCGCGTGGCCGGTAATGATGCCGGGGCGCTTGTCCGCTACGAGCGCGATCCGGAGATCGAATCGATCGTCTATAGCTGGGCACCGCTGTTTGATAACCGCTACGCCCTGTCGCTGGGCTTTGATGTCGATGACAGCTTTGACGACATCGTGCGTGCCCATCAGCGCTACCTCGCGGATCAGGATACCTGATCCTTCCCTCGCCCGGTGATCAGGGCGATCCCTTCGCGTTCGGGAGTGACTCCTCATGACAGAAGCCACCGCTGCAGGCCCTCAGGTCATTATCGGGCTGGGCATTGCCATTTTCGTAATGATTTTTCTGGTATTGAAAACCCGCGTGCATGCGCTGCTGGCGCTGATTGCAGCGGCCTCCCTGGCCGGTCTGATCGGCGGCATGCCCGCCAATGAGGTCATTGATGCCATCACAACCGGGTTCGGGTCGACGCTGGCCACCATCGGTCTGGTCATCGGGTTTGGGGTCATGATGGGGCGCATTCTGGAGGTGTCCGGGGCCGGGCAGCGCCTGGCGCGCACCATCCTGCGTCTGCTGGGCAAGGAGCGCGAGGACTGGGCGATGGCGCTGACCGGCTATATCGTGTCGATCCCGATCTTTTGTGACTCGGCCTACGTCATTCTCAATCCACTGGTACGAGCGCTGGCGCGCAACAGCGGACGCTCGGTCCTGACGCTGGGTATCGCACTGGGCTCCGGTCTGATCGTGACGCACAGCGCTGTCCCGCCGACGCCGGGGCCGCTGGGCGTGGCGGGCATTTTCGGTGTCGACGTGGGCCTGATGATCGCCTGGGGGGTGGTCTTCACCACACCGGCGCTGATCGTGATGGTGCTTTACGCCCGTTTCATGGGGCCGCGCATCGAGACCATGATCGAGCGCGAGACCGGTCAGGGCCTGACGACAGCGGCGGACGACAATGAGTTACCGCAGCTCGGCGAGCACGAACTGCCCTCTCTTAGGCGATCCATCATGCCCATCGCGCTGCCGATCGGGCTGATCTTTCTCAATACGCTGTTCAGCGCCGTGGCGGGGCTCAATGACAGTCTGAGCGTCGAAAACTCTCTGGTAGGTCAGTTGATTACCTTTTTCGGTAACCCGGTCATTGCTGTGGGCATTGGCGTGCTGGTGGCTGTCTATGGGCTGGTGCCGAAAATGCCGCGTGAGGACGTGCTTCGTCATCTGGAAAAGGGCGTAGAAAGTGCCGGTATCATCCTGCTGGTCACCGGTGCCGGCGGCGCATTGGGGGCGGTACTGCGGGCCAGCGGTGCCGGCGACTACATTGGCTCCCAGATTGCCTCGCTGGCCCTGCCAGCCTTTTTGATTCCTTTCATCATTGCCACGCTGGTGCGCTTTGCCCAGGGCAGCGGCACGGTATCGATGATCACCGGGGCCTCCATTTCTGCCCCCATTATTTCTGCCATGCCGGACGTCAACATGGTGCTCGCCGCTCAGGCCGCCTGTCTGGGGGCGCTGTTTTTCAGCTACTTCAACGACAGCTATTTCTGGGTGGTCAACCGCATGCTGGGCGTCAAGAGCACCAAACATCAGCTTCTGATGGTGTCAGTGCCGACCACCCTGGGCTGGGCAACCGCGCTGGCAGGGCTTTTCATTGCCAATATCTTCGTGGGCTAGCGGACTCAAGGCGCCGTTCAGCCACAATGGCCTATGCTTGAGACAGGTCAAGGCACCATCGCTACCTCATCGAAAAAGGAGAGCCCTTCATGACACAACGCATCTGTGACTGCACCTACTGTGAATGTGTCGTCCCTGACACCGCTCCGGTGGTCAACGGCAAGTCCTATTGCTGTGAAGCCTGCGCTTCATCACATCCGGACAACCAGCCCTGTCAGGATAGCCAGTGCGACTGTCATCGCCGCAACTGGGGTGGCATCAAGACCTGATACCGGCTGACTCATCATCCACGCAAGAGTCCGCTTCCATCGACATGGAAGCGGGCTCTTTCAATACGGTACAAGCGATCGGGATAGCCGATATGGCTACGATGACGGCGTAGAAGGATCGCCCTTTTTATTGACCACTTCTTCAAGCAGTTTTTCGCTTTCGCTCTTGGGCTTGTTTTCAAGCTCTTTTTTAAGATCGGAGTAGATACCGCGAACCGTATTGCACGACGAGCAAAAGACCTTATCAGCAGGGTTTTTCACTTCTGACAGGCGAACGCTATGGCTGCCGCACTCGGGACACGCGGTTGGCATCCTCATTTCTTCAGACAGATCACCCATGTCAATCTCCTGTACCGGGTTACTGATACCTGCAATAAACCCGGCCACATGGACCGGGTTCTTCAGGCTCGAACGTCAACCGGTTTAGTTGACGCGCTTGAGCGTCAGGTTATCGCTGGAATCAATGCGCGAATAGTTACGATCCAGCAAACGCATATCACCGTTGCCTACCGGCAGCAGATTGTAGATGGTGCTGCCCTGACCGTTTTTCAGCTCATAGACCAGCGGATAGCTGTTGGGGCCGACGTTTTCCTTAATCAGGACCTGCCCCTGAGTGCGCATCGGTTCTTCGCTCTGACCCAGACGGGTGCTGTCGAGAGTAAAGCTTGCGCCGGTATTGTCCTGGTTGCGAATCTGCAGATTCGTTCTGATACCAGCACAGTCAGCGCACGGCAGTGTGCCCTGATAACGGCCATCAGCCTGTGCATAGGGGGACTGGTTTTTCACATCATTGCCGGAGCAGCCCACCAGTCCGATAACGGATGCAAGCACTGCGGAAGTAGCGATACCCTTGAACGTCATTTCGAACCTCCTTTTCGAAAACAATCACTTTTTCAGACTAGGCAAGAATTCAGTCGGACGCCAACTTAACATGGGCAATCTTTTTCAGCACAGCGTTTTAGTCCCGAAACGGGCAACATATTAGTACACCGACATCAAGAGAGTGCCATGAAGCGGAAATTTTTATCTGTGCTCATGCTGACCGGTCTTTGCCTGTCGAGCGGTTTATCCACGGCCCGGGCCGACGCACTGCCCGAGGGGCCATTCACGGCAACACTCGACAGGATGCTCAAGGATGACCGGCTGGTCAGCTACGACGTTCGCTCGCTGACCGTCGAAGACATTACCGTCGAGTTGACTTACTCGGGAGGGCATCACTACAGCGACGAGGAGCTCGAACCCTTCAATAACGGGGTTTGCTATGCCCTGCTGGAGACAGCCGTCAAGACCGGCCTGAGACCCTTTACCGGCCATACCGACATCACCTGCCGGGCCATACAGCGAGACGGCAAACGCGCCGGAGCAGGACCGCTCGGGATCAGTCGCTATCAGCGAGCCAGCGATGATTTTGTCTATCGTGTGACTCGCTGATGGCGTGATACCAGGTCATACTTCCTGTCAGCGGCTTCGAATCCTGTATCAACCGTCTGCGTTACTTCAGGCGCTGTCGGCCCTTGCCACCCGCGATTTGTTAAGGAGGTCTCTCTCATGGCAGAAGCAATCAGCAATACTCTTCAACTACTGCGTGATTTAATGTCCTTTTTCACCTGACACGGCTTTTTGAGCAACACCTTGAGAAGCTGGACTAATAGGTCAGGTTAATAATCCGGATCATTTCATGGCCGATAGTGAATTCTGCCCTTTTTCATGGAAGGGCTATGGTGTGTGGCTTCCCGGGTCAATAGTCTAGGGGTGTGGAAGGATTCACATCGCGCAAGGAGTGCCTGAAGCATGGAATGCTTCCATCAGCATGGAAGCTGATCGCGGTTATTGCCCTGCAGCAGTAACCGCGATTTTGTGTCCCCTCGAATACGTCTTCCTGCGGCTTATACAGTGCCTGTTTGATCATTTGGCGCTAGCCCTGATGATATCGTTGCCATGGCCCTGTTATTGTCTGCCCGTTCAATTACGATAAAGTTCATGACGTCACCTGTTCGATCGTCCCCATCCATACCTGCCAGAACAGCAGATGCCGGAGTCAAGAAACCATGCTGAGCCATGTCATGGTAGGCAGTAATGACCTGGCGCAAGCCAGGGAATTTTACGATCCGCTGCTGAGTTGCATCGGCCTGTACCGTCATGAAGACGACGACAGCGACCATAAATGGCTGTGCTATGCCGCCCCGCAGGAAAGAACCCTGTTCCTTGTCTGCACCCCCTTGGATCGCAACGTCGCCACACCCGGCAACGGTACAATGGTCGCCTTCAGGGCACACAGCCATGACCTGGTGGATCATTTTTACGCCACCGGCATCGCGCTCGGCGCCGCCGATGAAGGCGCTCCCGGCTTGCGCTCGCAGTATCACGACTACTTTTATGGCGCCTACCTGCGTGACCCGGATGGCAACAAGCTGTGCTGTGTCTGCCATGATCCGTTCGACAGGCGCTGACGAGACTACTCCCTTGCGTACGCATACGTGATGTTTCAAGGGACTGACGCGTTTCAAAGCACACACCCCTTGCCTGCTTTCTTTTTTCACTGCCATGCGTTGCTTGAATGACCGCGCCTTATCATTGCATCGTTCTGGCACGGATGCCCTCTAACGTTCAAGACCCGCGTCACAACTATCGGTCATGGATGGCTCGGTTACTGTCGGGGTTCACGCGGGCACTGCGGTCCGGTGGCAGGGCGCTTTGCAGGTCGCCGCAATAGCACGGACATCCGTGGGAACGGTCAAGGGCACCCGGCGATACAGCGCTGATGCGTTGCCCGAGCGAGGATAGAAACGCGGGAAAGAGTGTACCAAGGGGATTGGTGGGCCCAGCAGGACTTGAACCTGCGACCAAGGGATTATGAGTCCCCTGCTCTAACCAACTGAGCTATAGGCCCTGATAATGCGGTTGCGTATGATACCCAAAGCACCGCCGTGAGACCAGAGCCGTTTATCAACAAGGAGTGTGCGCATGCGTGACCGTTTCTGGAAGATGCTGGGTATGGCAGCCGCAACGCTTGCGCTGATACCCCAGGCGCAGGCCGCCTGGCGATTTATACCGGCCGATAGCGAGATTACTGCCCATGTGTCGGGTCAGGGGCAGCGCGGGCCAATGGAGCGGACCTATCACGTCTCCGACCTGGAAGGCACCATCAATGATGAGGGGTACTTCGAGATGCCGCTGCGCCTGGAGCAGACCGATCTGCTGGGCAAGCAGGGAGGACTGGGCGGCCTTTTGTCGGGGCTTTCCTCCGACTCGGCCATGGTGACGCTGTCAACGCAGGTCAACCCGGCCTGGTTGAGCAATCTGCAGCCGGGTGATGCCACGACCCGTAATGTCACGCTGACCGCCAGCGGCCATCACTTTGAGCGCAGCGAGCAGGTCCCGTTGACCCTTGAGCGGCTGGACCAGCAGTACTACCACCTCACCCTTGCCGAACCGATCAGCGTGGACACTCAACAGCTGATGCAGCTGGACAATGCACAGACCGTACTGTCGTTGCTGGGTTACCAACGACTGGATGACGCCATCCCGATCAGGTTCAACGCCCGCCTGATCAAGCAGTGAATCCGGCCATGTCATGACGCAAAAACGCCCGGCATAGCCGGGCGTTCAAGTGCAACAAGGTACCTTCTCAATCCTGCATTTCCCTGGGTCGTGGCGGTATGGCCTCCGGACCACGATCATTCATCCCCATCTGCTTCTCCTCCATCATGGAACGGCGTTCGACACTGTTGCCGTGCAGGTTGATGCCCAGTATCCCGCTGGCCGAAAAGATCAGCCAGGTCATGATCTCCACACAGTCGTGGATACGATCCGGTGACCTGATGACCGTAATGCAGATGGCCAGAGACATGAGCGCCAGCATGCCGCATAGTGTCCAGCCAACGCCGGCTCGCCAGTCATTGTTGAAAAGCCCCTTTACGGCAATCTCTACCGACTGCGAGGCAGAGGCTTTGTGGTTGATATCCCCCAGCTGTAGTCGAATTCGCTCGACATCCAGCAGCAGGATGCGCTCCATCAACTCCGGATGCTCTTCCAGCGCGGCCAGTACGGCCCGCGAGGAAGTATCCTCCCAGCAGCCCAGTGTGGCCGCTACAATGGCCCCTGCTGCCTCACAGGTCATGGGGCTGTCAAACAGCTGCGCCACTTCGGGCGCTTCCCGGGCAAGACGTCGCCTGACGTCACGCCATTCCATGACGAGATCCTCGTCGTTTGTCGGACTCTCCGGTTCGTCCAGTGCCAGATTCGATGTCATACATAGCCTCTTCGAGCCTGACGACACGGTCTATCCAGCCCTGGGCAAATGCCTGCTGAGAGACATCGCGTTGTGCAAGATTGACCAGCCACGCCAGACGCAGCGCATTGATGGTACTCGCGAGTGTATTGCCACTATCAACACCGCGACATTCGAGCATGGCGTCCATTGCCCCTAGCGTCTGCGTTCCTATGCAACCGTCTACCTTGATGGCGCTCCAGCGCCTTCCATTATTACTCAGTACATTCAACACCTCCTGTAATTGTCGTCCGGCACGCCCGGTGCCGCTGTGTACGCCGTAGTCCAGCATTGCAATCGCCAGTGCGGGCGCACGCGCACTGATGTCATCAAGTTGCATCGCATGCCAGTAGGTTTTCAGGTAAATTTTTTCAGCCAGCGCCCGGGGCAGATCCCGCATGCTGCCGCTATAACCATGCTCGGCAGCCACGCGCTGCGTAATGCCATAATTGGTGGCGCCACCGCGGTCGTCAGGGTGGTCAACAAATCCGCCCTCGCGTTTCATGAGGGCGACGATGATGCTGCTGCGCTGTGATTCGTTCATAAAGATCTCCGTGCGTGCAGGGTTCTGCGTGAAGCACCATTGGCAGACCGGGACCCGTAGACTTTTCACATGGCAATATCCAGTCACCGGATGCACAATATTCACACAATCGGTTAACAAAGCCGAGTATGCGCGAGCATTAATTATCCATCAAGGATAATTTTAAAAGTTTTAATACTCTTCCACGAGAGCCGGTCATGCAGAGAGTGAGTGAAATACGACGTGAAAATGCGCGCGCGCTGCGCGATCAGGCAGGCAGTAACAAGGCGTTTGCCGAGTGCGTCGGGGTTGAACCGCCGGCGGCCAGCCGGGTACTGAGCAGCAAGGCCACACGCAATATCGGTGATGATTTCGCGCGCCGCATTGAAGCGGCTTTCGGCAAGGAGGATGGCTGGCTGGACAGCGTGCATGACGCGCCTCAGCCTCATTCCGACAACGTGGTCACCATGCCATCACGCAGTGACAGCACCATCGAGCAGGCGCCTGTCATGGATGGAATGGCCCCTCTGCTGAGCTGGGTTCAGGCAGGCGCCTGGACGGAAACCTCGGCCAGCATCATCGACCATGGCGATCAGGAATCCTTTCCGCGACCGCCCAACTGCGGTCCGAGCTGCTTTGTGCTGCGCGTTCGCGGAGAGTCCATGATGGAAGTCTATCCGCCGGGGACGCTGATCTTTGTGGATCCGGACGTACAGGCCATGTCAGGGGATGATGTGATCGTACAGTGTGAAGAGCACGGCAGTGCCGAGGCGACCTTCAAGCGCTATATCGAGGAGCCCGGACAGCCGCCCATGCTCAAGGCGCTCAATCGGGGCTGGGCACAGCAGTACATGACACTGGGCCCCCACTGCCGAATCATCGGTGTCGTCATGGCACAGATGATGCTGCGCCGGTGACCGTCTCTCATACATTGGCAACCTGTTGCCCTGGAAGGATTAATCGTTCACGGCAACCTTAATTATCCAAAATAAGCAATTAAGGCTTGACTGTATTAACCAAATGATTAACCATGTTTACAAGTTACCCAAAAGGGATAACGAAACGACCCCAACATGGTTATTTTTGGAGAATACTCATGACCACAGCTGCCGTAAAAACCGTTCTGGACTTTGGCGCTGATGCCACCGGCAAGATCGATAGCGCTCAAGCCTTTATTGATGCCGCGGCATCATCTGATGTGGCCACCGTTATCGTGCCGCCCGGCTCGTACGTCATCGCCAAAACGGTTGATTTGAACCGCAAGAACATGTGTGGTGCTGGCCGCTTCAGGGAAAACCAGCATGGAGGTGCCTATATCAGGCCGGGCAGCAAGATCGATGGCCCCCTGTTTCGCAACCAGGGCGCCATTGTCGAGAACATGTACATCTCGGGGCAGGGAGAAAGCGACAACAAGACTGTTTTTGAAGCCCATGGCTACAACAGTGTTTTCAGCAACATTCACTTCAGTAATATCGGGCGAGCCATCAGTGTTGATGAAATCCTTGTCAACTTCACGATCAAGGACTGCGTGTTTATTCAGGTAGGCTCCGGTCTCTACTGTCACGACAGCAAGAACAGCTATTCGACTACCGCGCGCTTTTTGCGCAACGAGTTCAACAACTGCGGCAACGCCTTCGTTTTCCGTCGCCAGATCAATGGCTCGACCTTTCAGGACAATATCTTTGAATTCATGAGCGGTGATGCGCTGGTCGCCTCACATATCTACGACTGCAACTTTATCGGCAACTGGTGGGAAAGGCGTCGTGATACGGGGACGGCTGCCGAGGTCCCGCTGGTGGCACCCTCCGATGAATCGGATGATGAGGATGGTTACCCGGCCATTCGCTGCAGCAGCTACCAGCAGATCATGAACTGCTTTGCAGCCGGCAACAAGGTGACCTGGGGATGGCGGAACGTCTTCAGCTCCATGCTCAATGACTCTCGCATGGGGGGCGTCTCGACCCACGGCGGTGCCATGGTGGTCAGGAACTCTGCCGGTCGGGCCATGCGCGTCACGCCCGACAATATTGTCCAGCAGGCCGACAAGTGGTGCTACCTGCCCACCTTTGCCATTGAAGCTGGCAGAAACAGCGCTGGCGCCCCTCGCGGAATCACCCTGCGGACCAAGGGCGGGCCGCTATCCCTCGAGGACCATGAAAAGGGGGATTTCTCGGGCGCCATTTCCATCGCCAAGGGAGACGACCTCTATGAGCACTACAGCCTGACCCGCAACGCTGCCGGCAAACCGACGGTAGGCATGACAGGCGTCAGCGAGATGATGATCAAGGGCGAAAAGGTCAAGCTGACCACCGGCATACCGCAGCATTTCCTGTGGCGACAGGACAAGCTCAGCCGCGGGCTGGGGTGCTTCACGACCAATGAAGTGACCAGTGAAGGCACGATCAAGCTGGTGACCGAGTATCTGCTGGATAACCCGCTGATTCAGGTCACCGTGGAAGATCGGGGCATCCGCTTTGACGGTCTCAAGCATCTCAACAGCTACATCAACGGCAGCAAGACGCGACGTCAGTGCACAGGGTTTGAGCTGTACTTCGTCGATGCCGACGGCAAGCCGAAAACACCGACGGCCTTTTCGATGCAGATGCTGACGCTCAATCCGTCACTGCTCAGCTCCTGAGGCCACTGACCGGCTGTGTTTTATTAACGACAAAAGGGGCGCCCATCGGGCGCCCCTTTTACTGGCGTTCAGCCAAATGCCTTCCTGTCTCGAGGCAATGTCGAGACGAGACCATCACTCATCCCATGCTGGTGCAAAGGATGGATTGGCGATGCGCTCACTGCGGTCAAGTGCGTTGATGCGCTCGATCTCCTCGTCGCTCAACGAGAGCGTCATGGCGTCCAGATTGGACTGCTGGTGCGCGCGCTTCGTGGATGAGGGAATCACCACGATATTGCGTGCCGCTACCCAGGCCAGCGCGATCTGCGCCGGTGTCACACCGTGGCTGTCGGCGATCTGCTTGAGCGTGTCATCTTCCATCACCTTGCCAACCGCCAGCGGCATATAGCCGGTGACCCTGAGCCCCTTTTCCTTGCAGTGATCGACCAGCGCCTTGTTGGCCAGAAAGGGATGCACTTCGATCTGGTTGGTCACGATCCGGTCGCCGCCTTCAACACTCAGCGCTTCGTCAATCTGGGCCATGGTGAAATTGGAAACGCCGATGTCACGGGTCAGCCCGCGCGATTTCGCTTCGGCCAGTGCCCCGATGGACTCGGCCACCGGCACTTCATTGTCCGGCGAGGGCCAGTGCAGCAGTACCAGGTCCACATGGTCGGTACCGAGTTTTTCCAGACTCTCTTCAAGGCTTTTGATCAGATCGTCATGGTGAAAGCGATCCGTCCAGATCTTGGTGGTCAGAAAGATCTCGTCACGCGACACGTTACTGTCGGCGATGGCCTGTCCGACTTCGGCTTCATTGCCATACACCTGAGCGGTGTCAATATGTCGGTATCCCAGCTCGAGCGCCGTGGTCACCGAGTCGATAACCTCCTGTCCCTTGAGTCGATACGTGCCCAGACCAATATCGGGAATCATGCGACCTCCTGTCGGATGGCGCCGGAAAAGCGCCGGGTAACGGTTTCACGGTCATCGACCGTGAACGTTTGATATCCACGTACCGACATTGGGCCCTGCCGCGGCGCTTTCAAGTCGTTAGTCTGCAAATCATGTCGACAGATGGAACGACCGCCGTCATCATTGGCTCGTCTGATGGTTGCCCTCAGACTTTCGTAATGACACCCCCTTGTGGACATGCGAGACTGCGCCGCCAGTCTGGAAGCCAATACCATCGCCGAAGCCAATACCATCGCCGAAGCCAACGGCGATCATATCGGAACAAGAGATCGCTATGATCAAATGGACAATCGTGGCCCTGATCGTGGCCAGCATTCTTTATGTACATTTTCGTGGCCGTGTTCGTCACAAGCCCTTTCGCCAGCTGTCGGATCATTCCAGTTTCATGGCGCCCATCAATGGCTTCATGTATCTGTTTTCGAAAGTACCGGACCGCCCCTATCACCGGGCCGAGGATTTTCCGGAAATCGAGGCCCTGACATCGCACTGGGAAGAGATCCGCGATGAAGCCCTGACGCTTGAAAATCACATCAAGGGGTCGGCCAAAAAGGATGACGCCGGGTTCAACTCGTTTTTCCGCCGCGGCTGGAAACGCTTTTATCTCAAGTGGTACGGCGACAGCCACGAATCGGCCCGCCAGCTCTGCCCGCGCACGACCGAGATTCTGGCCGGCATCCCGGGTGTAAAGGCCGCCATGTTTGCCGAGCTGCCCGCCGGCAGCAAACTGATGAAACACCGTGACCCCTACGCCGGCTCGATCCGCTATCACCTGGGGCTGCGCACGCCCAACGATGACCGCTGCCGCATCAATGTCGACGGCATCGACTACAGCTGGCGCGACGGCGAGGCGGTGTTCTTTGACGAGACCTTCATCCACTACGCCCAGAACGATACCGAACAGAACCGTTTGATCCTGTTTTGCGATATCGAGCGGCCCATGAAGTATCGCTGGGCTGCGGCGGTCAATCGCTGGTTCAGCCGCAACGTCATGGCCGCTGCGGCCTCCCCCAATGATGAAAACGATCATACCGGCGGGCTCAACCGCGCCTTCAAGTACATCTATAAGGTCCGTGAAGCCGGCAAGCGGCTTAAAAAGAAAAACAAGACCCTGTACTACGTGATCAAGTGGCTGATTTTCGGCGGCATCGTCGTCGGCCTGCTGTCACTGTAGCGCCTGCCTGTCATGTCTGACGCCATCGCGCTCCCGCATTTCTGCTGGCCCTTTGTCTCTCCGGCCCGCGGGGCGCGATTGAGCATGACCGCCTTCGACGTTCAACGCTTTGATGACAGTGCCTTTGCCGCTTTCGGCATGGCGCTGCCGGACAGCCTCTCCCGGGCAGTGGCCAAGCGTCGCGCCGAATATCTGGCCGGCAGGGTATGCGCCCGTCACGCCCTGGCCGCCCTTGATATTCATGTGAGCGCCCTGCCCAGTCTTGCCGACCGTCGGGTCGACTGGCCGGTACCGGCCCGGGGGTCCATTACCCATGCCCATGACCTTGCCGCCGCGCTGGTCGGCACGGCGCCAGCCCACCAGGGCCTGGGGGTGGATGCCGAACGCTGGCTGACGCCCGAGCGCGCCGATTATCTGGCCGCCTCGATTCTCACACCGGTTGAACAGCAGGCCGCTGGCGCCCTGACGCCGGATCAGCGCGCTCGCCTTGTCACCCTGACCTTTTCGCTCAAGGAGAGCCTTTTCAAGGCACTCTACCCTCTGACCGGCACCCGCTTTTATTTTCATGACGCCCGGGTTGAAGCCATCGACCCTGCCGCGGCGTCGGGACAGTGTCTCATGACGCTGGATCGGTCTCTCAGCCGTGAATGGCCATCTGGCACGCGCCTGACCGGCGATTTCGCCACCCTGGACGATCATGCCCTGACAGCCGTCATCACCAGTGTCACGCCGGATGCAGGTATGGCGCCGGGCTAGACAGCGTCGCTCAAAGCGTTTGCCATCAGCATGAATGCAATTCAGTTGTTGTGACCGCGCATCATGATTACTGTATACAAATACAGTATCAAGGAGCGCCCATGCAGCTCACCGACAAGCTGATCGTTCTGGCCGACGCCGCTAAATACGACGCCTCATGCGCCAGCAGTGGTGCCCCCCAACGCTCATCAAAGGGTCAGAAAGGACTGGGCGCCACCAACGGCAACGGGATCTGTCACAGCTTCACGCCGGACGGCCGATGCGTGGCGCTGCTCAAGATCCTGATGACCAACTTCTGCCTGTATGACTGCCAGTACTGCATCAACCGACGCTCCAGCAACGTACCCCGAGCGCGTTTCAGCGTGGATGAGATCGTGCGGCTGACGCTCGATTTCTATCGCCGCAATCTGATCAGCGGGCTGTTTCTCAGCTCCGGCATCATTCGCTCCAACGACTACACCATGGAGGCGCTGGTGCGGGTCGCGCGAACGCTGCGCGTTGACCACCAGTTTCGCGGCTATATTCATCTCAAGACGATCCCGGATGCGTCCCCGGAGCTGATCCGTCAGGCGGGGCTTTATGCCGACCGGCTCAGCGTCAATGTCGAACTGCCCACGAGCCAGAGCCTGAAACGGCTGGCGCCCGAGAAAAGCGACAACACCATCCGCCACGCCATGTCGACCATTCGCGACGGGCTGGAGGAAGCAACCGCCGAGCCGAAAGCGCCGCGCTTCTCGCCCGGCGGGCAGAGCACCCAGATGATCGTGGGCGCCGACGACACCGACGATCACACCATCCTGGGCAACGTCCAGTCGCTCTACAGCCGCTATCGCCTCAAGCGGGTCTACTACTCCGCCTTCTCGCCCATTCCCGAGAGCCCGTCATCGGTGCCGCTGACGGCGCCGCCGCTGCTGCGTGAGCACCGGCTTTACCAGGCGGACTTTCTGATTCGCGGCTATGGCTTTCGCGCCGATGAGCTGTTGACCGGTCCCGGCAACCTGTCGCTGGACGTTGACCCCAAGCTTGCCTGGGCGCTCAACCATCGCGAGCTCTTCCCCATCGATCTGGACCGTGCCGACATGCACATGATCGCCCGGGTACCGGGCATTGGGGTCACCAGTGCGCGGCGGATTGACACCCTGCGTCGCGAACGACGCCTTCGCTACAGTGACCTGACCCGGCTGGGCTGCTCCATGAAAAAGCTCTCGCCCTTCATTACCACGCAGGATTACCGGCCCCGACAGGCCGGACTCGATCGCCAGGCGCTGCTGGCACGGATGCAGACATCAACCCCGGCACAGATGGCCCTGCTTTAGTCTTTCAGGAGCTGCCATGACGATGTACACCCTGCACATGACACGAACCGATTTTGCCTGCTGGCGCGATCATGCTCGTCGATTGCTGGCCGCGCGCGTGCCTCCCGGAGACGTGCTGTGGCAAAGCGAGGACTCGGCAGGTGATCTGTTTGCCAGCAGCGATACCGAACTGCCGCCACCTGCTGACGCCCCACTGGCCCTGAGACTTTCCAGACAGGCGCTGCGCCGGCTCGAGTGCGCCTCGCACTACTGGCCCACTGCTCATCAGGAGTGTCGCTGGGCGCTGCTCTATCGGGTGGTCTGGCGGCTGGCGCAGGGAGAAAGCGAGGCGCTGCTGGCAGGAAATGCCGACGGCGCCGTGCTCGAGCAGCGCGTCAGGGCGGTCAACCATGAAGTGCACCACATCCACGCCTTTCTGCGCTTTCATCCGTCAGCTGCCGATGCTGAAAAGCGGCACGCGCCCGAATTTATCGCCTGGTTCGAGCCGCGTCACGATGTGCTGGAAGCCGCGGCCCGCCACTTCATCGATCGCATGGGCCAGCATCGCTGGCTGATCATGACCCCCGGGGGCGCCATCGTCTGCGATGGTCGGCAATGGCATATCGAGCGCCCCGACACCGGGGCCTTCACCATGCAGGATTATCAGGCGCTGGCAGGGATGGCGGATGACGCCGAGGATCTCTGGCTGGCCTACTATGCCAGCACCTTCAACCCGGCCCGCCTCAATGAAAAAACCATGGTGCGCAGCATGCCGTCGCGCTTCTGGCGCCACATGCCCGAGCGTGTGCTGATGACCGGTTTGATCAGTCACGCCCGTCATGGCGCGCAGCGGCTCGGCCAGGACAGTCGGCTTGCCACGCGACGCGGCCGGACCGTCCGGCTGCCCGAAAGGTACCGGGACTAGTGCTTTCCATACTCAAGGCGACTTGCAAGCGACGGTGGAATCCCGGGAGAATATATAGACTATCGTCTAACGATCTTCCTGCCTTCAAGGTTTCTTATGTTTGCTCAACTCCTGGCGGTCATGATGCCCATCATGATCGGTGCCGGCGTCGGTTATTTCTGGGTGCGCTTTCGCCAGCCCTATCCGACAGGCTTTGTCACCAAGCTGGTCTTCAACGTGGGCACGCCGTGTCTGATCATTGATGCGCTGTCAGATACGCACGTGGAACTCTCCGCGTTTTCGCGCATGGCCGGGGCCACCCTGCTGTGTCTACTGGTGCTCTTGATTGTGGGCGTCATCGTGGCGCGCCTCTCCCGCATTCACTGGAAGGTCATCCTGCCGCCGGTGCTGTTTCCCAATACCGGCAATATGGGGCTGCCGCTGGCAATGTATGCCTTTGGTCAGGGCCAGGGATTCTCGCTGGCCATTGCCGTGTTTGTCATTGTCTCCATCGCCCAGTTCGTGGTCGGCAGCATTACCAGCAGCTCGCGCCCGGTCAAGAGCATGCTGACCAATCCCACCATTCATGCCAGCGTGATCGCCATCGTGCTGATGGCCTGGCAGATCACGCTGCCGGCATGGATCGCCAACAGCATTGAGCTTCTGGCCGGCATGACCATCCCCATCATGCTGATCACGCTCGGCGTGGCGCTGGCCAGCATTCGCGCCCGCAATCTGTCAGCCGGGCTCGCCTTTGCACTGGGCCGGGTGGTCGTCGCCGGTCTGATTGCCCAGGGCGTGGGGCTCCTGCTGGGGCTGAACGAGGAAACACGTGGCATTTTGATGGTCATGATGTGCATGCCGATTGCCGTCTATAACTATCTCTTTGCCCAGAAGGCCGGACGCTCCCCCGAGTTTGTCGCCAGTCTGGTCATGTGCTCGACGCTGACGTCCTTTATTTACCTGCCCCTGATGCTGATGTGGGTCATCTAGTGCCCTGTCCAACACCTTTCAAACATGAAAAAGGCCCCACCGAAGTGGGGCCTTTTTCATGCGTTTCGCTGCTGTCAATCAGGCTGGCTGTACCTGGCCTTCACGATACTGCGAGAAGTTTTCGACCCGGCCACGGCGGAATTTCTCGCCCATCAACTGCTCCATGTTCTCCAGCGGCACGCCCTTTGTCTCCGGCACGAAACGCCAGACGATGAACATGCTAACCAGTGCAGAGGCGCCGAACAGCCAGAACGGGAAGGCCCCATTGAACACCTCGTTGAGCCATTCACTGCCGCGCATCATCGGGAAGGTCTGCGCCACGATAAACCCGGCCGTCCACTGCGCGCCCACGGCAAGCGCCATGCCCGCGCCGCGGATGGCGTTGGGAAAGATTTCCGACAGCAGTGTCCAGGCGCAGCAGCCCCAGGAGATCGCAAAGAAAATGACATAGAGCATGATGGCGATCATGGCCGTGTAGCCCTTGATATCGAACCAGAAGACGCCGCCCAGTACGCCCAGACTAAGCACGCTCACGATCGAGCCGATCGTCAGCAGGGGGATACGTCCGACCCGATCGATCAGATACATGCCGAGGAAATTGCCAATGACGAACACCACGCCGATCCAGGCGGTCTGCAGCAGCGCGCTGTCGGTGCTGTCGGTAATGTCTGAAAGCACGGTCGGGGCGTAATACATCACCACATTGATGCCGGCAAACTGCTGTGCGGCAGAGAGAAAGACGCCGACCAGCGTGATTCCCATCATCACCGGCTTTCTGAGGGCGCTGCGGGAACTGCGACGCTCGTTGCGGCGCTGGCGGTTCATGGCGCGCCGACCGGTGGATTTGCCCTCATCCAGTGAGTAACGCACCTCCTCGATCGTCGGCTCGATGTCATCACGCGCCACAAAGTGTTTGAAAATACGGCGTGCCCGATCGTACTGGCCGCGCATGACGCACCAGCGCGGAGACTCCGGCACCAGAAACAGCAGCAGGCCAAAGAGCAGTGCCGGAATCGCCTCAGAGCCCAGCATCCAGCGCCAGCCGTAGTCGGTCAGCCACTGCTCGGTCACGCCGCGGGCAATCAGATAGTTGACGAAAAAGACCACCGTCTGCCCGACCACCACGGATTGCTGAAACATGCTGAGTGTTCTGCCGCGCCAGTTCTGTGGCGTCAGCTCGCCCATGTACATGGGGGATACCACACTGGCAACGCCAACGGCCACACCGCCCACCAGGCGCAGAATAATGTAGAACCAGAAGGTGGGCGCCAGTGCCGATCCCAGCGCTGACACAAGAAACAGCAGGGCAGCAGACATCATGGTCGTGCGACGGCCCAGCACGTTGGCCAGATAGCCCGCTCCCAGCGCACCGAAGATGCTGCCGATGACCACGCTGGAGACTGCCCACCCCTTGAGTGTGGGGGAAAGAGCAAAATAGTCGGCGATCGAACCGATCGCTCCTGATATGACAGCCGTGTCATACCCAAACAATATACCGCCCAGTGACGCTACAAGGCACACCCTGAGAATATACCCCAGCCCACTGGAGCTTTGCTGATTCGTCATATACGTCCGTCATCATCCCTGAATATTACCGGCCTTTTATTAGCCTTAAGCCAACAGGGATGGGACTTTAGTAGAAAAATACTGTTGATTCGAATCCTGATTGTTTCAGTGCCCTGTCACTTGCGGGAAAACCGGGCACAAAAAAGGGCCGCTTCCGGGGAAGCGGCCCTTGATGGCATGGCGAGCGGCTTACTGCTGCGGCTGAGCCATCTGCTGAACCTTTTGCATCATCTGAGGATCGTTCTGAACGGCCTGGCCGATCTGGTTGAACTGCTCGACTTCCAGGTCGTTGTCCTGAACGGCCTGAACCATTTTCTGGTTGGCTTCTTCACGGATGCTCTGCTGTGCGTCGGCATCGTCGGCACCCTGCAGCTGCTGGGTGTAATCCTGAGAGATGCCTGCAATTTCCTGAGAAGCAGAGGCAAAGTTCTGCAGCTGCTCATCGCTGAAGTTCTGTGACTGCTGCTGGCCCTGAGCCCCCTGAGCCGGCTGCTCCTGAGCAGCAAGCGCTGGCGTGGCAGCGAGGCCGGTCGCGACCAGCGATGCGGAAACAACTGCGGCGAAACGTTTCATGAACATCCTCCTGACTTACCTTTGCTTTTCAATACATGCGTACTGTCATTATGACGCCGCACGAGACATTAAGTTCAACTGGCTTTGTTACTTCATGTAATTAATTTTAAAGGCTTTATTGCCCTGCCCGTCAAGTCCGGACAGCAACACACTATAGACGCTGCAAAAAGCGTGTGCCGCCCAGCTGTCGCATCTGCTGTCTGACCCAGGCGCTGCGCTGTACCACGCGGTGACTGGGCGCGATCGGGCTCCAGCCGCGCGGATTGGGCAGAATGGCAGCAAGCCGGGCCGCCTGATCCGCCGTCACCTGGCTGGCACCAATGCCGTAATAGTGCTGTGCTGCCGCCTCCAGACCGAACACGCCCCGATCCCACTCCACGACATTGAGATAGACCTCCAGAATGCGCTCCTTGGGCCAGATCAGCTCGATCAAGAGCGTGAACCAGACCTCGAGCCCCTTGCGAAGCCAGCTGCGGTCCGACCATAAAAAGACATTCTTGGCCGTCTGCTGGCTGATGGTACTGGCCCCGCGCAGGCTGTTGCCCTGCTTCCAGGACTGGATGGCGGCATACACCTGATCGAGGTCAAAGCCGTAGTGATAGGGAAATTTCTGATCCTCGGCAGCGATCACGGCCAGTTTTGCCTGATCGGACAGGGAGCGCCACGGCGTCCAGTGATACTGGAGAGGCAGGGGTTCGCGCTCGATGATGGCGGTTGTCTTGCGCTCCAGCATGACCATCGACCCGGGCAGCGGTACGAAACGAAACAGGGTGACCAGCAGTATTGAAAGCACCATGGCCCCCAGAAGGATTCTGCCGCACCATCGCAGTAGCTTTCCGACCAAGCCCCTTCTCCCCTGTTGTGTTGTAACGCTCGACTGTTGTCGCGTTCAGCGCTGTCCGGTGATGCTCGAAGGCCACAGGTTACACGCAGTAAGCCATGGATGCCTTCCCGTCATGGTATTGCTCCATACGTCTCCGGGGCCCACAAGGGACCCCGGAGCACCATCACATGATTACTGCTGACAACGGCTACGCCTGATCGGCAAAAAGATGATGGGCGTGATATTCAAGGTGATCATCAATGAAGCTGGCCACGAAAAAATAGCTGTGATCATAGCCTTCATGACGGCGCAGCTTCAGAGAAACCCCCTGGATATGACACGCCTTTTCCAGATGGTCGGGCTTGAGCTGCTCGGTCAAGAACTGATCCTCCTCCCCCTGATCCACCAGCATTGGCTGTTTGGAAGCCCCGGCCATCACCAGCTCGCAGGCGTCCCAATTGGACCATTCGGCACGGTCGTCACCCAGATAATGGCTGAAGGCCTTTTCGCCCCAGGGGCAGTCCATCGGATTCACGACGGGTGAAAAGGCCGACACGCTGGCATAGCGACCGGGCTGTTTCAGAGCGCAGACCAGTGCCCCATGACCGCCCATGGAGTGGCCACTGATGGCTTCACGCTCGCTGACGGGAAAATGGTCACGCACCAGTGACGGCAGCTCGTCCGTCACATAGTCATACATGTGATAGTGCTGATTCCAGGGCTCTCTGGTGGCATTGAGATAAAAGCCGGCGCCCGAACCGAAGTCGTAGCTGTCATGCTCGCCCGGTAGATCGGTGCCCCGCGGGCTGGTATCCGGACAGACGATGGCAATCCCCAGACTGGCAGCCATTTTCTGGGCGCCGGCCTTTTGCATGAAGTTTTCATCGGTGCAGGTCAGCCCGGAGAGCCACCACAGCACCGGCACGCGGCCTTCTTCTGCCTGAGGGGGTAAAAAGATGCCAAAGGTCATGTCGCAATCAAGCACCTGCGAGCGATGGCTGAAGCGCTTGACCCAGCCACCATGGCTTCGGGTGGCGCTCAACTGTTCGATGGACGGCGTCATGGTTGTCTCCACTGTGGGTGTATCACGGGCGCATCAAGTACTTTCAATCCCGGTCAACGACAGCCTGCCAGGCCTGGCGATGTCGGGCAATGGCTACCGCCGGGACTCCGGCATCACTCTGTCGCCGCAGTATAGTGAGCCACGCCCGTCAGAGACAGCAACCGGATACATCAGGCACCCATGACAATGGAGACAATCGACAGGCAGCCTTGCCGGACAGGCCGGTTCGTGGTGACGCAATAAGGGAGTAGCCGCGATATGGCGGCAGCAGGCAGGTATCGAGTCAACCGGCCGGAGGGCCTGTCAGGCTCGAGACAGGGCGGCGACGGTTGCCGCCCCGGCCATGAATGTGGCGTTAACGCCGCCCCGAACCATGATGACTCTTTTCAGAGCGCTTGAGCAGCTCATCGACGCTGTTACTGAGATAGACATCCGAAAAATTGGCCACATCATAGAAGGCATCCAGATCGGGAATGTCGATCCGATTGCGCTCGCGGTACAGCAGCCCTTCTTCACGAAGCTCGGAGAAGGTACGACTGACATGCACGGCTGATAACCCCAGAACATCCGCCAGCACCTGCTGCGATAGCGGCAGGTTGAATCGATGCGTAATGTTCGGGCAGGTCCTGCTCAAACGCAGATGCATTTCACAGATAAAATGGGCCACCTTTTCGCGCGCGGTGCGCCGACCCATGTTGACCAGCCGCTCTGCCATGATGGCCTGCTGCTGGCCTGCCAGCGAAAACAGCACCGTGGTCAGCTGTGTCGATGTTGCAAAAATGTCTGTCAGATTCTTGAGTGGAAAACGACAGATCACCCCTTCTGTCAGCATGGCGACCGACGTCAGATGACGCCGGGGCGAAAAGTCGCTCAGCCCGACAATGTCCCCCGGTAAAAAGATATTCAGTATCTGCCGGGTGCCGTCGTCCATCGACCGATAGGAACAGGCCCATCCCTCACTGAGGACACAGAGGGTGTCAGCGGGGTGGTTCTCCTCCCAGAGCATCTGGGCATTTGACACGGTCTGAGGCGTCTTTTCCAGCGCTGCCAGAAGTTCGGCTTCTGTTTCGTCAAGCGCACAATAATGTTTGAAGTTACGCACCAGGCAGCGATCCCTGTCCAACTTGGCATGCACCCCTGAATCGCGTTGAGAAGCCATCCAGTATTATAGTAAGAATTGATGCATTACCGTCCAAAGATAGCCACTATTGTTGGACGAATCGGCTCGGAATGCCGCTAACCTGGATTATCCAAAAAGAAAAAAATCAACCATTTAGAGGAGCGGGAGGCCCGATCCCCCGGCGGTGTTCATTGGCCGGAGCGATCCGTGCAGAGGTCTAACAGGCATGATGGATCGTTGCTATCAATCCTTGATCCTGTTGATTGCCTGCCCGGACATGATCACTTTTTCGAAGAGAGGTCTCGACGGCCCTGGAACAGGGGCTGCGTTTCCAGTAGCGGCGTAATACGCTCGGCTCGCATGGAGCGGAAGTAATAAAAGCCCTGGATCAGATCCACATTGAGCTCATGAACAAGCTCGAGCTGCTCGCTGGTCTCCACGCCCTCCGCGATAACCTCAAGACCCAACCGATGACCGATAAAGACAATCCCCGCCAGGATGGCACGATCCTGCAGATTCTCGGGGGCATCCACCACGAAGGTACGATCTATCTTGAGCGACGTCACGGGGAACTGCTTGAGATAGGCCAGCGATGAGTACCCGGTCCCGAAGTCATCGATGGCGATTTTCATGCCGCGATGGTAAAGCGTCTGCAGATAGGCTTTTACCGTGTCATCGGCCTGTACCAGCACGTTTTCGGTAATCTCGATGCCGATATCGCGCATGGAGAGCTGATGGCGCTGTATGGCCTTTTCCAGCTTCTCCAGCATCGCGGTGGAGCGCAGATGCTCGCCCGAGAGATTGATATCCACGCGATAGCCCTGCAGCCCCTGCGCCTTCCAGCGGGCCTGCTGAGCGCACAGTGTCTCGATGGACCAGCTGCCCAGACGCTCCATCAGCCCGAAACGCTCGGCCAGCGGAATGAACTCTGCCGGCGAGATCATGCCCCCCCCGGTCGGGAACCACCGCAGCAATGCCTCCATACTTTCGATACGGCCGCTGCGGGCGATCTGGGGCTGAAAGTGCAGCGCCAGTTCGTTCTGATCGATGGCATTTTCCAGCCGCTTGAGCAGCTCATGCTGATAGATCAGGTCACGATGAAATTCGTGACTGAAGATCTGGAACCGGCTCTCACCGGGCATTCTGGCCCGGTTTCTTGCCACGTTGGCCGCATAGACCAGCGACTGGGCATCCTCGCCGTTGTCGGGATAGAGGCTGATGCCCTGGCTGACCGTTATTCGATGAGACTTGCCGGCCAGCGTAAAAGGCAGCTCGAACATGCTGTTGATGCGGTCGATCAATTGCAGCGCATGACGTCTGGAATCCAGTTGCGTGCAGGCCATGATGAATTCGTCGTTGCCGAAACGGGCCAGCAGGTCCGAGGTATAGCAGTACTGCGACAGCCGCTCGGCCACCTGGGTCAGCAGGTGATTGCCCTGCTCATACCCCAGGGTGTCATTGATTTCGGAAAAGTTTTCGATATCGATGAAAAAGACTGCCAGCGGCGCCCTGTCACGCTGCTCATCCTCGAGCAGACGATTGAGCTCGGTAATGAAGGCCGCCCGATTGGGCAACAGCGTCAGCGGATCATAGCGTTGAATGAACTCCAGATCGCGATGCGCCTGCTTTTGTACCGAGAGATCGACATCCACGCAGAACATCAACGGGTTATCGGTGTGCTGCCCGAGCATGACGTGGTTGGAAAAAACTGCCACATGACGCCCTGACTTGTGCACCAGCTCTATCTCGCTGGCCGGAATTTCGACGCCTTCGTTGACCCAGTTCTGATGAGCGCGCACGACCGACTCACGCATGTGTGACGGAATAATCAGATTTTCAAACCGGCAGCCCATGACCTCATCGGGCATATAGCCATAAAGCTGGGTGCTGGCGGCGTTCCAGTAAATGACGCGCCGCTGGCGGTCGTAGCCCTGAACCGCTACACGCGGCAGGCTTTCAAGCAGTGCCCGGAAACGCTGTTCGCTGCGGTCATAGCGCAGGCGTTCATGGCTGCCCAGTCGATTGGCGGGGTGATGCAGCTGTTGATAGAGCTGGCGATTGCGCTGACGGCTCCGGTACCAGGCGAGCATGGCGACGACAAGCGCCCCTGCCAGAAGCAGGATCGCCAGATTATGCGCACTCATGAAAGGCGTAATGGCCAGCGCTGATATTAGACCCAGGGTGCAGAGGACGAAGCCATAGCGCGGGTACCTGTGAGAAATGCGCATCTCCGATTAATCCTGATCAGGCTGGGCAAAGGGTTGACTGGTCAAAAATGCTGGCATCTTTTGTCAGCATAACAGCTTACGCCATGTCACAAGGAATAATTCAGGCGTTACCAGTGTCGTGATCCCGTTTGTCGGTTCCCGCTATCGGGCGCCACATGATCATTCATCTGCTTCTGAAAGCCCATAACATTTGTCTGTCGAGTGTCGGCAAATGCCGACACCCGGCGTCAATCCTTATCCTTTCAGGAGTTTAAAAAGATGACCACTACCAACGTACAGACCTGGTGGCAGCACAACGTACACACCTCGCTTGCCGAGCATGACTGGTGCTTTACGCATGTGCGCAACCATATCGACCTGGACGCATGGCAGGCCTTCACCCGGAATATTCCCCGGGACCCCTACGTCGATCGCCGCTGGAAGCGCATGTCCTGGCTGGCGCTGGACGAACAGGGGCAGATGAAAAGCCTTGGTGAGTGCCCCATGGCACAGGGCGGTCAGTTCAATGACGCCGACAGCATGGCGGACAAGCTGCGCTGGTATCCGGCACTGGAGCAGGACTTTCTGGACCGCCCCGACGTACGCGCCTTCGTGGAGGCCTGGGCAGGCCTCTGGGGGCTGGGCGCCAATGAGCCGATTTTGATGCAGATCACCGGTGTCAGGGGCTCGGGCGAACTGGATCCGCTGCAGGGCCAGGGCATTCATGCCGACGGCTGCCGCTATCTGAGCATCATGGTGCTGGACCGTCACAACGTCAGCGGCGCGGAAAGCGTGCTCTATGCTGATCGGGCGGGCCAGGAACTGCTGGCCGAGCAGGTCATGGAACCCGGGGATGTGCTGCACCTGCGTGATGACCGTCTCTTCCACGGTGCCAATCCGCTGCGCCAGGAAGACCACGGCCAGCCCTATGAGCGATTCATCATCATCATCAACTCAAGCTTCGTGGATGGCTTCCAGAACCGCATGCTGCGTCGCTATTTCCCCGAAGCGGTCATTCATGAACATATCGCCTGATCCGTCGGGTGACACCGTTCTTTCAATGATGCATTTTCAACCCTAAAAGGAGCCGCCGGCCGACGCATGTCGGCCGGCATCCTGCCCCTTCATGACGGCGGTGCCATGGCGGTCTCTCCCATCGCCGCCACGACCCGACGCCGGTGGCAGTCGGGCGCATGATCGTTGACCATCCCTGTCGCCTGCATCCAGGCATGGACAATGGTCGGCCCGGCGAATTTAAAGCCCCTTGCCCCGAGCGCCTTCGAAAAGGCAGCAGACAGTGGCGTATGCGCCGGTACGGGCGGCACATTCTGAATCGGGCGGTGCCCCACCATTGACCAGCAGAACGTCGCGAATTCCTCCCCCTGGGCCTGCATGCGCAGAAAGGCCCGGGCGTTGGTGATGGCCGCCTCGATCCTGGCCCGCGAGCGAATAATGTCGGCATTGCCGAGCAGCCGCGCGATATCGCACTCGTTGAAACGGGCGACCCGCTCGGGGTCGAATCCCTCAAAGGCGTCGCGAAAGGCATCCCGCTTTTTCAACACGGTCAGCCATGACAGCCCCGCCTGAAAACCATCGAGAACCAGCTTTTCCCACAGCGCCCGTCCGTCAGGTTCCGGCACGCCCCATTCATGATCGTGATAGTGCGCCAGCAGCGCCTGCCGCCGGGCCCACTGACAGCGTATCGGTGCGGTCTGATCGGTCATGCCATGTCTCCGGTGCCATCACACGGATTTTTGCCACGCCACGGCCAGGTTGTCGTGAGCGCCTGACATCAGGGGGCTTGTGCACCTACCCTGAAGACTTGTTTTCCTTTCCCTCTTAAAAGGTACAGCTCATGACCCCCATCATGCACACGATCGTGGTCGGCATCCTTAGCTATCTGACCCTGATCATCGTTCTGCGCGTTTCCGGCAAGCGCACCCTGTCAAAATGGAACGCCTTTGATTTCGTCACCACCATCGCCCTGGGGTCCATTCTGGCGACGGCGCTGACCTCCACACAGGTCTCCTTCGCCCAGAGCGTGACCGCCTTTATCGTCATCGTGGCCCTGCAGTTTGCGATCACCTTTACCTCGGTGCGCTCCCGCGGGGTGCTCAAGCTGATCAAGTCTCAGCCCACGCTGCTGCTGTTCAAGGGCCAGTACTGTGATGACGCCATGCAGCGCGAACGCGTGGTGAAGGCAGAAATCCTGGCAGCCGTGCGTGAAAGGGGCATGGCGGATATCGAGCAGGTGCATGCGGTCGTGCTGGAAACCGATGGCGCCTTCAGTGTCATCGGCAGTGCCGGCGAGCATGACTCGGCGCTGGCAGGCGTCGAGGGCGTGTCGAGCCGATAAGCATGAAATGGCCCCTTCCGGGGGGCCTGATCCGGCCATGACCTGCCCGCAGCGGGCGTTATCATGAGGCTTACCGTACTTTCGACCGCCTCATGACCTTCGGTAGCCGCCCATGACTGCCCGCCACATGCTTGCCACCATCCTGATGATCTGCTGTCCGGCAGCCCCTCTGAAAGCGCTGGCGCACACCTTTACCTGGTGGGACGACACTCGCGAAAAAGCCATCACCCAGTCGAGAGCCGAACTGGTCAGGGAAACACGTCAGCGTGACGCACTGGCGCAGCTGCGCTACGTCAACCGGGTAGTCAACAACGCGGCACGTCAGCAGGAAGAAGCGGCGGACATCTGGAAGGGATTCGATCGTTTGACGCGCGATGGCCATGGCGACTGCGAAGACTTCGCCATCGCCAAGTACCAGATCCTGCGCAGCGCCGGCATGCCGGCACACCGGCTCGATTTTCTGGCTGCCAGGGACGCGTTGACCCCCACCTATCATGCCGTTTTGCGCTACCGGATGGATGACGGCAGTCATCTGATTCTCGACAACCTGACGCCGCTGATTCTGTCTCAGACGCAGCGCACTGATCTTGCGCCCATTGTGGTCTTCGATGCGCAGCGCAGTGCGCTATGGAAGGACAATCGCTTCGTGGCGATAGCCCCCTCACGGATCATGCTGGGCGGCACGCCCCTGAGCGAGCGCATGGCGACTCTGATGAACTACTGAGCGCTGTCAGGCCGCCAGCGCTTCCGTGAGATAGGCGCGCAGGGACGCATTCTTGAACTGACATTTCAGATACCAGAGCTGTCTGGCGGTCATGGTTTTCGGGCGCATCATGTAGAGCACTTCTGCCATGGTAGGCACGAAGGGTTTCAGCAGTAGTGCCATGCCCGCCTCTTCCGGTGTGCGGTTGGCCTTGAGACTGTTGCAGCGCTGGCAGCAGGCCACGGCGTTGAGCATCGAGAGCTGACCGCCGCGCGAGCGTGGCAGGATATGATCAATCGTCAGGGCCTGGCGGGTGACCGTGACGCCGCAGTAGGCGCAGCACAGGCCCTCGCGATACTTGCACAGCACCCGATTGAAGCCGGTATGCTCAAACGCCAGCATGGCGTTAACGGGGGGGGACACGCCGATCACTTCGGGGATGTCGATAAAGGATTGCCGGCCGGTCAGCGAGCTGGTGCCGCCATGCAGGCGATAGGCGGCCTCACCATCCGACCAGACCACACCGCCTTCGCTGGCACGCGACATCAGCACCGCCGCTTCTTCAAGCGTCAACCAGTCAATCGGAATGCCGGAGGCATGAAGACGTAACACCATGGGTTGGCGCATAACACGAAACTCCCCACGAGTCGAGACGATAGCAACGATCCTACACCACTATGTCACTGGCGTGACAATTCCTTCAGCAATCTCCATTCATCCGGATCGGAGCCGCTTTTCGGATACGCGCCTCAACAGGTCGGGTTGACAGCGCCATGTTCCATATATAGAACGTTTTATATATGGAACAACGGACGCCGGCATCATGAACGACGAGGCATTAAAGCGACTGGGGCACCGTGTTGCCACCCTGCGCCAGCTCAGGGCGTGGTCCCTGACTTATCTGGCCGACCGGGCCGGCATTGCCAAATCGAGCCTGTCACGGCTCGAACAGGGCAAGGGCAACCCTACCCTGGAGACGCTCTGGCGTCTGGCACTGCAGCTGGAGATCCCCTTCAGTGCGCTGATCGCCGCCGCTCAGACCACGGTAACCGATGACGATATCTCGGTATCCCTGCTGGATCGCCATCATGAGGGTCGCCCCGTGGACATCTATCTGATGACGCTTTCACCGAAGGCCGTGCGCCGGGCCACGCCCCATGCCGGTGGCACCCGTGAGACGCTGCAGGTCATCGCCGGCAGTTTGCAGGCCGGCGCAGAAAACGCCCCGGTGACGCTTGAAACGCAAGCGGTATATCAGTTTTCGGCGGATCAGCCCCACATCTACAGCGCCGGTTGCCAGGGCGCCAGGGTGCTGGTGACCATCTTCTATCCCGTCGAGGAGACAGCATGACCGCTTCGGCCTGGCGAATGGGTGTGCGTGACGCCCTGCCCCTGCTGAGCGGCTACCTGCCGGTGGCCCTCTCCTTCGGGCTGGTTGCCGGTCAGGCCGGCTTCAGTGCCTTCGAGGCCACGGCGCTGTCGCTTTTGATCTACGCCGGTGCCTCGCAGTTTCTGTTCGTGGGCATGATTGCAGGCGGCGCCCCGCTGTGGCTGACGGTGGCCCTGACGCTTTTGATCAATGCCCGCCACATCGTGTATTCCGCCTCGCTCGCGCCCTGGCTGTCCGAGAGCCGTCGCTGGCCATGGCTGATGCACGGCCTGACGGATCAGGTCTTTGCCCTGGCCCACTACCGATTGCCGCTGATGGAGGAGAAGGACCGCATGGGCTGGTACACCGGGGCGGCCCTGCTGGCATGGATGGGCTGGGGCGGCGGCACGCTGGCGGGCAGCCTTGCCGGCGAGCAGCTGATCACACAGTGGCCGCTTCTGGCCGATGCGCTCTCCTTTGCCCTGCCGGCCCTGTTTCTGGTGCTGCTGGCGCCGCGATGTACATCCGTGCGCTGGGCCATGGCGCTGCTGGCAAGCACCCTGGCCGCGCTGGTGCTCGCCCTGCTGGACATGACCAGTGTGGCAATACCGCTGGCGGCCGGTCTCGGGGCGCTGTGTTTTTACCTTTCCCCCGATACCGCGAACGGGAGGTCATCATGACCCATGCCATCTGGCTGGCCGCCGGGGCCACGGCCCTCGGGACGCTATTGATCCGGATGCTGCCGCTTTACTGGATGCAGCGACGGCTGCGCCGTGTCTCCGCTGCCGACAGGGCAATGGCCATGCCGGCATGGCCGGTGGTACTGGCGCCGCTGTTGATTGCTGCCCTGATGGGTGTCTCGCTGCTGCCTCAGCCTGACAGTGCCGTGACATGGGGCGCCACGGTGGCGGGAAGTGTCGCCACGCTCGCCCTGTGGTACAGGACACGAACGCTCGGACTGCCGGTGGCGGCCGGGGTGGCCGCCTATGCGCTGGTGCTTGCCGGCGGGTCATGACGTCGTCGTCATGACCCGCCCGGGGCTCAACACTCGATGGCGTTGACGGCCAGGCCGTAGTTGACGGCCAGACCGCCCAGCGAGGTTTCCTTGTACTTGCTCTGCATGTCGCGACCGGTTTCGCGCATGGTCCGAATGACGTGATCCAGCGAGATGAAGTGGGTGCCATCACCGTTGAGGGCAAACTGCGCCGCATTGATGGCCTTGACCGCTGCGATGGCGTTGCGCTCGATGCACGGCACCTGCACCAGACCGCCCACCGGATCACAGGTCAGTCCCAGATTGTGCTCAAGGCCGATCTCGGCGGCGTTCTCCACCTGTTCGGGCGTGCCGCCCATGACCTGACACAGACCGGCAGCCGCCATGGCGCAGGCCGAGCCGACCTCGCCCTGGCAGCCGACTTCGGCGCCCGAGATCGAAGCGTTTTTCTTGCACAGGATGCCGATGGCGCCTGCCGTCAGCAAAAAGTCCACCACGCCACGCTCGCAGGCGGTCTCCTCGAACTTCATCCAGTAGCCCAGCACGGCCGGAATGATGCCGGCAGCGCCGTTGGTCGGTGCGGTCACCATGCGCCCGCCGGCAGCGTTCTCCTCATTCACTGCCAGCGCAAACAGGTTGACCCAGTCCATCGCCGAGAAGGTGGTCGCGATCAGGTTCTGTTCGGCGCGCTCCAGCCGGGCCAGAAGCCCCGCGGCGCGGCGCTTGACCTGCAACCCGCCGGGCAGGACGCCGTTCTGCTCGAGCCCCTTGGTGATACAGGCCTGCATGGCCTGCCAGATGTTGAAGAGCTCCTGACGGACCTCCTCCTCACTGCGCCAGGAGAGCTCGTTGGCCATCATGACCTGCGCAATACTCATGTTTTCGCGATTGCAGATCTCGAGCAGCTGCTCGGCGCTGTCAAAATCAAACGGCAGCGCGACGCCGGGCGCCGTATCGGCGCTCTCTTCATCGGCGGCATTGATGACAAAACCACCACCGACCGAATACCAGGTCTGGGTCACGTTGCTGCCATCCCTGAGCGTGGCCACCAGCGTCATGGCATTGGGGTGTCGCGGCAGCGGGTCGTTGGACCAGTAGAAATCCCGCTCCCAGAGAAACGGCACGCTGACTCGCCCGCCCAGCCGCAGCACCTGCGACTCCAGCAGCTCATCGATGGCGGGAGGAATGATGTCCGGATCGATCGTGGCCGGCAGCTCTCCCATCAGCCCCATGATGACCGCGCGGTCGGTACCGTGACCGACACCGGTGGCCGACAGCGAGCCATGAAGATGAATCTCGATGCCGGTCACGCGTGACGTATCCTGCCGGCTGTCCAGCGCGTCCAGAAAGAATCTGGCCGCACGCATGGGGCCTACCGTATGAGAACTGGAGGGGCCGATGCCGATATTAAACAATTCGAAGACGCTGATAGGCATGCTGTCACCTCATGATCGGTGTAAGGAGCGCTAAACCGTCACTGGCCTTGAGCGCGATGGGATCAGCATGTATTGCATGGAAGCGCCTTTCAAAGCATAAATAGGCAACCAGGGTTTAGTCTGGCTAAACCGTCACCCATATTGCCCGACTGCCGGGCCATCGCTGACGCCGAGTCTTCAATGCCTTCAGCCACGACTTCCATGCATGCCGGTCTGCATGTCTTTGCCTGTGCGGCACGCAATCTTTCCTTTACCCGGGCAGCGGGTGAACTCAACGTCACGACCGGCGCCGTGAGCCAGCAGATTCGCATGCTCGAGGAGCGACTCGGCTTTCGGCTCTTTCACCGCCATCCTCGCCGACTCTCGCTGACGGCCGAGGGAGAGCGGCTGGCCGAAGCGGTCCTGAGCGCCCACGGTCGTATCGACCAGGAACTCAAGCGCCTCTCCCGCGGCCTGATGAGTGGCGAGCTGATACTGCGCTGCGTGCCCTCCTTTCTGACCCGCTGGCTGATGCCCCGGCTGCCACGCCTGCAGGCACAGCTGCCGGCGCTGGACATCTATCTATACGCTGAAGACAGCGACCGCGACCTGACCGAAGAAAACTTCGATCTGGCGATCGATCTGGGGGATGGCCACTACCCCGGCATGGCGTCCACCCCGCTGATGGAAGAGGTCATTTTTCCGGTCTGCGCACCGGCGCTGTTCAG
Organism: Kushneria sp. AK178; assembly: GCF_053903105.1. Lineage (NCBI taxonomy): Bacteria > Pseudomonadati > Pseudomonadota > Gammaproteobacteria > Oceanospirillales > Halomonadaceae > Kushneria > Kushneria sp. AK178. Next base: position 1,322,275 of record NZ_CP096381.1, on the reverse strand, counting down.
CCATCGCCCGGCGCTGAACCATCCCGACCGGCTGACACACTATCCGCTATTGCATGACGTGACGGCGTGGCGTGGCAGCAGCCCGCACGGCGAGTGGCATCACTACCTGTCGGCCATCGGCGCCGATACCGATGGCATCCAGCGCGGCTACAGCTTCAACCGCCACGATCTCACCATGGAGGCCGCCCGTGCCGGCATGGGCATCGCCATCGCGCGTCAGACGCTGCTGCGCGACGAGCTCAGCAGCGGCGAGCTGGTGGCGCCTTTGACACAGCGGGTCAACACCGGGCGTCACTATGCCATCGTGCATGCCTTCGGCGCGCTGGATGACCCCCGCATTCGTGCCGTTCACGACTGGATCTGTGCCGAGGCCAGACGTGCGCCGCTTCCCTGAGCACCGGGGCTGTTATTGACGGATACAAAAACGCCCGCTCCAAAAGGGAGCGGGCGTGAGTGCAGGCCACGACGGTTGTTTATTCGTCGATAAAGGAGCGCAGCGACTCGGAGCGTGACGGATGACGCAGCTTGCGCAGCGCCTTGGCCTCGATCTGGCGGATGCGCTCGCGGGTCACATCGAACTGCTTGCCCACTTCCTCAAGGGTGTGGTCGGTATTCATGTCGATGCCGAAACGCATGCGCAGCACCTTGGCCTCGCGCGCCGTCAGACCGCCCAGCACGTTGCGCGTGGCCTCGATCAGGCCTTCGCCGGTGGCCGAGTCGATCGGTGACACCATGGTGGAGTCCTCGATGAAATCGCCCAGATGCGAGTCGTCGTCGTCGCCGATGGGCGTCTCCATCGAGATCGGCTCCTTGGCGATCTTGAGCACCTTGCGCACCTTGTCTTCCGGCATCTCGAGACGCTCGCCCAGCTCTTCCGGCGTCGGCTCACGGCCCATCTCCTGAAGCATCTGGCGCGAGACGCGGTTGAGCTTGTTGATCGTCTCGATCATGTGGACCGGAATACGGATGGTGCGTGCCTGATCGGCGATCGAGCGCGTGATCGCCTGGCGAATCCACCAGGTGGCATAGGTCGAGAACTTGTAGCCACGGCGATACTCGAACTTGTCGACCGCCTTCATCAGACCGATGTTGCCCTCCTGAATCAGATCCAGGAACTGCAGGCCGCGGTTGGTGTACTTCTTGGCGATCGAGATAACCAGTCGCAGGTTGGCCTCGACCATTTCCTTCTTGGCACGACGCGCCTTGGCCTCGCCGATCGACAGGCGGCGATTGATGTCCTTGAGCTCGGAGACCGGCAGCATGGCCAGCTCTTCCTCAAAGGCGATCTTGCGCTGTGCCCGCTCGATGTCGCCGCGCAGCGGCTCGACGTTGCCGGCATACTTGCCGTTGCGCTCGATGAAGTCATCGATCCAGGTCGTATCGGATTCACGTCCCGGGAAGGAGGCGATAAACGTCTTGCGGGGCACCTTGCCGCGCTTGACGCACAGCTGCATGATCGTCTTTTCCTGCTCGCGGATCTGGCCGACGCTCAGGCGCAGCTGGCCGACAAGGCGTTCAAAGTGGCGCGGCACCAGCTTGATCGGCGAGAACAGCTCTGCCAGACGCGCCTGCTCGGTGCGGGCCTCGGAAGAGGTCAGACCGTGCGCTTCGATGGCTGTCTTGGCCTTCTCGTTCTGCTCGCGGATCTGTTCGAAGCGAACGCGGGCCAGCTCGGGGTCCGGGCCGCCCTCGGAGGCCGTATCATCCTCGTCGTCGCTCTCCTCCTCGCTGTCGCTGTCGTCGTCGCTGTCACCGTCGACGGCGTCATCGGCGACAATCTCGGGCATCGGCTCTTCGACCTCGGCCACGCCCGGCACCCCTTCATCGGGATCGATAAAGCCGGAAAACAGATCCGACAGACGCCCCGGGGCCTCTTCGTCCTGAGTGGCATCGTAGGCTTCAAGAATCGAGTCGACAGCGCCCGGCAGGCTTGCCAGCGCCGCCATGACCTCGCGGGTCCCCTCCTCGATACGCTTGGCGATCTCGATCTCGCCTTCACGCGTGAGAAGCTCCACGGTGCCCATTTCACGCATGTACATGCGTACCGGATCAGTGGTGCGGCCAACGTCACTTTCCACGGCCGCCAGCGCTGCGACAGCTTCTTCGGCGGCCGATTCGTCAGCAGACTGATCCGACATCATCAGCGTGTCTTCATCGGGCGCCTCTTCAACGACATTGATGCCCATGTCGTTGATCATGCCGATGATGTCTTCTACCTGATCGGGATCTGCAATATCCTCAGGCAGATGGTCGTTGACCTCGGCGTAGGTAAGAAACCCCTGTTCCTTGCCTCGCGCGATCAACTCCTTCAGACGTGACTGCGGTGTATTTCCAGCCATAGAAACCTATCTCGAAGAAGAGTGAAGCGCCTGGATCATGCCGAAAGGCATGCCAGGCAATCCAGTATAGACCAGCAGGGAACCGACAGCAGAAGGCTGACGCTTCTCACCAATCCTGTATGTTGATGCAGGCGCCACAAGCGATGCAGCGCCTATCGTTATATCCCCACTAAATAAGGGGGATAAACGCTTGTTTCAACCCCGCGACAGGGGCCGTCAGCGCTTGATCTCACAGATCAGCTGCCACAGCCGACCCGCCTCCTCACGCGTGAGCTTTTCGCCATTGCGCTCCCGGGCCTGCAGCGCTTCAAGCTCACGCTCCGGACTCAAGCGCTGACGCTGCTGCTCGAAATGCGCCACCAGCACTTCGACCTCCCGATGGCGCAACGGTCCGGGAATCAGCGGCTCCCGCTGCAGCAGGGCAAGCAGTCGGCTACCGTGGTGGCTGCCATGAAAATGCGCCAGCAGCACCTGCGAGGAGCGGTAGCCACCGGCGCGGATCAGCCTGACCACTTCTCCGAGGAGCCGGCCGTCCTCATCGTCGGGGCACCAGGCCTCCCCCTCGGGAAGCGCCTCGACCAGTGCCGGGGAATGCACTACCAGATGCAGGATTCGCCCACTCGTGCTCAGGGTAGTCCCGCCCTGCCGGCGATGCGATGCTGCCTGCGCCGTCGGCTTGCCCCGATATCCGGTTTCGCCCATCCGATCGGGCTGCTGCGATGGCTGCGACGAAGGCGCAGCGGCGTTTTTTCCGCCCTCGGAGAGCTCTTCCAGCGTGGCGCGTTCCAGCCCCGTACGCTCGCTGAGCTCGCGCATCAAAAGCGATTTCAAAAGCCCCTGCGGCAACCGTTTGATGCCTTCCAGCACGGCGCTGGCAAAGCGCTCGCGATCCTCGATGCGGCGCAGGTCACGCCCCTCGCCGGCATGATCGAACAGATACTCTGTCAGCGAACCGGCCCGCACGATGCGCTGTTCAAAGGCATCGCGCCCCTCCTGACGAATCAGCGAATCCGGGTCCTCGCCTTCCGGCAGAAACAGAAAGCGCGCCTGACGACCGTCGATCATCAGCGGCAGTACGGTATTCAGGGCGCGATGCGCGGCCTGCCGGCCGGCGGCGTCACCGTCGAAGCAGAACACCACCTCATCGACCAGGCGAAACAGGCGCCGCAGGTGCTCCTCCGTGGTGGCCGTGCCCAGCGTCGCCACGGCGTAATCGACCCCGTGCTGCGCCAGGGCCACCACATCCATGTAGCCTTCCACGATCAGCATGCGCTCGGGACGCTTCGACTGCTGCCGGGTCTCGTAAAGCCCGTAAAGCTCTCGCCCCTTGTGAAAGACCGGGGATTCGGGCGAGTTGAGGTACTTGGGCTTTTCATCCCCCAGCACCCGACCACCGAAACCGATGGTACGCCCCTTCCAGTCCCGAATGGGGAAGATGACCCGGTCGCGAAACCGGTCCCAGCTGCGCCCGGTTTCTTCCTTTCTGACCAGCAGGCCGTATTCGACCTGGACGTTTTCATCCACGCCCTTGTCACTCAGGTGACGCTTGAGCGCATCCCAGCCGGCAGGCGCGTACCCGATGGCATAACGGCTGACGATGTCGTCGCTCAGACCGCGACGCGACAGATACTCGTGGGCCTGATCGGCCGCCGGTGAAGCCAGCTGCTGCTGATAAAAGCGTGTCCCCAGCTCCAGCAGGTTGACGGCCTCTTCTTCACGCCTTGCCTGCACGCGCGCCTTTTGACGCTGTTCGTCGCTTTCTCCCTCACGCGGCACTTCCATGCCGATGCTACCCGCCAGCGCCTCGATCGCCTCGGGGAAGTTCAGACGATCGAACTCCATGATAAAGCGCAGCGCGTTGCCGCTCTCGCCACACCCGAAGCAGTGATAGAACTGCTTGTCGGCACTGACGGTAAAGGAAGGAGACTTTTCCTGATGAAAGGGACAAAGCGCTGAATGATTGCGCCCTGTCTTCTTGAGCTGTATACGAGCGCCAATGACATCGACGATATCCGTGCGCGCCAGTAGATCATCGATAAATCGTTGAGGGATTCTGCCGGCCATGATGTCCTGCACTACCTCAGGGGTCAGTGGTCACGCCTGCTACAACGTTGCCACCCCTTCTGGTTCGGAATGTCCGGTGTATCAGGTGCTCGTGTTGCCTTGTCGATGATGACACTGACGGCCGTGACAGTCGCGCCCCATCCTGCTTCATCACCATCCATAAAAACGAACGGCCGCCATTGGCGGCCGTTCGGCATCCCGCTGAAGCGTTGGGCATACGCTCAGGTACGGATCAATACAACCGCTCGAAGCGCTTGCGCTCACGCTGCAGCTTCTTGGCATGACGCTTGACAGCAGCTGCTGCCTTGCGCTTGCGCTCGGCCGTGGGCTTTTCGTAATTCTCACGACGACGTACTTCGGAAAGCACGCCAGCCTTTTCACAGGAGCGCTTGAAACGACGCAGAGCCACGTCGAACGGTTCGTTGTCACGTACTTTGACGGAAGGCATTAAGCAATCACCACCTTAGGAGATCAATGAGGTTTGAATGTGCTCAATGCCGTCGATGCGGCACTTGACCGGTCATGATCCGCTTGAACGGATCCACGGAAGACGCCGCGATCAGCGGCCAGAAGCACAGCCCGGTATTACAGGGACACGCATTATAAACGTCGCGCCTTCGGTTTGCAAAGCGCCTGACGCGAGAAGTACAAACGGGTAAACTTGCCTGCCTCGCCTGCCGCGGCCATCACCGCAGGCCGGGCGCCCATCTGGAATAGACGCCCTTACCGGAATCAGGACACATCATGCGCGTACTGGGGATCGAAACGTCCTGTGATGAAACGGGAATCGCCCTGTTTGACAGTGAGCACGGGCTTTTGGCCGATGCCCTGTTCAGCCAGATCGACATGCATATCGAACATGGCGGCGTGGTCCCGGAGCTTGCCTCGCGCGACCATGTGCGCCGCCTGCTGCCGCTTGTCGATCAGGTACTGGCACAGGCAGGTCTCGAGCATCGTGATGTCGATGCCATCGCCTATACCGCCGGCCCCGGGCTGGTCGGTGCGCTGATGGTCGGCGCCGCCACCGCGCATGGTCTGGCCTGGGCCTGGCAGGTGCCGGTGCTGGGCGTGCATCACATGGAAGGGCATCTGCTGGCGCCCATGCTGGAAGACGAGCGCCCGGAATTTCCCTTTGTCGCCCTGCTGGTATCCGGCGGGCATACCCAGCTGGTGGCCGTACACGCCCTGGGCCACTATGAGCTGCTGGGCGAGTCCGTGGATGACGCGGCCGGCGAGGCCTTTGACAAGGCTGCCCGCATGCTCTCGCTGCCCTATCCCGGCGGCCCGCATATTGCCCGCCTGGCCGAGCAGGGCAACCCCGACCGCTTTCGCTTTCCACGACCGATGACGGACCGCCCCGGTCTGGATTTCAGCTTCTCGGGTCTGAAAACCCATACGCTGACCACCATCAGGGCGCTGGAAGCCGAAGGCGCCCTGGATGATCAGACCCGCGCCGACGTGGCGCGCGCCTTCGAGGACGCCGTCGTCGATACCCTGGTCATCAAATGCCGCCGCGCGCTGGATCAGACCGGGCTCAAGCGGCTGGTGGTGGCCGGTGGCGTCAGTGCCAATCAGCGCCTGCGCCAGCGCCTTGACACCGCGCTGGAAAAAAGAGGCGCGCGCGCCTTTTATCCCAGAGGCAAATTCTGCACCGACAACGGTGCCATGATTGCCTATGTCGGTGCGCAGCGCCTGATGGCCGGCGAGCGCGATGAGCAGGCCATGCTGGCCACGCCACGCTGGCCGCTGGCCGAGCTGGCGCCCCCGGTGCAACCCCGGAACTGACCCCGACAACCCATGACAGGAGTGACGCCATGGACGTGGTACTGATCGAAGAGCTGGCGCTGGAAGCCGTGATCGGCGTATATGACTGGGAAAAGCACATCCATCAGCGCCTTTTGCTGACCCTGGAGCTGGGCTGCGACATTGCCCGGGCCGCAAAGGATGATGATTTGAGCGCGACGCTGGATTATGCCGCCATCAGCCAGCGCCTTCAGGCCTACTGCAACGAACACCGCTTCGAGCTGGTGGAAACCCTGGCCGAGCGTATCGCCGCCCTGCTTCGCGACGAGTTCGGCATCGCCTGGCTGCGACTGACGCTGAAAAAGCCCGGCGCCGTTGCAGATGCCGCCTTCGTGGGCGTGCGTATCGAACGCGGCGAGTATCGCGGCTGACATGGCGTTCGTACTGTTCAGCCTGGGCAGCAACACCCGGCGCCACCAGCGTATCGATGCCGCGCTTTCGGCCCTGCACGACGCCTTCGGAGAACTGCTGATCTCGCGGGTCTTTGAAAGCCATCCGGTGGGCTTTGACAGCCCGTGCAACTTCTATAACCTGGTGGTCGGCGCCTCGTGTTCCTGGTCGGTGGCCCGTCTCAAGCAGTGGTGCAAGACGGTCGAGCGCGATAACGGCCGCGACCACAGCGCACCGAAGTTCAGCTCCCGGGCGCTGGATATCGACATCCTGTGTGTCGATGATCTGACCGGCTGCATTGACGGGGTTGCCCTGCCGCGCGACGAGATCACCCGCAACGCCTTCGTGCTGCGCCCGCTGGCCGAAAGCTTCGGCGATTATCGCCACCCCGTCAGCCGGGCCCGCTATCGCGACCTGTGGCAAACCTTTGATGCCGACTCGCAGACGCTCTGGCCGGTCGCCTTCGAGTGGCAGGGCAAAGAGATTTCAGCGCCGGCGCCCCGGGAAGCCGTCACGCTGGCGCCAGTGCACGTTCGATAGCACGATGGCGCTCGGCGTCGATCATGCGACCCAGCTCTGCGCCCTGATACCCCTGTGCCATGAGCGATTGCGGTGACACCTGTCGCGCCCGGTCGAGAGCCCGTGCCAGCGCGGCCACCGGCATATCGAAGCCGGCAACGGCCAGCATGTCGAGCACCTCATCAAGGCGTGACTGGCGCCGCCAGGCGTCCATGGCCTGTGCCCAGGCCAGCACCTGGTCAGCATCGGGCGAGGATGACAGCAGCGCCCGGCTGCGCACGACCATCAGCGCCCGGTCGCGCCATTCGCCGGGCACCCGGTAGCGCTCGCACAGCGCGGTCAGCACCTTTTGGGACAGATCGGCGGTCAACAGCGCCCAGCGCGCCATGGGGGCTTCAACAGTCCGCATCCGCGACAGGCCGTATGTCAGCACCTCGTCCAGCGCCGGCATCAGAACCCCCAGCGCCCCGCACTGCTGTAACAGCTCGAAAAAGGCCGCCGGGTCCGGCTCGCCCAGCGTCCGCTCGATCTCCTGCCAGACCCGCTCCGCCACCAGATGGGCGACTTCCCCGTCTGCCACCATGGTGACCATCAGTGCCATCGTCTCATCGGCCACGGCAAACCCGCGCGGGCGAAAGCGGGCCAGAAAGCGAGCGGTGCGCAGGATACGCAGCGGGTCCTCGACAAAGGCATCCGACACATGACGCAGCGTGCCGGTGCAGCAGTCCTTGTGGCCTCCGAAAGGGTCCACTCTCTGGCCCGAGCTGTCCTGCGCCATGGCGTTGATGGTCAGATCGCGACGCGCCAGATCCTCCTCCAGCGTTACCTCGGGGGCCGCGTGGACCTCGAAGCCGGTATAACCGTGTCCGGACTTGCGCTCGGTGCGCGCCAGGGCGTACTCCTCGTGGGTCTCAGGATGCAGAAAGACCGGAAAGTCCCGCCCTACCGGACGAAACCCTCGCTGACGCATCTCTTCGCTGGTGGCCCCCACGATCACCCAGTCGCGGTCATCATGAGCAATCCCCAGCAGGTCATCGCGCACGGCACCGCCCACGCAGTAGACCTCCAGACCCTGCAGCGCCTCATCGAGCTCAAAGTGAATCACTGCGGCCCCGCCCCCTCGTCACGCACCACCTGCTCGGGATGATGGTGCTGCCAGTGGGTAAAGCCGCCATCGAGGCTGTAGACCTTCTCGTAGCCCTGCCCGACCAGCCAGGTCGCCGCCTGCTGACTGGAATGACCGTGGTAGCAGACCACCACCACGGTACGCTCCTGCGGTGTCTGCTCGACAAAATCGCCCACACTGGTGTTGTCCAGATGTCGGCTGCCCGGAATATGGCCCTGACTGAAACTGAGCGGGTCGCGAATATCCACCACCTCATGGGCGGTGTTGCTGTCCTGCCACTGTTTCAGGGTATCGTGATCGAGATGATGGAAGGACATGAGACCTCTTTTGAACGTGTGTATGACGTCGTGCCCGGCGCCTAGTCACGCGGATGCGCTGCCACCGTGACGACCTGATCGGTTTCCAGATTCATGGCCATCAGGGCACCGCCCCAGACACAGCCGGCGTCCAGGGATCGAACATTGGCCAGCGCCCCCGGTGCACGGCCTTCAAGCGCCGCCCAGTGGCCGAAGATCAGCCGCTCGGTGTCTCCCCGCTCAAAGCAGAACCAGGGCCTGAAGCCTTCGGGGGCGCTATCCAGCCCCTCCTTGGCACTGAAATCGAGGGTGCCATGCGCGTCGATAAAGCGCATCCGGGTAAACACGTTGATGATGGCACGCAGACGGTCGTTGCCGCGCAGCGTTGGGTCAAAACGCGCCGGCGTATTGCCATACATGTGCGGCAGAAAGTCGAAAAACTGTCGCGAGGAGAGCATCGCCTCACCCTCGCGGGCATACTGCCGGGCACGCTCGATGGACCACTGGGGCAGCAGACCGGCATGGGTCATGACGCACTGATGTGTCTGCGACTCGACCATCAGGGGCCGGCAGCGCAGCCACTCCAGCAGCATGTCGCGATCGGGCGCGTCGAGGATGTCGGCCAGCGTGTCCGAAGGTTTGAGGCGCGCCTGCCCGAAGGCAACCGCCAGCAGGTGCAGGTCATGATTGCCCAGCACGACGCTGGCATGCTCGCGCAGGGCATGGACCCGGCGCAGCGTTTGAAGCGACCGTGGGCCACGATTGATCAGATCACCGGTAATCCAGAGATGATCACGCCCGGGTACAAAATCGATGGCCTCGAGCAGCGCATCGAACTCATGGCCGCAGCCATGCAAATCACCGATGGCCCAGATCGTCATTGTCTACTCCGAAAACCGTTGAATAAAAACAAGATTGCCCTTTTGCACCGTCAGTGCAAGTGCAACGGACAGGCCAGCCGGAAGGGAGCAATCGTCACATCAAACGTTTCTCCCAGTGCCGGCGCCATGACGGTATAGCTGCCCTCCATGACGCCGACCTCGCTATCGAGAATGGCGCGACTGCTGTAGTTGAAGGGCAGGCCCGGCGCAATCATGGGCTGCTTGCCCACAACTCCTTCGCCGCGCACTTCGCGCACATCACCACTGCCCTGGGAGATACGCCAGTAACGGGCCAGCAGCTGGATGGAATAGTCCCACTGGTTGCGAATGGCCACCCGATAGCCAAACACAAAGCGCTGCTGGCAGGGATCCGATTCCTGCGGCAGGTAGAAGCTTTCCACCTCGACCACGATATTCCGGGCAGGCTCACTCATGAGGCTCTCTCGGACAGATGATTGGCAATCGCCACGAATTCACCGACGTTCAGCGTCTCCGGGCGACGCGAGGGGGTAATCCCGAGCGACTCCAGTGCGTCGGCGCTTGTGACATCACGCAGATTGTTGCGCAGCGTCTTGCGCCGCTGGGAAAAGGCGCGCCGCACCAGATCGGACAGCAGGGCTTCATCATGCGCCACATGGGGCCGTGTCTGCCATGGCACCAGCCGCACGATGCTGGAGTCCACCTTCGGCTGCGGCACAAAGGCCTCGGGGGGCACATCAAACAGGGCCTCCACCTGACAGTAGTAGCGGGTCATGACCGACAGCCGCCCCCACTGCCCCGTACCAGGCTCTGCCGCCAGACGCGCCACGACCTCCTTTTGCAGCATGAAGTGCATATCACGCACGGCATCGCCGGCGCCCAGCAGATGAAAGATCAACGGCGTGGAGATGTTATAGGGCAGGTTACCCACCACCCGCAGCGGCTGGCCCTCGCCGCGAAACGCTTTGAAATCGAAGGCCAGCGCATCGCCTTCGATCATGTGGAAATCGGGATAGTTGAAAAAGCGCGTGCGAAGTCCCGGAATCAGATCCCTGTCCAGCTCGATGGCCTCCAGCGCCCCATGCGTTGCCAGCAGCACCTCGGTCAGCGCGCCCTGGCCGGGTCCGATTTCGACCAGCCGGTCACCCTGCTGCGGATGTATCGAGGCGACAATACGCTCGATGACCCCGTGATCCTGGAGGAAATTTTGCCCGAAGCGCTTGCGCGCCCGCATGGGGGCCGGTTGTCGTGACATGAAAAATCCTTGCGTAAGAGGTGACTGCCTTTATCAATGAAAGGCCGCGAGGAGTGCTCGCGGCCTTTCATCAGCGCTGACGCCCGAAAAGCGGCGGGAGGGGTCAGGGATTGGAGCCGTTGCCCTGTTCCAGCCGGTTATCAATGTAGGCCGAGGCGCGAATCTCCTGCGTCCACGCTTCAAGCTCCTCGTTGACCTTGCGCTGAAAGAGCGTGCGCCGGATCTGTTCGCGCTGCTGCTCGGCATTGCCGCCGCCGCGCTTGTCCAGCAGGGTGATCAGATGATAGCCGCTGGGGCTGCGGATGGGCTCGCTGACATCGCCCGGGTTCAGCCCGGGCACCACATCGTCAAAGATGCTGGGCATCTCGGCGCCGCTGCGCCAGCCCAGATCGCCGCCGTCCAGCGCCTGAGGGCCATCGGACTGGGCCGCAGCGACCTCCTGAAACCCGGCCTGCCCCGAGACAATGCGCTGGCGCAGCTGCTCGGCCCTGTCGCGGGCAGCCTCGGCCTGCTGCGGGGTGGGCGCCTGCGGTACGGCAATCAGGATATGGGCAAGATGATACTGCACGTTGGCGTTGCTGCCGGCCTGTTTCAGATACTGATCCACTTCGCGATCGGAAATATTGATCTGACCGGCCACGCTGCGCTGCTGCACCTGAGTAATCAAAAGCTCACGACGCACCTGCTCCCGAACCTGACCGTAGCTCATGCCCTCCTGCTCGACCCGGTCGGCAAACTGCTCGAGTGTCATGTTGTTGCGCTGCGCCACGCCGCGCATGGCCTGATTGAGATCGCTGTCGCTGACACTCAGATTGGCGCGCTCGGCCATCTGCAGCTCGATCTGCTCGGTGATCATGCGCGAGAGCACCTGTTCGCGCAGCTCATCCTGATCCGGCATGCCGATGTCGCGTGACTGCATCTGCTGACGCACCTGTGCCACGCGCTGATCCAGGTCGCCGGACATGATCGCCTCATCGTTGACCACGGCAACGACACGATCCAAAGGCTGCACGGCAGCAACTGCCAGCGGCGATACGGAAAGACTCAGCGCAAGGCCCAGAGCGGCCAGCGTTTTTGCGTTGCGTGCCTTCATGACATCTCTCTTCTCATTCATGAAACCGACGTATCGTCAGTAGTGCAGCAGGAACATGCCCCTGCTGCAGGTTACGGCTCAAGTAACGACTATCGTGCGGGCCGGTTGCCTATGCCGGTATAGGCCCCGAAGTCATTTTCGCGGACGCCGGGGATGGCCTCGGAGAAGTAGCCATCGCTGCTGCCCTGCCCGACACTACCAAGTCCCTTGAAGATAAAGGACAAAAAGAGGCCGTGCTTGCGATCGTCATCATCGATGCGGGCCGTATCGTTGTCATCGATATACTCGCGCCAGGCGAGCTGAACCCCATAGCAGCAGTCGTTGAAGCGAACCCCGGCCAGGGTTTCGAGCGTCCGATTGTTGGTCTGATCATACAGATAGCGCCCGAGCAGGGAAATTGCCGGCGTCAGACGATAGGCCGCCGAGATGTCGTACTCTTCACGGTTATAGGTCAGGCGATCATCCTGATCCCCGAAAGGATCGAAGTCCTGTACGGTCCAGCGATAGCCCAGATTGAGAATCAGATTATCCGTGTCCTGATAGGTCAGATACGACGAGGTTTTTTCGGTACGATCGCGATGATCGTCATAGAAAAAGGATTGGCGCGCTGACCAGCGGTCACTGATCTGCCAGTCGGCTTCAGCGATGATCGGCGAGCGATCCCGGGTATTGCGGTAGTAGAGCTCGCTCTCCTCATTGAGAACGCGATTCTCGAAGCGGGCATCAACGACGCGGCGATCCTCGAAATAGCGGCTCTGCCCCACCGACAGCCCCAGGCGCTCACGGCCGGTATCGTCTTCCAGAAAGCGGGTACTGACCCCGTAGGAGACCTTGTTGGTATCTCCCACGCGGTCCGAGCCGCTGAAGCGATAGGGAGACCAGAGCTGTGAATAGGACAGCGGCTGCTCGCGGCTATCAAACTGCGGCAGCTCGGACTGATCCTCATGGGGAACGTAGGCATAGTACAGGCGCGGCTCCAGGGTCTGGCGCCAGTCACTGCCGAACAGACTGGTGTCACGCTCGAATATCAGCCCCGAATCCACCGAGAATACCGGCAGCACCCGGTTGGGCGTGTCATCAAAGTCCGAGGTATCGTCACGGTCGCGCCAGTTCAGGTCATACTGGGTCGCCATGAGTTCGGCGCGCGGCTCGAAAAAGCCCCAGGAGGGCGAGCGACGAAAACCGACGGCGGGCGCTACATGCACTCGCGCGCCAGTGGCGGACTCCTGTGGGATGATGGAAGCATCGCTGTAGTCCACATCGCGCCAGAAGTAGGTCGCGCTGGCGTTGAACTCCTCGTAGAAACCGCCGGCCTGGTCCCAGCGGGCGCTGGCCAGCAGCGCCGGCAGCTCGTAGAACGGCTTGTCGGTCTCGCGCAGTGGCTCATCGAGTTTCTGATAGCCGCGGGCGCGGGCCTGCAGGTTCCAGGTGGTGCCCTGATAGTTCAGACGCGCCAGACGCTCGAGATTGTCGGTGTCCTGCGCTTCAAAGGTCTGGCCGAAGTCGTCGAAATAGTCGCCGTCGCTGGCCCCGCCATAGCGCAGGTTATAGGTCGTGCGCGGCGAAAAGCGGCCGTCATGGGCATAGCGGATGAACCAGCGATCCTCACCCTTGAAGTCGTTGTCGTCGCCCCCATCGTCATGGCCGAGATAGTTGCCTTCCAGCGTGCCGGCATCTTCGTCGAAGAGATAGCGCAGCTGCCCGCCGATTGCCTCGCCTCTACCCGAGATATAGCGCGGCGTCACGGTAGCGTCGTAGTTGGGGGCCAGATTGAGATAGAACGGCTGGGCGTAATCAAGCCCCGAGTCGCTGCCGTAGCTGACGGACGGCCACAAAAAGCCGGTCAGACGACGATCATCGATCGGAAAGCGCAACCAGGGCCAGTAAAAGACCGGCACATCCTCGATTTCCATGCGCGCATGCGTCGCCGTGCCATACCCCTGCGCCTGATCCAGCGTGATATCGCTGCTGACCAGCCGCCAGAGGCTTGACTGCGGCTCACAGGTGGTAAAGGAAGCGTTCTGAAGACGGTAGCGGCCATCCTCCAGCCGCGCGAGCCGGCCGGCGTCACCGCGCAGGCGCTGCTGGTGGGCCACGTAGTGGGCCTGATCGATCTCGGCGGCATCGCTGTTGAGCGCCACCTCGCCCTGATCGCCGCGCACCAGAAAACCGGGCTGACGATAGGCCAGCGGGCCCTGCAGCGAGACGGTCGTGCGCGCCTCATTGAGGGTGGCACGCTGCGCTTCGAGCTGCTGCTCCCCCTGACGCAGGACCACCTCGCCATCCAGCAGGGTTTCCCCGTTGCTGCCATAGCCGGCGTCATCGGATTCGGTACGCACCTGTGAGGGGGTACTGCCGGGCTCGATACGATAGTCCGGCATGATATAGCGCCCCCGACACAGCGCATTGGCGGGGCGGTCATCTCCCCAGGCCTGCCAGTCAAGTTCGCTTGCAGGCAGTGGCTGGGGCGCCGCCTGAGCCATGGTCGAGAGAAGACCGGTCAGCGAGGCGGCGGTCCAGAAGATACGCTGGCCCATGATCCTTGTTCTTCCTTGCAATGAGGCGATGTGATTGCTTTTAAAAATCGGTATGGTACGCGGCAACAGACACCGCAGCAGCCTGAAAACAGCGACAAAAGCTACTGTTGCGGCCCTTGAGCGCTCAGCATGCGGTGCCGTAACCGTACCGTCAACCAGGAGTTCCCATGACAGCGCGCCTTGACGCCCTGCGCCACTGGGCGGCCTCCCATCACGATCTGGAGGCCACGCCCCCCGAACTCGAGGTGGTGACAGATGATGCCAGCTTTCGACGCTATTTTCGCCTTCATCCCGACACCGGGCCGTCGCGTATCCTGATGGATGCTCCGCCGGAGCGCGAAAACAGCCGGCCCTTCGTGGAGATTGCGCGTCAATGGCAGGCCCACGGCATCCCTGTGCCGGAGCTTTATCATGTCGATCTGGATCAGGGCTTTATCGAGATGCAGGATCTGGGCGATGTCATGCTGCGCCGTCATCTGACCCGTGAGGATCAGCGTGAAACGCTCATGGCCCGGGCCATTGCGACCTCGGTGGCCATTGCAGGACTGCCGGCCGACGACCTGCCCGAGTACGATGCCCGCTGGCTCACCGATGAGCTCGAGTTTTTCCCGCAGTGGTGCCTGACCCGGTGGCTGAATATCGCCGTTCCCGACAGCTGGCCGCAGGTGCGCGATCAGCTGGTCACGGCCCTGACGGCCCAGCCGCAGGTGTGCGTCCATCGCGATTTCCACGCCCAGAATCTCATGTGCCACGACGACCGGCTCTGGGTCATCGACTTTCAGGGCGCGGTCCGCGGACCATTGGCCTACGATCTGGTCTCGCTGCTGCGCGACCGCAACAACGCCTGGCCCGAAAGTGATCAGACACGCTGGATCGAAACGTGGCGACAGCAGGCCCAGGATGCCGGCGTCATGGCGCCGGTTACGCCGGAAGCATTCCGACGCATGGTCGATCTGACCGGGGCCCAGCGCAGCCTCAAGGTACTGGGGCTGTTCTGTCGTCTGGCGCTGCGCGATGACAAACCGCGCTATCTGACCCTGCTGCCGCTGTTTGTCGAACACGTCCGCCAGGGGCTGACGGGCCAGCCGGGATTTGAATCCTTCATGCAGTGGTTTGATACCTGCTTCGTTCCGGCGCTGGATGCCCGGCTGATCGAGTATCGCACCGCCGATCAGGAGCGCTGACATGAAAGCGATGATTCTGGCCGCCGGACGCGGTTCGCGCATGCGCGAGCTGACCGATGACTGTCCCAAGCCGCTGCTCAGGGTGGGCGGCCGCGCCCTGATCGAACACCATATCGAACGGCTGCGCGCGGCAGGTATCACCGAGATTGTCATCAACGTCAGCTATCTGGGCGAGCAGATCATGACGGCGCTGGGGGATGGCACACGCTACGGCGTTCGGCTGCGCTACAGCGTTGAACCCGTGGCGCTTGAAACGGCTGGCGGCATTCGCCACGCCCTGCCCCTGCTGGGTGATGCGCCCTTCTGGCTGGTCAATGCCGATGTCTGGTGCGATATCTCCCCTGACAGCCTGGACCCGCTCGGTAGTGATCTGGCACGACTGGTCATGGTCGACCCGCCCGATCATCATCGTCAGGGGGATTTTCATCTCGACGAGGCCGGTCGTCTACACAAGCAGGGCGCGCCGCGGCTGGTGTATGCCGGCATTGCCCTCATGCACCCGTCGCTGGTGGCCGATCTTGCGGACAACACGCCCTGCCCGCTCAGGCCCTGCCTGATGGACGCCATGCAACAGCATCGCCTTGGCGGTTACCACCACCGGGGCGAATGGTCGGATATCGGCACCCCCGAGCGGCTGGAGGCTCTGGAGCAGCAGCTTTCTGCCCGGGGCATGGCGTAATCGCCACCCCGGTTTCAACCACCTCATGAGAGGGTTCCCCCCTTTTTCGACACACGGAGCAAGCGTCATGGAAGCCAGCATCAAATGGACCGATGGCCGACAGTTCGTTGCCGAATCCGGCAGTGGTCACGCCATCATTCTCGACGGCAACCCGGACAACGGCGGTCGCAACACCGGCCCGCGGCCGATGGAAATGGTCCTGATGGGCCTCGGCGGATGCAGTGCCTACGATGTCATCAACATCCTCGAAAAGGCGCGCGCGAAGGTCACCGACTGCGTCACGCAACTGAAGGCCGAGCGCGCCGACACCACCCCGGCCGTATTCACCAGCATCCATCTGCATTTCGTGGTCACCGGCGTGGCGCTCAAGGAGGCTCAGGTCAAGCGGGCCGTAGAGCTCTCCGCCGAAAAATACTGCAGCGCCTCGCTGATGCTGGCTCAGGGGGGCGTCGAGATTACCCACTCCTGGGAAATCGTCGAAGCCTGAAGGCATCAGCCGCCCAAATTGATGACGAACCAACACCCCCTGGCGCAGTCAGGGTACACTGGCAGGACTCTGCCCGGCATGATGCCGGGCTTTTTACGACGGTCACTGTCAAGGCTCTGCCGGTCGGCGCTGCCGACATGACGAACAGGCGGGAGAAGGTATGGAAAAACCGATTGAAAAAAGGGCCTTTGAGCTGCTGCTGGTGGGCGTCTCGGTCGCCTTTGTCTGGATACTGCTGCCCTTTTTCAGCGCCATTTTCTGGGGGGTAATTCTGGCCCTGGTCTTCATGCCGCTGCAGAGGCGCCTTCTGGACCTCTATGGCGGACGGCGCAATCTGGCCGCCATCACCAACGTCCTGATCTGCGTATTTATCGTCATCATCCCGGTGACCCTGATTGCCGGCTCGCTGGTTCAGGAAGGCACCAGCGTCTATCAGCGCATCCGTTCGGGCGATCTTGATCTCGGCGCCTATGTCGAGCAGGCCCGACAGGCGCTGCCGCCAACGGTCGATGGCTGGCTCGAAAGTGCCGGCCTGGGTGATCTTTCCCAGCTGCGCGATCGTGTCTCCGAAGGGGCTGCCCAGGGCAGCCAGATGCTGGCATCACGGGCGTTGAGCATTGGTCAGAATACCCTGCAGTTTTTCATCAGTCTGGGGATCATGCTCTATCTGTTGTTCTTTCTGTTCCGCGACGGCGTGCCGCTGGGCCGGCGCATTCGTCAGGCCATCCCGTTGAGCGCACGCTACAAGTATCAGCTGCTCAACAAGTTCATTACGGTCACGCGGGCCACGGTCAAGGGCAATATCATCGTGGCCGCCACCCAGGGGTCCATCGGCGGTCTGGCCTTCTGGGGCCTGGGGATCGAGGCGCCCCTGCTGTGGGGCGTCATCATGGCCTTTCTCTCCCTGCTGCCGGCCATTGGCGCCGCCCTGGTATGGGCACCGGTGGCCATCTACTACCTGATGACCGGCAACATTGTCGACGGCATCATCCTGACCTTTGTCGGTGTGGTCGTCATCGGGCTTGCCGATAACTTTCTGCGCCCCATTCTGGTAGGCAAGGATACCAAGCTGCCCGACTATGTGGTGCTGATCTCGACGCTGGGCGGCATGGCCCTTTTCGGCATCAACGGCTTCGTGATCGGCCCGCTGATTGCAGCGCTTTTCATTGCGGCCTGGGATCTTTTCGCTCACGAAAAGGAAGAGGACGAGGCCGGCGCCATCACCGAGCTCTCCCCGATCTCGACAGCGGCCCCCGAGCGCGAGCCCGGGACGCCCCCGGCGCACACCCCGCGCGAGGATGAGTGATCAATCCATCATCCCGACCGACGAGTGGTGGCGCAGGCGTCGCCACTCACAGACCCGGGCACCCAGCGATGAGGCCCAGCGCCGCGGCCCGGACCAGCGCTGGCCGCCCGCCTCGAGCGCCACACGAGCGTGACGCGTGCTGTCATCGAGCATCTGGCGCAGGATGGCACGCGATCGCTCATCCCCTGCCGGCAGGGCCGACAGCTGACGCTCCAGCGATTCGGCCTGAAGGCTTTCTCCCATGTTGACCAGCCCGAGCCCGAGGGCATGGCTGCGTCGACTCAGCAGCATTCCGGCCCCCAGCGACGCCGTGTAATAGAAGGGTGTCAGTCGCGAGGGCCGGCTTCCCAGCTCGCGCAGCCGCGATTCACACCAGTCCAGATGATCAATGCCCCGCACTGACAGCTCATCCACCGGCTGATAGCGGCTGCCGGGCCCCGTGGCAAAACGCTGCCCCTGATAAACGCCCTGGCCGATGACTCGACCGCGATGATGATGACGCAGCACCTCGATGGCGTGGCGGGCATCATCGACCGCCATGGGCATGTCCTGCCCCCCGATACCGGGACGGGCCCTGCTGGCACGTGTCGCGCCCGGCACCAGGGTGCGCAGCATGGTATCGAGTTGATCCACGAGGCGATCACTGCGCGTAAACTGACGAGACATGGCATGACTCCTGTAAAGAACGCTCGCAAGGAAAATGACAGCGAATGCCCTGACTATAGTGGCCTTCCCCGGGGCTTGCGATGACTATCGCCGGCGACGCGCGACATGAGGCCCATGTACCGCGCCGCTCGCTGCATTCCAACAGGTCCTCGAATCTGCCGACCGCTGTCAGCCCGGCTGTTCACCGCCGCGATAGCCGCCTGCCGGCGTGCGGTGGTGATCGGAGAGGTCCTCGGCCACCTCGCTGTTGGTCGCCCCCCTGGGGAATCGTACGCTCAAGGCGGCAAAGGCAATCAGAGTAACCGTGATCCCTAAAAGGAAAAGCCCCTGCTGGTAGCTCAGCGACTCCGAGCGAAACAGGAAACCGGCTGCCACGGCGCCCACGTTGCCGCCGGCGCCGACGATACCGGCCACGGCGCCCAGCGCACGACGGTTGATAAAGGGCACCACCCCATAGGTCGCCCCCTCTGCCATCTGCACGAACAGGCTGAACAGCACCATGGTGACAATGGCCACGCCCAGTATCTGCATCTGGGAAAACAGCATCAGGGCGATGCCTTCACACAGCAGCGTCAGAAACAGCCAGCGCACCCGCCCCCTGAGACCGCCCAGACGGGCAAAGCGGTCGGAAAAGAAACCGCCCAGCGCCCGCGCAAACAGATTCATCAGTCCGAAAAGCCCCGCAATCAGGCCCGCCGTCCCCAGCGACAGCTCGAAGTTATCGAAATAGTAGAGCGCGGCGATATTGTTGATGGTCAGCTCGACGCCGAAACAGGCGCCATAGACCAGAAACAGCGCCCAGACGCGCACATCCCTGATGGCCGAGCCAAAGCTGGCCCGCGCACCATATTCGTTTCGGGCCTCGACAAGCTCGCCGCGGCGACGCAGGGTGGCAAAATCACCATCCGGGGCATCCTGGGTGAAATGCCAGTAGGCAAGTCCGGTCACAAACAGCACCACGCCCGGCACCACCATGGCGAGCCGCCAGCCCAGGGTTTCACTGACGCCCAGCATCAAAATGCCCGACAGCACCAGCGGCATCAGGATCTGGGTCGTCCCGCCCCCCAGATTGCCCCAGCCGGCCGTGGCCGCATTGGCCGTGCCCACCACATTGGGACCGAACATGATCGAGGTGTGATACTGGGTGATCACAAACGACGCGCCGATGGCGCCGATGGCCAGACGCGCCAGCAGAAAACTTTCAAAGCTGTCGGCCAGACCGATCGACATGACCGGCAGGGCGCCCAGACACAGCAGCCAGGTGTAGGTCCGACGCGGGCCGATACGATCGCACAACAGCCCGATGAACAAACGCACCACCACAGTGACCGCGACCGAGGCAATGATCGTATTGCCGATCTGTGTCTTGGTCAGATTCAGGTCATCACGCACGATGGCCATCATCGGCGCGATGCCGAACCAGCCAAAAAAGCAGACATGAAAGGCAAACCAGGACAGGTGAAACGCGCGCATCTGCGGCGTTTTAAAGTCGAAAAGCCGAATGCGGGTGGCCTTGTTTCTGATTTCCATGACGCTGCCTCGGTAGGATGCTCAATGACCTCTGCCCGCCTGACAACAGGCGGACAGAACGGGGAATGCGTCGCACGCGCACCGGCATGCCTGATCCAGACCCTCGAAAGCCTCCGGGCGCGTCGCGACGGTGTTTTACCAGCAAGACACGTGCCAGATTCACTAAAATGGCATCACGGTGCACGGACAGGACTCCCCTGGTCACTTACCGGTCGCGCCGGCGTCCCGCCCATGACCGATTCCGGCACCGCCAGTCCGGGGCGTGCACCACAACAGCGCAGTATGGTGATGGTCCCCGGGTCGCCCTCCCCGTACCGGCCATAAAAAAACGCCTGCCGTCATCGACGGCAGGCGCTGAAGAGCAAGCGCTTTTGGAGACTCAGCCGGCCGGCCAGCTCATTGACCGCCCGCCCATGAGATGAAGATGGATGTGGTAGACGCTCTGTCCCCCCTTCTCATTGCAGTTCATCACCACGCGATAGCCCTCCTCGGCAATGCCCTTGTCGCGTGCGATCCTTGCTGCCGTCAGGTGCAGTTTGCCCACTATTTCAGTGTCCGCCTCGGTCAGGTCGTTGAGGGTGGCGATCTCCTTTTTGGGGATGATCAGCACGTGCACCGGCGCCTGCGGATTGACGTCGTTGAACGCCAGCACGTCATCGTCCTCATAAACGATATCGGCCTTGATCTCGCGATTGATGATTTTGGAAAAGATCGTGGACATGGAAACTCCCTGGTCGGAATGGATCGTTATCATCGATGCCGGAACGTCTATCGAAAGCGCCGCTGCGCCAGCAGCGCCTCGATCTGCGGCTCCAGAATCAGCTCGATGGCCAGCGGCATTTGCGACCCCGGTACCGCCAGGGTATTGGGTCGCGTCATGAAGGCATTCGACAGCATGGTCAGCAGATAGGGAAAATCGGCGCTGTTGCGGTCGCGAAAGCGAATCACCACGAAGGATTCGGCGTCCGAGGGAATCGCCTGCGGCTCGAAGGGGTTGGAGGTATCCACCGTGGGCACGCGCTGAAAGTTGATATGCGTGCGGGAAAACTGCGGCACGATATAGCGCACGTAATCCTGCATGCGCCCCAGTATCGTATCCACTACGGCCTCATGCGAATGACCGCGCATGTTGATGTCGCGATCGATCTTTTGAATCCACTCGAGATTGACGGTGGGCGTGACCCCGATCAGCAGGTCGACATGCTGGGCCAGATCGTTGTGGGAAGAGACCAGCCCGCCGTGCAGGCCTTCATAGAACAGAAGATCCGTTCCGGTCGGCAGCGGATGCCACTCGGTAAAGGTGCCGACCCGATAACCGGCTTCCAGCATGCGCTTGTCTTCAGCATGAATATAATGGCGATAGGTCCCGGTGCCGTGCTCGCCATACTCGGCAAACAGGCGCTCGAGGCGATCCAGCAGGTTCGCCTCGACCGCAAAATGGGACAGCTCGTGCTTGCGTTCGGGTTCGTCACGAAAGATGCGCGCCAGATCCTCGCGGCTGTAGCGGTGAAAGGCATCGCCGTCGACAAAGGCCGCCCGGATGCCCTTGCGGGAGAACATGCGCTCGAAGGCGCGCCGCACGGTAGTGGTTCCTGCGCCGGACGAGCCGGTGATGGCGATCACGGGGTACTCGCGTGACATGGCGCCTCCTGAGCGGCAGATCGGGTCAAGATATTATTATTGATACCGGCCTGCGTCACACAGGCCGGTGTGCAGCACTATCGATCAATGGCACGAGCGGCAATGTCACGGCGATGGAAGGCGCCTTCAAAATGCAGGGCCGCCACGCCCTCATAGGCGAGATCGCGCGCCGTTTTGACATCATCGCCAAGGGCCGTCACACAGAGCACGCGCCCGCCGGCCGTTTCGATGGCACCGCGTTCGCTTTCGCGGGTGCCGGCATGAAAGACGTGGCAGCCAAGCTGGCGGGCCGCATCGAAGCCGGTAATGGCATCACCCTTGCGATAGCGGCCCGGATAGCCTTCAGCCGCCATGACCACGCCGACCGCTGCCCGCGGGTCCCACTGGCCCTGATACTGATCCAGCCGACCCTCGATGCCCGCCTCACAGAGCTCGAACAGATCGGACTGCAGTCGCAGCATGATCGGCTGGGTTTCGGGGTCACCGAAGCGGCAGTTGTATTCGATCACGCGCGGTGCGCCCTGCTCGTCGATCATCAGCCCCGCATAGAGAAAGCCGGTATAAGGGTGGCCGTCGGCCTTCATGCCATGAATGGTCGGCATGATGATCTCGCGCATGACCCGCTTGCGCACGCTGTCGGTGACCACGGGGGCCGGCGAATAGGCGCCCATGCCGCCGGTATTGGCGCCGCTGTCGTTGTCTCCCACCCGCTTGTGGTCCTGGCTGGTGGCCATTTCCAGCACATGACTGCCGTCTGCCATGACGATAAAGCTGGCCTCTTCGCCGGCGAGGTACTCCTCGATGACCACCCGGGCGCCGGCATCGCCAAAGGCGTTGTCTTCCAGCATGTCCTGGACGGCGGCGCGAGCCTGCGCCATGTCCATGGCCACGATCACGCCCTTGCCGGCGGCCAGACCATCGGCCTTGATCACGATCGGGGCGCCCTGCGATTCAAGATAGGCCAGTGCCGGCGCCACTTCCGTAAAGCTTTGATGGCGAGCGGTGGGGATGTTGTGACGTGCGAGGAAATCCTTGCTGAACGCCTTGGAGCCCTCGAGCCTTGCCGCCGCCGCACTCGGCCCGAAGATTTTGAGGCCTTCAGCCTGAAAACGATCCACGACACCGGCGACCAGCGGCATTTCCGGGCCGACCACGGTGAGTGCCACTGCCTCCTGGCGTGCCACCGCCAGCAGCCCTTCGATATCGCCGCTGGCAACATCCACGTTGCGAAGGCCGGGCTCACGCGCGGTGCCGGCATTGCCGGGGGCCAGCAGCACCTCATCCACCCGCGGCGATTGTGCCAGTTTCCATGCCAGCGCGTGTTCGCGGCCACCGCCGCCGATCATCAGTACCTTCATGCCGAAGCTTTCCTGCGTCATGGTTCAAGCCGGTTGCCCGTCTACCCGGGCGCGTGTCGGGCGCATTATGTCAGAAAGCGATCGGGTCGTCCGCCCGGGGAAGCTGCGCTATCATCGCCGCCCCTGTCGATCCGCCCGCTCCGTCTGGAAATGCCACCATGAATCTCCTGCTGCTTACCCGTGACGATCTTGTGCCGCCCGATCGCGCCTGTATCCACGATAGTCGACGCCTGCGCCATCTTCACGAGATACATCGTGCCGCCCCCGGTGAGTCACTGACGATCGGCATGACCAATGAAGGCATCGGCCGTGCCCGCCTGCTCGAGCTGGCCAGCGACCGTGCCGTTTTCGAGATTCTGCATCTTGATGACGCGCCGCCGCCGGCCCTGCCGGTGCATCTGCTGCTGGCACTGCCGCGCCCGCGCATGCTGGCCCGTTCGCTTGAAAACATTGCTACCCTGGGCGTCAAGCGGCTGACGCTTGTGCACACGGCCCGGGTCGAAAAAAGCTACTGGCAGTCACCCGAGCTACAGCCCGAGCGCATCGAGGCGCATCTGCGCCTGGGCCTTGAGCAGGCCCGCGATACAATCCTGCCGGAGGTGGATCGGCAGCCGCGTTTCAAACCCTTCATCGAGGATCAGCTGCCTGACATGCTGTCGGGCCATCGGGCCCTGCTGGCCCATCCCGGCATCGGGGAGGACTGCCCCCGCGGGCTGCCCATGGGCAGCCCCGTGACCCTGGCGATCGGTCCCGAGGGCGGTTTTGTTCCCTATGAAGTGGAGAGACTGCAGTCGCTGGGCTTTGAAGGCATCCATCTGGGGCCGCGCATTCTGCGCGTTGAAACGGCGGTGGTCTCACTGCTTTCAAGACTTTTCTAGCCACCGCCTCGATACGCGCGCCGCCGGCGCCCTCACGTCACTGCTGCTGCGCCGCCCTTGGCTGACTGATGCGCGCCCGCGCCAGTGCGTCTTCCCGGAGCAGATGGCGCAGTGCTTCAAACGCTTCGGGATCATCGCGCTTGCCCCGCTGAATGTCTTCCACCAGCGCACGCGCCCCGGTATACGAGTCCGCGTCGTCCATCGGCTGCGAGAGCTGCTGCGACAGCGTCTCCCGAACCTCGTCCCAGATGGACACGCCCTGATACTGCTGGCGGGCGATGATCGACAGCGCATTGGCCACCATCAGGGCCGAGTGTCGCGCCTCGCCATCCAGCGCCGGAATGACCTCCGACTTGAGCGTTTGGCGTGTAATCTCCATCAGCTCCTGCGCGTCGTTGTTGAGAGCGGACAGGGCCTCCCACGCCCTGGGCAGGGACGTTTCGTCTGCCTCATCACCCGGCCTTTCGGACGACCGGGGCAGACTGTCCGGATCGACGCCATCCTCGACGGGAATCAGGCGCAACAGATCCAGCTCGAGACCGGGCAGCAGGTGGGACGTCAGGGCCAGCTCCAGATCGGGCTGGGCCCCGCTGTCGTGTCGCGCGCCCTGCTCCAGGGCGATGATCGCCCAGCGCAGCGTGGCCAGAATGATCCACCCGTCGAGCTGCTCACGCGCGACCGGCTCGCCGCCGGCACGCTCATAGCCGCGCAGAAACGCCTCGATCGAGCCCAGCCCGCCGGCCTCATGCGGACTACCGAAACGCCAGCAGGGCGCACAGAACCAGCCGATATCGGCCAGCGCCGCGTTGGGCCCGGCGAACTCCCAGTCCAGTACGGCCGCCAGCTGCCCCTCATGAATCAGGAAATTGCCGGTGCGAAAATCGTTGTGCGCCAGCACCACGCCTGATGACGCCGGAGGATGGCGCTCCAGCCAGCGCAGCGCCCAGGCAAGCGTCGGCTGCGGCTCGGCAAGCTGCGCCAGGCGGACCCGGAAATCGCTCAGCTGTCGGGCCACCATGTCGGTGTTTTCCGCCTGACAGGCGGCGTTAGCGGGCAGCGTCAGGGCATGAATGCGCGCCAGCTCCGCCCCCAGCGCTTCCACCAGCGGCTCGAGCGCCCCGTCGCCGGCCCGGGCGACCAGTGTCCGGGGTGAGGCCTCGCCCGCGACATGGCGCATGATCATGAAGGGACGCGCCAGCACGTGTTCGTCCTCACACATCCACAGCGGCTCGGGCACGCGAATGCCGTGGTGCCAGGCGCGCTCGAGCAGTATGAACTCCTCGGCACGGCTGGCACTGATGGCCAGCGGGGCGCGGGCATCGCTGCGCAGGACCCAGCGCTGCTCCCCTTCCATGGGGCCGCCGGTCACGGTGACCTCCAGCAGACGATTGTCCTGTACGGCCCCCCCACCCAGCCGACGCCGGGCGTTGATCACCACGCTGTCGGCGCCGCTCTGCTGTGCCAGCCAGGCGCTCAGGGCCGAATCCGGATCGGCATCACTCATGACTCGGCAACCCCCCACTGCCAGAAATCGTTGCCTTCGCTGCGCAGCATGCGTGCCAGCAGCATCTGATGAACCTCGGTAGCGCCATCAACAATGCGGGCCTGGCGGGCGTAGCGGTAGATCCACTCGAGCACCGTATCCTGCGAATAGCCCTTGGCACCGTGGACCTGAATGGCCAGATCCACGGCCTTGTTGAGCACGTTGGAGACTGCCACCTTGGCCATGCTGATCTCCTTGCGGGCAAAGCTGCCCTGATCGAGCGCCCAGGCCGCCTTCATGACCAGCGTGCGGCCCACCTCGATCTCCATGGCCACCTCGCCCAGCGAGGTCTGGATGCTCTGATTGTCCGCCAGCACGCTGCCGAAGGCCTCACGGGTTTCGACATGACCGAGCGCCTCCTCCATGGCGCGCTGCGCCAGACCCAGCCAGCGCATGCAGTGGGTCAGCCGCGCCGGGGCCAGCCGGGTCTGGGCCACCTTCATGCCC
Organism: Kushneria sp. AK178; assembly: GCF_053903105.1. Lineage (NCBI taxonomy): Bacteria > Pseudomonadati > Pseudomonadota > Gammaproteobacteria > Oceanospirillales > Halomonadaceae > Kushneria > Kushneria sp. AK178. The sequence goes on along the minus strand of NZ_CP096381.1, from coordinate 1,296,274 downwards.
TCGCCCACGCCGAGCAGCACCTGATCGTCGGGAATCTCCAGGCCATCGAAGATCAGCTCGCAGTGGCCGCCGTGCTCCTCGGGCCCCATGATCGGAATGCGACGCTTGATCTCCCAGCCCGGCTGGTCGCGATGAAACAAAAAGACGGTCAGGCCCTTGCGGGCGTCGTCACTGGTGCGGGCCACCAGCATGAAGTGCTCGGCAAGTCCCGCGCCGGTGATGAACCACTTGTGACCGTTGATCACCCAGCGGTCGCCGCGGCGCTCGGCACGGGTCTGCATCATGCCGGCCATGTCGGAACCGGCCCCGGGATGGGGTTCGGTCAGGGCAAAGGCACTGCGGACACGGCCATCAACGATCGGCTGCAGCCAGCGCGTCTTCTGCGCCTCGGTGGCGACCTTTTCGAGCACCATCATGTTGCCGTCATCGGGGGCCACGGCGTTGAAACAGACCGGCCCGAAGATGGAGCGGTTCATGGCCTCGTAGCAGGCGGCCATGCCGACCATGGAGAGCCCCATGCCGCCGCGATACTGCGGCATCTGCGGCGACCAGAGCCCGGCCTCCCTGACCTCGCCGCGCAGCCGCTGCAGATGATGGTCCACGATGTTTTCATGCTCATCGTAATTGGCGCGGTCCTTCTCCAGCGGCATGATGCGCTCATCCACGAAGGCGGCAATGCGCTGACGGTACTGCTCGATGTCCCGGGGAAGTGCGAAATCCATGTGATATCCAGACAGGTAGGAAAAAAGGCGTCAGAGCGAGCTGATCGTGTGGCCGCCATCGACCGTGAGCACACTGCCGGTCATGTAGCTGCCGGCCTCGCTGCACAGCAGCAGCAGCGGACCATCCAGCGACTCGGGCGACCCCAGGCGTCTCTGCGGGATGCGGCGGATCAGCTTCTGGCCCTGCTCGCTCTGGAAAAAGTCATGATTCAGCGGTGTGTCGATATAGCCCGGCGCCAGAGCGTTGACCCGAATGCCGTGACGCGCCCACTCGAGCGCCAGGCTTTTGGTGAGCTGGATCAGTCCGGCCTTGCTGGCGCTGTAGGCGGCCACATGACCGGCCACCCGCAGCCCGAGAATCGAGGCCACATTGACGATTACGCCACCGCGATCACGGGCCTGCATCTCCCGGGCCGCGGCCCGTGACACGCGCATGGCGCCGTTGAGATTGGTATCGACAATATCGGTCCATGCCGTCATGTCGCGAGACATGGCCGGGGCCGTGTCGGTAATACCGGCGTTATTGACCACGATATCCGGCCCCTGGCCCGCCTCGCGAGTCAGCGTCTCGAGCGCGCGATCCACATCGTTGTCATCACGAATGTCCATGGCACACACCCGGACACTGATGCCCTGTTGGCGCAGCTCGGCGGCCCGGGCCTCAAGCGGCTCGAGACGACGCCCGGTCAGCATCAGGGAGGCCCCGGCACTGCCCAGCACCTGACCGAAATGGGCGCCCAGCCCGCTGGCGGCGCCCGTAATCATCGCCACCTGTCCGTCCAGGCGCAGCCGCCCTGCTATATCCGCCGTCATCGCTACTCCAGTATTCATTTTAATAAAATCTGCCCGCGACAATATTTATTTATATTCAATATTCGATATAAACGATGCACAAAGTGGCAGAGTTGATTCAACCATTGCCTTCAAACTACGACGTATCTGTCGATCCGGATGTGCTGTATCGATCATGTTGTTGATACGGGATAAAAAATGACCGCCACACGTTTATATTGTATGTCGGAACCGTCGGCGTCTTCATTTAATTAGTATTCAATCAGAAACATCTTTTATTTAACTGATATTGAATAAATACCGTCATTGGCCGAGCGATTATTACCGGTATTTTTTATTTGATTAATACCCGCCAACAATAAACTGACAATCTCGTGGAGATATGGCATTGAACAACTCCTGCACGGCAGTAGCGGCCTCATCCCCGCCCCGGGGTGACAGCAATCATGTCCCCCTGTCCCCCATCAGTTTTCTCGAACGGGCTGCCCGGGTGCATCCGAACCGGGTGGCCGTTGTCGAAGGAGACGTCACCCACACCTATCGGCAGTTCCATCAGCGCAGCCGCCAGCTCGCCGGCGCCCTGCAGGGCCTGGGCATCGCCCGGGGCGATGTGGTGTCGACGCTTGGCATGAACTCCAGGGCCATGCTGGAGGCGCATTACGGCGTGCCGATGGCCGGCGGTACTCTCAACGCCATCAATGCAAGGCTGGATGGCGCCTCCATCGCCTTTATCATGGCGCATGCCGAAACGCGCGTGCTGATTTTTGACCGCGGCCTGCGCAGCATCGTGGCCGCGGCGCTGGAACGGCTGACCACCCCTGCGCCGCTGCTCATCGAAGTCGAGGATGACAGCCATGAAGCAACCGTTTGGGACCGACCGGCACCCTACGACTATGAGTCGCTGCTGGAAGATGCCACACCATGCGCGCCGCAGCTGCCCGATGACGAGCAGGACTGCATCGCGCTCAACTATACCTCCGGCACCACGGGCAATCCCAAGGGCGTGATCTACAGCCACCGGGGCGCCTATCTCAACGCGCTGTCCAATACGCTGACGCTGAAGATGGATGACCGCACGGTCTATCTCTGGACGCTGCCCATGTTCCACTGCAACGGCTGGACCCATACCTGGGCCGTCACGGCGGCCGGCGGCACGCACGTCTGCATGCGTCGGGTGGAACCGGCCCGGGTGCTGGACAGAATCCATGCCAGCGGCGTGACCCATATGGCGGCCGCGCCCATCATCATGACCATGCTGCTCGATCGCCCCGAGGCCGACGATCCGCTGCCCCGCCCGGTGACACTGGCCACGGGCGGCGCCCCGCCCAATGCCGCCACCATTGCCCGAATGAGCGCGCTGGGCTTTGACGTGCTGCATCTGTACGGCATGACCGAAACCTACGGACCCTCGCTGGTGTGTCAGTTTCAGCCGGAGTGGTCGTCACTGACCGTCGAGGCGCGCGCGCGCCTTCAGATCCGCCAGGGCGTGGGCACCCTGGCCATTGAAGAGGTGGCCCTGAAGGACCCGGTCACTCACGAGGACGTGCCTGCCGACGGTTGTTCGCTGGGCCATCTCATGCTGCGCGGCAACACGGTCATGCAGGGCTATAACAAAAACCCCGACGCCACGCGGGAAGCCATGGGACGGGGCTGGCTCGATACCGGCGATATCGCCGTCATGCACGAGGATGGCTACATCGAGATTCGCGACCGTGCCAAGGACATCATCATCTCGGGAGGCGAATCGATCTCGTCGATCGAGATCGAGGAGATCATGATGAACCACCCCGCCATCCGTGAAGTGGCCGTGATCGCAAGGCCCCACGAGTTCTGGGGCGAGACGCCGCACGCCTTCGTGGTACCGATCAGCGAGACCGACACGCCGGATGAAGCCGAGCTGCTGGGCTGGTGTCGTGATCACATGGCCCATTTCAAGATACCGCGGCATGTCACGTTCCAGACGTCACTGCCCCGGACATCGACCGGCAAGCTGCAGAAATATGCGCTGCGCGAGCAGCAGAAAGCACGGATGGCGATCGCCTGAATGCCCCCGGCAGCGCCCTGCCCCCACCGGGTCGGGGCGCTATCCGCAGAGCGTTTTCTGCCGGATCAGAGGTTCAACAGACCGGCGCTGGTCAGCCGGCGCGCCGACGCCGCTGATACCAGTAGCGCAGCGCCATCAGCCGGCGCGCCAGTCGAGGGGTGCGACGCAGCAGAAACAGCCATCGCTGCGGGGTCGAGATGGCCTGATGATGCATGCTGGCCGCGATGGCATCGCGAAAGCCGCGATAGCGACCCGCCTGAAGATACGCCACCGAGGCGTAGTACCAGCGCCGCGCCAGAGCCAGCGTAATGGCCGGGGTATGAGAGGTATCCAGCATGGCCGCCAGATGCGCCAGGCACTCGGCGTGACGGGCCATGGCCTCCTGATGACGCGTGTAGCGCCGGTCATCCTCCAGCTGATGCTGTTCCTGTGACCACGAGCCCTGCGCCCGGGTACGATAGACCGCCATGACATCGGGCAGATAGAGCGCGCCGGCCGGCTCGGCCGCCAGCACCTGAAGGTAAAAGTCGCCGACCGGCGCCGTGGCATAAAACCATTCGGGAAGGCGTTCCACCACGCTTCGATGCAGCATCAGCGAGGGGGACGGACAGTAGTCGCCGGTATGAACCAGCAGCTCGTTGAGGGTCACTACGCGCTCATGGTTGCGGCTGTCCTGCGTCTCGACATGCAGGACGTCACGGTCGGGACCGCGACGGATCACGTTGTGATAGCTGATCGCAATGTCCGGCCGGGCCTGCATGGCGCGGTACTGACGGGCCAGCTTTTGCCCGTCGCACCAGAAATCATCGCCTTCACACAGCGCCAGATACTCTGCCCGGGCAAATCCTGCCGCCAGCGGCATGATGCGATGGCCCTTCTGGTACTGGTTTTCCTCACGCAGTACGGCCCGGATGACCCGCGGATAGCGATCCGCGTACTCCCTGACAATGTCTGCCGTGCCATCGGTCGAGGCATCATCATGAATGATGATTTCAAAGCAGAAATCCGTTTGCTGGCACAAAAACCCCTCGATGGCGTCGCGGATATAGCCGGCCTGGTTAAAGGTCGTGCATATGACGCTGACCTCGGGGCTGGCCGACTCGGCGGGCCACTGTCGGACCAGCCTCTCTTCAGTGGGTAGCGCGGGCATGCTTTCTCTCCTGCAGACGGCGAATGATCATCTCCCTGCCTGCCGACGAGACCACGGCATTGACCAGCAAAATGGCGATGCCCATGGCCATCAGACTGACAAATATCCAGGGGCGGGACAGCGTCCACAGGGACAGCCCCAGCCACTGGTAGAACAGCAGCATCAGGGCCGTGGCGATGGCACAGGGCAGAATGTCCCGGGTCATCCACTGGCGATGGATCCCCGGCGCAAACCGTGAATGGACAATGGGCGTCCAGAGCAGAAACGAAAGCATACGAAAGGCGCACCAGGCCACGGCCACCCCGATCGCCTGCCACTGCCAGGCCGCCACCACGACCACCGGCACCACGATCAGCACCGATATCGTGTTGTAGATGACATGCATCCGCAGCTGTCCGTGGGCGTACTGGAGATAGTACTGAAAGGCGCCGATCGCGAGCAGGCCATTGCCCAGCGCGTACCAGAGCAGAATGGGCGCCCCCCACCGAGCGGCTTCCATGTTGCCGGTCCAGGCATACAGGAGCTGGCCGCCGTACAGGGCCACCATGCCGGCCACCGGCAGCAGCGTGGCGGCAATGAACTGGGAAGCGTGACGGTAAAGGCGCAGCATCTGCGCCTCATCCCGGCCGGTCAAAAGCGACGTCATGCGCGGCATCAGGGCACGACTGATCGGCATGGTCAGGGTCATGATCGCGTTGGCCACCACCACGACCAGGGTGAAATAGCCATATTCCGACAGCGGCAGAAAGGACGACAGCAACAGCTTGTCCAGCTGCGTCATCAGAATCCAGATACCGGCCGTGTAGGCCACACCCCCGGCAAAGGGCAGCACCGGGCGCACCACCGCCCATGAAAACCCCTGCCACAGTTCGCGCCCGCCCAGCAGGCGATAAAACATGACGCCCAGCACCACCAGCTCCAGAAGCGCAATGGCGATCTGGTATTCGAAATAGGCGCTGGGCTGTGTGCTGACAAACTGCAGGATCAGCAGTACCCCGATAAACTTGAAGGTGGCGATCACGACGTTGGCCACGTTCAGCGACACCTGACGCTCCAGCCCCTGGATACCGCTGCGATACAGGGATGCCAGCCAGCGCATGCCGATCATGATCCCCATCAGCGCGATGCACCAGGCCACCTCATCGTGTGACAGCGTCTCGACCTCGAGCCAGTGCGTGGCGATCCAGTCCCTGCCCAGCGTGATCGACAGCATCACCACCACCGCCATCCCCAGAAACACGATCTCGAGACTTCGCACCAGCCCCCGCAGCAGCTGCCACTGCTCGCCCTGATGCGTGGCAGCCCTGGCCGTTTCACGGGCCAGGGTGGGTGACATGCCCATGTCGAGCAGATTGAGCCAGGCCTGCAGGACGATGAAAAACCCGACCAGACCATAGGCTTCCTCGCCCATCCAGGCCAGATAGAAGGGATAAACCACAATACCGATCAGCGTGGTGTAGAGCTGACCGGCGTAGTTGGCAAGCGCGTTGGCCTTGACCGACACGACATACTCCTGTCAAACGAAACCGTGGGTCATGTGGCTCGAGCGTTTCGAACCGAATCCGGCGCCTGCATGGGCACCAGCGCCTTGAGACCGAAGATGCCGACACGTGCCACGGCAGGCGTCGGAGGTCGACCGCCTGCCAGTTGTATCAGCATTTCAGGATAGTTGGCGCCTGCCAGGTGCGAAAAGGGATAGCCACCGCCGAAACGGGCATTGAATTCGATCACGGCCAGACGCTCACCGCTGACCATGACATCAACATCCAGATTGCCCACGTGGCCGAGCTGACGCCCGAGCCGCTCGCCCAGCCGCATCAGCGCCGGCATGTCCACGACCTCGGCCACATCGGTCTCCCCCGAGCGCATGCGGACCTTGCGCTTGACGGTGGTGATCACATGATGGCGCTCGAAATCATTGAAGATATCGAGGCCATACTCCTGTCCCGACACGCCCTCCTGGATCAGGACATCGCCGCGGCCATCCTTTTCGAGGACGCTGTCCTCCATCATCGTGAGGTAGCTGCGGGCAACGGCGCGGCGCGTATGCTCGTAAAAAAAGCGCAACTCCTGGGCATCCCGGGCGGTCTGCACCCCGATGGAGCCCATGCCCCAGCGCGGTTTCACAAACAGCGGCCAGCGTGCGTCACCGGCCTCGACAGCGGCCAGCGCCGACGACAGCGAGGCCCAGGTACGCGGCCCCTCGAAGCCATGCTCCTGCAGAAAGACCTGGGTGCGCCACTTGTCGTTGGCAATATCCACTACCGCCTCGTTGGAGACAGCGACCCGAATGCCGCGCTCGGCAAACCGCTCCCGGGCAGCGCTGAGAAACGGCAGATCGATATCAAACAGCGAGACTACCAGCTCGACACTTTCCTTCTCGGCAATATCGAGCAGCGCCTCGATGTAGTCCGCATTGTTGACGGGCGGCACCTCGTAGGCGCGATCGGCACGCCACATGCCATCGGTCATGGGGTCGCTGTTGGCCGCGATGACACGCCCCTGTCCGGCGAGCGCCTCGCGAAAGTAGTCCACCAGATAGCCGCGTCGGCCAACGCAGGACAGCAGTACGTTCATGAATTCTCCCTGGACGAGTCGCCGCCCCTGCTGCGGGGCGAGAGATCAGTGGGCATCGTCGGGCCGATTGCCGAGTGCCATGGTCAGCTGCAGCGACTCGACGCCCCACTCGTTGGTTTCCACCCGCTCGATGACAAACCCCATCTCTTCATAGAAGGCCAGAATTTTGCCGCGATGCCACGTTCTGGCCCGCAGATCAAACATGCCGGCCTGTCGACAGGACTCGATGCCCATCGACAACAGCGGCCGGGCAAGGCCGCTGCCGCGATAATCCGGCAGGATGCCGAAGAAGGTCGCATAGGCCTGATAATGGTCACGGTCGTTGGCATAGCAGGCGATGGCCGCGACGACCCTGTCGCCATCCAGCACGTAATCGACCTCGGCCAGACGCAGCAGCTTGTCGACGTAGTCCGGCAGGTGATGCTGCTGTGACAGGGGCGGTTCGAACTCCTTGTCGACCTGCTCGACAAGGCGTAAAAACGCATCAGGCGACAGCGCACGATCGCGATGGCGATGAAAGGCGAGCTCGGAGGTGTCGTGGCTCATGCGGTCTCCAGTAACAGGGCATCTTCGAGATGGCGCATGACCTGCTCGGCATCCTCACCGGTCATGGCTGTAAAATTGGGCAGGCAGAGCACCCGCGAGGCGATATCTTCTGCCACCGGCATATCGGGCGCAACGCCGTTCAGGACATCGACACGATTCAGTGCCGGATGGAAGTAGCGACGCGGATGGACTTCCCGCTCGGCCATATACGCCACCACCCTTGCCAGCTGCGCCTCGCTGCGCAGCATGATGGGATAGTAGGCATGGTTGATGGCTGCGCCGGGCACCAGCGTCGGACGCGATACCGGCAGGCCGCGCTGATCGATCCAGCGGTCATAGACCCCGGCAATATCGGCACGACGATCCAGAATGTGATCAAGCCAGGGCCACAGCGCCATTCCCATGGCCGCATGCGCCTCCGACCCCTTGGCATTGATGCCGGCGCCGCCGGTCTGGCCGAAGGCCCGCAGGGACGCGATGCGCTCGCTGGTGTCGGCATCGCGGGTAAACAGCGCCCCGCCCTCGATGGTATGAAAGAGCTTGGTGGCATGGAAACTGGTGATGCTGATGTCACCGTAATCCAGCAGGCTGCGCCCCAGATGATTCGATCCGAAGGCGTGCGCGCCGTCATAGATGACCTTCAGGTCATGGCGCCGGGCGATCGCCTCGATGGCTTCCACATCACAGGGATGGCCATAGATGTGGGTGGCCAGAATGGCGGAGGTCGCGGGCGTGATCGCCGCCTCGATACGCGCCGGGTCCAGCGTCAGTGTCTGCGACTCGATATCGACAAACACCGGCGCCAGCCCTTCCCACAGCAGTGCGTTCAGGGTGGCCACGAAGGAAAACGGCGTCGTGATGACCTCCCCTTCGAGCGCCAGCGCCTTGAAGGCCAGCTGCAGCGCCAGCGTGCCGTTGCCGACAAAGTGGCAGTGCTCGATTGCCAGAAACGCCTGCAGATGCTGCTCGAAGGACTGTACGAGCGGCCCGTGGTTGGTCAGCCACTGTCGGGCGAACATGTCGTTGATATAGCGCTGGTAATCCGCCTCGGGGGGCAGAAAGGGGCGCGTAAAGGGAATCATGGCGCCTCCAGCAGCGAGATCAGGTACTGGCCGTAACCGTTTTTCTCCAGGGCATGGCCCTGCGCCATCAGGGCGTCATCATCGATCCAGCCGTTGCGCCAGGCGATCTCCTCCAGACAGGCCACCTTGTAGCCCTGACGCTTTTCGATGGTCTCGACGAACTGGGCGGCTTCCAGCAGGCTTTCATGGGTGCCGGTATCAAGCCAGGCAAAGCCGCGGCCCAGCAGCTCGACGTTGAGATCACCCCGAGCCAGATAGGCCTGATTGACGCTGGTAATCTCGAGCTCCCCGCGATCAGAGGGCTGAACGTCACGGGCAATATCCACCACGTCGCTGTCGTAGAAATAGAGACCGGTCACGGCGTAGCGCGATTTCGGCTGTTTCGGTTTCTCCTCCAGCGACAGCACGCGATGATCGCTGTCGAACTCCACGACACCAAAGCGCTCCGGGTCGCGCACCTGATAGCCAAAGATCGTGGCACCGGTACTGCGCTCGACCGCACGCTTGAGCCGCGGGACAACCCCGTGGCCGTAGAAGATGTTGTCGCCCAGAATCAGACAGACATTGTCGTTGCCGATAAACGACGCGCCGATGAGAAACGCCTGCGCCAGCCCGTCGGGGCTGGGCTGGGCGGCGTATTCGATCGAGATGCCAAAGCGAGCGCCATCGCCCAGCAGGCGCTGGAACAGACACTGCTCATCGGGCGTGGTAATGATCAGCACTTCCCGGATGCCGGCCAGCATCAGTATCGACAGCGGGTAGTAGATCATCGGCTTGTCGTGGATGGGCAGCAGCTGCTTTGAAACGCCAAGCGTCAGCGGATACAGCCGTGTGCCGCTGCCGCCGGCCAGAATGATGCCCTTCATGCCGTGGCTCCCAGTCCCTGACGCTGGCGGGTCTGTTCGCTCTCGACGCCCCGACACCAGTCACCGTGCGCCAGAAACCACTGAACGGTCTTTTCGATGCCGCTTTCGAAGCTCTCCTGCGGGCGCCAGCCAAGCTCGCGCTCGATGTGCGAGGCATCGATGGCATAGCGCCGGTCATGCCCGGGGCGATCCGTGACATGGGTGATGAGATCGTGAAAGCGATTCACGCCCTCGGGACGTGGCACCTCCAGACGCTCGAGCACATCGCAGATGGTGGTGACCACATCGATATTGCGGCGCTCTTCATGGCCGCCGATGTTATAACTGCTGCCGATCACCCCCCGACGCATGACCAGGTGAAGCGCCCGGGCGTGATCTTCGACAAACAGCCAGTCCCGGATCTGATGGCCCTCCCCGTACACCGGAATGCTACGCCCCTGAAGGGCATTGAGGATCACCAGCGGAATCAGCTTCTCCGGAAAATGCCACGGCCCGTAGTTGTTCGAGCAGTTCGTGATCAACGTCGGCAGCCCATAGGTACGCTGCCAGGCACGTACCAGATGGTCGGCGCTGGCCTTGCTGGCGGCATACGGCGAACTGGGCGCGTAGGGAGAGGTTTCACTGAAGGGCGTGGCGTCCGGAGCCAGATCGCCGAACACCTCATCCGTGGAGACATGGTGAAAGCGAAACCGCGCGCGCTGCTCGCCTTCAAGGCGCTCATACCAGCTGCGCGCGGCTTCCAGCAGATTGAACACCCCAACGATGTTGGTGTCGACAAAGACGGCCGGGCCGTCGATGGAGCGGTCCACGTGGGTCTCGGCGGCCAGATGGACCACAACATCCGGCTGGTGGTCCGAAAACAGCCGATCCAGCGCCGGGCGGTCGCGGATATCCACCTGCTCCAGACAGTAGCGAGGGTTCTGGTCGATGTCCTGCAGCGTGGCGGTGTGGCCGGCGTAGGTGAGGCAGTCGACGTTAATGACGCGACAGGTGTCGCTGGCGATCAGATGGCGTATCAGCGCCGAGCCGATAAAGCCGGCGCCTCCGGTAACGATGATTGTCTGCATGGTTCTCGATCCCTTGATCTCGTTTACCCGTCTTCGGTGATCTATCGCGAGGACCTGGTCGGAGAAATAATTGTCCCGGGCCGCCAGCCTGCCGGGCGACTTTTTTATATTGTTTTAATATTAATTAAAACGAATATCAGGCTGGCGCCAATCATATAATCATGAACGAGAATGGACGAATGAAACACGCGCTATTGTGCCGAAACAGCCATGATTGACGGCCCTTTAAAATCAACAATAAAGAGTGTCATTCAATAACAATAAAAGAATGGGTTATTATAGGAAATACCGTACAAAAGAATGTCTTCGGCGATCACACGAAGACGTTTTGATGACTCTGAAGCTGCCAAACATTGTGGCAGTATTAAACCCGCTGAAATGGTTTAAGTTAAAAAAAAGCGGCCTGGCCGCTTTTTTATTCGCCCCCGGGGGCATGAACTCGATATTGAACGGTCATGCCAGCGTCAATAACAGCAGAATGGAAAGATGCGCCACGACCACCACTACCGTCAGCAGCGTACGCAGCGAGGTATACCAGGCCGGCAGACGCTCGGCGCTGTCGGCCTGCGCCTCATAAAGACGGATTAACAAAAACCCTGTCATCAGGGCCAGCAGGGCAAACTGCGGGTTGAGCATGAGGGCCGGCCAGGCGAGAAGCGACGGTGCCATGGCCACCACCATGCGAGCGCTGAAGTGATGGCTGCCCTCGTGATCGAGGCTCATCGCCACGCCCCAGTGGACCCCGCCCAGAAACGAGAGAATGATCGCGCTGTAATAGAGAAAGGCCTGAAGTGCGACGGCCTGCCAGCCGGGCACTGACAGCAAAACGACAGCGGCAAGCCCCACAAAGGGGATCAGCCCGGCGATGCCCAAAAGCCAGGGCAGCGTTGCAACCTTTTTTCCAGACGACATGACGGGATCAGTATTCATGAAATGGTGGCGATAGCATAGCAATGCCCGGCGTTTGACGATATGTCAGGGCCGGGTGTCGGAATCGCCCTTGCCACCTTCACTGTTGCCGCCCTGATAATCGTCGGCGTCTGCCCCCCTTGTCGTTTTTTTCCGGCCGCTGTGCAGGCGATGGCTCAACGGGTTGTAGTTGGGCCGCAGCTCATCCTTGATGGTCCCCTTCCATAGATCGATGCCGACAAAATAACCGGCCCGGCCAATGGCATGCGCTGCCACCGGGGCTGTCATCAGAACGAAAAAGGTAATGGCGATCGTCCGGGCGAACACGACCTCTTCCAGAAAATGCAGCGCCACTGCCGCCATCAGCAGCATGACACCCAGCGATGCTCCCTTGGTGGACGCATGCATGCGGGTCAACAGATCCGGCAGTCGTGCGATCCCCAGTGCCGCGATCAGCATGAAAAGGGACCCTACCAGCAGCAGGAAGCCCTGGAGCAGTTCAATCATCGCGGCGTCCTCCACGTTCCAGAAAGCGGGCAAACCCGACGGTCGCCAGAAAGGACATCAGGGCCACGACAATGGCGACATCCAGAAAGCTGGTCTCATCGCTTTGTACGGCATGGGTGCCGATAATCCCCACGATGATCATCGACATGAGCTCCAGCGCCACAACCCGATCCGGCAGGCTGGGGCCGATCACCAGGCGCACAAAGCAGAGCACCATGGAGAGGGCCAGGATGGCAAAACTCAAATGGATCAGTATCTGCATGCGTCCCTCGTCATGTTCTTGATCATCGCAGCACCGCCAGTGCACGCCGTTCCATCTCCTGAAGATCCTTTCTCAGCGCCTGCTCGTCATCCAGGAACATGGCGTGAATGAACAGCACCTGACGGTCATCGGAGATATCCAGACTCAGCGTCCCCGGCGTCAGTGAAATCAGATTGGCCACGAACGCAATTTCGAGTTCGGTTCTGGCTTCCAGGTCAAAGGCGATGACCCCGGGCTTCATGTGCCAGGGCGGCGTCAGCACGTCGAAGGCGACCTTGAAATTGGCCATGAACAGCTCGCGCAGGAAATAGAAGACGAACGAGATCATCTTTGGCAGTCGAGTGCCATAGCCCTTCAGACCGGGAAGCTGGTTCTGCAGCAGCAAAATGACCAGATAGCCGAACGCCAGACCGGTCAGCATACCGCCCATGCTGAAATCGCCGCTCAGCGCAATCCAGGCCGCCGCCAGCAACAGATTGGTTAAAAGGCCCGTCATGGCTGCTCTCCCAGTACGGCATCGATATAGGCCTGCGGATCAAGAAGCTGCGCTGCAGACGCTTCTGCCACGTCGTAAAGAAGCTGACCGTTGAGACCGATGAAGACCGTACAGGCCGCCAGCCCCACGATCGGCAGAATCATCAGCCAGAGATGGCGTGTGGCCACCGGCCCCGGCCCTCTGGTGTCGTCGTCCTCATCGGGCGCCTTTTTCCAGAACACCTCGGCCCAGATCTTGGTCATTGAATAGAGCGTCAAGAGTCCGACCAGCAGCGCAATCACCGTGATGCCGATATGCCCGGCCTCGATACTGGCGCGAATCAGCACGAACTTGGCAAAGAATCCGGACAGGGGCGGCACACCGGCCAGCGACAGCGCCGGGATCAAGAAAAGCACTCCCAGCAGCGGCCACGCCTTGTAGACGCCGCCCAGCTTCTTGAGGTCATGCGTGCCCTTCAATCGATAGACGACGCCGCTGACCAGAAACAGATTGGTCTTCACGATAATGTGGTGAAGGATGTAGAACACCCCGCCTACCAGCGCCAGCGGCGTAAACAGCGCCAGCCCCATCATCATGTAGCCGATCTGGCTGACAATGTGGAAGGAGAGGATACGGCGAAACTCGAACTGCGCCGCCGCACCCAGTACGCCGGTCAGCATGGTCAACCCGGCGCCCCACAGCAGGATTTCGTGGGTGTAATCCACCGACTGATTGAAGATCAGGGTAAAGACACGAAACAGTGCATAGACCCCTACCTTGGTCAACAGGCCTGCAAACAGCGCCGATACCGCCACCGGCGGTGTGTGATAGGCCGCCGGCAGCCAGAAGAACAGCGGAAAGGCCGCCGCCTTGATGCCGAAGGAGACCATGAACATGACCGCCACCACATCAACCAGCGTATTGTCCTCGACCAGGGCCACACGGCGGGCGATATCGGCCATGTTGAGCGTGCCCAGCATGCCGTAGAGCAGCCCGATGGCACTGAGAAAGATCACCGAGGAGAGCAGGTTGAGCGTTACGTACTTGATGGCGCCTTCCATCTGGGCCCGCTCGCCGCCCAGAATCAACAGCGCAAAGGACGCCAGCAGCATCACCTCGAACCAGACATACAGGTTGAAGATGTCGCCGGTCAGGAAGGCGCCCGAGACCCCGGCCAGCAGCAGGTGCAGCAGCGGATAGTAGCCAAAGGTTTCATGACCGCGGCCGATGGTCGGCAGTGAGAAAAGAGCCACCGCAAAGCCGATAATCCCGGTCAGCACCACCATGATGGCGCTCAATAGATCCGCCACCAGGGTGATGCCGAAGGGCGCGGCCCAGCCGCCGACGTTCATGACCACATGCCCCTGCGCCTGCACGCTGGCAAAGAGCCAGATACTGACGGCCAGCAGGGCCGCCGTGCCGGCAACACCGATCACTCGCTGCATCATGCGCGAGCGCCAGAATGCCATCGACAGCGCACCCGCTGTCAGAGGGATAAATATGGGGAGGGCTACTTCCGGGCTCACGTGTCGGTATCCTTCATCTGATCCATATCATCGACCCTGACAATCTGATAGGCACGGCGAATCAGTACCACGGCGAACGACAGCACGCCGAAGGCGATCACGATCGCGGTCAGCACCAGCGCCTGCGGCAACGGATCGGCCACGACATCGCCCAGTGGATCCCCGTTCATGGGGATCAGCGGCGGCGCATCGCGCGTCATGCCGGCGACAGTAAAGATCAGCAGATTGGCCGCGTTTGAAATCAGGATCAGTCCGATCACCAGCTTGACGATCGAGCGCCGCAGCATCATGTAAATGGCAGCGGCGTAGATCACGCCGATGACCACCGCCATTATGGGTTCCATACAGCGCCCTCCCTAGCTGGTACGCGCGTGTCATGCCTCATCCTTGTCGACCTCCGTCAGCGTGATGACTGCCGTCAGTACCGATCCCAGAACGACCAGGTAAACGCCGATATCAAAGATCAGCGGCGTGGAAAGCTTCATGCCCAGCACATCCCACCACTGCGCGGTGAGAAAGGGCTCTCCCTGCCACCAGGCCGGCAAGGCCGACCCTACCCCCAGTAACAGCCCGATACCGATGCAGTCGCGCGGGTCAACGCGCAGCAGACGCCGGGTGGCCTCCGGGCCGTTGACGAACTGATGCAGCGCAAAGGCACCTGCCACGACCAGCCCGGCGATGAAGCCGCCACCGGGCTCATCGTGGCCACGCAGCAGTAGAAAAAGAGAGAACAGAATCTGTAGCGGCACCAGGGTCTGTGCGGCTACTGTCAGAATCAGGGTACCCGTTTTCATGATGCCTTCTTCTCTTTTGCCTGCAGTCTGAGCATGGCCAGTACACCGATGGCCGCCAGGGACAGCACAAAGATTTCACCCAGCGTATCGAGCGCTCGAAAATCAACCAGGATGACGTTGACGATGTTGTGGCCATGGCCCAGCGGTTCGCTGTTTTCGATCATGTATTCGGAAATCGAGGTAAAAAGATCCTGAGAGAGGATGGTCAGGATCAAAAGCGTCATGAGCACGCCCGTGCTGACCGATACCAGCATGTCGCGAACGCGGTCCATGGGCGTCGACAGGCTTGAAAACTGCGGCATGCGAAAGAGCACCAGAATCAGCAGGATCACGGTCAGGGTTTCGATCAGAAGCTGCGTAATGGCCAGATCCGGCGCACTGAACAGCAAAAAGATCAGCGCGATACCAAAGCCCATGACGCCCGCGGCAGCCACGGCCGCCAGACGCGAGCGCATCAGGCAGGCCACGACCGCACTGGCAGCCGTCACCAGCGCCACGACCACCTCCTGCAACCGCACATCCAGCTCGAGATCGAATACCGGGCCGTGACGCACCAGCAGCGTATAGCCGGTCAGCCCCATGAAACTGACCAGGGTCAGGATCAGATAGTTGCGCATATAGCCGCTCTGCAGCAGACGGGTCTGCCACTCGGCCACACGTACCAGCCAATCCATCAGCTTCCAGTAACCGGCTTCCGGCCCGCGATCGAGCACCGGGCTGAAGCGATGGATAACGCCTCGCACGCCCGCCCAGCGCCAGCACACCAGAAGACCGACACAGAGACTGAACATCGACATCATCAGCGCCGTGTTGATGCCGTGCCAGAGATACAGATCGCTCACCACTGCTGTTCCCATGACCGCGCTGGCAGCAGCATTCAGGAGGCCATCGCCGGCAAGCGAGGGCATGACACCCAGTACCAGTGACAGCCCGGCCAGCACACAGGGCCCGGCCAGCATGGACAGCGGCGCTTCATGCGGCGTCTTTGGCGTGGTCCTGAGTGCACCGAAAAAGGGGCGCAGGGCCACGATGCCGGCGGCCGCCACGACCAGTACCGAAGCCAGCAGGCTCATGCCGATCAAAAAGCCGGTAAAGCGCGAAGCATCCAGCACCGCTTCAAACATCAGCTCCTTGGCCACAAAGCCGAACAGTGGAATGATCCCGCCCAGCGACATGGCCGCCACGAAGGCACACAGGGCCGTGACCGGCATGGCGCGTCGCAGCCCGCCCATCTCCTCGATGTCCTTGGTGCCCGTTTCGTGATCGAGCGCCCCGGCCACCATGAACAGGGCGCCCTTGTAGAGGGAGTGGGCCGTCAGGAAGGTCACA
This sequence comes from Kushneria sp. AK178, assembly GCF_053903105.1. NCBI lineage: Bacteria > Pseudomonadati > Pseudomonadota > Gammaproteobacteria > Oceanospirillales > Halomonadaceae > Kushneria > Kushneria sp. AK178. The sequence continues at coordinate 1,279,626 of NZ_CP096381.1, read as the reverse complement.
AAGGCGATCATGGCCGCCTCGCCACCAATGCCCAGCAGCATGGTCAGCGTCCCCAGTGCCATGATGGTGGAATAGGCCAGTACCTTCTTGATGCCCGTGAAGCGGATCGCCAGGAAAGCGCCCACGACCATGGTGATCGCGCCGACCACGCAGAGAATGGTCATCCAGGCCTCGGTGCCCCCCAGGCCGGGCTGAAGCCGCGCCATCAGATAGATGCCGGCCTTGACCATGGTGGCCGAGTGCAGATAGGCCGACACCGGCGTGGGCGCGGCCATGGCATTGGGCAGCCAGAAATGGAACGGAAACTGGGCCGATTTGGTAAAGGCGCCGCCCAGAAGACACAGCAGCATCGGCAGATAGAGCGCGTGCTCGCGAAGCGCCTCGCCATCGCTGAGCAGCGTCTGAAGCGACCAGCTGCCGCCCACCACGTTGAGCAGTATCAGCCCGCTGAGAAGTGCCAGCCCACCGGTAAAGGTGACCAGCAGCCCCTGCAGGGCAGACTTGCGGGCCGCCGCATCCTCATGGTTGAAGCCGATCAGCATGTAGGAGGTAATGCTGGTCAGTTCCCAGAAGACAAACAGCGTCATCAGACCATCGGCCATGACCACGCCGAGCATGGAGGACATGAATGACAAAATCAGCACATAGAAACGAGCGATCTGCGGATGACCATGGAGATAGCCGCTGGCATAGATAATGATCAGCGCCCCGATGCCGCTGATCAGCAAACCGAACAGCAGCGACAGGCCATCCAGCCAGAAGCTCAGGCTCAGTCCCAGACTGGGCGCCCAGGCCTGCTCGAAAAGAATACCGCCCGACTGCAGCACTTCCGGCGCCAGCGAGACCAGCCAGAGGGCAACAGCCGCAGGATAGAGCGCCAGGAGGGTCCCGGTGCGGCCACCGCACCAGCGGGATATAACAGGCACAAGGAGGGCCAGTACAAATCCGGTCAACACGGCAATCTGCATGATGCGCTTTCTCTCCTTGCGTTACCCGATGTCACGACCTGTTCGTCCCGAACGGCGGTGTCACACCGTTCAACATCCACGCCCATTTATGGAAGAAGACAGCAAATCGGGATCGATATGCTATGGTAGGTTCGCATTACAGCGGCAATGGCGTGCTTTTTTCAATCATATAACCTTAAGATCAAGGTTTGACAGCGAAAAGCGCCCCCCACATGGGACATGGGGTATTGCCAGCGCGGCATCTGCAGGGGAGAATCGCCTAACTGCTTGATGTCATTGCATGACACAACATTCTGCGACGCTTCAATAACAAGGGCCGCCCCCTTACGGGAAACGGCTCCCGCTCCATGGCGGGTTTGTGTTCAAGACCTCTGGCCGGCCCTGCAAGGAATCAACTGACACGTGCTGCACTGCGGGATTTGCTCGCTGTGTCGTCTATTCATGATGCTCGCCATCCGAAACGTTTCAGCGTCTGCGCTGGCGTTCATCGGCCACCGTGGCATGTCGAATAGTCAGTACACTGGAAGCCATTCATCAGGAAACAAGCATTCATGACCCTGCCCTGGATCCCTCTGCTGACCTTTCTGGGCGTTTTCGTCCCGGCGCTTGCCATTCGCGGCGGCAGAACCGTCTGTGCCCTGGCGACCGCCATTGCACCGGCCGTCGCACTTGGCCTGGTCGTGTTTTTCTACCTGGGGCATGACGGCGAAGAGGTCATGCGCACCTCGCTGCAATGGCTCCCCGCACTGGGACTCGAACTGGCCTTTCGACTGGACGGCCTGTCGCTGCTCTTTTTGCTGCTGATTCTCGGCATCGGGCTGCTGATCATCCTCTATACCCGCTACTACCTGTCCGAGCAGGACTCGATGTCGCGGTTCTATGCCTTTTTGATGCTGTTCATGACCGCCATGGTCGGCATTGTCACCTCGGACAACCTGCTGCTGCTGTGGGGCTTCTGGGAGTTGACCAGCATCTCCTCGTTTTTGCTGATCAGCTTCTGGTCACACGAAACGACAGCGCGCAAGGGCGCCCGCATGGCGATGACGGTGACCGGCGCCGGCGGCCTGGCGCTGCTGGCCGGCATCCTCCTGATCGGCAGGGTTACGGGCACCTACGACATGGGCGTGGTGCTTGAAAGCCATGACCTCATCACCGCCAGCCCGCTCTACCCGGCCATTATCGTGCTGGTGCTGCTGGGCGCCTTTACCAAATCGGCCCAGTTTCCGTTCCATTTCTGGCTGCCGCATGCCATGGCCGCGCCCACGCCGGTGTCGGCCTATCTGCACTCGGCCACCATGGTCAAGGCCGGCATCTTTTTGATGCTGCGCCTGCACCCGGCGCTGTCGAACACCGAGCTCTGGACGGTCATGGTGACCCTGACCGGTCTGGTCACGCTGGTCTACGGGGCGTGGTTCGCCTTTTTGAAAACCGATCTCAAGGGCATTCTGGCCTTTTCGACCATCAGTCATCTGGGACTGGTCACCTCGCTGCTCGGCCTTGGCAATTCGCAGGCGCTGATTGCCGCCCTGTTCCACATCATCAACCACGCCCTGTTCAAGGCGTCGCTGTTCATGGCGGCCGGCATTGTCGATCACGAAACCGGCACCCGCGATGTACGAAAGCTCGGCGGTCTTTACAGACTCATGCCTGTCACGACGGTGATCACCTGTATCGCCACTGCTTCGATGGCCGGCCTGCCGCCCTTCAACGGCTTTATCTCCAAGGAGATGTTCTTCACCGAAGCGCTGGCCTCACGCCAGTTTGGCGGTCTGGCCTGGATTGTTCCCCTGCTGGCGGGCCTGGGCGGTCTGCTGTCGGTGGCGTACTCCCTGCGTCTGGCTTATGCCACCTTCTTTCGGCGGCCGCGCCAGGAGCCACCCAAAACGCCGCATGAGCCGCCCTGGCCGATGCGTTTCCCGGTCGAGCTGCTGGTGGCCCTGTGCATCATCGTGGGACTGGTCCCCACCCTGCCCCAGTCACCGATTCTCGAGGATGCCGTGCGCGCCACGGTGTCCGGCGAGATGCCCGAATTTCATCTGGCGCTCTGGCACGGCATCAACCCTGCCCTGCTGCTGAGCATGGCCGTGATTGTCGGCGGTGTCGTACTGCATCAGCTGCATCGCCACATGATGCACTTCAACCGTCAGTTCAGGCCGCAGGATGCCCGCTACATTTTCGAAGCCTTCACTCAGCGTCTGGTAAGACTGTGTCAGCGTGTGATTGATCGCATGGAGAACGGCTCGCTGCAGCGCTACATGTTCCTTCTAATGGCCGTCTCCGTTCTGGCCATGGGGCTGGGACTGGCGGATCTGGACGTCCTGACCGGCAGCCTCGGCCAGCAGGCGCTGGACCCGATCGTAGTACTGGGCGCTGCGCTTTTGATCATGGGCGGGGTGCTGACGGCCGCGCTGCATCGCTACCGCCTGATTTCGCTGTTGATGCTTTCCGTGGTGGGGCTGGTCGTGGCATTGACCTTTGCCCGCTTCTCGGCACCCGATCTGGCCCTGACGCAGCTGTCGGTGGAAGTCGTGACCATGATCCTTCTGATGCTGGCGCTGTTTTTCCTGCCGCAGAAAACGCCCAAGGAGTCCGGGGGAGCCCGTGTGGTGCGCGATGTGCTGATTGCCATGGGCTTTGGTGGCGCAGTGGCGAGTCTCAATTTCGCCGTTCTGACGCGTGATCTCGACAGCATTTCGCAATTTTTCATCGATCAGAGCGTGCCGGGCGGCGGCGGCCACAACGTGGTCAACGTCATCCTGGTGGACTTTCGTGGCTTCGATACCCTGGGTGAAATTACGGTACTGGCCATTGCCGGGCTTGCCATCTTCAAGCTGTTGAATCGGCTGCGCCTGTTCATGCCATCCACCGACATGGAAGGCCGCCTGTGGTCCGATGATCGTCATCCCACGCTTTTGATGGTGGTCTCCCAGACCCTGCTGCCGCTGGCTCTGCTGGTGTCGTTCTTTATCTTTTTCCGCGGTCACAATCAGCCGGGGGGTGGCTTCATCGCCGGTCTGATCACGGCGGTGGCCCTGATCCTTTTGTACATGTCACGCGGCGTCGAGTGGGCGCAGCAGCGACTGGACTTCCAGTTCCAGCCCATTGCCATCGCCGGCGTGGCCCTGTCCACCGTGACCGGGCTGTGCAGCTGGCTGTTTGGCTATCCGTTTTTGACCTCGACCTTTGATCATTTCCACCTGCCCCTGATCGGTGATATCGAGCTGGCCAGTGCACTGATCTTTGATGGCGGCATCTATCTGGCAGTCGTTGGCGCCACGCTCATGATTCTGGCCAATCTGGGCAAGCTCACCACCACCCATCGACCCAACAAGGACACGCCCTGATGGAAGCGCTCTACGCCATCACCACCGGTATCCTGACGGCCAGCGGCGTCTATCTGACCCTGCGCGGACGCACCTTTCCGGTCGTCGTCGGACTGACGCTGCTCTCCTACGCCGTCAATCTGTTCCTGTTCTCCATGGGCGGTTTGACCACGCACGGTGCGGCGCTGGTCGGCACCAACGACAGCTACGCCGATCCGCTGCCACAGGCGCTGGTCCTGACGGCCATCGTCATCGGCTTTGCCATGACGGCCTTCGCCATCATTCTGGCGATGCGCGCCCGCGGCGATCTGGGCAGCGACAGCGTCGATGGCAGCCGGACCGACCGTGACGACCCGCGGGAGAACAAGGCGTGATGCAGCATCTGCCCATCCTCCCGGTTCTGCTGCCCCTGGTGGTAGCGATTATCCTGCTGCGAAAGCGTGAAGGGGTTGACCCGGTCAGGCGCACCATTTCCATCACGGCCACCTCGCTGCTGGTGCTCGTCGGTGTCTGGCTGGTCGGTCAGGTCGCCGGTGGCGACACGCTGGTCTATCGGCTGGGCAACTGGCAGGCGCCCTATGGCATCGTGCTGGTGGCCGATCGTCTGTCGTCCATGATGGTCCTTCTGACCGCCCTGCTGGCGCTGGGCAGCGTGATCCACGCCAGCGGTGGCGAGGACAACCAGGGGTCCAACTTCCACGGGCTATTCCATCTGCAGCTCATGGGCATCAACGGCGCCTTTTTGACCGGCGACCTGTTCAACCTGTTCGTCTTTTTCGAGGTGCTGCTGCTGGCCTCCTATGCGCTGTTGATGCATGGCGGCGGCAAGTCGCGCGTCCAGGCCGGCGTACACTATGTGGTGCTCAACCTGGCCGGGTCGTCCCTGTTTCTGATCGGGCTGGGCGTTCTGTACGGCAGCATCGGCACGCTCAACATGGCCGACATGGCCGAGCGCATCGGCCAGCTGCCGCCGGACCGACAGGGTCTCGTACGGGCGGGCGCCCTGCTGCTGCTGGTGGTGTTCGGTCTCAAGGCCGCCATTTTGCCACTCTATTTCTGGCTGCCACGCGCCTACAGTTCGGCGCCGGCACCGATCGCCGCGCTGTTTTCCATCATGACCAAGGTCGGCATTTACGCCATCCTGCGAGTGTTCACCCTGATCTTCGGGGAGCAGGCCGGTAGCCTCTCGAATCTGGCCCAGCCCTGGCTGTGGTGGGGCGGGCTGGCCACGCTGGCCCTGGCCATGATCGCCGTGCTGGCAGCGCGTGACCTGCGCATGCAGATTGCCTACTTCATGCTGATCTCGATCGGCACCCTGCTGTGCGGGCTGGGCATGGAGAGCACGGCATCACGAGGCGCCATGCTGTTCTACCTGCTGCATACCACGCTGATCAACGGCGGGCTTTTCCTGCTGGCCGATCTGATTGCCGACCAGCGCGGCAAGGTCGGTACCCGTATCGTGCGCAGCCGTAAATTCAGATACGCCACGCTGTTCAGCGCCCTCTACATGGTCGGCGCCATGGCCTCGGCGGGGCTGCCGCCCATGTCAGGGGCGCTGGCCAAGGCGTGGCTGATGTCCACCGCCACGCTGTCGGAAGGGCTGTGGCTGTGGCCCCTGCTGCTACTCTCCGGACTTGCAGGCGTGATCGCGACCTCGCGTGCCGGCTCGACCATTTTCTGGCGCCACAACAACGGCGACAAGGGCAGCGAGCGCCTCTCCCGCGGCAAGCTGACCGGAACAGTGCTGCTGCTCTCGGCCGCGCCGCTGCTGGTTGTGCTGGCAGGGCCCATCGGCGGCTACACCCGGGCCACGGCCGAACAGGTTGCCGACACCGGACAGTACCGCAGCGCGGTGCTGGGTGATGTGCCTTCAGCTGCGTCAGGAGCGTCTGCCGATCATGATTAAACGCTGTCTCCCCCGACCCATCCTGTCGCTGATCCTGACACTGGTCTGGATCATGCTCTCCGATGTCATCAACTATGGCTCGGTGATCATGGGCGCCATTCTGGGCATCGCCATCCCCCTGATGACCCAGCGCTTCTGGGATGCCCAGCCGGTGGTCAAAAAACCGCTGCTGCTGGTGCGATATACCCTGCGCGTTCTGCTGGATATTCTGCTGGCCAACCTGGAAGTGGCCTGGCTGATTGCCCGTCCGTGGCGCCGCCCTCGGCCGGCCTTTGTCGAATATCCCCTGACACTGAAGCGCGATTTCAGCATTACGCTGCTGGCCAGTACCATCAGCCTGACACCGGGCACCATTTCGGCCAACCTGCGACTCGACGGACGCAGCCTGTTGATTCATGTGCTGGATACCGACGACGAGCAGTCCATCATCGACGAGATCTATCACCGTTACGAGCGACCGCTCATGGAGATTTACGAATGATCGGTATTGCGCTGTGGATCAGCTTTTTCCTGGTCGCCATGGCCATCGTGCTCAATGCCTATCGACTGCTGGTGGGGCCTTCCCTGCCGGATCGCATCATCGCGCTCGACACCATGTACGTGAACAGCATCGCCCTGATCATTTTGTACACGATCTGGCTCAGCACACGGGTCTATTTCGAGGGCGCCCTGCTGATCGCCATGCTGGGATTCATCAGCACCGTGGCGGTATGCAAGTATCTATTGCGCGGCGACATTATCGAATAGGAGGCCATCATGGCGTGGTTGGACAAGGCATGGATCGATACGGCGCTCGAAGCGCTGACAGCCTTTTTTCTGATTGCCGGCGGGCTGATTACCTTCATCAGCTCCTTCGGCATGGTGCATCTGCGCGACTTTTATCTGCGCATGCACGGCCCGGCCAAGGCCACGACCCTGGGGGTGGGGCTGATTCTGGTCGCCTGCACGCTCTATTTCGTGCTGATCGAGCGTACCTTCCACATTCAGCTGCTGCTGGTCACCATCTTTTTGCTGATTACAGCGCCCATCAGCGCCCACCTGCTGGCCAAGGTGGCGCTGCATCAGAAGCTGCCCAGCGATGTTTCCACCACGGGGGCGCCCAGCGAGCTGCGTGAAGAGGACGTGGGCCACGAACCGGATACGCCGCATCCGGAAGACCCCGGCAGCGGCCAGCGCCCCTGAGGCGCCGGCCCGTTGGTCTCAGCGCCAGTTGCGCGTGTTTCTTTCGACCAGCCCCGCCAGCGCGTCGATGTGGCTTTCGCGGTCATTGAGTGCCGGCACATAGCTGTAGTCTTCGCCGCCGGCCTCCACGAAGTACTCGCGGTTCTCTTCCTGAATCTCCTCCAGCGTTTCCAGACAATCGGCGGCAAAGCCCGGGCAGATCACATCGATGCCGGGCGTGGTCTTCACATCCCAGTTCTTGAGCGTCTCGTCGGTATAGGGTTTGAGCCACTCCTCCCGGCCGAAACGGGACTGGAAGGTCATGGTCCACTGACTGTCCTCGAGGCCCAGCTCGCGGGCCAGGGCCTCGCTGGTGGCACGACAGTGCTTCGGATAGGGGTCGCCCTCCTCGGCATAGCGTTTGGGAATGCCGTGCCAGGAGATCAACAGGTGGTTCTGCTTGCCGCGGGTCGCCCAGTGCTCGCGAACGCTTTCGGCAAGTGCCGAGATATAGGCGCTGTCGTCATGATAGTCGCGGATAAAGTGCATCTCGGGGATGTCCGGACAGGGCTTGAGCGCATCGGCCAGACGGTCAAAGACGGCGGCCGTGGTGGTCCGTGAATACTGCGGATAAAGCGGCAGCACCACGATGCGATTGACACCGGCGCGACGAAAGCCCAGACCGGCGCTTTCCATGGTGGGTCTGCCATAGGTCATGCCGAGTTCGACCGGGATGTCACAGCCATACTGCGCATCCAGATGCGCCTTGAGGGCACGCTGCTGACGACGGCCGATGGCCAGCAGGGGCGAGCCCTCCTCTTCCCAGACGCCGGCATAGGCTTCGGCCACTCGTTTGGGGCGGGTTCTCAATACAAAGGCGTTGAGAATGAACCACCAGAGCGGCCGGGAAACGTCGATCACGCGCTTGTCCCACAAAAACTCCCCCAGATAACGCCGTACAGCGGCAGGGGTCGGTTCATCCGGGGTGCCAAGATTGGCCAACAGTACGCCGAAGGGGGCCTGCGCCATGTCTATACTCCTTGCAGTGACCAGAGGGGCCTGATTACGCGAACCCTCAAAAAGGAACGCTTTTGATGAAATTATTCTATCAGCGCTGACTGAACCGTGTTGATGAAATGTCCCTATTTGCTACTGCAGGAAGTGTAAATGTCTCGCCCCCTGATCGTAATCCTGGGTGATCAATTGACCCTTGATCTTCCCGTTCTGGCAGGTGCTCCCGACAACGCTGTCATCGCCCTGTTTGAAGTCGAGGAAGAGGGTCGCTATGTGCCGCATCATCCGCAAAAGATCGCTTTTCTTTTTGCCGCCATGCGCCATTTTGCCCGGGAACTTCGACAGCAGAACCATCAGGTGCACTACACCTGTCTGGACGATAGCGACAACACCCAGGATCTGATCGGTGAGGCCGAACGTGTCGCCGGGCTTTATGACTGCGATGAAATCCGGGTGACCCGGCCCGGCGAATGGCGCCTTTTTGATCGCATTCAGAAAAGGCGCCGCGAGCCACTTGCCTGGTACATGGTTCACGACGATCGCTTTTTCTGCACGCCGGAAGGCTTCCAGCAATGGGCACAGGGGCGTCAGCGATTTCGCATGGAACACTTCTATCGCTGGATGCGACGCGATACCGGTCTTTTGATGGATGAGCACAATAATCCGCAGGGGGATCAGTGGAATTTCGATCATGACAACCGAAAGCCCCTGCCCGACCAGCTCGACCCACCGGCGGCGCCACGGCACCAGCCGGACGACATGACCCGCGAGGTACTGACGCTGGTTGAGACGCATTTCGGCCATCATTTCGGATCGCTTGACGGCTTCAACTGGCCTGTTACGCGACGCCAGGCGCTCAACGATCTCGCCCATTTCATCGAACACGCCCTGCCCCTTTTTGGCGATTACCAGGACGCCATCAGCGACCAACACCCCTTTTTGTATCACGCCTGTTTGTCCGGCGCGCTCAACGCCGGGCTGCTGCGGCCGCTGGAAGTCTGTCAGGCTGCCGAGAATGCCTGGCGTGATGGCCGTGTGCCGCTTAACTGCGCCGAGGGCTTCATTCGTCAGATTCTGGGCTGGCGCGAGTATGTCCGCGGCATCTACTGGCTGAACATGCCGGACTACAAGCAGCGCAACGCGCTCGGCGCCGACAGGGGCCTCCCCGCCTTCTACTGGAGCGGCGACACCGATATGCGCTGTTTGAAGCGCGCCATCGAGATGACCCGGGACAACGCCTATGCCCATCACATTCAAAGACTGATGGTGACCGGTAACTTCGCCCTGCTGTGCGGCGTGCGCCCGGAAGCGCTGTGCGACTGGTATCTGGCCGTGTATATCGATGCCTATGAATGGGTGGAACTGCCCAATACGCTCGGCATGGTGCTCTACGCCGATGGCGGCTATCTCGGCTCCAAGCCCTACTGCGCCTCGGGCAAATACATCGACCGCATGTCGGATCACTGCCGGCACTGTCGATACGATGTCAAAAAAAAGCCTCGGCGAGGATGCCTGCCCCTTCAACAGCCTTTACTGGTATTTTCTGGAGCGCCACGAAAAGCAGCTGGCCGGCAATCAGCGCATGAAGCTCATCTATGGCTCGCTCAACAAGATGAAAAGCGACAAGCGCCAGGCGCTGCGCGAGCAGGCCATTCGCTTTCTGGATCAGCTTGATTATGAACCGGGCTACGGGCGGGGAGATCATCGGGCGGGATACAAAACCGGCGGCACGGACAGCAAGAAGACCTGATACAGCCACCATGAAAAGCGCCGGCAGTTGCCGGCGCAGCGTCATCGAATCAGTTTAGTTTGATATTTTTATCGGCATGCGCCTTCTGCAATCAACGGCGATCAGATCGCCATGGCCAGCGGGGGCATGACGCCCAGCTGCACCCGACGGCGTGAACTGTCACTGCCGTCCTCTTCACTCTGACGCACGATCCAGGCGTGGCTGATGCCCGCATCCAGCAGCTGATCGATGGCTTCATCGATCGAGCGGAACAGACAGGGCTTGCCGCGGCGACTGAGCCTTTGTCGATCACCGCAGCGGGTTTCACATTCAATCTGGTAGATGTGGCTCAATGTATTGCGCACAACACGCACTTCAATCTGGTGCTGGTGTGATGCGGCCTGTTTGAGTTGCTGTAATTCCATATCACCCTCCCTGGGGCATTTTTTCTCATCGCTCGCTCGGCGATGGCTATCTCTATATCGTTTCTATCAGTCGCTGAAAGCGTAACAGTGCCGGATGACGGTTCCGTGTCAGTGCCGGCATCCTTTTTCCGGTATCGGTATTGCGAGACTACAGTGCCTGAGGTTGACGGCCGACGTGGCGTGCCAGACAGGCCTCGAAAATGGCCTGCTGCGACGCTGTCATCATCCGTCTCGCTCGCATGAGGTGCTCGTCGCCAAGCTGCTGCAGTCGAGCCACGACCGTGGCAAGCCAATCGGTGTCGGCGAAGAGGTCATCGGGTAGCGCGACCCGGCGCTCGAGCGCACCGAGATGCCAGAGATGATCGATCATGGCAGGACCGTGTGACGCCTCAAAGGAGGCGGGCGTCATCAGACCATTATGGCGTACATCCCGTGACGGGCAATCGCCCGAAAAGACGCCCTTTTCCTCATGATAGGGGTGAATCAGCTCGATCACTCCCGGGTAACGCCTGGCCAGCCGTTCGCCCAGCGGGGCGAAACGGGAGCCGGCAGGGCCGTGATGCGTCAGATGACGCAGTCCGAAGACCAGAACGGCGCGACGCCCGTAAGCCAGCACCTCCTGCTCGATACGCTCGACATAGGCACTCTCACGCTGTTCATGCCAGCAGGCAAAGGCCTCATGATTCAGCGTTGCCCAGTCGATGGCCGGCTCGGCCAGTACCACGCGAACGCGACGCTCGGGAGAGCGCGTCAGGTTGACGGCACGAAGTCGCCTGAAAAACTCGGCATAAACGGGCGGGCTCCACAGTAGAAAGTAGAGTGTGTCTCGCCAGACGGCCGCCAGCGCCGCGTCATCCATGGTCTCACCGCGAATATAGCGGTCAAGCCACGCCTGATGACGCGCGCTACCAAATTCGACAACGATATCGTCAAAGGTTCCCTCAAGCGCCGGGCTCTCCAGCAGCGTGGTAATCCCGGCCATCACCTGAGGGCACCAGTGAATCTCCCCGAGCCCCACCAGCGGGCAGCGCTCGAGAATATCGGCAACAAGCGTTTCGGGCCGGCGCGCCGTCATGACGCGGTATCGACACGGGTGGCCTGGGGCTCGAGCACGGCCATTAAACGTTGCGCGATCGTTGCCAGGTGCTCCTGATGCATCAGCTCGGGATGCGTGGCCGGCAGATCCAGATTAATGATCTCTCCCCCGATATAGGGCTGCCAGGCGCGCCGATCCAGCCAGTCCTCTTCCCGGGGTGCGGCCGCGGTGAAAAAGTGCAGGTCGCCACCGTAGACCGGGTGATGGGTCTCCCGCACCAGACGGCTGTTGTTGATGACGATATCCACCAGGCCGTCCAGCGTGGATGATGACAGCTGCCCGAGCGCGCTGCCTTCGTTTCTGAGCAGGGCAATCACCTGCTCCCGGCGCGACCTATCATTGTCGGCAGGCGCTGTGTCGGCAAGGCCTGCAATCCGCAGCAGCGCCTCAAGGGCCATGCCTTCGTCCGGCGGCGTCATGTCGCGCCAGAGATCGGCCGGATAGGCATCCAGCAGCACCAGCATGCCGACCTCTTCGCCCTCGTTTTCCAGTAGTGACGCCATGGTATGGGCGATCATGCCGCCGACCGACCAGCCCAGCAGATGATAGGGACCGTGCGGCTGAATACGACGCATCTGCGCAATGTAGTCGCGCGCCATCTCTTCCATGGTCGCCGGCAATCGGCCATCAGGCAGCAGTCCGCGGGCCTGCAGGCCATACAGGGGATAGCGGGACGGCAGCGTGCGCGCCAGCCCTGCATAACACCAGGCCAGTCCCCCGGCCGGATGAATGCAAAAGACAGGAGACGTCTCCCCGCCTTCGCGCAGCGGCAGCACGACATCCAGCCCGCCGGACGCTGCGCCCTGGACGTCGAGCGTCGCCAGCGCCTCGATGGTGGGTGCCTCGAACAGCGTGGCAATGGTGAGATTCGACCCCAGCGCCTCATTGAGCCGGCGCATCAGCTGCAGCGCGTTCAGCGAGTTGCCGCCCAGATCGAAAAAGTTGTCCCGGATGCCGACACGCTCGAGACCGAGCACATCAGCAAACAGATCGGCCATGATCTGCTGACGCGGTGTGGTCGGCGCCATGCCCTCTTCGCCGCTGTCGGGCACCGGCAGCGCCCGACGATCCAGCTTGCCGTTGGGGCTCAGCGGCAGCGCGTCGAGCGTCATGATGACGCCGGGCACCATGTAGTCCGGCAGGGTCCGCGCCAGATGACGCTTGAGCGAGTCGATGTCCGGCGCAGTGCTGCTATCGGGCACGACGTAACCGACCAGTCGCGCACTGCTGCCGCTGCCATGGACGCTGACCACGCCGTGCGCCACGTCGTCGTGGGAGAGCATGACCGATTCGATCTCCCCCAGCTCCAGGCGCTGTCCGCGCAGCTTGACCTGATGGTCGATGCGCCCGAGATAGTCGAGCACGCCATCAAAACGCCAGCGGGCCAGATCGCCGGTTCGGTAGAGTCTTGAATCGGGCTCCAGCGCCGGGCTGTCGATAAAGCGTTCGGCAGTCAGCTCCGGCTGGCCCAGATAGCCCCGCGCCAGATTGCGGCCGGCGATATAGAGCTCACCGGGCATGCCCACCGGCACCGGCTGAAAACCGGCATCCAGCACGTGCAGACGGGTGTTCCAGATCGGTGCGCCGATGGGCACGCTGCTGCCGGCGTCATCTCCCCGGCACTGCCAGGCACTGACGTCTACCGCCGCCTCGGTGGGACCATACAGGTTGTGCAGCGCCACGCCGGGCAGACGCTCGAGAAACCGCTGCTCCAGATTCCGGGAGAGCGCCTCGCCGCTGACAAACACCTGACGCAGGGCGGGCAGGCGCTCAACATCTTCAGGCGTCAGTTCATCGAGCAGAATATCGAGCATGGAGGGCACAAAATGCAGCGTAGTGATCGATTCACTGATCATGGTATCGATCAGATAGCGCGGGTCGCGGTGGCCGCCCTCTCGCGCCATGACCAGCGCTGCCCCGCTGACCATCGGCCAGAGAAACTCCCAGACCGACACATCAAATCCGTTGGGCGTTTTCTGCAGCACCCGGTCTCCCTGGCCCAGCGCATAGCACCCTTGCATCCAGACGATGCGATTGACGATGGCGTGATGCTCGACCAGCACGCCCTTGGGCTTACCGGTCGAACCAGAGGTAAACAGGATATAAGCGCCAAGGCCGGCATCGCGCTGTGCAGGGCTGCCGGACATCAGCATCCGGCTTTCGCCGGCATCCACCAGCGGCAGCACTTGTACAGGCACCGGGTCAAAGCGGCTGCGCTGATCATCGCTGCTCAGAATCAGGCGTGGCTCGGCACGCGTGACGATATCGTCAAGGCGCGCGTCGGGATACTCCAGCGGCAGCGGCAGCCAGGCCGCGCCCACGTGATGGATTGCCAGCAGGGCCACCTGCATTTCCAGCGAGCGCGGCAGCGCCACGCCTACGGCATCGCCGGGGCAGACGCCGCGGGCGATCAGGGTGTCGGCCAGTGTCTGGACCTCACGCCCGAGCGTCTCGTAATCCAGCGCCTGCCCCTCGAACATCAGCGCCGTCGCACCGGGCGTTTTTTCGACCTGACGCTCAAACAGCGTCGCCATGTGCGTCGTTTCGACCGGATGCTCGGTGGCGTTAAAGCGTGACAGCGCGTCATGATCCTCGGGCGTTGCCAGCGCCAGCTCTCCCACCGGCGTATCAGGCGAGGCCATGAAGGTCACCAGCCACTGCGAAAGCCTTGAGAGATGCCACTCAAGCTCGGTTGGATCATAAAGCGCCGGATTGCCATCCAGCGCCAGCCGCATGGCCTCGCTGTCACCGCCGAGATAGACCGAGAAGACCAGATCATCCACCGGCCCGGCCACCAGATGATGCCGGTATACCCGACTGCCGGGCCATTGACCGCTTGAATCAAGAGGCAGGACATTAACGTGCATGCCCAGCAGCGGCCGTCTGCCGGGGCGGCGCCCCAGATCACGCAGCAGCCATTCATGACGATAGCGCTGATGACGACGCAGACTCCCCAGCGACTCGGCCGCGGAGCTACACCACTGTATCGGCGTGGCACCGAAATCATTCGTCAGGCGCAGGGGCAGCATGTTGACCTGCGTCATGGGCGTGCGCAGCGCGGCCCCCTGCATGCGCCCCATCATGGGGACCCCCAGGGTCACATCGCTGCGCTGGCACATGCGGGCATACCAGGCGCCGCTGGCCGCCAGGATGGCTTCGGCAAGCCCCTGCTGCCGCGCCCGACACTGCGCCTGAAAGCGTTGCGACCGGGCCTGATCCAGCGTCAGCTCACAGCGCAGGGCGTGGGGCTGCGCCGGAGCAAACCGGCCCGCCGGGGAGACGGGATCGGGGTCATCAGCGAACAGCGCCTGCCAGTGATCACGGTCCTGTTCGAGTGCCCGGCCGGCCAGGTAGCGCTGCTCCTCCTCGATGACGCGATCGATGCTGCCATACCAGTCGGCTTTGGGCTCTTCCCCCTTGCCGAGCGCGATATAGTGCTCGGCGGCACGCTGCTGAATCAGTCCATAGGCCCAGGCATCGGCCGCCACATGGTGCATGTTGAGCCACCAGAGAACGTGGTCGTCCGCCAGACGCCAGAGGGCCTGGCGATACAGCGGCCCCGTCTGCAGCGCAAAGGGCACCTCCCGACGAGCCGCCATCTGCTGCCAGGCCAGCTCACGGGCATGCCGGTTATCGCGCAGATCGATGATCCCGGGCACGCTCACCGGCTCGACGCCAGTGCCTGCCACCCTTGCCGGGCCGCTGTCGGTGGCCACGAACCCCTCGAACAGTCCCCCGGCCTCGCTCACGGCCCGGGCGGCGGCCAGCGCCAGCCTGTCAACGTCGATGGTGCCCGTGAACTCGAGACACTGGGCGGTGGAGTATCCTCCCTGAACGGCACTGCTCTGCTGGCCGTACCAGATACCGGCCTGAGCACCACTGACGGGAAGAAAATCGGCCTGACTCATGAGATCACCATCTTCTGCAATACCACCCCGGGGCGGGTCCTGATAAGCGGGTACCGGCCGCCGCGAACAACATCGCCCGATGGCCGGCACCTCGTGAACGGATAGACGATTGAATTTAAATAATAATGCTTCTCATTTCAAACGGAGCGACATTATTAACGCCTGTCGCTGCCCCGCAACGCAAAACGGGACCGGATGCTGCCATCCGGTCCCGCTCGTCATGCCCCCGACCCGACCGGGTCGTGTCAGTCCGGATCACGATTGAAGGTGGACGGGTCGATGGCGACGCCCAGCGAGCGCTTGTCGACCCAGCGCCCGGCCTTGGTCTCCTTGTAGCGAAACACGACATAGTCGCCCACCGAGACATCGAGCTCGGCCTCTTCCACCTGATAGGAGTAGACCTCACCATCGACGGTCAGGGTATGCCGATAGAGATCCGGCATGCCCAGCCACTCCTTGAAGGGCCCTTCGGTTTCGACGCTTTCAAGCGTGCCACGTGCTTCCAGTTTGGGTTGACGACGTCCGCCGCGACGGTATCCAGCCGGCATGTTGACTCCTGTCAGGCTTATCAGGAAAGGGAAAATGGCGCCCGGGGCGCCGTCTCTTGTTCAGGTTGATCAGGGCGCGGTCTACTCTTCGTACTGGCCGTAGCTGCCCGGCGCCAGATCCTCGAATCGGGTGTATTTACCGATAAAGGCCATATGCACGGTACCGATGGGACCGTTACGCTGCTTGCCGATGATCAACTCGGCCAGCCCCTTGTTGTCGGGATTGTCCTTGTTATACACCTCGTCGCGATAGACGAAGGCGATCACATCCGCATCCTGCTCGATGGCGCCGGATTCACGCAAATCCGACATGACCGGGCGCTTGTTGGGACGCTGCTCGAGCGAACGGTTGAGCTGTGACAGCGCCACGACCGGGCAGTTGAACTCGCGGGCCAGGCCCTTGAGCGCCCGCGAGATTTCCGAAATCTCCGCGGTACGGTTTTCCGTCAGGCCCGGCACCTGCATCAGCTGCAGATAGTCGATCATGATCATGCCGATACCGCCGGCATCCCGCGCGATGCGCCGGCTGCGCGAGCGCATCTCGTTGGGCGAAAGCGCAGAGGTATCATCCACGTAAAGCTTTTTGTCCTTCAAGAGATTGACCGCCGACGTCAGCCGCGGCCAGTCCTCGTCCTCGAGCTGACCGTTACGCACCCGGGTCTGATCGATGCGGCCCAGCGAGGAGATCATGCGCAGCATCAGCGACTCGGCCGGCATCTCCATCGAAAAGACCACCACGGCCTTGTCACTGCTCACCACGGCGTGTTCGACCAGATTCATCGCGAAGGTGGTCTTGCCCATCGAGGGGCGCCCCGCCACGATCACCAGATCAGAGGGCTGCAGACCGGAGGTCATGTCATCCAGATCGCGAAAACCGGTCGACAGCCCCGTCATCTGCCCCTTGAGGTTGAAAAGCTCATCGATGCGATCCACCGCCTTGCTGAGCAGATCGCTCATGCCGATGGCGCCACCGCTTTTGGGACGGGACTCGGAGATCTGAAAGACCAGCCGCTCGGCCTCATTGACCAGCTCATCGGCCGTGCGTCCCTGAGGGTTGAAAGCGCCTTCAGCGATCTGATTGGCCGCGGTGATCAGCTTGCGCAGTGTGGCGCGCTCGCGAACGATATCGGCGTAGGCGCGGATGTTGCTGGCAGAGGGCGTGTTGCGGGCCAGTTCGGCCAGATAGGAGAGTCCGCCCACACGATCCAGGCGATCGTGGGACTCGAGCTCCTCGGACAGCGTGACCACATCCAGCGGGCGGCCCTCTTCGGCCAGACGCCCCATGGCCTTGAAGACGTCACGATGCTCGATGCGGTAGAAGTCATCGCTGACCAGACGATCGGCAATCTCGTCCCAGGCCTGGTTGTCCAGCATCAGACCGCCCAGCACGGACTGCTCGGCTTCAAGCGAGTGTGGCGGTACCTTGAGCGCAGCGGTTTCCTGATCAAACTCGATCACTTCACTCATGACGATGATCAACCATGTTACGACGTACCCGGGAGAGTGATGCAGCGCAGGGTCATAGCCTACGCCCACAGGAAAAGCATGTCATGGCCTGTCCCGCGTACAGGGCCATTAAAAAAAGGGGCACACAGGGTGCCCCTTCACAGTGGCATATCGAGGATATGCCCATCGCCATATGGCGTGGCTTATTCGGCAACCACTACAACGCGAACGCTGGCGGTCACATCGGCGTGCAGACGCAGCTCGATGTCATATTCGCCGGTCTGGCGAATCGGGCCTTCGCCCATGCGCACTTCACTGCGTGCGACATCGATGCCTGCCTGCGCGATGGCATCGGCCAGATCACGCGGACCGATGGAACCGAACAGCTTGCCTTCATCGCCAGCGCGAGCAACGAGCGACAGCTCGATCTCGGAAAGCTCTTCGGCGCGGCGCTCGGCTTCGGCCTGGCGCGCAGCGGCGTCGGCTTCGAGTTCGGCGCGACGCGTTTCGAAGGCTTCGACATTGGCTTTGGTTGCCGGAACGGCCAGGCCGTAGGGCACCAGGTAGTTACGACCGTAACCCGGCTTGACGTTGACCTGGTCACCCAGGCCACCCAGCTTGCCGAGCTTGTCGAGCAGAATGACTTCCATCTCGTGGACCTCTTAACGTTGACTGCCGATCAGACGCGTGCGGAAATCCGCAAAGGTATCTATCAGCGCCAGCAGCAGCACTATCACTAACGTGGGCCAGGTGGTCAGCAGCAATGCATAAAAGCCGACCAGCCAGAACCCTCTCATGGACTTTACACCTACCACACCGTGCACCAGGGCAATGCCCGCTACCAGCAGGGGCACCCAGGCCATCAAAACGGCGCCCGGAAACGCGCCCAGCATGCCGATCGCGGTCATCACGACCACACCGGCAAGTTCCGGTTTCGACAGACGAAAGCGGTGGAACTCTTCACGGAAACCGCCGGGGTTATACAGGGCGGCCTGCCAGCTGCGCGCCAGCGCAAGACAGGCGGTCGCTGCCAGCATGACCATCAGGCCGGTTACGGCCGAGATCATCAACAGTGCCAGCCGTTCGACCGGCACCCCCTGGCTTGCGTACTGCCGCAGCAGTTCGTCGATTTCCGGTGCCTGAGCGCGGACCTCCTCGATCAGCTGTGCGGCGTCGGGGGGAGCGAAGATTCCCAGATGAATCAACACGGCCACCACGACCGCCCCTGCCAGCAGGGTCTCACCCCAGCGAAATCGCTCTCGAAGGATAATGGCCATGACCGTGACCAGCAGAATGCTGGCCAGCGGGATGGCGTCTCCCTGCATCCACCACCAGCCTGCCGGCAGCGATGCTGCCAGTACAACCGGTGACGCCGGCCCGAGACCGCGGCGCAGCGTCACCAGCGCACTGATCGCCGCAGACAGCCAGAAAAGCCACGGGATCAGTGACCCCAGCAGCGCCACGCCAATCGCGCGCGGCGTACTCTGCATTATCCAGCGAGCGATCCCCTGCATGATGTGGGCAGCTTACTGGTGGCTGTCGGTATAGGGCAGCAGGGCCAGATAGCGGGCGCGCTTGATCGCGGTAGCCAGCTGACGCTGATAGCGGGCACGCGTGCCGGTGATACGGCTCGGGACGATCTTGCCGGTCTCGGTCACGTAGGCCTTCAGCGTGTCGAGGTCCTTGTAATCAATGTACTTCACGCCTTCGGCGGTGAAGCGGCAAAACTTGCGGCGACGGAAAAAACGGGCCATGTCAGTCTCTCCAATAGGTGGATTCAGGCCAGAGCATCAGCTCAGGAAGCAGCTTCGGTCGACTCTTCGGCATCGGAGTCAGAACGTTCACGCGGACGTTCATCATCGGCGCGTTCACGACGGCGTCCCTTCTCATCTGCCGCTTTCATCATCGGCGATGCTTCGGTGACGGCTTCGGTGCAACGCACGACCATGTTGCGAATGATGGCATCGTTGAAGCGGAAGATGTTTTCCAGTTCAGCCAGCGTTTCGCCGCTGCATTCAACGTTCATCAGAACGTAGTGAGCCTTGTGGATCTTGTTGATCGGGTAGGCCAGATGACGGCGGCCCCAGTCTTCAAGACGATGAACGGTACCGCCGTTTTCAGTCACAAGCCCGGTATAGCGCTCGATCATGGCAGGCACCTGCTCGCTCTGGTCCGGGTGGACCATGACCACGATTTCGTAATGACGCATGGTGTCTCCTTTCGGTTTAACAGCTTCTCGATGACAGACATCGCCGCCATGGGAAGCAAGGAGTTGATAGAAGGGTATTTTTCGTTACAAGGGCAGGGTCGAAGCCATCACCTCGCTACCCTGCAAATGCATTCGGCGGCCGTGGCCGCCGCGAAACCGCACAATTGTAGGGAGATGGCCCGCTGCTTGCAAGCAAAAGGATCAGCGGACGTGCCTTTGACGCACCGCCTCGAACAGACAGACGCCGGTGGCCACCGAGACATTGAGACTCGATACCTGACCGGCCATGGGCAGCTTGACGAGCCGGTCACAGTGCTCGCGCGTCAGACGCCGCAGCCCCTTGCCCTCGGCGCCCATGACCAGCGCCGTGGGCCCGCGCATATCGACATCGTGCACGAAGGCCTCCGCCTCGCCGGCAGCGCCCAGCACCTGCATGCCGAGCTCCTTCAGCCGCGACAGCGCCCTGGCCAGATTGGTGACCTGATAGACCGGCACGCTTTCGGCACCGCCACAGGCGATCTTGCGCACCGTGGCATTGAGCGGCGCCGAGCGGTCCCGGGCGACCATGACACCGATGACGCCGGCGGCATCGGCCGAGCGCAGACAGGCACCGAAATTGTGCACATCGGTCACGCCATCCAGCACCAGCAGCAGCGGTGCCTGATCTCCCCTGGCCTCGAGCTGCCAGAACAGGGACGACTCATTGTCGGCCACCAGCGGCTCACAGAAGGCAATAACGCCCTGATGGGCGCCTTCGGCGATCCGGTCGAGCACGTCACGGGGCTGCAATACCAGTCGCGACCCAAGCGTGGTGGCCTGATGCTGGATGTCCGCCAGACGCTTTTCGGCCTGCCCTTCCTGTATCCAGAGCTCGGTGGGCACCTGCTGGCGCGCCAGCAGCGTTTCAACGGCGTGCACGCCATGAACGGCATCCAGCCCCCGGGGAACGGCAGGCGTTGCCCCCGACGCCCCCCGGCGCTTGCCGCGACCCGGCTCATTGTGGCGTCGGGAATCCCGGGGCTTGCTGCTGCCCGGCTTGCCACCACGCTGATGATCCCCCTTCATGACGACTGATCGCCCTTGCCGCTGTTACGCTTGCCCCGGCTGCCGCTTCTGCTTTTGCCCTTGCCGGCACCGCTTTTGCCCTTGCCGGCCTCGCTGCCCTTGGTATCGGCCGATGTCGTGCTGCGCTTGCGGGGCTTGCGCGCCTCCGCGTCCTCTTCAGCTCTCAGGGTATCGGTTGTCTTTGTGGCGCCAGCTTCGGCCCCTTTTTCTTCACGCCGGCGCAGGCGCTCCTTCTTGCCGGGCCGGGACTTGCGACGCTTTTTACCCGGTGCCTCCGCCTCTTCGGCGGCAGGTGCCGCGCTCTCGCCGGTGGCTGCATCAGCACCGGGCTTGCGGATGCGGCGGCGCGACTGGGGCTGCGCATCGGTCAGCATGAAGTCGATCTTGCGATCATCCAGGTCCACGCGGGCCACCTGAATGGTGACGCCATCGCCCAGACGGTAGGTCACGCCGCTGCGCTCGCCCTTGAGCTGATGTCGCTCGGCTTCAAACTGGTAATAGTCGGACGGCAGGTTGGAGATATGCACCAGCCCTTCGACGAAGTGCTCGTTGAGCCGTACAAACAGGCCGAACTGGGTGACCGAGGCGATGGCGCCTTCAAAGACATCACCAACCTTGTCGGCCATGAATTCACACTTGAGCCAGTCCTCGACATCGCGTGTCGCTTCATCGGCGCGTCGCTCGGTCATCGAGCAGTGCTCGCCCATGGCGACCATCTGCTCAAAGCTGTACGGGCACCAGCGCTGCGGTTCGTTATCCGGTGCCCCTTCCGCGCGCTGAACGTGACTCGAGTCACGCTGGCTGCGGATGACCGAGCGAATGGCGCGATGCACCAGCAGGTCGGGATAGCGCCGGATCGGCGAGGTGAAGTGGGCGTAAGCGGCGTAGGCCAGTCCGAAGTGGCCGTCGTTGTGCGGCGAGTAGACCGCCTGGTTCATGCTGCGCAGCATGACCGTCTGAATGATGTCGGCGTCCGGGCGGTCGTTGATCACCTCGCGCAGGTTCTGGAAATCCTGCGGCGTGGACTTGCCCTTTTCGCCGCTGGCGCCCAGCGTCAGCCCCAGCTCGCCAAGGAAAGCGCGCAGCGTGGCCAGCTTTTCATCCGAGGGCGAGGCGTGAACGCGATACAGTGCCGGCAGCTTGTGCTTCTCCAGAAAGCGGGCGGTCGCCACGTTGGCGGCCAGCATGCACTCCTCGATCAGCTTGTGCGCGTCGTTGCGGGTACGCGGCACGATACGCTCGATCTTGCGCTGCTCGTTGAAGATGATCTGGGTTTCGGTCGTTTCAAAGTCGATGGCGCCGCGCACGGTTCGCGCCTGACGCAGCGTCTGATAGAGCCCGTGCAGCGCCTCCAGCGGCTTGACCACGTGCGCGTATTCACGCCTCAGGGCCTGACCTTCGTCACTACCGGCATCCTCGAGCATGGTACCGACCTTTTCGTAGGTCAGCCGCGCATGGGAGCGCATCACGCCTTCATAGAACCTGTAGCGGCTGATCTCGCCGCGCTGCGAAATATTCATCTCGCAGACCATGCAGAGCCGGTCGACCTCCGGGTTGATCGAGCACAGCCCGTTGGACAAAAGCTCCGGCAGCATGGGTACGACCTGACCGGGGAAATAGACCGAGTTGCCCCGTTTCCAGGCTTCCTGATCCAGCGGTGAGTCGACCTCGACATAGTGCGACACATCGGCGATGGCAACGATCAGCTTCCAGCCGCCGGATTTGGTCTTCCAGGCATAAACGGCGTCGTCAAAATCCTTGGCGTCTTCCCCGTCAATGGTCACCAGCGGCCAGTCACGCAGGTCGACGCGATGATGCTTGTCCTCCTCGCGCACCTCATCGCTCATGTCGCGAATCTGATCCAGCACCTCATGGGGAAATTCGGCCGGGATATCGTGCTCGCGAATGGCGATGTCGATCTCCATGCCGGGGTCCATGCGCTCGCCCAACACTTCGGTGACTTCACCGATGGGCTGCTGGCGCAGACCGGGCTGGGTGGTGATGCGCACCTCGACCACCTGACCATCTTCGGCGCCGTTGGCCGCGCCGTCCTCGATGATGATCTCATGGGCAATGCGGCTGTTTTCGGGCACAACCACGGCGAGGTCACTGCCGCGCTTGCGATACAGCCCGATCAGGCTCGGCGTGTTGCGCTCCAGAATCTCGTTGACGCTGGCCTCTTCCCTGCCGCGTCGGTCCTTGCCGCTGACCCGCACCCGTACCCGGTCGCCGTCAAAAAGACGCCGCATCTGACGCGGCGGAATGACCAGGTCCGGTTTCTGCTTGTCATCGCGCACGAAAAAGCCGATGCCATCGCGGTGGCCGACCACACGACCATCCAGCAGGGACTCGGGGTCGATGATTTCAAAGGCACCACTCTTTTGACGCAGAATCTGCCCGTCGCGCTCCATGGCGGACAGGCGTCGACGGACAGCCTCCAGGCGATCCTCATCCTCGATGCCCAGCCGCTGGCTGACCTCTTCATGGGTAATCGGTTTGCCGTGCTCGGTCAGAATCTGCAGCAGGTATTCACGACTGGGGACCGGATTGTCATATTGACTGGCCTCACGGTCCGCCTGCGGATCGTCGGCTGGCGTCCATTGACTCATAGATTGCTTCCCTGAAATGGTTGTCCTGTGATACCAGGCAAGATGGCGAGCGGCGGGCGCGAAATGATGTGATGTATTGTCTTCATGAGCCGGATTATAGCGGTCTCGACAGGACGACCCAAAACCCTTTATTTACCCGACAACATTGCCGTCTGTAAAAAATTGGCTCCTGTCGGCGCTCACCCCCTTGCATCGCTCAAAATTTTGCGTATTATTTCGGCCCACCTGCCCGGATGGCGGAATTGGTAGACGCGCTAGCTTCAGGTGCTAGTGACCGTATGGTCGTGGAGGTTCAAGTCCTCTTCCGGGCACCATCTCAACACTGTGATTGTCGGGATGGTGAACAAGAAATGGCTATTGTCCTTTCAAATTCAGGTAGTTACAATAGTGACTGATCAACGCCCGGGTGGCGGAATTGGTAGACGCGCTAGCTTCAGGTGCTAGTGACCGTATGGTCGTGGAGGTTCAAGTCCTCTCCCGGGCACCAGTTGATCAACTCATCGCTCTCATCACAGCCTCTGGCTGCTGACACCCTGCCCGGGTGGCGGAATTGGTAGACGCGCTAGCTTCAGGTGCTAGTGACTGTATGGTCGTGGAGGTTCAAGTCCTCTCCCGGGCACCATGTGACTCTCCTGCTGTCTCTTTCGTGACCTTTCCTGTCAATTTTTCCGATTGTCCGTCTTCTGCTGTCCTGCATCTGCTGTCGTTAACGCCTGCCCTGTTGCCATGACACCAGTCATGCCGGCGCCATGACAGCGTGCGTTTTAAAAGCGAGCCGGCTGTCGCGCCACGCCTTCAAGCCCCCAGCCCTGCGTATCAACCCCTGATTCCAGCCGATCGGCCACCGCCTCGGGCAGCTCGCTGAAAAAGTTGAACCCCGTGCGCGCCTCGATGTCGTTGACGCTGACCAGAAAGCGGTCGAGCGGCTCATCGCCATGCACCTCCTGGGGCACGATAAAGGCGATCATTTTTGGCGGCGTTTTGGCATCGCCCGGCGCCACGATGATCTTGTAAAAGGCATCCGGAATTTCGATCAGCGATGACATGCGCTTGATGGGGTCATCGAAGATGGGGCCGGTGGTGACCCAGATAGTGCCGAACCGGGTCGCAAATTGATCGATCACCACCTCTTCCAGCCGCTGCCAGACGCGCCGATTGAGATCGGGCCTTTGAGGCGAGATATTGCTCATTTTAAAGGTATCGAGCTGTGCCTGACGGCCGTAGACCGCCGCGATGGCGTAGTTGGGCGCCTGATGGCCGCGATCATAGCCGCTGCCGGTGTAGTCATCCGAGGTCACCGGCCACAGCGTTCGCCAGTCCTCGCTGAAATGCCCCGGACGATCGCCGATGGCCGGGCGATCCACCCGGTCCAGGCGGTAGACGGTCCAGAGCGGGTTGGCGCGCAGATCCGACCACCCCGTCAGAAAACCGTCGCTGCGCAGCGTGCGATTGATCGTTTTCCAGTCGTACCAGGTCTCGGCCTGCGGCGTGCCCATCCAGCTCATCTGCTCCCAGTACGTACGCTCCTGGTAGTACCAGAGCCCGTAAATTACCGCCGTGGTCAGTAGCCCGACACCACTCATGCGCCTGAAACGCGTTAAAAGCCCTGGGCGTCGCCGCGCCATATCCATCCCCTGACACTCTATTTTCAAAAACCTTGGTATTCCCGCAAACCGCCCTTTCGGGCGGCGGCGAGTATACCTCAGTCAATGACAGGTTGCTGATATGACGTGGCAAAATGCGCTTCGGGATTGATCGTGCAGCGCGGGGGCACTGTCGGCAGCCGTCCGGGACTACTTCAACACCCGGGTTACTCGAACACCTGCGGGTAGTGATGGGTATCCACCACCTCGCCATCTTCGACCACCTCCAGCACGATGGGAAAGCCCCATAGCTGATGCAGATAGTGCAGCACCGGCGACATCGAGGCATCCAGCGTGCGCCGCTGTGTCCGCTCATGGCGCAGTACCAGGGAGCGGTCGCCGTGAATCCTGGCCGACCAGACCTGAATATCCGGCTCCCGATGCCCCAGCGAGTACTGCAGGGATAGCGCTTCCCGGATTCGCTTGTAACCGCGGTCGTCGTGAATGGCCGAGATTTCGATCATGTCGTCGCGGTCATCATCAAGCAGCGCAAAAAGCTTCATGTCCCGAATCACCTTCGGCGACAGAAACTGCTGGATGAAGGACTCGTCCTTGAAGTTGCGCATGGCGAAATGCACGGTGTCGAGCCAGTCGCTGCCGGCCATTTCCGGGAACCACGTCCGATCTTCCTCGGTCGGGGCGGTGCAGATGCGCCGAATATCGCTGAACATGGCAAATCCCAGCGCATAAGGATTGATGCCGTTGTACCAGGGACTGTCAAAGCCCGGCTGCGCCACTACCGACGTATGCGACTGGAGAAACTCCAGCATCACGCCTTCATCGATGAGGGTCTCATCATAAAGGCGATGCATGATGGTGTAGTGCCAGAAGGTAGCCCACCCTTCGTTCATGACCTGCGTCTGGCGCTGCGGATAAAAATACTGCGCCAGCTTGCGCACGATGCGCACGATCTCGCGCTGCCAGGGCGCCAGCAGCGGCGCATTCTTTTCGATGAAGTAGAGCAGGTTCTCCTGCGGCTCCGAGGGGTAGCGCGGCAAATGATGCTCGTCCCGAGCCTCGTCCGCCTGATCGGCATCCGCCGCGCGCAGCCGGGGGATGGTGCTCCAGAGCGTGTTGATCTGCTGCTGCAGATAGCCCTCACGCTCCTGTTGACGACGCGCCTCCTCTTCGGCCGAGATGGGCGAGGGTCGCTTGTAGCGGTCCACGCCCTGATTCTGCAGCGCATGACAGGCATCCAGCAGCTGCTCGACGGCCTCGACGCCGTGACGCTCCTCGCACTCGCTGACATAGCGCCGGGCAAAGACCAGATAATCGACAATGGCAGAGGCGTCGGTCCACGCGCGAAAGAGATAGTTGCCCTTGAAAAAGGAGTTGTGGCCATGACAGGCGTGCGCCATGACCAGTATCTGCATCATCAGGGTGTTCTCTTCCATCAGATAGGCGATGCAGGGATCGGAGTTGATCACCAGCTCGTAGGCCAATCCCATCTGCCCGCGACGGTAGGCCTGCTCGACGGAGAGAAACTGCTTGCCGAACGACCAGTGACTGTAGCCGACCGGCATGCCGATGCTGGAGTAGGCATCCATCATCTGCTCGGAGGTGATGATCTCGATCTGGTTGGGGTAGGTGTCCAGACGATACTCTCCCGCAATGCGGGCGATCTCGCGCTCATAGTACTCCAGATCACTAAAGGACCAGTCCGATCCCTGACTCAGAAAATCCTCATCCTGGATCGGCTTGTAGCTGTCGCTCATGACCGTCCCTCCTGGCCGCTCTGACGGCGTTTGAACAGTTCACGAAAGACCGGATAGATATCGCCGGCCTGAACGATCTGGCGCATGGCAAAACGCTCGGGATAGCTTTCCTGCACGCGCTGATACTCATCCCAGAGCGCCTGATGGGCGTGCGGGGTGATCTCGACATAGGCGTAATACTGAAGCCGCGGCATCAGCCCATCCATCAGGATCTGACGGCACTGCACGGAGTCGTCATCCCAGTTGTCGCCGTCGCTGGCCTGCGCCACGTAGAGATTCCACTGCGTCGGCGGGTAGCGCGCCTCGATGATCTCATCAAGCAGATGCAGGGCGCTGGAAACAATGGTGCCGCCGGTTTCCCGCGAATAGAAAAAGGCTTCTTCATCGACCTCCCGAGCCGACGTATGGTGGCGAATGAACACCAGCTCGACCCGCTCGTAATCGCGCTCGAGAAAGAGATACAGCAGCAGGAAAAAGCGCTTGGCGATGTCCTTGTGGTTCTGGGTCATGGACCCCGAGACGTCCATCACGCAGAACATCACTGCCTTGTTGGAGGGCTGCGGCTGGTCGGTCAGGTGGTTGTAGCGCAGATCATAAGTATCGATGAAGGGCACGGCTTCCAGACGCTTTTCCAGCCGTTCGATCTCATCCTTGAGCTCGCGCACTCGACCGGGATGACGCAGCACCGGGTCCTTGCGCTCTTCTTCTTCCAGCGCCTTCTGCGCTTCCAGCAGGGCGCGTTTGATGGGGGCACGCATGGCGATACGCCGGGCGTGTGCCTCGCGCATCGAGCGCACGATGTTCATGCGGGCGGGCACCCCCTGACGCGACACCCCGGCGCGCATGGGCCGACGCTCCGCCATGTCGACCAGCTGTTTGCGCTCCAGATGCGGCAGTTCCAACCCATCGAAGATAAAGCTCAAAAACTCGTCTCTGGAGAGTGTGAAGGCGAACTCATCCATGCCCTCCCCCTGATTGGAGGCCGATCCTTCACCACTGCCGTCCCCGGCACCACCCCCCTGAGGGCGGCGCAGCCGATCGCCTTCGGCAAACTCGCGATTGCCGGGGCTGACCACGGTGCGCCGCCCGCCCTGACCATGCCGAAAGACGGGTTCGGAAATATCCCGCCCCGGGATGCTGATCTTCTCGCCGCGCTCCATGTCGGTAATCGAGCGCCGATTGACCGACTCCTCCACGGCCCGCTTGATGTGCTTTTGATAGCGTTTCAAAAAACGCTGTCGATTGACCGTGCTCTTGTGACGGGCATTGCTGCGCCGATCGATGAAATAGCTCACGTCGCCACCTCCTGCAGGCCGACCCGGCCGGCTGCCCCGTTCAGGGTGGGAATGGGCGCCGGAAGTACCGGCGCCGCCCGCTTACTGGGACTTGCGCACGCGCAGATACCACTCCGAGAGCAGGCGCACCTGCTTTTCGGTGTAGCCTCTGGCCACCATGCGATCGACAAAGTCGTCGTGCTTTCTCCGGTCGTCGTTGGAGGCCTTGGCATTGAAGGAGATGACCGGCAACAGCTCCTCGGTATTGGCGAACATCTTGTGTTCGATGACGCCCTTGAGCTTTTCATAGGACTGCCAGCCGGGATTGTGGCCATCATTTTGTGCTCGCGCCCGCAGCACGAAATTGACCACCTCGTGACGAAAATCCTTGGGATTGGAAATGCCGGCCGGCTTTTCGATCTTCTCGAGCTCTTCGTTGAGCGCCTGACGGTCCAGCAGCTCGCCCGTCTCCGGGTCCCGGAACTCCTGATCCTGAATCCAGAAATCGGCATAGGTCACGTAGCGGTCAAAAATGTTCTGACCGTACTCGGAGTAGGATTCCAGATAGGCGGTCTGGATCTCCTTGCCGATAAAGTCGACATAGCGCGGCGCCAGATACTCCTTGATAAAGCGCAGGTAGCGATCGTGCACGTCACGCGGCAGCTGCTCCTGCTCGAGGCGCTGCTCCAGTACGTACAGCAGATGCACCGGGTTGGCGGCTACTTCGCTGGAGTCGAAGTTGAACACCTTCGAGAGAATCTTGAAGGCGAAGCGGGTCGACAGCCCTTCCATGCCCTCATCCACGCCGGCGGCGTCGCGATACTCCTGGATCGAGCGGGCGCGCGGGTCGGTGTCCTTCAGATTCTGCCCGTCATAGATGCGCATCTTGGAGTAGATGCTGGAATTCTCGGGTTCCTTGAGCCTGGAGAGCACCGAAAACTGCGCCAGCATGCGCAGCGTGTCCGGGGCGCAGGGGGCCTGTGACAGCGACGAGTGCTGTAAAAGCTTCTCGTAGATCTTCATCTCCTCGGAGACGCGCAGCGAGTAAGGCACCTTGACGATATAAACCCGGTCGAGGAAGGCCTCGTTGTTGCGGTTATTGCGAAACTGCTGCCACTCACTCTCGTTGGAGTGCGCCAGAATCACCCCGTCAAAGGGAATGGCGCCCATGCCCTCGGTCGGGTTGTAGTTGCCCTCCTGGGTGGCAGTCAGCAGCGGATGCAGCACCTTGATCGGCGCCTTGAACATCTCGACAAACTCCATCAGCCCCTGATTGGCGCGGCACAGCCCGCCGGAGAAGCTGTAGGCGTCCGGGTCGTCCTGGGAGAAGAGCTCAAGCTTGCGGATATCGACCTTGCCCACCAGCGAGGAGATGTCCTGATTGTTCTCATCGCCCGGCTCGGTCTTGGAGATCGCGATCTGATTGAGCCGTGACGGGTAGACCCTGACGACCCGGAAGCGGGAAATATCGCCGCCGTACTCCCGCAGGCGCTTGGCCGCCCAGGGCGACATGACGCTGCGCATGTAGCGCCTGGGGATGTTGTAGTCACTTTCCAGCATCTCGCCATCCTCCTCGGCACTGAAAAGCCCCAGCGGCGATTCGTGTACCGGTGAGTCCTTGAGCGCGTAGAAGGGAATCTGCTCCATCAGTGCCTTGAGGCGCTCGGCGATCGAGGACTTGCCGCCCCCGACCGGCCCGAGCAGGTAGAGGATCTGCTTGCGCTCCTCGAGCCCCTGCGCAGCATGGCGGAAATAGGCCACGATCTGCTCGATGGCCTCTTCCATGCCATGAAATTCGGCAAAGGCGGGATAACGACGGATCAGCTTGTTGGAGAAAATGCGGGACAGGCGAGGATTTTTGGCCGTATCGATGACTTCCGGCTCACCGATGGCCTCGAGCATGCGCTCGGAAGCACTGGCATAGGCCGAGGGGTCCTGGCGGCAGAGCTCAAGATACTCCTGAAGGCTCATCTCTTCCTGGAGGGTGCGCTCAAAGCGATGCTGCACATGATCAAAAATGCTCATGAACTTCTCCTTGAGTTGCGACGGTGTGCCCTGCCGTATGCACGCTCGTCGTTGCAATGAAAATCAATCAGCCACTGCGGCACTCCCGCTCATCGAAGGTTGTGTCATGTTTCAGGGAGGATGTTGGTTGCGTCACACCGGAAGGATTCCGGGCAACACGCCGGCTCGAATCGGGCGGTGCGGCATCCGTTGTGCCGCACCGGTATCAGGAAAGATGTCTTATCAATATCACTGTTGGCGGTATTGTGCCAGTGCTCGGCGAAGGTCGGCGATCAATGCATCGATCAGCGCCTCGGAGGTATTCCAGCTGCACACAAAGCGAACGCCGCCCTCGCCTATAAAGGTATAAAACGTCCAGCCACACTCGCGCAAGTACTGCTGCGCCGAGGCCGGGACCTCAAGAAAGACGCTGTTGGCCTGGACCGGGAACATGGCACTGACGCCGTCAATATCCTTGAGGCCATCGACCAGCCGCTGCGCCATGGCGTTGGCATGACGGGCGTTGGCAAGCCAGATATCGTTTTCCAGCAGCCCCAGCCAGGGCGCACTGACAAAGCGCATCTTGGAAGCCAGCTGTCCCGCCTGCTTGCAGCGATACTCGAAATCGCGCGCCAGCTCCTGATCAAAGAAGACGATGGCTTCGCCGAAGGCCAGGCCGTTTTTGGTCCCGGAAAAACACAAAACATCCACGCCGGCCTTCCAGCTCATCTCCGCCGGGGTTACCCCCAGCGAGGCGCAGGCGTTGGCGAAACGCGCGCCATCCATGTGCACCCTGAGATCATGCTGATCGGCCACTTCCCGAATGGCCTGCAGCTCATCGAGCGAGTAGAGCGTGCCGACTTCGGTCGCCTGGGTGATGGAGACCACCCTGGGGCGGGGGTAGTGAATATCGTTGCGCCGCGTCACGACACGAGCGATGCCCTCGGGTGTGAGCTTGCCCATGGGCGTATCGACGGGCAACAGCTTGGAACCGTTGGAAAAGAATTCCGGCCCGCCACACTCGTCCGTTTCGATATGGGCCAGCTGATGACAGATCACACCGTGGTAGGACTGACACATGGACGCCAGAGCCAGCGAGTTGGCAGCGGTGCCGTTGAACACGAAAAATATCTCGCAGTCCGTCTCGAACAGCGCTCTGAAGCGACTCGCTGCTCGCTCGGTCCAGACGTCGTTGCCGTAGGCCAGATCGTCCTGCTCGTTGGCCTGCAAGAGATAGTGCATGGCCTCGGGACAGATGCCCGATGTATTGTCGCTGGCCAGAAAACGCGGCGAAGCGGTGGCAATATCGCTGTTGGCGACCGTATTGCTGAAACCGGGGGTAGTCATGTTTGAGTTATCCTGCAGCTTGTTATTGGCGTGCCGATCGAGGATCACTCGATCAATGGCATGACATTTCAAGCATGAAGCGCGCAGTGAGGACTGGCAAGCAGGTCGATCGCCGGACACACGAAAAGCGTGATGGCGCAATGACTGAGCGGTATGCGCTACCAGGAAAAAATCAAGGGGGAAAGAATCTTGCAGGGGGAGAGTAAAACACGTTCAAGCAGATGGCGGACTGGACGGGACTTGAACCCGCGACCTCCGGCGTGACAGGCCGGCATTCTAACCAACTGAACTACCAGTCCGCATGCGCTTGTAACGTCAAATCATCCCGAAAGATGATGGTGGGTGGTACTGGGCTCGAACCAGTGACCCCCAGCTTGTAAGGCTGGTGCTCTTCCAACTGAGCTAACCACCCGGCAATCGACCGTATTGGGCGATCAATAATCGCTTGATCAACACAGCGATGTTGCAGTTTCGATGGCGGACTGGACGGGACTTGAACCCGCGACCTCCGGCGTGACAGGCCGGCATTCTAACCAACTGAACTACCAGTCCACATGTATCGAAACTTTACTGCACCCAGAGATTTGGCGGACTGGACGGGACTTGAACCCGCGACCTCCGGCGTGACAGGCCGGCATTCTAACCAACTGAACTACCAGTCCGCAACCCTGAAAACAGCAACATGACCGTATCAACAATGATGGTGGGTGGTACTGGGCTCGAACCAGTGACCCCCAGCTTGTAAGGCTGGTGCTCTTCCAACTGAGCTAACCACCCGGGTCATGTGGCGCTGCATTCTACCGATCATTGCTGGAAAGTCAAACACTTCCTGAACAAAAATGACGATGTCATGACAGCGAGGGGTCATCCTCCTGTGTCATCAGATTGACCGTATCGATGCGATCGCGCTTCATCAGGCGCTGCTTCTCTTCAAGCCCGTGAAAGTCGAACAGGTCCCGATCCGCCAGCTGGGACGGCGCCACGTTGGTCAACGCCTTGAACATGGTCTCGATGCGCCCGGGATGCTTTTTCTCCCAGTCGGCCAGCATCTCCTTGACCACCTGTCGCTGCAGATTTTCCTGGCTGCCGCACAGGTTGCACGGAATGATGGGAAATTCCATGGCCTCGGCAAAGCGGGCGATGTCGGCTTCCGCGCAGTAGGCCATCGGACGGATCACGATGTTTTTGCCGTCATCGGAGAGCAGCTTGGGCGGCATCGACTTGAGCGAGCCGCCAAAGAACATGTTGAGGAAAAGTGTTTCCAGCATGTCATCGCGGTGGTGCCCCAGTGCAATCTTGTCGGCGCCGATCTCTTTGGCAAAGCCGTAGAGTGTGCCGCGCCGCAGCCGCGAGCACAGCCCGCAGGTCGTCTTGCCCTCGGGCACCTTCTCTTTCACGATCGAATAGGTATCCCGTTCCACGATGTGATATTCGATGCCCCGCTCCGACAGATACGCCGGCAGCACATGCTCGGGAAAGCCGGGCTGCTTTTGATCCATGTTGACGGCGACCAGCTCGAAATTCACCGGCGCGTTGCGCTGCAGATTGCGCAGAATCTCGAGCATGGTGTAGGAATCCTTGCCACCGGAAAGGCACACCATCACCCTGTCGCCCTCATTGATCATGGCGTAGTCGATGATGGCATTGCCGACATTGCGGCGCAGGCGCTTTTGAAGCTTGTCGAATTCCCGCTTGTCACGGGTATTCACGGACTGATCAAGTTCTTGCATGGAGATAACTTCAGATTAATGCGACATTGGCGCTACTTTATCATCGCCGCATGGCACAGGCGAAGATCGACGCGCTGCTGCAGGGGTTGAAGGGACGATGACGTCGCGGCATCACGCGTATCGTCATCCGTATTTCAAGGCTGTCACCATGAAGCAGCCATTACACTGGTCTGGCAAGGATTCCCACGATGTTTCAGGGCTGGTTACTGCTCACCATCTCGCTTTTATACATCGTCACGCTCTTTGGCATCGCCTGGCGCGGCGATCAACGGGCGCGGCGGCTGGGGCCGGCAAAGCGGCGACCGCTGGTCTACAGTCTGGCGCTGGCGGTCTACTGCACGTCCTGGACCTTCTACGGCAGCGTGGGCCAGGTGGCCGACTCGGGGCTGCAGTATCTCAGCGTCTTTCTGGGCCCCATTCTCGCCTTTTTGCTGTTCTGGCCGATCCTGACCAAGATGATCCGGGTCGCCAAGCGACAGAACATTACCTCGATTGCCGACTTTATCGCCTCGCGCTACGGCAAGACCCAGGCACTGGCCGCTCTGGCCAGTCTGGTCGCCCTGCTGGGCACGCTCCCCTACCTGGCGCTGCAGCTCAAGGCCATGGCGGCAAGCTTTATGGTGCTGACCGCCAACAATGACATCGTGCGCTCGCCGATTCTCGGCGACACGGCCTTTTACGTGGCCGTGCTCATGGCCCTGTTTGCGATCCTGTTCGGCACCCGACATACCGATGCCACCGAGCATCACGAGGGGCTGATTCAGGCCATCGCCTTCGAGTCCGTGATCAAGCTCGGCGCTTTCATGCTGCTGGGCGCCCTGATCACCTGGGGCGCGTTTGATGGATTGAGCGAACTTTCCAGTCGCGCCGTGCGGGACCTTTCGGCAGGCAGTCACTTCAGCAGCGACAGCTTCGGTCAGGGATTCTGGACCCAGACCCTGCTGGCCCTGCTGGCCGTGTTCTGCATTCCGCGCCAGTTCCATGTCACCGTGGTCGAAAACACCAGCACCGATGACACGGCCCGGGCCCGCTGGCTCTTCCCGCTCTATCTGATTGCTGCCGGCTTTTTCGTGCTGCCGCTGGCCGTTGCCGCCATGACGCTGCTTGAAGGACGTGGCCTTGATCCGGACACCTGGGTGCTGCATCTCGCCATGGCCGTTGATCAGCCCTGGCTGGTCATGATCACGTTCATCGGCGGCTTCGCGGCCGCCAGCGGCATGGTCATCATGGCCGCCGTAACGCTGTCCATCATGATCTCCAATGAAGTGGTCATCCCATTGCTGCTGCGTCTCAAGGGGTTTGACGCGCGCAACGGTGACTATGCCCGCTGGGTGCTGCGCATCCGCCGCCTGATCATCGTCCTGACGCTGGCGCTGGCCTACGGCTTTTACAAGCTCACCGCCGCCTCGAGTTCGCTGGCAAGCCTTGGCGTGCTGTCACTGGCCGCCCTGGCCCAGCTGGCGCCGGCCCTGATCGGGGGGCTGTACTGGAAGCGTGGCAACCGCTTCGGGGTCAGCCTGGGGATGGGGCTGGGCTTTCTGATCTGGGGCTATACCCTGCTGCTGCCGACACTGGTGCGCGCCGGCCTGCTCTCCTTTCCCGTGGAAACGGGGCCGATGGGCATCGAGCTGCTCAGCCCCGCCAACCTGCTGGGGCTGTCGCTTGACGACCCCATCACCCAGGGCGTGCTGCTGTCGCTGGGCGTAAACCTGTTCTGCTATATCTTTTTCTCCCAGATCACGCGACAGCGGGTGGTCGAGCGCATTCAGGCCTCGCTGTTCGTCGACAGCGTGGCCTCGCATCAGACCCTGATCAATCGGCCCTGGGGCGGCACGACTTCGGTGGGCGATCTCAAGGCACTGTCCCGGCGCTTTCTCAATGAGGATCAGGTCGAGCGCGCCTTCAGTGACTATGGCTGGCGCCATCAGCAGCGTCTTGATCCGGGCATGCGCGCCTCGATCGATCTGATCGGCTTTACCGAACGCCTGCTGGCCTCGGCCATTGGCGCCTCCTCGGCCCGCATCGTGGTGAATTCGGCCCTGTCGGGCCGGGATGTTTCCATCTCGGATGTGGTCTCCATCGTCGATGAAGCCTCACAGGTGCTCGAGTTCAACCGCTCGCTTTTGCAGGCCACCATCGAGAACATCAACCAGGGCGTCATGGTGGTCGATCACAAGCTGCGCATCGTGGTCTGGAACCAGCGCTATCTGGAGCTCTTTCGCTTTCCCGACCATCTGATTCATGTCGGCGAACCCATCGAGCGCATCTTTTTGTACAACGCCGAAAAGGGCGAATACGGTCCCGGCGACCCCCAGGAGCATGTGCGGCTTTTGATGGACAACATCCGAAGCGGCCATGCCCATCACTATCAGCGCTATCGTCAGGACGACAGCGTGCTCGACATTCACGGCAAGCCCATGGTGGGCGGCGGATTTGTCTATACCTATCAGGACATTACCGATCAGAAGCGCACCGAAGAGGCCCTGATCCGCTCCGAAAACAACATCCGCATCTATACCGACAACGTACCGGCCCTGATCGCCTATTTCGATCGCGACTGCCACTACCTCTTCACCAATCGCGCCTACGAAACCGCCATGGAGGTGGACCGTCTCCAGGCCATCGGCAAGCGCGCCGAAGAGGTCATGACCGCCAGCATGTGGAAGCTGCGCGCGCCGTGGATGGCGCGCGCGCTCAACGGCGAGCGCGTCTCGTGGGAGCTCTCCCTGCTCGATCGTGAAGGCGGCACGCGCTATATGCTCGCCACCTATACACCCCACTTTGGCGAGGGCGGCCGGGTACTGGGCTTTTTCGCGCTCTATCAGGACATTACCGAACGCCGACTGGCCGAGATCGCCCTGAAGGAGACCAACGAGAATCTCGAAGAGCGCGTCCGCGAGCGTACGCGGGAGCTGTCCGAGGTCAACAATGCCCTGCGTCAGGAAAACCGGGTCCGCTCGGAAGCCGAACAGGCCCTGCGCCAGGCCAAGCAGACGGCGGAGACCGCCAACGCGTCCAAGACCCGCTTTCTGGCCGCGGCCAGCCACGACCTGCTGCAACCGCTCAACGCCGCGCGACTGTTCACCTCCGCCCTCACCCAGCGCCTCGAGGAGAGCGAGCATCACGACACCCTGGTGCACATCGACAACTCGCTACAGGCGGCAGAGGAGCTTCTGGGCACACTGCTGGACATCTCCAAGCTGGATGCCGGTGCCCTGACGCCCCGACGCCAGGTGCTTGCCCTCAACGAGATCCTGCGGCCCCTGCATGCCGAGTTCTCGGTCATGGCGCAGGATCGCGGGCTGGACCTGGAGATGGTGGAGACGGGCGCCGTCATCGACAGTGACCCGCAGATGCTCAGACGCATCATCCAGAACTTTCTCTCCAACGCCCTGCGCTATACCCAGCACGGCCGGGTACTGCTGGGCTGTCGGCGCCGGGGCGAGCAGCTCTCGATCGAGGTCTGGGATACCGGCCCCGGCATTCCGGAGTCACGTCAGGCCGAGATCTTTCAGGAATTTCGCCGGCTGGATCAAAAATCGCGTCACCGCGAGAGCGAAAAGGGACTGGGGCTGGGGCTGTCGATTGCCGACCGCATGGCCCGCGTGCTCGATCACCCGATCACCATCCACTCCCGGGAAGGCCACGGGACGATGTTTGGTCTGACTGTTCCCCGCAAGCAGGGCGCCACCCTCACCCGCCAGCAAACGCAGACGTCGCAGACAAGCGCCGGCAATCGGATCCGGGGCGCCCGCGTCATCTGCATCGACAACGAGACCATGACGCTGGAAGGCATGAAGTCCATGCTGGAAGGCTGGGAGTGCGAGGTCTTTACGGCCACCTCGATCGGCGGCGCCCGCTCGGTGGTCCGCAACATGAGCGGCGAGCCCGATATCATTCTGGCCGACTACCATCTGGACAATGAAGTGACCGGCCTGATGGCACTGGAGTCGCTTACCGAACGCTTCAGCGGCGATGTGCCCGGTATCGTGATTACAGCAGATCGTACCGAGGAGGTTGCCGATCTGATTCGCCGCGCCGGCTATCATCAGCTCAACAAGCCGGTGCGTCCGGCCGCCCTGCGGGCACTGCTGACCCGAACCCTTCAGGCCAATCGACGCCTCGAATGAACATGAGCTGATCGACGCCTTACAGGCACAAAAAATCCCGGTTCATGCCGGGATTTTTTGTGCCTGTCACTGCCCTACTCTTCGACGCGCGAAGGCTCTACCTCGAGTTTCTGGGCAGCAATGACGGCCTGTGTTCGCGAATGGACGCCCAGCTTGCGCAAAATGGCCGTGACGTGCGCCTTGATGGTGGCCTCGGAAACGTGGAGATCGTAGGCGATCTGCTTGTTCAAAAGCCCTTCGGTGAGCATGTTGAGCACCCGGAACTGCTGCGGCGTCAGCGAGGCGATGGCCGCGGCAAACCTGGCCTCCTCCTCGTCGCCGTCTCCCAGATAGTCCGCCATTTCAGGAGGCAGCCATATTTCGCCGTCCAGAATGGCGCTGATCCCCCCGGCGATCGTATCCAGCGACGCCGACTTGGGAATGAATCCCGACGCACCGTAATCAAGGGAGCGGCGCACCACCTGCGGCTCCTCGCTGCCGGAAATGACGGCCACCGGGATGTCAGGCATCTGACCGCGCAGCTGTATCAGGCCCGAAAAACCGTGTGCGCCGGGCATACGCAGATCCAGAAGAATCAGGTCGGCATCGGGATGACGCGTCACCACCTCGATGGTGGCTTCCATGGTATCGGCTTCAACAATCTCGGCATTGGCCGCTACCTGACGCAGGGACTGCGTCAGCGCCGCACGAAACAAGGGGTGATCGTCTGCCACGATAAACTTCTGGGCAAAGGCCATGCGTTTCCTCCAGGATTCCCCGTATCATTCAGGACGGCCCAGCCCCATCAAAACGCGGTCAGCCACGTCATCAGCAGTGCAAGGCCGAGCGTCATCATGCCATCTGCCGATCATGTCAATGTAACCAGCAATCTCAGCATGTTATCCCATGATTTTTTTATTTCCAAAATAAAACGTTGGCAACCGGTTTCCCGGAGCCAACGTTCATTATGCGACAAGATGACGCGCTTGTCGTGATCGACAAGCAGATAAGCATATTACCTAGTGGTTAACGCGATCCTTGATCAGGGCCTGCACCACGTCAGGATCGGAGAGCGTGCTGATATCCCCCAGACCATCCACCTCATTGGCGGCAATCTTGCGCAGGATTCGACGCATGATCTTGCCCGAGCGTGTCTTGGGCAGCCCCGGCGCCCACTGGATGGCGTCGAGCTTGGCGATGGCGCCGATATCCCGGCGCACCACATCGTTGAGCTCCTGGCTCAGCGCATCGCTGGCCTGTGCGTCCTGCATCAGGGTGATATAGGCATAGATGCCCTGCCCCTTCACGTCATGCGGAAAGCCCACCACGGCGGCTTCGGCCACGGCCGGATGGGCCACCAGTGCCGATTCGATTTCAGCCGTTCCCATCCGGTGACCGGACACGTTGAGCACGTCATCGATACGCCCGGTGATCCAGTAATCGCCGTCGGCGTCGCGATGCGCACCGTCCCCGGTAAAATAGGCGCCGGGATGGGTGCTGAAATAGGTTTCCTCGAAACGCTCGTGATTGCCCCAGATGGTACGGGCCTGCCCGGGCCAGCTGCCCTCGATCACCAGGCTGCCGTCGCCTTCACCCTCGATACGCTGGCCCTCGGCATCCATCAGGGCCGGGCGAATACCGAAGAAGGGACGCATGGCCGCCCCTGGCTTGACGCTCTCGACATCGGTCAGCGGCGCCATCATGTGACCGCCGGTTTCGGTCTGCCACCAGGTATCCATGATCGGACAGCGTCCGTTACCGATCACCTGGTGACTGAAGTGCCAGGCCTGCGGGTTGATGGGCTCGCCGACCGTTCCGATCAGGCGCAGCGAGTCGCGCCGGCTGCTGTCCATGACGTGATCGCCATGGCCCATCATGGCGCGAATGGCCGTCGGCGAGGTGTAGAAGATCGTGATGTTGTGCCGGTCGATCACCTCTCCCACGCGGCCGTAATCCGGATAGCTCGGCACGCCCTCGAACATGACCGTCGTGGCGCCGTTGGCCAGCGGTCCGTAGACCACATAGGAGTGCCCGGTGACCCAGCCCACATCGGCGGCGCACCAGTAGACATCATCCTCGCGCAGACCGAAGATCTGCTGATGGGTCATGGCCGTGAAAAGCAGATAACCACCGGTAGTATGCATCAGCCCCTTGGGCGTGCCGGTCGACCCCGAGGTATAGAGAATGAACAGAGGGTCTTCGGCGCCCATGGCTTCGGGCTCACACGCATCGGATTGCGACAGCATCATCTCGCAGGCATCGATATCGCGTGACTGCCAGTCGATCGGATCATCGCCGCACGGTACAACCAGCACGTGTTCGACGCAGTCGGTGCCCTTGATGGAAAGGGCCTCGTCGACGTTTTTCTTGAGCGGCACCTGCTTGCCACCGCGACGCGAGATATCCGAGGTGATGACCACGCGTGACTGACAGTCCGATATCCGACCGGCCAGCGCTTCGGGAGAAAACCCACCAAACACCACCGAATGCACGGCGCCAATGCGGGCGCACGCCAGCATCGCCACGGCAGCTT
Organism: Kushneria sp. AK178; assembly: GCF_053903105.1. NCBI lineage: Bacteria > Pseudomonadati > Pseudomonadota > Gammaproteobacteria > Oceanospirillales > Halomonadaceae > Kushneria > Kushneria sp. AK178. The sequence continues at coordinate 1,239,864 of NZ_CP096381.1, read as the reverse complement.
CCGGAATCATCGGCATATAGAGCGTGACGGTGTCACCGCGCCCTACGCCAAGCGACTTGAGCATGTTGGCAAACTGATTGGTCTGCCTGTGAAGCTCGCGATAGGTGATGACACGCTGGTGGTCGGGGTTATCCCCTTCCCAGATGATCGCCGGCTTGTCACCGCGGCTGTCGAGATGGCGGTCCAGACAGTTGACCGAGGCATTGAGCACGCCATCCTCGAACCACTTGATACGGGAATGGTTTTCGCCGAAACGGCCGTCGAATATCGTTTCCGGCGTACGCATCCAGTCAAGGCGCTGCATTTCTTCGCGCCAGAAGGCTTCAGGAGATTCGATCGAATAGCGATAGCGTTCGCGATAGTCCTGTTCGCTTATCGGACCAGGCAGCGTTTGTGCGGCACCTGCCATGGCATGGGCAGTCTGGCTCATGTCGCATCTCCTCGAGCTGATGGGGTCACGGATACCCATCATGAATAATGTGATCCCTAGATTAGCGTCATGCGGGGGCAGGCTGACCATTAGACCATGGTCACTGTTCGACCAATCACCCTGTGTCCTGATCGGCGCTCTTCTCCTGAAGTCGCAGCCTTTCGCCACAGTGACGGCAGCAATAGCGACTGCCGCGGCGCTCGTTGTTGTAGCGTCGCCGGGTAAAGTAGTGACTGCGACAGCCACAGCTGTAGCGATAGGGCGCCGGACTGGCGCGCGAGGTATCAAAACGGTGGGTGACGCTGGGTGGACGATCAAAGACCCTGACCATGACCTGCTGCCACTGCACGCCATGCGGTCGAACGCGGCGGGGATACACATGATGGACGACCCAGTGGGCCATTTCATGCGTTACCACCTCGGTCAGAAAGGCCTCGGGCTGCTCGCCGTACAGCGTCATGTTGAAGCGCAGCCCGCCACGACCGTAATGGGCCTGACCGGCGCTGCGACCGCGCAGATCACACCAGACACCGGGTGCGGGCAATTCCGGATAGTGTCGCCGCGCCGTTTGCAAACACGCCTGCACATGGGCCATAAGCCGCGCCCGGCTGGCATCCCCGGCGGGAAAGTCATCAATGTGATTGGAAAGAGGCTCGGTCATGGATGATAAACTGTCGGCTCTCGACCCGGCGGCTCGGCTGCCGCGCCACGCGCTGCTTACTGTATGGATACTGTTTAATGAATGATATCACGGCCGATACGCCGCAACCGGTACCGCTGCTGGAAGATGACCGTCTTGATGCCCTGTTCGAATTTCTCGACTCCGAGCGTGTCAGCGAAGAGGCGCTGGACCTGTTCGGCGCCCACGGTCTTTTGACAGCGCTGGCCATCTCGACCGTATCCCATGACCGCGATGAGCGTCACGCCCTGGTGTTTGACACTACGCCCGATTTCGAGAGCGACCGGCAGCGTCAGGAGATCCTCGAGTCGCTGGATGCCCTGGTCGACAACGCCGTCGATGTCCTTGAAGGCGGCAACGTTCCTGACCTGCCCTTTGAGCTCGAGTTTGAGGGCAGCGATGACGACAACGAGCACCCCGTACGGCTCTGGTGTGCCGGGTTCATGGAAGGCGTTTTCCTCGACGAACAGGCCTGGTTCGGTACCCAGGAAGAGGCCGCTGCCGAGCTGCTGCTGCCCTTCATGACCCTGTCCGGTCTCTTTGACGAGGAAGACCCGGAGCTTGCGGCCATCGGGCAGCAGCCGGCCGAAGCCACCCGTCTGGCGGGGCAGCTGGCCGAGCTGACGCTGGATCTCTACCTGCTGCAGCGCGCCCCGATCGAAAAGCCCGCGCCGTCCAGGGGCGGCAGGAACGCCGGAAGCAAATCAGGCGGCAAGGGCAAGGCCAGAGGGCCGGGCAAACGCCGGTAAGGGCGATGGCGGCCGGCAGCGTTCAGCGCAGTCGCGTGATCAGCGAGTCCATCAGCCCATAGCCCCACTCACGCAGCCGCTGACGTCGCGACCGCGACGCCCAGTGCGCTGCGCTGATTTCGTGACACTGGGCAAAGCACGCCTCAAAGAGCTGCTCCAGCTCGCCGGCAAAGGCCGGGTCATCGATCTCCTGATTGGCCTCCAGGTTCCACTGCAGACTCCAGTGATCAAAGTTGCATGACCCGGTGGTCGACCATTCGTCACACAGACTGAACTTGGCGTGAATGAAACGTGGCTGAAACTCGAAGATACGCACTCCCGAGCGCAACAGCCGGGTAAAAAAACGCTGCCCGGCGTAGCGCACGCTGGGATGATCATGATCGCGCGCTGCCAGCAGCAGTCTGACATCCACCCCGCGACGTGCGGCGCGACGCAGCTGTCGCCTCAGGGTACGGGTGGGCACGAAATAGGGCGTACAGATCCATACGCGCTCACGCGCGGTGCCGATCTGATGCTGCAATGAGCGACGTATGGCCTGATAGCGATAGCCCTGGCCCCAGACCACGCGGCCGACCATGTGCCCTTCGCAGCGCACCGGGTGCGGCCTCACCGCTGCCGCGCCACCCCGCCGCCGTGCCCCGGTGACGAAATCCTGCGTTCGACGGGAGCGCCAGACCCGGCTGAACAGAGCGATCCAGTCATCGACGCAGGGCCCGGTGATACGCACGGCCACCTCGAACCATGAGTCGAGAAACAGATCACTCACGCCAAATCCGCCTGTAAAGGCGGTATGCCCGTCGAGAACGATCAGTTTGCGATGATCCCGCGAGATAAAGCGTCCCAGATGCCTGAGCGACAGGGCGTTGAATTCGCGCAGCGACACGCCGGCATCGACCAGTCGCTGCTTGCTCCGGTCCGACAGCGACCAGGAGCCACAGGCATCGATCAGCAAACGTACGTCAACACCGCGAGCAACGGCGCGCTCGAGTGCCGCGAAAAAGCGCTCGGCCATCTCGCCGTCCTCAACAATATAAAGCTCGATCAGAATCGACGCTTCTGCCTGATCGATGGCCTCCAGCAGCGCCGGCACAAAACGCTCTGCCGCCGGCAACAGGATGAAATGATTGCCGTTGTGCCACTGCTCTCTCATACCGCCTCCCCCGCCCTGCCTACCGGGCCATGTCGATTCAACCAGCGCTATACTATAGTGCCATGTCATCGGATCGATGCAGACCGCCCCCTCAGGTCGGCAACACCATCCGCTTTCCCGATTCAGCGAGCAAAACGGCCATGTCTGACACGCCCTCCCTACAAGGATTCCGGCAGCGACTCGGTTGCCGGCTGCTCGGCAGCTGGCTGCGCTTTCGCAGCGTCGATCCCGAACGCCCCGAATCCCTTGTTGACCCGGGCACCCGACCGGTGATCTATCTGTTGCCGGTATCGGCGCTCTCCGATCGCATGGCCCTGTCCATCTTCTGTCAGCGTTACAACCTGCCTTCTCCGGAAGAGAGCATCTGCCTGGGCCACGGCCAGCGCATTCCGGGACATCTGGCACTGTTCGATGCCGCGCATTATCGTCGCCACCGCGGCCATGTCGATCGCTCCGCCTCGCTGGATCACCTGATCGGCGTACTGGAAGCGCATCCCGACAGCGATGTGGACCTCGTACCGGTCACCCTGTTCTGGGGACGTGCCCCCCAGCGGGAGCGCGTGGGCCTGCGCCACCTGCTGACCGCCGATGGCTGGTCGCTGGTAGGGCGGCTACAGCGTCTGGCAGGCGTGATCATCAATGGCCGCTCACTCGAGATTCGCCTAGGCGAGCCGGTATCGCTGCGCAAGCTGATGGCCCATGGCGAGGTCGATCAGCAGTTCAACCGGACCCGGATCACCCGCTTTCTGCGCCGCTATTTCAGGCGCGTTCGCCTGCAGGCCATCGGCCCCGACCTGTCCCATCGTCGCACCCTCATCCGACGCGTATTGCGTCAGCCCGCCGTTCGGGACGCCATCCATCAAAGCGCCCTGGAACACGGCGAGCGCGATGAGCGCGCCCTGCAGCGCGCCGAACGCTACGGCTTCGAGATCGCCGCCAGCATGTCAGCCCCTGTGCTGCGTTTTCTCTATCAGGTGCTGGGGCGGCTCTGGAACCGCCTCTACGACGGTGTCGACATCCACGGCATCGAGGATGTCGAAGCCCTGGCCGGCACCCATGAGCTGGTCTATGTCCCCTGCCACCGCAGCCACATCGACTATCTGCTGCTCTCCTACGTGCTCTATCAAAAGGGACTGATGCCGCCGCACATTGCCGCCGGGCGCAATCTCGACATGCCCCTGATCGGCCCGCTCCTGCGCCGGGCCGGCGCCTTTTTCATGCGCCGCAGCTTTCGCGGCAATCAGCTTTACCGCGCCGTGTTCAACGAATATCTGCATCAGCTGCTGTCGCAGGGGCATCCGGTCGAGTACTTCATTGAAGGGGGCCGCTCGCGCACCGGCCGCATGCTCTCCCCGCGCCCCGGCATGCTGTCGATGACGCTGCGCTCCCACGCGCGGGCGCCGAACCGGGAACTGGCCTTCGTGCCGATCTATATCGGCTATGAAAAGGTGCTTGAGTCCAGTGCCTATATTCGCGAACTGCGTACCGGCAAGAAGCGCAAGGAGACGCCGCTGGGACTGTTGCGCGTACTGCGTCACCTGCGCCAGCCCTTCGGGCGTGTTCAGGTCAGCGTGGGAGAACCGCTGGTGCTGGGCAGCTACCTGGACCAGCGCTTTCCCGACTGGCGCTCGCCAAAAGTCGGTGACGACGCCGACTGGCTGCGCGAGGCGGTGCCCGACCTGAGTCTGGAGATTGCCACGCGGATCAATCACGCCGCCGCCCTGACGCCCATTTCGATGGTCGCCCTGACCCTTCTGGCCACGCCCCATCGCACCATCGAAATCGATCTGCTGCTGCGACAGCTCAATACCCTGTATGCGCTACAGGCGCAGCTGCCGGGCGGCAAGCGCGTTCGCCTGCCCGATCAGGGGCCGCAGGCGTGGGTCGAGCGCAGCGAGTATCTGGGCATGATCAGTCGTATCGAACACTCGCTGGGCGATCTGATCACCGTCAGCGACGAACGAGCCACCCTGCTGACCTGGTATCGCAACAACATCCTGCATCTCTTTGCCCTGCATGCGCTGGTGGCCTTTGCCTTTCGCAACAACGCAAGCCTCGACTTCACAACCCTCGACGCCCTGCTGGCCCCCATCTGGCCGGCGCTGCAGCAGGAGTATTTCATCGAGGATGATGACACGGCCTTTGCCGAGCATCTGCGCGAGGTACTGGACGTCTTCGTGGCGCTGGGGCTCTTGAAACAGCAGGGCGAGACCTGGCAGCGCCCCGACACCGGCGATGAGGCACGGGAACGGCTCTACCTGCTGGGTCGGGCGATACAGCCGACGCTCGAGCGCGGCTTCATCCTGTTTTCGACGCTGATGCACTACCCCAGCGGCACCCTCAGCCGGGAAGTGCTGGAAGCCCAGAGCCAGCTGATGGCAGAACGCCTGACCCGGCTGCAGGGGCTCAACGCCCCCGAGTTCTTTGACCGCCGCCTGTTTGCGGGGCTGCTGGATACGCTGGAGCGCGACGGCTGGCTGTGGCAGTCGCAGGAGCGACTCAATTTTGACGCCCGGCTGCCGGAGGCATTAACGAAAAGCCGCATGCTGTTTGACCCGACCCTGCGACACCGGCTGACGGAGCTGACGGCCGGCAGGCCGCATACCGAGGCGTCAGCGTGACGGCTTCAGGGAGCGATGGACGTAAAGATCGTAGCGGCTGTTTCTGGAGACGATGTCGTGACTGGGGGACGGGCCCTCGATCGGTGGCGCGCCCTTTGGCCGCTTGACCACCACCCGATGAGTGGCGGTGTCCAGCGCCTGGGCCAGAAGCTGCGGTGCGTCCGTATCATCCCCGACCAGACGGCGAAAAAGGCGCATCTCCTTTTTCACCAGCGCGGACTTGTCCTGATGCGGATACATGGGATCAAGGTGGATGACCTGAGGGGCCACGCTTGATGTCGCGACCAGCGCCGACAACGTCCGGCTACTGTCTCCGTGGGCAAAATGAAGCCGCTGCGTCAGCGACGTCAGTGCCTCGATCTCTTCGGCCCGCCTCAGCGCATCGAACAGCAGTGCCGCCACCACCGGATGACGCTCGATCATCAATACGCGTGATCCCAGCGCGGCCAGCACCGCACTGTCGCGCCCGAGTCCTGCCGTGGCATCTATAATGTCCGGCGAGACACCCTGCTTCAAACCACAGGCGCGGGCGATCAGCTGACCGCGCCCGCCACCGAACTGCCGCCGGTGTGCCACGCCGCCGCCGACCAGGTCGGCCCGGATCGGTGCCCCGAAGCGGCGCCTGTCGCCCCCGAGCTCAAGCCCCTGCTCGCCGTAGCGCAGCCACAGCGCATCACTGCCCGGCGTCTGCACCAGCGCCAGGCCCAGCTGCTGCGCCAGGGCCCGGCTCCGGGGGTCATCCCCCGTTACAACGGGCCGGGTAACAGCGTCTGAAGATGTCATATCAGAAAGACAATCAGAAACACGCCCAGAATCAGGCGATAGATGACAAAGGGCAGCATGCCGATACGGTCCAGCGCGGCCAGAAAGAGCTTGATACACGCCAGCGCCGAGATAAAGGAGAGCACCACCCCACCCAGTATGGGCAGCCAGTGCGCGTCGGCGCCGGTATTGGCAAGCTCGACGGCCTTGAAGGTGCCCGCGGCCAGAATCAGCGGAATCGACATCAGAAAGGAAAAGCGTGCGGCCGTCTGGCGGGTATAGCCCAGCAGCAGCGCTGCCGTGATGGTAATGCCCGAACGCGACGTCCCCGGGATCAGCGCCAGCGCCTGGGCAAACCCCAGCAGCAGCGCATTTTTCAGCGTCATCTGCGACATGACCAGCTTGCGGATGCCCTTGACGTCCGCCCACCACAGCAGCAGGCCGAAAACGATGGTCGTGGTGGCAATCACCAGCCCCGAACGGGCATAAATGCTGATGTAATCATCACCGAGAAACCCCAGAACACCTGCCGGCAGGGTGGCAATGATGACCGCCCAGCCGATGCGCCCTTCCTCGTTCGGCCGCTGCTGGAAGACCTGCGCGCACCAGCCCCGAACGATGGCGACAACATCCTTGCGAAAGGCCATGACCACGGCCAGAAGCGTCCCGACATGAACGGCCACGTCGAATGCCAGCCCCTGATCGGGCCAGCCAAACAGCTGTGATGGCAGAATCAGGTGCGCCGATGACGACACCGGCAGAAATTCGGAGATCCCCTGAATAAAGGAGAGCACCACCACATGTAACCAATCCATAGAAGGCATCCTTAACGCTTGCTGGAAACAACCTGATCACGCAGATAAATGGGAAGAGCTTGTTGAGGGCTGGTGATCAGCCCCGCGGCAAAATCCATGGCGGCCAGCTGCACGATATCGCCGGCCTCGGGCTCGCGATCTCCAAGCGTTGTCCCCACGCACTCCCGAACACCGGATGGCAATCTGTCCATCAACGCCACGCCGCTACCGACCATGGTGATAGCACCGGGCTCGCATGCCGGCAGCGCCAGTGTTTCGGGCGTCATGACGGCATCGGCCATGACGGTTTCCAGACCCTCCGACCCGCCCTGATAGAGGCCGACATAAAGCTCGCCCAGACGCGCATCCAGCGCCGGCATGACCACTCCGGCGCCGTCACGCTGCCAGGCACCCTGCGCCAGCGCCCGCAGCGTGGAGATGCCCAGCAGCGGCCGCGCCAGACCGTAGGCGATGCCCTGCGCCACGCCGGCAGCAATACGGATGCCGGTAAAGGAGCCGGGGCCATGGCCGTAGGCGATCGCATCCAGCGAGGCCCGGGCCATACCGGCCTCCTCCAGCAGTGCATCGATCATGGGCATGAGGCGACGGGTGTGACCACGAGGGGCGTGCTCTACCCTGCTGATCACATTACCGTCCCTCCAGAGGGCCACGGAGCAGGCAGAAGAGGAAGCATCAAGGGCCAGCAGGCTAGTCATGGTCTCGTTACGTCTGAGTCGGAAATGAGGCGCCATTATACGTAGGTATTAACACCCGTCCAAAACGCTTTTGATCCGGTGTTCCGGGGCAGCGGTTTCGGGGCAACACAGGGCGACGCGCATGGCCGCAGCCCATGGAAGCAGCGCATCATGACACTGCCGTAAAAGAGACACCATGCTCGGCCAACCATTCCGTCACGTTCGGAACAAATGGGCGTAACTGCACAGTTATAAAGAAAAATTCGGCCATGAAAAAAACCGCATGCCCTGGGGCATGCGGTTTCTGAAAAGGAATGACGGCACTGCTTCAGGACGTGAGCGCGTCCACCACCCGGGCGCGAATATCCTCGACACTGCCCACGCCCTCGACCCGATGGAAGGCCGGTGCCCTTTGGGGATCCTGCTCCTGCAACTGCTGATAGTAGGCGATCAGCGGCTCGGTCTGGTCGTGATAGACCTCCAGACGATGGCGCACGGTCTCTTCGCGATCATCCTCGCGCTGAATCAGCGGCTCGCCGGTGTCGTTGTCGATATCCACCTCGAGCGGCGGATGGTTATCGACATGGTAGACACGCCCCGATCCCGGATGCACGCGGCGCCCCGAGAGACGGTTGATGATCTCTTCGTCAGCCACATGGATTTCAAGCACATGGTCGAGATCGATCCCGGCGTCCTTCAGCGCGTCCGCCTGCACGATCGTGCGGGGGAAACCGTCAAACAAAAAGCCGTTGGCACAGTCGGGCTGGCTGATGCGCTCCCTGACCAGCTCGATGATCAGATCATCGGAGACGAGTTGACCGGCAGCCATGATCTCCTTGACCCTCTGGCCCAGTTCATTGCCTTCCTTGACGGCCGCCCGCAGCATATCGCCGGTCGAAATCTGCACGATATCGAAGCGCTCGCAGATGAATCGGGCCTGCGTCCCCTTACCCGCACCAGGGGCGCCCAACAGGATCAAACGCATGAAAAACCGCTCCTCAATAAATGACTCGTGACCCGGGCCGGCCCCGCCCTCAGACAAGCATCATCGGCGGGCCGCCTGACGATAAGACGCAACAATAACGACAGGCGCCATCCGGGCACAAGCGAAGTCGATGACTCTGCGACATATTGACGAGCCCCGCCCCGGGGCAGACACAAAAAAGCGGCCCCGAAGGGCCGCCTCGAGACGGGGTTACCGTCACATGGTCAGTCGCCGAATATCGGTCAGAATGGCCGCCAGATACGCCGTAAAGCGTGCTGCGTCGGCACCGTTGACGGCGCGGTGGTCATAGGACAGCGACAGCGGGCACATCAGCCGCGGCTTGAACTCCTGACCGTCCCATACCGGCTTCATCTGCGATTTCGACACACCCAGAATGGCCACTTCAGGCGCGTTGACGATGGGGGTGAACGCCGTACCGCCAATCGAGCCGAGACTCGAGATGGTGAAGCAGCCGCCCTGCATCTCGTCACGCTTGAGCTTGCCTTCCTGCGCCCGGCCGGCGAGGTCGATCACTTCCTTGGCCAGCTCGACGATGCCTTTCTGATCCACATTGCGGATCACCGGTACCATCAACCCGTTGGGCGTATCCACCGCCACGCCAATGTGGAAGTACTTCTTCTGGATGATCCTGTCACCATCCGGATGCAGCGACACGTTGAACTGCGGGAACTTCGCCAGCGCGTGCGCAGCGGCCTTGATCATGAAGGGCAGCGGCGTGAGCTTCGCCCCCTGCTGCGCGGCCTCGTCCTTCATCGCCTTGCGGAAGTTCTCGAGCTCGGTGATGTCGGCCTCATCGAACTGGGTCACGTGCGGCACGTTGAGCCAGCTGCGATGCAGGTTGGTGGCCCCGGCCTTCATCAGGCGGCCCATGGGCTTCTCTTCGATTTCGCCGAACTGGCTGAAATCGATTGCCGGGATGGGCGGAATGCCGGCACCGCCCTGCGCCTGCGAGGCCGGCTGGGCCGAGGAGGCACCGTCCTTCTTGCGATCGCTCATGACCTGCTTGACGAAGGCGTCTACATCTTCCTTCAGCACGCGCCCCTTCGGACCGCTGGCCTTGACCTCGGCCAGATCCACACCCAGCTCGCGCGCCATCAGGCGCACTGCCGGGCCGGCATGAACGCTGCTGCCGGAGGTGCTGTCACCCTGGCTGCGACGTGCTTCGGGACCGGGCTCACCGCCGTAGTCACCCTCGTCCTTTTGCGCCTCGCTGTCCGGCACATCCTGCTTTTTGCGCTCTTTCGAGCCGCCGCCGGATTTGCCCTTCGAGTCGGAGCTGCCCTTCGATTCGGACTTTTTCGCATCGGAGTTCTTCGAGTCCGACTTTTTGGCCGAGTCGTCAGATGTTTTCCTCGAATCCGATTTGTCACTGGAAGACTTTTTGCTGGCGCCCTCGCCCTTTGGCTTGCTGCCGGCTACCTCGATATAGCCGATCAGGTCGCCTTCGGAGACGGTGTCACCTTCCTTGACGCTGACTTCCACCACCTTGCCCTTGAAGGGACTGGGGATGTCCATGGAGGCCTTGTCGGACTCCAGCGTGATCAGTGCATCTTCTTCGTTGATCTCGTCGCCTTCGCTGATCGAGACCTCGATGATTTCGACGTTGTCGCTGCCACCGATATCGGGGACACGCAGCTCCTGACGACCGCCTTCGCTGTCGCTCTCTTCGACATCATCCTCGCTGTCACCGATGGCGTCGGCCTCTTCCTCGTGATCCGCGCCGCCGTTGCTGTCGTCATCGGCGTCACTCTCGTCATCAGCGTCGGCGTCATCATCGCCATCACCGGCGATTTCCATGGTGCCGATCAGATCGCCCTCGGAGACGGTATCGCCCTCCTTGAGTTCGAGAGAGACCAGCTTGCCGCTATAGGGGCTGGGAACATCCATCGAGGCCTTGTCGGACTCCAGCGTAATCAGCGCGTCTTCCTCGCTGATTTCGTCGCCCTCGCTGACCGCGATTTCGATGATCTCGACGTTTTCGCTGCCGCCGATATCCGGCACGCGCACTTCTACCGTGCGCTTGCCGCCGGAGGACTTTTTCGGCTTGTCGTCTTCCACATCCGATTCGTCGGCCTCGGCCTCTTCCTCGAGATGTTCGGCGTCGCGGCTGTCCTTGACCGACGCCTTGTCATCGTCGCTCTCGTCGGCCTGGTCATCGCTTTCTTCAGCGTCGCCGCTTTCTTCACCCTCGGCTTCCAGCTCGAGAATGTCGTCGCCTTCGGACACCTTGTCCCCTTCGCTGACCAGCACCTTTTTGACCTTGCCGGCCTTCGGGGCGGGAATATCCATGCTGGCCTTGTCGGATTCCAGCACGATCATGGTGTCTTCGGCGTCGATCGTATCGCCGGCCTGAACGGAGATCTCGATGATCTCGACGCCCTCGCTGCCCCCGATGTCGGGTACCTTAATGATTTCACTACTCAAGGTCGCGCTCCTTGTCACCTGGCCGTTGCCCGGGCCGGGTGAGCGTATCACTCACCCGGCGCCACTGTTGTGAGACCGACGCTTCAGCTCACCAGCGGATTGGGTTTGCCGGGGTCGATGTCGTATTTTTTCATCGCGTCACTGACGGTCTTGGCATCGATCTCGCCACGGTTGGCCAGCGCGCGCAGCGCCAGTACGGTGACAAAGTAGCGATCGACCTCAAAGAAACGACGCAGATGCTCGCGCGTGTCCGAGCGTCCGAAACCATCGGTGCCCAGCACGTGGAAGTCGGTCGGCACCCACGCACGCACCTGATCAGCATAGAGCTTCATGTAGTCCGTGGAGGCAATGACCGGGCCTTCGCGACCTTCCAGACAGCTCGTGACCCAGGGCTTTTCCTGCTCGCCTTCCGGGTTGAGGAACTGCTGGCGATCATGTTCCAGTGCTTCACGACGCAGCTCGTTGAAGCTGGTCACGCTCCAGACATCGGCGGTGACGTTGAAGTCATCGCGCAGCAGCTCGGCCGCCGCCTCGACTTCACGCAGGATCGTGCCACTGCCCAGAAGCTGTACGCGCGGCTGCTTCTTGTTGCCCTCGCCTTCCTGCAGCAGATACATGCCACGAATGATGCCCTCCTCGCTGCCTTCCGGCATTTCGGGATGGACATAGTTTTCGTTCATGACCGTCAGGTAGTAGAAGCAGCTCTCGCGGTCCTGATACATGCGCTTGAGACCGTCCTGCATGATGACGGCCAGCTCGTGGCCATAGCAGGGGTCATAGGCGCGGCAGTTGGGCACCGTGGACATCAGGATATGGCTGTGACCGTCCTGGTGCTGCAGCCCCTCACCATTGATGGTGGTACGACCGGCCGTACCGCCGATCATGAAACCGCGCGCCTGCAGGTCACCGGCCGCCCAGACCAGATCGCCCACGCGCTGAAAGCCGAACATCGAGTAGTAGACGTAAAACGGCAGCAGCGGGACATGGTGGTTGGCATACGAGGTTGCGGCCGCCAGCCAGGCTGACATGGAGCCGGCTTCGTTGATGCCCTCCTCGAGAATCTGACCCTTCTGATCCTCGCGGTAGTACATGATCTGGCCGGTATCCATCGGCTCGTACTTCTGGCCTTCCGCGGCGTAGATACCGATCTGGCGGAACATGCCTTCCATACCGAAGGTACGCGCCTCATCGGGAATGATGGGCACGACCTGCTGGCCGAACTGCTTGTTTTTCACCAGGCCATTGAGGACACGGACAAACGACATGGTGGTGGAGACTTCACGCTCGCCGGAGCCCTTGAGCTGGGCGGCGAACATCTTGTCATCCAGCCCCGGAATCTCGATGGGCTCGAAATCGTTCTTGCGTGCCGGCAGGTAACCACCCAGCTGCTTGCGCCGCTGGTGCAGATAGCGCATTTCCGGGCTGTCGTCATCGGGCTTGTAGTAGGGCATGCCCTCTTCAAGCTGCTTGTCGGAGACCGGAATGCCAAAACGATCACGCATGACCTTGAGCGCATCGGTTTCCATCGACTTGATCTGGTGGGCTTCCATGTCGGCCTCACCGCTGCCGCCGCCCATGCCGTAGCCCTTGACGGTGTGCGCCAGTACCACGGTCGGACGATCGCCGGCGTTGTTCACGGCGTCATGATAGGCCGCATAAATCTTTTGCGGATCGTGGCCGCCACGATTGAGACGATAGATGTCCTCATCGGAGTAGTCCTTGACCATCTCGGCCGTCTCGGGATACTTGCCGAAGAAGTTCTCACGGGTATAGGCCCCGCCACGCGCCTTGAAGTTCTGATATTCGCCGTCGACGGCCTCATCCATGCGCTTTTGCATGAGGCCCTTGCTGTCCTGCTCGAACAGCGGGTCCCATAGACCGCCCCAGACCACCTTTAGAACGTTCCAGCCGGCGCCGCGGAACATGCCTTCGAGCTCGTCCATGATCCGGCCGTTACCGCGTACCGGACCGTCAAGACGCTGCAGGTTGCAGTTGATGACAAAGATCAGGTTGCCGAGCTTTTCACGGCTGGCCAGGTGCAGCGCCCCCAGCGATTCCGGCTCGTCGCACTCGCCGTCGCCCAGAAAGGCCCAGACCTTGCGATCGCCCATGTCATCGAGCCCGCGCGCGTGCATGTACTTCATGACGTGCGCCTGATAGATCGCCTGGATCGGTCCCAGCCCCATCGATACGGTCGGGAACTGCCAGTAATCCGGCATCAGATACGGATGGGGATAGGAGGAGAGCCCCTCGGCAACCGCTTCCTGACGGAAGGTGTCCAGCTGCTCCTCGGTCAGACGCCCTTCGAGAAAGGAGCGGGCATAGATACCGGGCGTGACGTGACCCTGTATATAGATCAGATCGCCCTTTTGCTCATCGCTGTCGGCGCGGAAGAAGTGGTTAAAGCCCACTTCATACAAAACGGCACAGGACATATAGCTGGCCAGATGGCCGCCCAGTCCCTTGTGCTTCTTGTTGGCGCGAATGACCTGCGCCACGCTGTTCCAGCGGATCGCGGAGCGAATCTTGCGCTCCATGAACATGTCGCCGGGCAGCTTGGCCTCACGGTGCACGGGGATGGTATTGCGATGAGGCGTGTTGACGGAGAACGGCGGCAGCTTGCCATCACGGCGCAAGCGATCAGCCAGACGGCTCAGAATATACTGAGCACGCTCCTCACCTTCACGATCCACTACCGATGTCAGGGCTTCCAACCACTCCCTTGTCTCGACCGGATCGTGATCTTCCTTTGCCTCCAGACTCATAGACGTCTCTCCGAATGAAGATAAGTTGTCAGCGGGCCCTTTTGGAGCCTCTGGCGCTTTCAAGGCGGGATAGGCACCCGATATGTACAGGGGCCATGGTTTCCGGATACGTCAAGCGATGGCATCGGATGTACAGTATCTGGCGCGGATAGCCATAAAACACTGCAGCGGGTTCCGACTCATTGGCCATCAACGAAACAGGCAACACTCGAACATGGGCGCTCTGATTGGACGACGAAGATACCGCAAACATGAAGTCATGCCAATTCACGTCTCGGGACGCCAGTGCCACGCCGCGCCCTGAGCCGCCTTCGAAAGATGATCACCCCGGCGCTGTCCCGCCTGCCATGACAGACAGGCATCAGGCTTCCCGCCAGAATAGTCACGCCATCAGACAGGAGCCAGCCCTCACGGCTGCGCCTTCCTGTCGCGCTAACGCGTCAGAAGCCCTCGAAGATACTGATGATCAAAACTCGGCCCCGGGTCGCTCTTGCGAAGCGGCGCCACCTGCTCGTGGGTAAGACTCTCGCGGGCATCGATATCGCAATAATGATACTCGAGCGCTTGCAGCACGTCGGCCAGGCATCGGTACTGCGCGTGGGTAAAGGGGCGCGCGTCCCCTTCAAGTTCAATGCCGATGGTAAAGTCATTGAGGGCCTGTCGGCCCTGCCACCGGGAGCGGCCGGCATGCCAGGCCCTTTGATCAAAGGGCACGAACTGGACACAGCTGCCGTCACGACGGATCAATAGATGGGCCGAGACCCGTAGCCCCTCGATCGAGGGATAAAAGGGGTGTGCGTCCCGGTTCAGGCGGTTGGTAAACAGTGCCTCGATGTCATCACCGCCAAAATGCCCTGGCGGCAGACTGATCGAGTGCAGCACGACCCGTGAGATTTCCTGCAGGGGACGCTTGTCAGCGTTGGGAGAGACGACCTGACGTGCGTCGACAAGCCAGTGATCAACAATCATGGGCGCGGTCATCCCTTTCAATATCGTAGCGCTTGCGCATCAGGCCTGCCGGGAGGAGACGTTCATGTCCCGGGCGGCATCACAACGCGTCTGGAAGCCATGCAGAAACTGCGCCCTGTCCTGTTTCGACAGCAGCCCGATCGGCACCAGACGCGGCTTGCGCTCCTGCTGCACATACAGCGACACGCCGCTGCTGCGCACCCTGTCGACGCGCGCGATATCGCGAAAATTCAGCGTGATCATGCGGGGCTTCCAGGCCGGGCCGCCGATATAGCGCACGCACTGCGACTCCAGCCTCACCACGGGTGACAGCCGCCGGCGCACGGCCAGGTTATTGCCGACCATCAGTCCCCAGAGCACCAGCGCCATGCCGATGACGCCATCCGGCCAGAGACGCCCCACCTGCCAGGCCTGCACCAGCAGCGTGATACCGCCGGCCACCGAGACGGCAAAGGCCACTCCCAGCAGCGTGGTATTGATCTTCTTTTCGGTGAAAAGCATCGGCGTGTCAAAAGCTTCGCCGTCTTGATCCGTCATGAGGATTGTTCCTTGCATCAACGTCTGGACACTTCCTCGCAGGGAGGAGGGTGCCGGTGCCCGTTGGACATCGGCATGGTCCCTTTGATTCCCGTGACCGCCTGCACCGATCGCGCCGCCGGGCCGCATCGACAGGGTGTCGTGACCCGGGGCGAATGGCATAATCGGATCATGACCTCACATGATACGCCTTCCCCTGCCAGCGCCTCGACCACCCTGGATATTATCGCCACCGTCGAGAGCTGCTACCCGGACAAGTTCGGCATTCCGCGTCAGCCGGGGCTGGCGCCCGACGCCACGGCCACCCTGCGGTTCAACGCACCCTTCGATCACCCCGATTGCGTGCGCGGACTCGAGCAGTTCAGCCACCTCTGGATCAGCTTTCTCTTCCACCAGAGTCCCGAGCGCTGGACACCGCTGGTACGGCCACCGCGGCTGGGCGGCAACGCCCGGATCGGCGTGTTTGCCTCGCGCTCGACCCACCGCCCCAACCGGCTGGGCCTGTCGCTGGTCGAGCTCGTCGGCATCGATTACGAGCCCGCGCCGGTTCTGAGGCTGCGCGGCCATGATCTGGTGGATGCTACACCAGTGGTGGACATCAAGCCCTATCTGCCCTGGGCCGACAACGCGGACGGTGCCAGCGCCGGTTTTGCGCCCGAGCCGCCGCCGCAGCTTGCAGTGCGGCTGAGCGATGACTGTCGGCATGTATTGAACCAACGCCCCGACAGCGCGCATCTTGCGGCCCTGATTCAGCAGGTGTTGTCACAGGATCCGCGCCCGGCCTATCGCCGGCACAAACGCGATGACCGCAGCTATGGCGTGCGCCTGGTTGATCTGGATGTGCGCTTTCATGTCGAGACGCACGTGCCGGCCGGGGCGCATGAGCCCACCAGCGTGATCGTGGTCGACCATCTGGTAACGATGGCCTGAGTGGCCGGCGGCGGCTATCGTCGCCGGCCCTGCCATGGTTTTTCAGTCCACGGACCGGTCGAAATCGATGCCGATACGGCGACCGACTTCCTCGTAGGCCTCGATCACGCCGCCCAGCCCCTGACGGAAGCGGTCCTTGTCCATTTTCTCACGGGTATTGGCATCCCACAGGCGGCAGCCGTCGGGAGAAAACTCATCGCCCAGCATCACCTCGCCGTGAAACAACCCGAACTCGAGCTTGTAATCCACCAGCAGGAGATCGCCGGCCAGAAAGAGCTTTTGCAGGATGTCATTGATCCGAAAGGTCAGCTCGCGGGCCCGCACCAGATGTTCACGCCGGGCCCAGCCAAAGGTCTCGGCCAGCGATTCGTTGATCATCGGGTCGCCCTTCTCATCGTTTTTGAGAAAGAGCTCAAAGGTCGGCGGCTCGAGCGCCATGCCCTCTTCCACGCCCAGACGCCGGCAGAGTCCGCCGGCGGCGATGTTTCGTACCACGCACTCCACCGGCATCATGGTCAGGCGCTTGACCTCGCTTTCGGTCTCCGAGCGCAGCCGCTCGAAATGCACCGGAATACCGGCCTCCTTCAGGGCGTTCATGATGAAGGCATTGAAGCGGTTGTTGACGCGCCCCTTGCGCTCGAGCTGCTCGACCCGCTTGCCGTCAAAGGCGCTGGTATCGTCACGAAACTCAAGGATCAGATAATCCGGATCGTCGGTTTCAAAAACGGACTTGGCCTTGCCCGCGTAAAGTTCCTGGCGTTTTTCCACGAAAGTCTCCGGCAGGGAATCAGGGTGTTATGGGAAAGGGATGGCGCAACATCAACGACCTGTCACGACCCGCCCGTTATATCGGCGCCTCAGCTGACCGACTGCCAGTCCACGGGTTGCCCCTGTCGGGCAATGACCAGACGCGACTCGTCGTTGTCCAGCAGGGGCCTTAGCGCATCAAAGGCAATCTCGGGCAGATTATTCTTTTCCGACAGGTGGGACGCAACCAGCCGCTGCAGGCGATCGGTGCCCAGCGACTGCAAAAGCGTCGCGGCCTGATGATTGGAAAGATGGCCCAGCCGGCCGCTGACACGCCGCTTGAGACTCGGTGGATAGGGGCCGTTGGCCAGCATTCGCGGATCATGGTTGCACTCGATGAACAGGGCGTCGCACTGTTGATAGCGCTCAAGCACGTGCGGCGTCACCATGCCCAGATCGGTCAGAAGCCCCAGCCGACAGGCGCCGGCCTGAATCAGGAACTGTACAGGCTCCCGGGCATCATGGGGGACAGTGACCGGCGTGATGTCAAGATCACCAATGCCCCGGGTCTCCTCGGGCGTGATCAGCACGACATCAATGGCAGGGTCAGGCTGTAGCGCCAGCCAGGTACCAACGGTCATGTAGACCGTCAGACCGAACCGGCGCGCCAGCGCAGGCACGCCACGCACATGATCGATATGCTCATGCGTAATCAGAATACCGGCCAGTGTGGCCGGGTCCATCTGCAGCGACTGCAGACGCCTCATGGCGTCGCGAATACCGAAGCCACAATCCACCAGCACGGTGGTCGCGCCACTGCCGACCAGCGTGGCATTGCCCCGGCTGCCGCTACCCAGCGATGCAAATCGCATCAGCGCAGGATCGAGGCCACACCGTCCAGCAGGTCATGGGTCCTTTGCTGATCGACGGGCTCGCCGGCACGATCGGTCACGGTGACAAATGTGCCGTTATCGGCGGGCGCGACGTGAAGCAGATACTGCTGCGTTTCGTCACTGCTGCCCCGGAAGGGGATCCAGCTGCCCTCGCCCCTGACCGTGTACTCGACGGTAAAGACACGCTCGCTGCGGTTCTGATCGATCAGGCGACGCTGATCTGTCTGGTAGTTGTTCTCCAGCTGCCAGGCAAGCTCTGCCCAGGCGCGCGGGAAATCGAGCGCCAGCGCCAGGCGCCAGTTACCGTCGCGGCTTTCCAGCCGCACCCGATCGTTGCGTGACAGGTTCTGGGCCACCATCGACACCCCGCCTTGCGGCGCGCTGGAGGAGAGATACTGGCTGACCTGGCTCAGGCAGGCATCGACACTGCTGCCGCCCTGCTGGCAATAAACATCCGTGGTGTTGTTGCGGATGCCCTGACGTACCGACAGCACGCCGCGATCGGTCGTGATCTGCCCCGTGCTGCCATCAATGTTCTGTACCTGATAGCCATTGGCACGGACGAACTCCTGCAGTCGCGGCCATACCGCACCGGGGGCGGCACTCACGACCAGCCAGCGATTGCCATCGGCCTCGCGGGGCTCGACAAAGCGCGTTTCGCGGTCACTGGTCGACAGCGTCTGCGGCCTCGGCGGCTCGTAGCCGTCGCGGTTTCTGATGAAATCGTTGGTGGCCTGCGGTACCGGCATCGCATTCTGATAGCGAGCCTGATTGCGCGATGCCGGCAGCTCCAGTGGTGGTGTCATTTCCGCGTCGGCATATTCGCTGTTGCGGTCATGATAATAGCCGCCCCCGCAGCCGCCCAGCGCGATCAGCAGCGGCGTTACCATTATCCAGCGCGTCCTGCTCATTGATCCATCACTCCGGCCAGCTGCAGCGCCTCGGCTACGGTGGATTGGTAGCGTTCGGACAGCCAGGTCAACGGCAGGCGAATCCCCTTGTCCATCAGACCGAGTTCGTGAAGCGCCCACTTGACCGGGATGGGATTGGCCTCGATACCCAGCACCGAGTGCAGCGGCATCAGTCGCGTATTGATCTGGTGGGCGCGATCATGATCGCCGCCGGTCGCGGCGATGCAGAGATCGTGCATGGCGCCCGGCGCCACATTGGCCGATACCGAAATGGCCCCGTGACCACCCGCCAGCATGAATTCACAGGCCGTCGGGTCATCGCCGGAATACAGCGCGAAGTCATACTCCTTGAGACGCTCGATCAGATCCTCGGCGCGCTCGAGATTGCCGGTGGCATCCTTGAGCCCCACGATGTTGTCGATCGCTGCCAGACGCTGGGCGGTCTCGTTGTAGAGGTCCACACCGGTACGACCGGGGACGTTATACATGATGACGGGCAGATCGCAGGCGTTGGCCACGGCCCTGAAATGCTGATACAGCCCTTCCTGCGTCGGACGGTTGTAATAGGGCGTGACCGACAGGCAGTAGTCGGCGCCGACCTCCCGGGCGTAGCGCGCCAGCTCCACCGCCTCTGCTGTGGCGTTGGCGCCGGTGCCGGCGATAACGGGCACCCGGCCATTGACCGTTTCAACCACCGTGCGGATCACATCGAAGTGCTCGGCAAAGCTCATGGTGGTGGGCTCGCCGGTGGTTCCCGCCGCCACGATGGCATCGGTGCCGTGCTCGAGATGCCAGTTTACAAGATGTTTCAGGGCGTCCCAGTCGATGGCCCCATCGGCTTTCATGGGTGTCGCCAGAGCGACCATGCTGCCAGTGATCATCCCGCCAACCTCTTCCTTTGAATTCATTTGAAAACGACCCTGCCAGGGCCGCTGCGACAGACCTGCGCCGATACTGTCGGTCGTGATGACACAGCGCTCGGGGTCGTTCATGACGCTGACGATGGTACTCGGCGCACCCCATGCTGTACAGACACCGCCGAACAGGAAAACATGGCCGCACGGCCGGGCCGGCTGATTTCACTGTTCGACTCGGGTATTGTCATCTGCCACATCGGATTGCGCGCCGGTGATCGGCGACGCCGCTTTATCCTCAGGGAGACGCTTCATGACCATGACCATCGGCACGCCCGCCCCGGATATCACGCTGGACGCCACCAGCGGCACCAGCTTCAATCCTGCCGCCTTCAAGGGGGAGCAGGTCGTGGTGTATTTCTATCCAAAGGATTCAACGCCTGGCTGTACCACCGAAGGTCAGGCGTTTCGCGACCGCATGAGTGCCTTTGAACAGGCCAACACGCGTGTGTTCGGTGTCTCGCGGGACTCGCTGCGCAAGCATGAAAACTTCAGGCACAAGCAGGACTTCCCGTTCGAGCTGGTCAGCGACCCGGAAGAAACCCTGTGCCGCGCCTTCGATGTCATCAGAACCAAAAAACTTTTCGGCAAGACGCACGAGGGCATCGAGCGCAGCACCTTCCTGATCGACCGGGAAGGTAATATCGCGGCGCAGTGGCGGGGCGTGAAAGTGGCAGGACATGCCGACGAGGTGCTGGCAACGGCGCAGGCACTCAACGACGGCCGGTAGGCGGTTGCAGCCCTGCCGGCGCAGGGCTGCAATACTTCATTCGCCCGCGGCGGCGCCCTCCTTTCGCAGCGCGCTCGCCCCGCGGGGCCAGGCAAACATCAGCGACTTGATCAGCGTGGCCAGCGGAATGGCGAAAAAAATGCCCCAGAACCCCCAGATACCGCCAAAGAACAGCACGGCCAGGATGATCGCCACCGGGTGCAGGTTGACCACTTCCGAGAACAAAAGGGTCACCAGCACGTTGCCATCCAGTGCCTGAATGAGGGCGTAGGCCAGCAGGACATAGACAAACTGGGTATCGAACCCGAAGTGAAGTCCCGCGGAGGCCGCTACCGGCAGCGTGGCCGCCGCTGCACCGATATAGGGCACCAGTACGGACAGCCCCACCACGATACCCAGCAGCACCGCATAGGGCAGCCCCAGCGCCCAGAAGGTGACAAACGACACCACCCCGACGATCATGATCTCGATGAACTTGCCACGGATGAAGTTGGCGATCTGGGTATCCATTTCGCACCATACCCGGGTCATCAGCATGCGCTTTTTGGGCAGCAGCGACAGGAAAAACCCGACCAGCCGCTCGCGGTCCTTGAGCATGAAAAAGACCAGGATCGGCACCAGCACCAGATAGATGATAACGCTGAGCACACCGGCCAGCGAGCTCAGGGAGAGACTCACCACGCGCCGTCCCAGCTGGGTCGCCTCCTGGCTGGCGGTGTTGATCAAATGCTGCACCTGATCGGGCGTGATGATACTGGGATAGCGGGCCTGCAGCTCATCCAGCAGCGCCTGGCTGCGGTACAGCACGGAAGGCAGTCCCTGCACCAGGCGCGCGAACTGATCCCAGACCATCGGAAAGATGATCAGGGCAAAAAACAGCATCGCCCCGACAAACATCAACAGCACCAGGCACACGGCCGGTAGCCGCGACAGTCCCAGCCGTTCGAGCCAGCGCACCACGCCCTGCAGCAGAAAGGCAAAGACCAGGGCAGTCAAAAACGGTGCCAGCATGCCACCGAAAAAGATGATGATGGCGAACCCCAGTACCAGCAGCGCGCCCAGCATGACCGCTTCCTCATCGGAGAGGTAGCGCTCGATGAAATGATTCCAGAGGTTTCTGAAGGTCATTGAATTATTGACACCATGAGAAAAAAACCGGCCGGCACTGGTTTCAGCACCCCTTGATCAGTATGTAGTGGTAAACGTCCGCCTCCTGACGGCGGCCTGCCAGCTCATGCGCCCCCTGAGCGGCAAAGCTCTCGAAGTCACGCCATGACCCCGGATCGGTGCAGACCACATGCAGACGCTGGCCGGCGTCCAGCGCCGCCAGAGCCTGACGCGCCTTCAAAAGCGGCATCGGACAGGCAAGTCCGGTTGCATCCAGCCGTTGATCGGCCTGTTGTTCCATCTGCCTGATGTCGTCAATATTATCCAACGCCACTGGCTCCCCTGCTGGTTGTAATCGACACGATTTAAAGGCAACTTGATGTTACCGGCAACCTCTGCCGTCCGTGCTGCGCGGGCAGCGACACCCCTGCCCCTTCATGTTTCAACGGCCATCCGGTAAGCATGTCATGTCAAGGCATATGCGTTTTCGATGCATTATCACGGCCGCGCTGCTGCTTGGCGCGGCGCCCCTGCCGACGCCCTCACCGGCCAGCCAGCTGCCCACCCTGGGAGATGCGGCCGGCAACTACAGCAGTCAGGAGGAGTTTCGCCTCGGGCGTGCCTGGCTTCGCGAGTTTCGCGGCCATGTTGGACAGTGGCGTGACCCCATCACGCAGGACTACATCGAATCGCTGGTGGCACGGCTCTTGCCCAATAGCCAGCTCGACGACATCACCCCCGTGGTCACCCTGGTGTCGAGCCGCACGCTGAATGCCTTTGCCGTGCCCGGGGGCGTGATCGGCCTCAACACCGGCCTGTTTGCCTGGGCACCCGACCGGGATGCCTTCGCCTCGGTGCTGGCGCATGAAATGGGCCATCTCTCCCAGCACCACTTTGCCCGCGAGATGGCGCGCAGCGAACGCGCCCAGCTGCCCACCATGGCGGCCATGCTGGCCGGTCTGGTGGTGGCCGCCGGCGGTGGCGGCAATCTCGGCGTGGCCACCATGGCAGGCACCCAGGCCGCGGCCATGCAGAGCCAGCTGAGCTACTCACGCCGCTACGAACAGGAAGCCGACCGGGTCGGCCTGCAGGCCATGGCACGTTCCGGCATGGACCCCATGGCCATGCCGCGCATGTTTGCCACCATGCAGCGACTTTCGGGCATGCAGGGCAATACCCCGCCCGAGTTTTTGCTGACCCACCCCATGACCGGGTCGCGGCTGAGCGATACCACCAGCCTGGCCCAGCAATACCAGAGCGGCAACTACCGCGAACCGGGCCCCGAGTACGATCTGATCCGCGCCCGCGCCATGCTGGCGATGAACATGAGCGACCCTACGGCCGTGCGCACGCGTCTCGAACAGGATAACGCCCACCCGATCGCCCTGCGCTACCTAGAGGCGCTCAATGACAGCATCAATCAGCGCACCGATCAGGCGCTGGCCGCGTTCGACCAGCTTGCCCGGGAGGCGCCCGACATTCTGATGCTGCCCACCAGTGCCGCCGATGCCGCACTGGATGCCGGCCGCCGCGAGGAAGCCGTGCGGCGCTGCGAGCGCATTCTGCGCCTGACGCCCGGCTACTACCCGGCACAGATCATCCAGGCCGAAGCGCAGCTGGGTATCAATCCGGCGATCGCCTTTCGCGATCTCAGGGCCCTGACCGACACCCACGCCGAAGACCCGGATCTCTGGAACCTGCTCAGCGAGGCGGCCGGGCGCAGCAACCGTGAAGACTGGGGGCACCTGGCCCTGGCCGAGCGCCTTCAGCTCAAGGGCGACATCGACGGCGGGCTGAAGCAGCTGGCGCTGGCCGAAAAGGCGTCACAACAAAACGGCGACTACGCCCTGACCAGCCGCATCCGCGAGCGGCGCCAGGCGTTCAATCAATACCGGCAGACGCTGGAAAGATTTCGCTAGCCCACCGGGAAAGCGGGCACGCAAAAACGCCTCACCCCGGACACGGGATGAGGCGCTTCAAAACTGGTGGGTCGTGTAGGATTCGAACCTACGACCAATTGGTTAAAAGCCAACTGCTCTACCACTGAGCTAACGACCCGGTCGATCAGGCATCAACGCGAGGCTGGAAACAATGACAGGATCAATGGTGGGTCGTGTAGGATTCGAACCTACGACCAATTGGTTAAAAGCCAACTGCTCTACCACTGAGCTAACGACCCGATAATGCTGCCGACAATCACGGACATGCCAGTTTCTCTGTCGAGGTGGTGGGTCGTGTAGGATTCGAACCTACGACCAATTGGTTAAAAGCCAACTGCTCTACCACTGAGCTAACGACCCGCTCGACGGGCGCAAATACTACTTTGAAAGCATTCGCGATGCAAGCGCCTCTTGCTCACTTTGAGCGTTAACGACGTCCGCCGCCCTTTCGACCCTGTGGCGTCGTCGCACCACCCTTCTGACCGCTGCCGCGGCGCTCCTGCCCCTTGTCATTCCTGCCGGACGAGCGACGATTGCTCGTCGGCGCTGTGGAGCTCCAGCCATCACGGTCGCTACGCTTCTCATTGCGCTTTTCGCGGGGCGTGATCGGACGTGCTTCCTCACGATCGCTGCGGCGAGGGCTGCTCTCCTGGCCGCTGCCACGCGCCGCCTCCGGCGACTTGACCCCGCGTACCGGGCGACGCTTGTTCTTGTCGCGGTTCCAGCGGTTTTTTTCATCCGGCGTCAGGGCCGGCACCCGGCGCTTTTCCAGTCCGGCCAGGTCGGAAAGGTCGTCCACCTCCTGCTGGGTCAGCTCGGTCCACTCGCCGGCGCGGGCGCGCTTGTCCAGAAACACGCTGCCGTAGCGTACGCGCTTGAGGCGGCTGACCGTCAGCCCCTGGGATTCCCATAGCCGTCGCACTTCACGGTTGCGCCCTTCCATGATGACGACATGAAACCAGGTGTTGATGCCCTCGCCGCCGAACTCCTGCACGTCGGTAAAGCGCGCCGGCCCGTCTTCCAGCATCACCCCCTCGACCATGGCCCGCACATGCTCCATGGTCACCTCGCCCATGACCCGCACGGCATATTCACGCTCGATCTGCATCGACGGGTGCATCAGTCGATTGGCCAGCTCGCCATCGGTGGTAAAGAGCAGCAGGCCGCTGGTATTGATGTCCAGTCGGCCGATGGCGATCCAGCGCTCGCCGGACAGGCGCGGCAGATGCTCGAACACTGTACGGCGGCCTTCCGGATCGCGACGCGTGCAGAGCTCGCCTTCCGGCTTGTTGTACATGATGACGCGACGCGATGACGCCTGACTCGAGGTCAGGGTGACGGGGCGATTGTCCAGGGTGACGCGGTCCTCCTCGGAGACACGATCCCCCAGGGTGGCCGTCTCGCCGTTGACCCTGACGCGCCCGGCGCCGATGGCGGTTTCCATCTCGCGTCTTGATCCCAGCCCGGCACGGGCCAGTACTTTTTGCAGCTTTTCGGTATTCATGCGAAGTCTCAATCTTCAGGGTCACTGGTGTGTGTCGATCTCTCATCGAGTCCAGTATCCGGGCGGTCGCGGTCCGGCCTGTCGTGGCCCGGCCTGTCGTGGCTCGGCCTGTCGCGCAGCCGCTCGGCCAGTCGCTGGCCGATCTCGTCAAGACTCGGACTCTGACCGGCAGGCGTTGGCGCCTCGATCGACGAGTGTGGGGATGGTGCCGGCGCCCCCTCGGGCGAGTCGGCCGGCCCATCTGCTGTATTACTGCTGTCGCTATCGACAGCGTGTTCGGTAGCCATACCCTCGTTGGCAATGCTTTCGCTGGCAGCGTCTTCATTGTCGGGTAGCGAGTCTTCGGTGGTCGCCGAAGCATTTGATGCTTCTACGGTCTCTGCAGACGGCGCACCGGGGGTGAGCTGTTCGAGCCAGTCGACGGTTTCGCCCTCCTTCACCGCACTGATCGGCGGCAGCTCGTCCAGCGTGCGCAGCCCGAAATCATCCAGAAAGCTTCGGGTGGTCGCATACACTGCCGGACGCCCGGGCACATCGCGATGGCCGGCGACCCGCACCCAGCCGCGCTCGACCAGGGTGCGCATGATCGAGGCGCTCACCGACACCCCGCGCACCTCTTCGATATCGGGTCGTGTCACGGGCTGACGATAGGCGATCAGAGCCAGCGTCTCCAGCAGCGCCCGCGAATAGCGCTGCGGGCGCTCGTCCCACAGCCGTGACACCCAGGGCGAGAGAGCATCGCGCACGCGCAGACGAAATCCCGACGCCGTCTCCTCGAGCACCAGCGCACTGTCTTCCAGTCGTTCCCCGAGCGTGGCCAGCGCCTCGCGCAGTGCCCGGCGCCCGGGCCGTTCGGCGTCGTCAAAAACGACTTCCAGACGCTCGATCGTCAGCGGTTCGCCGGCCGCCAGCAGCACGCCTTCAAGAATGCGATCCAGCGATGGCGTCATGATCCCCCCACCGCATCATCCACTTCAAAGGGCTGCTCGCTTGATCCGTCATCGTCGTCGGGCGACGGCGCCTGCGCGCGCACATGGATGGGCGACAGCGGCGCGTTCTGTACGATCTCGATCAATCGCTCCTTGCTCAGTTCCAGAATGGCCATGAAGGTGACCACCACCCCCGCGCGTCCCTCTTCCGGGTCAAAGAGCGTCTCGAACGAGGTGAACTGCTCATCGTTGAGGCGCTCCAGAATGGCCATCATCCGTTCCCGGGTCGAGAGCACTTCCCGGGTGATCTGATGCTCCTTTTTGAAGTCGACGCGCTGCATCAGACCGGACAGCGCCCCCAGAAGCTCTGACAGCTCGACCGGCGGATGCTGTACGCGCGGCTGTAGCACCGGCAGCCCCGCTTCAGCCTGATACCAGTCACGCCCCTGACGCGGCAGCTCGTCGATGGCCCGGGCGGCCAGCTTGATCTGCTCGTACTCCTGAAGGCGTCGCACCAGCGCCGCCGTCGGGTCCTCTTCGTCTTCGTCGTCATCCGAGCGGGGCGGACGCGGCAGCAGCGTGCGTGACTTGATCTCGGCCAGCATGGCGGCCATCAGCAGGTATTCGGCGGCAAGATCAATCCCGCTGACCTTCATGAGCTCCACGTAGTCGATGTACTGATGGGTCACGGCCGCGACGTTGACAGCCAGAATATCGAGATTCTGACGCCGGATCAGATACAGCAGCAGATCCAGCGGCCCCTCGAAGGTTTCCAGAAAAACGCGCAGCGCCTCCGGCGGGATATACAGATCCTCCGGCAGGTCATGCAGGGGCTCGCCGCCCACCATGACGGTCGGGGCAACCTCGGCACCGGGGCTTTGAAGATCACCGGACTGGGTCATGGGGGGCAACGCGAAGGCTCAAGTGACACGGGGCATGGCCCCGAGTCTATCAGGATGGCCCGTGTCAGGCATCTGCGTCCTGTGGTATCGCGGCAGTCGAAGGCGACTGATGCCGGGTGCGGGCAAAACGGCGATAGGCAAAGGGCTCGTCGCGCCCGGCCTCCTCCAGCGTCAGCGTCTGCACCTCCTCATGCCAGGGCGAATGCTGGCAGACCGGGTCCATCTGACGCGCGTCGCCGGTCATCATCAACGCCTGACAGCGACAGCCGCCGTGATCGATGTCGCGGCGATCGCAGCTCTGGCAGGCATCAGGCAGGAAGTCGGTGCCGCGAAAGGCATTGAAGGCCGGCGAGTGATACCAGATATCGGCCACGCCGTGATCGCGCACGCTCCAGAACTCGAGCCCCGGAATGGTCTGCGCCGCATGACACGGCAGGCCCTGCCCCGAAGGCGTGATGTTGATGGTCTGGCGTCCCCAGCCGTTCATGCAGGGCTTGGGGCCGTGGGCATAGTAGTCCGGCACCACCGAATCGATGGCAAGGCGGCCCTTGAGACGCGCCTGGGCGGCCTCGACCGTTCTCAGTGCCGTCATGACGTCCGCGCGACGCGGCATGAGCGCGCTGCGGTTGTGCAGGGCCCAGCCGTAATACTGGGCGTGCGCCAGTTCCAGACGCTCGGCACCCAGCGCCAGCGCCAGATCGATAAATTCATCGATCTGATGAATATTGGCGCGATGGATCACCACGTTCATCGTCAGCGGCAGCCCCAGCTTTCGAACCTCAGCAGCGAAGGCGCACTTTTTGTCGAACGCCCCGCGCATGCCCGAGACGTGCTCGGTCACCTCATCGGTGGCGCCCTGAAAGGAGAGCTGAACGTGATCCAGCCCGGCGGCGTCGAGGGCGGCCAGCCGCTCGGGCGTAATGCTCACGCCCGCGGTGATCAGATTCGAGTAGAGCCCTTCCCGGGCACAGGTCTCGACCAGCTCGACCAGATCCGGCCGCGCCGCCGGCTCGCCACCGGAGAGATGCACCTGCAGAACACCGACCTCCGCGGCCTCGCGCAGCACGCGCTGCCAGCCGGCGGTATCGAGTTCATCACTGCGACGCTCGAGCTCGACCGGGTTGGAGCAGTAGGGACACTGCAGCGGGCAGCGATGGGTCAGCTCGGCCAGCAGCCCCATGGGCGGGGCAACGGCCGTATCAGCGTGTGTTGACGTCGTGTCATTCATGTCGTCATCTCCAGCACGCCCCGATCGATCAGGGCATGAAACAGGGCCAGCACGTCATGACGAATCCGGGCCCGCTCGGCATCAAAATCGGCGGCCAGCGCATCGACGATCTGCGACACGGATCGCTCGCCGTCCACCCGGACCATCACGGCGTGGGCAATCGCATCCAGCTGAAAGATCCGCTCCGGCGCCAGCAGCACCCAGCCGCCGCGTGCGGCATCATGGCGCATGCGCACGCCCCGCGGCAGGCGCACCACGGCATTGTCGTCGAGACCGCTGCTCAAGGTGCGGCTCCTTCGACCAGGCCCTGCTCGCCGTCCCAGGCCCCCGGCGGCCGGTGGCCCTCGACATAGGCGTGCTGCAGCGCATCCAGCATGGTCCAGAGCACGTCGCACTTGAAGATCAACGCCTCCAGCACCGCCTGCTGCTGATCGGCACGCCGGGCGTGCTCGCGCACATAGGTCAGCGCTCGCTCGGCGTCGTGAGGGGCCTGGGTCAGACGCGGGCGGAAATAATCCAGTGTCTCTTCCGAGACAAAATCGTAGTGCGCAAGCATCCCCGAGACGCGGGTACCGATCACCTTCGGCGAAAAGAGCTCGGTGAGTGACGAGGCGATGGCCTCCAGCAGCGTGCGATCACGCACGAAGTGGGTATAGGCCTCGACCGCAAAGCGTGTCGCCGGCAGGATCAACCGGGTCGAGCGCACCATGTCACGGTCCAGCCCCAGCCCCTCGGTGAGCTTCAGCCAGCGCTCGATGCCGCCGTCGCCGGGCGCCTCGCCGTCGTGATCGACCAGCCGGCTGCGCCACTCGCGCCGCCAGTCCGGGTCATCAAGACGCGCCATCAGGGTGGCGTCCTTGATGGGAATCATCGCCTGATAGTAATAGCGGTTGAGCGCCCAGGCCCGCACCTGACAGCGGTTGAGCTCGCCGTTTTGCAGCGCCAGCTGAAACGGGTGGCGGTGGTGATAGCGCGCCTCGCCGATCTCGCGCAGACGCGCCTCCAGCGCTTCGGCGCTCAGCGGCTCGGTCACGTCGCCCAGGGGCGCATCAGGGGAACTCAAGGCGTGATCTCCATGCCGTCGAAGGCGATCTCCCAACCGGCGTTGTCGGCCTCGCGCCGCTCGGCGCTGTCCTCGATCAACACGGGGTTGGTGTTGTTGATGTGAATGAAAATGCGCCGACCGATATCCGCATCGGCCAGCGCCGCCATGCTGCCATCCATCCCCGACATCGACATGTGGCCCATGCGCTGGCCGGTCTTTTGACCAACGCCGGCACGCACCATCTCGTCATCGCGCCACAGGGTGCCGTCAAACAGCAGCGCGGCGGCCCCTTCGAGCCGCTCGGCCAGGCGTGGCGTCACGGTGGCGCAGCCGGGAATGTAGTAGAGCCGCCGGCCGTCGAGTTCGAACTCGACGCCCACGGTGGACTCGCCCTCGGCGCCGATCTCCACCTGATCGCCTTCCAGGTAGAGCGCGGTCTTGCCGGGCACGGCGAAAACGGTCGCCGAGAGACCGGGCAGCAGTTCAATGCGGCTGTCGAGCGCCACATCGCGCCGCTCGACGCAGTCCGGGGCAAGCACGTTGAAAATCGGGTTGTCGCGCAGCACGCCGTGAATCTCCGGCGTGGCATACAGACGAAACGACGAGCGTTCGCGCAGGCTCAAAAGCCCTGCGACATGATCCACGTCACCATTGGTGACCAGAATCGATTGAATCGGGGTATGACGGTCATCCCGTGTCGGCTGAAGCGCCGGCTCACGCTGTAGCTGGTGCAGCACTTCGGGGGCGCAGTTGATCAGCGCCCAGCGCTCGCCGTCTACCGAGACCGCGATCGAGGACTGGGTACGGGGCACCACCCGCTGCGGTTCGGCGCGGGCCAGCCGGCACACGTCACAGCGACAGTTCCATTGAGGCAGGCCGCCACCGGCGGCCGACCCCAGTACGCGCACGCGCAGGCGCCGCGTACCGACAGCATCACTCTTCAATGTCGATTTCGATATCGGCAGGCAGATAGACGCTGGCTTCCATACCAGCACTGATTTCCTTGACTTCGGGGGCAGACCAGCTCATGACAAACTCCTTGATCGCAAATGGATCGCACACAATGATAATGGCGTTGTCATGCGACAACGGTGCTGATTCTAACAGAATAACGGGATCGGTTACTGCCCCCGTCAGCCTGGCTCGGCGCTGTCGGCGCGCCGATAGCGGCCTTCATGATCGAACAGGCGCTCGCGTACCTGCCAGTAGCGCCCCACCTTGCGCCCCACCACGAAATCCGGATGACGAAGCCGCTCACGCGAGGCGATCACCTCCCTGATCGTGGTCGGCCGCCAGCCCACGCCAGGGGCGCGCAGATGCTGTTTCAGCCAGGCGTGATAAAAGGCGGTGCGCTGGGCGGACGTCTCCAGGGCGTACCACTCCGGGAGCGTGGCCCCGTCCTCATCCACATAGGTCACCTTCAAGCGGGCCATGCCGCGTCCGTTGACGCTCTCCTCGAGCATCATGCCGCTGACCCTGAGCACCAGAGCATCCTTGAGCTTCAGGGCGTCGCGCAGCTTGTCGTCGGCATCGATCAGCTGCTCCTGACAGTGGCGACAGCGCCGGGCGGCGATATCGTTCTGCGTGCCGCACTGCTCGCAGACCTTGTAGCGAAAGCGAAAGTCACACTGCACCCGGCTGCCCTGCTCGTCCTCGACCAGCCCCTGACAGCGCCGACCGAAATGCTCGATCACCAGCTCGCCGTCGCGCTTGCCCCAGAAGATGTTGGCAAAACCGCACTCGGGGCACTCGACCTGCACCGGCTCGCTGTCACTGTCCGGTCGCGGCGTATCGATCTCGGGGCCGTAGAGCGCCCAGGGGTTACCGGCGTAATCCAGCACCAGACACTCGGTCTTGCCGGGCGACAGGCGCAGCCCGCGACCGACGATCTGCTGATAGAGCCCCACCGACTCGGTCGGTCGCAGAATCGCGATCAGATCGACATGCGGGGCGTCAAAACCGGTGGTCAGCACCGCCACGTTGACCAGATACTGGATCTCGCGCGCCTTGAAGGCCTCGATCAGGCGCTCGCGCTCGCGTCCGGCGGTCGTGCCGGTCACCAGCGCCGCCTGCCCCTCGGGCAGATAGCCCATGATCTCCTCGGCGTGCGCCACGGTGGCGGCAAAGATCATCACGCCCTGGCGGTCGTGGGCGTGCGCCATGACATCCTCGATGATTACCGGCGTGGCCCGGTTGCCGCTGACCACGCGGTTGAGATCGGACTCGGCGTACTGCCCGCTGCTGCGCGGCGAGAGCTGCGAAAAATCATAGCGCGCTACCGCGGCATCGATGCGTCGGGGCTCGGCCAGATAGCCCTGTTTGACCATGACGCGCAGGGGCTGTTCGAACACGCAATCGCGGAAAAAGGATGTCTCCGGGCCGCGCACCATGCCGTGATAGTGACGGTGATAGATGAACCCCTGCCCCAGCCGATAGGGGGTAGCCGTCAGCCCCAGCACCTTGAGATCCGGCCGGGCCGCCCGCAAATGGTCAATGACACGCTGGTAGCTGCCGGGCTGCTGCCGGCGTTTGTTCTCCGCGCCTGCGTCCACCATGGGCGCCACGCGATGGCACTCGTCGATGACCAGCAGCGTGAACCGACCGTCATCAAATTCGTCAAGCGCATTGATCACGGACTGTACCGACCCAAAGACCACCTGACGCTGGCTGTCCCGTCGCCCCAGCCCGGCACTGAAAACATCGGCGCTGAGGCCGTAGGCCTCGTACTTGGCGTGATTCTGCGCCACCAGCTCACGCACATGGGCCAGCACCAGCACACGGCCGCGGGCGATGCGGGCCAGCTCGGCAATGACCAGACTCTTGCCACTGCCGGTGGGCAGCACCACCACGGCGGGATCATCGCTTTGACGGAAATGACCGACGACGCGTTCGACGGCCTCCTTCTGGTAGGGGCGCAGCTGCGGGGGTGTCGTTAAAGACGCTGACATGACCTTATACTGATCCTGTGGTCCCCGGTGTCGGGACCGGATGGATGTTTAACACCGTCACCACGGGTGACCGAAGAGGCGCGCAATGCAGGCCAACACGCAGATCGAGCACTACATTGAAAACCTGGGCGCCATGGATTTCCAGGTGGAAGCCATCGATACCCACGCGGCACGCATTACGCTCGAAAGCCTGGAGTTCGTGCTGGTCGTGGCCGAGGATGAGCCGGCCTTCTTTCAGCTGATGCTGCCCGGCATCTGGCAAGCCGACGCCAGCACCGACCGTGCCCAGCTGCTCGATGTGGCCAATGACGTCATGAATGCCATCAAGGCGGCCAAGGTCGTCATTCACGGTGAAGCCGTTCATGTCAGCGTGGAGCAGTTTGTGGCGGGCCCCGAACAGGGCGCCTCACTGGTGCCCGGGCTTCTGGAACTGCTGCGAAGCGCGGTCGCCGAATTTCACGAGCGCATGGGCATGGGCCCGGCGCCCAGGGTCCATTAGACCGCGCGCCGGAGATCGTCTCGACGCCGCGGACCTTACTGCTGCCCCCAAACACTCAATGTCTGCAGGGAGAATCATGATGAGCGCAACCAAAGCCACCTTTGTCGTACTGGCAGAGTTCAGAATCAAGGAAGGCCAGCGCGATGCGTTTCTGGCGCTGGCCCACAACGACGCCAACGAGTCGCTGGCCAATGAAAGCGGTTGCCACCAGTTTGATGTGCTGGTGCCGGAAGAGGACGGCAACACCGTCATTCTTCACGAGGTCTACGCCGACCGCGCCGCCTTTGAAAAGCACATGACCATGCCCCACTACCAGCCCTTCAAGGACGGCACCGAACCGCTGCTGGCAGAAGCACCGACCGTGCGCTTTTTCCATCCGGCCGAACGCCCGCAGAACTGATCGCGCCGTAGCAGCACTGCAAAGGGGCCTCCCGGGGAGGCCCCTTTTTTATGGCTGCCTGATGTCGAACACCTCAAGCGGTGATCGACTTCAGCCCACCCACTTTCTGGCATTGCGGAACATGCGCATCCAGCCGCCGGCCTCGCGCCACTCCTGCGGACGCCAGGAGTTGGTGACGGCGCGCGCCACACGTTCGGGGTGCGGCATCATGATGGTCACGCGGCCATCCTGCGAGGTGAGACCGGTAATGCCCGACGGCGAGCCGTTGGGGTTGGCCGGATAGCCGGTGGTGACCTCGCCGAAGTTGTCAACGTAGCGCAGCGCTACCGTGCCGCTCGCCTGCGCCTGACGCAGGTGGCTGGCGTCACGGAACTGCGCCTGCCCTTCACCGTGCGCCACCGCAATCGGCATGCGCGAGCCGGCCATGTCGGCCAGAAACAGCGACGGTGTGGACTCGACGCGCACCATCGACACGCGCGCCTCATACTGCTCGGAGAGGTTGCGCACAAAGCGCGGCCAGTGATCGGCGCCGGGAATCAGCGACTTGAGCCGGGAGAGCATCTGACAGCCGTTGCATACGCCCAGGGCGAAGGTGTCCTGACGCTCGAAAAAGCGCGCAAACTGCTCGCGGCCGCGCTCACTGAAGAGAATCGACTTCGCCCAGCCGCCGCCGGCGCCCAGCACATCCCCATAGGAGAAGCCGCCGCAGGCCACCGCGCCCTGGAAGTCGGCCAGGTCCACGCGCCCTTCCAGAATGTCCGACATGTGTACGTCGATCGCCTCGAAGCCGGCGTGGGTGAAGTTCCACGCCATCTCGAGCTGGCCGTTGACGCCCTGCTCGCGCAGGATTGCCACCCGCGGCGCCGCCCCCTGATTGATAAAGGGCGCTGCCACATCCTCGTCAACGTCATAGCTCAGGCGAGCGTGCAGCCCGGGGTTGCGGGTCTCATCGAGCGCGTCGAACTCCTGACGGGCGCAGTCGGGATTGTCCCGGCGCGCCTGCAGCTGATAGCTGGTTTCCGCCCAGGTGCGAATGGCATGAACGCGCGTGGTCTCGATCAGCGCCGTATCATAGAGCATCACCGAGAAGCGGTCGTCTTCTGTCGGGGCGCCGATGCGATGAACGCACTCGCCCAGCCCTGCCTCATTGAGCACCGCCAGCACGGTCTCGATGTCGTCACGGCGGACCTGGATCACCGCGCCCGGCTCCTCGGCAAACAGCGCCGCGGTGGCCTGATGGGCATCGAGCACCAGATCGTCCAGCGTGACCGCCAGGCCACAGTGGCCGGCAAAGCTCATCTCGGCCAGCGTGGTCAAAAGCCCGCCATCGCTGCGGTCGTGATAGGCCAGCAGCCGACCATCGCGGTTGAGGCGCTGCACGGCGTCGAAAAAGCCGATCAGATCTTCGGGCGCGTCCAGGTCCGGGGCGTGCGATCCCAGCTGACCGTAGACCTGTGCCAGTGCCGAGCCGCCCAGGCGGTTCTTGCCGCGGCCGAGGTCGATCAGCACCAGCTCGGTCGCCTCACTCGGGTCCAGCTGCGGCGTCAGCGTCTTCAGGGTATCGCTGACCGGCGCAAAACTTGAGACGATCAGCGACAGCGGCGCCGTGACAGCCTTGTCGCGCTCGCCGTCACGCCAGGCGGTGCGCATCGACATCGAATCCTTGCCGACCGGAATGGCGATGCCCAGCGCCGGGCACAGTTCCATGCCGACCGCGTGGACCGCATCATAGAGGGCCTGATTTTCGCCCTCATGATCGGCCGCGCTCATCCAGTTGGCGGACAGCTTGATGTCGCCGAGCGCCTCGATGGGCGCGGCGGCAATGTTGGTAATCGCCTCGGTGACGGCCAGACGCGCCGACGCCGCCGGTGAAATCAGGGCCGTGGGCGTGCGCTCGCCCATCGCCATGGCCTCCCCGGCATGGGTGTCAAAGGCGGCCGTGGTGACGGCACAGTCCGCCACCGGCACCTGCCAGGGGCCGACCATCTGATCGCGCACGCTCATGCCGCCCACGGTGCGATCGCCAATGGTGATCAAAAAACTCTTGGAGGCGACCGCCGGCAGCTGCAGCACCCGGTCCATGGCCTCGTTGAGATCCAGATTGTCCAGCATCAGGGGCGGCTGCGGGAGCTGGCGACGCTCGAAGCTGCGCTGCATCTTCGGCGGCTTGCCGAACAGCACGCTCATGGGCAGATCGATGGGGCGCGTCTCGAAGTGATCGTCGACCACCGCGATTTCGTGAGACTCGGTGGCCTCGCCGACCACCGCAAACGGGCAGCGCTCGCGGTTACACAGCGCTGCGAACTGCTCGATCGCCTCCGGCGCCACGGCCAGCACATAGCGCTCCTGCGCCTCGTTGCACCAGATCTCCAGCGGCGTCATGCCCGGCTCGGCACTGGGCACATCGCGCAGACTGAACAGTCCGCCGCGGCCGCCATCCTTGACCAGTTCCGGCAACGCGTTGGAGAGCCCGCCGGCGCCCACGTCATGGATAAAGCTGATCGGATTATCCTCGCCCAGCGCGATACAGCGATCGATGACCTCCTGGGCGCGGCGCTCCATTTCGGCGTTATCGCGCTGCACCGAGGCAAAATCGAGTTCATCGCTGGTGCTGCCGGACGCCACCGACGAGGCGGCCCCGCCGCCCAGACCGATCAGCATGGCTGGCCCGCCCATGACGATCAGCTTCGCGCCGACAGCGATCTCGCCCTTGAGTACATGTTCATCGCGCACGTTGCCATAGCCACCGGCGAGCATGATCGGCTTGTGATAGCCGCGTCGCTCGACGCCGGCCAGGCCGACCACATCATGCTCATAGGTGCGAAAATAGCCGTTGAGCGCCGGGCGGCCGAATTCGTTGTTGAACGCTGCCGCCCCGATGGGCGCTTCGATCATGATGTCCAGCGCGCTTCTGGTGCGCTCGGGCTTGCCGTAATCGAACGCCTCCCACGGCTGCAGCCACTCCGGAATACGCAGGTTGGAGACGGTAAAGCCGGTCAGGCCCGCCTTGGGCTTGCCACCGCGACCGGTGGCGCCCTCGTCACGGATCTCGCCGCCGGCGCCGGTCGCCGCCCCTGGATAAGGCGCAATGGCGGTCGGGTGATTGTGCGTTTCGACCTTCATCAGGATATGGATCGGCTCCTGATGGGCGCGGTAGCGAAAGTCGCGGCTGTCGGCCAGAAAGCGCCCGGCGTCATGGCCGCGAATGATGGCGGCGTTGTCGCTGTAGGCCGACAGCACGTTGTCCGGCGAGCACCGATAGGTGTTGCGGATCATGCCGAACAGCGAGTGCTGTTGCGCCTGATCGTCGATGCGCCAGTCGGCGTTGAAGATCTTGTGGCGGCAGTGCTCGGAGTTGGCCTGAGCGAACATCATCAGCTCGACATCGCTGGGATTGCGCTCAAGCCCGGTAAAGGACTCGACCAGATAGTCGATCTCGTCCTCGGCCAGCGCCAGTCCGAGCGTGACGTTGGCCTCGGCCAGCGCCTGACGCCCGCCGTCCAGGATATCCACATGGCTTTCCGGCGCCGGCATATGCTGCTCAAACAGTTTGGCGGCATCGCTTGAGTCAAACAGCACCGTCTGCGTCATGCGATCGGCCAGCACCTGACGGATCCCCTCGACCGCGTCTCTGGAGGGCAGCGAGTCGGTTTCGACAAACCAGGCCACGCCCGCCTCGATGCGACGCACCTGATGCAGACCACAGTTGTGGGCGATATCGGTGGCCTTGGAGGACCAGGGCGAGACCGTGCCAAAGCGCGGCACGACCAGATAGAGGGCGCCTGCCGGCACCGAATCAGCCCGCTCGTCGGCCTCCAGCAGCGCACACAGGCGCTCGACGACCCCGGGTTCCGGCGTCTGCTCGATATCCACAAAATAGCGATGCATCGCATGCACCCCCGTCACGCCCGGCATCACCTCACGCAGACGGGCAAGCAGACGGGCATGACGGAAGGAAGAAAGGGCACTCTGGCCGTGCAGTTCGAGCATGACGAACGAAGCCTCTACTGACTGACAGGAAATGAGGAGATATGCGGGAACGCCATCGCCAGGATGCAGCGGCCCCCCGTATTGAAACAGCGCCAGGCGGCGAGGGCGACATCATACTGGAAAGCGTCTCGCGTGGCGAAGGCCGAGGGCACGTGATGCCCAACGGCCCGGTATCAGTCGAAAGACTGAGGCTATCATGCAGGTAAGACCCATCGACTAGCCGGGTCTATCTGCCATCGGTATCTTGTATCCACCCTTCAAACGGCCGTTTTCTCCCATGTACAGGCATCCTTTACGCACAACCCGACGAATCGCGGGGCTGGTGGCAGCGCTTTTGCTGCTGCTGACGCCTGCCCGCGCGATCTCGACGTGGTGGGGCGAGCTGATGCCGGCCACCATGACACCCCGCACCACGCTTGCCGATATTCAGCAGCGGGATTTTCTGTCCGTCGCCACGCGCAACGCACCAATCACCTTCTATGAGGGCCGTCAGGGGCCGACCGGCTTCGAGTTCGAGCTCTTTCGCCGCTTTGCCGATGAGCTCGGCGTCAGCCTTGCCGTGGAAGATGACCACCACATTCGAGGCGTGCTGCAACACGTCGCCAACGGCCACACCGATATCGGCGCGGCGGGTCTGGTGCTGGATCAGCAGCGCCCGGGAGTGACCTATTCCCGGCCGATCATGTCGATGCAGCCCATGGTGGCCTACCGGCGCGGCATGTCGAGACCCAGGACAATCGAGGATCTGGACGGGCTGGACATCGGCACGGTCGCAGGCGCCGGGACCAGCCGTGTCCTTCATGATCTGCAGAAAACCCACCCGACGCTGACCTGGCGGGAGAGCCCCGATATCGAAACCACGGACCTGCTGAAAATGGTCGACAGCGGGGAGCTGGATGCTGCCGTGGTCTACGCGCACGAGTTCAAGCTGAGCCGCCTGTTTTTCCCGAAGGTGGCCAGTGCCCTGACGATCGGTGACCCCGTCACCCTGGCATGGGCCTTCCCGGCCGATACGGACCCGTCGCTGGTCGAGCGGGCCAACGACTTTATCGGTGACATGCGACGCTCCGGCGATCTGGAGCTTCTGAGACAGCAGTATTTCGGCCATGATGACTATCTTGAATATGTTGGCGCACGGCGCTTTATTGCCCAGGCACAGACGCATCTGAAGCAGTGGCTGCCCTACTTCAAGCGAGCCGCCGGCAAGACCGGCCTTGACTGGAAGCTGCTGGCGGCGGTGGGATATCAGGAGTCGCACTGGCAGCCGGACGCCGTCTCGCCCACTGGCGTCAAGGGATTGATGATGCTGACCCGGGATACCGCCCGTCACATGAACGTGGCCGATCGCAGGGACCCGCAGCAGAGCATCGATGGCGGCGCCCGCTATCTGCGCTATCTGCATGACCGCATCCCTGAGGAGGTCGCCGAGCCGGACAGGACCTGGATGACGCTGGCCGCCTACAACCTGGGGCTCGGCCACCTGTATGACGCGCGACGGCTGGCACGTCTGCAGGACCATGATCCCGACCAGTGGGCGTCAATCCGGAAAATGCTGCCGCTGCTGCAGGAGAGCCGCTGGTATAGCCAGGTGGAACACGGCTTTGCACGTGGTAATGTGGCCGCACTCTATGTGCGCAACATCAAGCGCTATAAAGAGATCCTGACCTGGGTCGAGCGCACTCAGTATCAGTTCTCATCGCTTGAGCGGGCCACTGCCAGCAATACCACCACCCCAGCATTCGAGACCGTACCCCCTGTTCCATGAAAGCCCTTTTCGCCCGTCATGGTGACCCGCTGCTGACACTGCTTGCCCTGCCCTGTATTGCGGCGGGATGGTGGCTGATGCGCTCTCAGGAACATCTACTGCTGGCCATGACCGCCATGGTCACGCTGTCACGGCTGACGATGACCATCGCCGGCCAGTGGCACCCCCATCTCATGAGACCCGTTGCCGTGACGATGGCCGCCGTCACGCTGATGCCCCTGCTGGCACTGCTGGGCTCCTTTGTACTACCCGACACGCTCATGAACTATGCCCAGTGGTCGATGCTGTTTGATCACTGGCCCGGGCGGGCGCCGTTCTACTCCCTGCGCCCGTCCATTCTGATCACTCTGGCGCTGCTTTTTTTGCTGCTGCTGCCGCTTTTCCCCTCACGCCCCGGGGGCGTCGCACCCATCGCCCTGGCCATGGCGGCCACGCTGGTTGTCATGCATCTGATCGAGCAGCACTGGTTTGTCTCGCTGCATGAAGTGTCGCTGTCGACGCCGACCCTGCTGGCCGTGACGTTGCTGCTGGCCGCCGAAACCCTGACACAGTGGCCCCGGCGGCGCCCCGGGGCCATCGGTATCGCCCTGGCCGCCTCGATGACCGTACTGCTGGTCCTGCTGGTGCTCTGGCACTATCACAACAGCCAGAACATTCGCGAGGTCGATCAGGTGGCCCGCATGCGCGTCGATACCCTGAGCGAGCGGCTGGGGCAGGAAATCAGCGTCAGCGACCAGGCCATGCAGCGCTTTGCCATCAGCTGGGACAGCGCCGACAGCTCACCATCCAGCCGCGACTGGACCCATCGCGCCCGACGCCTGGACGAGCATTTCGACTATATGGAAACCATCGCCTATATCGACCGTCAGGGGCCGGGTATCCGCCACGCCTATCCGCGACGGGACAATCAGCCGCTGCTGGGTACCCATATGCTCGCAAGCGATAACAACGAGGCGCTGTTCACCGCCCTGCAGGGCAGCGCCAGCGCGACCGGTCTGGTCAATCTGACCAACGGCGGTCGGGGCGTGATCTTTTATCAGCCCGTTCAGGATCTGGACAGCGCCGCCATTACCGGTGCCGTGGCCTTTGTGGTCGATCCCGCCCGCCTTTTTGCCACGCTTGATGATGCCCGGAACAATCACAGCTTTCGCGTTCGGGTCATGCAGGGCGGTGACACCCTCTACACTTCCGATACCCCTGAAGCGCTGAGCATGCTGGAGCACTGCAATATTCTGCGGCTGGGCCAGAGCAACTTCACCATCTGCGCCGAGGCCAGCTACGCCCGGCTTTTTTATGATCGCTCCAAGCTGCCGGCCATCGTGTTGCTCACCGGGCTGATCTTTACCTGGATGATCTATCTGCTGACGTATTTCCATCACCGCCTGCGCCGGCGCCATAACGGGGTCAAGGACGCCAATTACCGTCTGCGTGGCGAAGTGGAAAAGCGCATTGCCCTGCAGCAGGAGGTAGAGTGGCTGGCCCAACACGACGAGCTGACGGGACTGCCCAATCGACGCTACTTCAGCCAGTGGGTCGAGGCCCTTGATGCATCACGGCCCAGAACGATCATTTTGCTGGACATCGATCACTTCAAGCAGATCAACGATCAGCTCGGCCATCCCACGGGAGATGCCTATCTGCAGCGTGTGGCTCACCGCCTGAAGGAGGTCGTAACGGCCAGTGGCGGGCTGCTGGCCCGCTTCGGGGGCGAGGAGTTCATCGTCTGTCTGCCGGGCGCCACGCCCGAGCAGGCGGTCGCGATCGGCGAGCAGCTGCGCCACGGCGTCGAACGGCTGGCCCTGCCAAGACAGGAGGCACACGCGGTCGTCACCATCAGCGTCGGGCTGATCAGTACCCGCCGCGCCAGCGACACCCTGGCGGAGCTGATCCAGACTGCGGACCAGGCGCTCTACCGGGCCAAACTGGCCGGACGCAATCGCGTCGAAGCGGCCGGCGCGCTGGACGCCGCACCGCCCGGCGCTCACGACGACTGACGCCGCTGCTCGAAAAAGTGCTTCAGCAACCGGCGGGCAGGCGCTGCCAACACCCCCGACGTGACCACCACGTCATGGTTGTGCCAGGGCTGGGCAAACAGATTGGCCTTCGACTGCGCCATGCCGGTTCGGGGCTCCGGCGTGGCATACACCACTCGTTTGATCCGGGCATGAATAATGGCCCCGGTACACATCAGGCAGGGTTCAACAGTGACATACAGCGTGCAATCGGTCAGCCGGTAGTTGCCGCTGCGCCGTCCGGCATCGCGCAGTGCCCGCACCTCGGCGTGCGCGGTGGGATCGCACTGTCCAACCGGCGCATTGAACCCTTCACCAATAATCTCGGCTTCGGCGCTGACCACGACCGCGCCGATCGGCACCTCGTCTGCGGCCATCGCCAGCCGGGCCTGATCCAGCGCCCGGTGCATGTAGAATTCGTCGCTGCGCATCTATCGCTTCCGTTAGGTGATGGTCCTGCTGCCCGAACGGGCCCACCGTGATGATATAAAAAAACCGGCGCCTCGGGGCGCCGGTTTGAACACGACAGTGTTGCGCTGCAACGCTTTTTGATCAGGCCGCGCTGTTTTCCCTGATGGAGGCCATGTCGATCACGAAGCGATAGCGTACATCGCCCTTTTGCATGCGATCCCACGCCTCGTTGATCTGATCGATATTGATCATCTCGACGTCACAGGTGATGCCGTTGTCGGCGCAGAAATCCAGCACCTCCTGGGTTTCCGGCATGCCGCCGATCAGTGAACCGGCCAGCACCCGGCGACGAAAGACCAGATTGGCCCCGCTGACGGCCGGGTCGAGCGGCTCGAGCAGGCCGACCAGAATGTGGGTGCCATCGGGCTTGAGCGCGTTGAGGTACGGATTGATGTCATGCTGGACCGGGACGGTATCGAGCATGAAATCGAAGGTCTCGGTGATGGCGGTCATCTGCTCGTCATCGGTGGAGACCACCACGTGATCGGCGCCCTGCTCTTTTGCCTCGGCCACCTTGGATTCGGAGCGGGTAAAGAGCGTGACCTCGGCGCCCAGGGCACTGGCCAGCTTGACGCCCATATGGCCCAGCCCCCCCATACCGATGACACCAACCTTGTCGCCCGGCTTGACGCCGTAGTGCTTGAGCGGTGAATAAGTGGTGATGCCGGCACACAGCAGCGGTGCCGCGGACTTGAGATCGATGCTTTCGGGCATGCGCACCACGAATCGCTCGCTGACCACGACCGAATCGGAATAGCCGCCCTGGGTCAGGGTGTTGTCGTGGCGGTCGGGGCTGCCATAGGTCATGGTGAAGCCTTCGGCGCAGTACTGTTCCAGGCCGCTGTTGCAGGAGCGGCACTGGCGGCAGGAGTCCACCATGCAGCCCACGCCCACGATATCGCCGACACTGTACTGCGTGACCTCATCCCCCACGGCGGTCACACGGCCCACGATTTCATGGCCCGGCACCACCGGATAGGCGGCCATGCCCCAGTCATCACGGGCGAAATGAAGGTCACTGTGGCAGACACCGCAGTACATGATTTCGATGGAGACGTCATCGGGACGCGGCGTACGGCGCTCGAAGCTCCAGGGCGCCAGCGGTGTGTCAGCGCTATGGGCGGCGTAGCCTTTTGCGGATGTCGACATGAATACTTCTCCTTGCGCATAACGCATCAAAACCGGATACCCACTCTCGCGCGGATATCTTCAAGTGGGATCAGTCTGGCGGCGACAGCGCTGTCACACCATACACGGTCCTGCTGCGTACTTGCCCATTCCTGCATGAGCTGGCGTTATAAGGTATCATTGGCGTCCTTTTCATGCACAATTCTGCCGATACCGGTACCCGGTGCAGGGACCGCCATGAATCACGGATGCCTTCCCATGTCTGATACGCTGCCTGATATCTCCCACGAACCGGCACCCGAGGCGCTGCAACAGCGCATGTGTGATCTGATCACGCCCCTGATCGACCGCGATGGCTACATCCCCACCGCACTGGAGGGCGTACAGCTGA
Source organism: Kushneria sp. AK178 (assembly GCF_053903105.1). Taxonomy (NCBI): domain Bacteria; kingdom Pseudomonadati; phylum Pseudomonadota; class Gammaproteobacteria; order Oceanospirillales; family Halomonadaceae; genus Kushneria; species Kushneria sp. AK178. The sequence continues at coordinate 1,196,899 of NZ_CP096381.1, read as the reverse complement.
TGGCCCTGCACGGCAGCCACCAGCGCACGCCGCTGGTCTACGAGCCGGGACTGATCATCATCGCCCAGGGCGAGAAGACGGGCTATCTGTCAGAGCGGGTCATCCATTACGGCGCCGGTCACTATCTGGTCCAGGCCATGCCGGTCCCCTTCGAGTGCGAGACGCAGGCCACGCCACAGGCGCCCCTGCTGGGGGTCTTTATCAGCATCGACATGATCATGCTGGGAGAGCTGAACCAGGTCATGCCGACCACGCCGGAGCGTGCCACACCGCCCGACCCCATGGCCGCCGTGACCCTGACAACGTCCATGGCCCATGGCGTCATGCATCTGCTGGAGTGTCTCCACGATGAGACCCTGTGTCGCGCGCTGGGCCGCCAGCGCATCCGGGAGGTGCTGTTCGAGGCGCTCAGGGGGCCGCAGGGCGAGTCACTGCGCCAGCTGCTGCAGCAGACCCAGTACGCACGTATCGGCCACGCCCTCGAGACGCTGCACAGCGACTACGCCCGGCCGCTGTCCGTCGAGACGCTGGCCGGCAAGGTCAACATGAGCGCCTCGGCCTTTCATCACCACTTCAAGCGCTTTACCCACCTCTCGCCGCTGCAGTATCAAAAGCGCATCCGCCTGTTGAAGGCACGCGCCATGATTGCCGCCGGCACCCACAACGTCAGCGGTGCGGCCGGCGCCGTGGGCTATCAGAGTGCCTCGCAGTTCAGTCGGGAGTACAAGCGCTACTTCGGCCATCAGCCGGCGGGGGATCAGTACCCGGCGCGTCAGCGCGCCGAGTGAGCCCCGGAGGCTGCCTTGCTCATGCGCACCAGCTCTGCCTCCTTGCGGCGCATGAAGGGGGCATTGATGAAGGCACCGAAGGGAATGAAGGCCGCCAGAATCATGCGCGCGATATCCAGTCCATTCCAGCCGCCCATGGAGACCACCCGAAAGACCACGGACAGATAGAGCAGAAAGGCCACGCCATGGATGGGCCCCATGATGGAGACCGCCAGCGGGAAACCCGCCACATGCTTGAGCGGGACAGCCACCACGATCAACAGCAGCAGCGTGGTGCCCTCCAGAATCGACACCAGCCGCAGGCGTTTCATTCGGGTATGGATCAGATCAGGAGTATTCAAGGGAAGCTCTCTTGCATCGAAGTGCATTGAAACGGGTCGTGGCGCTACTGTAATGAACGAACGCATCGCGGCGCTACCCGCCATCACTGCCCCGCTTCGCGCCAGAGCGCCGCATCATCACGGGAGAGACCGTAGACGGCATGATCATGTACCACCCCGTTAACGCTTTCTGCCCGCGTGATCACGCCCTCCAGCCTCGCCCCCAGACGCTCGCAGACCGCCCGGCTCCGGGTATTGCCCGTCGCCGCCGAAATCTGCATCTTCTCCAGGGCGTAGTCTTCAAGGGCAAGTCGTATCATCGCCTGACAGGCCAGCGTCATCAGTCCGCGGCCCTGCCAGCGCTCATCCAGCCAGTAGCCCAGACTGGCCCGTCCGGTGGCCGGCATGATCTCGTTGAAGCTGACCGTGCCCACCAGCAGGGGGCGCGTTTGCGGAGAATAATGCAGGCCACAGATCAGGCGTTTGCCGTCGGCGTAGTCATGCAGCGACTGACGAATAAAGCCGGCGCTGTCGGCCGGCGATGTGGTATGCGCCACCCAGCCCAGCCACCGGCTCAGATGGGCTCGGTTGTCATCCACCAGTCGATAGAGTTCAGGCGCCATGCGGGGATGCAGCAGCGACAGGGAGAGCGTCTCGTTGATCGGATGAAAGAACATGGCAGGCCCTGTCAGGAGAGTGTGTATCAGCGGTGATGTTCATCGCCCACTATATTCACCTCTTCGAATAATGCCAATGCGCCCCCTGTCGCCCCGGTGATGGCCGTGCCATCGCCACACGCTGCCGGAGACTGCCCCCGATCTGCCGGTTAAAATGCCCGCTGACAGGTCAAACCCTGCCGGCACCGCCGACACAGCGCCGGGGTACTATTTTCCGTACCACACGGTCCCGATTCACCACCGGCATCGATCGGGCTTCAGAGCGGCGCTGCCCGGCCGATAGAGCAATTCGAACAGTCCATGCGCGGGCCGCCTGATCAAAAAGGGAGTCAGGACGTGAAAGGCATCATCTTCAACATGTTGAATGACATCGTGGTCAGCCGCTTCGATGAGCAGACCTGGGAAGTGCTGCTTGATAATGCCCGGGTCAGCGGCGCCTGGTCATCGCTTGGCAACTATGACGACCACGACATGCTGGCGCTGGTGAGCGCCGCCAGCCATCACCTGCACATGACGCCGCAGGCCTGCCTTCAGTGGCTGGGCCGGGAGATGCTGCCACGCCTTGGCGATTTTTATCCGGGCATGCTCGAACGTTTCGGTACCACGTTTGCCACGCTCAAGGCGCTCAACAATGTCATTCACCCCGAGGTGGTCAGATATCACCCTGATGCCATCGTCCCGGTCTTTCATTATCATGAGGTCACCGACCACAGCATGGTGATGGAGTATCGCTCGGTACGCGGCATCTGCAGCCTTGCGCACGGGCTCATGCTGGGCTGCAGCGATTATTACAACGAAACCGTGGCAATCGACCATATCCGGTGTCGCCACCGCGGTGATGAGCACTGCCTTTTTCGTATCTCGATCCGATGACAAAAAAAGCCCCGGAACCTCTTGCCGATACCGTCGAGCGTTTGCAGAAACAGCTCGCCCGCGAACGTCAGGCCCGTCGCGATGCCGAGCATGTCGCCGACACCAGCACCCGGCGTTTGTATCGCGAGCAGCTCAAGCTGCAGGCCATCTCGCAGGTATCCACTCATGCACACGGCAGCATGCGCCTTCGCCAGGCCACCCGGGAGGCGCTCAAGTCGCTGCTGGAACACACCGCCTGGCGCTACTGTCGGGTTGTCTACAAGCCCTTTGACAACATTACCCCACCGGTGCGGGTCTCCGCCCTGTATGAGGGTGACAGCCCGCGTACCCGCCCCGGCGACAGTCTGACCGCATCGGCGCAGGGCTGGTTCGAAAACGCACGCCCGCTGGATCTCGTGATACACGAACGCGACACGCCCGAAAAGCGCTGGCCCGGGCACATGCATCGACGTCTGCTCTGCAGCATCGGTACCGGTGAACAGTGCATGGGCGCGCTGGAGCTGTTCTCTTATATGGAAGACGAGGACGCCACCTTCAGTCGGGAGATGGTGCTGGCACTGGTACGAGAACTGGCGCATGTCTACAAGAGTGAGCGTGACCGCCAGGCGATCGAGCGCATGGCGTGGCGCGATGTGCTGACCGGCGCCCTGAATCGGGCCGCCTTTTTCCGCGACCTTGAAACCATTACCGTCGATTCGCGGCCGCTGGCGCTGTTGTATATCGATCTGTCCGGGTTTGGAGAGATCAATGAGGAGTATGGCCACGAGATCGCCGACCGCTATCTGTTTGAAACCGCACGCCGACTCGAGAGCGAACCACTAAGCCGCAGCGTGGCCCGCCTGGGCAGCGACGAGTTTGTGCTGCTCATGCCCCTGGTCGACGCCGACCATGCCGACACCATCGCCCGGGACCTGCTGGCCGATCTGGCCCGGCCCATGATGCTGGAACACCACCGCATCGAACCGGCCTTTCATGCCGGCCTTGCCGTCTACCCTGACGATGCCCGCGACGGCCATGCCCTGTTTTACGCCGCCGATATCGCCCTGGGCCACGCCCGGGCACATGACAACAGCCGTCTGCGGCGCTTTGATACCGAGATTGCCGAGCAGGTCGAGCGGCGCAAGCAGCTCGCCCTGCGCGTTCGTCAGGGCGTTGCCCGCCAGGAGTTCGTGGCATTCTTTCAGCCCTTCGTCTCGCGCGATCACCGGATCGTGGGCGCCGAAGCCCTGCTGCGCTGGCAGGCTGTCGATGCCCCCGGCCCCGCCGAGTTCATCCCCTTTCTGGAGGAGCAGGGGCTCATCCGCGAGGTGGGGCGCCAGATTCTGCATGACGTCATTCACAGGGCCGCGCAATGGCGCCTTGAACAGCCCGCCTTCGAAAGCATTGCGGTCAATGTGTCACCGGTACAGCTGCGGGAAGAAGCCTTCGTGGGTCATGTCATCAGTGCGCTGGAGGCGAGCGGCCTGCCGGCACACTGTCTGATTCTGGAAATTACGGAGAGTCTCTACATCAGCGCCGAGAAGTCAGTGCTCGAACGGCTGGCGCGACTGCGGGCACTGGGCGTGCGGCTGGCACTGGATGACTTCGGCACCGGCTACAGCGCGCTGAGCTATCTGCAGTGGATGCCGCTGGATATCCTCAAGATCGACAAGAGCTTCGTTCTCAAGCTCGAAACACCCTCCGAGCGGGATACCACCATTGTCCGGGCCATCATTCAGATCGCCCGGGCCTGTGGTCTGGCCGTGACCGCCGAGGGCGTGGAGTCGGCCAACGTGGCGCGCATCATGTGTGACCTCGGCGCGCACTGTCTGCAGGGCTATCACTTCAGCCGCCCGCTCGATGACGCGGCCATGACCGCCCTGCTGCACTCGGATGCAGCGTCAGGGGCCTCCCTTACTGGCTGAGATCCCGGTCCTCTGCTTCCTGTTCCTGCTCGCGGCGACGACGCTCCTCCTCTTCTTCGCGCACGTCCTCGATGACGTCCAGCAGGTCGCTGACGTCCACGCCGGCCGTGTCGCGATCGAAAACGCCGGTGAGCGGATAGTCGGGATAGAGTTCGCCGGCCTCATAGAGCGACCAGATTTCGAGTCCGTAGTCGGTGTTCAACAGCGACGGCGCATAGCGGCCGAAGCTGCGGCGCATGTTGTCGACATCGCGCAGCAGCATGCGGGAGGCGTTGTTGTTGCCGGCCGCGTCAACGGCCTGGGGTAGATCGATGATGACAGGGCCTTCCCGCCCGACCAGCACGTTGAACTCGGACAGATCGCCATGGACCAGCCCGGCGCACAGCATGCGGGCCACATCGCTCACGATGCGATGGTGGTACTCGATCGCCTGCGCCTCGCTGAGCTTGATGTCATCCAGACGCGGGGCGGGGTCGCCCTCCTCGTCCACGATCATCTCCATGAGCAGCACACCATCGACGAACCCGTGCGGTTCGGGCACACGAACGCCGGCATCCGACAGCCGATACAGGGCATCCACCTCGGCATTGAGCCAGGCCGACTCCTGCTCGCGCTGACCGTAGCGGGTCTTTTTGGACATGGCGCGGGCCCGGCGACTGTTGCGCACCTGACGCCCTTCTTGGTACTGCACGGCCTGCTTGAAGCTGCGCTTGCTGGCCTCCTTGAAAATCTTGGCACAGCGCAGCGCATCGCCACACCGCACCACATACACCTGCGCTTCCTTGCCGCTTTGCAGCTGAAACACGATGTCATCGATCAGCCCGTCATCCATTAGCGGCTGCAATCGTTTGGGAGTTTTCATGCGACCTCTTTGTTCGCTCGTGTCATGACAAGCCTGGCACAGTGTTCATGATGTCTGCCCCGACGTGCCCCTGCATGAGCTGTATCTGATACCGACGGGTCAGCGGGAGACCCGTCGCGCGCGAACGCCACGCCCCTTCAGGCCGCCGTCGTTCAAGTGAGCCAGTGCCGTATCTGCCACCTCGCGGTGTACCGCCACCCAGGCGCTTCGCTCCAGCACCCGGATTTTGCCGACCCGGCCGGCGTCGATACCGGCCTCGCCGGTCAGCGCCCCCACGATATCGCCCGGACGGATCTTCTGCTTCTTGCCGGCATCGATCATCAGCGTCGCCATCGCCGGCTCGAAGGGCGCACGCGTCAGCACGCTCGCTGGCGGCAGCGCCTCGAGCATGATCGGCGCCTCCTGCGGCGCGCCATACAGCGACAGACGTGCCCGCTCGCGCTCGCCAACCAGACTGTGGGCCGCGCCCTGCCCGCCGGCGCGTCCGGTCCGCCCGATACGATGGATGTGCGTTTCCGTGTCGTGGGCCAGCTGGTAGTTGAACACCGCATCGAGCGACTCGATATCGAGTCCGCGAGCGGCCACATCGGTGGCCACAAGAATCGAGAGACTGCCATTGGCCAGCAGCATCAGCGTCCGGTCACGATCGCGCTGCACCATGTCGCCATGCAGCGCCGAGGCCTCAAGACCGTGATCGTTGAGGGCATCGCTCACCGCCTGGACATCGCGGCGGGTGTTGCAGAACACCACGCTCGAGACCGGACGGTGCTTGAACAGCAGCCGTTTCAGCGCCTCGAGGCGTGCGCTGTCATTGTCGATGGCGTAGAAATGCTGACGAATGCTCTGCTCGTCGTGATCCGTATCCACCTCGACGGTGGTCGGCGCCTGCATGACCCGGGCCGCCACCGGTGCCAGCGCCTCGCTCCAGGTGGCGCTGAACAACAGCGTCTGCCGCTGGCGCGGGATCACCGCAATGATGGCCTCCAGCGCGTCCTGAAAGCCCATGTCGAGCATGCGATCGGCCTCATCCAGCACCAGCACGTTGAGCGCCTCGAGGCTCAGCGAGCCACGACGCAGGTGATCCTCGACCCGCCCCGGCGTGCCCACGATGATGTGCGCCCCGTGGGCCAGCGACTCGCGCTGCGGACCGATCGGCACGCCGCCGCACAGCGTCAGCACCTTGACGTTGTGACAGCCGCGCGCCAGACGACGAATCTCCTCACCCACCTGATCGGCCAGCTCGCGCGTCGGGCACAGTACCAGCGACTGCACGCAAAAGCGCTTGACGTTGAGACGCGACAAAAGACCCAGCCCGAACGCCGCCGTTTTGCCGGAGCCGGTGCGCCCGCGCCCGATGACGTCATGGCCGGAGAGCATCAGCGGCAGGCTCTCGGCCTGGATGGGGGTCATGGTGTGATAGCCAAGCGTGGCCAGATTATCCTGAAGCTCGGGGGCAAGACCCAGCGAGGCAAATTCGACGTCGACATCATTGGACATGGGGCAGCTCCCTGGCCTGAAACGGATGGACTGCCCGCGAAGGGGGCAATACGGATCGGACCGCGCAGCATACCAGAGCCACCGGGCAATATCGTTGGCGACCGGCCCGGACCACCCCGATGCGGGACAAATAACGCTATTCGACCCGGTCGGGCTTCAAGTAAAATCGAGCCATGACAGTCATCAAGGATCGGGAATCGATATGGGCAGGGCTTTCCAGAACCGCAAGGAAGACATGGCCAAAACGGCCGACGCCAAGACCAAGGTGTATAGCAAGTACGGGCGTGAAATCTATGTGTGCGCCAAATCCGGCGGTACCGACCCGGAGGGCAATCTGTCCCTGCGCGCACTGCTCGAGCGGGCCAAAAAGGATCAGGTGCCGTCACACGTGATCGACAGGGCACTCGACAAGGCCAGCGGCGTGGGCGGTGAAGACTTTTCGCCGGCGCGCTACGAGGGGTTCGGTCCCGGCAGCTGCATGGTCATCGTCGAGTGTCTGACCGACAACCCCAACCGCACCTTCGGGGACATCCGCGGCGTCTTTACCAAGACGAAATCCAAGCTCGGCACCCCGGGCAGCGTCAGCCACATGTTCGATCACTGTGCCATTTTTGTTTTCAAGGGCGAGGATGACGACGCCGTGCTCGAGGCGCTGATGGAAGCCGATGTCGACGTCACCGACATCGAAAACGAAAATGGCCGCCTCACCGTCTTTGCGCCGCACACCGAGTATGCCCGGGCCCGGCAGGCTTTGCTGGACGCCTTCGACGGACTGGATCTTGACACCGATGACATCCAGTTCGTGCCGCAGACCACCACGCCGGTCGAGGGCGAGGATGTGGCGCAGTTCGAGAAGTTTCTGAACATGCTCAACGACCTGGACGATGTACAAAACATCTATCACAACGCCGAGCTTCCCGAAAACGCCTGACGCTACCGGCACACATGAAAAAACCCACCGTCTGGTGGGTTTTTTGGTAACAGCGCCCGACGTCGTTACGGGTTGGACTTGGAAATCTTCGCGCCCTCCAGCGACACCCCGCCCTGAATGCCCTGGTTGTTCATGACAAAGGCCACGACTTCCTGATTGGCGGTATTGTTGGTGATCTGACCGTTGGCACCGATATCGGCCACGGCGACGCCGGCATTGGCGCCCACCGACCAGCCGTTGTCGCTGCGCACGCGATTGAGCGCCCCCTCGGTCATCAGCACATAGACCACGGCCTGGGATTGAGCCCCGGCCTGAAAGCCGATCGAGCCGCTGGTAGTGGTGTAGTAGCCGGCCCTTTCGCCATCGATCAAAAGCTGACCATCGCCGTGGCTGGCCCCGAACACGAAGCTGGCCCCGAGCACGCCCGGAAATACCAGCACCCCTTCCGAGCGCTGCACCAGGCTGCGGGCCTGAGGCGCCGTGCGATACAGCCGGTCAAGCGTTTCCTGGACGCTCTGATCAAGCTCGGCACGCTGTTCCATCCGGCTCTGGCGATCGGAAGGACCGGTGGTGGTACAGGCAGACAGCGTGGTGGCGCCCAGAACAGCGGCCAGCGCCAGGGCGCCAACGCGGGTAAAGCGGGGAAAACGTGACATATCAGGCCTCCTTGCCGTTGAAAACGCATCGCGCCAGAAGCTTACGATGACATTAAACAGGATAACGCTTTTATTGCGGCATCGCCTGAAAATACCGTCTCGTATTTGAAGATACCGCCATAAAAAGGGCTTTTTCTTCCGATCGGCCCTGTCATTAAACAGTCACGATATGAAGGCAGCTTGATCAGGACTGATGACACGATTCGGAACCGGGAGCCTTATCACCATGACGTTGACCGACAAGTGCCTCGCAATGGCCACCGCGACCGTACTGATCTACGGCATGGTCTTTGCCGGCACTTCCTCGTCCTCCAATGACACCGACACCCATGACACCCCGATCCACCATCAGGCCCGGGATGACATGAGCCGGCAGGACAGCGCCCGCAGCTGAGTGCCGGGACAGCCGATCACGCAGCAGTCCGGCGAAGTCACGGGGACAACCCCTGATGCCAGCGCCATCGGTGGCGCCTTCTACCCTCGGGCGCAGCCGTTCGAGTCGCGCCGCATGGTCAACAGTGTCACCGCCACGCCCTGATAAAATCCTGTCCGCTGTTCTCCCCGCTGAAAGCCGAGCGCCTCATACAGCCTGACTGCCGGGGTATTGGAAGCCACCACCGTCAGGGTGACGACACTGCCCTGCATGGCGGTCAAAGCGGCCATCATCAGATCACGACCGATCCCCCTGCCCCGCGCTTCGGGTGCTACCAGCAGCCCCACGATGTGACACGCCTGCCAGTAGATGACACCGGACAGACCCGCCGCCTGATCTTTTGTACTGTCCACCACCAGCGCCTCGGAGGCCGTGAACATGGCAAGGCGTGCTTCATCACAGGATAACGGTATAATAGAAAATCGATCGGGCCAGTCCGCTTCAAAGCGAAATTCATCCCCCTTGCTGCGCCGATACAGCGCGTCCAGGGCATCGGCATCCTCAAGATGATAGGCACGGACAACAGACATCGCGCCAGCATGCCGTTCCCGGCGATTGCCCTCAAGGGCCCGCCCTGCCCCTGGCGGGCATAGCGCGTTATCATCGCGCCACATTTTCTGCCGGATCATTGTCATGCCGATTCTTCAAAGCATCGTCCATCACCTCGACAAGTCCGCCGACGATCAGAACACCACGTTGCGCGCAGCACAGGCCCCCATGGCTGAATCAGGCGCGATGGACAACCTGCTCAATCACTTCAATGCGACCTTCAACGGCAAGACCAAGGGCTGGGGTCATTTCAGCGACGACGGCGCCTTTGCCCATGGCCTGAGCGAATACCTGGCCGGCAATCTCGGGTTTGTCGAGTTTACCCGTCAAAGCAGTGAGGGCTTTCGCACACTGATTGATGAGCATCTGCCCAGCGGCGGACCGCTGCTGTTTGTCCATGCCCGCCAGGGTGAGGCGGAGTTTCTGACGGTGGCGCTTTTGCACTACCGGGAAGGCTTTACGCTGGATGGGGATTTCAATGTTACGCCCAGCCGTCAGCTCAATCTGAGTCAGATGACGCTGGCCGTGCGCATCGATCTGACCCAGTGGCAGGCCGGCAACTCGAAGCAGTACATCGCCTTTACCCGCGACCGCGGCGGCAAGAAGCTGGTCGAGGAGTTTCAGGACCTTCTGGGCTGCGTCGAAGGTGTCGACGCCCCGGGCGAAACCCGTACCCTGCTCAAGGCCTTCAGTGACTATGTCGAAAGCGAGTCGATGGACGAGTCACAGAGTCGCGAAAAGACCGACGCCGTGATTGACTACGCCAGCGATCAATCCAAACGGGGCGAGTCGATCACCCTCGAGGAGTTTTCGAGCCTGGTGGACGACGAGCGTCCGGATGCCTTTCATGACTACATCCGCAACAAGGACTACGGCCTCTCCCCGGAGATTCCACCGGACAAGCGCACTCTGCAGCAGTTCCGTCGCTATACCGGACGCGCCGGCGGTATGTCGATCAGCTTCGACTCCCACCTGCTCGGCGACAGCATCGAGTACAACGAGTCACAGGATCGGCTGATCATCAAGAAGGTGCCCGGCCCACTGAAGGAGCAGATCAAGTCGCGCGGCCAGTAAGCACCCCTGGATTGGAACCTCTCGAAACCGCCAGTTTCTGCCTGCTCAAACGCTTGAATTTCCCTCACAGGACTTGTCAAGTTGCTTTTTTTCATGCCGATAACCCGGTTTGAAACGCCCGCCGGGAGCGGGGGTATCAAGTGACTACTGGCGGGGGGGGATGGGGATGCAATCGATGGGATGGGCGGCAGGAAAACGCAGGCGCAGCGTCAAGACCCGGCTCTTCGCCGGCCTGGGATTCATGATTCTGATGCTGGTCGGTGTCGGTACGGAAGCGATTCTTTGCAACAGTGAAACGCAGGACACGATGGCGCAGATTGTGGACCACGAGTTCGCGGCCATGGTCGACCTGGCGACGGTGCGCGCCACCATTGGTGACAACCGTACCCTGATGGCCGCCGCCGGCAACAGGCCGCTAACGACCGAGCAACGCCAGCAGCTCGAAGCCAACCGGGCCCGTACCGATGAAGCCTGGGCCAACTACTATCCGGCAATGGTCAGCAGCGATGCCGAACGTGACATCGCCCAGGCCTATCTGGCCGGGTTGAGCTCCCTGCGCACAATGCTGGACAGCGGACAGGCCAGCGAAGAGCAGATCAACGCGGCCTATGAGGATATCTACACGCAGGTCACCGGCCTTTATCGCGAGTCTCGCGCCAACGTGCAGGAAGCCTATGCAGAGAGCGTCACGGACTACGAATTCAATCGCAATCTGACGATCGCAGTGCTGCTGGCGGGCATTATTCTGGCCATCGCCATCGGTCTGTGGCTGGCCCGGGGCATCCTGCGCCCGCTGACCGAAGCGACGGCTTTCTCGCAGTCACTGGCGGCGGGTGATCTGGGCACCCGCATCACCAACTCCTATCGCGACGAATTCGGCGTACTGCTGGGCGCCATGACCACCATGCGCGACCGGCTTACCGGCGTGATCGGCGAGGTGGCGCGCAATGCCAAAAGCGTCGAGTCGGTTTCCAGCGAACTGGCAGCGAGCAACGACAATCTCAGCAAGCGCACCCTGGAGCAGGCGGCGAGCCTGCAGCAGACGGCTTCGGCACTCGAGCAGATCACCAACACGGTCAAGCAGAACGCGGACAACGCCAGTGAAGCCGACCAGTTGGCGAGTGCGGTGAGCGTCAGTGCCGGAGAAGGCGGTGCAGTAGTCGACCAGGCGGTGACGGCAATGCAGGAGATCGACCAGTCCAGTCACCGGATCTCGAACATTATCGGCATGATCGACGAGATTGCCTTTCAGACCAACCTTCTTGCCCTTAATGCCTCGGTAGAAGCAGCGCGCGCCGGAGAGCAGGGACGCGGTTTCGCCGTGGTCGCCCAGGAAGTTCGCCAGCTCGCCAGCCGCAGTGCCGATGCCGCCGGCGAGATCAAACAGCTGGTTTCTGAAAGCGCCGAACGGGTGCGCAAGGGCTCCGAGCTGGTTCAGCGATCCGGCGAAACGCTCAACGAGATCGTCTCCAGCGTGGAAAAGGTGACGGCGCTGGTGGCCGGGATCGCCACCGCCAGCCGCGAGCAGTCCGCCGGCATTCAGCAGATCAACACGGCCGTCAGCGAGATGGACAGCGTCACTCAGCAGAATGCAGGACTGGTTGAAGAATCCAACACCGTGACCGGTCATCTGAAGACGCAGGCGGAGAGCCTGGCCCGCGAAATCGGCTTTTTCAAAAACTTCGATGCTTCGACACCGGCTGTGGCGAATGCGACGTCTTCGAGCCGGCTCGCGTCGATGACGAGCGCACCGACACCACGGACATCCGACACCCGGGAAACCGTCGTGGCCGAGGAGTGGAGAGAATTCTAGCGACCCGCTCGTGCTTGATACGCCGCAGCAGACGCTTCCCCGGTCCACGACAAAAAACGGCTCGCTGAACAGCGAGCCGTTTGGCGCAAGCGCAATCAATTACCGCGACGATCAACCATCGTCGCGGTAAACGTATCGATTACTGCCCGTTGCGCTTTGCCATGACGCCTTCTTCAACGCGGCGACCGATGGTCTCGTCGACGTTTTTCCAGTACTCGAAAACCCGCGAGAGCACAGGCTCTTCGACACCGGCACTGACGTGGCCGACGATGTTGTTGACCAGGCGGTCACGCGCTTCTTCATCCATGACCTTGTTCACCAGATCGTTGGCCTGATTGAAGTCGCCGTCATCCGGGCGCAGCGTGTAGGCGGCGCGCACGAACTCGCCATCGGCCTGCCAGGTCGAGTTTTCCGGATAGCGCTGCGCATCGGCATGGGCACCGCCCTTGCTGTTGGGTGCATAGACCGGATCGGTGACGTTGGACATGCGCATCCGGCCGCCCTTGCTGTAGCTGTGGGTAGCGGCGTACTTCGGCGAATTGACCGGAATCTGCTGATAGTTCACCCCCAGGCGGGCGCGGTGCGCATCGGCGTAGGAGATGGTGCGTGCCAGCAGCATCTTGTCCGGCGAGAAACCGGTTCCCGGCACGGAGTTGTTGGGCTGAAACGCCGCCTGCTCGATCTCGGTATGAAAATCGGTCGGATTGCGATCCAGCGTCATTTTGCCTACCTCGATCAGCGGGTAGTCCTCGTGCGGCCAGATCTTGGTCAGATCAAACGGGTTGATGCGATAGGTTCTGGCGTCCTCGAACGGCATGATCTGCACGTGCAGCGTCCAGGTGGGATACTCGCCGCGGTCGATCGCATTGAACAGGTCGCGACGGTGGTAGTCGGCATCCGACCCCGCCATCTGATCCGCCTGCTCCTGGGTCATGCACTTGATGCCCTGATCGGTCTTGAAGTGGTACTTGACCCAGAACCGCTCGCCGTCTTCGTTGACCCACATGTAGGTGTGGCTCGAGTAGCCGTTCATGTGGCGCCAGGTGGCAGGAATGCCGCGATCGCCCATCAGCCAGGTGACCTGGTGGGCGGATTCCGGCGACAGCGTCCAGAAGTCCCACTGCATGTCGTGATCGCGCAGGCCGTTGTCGGCGCGGCGCTTTTGCGAGTGGATGAAGTGCTGGAACTTGAGCGGGTCACGCACGAAAAAGACCGGCGTATTGTTCCCCACCATGTCGAAGTTGCCTTCTTCGGTGTAGAACTTCAGCGCAAAGCCGCGCGGATCACGCCAGGTATCCGGGCTGCCGGATTCGCCCGCTACCGTGGAAAAGCGTGCGACCATTTCGGTCTTTTTGCCCGGCTGCAGAAACGCCGCTTTGGTGTACTGGCTGACGTCATGGGTCACCTCGAAATGCCCGAAGGCACCGCCCCCCTTGGCGTGTGGCTGGCGGTCGGGGATCATCTCCCGGTTGAAGGCCGCCATCTGCTCCATCAGATAGTGATCGTGCAGCACAATGGGGCCATCGGCACCGACGGAGAGCGAATGTTCGTCGCTGGATACCGGGATGCCGGCATCAGTCGTGGTTGGTTTGCGATTATCGTCAGTCACGGTGGTCTCTCCCTGTTCATCAATGTGTCGCTTGCGCGCCACATATCGTGCGCTTGGCCATCACGAAAGCGTCGCGGCGTGATCGCCCTGCCCTGCCCGGACCGCACATCCCGCTGGCGGTCATCGGGGCAGAGGCACAAGGTTATAAATAATGTCGGAGAGACTGTCCAACGCCCGGCCAGGGGCGGTCGGGCCTTTGGGCGCGACTGCGGCGATTGATTCAACCAGCCCTGCCAGGCGCCTCTTTCCATAAAGCCAGCGTTGGCGAGGCCTATCGATTATCAAACATATGATTGAAACAGGTTATCGATAGTAAAAGCCTATTCAGGCCATCATGAGATCCCATCTCCTGATGCGCCCCGGCGCCACCTGGGTGACCGACCGGTTCGCTGCCATCGAGCCCCGGGATCGTGTTCGAATCGATTCCCGGAAACTCGCCGACCGGCTCGATCGCCGATGCTTCGACCGGCGCAACTAACGCTCGAACGAGCCGGTGATCGGCAGGACCCTTTTGTGTCCGCCGCTGTAACGCCTTTCATGCAGCGCTCGAACATCGTCCACCAGCTCCGGCACCGGCCCTTCAACCATCACACCGGGCGCGATGTCACGAATCGACAGCATTCGCACCGGAGAAGCCGGCGCGCCAAGGCGTATCAGCCAGTCGCCCAGCTGCTCGGAAGAGCTGATAAAGACGATGCGCCCCAGCCCCGCCCAGGCGTGAGCGGCGGCGCACATCGGGCAGTGCTCCCCGGAGGTATAGACCGTGGCCTGTGCCCGCGCCTCAACGCTCATGTTGGCCGCGGCCCAGCGTGCCAGCACCAGCTCCGGGTGCTCGGTCGCCTCCCCGGTGACCACGCGATTGCGCGCTTCCTGCAACACCTCGCCACTGCCATCGACCAGCACGCTGCCGAAGGGATCATCGCCGGCCTCAAGGGCCTCGCGTGCCAGTGCGACACAGCGCTTTAGATGGACTCTGGCCTCTTCATTGATCATCGACTGCGCTTCCTTCCGAAATTGAGACAACTCGATCGAGCACGAAAAACGCCTCGATTGTAATTTTCAGCAATGCTTAAGTGACAATCCCTGGCTATAGTGACGCCGCCTCGAAAACCCGTCGAGGTTCAGAGCTCTCATCAAGGATCGAGGAGAACTGTCCGTGTCAGGACGTATGGAACACTTTCTCCGGCAGGGCAGCCGATGCGTTGTGCTTGTTCCCCTGCTGTTACTGTCAGGCTGCGGCCACGACATGCCGGGGTTCATGAACCCGCAGGGGCCGATCGCCCAGGCGCAGCGCCATCATTTCTGGATCGTCATCGCGCTGGTCATGATCGTGGTGATCCCGGTCATCATCCAGACGCCGCTGATCCTGTGGCGCTATCGCTATCGGGGCCACGCGGTCTATCGCCCCAAATGGGAGATGTCGCGCTGGCTGGACATCATTATGTGGGCGGTGCCGATACTCATCGTTGCCGTTCTGGGCGTGTATATCTGGCGCCAGACTCACGAGCTTGACCCTTACCGCCCCATCGCCGGTGACCAGCCGCCGCTCGAGGTTCAGGTGGTCGGCTACGACTGGAAGTGGCTGTTCATCTATCCCGACCAGGGCATCGCCACGCTGGGCCAGCTGGTCATTCCGGCCAACCGCCCGATCTCCTTTTCGCTGACCTCGGCCACGGTGCTGCAGTCCTTTTTTATTCCGGCGCTGGGCAGTCAGATCGACGTCATGAACCGCATGGTGACAAAACTGCATCTCGAAGCCGATCATCCCGGTCGTTTCGAAGGCAAGAACATGCAGTACAACGGCGAGGGCTTCCACCGCCAGCGCTTTATCACCCGCGCCGTGGACGATGACGCCTTTGATGCGTTTGTTGAGCGCACGCGCCGTGAAGGCCGGCCGCTGGATCAGGACACCTACGCCATGATTGCCGACAAGGGTGACAATCGTGATACCGCGCGCGCCCTCGGACTCGACACCCGCGACACCGATGCGGTGATCCGCTTCTCGCAGGTGCCGGACGGCCTCTTTCACATCATCATGAGCGGCTCACCGATCGACTGGTCGGCGCTGGATGTCGCTCCGCCGCAGCTGGGCACGACCCGTACCAGCGTGGTCCAGCCCCAACCCAACGACAAGTCGTCATCTTCCGGGCCCGAGTCTTCCGATTCGGCGTCTCCCGAATCACCGTCGCCCTCTCATGAGCGCAAGGAGGCGCAGCCGTGAGCGATACCACAAGTCTGATCTTCGGCCGTCTCGGCTGGGACGCCCTGCCGTTCTGGAGCATGCTGACCGACCACTCCTGGCTGAGCCTCATCAACGGCGTGATCGCTACCGGCGCCGCCGGCATGGTGGTCCTCGGGGCACTGGCGGCCATCGTGCTCGTGACCTGGCTGGGCAAATGGAAATACCTGTGGTCCGAGTGGCTGACCAGCCCCGATCACAAAAAGATCGGCATCATGTTCATCGTGATTGCGCTGGTCATGCTGGCACGCGCCATCGTCGAGGCCGTGTTCATGCGTGCCCAGCAGGCGGTCGGGCTCGACAGCGGCTTTCTGACCGCCGAGCACTTCGGGGAGCTCTTTACCACCCACGGCACCATCATGATCTTTTTCATGGCCATGCCGTTTCTCACCGGCATCATCAACTACGTGATGCCGCTACAGATCGGCGCGCGGGATCTCTCCTTTCCGGTGCTCAATCAGGTCAGTCTGGGGCTGACGGCGGCAGGCGCGGCGCTGGTGATGATCTCGCTGGTGCTGGCACCCTTTTCGATCGGCGGCTGGACCGGCTATCCGCCCTTTACCGAGCTGGCCCGCAACCCGGGCGCGGGGGTGGATTACTGGATCTGGGCGGTGACGCTCTCCACCCTGTCCTCGACCCTGACCGGGGTCAATTTCGCCGTGACCATCTTCAAAAAGCGCGCGCCGGGCATGAGGCTCATGCGCATGCCGCTCTTTACCTGGACGGCGCTGTGCACCGCGATTTTGATGATTTTTGGCATGCCGCCGCTGACGGTGGCCACCGGGCTGCTGGCGCTGGATCGCTATCTCGACTTTCACATGTTCACCACCGATCTGGGGGGCAACATGATGAACTACGTCAACCTGTTCTGGGCCTTTGGTCACCCCGAGGTCTACATCCTGATCCTGCCGCCCTTTGGCATCTTCTCCGAAGTCTTTGCCACCTTCTCGGGCAAGCGCATCTACGGCTATAAAATTCTGGTGATTGCCACCATGTGCATTGCGGTGCTGTCGTTCACCGTCTGGCTGCACCACTTTTTCACCATGGGTCAGAGCGCCCACATCAATGCCGCCTTTGGCATCGCCACCATGCTGATCGGTATCCCGACCGGCGTGAAGGTCTATGACTGGATGCTGACCATGTATCGCGGCCGTATACGCCTATCGGTGCCGATGGTCTATGCGATCGGCTTTATCATGCTGTTCGTGCTCGGCGGCATGACCGGCATCATCCTGGCGACCCCCAGCGTGGACTATCAGGTGCACAACTCGCTGTTTCTGGTCGCCCACTTCCACAACATGCTGATTCCGGGCCTGCTGTTCGGCATGCTCAGCGCCACCAACTTCTGGTTTCCCAAGGCCACCGGCTTTCGTCTGGAAGAGCGCTGGGGCTACCGGGCAGCGTTTTGCTGGATCATCGGCTTCATGCTCGCCTTCTTCCCGCTCTACGTACTGGGCCTGATGGGCATGCCGCGTCGCTCGGTGGCGTACTTCGAGCCGCAATACGTGCCGTGGATGATCGTGGCCGGCATCGGCGCGCTGGTGATCCTGTGTGCGCTGCTGTGCCTTCTGATCCAGCTGTGGGTGAGCATTCGCGACCGCCACGCCAACAACGTGTTCGCCGGGGACCCGTGGGACGGCCGCACGCTGGAGTGGTCCACCTCCTCGCCGCCGCCGGAATACAACTTTCCGGTGATTCCCGAGGTTCACAGTCTGGATGCCTTCATGACCGAAAAGGAAGGCGGCCGCGCCTGGCGCGTTCCGGATCACTACGGTGATATCGAGATGCCGGCCAACAGCGCCATGGGCGTTGTCATCGGTCTTACCAGTCTGGCCATGGCGTTCGGTCTGGTCTGGTACATGTGGTGGCTGGTCATTGCCGGCGGGCTGGTGAGCCTGGCCGCCGTGGTGGGGCGTGGTTTCGTGCGCCACACCCATCGCATCATCAGTGCCGACGAGGTCAGGGCCACCCATGAACACTGGCTGGCGCGCCTGCACCGGACCACGCCAATCGACCGCTCCCGGGAGCAGTCCACGGACAACCACGGTCTCGCCATGCCCCCCGTTGAAGGAGCCGTGCAATGAGCCAGCCTCTCCCTGCCCGACCGCAGGCCCGCCACCCCGGGCTCAATCTGGGCGCCGATCATGCTCAGGACGTCGACCGCCGCGAAGAGATGGTCTTCGGCTTCTGGGTCTTCATGATGAGTGATCTGATCATCTTCGGTCTGCTGATGGCCACCTACGTCACCATGCTGGGCGGCACCGCCGGCGGCCCCGGTCCCAAAGAGCTTTTCGAGCTGAAAAGCGTCTTCATCCAGACCCTGTTTCTACTGGTCAGCAGCGTGACCTTCGGCATGGCCTCGATCGCGCTCAAGTATCAGGAACAAAGACGCCTGGTGGTGTGGCTTCTGGTCACCCTGGTGCTGGGCGTTGCGTTTCTCTTTTTCGAGCTCAGGGACTTTCACACCATGTTTAACGAGGGCGGCGTACCCTCGCGCAGCGGCTACCTGTCGGCGTTTTTCTCGCTGGTGCCGCTGCACGGGCTACACGTTGCCGCGGCCTGCCTCTGGCTGGTGGCGCTGCTGGGCCAGATGGCCGTTCACGGCCTTGATGCGCCGGTCAAAACCGGCCTGCTGCGCCTTGCCATCCTGTGGCACTTTCTGGACATTGTCTGGATCGGTATTTTCTCGCTGGTCTATCTGGGAGGACTGTCATGAGCACATCCCGTCCCGAGCATGGCAGTGCCGAACAAAGGGCCCGGGAAAAGGCCCGCGAGCAGCGCAGCTACCTGTGGGGCTTTGGTCTGGCGCTCGTCCTGACGCTGATCCCCTTTGGAATGCTTGCCTTCACGGGCGTCGAGCGCATGACGCTGTGGCTCACCATCGGCATCTGCGCCCTGGTTCAGGTCATCGTGCATCTGCGCTTTTTTCTGCATATCACGCTGGATCGCAGCACGCGTGAGGATTTGCTGTTGATTCTGTTTACGGTGCTGATTCTGATCATCCTGTGCGGCGGCACGCTGTGGATTTTGCTGGATCTCTACCAGCGCATGCTGCCCGGCATGATGCCCTGACTGCCGAATCCATGGGACGCCGCCGGCACATGCACGGTCCCATATGGTTCGGGACCGTGCCTGTCCGCTCGCCCGAGCGCACACGGCCGATCAGCCGTAGCGGCCGGTAATGTAATCCTCGGCCTTGCGGGTGGCCGGGTTCTGAAACAGGGTATCGGTGTCGTTGTACTCGATAATCTCACCCAGGTGAAAGAACGCCGTGTAATCCGCCACGCGGGCGGCCTGCTGCATGTTGTGTGTCACCACCACAATGGTGAAATCATCGCGCAGGCGCACCATCAGGTCTTCGATGACTGCCGTGGAGATGGGATCAAGCGCCGAGGTGGGCTCATCCATCAGAATCACATCGGGGCGCAGCGCCACAGCACGCGCGATGCACAGGCGCTGCTGCTGACCGCCTGACAGTGACGTACCGGGCTGATGCAGCTTGTCCTTGACCTCCTCCCACAGACCGGCATCGCGCAGCGCCTTCTCGACCAGCTCCTCCTGCTCACGGCGACTGCTGACAATATCGTGCATGCGCGGGGCATAGGCGACGTTTTCGAATATCGTCTTGGGAAAGGGATTGGGGTTTTGAAATACCATCCCGACTCGACGGCGCAGTGCCACGACATCCATCTCTTTTGCGTTGACGTTTCGACCGCTCATTTCGATACGGCCCTCGACTCGTGCGCTGGGAATCAGGTCGTTCATCCGATTCAGACAGCGCAGAAAGGTCGACTTGCCGCACCCCGAGGGACCAATCAGCGCCGTCACCGTGTTTGAGTAGATGTCCATGTCGAGTGTCTGGAGCGCCTGAAAATCACCGTACCAGAGGCTCAGATCGCGCACGATCATGCTTGGCTGGTCGTGATCGACCTTGCCGTTACGAGTCACCGGCTGACCGCCGGACTGCTCCTGCTGCTCGGGCTTGTCACGGTTCTGCGCTGTTTCGCCGGCGGTGTCCGCACCTGCTGTATCGCCGTTATTGCTGATATTTTCCGGAACGCCATGCCCTTCCCTGTCCATGGAAGGATTGTGCGCAGTGTCGTTGGTCATGTCACCCCGGGCGTTCGCCTGGCGGCTCATGGCAAGAGACTGTTTCATCTTTCAACTCCCGAATGAATTCATGTGCCGGCCGATACCTACCAGCGGCGCTCGAAACGGTTGCGCATCGTGACGGCAATGGCGTTGAGCAGAATCAATACCGTCAGCAGTACCAGAATGCCGCCGGCCGTTTTCTCCTGAAACGCCTGATCGGGCAGACTGGCCCAGCTGTAGATCTGCGCCGGCAGTACGGTGGCGGAATTCAGCAACGACAGATCTGCGGTAGGAATAAAAGCGATCATGCCGACCAGAATCAGCGGTGCCGTTTCCCCGATGGCCTGGGCCATGCCGATGATCGAGCCGGTCAGAATGCCCGGTAGCGAGACCGGCAACACATGATCGCTGACCACCTGCCAGCGGGTGCAGCCCACGCCGAAAGCGGCATGACGAATGCCGTCAGGTACCGCGCGCAGCGATGCCCGCGTCGAAATGATGATCAGCGGTAATGTCATCAGTGCGATGGTCAAACCGCCGACCAGCGGCGACGAACGGGGCATGCCGAAAAAACCGATGAAGATCGCCAGACCCAGCAGGCCGAACAGGATGGAGGGCACGGCAGCGAGGTTGTTGATATTGACCTCGATGAGCCTTGTCAGCCTGTTTTTCGGGGCAAACTCCTCCAGATAAATGGCCGTCATGACGCCGATGGGGAGACTGATGGCCATGGTCACGGCAATGGTCAGCAGCGTGCCCAGTGCCGCGGCACCGATGCCTGCCATCGCCGCAGAGCGTGACCCCCCGGCGGTAAAGAAGGTGGTATTGAACTTCAGGCCGGCCCGATCCTGCGCGACCATTTGATCGACCAGCGCCTGCTCCTGTGACGACAGTGAATGACTGCGATCCTTGAGGTACTGATCGACCTGGGTGGCAGCCACCACCCATTCGGTGCGCGTGGTCCCCAGCAGTGACGGATTGTTTTCAAGCCGGTCGGGAAGGTTCCAGAAAAAGCCCTGTGAGATCAGGGGCTGATACTGCTCATCGACCGCATTGAGCGGCATGGCGCGGGTCTTTTCACTGTAGGAGACCTCCACTTGTACCCGGCCCTGCAGAAAGGCCGACCAGCCGCGCTGGACCATGTCGCCGAGAAAGATCGCTAAAAACAGGCCTGACGCGACCAGGGCCGACATGGAGAGCATTTTCAGATGCCGCGTTTTGCGGTGGCGCTTGCCAAGCTGTCTTGTAATCTCGTCAAAGGAATCCGACATTCCCTTTTCCCCTTTCAGATTCAGAGCGCATTCAGGCTGTACTTGCGGCGGAAGTGACTGATCATGAAAACCGAGACCAGATTGAGCAGCAGCGTTACCACGAACAGCACCAGCCCCAGCGCAAAGGCAGAAAGCGTCTGAGCGCTGCCAAAGGAGGTATCACCGGTCAGTGACGACACGATACTGACGGTAACCGTCGTCATGTTTTCCAGTGGGTTGCCGGTCAGGTTGGGACTCATGCCCGCTGCCATGACCACGATCATGGTCTCGCCCAGGGCACGGGAAACGCCCAGCAGCGAGGCTGAAATGATGCCCGGCGCCGCAGTAGGCAGCACGACGTTGCGAATCATCTCGCCCTTGGTGATCCCCAGCGCCAGCGCCCCCTGACGCAGGGAATCCGGCACCGAATTGATCACGTCATCGGACAGGGAGGAGATAAAGGGAATGATCATGATGCCCATGACAAGCCCGGGCGAAAGCGCATTGCTATAGGAGGCTTCAAGCCCGAAAAGACCGGCGATGTCGACGATCACGGGGGACACGGTGATCGCGGCGAAAAAGCCATAGACCACGGTGGGGATGCCGGCCAGTACCTCCAGCATTGGCTTGGCCAGCCGGCGTACCCTCTGCGGCGCGAACTCCACCATATAAATGGCCGACCCCAGCCCGATCGGGATCGCCACCAGCATGGCGATCAGGGCGATCATGAAAGTACCGGCAAACAGCGGCAGCGAACCGAACTCAGCCTGGCTGGAGGCCGAAGAGGTGCGTCCCGCGGCCTCCAGAAAGCTGGCCCCCGGATTCCAGCGCGTGCCGGTAATGAAGTCCCAGAAGCTGTACATGCCGAAAAAACGCAGCGCTTCGCTGACCACCGACACCAGAATCCCCAGGGTCGTCATGATCGAGATCAGTGCCGCACCTGCCAGCGTAAAGCGGATCACCCACTCGATGGCGCTGCGGGCATGAAAATCGGAGCGCACAAAACGCAGCCCCAGCCCCATACCTAGCAGTGCCACGGCCAGCCCGATAAAATAGAGAGAGTAGAGCGGCACCGGTGAGCCGACCATCAGCAGCACCAGCCAGCAAAGAAAGATAACGGCGATGGCGGCCCCCACGCTGGCCAGACTCAGGAACCAGCCGTACTGGTCGGGCTGAGAGCGCATCGAGGTGCCTGTGGCGCGAACGCGGGCAGCGCGCTGTCGCCCTGCCAGAAAGGCGACCGCGCCCAGCCCGACCATCAAGACGATAAAAGCGGGAAGCAGGTAGTCAGACATGGCCTTTCTCGGATGTTTTGGGTACGCACGGAGGAGGCCGCATCAACGGCCTCCCGAATGACCTCAAAGGATCCCTGGCTCAATCTTCCTGCAGATGTGACAGCTCGATCGGCGTAAAGCTGGTAACTTCCTGACGCTCCTCTTCGCGCATGCTGTCCGGCAGCGGAATCAGGCCGATATTGGCAAGATATCCGCCCGGGCCGATCATCTGCTCGCTCATGAAAAGCTCGACATAGGGGCGCATCGAGTCGACGGTGTCGAGATGGGCATTTTTGGTATAGAAAAACAGGGAACGAGAGACCGGGTAATCACCGGAGCTGATCGCGTCCGGGGTCGGCCTTTCGCCCTCGATGGTGGCAGCCGTCAGCATGTCAGGATTCTCCTCGAGAAAGGAGTAGCCGAAAATACCGAAGGCATTCTGGTTTTCCTGCAGACGCTGCACGATCAGGTTGTCGTTCTCGCCGGCATCGATGTAGGCACCATCGGCGCGAATATCGGTATAGCTGCCGTCGTAGGCAGGCATCTCTTCGGAAGCGGCTTCCATCACCAGCTCTTCGAAGGCATCACGAGTACCTGATGTGGTCGGCGGCCCGTAGACCTCGATCTCGCGTTCCGGCAGCGAGCTGTCGATATCGCTCCAGCTCTGATAGGGGTTGTCGACCAGCTCACCGTCCTGCGGAACCTTGGCCGCCAGCGCGAGCAAGAGCTGCTCACGGGTCAAGGTGAGCGGATCGTTTCCACCACTTTCCGCGAACACGATACCGTCATACCCAATGGTCGCCTCGCTGACCTCTTCAACGCCGTTGGACTGACAACGCTCGAATTCCTCGGGTTTCATCCGGCGCGAAGCGTTGGTAATACTGGGCGTGTCCGCGCCGTTACCGGCACAGAACAGCTTGATGCCGCCTCCGGAACCAGTGGACTCCAGCACCGGCGTGGGATGGCGGGTCGTCGCCCCGAACTGCTCGACCACGTAGGTTGCAAACGGGTAGACCGTACTCGACCCCACGATACGCATCTGCGAGCCGGATCCCTGCGACGCTTGGGTTATACCGCTGGCCAAAAGCGCGGAAGCCATGATGGTCGTGATGCCAACGATCTTCTTCATGAATTATCTCCCTGTTTATGTACGGCGCCATGAGGGCATGACATCTGCGCCTCTGGGTGCGGCAACCAGTCTGTCGGTGAGATAAATCAAAATTGTTACAGCGCGCAGGCGCTGCGCCATAAAATGCCGTAATTCAGCTACAACCAGGATTCGCGGCCCTTCTATTGTCCGTCACCCTGATCATGATGATCGACGCGTCGGCCACGAGGCCTGATCCATGAGGTGCAGGGAGTGAAAAACCTTTCAGCAATTACGGCATCAATGCCCGTCCGGCGATGGCCGGGTGAGCGGGAAAGCACCCGGAAAACAGCGACCTTACAGACGCCGGCTCCCGGTGAGCTGTACATCCACCGTGGCATCCAGATGGGCAAGTGCCTCGGCCTGCGCACGCCCTTCGGCACTGGCGCGATAGAGATGCGGCGTCATCACCAGCAAATCAGCAACCTGCTCGGCGCTATCCAGCGACATCACATCACGTACGGTCTCTGCCGTATCGAATGAAAACCCCGTCGACGGTGTTTGACGCGGTTGGCGCGGCGCCTTGAGCGTCGGATAAATGATCTCGCGCAGTTCAATCAGATGGTCCGGTCCCGCCTCGACCTCCAGCAGTAGCCCGCCGGGCTTGAGCACGCGGGCAAACTCGGCCGGTGTGGGAAATCCGAACATGCACAGCACCACGTCCAGGCTCTGATCCGGCACCGGCAGCGCCGCGTTGCTGCCCACCACCCACTGCATGCGCTTGTCACGCCCGGCCGCGGCCTGCACCGCCCACCTGGAGATATCCAGCCCCAGCAGCGCCAGTTCATGCTGCGCCTCCCCAGCGTCTGCGAGCGCCCGCAGGTAGTAGCCCTCACCACAGCCGGCATCCAGCACGGCAAGCCGGTCATGTTCCGGCGCATGCGCCAGTATCCGGCGGCTGACGGCCCCGGCAATGCCCTGATAGTGCCCGGCCTCCAGAAAGCGCCGGCGCGCGGCAATCATGGCCTTGCTGTCCCCCGGGTCCAGCGAGCGCTTTTTCTGTACCGGCAGCAGATTGACGTGGCCCTGGCGCGACACATCGAAGCGGTGGCCCTGCGGGCAGCCCCAGCCACCATCCATGCGCGACAGCGACTCGCCTTCCAGCGGGCAGCGCAGCCTTTTAAAGGGCACGACGCTCATGACGGCGCTCCCTGACCGGACAGGCGCGCCAGAGCGAACAGCACCAGCTCCGGCAGGCGCCGCTGCTCAGCCAACCAGATGCCGAGTGCCTCGCCCAGCGCGCTGGCAAACTTGAAACCGTGGCCGGAGAAGCCGCCGGCCACGATCAGTCCGGGCAGCGGCTCATCGATCAGGAAATGCTCGTCGGGCGTGCGGATGTAGTGACACACCGCGCCAAAGCGCAGCGCACCAACGCCCGGGAAATAGCGATCCACCACCTGCTGGAGCTCACGAACATCACCCTCATGCTCACCAAAGGCCGCCATTGTTTCACCCGGCGGCAGGGGCTGGCCGCTGTCGTGGCGCCCCATCTTGAAGCCGGCGCCGTCGATATCGGGAAAGCCGTAATAGACGGCGCCCCATGGCGTGGTCAGACTGAAGCCGGGAAAGTGATCGGTGTCGTAGCGCGCATCACACTCATACCAGGCAAAGGTCTTGCGCACCCGGGTCAGCGGCAGATCAACCCCCAGCTCCGCCATCAGCGGCGCCAGATGCTGACCGCTGGCGAGCAGCACGCGGCGGGCGGTAAAGACCCGACCGTCGGCGCAGCTCGCCCCCCAGCCGCCCGCCTCACCAGCCTCGAGCCGGATCACCTCTGCGCCGGTGGCAAGCGATACGTTCGGGCTACGCTCGACGCGGTCGCGCCAGCACGCAATGATGCGCTCGACAAACAGCACCCCGGCCTCGGGCTCGAAACCGCCGTGCATGGTGTGATCCAGCGCCCAGCCGGGCCAGCGCTTTGATGCCTGATCGCCCGGCAGGCTGTCGAGGGCCAGACCGTGCTGTCGGGCGCTGGCCTCGACCTGATCGATAAAGGGCGCCCCGGGCGGGCCGACGTTGACCACACCAGTGGGCAAAAAGAGCGTTTCGCCGCTCTCTTCTTCAAGCTGCTTCCAGAGGGCCAGCGCGCGCCGGGCCAGCGGCACGTAGCTGCTGCCCTCGCCGTAGGCCTGGCGCAGCAGCCGCGTCTCACCGTGATGCGCGCCCTGGTCATGGGGCGGACGAAAGGCATCCAGCAGCTGCACGCTGGCATCCACGTGACGCGCCAGCCAGTCGGCCGTGGCCAGCCCCATGCTGCCGGCGCCGATGATCAGATAGTCGGTCGTGGTTGCCGTCACAGTCGCGGCTCCATCTTGCTGGACTCGGCGGGAACGCTTTTTCTTTTACCCGGCGTTTTCTGCGCCTTGCGCTCGCTGCGCGCGATCAGCGCCGTGCCGGCCAGGTCGCCGGTAACGTTGAGCGCCGTGCAGCCCATGCCCACCAGCGCATCGATCGAGGTCAGAAGGGCCACCGTCTCGATCGGCAGACCGACCTGGGCGAAAACGGTCGCGATCATCACAATGCCCGCCCCCGGCACCCCGGCGGTGCCGATGGAGATCAGCGTGCCGATCAGCACGATCTGCAACATGGTGGCGATATCCAGCGGCGTGCCCATCACGTTGGCGGCAAATACCGCCGAGATCGCGATACGAATCGCCGCGCCGTCCATGTTGATGGTCGCGCCCAGCGGCAGGCTGAAGCCGGACAGCGACTGCGGCAGCCCCATGCGGTTGGCCGCGTTGAGACTCAGCGGCAAAACGCCGGTGCTGCTCTGGGTGGCAAAGGCCGTCGCCATCGGCGTGCGCGCCTCGCGGAAGAAATCCCGCAGCCGCACGCCAAAGAGCTTCATCAATACGCAGTAGACCAGCAGATGCACACCGAGGGCGATATAGAGCACCATCACCATGTTGCCCAGCGACAGGATGGTCTCAAGACCCTGCTGGCTGACCGTATTGGCCACAATCGCGAACACGCCGATCGGCACCACGTGCAGTACGCCCGCCATCACCTTCATGGTGACGGCATTAAGGCCTTCCAGCAGGCGATAGAGGTGATCGCCCATCTCGCGCTGCCCTTCTCCGGTACGCATGAACAACAGCGCCAGACCGAACACCACTGCGGTAAAGATGATGCCCAGCAGATTGGGTTCGGCAAACGCCGAGACGATGTTGCTGGGCACGATGTTCAACAGCACCTGCACCAGCCCCGGGTTGTCCGGCACGCTGACGCTGGCCTCGGTATCGAGTGTCAGGCCCTGCCCCGGATTGAACAAGGTGGCTACCGCCAGCCCCACCATGATCGCCAGCGCCGTGGTCACTACGTAGTAGAGCAGCACCTTGCGCCCGATACGGCCCATGCTGCCCACATCGGCCTGGTTGATGCCCACCATCAGGGTAAAGAGCACGATCGGCACGATCAGAAACTGCAAAAGCCGCAGCAGCAGATCGCCCAGCGGCGAAAGCCAGGTCACGTACTCACCGCCCAGCAGGCCGGCGACCACACCCAGCACCAGCGCCAGCGTCACGCGCAGGATCAGGGAAGCCTTGAGATAGGCACGAAACAGGGTTTTCATCAGACATCCTTGAAGACGGGAAACAGCGTCGACCGCAGTGCAGGAGACCGCGGGTGCGGCCGGACAGACCGCCGCTTTTTTCTGGGCGAGGATTATGCCATTAACGTGCGGGCAAAAAAGGCCAGTAACCGTGCATGGTAGTCATTTTCGGCCGCATCGCCGGGGATATGATCCTCGTCTTTCAGATAGACCACCTCCGGCGTGCGCCCGCGCGCTCGAAGGCGCGCCTCCAGCCGGCGCGTCATGTCAACGGACCACATCGTGTCCGCCGTACCATGACTCAAAAAAAGTGCCCCGTCATAGCGCTCGATCTCGATCGGTGTGGTCGGCAACAGCTCTTCGGCACTGCCCTGCCAGGACCAGGCCCGCTGCGCCCCGTCCCAGGCCTGCCAGCCGGGATCACCGCTATCGCGGAAGGTGCGAGCGTCAAAACCGCCGCAGACCACATCCGGCGGCGAGTGCACGGCCACACAGTCGGGGAGGCCCTCAATGTTCTCTTTCGACATTAGAGAGGCCACCAGTAGCGCATGCTCGGCCCCTCGTGAGGCGCCATAAAGGCCGATTCCGGGTCCGGCAATGGGAAACGCCCGCAGTGCCCGAAGTGCATCCACTGTCCGCTCGAGCGGCACATCAACAATTCGACCAGCATTCCACGCATTGCCGCCGATGGAATACCCCAGCGGAAAAGCCAGAAACCCATGGGCCGCCAGTATCACTGCCTGGCGATGACTCCAGCCCGACCAGGCCCCTTCGGAGCCGTGCAATATCATGACGGCAGGAAACGGCCCTTCTCCCGGCGGTCCATAAGTAGTGCCCCAGCCCGAAAGCGGGCGGCGGACGATGGCAGGCTGCATGGTATCTCCCGTTAAAGGAGCCTCGTACGTTCAGCGCGTTTTCCTGCGCCGTGATCGGGGTCCTTTTATCAATTCGCATTGCCTTTGCGTTCACGATGATAGATAACCCCTTTCCTGACGACCAGCGCCCCGGTATCCGGGATACCAGGGCGCTACTTTATGCTCCCGTTCACCTGCCGTCGTTATCAGAGCTAAATAATCGCCCTTCTGATCCGCGCCGAGACCCATTCGCTGACGACCACCGTGCCCAGAATCAAAAGCAGGATCATGGTGACCTGCGGCCAGGCGAGCACATTGAGCGACGCCTGCAGCTTGAGGCCGATGCCGCCGGCGCCGACCAGGCCGAGGATGGTGCTCTCGCGGATGTTGATGTCCCAGCGAAAGACCGAGATGGCGCAAAAGGCCGGCAGCAGCTGTGGCAGGTAGGCGTAGTTGAGGATCTGGGCGCGCCCGGCGCCGGTGGCGGCAACCGCCTCGATCTGGCGGGGGTCGGTCTCCTCGATCGCCTCGTACAACAATTTGGCGACAAAGCCGATCGAGCGCAGCGCAATCGCCACGATCCCGGCCAGCAGCCCGGGGCCGATCACGGCGACCAGCAGCAGCGCCCAGATCAGCGAGTTGATCGAGCGCGAGGCCACGATGATAAACAGCGCCACCGGGCGCACCAGTATCACGCTGGGGGTGGTATTGCGCGCCGCCAGAAAGGCAATCGGCACCGCCATGATGACACCGCCCAGCGTGCCCAGCGTGGCGATGTTGAGCGTGTCCCACAGCGGCGCCATCAGCTCCGGCAGATAATCCCACTGCGGCGGCACCATGCGGCTGCCGATATCGGCGGCCTGAGACGGCGCATCCTGAACGAATGCCCAGATGGTGTTCTGCGTCATCACCTGCCAGCACCAGACAAACAGCGCCACCAGTGCCAGCCACCCGAACCAGAGCAGCAGCCGGGCGCGCGGCGTGCGCCACTGCCACAGCTGCGAGTAATGTTGTGGCTCGTTCATTGTACCCATTTCCTCACCAGGCCCGAGGCGTACTCCGACACCATCACGATGGCGATAATGATCAGCAAAATGGCGCCGGCGCTGTCGTACTCGTAGCGATCGATCGCGGTATTGAGCGTGGCGCCGATGCCGCCGGCGCCGACAATGCCGATCACCGCGCTTTCGCGGAAGTTGATGTCGAGGCGGTACAGCGACAGCCCGATCAGGCGCGGCAGCACCTGCGGCTCGACGGCGTAGTTGATCATCTGCCACCAGGAGGCGCCGGTGGCGTGTATCGCCTCGAGCTGCGCGTGGCTGGCCTCCTCGATGTCATCGGCCAGCAGCTTGGCCAGAAAGCCGATGGTGGCAAAGGCCAGCGTCAGAAAGCCGGCAAAGGGGCCAAAGCCGAACATCGCCACCAGCAAAATGGCGATGATGATCTCCTGCAGCGAGCGGCTGACAGCGATGATCGAGCGGCACACCAGATAGACCGGCCGCGGCGTCAGGTTGCGCGCCGCACCGATGCCGATCGGCACGGAGATGAGAATACCGACCACGGTCGAGGTCAGCGTCATGGTCAGGCTCTCGCTGAGCCCCTGCAGGATATCGCGCTGACGGCTGACAAAATCCGGCTGCAAAAAGCCCGCCACGAAACGCTGGCCGCGCTCCAGACCAACACTGACCCGCTGCCAGTCCACCTCCAGAGATCCCACGGCCAGCACCAGATAGACCACGGCCGCAATTCCCAGCCCCCATCGCCAGCCCGGGTGCTGAATGATCTGCGGCGGCCGCTTCCAGTGGCGTGGATAGTTCGAGGTGCTCATGAGGCCAGCGCCCGGGCAGACGCCACGGTTGGCTCCGGCGCATCGTCATCGGCTTCCGGCGCGGCCGGCTGCCACTCCTCCTCGCCGTAGATGTGCGTCAGCATGGCCTCATCCAGCGCCTGCGGCGCGCCATCAAAGACCACTTCTCCGGTACGCAGGCCGATCAGGCGCTGCACGAACTGTTTCGCCAGCGGCACGTCATGGATATTGACGATGGCCGGCAGCGCCCGCTCGGCGCAGATATCGGTGAGCAATCGCATGATCTGGCGACTGGTACGCGGGTCGAGACTGGCGGTGGGCTCATCGATGAGCAAAAGTTCCGGCTCCTGGGCCAGCGCCCGGGCAATGCCGACCCGCTGGCGCTGCCCCCCGGAGAGCGCATCGGCCCGTTTGTTGGCATGGTCCATCAGACCCACGCGGTCGAGCAGCGCCCAGGCGCGCTGAATGTCCTCGGCCGGAAAGCGTCGCGTCCAGCTGCGCCAGAACGGCACGTAGCCGAGCCGGCCGGACAGGACGTTTTCCATCACGGTCAGGCGCTCGACCAGCGCATACTCCTGAAAGATCATGCCGATGCGCCGGCGCTGGGCGCGCAGTCCGGCCCCGCCCAGCCGGGTGAGATCGACATCGTCCAGCAGCACTGCCCCGCCGGTGGGCTCGACCAGCCGGTTGATGCAGCGAATCAGGGTCGACTTGCCGGCGCCCGAGGGGCCGATCAGCCCCACGATCTCCCCGCCCGGTACGGTGAAGGAGACCGATTTCAGGGCGCTGTCGCCGGTACGATAGGTCTTGGAGAGTTCCTTGAGGGTCAGCATGACGGGCCTCCGTGAGTGGCGACCGGGTGTCCGTCACCCGGCCGGGTCAGCGCGTCGATCATCATCAGCTGCACTCGTAGCGCACGCCGTTGGCTTCATCGATGGTGCGAATCACGTCCCAGTCATCCTTGAAGTTGATGTCGATGAACTGCGACTCGCCACCGCTGCCGAACTCCTTCTCGAGCCCCGAGCCCTGCCAGTCGAAGGTTCTAAAGGCCTCCTGGATCTGTTCCTGCAGCTCGGGCTTGAGATCATGAGCCACACCGTAGCCGGTGGTGGGGAAGGTCTGTGAGGTGTAGAGCGTGGTCATCTGATCGGGCTGCACCACGTCGCGCTCGACCATGCGATCGCGTACCGAGTTGGCGATCGCGGCGGCCGTATAGTCATGATTGACCACGCCGAGAATCGAGCTGTCGTGCGCTCCCGAAAATACCGTTTCGTAGTCGCGACCGGCCTGGAGGCCGAACTCGGCATCCAGAATCGCCGAGGGCGCCTTGTAGCCCGAATTGGAGGTCTCGGAGGTAAAGGCCAGCTCCCGACCCTTGAGGTCCTCGACCGACTCGATGCCGGAACCCGGCCAGGTAATGAGCTCCATCTCGTAGCCGAAGGAGCCGTCCTCGGCGGCCATCATGGTGAAGGGGCGAAAGCCGGCGCAGGCCACCGCCAGTGGCGTGGTGCCGGTGCTGAAGCCGGCCACGTGCAGCCGCCCGGCGCGCATCGCCTCGATCTGCGCAGCGTTGGACTGCACCGGGAAGAACTGCACCCGCTTGCCGGTCACCTCGCTCATGTGATCGAGAAAGCCCGACCACACATCGGCGTACATGGCCGGGTCCTCGACCGGGGTGTAGGCAAAGATCAGAGTGTCGGGATCACGCAACCGTGACGAATCGGTGGGCACATCCGCCACCATGTCGCCGTCGTTGTCGCTGTAGCGGCTGCTCAGCTGGAAGTCGGCCTGTGCCGTCTGTGCCAGCGGCAGAGCCAGCAAAAAGGCAGCCAGTGCGCTAAAGGAGGTCGTACGCATGCGTTCATTCCCCGGATTGTTCTGTCGAGATGACAATCCTGGGCAATGAATATGACAGTAAAACGACAGCGGCGACGGTTGCCCCGCTGCCGCCTCGACTACCCGGCGGCCAGTCGCTCGCCGAGCCGCCGACCGTTTTCCAGGCAGTCCCCCACCGCGATCCCATCACGCCAGTTGCCCACAAGCGAGAGCCCGTCGTGGTGTTCAAGGGCCCGGTCCAGTCGGGCAATGCGCTCCAGATGGCCCAGCTCGTACTGCGGGATCGCCTGCGGCCAGCGGCTGACCTGCTGCCACACCGGATCACCGCGAATGCCCAGTAGATCGCGCAGGTCATAAAGCACCTGCTGCACCTGCTCGGCGTCACTGCCCTCGGCCGCCTCGGGCTGCCGTCGCCCGCCGATAAAGGCGTTGATCAGGCAGTGCCCGGCCGGGGTACGACCGTCAAAGATCGTCGAGGAAAAGAGCGCCCCCAGCGTACGGCGCTTCTCGATACTGGGGATCAGTACGCCAAAGCCGTCCAGGGCATGCGTAATGTCCTCGCGGCGAAAGCCCAGCGCGACGGCGTTGACCGGGGGGTAGGCGATCTCTGCAAGCGGCGCCGTCAGCGCCGCATCCAGCCCCGTCAGCAGCTTGATCGCCACGGGCGCCGACACGGCCAGCACCAGATGGCGGGCCCGGCGGCAGTGCCCGGTGCTGTCGGTCACCGCCCAGCCCGCGTTTTCCTTTTCGATCGCGGTCACGTCGCACCCGCACGCGATCTCGCCACCGTGGGTCGTGATCTCCTCGCCGAGCCGCTGCGCCAGGCGCCCCAGTCCGGAGGGGAAGCTCACCAGCTTGCCGCGCCACTCAACGGGCATCTCGGGGGTGGCCCGGCGCGACTGCCAGAGCCGGGTCAGGCCGCCGCGAATCAGCGAGCCGTAGTCGCGCTCGATCGCCACCAGCCGCGGCATGGCGGCCTGCGCCGAGAGCTTCTGCGGATCGCCGGCATAGACGCCGGAGACAAAGGGATCGACCATGCGCTCCAGCACCCGCCGGCCCAGACGGCGCTCGACAAAGCCCGCCAGGCTCTCCTCCGAAGCGTTACTGCGCCTGGCGAAGGGCTCGCGCACGATCTGCGACCAGCCCTCGCGCCCGATCAGGGGATTATTCAGGGCGCGCAGCGGATGGGTCGGCAGCGCCACCGGATGGCCGTCCATCGCCACAAACCGCTTCTGCGCCTTTGGCCCCGCCGACTGTGCCTCGCCCAGCAGATTCATCTCCTCGAGCAGCCGATACAGCGGCGGCTTCATGATCAGCGTGTTGGGGCCGATCTCGGTCTGCCACTCGCCGTCACGACGGCTGCTGATGTTGCCGCCCACGTACGCCTCGCGCTCAAGCAGCGCCACGCGCCTGCCGTGCCGGGCCAGCGTACGCGCGGCCGCCAGACCGGTCGCGCCGCCGCCCACCACGATCACGTCGTGACTGTCATCGTTCACGCTGCGCTCCTGCATCAGTGCCTCTCCTGGCTGGTCCATCCATGCTCATCATGACAACAGCATACGCAGCGCCGCCGCCCCGGGCGACAAATGACGCGCGACACATCGCCGCCAGCGCCCCTTGATGCACCTTCGACATCAAAAAGCCCGGCGCAGGGCCGGGCTTTCTGGCGTTCGAGGCGGCCACCGATCAGTCGTTCTGACCGACCTTGTCCTGCGTGTTCGTCTCGAAGTCGCTGGCGTCGTGACGCTCGTGCAGCTGGGTTTCCGGCTCGCCGAAGGTGCGATTGACCATGCGACCGCGCTGGACTGCCGGGCGGGCATCGATCTCGCGCGCCCAGCGCATCACGTGCTCGTAGCTTTCCACCTGCAGAAACTGCGCGGCGTTGTACAGACGCCCCAGCGCCAGCTGGCCGTACCAGGCCCAGATGGCGATATCGGCAATGGTGTACTCATCACCTGCCATATAAGCGTTCTCGGCCAGATGGCGGTTGAGCACGTCGAGCTGACGCTTGGTTTCCATGGTGTAGCGATCGATCGGGTACTCGAGCTTCACCGGCGCATAGGCGTAGAAGTGGCCGAAGCCGCCGCCCAGAAACGGCGCACTGCCCATCTGCCAGAACAGCCAGTTCAGGGTCTCGGTGCGTGCCACGTGCTCTCCGGGCAGCAGTTCACCGAACTTTTCCGCCAGATAGAGCAGGATCGAGCCGGACTCGAACACCCGCGTGGGCGACTCGGTGGTGTGATCGACCAGTGCCGGAATCTTGGAGTTCGGGTTGGCATCGACAAAGCCGCTGCCGAACTGCTGCCCCTCGCCGATGTCGACCAGCCAGGCATCGTACTCGGCGCCCTCGTGGCCCAGCGCCAGCAGCTCCTCGAACATGATCGAGGCCTTCACGCCGTTGGGCGTGGCCAGCGAATAGAGCTGAAACGGATGCTTGCCCACCGATAGCGCCTGTTCATGTCGGGCGCCCGCTTCCGGGCTGTTGATGCTGGCAAACTTGCCGCCGCTCTCTTTCGGCTCCCAGACCCTGGGGGGTGTGTATTCCTGATCACTCATGTGTCGTATCCCTGTTGCTTGCATGGGGGTGCCCGGCACCCGACGTCACGAAAAAAGATAGCGGGTTAATGAAAACGCCGCGACCGCTGTGTTCACCAGTCGGCGTCATGGCGCATCAGTCGTCCGGCAAGCGCCCATCGCGATAGCCGCAGCAGCGCCCAACGGAGGCCACTGCTGGAGAAAGGCGCCCGTCGGCCGGGGCTTGAATAGACATGACCAATGGCCCTGATGGGCCATTTTCATCGATGGAAGCTGTCAGCGAGTTGACGCCCTGCCAGGTCAGCGTGTGCCTTGCGATCGCTCGAGTCATTGAGCGCGACGCGGCCGCCCGGTGCCGGTGATCCCTTCGAGCGCTGAATGATCGCCCCTAGCGTGAACCATCACCCCGGGCATTCTTTTCGGATTTTTTTCGGCCCTTTTCCACGTCCCGCTGTCGGACCGTTTTGGCGGCCTGCTTTTCATCGCCGCTGCCGGGGCTTTCGCTGGCATTTTTCCTGAACCCCCTTTCACTGTTTCTTGCAGCGGTTTCCCGGGTGCGTTTCCTGTCATCCTCCTCTTCGTCGTCACTGTCGTCGCTTTCAGGGCTTTCTTCAGCGTCCCTCTTGAAGCCTTCTTCAGTGTTTTCCTCAACGCTTTGGTCAGCGTCATCACCGGCGCTGTCCCTGTCATCCTCGGCCTCATCACTTTCAGGGCTTTCTTCGGCATCTCCCTTGAAGCCTTCTTCACTGCTGCCCCGGTGTGTCTGCTCACTGTCACTGCCCGTCGATGCCTCACCGGTGCCTGCCGCATTACCCAGTGCCACATCATGTCTTCCGATCGCCATGACCTCCCTGGGCCACCACTCGGGATGGTTGTCCCGCACAAAGGCCATTAGCCGCTCGCGGATCAGCATCTCTGCCGTCCAGCCGCTCATCGGGTCCGTGGTCATGAGGTAACAGGCAATCGTCTGCGCCATGTCGGTCTGTCCGGTCACATAACACAACAGTCTGTCGTGATCGATGACGCTGTCTTCCTCCTTGGCGAACTCGATAAACTTCTCCCGGATACAGGCCACATCGGCACTCAGGTGAAGCTTCATCTCGAGGCACCGATACTCATGAGTATCCTGGGATGACATGTTCTCGAACGCCTGTGAGGCGAAGTAGGTCACCGGCACGATTACACGACGTTCATTCCAGACCCTCAGGCGAACAAACGTGTAAAAGATGCCCTCGACGTAGCACCACTGGCCTTCAAACACCACCAGATCGCCGATGCGAATGGGCTTGGCCAGCGCCAGCTGAAACGACGACAGAATATTGCTCAGTACCGCCTGGCCGGCGATCCCTACCAGCACCGCCCCCACGCTGGCCGAGGCCAGAACGGACAGCCCCAGTGTCTCGAAGAGCTGAATCTGGCTGATGACAAACACCGACACGCCCACGACCATGATCAGGATAACGATCCGACGCAGCGCGTAGAGGGTGGTGAGCAGCCGGCGGTCTTCCTTGGGACTGGTATCGTCAATCTCGCCCATGAACCGCCGCATCATGCGGACCATGAGGGTATCGATCAGACGAAGCGCGATCGTTCCGGTGGCCCAGCCCAGCACAATGATCAACAGCACGCGAAGCGTGGTGGTGATCACCGCCGAAAAGGACACCACGTAATCCAGCAGCATCTGGGTGGCCAGCGACATGACAATAAAGGCCAGTGGCCCCCGGACCCGCTCGGTAAAAAAGCTCCGGGAGCCGCCTTCGGGCAGACAACGGGCCAGCCACCCTGCCAGCGCGTAGACCGCCCAGCCCAGCAGGCCGATCAGCGGCAGCACGATCGGAATGGCGATCCACTCCCAGGCCTTGAGTATGCCCATGGAGGTCTTGAGACGATCGGGGATATAGTTTTCGAAGGCGGAGGGGCCGTACTCGTCATACAACAGCGGGATCGACGACACGGTATCCGGCATGATCAGCCAGACCGGGTCCTCCCCCTCGACCCGATAGCGGGCCAGACGGACATCATGGGTCTCACCGTCGGTCTGGAAGGACGCCAGTTCGATGTTGCGGCGCGTCTCGCCCGCCCGGGGATTCTGCCCCGACGGGTCTTCGATGGCGGCATCCTGGCGCCCGGACACCCCGGAGACGTTCAGCCACTCGCCCCGCCGAAGGGCGGTGCCCAGTTGTCGAGCCAGCTCCTCACCCCGCGCCTGCTGCTCTTGCGGGCTCAGCTCGGAAAGATTGAGCACATGGGCGGCGGCGGCAAAGTTCTCTTGCTTGGTCAGCTCCATCAAACTGCGAATCGCCTCGCGCGGCGTGCTGCGTCGAACCTCATCGGGCGCCGCCTTCAGCCCGCTATTGAGCGACTCGACGGAAAACCAGCGCCCGGCCTCGCCCTCGCCCTCCTGAGCCGCCTGTGCCTGACTCACACACAGGCCGGACAACATGAGCATCACTGCCGCCAGCAGCCACGCTCGCCACGCTCCATTTTCCTTCATACGTATACCTGTTCCTTCAGATGGGACGACCTTCTGCATACCGCCTGCCGAATGTGGGCCATCAGGATGTAGCGGCAGCGACCCCCGGACGATGGATGGGCCGGCGCACAGGGTAGTCATTGTTACCGCCCCAGTCCCTGATCTGTGTTGATCGAGCGGTATGATCGAACCGAAAGTCATACGACCATCGACGCGCGAGCGTCGCTGATGGCGCCTCACCCGCCATAATGGATCGGAGCAC
This sequence comes from Kushneria sp. AK178, assembly GCF_053903105.1. Lineage (NCBI taxonomy): Bacteria > Pseudomonadati > Pseudomonadota > Gammaproteobacteria > Oceanospirillales > Halomonadaceae > Kushneria > Kushneria sp. AK178. Next base: position 1,159,594 of record NZ_CP096381.1, on the reverse strand, counting down.
CGGGCCCCAGCGGCAGCCCCAGCAACATCCAGACGATCAACAGCAGCGTCCAGAAGGCCATGAAGGCGAGCGAATACGGCAGCATCACCGCAATCATTGTGCCGATGCGAATATCGCGCTCGTAGCGCTGGGCATAGCCGATGATCAGCGCAAAAAAGGCCAGCAGCGGCGTGATGATGTTGGTGGAAGAGTCCGCTACCCGGTAAGCCATCTGGGTCAGCTCCGGCGAGTAGCCCAGCTGCATCATGATGGGAACGAACACCGGCGCCAGGATCGCCCACTTGGCCGAGGCGCTGCCGATGAACAGATTGATGCCACCCGCGATCAGCATGAACAGGATCAGCAGTGGCACCCCGGTCAGGCTGACGGCCTTCAAAAGCTCGGCGCCGTAGACCGCCATGAAGGTACCGAGGTTGGACTCGGCAAACCAGGCGACAAACTGGCCGGCGGTAAAGGCAAGCACGATGAAAATGCTCATGCCGGCCATGGTCTCGGCCAGCATATCGGCCACATCCCGGTCGCTTTTGATACTGCCGGTGACCGCCCCGTAGACCAGCCCGGGCACGAAAAAGAGAATCAGCAACACGACTGCCAGCGCGCTCATGAAGGGCGACTGTACGATGGCGCCCTCCTCGCCGCGCAGCGGTGCCCCCGGCGGCACCACAAGAAGGGCCAGCAGCGCCAGTGTGACGGCGACGGCCACCGCGGCCCACCTCATGCCGCGCCTCTCCAGCGCCGTGATGGTGGTGCGCTCCTCGCCGGTGTAGTCGCCTTCGTAGCGGCCCAGCCGCGGCTCGACCACGAACTGACTGACCAGCGTGCCGATGACGGCCAGAAACAGGGTCGAGACCATGATGAAATAGTAGTTCATGGCGACATTCATGCCCGCGGCGTAGTCGGGGTCGAGCGTGGCCGCGGCCTGAATGGTCAGCTCGCCCAGAACCACATCGGTGGCCGACAGCAGCAGATTGGCACTGTAGCCCGCCGACACCCCGGCAAAGGCAGCCGCCAGCCCGGCGATGGGATGGCGGCCGAGCGCCGCGAACAGCATCGCCCCCAGTGGCGGCAGCACCACATAGCCGGCATTGAAGGTAATGCTCGACATGATGCCGGCAAACACCAGCCCGAAGGTGATCAAGGGCTGCGGAATGGCGAGAATAAAGCCGCGCAGCAGCACGCTGATCAGCCCGGTACGCTCGGCCATGCCGATGCCCACCATGGTCGCCAGCGCCACTCCGAGCGGCGCAAAGCCGATGAAGTTATCGACCAGCGAGCCGAAGATATAGCGCAGGCCCTCACCGGAGAGCAGATTGTTGACCGTGACGGCCTCCCCGCCGCCCGGCGGCACCACCTCCAGCCCGGGCAGGGACAGCAGCGCTGAGGCTACGGCCACCAGCGCGGCCAGCAGGGCAAAGAGGGTGACGGGATGAGGCAGACGGTTGCCCGTGCGCTCGATGGTATTGAGCAGGCGCTGCAAAAGGCCCGTTCGCTGGCTCTGATCGTTCATGGTTCAACTATCGCCGAAAGGATGGGCCTTGAGGGGCAATGCACTACTTTAAAACTGACGCCGACATGACGCATGGGCGGCCGCCCGGTGGCAGCCGCCCGGACAACCTCAGCCGCCGTAATGGATCGCGGAACCCGGCCCCAGCGGCAGCCCCAGCAGCAGCCAGACGATCAACAGCAGCGTCCAGAACATCATGAAAGCGAGCGAATACGGCATCATCACCGCAATCAGCGACCCGATGCGAATGTCGCGGTCATACTGCTGAGCGTAGGCGATGATCAGCGCAAAGTAGGTCATCAGCGGCGTGATGATGTTGGTGGAAGAATCCGCCACCCGGTAGGCCATCTGGGTCAGCTCCGGCGAATAGCCCAGCTGCATCATGATGGGGACGAACACCGGCGCCAGAATCGCCCACTTGGCCGAGGCGCTGCCGATAAAGAGATTGATGAAGCCCACGATGAGCACAAACACGATCAGCAGCGCAATGCCGGTCAGACTGATGCTCTGCAAAAGCTCGGCACCGTAGACCGCCATGAAGGTGCCCAGATTGGACTCGGCAAACCAGGCCACGAACTGACCGGCGGTAAAGGCGAGCATGATGAACATGCTCATGCCGGCCATGGTTTTGGAAAGCTCGTTGGCGACATCGGTATCGTTTTTGACCGCGCCGGTGACGATGCCATAGACCAGCCCGGGCACGAAAAAGAGGATCAGCAGCACGACTGCCAGCGCGCTCATGAAGGGCGACTGTACGATGGCCCCCTCCTCGCCGCGCAGCGGCGCCCCCGGCGGCACGATCAGAAGCGCCAGCAGCGCCAGGGTTGCCACGAAGGCGACGCCCGCCCACTTCATGCCGCGCTTTTCCAGCGCCGTGATGGTCGTGCTCTCCTCGCCCTGGTAATCCCCCTCATAGCGGCCCAGCCGCGGCTCGACCACGAACTGGCTGATCAGGGTGCCGATAACGGCCAGAAAGAAGGTCGAGACGATAATGAAGTAGTAGTTCATCGCCAGGTTGATCGAGGCGGCGTAGGCCGGGTCCAGCGTCGCCGCGGCCTGAATGGTCAGCTCGCCCAGCATGACATCGGTGGCCGACAGCAGCAGGTTGGCGCTGAAGCCTGCCGACACGCCGGCAAAGGCGGCCGCCAGCCCGGCGATCGGGTGGCGACCTAAAGCGGCAAATATCATGGCCCCCAGCGGCGGCAGCACCACATAGCCGGCATCGGAGGCGACGCTCGACATGATGCCGGCAAACACCAGCCCGAAGGTGATCAGCGATTTGGGAATGGCGAGAATAAAACCGCGCAGCAGCACGCTGATCAGCCCGGTACGCTCGGCCATGCCGATGCCGATCATGGTGGCCAGCACGACCCCAAGCGGCGCAAAGCCGATGAAGTTATCGACCAGCGAGCCGAAGATATAGCGAATGCCTTCGCCGGAGAGCAGATTGTTGACCGTGACGGTCTCCCCACCGCCCGGCGGCACGACCTCCAGCCCGAGCAGCGACAGCACCGCCGAGACAAGCGCCACCAGCGCGGCCAGCAGGGCAAAGAGGGTAACGGGATGAGGCAGACGGTTGCCCGTACGCTCGATGGCGTTGAGCAGGCGCTGTAAAAGGCCTGTTCGTTCAACCTGTTTGTTCATTGTTCGACCACCGATAAGGATGTTGGCTGTATTCGGCGCGTCATCCTAAAGAAACGCGGCGACCGCCCCGACTTTTATTAAGCCTGACAAAAGCCGGGTAAATCGCGGCGCAGACACACACCGGCGCTACACGATCACCATACTCACCACAATATAGCGTAGCGCCTTGCCGACGGTGACCAGAAGCACAAACCAGAGCAGATTGACCCGCAGCACCCCGGCGATCAGCGTCAGCGGATCGCCGATGACCGGCACCCAGGCAAACAGCAGCGACCAGCGCCCGTAGCGGCGAAAGCGCTGCTCGGCGCCAGCCATTACGGCCGGCTTCTGACGGGCCAGCCAGCCCTGGTTGGCCCAGTACCCCATGGCGTAGTTCACCAGCGAGCCGAGCACGTTGGCGACGGTGGCAATGGTAACCAGAGTGACGGGCGAGCCGCCCCTGAGCAGCAGCGTGGCCAGCACGGCCTCCGAGCCCATCGGCAGAATGGTGGCCGAAAGAAAGGCCGCCACAAACAGCCCGGTCTGACTGATATCGAACAACCACACCTCCATGACGCGGTATCGGGACGAGGCGACAGTAGCAGGTTGTCGACGCCCCGATCGAACACCCGCCGGGAATTAACCCCGAACGATGCAATTTCCTAATCCCGGAAACCCCTTCCATAATGGAAAGGCCGCCATCGATGCCTGTCAGAACCGGTGTTCACGGGCATCGCCCGGGACGGCATGCATCACTCCTCATGGCGTACTACTGACAGGCTGTACAAGACACGTTGATGATCGCCACGCTCAAGAAACTCTGGTCGCCCGGCACATCAGGCCACCCACGCGGGGTGCGCCGCCAGATCGCCCTGTGCAACCAGCTGGGGCTGTTTGGCACCGCCGTGACCCTTCCCTATCAGCTTTTTTATTATTGTTACGATTTTTCGATGTACCGGGGCGTTTTCATCGCCAACCTGCTGTTTATCGCGGGGTATTTATCGGTGCTGCCGCTGAATCACAAGCGGTGGTATAACCCGGCCAGTGCAGTATTGCTGGTTAACGGCAGCAGTCAGCTGTTTGTCGTGACCTGGTTTATCGGTACCGAAGCCGGGGTGAATCTGTACTATTTCACCCTTGCCTCCATATCGGCCTTTCTCTACAAGCGTCCCGGCAGACGGGTCTACGCCGCCATCATGGTCTCCCTTGGCGTCCAGTATGTGGTCACGCGCTTTTTGTTTACTGCCGCCACCGCTATTACCCCGGTACCGTCGCCGTGGGTCGATGCAATGTATACCTTCAGCGTGGCAGGAGCGCTGACGCTTTCAGGTATCGCACTGTATCTCTTTCGCCAGCAGATCGATCATGCCGAGGGGGAACTGAGGCTGAGCAACCGGTATCTGGAAATGCTCAGCAGCACCGATCCATTGACGGGCCTGGCCAATCGACGGGCACTCGAGGTGGCGCTCGAACATGAGTGGGCGCGGCTGACCCGCCACCGGCAGGCGCTGTCGGTGATCATGTTCGATGTCGATCACTTCAAGCGTTTCAACGACCGCTACGGTCACGACGGCGGCGACCGCTGTCTGCAGCAGGTAGCCAGGGCATCCAGGCACGTCATCACAAGGCGTTCCGATCTGCTGGTTCGCTACGGTGGCGAAGAGTTTGCCGTTGTCCTGCCGGATACCGATGCCGCCGGGGCACGACTGGTCGGCGAACGGCTGCGCGAGGCCGTGGCGGCCCTGGTATTGCCCGGGATGTCGTCGAAGAGCCCGACACGGGTCACCATCAGCGTGGGCGTGGCGAGCATCGATGTCATGAGGCCCGACATTGACGCGCTCGACGCTGACTGCCTGTTGAAATGTGCCGATGACGCGCTGTATCAGGCGAAAGCCGGCGGCCGCAATCGGGTGGTGTCTCGATCGTGTGACCGCCCCGCCCCCGTTGACCACTCGGTGTCCGAAAAGATCGACAGCCGGACGCCGCTGTCCTGATGCCGGCCTTGCCCAAAAGGGAATGGCGCATGTCGCGGCCATCATGCATGCTTGGGCGCTTTTGATCAGAGTAGCCTGATGAAACGTCTCTCCCTGCCCCTGGGCACGCTCGCCGTGTCGCTCATGTTACTGCCCATATCGGCCAATGCCCGGGTCACGGGCTTCGATGTCGTGTCCACATCGCCCCTGTACGAGGGGCGCCGCTTCGGCGACGCCGGTGCCTATCAACGTGTCGAGGGGGTCGCGCACTTTGCCGTCGACCCGGACAGCGAGCGCGTCGCCCACATTGCGGGCATCGACAGGGCCCCGGTCAATGCCCACGGCGAGGTCACGTTCAGCGCCGATGTCGTCATGCTGCAGCCCGACGGCCAGGGCTCGGGAACGCTGTTTTACGAGATCCCCAACCGGGGCCGCAACCTGAGTTTTGCCCTGTTGAATCGTGCCACCATCAGTGATCGCTTCAGCGTGGAAGACCCGGGCGATGGCTTTTTGATGCGCCAGGGCCATACCCTGGTGTGGGGCGGCTGGCAGACCGGCCTGAGCGATGACCTGCTGACCATGGACCTCCCCGTGCTCGACGGCGTGACGGGGCGCTCGCGTGACGAGTTCATCTTTGATGACAGCGCCACCGTCAGCCGCGAAACGCTGAGCTACCCGGCCGCCGATCGGGACCGAGAGGCGGCCACCCTGACGGTGCGCCCGACACCGCAGGCGCCGCGGGCAACGCCGCAGGGCCTGTCGTTTCGCTATATCGATGAGCAGACCGTCGAGATTACCCGACCTGAAGGGTTTGATGCCGGGGCCATTTACGAATTCATTTATCCGGCGAGGGGCGCCATGCCCGCCGGGCTCGCGTTTGTGGCCACGAGTGATCTGGTGTCGTTTCTGCGCGGCCGCCCGGGCCATGATGTGGCCCCACCGACGCAGGACATCGATCGCACCATCGGGCTGGGCATTTCACAGTCGGGTCGCTTTCTGCGCGATCTCGTTTATCAGGGCTTTAACGCCGATGAACAGGGCGAGCGCGTCTTCGATGGCGCCATGGCGCATATCGCCGGTTCGCGCAAGACCTTCACCAATGCCCTGTTTGCCCAGCCCGGGCGCTTTTCCCGCCAGCACGAGGATCACGATTTCCCGGGCGATCAGTTCCCCTTTACCTATACCGACACCACCGATCCCCTGACCGGGCGCACCGACAGTCTTCTGGCGGCCTGCACGGCGTCGAACACCTGTCCGCGGCTGATGCACAGCAATACGTCCACCGAGTTCTGGCAGGGCCGGGCATCGCTGGTGTCCACCGCGCCGGATGGCGCCCCGCTCGAGATGCCCGACAACGTGCGCCTCTATTTTCTGGCCGGGCTGCCGCATCTGAACGCCTGGGGCACCACCGCCGAACACAAGACAATGTGTCAGTACCCCACCAACCCGCTGAGTCCGGCGCCGATCATGCGTGTGCTGACCCGCAACATGCAGGCCTGGGTGCGCGATGGCACCGAGCCGCCGGCCAGCGCCTACCCGGGGCTGGAAGACGACACCCTGGTGGCCCCGGCGGCGCTGACCCTGCCGCGCATCAACGGCGCCGTGCCGTCACCGGCCATCAACGGGCTGCGCGTCATGAACCACGACACCACACCGCCCACTGCCGGTGCGGCCTACCCCGTCCGGGTCCCCCGCGCGGATGCCGACGGCATTGCCCAGGGCGGCATCCGGGCGCCCTACGTGGCAGCGCCGCTGGGCACCTACCTGGGCTGGAACCTGCGCGCGCAGGGCTTCGGCGCCGGCGATCTGTGCAGTCTTGATGGCAGCTATCTGTCCTTTCCGACCACGCCTTCAGACGCTGACAGCCGGGCGTCGCTGGCCGAGCGCTACGCCGATGAAGATGCTTACCAGCATGCCCTGCGACGTGCCGCCGATCGACTGGTCGAGGCCCGCCTGATGCTGCCGGAAGACATGGAGGTCGTCATGAAGGCAGCACCGGCCCTTCCGACAGGATTTCCGCCAGAATAACGACCCGTCGGCGGGCCAACCGCCCCGCTGAGGTCGTGCCCATCCTTGAAAACCCGCTACACTGATATTTCTGCCAGCGCTCACCTGACACCGTCAGTGGGCGCTGCGCCGGCACTTCCTTGTTTTCGCACGGACGCTGACAGCCCTTTCATGATCGACCGCCCTGATACGATGTTCCCTGATGTCGCGCGCATGATGCCCCATGCGTGACCGTCGTCTTTTCCGCTCGCTGAGCGTCTACAACTACCGGCTCTGGTTTGGTGGCGCGCTGGTGTCCAATGTCGGCACCTGGATGCAGCGCATCGCCCAGGACTGGCTGGTGCTGACCGTGCTGACGGCGCATGACGCCAGCGCCGTAGGCATCACCATGGCACTGCAGTTCGGTCCGCAGCTTCTGCTGCTGCCGCTGTCCGGTTTTGCCGTGGACTATTTCGACCGCCGCCGCCTGATCATGCTTTCCCAGGCGCTGCAGGGCCTGCTGGCGCTGAGCCTGGGGATATTGACGCTCACCGGCGTGGTGACGCTGTGGCAGGTCTACTGCTTTGCGCTGGCGCTGGGCTGCGTGACGGCCTTCGATGCCCCGGCGCGGCAGGTATTCGTCAACGACCTGGTTGGCGAAAAGCTGCTGGCCAACGCAGTGGCGCTCAACTCCACCTCGTTCAACGCCGCGCGCATGGTGGGCCCGGCGGTGGCCGGCCTGCTGATTGCCGCCGCAGGCACCGGCTGGCTCTTTATCATCAACGCTCTCTCCTTTGCCGGCGTGCTGGGCGCGCTGTGTCTGCTGCGCGTCAACGAGCTGGTGGTCGGCGAGCGGGCCACCCGGGGCCCGGGCGGACTGACCGAGGGGTTTCGCTACGTCAGGGGCCGCCCCGATCTGAGCGCGCTGCTGTTCATGCTCTTTTTGATCGGCACCTTCGGGTTCAACTTCCCGGTCTTTATCTCGACCATGTCGGTCAGTGTCTTCGATGGCGACTCCAACCAGTACGGACTGCTGACCACCTGCCTGGCGGTGGGCTCGGTCACCGGTTCGTTGCTGGCCGCCCGGCGCGAGCAGCCGCGCATGGGGCTGTTGCTGGTGTCGTCGCTGTCGTTCGGCGTGTTCTGCACGCTCGCTGCGTTCGCCCCCAGCGTATGGCTTTTTGCCATCGCCCTGATGCTGACCGGGCTGTCGGCGCTGACCTTCATGACCGCTTCCAACGCCACCATGCAGCTCACCACCACACCGGCCATGCGCGGGCGCGTCATGGCGCTGCGCACCGCGGTGACCATGGGCGGCACACCGATCGGCGCACCGATCGTGGGGACGATTGCCGACCACGCCGGCCCACGCTGGGCGATGCTGGTGGCCGGCGCCGCCGGGCTCGCCGCTGCCGTGGTCGCGCTGCGGGCCAGGGCCGCCGAACGTCGTCGAACCACGACCGACGCCGGCAAACACGCCTGACCGGTAAACACGCCTGGCCGACAGGCACTGCTGTCAGTGTTGTTAACACGCTTCAACAACATCATGCCGGCCCGGGATGGCCCGGGCCGGCATGATGACAGGGACTGCCTGAACGCTTGAGCGTTAGAACGAGGTGCTCAGTGTCGCCGTGACGCTGCGCGGCTGACCGTAGATCGAGCCGGCGTAGAAGCCGTAACGCTCGTAATAATTCTTGTCGAACAGGTTATCGAGATTGAGCGTTACATGGGTGTTGTCGGTGATGTCGTAGGACGCCATGGCGTTCCAGATGGCATAGCCCGGCCACCTGGCGCGAGTGGACCCGGTGCTGACGCCGTTGGTGGGACGCCCGGCAGGACTGGAGACCGCATCAATGTGGCTCTGGGCGCGGACGCCACCGCCGAAGGTCCAGCGGTCCAGCATGCCGGCCGGCTGGTAGGTCGTGGAGAGCTTGAACAGATGCGACGGGTCGCTGCGGCCGTCGGAGTCCACACGACGAAAATGCAGATAGGTATAGCCGCCGTAGACGTTCCAGTTGGGCGTAATGGCCCCCGCGATTTCCAAATCCACCCCTTCGGTTTCATTGCCGGTCCCCGCCCTGTAGGCCTGATCACCGCTCGGCGTGAGGTTGGCGCCATCCAGCACGGCGGCGTTTTCCTGCCGGGTGCGGAACACGGCCGCGGAGGCATTTAACTGACCGTCAAACCATTCGCCCTTGATGCCGGCTTCATAACTGTCGCCCTCGAGCGGCTTGACCCGGTCACCGCTGCTGGTCTCATTGGTCTGCGGGGTGAAGATGCTGGTGTAGCTGGCATAGAGCGAGTAGTTGTTCGACAGGTCATACACCAGGCCGGCATAGGGCGTAAAAACGCCGTTTTCCTGCTGGCGGCTGGATCGATCGCCATCATAATCGCGGCTTTCGGTCTTGTAGTAGCTGGCCCGCCCGCCCAGGATCACCGCCAGCGGCTCGGTGACATTCAAGCGCGTGGCGGCATACACACCGCGCAGCCGCGTCTTGTCGACGCTGGTGCGACCGGTTTTCGAGTTCTCCATGTTGAAGTCACCGTCCACACCGTCGCGCCAGTCGGTGATGGCCAGACCATCGGTGCGGAACATGCAGTTGGCGGATTCAACGGCGGTGGTGCTGCTGGACATGACGCAGCTGTTTTCGGGCGTGCGTTCACGCGTGCGGCTTTCGCTGTAGCCGAACATCACGTCGTGCTGGCGTCCGAACAGATCGTATCGGCCACTCAGATCAAGCCGGGCGGCGCGCTGGCGGGTGTCGTTGACCTGATGCAGGCCGTTGAGGATCGCGCCGCTGCCGTCCTGATTCCAGTAGCCGACATATTCCCGCGCCGAATTACGATTGACCTTGGCCACCGCCAGGTGGTTGATGGCATCGATGTCGCTCTGGGCGAGTCTGACATCAAGCTGCCAGTCGCGGTTGAACGAGTGTGTCAGTGAGGCAAACGCGGTGTTGGTCCTTGACTGGGCGTAGCTCCAGTGCGGGGCCACATTGGTGCTGCGCGACAGGTCGGTCTTCTCGCCGTCGGCAAACCAGATCGGCACGTTGGCGCCCCACCCGGCGCCGCGGGTCCTTTGATACTCATACTGATAGCCGAGACCGAAGGTGGTGTCGTCGCTGGCATCGAACTCGAAGCTGGCCAGCGCCGCGCGGTTGCGATGGGTTTCGTTATCGCGGAAGGCGTCGCCCTCCTGCTGGGTGACCACCAAGCGCGAGCGGATGCTGCCGTCTTCGGTCAGCGGCAGGTTGAGATCCGCCCCGACACGCGACTTGTCCCAGCGGCCATAGGAGACGTAGGCGCTGCCGCCGAACGCCTTCTGCGGGCGCTTGCGGACCATGTCGACCGTCGCCGACGGATCGCCCGTGCCGCCCAGCAGGCCGTTGGCACCGCGCACGATATCGACGCGCTCGTACATGTCCATGCTCAGGGCGTTACCGCCGCCGCCAAAGCCCGACCCGCCGGGAAACTGCAGGCCGTCTACCCGCCAGTTGTTGATGTCGTAGCCGCGCGCCCTGAAAGAGGTGCGCACGCCGACTTCCGTCTTGTTGGCGGTCACGCCGGGGGTCAGTGCCAGCGCGTCCTCGAGGTTGACCACCCGCTGGTCGTCCATCTGCTGGCGCGTGATGCTGGTGACCGACTGCGGCGTCTCCCGGGGCAGGAGATTCAGCCCGGTGGCGCTGCGGGTCTCGGGCACCGTATAGCTGCTGGCAAAACCGTTTTGATAGCTCGCCGCCTCGATGGTCATGGGCGCCAGCTGCACTTCCGCCGCGTCCCGGGTGGTGTCGGCAGGCGGCTGCGCATGGACCGCCGTGCTGAGCATGCAGCCGCCCAGCGTGGCGGCAATGGCCCCGGCGAGCGGCGCCCCTCTCCTTTCGAGGGCGTTCCCGGCTGCCTGTGAAGCGCGATTGTTCATGAATGACCCTTTGTGAAAATAATAATGATTAGCATTTACCATTCTGGGGGCCACGATTATATTGGCGCTTCCGGCCGAGAACCTTTGGCTCTGTGAGGCAGATGTAATGGATTGTATTGGAGACGTGACAGACCCGGCCGCGGATGCCGAACAGCACCATGAATGCCCGCTGGTGCTGGTGGTGGATGACGACGACGAGATCCGGGAGCTGATCACCGACTATCTCGCCGGCATGGGCTATCGCACCCGGGCCGCCGCCGGCGGGCGCGAGATGTGGGATCGACTGGATGCCAGCGTCGATCTGGTGATTCTTGATCTGATGCTGCCGGGCGAGGATGGTCTGAGCCTGTGCCGCAGCCTGCGTCATCAAAACGATCTGCCGGTGATCATGATCAGCGCCCGCGGCGCCTGCGCCGAGCGCATCATCGGGCTCGAGACCGGCGCGGACGACTATCTGTGCAAGCCCTTCGATCCGCGCGAGCTGCTGGCCCGTATCCGTGCCGTGCTGCGCCGCCGGACACCGCCCCGCGCATGCCCGGCCGACACCGTCGCCGGGGAGCGCGAGCGCCGTTTCGCCGGCTGGCACCTGAACCTGCAGACCCGGCGGCTGACCTCCCCGCAGGGCCGTGTTGTCGATCTGACCCGCTCCGATTTCATGGTGCTCAAGGCGCTCAGCGAGGTGCCCAACCGGATCGTCAGCCGCAATGCGCTGAGCCGCGGCGCCTTCGGGCGCGAGTACTACCCGGATGATCGCTCGATCGATGTCTGCATCAGCCGGCTGCGCCACATGCTGGAGGACAACGCCCGCCGCCCCCGACTGATTCGCACCATCCGCAATGAGGGGTATCTGCTCGAACTGCCCGCTGCCGATTACTGATGCGCGCCCGCCGATGGTATCGCCGACTGTGGCCCGATTCGCTGTTCGCCCGGCTGAGCCTGATTCTGGTGATCAGCGGCCTGTCGATCCAGCTGCTCTCCAGCAGTATCTGGTATGACGTGCGCTACAGCCAGGTGCTGGAAGCGCCGGCGCGTCTGGTGATCTTTCGCACCGTGGAGGTCATTCAACGACTCAACGAGAACCCGTCTTGGCCACTGCCGACCTCCGAGACCTTCCATGTCGAGCAGCGCTCGTCACCCCTGCCCATGGCGCCGCCCCTGAACGATGCCCAGGAGAACGTCGAGCGCCTTTTGCAGGATGCCCTGCGTCGTGAAGCAGGCGAGACCCTGCAGCTGTCGCTGCTTGACGTGGCGATCCGCGACGACAACGGCCAACCCGATACCTGGTCCGGCCTGTTCGGCCTCTCCCGGGTGGTCGGACACTTCGACTTTCAGCTGCGTCTTTCATCCGGGCAGTGGCTGCACATCGAGGCCGTGCAGGCGCGGGGCTGGAACGGTCGGCCTGCCTGGCAGGTGCTGGGCGACTACGCTCTGCGCGTCTATCTGCTGCGCGCGCTGGCGCTGATCGCCGTGGCGCTGCTGGTGGCGCGGCTGAGTACCCGGCCGCTGCGGCGACTGGCACGCGCCGCCTCGGCGCTGGGTCGTGACATCCACCAGCCGCCCCTGAAAATCGAGGGGACCACCGAGATGCGCCGGGCCGCCGAGACGTTCAATCTCATGCAGCGCCGGCTGATCGATCTCATGGACGAGCGCACCCGGCTGCTCTCGGCCGTCTCCCATGACCTGCGCACGCCGCTGACCCGCATGCGCCTGCGACTCGAGACCGTGACGGACGCCACGCAGCGGGAAAAGCTGATTGCCAACATCGATCAGATGGAAACGCTGATCGCCTCTCTGCTGGCATCGGCGCGGCATGACGCAGCGCCGGCGGGCCACGTCCCCTTCGATCTGGCCGAACTGGTCAGTGAGGTGGTGGACGAGTTTGTCGAGACCGGCAGCGCTGTGCACTGGAACGGCGCTCCGGCCACCCTGATCACCGGCCACGCGCCGAGCCTGCGCCGGGTGCTGCACAACCTGATCGACAATGCCCTGCGCTACGCCGGCAGTGCGTGGCTGACGCTGCAGACGAGCAACGACCGTATCGAGATGATCCTCCAGGATGACGGGCCCGGCATCAATGAGGCACACCTCGCCAACATCACAACGCCCCGCGCCGACGCACCGGCAGACGTCGGAGCCACCGGCCATGGACTGGGACTTGGCATCGTGCGCCGCATCGTGATGGCGCATCACGGCGGTTTAAGCCTGACCAACCGCGACGGTGGCGGCCTGCAGGTGGTGATCACCCTGCCCGCCGACCGTCCCTGAGGCTTCTTCGGCGTACGCGCACAAAAACGCCCCGGCGCGGAACGTACCAACCGGCGATGCCGGGTATTCAACGGGTGGTGCACCGCCTGCTCCTTTTTATTCAGAACGCCTTCAGGTTCGAACCAGGTCGAAAGTGCTTCCTTTACGCGGCCATAAACCGGCTACGCTGTAACTGAGCGCCATGACACTAACATGCCGTTCAGGCGCATGTTTTTCTTCAATGATCTCAGGGGGTCTGCCGTGAACGCTGCTGCCGAAACGACCTATCGACGCGGGCTGAACCCGCTGCACGGGGTGCTGCTTGCCGGCACCTTCGTGCTTTTCCTTGGCGCTACGCTGAGCGACTACGCCTATATGGCAAGCTACGAGATCCAGTGGGCCACCTTCGCCTCCTGGCTGATCGCCGGTGCGCTGGTGTGCAACGGCCTGGCGTTTGTCTGCGGCCTTCTGGGGCTGTTCGGCGCCGCCGATCGCCGCCGCGGCCTCATTTATGTCGTGCTGCTGCTGGTGAGCTTCGTACTGGGCTTTATCAACGCGCTGATGCACGCCATGGATGCCTGGGCGATGATGCCCACCGGCTTTATCCTGTCGATCATCGTGACCGTACTAGCCCTGATCGCCACCTGGCTCGGCTTTAACACTACTGGCGTGAGGAGATCACAATGATACTGTCCAGACGCACCCTGACCGCGCCGCTGGCGATTGCCCTGATGGCCGCCGGCAGCCATGCCTCGGCGGCCGAGCAGCAGTACGGCCCCAACCCCGACCTGCCGGAGCCGGATCGCGGGCTGCTGCCCGACATGACAGTCCCCGAGCCGGCAGAATGGGGTGACCGGCAGCCCACCGTCCCCGACGGCTACTCGATTACGGCGATCGCCACCGACTTGAAGGTGCCACGCCAGACGCTGGTGCTGCCCAACGGCGATATCCTGGTGGCCGAGGGCAGCGGTGGTAACGCCCCCCGGCTCAAGCCCAAGGACTTCATCGCCGGCGTCATCAAGGACCAGGGCAACACCTCGGTGGAGAGCGGCGACCGGTTGACACTTTTACAGCCCAACGGCGACGGCAGCTACGAGCAGTCGGTCTTTGCCGACAACCTCAATGCGCCCTACGGGCTGGCGCTGACGGACGACGGCCTGTTCGTCGCCAATCAGGATGCGCTGGTGCGCTTTGATTACGAGGAGGGCCAGACCGAGGCCAGTGGTCCGCCCGAGGTGGTCACGCAGCTGCCCGCCGAGATCAATCACCACTGGACCAAGGCGATGACCGCCAGCCCCGACGGGCAGTATCTCTACGTCGGTATCGGCTCCAACAGCAATATCACCGAGCGTGGCATGGAGGCCGAGGTCAACCGCGCCGAGGTGTGGGAGATCGATGCCGAGACCGGCGCCCATCGTCCTTACGCCACCGGCCTGCGCAACCCCACCGCACTGACCTTCCAGCCGGACACCGACACGCTCTGGGCCGTGGTCAACGAGCGTGACGAGCTGGGGCCGGATCTGGTGCCGGACTACATGACCACGGTGCAGGAAGGCGGCTTCTACGGCTGGCCCTATAGCTACTGGGGTCAGCACGTTGACCCGCGCGTCAAGCCGGAAAATCCGGAGAAGGTCGAATCGGCCATTGCACCGGATTACAGCCTGGGCTCTCACCGTGCGCCGCTGGGCATCGCCTTCTCGACGCCACAGGTGGGGGGTGAATACAGTGACGGCGTTTTCATCGGCCAGCACGGCAGCTGGAACCGCGCCGATCCGGTGGGCTACAACGTCGTGTTCGTGCCGTTTGAAAACGGCGAGCCCGCCGGCGATCCGCAGGATTTCGTCTCCGGCTTTCTCACCGACGATGGCCGCACTCGCGGCCGCCCGGTGGGCGTGACCGTTGCCCCGGATGGCTCGGTGATCGTCGCTGACGACCTGACCAACGCCGTCTGGCGCGTCACTCGTGATGATGCCGGTTCACCCGAGCCCGTTGCTGCAAACGACGACGCCGTAAACGATGACAATGACGCCGCCGTGAACGACGGCAACGACGCCACTGCGAACGGCGACGCCGTGTCAGAGGGTGATCCGGCGACCAGCCCGGACGGTGCCGAGACGCCTGATACGCCTTCCAGTGCGCCGGACGACGAGGCTGACACGACCGATGACCAGGACGACGCGCCGGAAGAGCCGTCCACCACGGCGACCTGAGCCAGGTTGCCGGTCATGGCACTAAACGCCCTGCACTAAAAGCCATGGCACCCCAAAATACCCCGAGGGTTCGCCCCCGGGGTATTTTTATGCGCCTCGATCCGGCAGCCCGACGCCCTGATGCAACGCCGTTACGGGCGCGCCACCACCGTCTCTCCCCGCGCGATATCCTGCTCGCTGAGCACCACCACCTGCCGTGGCCACCAGTCGGGATGGTTGTCGCGGATGAACGTCATGAGCTTTTCGCGGATGCTGACCTCGGCCGACCAGCCGGAGAGCGGGTCCACCGTCATCAGAAAGAAGGTGAGGGTCTGGGCCGAGGCGTTCTGGGCCGTCACGCTGCACAGCAGCTTGTGATGCTCGATGACGTGTTCCTCCTCATGGGCAAACTCGAGAAACTTCTCGCGCAGGCAGGCCACATCGGCGTTGAGGTGCAGCACCAGCTCCAGGGTGCGGTACTCCATGGTGCTTTTGGCCGACAGGTTCTCGAAGGGTTTGGAGGCGAAATAGGTGACCGGCACGATCAGGCGCCGCTCATTCCACACCCGCAGCAGAATGTAGGTGTAGAAAATGCTCTCGACGTAGCACCACTGCCCCTCGAACATCACCAGATCGCCAATGCGCAGAGGCTTGGCCAGCGAGAGCTGAAACGACGACAGGATGTTGCTCAGCACCGCCTGCCCGGCGATGCCGACCAGTACCGCCAGCACGCTGGCCGAGGCCAGAATCGACAGCCCCAGCGTCTCGAACAGGCGCACCTGACCGAGCACGTAGATCGTCACCAGTACCACCATGATCAGGATGATGACGCGGCGCAGCGCATAGAGCGTGGTCAGGAGCCTGCGCTCGTCCCGGGGCTTGGAATCATCGATCTCACCGGCCATGCGCCGGGTCATGTGCAGCATGAAGGTATCTATCATCCGCAGCGCGATCACGCCGATCCCCCAGGCCATGACGATGGTCAGCGTGACCCGCAGCGTGGTGGCCACCACCGCCGAAAAGGAGACCACGAAGTCGATCAGGGTCTGCATCACCAGCGCCATGACGATCAGCGCCACCGGGCTTCGAATCTGGACCATGAAGATGCTCGGTGAGCCGGACGGCAGAAGCCGCGTCAGCACCGTCATCAGGGCGTGCACGGCCTTGCCGATCAGCGCGATCGCCAGCACGACCAGCGGAATGGCGATCCACTCCCACAGCCGCAAAAACCCGACATTGCGCTTTAACGTTTCGGGAATATAAGTCTCGAAACGTGACGGGCCGTAGCGGTCATACAGCGTCGGAATCGAGGCCACGCTCTCCGGCGTGATCAGCCAGACCGGCTCGTTATCACCTACCTGATAGCGTCCCAGACGGATATCGTAGGCATCTTCCCCCGCCTCGAGGGAGGCCAGTTCGATATCCCGGCGCGCCTTGCCCGCCCGCGGGTCCTTGCCGGAGATATCCTCGATCACGGCATCCGGACGCGCCGACAGCCTCGCAATATTGATCGACTTGCCGCGCCGGAACACCTCGGCCAGCTGCTGCGCCAGCGCCGCGCCGCGCTCGCGCTGATCCTCGGGCGACAGATCGCCCAGATTGAGAATGTGCGCTGCGCCCTCGAAGTCACCGCCTTCGGTGAGGCGCATGAAATGGCGCATCGTTTCGCGCGGGCTGCGCAGGCTTTTCTTTTCCGGATCGCCCCCGAGCCCGACGTTGAGCGAATCGATGTTGTACCAGCCCGCCTCGTCGCTGCTGCTCTCCTGCGCCTGACACAGCCCTGACAGCAGCAGCACCGCCAGCGCCACCCACCACACCCGCCACCCTTTTATCGTCATGCCTGCATTACCGGAGTTATGAGCCATCCATGAATAGTGTCTGCCGGGTGCCATTGCGCGCCGGGCAGCGCTCAGCTTACCGCGACTTGCCCGCCGGCGCGCCATGGCATATCAATAACGGCACTGGCGTCGAGCAGGACGCACCCGGATCAGCCATGCTGAAGACACGCCATGCCCTGGCAGCCATCACGACCGCGATATTCAGGAGGTGAACATGACCGATGTGACGGGAAAGACACGCCGGGCCCTTTACGAACGGGCGCAACAGCTCGGCATTGAAGGGCGCTCCTCGATGAGCAAGGACGAGCTTGCCGCAGCGCTCGAGCGCGAAGCTGCCGGAGCAGCACAGCCGGCGGTGGGGACGCGGGTGGAGACCTTTCGCCGACTGGCCAGTGCCGTGGCCGATGGCGAGTTCATCCTGCGCCCGCGGGTGTTGACCGGCCTGGAGCGGCGGCTGCACGTGCGCCAGACGCTGCGCGAGGACCACCAGACCCGTATCGCCGATGGCACCGAGGAAATTGCACTCAAGTTCGATCAGCTGCGTGATTCGCTGTTTTCCTTCTTTCGCGGTACGGCACTGCTGTTCTACCGCGACATGGCCGGCGATGATGGCTGGATGCCCACCGTGCTGGCGCTGGGCGATGTGCACCCCGAAAACTTTGGCGTGATGCCCAACATCAACAACGTGCCGATCTTCTCGGTCAACGACTTCGACGAGGCCTGTTACGCCCCCTTCACCTGGGATATCAGACGCGGCGCGGTCGGTTTCATGATCGCCGCCGAGACCGAGGGCGAGCTCAAGCGCAAGCATCGGATCAAGGTGGTGCGCCACTTCGTGCAGGGCTATATCGACGCCATCGTGCGTCTGGCCCGCGAGGCCACCGAGCAGGACGAGGAGATGCGCTTTGACAACGCCCCGAAGCTGATTCGCAAGCTGTTCAAGAGCGCCCGGGAAGCGCGCGCCGACTGGCTGAAGGAGGACTACCTCGACGAGACCGGCCGACGCTTTCGCTCAAGTAACAAGCTGGTGCCGGTCTCCTCGCGCCGTGACGAGTTTCAGCAGATCACTGACCGCTTGATCCGGAGCAACGATATCGAGGTGCCGCCGCGTGCCATCGCCGCCGACGGCACCGCCATGCGCGTCAAGGACGTCGCGATTCGCCGCGGCCAGGGCACCGCCTCGCTGGGGCTGGATCGCTACTACGTGCTGATCGAAGGCCCAGGGGGTGACGGCACCGATGACCTGATCATCGAATACAAGCAGGCCCGACGCTCGGCGCTGACCGGGCTGGTGCCGCACAACGGCCACGAGATGGACGGCCGCGCCGAACGCATTACCCACGCTCAGGCGGTGCACCTCATCCGCGGCGACCGCTTCTACGGCCACATCGAGTTTGACGGGCACAGCTATATGTCACGCGAGCGAGCGCCGTTTCGCGACAGCATCGATCTGGAGGATCTGTCCAAAAGCGACTGGAGGCAGTACGCCCGCATCTGCGGGCAGGTGCTCGCCGGCGTACACGCCCTCTCCGATGAATCAGGCAGGGTGGATTACGATATCGAGCCGGCCATTGTCGAGGCCATTGGCCCGGAAGAACTCTTTACCGAGGACATGGTGGCGTTTGCCGAGGAAGCCGCCGAACGCGTGCGCCGCGATCACGAAATGTTTTGCGAGGATCACGAGCGCGGGGCGTTCACGCAGCTGGACCGGGTGTATCGGTGAGCGGCCTGCCGGATTGAAAGAACAGGCCTTTGCCAGCGAGTCATGCCGCTGCCATGCTACCCGCCAGCATGTTCATGACCAGCCGGATCATGGTCTCCTTGTTGGCGGGGGCGGACTCTGCCACCAGCAGGGTCAGCGCGGCCAGACCCACATCATTGATGACCGGATCACCCGTTGATGACAGCAGGCGATCATTACGGTGCAGGAAGTCGACGAACAAAAAGGCGGCGCTGCGCTTGTTGCCGTCGGCGAACGGGTGATTCTTGATCACGAAGTAGAGCAGATGCGCGGCCTTTGACTCGATGCTCGGATAGGCCGGCTCGCCGAAAACGGACTGATCGAGATTGCCCAGCAGCGAGGCCAGCCCATCTTCTCGTTCCCGGGCAAACAGCGCGGTGGCCTCGCCCCGACCCATCAGCTCGCTTTTCAGATCCTCCAGGCCAGACGGGCGGTTTCCAGTGAAGGCAGCCGGCCACCGGCCTGCACCTCGGGATCACTCAACAGCCCTTCATCGTAGCGCTGCAGCAGCAAAAAGGTCTGAGCGTAGCGCGCGACAATATCCACCAGCCCGCGGCCACCCGGCAGATCCAGCGCCGGACTGTTGGCCGCCTTGCGCACCAGCGCCATGGCCGCTTCCAGCTCACGGGCATTGGCCTCAAAACGCTGCTGATGCAGCGTCCAGCCCCGGGTGAGATGCTCGCGGAGAATGCGCGTGGCCCACTGGCGAAAGCGCGTTCCTGCCTGCGACTTGACGCGATAGCCCACCGAAATAATTACGTCCAGATTGTAGTGCTCGATAGATCGCGTCACCTGTCGAGAGCCCTCCTGGCGAACTATCCGGAAATTCCGGATAGTTGACTCTCTGTCCAGCTCGCCCTCGTCATAGACGTTGCCAACGTGCTCATTGACTGTACGAACATCCTTGCCAAAGAGCTCGCCCATCTGCCGCTGCGTCAGCCATACCGTCTCGCGACCTTCATCCAGGCGGACATCGACCGCCTTTTCGGCATCGTCATAAATCAGAATCTGCAGTGATTCACCCATATCGGCCCTGTCCCGAAATGCCACGGTTGAGTGACCCTGTCACGCGCCATTGAGCGACTCGTGTCCGCGATCTCCTTGCACCGCTGGATCGGGTGTCTCGGTGAGCAGGGACAGATCATGACAGGGCGGCGCATGAACAGCCGCCCCGCTTTTTGCCCTGCTGAGGGGTTACTCGATCAGCTCGGTGGTATTGGCATCGAGCCCCGCGGGGTCGACCACCGGCCAGCCGTTGTCCCAGTCCACTTCCAGAATGCGCAGCTTCTGGGTGCCATCATCGGCGGCCTCGTAGGCGTGGAACACCATATAATCCTGATCGTCGAAGGTGTAGACACTATTGTGTCCCAGACCGGGCCACGCCTCGGTGCCGTCCAGTACCAGGGTGCCACCGCCTTCCATCATCGACACCCCTTCCCTGTCTACATAGGGCCCCTGCACGCGGTCACTGCGCCCGACCACCAGCCGGTAGGTGCTGTCCGCACCGCGACAGCAGAAACCGAATGAGGCAAACAGGTAGTAATAGTCATCCCTTTTGAAGATGAAGGGCGCCTCGATGGGGTTCTCCTCGGTCTCCGGCCGCGTGGCGAGATCGATGATCTCCCCCGGCTGCGCCAGGTCCGTCATGTTGTCATCGAGCTGGACCAGCTTCAGCCCGCCCCAGAACGAGCCGAAGCTCATCCAGGGCGTGCCGTTGTCATCCTCGATCACCGCCGGGTCGATGGCGTTCCAGTTGTCGCGGCCCGGCTCGGACTGCAGCACCAGGCCCTGATCCTGCCATTGATAGTTGTCGGCTTCGGGGTCGAGCGTGTCGTTGACGGTCACGCCGATGCCCGAGGTATTTTTTCCAAACGCCGATATCGAGTAGTAGAGATAGTAGCGGCCGTTGTTCTCGACGATGTCCGGCGCCCAGACATGGCCATCAAACTCCGGCGCCACCGAGGTCGCCCAGGGCGGGTCGCTCGGTTCCCCGCTGAAGATGCGATCGGCGTGGCGCCACTGCGTCAGGTTGTCGGAGGAATAGATATCGATGCCGGGGCCGGTACTGAAGACGTAATAAGTGCCGTCCTCGCGGGCCATGACGGGATCATGCACCTCGACCTGGGCGGCCTGAACGGTGGAGAGAAGGCCGGTGCCGAGCAGCAGCGACGCCGCGGCGGGTATCCATCGGTTCATGAACACTTCCTTGCTGATGGGTGGGTTGAGGCGAACGCACCGGCCATGACCGGCCCGGGGCTTTTTCAACAAAGCTGGATATAGCAATATCGCGATTCAAGCGTTGCCCATGCCGCGTGTCGGCTCAATGCGCCATAGGTATTAGCGGGGTCTGATATCGATGCGGGCAGCCTGAAGCGAAACGCCTGCTGTCGACGCGCACGCGACGACTCAGGTCATCATCACCGCCCTGGATGGTTCGAGGGTATTGCTACGGCGCGATCAGCAGAACAATGGCCGCCGCCAGCAGCAGCCCCACGCCCACCAGCGCGGCGCGAAAGGTACGGGTATACAGCCCCATCACGACCATGCCCACCCCGATCACGATCAGAATCAGCCCGACGCTTTGCAGCCAGTCGACCAACAGCGTTGCCATGACAGCCTCCCGACACGGCCCGGAAAAAAGACACTCTGCTCAAGGATAGCCGCCATGCCACCCGATGGTTTAGGCATTCGCGACGATCAAACCGGTAATGCCGACATCGCGCCGGCCCTTTTTCAGGGCACCGTGTTTGAAGTGACCTCAATGGATGACATGCCCGCGCAGGTCGAGGCGTGGGCAGGTATCAAGAAATTTCTGGATAGAGGAAGCGCTACGCGATACCGGCGGCGCTGCCTGACAGCTTCTCCAGCAGATGCAACACGCCGGGGTGGCCGTCGAGGACAGCGCAAGTAACAACATCAAGTCCCAAAATTCACTCGCTGTGCTCCAGCGCTCAAAAGGCAGAAATTTTTTCTATCAGAGTTCTACATATTACTTATACAACTGCCGATTATAACATTTTGCCCTCGAGATAGAGCGAAATCATATCTGGCATAAGTTCGTGCGTCTGAACATTTACCCTCAGGCAACGTCAGGTCCGGTCCAGGGAACAGTTTAAAAAGTTCTTCTTGAATGGCCAAACGTGTCGCAATTCTTTGCAGGAATGCCAGCAACGTTACTTTTCCAGCCGTCGACAGCAGCAAGACTAAAACTACTAATTTAAAACGTAATCAGGGTTAAAACATGCCTTTCAAGACAGTTGATGAGGATGTCCAGAAGTCGCTCTTGCTGACTTTGCTCACTGCGGAAAAAGTAAATTTCGCGTCTTCTCAAAACGGTGTTTCAGTGATCAAGAAACTCGTTTTGGAGAACCAGTCGGATAGGCCACTGGAGAATCTCACTGTCGAGCTGACTTGTAAGCCGGGCCTGTTACGCCCCAAAACATGGAAGCTGGACCGACTGCCATCAGGCGGGCGGCAAGAGCTACATGATCTGGAAACCCCTCTGGATACGGTTCTTCTGGGAGGCCTCAACGAAGCTGAAAGGGGCGAGATAACAATTTTGGTCCGACATGACGATGTCGAGCTGATATCCGAGAGCCGCCAGATCGAGATGCTTGCACGCGATGAGTGGGGCGGCGTTGGTGAGATGGCGCATCTCCTGGCGGCCTTCGTCTCTCCCAACGATACAGTCGTTGCCGGAATACTCAAGGAAGCGGGACGGCTTCTTGAGGCGACGGGGCAAAACGGCAGTATGGATGGGTACCAGTCCAAAGATCCGTCGCGATCGTGGATGCTGGCAGGGGCCATCTGGTCCGCTGCAACAGGCATGGGCTTAACCTATGCCGTGCCCCCGGCCAGCTTCGAACTGCACGGACAGAAAGTTCGTGATCCGGGGCGCATCCGTTCCGAAGGCCTTGCAACCTGCCTCGACAGTGCGCTCTTTCTGGCGGCCTGTTTTGAGGCCGCGGGTTTAAACTCTGCCGTTTTGTTCTGTGAAGGACACGCCTGGACGGGGGTATGGCTGACCGAGAGGGACTTTGGAACCATAAGCGAACCGGACGTCATGACCGTTCGCAAGGCGCTTGACGCCCGAGAATTTGTAAGTCTGGAAACCACCCTGCTCACAAAACGTCCCAGTGTCGGGTTCGAAGAGGCCACAGAGCACGCGCGTGAGCTTACATCAGAGCGTAACGAACACAGTTTTCTTATGGCCGTGGACATTCGCCGAGCCCGGGCGGCACGGATACGCCCTCTTGCCAGTCATCGTACCGAACCAGAGACGCAGTCAGTGGATATACCGGCAAGTCCGGCAGCGCTTCCAAAACCACTTTCACCGGGGCTACTCCCCGAAGAGCTGATCGAAAAGGAACCGGCGACGCCCGCAGATCGGATTTCACGTTGGCAACGAAAACTGCTGGATCTCTCGTTACGCAACCGGCTATTAAATTTCAAGGATAGCAAACAGACACTGACATTTTTTTGCCCGAATGTGTCATTGCTGGAGGACCAGCTTGCAGACGGCAAGAAATTCCGTGCGCTTGCACTGAAGGATGAAGACCCGCTCGGAAAACGGGATCTGCTGGAAAGGGAAGAACCGAAGCTTTTGGAAGAAGTTGCAAGGGATGCTTTCACCAGGGGCCAGATCGCCGTCAATCTGACCCGCAAGGAAACCGAGCTACGGCTTCTGGAGCTACACCGGCGCGCTAAAAGTGATATGCAGGAAGGTGGCACCAACACACTTTTCCTGGCTGCCGGTTTTTTGCGCTGGAAAAAAACGGAAGGAGACACCCAAAGTTATCGTGCGCCACTTCTTCTCGTTCCCGTAAAGATTTCCCGACAGTCTGCACAATCAGAATTCATCCTTGAAAATCATGAAGATGATGTTCGTTTTAACACTACTCTTTTGGAGTTTCTCAAAAGAGACTTTGATCTGAAGGTGCCCGAGCTGGAAGGCGAATTGCCGCGTGATGGTAATGGTTTTGATCTCCCGCGGATTTTCGAGGTCATGCGGCGCAAAGTGCGCGATATAGCAGGTTTCGAAGTCGTCGAGGATGTTGCACTTTCTACCTTTTCCTTTTCCAAGTTTTTGATGTGGAAGGATCTGGTCGAGCGCACCGATAGCTTACGTGAGAGCGCTCTTGTAAAGCATCTGGTCGATAATCCGTCCGAACCCTTCCTTGCCGAGGGAAAGCCAGGGCTCCCCGGTGCTGCAGATGTTGATCGTCGTATTGCGCCGCGTAATCTCTTCACTCCCCTACCGGCTGACTCTTCACAGCTTGCAGCGGTCCTGGCGGCCGAGGAAGGGCATGATTTCGTATTGATCGGCCCGCCGGGTACAGGCAAGAGCCAAACCATTGCGAATATTATTTCGCAATGCCTTGCAGTCCAGAAAACAGTTCTCTTCGTCGCCGAGAAATCAGCGGCGCTGGAAGTAGTTCATCGTCGTTTAGCCGCGCATGGATTAGGAGATGCAGTACTGGAACTGCACTCCAACAAGGCTGACCGCAAATCAATATTGTCGCAACTTGGACGCAGCTGGGAGCGTGCAACGCAAGGCTCCGAAGCCGAGTGGATAAAGGTGACCGACGAGCTTTCTGTCACCCGGGATCAATTGAACACTTACGTCGCTGCACTGCATGAAAGGGGAACCCAAGGATTCAGCGTTTTTCAGGCCATTGGGGAAACCTCAGGCAAGGTACAGCCATTCAGTCTTTCCTTCGCCAACAAGGATGCTCATGACGTAGAAAGTTATGCGCATTTGAGACATCTGGCTGGAGCTTTGGGACGGTGCAATGAGATCGTCACGGGACGCAAACCATTACCGCTTGTCCGGGCACATGACTGGTCCTTCAGCTGGCAAGCCGAACTTCTCCAACAGACCAATGCACTGGCTCTGGCAACACGCGAGCTGTCCGATGCCGCCGAAGCACTTGCGGGTCATTCCGGTCTGGGCTGGGACGGCGCCGGCTCCACGGAACAGCTCAACCCCTTGCTGAAAATTGCCAAAATACCTGAGGACGGCGAAGACGTAAGCTGGGCTTTATCGTGCGATCTCAAGGAGATGCAAAATCAGGCACACACCCTGTGCGAACTGCTTGGTAAATACAGCGACGCCGTAAGCCGCGCTACAGCACGTTATCCGATGGACCGGCTTGATACGATTCCTCTTGATCAACTGGACGCGAACTGGCGTCTCGCCCAGACGAAGATGTGGCCGCTCTCCATCTTCGCGAAGTCTTCGGTCCGCAAGCTCCTGCAGACCTATGCAGAGAGTGGTCAGGCAAACCCTGACCTGGACATTGCCGCGATGAGCGATGCCAGACGCATCCATGCCGAGATCAAGGAAAATGCTTTGTTGGCATGCCCCGTTGTCGATGGCGTGGAAACAAATCCTGATCGACTGATGGACTGGACCGCTCAGGCAAGCAGCCTGATGACGACGCTGAATACCCTCGTACCGGCCGTTTCGAATCAGAATCGCTGGGAGGCGTCCAAGCAGAGCCTGACACAACGCGCGTCGGGTGATCTACGCAACGCGATCACACTCTTTTTGCAAAAAAGATCAATCTGGGAAGAGCGTGCCAGAGATTTTGCGCGGATCTCGCAATCGGACCCCAAACAACTTTCACTGTCTGAGCTCGCCAATCATCTCAAGGATATTCTGGACAACAAGGACTACCTCTCCGACTGGACCCGTTGGGTCAATGTGCGATTGCAAGCAAATGCTGCCGGCCTGACCCCTCTTGTTGAAGCAGTCGAGGATGGGCTTGTTGACGAAGATGTCGAAGCCGCCTTCATGGCAGCCTACGCGGCCTGGTGGCTGCCACTTGCCATGGATGACCGGGCATCGTTACGCGGTTTTTCACATTGGGCGCACGAAGACGCGATCAAACGTTTTCAGGAACTCGACAGT
Organism: Kushneria sp. AK178; assembly: GCF_053903105.1. Classification (NCBI taxonomy): domain Bacteria; kingdom Pseudomonadati; phylum Pseudomonadota; class Gammaproteobacteria; order Oceanospirillales; family Halomonadaceae; genus Kushneria; species Kushneria sp. AK178. The sequence goes on along the minus strand of NZ_CP096381.1, from coordinate 1,133,664 downwards.
CGCGCTACCAAGATGGCGGCGAACCAGGTTCTGAGCCGTATTCAACATGGCCTGCCGGCACAGGATGCCGTGGCACGGCGATCCGAACTTGGTACGCTGCGACATCAGCTAAGCCTTCAGCGACCCAGCATGCCGATCCGGACATTAATTTCGGAAATGCCGGATAGTTTTACCAAGCTGGCACCCTGTGTGCTCATGTCTCCCCTGTCGGTGGCACAGTATCTTCCTGCGGGGCAAGCCGCCTTTGACGTTGTCATCTTTGACGAGGCCTCCCAGATCACTACCTGGGATGCCATTGGGGCCATCGCGCGAGGGCGTCAGGCAATTATCGTCGGCGACCCCAAACAGCTGCCGCCCACAAACTTCTTTGGCCGCAGCGATGATCCTGATCAGAAAATGCCCGAAGCAGAACGCGATCTGGCCTCCATCCTGGATGAAGTGGCTTCGGCCGGTATTCCGACCCAACAGCTTGACTGGCATTACCGCAGCCGGGACGAGTCACTCATCGCTTTCTCAAACTGGCACTATTACGGCGGCCGCCTGGTAACCTTTCCCTCTCCTACCACTGCATCAGAGGCAGTCAAACTGCATCAGGTAGACGGCATCTATGGCCGAGGACAAGGGCGAACCAACGAAGCCGAAGCACGCGCGATCGTACGCATGACCGTGCATCGGCTGCAGGAATGGCTGACGCACCCTGAAGAAGAGCGTCTGACACTGGGCGTTATTACCTTCAACGCTCAACAGCAAGAACTTATTCTTGATCTACTCGATGAAGAGCGGCGACGAGCCCCGGAACTGGAATGGTTTTTTGAGGATGCTCGGGAAGAACCCGTGATTGTCAAAAACCTTGAGAACATTCAGGGCGACGAACGCGATGTGATGCTGTTCTCGATCACTTTCGGACCGGATCACGCGGGTAAGCTTTCAATGGCTTTCGGTGCCCTCAATGGCGATGGTGGCGAAAAGCGCCTGAATGTCGCCGTGACCCGTGCTCGACAGGAGCTACACGTCTTTACCTCGATACGGGCCGAGCAGATCGACCTCGCCCGCACCAGAGCCACGGGCGTAAAGCATCTAAAGGCCTTCCTCGATTTCGCTGCTCGTGGGCCGATTGCCCTTCCAGCACAGGATGAGGGGTCTCTGGGGCCGGTCGAGAACGTCTTCGAAGCCTCGATCAAAAATGCCATTGAGGCCAGAGGCTGGGAGCTCCGTCCGCAGATTGGCGTCTCGGGATTCCGTATCGATCTTGGGGTCGTTCATCCTGATCATGCAGGTGTTTACCTTGCGGGCATCGAGTGTGATGGCGCTACGTATCACGGCTCTGCTACAGCGCGGGATCGAGACAAGATTCGACAGGCGGTTCTTGAAAACCTTGGGTGGACCATCCTGCGAATCTGGTCCACCGACTGGTTTCGTAACCCCGATATGGTCGTTGATCGCATGCATACAGCGCTTACGGAGCATTTGGAAGCAGACCGTGAAAGAAGAGCCGCGGAAGAAACTGCTCGTGAGTTGGTGGCCCGAAAGGAAACTGGCGAAGCGATTGACTGCACTACACATGTCGCGCAGGAGAACAGTGCTTCCTCGAACTCATCTGTAGATAAACAGGTCCCTGAATCAACCTGGAAAGAAGCGGCATCTACAGAAGAGGGGCTCATGGCTACAGGAGTCATCTCATCGGACTATTCCATGAGACCAACAACTACAGACTCTGAGAGGTTTGTGCCAGATGCTGAACGGTTCTATCAACGAGATTACCTTCCGACTCTAAAGCTTCTCGTGGCCGATGTTGTCCATCGTGAAGGACCCATGCCATTGAGCCTGCTGAGCAAGCGCATCTCCGAAATGCACGGCTGGCAACGAACCGGCCGGCGCATTTCCGAGCAGGTTGCGAACGCTCTGAGCCACGTCGAGCGCTATCAGGAAGGCGATGTCGATTTCCTCTGGGCAGCAGGAAGCTACTCAAGGAGAGTAACGTTCCAATCAGGTCTGAATCGCTCGATTCGTGATATTTCCCGGACCGAACTCGCCGAACTCTATGACCGGCATGAAACCTTACTCCTGAAAAGCGATGATCAGGTTCTAAATCTCGCTCGCTATGCCGGTATCTCCAGACTTTCAGCAGAAAATCGAGCTTATCTGGAAGGTTGCATCAACTGGAGAAATTCATCGCCTATATAAATGCTGACGCACCTTCCCGCTTCATCAACATAAAGAGCCCGCCAATTGGCGGGCTTTTACACTCAAATATATCGAATCTCATCCGGCCAAGCGTTTTGGCACCCAGCGTCCATTGATTCAGGCCCTACAACCGTAACGCATCGATCAGCGCCTTATCCGCGCTTTTCCACGATGAACGGGCTGGCCAGACGCAGTTCTCCGCTCATGTACGACGAGGCATCATTAAATCTGCCAGAAGAGGCCACAATCACAATTTTGACCGCATGGGCGACCAGCGCCCGCCTCATGCAGACCTCTTCCAGATCGTCCGGGTACGGACGGATCGGGAGTCACGTACTCCCTGTAACCCCGACGCCCGCCAGCGCCAAGATCTCTTCGCGACGCAGACCCGGCATTCGGCGGCGCTGCCCGATCAGCAGGCCAACCCCCTGTGAAAGACTCGCGTCCATCGGGCTATCAGGAATAAGACCCGGGCGTCTTTCTGCCTGCGGTCCATCAAAAAGGCCCATCAAGAGATGGGCCCATATGGGAAAACGGCTCAAGCACCGCTTTCATGGCTTTTGAATACTCAGGCGAACAGGAAATCCTCGGGGCCCAGGGCAGGGGCCAGCTCGTCGATCGGCGCGCCGGGATCGTACTTCGATATGCCGACCAGCGAGACAGAATTTATCCCGGCGTCAGTGTTAACCATAAGCTCTCCATCGGCGTACAGATGGACACTACCGAAACCGAGATCGCCTCCGTCGCTCGCAGTCAATTCTGAAAGATCGAACCGATCGACGCCGAGCTCAAAGTTGGTAATGGTGGCATCCTGCCAGCCACCGTCGCTGCCAAACACAAAGCTGTCGGCGGCGCCCTCGGCGCCACTGGTGACCCCCGACACCTCGACATCCTCGAAGGGGCCAGTCGGTGCCGGCGCTATATTAGAGATGTAGTCCTGACGATCGGAAAAGGAGTTCAGGCCGCCGGCAAGCTCCTCGATCTGCAGGACGAAGTCGTTGTCATCCAGCCCCGCCGGCCCGCTGTCGCGGTAGAAGTAGGTATCCTGCCCGTGGAGCACCGGCAGGATGGCATCGCCGCTGTCCTGCGCGCCGGCCTGCGTCAGTGCCTCTTCAAGCGATAATGACGCATCCGCCATGACGGCATTGTCGAGATCGAGGTTATCGAAGGACTGCACCACATCATCATCGATAAACAGGGTGTCCGTGCGGGGATTGAAGCCGGCCAGCGTATCGATCGCATCGCCGTCGTTGCCGTAACGCGAGGCATCCTCTGCCATGTTGATTACGTCGACCCCGCCGTCTGCACCGCCAAGGGTGATGGTTTCCTGCACGTCACCTGACGCGGTGTATTCAAGCCCGCCTTCCAGTCCCGAGGCATCGACCTGCCCGACGGCCGTGGTGGCCTCCGCGCTGTTGTCCCATGCCACACGACCGTTGCCGCTCAGCTCGAGCGACTCAAGCGCGCTGCCCTGCACGCTTAGATCCAGCGTCTCGCCGGAGCGGACCCCGCTGTCGTCAAACCGGGTATCGATCTCAAACCCCGTAATGTTGTCGGGCAGCACAAGGGCGGTCTCCCCGCCGCCGAGAAACGCAAGTGATTGGGTCTTGTTGGAATTTGCCATGATGTCAGTCCCTTGAGTGATGCTATCCGGATGCCGCAGGCGGTCGATCGTTCCCATGTCGCCCGTACGACCCCCTTGAGGTGGGTCTAGCATTAATCAAATTTTTAAAAAAGATTAATTCGTGACAGCTTGGTAAAACCGGCGCCCGTTTACACGTTAAAACAGGCTTATCGAGACGAAAGTGGTAACGCGTCTGGTACAGAGCGATATCGAATCGATCTAGTGATCCTTTAAACCAGCGGAACCAATTGCCGCTGATGCCCTCCTTAAAATGAACCCTGCATTGTCCTGCATAACTGATCACCCTACCGCTGGTGCTTTCCCTGAATCCGTGGCCGGGGCTTCACCCCACCGTGATCCAGGGCATGATGCTCGATGACACGCTGGCAGACTTTGCCAGCCTCACCGACCGCCCGGCCCTTTTTTGAGGCTCAAAGGTTTGAGGTCATCAAGACGCAGGAGACCGAACGACGTAGAGAGATATTGAAGAATTTCTGGATAAAGAAAGCGCTACACGGCACCGGCGGCGCTGCCTGAAAGCTTCTTCAATAGATGCGGCACAGCGGGCTGATCTTCGAGGGCAGCGTAATAGACCAATCGCAGATGTCGGGACTCATCAATGATCAAGGAGGTATGCTCGAACTCGACCGGCCCGACATCGTCAACGTTCAACCAGCGCCTGCCCTGACAGGGCGCGTGGACATCGTGCTGATGCCAGAGCGTTCTGAAGGTTTCCGAGACGCCTTCGAGCATCTGCACCAGTGACTGCATGGCCGGATCATCGGAGGCTCTGGCGTAATCGCGCCGAAAGCTCGACAGGATGGCGGCCACTTCGTCCTCCCAGCCATCAATGAGTGTCTGCATATCGGGCTCGGTAAAGAGCATCCACAGCAGATTGCGCTGCTCCGGCGGCTGATTTGAAAAGTTGAACAGCCGATCCCCTGCCTCGTTCCAGGTCAAAACATCCCAGCGCAGATTCAGCACGTAGCAGGGCCGCTGCGACAGGTCCGCCATAAGGCGCTTGATCAGTGACGGCACTTCGCACCAGGTCTGACCGGGTTCGACCGGCGGGCGCTGATGCGTGAGCAAAAACAGATGGCGCCGCTCGGCGGCGTCCAGTTTTAACGCACGCGAAAGGTTATCCAGAAAGCGGGCCGAGACGCTGATCTCGCGACCCTGCTCCAGCCACGTATACCAGGTCACCCCGACCCCCGCCAGCGCCGCAACCTCCTCGCGACGCAGACCCGGCGTTCGGCGACGCGACCCGACCGGCAGCCCGGCCTCCTGCGGCGACACTCTTGCCCGGCGGGTCGTCAAAAACTGAGCCAGCTCGTGGCGGGTTCGATCCAGAGTGCGCGATGGCGTCATGGGGTTACTCGCAGTAATAGTATAAATGATTAAATTGTAACCCCCTAAGCCTACCATCAGACTTGGCGCACTTTCCTCAACCAGCCAGTGATTGGCTTTAAAAGGAGCGCCCACATGCCTGACGTTTCCCGAATCGTGACCTGCCTGATTGCCGCCGGTGCCTTTGCACTCGGCATGGCCTCCTACGTGACGGCCGGGCTTATCCCGCTGATCGAGCAGGATTTTGCCGTGACCACAGCGCTTGCCGCGCAGCTGGTGACGGCCTTTACGATCGCCTATGCCATCGGTTCGCCGGTCATGGTGGCAGTCCTGCCGGCCCATCGGCAGCGCCCGGCGCTGCTGGGCATGCTGGCGCTTTTCGTCGCCGCCAACGGGCTCAGCGCCGTGGCACCCGACATGATCTCGCTCATGGTGCTTCGCGCCGTGGCCGGGCTTTCCGCCGGCACCTATCTGGCGCTGGGCATCGCCGCCGCCTCACGGCTTGCTCTTGATCACCAGCGCGGCCGCACCATCGCCATCATCATGGGCGGCATGGCCAGCGGTACGGTGCTGGGCGTGCCGGTCGGGCTCTGGCTGGCGAACCAGCTCGGCTGGCAGGCCGCCCTCTGGTTGATCAGCCTGATCGGTGCCATCGCACTGTTCGGCCTGTTGCGCTGGCTGCCTGCCCTGTCACCGGTCGCGCAGGGTTCGCTGACGCAGAAGCTTGGCATCCTGAAGGACGGCCGTGTGGTCAGGCTGCTAAGCATTTCGTTGCTGGCCGCTGTGGCAAGTCTCGGGCTCTATACCTTCATGGCACCGCTGGTCAGGGCCTATAGCGAGCAGAGCGTGACGCCCTTTCTGTGGGTCTGGGGCGTGGGCGGCGTACTGGGAAGCTTTCTGGTCGGGTCGCTGGCCGATTGGCTCAGCAACATGCAGATCACCACCGGCATCATGATGCTGCTGGGACTGTCACTCATCGTCCTGCCGCTGACGCTTTCGCTGAATCCATGGATTGCACTGTTGCCCATCGTGATCTGGGGCGCTGTCGGCTGGGCGCTACAGGTACCGCAGAACAGCGCACTCATGACGGCACGGGAAAGCAATGGCGATGGCCACCTGGCCGTGGCACTCAACGAATCCGCGCTCTATCTCGGCAGCGCCCTGGGTGCCGGCGCCGGGGGCATATGGTTGGCGCTGGGATGGCCGGTGTGGGCGCTGGCTGTGGGCGCGGGTATGCTCGGGCTGTGCGGCCTGGGCGTTTGCTGGTCAGGGAGAAACAAGGCAGCAGAAATGCCGGCAGGAATTTGATGCTTCGTGCTCTGGTTTTATCATCCGCCCGGCTGCTCTCCGGGCGGATGTTTTATACCTTTTATCGCCTCACGCCATCACCACCGTGACACCGGCATCGGCCAGCGGCTCGGTCAGTGCCCTGTCCGTACTTTTCTCCACGAGGGTCGTGCTGGCCAGATGCAGCGCTCCGATCATGTACGGCGAGGCGGCATTGAGCTTGTCAGACGACGCCATCACGACTGTCTTAGCCGCGTGCGCCACCAAGGCCCGCTTCAGGAAAGATTGACTCAGACTGAGTCACTCCAAATATGAGAGCGCATATATCACTTCAACAACATGCAAGCTTTTTAAAACTAAAGAGCAGCCATTCCAAGAAAATAATTAACCGATATCTTCCCAAACCCCTCGATCTTCTACTCCTCTATAGCTATTCAATAAGTGTCCACTAGGAATTGAAGAACCCCATACCGACACAAAGTCTTTGCCAATATATTTTTCAGGGTTTTCACCGCCATCTGTGACCAAGCTTAGCTTTTGATCAAAATCTATTCTAGGTGTAGGTGAAATACACTTCGGGTCAATATCACCCAGCCTAAACCTTTCTTCTCCTCGTTGGCTTTCCCAAAAAAACCAATAGACTCTCGCATAATTTATTCCCGAAATATCTCTGAACTGCAAAAGAACATGTATGCAACTTGCAGCAAAGGGTGAAACCAGGTTCATGGAAACCTTTTTGTTAGACTCAAACTCAGAATAAACCACGTGATCGTATACAGAATAAAATGTTTCCTCAGGATCATCATACAACCTCTTCTTAAAATCAGAATCAGGCTTTACATGGTTAACTATAAAATTCTCTACAGACATATCGCTATATGAATAGCTTGACAGTGCCAGAATGTCTACATCAAGAGCAGGGCAACTACTTGAATTTCTAAAAGCCAGCTTCACCTCTTTTCCATCCAAAACTGCGGAACATGTTAAGTGAGGATAATTGGCTAGCCTGATTTGCCTTTCAAAAGACTCTTGCGCATGTTCATTACTTTTTTTTGCTTGTCTCACAAGATTATATGTAAAACAGACATAGAAGGCTGTTAGAATAGCCAGCAAAACATTTGACAACAATGTTATATATTCCAAAATATCACCCTATACATTTAACCGATTGCAATACGCACTTATATATACCGAAGCTTAAAAAATATTATTAAAATACAGATTATCAAGTTCCTGACGCTTCCTCTCATTTTTTAATAGCAATATTTAGAACAAACCATAAATATCTACAGCATTATTCAATGCTGGTCTCTGAGAAAGTGCAATAGGGACTTAATCCAAAACCTAAGTGTAGTCATCGGTCTTAAAGATGAAGCCAGAGAATAAAATATGCATTGCAGAACGCCTCCATTTTTGCCCAACACTTTCGAATTCACTTAAAAGCTCACGAGCATCTTTAGATAGTTCAAAATACGACTGCCACAGCGAATATTGCTGAAAATTTATTTTGCTGGGCTGAATTATGCCAAAAAACTTTATATTTTAAAATTTTGAAAACTCGATAAAAAACCCGCCTCTCGGCGGGTTTTCTTATTCAATCAAGCAGCTACAACCTCACTCCCACTCGATCGTCGCGGGCGGCTTGCTGCTGACATCATAGGTCACACGCGACACACCGCTGATCTCGTTGATGATGCGGCTGGACACCTTCTCCAGCAGCTCATACGGCAGGTGCGCCCAGCGGGCGGTCATGAAGTCGATGGTTTCCACCGCACGGATGGCGATGACCCATTCGTAGCGGCGACCGTCCCCCACCACGCCGACGGAGCGTACCGGCAGGAACACGGCGAAGGCCTGGCTGGTCCTGTGGTACCAGTCGAAGTTGTGCAGCTCTTCGATGAAGATGGCGTCCGCTTCGCGCAGGATGTCGGCGTATTCCTTTTTCACTTCCCCCAGAATGCGCACACCGAGGCCTGGCCCGGGGAACGGGTGACGGTAGACCATGTCGTACGGCAGGCCGAGTTCGAGGCCGAGCTTGCGCACCTCGTCCTTGAACAGTTCGCGCAGCGGTTCGACCAGCTTGAGCTTCATGGTCTCCGGCAGGCCGCCGACGTTGTGGTGCGATTTGATGACATGCGCCTTGCCGGTCTTCGAGGCGGCGGATTCGATCACGTCCGGGTAGATGGTGCCCTGGGCGAGGTAGTCGACGCCTTCAATCTTCGCGGCTTCACGGTCGAACACGTCGATAAAGGTGTTGCCGATCAGCTTGCGCTTCTGCTCCGGGTCGTCGACGCCTTCGAGCCTGTCGAGAAATTCGCTTTCGGCATCCACACGGATGACGCGCACGCCCATGTGCTGGGAGAAGGTGTCCATCACCTGGGCGCCTTCGTCCTTCCTGAGCAGGCCGTTGTCGACAAACACGCAGGTGAGCTGATCGCCGATGGCCTTGTGCAGCAGCGCGGCGACCACGGAAGAATCCACGCCGCCGGAGAGGCCGAGCAGCACGTGACGGTCGCCGACCTGCTCGCGCACGCGCTCGGCAAGGTCCTCGATGATGCGCGCCGGGGTCCAGAGCTTCTCGCAGCCGCAGATCTCGACCACGAAGCGCTCGAGAATGCGCAGGCCCTGGGTGGTGTGGGTCACTTCCGGGTGGAACTGCACGGCGTAGAGGCGCTTTTCCGCCCAGCTCATGGCGGCGATCGGGCAGCTCGGCGTGGAGGCGGTGATCTCGAAGGCTTCCGGGACGCGCGCGACCTTGTCACCGTGGCTCATCCACACGTCCAGCAGGGCGTCGCCGCGGTCGCCGATGTGGTCCTTGATGCCGCCGAGCAGGTCGTCTTCCGCCGAAACGCTGATCTGGGCGTAGCCGAACTCGCGCTTGTCGGAGCCTTCGGTGGCGCCGCCAAGCTGGGCGGCCATGGCCTGCATGCCGTAGCAGATGCCAAACACCGGCAGGCCCATCTCGAAGATGCAGTCAGGCGCACGCGGGGAGTCCAGCTCGGCGACCGACTCCGGCCCGCCGGAGAGGATGATGCCGTTGGGGTTGTACTCGCGGATCTCGTCTTCGGTGATGTCGAAGGCGCGCACTTCCGAGTAGACCCCGATCTCGCGCACACGGCGGGCGATCAGCTGGGTGTACTGGGAGCCGAAATCAAGAATCAGGATCTTGTGGGCGTGAATGTCGGTCATGGTATCTCTCTGGTACGGCGAGGATATAAACAACAAGCGGGAAGCTTTCGCCTCCCGCTTTCAGTACTGGACGGCCCCGGCATCGGGGCGCGCGCCCTGCCCGCCCGCTGGTTCGGGGCGGCATGAATGCTGTCGACCCGGGGCAGGCAGCGCACGGCATCAGCTCCGGTAGTTCGGGGCTTCCTTGGTGATCTGCACGTCATGCACATGCGACTCGGCAAAGCCGGCGCCGGTGATGCGAACAAACTCCGGCACGGTGCGCATGGTCAGAATGTCGTGCGATCCGGTGTAGCCCATCGAGGCGCGCAGGCCGCCCATCAGCTGGTGAACGATGGCGCTCATCAGGCCCTTGTAGGGCACGCGGCCTTCGATGCCTTCCGGCACGAGCTTTTCGACGCCTTCGTTCTTGTCCTGAAAGTAGCGGTCCGAGGAGCCCTGGGTCTGGGACATGGCGCCCATCGAGCCCATGCCGCGGTAGGCCTTGTAGGTCCGGCCCTGGTAGAGCTCGATCTCGCCCGGCGCTTCCTCGGTGCCGGCCAGCAGGCCGCCGACCATGACGCAGTGGGCGCCGGCCACGACCGCCTTGGCGATATCGCCGGAGAAGCGGATGCCGCCGTCGGCGATCAGCGGAATATCAAACGGCTCGAGCGCTTCGGCGACATCCGCCACTGCGGTGATCTGCGGCACGCCGACACCGGCGACGATGCGGGTGGTGCAGATCGAGCCGGGGCCGATGCCGACCTTGACGCCGTCCGCGCCGGCTTCGGCCAGCGCCTTCGCTGCGGCGGCGGTGGCGATGTTGCCGCCGATGACCTGTAGCTCGGGGAAGTGCTCCTTCACCCAGCGCACGCGGTCGATGACGCCGGCGCTGTGGCCGTGGGCGGTGTCGACGACGATGACATCCACGCCGGCATCAGCCAGCGCCTGGATGCGCTCGCTGGTGTCCTCGCCGGTGCCGACGGCGGCGCCGACCAGCAGACGACCGTCCTCATCCTTGGCCGCGTTCGGGTAGGTGCGCGCCTTTTCGATGTCGCGCACGGTGACCAGGCCGCGCAGCTGGAAGTCGTCATTGACGATCAGGATCTTCTCGATGCGGTGTTCCTGCAGCTGGCGCTTGATCTCCTCGAGCGGGGTGCCCTCCTTCGCCGTGATCAGCTTCTCGCGCGGGGTCATGATGGCCTCGACGCTGTCGCTGTAGTTGGGCTGGAAGCGCATGTCGCGGCCGGTCACGATGCCGATCAGACGGTCGCCCTCGACGACCGGAAAGCCGGAGTAGCCGTACTCTTCGGCCATGGCGCGCAGGTCGGTGAGCTTGGCATCCGGTGAGACGGTGACCGGGTCCTTCACGATCACGCTTTCGTGCTTTTTGACCTTGCGCACTTCAGCGGCCTGAGCGGCAACCGACATGCTCTTGTGCACGATACCGATGCCGCCTTCCTGCGCCATGGCGATCGCCAGACGGGCTTCGGTCACGGTATCCATGGCGGAGGAGACGAGCGGAATGTTGAGGACAAGCTTGCGGGTCAGGCGGGATTTCAGGGAGACGTTCTTCGGCAGTACATCGGAATAACCGGGAACGAGTAATACGTCGTCAAACGTAAGCGCTTCTTGAGCTATACGCAGCATAACTGGCGTCCACTGAGCGGGTTGTACAGGCGGCGGGAGAAGATTAATCGCGTATTTTAACGCCTGCGGCCCGCCCATACAACGCACACATGCCGCTCATCCCGGGCCATGGCCGCCATGCACGCCGCCTATCGAGGCGCCGGGGGCACGCTTCACCCGGACGAGGTACACCGGCAGACACCGCAACGCGGCCATGCCAGACTGTCCGTCCCAGACCATGACCCTTGCACTGAATCGCCCGCCGGGAGCTGCCATGACCCCTTCTTCATCAGGTGATGCCCTGAGTGTTTCCGATCTGAACCGGCGCGCCCGGACAACGCTTGAAAACACCTTCGGCGAGGTGTGGGTGGAAGGCGAGCTGTCGCGGGTGTCGCGCCCGGCCTCGGGCCATCTCTACTTCACCCTCAAGGATGACCGCGCCCAGGTCAGCTGCGCGCTCTTTCGCAATCGGGCGCGCTTTGTGGCCGCCCCCATGCGCGAAGGCGACAGCGTGCGGATTCGCGCCAAGGTGTCGGTCTTCGAGCCGCGCGGCGACTTTCAGCTGATCGTGGAGGCGGTGCAGGAGGCCGGTCGCGGTGCCCTGCTGGCAGCACTTGAGCGATTGAAGACAAAACTCGAGGGCGAAGGCGTGTTCGGCAACGCCCGCGACCTGCCCTGCCCGCCGCAGCAGCTGGGCATCATTACCTCCGCCAGCGGCGCTGCCCTTCAGGACGTGCTGGCCGTACTGCAGGCGCGCTGGCCGCTGGTCGAGGTGAGCGTGCTGCCGGTGCCGGTGCAGGGCGATCAGGCAGCACCTGCCATGATCCGGGCGCTGGAAGCCGCCGCGCGTGACGGCCGTTTCGATGCGCTGCTGATCACCCGTGGTGGCGGCAGCCTGGAGGATCTGTGGTGTTTCAACGATGAGCGCCTGGCGCGCGCCATTCAGGCCAGTCCCATCCCGGTGATGAGCGCCGTGGGCCATGAGATCGACACCACGTTGTCCGATCTGGCCGCCGACGTGCGCGCCCCGACCCCCTCGGCGGCCGCCGAGCGGCTGGTGCCGGACCGCCGCGATATTCTGGCGCAGCTCGCCACCCTGGCGCAGCGCCTGCAGGGCGCCCAGCAGCGCCAGCTCGACCAGCTCCATCAGCGCCTCGATCACGCCGCCTCGCGCCTGCGCCACCCCGGCGAGCGCGTGACAGCGCAGCGCCAGCGCCTCGAGGACCTTGAAGCGCGCCTGACGCGCGCCATGACGCACCGGCTGACGCAGTCCCGCCAGCATCTGACCAGCGAACAGGCCCGGCTGCAGCAGGCCTCCCCCGAGCGCACGCTGCGCAGCCACCGCGAGCGGCTCGACGGCCTGGAACAGCGGCTGATGGCCGCCCCTGAACGGCGAATCAACGAACAGCGCCAGCGGCTGGAGGGCCTGATGCGCGAGCTCAACGCCGTCAGCCCGCTAGCGGTATTGAACCGCGGCTACGCGATTGTGGAATCCTCCAACGGCGTAGTGCGCCGCTCGAGTGATACCACGCCCGGCGAGGTGCTCACGGCGCGGCTGGGCGAAGGTCGATTGAAGGTGGAAGTGAAGCGGCGGCTGAAAAAATAGGGGGGAACAAAAAGTCCGGGTCCCGGGCCGGCCATGCCGGCCCGGGCATTGGCTCAGGGCTGATCCGTGGCGCAGACCGGCTTGAAGCTGTTGGGGTCGAGCTCGTGACGGGAGAGCAGCTTGTAGAAGTCGGTGCGGTTGCGTCCGGCGATGCGCGCGGCCTGGGTGACGTTGCCCTCGGTGATCTTGAGCACCTTGACCAGATAGCCGTGCTCGAAGCCCGCTCGCGCGGCGTTGAACGACGGCAGTGAACTGTCTTCCGAAGCCAGCGCCTGGGCGACCAGCGCATGGGCGATGATCGGTGCGCTGGACAGCGCCACGCACTGTTCGACCACGTTGACGAGCTGGCGCACGTTGCCCGGCCAGGCGTGCGAGGCCAGCAGGTTGATGGCCTCCTTCGAGAAGCCTTTCACCGACGGCTTGTGCCGATCGGCGGCCAGCTCCAGGTAGTAGCGCGCCAGCAGCGGAATGTCTTCCGGGCGCTCATTCAGGGCCGGCAGGCGCAGATTGACCACGTTGAGCCGATAGAAGAGGTCCTCGCGGAAAGTGCCCTCATTCATCGCCGCGTTGAGATCGCGGTGGGTGGCCGAGATGACGCGCACATCCACGTCGACGCTCTGTGTGCTGCCCAGCGGACGCACCTGGCGCTCCTGCAGCACCCGCAGCAGCTTGATTTGCAGCGCCAGGGGCATGTCGCCGATCTCATCGAGAAAGAGCGTCCCGCCGTGCGCGGCCTGGAAGAGCCCTTCATGGGCGCTGACCGCGCCGGTGAAGGCGCCGCGGGCATGGCCGAACAGCTCGCTTTCCAGCAGCTGCTCGGGTAGCGCGCCGCAGTTGATGGCGATAAAGGGCTGCTCGGCGCGCCCACTGGCCCGGTGCAGGGCGCGCGCCAGCAGCTCCTTGCCGGAGCCGGAGGGGCCGGAGAGCAGCACGCTGACATCGCTGCCGGCCACCTTGCCGGCCTGCTCGAGCACCTGCTCCATGACCGTGCTGCGGGTAATGATGTCCCGGCGCCAGGCCGGGTCGGCCTCGTCGCTGGCCGGCGAGGTCTGCATGAGGGCCTCGTCCACCAGCGCAAACAGCTCGGTACGATCGATGGGCTTGGTCAAAAAGCCGTACACCCCCTGACGGGTGGCGTTGACGGCCTCGGGGATGGAGCCGTGCGCGGTCAGAATGATGACCGGCAGCCCCGGGTGGCGGGACTGGATTTCGCCAAACAGCGTCATGCCGTCCATGCCATCCATGCGCAGATCCGATAGCACCAGATCGGGACGCTGCTGCTCGACCATTGACAGTGCCTGGGCACCGCTTTCAACGGTACTGACCCGGTAGCCACGGCTTTCAAGACGCATGCCCAGCAGCTTCAAAAGGCTGGGATCATCGTCCACCAATAGCAGATGGGCAGTTTTCACGTGTGTCTCCTTGCACACCCGACGCGCGAGGCGGGCTCAGGGGCTCTGCCTGGCGTTCATGCTTTCCTCGATCGCGGTCAGGGCGTCCAGTTTCTTTTTGAGCTCGGCGTTTTCCTGCTCCAGCGACTGAATCTGTTGGCGCTGTCGGCTATTGCCCTGGGTGCTGCGATTCTGCTGAGCATCGAGTCTGGATTGAAGCCTGGACTGCAGCTCGGCCCGACGCTCGAGATTGCGTTGCCACTGCTCAAGCAGGGGCTGAATGCTCTCGGGCGCCCGGGGCGTATAGCGCTCGAACAGCGCAATGCCTTCCGGCCAGTGCGTGGCATCCTCCTGGGAGAAGACCACGGCACGGGCCAATCCGCTGCGAGGCGTATCATCGTCCATGTATTGAAGCACTTCATCGCGCCACTGCTGTGTGCCGGTCTGCGCAGTTCGCCCGAAGGCGACCCAGGTCGGCAGCAGGCACTCATCGTCCACCATGGTGGGAATGCCGCGAGTGATGCAACCCTCTTCAGCAGCACCGGGGACGCGATCGCCCCACATGGCGCATCCGCTCAGCAGCATGGTGACCAGCAGGGCGCTGCCTGCCATCAGATTATGCTTCATTGTCATATCCTTGCCAGCGCCGACTTTTTCCTTGCAGCCGGGGGTGAAGATGAATTGTCCTGCGACGCCTCTTCCACGATCCAGGGAATCACCAGCTCGAAGCAGACCTCACAGCCGTTGATCGTATCCTCGACCAGGCTCAGCGTGCCGTGCTGGGCCCGCGCGCTTTCGGCCGCCACCGACAGCCCGATGCCGGAGCCCTTGAGCGGCCCCTTGCGCTGCGAGCTGCCCTGATAGAAGGGCTCGAACAGGTGATCGCGGTCACGCTCGCTGATCCGCTGCCCGCTGTTGGCCACGTCCAGGGTCAGATGATGCTGATCGGCGCTGGCCGAAATGTAGAGTCGACCCTCATCGGCCCCGTAGGCCACGGCATTGGAAATCAGATTGTCGAGAATCCGCGCGGTACGGGCACGGTCGGCCTGCCAGTACAGCGGCGCACGGCGTTCCTCGATGACCACGCCCTTTTGCTGCAGGGCCAGACGGTGCTTGGAGAGCACCTCGTGAATGACGCTGGCCACGTCAAAGCGCGTCACGTTGAGGCGGCGATTCTGCTGCAGCAGGTTGTAGTCCAGCAGCTGTTCGATGAGGGTCTGCAGCTCCTGGCCGCTGTCATCGATGAGCAGCACGATCTCGCGCTGGCGCTGGGTCATCTCGCCCGCCACACCATCGGCCAGCAGCCCCGACCCTTCACGAATACTGGCCAGCGGTGTCTTGAGCTCATGGGACATGTGACGCAGAAACTGCTGCTTTTGTTCCTCGAGCTCGCGCAGACGCCCCGACAGCCACTCGAGCCGCTCATCCAGCTTGACCAGTTCCAGCGGCCCCTGGATCGGGCGGGCCTCTTCGCTGTCGCCGCTGCCGCCGATGCCGAGAATACGCTGCTCGAGCTGTCGAATCGGGCGAATGATACGCCAGGTGAAAAACAGGATCAGCACCAGGCTGAACGATACCAGCGCCAGCGTGGCCTGCCACAGCCGGGTGGTGACCTGCCCGGCCTGGGAGCGGATCTCGTCGATACGTGCATCGACCTGCCGACGCGTGGCTTCGGCCAGCGCCTCCGTGGTGGAGGTAAAGCGACTGAATTCGGACAGCTGGGCGCTCAGGCTCTCCTCGCCGGGAGCGGGCAGGGTCTCCAGTACGGCCAGCTGCTGACGCAGCGACTGCATCAGCGGGCTGTTGCCCATGAAATCGGCGTGTTCGTTGAGCAGATCGCTGTAGCGCGCGCGGCGCTCACCGTAGATTTCCAGCAGGCTCTGATCATCCAGCACGGCATACTGTCGGGCGCTGCGCTCCATGTCCGTTGACAGGTTGGTCAACTGGCGGGCACGACGGGTTTCATCCACTGCTTCACGGGCACTGACATCGGCCAGTTCGGAGAGCTGGGAGAAGCTTTGGCCGGCGAGATGAATCAACACACCGATCGGCAGCATGACCAGCAAAAAGGCCGTCAGTACCTGCTGAAGGAGGGATCGAGGACGCCAGCGACGCTTTATTCGAGAAGCCATGAGGTGACAGTCTCCGACAGGCGAGCCGTTGAGAAAGAGTAATCCGGATGCGGGAGAGAATAACCGATAATCTCACCGTTCGATAACGTCCGTACACACTTTTCATTCATTCAGTTTCATTTGCACTGGTGAATAAAAAAAGAGCCGGCAGGGCCGGCTCTCAACATACGCAGGGAACTGAAGGTAATAAGGTGGTATCGCCCTGCCCGCCTGACCGGACAGGGCCATAACACCCGGGGCCTGGAGGGGCCCGAAGCCACGCCGTCGAGATGGGCATTCAGGCTTTCGACAGCGTCAGCGGCTTCTTCATGCACAAAAGCCTCATCGTAATGATGCTTTCGAAGGTCTGCCCGGAGATGGCATCCATGCCATGGCAATATCTGCCTGCTGCCTCCTTGCAAGGGCCGCTCGACAGGGCGGCGTCGCGGCGGGCCATCTTCCCTGGCCCGTACCGGGATACCGTCCTGCCCTGCTCACCCTTAAGCCAGAGGCGTGCCATGTTTCATTTTTTACAACAAAAACAATGACCTGTTTTTAAAGGCGCTGGATCGGGTCGGTTTTTACCGTCCGGACAGGGCCATGATTCGCGCCCTTGATGTCGTCATCCGGCGACATCCCTATTCCGATAAATCATAAACCATTGTTTTTTAAAAGATTTTTCATGTCTCCGAATACCGACAACGGCACCCGTGGCTGTCGCCGGAACGCGACAACCGACATGGCGCCGGCTCAGGACATTGTTTCTGTCGAGGCGGCCGGTGCCAGGGTCTTGAGCAGCACCCGGGAATTGCGCTGCAGGTTGTAGTGCTGGCGTCGCTGCTGCGGCAGCGCCTCGAGATCGGCCTGTACAAAGCCGCGCTCGAGAAACCAGTGCAGGGTGTGGGTGGTCAGGGCAAACAGCGCGGTCAGCCCCTGCTCCCGGGCGCGCTGCTCGACGCCGTCAAGCAGCAAATCGCCGCGCTCGCCGCCGCGGTAGCTGGTATGCACCGCCACGCAGGCCAGTTCACCGCGATGCGCTTCCGGATAGGGGTGCAGCGCCGCGCAGCCGATCACCATGCCGTCACGCTCGATGACCACGTAGTCCTCGATCTCCTGCTCGAGACGCTCGCGCGAGCGCGCCACCAGCATGCCCCGCTCCTCCAGCGGTCGCAAAAGCTCCAGCAGCCCGCCGATATCGTCGATGCGCGCGCCCCTGAGCTGCTCGTAGCGCTCGCGGGTGATCATGGTGCCGACCCCGTCGCGGGTGAAAAGCTCCGCCAGCAGGGCATCCCGATCCTGCCAGGAGACCAGATGGGTGCGGCCCACGCCCTGGCGCGCTGCATCGCAGGCAATATGCACATGCTCGGCCAGCTCTGCATCCTCGTGCTCGCGAATCAACGACTGCGCCTCCGACAGATTGGGCTGACGCATGAGCCGGCCCTGACTGTTGTGGAGCCCGCCGGCGCGACCGACGATGATCAGCTTGTCGGCCTTCAGGGCAATGGCCGCGTGACGGGCGATGTCGGCGGCATCCAGATCGAAGACCTCGCCGGTGCTGGAGTACCCCAGCGGCGGCAGCACCACCAGCGAGCGCTGATCCAGCAGGGTCTCGATGGCGTCGCTGCGCACACGGCGCACCTCGCCGGCCCGGAGAAAATCCACACCCTCGCGGATCCCTAATGGCTTGGCCATGACCAGATTGCCGCTGATGGCATTGATCTCGACGCCGTGCAGCGGCGTATTGGACAGCCCCGGCGACAGCCGCGCCTCGATGGCCAGCCGCAGGGTCGAGACCTCCCGTTCGATCAGCGCCATGCAGGCGTCATCGACCACGAAGCGGCCCTGATGGCGCGGCGGCGTCAGCGCCGCCGTCTCCAGCGCCTCGCGCACCTGGGCGCGCACGCCAAAGACCAGCACCAGCCGCACGCCCAGCACGTGCAACAGCGCCAGATCCTGGATCAGCGGCGCCCGGCGCTCGGGGGTCAGCCCCTCTCCTTCGATCAGTACCACAAAGGTACGCCCCCGGTGGGCATCGATATAGGTCGATGAGTTTCGAAACCAGTCGGCAAAGGGAAATGAGTTATCCAAGGCGGCTCCAGGATCAGGCAGGCATCAATGGGACCTCACGGCAGTGAAGGCTCCCATATCTTAAAGCAGCCGGCGCCGGGACGCAGGCCCGCACGCCATCGGGCCGGCGCCGATACAAAAAAGGCCGCCGTGCATCACGGCGGCCTGTCATGGCACAACGCTGCCGGGGCGTTAGCCGAACATGCCCTTGAGCATGAAAAAGAACATGATCGACAGCGCTGCGCCGGCCGGCAGGGTCACCAGCCAGGAGATCACGATGGTGCCCAGCACCCGCAGATTCAGCGCCCGCATGCCGCGCGCCAGCCCCACGCCCAGCACCGCACCGACCAGGGTGTGGGTGGTCGAGATCGGTAGCCCCGTGCCGGAGGCGATGACCACGGTGGTGGCCGCCGCCAGCGTGGCTGCAAAGCCGCGCGACGGCGTGAGCTCGGTAATCCCGGTACCGACGGTGGCGATCACGCGGTGACCGTAGGTCAAAAGACCAAAGACGATGCCGCCGCCGCCCAGAATCAGGATCCACCAGGGCAGCGCCGCATTGCCGCCGATCTGGCCCTCGGTCTGGACGACGCTGACAACCGCGGCCAGCGGCCCCACGGCATTGGCCACGTCGTTGGAGCCGTGCGCAAACGCCATGGCACAGGCGGTGAACATCATCAAAAGGCCGAAGATGCGCTCCACGCCCGAGAAGCTGAACCGGTCGTTCTTGCGCGGTTCATGACCGATACGTCGCTCCAGCAGAATGCCCATCAGCGTGATGACGGCGCCGACCCCCATGGCCCAGAGCAGCGCATCGGTAAAGGTGAGATCCAGGCCCACGTGGCTGAGGCCCTTGAGCAGGGTCACCATGGCCACGATAAAGCCGACCAGGAACATGTAGCCCGGCACATAGCGCCGCGCGGCCGCCAGCGGGTCCTTGTTTTCAAAGATCAGCGTCTGGATCGAGCGAAACAGCAAAAAGGCGAGAATTCCGGCAATAAAGGGTGAGGTCACCCAGCTTGATACGATCTGGCCCACGGCGCTCCACTGTACGGAGGCCGGCCCGAGGCCGGCCACGGCAAAGCCGACGATGGCGCCCACGATCGAGTGCGTGGTGGACACCGGCCAGCCCTTTTTCGAGGCCACCATCAACCATATGGCTGCTGCCAGCAGCGAGGACAGCATGCCGTAGACCAGATACTGCGGCGTCTCGTTGAGCAGGGTGGGATCGATGATGCCGTTGCGGATGGTGGAGGTCACCTCTCCACCGGCAAGCCAGGCCCCCAGAAACTCGAAGATGATGGCAATCACGATCGCCTGGCGGATGGTAATGGCCTTGGAACCGACCGAGGTGCCCATGGCGTTGGCCACGTCGTTGGCGCCAACGCCCCAGGCCATGAAGAAGCCGAAAACGCAGGCGAGCAGAATAAAGAGCTCGCCGTGCTGTGCGATGATGGTCATAGAAAGTGTCGTTATCCGGACGTCAACCCGAGGGTGACGTGCACCTATCGGGCCAGAAGGATTTGCAGGCGGCTGCCCACGCGTTCAGAGCGGTCGGAAACCTCGCCGATCCAGTCGATGATCTTGTAAAGGAACATGACATCAACCGGCGGCAGGTCCTTTTCCAGCTCGAAAAGGCGGCGCCGGATCATGACCTGTTGATCGTCGGCCTGGTGCTCGAGCTCGTGCAGCTTGCGGATCTGATCGCCCAGAAGATCGGAGACATTGCGACCGAAGCCCGATTCCAGCAGGTCGTCCAGCTCGGCCAGCGCCTGACGCGCCTGATGGACCGTGGCCACCGCGCTGCGCATGTACTCCTGGAAGATATCCTCCATCGCTTCGGGAATGCGCATGCGACGCCCGAGCATGATGCCGGCGATATCCTTGATCTTGTTGGCTATCTTGTCCTGTACACTGATCAGCTCGAGCAGGTCGGAACGTGACACTGGCAGGAAGATGCTGTTGGGCAGGTTCATGCGGATATGGGTTTTCAGCTCATCGGCGTCGTGTTCGCCGGCGCTGATGCGATTGCGAATCTCGCCGGCACGCTCCCAGTCCTGCTCAAGCGTTGCCTGAAAGAACTGCGGCAACAGGTCGGCACACTCAACGGTCTTGTCGATATGCTCGAGCAGCGGCTGGAACGGCGACCGGCCGAACAGTGCTGAAAAGGGATTGGATGACACCATGGTGATTTCACTGCAATGAAAAATGGCGCAACCAGTATATTTATCTGACCTGCCTGCGTCATGGAAATTTAATGTTTGGACCCCGGATAGAGCGAATCAACACATGAATCCGAGTACGCACAACGACACGACCGCCACGCCTGCGCCGCAGGAGGTGGAGCTCAAGATGGCGCTTGGCCGGGACAGTGTCGACGCGCTGATGGCCCATCCGCTGCTTCAGGACACGCCCCCGGCAGTGCATCGACTGGCCAATGTCTATTACGACACGCCCGGGCTTGCGCTCGAAGCGCATCGCGTGGCCCTGCGTCTGCGCGGCGACGGCCAGCGGTTTGTCCAGACGGTCAAGACCGCCGGCGACGGCCACGGCGGGCTGCATACCCGGGGCGAATGGGAAACGCCGCGTGATGAGGCGTCTCTGGACATGGACTGGCTGGCGGGGCTGGGCGTATCGCCCTTCGAGGATGACGCGGTGCGCCACTCGCTGCAGGCGGTCTATCAAACCGACTTTCAGCGTACCCAGTGGCTTGTAGAGCACGACGGCAGCCACATCGAGCTGGCGCTGGATATCGGCGAGATTGTGGTGGGCGAGCGTCGCATCGATATTCACGAAATCGAGCTTGAGCTCAAGGACGGTGAAGAGCAGGCCCTCTGGTCACTGGTCGATCAGCTGGCCCGTCACTGCGCCCTGCGCCCGGCCAATGCCAGCAAGGCCGCGCGGGCCGCATCACTGCGCGAGCAGCAGTGGCAGCTGCCGCCCTGCGCCCTCGCCATGCCGGAGCAGTGTCTGGAGCGGGCAATTCTGGCCCTTGATGCCTGGCAGGACAGCCAGCAGCAGGAGTTTTTGTATGCCGCACGCCAGGCGCTGCTCAATCTGACCCGTCATGACGACCCGGAGGTGGCCACCCTGGCCGGCCGCCTGGGCGAGTCCCTGTCACGCCCGGGCTGGCTCGACTGCCGCTTCGGGCAGCAGTGGCTGCTTCTGATGCAGCGCCTGTATCGCTGATCGGCGCCGGCAGGGTCAGTGGCGAACCGGTTCGCCGGCCCGGAGCGGGGTCGGCGACAGGGAGACCGGCAGCAGCGTGGCATTGAGCTGGCCCAGCACGTCTCCGAAGGGCATGGGACGGGCGTAGATGAAGCCCTGGATCTGCTCGGCCCCCATGTCACATACCGTCTTGAGCGTGGCACTCTGCTCCACGCCCTCCACCACGACGCGAAAATCCAGGCGCCGACACAGATCGATGACCGAAGTCATCACATGACGCTTGCGGGGCTCGCGCTCCAGGTCCATCACGAAGCGGCGATCGATCTTGATGCAGTCCAGCGGCAGCTCGCACAGCTGGGACAGCGAGGAGTAGCCGCTGCCGAAATCATCAAGGGCGATGGAGATCCCGTGCTCGCGCAATCGAACCAGATTGCGCAGGGCGACGGTCGGCTCGGCCAGTACGGCCGACTCGGTGATTTCCAGATTGACCCGCCGCGGGTCGGCACCGTACCGGTGAATCATCGACAGCATGTCCTCGACCAGCATCGCGTCCTTGAGCTGATGGCGGGACAGGTTGATGTTGACCACGAATTCGTGACCGAAGCGGGCGGTAAAGGCCGGGTCCACCAGAATCTTCAGCGCCTTGTCGATCAGCTGCTGACTGAGCTGGTGGATCAGCCCGGTGGATTCGGCGGCCTCGATAAACGCCCCCGGCATGGCAATGCCGTCACCGTCCTGCAGTCGCATCAACGCCTCGAAGGCAATCACTCGCCCCCCTTCCCTGACGCTGACAATGGGCTGGAGAAAACAGAGCACGCCATCACCGGCCAGCGCTGCGCGAATCAGCTGCTCGCCGCGGCTGGCCCGACTGGCCCGTGCCTGTAGCTCGTCGCTGTAATAATACACGCCGCCAACACCGGTGCCGGAGGCGTTACTGATGGTCAGGCGCACCTGCTTTCGCAGCATTTCGACATCGGTATTACCGCCGGCTTCAAAGGGCACGACGCCCACGACATACGATAGCCAGACACGCCCGGCAGGCGTTTCCAGCGGTATGCCCAGCATCTTTCGAAGCGGCTCGAGAAAGCACTCCAGCGCCGATTGGCTCTGAAAGGGCGTGACCAGGGCGTAGCTGAAGCCGGGCAGCGCAATCAGGCTGCCCTCCGGCAGCAGAGCGGCCAGCAGAGCGGCAATGCGGGTTTCCAGTTCGCGGGTGTTGTTGAAATGCTCGGACTCACTCAACAGCGTGGCGTTGACCATGGTGATCTTGACCAGCGCATGACGCGTGCCCGGGGTATCCGCCAGAGCATCCTCGAGCTGCTGATCGAGCAGATCGGAGTTACCAAGTCCGGTCACCGGATCGCGGTAGCGCTCATGGGTAATATCGCTGAGCACGCCGGTCAGGTCCGTTGAGCCCTCTGCACCGGTTCCCGCGAGGCGCAGCCGGATAAACCGCCACTGCCCCCGGCCATCACGAAGGCGACATTCGATGTGCGACACACCCTGTGTCGTGGCAGCCTGATGGCACAGGTGCTGGACCCGATCGCGATCATCGGGGTGCAGCATCCGACACCAGTGCGCCAGCGAGGATTCGGCATCGCTGTGATACAGCGTCTTCCAGCGCGAGGACAGCGTCAGGACATCACCTTCCATCTGCCAGTGCCAGATCACATCCTGCTCGCACAGCAGCATGCGCTCATGCCATGACAGCGTCATATCATCCGTCGCCGGACCGCCCCCCTCGGGGCCTCCCGGCGATGCCTGCAACAGATCAAGCAGGCTGCTGCAACAGGTGGACAAACGGGTCAGTCTCTGTTCGTCGAGCGACGTCGATGCTGTCGTCAGCTCGTCAGCCAGATCCTGAATATCATGACATAATGTCTGCACCGTACGACGCATGGCGCACCCCATCAATATTGTTGCTGACTGGCGACGGACCGTATCGTGCGCATGTCGTCTTCCTTTAATGGGTAACGCGGAACATGGCATGCGATAACTGCCCAGCCCTATTGCTGTCTATAACGGCGGGGGCTGCGTTTACTGAAGCGTCGTGGCATGATTTTTTGCGTCCGCCTGCAGGCCCGGACGCGAACCATTTCAAAGAACTTCGGAGCGCCGGTGAGCAGCGAATCCCACAAAAAACAACCGATGACGCTGCGAGATCGCATCTTTCAGATCATCTTTGAATCGGATACGCCGGCCGCCAAGGGTTTTGATATCGCCCTGATCATCATGATCCTGGCCAGCGTCATCATTATCCTGCTCGACAGCGTCGTCAGCCTGCAGGCCCGCTACGGCGACATTTTCATGGCCGCCGAATGGGTCTTTACGGTGATCTTCACGATCGAGTACGTGCTGCGTCTTTACTGCCTGGACCGCCCGGTGCGCTATGCCCGCAGCACCTACGGCATTATCGATCTGTTGAGTCTTTTGCCCTCCTGGCTGAGCCTGATCTTCCCCGGCACCCAGGCGCTGCTGGTCATCCGGGTGCTGCGCATCATGCGTCTGTTCCGGGTCTTGCGGCTGATGGACTTTGTCGGCGAGGGTCACCTGCTGCTCGAGGCCCTGGAGCGCAGCCGCCAGAAGATTCTGATGTTTCTGATGACGGTCATGTCGCTGGTCATTGTCTTCGGCGCACTGGTCTATCTGATCGAGCCGGTCGAGGCCGGCTTTACCAGCATTCCGCGGGCCATCTACTGGGCGATCGTAACGCTGACCACGGTCGGCTACGGCGATATCGCCCCGATCACGCCGCCGGGACAGTTCGTCTCGGCAATGATGATGATTCTGGGCTATTCAATTCTGGCGGTGCCGACCGGCGTCTTCTCCGCCGAGGTGATGCGCTCGATCCGGCGCAACCACTACTCCGACGAAGCCTGCCCGGGCTGTGGCCACGAAGGCCACGAGCGCGATGCCCATTACTGCCGATTCTGTGGCACCGGACTCGAAGAGGAAGCCGAGGATCCCAAGCAAAAGGAGATCGAGGACGAGCTCGAAGAGTTGCAGAGTCAACGAGACGCCCTCGACGAGGAGATGAGGCTGCTGGAGCAGGAGCGCGACGGTACCACGCCCTCTCATGACGGCTGTGATGATTCGGGTCAGCGCAAGGCCCCGGATGACAACGGCGCTTCGGATGACAACGACGATGCGGATAAACGCGATAACCCGGGCTCCAATGATCTTCCGCCGGATCAGCGATAACCCTCGCCTCGTCGCCATTAAAAAACCTGCAGGTGACCCTGCAGGTTGTTTTGATTCACCCGATCGATGAGCCGGGGAGGCATCAGCCAAAGGCGCTGGTGTCCCCCCGGCCCTGCCGCAGCACTTCCGGCGGCAGCGTTCGCATGTCGAGCACCGTGGTCGGCTCCATGGGGCAGGCGCCACCGTCGATGATGGCATCCAGCTGCGAACCAAAGCGGTCGCGGATCTCTTCGGCGTCCGTCAGCGGCAGCGTGTCGTCGGGAGCGATGAAGGTCACGCTCATCAGCGGTGCCCCGGCGGTCTCCAGAATGTCGCGGGTGATGCGATGATCCGGCACGCGAATGCCGATGGTGCGGCGTTTGGGATGCAGCAGCAGCCGCGGCACTTCATTGGTGGCATCCAGAATGAAGGTATAGGGGCCCGGCGTATGCGCCTTGAGCACCCGAAACACGGCGCTGTCCATGCGGGCATAGGTGCCGATCGCGTTAAGATCCGGGAACATCAGGGTGAAGTTGTGCTTGTCATCCAGGTTGCGCAGCCGCTTGATCCGCTCCACCCCCTTCTTGTTGCCCGGCAGACAGCCCAGCGCATAGCCGGAATCGGTGGGATAGGCGATGATCCCGTCTCGCTCGAGGATCTCGCGCGTCTGCGCCAGCAGGCGCTTTTGCGGGGTTTCCGGATGCAGGGTAAAGAACTGGCTCATGGAATCTCTCCTGACTCTGACAAGAAATGACGCTTACGGCCCTTCAAAGGCCGGCGTCAGCCGCGGATGCTGCCAGATGGGCACCAGTCGACTGCGCGGCACGCGGCTCAGGGTACCCGGCGCCAGCGCCCCGCCCTGATAATGAAAGTCGCTGCCCAGCGAGGCGTAAAGCCCCCGTTTGGCCAGCAGCGAGGCCAGATCGCGACTGCGATCGTCGTTTTGATAGCCGCTGATCAGCTCGGCGCCTTCCCCGCCGAGGGCGGCGAACTCGTCCAGCAAAAGGCCCAGCTTGCGTCGGGTCAGCTTATAGCGCAGCGGATGCGCCACAACTGCCACGGCGCCGGCCTGACGAATGCTGTCGACCGTCTCGTCCAGTGTGGGCCAGTGCACCTTGACATCGCCAGTCCTGCCCGCGCCCAGATAGCGCTTGAACGCCCGCGCCATGTCCGGCACCAGCCCGGCCTCGACCAGCGCCCGGGCAAAGTCGGGTCGCCCCAGCAGCCGGGCGCCGCCGCTTTGTTCGCGCGCCCGCGCCAGCGCATCGTCAAGCCCGGCCTTCTCCAGCCGCGCCGCGATTTCCAGCGCCCGATCATGGCGGGCCTGTGCCAGGCGTTCGAGCAGCCCGGTCATGGGGGCCTGCGCCCGGCCATGCCACAGGGCCACCACATGGATGCCGACACCCTGCCAGCGAGTGGAGAGCTCAACGCCCGGCACCAGCGTCATCCCCAGCGCCCGGGCCTGGTGTGCTGCCGCCTCGACGCCATCGATGGTATCGTGATCGGTCAGCGCCGCGCATGTCAGTCCGCGCTGATGGCAAAGCTGCATCAGCGCCGACGGCGAGAGTCTGCCGTCGGACGCCGTGGAGTGCAGGTGCAGATCGATATGACCGGCCTGCTCAAGCGTCATGCCGGGGTCAAAGAATGACGAGCCGGGGTCAGGGGATAATGATCCGGGGTCGGACGATGACGATATAGTATCCTGCGCGCTCATTGGCCTCTCGGTGGCAGCGACATCTGCATGGTATAACGGCATTGCCGTAGCGAGGCCGGTAACGGCCTCGCGTGCAGGCCATGTTGCGCCGGGTGCCCGGAAGAATCAATGAACCCCCGTCTTTCTGCCCCGGGCCCTGCCCGCCGGTCCTTTTTTCAGGAGTTTTGTGTATGAAAATGCTGATCGACTTTCTGCCGATCGCCATCTTCGTTGTGGTCTATCAGATGACCAGGGATATCGTGCTGGCCACCGCCGTACTGATTCCGGCCACCATTGCGCAGGTGCTCTTGACCTGGTGGCGCTGGCGCAGGGTCGAAAAGATGCATCTGGTCACACTGGCGCTGGTCGTGCTGCTGGGCGGGGCCACCGTGATCCTGGGGGATGGCGATTTCATCAAGTGGAAGCCGACCGTGGTCAACTGGCTCTTTGCCGCGGCCTTTCTGCTCTCGCCGCTGTTTGGCGGCAAGTCGCTGATCGAACGGATGCTGGAAAAGAACATGACCCTGCCCTCCCCGGTCTGGATGCGGCTGAACCTGGCCTGGGTGGCCTTCTTTCTGGCCATGGGCGCGGTCAACATTGCGGTGTTCACCTACTTCAGCGAGGCCGTCTGGGTCAACTTCAAGCTCTTTGGCATGATGGGCCTGACGCTGTTGTTCATCCTCGCCCAGGGGGTTTATATCGCGCGTCATCTGCCCGATGACGAGAAGACGATCAAGGGCGCCGCCCACCACGACAAGGAGAAATGAGCATGCTTTACGCCATCATCGGTGAAGATGTGGATGAAAGCCTCGAGGCGCGACAGAGCGTACGTCCCGAACACCTGGCCCGCATTGAGGCCCTGCGCGACGAGGGCCGCCTGGTGCTGGCAGGCCCGTTTCCCGCCGTGGACGGTAATGATCCGGGCGAGGCCGGCTTCAGCGGCAGCCTGATCGTGGCCGAGTTCGATTCGCTGGAGCAGGCCCGCGCCTGGGCCGATGCCGACCCTTACGTGGCGGCAGGCGTTTATTCACAGGTCAGCGTCCGGCCGTTCAAAAGGGTGTTGCCCTGATCCTGCCGTGGCCCGCTGTCGCGGGCCTCATGACGGCTTATCCACAGCATGTTTGTTATGCACACTTCGGGTGGATAAGCCTGTGACAACGTTGTGCGATCCCCGCGAACACATTGCGCCAGGCGGGATAATGACAGGCCTGCCTCAAATCGTTCAAAAATTAACCACTTTCGACGTCTCCCCGGTATTGTCCCTTGTCCACCCATCACTCCCGGGCGCCCTTCGCCCTTCAGCCGGCACGGCTTCACTGGCGCGACGATAACGCCCCCGAAGCCGTCGACTACGGCGATGTCTATTTCTCGCGCGACAACGGCCGACGCGAGACCGAGCATGTGTTTCTGGCCGGCAATCGTCTGGCGACGCGCTGGCACGACTGGCTCGAGGCCCGCCCCTTTGTCATCGGCGAAACCGGTTTTGGCAGCGGGCTCAACGTGCTGTGCGCCGCCCACGACTTTCTGGTGCAGGCCCCCGAGAGCGCCCGACTGCATATCGTCTCCACCGAGCAGCACCCGTTCACGCGCGAGGATCTGGCGCGCGCCTTGAGTCACCACGAGGATGTTGCCGCGCTGGCCCGCGCATTGATCGATCAGTGGCCGCCGGCCCTGTACGGCATTCATCGCCTCACACTGCACGAGCGCATCACGCTGGATCTGCACTTCGGCGACGCCGCGGCAAGCCTCGAGCAGCTGGAAGGCCGGGTGGATGCCTGGTTTCTGGACGGGTTCGCGCCGTCGAAAAATCCCGACATGTGGTCGGAAAGACTCTTCGCTGCACTCGCCGGCGCCAGCCGGGAGGGCACGACGTTGGCCACCTTCACCTGCGCCGGTATCGTCAAGCGCGGACTGCGCCAGGCCGGTTTCGAGATCCACAAGATGCCGGGATTCGGCCGCAAGCGCGAGATGCTTGGCGGGCACATGCCCATCCCGCCGCCGACCCATCCGCGCCAGCAGAGACGGCGACGCCAGACGCCCTGGATGATCGATGCCGCGCCGCGCCCGGCAGCCAGGGACGACCACGTTGCCGTGATTGGCGCCGGCATTGCCGGGGCAAGCGTTGCCCACGCGCTGGCGCGTCGCGGCCGGCGCGTCACCCTGATCGACCCGGCCCCGCCCGGCAGCGGCGCCTCGGGCAACCGCCAGGGGGCGCTTTATATCCGCCCGGCGGCCGAGATCAACGACCAGAGCCGGTTCTATCTCGCCGCCCTTCAACATACGCAGCGCTTTTTGAGCCGGGTCGACCCCGAGCACGCGCTGTGGCATCCGAGCGGCGTGCTGCAGCTGGCCACCAGCGAGCGCGAAACCGAGCGTCAGCGGCGCTGTCTCGAGCACTGGCAGCTGCCCGAGAGCGTGGTGCGTGGCGTCACGCGAGAGGCGGCCGAGCAACTGGCCGGTCAGACACTGGCCGAGGGCATTCAGCACGGCCTGTACTACCCCGGTGCCGGCTGGGTCCGCCCGGAGCGGCTATGTGCCCGGCTGGCCGCCACGCCCGGCATCACGCAGCACCAGGCGGCCCTTGAGGCGATACATCAAAACGGGGCGCGCCATGTGCTGGCGCTCAGTGATGGCACCCGCCTGGAAGCCGATCACGTGGTGCTGGCCTGCGCCGATGGGGCCGGCCGGCTTTCGGCATCCGGCTTTCTGCCGCTGCAGGCCGTGCGCGGTCAGGTGAGTCATTACCAGCTGGATGAGACGGCACAGTCGCTGTCGCCGCGCTGCGTGGTCTGTGCCGGCGGCTATGCCCCACCGGCGTGGGCGGGTGTGCAGAGTCTGGGCGCCTCGTTTTCGCCCAACGATCGCGATCTCACGCTGCGCGACGAGGATGACGCCTTCAACCTGAGCGAACTCGAGCGCACCCTGCCCGAGCTGGCCCGGGCCCTGCAGCAGGCGCCGACCCTGCCCTCGCGCAGCGGGCTTCGCTGCGCCAGTCCCGACAAGTCCCCCTACGCCGGGGGTCTGCCGCAGGTGGCGCACTGGCAATCGGTCTATGCGGGGCTGGGCTTTGACGCCACGCGGGTGCCCGATGTGCCGGGCCACTATCAGTCGGGGCTATGGGTGACGCTGGCCCACGGCTCGCGCGGGCTGGTGAGCGCCCCATTGATCGCCGAGCTGCTGGCCTCGCGCATCTGCGAGGAGCCGCTGCCGCTGCCCGACACCCTGGTGGATCATCTCAATCCGGGACGGCGCCTGATTCGCGCCATCATCCGTCGCGAAACGCTTTAGCGGCCGGGCTATTGGATGATGCGCTGCAGGGCCTCCCGGTCCAGACAGCGGTAGGAAAACGAAGGACGCCCGACCTGGCCATAGGCAAAGGATTCGGTGAGCAGGCCGAGGCTGGCCAGATACTTGAGATACTTGCGAATCGACACCCGCGACATGCCGGCCACCTCGGCCAGCCCCTCGGTGGAAAACCCGTCTCCGGACAGCGAGAGAATGGCCTCGCAGACCTGCGCCAGGCTGTGGGGCGTCAGCCCCTTGGGCAGGCCGTTGAGACGTCTGGGGGCATTACCGTCGGCGCGAAAGAGGGTATCCAGCGTCTGCTGATCCACCTGATGGTTCAGCACGTCCAGCGCTTCGCGGCGCTGTCGACAGGTCTCGAGCGCCTCGCGAAAGCGCTTGAACTCGAACGGCTTGACCAGAAAGTCGTTGATCCCCAGCCGCCTGGCCTCGCGCACGGTCTCGGTCTCGGAGGCCGCCGTGATCAAAATGACGTCGGTATCGGTATCACGCTCGCGCAGCCAGCCGGCGATCTCCAGGCCGCTGCGCTTGCCCAGATAGACATCCAGCAGCACCACATCGACGCTTTCGCGCTCCAGCACCACCAGCGCGGTAGTGACGTCGCTGCAGCGCCCTGCCAGCTGCATCCCGCCGACCCGGGTGAGGTAGTCGACGTTGAGCTTCATGACCATCGGGTCATCTTCTACGATCAGTACTCTCATGTGTGGCTGCTCTTGAACCTGATGTACCCGGCCGATCGGCCGGTATCGCCGATCATTGAGGTGTCCGTTCGCTCGACGCATCGTCGTGCGGGCGCCCGCTGGCGGGATGATAGGGATGGCTGACCTCGATCAGCGTCCCCTGCCCGGGCGATGAATACAGCGACAGGGTGCCCTCCACGGCATCGAGCTGCTCGCGGACCAGATAGAGCCCCAGCCCGCGCTGCTCGCCCTTGCTGGAGACCCCGTGCTCGAAGATGCGGGCCTGACGCTCGGGCGCGATACCCGCGCCGTTGTCCTGAATCTGCAGCGACAGCGTGCGCGCCTCCAGCGCCATGTGAATGGCCACGCGGGGGTCATCGCGGCCATCAAGCGCTTCGAAGGCGTTTTCCAGCAGATTGCCGATGATGCTGATCAGCGCATGGACCGTGGCCCCGTCACCGGCGCGGGGAATGGCGGTATCGGCCTCGACGCTCAGCGTCATGCCCTTCTCCCGGGCCTCGCTCTGCTTGCCGATCAGAAAGCCGGCCAGCACCGGGTCGCGCACATGCTCGACGATCGATGCCGACACGGCGTGGCGATAATCGACCAGCTCGCGCAGATACTGCCTCAGCGCCGGCAGATCCTCGAGCTGGGTCAGCCCCAGAATGACATGCAGCTTGTTCTTGAATTCGTGCGTGGTGGCTCGCAGCGCTTCGGCGTAGCGCCGTACGCCGGTCAGCTCCTCGGCCAGCGCCTGCATCTCGCCACTGTCGCGAAGGGTCATGACCGCCCCGACCAGTCGTCCGTCGGCCAGCATGGGCTGATAGTTGCCCAGAAAGGCGCGCCCGCCCAGCTGCATGCGGCGATTGATCACCGGTCGGTCACTGAGTATCTGATCATCATTGTCACTGCCGGGCAGCAATACCTCGAGCCGCGCCCCCGGCCTGATGCCGTGCGCCTCGAGATCGCCCAGCAGTGAGCGCGCCGCGGGGTTGATCAGCGTCACGCGGGCCCGGGCATCGACGGCGATGACGCCCTCATGAATGGCGTCCAGCGTGACCCGCCGCTCGGCCACCAGGCGGGCAATATCGTCCGGCTCCATGCCCATCAGGCGCCGGCGGATGGTGCGCGCCAGCCACGCCGAGCCCAGCCCGCCGATCACGACAACGGCCAGAAAGAGAAACAGCAGCCGCTGATGGGAGGCCGCACGCAGCGGCGCCAGATGCGACAGCGTCACGCCCACGGAGACGGCGCCGATGATATCGCCCTTCGCGTCATGCACCGGGGCAAAGCCGCGAATGCTGGTGCCCAGCGTGCCCACGGCCAGCGAGGCGTAGCGCTCGCCCGCCAGTGCCGGGCCTTCATCACCGCCGCGAAAAGGGTGGCCGATCCACGCCCGGTTGGGATGGGTCAGGCGAATGCTGTCGGGATTCATGATGACGATGAAGTTGACGTCAAGCAGCTCGCGCAGCGCCTCCATGCGCCGTTCGATATCGGCCGCCGGCGACGGCGGCTCGCTGCGCTCGAGCGCCTCGATCACCTCGCTGCTGCGCGCCAGGGTGGTGGCCAGATTGACCACGCGCTCCTTTTGCACGCGCGTGGTACTGCGCCAGAGCTGATCGCTGAACACGCCATAGGCCACGATCAGTGAGGCCATGATGGTGATGAAGGCCAGCAGCGCCGCCAGGGTGTTCAGGCGTACCGGCGATCGACGCGGCCAGGGATGTTCATTCACGTCCGGGGCATGTCCTGTCATGGGTCGCCTCATGGGCGGGCTCTCTCATATCGGCACCACTGTGCCAGCGCACGGGCGGGTCTGATCGTGGCGTCCGGTCGGGCGAACCACCGGCGGCGATTCAACCTTGGTGTTATTTCCCGGCGCGCCACATTATGAGCAGGCACCGCACGGCGTTTTCATTAGTTTCAAAAGGTTTTCTTTAATTCGTAAAGCTTGGTCACGGGCGGCGCGTCCGTAATCCTCGCGTCAGCCTGTCAGGGGGCTGCATGGTGCATCGCGGCACTGCCCTGACACGGGGTCTTTCTTATCCCATCCGTTTTTTGATCCAAGGACAACAGGTCACTGCCATGTCACAGTCCGACACTGCGAGGGCAAGCCATTCGCCCGCCCCCGGAACCCCTCTTGCTTCCTGGCGTATCTTCGGCCTATCCCTGCCCCTGTTCGCCGTGGTGCTGGCCGTACTGATCGTCGCCATGATGCTGGATGCCCTCCCGACCGGCATGATTGGTGCGCTGGCGACCATGATGATTCTGGGGGAGCTGCTGGGCTTCATCGGTGACCGCCTGCCCATCGTGAAAAGCTATCTGGGCGGTGGCGCCATCCTGGCGATTTTCGGTGCAGCGACCCTGGTCTATCTGGGGTGGCTGCCCGAGAGCGTCAGCGACACGGTCGCCTCGTTCATGAAGGGCGGCGGTTTTCTCAATTTCTACATTGCGGCGCTGATCACCGGCAGCATTCTGGGCATGGATTCCAGGGTGCTGGTCAAGGTCGGCACCCGCTTTGCCCTGCCGCTTTTGTGCTCGGTGCTCTTTGCCGCCCTGTTTGCCATGGGCGTCGGTCTGTTGCTGGGCTTTTCGCCCCAGGACGCCGTGGTCGTCATCACCCTGCCCATCATGGGCGGTGGCATGGGCGCCGGTGCCGTGCCGCTGAGCCAGATCTACGAGCAGCTGCTGGGCCAGCCCGCCAGCTACTACATCTCGATTCTGGTGCCGGCGCTGGCGCTGGGCAACGTCTTTGCCATCATCATTGCCGGGCTGCTCAACGGCCTGGGCAAGCGCATCCCGTCGCTGACCGGCAACGGCCAGATGATGCCGGGTGTCGAGATCAATGACAGCGACACCACCCCGGAGCTTGGCAAGCTGGGCATCGGTGTCGTGGCGGCGCTGAGCTTTTATGTGGCCGGCGAAATTCTGGGCACCGTCATTCCGCTGCACCCCTACGCGCTGATGATCATTCTGGTCGCGCTGGTCAAGATCAGCGGCCTGATGCCGGAGAACATCAACGACGCCGCAGCGCAGTGGTTCCGCTTTGTGGCCAGAAACTGGACCTTTGCCCTGCTGTTCGGCATCGGTATCGCCTACACCGACCTGGGCCAGGTGATCGACGCCATCTCCATCACCTATGTGCTGATCGTTCTCGCCGTGGTCGCCGGTGCTGCCTTCGGGGCAGGTCTGGTGGGCCGGCTGGTGGGCTTCTACCCGATCGAGTCCGCCATTACCGCCGGGCTGTGCATGGCCAACATGGGCGGCACCGGCGATGTGGCGGTGCTGTCGGCGGCCAACCGCATGCAGCTGATGCCCTTTGCCCAGATCTCCTCGCGCCTGGGCGGCGCCCTGATCCTGCTGGTCTCCAGCATCATCGTGCCGCTGCTCTTTGCCTGACGCCAGCGCCACGCTGTCCGACCGCGCCGCCCTTCCGGGGCGGCGCGGTCGTGTTACCCCGGCAGACAACGGCCTGCGTTAATCGCCCTCTTCCTCATCGTCGGCCACCTGACGGCCGAAATCGCGCCACTGCGACAGCGTCATCACCTCGGTGAGCTCGGTCTGCAGATCGTGCACGATCAACAGCTCGCCGCGCTCGAGCTGGGCGCGCACTTCGCCGATCCAGCCGCGCTCGCCCTCACCGGTGTCGGTGGTGTCATAGCCCTGACGGGTGACGAACTCCGCCAGCAGCCGCTCAAGGGTCTCCGGGGGCACCATGCGCGAGGGTACTTCCACGAATCGTCCACTGCTCATGTCGCGCTCTCCGATGATGTCGGGTGTTCATGACGGCGCAGCAGGGTCAGCAGGGCCTGTTCCTCGACGACCTCTACCCCCAGCTGCTGTGCCTTTTCCAGCTTGCTGCCGGCAGCGTCGCCGGCCACGACCGCGTGCGTTTTCTTCGACACGCTGCCACTGACCTTCGCGCCCAGCGCCACCAGTCGCGCCTTTGCTTCGTCACGGGTCAGGGTTTCCAGCGTGCCGGTCAGCACCCAGGTCTGGCCGGCCAGCGGCTGCTCGCGCTCGCCGACCTCGACCTCCTCCCAGACCACGCCGACGCGAATCAGGTCCTCGATCGTCTCGCGGTTGTGCGCCTCGGCAAAGAAGCTGTGAACATGGCTTGCCACGACCGGGCCGATATCGGCCACCGCCTCCAGCGCTTCCTGCGAGGCATCCATGATCCGCTGCAGCTCACCGAAGTGCTGCACCAGCGCCCCGGCGGTCGCCTCGCCGACCTCCGTGATGCCAAGCGCGTAGATAAAACGCGCCAGGGTGGTGTACCGCGAGCGCTCAAGCGACGCCACCAGGTTGTCGGCCGATTTCTGCGCCATGCGCGGCAGCTCGGCAAGCGATGACGCTTCAAGCCGAAAGAGATCGGCCGGGGTGGTCACCCAGTCGCGTTCGACCAGCGCATCGATCAGCTTGGTGCCCAGCCCGTCAATGTCCAGCGCCCGGCGGCTGGCAAAGTGCTTGAGCGCCTCCTTGCGCTGGGCGGGGCAGAACAGCCCGCCGGAACATCTGGCATCGACCTCGTCACCGATGCGCTCCACCCGCGAATCGCACACCGGGCAGTGCTCGGGCATCACGATGGCGCGGGTGTCTTCCGGACGCTCGTCGAGGAGGACGCTGACGATCTGGGGAATCACATCCCCGGCCCGGCGGATGATCACGGTGTCACCAATGCGGGCATCGAGGCGCTCGATCTCGTCCATGTTGTGCAGCGTGGCGTTGGAGACCGTGACGCCGGCCACCTGAACGGGTTCCAGACGCGCGACCGGCGTCAGCCGCCCGGTACGCCCGACCTGAAAGGCGACATCGCGGATGACCGTGGTCTGCTCCTGAGCGGGGAACTTGAAGGCCATCGCCCAGCGCGGCGCGCGCGAGACAAAGCCCAGCTCGCGCTGGGCGCGCAGGTCATCGACCTTGAGCACGGCGCCATCGATGTCGTAATCAAGCGCATCGCGACGGCTGCCCATCCGGTGACAGAAATCGACCAGGGCGTCGGCGCCCGTCACCACATCAATCTCGGGGCTGGTACGAAAGCCCAGCTCGCGCAGCCTGTGCATCAGCGCCGAGTGGCTCGGCTTTAAATGCTCATCATCGATGCGCGCTACCTGATAGGCACAGAACTCCAGCGGCCGGGCCGCGGCAATGCCGGGATCCAGCTGGCGCAGGCTGCCGGCGGCCGCATTGCGCGGGTTGGCAAATACCTTGCTGCCCCTGTTCCGGGCGTCCTCGTTGAGCGTTTCGAAACCGGAGTGGCTCATGTAGACCTCGCCGCGCACTTCGAGCAGTGCCGGCAGGTGATCGCCCCGCAGTCTGAGCGGAATGGATTTGAGCGTGCGCAGATTGGCCGTAATCCCTTCGCCGGTGCGGCCGTCGCCGCGGGTGGCCCCCTGCACCAGCAGACCGTTTTCATACACCAGCGACACCGCCAGCCCGTCCAGCTTGGGCTCGCAGCAAAAGCGTACCGACGCGTCGTCGGTTTCCAGCCGTTCGGCGACGCGACGCGCAAAGGCGCGCACTTCCTGCTCATCAAAGGCGTTGTCCAGTGACAGCATGGCCACGGCGTGGCGCACTTCGGGAAAGCCCTCGGCAGGCGGTGCGCCCACGCGCTGGGTGGGCGAATCCGCCGTCACCAGCGCCGGATGCTCGGCCTCGAGCTCCTGCAGCCGGCGCAGCATATGGTCATATTCGGCATCGGGAAGGGTCGGCGCGTCCTCGACGTAATAGCGGTGGTTGGCATCTTCCAGCCGGGCACGCAGCGAGTCGACTTCCTCGGCAATCGTGTCAGCGCTTTTTCTGGCACACATGGCAGTGATTCGTTCCGTTTGGCATGGCCGCCGGACATCATGTCCGACCGCCGCAACATGGGTCAGCAGGCATCGACATCAACAGGGCCATGACCGGCCCCCGAAATAATCAGGGGGCCCGAAGGCCCCCAGAAAGCGTACGGCAAACGCGTGCGCTACTGCGCCTGATGGCGATGCAGCCGCCAGCGACGCTCGAACTCGTGCACGCGCTGACGGGCGAACTCGACGGTCTGGGCCGTCATGACGCTGTGATTTTCATCCTTGAGCTCGCCGCCCAGATTGCGCACCAGCACCATGGCGGTTTCAAACATGGCCTCGAACGCATCGCGCGAGGATTCGGCGCTGGGCATCGGCATCAGAAAGGTCACCCCGGGCGTGGTCTCTTCTTCCATCACCTCCAGATCGAAGGTGCCGGGCTTGACGACATTGACCATCGAAAACTGCAGGGGGCTTTCGCTGGACTCGGTCTCGAAGCGATGAAACACGCCGTGATCGTCCAGGCGCAGGCCACAGGCGAGGACCAGCTGCAGCAGATCGGGGCCGTTGAAGCCGTCCTCGTCGCGGGACATGACGCTGATCACCACGATCTCTTCGGCCTCGGAGAGCACGGTGCGCGCCCGCTCGCCCGCCACCATGCCGCGGGCGGCGCGCTCGAGTGCCGGATGGCGGGCCTCCCAGGGCTCGCTGTCAAACCGTGAACGGGGCGGTGCCATCTCATCAAACTCGGGCTCACGCTCGTAACGCGGCGCCGGGGCCTCTTCACGGTCGATGTCGGCCTCATCCGGCAGAGGGTCGTGGCGGTCACTGCGAGCGAAGAGCGGATCGTCGTCGAATTCATCATCGCGATAGCCGGGGCGCTCGGGCATCGTCGGCGCCTGCGAGCGGCGCACGTCGGACGAGCGCGGCGCCTGACGGGGCTGCTGCTGACGCGAGTCGCCCTTGCCCTGGCCAAACGGGAAGGCCGACTTCAGGCGACGGGCGAACTCGTCGCGACGCCGCGGGGCTGCCTCCTCCATGACGTCGTCCTCCTCGTCGCCATGATCCGCGCCAGCGTCGACATCACGCGGGGCGGGACGACGCTGGCGCGCGTGATGGGCCGGCATGTCACGCTCATCGTCGATTTCTTCATCGGGGAAGCGGTCGGTCTCCGGTGCCGGCCATGTCTCCATGCCGGGCGCATCGAAGCGCTCGTCGCCACGGTCGTCCATCTCCCGGTCGCCCCGGGAGACCACGCGGGCGCCCCCGTTGGGCAGTTCCCATTTCATGCGCTCTTCACGCTCGATATCTTCCTGATCGCGTGCCGGGGCGTCGGGGTCAATGTCGCGTGACAGATCCATTCGCAGGCCGCGTCGCTGCCGCTGCAGACGCCGCACCCCGTCGACCAGAATGATGGCGACGAGAACCAGCCCCAGAATAATGAGCCACTCTCTCAATTCCATGTAATCATGCCTGTTGTTGGCACCATGTCAGAGCCGGACATGGCGCGATCGCCTTTCGAATAAATGGACGAATGCCTCTCACCGCGTGAAAATTGTCGTCCGATGACAGCAATATGACGTCAAGAAACCATATTGCGCAATCGCCCTTCGATTATATCCCTGCGAAAGTCCCTGCTGCCAGGTGCCGGCCTTCAGCCCCCGTGCAGCGTTCGCCCCGGGTTACACCTGCGCAAGTTCGGCGGCCTCCTCCACGCCCACCGAGACCAGACGTGACACGCCCGGCTCCTGCATGGTGACCCCCATCAGGCGGTCTGCTGCCTCCATGGCAATCTTGTTATGGGTAATGTAGATAAATTGCACATTTTGCGACATCTCGCGAACCAGCTTCGCGTAACGCCCCACATTGGCATCATCCAGCGGCGCGTCCACCTCGTCGAGCATGCAAAAGGGTGCCGGATTGAGCTGGAAGATCGCAAATACCAGAGACAGCGCCGTCAGCGTCTTTTCTCCGCCGGAGAGTAGATGAATGGTGCTGTTTTTCTTGCCCGGCGGTGTCGCCATGATGGCCACGCCGGTCTCCAGCAGGTCTTCACCGGTCATGGTCAGCCAGGCAGAGCCCCCGCCGAACACGCGTGGAAAGAGCTCGCCGAGGCGCTCGTTGACCTCTTCAAAGACCTGTTTGAAGCGCGTGCGCGTCTCCTGGTCAATCTTTCGGATGGCCTGATTCAGGGTGTCCAGCGCCTCGGTCAGCTCGTCATGCTGGCCCTGGAGGTAGTCACGCCGCTCGAGCTGCTGCTCGTACTCCTCGATGGCGGCCAGGTTGATCGCGCCGAGGCGACGAATCTTCTCGCCGACCGATTCCAGCTCGCTCTGCCAGGTCTGATCACTGGCCTCCTCGGCCAGATCCGCTTCCAGACTCGCGCGGTCGTGGCCCAGTTCCGTGATCTGCTGCTCCTGGGCTTCGGCCTTGAGGCGCAGTGCCTGCACATCCATGCGCTCGGTTTCGAGCTGTTCACGCAGGGTTTCCAGCTCGCGCTCGTGCGCCTGACGCTTGTGCTCGAGCTCGCGCATGGTGTTGCTGATGGTACTGGCCTCATCGCGGCACTCATTGAGCAGCTGCTCCTCGCGCGTGCGCTGATGCAGGGCCTCATCGAGGGATTCACGCAGCGCCT
Organism: Kushneria sp. AK178; assembly: GCF_053903105.1. Classification (NCBI taxonomy): domain Bacteria; kingdom Pseudomonadati; phylum Pseudomonadota; class Gammaproteobacteria; order Oceanospirillales; family Halomonadaceae; genus Kushneria; species Kushneria sp. AK178. The sequence goes on along the minus strand of NZ_CP096381.1, from coordinate 1,094,811 downwards.
CAATGGGCTCGAGCGCCTCCTCGCGCTGCGCCTGCAGCATCTCGCGCTTCTCTTCAAGGCGCGCGCGCTGATCCCCGGCGCGGGCACGCTGACCGTCGATGCCCTGAAGCTCCGTGCTCAGGCGCTGATGCTCGAGCGTCAGAGCGTTGATGGCCTCGCGTGCCGGCGACAGCCGTGCGTTGACGGCTTCGCGCGCCTCACGGGTCTCGCGGCGCGCCCGTTCGAGCGCCTGACGCCGGGCATTGTGGTCCTCGACCACTGCCTGCGCCCGGTCCCGCTGCTCGCTCGCCTGTTCAAGATTGAGCCGCTGTTCCTCGAGCTGCTCGCGCAGACCGGCCAGCTCTTCTTCAAGCTCGCTGTCGCGACTGCGCAGGTGCTCGAGCCGGCTGCCCAGACGCGACTCCTCCAGTGCCAGCTGCTGACGGCGCTGCTGCTGCTCGCGCTGCCGGGCGTAGAGCGTTTCCAGCGATTCATTGTCGCGAATGCGCTGCTCGCGCAGCTGCTCGATCTGCGCCTCATCACGGGCCATCTGCTCATCCAGCCCGGCAAGCTCCAGATCGATGTGATCGCGACGCTGGCGATTGGCGACAACACTGCCGGTCTGTTCATCATGGATCTGGCGATGCGCCCAGCGGCGGCCCAGCCACAGTCCGGAGGGGGCAATGACGCTCTCTCCGGGCGCAAGCTGCTCGCGCATCTGCCACGCGCTGTCGTCATCCCCGACCGTGTGGACTCGCCCGAGCACGTCCGCCAGCGCCTCGGCGCCCGTCACCCTGGCCGCCAGCGTGCCCTCTGGGGCCGCAGCGTCCGATGGCCTGTCGTCCAGCAGGGTCAGCGCACCGGCCGTCAGCGCCTGAACGGCCGCGCCGGCGCGCGTGATATCGCGCACCCGCCCCGCCAGCCACGGTCTCATGACCACATCGGCCGCGGTTTCCCAGCCGGGCTCGACCTGAAGACATTCGGCAAGCTGCACCGCGTCACTCAGGTCATGCGCGGCCAGATGGGCATCGAGGGCGTCATCACCGCTGTCCAGCGCGGCCCGGATCAGCGCCTCGAGCGAGGCGCGCTCGCCCTGCAGGGCACTGCGCCGGGCATTGTGCGCCTCGCGCGTGTCGCCCAGCGTCTGCAATCGGGTTTCGACGTCATCCAGTCCCTGCTTGAGTTCAAGGCGTCGTGACTCGTCTGCCTCGAGCTCGAGATCCAGCTCGGCCAGCTGCTCGGCGGCCATTTCACGTGCTTCGACAAGCGCGCTCTGTTCGGGCAGTTCGTCACGCTGGCGCTGGCGCTGTGCCAGGCGCGTCTCGAGATCGTTGATCACGCCGTCGAGACGCTGCACCTCGCTCCGGGCGCGCTCGGCGCTGCGACTCGCGTCTTGATGCTGCTCGTTGAAGGCCTCCCAGGCTTCCAGCGCCTCCTGTTCGCGCGCGCCGGCCTCCTCGAGCCCGGCCTCGATCATCTCGTGCGCCTCGCGCGCGCTTTCGAGTTCGGGCGCCAGCGCCTCGAGCCGGGTAGTGATCTCCCGGTGACGTACCTCATCCTCCCCGGCCAGACGCTCGAATTCGGCCAGGTCGCGATCGATGGCGGCCATATCGGCCTCGCTCTGCTGCTCGCGGGCCCGGGCGCTCTCGAGCTGCTGTTCCAGCCGGGCGATGGTCGCGCCGGTGTCATAGAAGGCGCGCTGACGCGCGTCCAGCGTCTCTGCCAGATCATCGTGCTGACTGCGGGACTGCTCCAGACGGGTTTCGCTTTCACGCATGCCGAGCACGTTGCGCTCGACGCTGTTTTCAAGCTCGCGAACCCGGGTCTCGCGCGTTTGCTGCTGCTCGCGCAGGGCCCGGGCGCGGATCAGGGCCAGCTCGCCCTTGAGGCGATGTTCGCGCCCTTTCAATTCGCGGTAGCGTCTGGCGGCGTCGGCCTGACGCTTGAGGCGCTCGAGCTGCTTGTCGAGCTCCTCGCGAAGGTCATCAAGTCGCTCGAGGTTTTCGGTGGTGCGCCGCATGCGGTTTTCGGTTTCGCGGCGGCGCTCCTTGTAGCGCGAGATGCCGGCGGCCTCTTCCAGCGTGGCGCGCAGCTCCTCCGGGCGCGCCTCGACCAGCCGGGAGATCATGCCCTGACCGATGATGGCGTAGGAGCGCGGGCCCAGCCCGGTGCCCAGAAACAGATCGGCGATATCGCGGCGGCGGCATTTCTGACCGTTGAAGAAGTACTGGGACTGCCCGTCACGACTGACCAGTCGGCGCACGGCGATCTCGGCGTACTGCGCCCAGGCCCCGCCCAGCTTGCCTTCACGGTTATCAAAGGTGAGCTCGATCGAGGCCTGCCCGACCGGCTTGCGCCCGGTGGAGCCGTTGAAGATGACATCGGCCATCGATTCGCCGCGCAGGTACTTGGCCGAGGACTCCCCCATCACCCAGCGCACGGCATCGATGACGTTGGACTTGCCACAGCCGTTGGGGCCGACGATGGCGGTCATGTCGGTATCAAAGGGGACTGTCACCGGGTCGACAAAGGATTTGAAGCCGACCAGTTTGATCGATGTCAGGCGCATTCCAGTGGCGGGCTCCGGGAACAAATCAAGCGGCGGATGCCGGGCAGCGACACACAGGCGTCGCGGTCGCCGGACCGCGCCGCAACAAAGCGCGCCACTCTACTACGATTGGCGTCCTTTCTCCATGTCAGCGACTACCGCCACCCCGGGGTTTCGGTTACCCTGGTCACATTAGCCGGATCAGGTTGGCATACGGCCCTTCAGGGTGACGTTCGTATCACGCTATCCTTGTAATGACGCCGCAGGTGTCACCGGTCATGTGTCAGCCCATCGGATGCCCCTTCAGGGAGTTGCCTTATGTCAGCCCATACCGAGCCACGTTTCTTGCACCGCACCCCCAACATTCCGCTGGTCGAGGATGCCTGGGAGGAGATCGACGCCAGCGAGCTGGTCGAGGTCCCCCTGCTGGGGACCGTGTCGGCCGGTCTGCCGATGGAGGCCTGCAGCGATGACGAGACGGTGCGCATCCCCTCGCGCATGGTGCGGCGCAACACCTATGCCCTGCGGGTGCGGGGCGATTCGATGATCGACTGCAACATTCATGACGGCGACATCATCATCATCGAAAAGCTCGAATCTGCCGAAAACGGCGAGACGGCGGTGGTGCTGATCAACAATCAGGAAGTCACGCTCAAAAAGGTCTACATCGACAAGGCGGGCGTACGCCTGCAGCCGGCCAACGAGACCATGCCACCCATCTATCTGAAAAACGACGATATTCAGGTGCTGGGACTGGTCATGGGCGTGGCGCGGCGCCCGGCCAACACGCCTCTCCACGCCTCCTGACATGCGCTACCTCGTCCCTGACCTCGAGCCCCCGCACTATCACGAAGAGAGTCTCGAGGTGCAAAAGAGCCGCTTCATTGCGCGCGTGGCGCATGCCACGACGCCCGAGCAGGCTCAGCAGCTGATCGATCAGGCGCGCCTGGATCACCCCGACGCGTCACACCACTGCTCGGCCTTTATCGCCGGGGCGCCGGGGGAGCAGCACGCCATCGGCTTTTCCGATGATGGTGAGCCCGGCGGCACCGCCGGCCGGCCCATGTATCAGGTGCTGGAAGGCAGCGGCACGGGTCGGATCGCTGCCGTTATTATCCGTTATTTCGGCGGCACCAAACTGGGCACCGGCGGGCTGGTGCGGGCCTATTCGAAGGCGCTGCTGCAGGCGCTGGACACCCTGGCCACGCGGGAGCACGTTACTCGCCGTCCGCTGTGGCTGACCACCGACTTTGCGCTGGAACACGAGCTGCGCCGCTGGGCCGAGCTCAACGATGCCCTTGTCGATCAAACGCGCCACGATGCCGAGGGTGTCACGCTCGGCCTTGCCTGGCCAACGGACCGTACGCCCGATATCGAAGGGCTCAATTCGCGTCTCAAGGGGCGTCTGACCTGTCATGACGAGGCGCCCGGGGCGCCGGCCTGACGGCCCCGGAATCGACACCCGGCCCATGACAACAGCCCCATTCCCCTGTCTGACCAGCGAGGCCTCATGCATCACGCCTTTTTACACCACAACCCGTACCCCTCCTGTCGCAGTGCCACCTACGCCCGCCACGGCATGGTTGCGGCCTCCCAGCCGCAGGCCGCCCAGGTCGGGCGCGACATGCTCGCCCGCGGCGGCAATGCGATAGACGCCGCCATCGCCACGGCCGCCGCGCTGACCGTGGTCGAGCCGACCGGCAACGGGATTGGCGGCGATGCCTTTGCGCTGGTGTGGATACACGACGACAAGGAAGGCGGCCGGCTGCACGGTCTCAACGCCAGCGGCGTCGCCCCGCAGACGCTGGCCCGCGAGGCGGTCATCAGGGATGGCCACAAGCAGATGCCGCTCTACGGCTGGACGCCGGTCACGGTGCCCGGCACGCCGTCGGCCTGGGCGGCGCTGTCCGAGCGCTTTGGCCGCCTGCCCTTTGAGGATCTGCTGGCGCCGGCCATTCGTCTGGCCCGTGATGGCTTTCCGGTGTCACCGGCGATCAGCGAGCAGTGGCAGCGCGCCGAAAACCGGTTTCGTCCGGTGTTTACCGATCCCGCCACCCGGGGGTGGTTTTCACTGTTCACGCCTGAAGGACATGCTCCGCAGCCTGGCGACCTGTTCAAGAGCGAGCGCCACGCCGAAACGCTGGAGTCGCTGGCGCAAACGCGCTGCGAGAGCTTCTATCGTGGCGAGCTGGCCGAAAGGATCGATGCCTTTTCGCGCGCCACCGGCGGCTATCTGCGCGCAACCGATCTGGCCGCGCACCGGGTCGAGTGGGTTGATCCCATCCGCGTGACCTATCGCGGCGTGGACGTCTGGGAGATACCGCCCAACGGTCAGGGCATCGTGGCACTGATGGGGCTCAACATCATGCAGGGCTTCGAGGATCTGCACGCCCGCGATGACATTACGGTGCTGCATCGCCAGTGCGAGGCGATCAAGCTGGCCTACGCCGATGGCCACGCCTTTGTGACCCACGCCGGGCACATGACCACCCGCATCGAGGATCTGTTGAGCGAGCGCTACGCCGCGCACCGCCGCAGTGAAATCACCGACACTGCCCTGGACCCGACACCGGGCACGCCGTCCGCCGGCGGCACGGTCTATCTGGCCACGGCCGACGCTGACGGCAACATGGTGTCGTTCATTCAGAGCAACTATCACAACTTCGGCTCGGGCGTGGTGGTGCCGGAGACCGGTATCGCCCTGCACAACCGCGGCCACGGCTTCAGCCTCGAGGCCGATCACGTCAACGTGGTCGCGCCCGGCAAGAAGACCTTTCACACCATCATTCCCGGCTTTCTGACCCGAGAAGGTCAGGCGCTCGGCCCCTTCGGCGTCATGGGCGGCTTCATGCAGCCCCAGGGGCACATGCAGGTGGTCATGAACCTGCTCGACTTCGGCCTCAACCCACAGGCGGCGCTGGATGCCCCGCGCTGGCAGTGGACCGGCGGACGGCGCATCAGCGTGGAGCACGGCTATCCGGTCCATCTGCTGCGCGAAATGGCCCGACGCGGCCACGAGATGGACTACGCCTTCGATCCGACCGGCTTCGGGCGCGGCCAGATCATTCTTCGCGACCCGGCCACCGGCATGCTGTGTGGCGGCACCGAGCCGCGTACCGACTCGGCCATTGCCGTGCTCTAGACCCGATCGACACGACGCAGGCACCCTGCTGCTTTACGAGCTGCGCGCGCTCGATCCAGTGCGGTGCTTGCCTTCGCGCCCCATATGCCTATGATGGCGGCGCCAGTCACGAACCCTGCGGAACCCGCCATGTCAGTCACTTTCTTTTCTACCGTCACGGACGAGGCCTCGCCCCGGGCCGGCCTGATCGGCCTGGCGCCCATGGAGGGCGTCATCGATGCGCTGACGCGAGAGCTTTTGACCGAGCCGGGCGGCTTTGACTGGGGCGTCACGGAGTTCGTGCGCGTCACCGACGCCCGTCTGCCGCCCCGGGTCTTTCAACGCATCTGTCCGGAGCTCGATCACGGCAGCCGGACGCCGGCCGGCACGCCGGTACATCTGCAGTTGCTGGGTTCACAGCCCGACAGACTCGGCGAGAATGCCCGCGTTGCGGCCGCACTGGGGGCGCCGGCGGTCGACATGAACTTTGGCTGTCCGGCCAAAACGGTTAACCGCCACGACGGCGGCGCCGCGCTGTTGCAGTCTCCCGAACGGGTGTATCGGGCCGTACAGGGTGTTCACGAGGCGCTGGAAGGGACAGGCGTGCCGGTGACGGCCAAGCTGCGCCTCGGCTTTGAGGACAAGACGCTGGCCCTTGAGTGCGCGCGCGCCGCCGAAGATGGCGGCGCACAGCGCCTGGTGGTACATGCCCGTACCCGCCGCGAGGGGTATCGCCCGCCGGCACACTGGGAATGGGTGGCGCGCATTCGCGAGCGCTCCGGCGTCCCGGTGGTGGTCAACGGCGATATCTGGACACTGGACGAGTACTGGCGCGCACGGGAAGTGAGCGGCTGTCGGGACGTCATGCTGGGACGGGCCGCACTGGCCGACCCGTGGCTGGCCGGTCGCATTCGCCACTGGCAGAACACGGGGGAACGTCTGCCGGCGACGCGCTGGCAGGACCGCAGCGCCTTTCTGGCCGCCTATGCCGAGCGCATCGACCCTGCCCTGCCCTCGAAGGTCGTGGTATCGCTGTTGAAACAGTGGCTCAACATCATGCGCCAGCACGACAGCGAGGCCGGCGAGCATTTTCAAAGACTTCGTCGTATCACCGCACTGGACGACTTTCTTAAGGCGCTGCAGGCGGAAACGGCAGTACCGGGCTGAAATATCGGACGGGCCTCTCCCTTTCTGAACGGGATGACGGCAGATCTGCCCATGGCAGGCCTGCCGTCCGGAAGAACCCGGGGCGGCATCAACAAGGGGTATAAAAGCAGAAAACCCCGTCCGGAAGGGACGGGGTTTCGGGAATCTGGCGCGCCCGGGAGGATTCGAACCTCCGACCACCTGATTCGTAGTCAGGTACTCTATCCAGCTGAGCTACGGGCGCAGATAAAACAGTTTTTGCATCCTGACCTGATGGCGCGCCCGGGAGGATTCGAACCTCCGACCACCTGATTCGTAGTCAGGTACTCTATCCAGCTGAGCTACGGGCGCAACAGGGTCCTGCAGATTGAATATCGTGGTCACCGCCATGGATGGGCTTTTCGACATTCGATACCGAAGGTGGCGGAGAGAGAGGGATTCGAACCCTCGATAGGGCTATAAACCCTATACTCCCTTAGCAGGGGAGCGCCTTCAGCCACTCGGCCATCTCTCCTCGATCGGTACGGCGCGCATATTACCGAGTTTACTATGGCCTGTCCAGCCCCGAGTGAAAAAAATCCTGTAATTCAATATATTCGACTGGCGGCATGCGCGCGCGACGACCTTCAGGCAGTGCCGTTGTCGTCGTCGCTTTCGACCTTCTCATGCTGGATGCGCTGGTAAATCTCTTCACGATGCACGGACACATTTCTGGGGGCGTTGACCCCCAGACGGACCTGGTTGCCCTTGACGCCGAGCACGGTCACGGTAATTTCATCGCCAACCATGAGTGTCTCACCCACGCGGCGAGTCAGGATGAGCATTGCGACCTCCTTTTCATTGCTGCTTCCCTATACATAGCTTCATAAGGATCGTGCACCGGATTGAATGAAGCGGAGCATTATGCGACAAGCCGACCCATGAGCCAACCTGTGTTATCCCGCCTGATTCTCCCTTCCTGGTACACGATCACTGGTTCAGTGTGGCAGAAAGCCCCGCAAGCACCACCCTGACCCCCTGTATTACCGTGTTTTTTTAATCCTCCTCGCTCACATCCGCCTTATCAAGGCCAAAGGCGGTATGCAGCGCACGCACGGCCAGCTCAAGGAACTTTTCATCGATAACGACCGATATCTTGATTTCTGAAGTCGATACCATGCGGATATTGATGCCCTCATCGGCCAGCACGCGGAACATCCGGGTCGCCACGCCGGCGTGGGAGCGCATGCCCACACCCACCAGCGACACCTTGGCGATCCTGTCATCACCGCGCACCTCACCGCCGCCCAGTGACGGGATGACCTGCTCCTGCAGGATGCGCTGGGTCTGGCGAAAATCGTTTTTCGCCACCGTAAAGGTGAAGTCAGTGTAGCCGCCGGTAGGCGCGACGTTCTGGACGATCATGTCGACTTCGATATTGGCGTCCGAAATCGGTCCCAGAATGCGCGAGGCAACCCCCGGCACATCCGGTGTATTGACCAGGGTCAGCTTGGCTTCGTTGTTGTTGAAGGCGATACCCGAGATCAGTGGCTCTTCCATGTTGGCAATCTCTTCGTCTGCAGTAATCAGGGTGCCCGGACCGTCCTCGAAGGAGGAGAGTACGCGCAGCGGGACGTTGTACTTGCCGGCAAACTCCACGGCGCGAATCTGAAGCACTCTGGAGCCCAGGCTGGCCATCTCCAGCATCTCCTCGACCGTAATGCTTTCCAGTCGACGTGCCTTGGCACACACGCGCGGATCGGTGGTATAGACGCCATCGACATCGGTATAGATCTGACACTCGTCAGCCTGGAGGGCTGCCGCCAGCGCCACGCCGGTGGTGTCGGAGCCGCCGCGGCCCAGGGTCGTGATGTTGCCCTCACTGTCCACGCCCTGAAACCCGGCCACGACCACGACCTGGCCCTCGTCGAGATCGGCGCGCAGGTCGTCGGTCTCGATGCGCTGGATACGGGCGCGGGTATGGGCGCTGTCGGTACGAATGCCGATCTGGGCCCCGGTGTAGGAGGTGGCCCTGACGCCCAGCTGATGCAGGGCCATCGCCAGCAGTGAAATGGTGACCTGCTCGCCGGTCGACACCAGCATGTCCATTTCACGCGGCGTGGGCTCTTCATTGATCTGGGCGGCCAGTTCGATCAGGCGATTGGTTTCACCGCTCATGGCCGAGACCACCACCACAACCTGATGACCCTGGTCACGAACGCCCTTGACCTTTTCGGCTACCGCCTTGATTCGCTCGACGCTACCGACCGAGGTACCGCCGAATTTTTGTACGTAAAGCGCCATGGGTGTCCCTGTTGTTGGTTAATTGGACAATCAGTTTTCAAGTGTTTCGGCGACCCACTGGCGCGCCGCCTGCAGGGCGTTGTCCACGCCGCTGACATCGCTGCCGCCGGCCTGGGCCATGTCGGCACGACCGCCGCCACGCCCGCCGACCATGGGCGCAATGGCGCTGACAAGGCTGCCGGCACTGAGACGATCCACCAGATCCTTCGTAACGCCGGCAATCAGGTTGACCTTGTCATCACCGGCCACCGCCAGAACGATCACGCCGGACTCCAGACGGTTTTTCATCTGATCCATGACGCCACGCAGCTCCTTCGCGCCTACACCTTCGAGCTGACGGGTCAGAACACGCACGCCACCAATGTCCTCGGCGGCGTCCAGCAGATCGTTGCCGGCCTGGCTGGCCAGCTTCGCCCGGTTGCGCTCCAGCTCGCGTTCGAGCTCGCGGCTGCGCTCCAGCAGGGTACCCACGCGCGCCTCAAGCTGGTCGGGTCGCGCGCGCACCTGATCGGCCAGGCGCGCCACCATCGACTGCTGATCGCGGAACCAGCGCAGCGTCGCACCGCCCGAGATCGCCTCGATACGGCGCACGCCGGCGGCAACGCCCGATTCGCTGACCAGTTTCACCGGGCCGATATCGCCGGTGCGCAGGACGTGGGTACCGCCACACAGCTCGATGGAAAAGTCGTCGCTGCCCATGGTGAGCACGCGAACGCTTTCACCGTATTTGGCTTCAAACAGTGCCTGGGCCCCCAGCTTGCGCGCTTCATCCAGCGTCATCAGCTGCGTGGTGACCGGGGTATTGGCCATGACCTGCTCGTTGACCATCGCCTCGACCCGCTCGAGCTCTTCAGGCGTCACGGCGTCGTTGTGGCTGAAGTCAAAGCGTAGCCGCTCATCGCCGACCTGCGAGCCCTTCTGCTGCACGTGGGTACCGAGCACGCGCCGCAGGGCCTCGTGCAGCAGGTGGGTGGCCGAGTGGTTGCGCATGATGGCATGGCGGGTCGGCGTCTCGACGCTGGCCTCGACCGTGGCCTGCGCCGGCAGGACGCCTTCGCTCACCTCGCCCAGATGCACGAAGTGCTGGCCCCGCTTCTGGGTATCGCGCACGTTGAACACCACGCCCGGCAGCGTCAGGGTGCCGCGATCGCCGATCTGACCGCCGGACTCGGCGTAAAAGGGCGTCTCATTGAGCACGATGGCGCCGCTCTGCCCGGCTTCGAGCCGGTCCACGGGCGCCCCCTGATCGTTGAGCAGCGTCAGTATCTGCCCGGTCGCGGTCAGGCGCTCGCGCCCGACAAACTCGGTGGCGCCTTCCAGATCGATATCCACCTCGAGGCGCGCCCCGAACTGGCTGGCGGCGCGGGCACGCTCGCGCTGCGCCTCGAGCTCGCGCTGAAAGCCGGCTTCGTCCAGCGCGATGTTGCGTTCGCGGGCAATATCGGCGGTCAGGTCATAGGGGAAACCGTAGGTGTCATAGAGCTTGAAGATGGTCTCGCCATCCAGCTCGTTCGACTCGAGACCGGCCAGCGCGTCATCCAGCAGGCGCATGCCGTGATCCAGCGTGCGGGCAAACTGCTCCTCCTCTTTCAGCAGCATCCTTTCGATCTGTTCACGGCGCGCGTGCAGCTCGGGATAGGCGCCGCCCATCTCCTCATCCAGCGCTGCCACCAGACGATGGAAAAAGGGCTCGCGCACGCCGAGCTTGTGACCGTGGCGGACGGCGCGTCGAATGATGCGACGCAGCACATAGCCGCGCCCCTCGTTGGCGGGCATGACGCCATCCACGATCAAAAAGGCGCAGGAGCGGATGTGGTCGGCAATGACGCGCAGCGAAGGCTGATGAATGTCGTTTTGACCGGTAATTTCGGCGGCGGAGGCCAGCAGACGCTCGAACAGGTCGATCTCGTAGTTGGAGTGCACGCCCTGCATGACGGCGGCAATACGCTCAAGGCCCATGCCGGTGTCGATGGAGGGGCTCGGCAGCGGCGTCATGTTGCCCTGGGCGTCGCGGTCATACTGCATGAAGACCAGATTCCAGACCTCGATGTAGCGGTCACCGTCCTCGTCCGGGCTACCCGGCGGGCCACCGGCAACGTCGGGGCCGTGGTCATAAAATATTTCCGAACACGGCCCGCAGGGGCCGGTCTCGCCCATCTGCCAGAAGTTGTCTTCATCCAGCCGCGAGAAGCGCTCAGCACTGACGCCCACGTCGTTGAGCCAGATGTCGGCGGCTTCATCGTCACTGACATGCACCGTGACCCAGAGCTTTTCCGCGGGCAGGCCCAACTGGTCGGTCAGAAACTGCCAGGCGTAGTGGATGGCCTCACGCTTGAAATAGTCACCAAAGCTGAAATTGCCCAGCATCTCGAACAGGGTGTGATGGCGTGCGGTATAGCCGACGTTGTCCAGATCATTATGCTTGCCACCGGCCCTCACGCAGCGCTGCGCCGAGGTGGCCCGCACATAGGGCCTGGGGTCACGCCCCAGAAAGACATCCTTGAAAGGCACCATACCGGCATTGGTGAAAAGCAGCGTGGGGTCGTTGTCGGGCACCAGCGAACTGGAAGGCACCCGGGTATGGCCGTGCTGTTCAAAAAATTTCAGAAATGCTTGTCGTATGTCGGCGCTTTTCATGGGCTTCCCGTAAACGATGGGTCAGGTCTTTTAAAATGAGGCAACAGGCGATGCACCGGGCGACGCTTCTGGGCGGCGCTACCGGTCGTCAACAGGCGCCTCGAGGGGCGACCCTCATGAGATTCCGGCCTCCTGTACGCACGCCATCGGGCTCATGCGCACAATGAGACGAATTTTGGCGGCTTAATGTATCAGCATGTCGCCTCCCGGCGCGACACTCCTGACACGCACCATTGTGTCTCATGGCGGCTGCCGCGTGCCAGCGCGGGGGCCTATGACGGCCAGGCCTGTCGCATGGCGCTGCTGCACTGCTGGCCGTCGAATCCGCGTGATGCCAGAAAGCGCTGGCGTTTGGCCCGGGCCTTCATGTCATCACCCGGGCCCTCGAAGCGCCTTGCCAGCGCCTCGGCGGCCAGCGCCGTCCAGTCGGCATCGCTCTCCTCCAGCGCCTGCGCAATCATCTCGCGCTCGATGCCGCGACCCGCCAGCTCGGCACTGATCTTGCGCGGGCCCTGCAGCCGCGCAATGCGCGAGCGCACGAAATGCTCGACAAAGCGGGCATCGGACTGCAGGTTTTCCGCGGCAAGACGGTCCAGCAGCGCATTGACCTCCTCGGGCGCATGCTCGTGACGCAGCAGCCGCTCCTCGAGCTCGCTGCGGGTATATTCGCGCCGGGCCAGCAGCGCAATAGCCTCTTCATAAGGCGTTCTTTGCGACATCGCTCTCTCTCCGTGATGTCATCCATTAAAGCAAAAGGGGCACGCTCTGTTGAGCGTGCCCCTTCGATACCGCGATGGCAAAACGATGGTTACAGCAGTTCGTCGTCGTTGGCGTCTGCCGGTGCTTCGGCCTCGGCGTCAGCCGCCTTGTCCTCTTCCTTCGCCTGCGGCGTGGTCAAAAGCTGACCGCGAATGGCGTCCTCGATCTCCTGCATGACCTCGGGATTGTCCTCGAGATACTGGGCGGCGTTGGCCTTGCCCTGCCCGATCTTGTTGCCCTTGTAGCTGTACCAGGCGCCGGCCTTGCTGACCAGGTTGCACTGCACACCCAGATCGACCACTTCACCGGCGTGGTAAATGCCCTTGCCGTACATGATCTGGAACTCGGCCTGACGAAACGGCGGCGCCACCTTGTTCTTGACAACCTTGACGCGGGTTTCATTACCCACGGCCTCATCGCCCTGCTTGACCGAGCCGGTACGACGGATGTCCAGACGCACGCTGGAGTAGAACTTGAGCGCATTGCCGCCGGTGGTGGTTTCGGGGTTGCCGAACATGACACCGATCTTCATGCGGATCTGATTGACGAACATCACCATGCAGTTGGCATTCTTGATGTGTCCGGTCACCTTGCGCAGCGCCTGCGACATCAGACGCGCCTGAAGGCCGACGTGGGAGTCGCCCATTTCGCCTTCGATTTCGGCACGCGGTGTCAGCGCGGCCACCGAGTCGACCACGATGACGTCCACGCCGCCGGAACGTACCAGCATGTCGCAGATCTCGAGCGCCTGCTCACCGGTATCGGGCTGGGAGACCAGCATGTCGTCAAGATTGACGCCCAGCTTCTCGGCGTAGCTGGGATCGAGGGCGTGCTCGGCATCGATGAAGGCACAGGTCTTGCCCTGCTTCTGCGCCTGAGCGATGACCGACAGGGTAATGGTGGTCTTGCCCGAAGCCTCCGGGCCGAAAATTTCAACGATACGCCCGAAGGGCAGACCGCCCACGCCAAGGGCAATGTCCAGCCCGAGCGAGCCGGTCGAAACGGCGGGAATGGCCACGCGGGGCGCATCGCCCATCCGCATGACCGCCCCCTTGCCGAACTGACGCTCGATCTGGGAAAGGGCTGCGTTAAGCGCCTTGGAGCGGTTGTCATCTTGTGCCATGTTGGCCCTCCTGTCGGGTCAGCCTGACGCTGACACGTCAATAAACTGTATTCTTATCCAGTATTTTAAACCAAAAGGACGGTCTGTCATATCCCCTCGGTGACTTATTTCACCTCATGCCCATGGAGACAGCGCCGCCGCGCCTCAGTCAAAGGGATTTTCCTCGAGTCGCTCGATCAACCCCTTGAGTGCCAGCGCTACCGCCTCACGACGCACGTCGAGGCGCTCGCCGCTGAGCTGATAACACTGGGCCTGACTCTGGGTCGCATTGCCCCAGGCCAGCCACACCGTGCCCACCGGCTTGTCCGGTGACCCGCCGCCCGGACCGGCCACGCCGCTGATCGCCACGCCCAGGTCCGCCCCGCTGTCGCGACAGGCGCCGCGTACCATTTCATGCACCACGGTCTCGCTGACCGCGCCGAAAAGCGCCAGTGACACCGATGACACGCCCAGCAGGCGCTGCTTGGCACTGTTGGCATAGGTGACATAGCCGGTCTCGAAGCACGCCGAGCTGCCGGCAACGTCGGTAATGGCCCGTGCCACACCACCGCCGGTGCAGGATTCGGCGGTGGTCAGCACCACACGCTGCTGCTCACAGAGCAGACACAGCCGGCTGGCCAGCGCCTGTATGCCCGATGCTGTTGCCATGACAACTCCCGCCGATGACCTTTAATTGACAAAATCACATGGTACTCGATCGCTGCCGGCAATGGGGACACCACCCCGATAACCATGCTCCCCCTGCCGCAGGCGAGAAACCTGCACTGTCTGCACTATAGCAATACAGCCGCGATAGCGGATCATGATAATCTCGGGAGCCTTTCACCTCATATGTCATCGGACAGGGTCAATTTCACGTGGCAGGCAAGACCGAGTCCCAACCAACGCCCATGATGGCGCAGTATTTTCGCATCAAGCGCGAGCACCCCAGCGTGCTGCTCTTTTATCGCATGGGAGATTTCTACGAGCTCTTCCATGAGGATGCCAAACGCGCCGCTTCACTTCTCGACATCACGCTGACCGCCCGCGGCACCTCCAACGGCGCCCCCATCCCCATGGCGGGGGTACCCTATCACAGCGCCGAAAGCTATCTGGCCCGGCTGGTCCGCATGGGCGAGTCGGTGGCCATCTGCGAACAGATCGGTGACCCGGCCACGGCCAAGGGACCGGTAGAGCGTCGCGTGGTACGCATCGTCACCCCCGGCACGCTTCACGACGAGGCCCTGCTCGATGAGCGCCGCGACAATCTGGTCGCGGCCCTGCACGGCGATAACGATCACTGGGGACTGGCCTGGCTGGAACTCTCCAGCGGCCGCTTCAGCGTGCTGGAAGTCGAGGGCGAAGGGGACATGCTGGCCGAGCTGCACCGGCTCGACCCGGCCGAACTGCTGGTCATGGAGAGCCTGCCCCTGCCCGCACGCCTTGAAGAGCGACCCGGTCTGCAGCGCCAGAGCGACTGGCACTTCGACCTGGAAACGTCACGACGCCTGCTCTGCGACCAGCTGCAGGTCCAGAACCTGTCGGGCTTTGGCTGCGACCACATGACCCGCGCGCTGACGGCCGCGGGCGTGCTGATCGACTACGTCCGCGACACCCAGCGCACGGCGCTGCCGCATATCACCGCCATCGGCGTGGAAAACCGCGACGACTCGGTGGTCATCGATGCCGCCAGCCGGCGCAATCTGGAGATCGACCGCAACATGGCCGGCGGGCAGGACAATACACTCGCCTCGGTGCTCGACACCACGGCCACCCCCATGGGCGCCCGCCTGCTGCGCCGCTGGCTCAACCGTCCGCTGCGCGACCGGGATCAGATCAATGCCCGACAACAGGGCGTGAAGCGGCTGGGCGACGAGGACCACATCGAAGCCTTCAACGACATCCTGCGCGGCATCGGCGACATCGAGCGCATCCTGGCCCGCGTGGCCCTGCTCAGCGCCCGCCCGCGGGATCTGGCCCGGCTGCGCGACGCCCTCAATGCCCTGCCGGCGCTGGCCGAGCGGCTGCAGACGATCCCCGCAGGCAGCGTTCTGGATGACCTGGCCCGGGACATCGTGCCCTGGCCGACGCTGGCCGATACGCTGAGTCGCGCCCTGATCGACAGCCCGCCGGTGGTGATTCGCGATGGCGGCGTCATCCGCGAAGGCTTTGACGAGGAGCTCGACGAGTACCGGTCACTGCACGAAAACGCCGGCGACTATCTGGTCCAGCTGGAGGCACGCGAGCGCGAGCGCACCGGCCTTGCCGGGCTCAAGGTGGGCTACAACCGGGTGCACGGCTATTACATCGAGATTCCCCGGGCGCAGGCGCGCGAAGCGCCGGCGGACTACATCCGCCGCCAGACCCTCAAAAACGCCGAGCGCTTTATCATCCCCGAACTCAAGACCTTCGAGGACAAGGCGCTGTCGGCCCGCACCCGGGCGCTGGCGCGTGAAAAGCTGTTGTATGACGGCCTGCTCGAGGCGCTCAACGCCGAGCTGACGGCCCTGACACGGATGGCGCAGGCGCTGGCCACCCTGGATGTGTTGCACACTTTTGCCGAACGGGCCCATGCCCTGTCACTGGTCTGTCCGGTACTGCATGACACGCCGGGCATGACCATCCGCGACGGCCGCCATCCGGTGGTCGAGCACGTCTCGAGCCACCCTTTCGTGCCCAACGACCTGCACTTTGATGACGACACCCGCATGCTGGTGATTACCGGACCCAACATGGGCGGTAAATCCACCTTCATGCGTCAGAATGCCCTGATCGCCCTGCTGGCGCACACCGGCTGTTTCGTGCCCGCCACCAGCGCCGATATCGGCCCGATTGATCGCATCTTCACTCGCATCGGCTCCTCGGATGACCTGGCCGGCGGGCGCTCGACCTTCATGGTCGAAATGACCGAAACCGCCAGCATTCTGCATAACGCCACCGATCACAGCCTGGTGCTGATGGACGAGATCGGCCGCGGCACCAGCACCTTTGACGGGCTGTCGCTGGCCTGGGCGGCCGCCGAACACCTGACCGGCACGCGCGCCTTTACGCTGTTTGCCACCCACTATTTCGAAATGACCGCCCTGCCCGAGCACGCCGAGGGGGTCGCCAACGTGCATCTCAATGCCACCGAGCACAACGACGGCATCGTGTTCATGCACCGGGTCGAACCGGGCCCCGCCAGCCAGAGCTACGGGCTTCAGGTGGCCCAGCTGGCCGGTGTGCCCCGCTCGGTCATTGCCCGCGCCCGGGAAAAGCTCATGACGCTGGAAGCGCAGGACATCGAACGCCCGGCCCCTGCCTCGCCGCCATCAGCCCCGGAGACAGCGCCGCCGCAGCAGGACGATCTGTTTGCTGCCACCCCGCATCCGATGGTCGAGGCGCTGTCGCAGCTGGATCTGGATGCCCTGTCACCGCGTCAGGCCCAGGAGTGGCTGTATCAATGGCGTGACCGACTGGACTGATGCCCATGACCGCCCGGGCCGGCAGGACGCTTTCAGCACATGCGGCTTGTCGCCGGACGGGCGCGCCTTCTAGAATAAGGCCCCTTTTCGTGGGCCGCCCCACACCCCTTTTCAACACGGTCTGTCCCCGTACGGGCCGTGACCGCCTGCTACCCCGGAGTTCGTGACATGACCTTTGTCGTCACCGAGAACTGCATTCAATGCAAATACACGGACTGTGTAGAAGTCTGCCCGGTCGACTGCTTCTATGAAGGCCCCAACTTTCTGGTCATTCATCCGGATGAATGCATCGACTGCGCCCTTTGCGAGCCGGAGTGTCCGGCCGAGGCCATCTATTCGGAGGACGAGCTGCCGGAGGGTCAGGAGAAGTTCATCGAGATCAACGCCGACCTGGCCGAGAAGTGGCCCAACATCAACGAGCGGACCGACCCACCCGCCGATGCCGATGAGTGGAACGGTGTGCCCGGCAAGATCGACAAGCTGGCGCAGTAATCACTGTCGGGACCGATGCCGTCCCGACACGCCCCTCCCCGGCCTGATGTTATCCGATCGTGTCGGCTACCACTGCCGGTAACCCGCCTTGACAGTGGCGCACAAAAAAAGGCGGCCCCGAGGGGCCGCCCTTGCATCCTGCGTCCTTGAGCCTGTCCATTGGCTCGCCGTCCATTGGCGTCATCCATGCAGAGAAATCGAATCCATCCGATACCCAGCGCGCCAGAACCTCATGTTGTCGTTGATGTTCCAAACGGTGCCATCCCTTTGCCACCGTCGGATGAAAACCCGATCAGCACTGCCAGGCGATCAAGCCTTGTTGAAAAAGGCGGCCCCGCAGGGCCGCCCTTGCCTCCTGCATCCTTGAGCCTGTCCGTTGGCCCGCTATCCATTGGCGTCGTCCATGCGGAGAGATCGAATCCATCCGATACCCAGCGCGCCAGAATCCTGTAGTGTCGTTGATGTCCTGAACGGTGCCATCCATTTGACGCCGTCAGATGAAGGCTCGATCAGTGCTACTGATCGATAAAAAGATTTTAAAAAAAGAATTAATCAAAGACTTGTAACGATCAGAACGCTTAATTTTTCCAAAAAAGCCAATCAGATCAAAAATTTAAGAAAGGAGTGAAGCTCTGTACCCGCATGCGGGCCGCTTCGAATAAACTCATGGTGGGTTCTGCCCCCCTCCATGGTCAAGCCAATCGTCCAGGATTCGTCGAATATAGAGCGCGGACATAAAAAATCCGACTGCATGGCGCAGTCGGATTAAATTTAATGATTCAGATCAACCGGATCAGGACTGACCCTTCACCTCGGCCAGCCCTCGGTAGGGCGCCTTGCCGGCCAGCTGATCCTCGATGACCAGCAACCGGTTGTACTTGGCCACGCGATCACTGCGCGACAGCGAGCCGGTCTTGATCTGCCCGGCACAGGTGCCGACCGCCAGATCCGCGATGGTGGTGTCCTCGGTTTCGCCGCTGCGATGCGAGATCACGGCGGTATAGCCGGCATCGCGGGCCATTTTGATGGCATCCAGCGTCTCGGTCAGCGAGCCGATCTGGTTGAACTTGATCAGAATCGAGTTACCGATGCCCTTGTCGATCCCCTCGCGAAAGATCCGCGTGTTGGTCACGAACAGATCATCACCCACCAGCTGGACGCGATCGCCCAGCTTGTCGGTGAGCGCCTTCCAGCCGTCCCAGTCGGCTTCGTCCAGACCGTCCTCGATGGAGACGATCGGGTACTGATCGACCAGGTCGGCCAGATAGTCGGCAAAGCTCTCGCTGGTGAAGGTCTTGTTTTCACCGGAGAGCGCGTACTGACCGTCCTTGTAGAATTCGGACGCGGCGCAGTCGAGCGCCAGGGTGACATCGGTGCCGAGCTGATAGCCGGCATCGCTGACCGCCTGCTTGATCGCGCCCAGCGCGTCGGCGTTGGACTCCAGATCCGGCGCGAAACCGCCCTCGTCACCCACGGCCGTGGACTGGCCGCGACCGGAAAGTACCTTCTTGAGCGCATGGAAGATTTCGGCGCCCATACGCAGCCCTTCGGCGAAGCTCTTCGCGCCGACCGGCTGAATCATGAACTCCTGAATATCGACATTGTTGTCGGCGTGCTCACCACCATTCATGATGTTCATCATCGGCAGCGGCATGCTGTACTGGCCCGGCGTGCCGTAGAGCTCGGCAATGTGCGCGTACAGCGGCATGCCCTTCTCGGTCGCGGCGGCACGCGCGGCCGCCAGCGAGACGGCAAGAATGGCGTTGGCGCCCAGATTGCCCTTGTTGTCCGTGCCATCCAGTTCCAGCATGGCCTGATCCAGCGCCCGCTGATCGCTGGCATCCATGCCCTTGAGACGATCCCGAATCACCGTATTGACGGCGTTGACGGCTTTGGTGACGCCCTTGCCCAGATAGCGCGACTTGTCGCCATCGCGCAGCTCCAGCGCCTCGCGCGAGCCGGTCGAGGCACCGGAGGGCGCATAGGCCTGCTCGCTGATGCCGCCGGTCAGGGTGACCGTGGCCATGACGGTGGGATTACCACGCGAATCGAGCACCTCGAGTCCATGTATATCAACAATCTCGGCCATCTAAAGCATCCTCACTGGTTAACTGCCGGCCCGGGCTTTCGGACCGGACTCGAATGAACGCGTCATGACAGCATAGAAAGCCACTTGCCTGCCTGCCATGCCAGCGTTATCACAACACCACCGGACCGGCATCAACAGCGCCGGTCGCTACCGGGTAACTTACCAATAAAAACGCCGGTCATCATGACCGGCGTTTCAGGACTAGCGGATGTCGATGGGGTCGAAATGCTTGACCACCCCATCGAGCATGCGAATCTGCTCCAGAAAGGGCGCCAGCCGATCCAGCGGCAGTGCGCAGGGGCCGTCGCAGCGGGCGTTGTCCGGGTCGGGGTGCGCCTCGACGAAAAGCCCCGCAATGCCGGTGGCGATACCCGCCCGGGCCAGCTCGACGACCTGCTGGCGCCGGCCGCCGGCACTGTCGGCCCGGCCGCCCGGCTGCTGCAGCGAATGGGTGACGTCGAAAAAGACCGGATAGCCGGTTCGCTTCATCTCGCCGAAGCCGAGCATGTCCACCACCAGGTTGTTGTAGCCAAAGCTCGAGCCGCGCTCGCACAGGATCAGCCGGTTGTTACCGGCCTCCTCGAACTTGGTAATGATATGGCGCATTTCATGCGGCGCAACAAACTGTGGTTTCTTGATATTGACCACCGCCCCGGTGTTCGCCATCGCCACGACCAGATCGGTCTGGCGGGCCAGAAAGGCCGGCAGCTGGATAACATCGCAGACATCGGCCACGGCACGTGCCTGATGCGGCTCGTGCACGTCGGTCAGCACCGGCACGTTGAAGCGGCTTTTGACCTCATCAAGAATCTTCAGCCCGTCATCAAGGCCCGGTCCGCGATAAGAGTGGATCGAGCTGCGATTGGCCTTGTCAAAGCTGGCCTTGAAGACATAGGGAATCCCCAGCGCCTTCGTCGCCTCGACCCAGGCATCGGCCACCTCGATGGCCATGTCCCGCGATTCCAGCACGTTCATGCCGCCAAAAAGCGTCAGCGGCTGCTGATTGCCGGTGGTGATATCGCCAATGGCGACGGTGGTCTGCGCCGTGGTGTCAGTGCCTGTCATCGTCACGCTCCTGCTGATCACGCGTGCCGGCCTTGTGGGTGCGCGCGGCGCGATGCGTCAGCGCGGCGTTGACAAAGCCGGTGAAGAGCGGGTGCCCATCGCGCGGGGTCGAGGTAAATTCCGGATGGAACTGACAGGCAACATACCAGGGATGGTCCGGCAGTTCGACCATCTCGACCAGCGACTGATCCACGCTGCGCCCGGAGAAGACCATGCCGGCGGCTTCCAGATCGGCCACGAACTGATCGTTGATCTCGTAGCGGTGGCGATGGCGCTCGATGATGGTCTCGCTGCCATAGATCTCGCGGGCCTTCGAGCCCTCGGTCAGAACGCAGCTCTGGCCGCCCAGGCGCATGGTACCGCCCAGATCGGAGGTCTCGTCCCGCGTTTCGATCCGCCCTTCCGGGGTAATCCATTCGGTGATCAGACCCACCACGGGGTGACGGGTGTCATGGGTAAACTCGGTGGAGTTGGCATCGCGCCAGCCGGCCTTGTGGCGGGCAAACTCGATAACCGCCACCTGCATGCCCAGACAGATGCCCAGATAGGGAATGCCGTGTTCACGGGCATAGCGGGCGGTGGCGATCTTGCCTTCCACACCGCGCGAGCCGAAGCCGCCGGGTACCAGGATCGCATCCTTGCCCTCGAGCCGCTCGACGCCCTCGCGCTCGATGGTCTCGGAGTCGACATAGTCGATATTGACCTTCACGCGGGTCTGAATGCCGGCGTGCATCAGCGATTCGTTGAGCGACTTGTAGGCGTCCAGCAGCTCCATGTACTTGCCGACCATGGCGATGTTGATGGTCTTGAGCGGATTGAGCTTGGCGTCGAGCACCCGGACCCACTCGCCCAGATCGGCCGGCGCGGCCTCGAGGCGCAGCTTGTCGCAGACGATATCGTCAAGCTCGTGGTCATGCAGCATCAGCGGGATGCGATAGATGGTATCGGCATCCTGCATTGGAATGACGGCGCGCTCGTCGACGTTGGTAAAGAGCGCGATCTTGCGACACTCGCTGGCTTCGAGCTCGACCTCGCTGCGACACAGCAGAATATCGGGCTGGATGCCGATCGAGCGCAGCTCCTTGACGCTGTGCTGGGTCGGCTTGGTCTTGGTCTCGCCGGCCGTCTTGATATAGGGCACCAGCGTCAGGTGCATGTACAGCGCGCGGCTGGAGCCGACTTCGCTGCGCAGCTGACGGATGGCTTCCAGAAACGGCAGCGACTCGATATCGCCCACGGTGCCGCCGATCTCGACCAGCGCCACGTCATAGCCTTCGGCACCGGCCTTCACGCGACGCTTGATCTCGTCGGTAATGTGGGGAATGACCTGCACGGTGCCGCCCAGGTAATCGCCGCGGCGCTCCTTTTTGAGCACGTGTTCATAGACCCGGCCGGTAGTGAAGTTGTTGGCCTGGGTCATGCGCGAACGGATAAAGCGCTCGTAGTGCCCCAGGTCCAGATCGGTCTCGGCGCCGTCTTCGGTGACAAAGACTTCGCCATGCTGGAAGGGGCTCATGGTGCCCGGATCGACGTTGATATAGGGGTCGAGCTTGAGAATCGTGACCTTCAGGCCACGGGCTTCCAGAATAGCGGCCAGAGAAGCTGCAGCGATGCCTTTACCAAGAGAAGACACAACGCCACCGGTCACGAAAATATATCGCGTCGTCATGGGGAACCTGTTAATGCTGGGCGAAGGCCGGCCAGAAGGGCGGGCCAGGATGGGAGATCAGTTTACGCGAAAGCGTCGGCGCGCTCAATTTGCATTGTCGGCCCGAAGCCGGATCAGCGGGGATGACGGCCTTTTGATGGATTTGGTCACGATATAGGTGAAGTAGCGGCGAATGGCGAGATCTTCCATCAGCCAGCGATCGATCAGGCGCTGATACTGATCGATGCTTTCGGCCTCGATCAGCACCAGATAATCCACCCCGCCCCCCACGGCCACGCACTCACTGACCTGCGCCGTCTCGCGCATGGTGCGCTCGAACCGCTCGGAGACGCTCATGCTGTGATTGTCCAGCTCGATCTGCACCCACACGGACGTCAGCGCCACCTGTACCCGATCGCTGATGCGGGCGCTGTAGCCTTCGATGATGCCGGCGCGCTCGAGACGTCTGACGCGCTCCCAGCAGGGGCTGACCGACAGGTTGATCGTCTCGGCCAGACGCGACTTGGTGATGCGCCCGTCACGCGCCAGAATCTCGAGAATGCGAAAATCGTATTGATCCAGTTTCATCGGCCTCGCCAGATCAGACAGGCATCTCCCCTGTACCGGTAACAGCGTGCCATGGCGGCCACGCTGCGGACCCGCGCTTCGCCGCTCATCGCTCGAGCGTGTCGACCACTTCGCCGATGACCACCAGGGTATCGCCCATCTCGACGCGGGCCGGAAAGCGGCGTGCCAGCACCAGCCCGTCACGCCCGGCGCGATACTCGACCGGTTCTGCCCCGGTGCGCGTCATGTCCCAGACACGAGCCACCACCTCGCCTGTCCGGACCATTCCGCCCAGGGCGCAGGTCATCTCCAGAAGCCCGGCATGTTCGCTCTGGACGTAGCAGGAGGCATCCGGCATTTCGACATACTGCTGGCGTGGCGGGCGCTGAATCTCGCCTTCGGTAATGCCGGCGAAGATCAAAAAGTTGCGCACGCCCCGCTCGCTGATTTCGATACTCGCCGGCGTGGAAGTACCGCCGCCGCCCAGCTCGGTGGTCACCAGCACCCGGCCCTGGTTTTCCACCACCGTGTCGTAGAGCGCCGCGGCATCCAGCTCATACATCATGATGGCCGTCGAAGCGCCAAAGTCGATTGCCCCCTGGAGGCTCTGGCGCTCGAGCGCCAGATCCTCCAACCGATGGGCGGCAGCGAACGGCAGGATATCCAGCGTGCGCCCGCCCGAGTGCAGATCCAGCGCGTAGTCGCACATCGGCACCAGGTAGCGGGTGAAGTAGTCGGCAATCTGCCTTGTCGGCCCGCCGTCGGGGTCGCCCGGAAAGCTGCGATTGAGATTGCCGCGATCCATCGGCGAGGTGCGACGCCCGGCCTGCGCCGCCGGCTGATTCATCATCGGCACGATAATGACGCGCCCCTGAACCTCTTCGGCCGTCAGGCGCCGGGCCAGCTTCAAAAGCGCCGTGATGCCCTCGTACTCGTCGCCGTGATTGCCGCCGGTCAAAAGCACCGTGGGGCCTTCGCCATTCTTGACCACGGTGATCGGGATCATGACCGCGCCCCAGGCAGACTCGTCATGGGAGACCGGCAGCTTCAAAAAGCCGTGCTGGACGCCGTCGGCGTCAAAATCAACGGTGGCGGAAATCGGACTTGGACGCATGGGCAGTGCTGCTCCCCTGAGAGTGAGTGTTGCCGGTGCGCCTGCAAGCATCGCGGCGCACCGGTTGCGGGTGCGCTATCTGACGAAGAGCTGACGGGGGAAGTTGCTGAAGGTCTCCACCCCGGTCTCGGTAATCAGAATCGACTCGGTAATTTCGAGGCCCCAGTCATCCATCCACATGCCCGGCATGAAGTGAAAGGTCATGCCGGGCTCGAGGATGGTGTTGTCGCTCGGGCGCAGGCTCATGGTGCGCTCGCCCCAGTCGGGCGGATAGCTGAGTCCAATGGGATAGCCACAGCGGGCGCCGCCGCGGTCAAAGCCCCATTTGTCCATCGCCGCGCCCAGCGCCATGGCCAGATCGCAGCAGCGGTTGCCGGGTTTTGCGACCTCGAGGCCGTTTTCGATCCCCTCCAGCAGCGCCGACTCGCCGCGCAGAAAGTCACGGGTCGGCCGGCCCAGAAAGACCGTGCGCGACAGCGGCGCATGGTAGCGCTTGTAGACGCCGGCAATCTCGAAAAAGGTGCCCTCACCTTCCCTGAACGGCGCATCGTCCCAGGTCAGATGGGGCGCGGCGGCGTCCTTGCCGGTGGGCAGCAGGGGTACGATGGCCGGATAGTCGCCGCCGTGGCCCTCGACCCCTTCAACGCCGGCGCGATAGATTTCGGCCACCAGCCGGCTCTTGGGCAGACCGGGCTCGACCATGTCGAGAATGCGCGCGTGCATTTCATCCACGATGCGCCCGGCCACGCGCATGTATTCGATCTCGGTGGGGGATTTGATCGCCCGGCACCAGTTGACCAGGCCGTTGGCGTCCACCAGCGTGGCCTCGGGCAGATTCGCCAGCAGGCTGGTATAGGCCTTGGCCGAGAAATAGTAGTTGTCCATCTCGACGCCGATGCGCCCTCGATGCCACTGCCACTGGGGCAGGATCGACTGGGACAGATACTCCATCGGGTGCATCTCGGGATTCTGGACGTAGTAGTCCGGATACCAGGTCACATGGGTATCGGGGTCCATATAGCAGGTACGTATCGCCCCGTTGCTGTCCTGACGGCGGCCGTACCAGACCGGCGCCTCGTCAAGGCTGATCAAAACGCACTGATGAACGTAGAACGACCAGCCGTCGTAGCCGGTCAGCCACGCCATGTTGGACGGGTCATAGACGATCAGAAGGTCCAGCTCGGCCCGCGCCATCGCCGCTCTCACCCGTGCCAGCCGCTGAGCGTACTCCTCGCGTGTAAAGGGAAGTGCAATATCGGTCATGGGCGCTCGCTTTTACCGGTCCAGGGATCGGGCATTTATTGTATTCGACGGCTTTCCGACAATAAGCATGGTGCACAAAAGCGGCGGTTGCCATGCCACCGACCCCGCCTTCAGCCAAGTCTGCCCCTGCCCGAGCATCCGCGTCAAAAGCTTTCCGCATCGCCTGCCATCGGCACGCAGAGGCCGCATCAAGCGACAACAGCATGCACCATAGTGATACTCGCATTAACAAATCTAATTAAAGCAAGACTTTCTCGAGGTCGATACAAACCACCAATAAAGCACCATGATCCTGCCTCTTGCCGATGGTGCTCCTGTATCTGTCAGCCCACGGGATATTCAGCATGAGCGATACCACTATCAGCACCGCCAGCCAGGAAGACTATTTTCGCGCCGCCATCGACCGCGCCCAGGCCGTCATCGAGTTCACCACCGAAGGCATCATTGTCGATGCCAACGAGAACTTTCTGACCACGGTGGGCTATGAGCTCGAGGAGATCCGGGGCAAGCATCATCGTATCTTCTGCGATCCGGAAGAAATTGCCTCTCCCGAATACCGCGCCTTCTGGCAAAAGCTCGGACGCGGTGAGTTCGACACCGGCGAGTATCGTCGCATCGGCAACGGCGGTCGGGAGATCTGGCTGCAGGCCACCTACAACCCCATCTTCGATGACAGCGGCAACCCGGTGCGGGTAATCAAGTTCGCCTCCGACATTACCGCCCAGAAGCAGCGTGATGCCGAGTTCGAGGGCAAGGTGGATGCCATCAATCGCGCCCAGGCCGTGATCGAGTTCGACCTGCAGGGCAATATCCTGTCGGCCAACGACAACTTCCTGGTCACCGTGGGCTATCGCGCCAGCGAAATCATCGGGGAGCATCACCGCATGTTCTGTGACGAAGCCCATACCCGCTCGGTTGAATACCGGGAGTTCTGGAAAAACCTGGCGCGTGGCGAGTTTGCTCAGGGCGAATACCGGCGCTTTCGCAAGGACGGCAGCGAAATCTGGCTGCATGCCACCTACAACCCGATCATGGATGCCGCCGGACGCCCCTATCGCATCGTCAAGTTCGCCACCGACATTACGCAGCGCAAGCTGGCCAACGCGGAATTTGAAGGCAAGGTCAACGCCATTGGCCGCGCCCAGGCCGTCATCGAATTCGATCTGCAGGGCCACATTCTGTCGGCCAACGACAACTTTCTGGCAGCAGTGGGCTACCGGGCCAGCGACATCATTGGTGAGCATCACCGCATGTTCTGTGACCCGGAGTACGCCCAGAGCGACGAGTACCGCCGTTTCTGGGAAGAGCTGGGGCGTGGCAAGTTCATGAGCGGCGAATTCAGTCGACGAACGCGCGATGGCCGGGAGCTGTGGCTGCAGGCGACCTATAACCCCATCTTCGACATGAACGGCACCCCCTTCAAGGTGGTCAAGTTGGCCACCGACGTTACGGCCAGAAAGCACGAGGGCGTGGAGCTCGAGGGTCGGCTCAAGGCCATCGACCGGGCCCAGGCCGTGATCGAATTCGACCTCAAGGGCAATATCCTCACCGCCAATCGCAATTTTTTGCACACCATGGGCTACACCCTGGATGAAATCCAGGGCCAGCATCACCGCGTGTTCTGCGACAGCAACTACGTCATGAGCACCGAATATCGTGACTTCTGGCAAAAGCTCAGCAACGGCGAATTCTTCAGCGGCCGTTTCGGCCGACTGGGCAAGTTCGGGCGCCGCGTCTGGATTCAGGGCACCTACAACCCGATCTTCGATGCGAAGGGCAACCCTCACAAGATCATCAAGTTCGCCACCGACATCACCGACCAGGTCAAGCTCGAGGAGAGCATCCGGGACCAGGCGTCATCGATGGGCTCGAGCATCACCGGCCTGAATACTTCAATCAACGCCATCGCCGAAAATGCCCAGCTCACCCAGCAGCTCGCCCACTTCACCCAGGAGGAAGCGCAGCGCGGCAGCGACATGGTGACGCGCTCGACCGAGGTGATGGAGGCCATCCGCAAGGCCTCCGAGGATGTCGATGCCATCGTCAAGGTCATCGGCGAGATCGCCAATCAGACCAATCTGCTGGCCTTCAATGCCGCCATCGAAGCCGCCCGCGCCGGCGAGCACGGCCTGGGCTTTTCGGTGGTCGCCGACGAGGTCCGAAAACTGGCCGAGAAATCCTCCGATGCCACACGACAGATCAATCGCCTGTTGGGCGAATCCAATCGGCGCATTGAAGAAGGCAACGTGGTCTCGCGTGATGCCAGAAGCTCCTTTGACAAGATCGTGGAAGGCATCGAAAAGACCAGCTCATCGGTGGATGAAATCACCCATGCCACGCGCGCGCAGCTGGAGACGGCCGAGCACGTCGAGCAGTCGATTCTGGCCCTGAATGCCGCCACCGGCACCCACCAGCCGGAAGGGCTTGCCACCGCCTCCTCCCACAAGAGCGCCTGACATGAACGAATACGCCACCGGCAACAACACCTATGGGGTACTGGGCATCGGCAGCAGCAATGTCGCCCTGCCCGTCAACGCCCTGCGGGAAGTGGCCGACCTGCCGCAGGCGCTGACGCCGGCGCCGCTGGCACCGGCCTGGTCACTGGGCGCGTTCATGTTGCGCGATGAAATGATCCCGGTGATCGACCTGGCCCGCCTCCTGCAGTTTGATGATGGTGTCGATGCACGACACGCCGGTGACCGAGTGGCGATCGTGCACTGGCAGTCCGGCGTCTTCGGCCTGCGCGTGGACGCCATTCACGGAATTACAACGGTGCCGAACGAGCGTTTGCAGCCGCTGGACAGTCACCGGGACACCACTGCCACCCTGATCCCGGCGGCCTTCAACACCGACCTGGGCGGTGAGGATCGACTGGTCTATGTGCTCGAGCTGGACGCCTTGTTCGCCCTTGATGGAGTAACGCGCTCGCTGAGCGACACCGCCAGCACACCCGATTTCACCCCGGGGCGCCTGTCAGGGGACAGCCAGGGGAGGCATGATCGCGCCCGAGCGCTCATGATCGACTGCCTGGGTATCCATCTCAGTCTGCCCGCCGCGATGGTGCGTGAAATTCAGCCGCTCGAGACGCTCGCGCCCCCGGTGCTGGAGGTCGAGGGATTCATGGGCACCACGGCGCTGCGCGAGCAGTCCATGGCCGTGTTCTGCCCGCTGATCCTGGCCCGCCTCGAGAAACCATGTACGGACCGCGCCCATCTGATGGTCGTGGTGGCCGTACGCGGCCAGCTGTTGGGCCTGGCGGCCAGCCGTGTCCTGCGCATGGTCGATTACGACCCGGCAGAGCTGATGCCGCTGGCCGACAACCAGTCATGCGCCGAGGCCACCGTGACCGGCATGATGACCCATGCCGAGCTTGGCGAATCACTGCTGCTTGACGAGGCCCGCTTTGCCACCGACCAGGACTTTCTCACCATCGCGGCCATGTACGCCGGCCGGGTCGACGATACCCGGACACAGGACGTGGTCTACCGCCGCTTTGCCTTCGTCCACTATGATGCCTTCGGTCAATACGTCACACCGCTGGAACAGCTCGATGAAGTCATCGCCATGCCGGAGGACGTCACCCCCAGTACCAACCCCAAACAGGGCTGGGCGGGGACACTGCCCCACCGCGATCGCGCCGTCTCGCTGATCGATCTGCGCGAACTGTTGAAAACGCCCCACGACACGCCGGCCACCGATGTTCTGATCGTGGCCTGCGGCGAGTACCGGGTCGGTTTCATGATCGACAACGCGCGTCACATCGAATATATCGATGCCCCGGCAGACAGTCTGATCATTCGCTGGCGCGGCGAGCAGGAGACCGGCACGCCGCCCATCGAGCAGTGCAAGCGGCTGATCGTGGTGGGCACCGGGGAGGGCAAGAAGATCATGTCCGTGCTGTGTCTGGAAACGCTGGCCGCACTGCTGGTGGACATCAACGCCTGCCATCACTGCGCCATGATCGATTCAGCCCCGCCCGCGCAGCCCGCCTGAGACCGGACAACGCCTGCCCCTCACGCGCCGGCACGGGCGTTGCTAAAGTCTTTGGCAATAACACGCCGCTCTGGGATCATGCAGACTACCCAAACCGTGTCGGGATGTCATCATGATCAGGACCTACAGCCTTGAGCAGCATACTATCCACGAGCTGGCCGATGACGCGCTCGACGAGCGACTGTCGCAGGCCACCTGGATCGATGCTCAGGACCCCAGTGACAGCGAACGTCAGGCCCTGGCCCCCTTTCTGGCCGAGGAGCTTCCCGGCAGCACCGATGTCGAAGAGATCGAATCCTCGGCGCGCTATTTCGCCGACGCCGACGGCCTCCACGTCCACTCCCTGTTTCTGACCCGCAATGAAGGCAAGCACCAGAACACCACGGTGGCCTTCATTCTTCAGTCCCGGCGACTGCTCAGCCTGCGCGAGGAGGATCTGGCCGATTTCAGACTGCTACGCCTGCGTGCCCGGCGCGGCCAGATCGAGGCCGGCTCGCCCCAGGAGCTGATGGTCACCATCTTCGAACAGAAGGTGGAAAACCTGGCCGACAGCGTCGAGGACATGCACCGTGACCTCGAGCAGGTCAGCCATCAGGTGCTGGAAGTCGAGGACTCCGACCTCGAGGACGCCATCGACCGGCTGGCCAAGGTCGAGGATAGCGTCGGCAAGATTCGCCTGTGTCTGATGGACACCCAGCGTTCGCTGCACTTTCTGCTGCGCCACCTGCGACGCCATCCGGAGCTGCAGGAGCAGGCCCGTGAGGTGCTTCAGGACGTGGACGCCCTGATGTCCCACAACACCTTTTTGTCCGACAAGGTCAACTTTTTGATGGACACGACCCAGGGCTTTATCAACATCCAGCAGAACCAGATCATCAAGATTTTCTCGATCGCCGCCGTGGTATTTCTGCCGCCGACCATGATCGCCAGCATCTACGGCATGAACTTTGATGTCATGCCGGAACTGCACTGGCCGCTGGGCTACCCTTTTGCCATCGGGATCATGATCCTGTCGGGCATCTCGCCCTATCTTTACTTCAAGCATCGCGGCTGGCTCTGAGGCAACGATGCCTGCCGGGCCCGGCCTGCACCACGCGCGAGGGGAGACGATATGCGCATTCTGATTCACGCCCCCGAGGCGACACGCTGGCAGGAGATACTGACGCGTGAACTGCAGCCGGTGCTGCCTGGCGTCGAGATCGCGACCACCGAGGAGGCCGGCGAAGGCCCGGCCGATATTCTCCTCGTCTGGAAGCCGCCGGCCTCGCTGCTGGCGTGTCAGGACGCCTCGCTGAAGGCGATCTTCAACGCCGGCGCCGGGGTGGATGCCCTGCTGAGCCTTCCCGGGCTACCGGACGTGCCCATCGTTCGCCTGCGCGATGCCGGCATGGGGGCGCTGATGGCCGACTACGCGCTCTACGGCATTCTGCATTTCTATCGCGACATGGACCGCTACCGCCAACAGCAGCTCAAGAGTCACTGGCAGGAGCAGCCGTTAAATGATCGTAGCGACTGGCGCGTGGGCATTCTGGGGCTGGGCACGCTCGGTCAGGCGTGCGCCCGTCGCATCCGCGCCCAGGGCTTTGAGGTGCAGGGCTGGAGCCGCCGTGAAAAACACCTTGAAGGCATCGATACCCATCACGGCGACACCGGTCTGAACGCCTTTCTGGACACCTCGCGGGTTATTGTCAGCCTGCTGCCGGACACCCCCGGGACGCGCGGGCTGCTTGATGAGCCGCGACTGGCGCGGCTGCCCGAGGGCGCCGTGGTCATCAACGCCGGCCGCGGCACCACCCTGGACCCGGACGCCCTGCTTGCCCTCATCGAGCGCGGGCACCTGCGCGGCGCGATGCTGGATGTGTTTGCCAATGAGCCCCTGCCGGCACAGCACCCGCTCTGGCAGGATCCCCGCGTCATTGTCACGCCGCACGTGGCGGCCCCCACCGACGTGGCCGAGGGCGCCCGACAGTTCGCCGCCGACATTCTGGCCCTGACGCGTGGCGAGCCCATCGAGACCGTGGACCCCGCCACGGGGTACTGATCCCCCGATCCGGTGTGCCCTGCCATTAACCGACAGGAGATGTCATGCATCGCGCTTTTCCGGTGATGACCGCCCTATTGCTGTCCGCCCCGATCCGGGCCGGGGAGATTCAGCCCTTCGAGGCCCACTATCATCTCACCATCGACGGCTGGCCCAACGCCGACATGACGCATCAGCTCGAGCACGATGAGGGTGGCTGGCGCACCACCATGCACGCCTCGGTCAAGATCGCCACTGCCTATGAGTACAGTCGCTTTCAGCTGCGCGATGACACCGTCGTATCGCCCTGGAGCTTTTACAGCCGCTATCGTCTGTTCGGCTTTGGGGATACCTATCGACTCGACGACGGCCAGCTCTCGCCGCTTCCCGACCGGCAGGCAGCCCTGTTCGCCCTGAGTCGTCAGGCCTTTGACGCTCCTTCGTGTCGCGGGCGCAGCGCCGACCCCTGCACGTTTCAATATGTTGATCACAAGGAACGCGAACATGACATGGCCTGGCGAGTGATCGACGACCCGGAGATGCCGGTGCCCGAGGGACGCTGGCCCACGCGCCATGTCGAGGCCTGGGACGAGGACAGGCCCGACCGGCGCCTGCATTTCTATTTCACCTCGCGCTATCCCGGCCTTCTTGTGCAGACGGACTACTTCCGCGATGGCACACTGAGTGCACGGCTGCAGCTTATAAAGCTGGAGACGCCATAGGGAACAACATCCAATACTGATACCAGGGAGGGAACATGCTGGAACCACATCTGACATTGACCATGGCGCTGGGGGAAGGACCCCACTGGGACGGCCACCAGCAGTGTCTTCACTGGACCGACATCCTGGGCGGCGAGCTGCACCAGCTCGACCCGGAGTCCAATGAGCACCGGGTCTGGCGCTTTGACGAGCCGCTGGCCTACGCCGTACCCGATGACAAGGGCGGGTACCTGGGCGCCTTTCGTTCGGGGCTGTGGCATATCGATGAGCACGGCCATAAACAGCACCAGCTCGTCGAGGGGCCCCAGAATCCGGACATCAGCTGGTGCAACGATGGCCACTGCGACGCCCATGGCCGGCTGTGGTTCGGCACCAAGCACGCCGAGGAGTCACAACCCACCGCGGCGCTTTTCAGCTATCAGGGCGAGCTGACCCCGCACGTCGATGGCGTCACCATCTCCAACGGTCTTGCGATCAGCCCGGACAACCACTGGCTCTACTTCAGCGACACGCCGACCCATTGCATTTACCGCTATCCGCTGGATATCGAGCAGGGCACGCTGGGCACACCGGAGCTCTTTGCCGACACCCGGGCGCTGGCCCTGCCGGGCTCACCGGACGGTGCCGCCGTTGATGAGGCCGGCCACTACTGGGTGGCCATGTACGGTGGCGGCGTCGTGGTGCATCTCGATGATCGCGGCACCGTGGTGGAAACCCTGCCACTGCTGGCGCCCAACCCGACCAAGGTCACCTTCGGCGACAGCGACCTTAAAACGCTCTATGTCACCTGCGCCCGTCAGGGCATGGCGCAGACCACGCTGGATCAGTATCCCGATGCCGGCTCGCTCTTTTCCACGCGTGTGGAGACACCGGGCCTGCCCGGACACCGCTATCGGAATGCCCGCCACGCCGGCCTCTGACGCGCCGCCTTCCCCGATGCGGCGCGGCCGTATCGGGGCCCGAGCGTGACAGGTTTCTATCAATGCTGCGCCTGCGAGAACCGCATGACAGAGACTGCCTCCCCTGACGCCACCCATGTGGCCGACCATCTGATCCAGCAGATTCTTGACGGTCGCTATCAGCCGGGCGATCTCATCCCCGGAGAGCTGTCGATCTGCCGGCAGTTCGGGCTGAGTCGCAACGTGGTGCGTCGTCATCTGGGCGCACTGGTCAGCGGCGGCATCATCGAGCGCATTTCCGGCCACGGCTCCCGCGTGCGCGAGTTTTCGCAGTGGCACATTCTCGACCCGGCCGTGACGGACTGGCTCACCCGCTTTGCCGGGCCACATCTGGAGATCCAGCGCGAAATCCTGAGCTTTCGCCTGACGGTCGAGCCCTGGGTGGCCATGATGGCCGCCGGCAGCGCCACCGCCCGGGATCTGGTTGCCATCGAGGAAGCCTTCGAGGGCATGCAGCGTCATTATCGGGAGGAGGACACCACACATCACGACCACTGCGATGTCTCCTTTCACGTCGCCATCTACTACGCCACCCACAACATCGTCTGGTCCCAGCTCTCCCATGTGCTGCGCCCGTCCATTCACCTGCTGGTGTCCCACAGCAACACGCGCACGCGCGACCCGGGCCAGAGCCTTGAAAGCCATCGCCGCCTCATGGACGCCATTCGCATGCGCCAGCCCGACGAGGCCTATCACGCCGCCATTGCCGTGCTGGAAGATACCGCCCGTGCCCTGGACATGGCCGTCACGCCGGCCCCGGCACCGGCGCATCTGCCCCTGAGGGCCCCGCATGCCGATTGAAGGTGTACCGCTGGGCACGCCCGTCGTTGGGAGAGCAGGCATTGACGGCCTGAATATCCTGACAGGGCATTAAAACGCCGCCATGGGGCGGCGCCGCGGCGTCACGCCGTTACGAAACGGTGGGCAGCCCCCTGGACGGGACGAGCCTGCGATCGGTGCTCAAACGTCGCTTCACTCATGGCATTTCGAGCAATATCGTCACTGACCGTGTAGTGGGCGATCAGCGAATCCATTTCGATGGCCTGATCATTGAGCAGTCTGCTGGCGGCCGCGATTTCCTCGACCAGTGCGGCATTGCGCTGGGTGGTATCGTCAAGCTGGGATATGGCCTCGTGAATCTGACCCACGCCATCGGCCTGCTCCGAAGCAGCCGTTGCGATTTCAGCCACGAGTGTCGCAACGTCGCTGATGCGCATTCGAACATCGTTCAGCGCCTGGTGCGTCAGGGTGACACGCTGGTTGCCCGCATCGATGGCTTCGGTGCTCTGCTGAATCAGGGTCCTTACCCGTCGCGCTTCTTCAGCACTGCGCCCGGCAAGCTGTCGCACCTCTGCGGCCACGACCGCAAAGCCCCGACCCTGCTCTCCTGCGCGTGAGGCCTCGACCGAGGCATTCAATGCCAGCAGATTGGTCTGGAAGGCAATACTGTCGATGGCACTGACGACATCGGCAACCTGTCGATTGGTGTCCTGAATCCGGGTCATGGCGTCGCGAGTGCCTTCGGCACTGGTGAAGGCCCGGGTTGATTCCTGCTCGGCGTGTTCCGACAGGCTACGGGCCTGAGCAGCGTTGGCCGCGGTCTGACGAACCGTTTCGGTGATTTCGGTCATGCTGGCGGCCGTCTCCTCCAGGGAAGCCGACTGCGCTTCGGTGCGGCCTGCCAGATTCACATTGCCCTGGGCGATTTCGTGGCTGGCCTCGCTGACGACACGGGCATTGCCCTTGATATTGCCAACCAGACGCTCGGTTTCCTCGCTGGCAGTATTGTAGCTGCTGTAAAGCTGCGACAGTTCATCGCTGCCCGGCACGGTCAGACGTCGGGTCAGGTCATTGCCGCGATGCCTGATGACGTCAAGCGCTGCCATGAGGGGCCGATTGATGGTTCGAACGATACGCCAGGTCAATGCCAGCGTGACCAGCAGCGCCGCGATCGAAAGGATGGCATAACGCCACAGACTGGTGGTCGCTTCAGAGTGCAACTGCTCGACTCTGGAAAGGATATCGGCCACCGCCTGATCCTCGATGCGCTTCATCAGCGCCATTTTGGTGGCCAGTAGATCAAACCACTCATCGGGAGAGCGGTTAAATCCGCCAACGTCGAGTCTGGACATGATGCTCTGTCGTATATCGTGAATTGCCCTGATATCCGGTGAGGCCATGAGGTCGTGGTAGCTTGCCACAGTGGACGGATTGGCCAGGGCCTGGAAGGTCTCGAGATAGGCGCGTTCGCGGCCGATCAATTGCATCCATATGTGCTGCAGGGGCAGTGGCATTTGATCCATGGCCAGAGAACCCGCGATCAGACCCCGCTCCATGCCGGTCAGGTCCTTGGCAGCGAGCAGGCTGTAATAGGCGGAAATGCTGCCCGCAATATCTGCATCCGTGGGCAGGTGAGAAACCTGTCCGACGATATCGATCAGGGCCGTCGTCCTGAGCGTGTAGGTTTCGGAAGCCCTGGCGGGGCTGATCCGGCCGGCGTCAACGTCATCTCTCAGGCCCTTGAGTCCGGCAAGCGAGGTTCTGGCGGCATTAACGGGCGCTGCAATGGCGCCCCCCTCCGAGGCAGAAGACACCTCTTCCAGCGAGTCCTGCCAGCTCTGCAGCGCGGCATTGACCTGCGCCCTCTGCTGTTTGAGTGCATCGCCGTACTGCTGGCGCTCGGTATCCAGATAACCGCCCGAAAGCGTTCTCTCGGCCTGCAGGCCGTGCACCAGATCGCCTGTTCGCTGTGCAATGAGGGTGACCGTCGTCAGATGGTCGGCCTCCTGGATGGTTGACCAGCGCTCGCTGATGCCAATGATCGAGAAAATGGCCACGGCCAGAATGGGGGTCCCCAGAGCAAGCAGAAACTTGCTGGCCATGGGAAGGCGATAAAGAAGTTTCATGATCAAGCGCTCATTAGAATGGAAAGAGAACCGGCCAATAGCTCCTCCACTATCGGTGACTCCCGGGAAAACTTGACGGTTACCGGGGCTGGTTCTTCTCATCCCTGTTCCGGCTCGATGAAAAGCTCCATACCTTGTCATGTTGCTGTCTGACGCCAAACGTGATGGCTGAAGCGGCAGGCCACATGTTTCGAGTCAATGTGGCCGCTGCCCGCTGCCGCCAATTCGTTACCTCCCACGGCGTATTGTCCACGGCTCCGGCCGGCAGCCCTTACCCGGCGCATCGATGGTTTTTGACCTCTTCTCCCCGGGCCACCCCCGGATCACAGGGCCAATGCCCGTGTGTCGATTCGACCACGCCGCGCGTCAGCCGAACCGCCTCCTCGGGGTCATCAAGGCCCGTGCCATGCCGCCTGCGCGCCTGGACCAAGGTCGAAACGGCCAAAGTCCATGTTGAACATTTCCGGTAAATGTCCAACATACCACTTTTGCTGTGGTCCCCCGGCCTGTCGGATATGCCGTGATCTCCCGGGGAGCGACCTGCCCGAAGCGGATACGGCTTCTATACTGGCCGGCAATCGTTACGACGACACGCTTTTGTACCCCAACGACCGTGGAGTGATTCATGCCCTTGCACTGTGAAAGCGACCGGATCGGTCAGCATGATGATGGCACCCCCTTCGAGCGGTTCAGACTGCGCAACAGTGCCGGCATGCAGGTGGATATCCTCGATCATGGCGCGACCCTTCAGGCGCTGCGGGTGCCGGATCGGGAAAGCGGCGAGCCGGTCAATCTGGTGCTGGGCTTCAGTGATCCGACACAGTATCTGAAACCGCACCCCTATTTCGGCGCGGTAGTCGGACGCTACGCCAACCGCATCGGCCGGGCGCGCTTTGACCTCGATGGCCGGACGTTTCAGATCCCGCCCAACGAGGGCGACAACGCCCTGCACGGCGGTCCGAAGGGCCTGAGCTTTCAGCGCTTTGAGGGACACCTGTTCGAGGACAGCGATCGGGTCGGCGTGACCCTGACCCATCGTTCGCCCGATGGCGACATGGGCTTCCCGGGGGATCTCGACGTCACGGTGCACTACAGTCTCGATGAGGCCAATCGGCTCACCATCGACTACGACGCGCAGAGCTCGAAACCGACCGTGGTCAGCCTGACCAACCACGCCTATTTCAATCTGCGCGGTCGGGGCGACGTGCGCGATCATCGGCTCGAATGTGCTGCCAGCCATTATCTGGTGCTCGACGATGAATCGATCCCCACCGGCACGATCGCGCCGGTCGAGAATACGCCCCATGACTTTCGCACCCCGACCACTCCGCGCGAGCGTGAACGGGTGCCGAGCGAGCAGCTCGAGCGTGCCGGCGGCCACGATGTCGCGCTGGTGCTGGATCAGACCCCGCTCGACCGCCCCCGGGCAACGCTTGCCGAACCGCACAGCGGTCGGCGTCTGGCGGTCTTCACCGACCAGCCCTCGCTGCAGCTCTATACCGGCATTGGCCTGGATGGCACCCTGCCCGATCACGACGGCCATCCGATCGAGGCCTTCGGCGGGCTGGCCCTGGAAGCACAGCAGTTTCCCGATGCGCCCAACCACGGCCATTTCCCCTCGACACGGCTCGAGCCGGGCGAGCGCTATCGCCAGCACACCTGCTACCAGTTAACGTTTTAACCCCGGCCCGGGCGGCCGCGACAGCCGCCCGAGCCCCTTATCGAAAGAGACCGAGTCATGACCACCATCGCCATTGCCGGTTTCGGCAAGATCGCCCAGGATCAGCATCTGCCGGCCCTGCGGGACAATCACGATTTCGAGCTGACCGCCATCGCCAGTCGCCATGCCACACTCGAGGGCGTCGAGAACCATCGGGATCTCGACACGCTGCTGGCGGCCAACCCCGACATCGAGGCCGTGGCGCTGTGTACGCCGCCCCAGGTGCGCTATGGCCAGGCGGTGGCCGCCATCGAGGCCGGCAAGCATGTGCTGCTGGAAAAGCCGCCGGGCGTGAGCCTCAGCGAAGTCGAGGATCTGGTGCGCCGCGCCGAGCAAAAGGGCGTGACGCTCTACGCCACCTGGCACGCCCGGGAAGCCGCCGGCGTCGAGACAGCGCGCGAGTGGCTGTCGACGCGCCGCGTGACCGGCGTGGATATCCAGTGGCGCGAGGACGTGCGCCAGTGGCACCCGGGCCAGCAGTGGGTCTGGGAACCGGGCGGTCTGGGCGTCTTCGACCCCGGCATCAATGCCCTGTCGATCGTCACCCGCGTGCTGCCCGAGGCCTTTTTCCTGCGTGAGGCCACGCTCGAGGTGCCGGAGAACTGCCAGTCACCGATCGGCGCAACGCTCGAATTCACCGACGTTTACGACACGCCCATTCACGCCGATTTCGACTGGCGCCAGACCGGGCCGCAGACCTGGCGGATCACGGTCGACACCGATGAGGCCACGCTGGTCCTCGATGCCGGCGGCAGCCATCTGACCATTGACGGCGAGACCGTGGTGGACGGTGAGGATGTCGAATATGAAGGGCTCTATCGGCGCTTTGCCGAGCTGATTCGCACCGGCGAAAGCGATGTGGACGTGGCGCCGTTTCGCCACGTGGCGGATGCCTTCCTGCTGGGACGGCGTCACAGCGTCGAGGCCTTCATCGAATAACCCCGACCTGACAAGAGGCCCCGGAGGCATCTCTGCCGCCGGGGCCTTGTGTCATACCAGGGTTGACTCACGTCGCGATCAACGACCGCGACGACGCAGGAGACAGGCTAGTCGAGCGCCTCGAGCTCGTTGACGCACTGATCGATGACGTTATCAAAGGATTTCGAGATATCGATGCTGATCGCCTCGTCACTGCCCGGCGGCTGCAGGGTATCAAACTGGGTCTGCAGCATTTCCGGTGAGAAGAAGTGCTGGCGCTCCTGCATGCGCTGCAAAATGGTGTCGTAGCTGCCATCCAGAAACAGAATGACCAGCTCGGGATCCCCCTGACGCAGGATGTCACGATAGGATTTCTTCAGCCCCGAGCAGCCGATCATGACGCTCTTGTCATCCCGGCGATGACGGGCAAACAGGTCCGCCAGCGCCTCCAGCCAGCCCTGACGGTCCTCATCCGTCAGCGAAATGCCTTCGGTCATCTTTTCGATGTTTTCCGGTGGATGATACTTGTCGCCGTCGATGTATTCACACCCTGTCCTGTCGGCCACTTCCTCACCGATGGTCGATTTGCCGGATCCGGAGACCCCCATGATCAGGATGCGCCGCGATTGCCGATGACGCTGATCGAACTGTTTTACCATGCCGGGTCTCTCTTTATGAGGGTAAGGGCGTCACTGCGCGTATTAACGCAACATTCTTGCAAAGGCATTATGGGGTTACAACCGACCCTTGCTTCGGGACGACTTTCGCCTATAAGACCTTCGTCCAGGACCACGCCTGCCAACGACTTCCGCAATGGCCGCAAAGCCGCGTCGGAGAGGGCTTCAGCGCCTATCCGCGATCACGCTGATACCCCAGCCGGTCTGCCACGCTGCCAAAGGCGTCCAGATCCTTTTGCCCGAAAAAGCACAGTGTTGCGGTCAGCTCTCCCCCGGGCAGTCTGTCGGCCATCACGCCCAACACCACTTCGCAGGCCTGATCGAACGGATAGCCATAAACGCCGGTCGAGATCGCCGGAAAGGCGATGGTGTGCAGCCCCTGCTCGCGTGCCAGCGCCAGCGACTGTCGATAGCAGCTCGCCAGCACCCCTGACTTGTCGATCGTTTTGGCATACACCGGCCCCACGGTGTGGATCACATGGTCGGCCGGCAGGTTGAACCCCGGCGTCAGCGCCACCTCGCCGTCCGGTAGCCCCTCCGGCCACTGATCGCGACGCAGGGCTTCACAGGCCCTTTTGAGTTCGGGGCCGGCGGCGCGATGAATGGCGCCATCCACACCGCCGCCGCCCATCAGGGAATGATTCGCCGCGTTCACGATGGCATCCACTTCCAGGGCCGTGATATCGCCCTGCATTGCCTGCAGCCTGCCGTCCATCCAGCTCATGGTCGTTGTCATGGCATCTCTCCCGAAGCCGTCAATGAAAACCCTCATCATTATGGGCGATGGTCCCCGAGCCGGGACAATACTCCCTCCTGCCATGGTCCAGAACGACCGGGGTTACCGCGGCGGCAGTTGAAGACCATCCATAAAGGCTGTACGTTGATTGAACAATCAATCAATAAAAACTCTGGATCAGCGCCCTCGTGATCCCGGTCAGCTGTGAGAATACGACCCTGGATCACGAGGGCGACGTTCATGAGTGACTCATCACTGCATCGGCAACGAGGAGACTCCTTCGATGAGCGTCCATCATATTGATACGCCCGAACAGCCCCGTGACGGTCTCAACCCGGTCGTCTTTTATGGCTCCGCCCTGTGTATCGTGGTCTTTTCCCTCTGGGGCATGCTGTTTACCGATACCGCCAATACCGTCATCTTTGCCGCCCTTGAGTGGATCAGCAATACCTTTGGCTGGTACTACTTTCTGGCCGCCACCCTCTATCTGGGCTTTGTGATTTTTGTTGCCGCCTCCCGCTTTGGCAGCATCCGCCTGGGCCCGGAACACTCGCGCCCCGAGTTCAGCCTGGGCTCCTGGGCGGCGATGCTGTTTGCCGCCGGCATCGGCATCGATCTGCTGTTTTTCTGCGTGGCCGAGCCGGTGACCCAGTTTCTGGCCCCACCCGTCGGGGAAGGCGGCACGCTGGAAGCCGCTCGCCAGGCCACGGTCTGGGGCATGTTTCACTACGGCATCACCGGCTGGGGCATGTACGCCCTGATGGGCATGGCGCTGGCGTATTTCAGCTACCGCTACAACCTGCCGCTGACCATTCGCAGCGCGCTCTATCCGCTGTTCGGCCGCCGCGTGGACGGCCCCATCGGCCACACGGTGGATATTGCCGCGGTCATCGGCACGGTCTTCGGCATTGCCACCAGCCTCGGCATCGGCGTGGTGCAGCTGAACTACGGCCTGAGCTATCTGTTCGATTTGCCCCAGAACCTGTTCATTCAGGGGTCCCTGATTGCCCTGTCGGTCATTCTGGCCACCATTTCGGTGGTCTCCGGCGTCGACAAGGGCATCCGACGCATCTCCGAATTCAACGTGCTGCTGGCGGTGGTGCTGCTGCTCTATGTGCTGTGGGCCGGCGACACCGTCTTTCTGCTCAATGCGCTGGTGCTCAACGTGGGAGACTACGTCAACCGCTTCATGGGCATGACCCTCAACACCTTCGCCTTCGATCGCCCGACCGACTGGCTCAACACCTGGACGCTGTTCTTCTGGGCCTGGTGGGTGGCCTGGGCACCCTTCGTGGGGCTTTTTCTGGCCCGCATCTCGCGCGGGCGAACCATTCGCGAATTCGTGATCGGCACCCTGACCATCCCCTTCATCTTCACCCTGATGTGGATCTCGATTTTCGGCAACAGCGCCATCCAGAGCATCCTTGACGGTGCGACCGCGTTTGGGCAGATCGCCATGGAAAGCCCCGAGCAGTCCATCTACGGGCTGCTCGAACAGTACCCGGGCGTACTCTGGACCGCCTCGCTGGCAACGCTTCTGGGCATGCTGTTCTATGTCACCTCGGCCGACTCCGGCGCGCTGGTACTGGGCAACTTCACCTCACGGTTGTCCAGTGTCCACCATGATGCGCCCACCTGGCTGCGCATCTTCTGGTCGGTCGCGATCGGGCTGCTCACCCTGGCGCTTCTGATGGCCGGTGGCGTATCGGCCCTGCAGGGCATGGTGGTCATCATGGGGCTGCCCTTTTCGTTCGTGATCTTTTTTGTCATGGCCGGACTCTATCGGTCGTTCAAAAGCGAAGCCTTCAAGGAGGACAGTCACCGCGCCAGCCT
This sequence comes from Kushneria sp. AK178, assembly GCF_053903105.1. Lineage (NCBI taxonomy): Bacteria > Pseudomonadati > Pseudomonadota > Gammaproteobacteria > Oceanospirillales > Halomonadaceae > Kushneria > Kushneria sp. AK178. Next base: position 1,053,050 of record NZ_CP096381.1, on the reverse strand, counting down.
GGCCGGCCGCCTGTCGGGCCGCATGCAGACAGGCAGCGAGCGCGGCTCGCGCCACTGGCGCCAGCGTCTCAAGCGCTCCATGTACTTCCCCGGCCGGCGTCAGGCCAGCACCTTCATCAACCTGACCGCGCGCCCCGCCATGGACGCCGTGGCGCAGGAGCTGTCGGAACAGGGGCTCGAGGCCGAGGTCATCAAGGCTGACGGCGAGGAGCTGCATCTGGAGCTGAACGTGGCCCTGGGCCGCGAGCAGAACTTCACCTACCAGATCTGGCCGCGCGCCTTCCCGATGCCCTCCTTTGCCCGTCGGGCCAACGAGACGCAGTCACGCTACTACCGTCTCGAGGCCTATCTGCTGGAGGGCAGCCAAGGCTACGACCTGATCGGTTTCAGCCAGGATCAGCTGATCAACGACATCCTCGATCAGTACGAACGTCATCTGCAGTTTCTGCACATGAGCCGTGAAGCGCCCGGCAGCGCGGCCAATATTCCGGATGACCCCACCATGCCGCCCGCGCCCTGAGGCAGGGCACCGCCAACGCAAGGGGGCCGCCCTCGCCGGGCGGCCCCTTGTCATTTCTGCAGTGTCAGCACGCTCTCAATGCGCCTCCTGCCGGCGCAGTCGCGGGCTCAGCCACTCGCCGAGCATCACAAACAGCGCCAGCGCCGCCAGCCCCCAGGGCCACTGCGTGGCAAGCTCCAGCGTCATGACCCCGAGCGCATCGATAAAGATCACCACGATCGCCAGCGGACAGACATAGCGAATCATGAACAGCCACAGGGCATGGCCGACCCCGTTCAGCCCCAGCTCGTCGCGCATCAGCCGGTCCCTGAGCACAAAGCCTGCCAGTAGCGCCAGACCCAGTCCGCCCAGCGGCATCAGAAAGCGCGAGGTCAGGTAGTCCAGCCAGTCAAAAAAGGTCCGCCCGCCGAGCGTCCAGTCCGCGCCCAGGTTGAATGACAGCATGGCCAGCGTGCTGACCAGCCACAGCACGATGCCGGTGCCCCAGGCCGCCCGGTTGCGGGCCAGGCCATGGCTTTCCACCAGCCACGCGATCGTGGCCTCGATCATCGAGATGGACGAGGTCAGCGCCGCCATGGTCAGCATCACGAAAAAGACGATCTCCAGCAGCGTCCCCAGCGGCATCTGGGCAAAGGCCAGCGGCAGGCTCATGAAGATCAGCCCCGGACCGCTGGCCGGGTCCATGCCGTTGGCAAAGATGATCGGAAAGATGGCAAGGCCTGCCATCAGCGCCACCAGGGTGTCACAGATCGCCACCGTGAAGGTCGTGCGGACGATGGAGGTGCCCGCCGGCAGATAGGCGCCGTACGCCATGATGGCGCCGGCCGCCAGCGACAGGGTGAAAAAGGCATGCCCCATCGCCGCCAGCAGCCCCTCGCCGGAAAGCTGGCCGAACTCGAAGGCAAACAGGAAGTTCACCGCCTGCCCGAAGCCCCCGGAAAACATGCCAAAGCCGATCAGAATGGCCAGCATGATCACCATGCCCGGCATCATCCAGCGCACGTTGCGCTCGATGCCCTCCTGCACGCCCTTGCCCACGATCAGCATGGTGATCAGCGTCACCAGCGTGCTCCAGAAGCCGAGGTTGAGCGGGCTGGCGTTGTTGTCGGCAAAGATGGCCGCCATGCCCTCGACGCTGTCGGCGGCAAGGCCGCCGGTGATGGCCTTCCAGAGATAAGAGAGCGACCAGCCGGCCACCACCACGTAAAAGCTCAGGATCATGAAGCCGCAGATCATCGACATCCAGCCCAGCGCCGCCCAGCCCGAGGCGCCGCCGGATTCGGCCACCACCCGCTTGACGGCTTCGACCGGGCTGCCGCGCCCGCGCCGCCCGAAGGCGATCTCGGTCATCATCAGGGGCACCCCGATGGCCGCGATGCACAGCAGATAGACCAGCACAAAGGCGCCGCCGCCGTATTCACCGGTCATGTAGGGGAATTTCCAGATATTGCCCAGTCCCACGGCGGAGCCGGTCGCCGCCAGCACGAATCCCCAGCGTCCGGCCCAGAGCACACCGCCGGTGCCATTGCTTGTTGTCATGTGTATCCCTGTCTGTTGTCGGCCTTGTGCGGCCCTCTTGTCGATCAATCCCGCATTGTAAGGGTCTCGCCCCCCTTTTGGCCCGACACCGTCATGATTTTCCCGTGAAGCGCCCAAAAAAAGGGCCCCATCGGGGCCCCTGAATGATACCTGCAGCGTCTCCTGACACGATTGCCGACTCAGGCGGAAGCGCCTTCCGGCACTTCCAGTTTTTGCTGGGCCGGCTTGAGCAGCGCGTAGGCCGCACCGATAAAGAGCGCGCCCACGGCGATCGCGAGCAGATAGAGCAGCGCCTGATTGACGGCCCCCGGAATCAGCAGCACGAACAGCCCGCCGTGCGGCGCCATCAGCTGAATCTGGAAGTACATCGACAGTGCGCCGGTCATGGCGCCGCCCACGATCGAGATCGGAATCACGCGCAGCGGGTCCTTGGCGGCAAAGGGGATCGCTCCTTCACTGATAAAGCAAAGCCCCAGCACGAAGGCCGCCTTGCCGCCATCCCGCTCGGTATCGTCAAACTTCGAGCGCGCCAGAAAGCTGGCAATCCCCATGCCGATCGCCGGCACCATGCCGGCGGCCATGATCGCCGCCATCGGCGCATAGGTCTGGGTCGACAGCAGGCCCACGCCAAAGGTGTAGGCCGCCTTGTTGATCGGCCCGCCCAGGTCAACGCACATCATCGCACCCAGCAACAGCCCGAGCAGAATGGCGTTGGTCGAGCCCATGTTGTTGAGAAAATCGGTCAGCGCCGAGAGCATGCCGGCCACCGGCGTGCCGACCAGATAGATCATGGTCAGCCCGGTGACCAGACTCGCCAGCAGCGGAATCACCAGAATCGGCTTGAGCGATTCGATACTGGCCGGCAGCTTCAGCTTCTGCGCGATCAGCTTCGCGGTGTAGCCGGCCAGAAAACCGGCGATGATGCCGCCGATAAAGCCGGCCCCCAGGGTACTGGCCAGCATGCCGCCGATCATGCCCGGCGCAATCCCGGGACGGTCGGCAATCGAGTAGGCGATATAGCCCGCCAGTACCGGCACCATCAGGGCAAAGGCCGTATCGCCGCCGATCTGCATCAGCGCCGCGGCCAGCGTACCCTCCTCCTGAAACGCCTCGATGCCGAACACGAACGACAATGCGATGCACAGACCGCCGGCGACCACCATCGGCAGCATGAAGGAGACCCCGGTCAGCAGGTGCTTGTAGACGCCCCGCTCCTTCATGCTCTTCTTGCGCTCGCCACCGGCCGGCGCGCTGCTGCCTTCGCTTTCCACCGCAGCGCCTGCCAGCGCGTCGTTGATGGTCTGCTGCGACTTCTTGAGCGCCGTGCCGGTGGAGGTGCGATAGATCGGCTTGCCGGCAAAGCGCTCGTCATCGACCTCGATATCACAGGCCAGCAGCACAATGTCGGCGCTGGCGATATCGTCATCGGTGAGCTGGTTCTGCGCGCCGACCGAGCCCTGCGTCTCGACCTTGATGTGATGGCCCAGGGTGCGCCCGGCCTCGGCCAGCGCCTCGGCGGCCATGAAGGTGTGCGCCACGCCGGTCGGACAGGCCGTCACGGCGACAATGTTTTTCGAGGTGCTGGCCCCGGACGCTGCCGGGGCCGCACCGGCCTCTTCAAAAGCGTCATCATCGCCCTGCCAGGGCACTGCCTGCTCGCGCGCGCGGTTTAGAAAACCGTCCGGGTCCGGCAGTGCGGCCTCGAGTCGCTCGCGATAGAGCGGCTTGCCGGTAAAGCGGGACAGCGCCACGGGGCGACTGGCGGCGACCACCACCAGGTCGGCCGCGGCAATCTGCTCATCACCAAGCGTGGTCGAGTCGAACTGGCCCTGCATCTCGACCGCCGTGTGCCAGCCCAGCCGGTGTGCGGCCTGTTCGAGCCGGCGCGCCGCCAGATAGGTCGTCGCCGTGCCGCTGGGGCAGGCCGTGACGATAACAATATTCATGCAAACCACTCCTGTGCCAGTGCCAACCACTGGTCGCCGTGCTGACCGCGCCTGTCATCAGCAGGCAGCTCAAAAGAAATCGGGAAGGCCGTCATGTCGTCAGCGCCTCCACATGGACCGCATCACACAGCGCGGCAAAATCCTCGGTATCCGAACGCCCGACGCCGATGCGGCGCACGGCATCGGCGGACAGGGCGGTGGCAAAGCGCAGCGTTGCCTCCCGCGACCAGCCCGCCAGCACGCCATGCAGCGCCCCGGCCAGCAGTGTATCGCCGGCGCACACCGTGCTGACGATCTCCATCTTCGGCGGGCGGGCACGCAGCGCACCGCCCTCGAACAGCCACACCACCCCCTCGGCGCCCAGCGACAGCAACACGTTGTCGATGCCACCGCGCTGCAGTTCGCGCGCCGCCGCCAGCAGCGCCGCTTCGTCCGGCAGCGGCCGGCCCACGCACTCGGCCAGCTCCTGCTCGTTGGGCTTGATCAGCGCGGGACGCGCCCGGGCGCCCTGCACCAGCGCCTCGCCGCTGCTGTCCAGCCAGACCGGCACACCCTGCGTTTCGAGCCGCCCGATCAGCATTGAGAGCCACTCGGGCGTCACGCCCGGCGGCAGGCTGCCGGAGATCACCACCGCCTCGATCTCATCACAGCGGGCGTCGATATCACCGAGAAGCTGCGTCATGGCTGTCTCGTCTACCAGCGCGCCCGGGCCGTTGATGTCCGTTACGCGACCGTCGGCCTCGGAAAGCTTGGCGTTGACCCGGGTTTCACCGTCGACACGAATGAAGCGATCCTCCACGCCCCACTGTGCAAAGGCGCGCTCGAAGGGCGCCTGGTTATCGCGACCCAGAAAGCCGCTGACCGACACCCGATGGTCGTGGCGCGCCAGCACACAGGCCACGTTATTGCCCTTGCCGGCCGGCGTCAGCGAACTCTCCTGCGAGCGGTTGACGCTGCCGGGTGACAGCACGCTCAGGCGAATGGCGAGATCCAGCGCCGGATTGAGCGTCAGTGTCAGTACCCGACTCATGTCAACGACTCCAGCATGGCGCGCACCTCGGCCGCCGTCGGGCACTCGAGCGCGCGCAGCGCCAGCGCCCGACTCTCGTCCAGATTCAGGCCGCGAATGCGCTGCTTGACCAGCGGAATCTGACGGCTGGAGACCGACAGCTCATCCACGCCCAGCCCCATCAGCACGCCGATGGCCTGCGGGTCGCTGCCCAGCTCGCCACACACGCCCACCCAGCGCCCTTTCGCATGCGCGGCGTCCACGGTCATTTTGATCAGGCGCAGCACCGCCGGGTGCAGGCCGTCGGCCTGGGCGGACAATTGCGAATGGCCGCGGTCGATCGCCAGGGTGTACTGGGTCAGGTCGTTGGTGCCGATCGAGAAGAAATCGACATGCTCGGCCAGACTCGGCGCCAGCAGCGCACAGGAGGGTACCTCGATCATGACGCCCAGCTGCACATCGGGCGCGCGCACCTCGGCCTGAACGCGATCGAAAATCGCCTTGCCGGCATGAAACTCCGCCACGTCCTTGACCATCGGGAACATGATGCGCAGCGGACGCTCCCCGGCCGCGGTCAGAAGCGCCCGGATCTGGGTCTCGAGCACGTCCGGGCGGGTCAGTGCCAGGCGAATGCCGCGCAGCCCCAGAAAGGGGTTGTCTTCTGCCGGCACCGGCCAGTAGTCCAGCGGCTTGTCACCGCCGACATCCAGCGTGCGCGCGACCAGTGCCCGGGTGCTGCCCAGGGCATCAAAGGCCTGGGCGTATTCGGCCACCTGGGTGTCCAGATCCGGCGCCTGCGGATGGGCCATGAAGACAAATTCGGTACGCAGCAGGCCGACCGCCTCGGCGCCGCGCTCGACGGCGTCCGTGGCGTGGGCGGTGTTGCCCAGGTTGGCAGCCACCTCGACGCGATGGCCGTCCAGGGTGACGGCCGGGTCAAAGCGCACCTCAAAGGCGTCACGCTCGAGAATCTCGCGCTCGCGAATGGAGAGCTCGGTACGGGCTCGGCGCTCCGGGGCGGGTTCGGGGATCACGCGGCCGCGCTCGCCGTCGAGAATCATGTCGATGCCATTGCTCAGCGCCATGACGGTCTCGCCGGCTCCCACGACTGCCGGAATGCCCAGCGCCCGCGCCAGAATGGCACTGTGGGAGGTCGCCCCGCCGCGGGCGGTCAGGATACCGCGCACCCGCGAGGTATCCAGCCGCGCCACATCGGAGGGGCCGACATCGTCGGTGACCAGAATGTACGGGTGCGCCGGCGGGTCGGGCATTTTCACGCCGCAGAGATTGCCCAGCACGCGCCGGCCGACGTCGCGCAGGTCCGCAGCGCGCTCGGCCAGCAGCCGATCGGCCAGCGCCTCCTGGGCGCGGGCCGCCACATCGATGGCACGCCACCAGCCCCCCTCGGCGCTCTTGCCTTCGTTGATCGCCTCATAGGCGGCTTCGCGCAGCTCCGGGTCGCCCAGCATCTCTTCATGCATGGAGAGAATCTCGGCCACCTCGCCGCCGGCGACGCGAATCATCTCCTCGAGCTGCTGCTCGGCCTCTTTGATCGCCTCGCCCAGGCGCGCCTTTTGCACCTCGCGATCCGAGGCGGTCTCCTCGTAGTGAAACTCCGGCGGACGCATCACGAACACGGGGGCGATCGCCATGCCGGGGGAGGCCGGCACGGCCGTCAGAAGCGTGTCGGCCGCCGGGGCGACCACCGGTTCACGCGGTGTCTGGCGATTGCGTGATGGACGCGCATCGCTGGTATCGCCCAGCGGGGTGACCTCCTCGCCCAGCCCGCCGCGCAGCGCCTCGGCCATGGCATCGACCGCCTCACGGGCGCCCTCGCCCTCGGCCGAGAAAATCAGCATCTGGCCGCGCCGGGCGCCCAGACCGATCACTTTGGTCAGACTGGCCGCCGAGACGGCTTCGTTGCCGCCCTCGGCCAGTCGCACACGCACCGGCACGCTCTGGGCGCGGGCCACCTGCACCAGCTGCTTGGCCGGACGGGCGTGCAGGCCGTGGGCGTTGCGTACCCGGACCCGCACGGTTTCGGCACTGGCGGATTCACCGGACAGCCGTGCGAGCAGCGCATCGCGCCCCAGCCGCGCCAGCTCCTCGCCCTTGCCCTCTTCCAGCACGCTGACCAGTCGGTCGAGCAGCACATCATGGGCATTGCCGCTCTCGGCCAGACAGAAGACCCCGGCCACGCCGTCGATGTGATCCTGCGGCAGGGCCAGCCCCAGCGCCGGCTGGGTCACGGCCGTGGCGCTACGCACCAGCCACAGCTGCTGGCCCAGCGAGACGGCCTGCTGGGCCAGAATGTCGGCCACGAAACGGCGATCCACGCAGCCGAGCTGCTCAAGGCGCGTGGCGGCAGCGGCGGTCAATTCCAGCGATGAGTGGGCCGGCACGTTCTGAATGATGGTGTCGCCATCCAGACGGGCGGTGATTGGCGCTTTGGAGAGCAGGCTGACGACCTCTTCGGCATCCTCGGCACGGGCCAGCTTTTCCGACACGCCGTCGCGGTCGAGCACATGGGTGAGCTGGCGCAGAATGTCGAGATGCTCGTCGCTCTGCGCGGCAATGGTGATGATCAGGTGGACCCGATTGCCGTCGTGCCACTCGACGCCGTCGGGAAACTGCAGCAGACGCACGCCGGTGGCCAGCACATGCTCACGGCTTTGCTGGGTGCCGTGCGGAATGACGATGCCATTGCCCAGCCAGGTCGAGGCCTGCTGTTCGCGCTCGAACAGCGCATCGCGATAGCCTTCGCGGGCAAGCCCGCCTTCCATGAGCGCCTGGCCGGCCTGATGGAGCGCATCACGCCAGTCGCTGGCGTGCTGATCGAGCAAAACGGCATCACTTTTCAGCGTGAGCATGGCGTATTGATCCTTGTGAGTGGCAAATCTGCGCAGACGATGACATTGATTCGTGCAGCCTGGCGCAGAACGGCATGAAACAGGTCATGACAGCATGGCTGAATCGTGTCACCTTTTCCTTGCCGTAATGCTGAAAGAGATCGAGCGATGAATCAAGCACCAGCGGTATGGACCTACGTCGTATCGACAGCCACACGCCTTTCATATCGGGAAACAACACCATGACGCTGGCAGAGATTGCGCGCCTGGCGGGCGTATCACGGACCACGGCAAGCTATGTCATCAATGGGAAATCGCGCCAGCACCGCATCAGCGAGGCGACGGTCAAGCGCGTCATGGCGGTGATCGAGGAGCACGGCTACCGGGTGGATGCTCAGGCCGCCGCGCTGCGTCGCGGCGTCAGCCGAACGCTGGGCTTCGTCCTGCCGGACCTTGAAAACACCAGCTATGCGCGGCTGGCCAAGCTGCTGGAACAGGGGGCGCGCCGGGCGGGGTATCAGCTGCTGATGGTCAGCTCCAATGATGATCCGGACACCGAGCGCGAGCTGCTCCGCGCCCTGCAGGCGCGGCGCTGCGACGGCCTGATCGTGGCCTCGAGCCTGCCGCCGGGAGAGGACTGCTATCAACGCCTGATCAGCACCGGCATGCCGGTGGTGGCCGTGGACCGGGCACTCGACGATACCCTGATGCCGTGCATCATCAGCGAAAACCGCCGCACCGCCATGACGCTGACCGCCTCGGTGCTCTCGCCTGATGTCGAGGAGATCGTCTGGCTCGACGCCCTGCCGGAACTGGCCAATACCGTTGAGCGTCGCGACGGCTTCCGGGCCGCGGTAGACCACCCGGGAGACCAGGGGCCGCGGGCACACCTTCATTCGGGCGAGCGCTATGATCGGGAGACCGGCATGGCGCTGATGCAACAACATCTCGAGCATCATGACATGCCGCGGGCCCTGGTGACGGCCTCCTATACGCTGCTGGAAGGCGCGCTGGACGTGCTGCTGTCGCACTATTCGCTGGAGACGCTGTGCGAGCGGGATCTGCGAATGGCTACCTTCGGCAACGACCGGCTGCTGGACTTTCTGCCGCTGAAGGTCAATTCGATGCAGCAGGACCACGAGCGCATCGCATCACTGGCCCTGTCCAGCGCGCTGGACGCCATCGAGGGCCGGCTTCACCCGGGCATCATCGATGTCGAGCGCACCCTGATTCGCCGCCACTAAGGCGCCAGGAGGCAGCTCATCGGCCGCCGGTAACCGTTCACCGGCCTTCGGCAATGGCGGGTCAGGCGATGGCCTGGCCCTGATATTCGTAGACCCCGTACTGCCAGTGCGCGCGGCCGGGGCGTCTGGGGCCCTGCCAGCCACGAGAGAGCAGCTCGCGCGCCAGCAGATGGTTGATCATGCCGTGGCCGACAAACAGCACCGAGCAGTGCTCGCCGGCCAGCTCGACCAGCTTGCTGGCCGCGGCACCGGCGCGACTGAACACCGCCCGGCGACCTTCGGCGTTGCCGTGATAGCCCAGCAGCCACAGTGCGCGAAAGGTCACCAGCCAGAAGGTGGTCGGCAGAGGCGGGGTCGGCCAGCGCCCGCTGCCGTGCGGCAGATCGATTTCGCGCATCAGCGGGTCGCTGTAGACAATGTTGCCCGCCTCCAGCCGCAACGCCGACTCCAGCGAGCGCGGCAGATCGCTGCAGACCACTGCTGCACACTCGCGTGCCACGGAAAACGCCCGCTCGCACCGGGTCAGCTCGTCAAGGCCTGCCAGCTGATAGCGAGCCACCCAGTCCCTGAAATCCGCAGCGACCATCCTTTCATCAAAACGCACCTGCGGCGCCCCATGCCGCATCAGGATGATCTTCATGCCCCCGCTGCTCCAGATAATAGTTGATTGAGATCAATTCTAGTCGTCAGCCTCCGAGTGTCACCACTATCGTTCAGAATCACGCAAAATCGCGTCCTGTCGTGACCGGTTATTGCCGACCCTGCCGGTATCGTGTTCTGGTCCTCTTCAACCCCTGATGTCAGCGTGGTGATCATGTCAGAAGTCGCACCGGAAAAGAGTGTTTTGCAGCCCCTGCCCGACGTGCTGGCAGGCCCCATGCTGCGCCGCTTGCTGCCCGAGCGCATGACCCTGTGGCTCATGGCCTCACGGCCCCTGACGCTGACGCTGGTTCTGGAGCGCGACCCGGCGCGCTCGATGCACCTGCCTCTTGATGCGTCACAGTGCCGCCGCCTGCACCTCGGTGATCATGCTGTGGTACACATGATCGATGTCGCCATCTGTCCGGCGTTCGATGAAGGCGAGATACTGCGTTACGACCTGCTCATCGAACACCAGGGACAGCGTCACGGCATTGCAGAATGGGCGCCGCAGCTGTGCCATGAGGGGGAACACCGCCTGACCGTGCGTCATGCCATGACGCTTGCCTCCATTGCTCACGGTTCCTGTCGTCGGCCCCACCATGATGCGCCCGACGGCCTTGCCCGACTGGACCGGGAGCTTCATGCACAGCGCGCCACTCCAGAGCAGTGGCCCTCCCTTTTGATGATGACCGGCGATCAGATCTATGCCGATGACGTTGCAGGGCCGATGCTTTTGGCCATCAATGCCCTCGTGGCGCGGCTGGGCCTTTATCACGAGCAGTTTGAATCGGCGGCAATCAGTGACAGTCACGCCCTTTTACAGGATCCCTGGCTGTACCGGCGCCATCAGCTGCTGCCGGCCACCCCTGACAACCGCCTGCTGCAGCGCTACTTCTTTCGCGGCAAGGACAAACCGATCCTTACCGCGGCAGGAGCCGACAACCATCTGATCAGTCTGGGTGAAATACTGGCCATGTATCTGCTGGTCTGGTCACCCATTCCCTGGCAGCTTATCGATATCGAACGCCCGACCCTTGAGGACAGCACGGCGGCACGCTTTGAAACAGAGCGTGCCGCACTGGATCACTTTATCGAGGAGCTGCCGGCGGTGCGTCGCGTGCTGGCCCATCTGCCGACCTGGATGATCTTTGATGATCATGACGTCACCGATGACTGGAACCTGACCGCCCGGTGGGAGCGCACCGCCCTGGAGCACCCCTTTTCGCGACGCATCATGGGCAACGCCCTGATCGGCTATCTGATCTGTCAGGGCTGGGGCAACGCTCCCGAGCGTTTTGACGGCGACATGATGACGCGACTGCAGGCGTACTGTCAGAGTCCCGACAAGACGCAGCATAACGCCCTGATCAACGCCCTGCTGCGCTTCGAGCGCTGGCACTACACGCTGCCGACCCGGCCCGCCATGGTGGTGCTGGATACCCGCACGCGTCGCTGGCGCAGCGAACGTGGCCTGCACAAGCCGTCGGGATTGATGGACTGGGAGGCCCTGACCGAACTGCAGCAGGAACTCATGGGACACGACGCCGTCATCATGGTTTCACCGGCGCCGGTCTTTGGCGTCAAGCTGATCGAGGCGGTACAGCACGTGTTTGTCTGGCTCAACCGCCCCCTGCTGGTGGACGCCGAGAACTGGATGGCCCATCGGGGCGCGGCCTATGTCATGCTCAACATCTTTCGCCATCGCCATACCCCGCAGGATTTCATCGTGCTGTCAGGGGATGTGCACTACAGCTTTGCCTACGATGTAGAGCTGCGCGGCGAGCATCGCAGCCCTCACATATGGCAGATCACCAGCAGCGGCATCCGCAACGAGTTTCCGGACCGGCTGCTCGATATCTTCGATCGCATCAATCGCTGGCTGTTTGCCCCCTGGTCACCCGTCAACTGGCTGACCAAGCGCCGCCACATGGTGATCAAGCCCCGCCAGCCCGATAGCCGCTCTCCGGGGGAACGGCTGGTCAACAAGGCCGGTATCGGACTGCTGCGCCTGGATGACCAGGGGCGCCCCCGGGAGATCATGCAACTGGGGGGTGACGGTTATGACGTGCGCTTTGAGCGCGACGACTGAGCTCTCCGGTCGGCGGCGTCATGCCCGACCGACAGCACAGCGCCCGGCAGTAACCGGGCGCTGCTGGCGCCATGACGTGTCGACGGCATCCCTAGCTTGCCGAGTCCCCGTTCTCATCGGCACTTGCCGCCTTGTCGTCGTCATCGCCTGATGAGGCCGCCGGCTCATCAGAGGGCGATCCATCAGAAGACGGCGTGTCACTCTCCCCGTTTTGAGCGTCGTCGGCAATCTGCTCCGGCACGCCTTCCTGCCAGTGCGCCCAGTCCGTCACGATCGATTCGATCAGCGGATAGCCGGCACGCACCATGTTGGTCAGTGCCGGCGTATAGCCACCCTGTCTGGCATAGCCGGTCAGGCCATCGGCATCGGCCAGGCCTTCGTAGGGTCGGTTGAAGCTGGCGCCGGCGCGCACCACGGCAGTACGCTCGCGCTGCAGTCGTCCGGCTTCGTCGGCGCGCTTGAGGGCGGTCAGGATGGCGTTGTCCTCCTGCTGGCCGGTACAGATGCTGGCATCCTCGCCGGCGATCTGCTTGCCCAGCTGTGCGGCGCGGTCGGCAAGCCGATCGCCGTACCACCAGGTATCGCTGGAGACGCTGTCACACTGCACCACGCTCGGCGCGTTACTGGCCGGCGCGTAGTCATAGTGGTCCCGATAGACGGCGGCGCTGTCGCTGTCGGCCAGCTCGACGCCCTTTGAGAGCGCCACGGCGCGGTCCACGAGGGCATCATCGAGGTGATAGTACTCGGTACCGTACTCCTGATGCGGGTCCTGGGTGGGGGTATGGGTATTGATGCTCAGATAGCCCGTGGTCCACTCCTCGGGGATATCGCGGGCATCAAGCTCCCACTGAATGCCGAAATCCACCAGGTAGCGTGGCCAGGTGGGCGAGCCCAGCGTGCCCTGGTGCGGGTCGATGCTGGCCACGCCGGAGATCAGAAACCAGCTCTCGGAGAGATCGAACTCCGGCGAGAAGGCCAGAGTGGAAACGGAGGTCGCGGCATTGGCATAGCCCTTGCCGGTGGTCATCAGACAGACATCGTCGTCATTGCAGCTGACGCTGCCGAACGAGCCGTGCAGGCCGGGCACGGTAATGTCCTGCATTGGCGCAAGCTTCTCGGCCCAGACCGTGCGCTCGGGGCCGAAGGTGGTAATGACCATGGCCCTGACATGACGCGGCGTCTTGCCGGCCTTGTCGGTCTCGGTGCCATTGCCCTCTTCACGAGAAGTCATATTGGCGGCACCGCCCTCACTGCCATTCGCCTGATCTTCAGTCCTCGATTCGGCGTCTGGCGCCACATCAGTGGTTGCCGGTTCGTGTTCGGCGCTGTCGGTATCGGCCAGCACCGGCAACGACAGCGGCAGGGTCAACAGGACAGCTGCCAGCAAACGGGGATAACTCATGATGTAACCTGCTGTTTCATCGCGACAGTTGTGATCATCTCATATCCACACGCCCGGCAATATGCCATTGGAGGCTGATACGCGACACACCCTGTCGACCGACACATGCCGACAGGAGCTTCTGACTTGATCAAACCTGGTTAACCCTTTTTAACTTTTCCTGCCCGACGCCGTGGCAGCGCCGGGCCATCGCGTCAGGGGGCTGCGCCCGGGCATGCCATAAAGTTTGTGAACAGGGCGCCGTTAAAACCGAGAGTTTTCAGGCGCAGATTCTTTCTTTAACGCGTTGTTTCACCGCATCAGCCGGAACTGTCGATGCCCTACCTGACCTCGTTGCGCGACAGAGTTATCGTGACGCTTTCGACCATGCTGGTGCTGGTCATGGGCATTCTGATGTTCATCCTGCATCAGCTGATAATCCCCAATCTCATCAATGAGGAGCGACAGGCCGCTTACGTCCACGCCCACGCCCTGCAGAACAGCATCGATCGACACGCCCGGACGCTCGGCGACATGGCCTGGCAGTGGGCCAGCCGGGTAACTCCCCGGGACTTCATGACCGACCGCCTGACCGATTTTCCCCGCACGCTCATCACCCCGGCCGGGTTTGTCGATCAGGGCGCCGACATGATGGTGATCACCGACGTCAATGACGACATCGTCCGGGTAGCCGGGCGCAATCCGGTGACCGGCGCCCTCACCTCCTGCGCCACGCCGACAGGCGAGTGTCGGTGGATGCTGGCGCAGACACGCCAGATCCAGAAGCAGCTGCTTGTGACCGATACCGTACCCCGCATTGGCGTCAGTCCCGAATTTGCCCTGCTGAGCACCTGGCCCATCGCCCATCAAAACAGCGCGCTGCCATCGGGCAAGCTGACGCTGGTGCGCTTTCTGCCCGGCCAGTGGCAGCCCGACCCGATGAATACGGCCTCGACCCTGACACTCTCTGCCGTTCGTCGGAACCCGGCCACCGATGCCGGTCCTGCCGCCGTGGAGATTGATCCGATCAGTGACGACAGCCTGCGCCTGACGCTGTCGCGCGACAGCGCCACACCCGGCTATCAGGTCGTCATGACCACACGACTCGAACGCGACAGTCTGCGTGACGGCATCGAGCGCTTTACCCTGACCATGATGGGGGTTCTGGGCGTGCTGCTGGTCATCATGATGCTCATGCTGTGGGTGTTTCGCACCATGGTGCTGCGTCCGATTACCGAACTTTCCCGCTACGCCAGCGCCCTGCGCCGATCATCGAGCGAACAGCTGGAAGCGCCGCCGCCCTGGCTGCAGGCTCGCCGCGACGAGCTGGGCATCATGGCACGCGAGTTCCAGACGCTGATCCAGGAGCTCAACGAGCGCAATGCCCATCTCAAGGCCCTGACCCATCGTGATGCCCTGACAGGGCTGGGCAACCGACGCCTGCTGGACCGTCAACTGCCGCGCACCCTCTCCTTGACGCATCGCCTCGAGCGGCCGGTGGCGCTGATCATGATCGATGTCGATCACTTCAAGCTCTATAACGACTTTTACGGCCATCCGGAGGGCGATCAGTGTCTGAAGACCATCGCCGAGACGCTCAGCGACATTTTTCAGCGCGATTCCGATCTGGTGGCCCGGGTTGGCGGTGAGGAGTTCGTGATCGCGCTGCCCGATTTCGATCTCGAGCGCGCCATGGATATCGCCCGCGGAGTATGCACCGCCATGGAAGCCCAGTGCATTCCCCATGAACCCTCGCCCACTCACCAGTACGTCACCATCAGCGCGGGCGTGGCCATCTCGACGCCCGAGCAGCCGCTGTCGGGCGAGGCGCTGATCAAGCAGGCCGACGAGGCCCTTTATCAGATCAAGAAAAGCAGCCGCAACGCCGTCGGGTGCGTCACGCCCGGCTGACGTCGCCGCGCATGGCGATAAACGTCCAGAGCAGCGTGGCCGCCGCCAGCGCGGTGATATCCTGCGGGTCGTAGGGCGGCGAGACTTCCACCACGTCCATGCCGATCAGATTGACATCGCGCAGCGCTTCCAAAAGCGCCAGCGCCTTCATGGTGGTGATGCCACCGATCTCGGGCGTGCCGGTGCCCGGGGCGTGGGCCGGGTCCAGCACATCGATGTCGAAGGTAATGTAGATCGGTGACTCGCCCATGCGCTCACGCACCCTCTGCGCCAGCGCTTCCCCCTCGAGTCGCATCAACTCGCGCGAGCCGAGCCACTCACCGCCCTGTTCGGTCAGCCAGTCCCGCGTGGCGGGTTCAACCGGTGAACGAAGCCCCAGACTCAGGGTTCGCGCCGGGGCCACCAGCCCCTCATCGATGGCGTTGCGCAGGAAGGTGCCATGGCCGATGTCATCGCCAAAGTGGCTGGCCCAGGTGTCACAGTGGGCGTCAAAGTGGAT
This sequence comes from Kushneria sp. AK178, assembly GCF_053903105.1. Classification (NCBI taxonomy): domain Bacteria; kingdom Pseudomonadati; phylum Pseudomonadota; class Gammaproteobacteria; order Oceanospirillales; family Halomonadaceae; genus Kushneria; species Kushneria sp. AK178. Next base: position 1,037,421 of record NZ_CP096381.1, on the reverse strand, counting down.
CAGCGACAGCGGCTGCCCCTGCCGGCGACGCTGGGCGCGCAAAACGCCCAGCGTGGTCATGTGATCGCCGCCGGCACACAACAGCGTCTGCGCCGGTGCCTGCTCGAGCGCTGCACTCACACCGGCCTCGATGCGGCGCAGCGCGTCGTGCTGGCCTACCTGCATGATGTCGAGATCGCCCAGATCGCTGACCAGCGCGCAGGGGTCGGTCTCGAATTCGGGGTGGCAGCCGTCGGTCAGCATCATGCTGGCCCGGCGCAGGGCATTGGGCGCCATGCGTGCGCCCGGGCGAAAGGTGACCGAGCAGTCGTAGGGCAGGCCCAGAAAGGCAAAGGGCCGCGCGCTGTCCTGCGGCGCCTTCAAGAAGGTGGCGATTCCCTGATACGGCAGACCCGACATGACATTCCCCTGTTCACAGCAGTGACAAATGGCAGTAGCAGCGAAAGCGTTATCCCGCTCACCCTGTCCATCAGCATAAATCAAACCACCTCTTCAGCCACCACGGTGGAAATCGCGACAAATGCCCAACGCTGCCGGTCAACGTCAGCGGCCCTGGCTGGAGGGTGTTTTATACCGGGCCAGGGCGTCGGGCGTGAGTACCCGGGCGGTGACCGCGGGGGCCCCGGAAGCCGTATCGAAAAACGGCGTATGGCGGTGGCGCCCGGTGAGATGCGCGCCCAGCATGAGGCGCATCACCCGCAATGTCCCGGTCAGTACGCCGGTGGCCACGGGTTTTGGTTCACCGACGGCCGCCTTGACGTGGGTCACCATCTGCAGCGGGCCAAAGCGCTTTTCGAGCGAGACGCCGGTGTCCTCCAGACAGCGGTGCACCAGACCCACAAAGGAGAAATGATGGCTGGCCAGCGTATTGCCGATCGGTGTCTGACAGCAGCTGGCGTACCAGCGCAGCATGCCCTTGTCTGTCAGGCGCATGCAGGCCAGGTGCTCGATCCCGCGCGTGAAGGTAATGCCGGCAGGCAGGGTCTGGATCAGGCGGGTACCACCCTGCGCATCGAGAATGCGCGCTTCATGGCCCAGAAAGCGGGCAAAGGCCTGGCAATCGGCGCAGTAGCACAGACAGTGATTGATCCCTCCCACCGGTTGCAGCACGCCGGTCAGGCGATGACAGTCACAGCTTATCGAATGGTTCATGGCATCAGCTCCGGGAATACAATCCACCGCTGGACAGGCCGCCCACGCCGGCGCTACCGGTAACAGCGTTCAACCCGCAAGACCGGCACTGCGAATCAGCGCGATCACTTCCTGCCCCGGGCTCAGTGCAAGCGCATCGAAGGCCTCACGCGTCACACGTGACAGCAACGGCTGTCCGGCAAGCGAGAGCGTGACTTCCAGCATCCCGGCCGTACCGTCTTCAATGGCTTCGATACGCGTACGCAGCTGGTTGCGAAAACTGCTGTCGGGCTGCTGCGAGAGTGACAGCGCCACATCGCGTCTTCGCACCCGCAGGCGCATACGCGCGCCTTCAGCCTGATCCAGTAGCGGCAGCGTCATGATCTGCCCGTCATCAAGGCGTACGCGCGTCGCGTGATAGTACCGGTCATGCGCCAGCACCTGCCCCTCAATCAGCGAGCTGGCCTCGAACCCGCCCAGCCACGGCGCCATGTCGCCCTGCGCCAGCAGAGTCCCCATCGAATCGCTGGCGATGACCTGCCCGCGATCGAGCACCACGAGCTGTTCGGCCACGGCCATCAGCTCTTCCGGGTCGTGGCTGACAAAGAGAATCGGCAGGTCGATCTCGCGGGTCAGGCGCACGATATAGGCCAGCAGCTCCTGCTTGCGCGCGCCGTCCAGCCCCGTCAGCGGCTCATCCATCAACAGCATGTCCGGCTCGGCCAGCAGTGCCCGACCGATCGCCACCCGCCGCGCCTCGCCGCCGGAGAGCGCGCCCGGCATGCGTTCCAGCAGTGCCTCGATGCCCAGCAGATCGACCACGCGATCAAAGGCTTCACCGCGGGTGATCCGCCGCGCATAGGTCAGGTTGCCGCGCACCCGATAGTGCGGGAAAAGACGCGCCTCCTGAAAGACCACGCCCAGTTGGCGCCGATGCGGCGGCACGAATATCTTCTGCCCGGTATCCACGAACGTACGGTCGTTGAGAACGATGTGCCCCCGGTCGGGACGATCAAGGCCCGCCAGCATGCGCAACAGCGTGGTCTTGCCGCTGCCCGAGTGGCCGAACAGCGCCGTCACGCCCTGTCCGGGCGCGGTAATATCGACATCGACGTCAAAATCGCCCTGACGGTGCTGGAGACACAGCTCAAGCATGGCAGCTGCTCCGCGGTATCAGTGTCATGGCGCCCCCCTGTCGCGGCCGGCCATGCGCCGGCGGGTGCGGCGCGCCAGCCACTCCGAGGCCACCAGCGAGATCATCGCCACCACCACCGAAATCACGCACAGCCGCGCCGCGGCGTCTTCCATGCCGGGCGTCTGGATCAGTGAATAGAGCGCCAGCGGCAGGGTACGGGTCTCGCCGGGAATGTTGGCGGCGAAGGTGATGGTGGCGCCGAACTCCGACAGCGCCCGGGCAAAGGCCAGCACCGCACCGGTCACCAGACCCGGCACCGCCAGCGGCAGGGTGATGGTGAAAAAGACCCGCCGCCGTGAGGCGCCCAGCGTTCGGGCGGCCGCTTCAAGACGCGGGTCCACCGCCTCCAGCGACAGCCGAACGGCACGCACCAGCAGCGGAAAGGCCATGACGCCGCCCGCCAGTGCCGCGCCCTGCCAGGTAAAGGGCAGCGACAGCCCCAGATGCTCATGAAGCCAGCCACCCACGACGCCGCGGCGCCCCATGACCACCAGCAGCAGATAGCCCACCACCACCGGCGGCAGGACCAGCGGCAGATGGACGATGCCGTCAAGCAGCGACTTGCCGACAAACTCGTGACGGGCCAGCAGCCAGGCCATGGCGATACCGGGCACCACAATGATCAAAAGCGCCGTGCCGGCGACCTGCAGGCTGATGCGCAGGGCCTCGATTTCAAGCGGGGTCAGCACAGCGATGTTCCTGTGACGGCATGTCCAGAGCGTCGATCAATTCACCTCACCCGATCCGTTGACCTCAAAACCGTACTGCCTGAAGGCGCCGGCAGCCTCGTCACTTTCAAGCCACTGCAAAAACGCCTGTGCCTGCGGGCTCGGCTCCTTGCCGATCAGCGCCGCTGGATAGGTGATGGGATCATGACTGTCGGCCGGGAACAGGCCCAGCTGGTGCACGTGCTCGCCCGCCATGGCATCGGTGGCGTAAACCACGCCCAGCGGTGTCTCGCCGCGCTCGACCAGCGCCAGGGCGCCACGCACATCGCTGGCGCGGGCCAGACGCGGCGACAGGGCCTGCCACTGCCCGAGCCTCTCAAAAGCCTGCTGCGCGTAGATACCGGCCGGCACGTGCGCCGGGTCTCCCACCGCAATACGATCGCCCTCCTCGAGATACGGCGCCAGCGGATGCTCGCTGTCCGGCATGAAGTCCTTGATGTCGCTGTCTTCCGAGGTGATCAGCGCCAGGCGGTTGTTGAGCAGGTCACGGTGCGCATGAAGCGACTCGCCCTGCGCTTCCAGCCAGTCCATCCATTTCTCGTTGGCGGAAAGATAGACATCCGCCGGCGCGCCCTGGCGGATCTGGCGCGCCAGCGTCGAGGAGGCGGCATAGACCGGCACGATGTCAACGTCATGGTCCTGTTCATACTGCTCGATCAGGGTATTCATGACGTCGGTCAGGGAGGCGGCCGCCTGAACATCGATGCGCTCGGCGGCGCCGGCAGCGCTGCAGGCCAGCAACAGCGTGGCGGTCGTCAGGGCGGCCAGGGATCGAATCATGGAGAAGCTTCTTCCTTGAAGGGCATTGGGCCTTGAAAGGCACAGGATGTCGAAAACCATGGGAATCGGCACGGGTGATGCACCGATATGCTTATACTTGCACATCGAACAACAGGGCTCAATCCTGATGAAAATCACCGTGCAAGGCATGCGTCAAGACGTCTATTCGGCTCGACTGCCCGTATCGATGACACCGGTGTCAAAATCGTCAAATTCGGCCGTAACCGCACAGCGGGTCTGCTGCTCGACGCGGCGATAGCGCGCCACCAGCTCCCGGCCCAGCGCCGTCAGATGGGCGCCGCCATGGGAGGCACCGCCCTTGCTGGAGCGCACCAGCGGCTGGCTGAAGGCTGCGTTGAGGGCATCGATCAGATGTCGCGTCTTGCGATAGCTGATGTTGGTCTGCCGGGCCGCGGCGGAAATGGAGCCGGTATCGCGGATGGCTTCCAGCAGATCAATCTTGCCCGGCCCCAGCACCAGGCCGCCTTCAAACACCAGGCGCAGTTTCGTTGCCGGGCCGGGCGTGTCGATGACCATGACGACATTACCTCTTCAAAATGAGGTCGCCGTTATAACACGCACTCGTGGTCCCTGCAGACCGTGCCGTTTGATCCGAACACAGTACCGGGCATCTATTTAAGCCTGTTATAAGAATAATTTTTCCCTGTTTTTCATGAACCTGCAAAACAATATTGATTCATGTAAATAAATTCTTCGCCCCCTGTATTTGTGTTCCCGGGTCGGACCAACCAGGCTTTTCATCAGCAGGCCGGAGGGCCTGTTGAGCCTCATCCCAAGGAAAGGAGAGATATAATGAAAGCGACATGGCTTGCACCCTTTGTACTGGCACTGGCAGCCACTCCCGCGCTGGCCAGCGACATGGATACTGACACCGACACCGATAACGGTCAGATGCAGGACGGCCAGATGCAGCAGGGCAATACCTCTGGCAGCATGGATTCCGGCATGGGCAATGCCGATGCCGACAACAACGGTATGACCCGTCAAAACGGTGACATGGACATGGACACCGACAACGGTGACATGGATATGGACACTGATAACGGTGACATGGATATGGACATGGATACCGACGACGGTGATATGGACATGGATACCGACACGGACTCCTGATCGGCCGGTCCATGATCAATACGGGGCGCAACCCATTGTGTTGCGCCCCGTTCATTTTTTATCTGCCCTGCCTCTTTGTTCGGCTTTCCGCTCTGCCCGGCTCTTTTCGTCGTGATATCCCCCCTTCATTGCTGCAGTCGACAGTACTTGTCATGAACGTCGCAGCGAACAGCGATTCAAGCCCCTGATAGACATCTTCCCCTGTCACCTTCAAACATCCGAGCGCTGATATCGACTCATGCGAACGATCCTGTCGCATCGCATGTTTGTGTTTCCGGATCAGGCCAACCAGGCTTTTGATCAGCAGGCCGGAAGCCTGTTGAGCATCAACTCAGGGAAAGGAGAAGGATGATGAAGGCGACATGGCTTGCCCCCTTTGCACTGGCACTGGCAGCAACGCCTGCGCTGGCCAGTGACATGGATACCGATACCGACAACGGTCAGATGCAGAACGGTAATCAACAGCGCCAGATGCAGCAGGACACCGGCTCTGACATGAGCTCCGATACTGCCAGCGGCGGTCAGATGACGCGCCAGAACGATGACAGGGACACGAACCACAACATGAAGCTGGATTCAAATCGCGACAGTGATGTGGGTTCAAGCCACGGCGACATGGATCTATCCGACGATACGGCTAACGATACCTGAGCATTTCACGGGCGCAGCATGAGTGCTGCGCCCCTCATGTCGTCCGCCCTGTCTCACTCCTGTCCACTTTTTCTTTCTTCATTCTGAAAGCAACCCTGCTTTCAGGCACTCCCGCCCCCCTGATCTATAGTGTGACCATCGAACCCATGAGCCCCGCGTTCGATATAAATCGATACCTGATGTCCATGCACCGGGAGCTTGCGCTCGATGCAAGGCCTCACACAGGAGAAAGCGCATGAAAGCAGCATGGATAGCGCCCTTTATTCTGGCGCTTGTCGTCACGCCCGCACTGGCCGTGGACACGGATAATAACGTCCAGCAGCAGAGTCAAACGCAGGGTAACGTGTCTCCCAACGCCATCAATCCCGGCCAGGGCAAGCAGCCCGACGGCTACAGCGATGGCGGCGAGAACCAGCAGCACACCGACGACTTTGGCGCCTCGCAGGTCACGGATCCCGAAGGGGATACCGATCTCGAGGCGGATACGGACGGCGGCAGCGACGCCAATGCCGATAGCGATACGCGTCCCGATACGGGCACGGATACCGACGATGGCGCCAGTACCGATAGCGGTGGCAGCGAGAACAGCGGCGGCAGTAGCGACAGCGACGACTGATCCATCCTGAAGCTGCCCGCACCATTCGCTGCCGGACCGGCCCAATAAATCAGTGCGTCATGACCGTCAAACGGCCTCCCGAGCGGGAGGCCGTTGTAATATGGCCCCTTTCGACCCTTCCTTCAGACCGCGCTGCCGATCTCAGGGCTTGATGTGGATGACACTGTCAGGCTTGTCGGTCTGGTGGTTGTCGTCAAGCGCCTGCTTGAGCGAGACATAGATACCGGAGGTATCCGAGATCGCCATCAGACTGTTGGGCATCAGGGGCGTCTTGATGGTATCCAGCAGCTTGTGGCTTTCACGGTCGTAAACGGTCACCGTCTGTGCCCTGCGATTGGTGACATATAGACGATCCCCTTCCAGCATCAGCGCCAGTGCGCCGTCACCGCTTGCCAGCGTGTCCAGTACCTTGCCGTTTTGCGTATCCAGCACCGTGACATCACCGCTGTCGGCATTGGTGACATAGAGTTGCTGCTGCTCCCGATCGAGCGCCACGTTCAGCGGGCCCTTGCCGCCGGTGGGCCACTGCGCGATGATCTCGTGACTGTCCATGTCGACCACGCGCACGGCGTTGTCCTTCATGGTGGAGACATAGAGGCGGCGCCCGTCGTGATCCACGGCCAGGCCGGTCGCCCAGGTGCCGAAGCCTTCGATGGTGTCGGTCAGGGTCAGGTCGTCACCATCGATGACCCACAGTACGCTATTGTCGCCCACCCCGGTCATGTAAAGGGTATTGCTCTGCTCATCCACCCTGAGCTGACGCGGATTGGGACCAAAGACATCATCCTCTTTCGCCTGCGCCTTTTCGGCCTCGGTGGCCAGCGCCAGATGCTGGATCGTATTATCGTCCAGATTGATGGCACTCACGCTCTTGTCCAGCGTATGACCGACAAAGAGCGTCTGCGTTTTCTCGTTCAGCGCCAGACCGAAGGGCTTTTGATCCAGTGCGATGGTCTCTTCGACTTCCAGCGTCTGAGAGTCCAGCCGATAGATGTTGCCGCCCTCACCTTCGCCGTAGTTGTCGCTGGCCCCCTCGCCAAAGCCGCCGGTGGCGGCGACATAGATCGACTGCTGCGACGGACTGAACACCAGCTCGTAAAGGCCTATGTCAATATCGTTTTGAGTCACGATCTGCTCGGAGGCGCTCTGCTGTTGCTGTGCCGTTTGCTGCTGGGTCGGCTGCTCACCGGCGACCGCCCAGGGGGTCGACAGGTTCGCGAGCCCGAGTGCGATGAGCGTTGCCTGCAACACGCGCGCCGAGCGTGTGACCGTCCCGGCCATGACCGTTTTTGACATGAAGTACTCCCCTGTCATCAATGTTCGGATGATCAGGATGTCATAACGTGTCGCTGCCTGCCACACGAATGTAAATGATTATCAGTTAAAACCCCGCACTCTTCAGGGCGTGATCAGGGTGACGGTATTGCCCTGCGCATCGTCGGGATCGTCCTGCTTGCCGACTCGTGCCGCCTTGTTGGTTACGAAGGCGTGATGCGTGATCGGATCGATGGTGACCGTATTGGGATGGGTGCCGGTCGCAAGTGTTGTAACCTCATGATAGTCCTCGCCATCGAGCACCGTCACCGTACCGGCGTTGCGATTGGCGATATAGACATGATCATTGTCCGGATCGAGTGTCACCCCCAGCGCACCATCACCGGCCGGGTAGTGGCCCAGCGACCGGCCGTTGTCGGCATCGACGACCTCGAGCGCGCCTGACTGCGGACTGGTCACCAGCAGTCGCTGACGCTTGTGATCCATGTCGATATCGATCGGGCCGGCAAGGCGGGTCGGCCAGGTGGCCACGCGCTTCCCCCGGTCGAGATCGATCACCGCGATGGCGTCTTCGCCCAGCAGGGTGACATACAGGCGATGGCGGGCCTCATCAAGCACCAGGCCGGTCGGACGCTTGCCGATATGCTCGATGGCGGCCTCCTGCTCCAGTGTTCGGGTATTGACGACCCAGACCCTGCCGTCGTTGGCCACGCCCGTGATGTAGGCACGCTCACGGTTTTGATCGATCACGACATGGCGCGGCTCGGCAGGCTTCGTCTCACCTTCGGGAAGCGGCTTGTCCGGATCCGCCAGCACCAGCGTGGCCAGCACCTCACCGCTGCGATCATCGACAACGGTCAGCGAACCATCCCGGCTGCCGGTGGCATAAAGGCGATGCTGTACCGGGTCCACGGCCAGACCGAACACCTGACGCAGCGTATGAAGGGTGTCGAGCGTCGCCAGCGTTTTCGGATTCAGACGAAAGATACGTCCGCCATCCTCATCGCCCCGCGAGCCACCGCCAGCCACCAGCAGCTGCTGCTGATCCGGGCTGTAGACCGCTTCATAAAGACCGTGGTCGAGCTTGACGCTTTTGCTCACCTGCGGGGCTGTCGGCTGTGCCACAACCCCCGTCGAAACGATGCCCCCCATGACCACGGCGGCAGCCACGGCTGCTATCAGTCGACTACTCCAGCGCAATGCCCCTGCGTTACCCCTCGCCATGCTTTCTCCCCTGTTCATGCCGTATCCCGTAACCGTCCGCAACCGGAGTGCCGACCGCCACCCAAAACAATAAGACTTTTTTAACCTTCGCGACGGCCACTTTACTTAAAAATGAGAACGATTAACATTGTCATCTATCAAAAATCCAGCAGCACCAACAGCTTTTGGCAATACTGGCACCATGCATCAGAGTGTCGCGCCACTGGCGCCAATGCCCGGTGGCGCGGTCACGGGAAATACCATGAATTGTTGCGAGGCCACATGACACACCATCCAGCCTGCGATGACGCCCGACGCCGCGTGCTCAAGGGCGCGACCCGGACGGCACTGCTCGCCCTGCTGCCCGGCGCCCTCTGGTCACTGCCAGCGCCCGCACGCCCGGCCCCCGACTTCAACGAGCCATTGCCGCCGGGGATCGTCGAGAAGGGCTCGGAGGTGTATGACTTCCGGGAGCATCGACTGACCAGCGCCGACGGTCAGCGCCACTACCGCATCACCGTCGCCATTCCCCAAAAGGCGCCGCCCGAAGCCGGCTACACGCCGATCTATCTGCTCGATGGCAACGCCGCACTGGCCGAACTCGACGAGCAGGACCTGAAGGCCATGAATGACGCCACCCCACCAGTGCTGGTGTCACTGGGCTACGACACGGACGCGCGCTTTGACGTCAAGGCGCGCCAGTGGGACTACACCCCGAAACGCGCCGATCAGGCCCCCATCGTCAACGACCGTCACCCCGAGCGACGCGGCGGCGGGGCCGATGATTTCATCAAGCTCCTGAATGAAGACATCATGAAGGCGGCCGAGCAGGAGCTGCCCATCGATCCATCAAGGCGTGCGATCTGGGGCCACTCCTTTGGCGGGCTGTTCGTCATGCACGCGCTGTTTACCCGCCCGACCCTGTTTAATCACTGGTATGCGGCAAGCCCCACGCTTCACTGGAACGGCTATCAGGTCCTCGCGGAAGCGGATCGGTTTCAGTGGCCGTCGGAGCACTCCGGCAGCGCCCTGCTGATGCGTGGCGATGACGAGCTCAAGCGCCGCGGCCCCTACGCCAACAGCGGCAGCGACAAGCAGATCAACGATCAGCTTCAGGCGCTGGCGCACCGGATGGACAGCGCGCCCGGTCTTGACGCGCGCTTTGAAGTGCTCGAGGGGCTGGATCACGGGGCAACGCTGGCGCGCTCGCTCAAGCTGGCACTTTCGGACATCAGCGGTGCCGAGCTGTAACCGGCCCGAGGGCCGGTTATCCGGGATCACTCAGCGTGTCTGGCGGCCGGCTTGCGCAGCGTCAAAGAGAGCAGCACGATGGCCAGCACACAGGCGCCCAGCAGCAGCATGAAACCACCATCCCAGCCGTAGTGGTCCACCGTGTAACCCACCATGGCGCTGGCCGCGACCGAGCCGCCGAGATAGCCAAAAAGCCCTGTAAACCCGGCCGCGGTCCCGGCGGCCTTTTTGGGCACCAGCTCCAGGGCGTGCAGACCGATCAGCATGACGGGTCCGTAGATCAAAAATCCGATAGCGATCAGACACAAGAGATCGATGGTCGGGTTGCCCGGCGGGTTGAGCCAGTAAAGGGCGGTAAACACCGTCACCAACGCCATGAAAAAGATACCGGTCGCGCCGCGGTTGCCCCGAAAGAGCTTGTCGGAGAGCCAACCACACAGCAGCGTGCCGGGAATGCCTGCCCACTCATAGAGAAAGTAGGCCCAGGAGGACGTGTCCACCGTGAAGTGTTTGACCTCCTGCAGGTAGGTCGGCGCCCAGTCGAGCACGCCGTAGCGCAGCAGATAGACAAAGACATTGGCGAGGGCGATACACCACAGCAAGCGGTTTTTCAGTACATGCTCGACAAATATCTCGCGAGCGGAAAATTCGCGCTCGTGGCTTTCATCGTAGCCTTCCGGATAGTCATTCTTGTACTTCTCGATCGGCGGCAGGCCGCAGGTCTGCGGCGTGTCGCGCATGGTCAGAAGCGCAAAGACGGCCACGCCGACTGCGACGGCGGCCGGCACATAAAAGGCCGAGCGCCAGTCGTTAAACCAGGCCATACCCAGAATGAACAGCGGCCCGATCAGCCCGCCGCCCACGTTGTGCGCCACATTCCACACCGACACGATGCTGCCGCGCTCGCTTTTTGACCACCAGTGCACCATGGTGCGCCCGCACGGTGGCCATCCCATGCCCTGCACCCAGCCGTTGAGAAACAGCAGCACGAACATGATGGCGATGCTGGAGGTGGCCCACTGCGTGAAGCCAAACAGAAACATGATCAGCGCCGAGCACAAAAGCCCCGCCGGCAGGAAGTAGCGCGGGTTGGAGCGATCCGACACCGCGCCCATCAAGAATTTGGAGATGCCGTAGGCGATCGACACGCCGGCCAGCGCCAGCCCCAGATCGCCACGAGAATATCCCTGCTCCACCAGGCTGGGAATGGCCAGGGTAAAGTTCTTTCGTACCAGATAGTAACCGGCATAGCCGATGAAGATGCCGGCAAAGATCTGCCAGCGCAGCCGCTTGTAAGTGCCATCGATATCAGCTTCGGGAAGCGGCCTGCCGGGACGCCCGGCCTTGAAGATGGAGAACATGGATGCCTCGATGAAGGTGACTGAATCCGTACGGCACCGCCCGGCCCATCTTCCGGCCGTCATGACGGTCATCGTACTGTCATCAAAATGTCACATTCAGGCATTCACCCCCATCGAGACCTTGGTCGGGGTGACAGCGCCGGCGTTTTCCTGACCACTCTTTGCCTCGTGGCGCAGCAGCCGCAACCCGTTGAGCACCACCAGGACGCTGGCACCCACGTCAGCAAACACGGCCATCCACAGGGTTCCCATTCCTGCCACGGTGAGGGCGAGAAACACCGCCTTGATGCCCAGCGCCAGCGCGATGTTCTGCATCAGGATGCGATGGGTCGCCCGCGATAGACGGATGAAGGCCGCGACCTTGCGCAGATCGTCATCCATCAGGGCAACATCGGCGGTTTCAATGGCGCTATCAGTGCCCATGGCGCCCATGGCAAAGCCGATATCGGCGCGGGCCAGCGCCGGGGCATCATTGATGCCGTCGCCGATCATGGCCACGCGCCCCTGCCCCGACAGCGCCTCGAGGTGCGAGAGCTTGTCCTGCGGCATCAGCGCACTTTCGATACGATCGATGCCGACGCTGCGCCCGATGGCCCCGGCGGCATGCGGGTTGTCCCCGGTCAGCATCAGGGTATGCACGCCCAAGCGGTGCAGCTCGTCCACCGCGTCGCGGCTGGTGGCCCTGAGCGTATCGGCCACGGCGTAAAGGGCGAGCGCTCGGGTCTCCTCCATCAGCACCACCACCGTTCGCCCTTCACGCTCAAGGGTCTCGAGTTGTGCCTGAAGCGCCTCGTTCAGACAGCCGCGCTCACGCACCAGCGCCTGATGGCCCAGCCAGTAGCGCCGCCCCTCGCTGAGCCCGGTGATGCCGCGCCCCGGCAGTGCTTCGATGGCCTCAAAGGGCGCCAGCACCGTGCCCTCGGCCTCGCCGGCGCGGGCCAGCGCCATGGAGACCGGGTGATCCGAACGCCGGGCGAGGCCAAGCACCAGCGATGCCGTTCGCGAAACATCTTCGCCGTCGAGCGTCACGGCGTGGGTCTGCTGCGGCTGGCCATGGGTCAGCGTGCCGGTCTTGTCCAGCGCGACCCAGCCCAGCCGGCGCCCCTCTTCCAGATAGACCCCACCCTTGATCAGGATGCCGCGCCGGGCCGCGTTGGCCAGCCCCGTGACCACGGTCACCGGCGTGGAGATCACCAGCGCACAGGGGCAGGCGATCACCAGCAGCACCAGCGCTCGGTAGATCCAGTCAAGCCAGCCACCGCCGGCCAGCAGCGGCGGCAGAACCGCCAGCAGGGCCGCCACCGCGACCACTGAGGGAGTGTAGAGGCGCGCGAAGCGATCGATGAAGCGCTGGGTGGGTGCCCTTTCGCTCTGCGCCTGCTCGACGGCACTGATGATGCGCGCCAGCGTCGAGTCGTCGGCCCTGCGGGTCACCCGGCACTCGAGCTCGCCGGCGTCCACGATGGTGCCGGCGTAGACGCTGTCGCCCGGTGCCTTGTCGAGGGGCATGCTCTCGCCGGTAATCGGCGCCTGGTTAACACTGGAGGTGCCGGATACCACCTCGCCATCCAGCCCGATACGCGCCCCGGGGCGTACCCGAATCAGCGCCCCCACCGCGATATCCGCCACCGGCCTTTCCTCCCAGCGCCCATCGTCCCGGCGCACGGTGGCCACCTCGGGGGCCAGCTTCATCAGATCCTCGATGGCATGTCGGGCCCGGGCCAGCGAGCGCGCCTCGATCCGTTCCGACAGATTGAACAGCACCATGACCATGGCCGCTTCGGGCCAGTGGCCGATCAGAAGCGCTCCGGTCACCGCAATGCTCATCAGCGCGTTGATATTGAGATTGCCATGCCGCACAGCGATCCAGCCCTTGCGCCAGGTGCCCAGCCCGCAGCCGGCAATGGCAGCCAGGGCCAGTGCCGCGGCAAGCCATGCCGGCCCCGCCAGCCACTGCACCGCCTCGGAGGCAAACGCGGCCACACCACTGATGACCAGCGGCGTCCAGGGCGCCGGCGTCTCTTCCTGCCGACCGAGGCTGCCGCTGTCATCGGCAAGCTCCGGCTCGAATCCCAGCGCCCGGATGGCGTCCAGAATATCCGCCAGCGCCCGGGGCTCATGCACCACGGTCAGCACGCGCTGCAACAGATTAAACTCCAGGCGCTCAACGCCTTCCCGCGCCGACAGCTGCTTGCGGATCATCTGCTCCTCGACCGGACAGCACATCTGCGCGATGCGCATGCTGGTGCGCTGCTGATCACCGTCGCGCACGCTGCCCGCGAGCGGGGCGTCACGCTGCGTCGGCGTGTCATCGGCGCCGCAGCAGTCGATGGCACCCGGCGCAGCAGCATCGCTCGACGGGCTGCAGCAGGCGGACGGCGCTTGAGGTTCGCAGCAGGTGGATGGCGACGGCGCCTCGCTCTCCCGAGTGCTGTTCGTGGCGGGTGTAAAAACAGAGACGCTGCCCGATGACGGCTCACTGTGATGTGCCATGCGCGCTCCCTTGAAGACGGTAATAGCCAATAGCTCTGGATAGCGCCCAGTCAAAACCCTATAGTGACTATAAGGTCAAGCACGGCTGATGCCCGACGGCCCTGGAGACATCGCATTGATGTCATCGGGCGAGCAGCACACGTCACCCGGGGAGGCGACCATGAAAATCGGAGAACTGGCGAAGGAGACCGGCTGCAGCAGCCAGACCATTCGCTTTTACGAGCGCGAGGGGCTTTTGCCGGCGCCAGAGCGCAGCGAGAGCAACTACCGCCATTACGGCCCGGTGCATCTCAAGCGGCTGAGCTTTATCCGCAACTGCCGGGCGCTGGCCATGAGTCATGCCGAGATTCATGCGCTACTGGCCCTGATGGACGACCCGCGGGGCGACTGTCAGGCGATCAATGCCCTGCTCGATGAGCACATTCACCATGTCGAGGTGCGCCTGAAGGAGCTTTCCCAGCTACACGGCCAGCTCAGAAACCTGCGGGAGAAGTGCGGGCATGCCAGTGCCGTGGGCGACTGCGGCATCGTGCACGGTCTGGAAGAGATGGCGCGGGAGGAAGAGCCCGGCAGCAGCACCCATCTGGGCTAGCCGGGCCGGAACGCACGGGCTCAGGTGCGCGGCAGGGTCACGCCGCGCTGCCCCATGTATTTGCCGCCGCGATCCTTGTAGGAGGTATCGCAGACCTCATCGGACTCGAAAAAGAGCATCTGCGCCACCCCCTCGTTGGCGTAGATTCGCGCCGGCAGGTTGGTGGTGTTGGAAAACTCGAGCGTCACGTGCCCTTCCCACTCCGGCTCCAGCGGCGTGACATTGACGATGATGCCGCAGCGCGCATAGGTCGACTTGCCAAGGCAGATGGTCAGTACGTTACGCGGGATGCGGAAGTACTCCACCGTGCGCGCCAGCGCAAAGGAGTTGGGTGGAATCACGCAGGCATCGCCTTTCACATCCACGAAGCTTTTCTCGTCAAAGTGCTTGGGATCGACGGTAGCAGAATGGATGTTGGTAAAGACCTTGAATTCATCGGAGCAGCGCACGTCGTAGCCATAGCTTGACGTCCCGTAGGAGATGACACGCTGATCACCGGCATGGCGGACCTGATCGTACTCGAACGGCTCGATCATGCCGTGTTCCTGCGCCATGCGGCGAATCCATTTGTCTGCCTTGATGCTCACAAGCGGTGTCCTGTCGCAATGCCTGAAAAGGGAAAGAAAAAGCTGAACCGGCAGCGCGGCGCCGGCGCGTCACCTGACAGCACCGGACGCCGCGCCAACCAACCGGCCATGATACCGGCACATCCGGTCCGACCAAAGCCTGCTACAGGCCATTGAAGGCCAGCCGAACGCGCCTGCGGGGCGTTATTCGCCGAAGCTGATCGACGGGCCGCTTTCGCGCGTTTTGGCGCCGAGCTGCTCGTCGATACGCGCGCTGATCGCCATGAAGGACCGGGCCGCATCGCTTTCGGGGTCGGCGACCACGGTCGGGCGACCGCCGTCGACCTGCTCGCGGATGTTCATGGTCAGCGGCAGTCGGCCCAGCACTTCGGTGTCGTACTGTGCGGCAATACGGGCACCGCCGCCCTCGCCGAAGACCGCCTCTTCATGACCGCAGTTCGAGCACACGTGGGTGCTCATGTTCTCGACCACGCCCAGTACCGGCACGTTGACCTTGCGGAACATCTCGATGCCCTTGCGCGCATCCAAAAGCGCAATGTCCTGCGGGGTGGTGACGATCACCGAACCGGACACCGGCACCTGCTGCGACAGCGTCAGCTGAATGTCGCCGGTGCCCGGCGGCATGTCGATGAACAGATAGTCCAGCTCGCCCCAGCCGGTCTGGGTGAGAAGCTGCTGAAAGGCGCCGGCAACCATCGGCCCGCGCCATACCATGGCGGTTTCGGTATCCACCAGCACCGCCATCGACATCATCTTAAGACCGTGCGCCTCGATCGGCTTCATGGTCTTGTCGTCGATCATGGTGGGCCGGGTGCCGGGCTCGATGCCCAGCATCTGCGCCTGGCTGGGGCCGTAGATATCGGCGTCCAGCACGCCCACGCGATGCCCCTGGGCGGCCATGGCCAGCGCCAGGTTAACGGTGACGGTGGACTTGCCCACACCGCCCTTGCCGGAGGCGACGGCCACCACATGTTTGACTGTTTCGAGCACTGCCTGTCTCCTGTCGATTCCCTGCCGACACCGCCTGTTTCATCGGCGATGCCATGATCGGGCGACAGTATAAACCCTCACCCGCCGACAATCCCAGGTGAAACACTCGGATATGCGGCGATCCTGCCCCGTCGGGACTTCACCTTTCGTCTCAGTGATCCACCCGGCCGCGCAGCGCCTTTTTCTGACCGCGCTGTTTCTTGCCCTCGAGCCGACGCTTTTTGGACCCCAGGGTCGGTCTGGTCGCCTTGCGCGGCCGGGCGGTATGGATCACCGACCGGATCAGCGCCTGCAGCCGCGTAAGCGCCTCCTGGCGATTGAGTTCCCGGGTGCGGTGCGACTGCGCCTTGATGATGATCAGGCCGCTGGCCGTAATGCGGTGGTCATTCAGGGCCAGCAGCCGGTCCTTGTACACCTGCGCCAGACTGCTGCTCTGGATGTCCATGCGCAGATGAATGGCCGTGGCCACCTTGTTGACGTTCTGCCCACCGGCGCCCTGGGCGCGAACGGCGTGCAGCTCGAACTCGCTGTCGTCGATGGTAATGTGACGTGATATCTGCATGAAATCGTGTGTCCCGGAACGTGAGCGCGCCTGATGGTCGTGACCGGCTGGCCGGTGCTATCGGCGAAGTGCCCGGGCGACGTGTCTTAAGTGCGCCTGAGGCTGGCCATCGGGTGGGCGTCTGCTCTCTATACTCCCATGACACCCTGCGCCAATAACAGCACACCCGTTGTCATGGAAGTTCAAAGCCGTATGGATGCACCCTGTCGCACCGCCACCTCTTCTTTTTTTAATACAAAACGCCATCGCCTGACGGCGTTTCTGGTCACTCTGATGCTGGCCGCCCTGCCCGGTCACGCTGCGGCGCAGTCGCTGGATGACCGTGTCGACGCCAGAGCACAGCCCGACTGGTCCAAGCGCCTCACCGCCGACATCGAGCGCATCAATGCCGACTATCCGGGCGAGATCGGCGTGGTCGTGCGCGATCTCGACAGCGACAGCCACTTCTCCTTTCACGGTGAGCAGCAGTGGTATCTGGCCTCGATGATCAAGGTGCCGGTGGCACTGGCACTGATGGACGCGGTCGATGCCGGCCGGCTCAGCCTGGACGACACCATGACGCTCGAGCGCAGCGACTATGTCGACGGCGCCGGCGAAACCAACTGGCACTCGCCGGGCGAGACGCTGAGTCTGCGCTGGCTGCTCGAGCAGATGATTACCCGCAGCGACAATACCGCCACTGACATGCTGATTCGCCGGCTCGGTGCCGAGCACGTTAATGAACACCTGGCAACGCTGGTGCCGGAAGGCTTCGAGCGCATTACCACACTGGCCGATGTGCGTCGCTACGCCTACAGCGAGTTTCATCCCAACGCCATGAATCTGGACGGGCTCGAGTTTGTCGATATTCGCAAGGCGCGGCAGGAACCGGCGCGCCTTGCCGCCATCAGCCGCTTCATCGGGGTCCCGGTCAGCGATTTTCAGGCCCGCGATCTGAGCGAGGCCTTTGAACACTACTACGCCAGCGGCCTCAACAGCGCCCGGCTCGACGCCCATGAACGGCTGCTCACCCGGCTGGCGCGCGGCGAGCTCCTGTCGTCTGAAAGCACCGAGGCGCTGATGAGCGTCATGACACGCACCCGCACGGGCACCGGCCGGCTGCGTGCCGACTGGCCCGACACGGTCAGCTTTGCCCACAAGACCGGCACTCAGCGCGGGCGCTTCTGCGATGGCGGTATTGCCATTCAGGACAGCGATGACGGGGCGCACCGCGTGGCCGTGGTGGCCTGTGCGCGCGGCTCACTGTCGCTGGCCCGCTCGGAACAGGCCCTGAAGGAGGTCGGCCGGGCGGTCTGGCAATCCGGCGTCTTTCACTGATACCCGGCCGGGTCGGGCCCGGCCGGCCCTGACCCATGAACAACGAGAACAACCATGACACGTTTTCTGTCGGCCCGAATCGGGTCACTCGTGACAACAGCCCTGCTGCTGCTTGCCAGCGCCGCCGCCAGCGCCGAGGACACCCGCACGAACGGGGACTGGGTGGCGTCTCTGGGCGAGCGCGTCACCGCACTGGATGATGAGGCCGAGGGCACCCTGGGCGTTCATGTCCACCGTCTCGCCGATGACACGAGGCTCGATCACCGGGGCGAGCGGCTCTGGTATCTCTCCTCGGCGGTCAAGGTCCCCGTGGCCATCGTGCTGTATCAGCAGGTCGAAGACGGGGCGCTGTCGCTGGATGACGAGCTGACGCTTGAGCCTTCCCAGCGCATCGACGGCGCCGGTGACCTGCTGTGGGTCGAGCCCGGGCAGGCTTACAGCCTCGACAACCTCATGGAGCGCATGCTGATCGACAGCGACAACGTCGCTACCGACATGCTGATCGAGGCCATCGGCGTGGACACCCTCAATGACCGCCTGCAGCAGATGACGCGCCAGGGTTTTTTCGGCAGCAGCGACTTTGAGCCCATGACCACGCTGGCCGAGGTGCGCTACGGCGTTTACAGTGAAATTCACCCCGACGCCCGCGACCTTGATCGCGACCAGCTCATCGAGATTGCCTCGGCGCCGATCGGCGATGAACGCGTGGCGGCGCTGGTACGCGCGCTCGGCGTCGAGCGCGACACGCTCGACACCAATGACATGACCACCGCCTACAAGCGCTACTACGACACGCGCGTCAACAGCGCCACGCTTCAGGGCTACGTCAATCTTCTCACCGCGCTGATCCGCGGCGAGCTGATCAACGATGACCACCGCGAGCGGCTGTTTGCCAACCTCAAGATCGACACCTACGACAGCTACCGGCTGGAAGCCGGGCTGCCGCGGGACGTGTCCTTTATCCAGAAAACCGGCACCCAGCATCAGCGCGCCTGCCACATGGGCGTGATTCACCCTGACGAGCCGGACAACGCGATCGTCATCGCGGCCTGTATCGAGAACATGGATGAAGGCGCTCCCGCCGAGGCGCTTTTCCAGCGACTCGGCGAGGCGATCACGGAGACGATGCTCCCCGCCGGCGATGACGACGGCGAGACCGACAGCGCCACCTGAGCCGCGTCAGTGTTCCGACGGCGACGCGCGCTCGTACAGCCCCCGGTCGCGCAGCCAGTGATCCAGCAGCGTGGTCCAGCTGTCCAGCGCCGCATCCCCCATGCCCAGCCCCGAGCCGTGCGGCCCGTCGCCGAAAAGGTGCATCTCGGCCGGGACACGGGCGTCGACCAGCGCCGTATAGAGCTCGACGCTGCCCTGCGGCGGCACCAGCTCATCGTTGGTGGTCTGATAGATAAAGGTCGGCGGCGTCTCCGGGGTGACCTGCCGCTCGGGGCGGTAGCGGTCCCGCCAGGCCTGATCGCACTCATCGATATCCATCAACCGACAGTAATCGATGCGGCTGTCCGGGTCGCTGAACATCACCAGCGCCGGATAGCCCAGCACCAGAAAATCGGGCTGGCTGCGCTGGCGCTCGACCGGATCAGCGGCGCTTGCATCGCCCCGGTCAAAGCGCGTGCCGGCCAGCGCCGCCAGGTGCCCGCCGGCCGAGAAACCGGCCATGCCGACCCGGTCCGGGTCGATGCTGAAGTCCCCGGCGTGGGCGCGCACCCAGCGCATGGCGCGCTGAGCATCCTTCAGCGGCACCGGCATGGGGTAGTCCGGCCCCAGACGATACTTGAGCACGAACGCCACCACGCCCCGGGTGTTGAACCAGTTGGCGATCTGGCGCCCTTCGGTGTTGTCGGACAGCACCTGGTAGGCCCCGCCGGGGGCAATGATGACCGCCGTGCCGTTGGGCTGCTGCCCGGGCGGGTAGATGGTCAGGGTGGGCCGGTCACGAAAGCCGTCTCCCCGGGCATCCGGCACGTCCCCCTCCCAGAGCGGCACCGTGTGCTGTTCCAGATAGCCGTTATAGGCCTGGGGCGGGAGCTGTTGCGTCTCGGGAACCTCGTCCCGGGCGGCGACCGGTGACGCCGATGCGGCCACCATCAGGCACAGCCCGGCCGACACGCCCGAACGAAAGAATAGGGTTGACAACACGGCATGTCCTGGTGGCCGGTGACAGGGAAGCAGTCAACAATGCAGACGCGAGCCTGCTACGCCAGTCCCAGCGCCTGCTGGACCTCGAGCTTTTGCATGATGAAATCGGCATGGTCGACGTACAACAATTCGGCAATCTTGCGCACGCGCGCCTCCTCCAGCGGGTCCAGCTCGCCATCGGCCCAGGCCACGCGCCAGAGCCGGCCGATCAGGGCGACCCGCTGGTCATAGCCGTATTCCTCCCGAATCAGGCGCACGAACTGGTAGTGGTCCACCGAGTCCTCGACCTGCTGGTGGGCCATGCCGACCAGGGTTTCCACCGCATCGTCATCCAGGTCGAACCGGCGCCGCAGCATGTCGCGCAGCGTCTGCTGCTCGGTGGCCTTCATGTCGCCATCGGCCCGCATGACCTCACACATCAGCGCCGCCACCGCCAGCTCCAGCGTCATCTCGTGGTCCTGCTCCCCCGGCGCGCGCCCGCTCATGCGCTCGAGAAACTCGTTGATGGTGCTTAGCATGCTGCTCTCTCCTGTCGGGAATAAACATGTCTCGTTATGCCACAGCCCGGTAGACAAGGTACAGACGCGCCTGCTCGCCGGACCGATGCAACGCTGGAGGATCAGGCAAATGACAGACAGTCATGATCACGGCAATGACCGGGGCAGCTTCCTATACTTTGGTCGTTATTTCGCAGCCAACCCAGGAGGTTAACGTGGCGAACACCATTAGCACCGTCAATCCGGCCACCGGCCAGATGATCCGGGAATTCGAGACCATCTCCGATGACCAGCTGCAGCAGAAGATCGAGCAGACGCACGAGGCGTTTCTCGACTGGAAACAGCGCTCTATCGAGGAGCGCGGCCGACTGGTCCGCCGGGTCGGCGAGCTGCTGGTCGAGCATCAGGATCGCCTGTCGAGCCTCATGACCGAGGAGATGGGCAAGCCGATCAGCCAGGCCCCGCCCGAGCTGGAACTGTGCAAGGGCATCTGTGACTACAGCGCTGACAACGCCGCCAGCGTTTTGGCCGACGAAGAGCGCGATCTGCCGGGCGGCCGCGCGCTGGTCACGCATCAGCCGATCGGCATCATCTTCGGCATCCAGCCGTGGAACTTCCCCTTCTATCAGGTCATTCGCTACACGATTGCCAACCTGATGGCCGGCAACACCGTGCTGCTCAAGCATGCGCCCAACGTCTGGGGCTGCGCCGAAGCGCTGGAAGAGATCTTCCGTGAAGCCGGTATGCCCGAGAACGTGTTCAACGTGCTCTACATCCGGGATGAACAGGCAAGCCAGGTCACCGAGCACCGTCTGGTCCGTGGCGTGACCTTTACCGGCAGCGCCGCCACCGGTCGCAAGGTCGCCGCGGCCGCCAGCGAACAGCTCAAGAAGACCGTGCTGGAGCTGGGCAGCAACGACGCCTACCTGGTGCTCGAGGATGCCGACATCGACAAGGCGGTGGAGACCTGCGTCACCGGTCGCATCACCAACAACGGCCAGACCTGTGTCGCCGCCAAGCGTTTCGTGGTCGTCGATGCCGTCTACGAGCAGTTCCGCGACGCCTTCGTCGAGAAAATGAAGCAGGTTGAATTCGGTGACCCGAGTGATGAAAACACCCAGCTCGGCCCGCTGGCCCGCAAGGATCTGCGTGACGAGCTCCACAAGCAGGTCAGGGAGTCCGTCGACAAGGGCGCTGTCTGCCTGACCGGCGGCGAAGTCCCCGACGTGGACGGCTTTTTCTATCCGTCCACGGTACTGGACAACGTCACGCCCGGCATGCCGGCCTACGACGGCGAGCTGTTCGGTCCGGTGGCGTCGCTGATCCGTGCCCGCGATGAGGAAGACGCGCTGCGCATCGCCAATGACTCGGTCTACGGCCTGGGCGGCGGTATCTTCTCCGAGGACGAGGAGCGCGCCGTACGTCTGGCCCGCGATCACTTCGACACCGGCATGGTCTGCGTCAACGGCTACTACATTGCCCAGCCCAACCTGCCCTTTGGCGGTGTGAAGGAGAGTGGCTACGGCCGTGAGCACGGCGGCTACGGCATGCTCGAATTCGTCAACACCAAGTCGCTGATGATCGCCACGCAGTAACGGTGGCCGCGAGCGGGTCGCAGGCGGCCCGCTCGTTTGTCATGACGGATAAAAAATGCCCCGGGGGTAACCCCGGGGCATTTTGCGTGGCGGCACTGTTTTTCAGCTCCTGTCAGGCAGCAATCAACGAAGCCCCAGGAAGGAAAGAATGAAAAGTACCACGACCACCAGACCGATCAGATAGATGATATTACGCATATGCCGTCCCTTGCTGTCATGATGGCTGACCCGAAGGCCAGACGCTGTGTGAACTACCGTTGATTATGTTCACATTAAGCCTGGTTCAAAACCGGGCGGTCAGCCAGCATTACCACGCCAGCCAGATCACATGGCGCGCGCCCTTGCCGGGACGAAGGGCGCGCACCGTATGCTCCTCGACACACAGTCCCGCGCGCTTGAGCCGCTCGCTAAAGCCCGGGTCACCCCCTGCCGACCAGACCGCCAGCACCCCGTCGGGGCGCAGTGCCCGCTGGATGGTCTCAAGCCCTCTGGCGCTGTAGAGACGGTCATTGTCGCGCTGGGTCAGCCCCTCGGGGCCGTTATCCACATCCAGCATGACGGCATCGAAATCCGCCTCGCTGCGCGCCAGCACATCGGCCACATCCTCGACGACAATACGACAGCGTGGATCCCGAATCGGATAGCCGGCCGCTGCCCCCAGCGGTCCGCGGTTCCACTCGACCACCCCGGGCACCAGCTCGGCGACCACCACCTCGGCATCAAGGCCCAGCGTTGCCAGCGCCGCCGCCAGGGTAAAGCCCATGCCCAGCCCGCCGACCAGCACCCGCACCTCGGGATGGTCGCATACCCGTTCACAGGCCAGCTCGGCCAGCGCGTCCTCGGAGCCGTGCAACCGCGTATTCATCAGCTCCCCGGGCTTGCCGGCGATCCGGATCGAGAACTCGTCGTTGCGCTGTAACAGCCGCAGCTGACCACCGTCGGGAATGTCGGCGGTATCGATTTCACACAGCTTGGCCATGGCATACCTGTTGGAAAAAGGGGGAAACGCAGCAACGCCCGGTCCTGCCGGTCGCCGATCATGGCGGACGGGGCTCAGTCGGCAAGGCCATACAGCGCCCGCTCTTCACGGCACTCGGGACCTGCCTCCTCGAAATCACGGCAGACCTGCGGGCGGTGCGGGTGAATGCTGCACAGCATGGTGTTGCGATCCACCGCCGCACACCAGCCCTCCTCGTCCTGGCGCATTACCACCCCGCCCCATTCGTCTTCGTCGACCAGGCCATGGGGCACGCCGCGGGCCAGGTCATCATCGTCGAGCATCACGAGCAGCCGACAGCAGCACGCCTCGCAGTTGAAGCAGCTGACGCCGTCAGGCGCCTCGAGGGTCTCAAGGTGGATATCACCGGACATGCCGCACAGCCATGGTTGATGGATATTGACCGGCCATTGTACACACCCGCAGCCGCGGCGGTTGCATTTACGACATCCGGTGACAGCGCGTCCCGACCGGCTGCGTGCTCCACAGGATGCACAGGATCAGCAGGACCTGTAGCGGCAGGCGCAGCAGCAGCGCTATCTCGGGCACATGGGGGAACCGCTCGGCGTGCCACCACATATAAACGTTGGCCGGCGTCACGCAGACGGTCAGCGCCACCAGACCGAGACCGGCAGCGCGACGATAGCGCGGCAACAGTAGACCGAGAGCCCCCAGCAGCTCGAACGCCCCGGTCATGAAGACCGCCGGCATTTTGAACGGCAGTGCCGGCGGAATGATCGAGGCAAACGCCGCCGGCCAGACAAAATGGGCGATGCCGCCGAGGAAAAACCAGCTGAAGACGATGGCAAGACCGAGGCGCTGACCTCGTGTCGCGGGCCTTGGGGGGCGATGCGTCATGGAAATACCTTCTCGAAGCGCTCGAGCACCAGCTCGGAGGCATCAGTAAACTCGACGCCCAGTCTGGCCGCCTCGTGCTGAAAAAAACGGACATGCTCACGATGCCACCAGGCGTAGGTGCCATCGCCCTCGCCTTCGAGGGCAGCGAAGGCAGGTGTCACCTCATCGAATCGACAGGTCGTGACAGACGTCAGCGCGACGATGCATACCGGCGCTTCAAGGCTGTCCAGTACGACAGTCAGTTGACCAACCGTCGGCAGCCGCTCATTGGCGGCCGAATACGACGCCTTCAAACTGCAGCTGGCCCGCTTGATTCCGGCGTTGATGAGGCGAGCGCATTCATCGGCCAACTCGGGAGTGTCACCGAACGCCTCCACAACGACGTTTGAAAAATCGTCATGGCCGAGCGACCCGCGACGCTCGTGGTAGCGTGCCAAAAAACGCTGCTGTGATGGTGTCACTTTTCTCTCTCCCACACGCCACCACCCGATGATCGGCCCGGCCGGTGCCCTGTCGATGGAATTAAAGTTCCGGTATTACCAATCCATACCGCATTCATTCACCCGCCGTCATTGAAAGATCCAGAACCAGCCACAGGCGATCCCGATGCTGAATACCGTTTTCAACCAGTGGCCCGGCATAGTGCCGGGTAAAGTAATCCCTTTGAACGTCAACCACCCTGAAACCGTGACGCTGATAAAAGCTCAATTGATGGCCGAAGCTCCCGGTACCCAGCACCAGGTGCCGGCATGCCTGCGTTCGGGCAGTACCGATGGCCGCTTTCAGTAAAAGCGTTCCAATCCCGCCCTGCTGTTGCGCCGGCATGACAACGATATTCAAGAGCTCGATCTCGCCGTGATGGCAGGCGCCCAATACACAGGCGCCCACTACCTGCCCGTCAACCACTGCTCTCAGACCAGCGCCATCTTCAGGATAGGCATCGATGAAAGTCTCCTCCGGGTCGGCCTCAAGCAGAAGCTGTCTCGGCAGGCTGGAGACAGGGACCTTTTCGATCAGGGGAGCATCGGTCGTCATGGTATTTCCAGATCGTTGCGTGCAATGCGTACATGGGCATGTTGCCGGACAACGATGCTACAATCGGCCATCGATTTCACCCTCTACACCCCGTCCGGCCCTGTTGGGTCCGGCTTCGGGTCTTGTCACGGGAACAGCCCTTTCATGTCGACCCCCAACTCGTCAGACAACGCCACGCGTCAGATTCTGGTCACCAGCGCCCTGCCCTATGCCAACGGCTCGATCCATCTGGGTCACCTGCTGGAGTACATCCAGACCGATATCTGGGTGCGCTTTCAGAAAAGCCGCGGCCACGAGTGCTACTACGTCTGCGCCGATGATGCCCACGGCACCGCCATCATGCTGCGCGCCGAGCAGGAGGGCATTACCTCCCAGCAGCTGATCGACCGGGTCAATGCCGAGCATCAGGCCGACTTCGCCCGCTTTGGCGTGGCCTTTGACAACTACTACTCGACCCACTCGGAAGAGAATCGCGTTCACAGCGAGCGCATCTATCGCGCCCTGCGCGACAACGGCTTTATCGCCACCCGGGATGTCGAGCAGATGTATGACCCCGAGCGCGGTATGTTTCTGGCCGACCGCTTCGTCAAGGGCACCTGCCCCAAGTGCCACGCTGATGATCAGTACGGCGACAACTGCGAGGCATGCGGCGCGACCTATACGCCGGCCGAGCTGATCAACCCGGTCTCGGCGGTCTCCGGGGCCACACCGGAGGTCAGAAGCTCGACCCATTACTTCTTCGAGCTGCCCAAATTCGAGCCGTTTCTCAAGGAGTGGACGCGTTCGGACCGCCTGCAGCCGCAGATCTCCAACAAGCTGCAGGAGTGGTTCGAGGCGGGGCTCAACGACTGGGACATCTCCCGCGATGCGCCCTACTTCGGCTTCGAGATTCCCGACGCCCCGGGCAAGTATTTCTATGTCTGGGTGGATGCGCCGATCGGCTACATGGCGAGTTTCCAGCAGCTCTGCGAGCGCGAAGGCATCGATTTTGACCGCTTCTGGAACCGCGACAGCACGGCCGAGCTCTATCACTTCATCGGCAAGGACATCGTCTACTTCCACGCGCTGTTCTGGCCGGCGATGCTCGAAGGCGCCAATCTTCGCACGCCCACCGGGGTCAACTGCCACGGTTTCGTGACCGTCAACGGCGCCAAGATGTCGAAGTCCCGCGGCACCTTCATCAAGGCCGAGACCTATGAGCAGTACCTGAACCCGGAGTATCTGCGCTACTACTTCGCCGCCAAGCTCACTGCCGGTGTCGATGATCTGGATCTCAACCTCGAGGACTTCGCCGCCCGCGTCAATTCGGACCTGGTCGGCAAGGTGGTCAATATCGCCAGCCGCTGCGCCGGTTTCGTGAAAAAATCCGGTGGCCGCCTGTCGGCGACCTGCGCCGAACCCGAGCTGGTGCAGCGCTTTATCGATGAAGGCGAGGCGATCGCCGCCGATTTCGAGGCGCGCGAGTTTGCCCGCGCGGTGCGACGCATCATGGCACTGGCCGATGACGCCAACGCCTATATCGCCGACAAGGCGCCCTGGGCGCTGGCGAAGGAGGAAGGCCGCGAGCAGGAGGTGCTCGACATCTGCTCGGTGGGCATCAACCTGTTCCGCCAGCTGGTGGTCTATCTGGCCCCCATCGTGCCGACACTGGCCGATGACGCCCGGGCGTTTCTCAATCTCGACACGCTTGACTGGGCCAGCCGCACCGCCGTGCTGCTGGATCATCCGATCGAGAAATTCAAGCCGCTGATGACCCGCGTGGACAGCGATAAAATCGATCAGATGATCGAGGCCTCGAAGGAGGATCTGGCGGTGGAGAAAAAGCTCAAGGACGATGCGAAGGCCGCTCAGGGGAGCGCCGCCACGGCACCGGGCGACGATGCCGGGCAGGCCCCGACGGCCGGGCTCGAGCCGA
The DNA here is from genome assembly GCF_053903105.1 of Kushneria sp. AK178. Classification (NCBI taxonomy): domain Bacteria; kingdom Pseudomonadati; phylum Pseudomonadota; class Gammaproteobacteria; order Oceanospirillales; family Halomonadaceae; genus Kushneria; species Kushneria sp. AK178. The sequence goes on along the minus strand of NZ_CP096381.1, from coordinate 1,010,504 downwards.
TCGCCCCGGAAATCGCCATCGATGACTTTGCAAGGGTTGATCTGCGTATCGCCCGCATCGACCGGGCCGAATACGTTGAAGGCGCCGACAAGCTGTTGAAGCTCACCCTGGATATCGGCAGCGAGACCCGCACCGTCTTTTCCGGCATTCGCGCTCAGTACGCGCCCGAGGCGCTGGAAAACCGCCTGACCGTGATGATTGCCAACCTAGCGCCGCGAAAGATGCGCTTTGGCGTCTCCGAGGGCATGGTGCTGGCCGCCGGCGATGATAATGGCATCTATCTGCTCTCCCCCGACAGCGGCGCGGCACCGGGACAGCGCATCAGCTGATACCGGCGCCACCCGATCACAAGGGCGCCGACCTTCGAGGCGGTCGGCGCCCTTTTGCTCCTGCCCCCCGGCGACTTCAAAAATCACGACAGGTGCCGATATGTCCGTACCCTGACAAGGGTTGCCCGCGCCTCCCTGCCGGGTCATGTCAGGAGGAAAGGGATATCCGACGGCATGCATTCACTACGATTTCGCTTTTTGCTTTCCCTGGTGCTGGTGGCGTGTTTCGCCCTGCTGGCGCTGTGGGGCATTGCGCGATATCTGGTCTACCCCGATCTGCTCGCGCGTGAAAACGACTACGTGGCCCGGGAAATGGGCCGGGTGGAGAGCGCCTGGCAGAGTGACCTGAACAGGCTGGGCGCCGAGACACGCGACTGGGCCAGCTGGGACGATGCCTACGATTTCATGCGGGGTCGGGCCCCCGATTTTGCCGCGAGCAACTTCAGCCAGGAGATGTTCGAGGACATGGCGCACCTGATGATGATCTTCATGCGCCCGGATGGCACACCGCTGTGGATGGCCGGCTACAACCGTGACACCGACGACTACACTACCTGTGATACGGCGACCGGGCGCTGTCGCTGGATGTCCCCCATCTTCACGGTGATCCAGGAGCACGTGCGCCATCAGTCTCCCGAGCTGGACAAATGGCTCCTGAGCGTCCCGGCCCCCGCCATGATCGCTACCAGCCCGATCGTGCCCACCGTGCGCGGCGACGCCGCGCCGCTGGGCTGGCTGGCCGTGGTCCGCAGCATGGATCGCGTTTGGTTCGACGCCATTCGCGATCAGACCGGCGTCGACATCTCCATCGATCCCATCCTGCATCCGGACCTGATCGTCAAACCGCCCCCCATCGTTCGCATCAGTGACGACCGGCTGCTGGCGATTCGATGGCTCGACGCCGCGCCCGGCGATAACAAGCTCTCCCTGCAGGCCACGCTGCCGCGACAGGACTTCATGGCCAATACGGCCTCGTTCAGTTTCGCCATGCTCTGGACCATCGGCGTACTGCTGACCGTGATCGTGGTCATTCTGGGGCTGCTGGAGCGCATCGTGCTGGCGCCGACCCGAAGGCTGGCCCGCTTTACCCGGGAGCAGCGCCGGGAAGACACCCCCACGAACACCCTGCCGGTCAGCCTGATCGCCCGCCGCGACGAGCTCGGCAGCCTGGCACGCGAATTCCAGCATCTGTTGATGCATCAAAAGGCGCGCACCGACTCGCTGGAGCAGCTGAGCCGGCGTGATCATCTCACCGGATTGCTCAACCGCCGCTATCTCGACGACTATCTGCTCCAGTCACTGGCCGCGGCGCACCGGCATCAGCACGCCGTCGGGCTGATCATTATCGATATCGACCATTTCAAGGCCTATAACGACCACTACGGCCATCCGGAAGGCGATCACTGCCTGACGCGCGTCGCCCGCATCCTCGATCGCGTCGTCGATGACCAGGGCATCGTGGCTCGTGCCGGCGGTGAAGAGTTTATCGTCGTGCTGCCCAATGTGACGCGCAAGCACACCTGGCGCATGGCCGAGCAGCTGCGCCTGGCCGTGGCCGGTCTGGCACTGCAGCACGCGCCCTCACCGGTGGCCGACCACGTCACGATCAGTGTCGGCATGGCAATCAGCCTGCCCGAGGCGCCCTGCCAGCCGGCCGAGCTGATGCGGCTGGCCGATGAAAGCCTCTACCGCGCCAAGCAGACCGGTCGCAACAGGGTAGGCACCCGCCTCAGCGAGCCCGGGTATCAGTCCGACCCGCTTCAGCAGCGGTGAGTCTCCAACCCGGCGCCGGGTTCGAAGCACGGGCGTATTGCGCGTATAATGCCGCCATTTCCACGATCACCACTTTCGGGCCCGTCGACCACCTGCATGAGCGCCTCTGCCAGCATTACCGTTACCGATATTGATCATTTGCTGCCCCAGACCCAGTGCGGCAAGTGCGGCCACCCCGGGTGCCGCCCCTATGCCGAAGCCATTCTGGAAGGCGAGGCCATCAACCGCTGTCCGCCGGGCGGCGAGGCGACCGTGGTGCAGCTCGCCGAGATGATGGACCGCCCCGTCGTGCCGCTGGAGGTGGACGCCGAATCACCGAAGGCCGCCGTGATTCGCGAAGATGAATGCATCGGCTGCACCAAGTGCCTTCAGGCCTGCCCGGTGGATGCCATTCTGGGCGCTTCAAAGCAGATGCATACGGTGATCGAGGCGGAATGTACCGGCTGTGAGCTCTGCGTGGCGCCCTGCCCGGTGGACTGTATCGACATCATCGCCCACCCGGGCTGGCAGGCGGCCAGCACCGAGCACGAACAAAACGACTGGCTGGCGCGACGCGCCGAGCTGGGCCGCCGGCGCTTTGAACACCGCAACGCCCGGCTCGAGCGCCAGCGCGAGGAAAAGGACGCCCGCCGCCGCGAGCGCATGCGTGCGCGTCAGCAGCAGCGCCGCGAGGCGTCAGAGCCGACCGAACACGTGCCCTCCACCAGCGCGCCGGCGCCCTCGAAGCCCGCCGGCAACGCCCGGGCCAGAAAGGCGGCGATCAGCGCCACAGTGCGTCGACTGGAAAAGCGCCTGCGCCAGGACCCCACGAACCAGGAGGATCAAGACGCCCTGGCGCGCGCCCGCCAGCAGCTGGCCGATCTTCAGGCGCAGGGTGAGACCGGTACCGAGCCGGATGACACGCAGACCACCACTCCCTCAAGCAACCTCAACTCCCTGCGCATTGCCCGTTCGGCGGCCAGGCAGCGGCTGGCGCTGGCCAACCGGCAGCTGGCCCACGCCCGTCGCCAGGGCGGGGCGCAGGAGATCGAGGCAGCGCAGGCTCAGGTGACGCATGCCGAAAACACCTGGCAGGACGCCTGCCGGGCGCTGGATAACGCCGAGCGACACTGAATGCGCTACCGCCCCGTGACTCTATCCCTGGACCCGCATCGATGAACAACGACAAACGCCGCGAAATCTTTCGCCGCCTGCAGGAGGCCACTCCCGAGCCCACCACGGAGCTTGCCTGGTCGTCGCCCTTTGAGCTGCTGGTCGCGGTGGCCCTGTCGGCCCAGTCCACCGATGTCGGCGTCAACAAGGCCACCGCCCGGCTCTTTCCCGTCGCCAACACGCCACAGGCCATCGTCGATCTGGGCCTGGAGGGCGTGAAGGACCACATCAAAACGCTCGGGCTTTATAACAACAAGGCCAAAAACCTGGTGGCGATGTGCGAACTGCTGCTGCGCGATCACGACGGCGAGGTGCCCCGCACCCGCGCCGGGCTCGAGGCGCTGCCGGGCGTGGGCCGCAAGACCGCCAACGTGATTCTCAACACCGCCTTTAATGAACCCACCATCGCGGTGGACACCCACATCTTTCGCGTGGCCAATCGAACCAATCTGGCCCCGGGCAAGAACGTGGATCAGGTCGAACAGAAGCTTTTGAAGGTGGTGCCGCGGGATTACAAAAGAGATGCTCACCACTGGCTGATCCTGCACGGGCGCTATACGTGCGTGGCGCGCAAGCCGCGCTGCGGCAGCTGCGTGATCGAGGATCTGTGCGAATACAGGGACAAGACCGAGCTGGCCTGAGCCCGACTCAGGCCGATGGCTGTAGCTGTGTCTGATAGCGTGGTGTCATCTGCGGCCACGTCCAGGCGCTGATGTCGGGCGGTGCCGGGCACGAGTCAGGTGCACTCAGCCACTGTTCGAGACGTTCAATCAACGCCTCGCGACTGCCATCGTAGCGATACGGCTCGGCATAGTATTCGGGAAAACACAGCCGTTCGGGGACCAGCGGCACACAGCCGTGCTGCACGGCTTCCATCACGGCCAGCCCCTGAAACTCGTGCCAGGCGGTAGACACCACGATGCCGCCTTTCCCCAGCGCTTCCAGATAGCGTTCGCGCGTCTGATGGCCCCAGCAGGTAATGTGTCGGGCCAGGCGCGATCGGGCCTGCTCGAATACTTCGGGCGCGTTGCGAAAGACCTGCCCCATCACGACCAGTTCGAATTCGTGGCCGGCTCTGGACAGTGTCTCGAGTGCGGCAAAGAAATCCTCCGGGTTCTTATCGTACTCCCAGCGATGGTTCCAGACAATCCGCGCCGGCACGCCCGGCCCGGCCGTCGGTGGCGCCGACAGCGGCCACAGCGGCACCGGCAGGATTTCCGAGCGCGTTTTCAGCGCGTCCAGACGCGCCGGGGCCACCCGCTCGGGCATTTTCTTCAAAAAACCGGTCACGCCCTCAAAAAAGCTGTCCCGGTTCCACCGGCTGTTGAACAGCACCCGGTCGGCGGCCAGCGCGCTGTAGAGATTGACCATCAGGGGTTCGATGCGCGGCGTCTGGTCCTGCCCCAGCGGATAGGCGAACTGGTTTTCATGGAAATAGACCACCCGCCGGGCCCGGCCCAGATGCGGATAGAGGCCGACCAGGGTGGCCAGATCCACCAGCGAGGTCGCCACAATCAGATCAAAGGACTGCGACAGCGTGGCGTCATGCTCGCTCATGAAACTCAGCGGGTTGCCGCGCACGCGCCACTGGAAATGACGCGGCGCCAGCTCGATGAGATGCCAGTCGATCGCGTCCAGATGCGCCATCAGGCCGCGCACCCAGTAGCGATGGCTGTCGGCGGCGTAGGCCGAGAGTAACAGCGCTTTCAAGACAGCCGTACCGGAAGTAAAGGAACAGACATGACAGGGCCCTTTCAGATCAAAGGAGCCCATTGTAGGGATATCGCAGTGGCATCGACCATGGCCGTGCGGCTTAGCCGCTGCAGGCCCTGTCAGATATTGAACTCGATACCGTCATCGGAGAGCGCCTGCCAGGCGGCGGCACAGGTAAAAAAGACCCGCGGGCGATGATCGCTCATGAAGGCCGTATGGCGCAGCTGGTCGCGTACCGGGCCACGCAGCTCGGCCAGATGCAGCGCGATGCCCTGTGCGGCCAGACGCTCGTCGAGCGTTTCAAGGGCGTGAAGTGCAGCGCCGTCGATATGGGTGACACTGCTGAGCACCAGCACCATGTCGGTGACCCGGTCACGCTCGGAGAGATGCTCGTTGATCCAGCGCTCCAGCGCGCCCATGTTGGCAAAGTGCAGGTTGGCATCCGGTCGCACCAGCATCAGATGCGGCAGACGCTCGACATCGAAGCGCTCGCAGTTGCGAAAGCCGCCGTCGGGCAGCTGGCCGATCTCGGCAATATGGGGCCGGCTCGCCCGCGCCAGCAGCAGCGCCAGCGCAATCCCCACGCCGACCAGCAGCCCCTGCATGACCCCCAGCAGCAGCACCCCGGTAAAGGCGGCCAGCCAGGCCAGGCCATCGGCACGTGAATAGCGCCAGGCCCGCCACAGCGGGCCGGGATCGACCAGCGGGATGGCTGCCTGAATGACGATCGCCGCCAGTACCGCCTGCGGCAGCGGCGCGAAAAGCGAGGTGGCAAACACCAGCACCACCATCAGCGCCAGCGCGGCAAAAAGCGATGACAGCGGCGTTTTCGAGCCCGCCTGCTCGTTGACCACGGCACGCCCCAGCCCGCTGGTGACCGGGAAGCCGCGCGTCAGGGCCGCCAGCAGATTGGCCGCGCCCAGCACCCAGAGCTCGCGCTGCGGATAGAGCCGCTCGCGATGTTTCGCCGCCAGCGTCTGCGCCACCGAAATGGCACTGACGTAGTTGATCAGCGCGATGCCAAGCGCCGGCAGCCACAGCGCTTCCATACCGGCAAGCGACAGGGCCGGCAGCGTCGGCAGCGGCAGGCCGGCGGGAATCTCTCCAACCCGTGACAGCGCCCCGGACCACAGCGGCGCCAGCACCAGTGCCAGCACCAGCGTGATCAGCGGACCGGTCTTGCCCAGCACCGTCGCCACCGTCTCCGACAGGCCCAGACGCTGCAAAAGGGGCGCCAGCCATCGACGCATCAGCAGCAACAGCACCATGGCACTGCCGCCAAACAGTGCCGCGCCCGGTGTGATCCCGCCCAGCGACCGGGCCAGCGTCAGCAGTCGCTCGATGGCGTTGCCGGCAGCGCTATCGATACCCAGCAGATCGCTGGTCTGGGACAGCACAATCATCAGCGCCGAGGCGGTGGTAAAGCCCTGCATCACGCTCGGGCTAACGAAATCGATCAGACGCCCCAGCCGACAGACATGGATCAGCAGCAGCCAGCCGCCCACCAGCGCCGCCAGCAATGCGGCGTGTTCGGCATAGGAAGATAACGGTATATTAGCGCCGCGCAGTGTCTCGCCGACCAGCAGCGAGGTCAGCGCCATGGGGCCCATGGCGATCACGCGACTGGTGCCGAACAGCGCATACAGCACCAGCGGCGCCAGTGCCGTGTAGAGGCCGGCCTGGGCCGGCAGCCCGGCCAGGGTGGCATAGGCCATGCCCTGGGGGACCAGCAGTGCGGCCGTGATCAGGCCGGCAATCAGATCGCTGCAGCGATCCCCTGTCGAGAGCTGTTGCCAGCGCGAGACGGCCGGCAACAGCACGGGTCTACCGGTATCGGGCATGCGTCCTGCGGCTCCTGTGCGACAGCATGGCTTGTACCGCCCTTGTGTCAGTTGGGACGATGCGGGTCTTCAAAAAGTCGGTCGCCCTGCTCATCGATGTAGCGCTCGGCCTTGGTGCGGGTCATGTCGATACAGCTGTCGCGGTCGGGCAGCACGTCGGAGCGCTCAAAGCGCAGCTCCTGCGTCTCGCCGTCATCGCGCGTGCGGCGGATGATGCCGCTGACGCGATACTGGCCGCCCGCCTCTGCCGGCGTGATGATGATCTCGCAGCCCTTGTACTCCACGGTATCGGCCACCTGTCGGGAGGTGTCGTCAGCAGTCGTGGCACCGCCGCTGCCCTTGAGTGCATCGAACAGTTTTTTCAGCATGGCCGGCTCCTGATGTCTGTGGATCGGTGCGCCACCCGCGCACGCCATAACGTTCAGTCTGACACAAAAGGGGCCGCTGAAAAGCGGCCCCTGTCGTGACACCACGCGCGCTGGATCAGTCGTCGAGACGACCCTTTTTCGCGGCAATGCGCAGACGCAGCGCGTTGAGCTTGATAAAGCCCTCGGCATCCTTCTGGTCGTAGGCGCCGGCATCGTCTTCAAAGGTGGCGATCGAGGCGTCGAACAGCGAATCTTCCGACTCACGTCCCACCACGATGACGTTGCCCTTGTAGAGCTTGAGGCGCACCACGCCGTTGACGCTGCCCTGCGACTGATCGATTGCAGCCTGCAGCATCCTGCGCTCCGGGCTCCACCAGTAGCCGTTGTAGATCAGCTCGGCGTACTTGGGCATCAGCTCGTCCTTCAGGTGCGCCGACTCCCGGTCCAGCGTGATCGACTCGATCGCGCGGTGGGCGCGCAGCATGATGCTGCCCCCCGGGGTTTCGTAGCAGCCACGGGATTTCATGCCCACATAGCGGTTTTCGACGATATCCAGACGGCCGATGCCGTTTTCACCGCCGACGCGATTGAGATACGACAGCACGTCGTGCGGTTTCATGGTCTGGCCGTCGATCGCCACGATGTCGCCACGCTCGAAGGTCAGATCGATGTAGGTGGCCTGATCGGGGGCGTCTTCGGGGCTGACGCTCCAGCGCCACATCTCTTCTTCGGCTTCGGTCCAGGGGTCTTCCAGCACGCCGCCTTCATAGGAGATATGGAGCAGATTGGCGTCCATCGAATAAGGGGATTTTTTCTTGTTTTTGGCGTAGTCGACCGGGATGTCGTGCTCTTCGCAGTAGTTCATCAACTTTTCGCGCGAATTCAGATCCCACTCGCGCCACGGGGCGATGACCCTGACACCGGGCTTGAGCGCGTAGGCACCCAGCTCGAAGCGCACCTGGTCGTTGCCCTTGCCGGTCGCACCGTGGGCGATGGCATCGGCGCCGGTCTCGTTGGCAATCTCGATCAGGCGACGGGCGATCAGCGGACGCGCGATCGAGGTGCCCAGCAGGTACTCGCCTTCGTAGATGGTATTGGCACGAAACATCGGGAACACGTAGTCGCGCACGAAGGTTTCACGCAGGTCTTCGATGTAAATTTCCTTCACACCCAGCGCCTGTGCCTTGGCCCGTGCCGGCTCGACCTCTTCCCCCTGCCCCAGGTCAGCCGTGAAGGTCACGACCTCACAGTCGTAGGTTTCCTTGAGCCACTTGACGATCACGGAGGTATCAAGCCCCCCGGAGTAGGCCAGGACAACCTTTTTTACATCGGACATACCGGCTCCTTAAGGCGTAGTCATGCTTTGAGTGTTGCGTGAGTATAGCGTCACCGGCTCGCGGCGAATACCGCGGATGGGATTGCCGGGGAGCACAATGCTACACTGCGCTCCTGTCAACCGAATTCATCTCTCGACCAGAAGGCTTCCTGTGCCGGTCACCATACCTGCGGGCCTCGCCCGGTTATACGCGTCCCCGATATTCATGGCGTCTTCTGCCGTCTGCGACAGGAGAACACGGCAATGAACGATGTTGTCCCGAAACTCATGTCCGGTCGCTTTCGCGGCTTTCTGCCCGTGGTGGTCGATCTGGAAACCGGCGGTTTCAATGCCCGCACCGATGCCCTGCTCGAGATCGCGGCGGTGACGCTGACCATGGACGAACAGGGGCATCTGCTGCCCGATGAGACGTTTTCGTTTCATATCGAGCCGTTCGAGGGCGCCAACGTCGAGCAGTCCGCGCTCGACTTTACCGGCATTCGCCTGGACAGCCCGCTGCGCCAGAATGCGGCGCTCAAGGAGAAGGCAGCGCTCGAGGAGATCTTTAAACCGGTGCGCAAGGCGATCAAGTCCCATCAGTGCAATCGCGCCATCCTGGTCGGCCACAATGCGGCCTTCGACCACGGCTTTCTCAATGCCGCCGTCGAGCGCGCCGGCATCAAGCGCAACCCCTTCCACCCCTTTTCGAGCTTTGATACCGCAACGCTGTCGGGGCTGGTCTACGGGCAGACCGTACTGGCCCGGGCCTGTCGCGCCGCGGGGATTCCCTTTGACAGTCAGGAGGCGCACTCGGCGCGCTATGACACCGAGCGCACCGCCGAGCTGTTCTGTGCCATCGTCAACCGTTTCAAGGATCTGGGCGGCTGGGACCTGACGCTGCGCGAGCAGAGCATGGACGGTGAGGATTCGCCCTAGTGTCGCCGCACATCGGCATTAAAAAACCCGCCTCGTCAAAGGCGGGTTTTTCATGTCATCCGAAAGGGCGATCAGGCGTTATCGCCTTCCTCCGGCGCGGCACTGGCGGCGGCCTGCTTGACCATCGGCGCCAGCTCACCGTTTTGATACATCTCGACGATGATATCGCAGCCACCGACCAGCTCACCGTTGAGCCACAGCTGCGGGAAGGTGGGCCAGCTGGCATATTTGGGCAGCTCGGCGCGGATATCCGGGTTGTCCAGAATGTTGACGAAGGCAAAGCGCTCGCCGCAGCCCATCAGTGCCTGTACGGCCTGCGCGGAGAAGCCGCACTGCGGCATCTGCGGTGAGCCCTTCATGTAGAGCAGAATGCTGTTTTCGCTGATCTGCTGCTTGATGGTATCGATTGTCTCGCTCATGTCCGGTCTCCAAAAGAGGGCCTTGAGAGCCCATGAATGTCTGGTCTCAGTGTACGCCGACATGGGGGTTAAAGCAGCCCGGATCAAGGCGTCGCGCCCACATCAAGTTGCGCGCCCCAGAGGCTCTGGTTAGGATGAACGGGGTCGACGGCGTGCTGCAAGCCCCGTCTCCCGCCATCGACACTGGCAATATTTCAGGGCGCCGCAGGTTTTCATGCGGCGCTTTTTCGTTGGTTCCGGTACGGGTGCCGCCTCGACATTGCAGCGCCCGCCCTTTTCGAGCGTCACGCCCGGCGACGCTTTCATCACCGTGACGTTATGCACCTACAGGAGCATCGAGACATGGCCCTTCGCCACTTTCTTACCCTGATGGATCTGTCACCTCAGGAACTGGCCTATCTCATTGATCGTTCGATCACCATCAAGCGGGAACTGGCCGATAACGGCCCGGTCTACACGCCGCTCGAGAATCGAACGCTGGCCATGATTTTCGAAAAGTCCTCCACGCGTACCCGCGTCTCCTTCGAGACGGGCATGACGCAGTTCGGTGGCCATGCGCTGTTTCTGTCGCCGCGCGACAGCCAGCTGGGGCGCGGTGAACCGGTCGGCGATACCGCCCGCGTGCTCTCCGAGATGGTCGATGCGGTAATGATCCGGACCTTCTCGCACGACAGCATCGAATCCTTCGCCGATGCCAGTTCCATTCCGGTCATCAACGCGCTGTCCGATGACTATCATCCGTGTCAGCTGCTGGCCGATGTTCAGACCTGGACCGAGTGCCGGGGCCCGGTGAAGGGCAAGACCGCCGTCTGGGTGGGAGATGGCAATAACATGTGCCACTCCTGGATCAACGCCGCGCGCCAATTCGACTTCAACCTGCGTATCGCCTGTCCCGAAGGCTTCGAGCCTGATCAGGAAATTCTTGATGCCGCCGGGTCGCGCGTCGAGATCTTCCGCGACCCGCGCGCCGCCGCCGAGGGCGCCCATCTGATCACCACGGATGTGTGGGCATCCATGGGCCAGGAAGAGGAGCAGACCGCTCGCATGGCCTCCTTCAACGGCTTTCAGGTCAACGAGGCGATGCTGGATGCCGCCGATGACGAGGTCATCTTCCTGCACTGTCTGCCGGCCCACCGCGGTGAAGAGGTCAGCGAGACCCTGCTGGATGATCCGCGTGCCTTCGTCTGGCAGGAAGCGGGCAATCGGCTGCACGCCCAGAAGGCACTGCTGGAATTTCTGATGGTCGGTCGGGTGGCGTGATCCCCCGCAGACGACGTCATCGCCCGGGCGATGACGTCGATGGCGGCTTATTCATCGCTGTTGCTGTCTTTGTCCGGCGCGACAGTGTCACGGGTCATCGACACTCTCATGCCCTCCCAGAGCCCTTGTACGGCCGCCCGATCAGTGTTCATGCGTCGTCGAAGCTGTTCGTAGTCCGTCAGCAGCGTGACCAGATCCTGATTGGTGCGAACGTCGTTGATCCCCGCCGGTGCCGGCAGGGGCCGTGTCAGATGGCGGGGCATCGGCGGTGGCGGCACCATCACCGGCGTCGTCTGCGGCGGAGAGCTGACACATCCACTGATGTATCCCGTCAGGCACAGCGTGATCAGCCCATTCCTTTGATGTCTGGTGATCATTGATTATCCTCTCCAGATGTTGTCGTTTGCCGGTCAGTGACTGCCGATCCGTCTCGAGCTGCTGCTCGCGGCTGACACTCACCTCTGCCAGATGTTCGGCGTGCGCCTGCCAGGCACGCGCCACCAGCTGCTGACGCTGCGCCTGTTCATGGGCACTGCGGGCTTCTTCGCGGGCATCGGCCAGCGCTTCACGCCACTGCTCCAGCCGCTGGGTGTAGCCCCACAGCCCGCCCGCCAGCAGTGCCAGGGCGGCCAGCGCGATCAGCACCCGAACGGGAATCTTGCCAAGCCCCCCCAAAAGCAGGTTCCACATGGACATCTCCTTGTTGAGCATGTTGGTGTGACACAACTACTCGGGACAATAATTATCCCTTATGGATAATTATTGCGCCAATGGAAGGCTCAGGCAAGTTGAAGCTGTATATAAAGACAGTATTTCACCCGCTAACTGCCACCGCCGATATCGAAAACAGGATGACGAGATGACCCCACAGGATGAGCTGGTCGTGGCGCTTGAAGAGCTGCCGGATGGTGCCGACGTCGGAACGCTGTTCCATCTGCGCCTGACGCGCGAGAGCGGGGAGCGTGTGACCTGTGCCCTGCTGATCAGGGAGATGGGGCCCGAAGAGGCCCTGTGTGAGGTGCTTGCCATTCAGCCATCCGAGGCGTAGGCGTCACTCCCTGACATGCCCTGCATCATGGCATCAACCGGCATTAAAGCCCTCGGCGCCGGTGCCGATAAGAGAGCCATGCGGTCAGCCCGAGCTGTCCGATTAAAGGGCCTGTCAGGAGCGATGTATGCTTGCCACCGGAACCAGGGCATGGATTCCCATCGAATTGATGCCGCCGGATCTTCATCCCGGCGATGAGTGCCACATGATGTCGAGTGTCGTGACACACCTCACGGCCAGCGGTAACGACGTTCACTACTATTACCGGGTCAGGATTACCGGTCTCGTGCCCGAGGCGGCAGAGTGTGAAGTACTCGAGACACTGTCGCCCGAGGCCGCCGAGGCCGCGATCGGCCAAGGCGCCATCCGCTGCCGAGGCAGCGGTGATTCCCTCGATGCAGGAGAACGCCCATGGACATGAGCGTTAATGGCATGGTCAATGCCTCAATGGCGCTGCAGCAGCATCAGCTCAGCAGTGACGTACAGACCAGCGTCTTGAAAAAGTCGCTGGACGGTCAGGCCGAGCAGATGACGCAGCTGATGTCATCAGTGGCCACGGCGCCGCAGCTGGCCACCGAAGGGATGGTCGGCACCCGGATCAATACCACCGCCTGACGATGGCTGTTATCCGGCATCATGCCGCAATGGAAAGGCGCCATCTTCGGATGGCGCCTTTATTCGTTCAGGGCAGCCGGGTCGTGATCAGCTCGCGGGGGCTTCCAGCAGGGTGACCGCCAGGCGCACAAAATCCACCGACGATAGAATGCCCACCAGATGCCCCTCGGCGTCCAGTACCGGCATGGCGCCCTGACGGTGCGTCAGCAGCTGCTGACCGGCCTCGGCGAGCGGCGTGTCGATCGACAGCGTCAGCACGTCCCTGGAGATGACGTCGGCCAGGGGAATCCGCGCCAGGTGATGGCTCAATCGCTTCGCACCGAAATTGTCGGTAATGCGCAGCGCTTCCTTCAGGACCACCTTCTGGTTCAGCAGCCCCGCCAGGCGCCCCTGCTCATCCAGCACCGGGAGATGGCGCACCCGGTGCTCCCGCATCAGTTCGTTACCGTCATGAAGCGTCTGCTCAAGGCGCAGTGTCACGATATCCCGACTCATGAGATCGGCGATCGAAGCCTGTCTGCTACTGGTCATGTCCGTTTATTCCGCATCAAGTCCGTGCTCCCGCCACAGGGTGGCAGAAAGCATTCCGCCATCGTGGCGCCGATGGCCTGCAGTCCCCCGTTGACCGGGGCCGTCAGGAAGATGTCGCGACGCGACGGCATCACGCGCCCTCCTCTCTGGCTTATCGGCAACGACCGGGCAATACACAGGGGGAACAGGCGAAATTGACGCGAGATCGCTCACGGGGATCGCCATGGCGGGACGCAAGCGCTCGCCGCCTGGCGCGATGACAGAAGCGATGGATAAAAAGAGCAGCGGGCGCTGCTGCTGTCGTACGATCAACAACGACCGGACATGAAAAAAGCCGCTACAGCGAAATGCTGTAGCGGCTTTTTCGATAATTGGTTGGTGGAGCCTAGCGGGATCGAACCGCTGACCTCAACACTGCCAGTGTTGCGCTCTCCCAGCTGAGCTAAGGCCCCGAACCGGTGCGTAATATACGATGTGACGCTCCCGGCGTCAACCCTTTTCTTCAACGCATGGTCGCATCATCGGGTCGCCCCCTCATGCTCACCGGTCCCCGCCCTGCTCATGCGAAGGCAGCCGGCCGGGCAAGGCGCGCGGCCTTTACCGCGTTATCTGTTAAAATAAGGGCACTATTACTTCTGGAGGTCATCATGAACGATGAGGTGATCACGGCGTTCGATCCGCGCCAGTTCCTGAAAACGGTCACCGAATCACCGGGCGTCTATCGCATGCTCGATGAGCACGAGAATGTCCTCTACGTCGGCAAGGCCAAGCGTCTCAGGGCACGGCTGTCGAGCTATTTCCGCAACACGGGGCTCAATGCCAAGACCCAGGCGCTGGTCAGCCGCATTCGTGACATTCAGGTGACCGTGACCCGCAGCGAAACCGAGGCGCTGCTGCTGGAACAGACGCTGATCAAGCAGCAGCGTCCGCCCTATAACATCCTGCTGCGCGACGACAAGTCCTATCCCTATATCTTTGCCAGCGACCGCCATCCCTACCCGGCGCTGGAACTGCGCCGCGTGCGTCAAAAACGTGGCGATGGCCGCTACTTCGGCCCCTTTACCAGCTCCGGCGCCGTGCGGGAAAGCCTGTCGCTGATGCAAAAGATCTTTCGCATCCGCAACTGCGAGGATTCGGTGTTTGCTCACCGTAGCCGGCCGTGCCTGCAGTATCAGATCGATCGCTGCACGGCGCCCTGCGTGGGCTATATCAGCAAGGAGGACTACCAGCGTGACCTGGAGCACGCGCTGATGTGCATGGAAGGCAAGAGCGACGAGGTCACTCAAAAGCTTTCCACCGACATGGAAACGGCCGCCCAGAACCTGCAGTTCGAGCAGGCCGCCTTTCTGCGCGATCAGATTCAGCAGCTGCGCCGCCTGCAGAGCCAGCAGTCGGTGGATACCGCCGGCGGCGATGCCGATGTCTTTGCCCTCGCCGAACGCCCCGGCGGGCTGTGCGTCAGCGTGCTGATCATTCGCCAAGGACGGGTGCTCGGCTCGCGCCACCATATGCCCGACAACGGTCTGGATCTCAGCTCCGAGGCGCTATTGAGCAGCTTTGTCAGCCAGTACTATCTGGGCCAGAGCAACGAGCTGCCCGCCGAGGTGCTGACCTCCCACGCCGTGGAGGATCAGGAGATCCTGCAGACCGCGCTGTCCGAACACGCCGAGCGGCGCGTGCGCATCGCCCATCAGGTCCGCGGCCACCGAGCCCAGTGGCTGGAGCTGGCACGCACCAATGCCGACCAGCATCTGGCCACCAAACTGGCCAGCCGTCAGCAGCTCAACGCCCGCTTCAAGGCACTGGCCGAGGCGCTGGAACTGGAAGAGACGCCTCAGCGCATGGAGTGTTTCGATATCAGCCACAGCAGCGGCGAAGCCACGGTCGCCTCCTGCGTGGTGTTCGATCAGAGCGGCCCGATCAAGTCGGACTACCGCCGCTTCAACATCGAGAGCGTGGCGGCCGGCGATGACTACGCCGCCATGCGCCAGGCTCTGACGCGGCGCTACAAGCGCATCCAGAGCGGCGATGTGCCAAGACCCGATATCCTGATCGTCGACGGCGGCAAGGGCCAGCTCAACATGGCCCGCGAGGTGTTCGAGGAGCAGGGCGTGTTCGACATCGTGCTGCTGGGGGTCGCCAAGGGCACCACGCGCAAGCCCGGGCTCGAGACGCTGTTCATCGACACCGTCGAGCGCAGCCTGACGCTGGAAAGTGCCTCCGGCGCCCTGCATCTGATCCAGCACATTCGCGATGAGGCGCACCGCTTTGCCATTACCGGACATCGCCAGCAGCGTGACAAGGCGCGACGCTCGTCTACCCTTCAGGAGATTCCCGGCGTTGGCCCCAAAAGACGCCGGGAACTGCTGCGCCATTTCGGTGGCCTGCAGGGCATTCGCAACGCCTCCCGTGACGATCTTGCCCGCGTGCCCGGCATCAACGCCCAGCTTGCGACACAGATTCATCAGGCACTGCATGGCTGACGGCGCCGTCAGGCGTTAGAATCCAGCTCTCTTGCAGGTATGTTTCACCCCCCGGTCAGGACCGATAGTGCCATGAGCATCCCCAATATCTTGACGCTGACAAGAATCGTACTCATACCGCTTCTGGTCATCGTGTTCTACCTGTCGACCGGCTGGAGCAATCCGCTGGCCGCCCTGCTGTTTACCATCGCCTCCGTGACCGACTGGTTCGATGGTTATCTGGCACGCCGCTGGGACCAGAGCACGCCCTTTGGCGCCTTTCTGGACCCGGTCGCCGACAAGCTGATGGTGGCCGTCGCCCTGGGCGTGCTCATCGAGTTCTACAGTGATGCCATTCTCACCCTGCCGGCACTGGTGATCATCGGTCGCGAGATCGTCATCTCGGCGCTGCGCGAGTGGATGGCCGAGCTTGGCAAGCGCGCCAGCGTCTCGGTCTCCAGCATCGGCAAGTACAAGACCGCCTTTCAGATGATCTCGATCATTTTGCTGCTCGGCTTTGCCCCCGGCACCCTGCTGGCCCAGGTCGGCTTTCTGCTGCTGTATCTGGCGGCCATCCTGACGCTGTGGTCGATGTACAAGTACCTGCGCGCCGCCTGGCCGGAACTGACCCGCTCCATGTGAGCGTAACGCGTGGTTCGGGTGCGATTTTTTGCCGGCTTTTGTTTGACAGAATTCTGTCACATCAGTATATTTCGCACCCGTTGAGCGGGAATAGCTCAGTGGTAGAGCATCGCCTTGCCAAGGCGAGGGTCGGGAGTTCGAATCTCCTTTCCCGCTCCATCCCTTACGGGATCAACGGACAGGGTCAACGAGTAACGCCATCTCGTTTTCCGCACCGTTTTGAGGCTGGATGGCAGAGTGGTTATGCAGCGGACTGCAACTCCGTGTACGCCGGTTCGATTCCGACTCCAGCCTCCATCTCCCTTCTGCCTGACCTCCAGCCACTTTCAGATGGCCTCAAGCAGACGAGTCGTCGATGCCTCGCCCGGATGGCGGAACAGGTAGACGCAAGGGACTTAAAATCCCTCGACCGCAAGGTCGTGCCGGTTCGATTCCGGCTCCGGGCACCAATCAGATCCGCAAGTCTCTCCCCTGCCCTTCGTTTTTCTGCCCGATCTCGACACTTTTTTTTGCAGCTCTCATGTCGTTTCAACGCCTTGCGCCAGGGCGGCGATCACGCACGTCCATACGCCTTCACCGATGCACCGCGGGGCATGTGACCTCGTCATCAGTCATCACGAGCACCATGTGAGCGAGCCATCGCTGCCTTCGGGCTGCCTCGTGTCGCTGTTGGACCAAGATCCCGGGCGCGACAGCACCAATTGACAGCCTGCCCGCCTGCGACATAGTTTCATTGCGTGACGTTGTGTCATGACGTCACCCCCGTGAGGTCGATCAACTGTCGACCCTGCGGCGCAAACCGGCCTACCCGGCCGGTCACACCAACAATATACAAAAGACATGCTCATGACTCAGACACTCTCCCGCCGGCTGATGCTGGCAGGTGGCCTGCTGCTGGCGGCCACCGGTACGGCCCATGGCAAGACCCTCGTCTACTGCTCGGAAGCCAGCCCCGAAGGCTTCAACCCGCAGCGTTACACGGCCGGCACGACCTTCGATGCCTCCTCACGCACCATCTACAACCGACTGGTGGAATTCGAGTCCGGCACGACCGATATCAAGCCGGCGCTGGCCGAGTCGTGGGAGGTCTCCGATGACGGCAGGACCTATACCTTCCACCTGCGCCAGGGCGTTAAATTCCAGACCACGGATTACTTTACACCGTCGCGCGAATTCAACGCCGATGACGTGCTCTACTCGTTTAACCGCCAGCTCCGGGACGACCACCCCTGGCACGGGGTGGGCAGCGGCTATGAGTATTTCGAAGGCATGGGCATGCCGGATCTGATCGAGCGCGTCGAGAAGGTCGATGACCATACGGTGCGCTTTCATCTGAGTCGCGCCGCGGCGCCTTTTCTGTCTGACATGGCGATGGATTTTGCCTCGATTCTCTCAGCCGAATACGCCGACCAGCTGATGGAAGAGGGCCAACCCGAGCGCATGAACCAGCAGCCGCTGGGCACCGGCCCGTTTCAGTTTGCCGGCTTCCAGCGCGATGCCTATATCCGCTATCAGGCCCACCCGGACTACTGGGAAGGCCGATCGCCGCTGGACCGGCTGGTATTTTCGATCACGCCTGACGCCTCGGTGCGCTACCAGAAACTGCAGGCCAACGAATGCCAGGTCATGGTTTTCCCCAACCCGGCCGATCTGGAAGCGATGCGTAGTGATCCGAACATCGACCTGAAATCGGCCGAAGGGCTGAACGTGGGCTATCTCTCCTTCCAGACGCAAAAGCCGCCGTTCGATGATCCGCGGGTACGCCGCGCGCTCTCCATGGCCGTGGATCGCGATGCCATCATCGAGTCGGTCTATCAGGGCGCCGGCGAGAAGGCCAGAAACCCGATTCCGCCGACGCTGTGGGGCTACGACGACAACGTCGAGGCGATACCGCACGACCCGGAACAGGCCAGAGCGCTGCTGGCCGAGGCCGGTGTCGAAAACCTGAGCACCCAGCTGTGGGCCATGCCGGTACAGCGCCCCTATAACCCCAACGCGCGGCGCATGGCCGAAATCATCCAGTCCGACTGGCGCGACATCGGCGTCAACGCCGAGATCGTCTCCTACGAGTGGGGGGAATACCTGCGTCGTGCCTCCGAGGGCGAAGCCATGACCGGCCTGTTCGGCTGGACCGGGGACAACGGCGACCCGGACAACTTCCTCAATACGCTGCTGTCCTGCAATGCCGCCCGCGACGGCTCCAACTACGCCAAGTGGTGCAACGAGGAGTACGACGACATTATCCGGCAGGCGGCCACCGCCACCGACCAGGAGGAACGCTCGGACCTCTACGTACAGGCGCAGGAGATCTTCCGCGATCAGCTGCCCTGGCTGCCGATCGCCCACTCGATCGTCTACGAACCGGTGCGCAGCAACGTGACCGGCTATCAGGTGCAGCCCACCGGCGTGCATACCTTCTACGGCGTGGATATCGAGGAGTAGCGCCTCTGACGTAGGATAGGGCCCCGCTCATGCGAGCGGGGTTTTTCATGCCTTGCGAACCGGTGCCATGACACGACCCACCCCTGACATTTCCGACCTGCGCCCGCTGGGCGACGGCCCACGCACCGTGGCGCTCATTGCCCCGGCCGGCGCCGTGATGACCGAGCGCCTCAAGGCCACCTGCACCCTGCTCATGGCCATGGGCTATACCCCGCACCTCATGGACCACGTCGGCGCGCGCCATCGCTATCTGGCCGGCACCGTCGAGCAGCGTCTTGAAGACTTCCACGCCGCCTTCAACCTGACGGACGTGGCCGCCGTGTGGTGCCTGCGCGGCGGCTATGGCTGCGCCCAGCTGATCGATCACATCAACTGGGATCATCTCCCGGACGTGCCGCTGCTGGGCTATTCCGATATCAGCGTGCTGCTGAGCGCCTTCCACGCCCGCGGTCGCCGCGCCCTGCACACCCCGGTCGCCACCGAACTGGCCCTGCTCGAGCAGGCCGAAGGCACCGAACGAGCGGCGCGCGCCGGGGCCATGGCCAGCATTGCCTCCGTGCTGTCGGGCGAGGGTGGTCACATGAGTGCCGCGCACGTGGCCGGCCCCGCGGCACCGACAAAAGGCAAGCTCATCGGCGGCAATCTCACCACGCTTGCCAGCGTTGCCGGCACGACAGGCGCCCTGCATGTACCGGAAAACGCCATTTTGATGCTCGAAGACGTGGGCGAACGGCTCTATCGCCTGGAGCGCAGCCTGTGTCAGCTGCTGGACAGCCTGGATACGCGCCGGCTCAAGGCCGTCTGTCTGGGAAGCTTTACCGGCTGTGACTCTGGCGAGAGCAGTATCGAGGCGGTCTTTCAGGAGTGGCTGGCACCATACGGTATCGCGCTCTATCACCAGCTGCCCTTCGGTCACGGCGTACACAACCAGGCCTGGCCGGTGGGACGCCCGGCGCGGCTGACCGGTGACACACTGGACTGGTCGCCCGGCTGACGGACCTCTGTCGGCCCTGTCCATGCGCCATTACGGGCATGGACAGGGTCAGCGCAATCCCCTAGGGTCTATCACCGACTGCATCGCTGCTTACAAGGCCATTCGCTGCAGCAACAATAACAAGTACGGACACATGACCATGACCGATCATCTCTCGACCCGCCGTCTCTACAAGACCCGTCTGACCCGTCGCGCCACTTCTGCCGCCGACCTGTGCCGATCCGACACCGGCTGACCCATACCCCGAACTTCCAGCATGAATCCGGCACGCCCTGACGCGTCGCCGCCATTCATTGCCTGCCCATGCCTGCTGACCACGCCACTGTCGGCCCACAGGCCGTACCGGCGTGTTGATACAGGTACGGATTACACGTTCGCAGCGGCGGAAATCACCCATGTTGAGCCTTGTCTTTCGTAAACTTCTGATGCTGATTCCCACCCTGCTGGGGATCACGCTGGTGACCTTCACCCTGGTCCGGCTGATACCCGGCGACCCGGTCGCCATCATGGCCGGCGAACGCGGCATCTCGGCCGAGCGTCACGCCCGGTTGATGGCCGAGCTGGGGCTTGATCGCCCCCTGTGGGAGCAGTATCTGAGCTTTCTGGGCGATCTGGCCCGGGGCGATCTGGGTCATTCACTGATCAGCAGCAACCCGGTGCTCGATGAGTTTTTATCGCTGTTTCCGGCCACACTCGAGCTTGGTTTCTGCGCCATGCTGCTGGCCGTGTGCCTTGGCATCCCGCTGGGCGTCATCGCCGGCATCAAGCGCGGCTCGATCATTGACCACACCGTGATGGGGACCTCGCTGACCGGCTACTCGATGCCGATCTTCTGGTGGGGGCTGCTTTTGATCATTTTCTTCTCGGGCATACTGGGCTGGACGCCGGTCTCGGGGCGCCTCTCGTCGAGCTACTGGATCGACACACCCACCGGCTTCATGCTGATCGACACCCTGCTCTCCGGCGAGCCCGGCGCCTTTCTGGATGCCCTGCACCATCTGATTCTGCCCACCATCGTGCTGGCGACCATTCCGCTGGCGGTAATTGCCCGCATGACGCGCTCGTCGATTCTCGAGGTGCTGGGCGAGGACTATATCCGCACCGCCCGCGCCAAGGGGCTCTCGCCCTGGCGCATCATCGCCGTTCACGCCCTGCGCAACGCCATGATCCCGGTCACCACCGTGATCGGGCTGCAGATCGGGCTGCTCTTTTCCGGTGCCATTCTCACCGAAACCATCTTTTCCTGGCCCGGCATCGGCAAATGGCTGATCGACGCGGTCGGCCGGCGTGACTACCCCTCGCTTCAGGGCGGCATTTTGCTGATTGCCCTGATCGTCATGGTGGTCAATCTGATCGTTGATCTGCTCTATGGGCTGATCAATCCCCGCATTCGACACAGCCGCTGAGCCCGGAGACACCCATGACACAGGTTACGCCTCAGCCGCCGGCCGCCACACCGGAACTCGACGACAACACTCCGATCGAGGACACGCCACAGCGCCCCTCGCCGCTGCGCGACGTCTGGCGCAGCTTTCGCCGCAATCGCGCCGCCCTGGCCGGCATGATCGTGATCGCGCTGATCATCGTGATGGCCTGCCTGGCCGACGTGGTCGCGCCCTATTCGCCGGTCGCGCAGTTTCGCGACAGCGTGCTCACCCCGCCCTTCTGGCAGGACGGCGGCACGTGGCGCTTCATTCTCGGCACCGACGACCTGGGCCGCGACATTCTCAGCCGTCTGATCCACGGCGCCAGGCTTTCCATGACCATCGGCGTCATCGTGGTATCGCTGTCGCTGGGCCTCGGCGTACTGCTGGGCCTGCTGGCCGGCTTTCTGCGCGGCTGGATCGATACCGTCATCATGCGATTGATGGACATCATGCTGTCGATCCCGAGCCTGTTGCTGGCCGTGGTCGTGGTGGCGGTTCTCGGCCCGGGACTGTTCAACGCCATGCTGGCGATCGCAGTGGTCTATCTGCCCCACTACGTGCGCCTGACCCGCAGCTCGGTGATTACCGAGCGCGAGCGTGAATACGTCATGGCCTCACGGCTGGCCGGCGCCGGCATGTTCCGGCTGATGTTCATTACCATTTTGCCCAACTGCCTGGCGCCGCTGATCGTGCAGGCCACGCTGAGCTTCTCCAACGCCGTGCTTGATGCCGCCGCGCTGGGCTTTCTGGGGCTGGGCGCCCAGCCGCCAACGCCTGAGTGGGGCAGCATGCTGGCCGATGCGCGTCAGTATGTCCTGCAGGCCTGGTGGGTGGTGACCTTCCCGGGGCTGGCGGTTCTGATCACGGTGCTGGCCTTCAACATCATGGGCGATGGCCTGCGCGATGCCCTCGACCCGCGCCTCAAGCGCTGACGGGCTCAAACGCGGCACAGACACGACAACAACGACAAGCGTCGACCATTTCACAACAGGAGAGCGCCATGGCGCTTCTGGACATTGAACAGCTCAGCGTGTCCTTCGACACGGATGAGGGGACCTTCCCCGCGGTATCGGATCTGAGCCTGACGCTGGAAGAGGGCGAAGTGCTGGGTATCGTCGGCGAATCCGGCTCCGGCAAGAGCGTGACCATGCTGGCCATGATGGGCCTTCTGCCCTTCAACGCCCGGGTCGAAGCCAGTCGCTTTCACTTTGCCGGCCAGGACATGCAGACCCTGAGCGACCGCGCCCGGCGACGCCTGACCGGCAACGACATCGCCATGATCTTTCAGGAGCCGAGCACCAGCCTCAATCCGAGCTTTACCATCGGCTTTCAGCTGCTGGAAGCCATCAGGGCCCATGAAGGCGGCAGCCGCCGCCAGCGGCGCGAGCGTGCCATCGAGCTGCTCGACCAGGTCGGTATCCCGGCCCCCGGCAAGCGCCTGAATGACTATCCCCACCAGCTGTCGGGCGGCATGAACCAGCGCGTGATGATCGCCATGGCGATCGCCTGCAACCCGCGGCTTCTGATCGCCGATGAGCCAACCACGGCGCTGGATGTGACCATCCAGGCACAGATTCTGGATCTGCTGCTGCGGCTGCAGGAGGAGCGCGGCATGGGGATGATCCTGATCACCCATGACATGGGCGTGGTGGCCGGCGCCGCCCGACGCGTGGCCGTCATGTACGCCGGCCAGCTGATGGAAACCGGCGCCAGCAACGATGTCTTTCGCGACCCTGCCCATCCCTATACCGGCGCCCTGCTCAACGCCCTGCCGGAGCGCCACCCGGGCACGGCGCGTCTGCCGACCATTCCCGGCGTGGTGCCGGGCATCGGTGACCGCCCGCAGGGCTGTCTCTTTCATCCGCGCTGCGCCCATGCCCAAAAGGATTGCCGCGCCAGCCGCCCGTCGCTGGAAACGCGGTATGCCGAAACCGGACTCGGCACCCGCCACGTGCGCTGCTACCACCCGCTCAATGAAGAGGATCTGGAGATGGCCCCATGAGCAGCCCCGACCTTTTTGATGAACCGCTGATGCAGGCCCGCGATCTCGTCCAGACCTATCAGGTGCGCCAGGGATTCCTGCGCCGCGCCGAGCTGCACGCCGTGCGCGGCGTCAGCTTTACCCTGAATGCCGGGGAGACGCTGGCCGTGGTCGGCGAATCCGGCTGCGGCAAGTCCACACTTGCCCGCATGCTGACCCTGGTGGAGCCGCCGAGCTCGGGCGAGCTGCTGGTCGGCGGGCGCGATGCCGCAAGCCCCGACCGGCAGACGCTGGCCGCGTTGCGTCGCGACGTGCAGATGGTGTTCCAGAATCCCTACGGCTCGCTCAATCCGCGCAAGCGGATCGGCACCATCCTGGAAGAGCCGCTGGTCATCAACACCTCGACCCCGGCCGATGAGCGCCGACACATGGCGCGCGACATGCTCGCCCGTGTCGGGCTGCGCCCGGAGCACTACGACCGCTATCCGCACATGTTCTCCGGCGGCCAGCGCCAGCGCATCGCCGTGGCCCGCGCCCTGATGCTGCGCCCCCGGGTGCTGGTGCTGGACGAGCCGGTCTCGGCGCTGGATGTCTCGGTGCAGGCCCAGGTACTCAATCTGCTCAATGACCTGCAGGAAGAGTTTGGCCTGGCGTATCTGTTCATCTCGCATGACCTGAGCGTGGTGCGACACGTGGCCGACAACGTCATGGTCATGTATCTGGGCCGCCCGGTGGAGGTCGGCTCGCGCGAGGCCCTGTTCGAGGCGCCGCGCCATCCCTATACGCAGGCGCTGCTGTCGGCCACGCCGTCAATCAACCCGGACGAGCGCCGCGACCGGATTGCGCTCAGCGGCGAGCTGCCCTCGCCCCTGTCACCGCCATCGGGCTGCGCCTTTCATCGCCGCTGCCCGCACGCCCGGCCCGAGTGTGCCGACAAACGCCCCGAGCTTCGCGAGGTCGAGGGGGCCCGGGTGGCCTGCCATTTCGCCGAGGAGATCATGCACCCGCGCACAAGCGGGGCGGCCTGACACCGGACGGGGCGGTGCCACACCGTCCCGGCGGTTCGTAAAAGAGGATTATTCCTCGAGTTTCCGGATTCTTCGACGATAAGATAGGGACACTCATTCTCCCATTCCGGCGCCCCATGGCACGCATACGCTTTCGCGACCCCTATTTCAACTATCGTTACCGTCACTATCTCTACACGCTGCGGGCCACCATCGCGCTCGGCATCACCTTTTGCATCATTTCACTGTTCAACATTCCCCACAGCATCTGGGCCCCGGTCAGCACGCTGATGGTGATGGGCAACCTGCCCCATGTCGGCGGCGTGCTCGACAAGGGCGGCCAGCGCCTGATCGGTACCGCGCTGGGCGGCGCGCTGGGGATCGTGCTGCTGCTGATTCCGGCGCCGTCGGGCACCGTGCAGGTGCTGACGCTGGTCGCCATCGCGGTGGCGCTGCACGCTACCTTTACCTCGCGCTACGGCTATAGCGTTTTGATGTTCGGCATCACGATCCTGATGGTGACCGGCGATGGCAATCAGGATCTGACCATCGCGCTGTGGCGCGCCTTCGACGTGCTGCTGGGCACCAGCATCGGCATTGCCATCACGATCGTCGTGTTGCCCCAGAAGGCCACGGACCTGTTCCGCTTCATGCTGGCCGACAATCTCGACCGTCTGGCGAGTCTCTATTACGCCCACACCGTGGCCACCGAAGCCGATCATGACCAGACGCTCGAGGAGATGAAAAAGACCACCTCGCAGCTGATCAAGCAGCGCGCGCTGGTGGATGCCGTCCACAAGGAAGGCAGACTGCGCCGCGGCGAGCTCAACAGCCTGCTGTCGCTGGAGCGACGCATGATCTCGACCGTCGAGCTGCTGCTGGAGACCCACTGGGACACCCGCAACGGCCACGACATCATCGAAAGCCTTGAAGGGCTGCGCAACGAGCAGCAGCAGCTGGCGCGCGATCTGTCGATGCTGGCGCATCAGGTGCGCACCGGCCAGGAGATTGATCTCGACATTGCAGCACTTGATCTGCAGCGCTACGTCAACCGCGCCTTTTCCGGACGCTCCGCCTCGGGGCGCGCCCTGTTCAGCCCGAGTGGCTATCTGTGGCTCAACCGCGAGCTGGCCCGCCAGGCCCGCGCCCTG
The DNA here is from genome assembly GCF_053903105.1 of Kushneria sp. AK178. Classification (NCBI taxonomy): domain Bacteria; kingdom Pseudomonadati; phylum Pseudomonadota; class Gammaproteobacteria; order Oceanospirillales; family Halomonadaceae; genus Kushneria; species Kushneria sp. AK178. The sequence continues at coordinate 985,098 of NZ_CP096381.1, read as the reverse complement.
GTGGGCTATCTGGGCAATATTCAGCGCCTGCCCAGCTCCAGGCTGAGAAAGCGCGCCAGCCGGCATCATCTGGTGGGCGGCCGGCGCCTGAGCGACGAGCGCCCCGACAGCGCTCAGCCCTGAGAAGGCTCGCGGGCAGGATCATTGGTCGAGGCACCGGCCAGTAGCACCCGGCGCAGATGGCGAAAGTGTTCGGGCGGCAGCATGTCGTACCAGAGCGCGTAGCGGTGGTGATCGAGCCGCACCTCACACAGCAGCGGCCCGACCCGGGGCGATCTGACCGTCACCTCCTGCCAGCGGCCGTGGCGATACTGCTCCCACCGGCCACTGCCGGTGGTGCGCAGCGGGGGTGGCACCCGCCCCGCCTGCTGCCACCCCAGCGCGCCCAGCACGACAAGTACCGCTGCCGCCCAGAGCAGCGAGAGCCAGAGCGCGCAGGCCAGGGCGATACTGCCCGCGATCAGAAGGTAAAGACCGAACGCCACTCTAGAGCGGACGAACGTCGCCTGTACGGGTGCTTTCGGCATAATCCACGATCTGCGTGATGATGGGAACCAGCGACGGGTCGTCGGGCATCTGCCGACGCATCAGCCACAGAAAAAGATCCTGATCCTCCCGGCCGATGAGCGTCTGATAGGCAGTCTGGTCCTCCGCGGTGAGCGCGTCGAAGCAGTTCTCGAAAAAGGGCACCAGCATCAGATCCAGCTCCCACATGCCACGACGGGAGTGCCAGTAGAGGCGCTTGCGCGCCGTGGCATCAAAGGCTTTTGATTCACTCACATTATTCTCCTGTCAAAGGGCAGTGGCGCCTGCGTCACTATACGCTTTTAAAGCGCCGCGCCCGGGATTGTCCGGCCCCTTTCAGGCGGCCCCGACATGAATTTCGACCGACATGTAGTGCGTTGTTTTATCTCACATTAGCGGCTATGCTGAAAACAAACAAAAACCCTGAAGGCGCCCGACGCAACGGATGGAGAACCCCGATGACGAAGTCCGAGTTGATCGAACAGATTGCCGCGCAACAGTCAGAGCTCTCCGTCAAGGAGGTGGAGTCAGCCGTACGCCTCATCCTTGACGATATCACCGAAACGCTGGCCGGTGGCGGTCGTGTCGAAATCCGCGGCTTTGGCAGCTTCTCCCTGCACTATCGCGAGCCGCGCACCGGACGCAACCCCAAGACCGGCGACCCCGTCAGCCTCAGCGGCAAGCACGTCCCGCATTTCAAGCCGGGCAAGGAGCTGCGCGAGCAGGTCAATGCCAGCCGTGAACAGGGGCTTTGAATACCTCCCGCATCGCGCCTCGTTCGTCAAGACATCCGCCCTGTAACGCCATTGGCCGCGCGCCGTAAACATCGCTGCGCGCCACTGCCGGTGTTACACTGCCTTCAATTGGACAGGGAAAATCAGGGATCTGCTATGCGCTGGCTCAAGGGCGTGGTTCTTGCTGTTATTACACTGATCGTTTTGCTGCTGGGCATGCTGTTTGCCGTACGCAATCAGCAGACCATACCGCTGGACGTTATCTGGGCGGAATTGCCGCCTGCCTCACTGTCGCTGTGGCTGCTGTCGGCACTGGTCGCCGGCGTCCTGCTGGGCATGGTGGCCATGTCCGGACTCTACCTGCGCCTTCGCACCACGCTCATGCGTGCGCGTCACGACAACCAGCAACAGCGCAAGGAACTTGATCGCCTGCGCGTTCAGGAGTTCAAGGAAGCCCCCTGAATGCTGGATCCCGTGCTGCTCCTTGTTCTCGTTGCGGCAATCGGCATCGGCTGGTGGCTGGGCCGCATGGAGCGAAAGCACTATCGCTATCGCCATCGGGCGCTGTCCGGCCAGCATCTGTCCCGCGACTACTTTGTCGGGCTGAACTTTCTGCTCAACGAGCAGCCCGACCGCGCCATCGAGACCTTCGTTCAGGCGCTGGAGGTCAACGGCGATACCATCGATACCCACATTGCGCTGGGCAATCTTTTTCGCATGCGCGGCGAAACCGACCGCGCCGTCAGGATCCACCAGAACCTGCTGGCCCGCCCCGTCCTGACCACCGAACAGAGTGAACAGGTGCAGCTCGAGCTGGCACGCGATTTCATGCGCCTTGGCGTGCTTGATCGTGCCGAACGCCTGCTGGCCGGACTGGTGCGCCAGTGTGACAACGAAGAGACGGCCACGGCCGCCAAGCGGCTGATGGTGGATCTCTACGAGCGGGAGAAGGAGTGGCAGGCGGCGCTGGAGGTGGCCCAGCCCCAGCTGATCCGTCAGGATGAACCGCTCAGGCGCGCTGCGGCCCACTGGCACTGTGAACTGGCTGAACAGGCCGTCGAGGAAGGCAGCCCCGGCCCGGCCCGCAAGCACCTCAAACAGGCGCTCGCCATCGATGCCGCCTGCGTTCGAGCCAACTGGGTTCACGCCGACATCGAGCATCGTGCCGGCAACTACCGCAACGAAATCCGTGCCCTGTGCCGCATTCGCGATCAGGACAGCGATATGGTGCCCATCACCCTGGCCCCCATCCAGCGCGCCTTTGACCTGCTCGACGATGAAGAGGGGCTGATCGAATTCTTGTTTGATCAGCTCGACAGGGCGCCCTACGTCTCCTTTGTCCTGCTGCTGGCCGAGCGGCTGCGCCTGCGTGACGGCATCGAGCGCGCCACCCGGCTGGTCAGTGAGCAGCTTCAACACAACCCGAGCCTGCGCGGCCTTGACTATCTGATGGACCTTTATCTCAAGGAGGTTCCGGAGCATGAGCTCGAGCATCTGCGACTGCTCAAGCGCCACACCGAACAGCTCATGGCCCAGCGGGCGCGCTATCGCTGCAAGAGCTGCGGCTTCCAGGGCGAACAGCTTTACTGGCACTGCCCCAGCTGTCGCCAGTGGGGCACCATCAAGCCGATCACGGGGCTGGAAGGCGAATAGCGCCGCCGTGACCGCCCTGCGTCATGACGCAAGTTCCTGCTCGATGGCGGCAAGTGCGGCCATCGGATCGTCGGCCCGCGTCACCGGCCGACCGATCACCAGATGGGTACTGCCGGCCTGCATGGCCTCAAACGGCGTCATCACGCGACTCTGATCGTCACGCCGGGCAAACGCCGGCCGGATGCCCGGCGTGACGCGCAGGAAGTCCTCGCCACACTGCGCGGCCACGTCCCCCGCTTCATGAGCCGAACAGACCACGCCCGCCATGCCGCTCTGCCGCGCCAGCCCGGCCAGATGCAGCGCCTGCTCACCTGCGGTGCGGGCCACGCCAGTTTCGCCAAGTGTCTCATTATCCATGCTGGTGAGTACCGTCACGGCGATCAAATGCGTAGGCAGCGTGTGTCGATCGAGCACTTCACGCGCGGCCTGCATCATCGCCCGCCCGCCCGAGGCATGAACGTTGACCATCCAGACACCGTGATCGGCGGCAGCATGCACGGCGGCGGCCACCGTATTGGGAATATCGTGAAACTTGAGATCCAGAAAGACCTCGAAGCCGCGCTGATGCAGCGTCTTCAGGGTCTGTGGGCCGCTGCGGACAAACAGCTCCTTGCCCACCTTGAGACGGCAGCGTTGCGGGTCCAGCCGATCGATCAGCGGCAGCACCGCCTCCAGGCTGGCATGATCAAGGGCGATAATCAGAGGGGAAGACATGCAGGCTCCTGTAGTTCGAGGCGCCAGTATAAGGGTTGTGCCCTGTCAGCGGGATAGCAGCCGTCCATCACGGAGACCCCTCTCAATATATAAAAACTTTCTAAATCAGTATTGATTGCCGCCGATACCCTTAAGGCAACCTTGCAAAATGGAGAAACCGGCATGTCCCGCAAACTGATCGCAATGCTTCTGACCACCGCTGCGCTGTCCCTGTCCGCCCCGCTGATGGCCGAGCCGCAGGACGTCAACATCAACACCGCCACGGCCGCCGAGCTGACCGCCCTGTCGGGCATCGGCGACAAGAAGGCGGAGGCCATCATTGCTGACCGGGAAGCGCACGGCGCCTATGAAAGCGTCGATGACCTGAGCCGCGTCAGCGGTATCGGCAGCGCCACCGTCGAACAGCTGCGCGACCGCGTCGAACTCTGATCGATCAATGGGCGACAGCCGCATGGCGGTCGCCCTGCTCCCCCATCCTGCCTGCCCGACTTTTGCGCCCTGTCACCATCCGGGCATATACCTCTCGCACCTGACATGCCAGTATCCTGTGCTATCGACTGCTGACGTCATTACCGGCCCTGACGAGGGCACAGGGTGACGACGGCCTCCCCGTGAACACAACGACGACGAGAGTGCGACGACATCATGCCCCTGCTCCTTCCCATCGGCTTTTTCTTACTGCTGGATCTGATCTCGATTTTCGTGCTGGGCAGGCTGATCGGCGCCTGGGTACTGCTGGTCATCGTGCTGGCCGCAGCGCTCGGCATGCACCTGATACGCCGCGAGGGCCTCGACTCGTTTCGCCAGGCCCAGCAGAAGATGGCCACCGGCGGCGTGGCAAGCCTCGAACTCAAGCGCGGCGCGGCCATGATCATGGCAGGTGTCCTGCTGATCATGCCCGGCATCCTGACCGATGTCATCGCGATGTTCTGTTTGATGCCCTTCTCCCGCAGCGCCCTGCTGGGCCGTTTCATGCGCAGCAACATCAACGTGCATCGCTACCACCCCAACCACGATAACAGCGGTGACACCTATACCCAGACACAGCGCGACACCTCCGACGATCACGCCTCCCAAACCCGCGTGATAGAAGGTGAAATCGTCGATGACGACAGGGATCGGCGCGAGTAAAAAAATTGCGCGCCCCCCTTGAAACACTTCAATGCGACCTCATTAATCTGGCACGTCGTGATATCGACCCAAATACTCCGGTCATGCCGGTACCCGGGGGGCGTAAGCGCCGCAGTCTGATCGCCCCCGTGCAGTTCATGTAACCAATCAGGGAGAACGTGAGAAATGAACATCCGTCCTTTGCACGATCGCGTTGTCGTTCGTCGCGTGGAAGAAGAACAAAAGACCTCCGGTGGCATCGTTCTGCCCGGTAACGCGCAGGAAAAGCCGACCCGCGGTGAAATCCTCGCAGTTGGCAAGGGCCGTATCCTTGATAGCGGTGAAACACGTCCGCTCGACGTTCAGGTCGGGGACAAGGTGATCTTCAAGGATGGCTTTGGCGTTGAGAAGGAAAAGATCAACGGTGAAGAAGTTCTGATCATGAGCGAGTCCGACATTCTCGGCGTGCTCGAAGGCTGATACCTCTTTTACGTCTACGTCATTTTTACACGAACATAGAATCGAGGAATTACCGTAATGTCCGCCAAGCAGATCAAGTTCTCCGATGATGCTCGCAAGCGCATGGCGCGCGGTGTCAACGTTCTTGCCGACACCGTCAAGACCACGCTGGGTCCGAAGGGCCGCAACGTCGTTCTGGAAAAATCCTTCGGCGCACCGACCGTCACCAAGGACGGCGTCTCCGTTGCCAAGGAAATCGAGCTGAAGGACAAGTTCGAGAACATGGGCGCGCAGATGGTCAAGGAAGTCGCTTCCAAGACTTCCGACGTGGCCGGTGACGGCACCACCACGGCCACCGTTCTGGCCCAGTCCATCGTCAACGAGGGTCTCAAGGGCGTTACCGCCGGCATGAACCCGATGGACCTCAAGCGCGGCATCGACATGGCCATTGCCAAGGCCGTTGAAGAGATTCGCAGCATGGCCGTGCCGTGCACCGATTCCCGCGCCATCGCCCAGGTCGGCACCATCTCGGCCAACGGCGACAACACCATCGGCCAGATCATCGCCGATGCGATGGCCAAGGTCGGCAAGGAAGGCGTCATCACCGTTGATGAAGGTCGCGGTTTCGAAGACGAGCTTGAAGTCGTCGAGGGCATGCAGTTTGATCGCGGCTACCTGTCGCCCTACTTCGTGACCAACAACGAAACCATGTCGGTCGAGCTGGAAGACCCCTACATCCTGCTGGTCGACAAGAAGATCTCCAACATTCGCGAGCTGCTGCCGACGCTGGAAAGCGTGGCCAAGGCCGGCAAGCCGCTGGTGATCATCGCTGAAGACATTGAAGGCGAAGCGCTGGCGACCCTGGTCGTCAACAACATGCGCGGTATCGTCAAGGTTGCGGCTGCCAAGGCGCCCGGCTTCGGTGATCGTCGCAAGGCCATGCTGCAGGACATCGCCATCCTGACCGGCGGCACCGTCATCTCCGAGGAAGTCGGCCTGACGCTCGAGCAGACCACGCTGGACCATCTGGGCAGCGCACGTCGTGTCACCATGTCCAAGGAAAACACCACCGTCATCGACGGCAACGGTGTGGAATCCGACATCGAGTCGCGCGTCAGCCAGATCCGCACCCAGATTGAAGACACCTCCTCCGATTACGATCGCGAGAAGCTCCAGGAGCGTGTTGCCAAGCTGGCCGGCGGTGTCGCCGTCATCCGCGTCGGTGCTGCCACCGAAGTGGAAATGAAGGAGAAGAAGGCACGCGTGGAAGACGCGCTGCACTCGACTCGTGCCGCTGTCGAAGAAGGCGTGGTGCCCGGCGGTGGTACCGCACTGGTACGTGCCTCGGCGCGCCTGCGTGACATGAAGGGCGAGAACGAAGACCAGACGCACGGCATCCAGCTGACCATCCGCGCACTGGAAGCGCCGCTGCGCCAGATCGTCACCAACGCCGGTGAAGAGGCTTCCGTGATCCTCAACCGCGTTCGTGACGGCGAAGGCAACTTCGGCTACAACGCCCAGACCGGCGAGTATGGCGACCTGTTTGAAATGGGTGTTCTCGACCCGGCCAAGGTCTCGCGCTCGGCGCTGCAGTCGGCCGGCTCCGTCGGTGGTCTGATCATCACTACCGAAGCCATGGTCGCTGAAGATCCGGAAGAGAAGGACAATTCCGGTGGCGGCGGTGACATGGGCGGTATGGGTGGCATGGGCGGCATGATGTAATCATCCCCCCGCTACCCGACCTCTCGAGGTCACTTCAGGGCCCCGCATCAAGCGGGGCCTTTTCATATCCATGGTATGCTGGGGGCCTTCACTCATGACCTTCGTATGTGCCCGCTATCATGACGCTTTCCATTCGTGACGCCGTCCCCGATGACGCTGCCACCATCGTGCGCTTCATTACCGAACTTGCCATCTATGAGCGTGCCGAGCACGAGATGAAGGCCAGTGAAGCGATGATCCGCTCAACGCTTTTCGGCGACAGCCCCCATGCCCACGCCCTGCTGGCCCTGAAGGACGATCAGCCGATCGGCCTTGCCGTCTATTTCTTCAACTATTCGACCTGGCTGGGCCACCGCGGGCTCTACGTCGAGGATGTCTTCGTCACCCAACACGCACGCGGTCAGGGCGCGGGGGTAGCGCTCATGCAGGCGCTGGCCCGAATTGCCGTGGACAATCACTGCCCCCGCTTTGACTGGCAGGTACTGGACTGGAATCAGCCGGCGATCGACTTTTACGACGCCATCGGTGCCCAGCCTCGCAAGGAGTGGCTCTCCTACCGGCTCGAGGGTGACGCGCTGAAGCGGTTTGCCGACTCGGGAGTCGCCTCATGACGACCCCCTCCTCGACGCTCGACAACATCCGTATCGTACTGGTGCAGACCTGGCATCCGGGCAATATCGGTGCCGCCGCCCGCGCGATGAAAACCATGGGACTTGAACAGCTGGTGCTGGTCAATCCGCGCCGGTTCCCCGATGAGGAAGCCACCCGAATGGCCGCCGGCGGCGACACCCTGCTGGAAGAGGCCCATGTGGTGGAAAGCCTTGAAGAGGCGGTGGCCGACTGCGGCGCCGTGGTGGGCCTCTCCGCCCGCCTGCGCAATCTGGCCCTGCCGCAGTTCGAGGAGGGCGACGAGATGGCCCGCGAGCTGATGGCACTGGCCGAAGAGATGCCGGTCGCGCTGGTGTTTGGTCGCGAGCGCTCGGGATTGACCAACGACGAGATCGCCTGCTGCACCCATCAGTTGAGCCTGCCCGCCAACCCCGACTATCCGGTGCTCAACCTCTCCCAGGCCGTTCAGGTCTGCGCTCATGAGCTTTACCGGGCGTGGCGCCATCGTCGGGCGGACAGCCCCGCCCCCATGGCAGCCGCCGCTGGCGAACGTGAAAAGGATCTGCCGCCCACCCGTGAGCAGATGCAGCACTTTCAGCAGTCACTGGCTGCCGCGCTGGAACAGACCGGCTTTCTCAACCAGCCCCACGCCCGGACACTGGAGCGGCTGCAGAACTTCTATCAGCGCGCCGCGCCGAGTCGCAAGGAGCTCTCGCTGCTGCAGGGGGCGCTTCGCGCCCTGACCACGCCTGACAATGACCCATGAAAAAGGGCCCCGATTCGGGGCCCCTCGGCTGTCCTGCTCTGACCGTCCGGTATCAGCGTGACGCGACGCGCGTCGCATTACGCGCCAGCCCACCAAAGAGATCCAGCATTCTCTCATGCCACTGCGCCACCGGGTCATCCGCCTTGAGCAGTGTCCCGTCATGGACCACGTAAGCCAGCATGAACATCCCGAACACCAGATAGTCGGCAGCTCCCGGATGATCGCCATCGATGAAGTCGCTGCCATCGAGCTGGGCACGCAGCGGTGGCAATGCCTTCTCGAGCATCTCGAGACCCTGCTCGGTATCCTGGAATGCTTCCAGGGTCATGCCAAAGCGCGCTTCACGGCTTTCCCGGAAGTACGGCTGGTCCTTCGGATCAAGGATCGAGAACACATCCAGAATGGCGATTTTCATCAGCGACGGCGCCAGCACCGTCTCCGACCAGTGCTTGATAAAGCGCGCCCGCGAACGGGCCATGTCATCGCCCATCAGCGCCGGCCCCGGATACTTCTCATCCAGCCAGACCATGATGTCGAAGCTGTCGGTGACAACCTCGTCATCCTCATCGACGATGACCGGCACCTTCTCCTGATCGGAAAAGGCGATGGCCTGCTTGTCGGTGAAATACCAGGGGCGGGTTTCCAGCGTCAGCCCCTTGTGGCGCATGGCCAGCGCCGTGCGCCAGCAGAACGGAGAAAACCGCAGGGCCGTATCTTCGCCGCAAAGATCGTACATGATGCGTGCCATGCATCCTCCTCATTTCTTGCGTGATCGACAGCAGCGCTGTCGCGGTACCCCCACTATAGCAGCCGGGGCGCACCGCGCAGGCCGGGACGCGTCGAGTAACCTCAGAGGATCATGGCCGCGAGCCAGCCAAAGGCCAGCAGTGGCAGGTTGTAGTGCACAAAGGTCGGCACGACCGAATCGCGGATATGATCATGCTGGCCGTCAGCGGCCAGCCCCGAGGTCGGCCCCAGGGTTGAATCGGAGGCCGGCGAGCCGGCATCGCCCAGCGCCGCCGCCGTGCCCACCAGCGCCACCGTTGCCAGCGGCGAGAAGCCGAAACTCAGCGCCAGCGGTACGTAGAGCGAGGCGATGATCGGAATGGTCGAAAACGACGAGCCGATGCCCATGGTGATAAAAAGCCCCACCAGCAGCATGATCAGCGCCGCCAGCGCCTGGCTGCTGCCGAAGGCGTGCGCGCTCTGTACCAGCGCATCAATCTCGCCGGTGGCCTGCATGACGCTGGCAAAACCGGCCGCCGTGATCATGATAAAACCGATGGTCGCCATCAAGCGCATGCCCTCGGTGAAGACGCCATCCTGCTCGCGCCAGCGAAACACACCGCCAAGCGAGAGCACCACAAAGCCTGCCAGCGCGCCCAGCACCATGGAATCCAGCCACAGCTGTACGGTGAGCGTGGCGGCAATCGACACCACCAGCGCCCCCCACTGCCAGGGCCTGAGCCGGGCGCGGTGATCCTCCGGGTCGGTACCGCTTGCGGGGGCCGCTGCATCTGCCTGCTGGGCCGCGGCGCGATCCTCATAGACGCGCGGGCCGCGATAGCTGAAAAAGACAGCCACCAGAAGCCCCACCAGCATGCCCGAAATGGGCAGCGCCATGGCCATCGGCACCTGGCTGGCAGTGATCTCGAGGCCGGCCGCCTCGCCGGCCGAATTGATATTGGCCAGCAGAATGTCGTTGAGAAAGATGGCGCCAAAGCCCACCGGCAGCAGCATGTAGGGCGCGGTAATGCCGAAGGTGATCACGCAGGCCACCAGTCGGCGATCGAGCTTTAAACGGTTGAACACCGGCAGCAGCGGAATGACCACGATGGGAATAAAGGCAATGTGCACCGGCACCAGATTCTGCGAGCAGACGGCCGACGTCAGCAGGGCCAGGATCAACAGCGTCTTGAGCGTTGTCGGCCGTGTGCGCTCGCCTTCAAGGGCGCTGATAAAGCGCCGTGCCACGCCTTCGGTGATCCCCGAGCGCGCCAGCGCCACGGCAAAGGCGCCAAGCGCGGCATAGGACAGCGCGATACCGGCGCCGTCACCGATACCGTCATTGAAGGCCTCAAGCACGTCATGGATGGACAGGCCGCTATAGAGACCGCCGCACAGCGCGGCCACGATCAGGGCGGCCACGACCGGCACGCGAGAAAGGCTTAAGCCCACCATGACAAGAATGGAGATGACGATGGCATTCATTGACGCAGCAACCGCAGGCAGTGAATTGGGGTCCGACCACGGCGGACCGGAAGGCGTTTCATGCCCCTTGTCCCAAAGGGCGCGCGCACTCTATCACAAACGCCGGCCATGAAGCGGCCCCAAGCCGTGCATCAGGGCCCCGCACATCCCGTTCAGATACGTCTGCCGCCCCATGCTAGAATGGCGGCTACCGTGACCGACGTTTTCTGGAGCAAGGATCGCCATGTCGATCGAAGATCTACACCTCAATCTGCGCAATCTTGAAGTCGAGGATTACGCCAAACTCAAGGTGCTGATGGATGTTGTCTATAACGACATCGGCGGGGCCTGGGAAAAGCACACCATTGATCGTCTGATCGCGGAGTTCCCCGACGGCCAGATCGTGATCGAGGACGAGGACCGGATTGTCGGTGTCGCCCTGACCGTACTGGTCGACTACGAGACCTTCTCCAACCCGCACAAGTACGACGACCTGATCGGCAACCGCGAGATCATTCTCAACAATGCCGAAGGCGACGCCCTGTACGGTCTGGACGTGCTGATCGACCCGGCCTACCGCGGCTATCGCCTGGGGCGACGCCTGTATGAAGCGCGCAAGGACCTGTGCCGCTCCATGAATCTGCGCGCCATCCTGGCCGGCGGTCGTATCCCCAACTACTTCGAACACGCCGCCGAGCTCACCCCGGCCCAGTACATCGAACAGGTCTCGCGCAAGGAGATTTACGACCCGATCCTCTCCTTTCAGCTGGCCAACGACTTTCTGGTCAAGCGGCTTTTGAAGAAGTATCTGCCCGAGGATGAGCGCTCGCAGGGCTACGCCACGCTGCTCGAATGGAACAACATCCTTTTTGAGCCGGTCGAGCGCGTGCTGGAGTCGCGCAAGACCCAGGTGCGCATCGGCGCCGTGCAGTGGCAGATGCGCGAGTTCGCCTCGGTCGAGCAGGTGCTGCAGCAGGTCGAGTTCTACGTCGACGCCATCGCCGACTACCAGAGCGACTTTGCCGTCTTTCCGGAGCTTTTCAACACCCCGCTGATGGGACTGACCGACCAGTCCGACCAGATCGGCGCCATCCACTTTCTGGCCGGCTTTACCGAGCGCTTCAAGACCGAAATCTCGCGCATGGCGGTCTCCTACAACATCAACATCATCGCCGGCTCGATGATGGAGGAAGACAGCGAGGGCAAGCTCTATAACGTCTCCTATCTCTGTCATCGTGACGGTAATATCGAGCGTCAGGCCAAGCTGCACATCACCCCGCAGGAGCGCCGCGACTGGGTGGTCGAGGGCGGCGACGAACTTCAGGTGTTTGAAACCGATGCCGGGCGCATCGGCATCCTGATCTGTTACGACGTCGAGTTTCCCGAGCTGCCGCGCCTGCTGGCCGAGCAGGAAATGGATATTCTGTTCGTGCCGTTCTGGACCGACACCAAGAACAGCTATCTGCGCGTGCGCCACTGCAGCCAGGCCCGCGCGATCGAAAACGAGTGCTACGTGGTGGCCTGCGGCAGCGTCGGCAACGTGCCCTCGATCGAAAACCTGGACATTCAGTACGCCCAGTCCTCGGTCTTCTCGCCGTCGGACTTTGCCTTCCCGCACGATGCGGTAATGTCGGAGACCACGCCCAACACCGAGATGGTCATGTTCTCCGATCTCGATCTGACGCGCCTGCGCGTGGTTCGAAGCGAGGGCTCGGTGACCAATCTGAAGGATCGACGCAAGGATCTTTTCGACCTGCGCTGGCGCGACTGGTCGTGGAAGTCCGGCTCTGCGGATTCATGATGACAAGGGTCGTTGTAAACTTGTGATTGTCTTTACAGAACACTGTTCTAAGCTTTGACGAGAATCGGCAGGACAACCTTTCGATTCATCAACGGCAGGAGGTAATGATGAAAAAGACATTGATGACCGGTGCCACCCTGGCCCTGACCACCCTGTGGCTTGGCGGCTGCGCCGGCGGCCCGGACTGGCAGAAGCCGGATGGCACCTCGCAGCAGCTGCATTCCGACCAGGCCGATTGCCAGGTCATGGAAAACAAGGCCGACAACGATCAGACCTATGACGACTGCATGAAGGGACGCGGCTGGACGCCGACCTGATCCTCGTTAAACGACGGCCCTGTGGCGATATCGGGCCTCCCTGTCGGGAGGCCCTTTTCATATCCGCGCCATTGCCGTTTCGGTAGCGCAGTGACCCCGGCGGTCACTCTCTTTCATGATCGGAGCATCGATACGCTATTCGCGAGGGCGTCATGGGCTGGTGGCACGAGCACAAATGGCAGCGATGGCAGGCGCGTCACCCGCTGCCCGAAGCGGCGTGGCAGCATGTCTGTACCACCCTGCCGCTGCTGTCCGGGCTGTCGGCGCCCATGCAGGCGCGCCTGGGCGAGCGCAGCTGGCGCCTTCTGTATGAGCTGCGTCTGTCACTGCCCCGGGACGTCGAATGGTCCCTGGAGGCGCATCTGCAGCTGGCCGCCCAGATCGCCCTGATGGGGCTGGGCTGGCCGGACCGTCAGGCACGCGACGCCCTGGGGGATACCCGCGAGATCATCGTGGTGCCCGGCGCCTTTCGCCGCCACGTGCAGGAGATGGATGAGGCGGGCGTCATGCACGAGTTCGACGATGAGCGGGCCGGCGAAACCTCATGGGGCGGGCCGGTCGTGCTGTCGCTGGAGGATATCAAGCGCTCGGGAGACTGGCACGGCTTCAACGTCATCATTCACGAGTTTGCCCACAAGCTCGACATGACCGGCAACATGGCCGTTGACGGCCAGCCTGCCCTGACTGCCGGCATCGATTCGAAAACCTGGTATCACACCTTCATGCGTGCCTGGGAGGCCCTTCAGGGGACACTCGAACGCGGTGAAGCACCGCCCATCGACGACTACGCCGCCACGCATCCCAGCGAGTTTTTCGCCGTTTGCTGCGAGTACTTCTTCAGCGCCCCGGATCTGCTTGACGGCGTCTGGCCCGATCTTTACGCCCTGCTGGTGCGCTACTTTGGCCAGAACCCGCTGGAACGCCTGCAGGGTCTGAAAGTTGACCGTGAAGACGTGCCACCGCCCTCGGGCTGACTCAACGCCCTCCTTACACCAGCGGATGCTGCGCAAACCACTGACGCAGATGCTCGATCATGCTGCGCAGTCTGGGCGTCATCTGGTCGCGGTGGGCATATACGCAGTAAAGCCCGAGCACGTCATGCTCGTAGTCCGGCAACACGCGCACCAGCGCGCCGCTGGCCAGCGCCTCCTGCAGCATGAAGTCGGGCTGTAGCGTGATGCCCATGCCGGCAATCGCCATGTCGCGCAGCACTTCACCGCTGTTGGCAGTAACCCCGGCCTGGGGCGTTCCGCTGTGATGGGTAGCGCCTCTCTTGAAATGCCAGCGCTGACCGTGGCGGGCGTAGCGATAGTGGAGCCCCTGGTGCGATGACAGCTCCCAGGGGTGGTGGGGAGTGCCGGCCCGCGCCAGGTACTCGGGCGAGGCGCACAGCGTCAGGTGAATGTCACCGATGCGACGCGCGATCAGACTGGAATCCTCCAGCGCCCCGATACGCAGTGCCATGTCAAAGCCCTCCTCGACCAGCGCCACATGGCGGTCACTGAGCACCAGCTCCAGCGTCACCGAGGGGTACTGCTGTCGGTAGCGGGCCAGGATCGGCCCCAGATAGCGGACCCCGAAGGCCTGGGGTGCGCTGATGCGCAGCCGACCGTCCAGCAGGGCCCGATCGTCATGCAGCGCGCCTTCAAGCGTTGCCAGTTCGCGCACAATGGTGTCACCGCGCGTCAGCACCTCCTGCCCGGCATCCGTCAGGCTCAGGCGGCGCGTGGTGCGGTTGATCAGCCGCGTGCCAAAGCGCTTTTCCAGAAAGGCCACGTGCTTGCTTACCGAGGAGCGCGACATCGACAGACGCTCGGCCGCGGTGATGAAGGCGCCCTGCTGCGCGACTTCCATGAAGACCCTGAGAGCCACTACCGTATCCATGATTGTTTCCGCATCGAAAACCAATACTCCCTGATTAGCATGTTTATCCTGCAAACGGGAACCCTCAGACTGCGGGCATTCAGGCCGCCGGCACATCCATTCTCGGGCACCACACTCGGGGCATGCTCGTCGTAAACGACCGCCCGGGCCTGCTGGTCGGTGGCTGACTGCCCTGCTCCCACCGCGTCAACCAGCCTGATCCCCACTGCTATCGGAGTCCACGACATGGCACAGGTTCTGTTCATCTCCCACGGCTCGCCCATGGAAGCCCTGGATCAGGCCGAGAGTGCCGATGCCTGGCGCACGCTGACCAATCATCTCGAGCGACCGGCGCGCATTCTGGTCGCCTCGGCACACTGGTCGAGCTTCCCCACTCGCCTGACCGGCAACCAGCAGCCGGTAACGCTGCATGACGTCAGCGGCTTTCCCACCCAGCTGGATGACGTGGAATATCCGGCCACCGGCGACCCACAGCTGGCGCGTGACGTGGCCTGTCGGCTGAGTGCCGCCGGGCATCAGTCCTGGGTCGATCCCGAACGGGGGCTGGATTGCGGCATATGGGTGCCGCTGCGCCATCTTTATCCGGAAGCCGACATTCCCGTCGTCGGGATATCCATCAGCGCTCGCCACGACACCGACTGGCATTACCACCTCGGGCGTCAACTGTCGCAAGCACTCGATGACGACACGCTGCTGATCTGCTCGGGCAGCATCACCCACGACCTGAGCGATACCTGCAGCACTTGTGACGATGTTCCGGGCCATGTCACGGCCTTTCAGCAGTGGATCAGTGCGCACATGGCCCTGCGCGATGATGCCGCGCTGCTGGACTATCGCCACCGCGCCCCCGGGGCGATACACGCCCATCCCACTGATGAACCTCTGCTGCCGCTGCATGTGGCACTGGGCGCGGCCGACAGTCAGGCGCCGCAGCGCTTTAATGCCATCGCCTCGCACCAGGCCCCGGCCATGGATGCCTGGCTGTTTGAACGCGCCGCCAGCGCCCGGCCCCCCAGCGTTTCGCAACGGGGCCGCTCGCTGGTCAGTGTGGGGCACTGAGCGCCGCCGGGCAGATACCGCGCCCGGCGCACCGGTAACGACCAATGTCGCGCCGATGATTGTGCCGATGGCGCCATCATTGCCCCGGCCCATCACAAAAACCTGACACCTTGATGACAGCACCGGTTGATGCCCCTGTCCGGCCTGACTAGACTCGTGGCCCTTATCGCGGCGGACGACGTTGTCATGACCAGGCGTGTGTGGCTTGTCATTTTTGTGATCGTGCTCATGGGAGCACTGGCCGGCTTCTGGCAATGGCTGGCCATGGGTGATGCCATTACGCCCGAAAAGCTCGAGCAGTGGCTGGGCGAGACCATGCGGCTGCGGGAGTCCTGGTGGGCGCCGCCGGCGCTGATGATGACCTACATGATCGGCAGTCTGGTCATGTTCCCGCTGACGATTCTGGTCGGCGCCACCGGGCTGATCTATGGCCCGTGGTGGGGGCTGGCCTGGGCGCTGTCGGGCACCATGGTGGCCTCCACGGCCACCTGGCTGCTGGGCCGGGTGCTGGGCCGGGAGCTCCTGACCCGCTATGGCGGTGACCGCATCCATCGCCTGGCCGACAGCGTATCGCGTCACGGCATCCGCACCATGGTCGTTTTCAATCTGCTGCCGCTGGCGCCATTCACCTTTACCAACATGATCGCCGGCGCCTGCCGGATGCCTTACGGTTTCTACATGATCGGCTCGGTCATCGGCATCGTGCCAGGACTGGCAGCGGTGACGGTCGCCGGCAGCCGGCTGGGCGAGCTGATCCGGTCGCGCAGTCTGGACAATCTGGTCTGGCTCGTCGCGGCCGTGGCGGGCGTGGTCGCGCTGGGGCTTTTCTTTCGGTGGGTGTCGCGGTACCGGCAGCGGCGCTGAACGCTACCGGCACCGCCTGTCAGGGCTTGTCGCTTTTGGCGTGAAACACGTTGCTTTCAAGATCGTCCCGAAGCTGCATCAGGGTGACCTCATCGGGTGTGATCGAGGTATTATTGGCATGGGGGCGCAGATCGTGCCCCTGGGTCAGCGGCGTCAGGCTGCCCTCCACCATGGGCACTCGCTGTCCGGTGGGCGGTGCCGGCCGCATACGGGGCTCGACCCGCTTCGAACCGCCGAATACGCGGCGCAGTACCGTGCCGCGATGACACAGCAGATTCCACTCCGCTTCCAGACGCGCCCGCGCCTGCTCCCAGGTCGTCTGATCGCTGCCCAGCGCCGACTCTTCTGCCCGATGGGCCGTCAACAGTCTTTCATACACTGCCAGACACTGGTCGGCACACCGACAGGTATCAAAGTCTGCCGCCGTGGCGATGGCGCCCTCGCGCAGGCTCTGACAGCGCGCCGGGTCCGACAGGCTGCCCAGTGCCGCCGCGAACGCCTGCTCATCCTGTTCAGGGAGCAGCAGCCCGTTGTAGTCATGGGAGAGCACCTCGCGCACGCCGGTGGCATCGAGGGCCACCACCGGCAGCCCGGCGGCCATCGCCTCGACCACCACCATCCCCTGGGTTTCACTGAAGGAGGCAAAGGCGAAGCTGTCCATGGCGTGGTAGGCATCGATCAGCGTCTGATCCTTGAGCACGCCGGTCAGATGGACCCGCTCGCCCACGCCCATCTGATGCGCCTGCGTCAGGATGGCGTCCCGCTCGTCGCCATCGCCAACCACCATGAAGTGCATGTTCGGATGCTCGCTCAGCGCCTGACAGACACTGCGGGTCAGAAACGGCAGGTTTTTCTCCTGCGCCAGCCGCCCGACATGGCCGACCACGTGGGCGCCGTCGTCGATCCCGAAGTGCGCGCGCCAGCGCTCGCGGTTGCCATCGGCAAAGCGCTCGATGTCCACGCCGCTGGGCACCACTTCCAGATCGGCACGCACCCCGCGCTCGCGCAGGATGGTGCGAATGCTTTCGCTGGGCGCGATCACGGTGTCACAGAGCTCGGAGTAACCGTTGGACAGCGCCAGCGCAAAGCGCTGCATGACCGGCGAGTTGCCCGGCACATAGTGGGTATAGTGCTCATAGAGCGTGTGATGGGTGAACACCAGCGGCAGCCCGCGCCCCTGGGCGACGCGCACCGCCGTATCCCCCAGCAGAAAGGGGTGATTGGAGTGCACGATATCGGGCGCAAACGCCCGGATGGCGTCATCGAGCGAGCCCGGCACCGTCACCGGCAAAGAAAAATCGCTGCCATTGAAGCGCTGCATGGCGGGCACACGAATGACATCGGTCTCCGACTCGGGCTGGCCGTTGAGCGTGGGCGCCACGACCAGCACCCGGTGACCGGATGCCCTGAAACATTCAACGAATCGCTGCACGGATTCGCTGACACCGCCCACGATGGGGCTATAGGTGTTGGTGAACATCAAAATGTTCAAGCCGTTCCTCCTGGTGCTGGCCTGAATAAAGGGCCGACAGCTGCACCTGACAAACCTGATTGCGCAATCGTGTCGAAGGTCTCGACGTGATGCGCGCATTATAGCCGACGGAGTCTATCAGAGCAGGGCCATGCCAGGCATTCCGATGCCGTGGGAACTACACTGCAGGCGGCATCGCCACCGATGATCCATCGGCATTATAAAACATGCCCCGGGCCACCTGACCACTGCGATGCGG
Source organism: Kushneria sp. AK178 (assembly GCF_053903105.1). Lineage (NCBI taxonomy): Bacteria > Pseudomonadati > Pseudomonadota > Gammaproteobacteria > Oceanospirillales > Halomonadaceae > Kushneria > Kushneria sp. AK178. The sequence goes on along the minus strand of NZ_CP096381.1, from coordinate 966,961 downwards.
CCCGCGACCGACCAACAGCCTGATCGAGGACACCCCATCATGAGCACCATTTTTGAAGAGATCCGCAAGGATCACGATACCCAGCGCACCCTGCTGGATCTGCTGGTCAAGACCCACGGCGACAGCGACGGACGCGAAGAGCTTTTCGAGCGCGTCAAGGCCGCCCTTCAGACCCACGAAGCGGCCGAAGAGCGCTACTTCTACAGCCCGCTGATGGAATATGACACCGGCATCGAGAAATCCCGTCACGGCATCGCCGAGCATCACGAGATGGACGAGGTCATCGAGCTGATGGAACAGACCGACTTCAGCTCACCGGCCTGGCTTGGCTATGCCAAAAAGCTCCAGGAGATGGCGCTGCACCACTTTGAAGATGAAGAGAGCCAGTTTTTCATCTCCGCCGGCCAGAAGCTCGACGACGACGAGAAAGCGCGTCTGGGTCGGGAGTACCGCAGCGAAATGGAGCGCCTGAACGGCTGATGCCGCCACGGGCCCGGCCGGTGACAGGCCACTGTCTGTTCGGCCCGCTCATGGCAGCGGCGGCAGCCGCTCGGCAAGCCCCGCTGCCATGGCCTCGATGAACCGGGCGATACGCTCGGGCACAAAACGCTGCTGGCGATGGATCGCGGTGAAATCCATCCGCGGCGTCTCAAACCCGGGCAGCAGCCTCTCCAGTTTCCCCTGCGCCAGCGGTTTTTGCACCTGCCACCAGGAGCGATAAATGATGCCGTGGCCGGCCATGGCCCAGCGCGTGACGCTTTCGCCGTCGTTGCTGCTCATCGTGCCGCTGACCCGCACGCGATGCTCTTGCCCATCCCTGATGAAGCGCCAGTCGTCAAAGCCGGCATCGCGCTCGCGCACCACCAGACAGTTGTGATGGGCCAGCGCCTCCGGCGTGGTCGGCCGGCCGGCGCGCTCGAGATAGGCCGGGGCAGCACACGCGATGCGTCGACTGGCCAAAAGCCGCCGGGCCCGCAGCCGGGAATCCGGCGGCGGCCCCACGATGATGGCAATATCCAGATCATGGGCCAGCAGATCGCGCGGATAGTCGCTCAGCTCCAGCAGCACTTCTACTTCCGGATGATCGCGGGTGAACTGCTCGATCAGCGGCGCCACATGCGCGCGCCCGAAGCCGAAGGTGGCGTTGACCCGCAGCTGCCCGGACAGGGCATGGTGCCGGGTTCCCAGAGACGCCTCGAGCGCATCGAGCTCCTGAAGCAATGAGGCGCCCCGCTGTAGATAGTGCGCCCCCTCCCCGGTCAGCGCCAGGCGCCGCGTGGTACGCCGCATGAGCTGTACCCCGAGGCGCTTTTCCAGCCCGGCCAGGCGCTTGCTGACCGCCGACAGCGACAGCCCCAGCGCCTGCGCGGCCTGCGTCATCGACTCGTGCCGGGCCAGCACCTGAAAGAAGTGCAGATCACTGATGGCCTTCACGCGCTCCCCCGTCGATTCTTCACTATTGGTCAATAATCAATTGCGTGAACGAGCGATTATAAACGCCGGATGATCCTTTAGAGTAATGACCATGACGGACATCACGCAGGGGCTTTCCATGCTCGACATGTTCCAGACCTTCGATCTCGACGTGAACGGCGTCACGCTCCACGGTCGCGCCGGCGGCGGGGGCCCACCCCTGCTGCTGCTGCACGGTCATCCGCAGACGCACGTCATCTGGCACCGGGTGGCACCAGCGCTGAAGGCGCATTTCCATGTCGTCATGGTGGATCTGCGCGGCTACGGTCACTCCTCGAAGCCGACCGGCGATCCTGAACACGTGACCTACAGCAAGCACGTCATGGCCGAAGACCTGGTGGCACTGATGCACGCGCTGGGGTTCGAGCGCTTCTCGGTACTGGCCCATGACCGCGGCGCCCGCGCGGCCCACCGCCTGTGCCTGGATCACCCTCAGCGCGTCGAGCGCGCCATGTTGCTCGATATCGCCCCGACGCTGGACATGTACGAGCGCACCGATCGTGCCTTTGCCAGCGCCTATTTCCACTGGTTTCTGCTGATCCAGCCGGCCCCGCTGCCCGAACGGCTGATCGAGGCCGATCCACGCGCCTGGATCGACGGCGTGATGGGCAATCGTCACGCGGGGCTGGCGCCCTTTACCGCCGAGGCGCTTGAGGCCTATCGCGACGCGATGGCACTGCCGGGCACGGCCCACGGCATGTGCGAAGACTACCGCGCCGCCAGCACCATCGATCTCGAACATGACCGGATCGACCGTGACGCCGGCCATCGCATCCGCTGCCCGCTCAGGGTGCTCTGGGGCGAACACGGCGTCATCGAAAGACTGTTTGACCCCATGGCCCTGTGGCGGGCCTGTGCCGCGAACGTCAGCGGTCGCGCCCTGCCCTGTGGTCACTATCTGCCCGAAGAGTGTCCCGACGAGATCATCGACGAGACGCTGGCCTTTTTTAACGCCCCTGCAGGCGCTGTCTGATCGATCACTACAAGGAGAAGCAACATGAGCCACAATATCGCGGTCATTCCCGGCGACGGCATCGGCAATGAAGTCATGCCCGAAGGCATTCGCGCGCTGGAAGCCGCTGCGCACCGCTTTGATCTGAATCTGACATTTACCGACTTCGATTTTGCCAGCTGCGACTACTATGAGCGCCACGGCAAAATGATGCCCGATGACTGGCGTGACCGGCTGGGCGGGATGGACGCAATCTTTTTCGGCGCCGTCGGCATGCCCGAGCGCGTGCCGGATCACATCTCGCTGTGGGGCTCGCTGCTGCAGTTTCGCCGCGCCTTTGACCAGTACGTCAATCTGCGCCCGTGCAAACTGATGCCCGGCATTAAAAGCCCGCTGGCGGGTCGCGCCCCCGGTGATATCGACTTCTACGTGGTGCGGGAAAACACCGAGGGCGAGTACTCCAGCGTCGGTGGCAAAATGTTTGAAGGCACCGACCGCGAAGTGGTGATTCAGGACACGGTCATGACCCGTACCGGCATCGACCGCGTGCTGAAGTTCGCCTTTGATCTCGCCATGACCCGGCCGCGCCAGAAGCTCACCTCCGCGACCAAGTCCAACGGCATCTCGATCACCATGCCCTACTGGGACGAGCGCGTGGCGGCAATGGCCGAGCACTACCCGGACATCAGCGTCGACAAGTTCCATATCGACATCCTGACCGCCAACTTCGTGCTGCACCCGGACTGGTTCGACGTGGTGGTGGCCAGCAATCTGTTCGGCGACATCCTCTCCGACCTGGGCCCGGCCTGTACCGGCACCATCGGCGTGGCGCCGTCGGCCAACATTAACCCGGAAGGCCACTTCCCCAGCCTCTTCGAGCCGGTGCACGGCAGCGCCCCGGACATCTTCGGCAAGGGAATCGCCAACCCCATCGGTCAGATCTGGTCGGCGGCGATGATGCTGGAGCATCTCGGTCACAATGACGCCGGCAAGGCGGTGGTGGATGCCATCGAGCGCGTGCTGGCAGCAGGCCCCGAAGAGGCGCCGCTGACGCCGGATCTGGGCGGCAAAGGGTCTACCAGCGAGCTGGGCGAGGCCATCGCCGAGACGATCAAAAACGGCTGACCGGCTCTCACCGCCAGCACCGGCGATCACTGCGATAAAAAAGGGGCCGCATCACTGTCGTGATGCGGCCCCTGTCATGTCGGCCAGAGGGCGGGGATCAGATCCTGAAGCGGTCCACCGACTGATACAGACGGCCGGACTGCTCTTCCAGCGACGAGGCAGCCGCCGCGGCCTCCTCGACCAGCGCGGCGTTTTGCTGGGTCACCTGATCCATCTGGCTGACCGCCTGATTGACCTGCTCGATGCCGCTGGTCTGCTCCTTCGAGGCCGCCGCGATCTCGGCCATCAGATCATTGACCCGGCGCGAACTCTGGGTAATGGTCGACATGGTGGTGTCGGCTTCATCCACCAGCGTGGTGCCGCTGGCCACCTGGGCCACCGAGCGCTCGATCAGGCTCTTGATATCGCTGGCAGCGGTGGCCGAGCGGCTGGCGAGCTGGCGCACCTCACCGGCCACCACCGCAAAGCCGCGCCCCTGCTCACCGGCACGCGCCGCTTCTACCGCAGCATTGAGCGCCAGCAGGTTGGTCTGGAAGGCGATGCTGTCGATCATGGTAATGATCTCACTGATCTTGCCCGAGCTTTCGCGAATCTCGCTCATGGTCGCCACGACCCGCTGAATGACCTCACGACCGTTGTCCATTTCGCTGGACGCGCTCTGGGACAGCCGGGTCGCCTGGGCGGCGTTGTCGGCGTTCTGGCGTACGGTGGCCGTCAACTGCTCCATGCTGGCAGCCGTTTCTTCCAGCGAGGCGGCCTGCTGCTCGGTACGCGACGACAGGTCATTATTGCCGGCGGCAATTTCCCGCGCGCCCACATCGATCGACTCGCTGGCCTGGCGAATGCTGGCAATGGTCTCGGCAAGCTCGGCGCGCATGTGCTCGACATGGTAAAGAAGGCTGGTCTGATCGCCGCTGCGCAACTCGAGCCGTGTGCCCAGCCGCCCTTCTGCAATTTCGCAGACGCGATCGATGGCGTAGGCCGGTTCACCGCCCAGACTGCGATAGATGCTGCGAGTCACCAGCAAAAACGCCACGGTCAGCGCCGCACCAACGGCCGCCAGCAGCCCGGCATACTCCAGCAGCTTGACCATGAAGGCGTCGCGGATATCGTCGGTATAGACCCCCGCGGCCAGGTTGATCTGCCAGGGGGCAAAGCGCTCGACGTAGCCCAGCTTGGGCAGCAGCTCATTCCCGGTAGCGGCGCGAGAATCATAATCGAGGAACCCGCTGCCGCTGGCCAGTGCCTTTTTCAGAAGTTCGCCATAGACGGCCACGCCGTTGGGGTCGGTATAGCCGGACATGTCATCGCCCGGGCTGCGACGCGGGTGGTAAAGCAAATGGGCCTTGTCATCAAAGGCAAAGATATAGTTCTGGCGGTCATCGCCAAAGTGCATGCCGCTCAGGGCATCGAGGGCGCGCCGCTGCGCCTCGGCCTGGTTGAACTCGCCGGCAGCGGCACGCTCCTGATATCGCTCGAATACGGATTCGGCAATCCCGACGGTCGCCTGCAACCCGCGCTCGCGCTCATCAAACATCATGTTGCGCGCATTCCAGGCCATGCTGGTGACCAGAATCAGCATGCCGATCCACATCAGGGCCAGAATGGCGAACATCTTCTTTCTCAGCGTCCAGTGGCCCAGGCTGAACCCGGCGCGGCGACGCTGTGTGGCTTTTGCGTTCTGGTGAGAAGCCGTGGGCTCCTCCGAGGTCATATCCGTCCAGCCTGCCTGCGACGCCATCTCTCTCTCCCTGGGGCCATGCCCGTTCCCTGCACCGTAACGGCGCGACTCATGCACATCATCGGCCAACAGGGGCTAGACTTGAGGCATTCAATCCATGCACCAATGTTTCACCGGCGGGAGCACACCATGCCTGATATGGCCGATCTGAAGGGATTACTGGGCAGCCTGGCAAGCACCATGGGCGGCGAAACGGGCATCCCGACGGGATGTCGGGCCGTGACAGGATTCGAGCTTGAGCGCTATCTGGGCCTGTGGTTCGAGATCGCGCGGCTGGACCACAGCTTCGAGCGCGGCCTGACGCACGTCACGGCGCACTACGCGATGCGTGACGACGGCGGCGTGGCGGTCACCAATCGCGGCTTCAACCCGGACGACAACGAATGGGACGAGGCCGAGGGCAAGGCGTACTTTGAAAACGGCCCGGAGATCGGGCACCTGCGCGTGGCGTTCTTTGGCCCGTTTTACGCCGGCTACAACATTCTCTGGCTCGATGAGACCTATGAACACGCCATCGTGGCCGGCCCCAACCATCACTATCTGTGGCTGCTGGCGCGAGACCCGAACGTGGATCCGGCGATGCTGGAGCACATGTATCAGGTGGCAGAAGACAACGGCTTTGATACCGATGCCTTGATGCGCGTGACCCACGACACAACAGCGCGCTGAACCAGTGCCGGCTCAGCGCGCGACAATGCCGGCCCGGAAGACACGCCAGATGCCGGCCAGGCGCTGATCGAACGTCGCGCGGTCGTAGAGAAAGCTTTCGCTGAAAAGCCCGTCGATGACGCAGTAGGTCATGGCAATAAAATCGGCTTCATCAAGATCATCGCGCAGCACGCCCTGCGCGATGCCCGCCTGAAAGACCGGTTTCAGCAGCGCATTGATGGCCGACTCGCTGTCCCGGCTGATCTGTCGGAGCGGCGGCGCCAGCGAGGGCGGCGGAAACAGCAGAAAGCGCTTGTAAAACACCCCTCTGCCCGAATCGAAAATGAAGTCGCTGCAGGCCCGCAGCAGCGACTGCAGGCGCCTGTCGACGCGCTCGTCGCCGGCCAGGCTGTCTTCGATGACCTCGAGCATCTGCGCCTCGACCTCTTCTACCAGCGTCAGAAACAGGGCTTCCTTGCTGGCGAAGTGGTTATAAAGCGACGGCGTGCGAATGCCCACTTCCCGCGCAATGGCGGATAGCGGCGTGGCCTCGTAGCCCTGTTCGGCAAACAGCCTGAGGCCGACTTCCTTGATACGCGTCTCGGTACTCATGGCGGTTTTCCTTTCCGGGAAGGCGCAAGGGTTGCTGCAGGGCATGAACAGGGCCAGGCTAACTAACAATCGTTAGTCCAACAACCCCGCCCGCGTTTGACGCGCCGGCAAGGAGAGAATCATGGCCTCGAAATGGTGGCTGATGCTGCCGGCCTCCCTGTGTGAAATCGGCTGGGCGCTGGGCGCCAAGTATGCCCAGGGGCCCATCGAATGGCTGGCCACCCTGGTGCTGGTCACCCTGAGTCTGGGGCTGGCGACCTGGATGGCGCGCACCCTGCCCACCACCACGGTCTATACCGTGTTTGTCGGCCTCGGGGCGATGGGCACCGTGCTGGTGGATATTGTTTTTCTGGGCGCGCCGTTCAACGCCCTGACGCTGATGCTGATCGCGACCCTGCTGACGGGCGTGATCGGCCTCAAGCTCTACTCCTCCGACCGCAAGGAGACATCATGTACTGGCTCGCACTGATCGTCTCGGGACTGTTTGAAGTGGTCGGCGTGACCGGCATCGAAAAGTTCAACCGCGGCTCGCGCCGGGTGGGCCTTGCCATGCTGGTGGCCGGTTTCTCCCTGTCGCTGGGCTTCATTTCGTTGGCCATGCGCGAGATCAGTCTGGGGATCGCCTACGCCGTCTTTACCGCCATCGGCACCGTCGCCAGTGCCCTGCTGGGCATGCTCTTCTGGGGCGAGTCGAAAAGCCCGATCCGGCTGGGCTTCATTGCCCTGATCATCGCCTCGGTGGTCGGGCTCAAGCTGGTCTCCGGCAGTCAGTGACGCCACCCGGGCGTCACTTTTCCTCCCGCGCCCAGGCCAGCAGCGGTCGGGTACGGGCATGCATGTCCAGCCGCGCCCCGAGACGCACCATGTTCCAGTAGTGGCCGTTGAGCGTGCGCGACAGCAACATGGTATCGGCCGGCGGCTGCAGGCGATCCATCGCCGACCAGACCCGCGGGCTGATCTCGCGCAGACGATAGTGAATGCGCGTATCGCTGAAATCCTGCTCACCGGGCTCGAACAGCGGCTGCATGGCCGCCGCCGATTCCCGGTACAGCGCCAGCGGCGCCCCCTCGCCCTGGCGCCCGCCCATCGAGCGCAGCGCCTCGTCCATGCCCATCGGGTCATCCTCGATCGCCGCGCCCAGCAACAGCATCATCGAGCGAAGCCGCGCCTCGGGCACGCTGATCACCGCCCCCAGGTCATAGACGATCAACCGCCCCTCGTCGTCGGTGGCGAAGTTGCCGGCGTGCGGGTCGGCGTGCAGCTCGCGGTGGGTAAACATCTCCTCGGTGAGCCAGTCGCCCAGATTGGCCGCCAGTCGTTGTCGCACGCTGTCATCCAGCGTTTCCGCCTCGCGCATGGGAATGCCCGGCAGATAGCGCATCGCCAGCACCCGGTCGCCGGAATAATCCGCCAGCGGCTCGGGAAAGCGCAGGCCGTCATTGTCGGCGTAGCGCGCCCGATAGCGCGTCAGCGCCTCGAATTCGGCGTGATAGTCGAGCTCCTTGCGCAGGCTGTCGGCAAACTCGTCGAACATGGCATCCAGGCGCGCCTGGGGCACCTTCATCCAGCGCATCAGACGCATCATGCGCCGCACCTGCACCAGATCCTGCTCGAGCACGCGATCCAGCCCCGGATACTGCACCTTGAGCACCAGCGTCTCGCCGTCATGGGTGGTGGCGCGATGTACCTGCCCCATGGAGGCGCTGGCAAAGGGCGTGGTTTCGATATCGGCAAAGACGGTGTCGAGGTCGCCGAACTGATCCACCAGGGTGCGGCGAATGTCCTCCCACGGCATGGGCTGGGCCTGACGCTGAAGCCGCGCCAGCTGCTCGGCCAGCGCCGGGGGCAGCAGGTCATCCCACTGCGCCATGATCTGGGCCAGCTTCATGGCCGGTCCCTTGAGCTCGGAGAGCTCATTGAAAAGCTGCTCGCCGAGCGCGTCCCAGCCCGCGTCACGCCCCATTCGCGAGCGCAATACGGCGCCACCGGTACGCGCGCCCATACCCAGCATCCGGCGCGTTCTGCCTCGCTCTCTCATCAACGTGACTCCCTTCAAGCGTTCATGGCGACGTGACGGTCACGCCGTATTCAGGTATCTGGGCTACATCCAGCGCTCATCGGCGGTAAAGCAGACCGTGAACCAGCGATGGTGCGGCTCGATGTCCAGCGCCGCGCCAATCTGTGTGCGTATCTCATCCAGACTTGCCACACCTTCATGCGCGGCAAAGGCCGGCGTGGTCAGAATGTGAATCTCGATAAAGTGGCCGCGCCCGGTACGTGCTACATGACTGTAGTAGTGCTTGAGTCCCTCGCGCTGCATGATCACCGCCATGACCGCATGCACCTGCCGGTCCAGCCCGCGCGGGGCGATCAGCAGGATCTCCTTCATGGCCCGCACCACGATACCGATGGGCACGGGCAGAAAGCACAGGGTCAGAATGGCCAGCAGCACCACATCCACATAGGGCGTGTAGAGGGCCCAGGCCGTGCGCTCGATGATCAGCGACAGGGCAAAGGCCACGATCAAAGTCGAGGTGATCAGCCCGGCCATCAGCCAGCTCTGGGCATCGATGCGGATAAAGACCGAATCGATGTCGGCGTTGACGCGCCGCTCCATGCGATACATGGCAAAGCAGATCACCGCCACCACCACGGCATAGCCCAGTGCCGGCCCAAAGGCCAGCGCATGGCCGCCCTTAAGGATGCCCTGGACGGCGTTGAGAAAGGCGTACAGACACAATAGCGTCAGGATGGCACCGTTGAGTGCGGCCACCAGCGGCTCCAGATGCCAGAAGCCGTGCTGAAACCGAACGCTTGCCTCGCGCATGGCCAGGCGTGCCACCAGCAGCGACAGCGCCGACATGACCGAATCGATGGCCGAGAACATGCCATCGAACAGGATCGACTCCGACCCCGACAGCAGACCAAAGACAATGCCCAGCAGCGACACGCACAGCGTCGCTGCAATCGAGCGTTTGAGGGTCTGCTGCTCCAGCCGGCCATTCATGATCATTCTCCGACAGTATCTTCATTGCCCCGGGATACCCCATCAGGACAGCGCCTTTGACGTACACTACAGGTTGCAGACCACAAAAGACGGGGGCGGCCATGTCGCTGAGCGACTACTTTGCTGATTTCATTGCAGCTGATGAGCTGACCGCATGGCAGGATAATGCCACGCTGCCGGGCGTGTCGGTCACCGAATACGCCCCGGGGGTGCTGGCGCTCATGCCCGCTGCCCCCGACCCCGCGGCGGAGCCCACCATTATTTCTGCCGGCATCCACGGCAACGAGACCGCCCCGATCGAGCTGTTCGGCGAGCTGCTGGCGGCGCTGGATGCCGGACAGCTGCGCGCGGGCGCCCCAACCCTGCTGATACTGGGCAACCGGCGCGCCATCAGGGCCGGCAAGCGCTATGTTGATACCAACCTCAATCGACTCTTTCGCCGCGATGCCCTGCTGTATGACGACGCACGCTTCGAGTGTCAGCGCGCCCTCGAGCTGATGCAGGCCGTGGATGATTTCATGGCCGCCGTTTCCGGACCGGTGCTGCACCTGGACATGCACACCGCCATTCGCGACAGCCTTTACCCCCGCTTTGCCGTCGAGCCCTTCAGCGACACATCAACGCCGGATGACGTCTGGCAGCTGCTGGCCGATGCCGGCATTCAGGCCGGGCTCTCCCAGCATCAGCACAGCTGGACCTTTTCACACTACAGTCGCCATTACCACGGCGCACAGGGCTTTACGCTGGAACTGGGTCGGGTGGCGCCCTTTGGCGGCAATGACCTCGAGCCACTCTCACCGATGCTGGACCTGCTGCGCGCCCGCGTGGCCGGAGCGCCCTTCAGGGCCGCAAAGGCGGTGCCGCTCATACGCTTTGAGGTCATCGAGGAGATCATGCGCGAAAGCGATGACTTTCGCCTGTGTTTTGCCGAGGAGATTGCCAATTTTACCGAGTTCGCCCCCGGCATGCCGCTGGTTCGGGAAGGCACCCACGGCGAGCGGTGCGTGGGTGAAATCCCGGTTCATGTGGTGTTTCCCAATGCCCGCGTCGAGCGGGGCGCCCGCGCCCTGCTGCTGGCCCGGCCCGTGGCCCCGGCCGGTCATTGATGCGCCCATCAAACAGGCGAGCGCCGGTCGGGCCTGTTAACATGCGCCGCCGGATCCCCCGGGCCGCGCCATCGCAACGCCCGGTCGCATGATTTCATACCATGAGTAACCACATTCAGGAGAGTGCCGTGGCCGACGCCTCCATTCCGCTGGTCGTCAGCGACATTCACAAACGCTTTGGCGACAACGAAGTGCTCAAGGGCATCTCTCTGGAAGCCAGAAAGGGCGATGTCATTACCCTGATCGGCGCCTCGGGTTCGGGCAAGAGCACCTTTCTGCGCTGCATGAACCTGCTGGAGCGTCCCGACAGCGGCGAGATCACCGTGCACGGCGAGCCCATCAGCTTTCGCCGGACCCGCCACGGGCGCGAGCCGGCCGACAGAGGCCAGCTCGAGCGCATTCGCACGCGGCTGTCGATGGTCTTTCAGAACTTCAACCTGTGGGCCCACATGACGCTGATCGCCAACGTCATCGAGGCACCGGTTCATGTGCGCGGCGTTCCGAAGGCCCGCGCCACCGAACAGGGCATGGCACTGCTGGAACGGGTGGGCCTGGCCGACCGGGCCCACTACTATCCGGCCCAGCTCTCCGGCGGCCAGCAGCAGCGCGGTGCCATCGCCCGCGCCCTGGCGATGGAACCCGACGTCATGCTCTTCGACGAGCCCACCTCGGCGCTCGACCCGGAGCTGGTCGGCGACGTACTCCGGGTTATGCGCGAGCTGGCCGATGAGGGCCGCACCATGATCGTGGTGACCCACGAGATGGACTTTGCCCGCGACGTCTCCAACCAGGTGGTCTATCTGCATCAGGGCATGGTCGAGGAGCAGGGACACCCCTCGGAGATACTGACCAATCCGCGCTCGCCGCGTCTGCAACAATTTCTCGCACCGCGCGGGCGCTAACCCCAGGGAGACTGCCATGATCGATTTTCAGGGCTATGGCCCCCGTCTTCTGGAGGGTGCCCTGCTGACCCTTGAACTGGCCGTGCTGTCGCTGTTGCTGGCGGTCGTGCTGGGCCTTGCCACCGCCAGCGCCCGGCTGTCGCGGCTGGCCATTCTGCGCCTGCCGGCCATCGTCTACACCGTCATCATCCGCGGCGTGCCCGACCTGGTGCTGATGATGCTGCTGTTTTATGGCGCCCAGATCGGCATCAACCAGATTACCGACATGATCTACGACCGCTGGGGCTGGGATATCTTCATCAACGTCGACCCCTTCGTGGCCGGTGTGATCACCATCGGTCTGATCTTTGGCGCCTACATGGCCGAAACCTTTCGCGGCGCCTTTCTGGCCGTCGATCAGGGTCAGGTCGAGGCGGCCGAATCCTTCGGCATGAGCAGCTGGCTCTTGTTTCGTCGCATCCGCTTTCCGCTGATGATGCGCCACGCCCTGCCGGGGCTGGGCAACAACTGGATGGTGCTTCTAAAAACCACCGCACTGGTGTCGATCATCGGCCTGTCCGACATGGTGCGCGTGGCGGCCGAGGCCACCCGGGCGACCCATCAGACCTTTTTGTTCATGATCCCGGTGGCGCTGGGCTATCTGGCCATCACGTCGCTGTCGGAAATCGTCATGCAGTGGCTCAAAAAGCGCTATAACGCCGGATTCGAGGAGGCGCCATAATGCAGGAGCTGCTGCAGTCCATCGCCCCCTGGCTCGACAACAACGCCATCTTTACGGCGTCGACGCTGGCCCAGTACTGGGACGGCTTCGTCAACACCGTCCAGCTGGTCTTTATCTCGCTGGTGCTCGGGCTGTTTCTGGCCGTACCGCTGGCCGTCGGCCGCGCCGCCCCGAGCCGGCTACTGAGCAGGAGCATCTGGGTCTATACCTGGGTCTTTCGCGGCACACCGCTTTTGATCCAGCTTTATATTGCCTACTACGGGCTGGCCTTTATCCCCGGCATCCAGGAGAGCTTCATCTGGCCGGTGATCCGGGACCCGCTCTATCCGGCCCTGCTGGCGTTCACGCTCAACACGGCGGCCTATACCACCGAGATCTTTTATGGCGCGATCAAGGCCATGCCCAGAGGCGAGCTGGAAGCCGCGCGCGCCTACGGCATGTCGCCGCTGCTGGCCTATCGGCGCATCATTCTGCCCAGCGCCCTGCGTCGTGCCCTGCCGGCCTACGGCAACGAGGTCATCTTCATGCTGCACGCCAGCGCGATCGCCAGCGTCGTGACCATTACCGATCTGACCGGCGTGGCCTACAACATTTATTCGCGCTTTTATGCGCCCTTTTCGGCGTTCATTTTCGTGGCGCTGTGCTACATGGTGCTGAGCTTTGCCATCCAGGGCCTTTTCAGGCTGCTGGAAAAGCGCATGCTGGCCCATCTGCGACCGCGTTGAGCGCCCTTCCCGTCACCATGATCGCCTCTTACACGCGGTTACAGCGCTTGCATCCCACAGGGGGATCATGGTGATAATCCAGCGTCGACCCGGGTCACCGGGCAGTCCTTTAAAAGAGAGACAATGATGAAAAGACTACTGACGGTTTCACTGCTGGGGGCGGCCATCGCTGCCGGCACGGCGCAGGCGCGCGATTACGATACGGTCCGCATCGGTGTGGATATTCCGTATGTGCCCATGGAGTACCGCACGCCCTCCGGCGAGCTGGCAGGCTTTGATATCGAGCTGGGCAACGCCCTGTGCGAGCAGGCAGGTCTCGAGTGCCGCTGGGTCGAACAGGGCTGGGACGGCATCATTCCCGGGCTCATGTCGCGCAAGTTCGACGCCATCATGTCCTCGATGACCATCAACGACGAGCGCCGCCAGCAGGTGCTGTTCTCCGACCCGTACCTGGTGCCGCCATCGGCCTGGTTCGCGCCCGCGTCAACGGCGATGACCGGCGTTGAGTCCAGTGATCTCGAGGACAAGAGCATCGGCGTCCAGCGCGGTACCGTGCAGGACAACTACGTGACCGACAACTTTGGCGATGTGGCCAGCATTCAGCGCTACGCCAGTGCCGATGACGTGGCCGTCGACATGGAGACCGGCCGTCTGGATATCGCCTTTCTGGACTACCCCACCGGTCAGGCCGCGCTGCTCGAGGGCGGCGAGTACAAGACCCTGGGCGAGATGATGACCGAGCCGAAAGAGTACTTTGGCGACGGCTTCGGCATTGCCTTTCGCCAGCGCGACGAGGCGCTTGCCGACAAATTCAACGAGGCACTCGCCACGCTGAAGTCCAACGGCACCTATGACGAGATTCACGACAAGTACTTCAACGAGGATGGCACCAGCGCGCCGCAGGCCAGCGACGACTGAAACCGCAGCGCTCCGTCCGGCCTCAAGGGCCACATGACAAAAGCCCCGTCCGTGACGGGGCTTTTTCATGTCAAAAGCAGGGCCTGCCGGACGCGATCAGATCGCTGCCCCGGCAAGCGAGGCGTCCCGGGATCCGGGCTCGGCCGGTTCGTCCACCGCAAAGATGCCGCCCGACAGGCGCCGCACCCGCTTGATGAACAGCGCCAGCGCCGCCGCGGTGCCCAGCGCGGCCACGACATAGGCCACGGTCAGCGACAGACCGAAGCCGATCGGCGCCCAGGCGATATAGGTAAACGTCGCCATGGTCATGAACAGCGCCGGCAACAGCGTCAACCAGTAGGGCTTTTTGGCCAGCACCAGATACATGGTGGCGACCCACAGCGCGATAACGGCGGTGGTCTGGTTGGCCCAGGAGAAATAGCGCCACAGCAGCGTAAAGTCCATGTGCGTCAGGCCATAGGAGACCACGAACAGGGGTGCTGCCACCATGACGCGTCGCGCCAGAGGGCGCTGACCGATGTGAAGGTAGTCGGCGATGATCATGCGCGCGCTGCGAAACGCGGTGTCGCCCGAGGTGATCGGCAGCACGATGACCCCCAGTACCGCCAGCGTGCCGCCCACGGCGCCCAGCAGGTTGACCGACACGCTCTGCACCACGGCGGCCGGACCGCCCTGCGCCAGCACCTGCGACAGGCTGGTGTCGCCGTGGAACAGGCTCATGGCCGCCGCCGCCCAGACCATGGCGATCACGCCCTCGGTGATCATCATGCCGTAAAAGATCTTGCGGCCGTTGTTCTCGTTACCGGTGGTGCGCGAAATGATCGGCGTCTGAGTGGCATGAAAGCCCGACAGCGCCCCGCAGGAGATGGTCAGAAAGAGCAGCGGAAAGATCGGCGAGCCGTCCGGATGCATGTTGGAAAAGTTGAGCTCCGGAATCGGCGCGCCGCGCAGAATCATCATGACGCCGATGCCGGCGGCGCTGAAGAGCAACAGCGCGCCAAACCACGGATAGACACGACCGATGACCTTGTCGATGGGCAACAGCGTGGCCAGCAGATAGTAGGCAAAGATCGTCAGCGTAATGACGGTCAGCGACACCGGCAGCATGTTGGCCAGCAGGGTCGCCGGCGCAGTCACGAATACGGTGGCAACCAGCAGCAGCAGCAGCAGCGCAAAGAAGTTGACCACATGCTTCATGACCCGGCCCAGGAACTTGCCGGCCAGCTGCGGCAGATGCGCCCCGTGGTTGCGAATCGAGATCATGCCGGTGAGATAATCATGCACGGCGCCGGCAAAGATGCAGCCCACCACGATCCAGATAAAGGCCACCGGGCCATACAGCGCGCCGAGAATCGGTCCGAAAATGGGCCCGACGCCGGCAATGTTCAACAGCTGGATCAGCGAGTTGCGCTTGGTCCCCATGGGGAGATAGTCGACATCATCGCGCAGGGTATGGGCCGGCGTGGGACGACGCTGATTGGACTCGAAAACGCGCTCGACGAATTTGCCGTAGGTGAAATACCCCACTACCAGCAGCACGATTCCTGCCAGAAAGGTCACCATATCGATATGCTCCTTGACCCTTGCGCACGCCATAGCCCGGATCATGATGATCCGGTCAGCGCAGCCACGGTTATGTGTGAGGTTTTTGTAACCCGCAGAGCTTATTCACCCACCGGGGCGGTCAACAGATGGACCTTGGTTGTATAGACCAAGGTCGTAATCATTCAGAGGCGCACGGACCGGTGTCAGGAGGGCCCTTTAATTGGCGGCGGTCAGCACGCGTCGGAGCCAGACGCCGCACTCGTCGATGGCCTGATCGGCCTGAACGTGCTGACCGAGCCGGCGAACAAAGGCGTGGATCATGCCGTAGTAGTGGCTGTGCCGGGTCAGGACGCCCTGTCCGGCCAGCAGCTCGGCATAGCGCACGCCCTCGTCGCGCACCGGGTCGAACTCGGCGGTCACGACCAGTGCCGGCGGCAGCCCTGCCAGGTCCTGTCGCTCGAGCAGCGTATTGAAGGGGTGACGGCGTGATGCCTCGTCCGGCAGGTACTGATCGATGAACCAGTCACGGGCCTCGCGGGTGAAACCGTAGCCGCTGGCGTTTTGCGTCAGTGAGGCCATGCCCTCGCGCTGAACATCCAGCATGGGATAGAGCAGGCACTGGCCGCGCAGCGTCGGCCCGCCTTCACCCCGTACCCGCAGGGCGGTCAGCGCCGCCAGTTGAGCCCCGGCGCTGTCGCCGGCCAGCGCCAGCCGCTCGGCGTCGCCGCCAAGGCCGGCGGCGTGCGTGGCGATGTAGAGCACCGCCGCCAGCGCATCCTCCGGCGCAGCCGGAAAGGGATGCTCCGGCGCCAGGCGGTAGTCCACCGCGACGATGATGGTTTTCGACGCCCGGCACAGGGCACGACAGATCACGTCGTAGCTGGCCAGCGAGCCGGTCACGAAACCGCCACCATGGAAAAAGATGGTCATCGGTCGAGACGTGCTCGAACCATGTACGATGGGGTAATAGAGTCGCAGCCGCATGGTCCCGTTCGGGCCGGGAATATCGAGATTGCGGATTTCGGCCACGGGATACGCCAGTGGCGGGCGCTGAAGCTTCATGTTGGCCTGATCGGCGACGACGCGACGCTCGGCGGCGCTCATGGCGCTGACATCCGGGGCGTTGTCGGCCGCGTCCTGCAGCCAGCGTCCAAACTGCGAATCCAGTGGCATATCTTCCCCCCTTCGAGGTGGTAACCAGCCCCCAGCGTAACCCGAATGGAGCTGTGCGTCGCGATCACGCACAATGGATGACCGGTTCACCACAGTCCCGGTCGTGAATACGGCCTCATTTCTGTCAATGGTTGCTCATGAACACACGCGCGCCTGCCCCTCTCACCGCCACCGTCATTGCTGCAATGCTGCTGGTCGGCTGCGATCGCATTCCCGAAGTCGAGCTGGCCCAGGGAGAAGCCCAGGGCACCACCTATCACATCAAGTGGTGGAGTGAAGATGCCCCGGCCCATGCCGACATCGAGGCGGATCTGACCCGGGTACTGACCCGGATCGACGAGAACCTTTCCACCTATCGCGACGACTCCTGGATCTCGCGCTTCAACGCCAGTCGCAGCACCGACTGGCAGGACGCTCCCGACGGCGTCATTCATTTGCTCCGTATCGCCCGCCGGGTACATGCGCAGTCCGAAGGCTGCTACGACCCGACGGTCGCACCGCTTTTTGCCCTGTGGGGCTTCCAGGACGAGAATTTCCGGGTGCCCGCCGACGACGAGATCAAAACGGTCATGGCCCATACGGGGCTCGAGCATATCGAGATCGACCCCGATCAGGGCCGCATTCGCAAGACGCTTCCCGAGCTTTCCATCGATCTCTCCTCCATGGGCGAGGGCTACAGCGTCGATCAGATCGCCGCCATGCTGGCGTCCCACGGCATCGACAACTATCTGGCCGAACTGGGCGGCGACATGCGCATTCGCGGCACCAAACCCGACGACGAGCCCTGGCGCGTGGGGATCGAGGCGCCCACGCCGGGCCAGCGGCGTGCCGGCAATATCGTCACCGTCACCGACCGCGAGGGGCTGTCGCTCAATACCTCCGGCACCTATCGCCGCTATTTTGATGACGACGGGCACGCCTACGGCCATATCCTCGACCCGCGCAGCGGCACCCCCGCCACCCACGACCTGGTCTCGGCCACCGTCTTTGGCACCGAGGCCGCCGTCAGCGACGCCTGGGCCACCACCATGCTCTGCCTGGGACGCGAGGAAGGCACACGGGTCGCCGACCGTGAAGGGCTGGCGGTTTATCTCATCGAACGCCAGGGTGACAACGACTTTACCGACAGCCGCACGGCAGCGCTCAGGGAGAGCGACCGGCTGACACTGGAATAGTCCTCGCCCGCGCCGGGTAACGCACTGCAGCATCGCGTTACCCGGCGACACCGGATCGCCATCGCAGTGTCATGACGCGCGCCGATACTCGAGCGGTGTTCTTCTGCCCCGCCACCGCCAGGAGCTCTCATGACCGCCTCGACCCCGGATATCCGTGTTGCCACCTACAACGCCGCGCTCAACCGCGACAGCGCCGGTGCGCTGCGCGAGGACCTGATCGGGGGTGATGATCAGGCACGCGACATCGCCGCCGTCATTCAGCAGACCCGCCCGGACGTACTGCTGATCAACGAATTCGACCATGATCCCGTCGCCGCCGATATGTTTCGCGAGCACTACCTGGGCACGTCTCAGGGCGAGGCGCCGGGTCTCGACTACCCCTACGCGTTCTCCGCCCCGGTCAATACCGGCGTTGCCTCCGGCGTGGATCTCGACGGCAACGGCGAAGCCGTGACCGCCCCCGGCGCGCCGGGCTACGCCGATGACGCCCTGGGGTTCGGTCAGTTTCCCGGGCAGTACGGCATGCTGGTGCTGTCGCGCTACCCGCTTGAGACGGATGACATCCGCACCTTCGGCGATTTCCTCTGGCAGGACATGCCGGGCGCCCGCCTGCCGGACAACCCCGATACGCCGGCAACAGGCGACTACTACTCGGACGCCGCACTCGACGTGCTGCCGCTCTCCTCCAAGAGCCACTGGGACATTCCGGTCAATGTCGATGGCGAGATCGTGCACCTGCTCGCCTCCCACCCGACCCCGCCCAGCTTTGACGGTCCCGAGAACCGCAACGGCCTGCGCAACGCCGACGAGATTCGCCTGTGGGCCGACTACGTCGACCCCGACAAAAGCGACTATCTCGTCGACGATCAGGGGCGCAGCGGCGGTCTCGGGGCCCACGAGCGGTTCGTGATTGCCGGCGACCAGAACGTCGACCCGCTGGATGGCGACAGCCTGCCGGGCGCAGCGCAGCAGCTTTTGGGGCATCCGCTGGTCGCCGCCGGCCTGACGCCGGAAAGCCGGGGCGGGGTGATCGCCGCCCTCGAGCAGGGCGGCGCCAATGATACCCATCGCGCGGACCCGCGTTTTGACACCGCCGACTTCAACGACGACGCCCCCGGTAACCTGCGCGTGGACTACGTGCTGCCCTCGGCCCACGGCCTGACCCGGCTGGACGGCGGCGTGTTCTGGCCGGCCGAGGGCGAGGCCGGAAGTGAGCAGGTCGAGGCCTCCGATCACCGGCTGGTGTGGGCCGATCTCGCCATCGATGATCCCGACACCCGGGTCGAGGAGATCGACTTCATCGGCCAGACCGCGTTTGACAGCGGCACCGAATTCCAGAACACCCTGCTGGGTGGGCTCTCGGGGCTGACATGGGATCCGGCCGGCGGTGAGTATCTGGCCATTTCCGATGATCGCAGCGAATACAACGATGCGCGCTTTTACAGTCTGCGCATCGACCTGGACGACGGCCGTCTCGAGGACGGCGATGTGCGCCTGACCGACGTGACCACCCTGCGCCAGCCCGACGGCAATCCCTGGCCGACCGGCGGGATCGACCCCGAAGCGATCGATCTGACGCCGGACGGCACGCTCTTTATTGCCTCCGAAGGCGACAGCAATCAGCGCATCGACCCCTTCGTGAATCTGTTCGCCCGGGACGGACAGCAGATCGACGCCATCGACATGCCGGAGATCGTCCGACCTGACGGTGACGGCACCCTCGGGGTGCGCAACAACCTGGCACTTGAAAGCGTGACCCTGACGCCCGACGGCGAGCATTTGTTCACGTCGACCGAAAACGCCCTCGCTCAGGACGGCCCGGCCGCGGCGCTGGATACCGGCAGTCCGTCGCGCATTCTCGGTTTCGATCCCGACAGCGGCGAGGCACTGGGCCAGTATCTCTATCCGGTCGAGCCGACGCCGCAGGCGCCTGCTGAAGAAGACGGGTTTTCGACCAACGGGCTGGTGGAGATGCTGGCCCTCGATGAGCACCACCTGCTGACGCTGGAGCGCGGCTTTGCCGACGGCGTCGGCAACGATATCCGCCTTTACGAGATCGACACCTCACAGGCCACCGACATCAGCGGCCTCGACAGCCTCGAGGACGCCACCGGTTCAATTCGCCCGGTTCAGAAGACGCTGCTGACCAGCCTCAATGAGTACGGATTCGAACCGGACAACGTCGAGGGCATGGCGTTTGGTCCCGAGCTTGCGGACGGTCGCCAGAGCCTGATCCTGACCTCGGATGACAACTTCAGCGACAGCCAGAGCACCCAGTTCATCGCGCTGTCGCTGGCCCTTGATGAGGAAGGTACTGACGAGCCCACCCCGCCATCATTTGACGAGGCGTTCAGCCTGCTGCCCCCGGCGCTCAACCCTGCCGCCATCATGACCTCGCTGATGGGCGACATCGCCGCCCTGCCCGGCGGACACCAGGCAATGGGAATGCCGGATAACCAGGCATCGGTTGCCCTTTCAGGCATCGCCGACAGCAGTGACTGGCCCATGCCGACCTGAATACAGCCCGCTTTTGTCCACGCCGATGTGGCTCAATGGCAGCGACGGAAGAGCCCACCTCTTTCGTCGTTGTCGGGACCACCTCATCGAGAGAGCATTGACCATGCTGGAGACCATCAGAATTGGCGGGATGACGCTTGAGTTCCACGAGAGTCACGCGACCACCGAGGGAAAGCTGGATCTTTTTCGCATGACGGTATCGCCCGGCGGTCACATGCCGGTAGCGCACTATCACGACCGCTGGGACGAAACCATACTGGGTCTGGAGGGCAGGCTCACCCTGCGCGTGGCGGGCGAGGATATCGGGATTGGCCCCGATGACTCCCTGTTTATTCCTCGCGGGGCAGTACACAGCTTTTATAACGCCGGCGATGAACCGGCACGCTGTTTATGCATGCTCACACCCGGCGCTCTGGGGCCGGACTATTTTCGTGAGCTGGCAGCGCTGATCGCCACGGGCGCCCCCGACCCTGACGACATGGCAGCGATCATGCGCCGCTACGGGCTGATCCCGGTGCCCGACAACAACGCATCAACCTGAGGGCAGAGGCCCTGGCAGCCGGTCCGGTGCCGCCAACAACACCGGGTTTTCGCGCATGACGTTGACCATCCAGTGCGCCATGACGCGAACATCGACCGGCACATGATGACACCGCCAGCTTCTTCGGCGGGCGGTTCCATTGGTCCATCAATCCAGCACCTCGGGCTCGCTGGCATTGGCAGGGGTCAGCAGATAATAGAGCGCCGGCACCACGAACAGCGCCAGCAGCGTGGCCGAGATCAGTCCGAAGATGATGACCAGCGTCAGCGGTCGGTAGCTGGCGCTGCTGATGGCCAGCGGAACCAGCCCGACGATGGTGGTCACGGCCGTGGTCAAAAGCGGGCGCAACCGGCGTGCGGCACCGGCCGCAGCGGCCTCGGCCACGCTCATGCCCTCCCGGAGAAAGCCGTTCATGGTATCGACCATGATGATGCCGTTGTTGATTGCGATACCGATCAGCGACACCAGCCCGATCATGGCAAAAAACGAAAACGAAATGCCGAACGCCCAGAAGCCCAGCGCGGTGCCGATAATCGCCAGCGGCATGGTGGCGAAGATGATCAGCGCCTGGCGGAAGCTGCTGAACACGATCACCAGCACGCCCACCACCAGGGTAATGGCCACCAGCATGGCAATGCCGATCGAGCCGACGGTATCGGAGGTCTCGGCGGACTCCCCGCCGATCGCCACGCGATAGCCCGGCGGCCAGTTCTGCTGCAATGCTTCAAGCCGCGGCGCCACCTCGCTCATGATTTCCGTCACGGTGCGGCCCTGGTTCTTGGCCATGACGGTCAGGGCGCGCTCGCCGTTGACGTGGGAAATGGCAACCGCTCCCTCCGACTGGACCGGCGTCAACAGCTGAAACATGGCTATCGAGCGGCCATCCTGCTGGTAGGCGCGCACGCGGGAGAACTCCTCGACACTCCCGGGACCGCCCGCCTCGCCCTGCTGGCTCGGCCACGCCGTGCCCAGGCGAATATCGATA
Organism: Kushneria sp. AK178; assembly: GCF_053903105.1. Lineage (NCBI taxonomy): Bacteria > Pseudomonadati > Pseudomonadota > Gammaproteobacteria > Oceanospirillales > Halomonadaceae > Kushneria > Kushneria sp. AK178. The sequence goes on along the minus strand of NZ_CP096381.1, from coordinate 945,095 downwards.
TCATCCTGGTCATCCGGGGTGGCAAAGGTGCCGATGATGTCGGAGCTGAACGCGATACGGACCTGGGCGGCCAGCTCCTCGTGGCTGATGCCGAAGAAACTGAGCGCTTCTCTATTGGGCTGCAGCGCCAGCTGGGGCTGCGGGGCGCCGAGATTGTCGCGCACATCCACCACGCCGTTCGTCTCTGACAGCACCTCCTGCACTTCCAGCGACAGCGCCTTCAGGGTCTCCATGCTGCCGCCGATGAGCTGCATCTCGATGGGGTCGCCGGGCGTGGGGCCGCTGCTTTCGGGCACGACCTGCAGCTCGGCTCCCGCCACGTTCTCTCTCAGATAGTCGGCCAGTTCGGTCCGCAGGGCGTCCGCCAGTACAAAGGAGTCTTCATCGCGCTGCTCGCGGGATTTGAACATCGCCGAGAAGCCGATGAAATTCTCGGCCTCGCTGGGCTGCAGCGCAGAGGCCGCCGACCCGCCCGCGAAGGGACTCTTGAGGCCGACCAGCTTGGTCACGCTGTCGAACCAGGGCTTGTCGCGCAGCCGCGCCCCCACCTCATCGGCAATCAGCTGGGAGGTTTCCAGCGGCACGGTGGGCGGCAGCTCGATATTGATGCCCAGCCGCTCGCCGTCCGAGGCCGGGAAAAGCTCGAGACGCGCCTGGCTGAAGGCCACGATCGACACCGCAAACAGCGCCACCGCGCCCGCCACCCAGAGCAGCGACTGCCGGCGACTGGCCAGAATGTAGCGACCGCTCCAGCGTTCCAGCCCCTCCACGGCTCGTTGGGTCACCCGGTCCGCCATCCCCGGCTTGTCATCGCCTTCAGCGCGGCGCTGCCTGCCCAGCAGCATCCGCGACAGGGGCACCGCGCAGAGCATGGCCACGATAAACGACAGCACCAGACAGATGATGATGGTGGTGGGCAGCACCCGGATAAAGGCGCCCATGGTGCCGCCGATCGACATCAACGGCGCCAGCGCCAGCAGGGTCGTGAGCTGGGCGGCAAACACGGGCACCGCGTAGCGTTTGACGGTGATCAGTGCCGCCTGGCCGAAGGTGCGCCCGTGGCGATGGATTTCATCGTGCAGCCCCTCCATCAGGATGATGAAGATATCGATGATCATCACCAGCGCGATCACCATGCCGATAATGACCAGCTCGTTGAGCGAGTAGCCAAACATCAGAATCGCCAGCAGCACACCGGCAAAGGTGACGGGCACCGCCAGACCGGCCACGATCGCCTCGCGCCACGAGATCGTGATGAACAGGATGGCAAAGACCACCAGCATGGTCTGCAGGGCACTGCCGAACACCTCCGACAGCGAGTCCTGAATCTGAACGGCATCGTCCTGCAGGATGGAGTAGTGCACCTGATCGGGCCAGGTACTGGACGCCTCGAGATCGGCCAGCGCGGCGCGGATGCGCGCCACCAGCTGCACCGTATCCGCCCCCGGTGACTTGGTCACGGAGATATCCAGCGACGGCTGATAGTCGCCGCCGCGCTCGCTGAAAAACGCCCGCGACGTCTCGGTTTCCTGCATGCGCTTGACGGTGGCGACCTCGCCCAGGGTCAGCGCCCGGGAGCTATTGCTGTTCTCCAGCCGGGTCACGGGCAGCGCGCGCAGATCCGCGATATCCGAAAAACGCCCCTCAAGACGCACCACGGCGCCGATCTCCTGACTGCGCACCTCGCCAAAGGGCTGCTCGATATTGGCCTGCTGCACGGCGTCGCGTATCGCGGTGGGCGACAGCCCCAGCGCCAGCAGACGCTCGGGGTCGAGAAGGATCTGCACGATGTCCTCGCGCTCGCCGCCGATATTGACTTCGTTGACGCCCTGAACGCGCTCCAGCGCATCTCGGATCTGACGCGCGGTCTGGTTGAGCGTGGCTGAACCGGCATTGCCGTGGAGCGCCAGGCTCAGAATCGGCCGGTCATCCACCGAGCTCTGGCTGATATAGGGGCTTTCGGCATCCGACGGGAAGGAGGATTCGGCGTCGTCGACAGCAGCGCGCAGCCGCGTCATGGCATCCACGGTATCGACAGACGCATCGAACTCGATGGAAATGGTCGACAGCGAATCAAACGAGGCACTGTTGACGGACTTGACCCCGCTGAGCGTGGTGATTTCATCCTCGATAGGATCGGTGATCTGCCCCTCCACCGAGCGCGGATCGGCGCCGGGCCAGGCCGTGGTAATGCTCGCCTGCGGGATATCCAGATCGGGCAGCGCCTCCTGGACCAGCGCCGAGTAGGCGAACAGTCCGCCCATCAACAGGGTCAGGGTCAAAAGGACCGCGAAGATCGGCTTGAGAAAGAAAAAGCGCATCAGCGGGTGGGCGTCACGCACTTCGGGCGTTTCGACCCGGCGCGGCGGGGACTCGGGGGCCGGTGTGGGTGTGGTCATGGCTGCGCTCCGATAAGCCTGACGCGCTCACCATCGGCCAGTCTGGCGCGGCCATCGGTGACCACCCGCTCCCCCGGTGACAGGCCCTCGACGACTTCCCGGCGCTGGCTGGCCTGCTGGCCGAGCTGTACGCTGCGCTCGTGAACGCGGCCCTCGGCCTCGTCGTAGACGTAAACGAAGGCCTGGTCGTTCAAAAAGCGCAGGGCATCCACCGGCACGGTAAGAACGTCCCTTTTCTCGGGCTCGGCCATCCACACGGCCACAAAGGCGCCATCCTGCAGGCGCGGACGCTCCCCGGTGGTGTGAATGATGATTTCAAAGGTTCGCGTCTGCGGGTCCAGCGACGGGCTGATGGCATTGATCTCGCCCGTCTCCTGATGCGCCAGCGTCTCGGGGTCGATGTCGTCGGTGCGCTGCGGCGGCCGCCCGCCAATGATCGCGCGCGCGCCCACCTCGACCCGGCCGAAGTTGTAGGCAGGCAGATCCACCCGCACCTCGAACTGCGAGGGATCGATCACCAGTGCCGGCACCGTCTGCAGGGCACTCTGCTCGGAGGTGGAATCCACCGTATTGGGCATGAAATAGCGCCCCTGCTCGATGTTCAGCCGGGCCAGCACCCCATCAATGGGCGAGACCAGCCGGGACTCCTCGAGCATGACTTCGGCCTGAGCGATCTGCGCCCGGGCGCTGCCCTCGGTCGCGCGCGCCTGCTGCACTTCCACCCGCGCCTGATCCAGCTCCTGGGCCGAGGCCGAGCGCTGCTCGATCAGCCGCTCGTAACGGTTTTCGGTGACCCGCGCCAGCGACAGATTGGCCTGCGCCTCATCCAGTGATGCCCGTGCCGACGCCAGTTCGGCCTCCAGCCGCCCGGGATCCTGATGGGCGATCAGCTGCCCCTGGCTGACCGGCGAGCCCACGCGCAGATCCTGATCCACGAAGGTGACCCTGCCCTGCTCGGTAAAGGTCAGGTATTCACGGTGCATGGAGCGGGCGGTGCCCTGGCTGTACACCCACCCCTGCAGGGAGGTCACTTCGGCGGGCTGTACGCGCACGCTGACCGCGGGCGCCTCCTGTGCCGGCGCTGGTGCTTCTTCGCCACCGCAGGCACTCAGCACCAGTAGCAGGGCCCCACCCAGGGCCATGGGAATCATTTTCATAACGCGGATGTTCCTGTAACGGACGGATCAAGGGCCGAGACGGCATCAAAGCCGCCTCCCAGCGCCAGATGAAGGGCGATACGATTTGACAGCCGATCATATCGGGCCGAGATATAGGCACTGCGGTTATCCAGCGCGCGCTGCTGACTCTCCAGCACGTTCAGAAAGGGCTCGATGCCCTGCCGGTAGCGATTGAAGGAGACCCGCACAGCTTCTTCCGCAGCGTCTGCCGCCTGATTGGTCTCATCGACACGCTGTGCCAGCAGGCTGTCCACGGCCAGCGCCGTCTCGACCTCCGACAGGGCGTTCAGCGCTACCTCGACGTAGGCGTAAAACGCTTCGTCGAGCTGGCCGCCGGCCACATCGGCCTGGGCCCGCAGCCGCCCGCCCTGAAAGATCGGCTGTACGAGATTGCCGGCGATCGTCCAGATAAAGGAGCCGCTACTGAACAGATCTGCCCATTCGCTACCTGTCGACCCCGTACTGCCGGTCAGCGACAGCGACGGCAAAAAGGAGCGCTCCGCTGCACTCAGACGATAGTCGGCCGCCAGCAGGGACCACTCGGCGCGGCGCACGTCGGGTCGACGGGCCAGCAGCTCGGCAGGAACGCCGGCGGCGGGCAGCGGCGGGACAATGGGCAGCTCACGGGTAGTGATCAACGTGCCGGCAGGGTACCCCCCCATCAGGGTTTCCAGCTGGCGCGTCACGCGGGCCAGATTTTCCCGGCGCTGCTCGAGCCCCGCCCGGGCGGAAGCAAGGTTGGCGCGGGCCAGGGTGATATCGGTCGGCGACACGATACCTTCATTGACGCGGTTGCCGACCTGACGGGCAAACTCGGTGAGCGCCTTGACCGTGCTTTCCGAAAGATCCACCTGGGCCCGGGCCTGAACGACGTCGAGATAGAGCGACACCACATCGGCGACCAGCGACTGGTGCATCCCCCTGAGCTGTTCGCTGGCGGCGAGAAAATCCGCCTGCCCCGCGGCCGACAGCGAAGACAGACGCCCCCACAGATCAACTTCCCAGCTCACATCCAGCGTGGCGTTATGGCTTTCGGTAATGCTGTAGCCACTCCCCTCACCGCCCGGCAGCGGTGTCGCCGGACGCCGCTGCCGGTTGCTATTCAACCCGGCGCTGAGCTGGGGGAAAAGATCGGCACGCTCGCTTCGTGACTGCGCCTCGGCAATGCGGGCCTGCGCGATCGCCTGGGCCAGCCCGGGATTGCGATCCAGGGCCGTTTCGACGAAATCGTTGAGCTGCGGATCCTCGAACTCGAGCCACCAGGCATCTGCCACGAACGCCTCGGGATCGGAGACCGCCACAAAGGCTCCCGGCAGCGTTACCGGCAGCGGTGGCGGCTCGGGCCGCTGCACCGTCGTGCAGGCAGCCATCAGCACGCCCAGCCCGGCAAGGGCCGCTGTTCTGCCCAGCATGGATAATGACATCGGCATGTATTCAGTCCGTTGCAGGTCGTCGCAGCAACGTCCCGGGCGAAAAATCGTCCCGGACGTCGCGGTTTTGCCGCGGAGAATATCAGAAAAGCATCAATGACAAGCTGAAAGCAGAGCAGAGAAACAGGGCTGAATGAGGCGCTAACGCAGACAACGATCCGGGCCGGCAAGCGCCGCCGGCTGACCGGGCCCTCCCTGCAGGCGTTGTCACGCCATCACCCGGTCGATTCCGCCTCGCGCATGAAGTTGACGATCCAGCGCGCCATGACGTGATCATCGACCGGAGCATAATGCGAGGCCAGCGCCTCGCGTCGGCGCCGATCCGGCAGCCTGTCGCCTTTATCGGCCATCAGGTCCGCGCTGCACGCTTTCGAGAACTCCGGATGCCCCTGCACGCTCATGAACCGGGGCGAGTACTGCAGCAGGTAATACGGGCAGAACGGGCTTTCGGCCAGCACCTCGGCGCCTTCGGGCAGTGACAGCACCTGATCCTGATGGCTGACGATCAGATCCAGCCCCGCCTGCCAGGGCGTCATCCACGATCGGTGCCCCACCACGGTGTTGAACGACACCCCCACGCCCCAGCCGCGATCGCTCTTGCCGGCGCGACCGCCGAGTGCCTGTGCCATCGCCTGATGGCCAAAGCAGATGCCGACCACCGTTCGGTGGTCAGCGTGAAGCTGGCGAATCAGCTCAAGCAGTGACGTAATCCAGGCATGATCGTCATACACGCCGGCCTTGCTGCCGGAGATCAGCCAGGCATCCACGGCGTCGAAATCGGTGGGCAGCTCGCCGTCATGCACCCGCCAGGTCACGAACTCGATGGCCGGGTCGACTGCCTGTAACAGCCCCGCATACAGGGCCGGATAGTTGCCATGCACGCGGGCGACATGGGGGGCCAGATCATCACACTGCAGCAGACCGACTTTCATGTGTCTTCTCATCTCTTGCTGGGTTGAACAACGTCATTTCAGCCTTGCCTCGGCGCTGGCGATGGCATCGAACTCCTCCTCCGGCGCCTGCGCCACCAGCCGCTTGCGGCTGTAGAAGCCAAACCAGGCCAGCATGATGGCGTAGAAAAGCCCCGCCCAGAGCGCGGCCTGCAGGCTGACCACAAAGGTCGAGACAAAGGCGATGATCGCCAGCCCCAGCGCCACGCCGGAGGTCCAGCGCCCGCCCGGCGTTTTATAGGGTCGCTCAAGCTCCGGCTCCCGGGTGCGCAGCAGCCAGTGCGACAGCGTCATCATGGCATAGGAGATGGTGGCGCCGAACACTGCCATGGTGATCATCAGATCGCCCTGCCCGGTCAGCGACAGCAAAAACCCGATGATCCCGGGCACGATCAGCGCCGGTGCCGGCGCGCCGCGGCGACTGGTGATCGACAGACATCGCGGAATATAGCCGGCCCTGGAAAGCGCAAAGACCTGACGCGAATAGCCGAAGATGATCGAGAAAAACGAGGCGATCAGACCGAACAGCCCGATCACGTTCACAAACCCCGCCGCCCAGCTGCCCGGGCCGTACACCGCGCCGAGCGCATCCACCAGCGGCGCCGCCGAGGTGCTCATGAGGCTGGCACCGGCCCCGCCGGGCCCCAGCAGCAGCATGCAGAAGGCAAACACCAGCAGCACGGCCATGGCCGCGATGATGCCGCGCGGCATGTCGCGCCCGGGATGGCGGGACTCTTCTGCCGCCAGCGGCACGCCCTCGACCGCCAGAAAGAGCCACATGGCAAAGGGAATGGCGCCCCAGATGCCCATATAGCCGTTGGGTAGAAAGGCAGAAGCCCCCACCGCATCACCGGGGGCGATATCGAACAGCCGCGCGCTGTCAAAATGCGGCAGCATGCCGACGATAAACACGACAATGGCAATCACGGCCAGCGCCGTCACGCCCATCATGATGCGCAGCGCCTCGCCGGCGCCCCACAGGTGCAGCCCCACAAAGGCGATATAGAACGCCGCGTAGACCAGTGGCCCGTCCAGGCCGATCAGGGAATCGACGTAGCCGCCGATGAAAATCGCGATCGCCGCCGGAGCGATGGCGTATTCGAGCAGGATGGCCGTGCCGGTGATATAGCCGCCCCAGGGGCCCATGGCGCGGCGAGCAAAGCTGTAGCCGCCGCCGGCGGTGGGCAGCGACGAGGAGAGCTCCGCCAGTGACAGCACCATGGCGGTATACATGATCGCCATCAGCACGGTGGCGATCAGCATGCCGCCAAAGCCGCCCACGCCGATGCCCAGATTCCAGCCGGCAAAATCGCCGGAGATCACATACGAGACCCCCAGCGTTGCCAGCAGTACCCAGCCGGCGGCGCCCTTTTTGAGCTGGCGTCGATCCAGATAGTCCTGCGCCACGGCGTCATGGCGAACGCCGCTGTCCTTCGTGTCATGGGGCATGACAGCACCTCGCGATTGTTGTTATTGGTCGCGTTGTAACGGGCCGCCTGCAGGCGATCCCGTCTCCCGGACAGGCCTCAAGCCTGCCCGGGACGTTCTGTCATCATGCCCTGTTCCGGTGCCCGGATCGAGAAGCCGGCGCCGGCAATTTACTCCTGTGGCGGGTCGTCATGCTCGGCGATCCAGCGCTCGAGCAGCTCGATCTCGCGCTGCCGGGCATCGAGAACATTTCGCTTCTCCGTGACTCACCGTGCCAATGGCGTTCAGGCTGTGGCGATCTCGTGGCGACGCGGCAGGTCCGGCCCGCGCTGCTGGCAGGTATGGGCCGCCGCGTGCATGGCAAATGCGGCCATCTCGCGGCGCTGCGCCGGCGTCAGCTGCCCCGGCCCGTCGGGCGTGGCCAGCCCCTGCTCATCCAGCCAGGCCAGCAGCGCGGCCATGAAACTGTCGCCGGCCCCCACGGCGTCCACCACCGGCACCCTGTCGGCGGCCAGCGACTCACTGCCGTCCGGCGTGAACAGCGTCACGCCCTCACCGCCCCGGGTCATGATCACCAGCGGGCAGCGCTCATCGAGCCAGCCGCGGATCACCTCCTCGGGATTTCTCTCCGGATAGAGCGCGGCCAGGTCCTCATCGCTGATCTTGATCAGGTGGGCGTGCCCGGCGAAGGTGTCGATGCGCTCGCGCCAGCGCGCCACGTCGGGCTCGACCCTGAGACGAATGTTGGGATCCAGCGAAATCAGACAGCGCTCACGCTCGCGCGCCACCAGCGTTTCGAGCGTCTCGCTGGTGGGCGAGACGGCCAGCGCGTAGGAGCCGACGTGAATGGCATGCACGTCATCAAGGGTTGCTGGCAGATGCGCCGTTTCCAGCATGCGATCGGCGCCGCACTGGTTGTAGAAGACGTAGCGCGGCGAGCCGTGCTCATCGAGGGTGACCATGGCCAGCGTGGTGGCGCTGCCGGGGATGTCGACCATGAAGCCGGTATCGACCGATTCGCTTTCGAGCACCGCGCGCAGGCGCTCGCCCAGCGCATCCGGGGCCAGCCCGGTAAAGAAGGCGGCCTGACGCTCGAGCCGCGACAGGCCGATGGCCACATTCATGGGCGAGCCGCCGGCCACGGCCGTGAACGACAGCGATGAAGCGTCCGGAGCCACCTGCCCCGCGTCGGAAAAGAAATCAAACAGGGCCTCACCGCAGACCAGAAACATCGGGCTTCTCCACAACAGTTCGCAAAAAACACCAGCTTAACGCACCCGCGCCCGAACGTCGTGGTCCTCGACGCCGCGGCCGACTTCCCGCGGGCAGTCGCCTACCGCGGATCGTCGCCAGCCACGCGAATCTGCAGCTTGACGTCGGTGGGCCGCGCTTCAACGGCGCGATCAAAGGCCTCGACGCTCTGCTCGAAATCAAAGGTCTCGACAATCAGCGGATTGAGATCGACCTTGCCGGAGGCGATCAGCTCGATGGCGCGGTCATAGACGTTGGCGTAGCGAAAGACCGTCTCGATGCGCACCTCCTTCGTCTGGGCCGCCACCACATCCAGGCTGACCTGCTCGACCGGCATGCCGACCAGCACCATGGCCCCGCCCGGGCGCACGCACGCCAGGGCATCGTCATACACGCGCGGGCTGCCGCTGGCCTCGAACACCACATCGGCGCCCCAGTCGTCGCCGGTCAGTTCGGCAACACGTTCGGTCAGCGACTCGCGGGCGACATTGACGGGGATCATGCCCTCGTAGCCGGCGGCAATCTCGAGCTTGTCATCGACCACATCGGAGATCACCACTCGGCTGGCGCCCGAGGCGAGCGCCGCCAGCGCCACCATCAACCCGATCGGGCCGCAGCCGGTCACCACACAGGTATCGCCCGGCTGCAGCTGCGCCTTGACCACGGCCTGCAGGCCCACCGCGAACGGCTCGACCATCGCGCCCTCGGCGAAGGAAACGCTGTCCGGCAGCTTGAAGGTAAACGCCGCCGGATGGATGACCTCGGGCGTCAGGCAGCCGTGGACCGGCGGTGTGGCCCAGAAGCGCACGGCGGGGTCGACGTTGTACATGCCAAGCTTTGAAGCACGTGATGTCGGATCAGGGATGCCCGGCTCCATGCAGACCCGGTCACCGGGGGCGAGCGTGGTCACCCGGGAGCCGACCTCGGTAACGGTGCCCGAGCCCTCGTGGCCCAGCACCATTGGCTCTTCGACCACAAAGGGGCCGATGCGGCCGTGGGTATAGAAATGGACGTCGCTGCCGCAGATGCCCACGGTGTGCATACTGATGCGCACCTCGTCCGGGCCGACCTCGTCGGGCAGTTCGATCTCGCGCAGTGCCAGCTCGTTCTGACGCTCCAGTACCAGTGCTGTCGCCTTCATGTGATGACCTCCCTGTCGTATCAATGGACTTCCTGCAGTGTCAGTGCCAGCAGGCTCAAGCGCGTTACCACCTTGGTCTTATGAGCCGCAGGGGCCTACGCCACAGCGCCCTCCAGCTGGAAGGGATAGATCGACCCCAGCTTCAAAATCCCCGTGAGTTCATCCAGCGCCGTCAGCGACTCGTGGGCCAGCTGCGGGTCGGCCAGATCCTCCAGCGCCAGGCGGTCGCGATAGTGACGCTCGACCCAGGCGGTGAGATCGCCATACAGCGCGTCATCCAGCATCACCCGCCCGCTCATGGCCTGACGTTCGGCCGCATCAAGCACCACGCGCAGGCGCAGACAGGCCGGGCCGCCGCCGTTTTGCATGCTCTGTTTGACGTCACGCACCACCACCTCGCTGATCGGATTGTTGCCGCCCAGCAGCAGGCTCTGAATCGTCATCCACACCGCCTCATCGCTTTCGCACTCTCCCGGCACCACCAGCGTCATGCTGCCATCGTCCTGACTCAGAAGCTGGGAGTTGAAGAGATAGCTCGCCACTGCCGCCTCCAGCGTAACAGCCTCTTCGGGCACCCGGATGGGAATCAGGGGCTGACCGTCGGCGCGCGCCGCCAGTCGGTCGCGCAGCGCTTCCAGCACCGCCCGCTCATTAAAAAAGGCGCGCTCGTGGTAGAGCAGCACCGGGCCGTTGCCCACACAGATCACATCGTTGTGGAACACGCCGGCATCGATGGCCGCCGGATGCTGCTGGGCAAAGACGGTCTGCTGGTCGCTCAGGCCGTGCTGACGCGCCAGCGCCCGGCACGCTCTGAGCGTCTGGCGCGGGCGGTGGCGCTGCGGGGCGGCCATGGTGTCCGGCGCCGAATCACCATGCACGAACAGATGCACGCCCGGCCCGCCGTGGTCGGCGCACAGCCGGGTATGGTTGGCCGCACCCTCGTCGGAGAACCAGGGCGTGGCGGGCAGCGCCGGGTGGTGGGCAAAGTGTTTTTCGTCAGCAAGGATCGCCGCGAGCGTCCGCGCCGTCTGCTCGGTCTCGATCGAACGGTGCAGCGCCGACTGCAGGTTGGCCGGCGTGACATGCACGCGCGAATCCAGCGTGTCGCGCGAGGGTGTGACGGTGGCAGCGTTGGCCGTCCACATCGCCGCCGCCGAGCAGGCGGCGTACAAAAGCTCCGGCGATTCGCTGCCGACCCGGGGCAGCACCTCCTCCGGCGCGCCGCGATAGCCGAGACGGTGCAACAGCCGCATGTCGGGACGCTGCTGCGGCGGCAGCACCGCCTGGGGAAAGCCGGCATCGCGGGAGGCCTTCATCTTCTCGAGCCCCTGCAGGGCCGCCTCGCGCGGGTTGGCAGTCAGCCCGGCATGGCGTGTCGAGGCCAGATTGCCCTGGGCCAGACCGCCATAGTTGTGTGTCGGCCCGACCAGGCCGTCGAAATTGATCTCGAGCGTCTCACTCATGGTGTTCCCCCCTCATGTCGCCTGCTCGTCCTCCGGCCCCGCCAGCGTGATCCCCGGCGGCAGCTGATCCGGCAGCACCAGGGTGTCGCTTTCCATCGAGGACACCGGCCAGGCACAGTAGTCCGCGGCGTACCAGGCGCCGGGGCGATGATTGCCGCTGGCGCCCACGCCGCCAAAGGGCGCATCGCTGGCCGCGCCAGTGGTCTGGCGGTTCCAGTTGACGATGCCGGCGCGGATGCGCAGCACGAAGTCCTCCCAGATCTCCGCCGTGCCGCCGATCAGCCCGGCGGCGAGGCCAAAGCGGGTATTGTTGGCCTCCTCGATGGCGACTTCCCAGTCGCGATAACGGGTTACTTTCAACAGTGGACCGAAGTACTCCTCGTCCGGTACCTCGAGACCGGTCACATCGATCAGCCCCGGCGACACCAGGCTGGTGCCCTCCTTCACCGGCGCCATGCGTGACAGTACCCGCCCGCCCATCGCCTCGAGCTGCTGCTGGGCATCAAGCATCTTCTGCGCCGCCGCGGGCGACACCAGACCGCTGTAGAAGGGCTCCTGCTCGCCGTGCCCATCCAGCCCGTCAAACTGCGGCCCGACCACCAGGGTGGCCAGGCTCCGGCGCAGGGCCTCGATCAGTCGGTCGCCCTGATCGCCCTCGGGCACCAGCAGGCGGCGGGCGCAGGTACAGCGCTGGCCGCCGGAGAGATAGGCCGACTGCACGATGGTCAGCACCGCCGCCTCGAGATCTGCCGGCACGTCATGGACCAGCAGCGGATTATTGCCCCCCAGCTCCAGCGCCAGCATCGTCTCCGGCCGCCCGCCCAGCCCCTCGTGCAGGCGTCGGCCGGTGCCTTCGCTGCCGGTAAAGAGCAGCCCGTCGATGCCGGTGTGCCCGGCCAGCGCCTGCCCGGTGTCGACCCCGCCCTGCACCAGATTGATCACGCCCGGCGGCAGCCCGGCCTCCTGCCAGCAGGTGAGCACCAGATCGGCCGTGGCCGGGGTCAGTTCGCTGGGCTTGAACACCACCGTATTGCCGGCCAGCAGCGCCGGCACGATATGGCCGTTGGGCAGATGGCCGGGGAAGTTGTACGGCCCGAACACCGCCATGACGCCGTGCGGGCGGTGGCGCACCACGGCGCGCACGCCGGCGTTGTCCCGCATCCGGGTGGGCGTGCGCTCGTGCCAGGCGGCGATGGAGATGGCAATCTTGCCGATCATGGCCTGCACCTCGGTGCCGGCCTCCCAGCGCGGCTTGCCGGTCTCCCGGGCGATGGTATCGGCCAGCCCATTGCGATGGTGTTCGAGACGCTCGCGAAAGGCTTCCAGCAGCGCGATACGCGTCTCGACGGGCGCCCGCGCCCAGTCGGGAAAGGCGGCGCGGGCGGCGGCGATGGCGCGATCCACCTGTGGGGCACTGGCGCCATATCCTTGCCAGAGTCGCTCACCGCTGACCGGGTCGTGCTTGTCAAACGCCTCGCCCTCGCCGGGCGTCCACTCTCCCCCCACCAACAGCTGTTGCGTGATCTCGATCGTCATCTCGTCCTCCGTGCCCATGGTGCGCTCAGGTGGCCAGCAGCCTGAGCGTGTCTCCTTCCTCGACGTTCAGCCGCTGCGCCTCGTCACTGCTCAGGACAATCACGCCCGCCTGCGGGCCGCGCCCGACCCAGCCGGCACGAAAGTCAACGGCTGCGCCGGTGGTGGCCGCCAGCCAGCCGGGTCGCTCGTCCTGCTCAAGGTTGGTGCCGATAACGACCCGGGCCGTATGGCTGTCACGAATCGAGCGCACATCATCAATGTAGGCCTCCACGGTCGGGCCGCCGTCAAAGATGTCGATGTAGCCCTCGAAACGCAGCCCGTCGCGGTTGAGCATCGCCAGCGCCGGGCGGGTCTGGGTATGCACCTGACCGATGCAGTCGCGCGCCGCCGGCGGCAGAAAGGAGGTGCAGATCGGGTGACGCGGCATCATCTCGCCAATGAAGCCCTTCTCGCCCATGCCGGTGAGATGATCGGCGCGCTGAAACTCGATGGGCAGAAACTTCTGGCCCAGCGCCTCCCAGAACGGGCTTTTGCCATCGTCGTCAAAGCGACCGCGCATCTCGGCCAGCACCCGCTCCGGAAAGCGTTCGCGAAAGCCCGCCATGAACAGCCAGCGCGCCCGGGACAGCAACGTGCCGTTGCGCATGGGCCGCTGCGCCTCGCCGCGCCAGCGCTGGCGCAGATAGAGCGAGCAGACCTCGGCGGAGCCGGTGTGATCGGAGCACAAAAAGAGCGTGTCCAGCGTGCGGTGCAGCTCCAGATGGCTGGACGAGTGCGCCAGCTGCCCGATGCGGTAGTGGTAAAACGGCCCCTCGAGCCCGACACGCGCCTCGATGGCGCAGCAGCCGGCCAGCCGTTCGGCGCTGCCGGCCGGCTGACTGTCATCCTCGAGCACAAAGAAGTAGAGCGCCGCCTCGGGCGCGGCGCCTGACGAATCGGGCGGGTGCTGGAAGCTCTCGCGGGCGTGAGCGATCTTGTCGATCAGAAAGTCACGGCTGTTCGGCAGGGACGTGAAGCCGGGGCCGGTCTCGACGGCGATCGCCTGCAGGGCATCAATGTCGCCGGCCTCGATGGGTCGAATCAGCATGACAGTCCCTCCGTCTCGCCGGCCTGTCCCATGGGAAGCACCAGCACGGGCTCGTCGGCCGCCACTGGCAGCGCTCGGGCGCTGTCAGCATCCAGCACGCACTGGCCGCGATCGTTGATGGTTTTCGAAACGACCCGCGCTCTGAAATCACCCGTGCGCTGGCTGGCGACCAGTAGCGCTTCAGCACAGGCGCCGTCTGCGGCTGTCTCGTTGATCTGGACGGTCAGCCACCGGCCGCGGGGCAGATGATCGCGCGACGCCGCCAGTAGCGGGCCGCCATCGAGCAGGTCGACGTGACGCGACAGGGTAAATCCCTGCTGCTGCCAGGCGCTCAGCGCATTGGCGTGATTGTCGCCGACCCGTCCGATTGCCCGGCGCGCCTGATCATCCAGCAGCGGCAGGTAGAGCGGAAACGGCGGCATCACCTCGCCGATAAAGCTTCTCGACCCCAGGCTGGCTGCGCGGTGGATCTCGTCAAAGTCGCGCGAGAAGAAATGGCGCCCCACGCCGTCCCAGAACGGCGTGCGACCGGCCTCGCGATAGCCCGACAGCGCCACGAACACCGTCGGGGCAAAGCGCTCCGGAAACCGGGCAATCAGGGCGAGACGCGCCGCGCGCAGCAGCTGCCGGGCCTGATCGGCGCAGGGATGGTCGGTGGTCGCCAGCGCGCACAGCAGCGAGGCGTGCGACATCTCGTGCGAGATGGAGAGAATATCCACCTCGCGACGCACGTCGAGCTGCTGCGAGGCGTGAATCAGTGTCTCGCGGCGGTAGGTGTAATAGGCCTCGCGAGCGCCTGCCTGCGCCTTGACCGTGGCCGTGGCGACGATCTCGCCATCATCGGTCTCGGCCACCAGCACATACTGCTCGTCGCCGGGACGCTCGATGGTGGCGGCCAGCGCCGCCCGGCTCGAGGCCAGGCGAGCGGTGAGGCGTTCACGATCGGCCGGCAGATTGGTCAGCGCCGGGGTGGCCGTTTCCGCCATGGCCATGATGGCGTCAATATCGGCGGTCGTGGCACTGCGTGCAATCAGTGACATGCCAGCGCCTCCGTCAGCTATTGGCCACCACCGTCGCCAGCGCGCGATCCAGACACGCCATGCCCGCATCGATCACTTCCGGCTCGATGACCAGCGACGGCGCAAAGCGCAGCACGTTGGGCCCGGCCACCAGCATCATCAGGCCCTCTTCGGTGGCCGCCGCCAGCACCTCACGGCCGCGCTCGCCGAAGGAGGGCTTGAACTCGGCGCCCAGCAGCAATCCCATGCCGCGAATCTCGCTGAAGCAGTCGTATTTCTCGTTGAGCCGTTCCAGATGCTCGCGAAACCGCTGCGAGCGCGTTTCCACGCCCTTGAGCACCTCGGGCGAGCCGATGGTTTCCACCGCTGCCAGCGCCACCGCCGCGCCCAGTGGATTGCCACCGTAGGTCGAGCCATGGGTGCCGACCACAAAGACACGCGCGATCTCATCGGTGGTCATCATCGCCCCCATCGGGAAACCGCCGCCCAGTGCCTTGGCCGAGGTCAGAATGTCGGGGGTGACGTTGTAATGCATGTAGGCATAGAACTGACCGCTGCGTCCGACGCCGCACTGCACTTCATCGAAGATCAGCAGCGCCTTGTGCTCGTCACAGAGCGTGCGCAGGCCTTCGAGAAATTCGGGGGTGGCCGGCGTCACACCGCCCTCGCCCTGCATCGGCTCGACGATGACCGCGCAGGTGTCGTCGTTGATCAGCTCGCGGGCGCTCTCCAGGTCGTTATAGGTGCCGTGCACAATGCCGCCGGGGACCGGACCAAAGCCCTGGGAGTATTTGGGCTGGCCGCCGACGCTGACGGTAAAGAAGGTGCGGCCGTGAAAGGACTGGCGGAAGGAGACAATACGGTGTTTGCGTTCACCCGCGGTGTCGTGGGCGTAGCGCCGCGCCAGCTTGAGCGCGGCCTCATTGGCTTCGGCGCCCGAGGAGCACAGAAAGACCTTGTCGGCGAAGGTCTTCTCGACCAGCGTGCGGGCCAGCTTCAGCGCAGGCTCGTTAGTGTAGACGTTGGAGAGATGCCAGACCTTCTCGCTCTGGGCCTTCAGGGCCTCCACCAGTGCCGGATGGCAGTGCCCCAGCGCATTGACCGCGATACCGCCGGCGAAATCGATGTATTCACGACCTTCCTGGTCCCACAGGCGGCTCCCCTCGCCGCGCACCGGTATCACCTTCTGGGGTGAATAATTGGGCAGCATGTACTGATCAAAGGCTTCGCGGGTGGGGGTCCAGCTCATGACGGGTCTCCATTGACGAACATATCAGGCGACGGGGCGTCGCCGACAGACACATCAGTATACGCAGAGGAGACCGGCAAAAGGCAGGGGGCAGGCGTGATCCGGGCAGTCGTGATTCATGATATGCCCCCATCCCGACTTTATCGACGGGTCAGGGCCTTTGCATGACGCCGCCTCGCACGCGTCGCTGCCAGTCCTCCCAGCGGCTCAGGCGGCTGGCATCACCCACCGGCGCGTCCTGACCCGAGGCGGTGGCGGTCCAGAGGCTGCTGCCGTTGAAGCTGTAGATGGGCACCAGATCCCCACGGGAGGCGGCCGGCACGATGCGCTTGTCGATGTTGTCCAGGATGACCGGCATCTGCCGCGGGTCAGCCGCCCAGGAGAGCACCATGTGGAACTGGTCGTAGGGCACGTACTTGACGTAGTGCAAACGCATCTGCTCATCGGGCACACCCAGCTCGCGCAGGGTCAGGTACTTGGCCAGCGCAAACTCCTCGCAGTCGCCGCGTCCGCCCCCCAGAAATTCGATCGGCGTGGCCCAGTAGTCCTCGACATGCCAGACGTCGATATCATCGACAAAGTCCAGCTGATTGAAGAAGTCGTTGACCCCGGCCAGCCGGGCCGCCACCGGCTGCCCCCTGAGCCGCGTGATCAGCGCCTGCCAGCGCTGCACCCGGGCAGCCCCATCGGCGCCGTACTGGCCGGCAATGACGGAAGGCGCAGGAATGGAGGCGCTCGAGAGCATGCCGGCCGGGGCCGGCAGGGCCATCACCAGCAGTACTGTCATGCCCCACCGGCACCATCGCCCCATCATCATCGGACCTTTCCTGTCAGAAGACCATGCTGGTTGATCGGCAAACGACGCTCTTAATGAGTATCGGGGGCCAGAGCCACGGCCGGCGACAGATACCCCTGATAGCCGTCGGCACCGATCTCGGTGACCCTCGCACGCTGCGCCTCGGACTCGACGCGCGTCACGATCACCAGCGCCTCGATCTGATGGGCGGCCATGCACAGGCTGTGCAGGAACTCGTTGTCCACATCGTCACGTACAAAAAAGGTCTGATCGATCTTGACGTAATCCGGACGCAGCTTCCCCAGTACCGGCAGCGAGTTCAGGTCGCGGGCGAAGCGGTCGACACCGACGCGCACGTCCAGCGTGGCGGCCTTTCTGAACAGGCGCTGCACGTTGGCGCCATGTCGCAGGACACTCTCCTCGGTGACCTCGAGATCCAGTTGCCCGGCCAGCCCCGGATGCGCGGTCAGCCAATCGATCAGGGCATCAACTTCGGCGTCGCTGCCGATGAGATCCGAGGTCAGGTTCAATGCCAGGCGACAGCCGATGTTGTGACCGTGACGACTCAGCCAGTCCAGCACATAGCGGTCCAGCTGCGCGCCGATACCGAAGTGACGGGCAATGGGCAGAAAGCTCGACGCCGGATGCAGCTCGTCTCCTTCCTGCAGACGCATGAAGAGTTCCCGATGCAACTCCTGACCGTCATTGAGCAGCACCGGCTGCGCTACAAAAGTGGCCTGGTGACCGGCCAGCGCCCGGTCGATGACCGTGCGCCATTCGCCACGACTGCGCTCGTGGTGGACGGCGTCGCGCGGCGAGATGTACCAGCGCTGGCCGGTTTCGATGGCCTCGCGCAGGGCGCTGTCGGCTCTGGAGAGCATTGTGACCCGCTGCAGGCCCGGTTCACGCAGTACCACCCCGGCACGGGCATGATGGGCGCGCTCTTCACCGAGCGGATTAACGTCGACAATGTCATCGATGCGATCCAGCAGGGTCAGCAACAGCTCGTCACGATGAGCGTCGCCGGCATCCGGTACGATCAGGGCAAACTCTTCGGCCGACAGCCGGGCCGCCTCAATGGCATTGCCCTGCACGCTCATGCTCGACAGATAATTGCCGATGGCGCGAATGGCGTTGTCCCGCTTTTCGAAACCGTCACGGCGATAGATCTCGCTGAGATGATCAACGCGCAGAATCATCAGTGAGCCGCTCTCCGGCGCCGCCAGCCACTCATCAAGAGTACGGGTGAGATAGGCCCGGTTGCCCAGTTTCGACACCGCGTCCTGCTCGGCCATGCGCTGCAGGCGAATGACCTGCGCCGTCTGCGCCTCGAACTGATCGTTGAGTCGCGCACTGAGGCGATTGACCGCCTCGGTGATGCCCTGGAGCTCGCGAACGCGGGTCGACTCGATCGGGCGGGCATAGCCTTCAATCTGCAGGGTTTCGAGGTAATCGGAAAGACGGTCCAGCGGCGTCAAAAGCCGTCGGAACCCCAGTGCGCAGAGGGCCAGCGTCAGCACCATGCCGATGGCCAGCCAGAGCAGCATATTCAGGCCGAGCTTCCAGAGCTGGTCATAGGGCAGCGAGTTGTCCGCCTCGAGCATGATAGTGCCCAGCCGCGACCAGCCACCGGAGATGTCACGCTGGCTGGCCAGCTGCGGCAGCGCGATCAGCGACTGAAACCAGCCCGGCGCCTGCGTGGTGCCGACATTTTGCACCACCATGGGCTCATCCAGACCCACCGCCTCGAGCCGCAGCGTACTGACGAAGCTGCCGTCCGAAGTGGCCTGCATCAGCATTCGGGCGCTGGTCCAGTCTTCCTGCTGGATAAACGGTGCCAGCGCCAGACTCAGCCCCTGGGTCATGTTGGCCGTTTCGATGCGCTGACTGTCCAGCAGCGACTGACGCGCGTGCTGTACGTTGATGACGAAGATCCCGATCGCAAAGAGCAGCAGCAGCCCGGCGACGCCGGCCACAAGTCGATGAAAGAGACTCATGATTTCCCTCCCGGTGCCATGTCTGCCACGCCCAGCAGTCGATTACCATCAACATCGCCCTGATTCACGCGTACCTGAAGGGTGTCGAGCAGATGACCGGTCACCGCCAGCAGGCGATAGCGCGCGCGTATCAGCGCAAAACGCGCCTGCAGCTGATCCTGCTGAGCCCCGTAGAGTTCGGTTTCGCTGTCCAGTACGTCCAGCAGGGTGCGCCGGCCGATATCGAACTGCTTGCGGTAGTTGACCCGGGTCTGCTCGCTGGCCTCGACATGTCGCGCCAGCCAGGGCAGTTGACTGGTCACGTAGTCGCGGGCGTTCCAGGCCAGACGCAGCTCGTCACGCACATCGCGCAGGGCGCGGTCGCTGTCGTACTGCACGGCCTCCAGCGAATGCTGGCGAGCGCGCAGCTGAGCCATATCGCTGCCACCGCGATAAAGGTTCCACGACATCACCAGTTCGGCATTCCAGTCGTTGGCCCGACTGCCCTCGAAGTCATAATCCCGGCTGGCCATCCGGCTGGCCTGAAATCGCAGCTCGGGTAGAAAGTCGCTGCGCTCGGCACCGATCTCGTGGCCGGCCGCCGTGACCGAGTGGCGTGCCGCCAGCACAATGGGATTGTTGTCGGTGGCCATGGCCAGCGCCCGCTCGAGATCATCGGGAACAGGCGCGAGATCCACCTCCCCGGGCATCATCAGGTCACGCGGTGGCGCGCCGACCAGGCGCACAAAGGCGGAGATGGCGTCCTCGTGATTGTTATACGCCGCAATCAGGCTGGAGCGGGCCCGGGCCAGCCGTCCGTCCACCTGGCTGGTGTCGGTGGCCGTACCGGCCCCCAGCTCGCTGCGGCGACGAATATCGGCGGCAATGCTTTGATGGGTATCGACATTGCGCTCGGCCAGCGCCACAAGCCGTTGGGTCTGCAACACATCCAGATAGCTCTCGATGGTCGCAAGCCCGACCCGGTTGGCTGCGGCTGCCACCTCCCAGCGCTGATAGTCGACCTGACTATCGGCATTGCGCACCCGCTCGAGTGTACGGTTGTTGTCCCAGATCATCTGGGACAGCGTGATGGAGCCGCGGCGATAGCCGTGCGCATCACTCGAGCGGTCGATGCCGTTGACCTCGCTTTCATTACGCCCCCGTCCGACACGCGCCTCGAGATCCACCGACGGCAGCCAGGCGCCCCGCTGTGCGCGGGCATCTTCCCGAAACTGCTCATAACGCGCGATTTCGGTGCGCGTTATGGGGTTTTCCATGATGGCCTGCGTCACGGCCTCATCGAGCGACTGTGCCTGCGCCGCGCCGGCCAGTGAGAGCGCCCAGAGTCCGGCCCACCACGTTTTCATCATGCCCGCTGATCCCTTTGTCATTGTCGATGTCACCGCCCTCAGCGTTCACGCAGGGCGCCCTGCTGCGCGCGCAGAATCGGCTTGAGCAGATACTGCAGGATGGTCTGATCCCCCGTGATGACATCCACGCTGGCCTGCATGCCGGGAATGATGGTCATCGGGTTGCTGTCGCTGCCCAGGTGGTTTTGATCGGTCACCACCGTTACCTCATAAAAACTGTTGCCCTTGTCGTCCTGCACCGTGTCCGGGCTGATGCGCTGGACCGTGCCCTGAAGCCCGCCGTAGATGGTGAAGTCATAGGCCGAGAGCTTGACCGTGGCCGGCAGCCCCGGGCGTATGAAGCCGATGTCCCGCGGCGGGATACGCACATCGATCTGCAGCTGATCCTCGAGGGGCACGATCTCCATCAGGCTCGCGCCGGGCTCGATGACGCCGCCTACGGTGGTCACGTTGATGGTGCGCACACTGCCCTGCACCGGCGAGGTCACCAGTGTTCTGTCCAGCCGGTCCTGCAGGCTGACGCGTCCCTGCTGCTGACTCTCCAGTCGGCTGCGGGCCTCGCTCAGGGCATCGGCACTGCGCACCCGGAACTGGGCCGCCACGTCGCGGCGGCGGCTGATGGCTTCCTGCCGCTCGGACTGCTTGGACGGGATCGACAGGCGCGCTGACTCGAGCTCTCCGCGCAGGTCGTTGACCTGACGCTGCTGCTCCAGCAGATCCACCCGCGAGACCACGCCTTCCTGGACCAGCGGGGAGGTAATCGCCAGCTGCTGGCTGGCCAGCTTATAGCTGCGCGACAGGCTGGCCACCCGGGCACGCAGCTCGCTGAGCTCCTGATTGCGCTGATTGATTTGATCGCGGGCCTGATCCAGCTGCGTGCGCAGCCCATTGATACGCTCGCGGTAGCTTTCTTCTGCCGTGGCGGCCAGCACCGGATTGTTTGAACGAAACGCGTCATCAAATTCGGGCGGGTTTGTACTGGTCACGACCTGATCCTGCCAGCTGTCGGCGTCGGCGTTGATGGTCACCGACGACAGTTCGGCCTGGTACTGGGCAATGATCGATTGCAGCCCCGCAAGCGTTGACTCGCGCTCGGCGAGATCGGAACTGGCGCGGGTCGGGTCGATCCGCGCCAGCGGCTGGCCGGGTTCGACGATATCGCCCTGACGCACGTAGAGCTCGCGCACGATGCCGCCTTCCAGGTTCTGGATGGTCTGCAGCCGGGTTGAAGGCACGACCTGGCCGGTGCCGCGGGTGACGATCTCGACATGGGCCAGCGCCGCCCAGGTGATAAAGGCGCCCAGCACCGCCAGCAGCACCCACAGGAGAATACGCGAGCGCCAGGGCGTGGCCAGCAGCATCGCCGCACTGGCATCGTCGGCCAGTTCCAGCTCGTGGCTGCCCGGACGCGGCCAGCGTTTTTGCCTAGCCAGTCGTGCCATGACGCACCTCCGCATCCGCACTGGCCGCTGCCGGCCCCGGTCCTGTCCCCGGGGCGTGCACGCGGCCTTCATTGAGCGCCTTGAGCACGCTGGCCTTGGGGCCATCGGCGATGACCCGCCCCTGATCGAGCACGATCAGGCGATCCACGACTTCCAGCATCGCGCTCTTGTGGGTCACCAGCACCACGCTCTGGCTGCGCGGCATCTCCATCAGCACGCGGCGCAGTCTCGCCTCGGCGCGGTTGTCCAGATGCGCACCCGGTTCGTCGAGCAGCAGCAGCGGGGCGTGAGTCAAAAGCGCCCGCGCCATCAGCACCGACTGGCGCTGACCGCTGGACAAAAGCCGGCCGCCCTCGCCCACCTGGCGGTCCAGTCCGTCCGGGTCATGACGGGTAAACTCGGCCACGCCGGCAACGTCGGCGGCGCGCTGGATGGCCTCGTCGCTGGCATGGGGCTGCCCCAGGGTGATGTTGTCGCGGATGGAGCCGAAAAACAGCGCACTGTCCTGGCCGGCATGGCCGATATGGCGCCGCACATCAGCCGGATGAAGCTGATTGATATCCAGCCCGTCGATGCGCAGGCTACCGCTGGTGGCGCGGTAAAGGCCGGTCATCATGCGCTGCAGGGTGCTCTTGCCGGCCCCCATGCGCCCGATGATGCCTACCCGCTCGCCCGGCTCGATGGTCAGCGACACGTCATGCAGGATCTCGGGCGATTCGGGCGAGTAGCGAAAGCCGACGTGATCGAACTCGATGCGCATGTTGAGCCGGTCGCGGTGGACGTAGTTCCTGCCCTCCTCCACTTCCTCGGGCATCTGCATGATCTGATCGATGGCGGCCATGGCGCTGCGGGTCTGGCCCAGCCGTGTGATGAGCAGCGCCATCTGCGCCAGCGGTTGCAGCGCCCGGCCGGTCAGCATGACAGCGGCAATCAACGCCCCCATGGAGAGCTGCGCGTCACCGATCAGGTAGACGCCATAAATCACCAGCGCCACGGTGGCCAGCTGGTTGACGCTCATGGTGAGCGATGACACGGAGGTAGAGAGATTGCGGCTTCTGACACCCCACCTGGCGATCTCGCCGACAGCACGTTCGTAGCGGCGCTGGGTTTCCCCCTGGGCGTTGGCCAGCTTCAGGCTCTCGAGCCCGGCCACGCTCTCCACCAGCCGGGCGTGCTTTTCGGTCGCCAGTCGCGACCCCAGCTCGATCGAGCGCTTCATGGGCCACTGGATCAGGATGCTGTAGCCGATGAGTATCAGCAGCGCAACGATGGGCACCCACACCAGCGGGCCGCCGACGATCCAGATCACTACCAGAAAAAAGATGGCAAAGGGCATGTCGACCACGGTGGTCATGGTCATGGAGGTAAAGAAGTCGCGAACCGAATCGAACTCCTGCAGGTTTCTGACGAAGGCACCGACCGACACGGGTCGGGCGTCCATGCGAAGGTTCATGACCTTGGCAAAGATCTTCGACGAGAGCAGCACCTCTGACTTGCGCCCGGCGGTATCGAGGAAAAAGGCCCGCACCTGACGCACCAGCAGATCGAACGCCACGATAATGCCCATGCCGCTGGCCAGTACCCAGAGCGTACTGAGCGCCATGTTGGGTACCACCTTGTCATAGACATTCATGGTGAACAGCGGCGCGGCCAGCGCAAACAGATTGATCAAAAGCGAGGCGATCAGGACATCGCGATAGATGGGCGTGGAGAGTTTCAGCGTCGACCAGAACCAGTGCCCTTCGGCCAGCTTGACGGTTTCCGGGGCACGCTCGTCGAAGCGGTGTTCACGACGGATATAGACGACCTGACCGGTCGCCTCCTCACACAGGCTATCCATGGGGATCTCCTGGGTGCCATCGGCTTCGGGCAGATAGATGGTGGCGCTCTGGCGGTCGCTGTCACGCGACAGCATGATCGCCGCCCGACGCCCTTTCAGAATCACGATGCAGGGCAGCAGAATGTCGGCCACGCGATCGGGGCGCTGACTGACCAGTTTTGCAGACAGACCGGCACGATGGGCCGCTCGCGGCAAAAGCGACAGCGTCAGCCGGCCGTCATCCAGCGGCAGTCCTGCACTGATGGCCTCGCCCGAGCGGGGTTCGCCATGGTAGCGGGAGAGAAAGACCAGCGATTGCAGCAGCGGATCGCTCTCCTTGTCGCCAACGGGGTCCGGTCGAAGTGGTGTCGGTTCTTCTGCCAAGCTGCTGCCCCTTTTCTGATTCGCTGATCCTCAACACTGGTCACGCCCATCATGTGATACGGGCGCGGTCAATCGCGCCCGTGTCTTATTGTGAAACGCGCCGCCGCCGGCTTTTGCCCGAAATAGCGATGATTTATACGGCTATTTCCGGGTTCATGGCCGTGGCGAGCAACGCGATATTCATCTAGCCGTCGAGGTTGGTCTTGAGGTTGCCGTTGTCCAGCAGTGCCTTGATGATCTCCGTATCGGAATTGCCCAGGGTGGTGAAATCCACCCCGCTGAAGACAATCTTCTGGGTGACGCCGCCGCCGGGGCCGTCGGTCCTGATCTCGAGCGTCGAGCCGTTGCTGCCTGCGGTGCCCGGCGCGCCGCTGCTCTCCCCCTTGACGAAGTGCAGGTACTGGGAGGCCAGGCTGGCATCCTGGGCGTTGCTGCCGCTGCCGCCGATATCGAGCAGATCCGACAGATCCAGCACGTCGCCGCCGCTGCCGCGGGTAAAGTCGGCGACCCGATCGATGGCCGGATGGGTGCTGGTGCCCTGATCGCCGCGCATCCAGGCGAAGGTGTCGCTGCCCCCGCCACCGGTCAGAATGTCATTGCCACTGCCGCCCGCCAGCAGATCACGGCCAAGTCCACCGTCCAGAAGATCATTGCCGGCACCGCCGTAGAGCCGATCGTTGCCGGCCCCGCCGCGTAGCGTGTCGTCGCCACCATAGCCGAACAGAAGGTCGTTGCCGTCACCGCCGGTGAGGATGTCACTGCCGGACGTACCCAGCGCCAGATCGGCCCCGGACGTACCGCCGACATTGCTGCCGGAGACCACGTTGACCGGCGTGCCGCTGCCCAGTCCCAGCAGCGTGTTGGTGCTGAGCGTGACGGTATGGCTGTCGCTGTGCTGACCGCTGCCATCGACCGTGGAAAATGTGAAAGCGTCGGACTCTGGACCTGCATCACTCCAGAACCAGCCATGCTGATCATTCGGGTTGTAGGTCAGCGTAGAGGGATCAAACACCCGGCCGGAGAGCACGTCGTTTTCCGTCACCGCCGTGGTGCCGGAATAGAGCACGCCGTTGACCGGAATCGAGGTGATCACCACGCCCAGATTCGAACCGCTTTCCGCATCGTGGAAACGGCCCAGCCGCGGGAAGTCGATATAGACCACGTCATTGGTGATGCTGGTGGTGGTGAGCATGACCGTGAAGTCCGACGCCGTCGGCGCGCTGTCATGCGTACTGCCGGTGACATGGACGGCCAGCGTAGAGGTTGCCGTGCCGCCCTTGCCATCACTGACGGTGTAGCTGAAGGTGTCCTCGGCGGTCTTGCCGCCGGCAAGCGCGCGGCTGGTGGGTCGGTCGGCATCGAGTCGGTAGGTGTAGCTGCCGTCGGCGGCGAGCGTCAGCGTACCGTAGACCCCATGGATGATCACGCTGCCACTGGCCGCCACTGCGGCCGTATTGCCGGCCACGCTGTTGCTGACACCGGTCACCGCCAGACTGTCGCCGGCATCCACATCGCTGTCGTTGGCCAGCACGTTGCCCGTGGCCGTTGGTACGCCTTCGGTAGCCTCGCCCACATTCCCGGCCGCACCGTACAGGATACCGCTGCCCTGCGCCGTCAACGTGATCGGCGTTCCCAGCGAGCGGGTATCCACATCCATGGGCGTGGCCCTGTTATCCGTGGTGATGATCAGCAGGTTGCCGCTGGCATCCTCACCCAGCCCGTAGACCTGCGCCGGCATGGCCGCTACCAGGGATATCGAGCCACCCGTGTTAATCGTACCGTCACCATGGATGGGCAGTTCATAAACCCGACCATTCTGATCCGACATGTAAAGATGCCCACCGACATACTGCAGGTCACCGCCCGCCGCAAAGGGAGCTTCCACCACCCTCGTCACCTTCAGCGTCAGCGGGTTGATCTGGTAGATACTCTGGTGGGTATAGCTCATGGCCAGCAGCTGCCCGCCGGGCATCAGGGTGAGCGCCGCCAGCCCCAGCGTACCGGCCAGATTGCCCAGCGAGGTCGCCACGCCGGTGGTGGCGTTGATGCTGTAGAGCGCGGTGCCGTTGTTGGCACCCGAGTAGCTGACCCCGTAGAGCCGGCCCGGAGTATTGCTGGTCGCAATATCGCCGAACGTTGGCACACTACCGCCCAGGGGCGTCTTCATGGTCACGCTGGTCTGCGTGCCGGTAGTCAGATTCCAGGCCGCCAGTACCCCGGTATGGGTCGAGAGATAGACCACATTCTGCTCACCCTGACCACTCACCGAGACGTGATCGGTCACAGCGACCGGAGCATCGTTGACGCCATTGACCGTGACGCGAATGGCCCGGGTCGAGCCATCGGCAGCCGTCACGGTGAAGGTATCGATTTTCGTCTGCCCCTCGCCCAGCGACTGGGTGACCGAATTGGCCACGTTGTAGGTCCACTGCCCCTGAGCATTGATGGTGAGACTGCCCAGGTTGTCCTGCGCCGGCGTCACACTGGCCGGGTCAATGGCGATCTGCTGATTTTGGTCATCGACCAGCAGCAGCGTATTAGTCGTGGTCAGGGTATCGGGCGCCTGATCTTCCGTGACGCTGCCGCGCTCCGGACCAGCGGCAAACACGGCCACGTTCTGCGTCACCGAGCTGGACGCCTGGCCGCCATGGATACCGGTGGCCGTGGCCGTGAACACCATCGGAATCACGCCCACGAAACCGGCCGGCGGCAACAGCTTCAGATCAGGCAGCGACCAGCCATCAAGCAACACCGACTGATCCTTTGAAGTGATCATTACACTGTGGCCGGCGCCATCGCTGAGTACGCTGCCCACCGGCAGATTGCCGGCCGAAATGGACAGCGTTTCGCTGCCGATCGTATCGGTCAGCGCCGCTGTCGGCGTGCCCAGCTCGATGCGGGTGCCGCTCATGCCCTGGTTTTCATGTACCGGGTAGTAGCTGATACCGGCATTGACCGTCAGCGGCGAAAACGACAGCTGTGCGCCGATCAGCGTATCCGGACTGCCATACAGGCCAAAATTCAGCGATGACAGTGGCAGCACCGAGCCGCCATCGACGCTCAGCCCGATCGAGAAGGTCCGGGCGCTGGTCGAGGTGTTGGCCGCGTACAGCGCCACGGGGTAGTAGCCGCTGGCCGTGGGCGTAAAGGCGACCGAGTTGTAGGTGCCTCCCAGCGACGTACCGGCCAGCAGCGCCTGCCCCCCGACCGATAGCAGCGCCGCCCCGTGGGCAGTGCCGCTAAAGGTGTAGGTATGGCCGGCTTCCAGGTAGATCATGCCCTGACTGGCGTAGGCGTTACCTGTCGCAATGGAGGTATTGAGCCCGGTCGATGCGGTGGTTGAGGTGGTCGGGGTCAGAGCGCTCAATAGATCCAGCTCACCGACGCCGATGCTGACCGATGATGCCGTCGAATCGACACCGGTCAGTGTCTCGCCCGTACTGGTTACCAGGCCACCCAGCAGGGTTTCACTGCCGCCCAGCAGGGTTCCGGCATCGGTCAGAAGCGTGCCCACACCGCCAACGGCCCCACCCAGAGCGGTAACGATATCGCTCAGCACACCGGTCAGCGTGGAGGCAGCGCCGTGATAAACATCCGCGATCAGACCCAGCGAGCCACCCGGAATCCCGCCACTGCCAATGCTCTGATCGACGACCTGAATGGTCGGCGCATCCACGTTACCGGTCACGGTCAACGTCAGGGTGGTATCCGCCGTACTGCCCTGCCCGTCGCTGACGGTATAGGTGATGGAGGTGGTCTGCTGGCTGCCTTCCGCCAGTTTCTGGAAGTCCTGCCCCGGGTTGAAGGTGTAGCTGCCGTCGGCATTGAGGATAAAGCTGCCACCGTTACTGCCAGTGATGGCCTGACCCACGCCGGCAGCGGAGCCGTTGACGGCGCTGACACTCAGATGCGCGGTCGCATCCGGGTCACGGTCGTTGCTCAAAACGCCGTGCGCCGCCTCGACGACCAGCGAGTGGTCTTCATCGATGAGGCCGGTATCGGCCACGGCATCGACCGGGCTGTTTTTACCGACCACGGTGACCGTGACGGTGTGTGTGGTGCCATCCAGCGTGGCAACGGTGAAGGTTTCCACTTTTGTCTCGCCGGCGCCCAGATAGGCAATGACGCCGTTGGGCACGCTGTAGACCCACTGTCCGTCTGACTCGAGCGTCAGGTGCCCAAGCGTGCCGGCAGGCGATGTTACGCTTTCGGGATTGAACAACGCCTCGCCAGCATCGGCATCGCGAACGGTCAGCGTACCGCGGGTGACCAGCATCGGATCCGCACTCTCATCGCCGGCGCCCGGCAGGCTGACCAGGGCGCCTCCGGCCTCACCGGTCAGATTGACCACAATGGTGTGTGCATTGCCGAGCAGATCGGTCACGGTGAAGGTTTCGGGCTTGACCACCCCGATGCCCAGCGACAGCGTGGCGCTGTGATCCACGTGATAGGTCCACTTGCCGGTAGCATCAATACTCAGACTACCCAGATTACCGCTGTCGGCCTCCAGACTCGCTGGATCCAGAGACACCAGGAGTCCGGCATTGAGCTGACCACCCTGCGACAGCAGCCCATCGACGATGGGCAGACCGACCGTCGTGCCGCTGGCCGTTCCAACCAGGTTGACCGTCACTTCATGCGACTGACCGCTGGTATCCGTGACGTTGAAGGTTTCCACCTTGACCTGGCCTTCAGCCAGCGTCGGCAGCAGGCCGTTATCGATGCGATAACCGATGTTGCCCGACACGTCGATCGACAGATGTCCCAGCGTGCCCAGCGCCGGCAGGATGGATGTGGACAGCAGCGAGACACTGCCCAGCACGCCACCCAACAGGCCACCAATGGAGGCCACGCTGCTGGACAGCGTCGAGGTATCGCCTGTGGGCACGACTTCCGTGACCACGCCGGTGTCCTGTCCCCCGATCACGGCCGGGTTATTGACCCCGTTGATCGTGACGGTGACGGTCTGCGCGGTGCCGTCCACGGTATAAACCGTAAAGACTTCCTCCCGGGTCTCGCCCGCCTTCAGATAGCGCACCTGATCGTTATCGACCTGATAGTGCCACTGCCCGTCGGGCGTCATGGTCAGCATTCCCAGGGTTCCCGGCGCGGCCTCGGTGCTCTCCGGCACAAAAGCGCTTTCCCCGGTATCAATATCGGTGGCGTGCAGCACGCCCGAGGTTGTCAGCACCAGAGATGCGGTCGAGCCGTTATCACCACCGCTTTCGCCCCCGACCATATCGCCGGGGCCGGCCAGCACCGGCACGCCGCCGGTACCGACAAGGTTGATTGTGACGCTGTGCGTGTTGCCGGCGGCATCCACGTAGTCAAAGACCTCGGCGCGGATGTCGCCCTTCGCCAGCACCGGTGCACTGTCACTGAGCAGGCTATACACGAAACGCCCATCAACACCGATCGTCAGCGTGCCCAGCGCGCCGAGCGCCGGAATGGCCGCACCGGGATTGACCGTCACGCCCGCTTCGAGTGACAGCTCGCCGGAGAGATCCAGTGTATCGCCCACCAGCCCATCGATGATGGGCTGACCAATCACAGCCCCCTGAGCCGTACCGACCAGAGTGACGCTGACCGAATGGGTATTGCCCAGGGTATCGGTGAACTGGAATAGATCGACCCTGACCTGCCCTTCGGCCAGCGTCCCCAGAATTGAGCGATCCACCTGATAGCTGAAACTGCCATCGGTATTGATTTTCAAAAGCCCCAGCGTGCCGACGCCCGGGATGACCGTATCGGGCAGAATGCTCAGATTCAGAAGTCCCGACAGCGTATCGACCAGTGAGCCGGCCATCGTATACAGCTCATGCTGGCCAGTCTGCTCGCTCTCCTCCTCCCGAGTGATGGCCGCTTCCGTCACGCCGCCGGTCGCCGTACCGGTAATCACCGGCAGATCGTTGGTACCGGTCACGGTGACGGTCAGGCTGGTGGTGCTGGCATTGCCCTGCGCATCGCTGACCGTGTAGCGGATCTGCGTAGAGGCCGTCTGCCCCGCCGGCAGGTGGTCAAAGGCATTGCCTGGCTGGAACCGGTAACTGCCATCGGGAGCCAGCGTAAACTGGCCGCCATTGGAGCCCGCCATCGGCTGCCCGACGCCACCGGCATCGCCGTTGATGGCCACCACCCGAAGCGTCGCAGCGTCGCTGTCCGGATCCGTGTCGTTGGCGAGTACACCATTGGCCGCATCCACGCTCAGAATGACGTTCTGCTCGGTGCTGCCGGTATCGGCCTGCGCTTCGGGCGACCGAACATCGGTTTGATAATCGCGACTCGTTTCGGCACTGCCGACGTTGCCGGCCGCATCGGTATGACTGACCAGGGCCGAGACACTGTTGGCACCAGCGGCAGCCAGCACTGCACCCGGTACCGCAACGCTGAAGGTGCCGTTCTGACCGACCACCGTTGCGTAGTTCTGCCCACCGATCGAAACGGTAACCGTATCGCCGGGTGCGGCGTCACCCCCGGCACTTCCGGTGATGGCGACGTCCTGCCCGGCTTCGGCAGAGTTGATCACGTCATCGCCGGCAATCGTATCCAGAGAGATCGTAACGACCGGTGCTTCGGTATCCACCGAGTAGCTGACCGCGGTGTTGGCCGAGCCGATATTGCCCGCCGCATCGGTGTGGCTGACATTCGCCTGCACCGAGCCGTTGGCAGCAAGCTGCGCGCCCGGCACGTTGACCGAGAAGGTGCCATCAGCGTTTACCGCGCCGGTGTACGTATGCTGACCGACCGTCAAAGTGACAGTGTCACCACCCGCGAACTCGCCGCTGACCGAGCCGGTCACCGAAAGGGCTTGGTTCGCCTCGTCGGCATTGACGATATTGTCACCGGCGAGGGTGTCGAGCGCGATCGAGAGTTCGGGCGGTGTGGTATCGACGGTGTAACCGCGGCTGGTTTCGGCGCTGCCGGTATTGCCCGCGGCGTCGGTATGACTCACTGCAGCCGAGACACTGTTGGCGCCAGCAGTAGCCAGCACCGCCCCCGGCACCGCAACGCTGAAGGCGCCGCTCTGGCCGACCACCGTGAAATAGTTCTGGCCACCGATCGAAACGGTGACCGTATCGCCGGGTACGGCATCGCCGCCGGCCTGACCTGCGATGGCAACATCCTGCTCGGCTTCGGCAGCGTTGATGACGTCATCGCCGGCGATTGTATCGAGGCTGATCGTGACGACCGGTACTTCGGTATCAACACTGTAGCTGGCTGCCGTGTTCGCCGAGCCAACATTGCCCGCGGCATCGGTGTGGCTGATATTCGCCTGCACCGAGCCGTTGGCAGCAAGCTGCGCGCCCGGCACGTTGACCGAGAACGTACCATCGGTATTCACCGCGCCGGTGTACGTCTGCTGCCCCACCGTCAGGGTGACTATATCGCCGGTTGCAAACTCGCCGCTGACCGAGCCAGTGACCGGAATGGCCTGGTTCGACTCGTCGGCGTTAACGATGTTGTCACCGGCAATGGTGTCAAGCTGAATGGCCAGCTCGGGTGGTGTGGTATCCACCGCATAGTCGCGGCTGGTTTC
Organism: Kushneria sp. AK178; assembly: GCF_053903105.1. NCBI lineage: Bacteria > Pseudomonadati > Pseudomonadota > Gammaproteobacteria > Oceanospirillales > Halomonadaceae > Kushneria > Kushneria sp. AK178. The sequence goes on along the minus strand of NZ_CP096381.1, from coordinate 913,640 downwards.
GGCACTGCCGACGTTGCCGGCCACATCCGTGTGACTGACCGAGGCCGAGACGCTATTAACACCAGCGGCAGCCAGCACTGCACCCGGTACCGCGACGCTGAAGGTGCCATTCTGACCGACCGTAACCGTATAGCTCTGGTCGCCTACGCGCACTGTGACGGCGTCACCGGGTACGGCATCGCCGCCGGCTTGACCTGTAATGGCAACGTCCTGTCCGGCTTCGGCAGCGTTGACGACGTCATCGCCGGCGATCGTATCGAGGCTGATCGTGACGACCGGCACTTCGGTATCCACCGAGTAGCTGACCGCGGTGTTGGCCGAGCCGACGTTGCCCGCCGCATCGGTGTGGCTGACGGCGGCACTGAGCGCCGTGTTCTGTGCCAGTTGGCTGCCGGGGGCATTGATCGAGAAAGTGCCATCAGCATTTACCGCGCCGGTGTACGTCTGATCACCGACTGTCAGAGTGACAGTGTCACCAGCCGCAAACTCGCCGGATACAGAACCCGTGACCGGAATGGCCTGGTTCGCCTCCTCGGCGTTGACGATGTTGTCACCGGCGAGGATGTCGAGCGCGATCGAGAGTTCGGGCGGTGTGGTATCGATCGCATAGGCGCGGCTGGTTTCGGCGCTGCCGACATTGCCGGCGGCATCCGTATGTGAAACCGCGGCGCTGACTGCACCAGCACCCGCACTGGCGAGTAAGCTACCCGGCACGGCGACGCTGAACGCACCATTCTGACCGACCACCGTTGCGTAGTTCTGCCCACCGACCGAGACGGTAACCGTATCGCCGGGTACGGCGTCACCCCCGGCACTTCCGGTGATGGCAACATCCTGCTCGGCTTCGGCAGCGTTGATCACGTCATCGCCGGCGATGGTATCGAGGCTGATCGTAACGACCGGTACTTCGGTATCAACGGCGTAACTGGCTGCCGTGTTCGCCGAGCCGATATTGCCGGCGGCATCGGTGTGTGAAACAGCAGCGCTGACCGACCCGGCGCCAGCAGTAGCCAATACCGAACCCGGCACTGCCACGCTGAACGCACCGTTCTGACCGACTACCGTTGCGTAGTTTTGGCCACCGATCGAAACGGTGACGGTGTCACCGGGTACGGCATCGCCGCCGGCCTGACCTGTAATGGCGATATCCTGCTCGGCTTCGGCGGCGTTGATGACGTCATCGCCGGCAATGGTATCCAGCGAGATCGTGACGAGGGGTGCGTCCGTATCGACGCTGTAACTGGCCGCCGTGTTCGCCGAGCCGACGTTGCCCGCCGCATCGGTGTGGCTAACGTCAGCACGGATAGCATCATTCGAGGCCAGCTGGCTGCCGGGCACGTTGATCGAGAAGGTGCCATCAGCGTTTACTGCGCCGGTGTACGTCTGCTGCCCCACCGTCAGGGTGACGATATCGCCAGTCGTAAACTCGCCGGATACAGACCCCGTAACCGGGATGGCCTTATTCGACTCGTCGGCGTTGACGATGTTGTCACCGGCGAGGGTGTCGAGCGTGATCGAGAGTTCGGGCGGTGTGGTATCCACCGCATAGACACGGCTGGTTTCGGCGCGTCCGACATTGCCCGCCGCGTCGGTGTGGCTGACAGCAGCACTAAGCGCCGTGTTCTGTGCCAGTTGGCTGCCGGGGACATTGATCGAGAAGGTGCCGTCGGCGTTCACCGCGCCGGTGTACGTCTGCTGACCGACCGTCAGGGTAACGATATCGCCAGCCACAAACTCGCCGGATACAGACCCCGTGACCGGAATGGTCTGATTCGATTCGTCGGCGTTGACGATGTTGTCACCGGCGAGGGTGTCGAGCGCGATCGAGAGTTCGGGCAGCGTGGTATCGACGGTGTAACCGCGGCTGGTCTCGGCGCTGCCGGTATTGCCGGCAGCGTCGGTATGTGAAACAGCGGCGCTGACCGACCCGGCGCCAGCAGCAGCCAGCACTGCCCCCGGTACCGCAACGCTGAATGCGCCGTTTTGACCAGCGGTAGTCGTATAGCTCTGGTCGCCTACGCGGACTGTGACGGCGTCACCGGGTACGGCGTCGCCGCCGACAAGGCCGGTGATGGCGACGTTCTGCCCGGCTTCGGCAGCGTTAATGACGTCATCGCCGGCAATCGTATCCAGCGAAATCGTAACGATGGGGGCGTCCGTATCGACGCCGTAACTGGCTGCCGTGTTCGCCGAGCCAACATTACCGGCCGCGTCGGTGTGACTGACCTCGGCACGGATGGCATCGTTTTGCGCCAGCTGACTGCCGGGCAAGTTGATCGAGAAGGTGCCGTCGGCGTTCACCGCGCCGGTGTAGGTCTGATCGCCGACCGACAGGGTGACGATGTCACCGGTCGCAAATTCACCGGATACAGACCCCGTAACCGGGATGGCCTGATTCGACTCGTCGGCGTTGACGATGTTGTCACCGGCGAGGGTGTCGAGCGCGATCGAGAGTTCGGGCGGTGTGGTATCCACCGCATAGTTACGCGAGGTCTCGGCACTGCCGATATTGCCCGCGGCATCCGTATGCGAAACGGCGGCGCTGACCGACCCGGCGCCAGCGGTTGCCAATACCGAACCCGGCATCGCGATGCTGAACGCGCCGTTCTGGCCCACGGTGGTGGTGTAGTTTTGCCCACCCACCGAGACGGTGACGGTGTCACCGGCCACCGCGTCACCGCCGGCCTGACCTGCGATGGCAACATCCTGCTCGGCTTCGGCAGCGTTGATCACGTCATCGCTTGCGATGGTGTCCAGCGAAATCGTGACGATGGGGGCGTCCGTATCGACGCCGTAACTGGCTGCAGTGTTGGCACTGCTGACATTGCCGGCGGCATCGGTATGGCTGACAGCAGCACTGAGCGCCGTGTTCTGTGCCAGCTGCGCGCCCGGCACGTTGATCGAGAAGGTGCCGTCGGCGTTCACCGCGCCGGTGTACGTCTGCTGACCGACCGTCAGGGTGACAGTGTCACCAGCCGCGAACTCGCCGCTGACCAAGCCGGTCACCGAAAGGATCTGGTTCGCCTCATCGGCATTGACGATATTGTCGCCGGCGATGGTATCCAGCGTGATTGAGAGTTCGGGCGGCGTGGTATCGACGGTGTAACCGCGGCTGGTCTCGGCGCTGCCGACATTGCCGGCAGCGTCGGTATGACTCACTGCAGCCGAGACACTGTTGGCGCCAGCAGCAGCCAGTACCGAGCCCGGCACGGCGACGCTGAAGGTGCCATTCTGGCCGACCGTAGCCGTATAGCTCTGGTCGCCTACGCGCACTGTGACGGCGTCACCGGGTACGGCATCACCGCCGGCCTGACCTGTAATGGCGATATCCTGCTCGGCTTCGGCGGCGTTGATGACGTCATCGCCGGCAATGGTATCCAGCGAGATCGTGACGAGGGGTGCGTCCGTATCGACGCCATAGCTGGCTGCAGTGTTGGTAGACCCAACATTGCCCGCCGCATCGGTATGGCTGACGGCGGCACTGAGCGACGTATTCTGCGCCAACTGCGAGCCCGGCACGTTAATCGAGAAGGTACCGTCAGCATTCACCGCACCGGTGTACGTCTGCTGACCGACCGACAGGGTGACGATATCGCCCGCAGCAAACTCGCCAGACACAGAACCCGTGACCGGCAGGGTCTGGTTCGACTCGTCAGCATTGACGATGTTGTCGCCGGTGATGGTGTCCAGCGCAATCGAGAGTTCGGGCGGTGTGATGTCCACCGCGTAGTTACGCGAGGTCTCGGCACTGCCGACGTTGCCGGCCGCATCCGTATGCGAAACGGCGGCGCTGACTGCATCAGCACCTGCACTGGCAAATACGCTGCCCGGCACTGCCACGCTGAACGCACCGTTCTGACCGACCACCGTTGCGTAGTTCTGCCCACCGACCGAGACGGTGACCGTATCGCCGGGTAAAGCGTCACCCCCGGCACTTCCGGTAATGGCGATATCCTGCTCGGCTTCGGCAGCGTTGATCACGTCATCGCTTGCGATGGTGTCCAGCGAGATCGTGACGATGGGGGCATCGGTATCGACGCCGTAACTGGCTGCAGTGTTGGCGCGGCCGACATTGCCCGCTGCGTCGGTGTGACTGACCTCGGCACGGATGGCATCGTTTTGCGCCAGCTGACTACCAGGGACGTTGATACTGAAGGTGCCATCGGCACCGACCGCGCCGGTGTACGTCTGCTGCCCCACCGACAGGGTGACGATATCGCCGGCCGTAAACTCGCCAGACACAGAACCCGTGACCGGGAGGGTCTGGTACGTCTCGTCGGCATTGACGATGTTGTCGCCGGTGATGGTGTCCAGCGCAATCGAGAGTTCGGGCGGTGTGGTGTCCACCGCGTAGTTACGCAAGGTCTCGGCACTGCCGACGTTGCCGGCCGCATCAGTATGCGAAACGGCGGCACTGACGGTACTGGTGCCTGCAGCAGCCAACACCGAGCCGGATACCGCGACACTGAACGCGCCGTTCTGACCGACAGTTGCGGTGTAGCTCTGACCACCGACCGAGACAGTGACAGTGTCACCGGCCACGGCATCTCCACCGGCCTGACCGGTGATGGCGACGTTCTGCCCGGCTTCCGCGGCGTTGATCACGTCATCACCCGCGATGGTGTCCAGCGAAATCGTGACGATGGGGGCGTCCGTATCGACGCCGTAACTGGCCGCGGTATTGGCCGAGCCGATATTGCCCGCAGCGTCGGTATGGCTGACAGCAGCACTGAGCGCCGTGTTCTGTGCCAGCTGCGCGCCCGGCACGTTGATCGAGAAGGTGCCATCAGCGTTTACCGCGCCGGTGTAGGTCTGATCACCGACCGTCAGCGTGACGATGTCCCCGGTCGCAAACTCGCCGCTGACCGAGCCAGTGACCGGAATGGCCTGGTTCGTCTCGTCGGCATTGACGATGTTGTCACCGGCGATGGTGTCCAGCGCAATCAAGAGTTCGGGCGGCGTGGTATCGATGGTGTAACCGCGGCTGGTTTCGGCGCTGCCAACGTTACCCGCGGCATCCGTATGCGAAACCGCGGCGCTGACTGCACCAGTACCTGTGCTGGCGAGCACACTGCCCGGCACGGCGACGCTGAACGCGCCGTTCTGACCCACGGTGGTGATGTAGTTTTGCCCACCCACCGAGACGGTGACGGTGTCACCGGCCACCGCGTCACCACCGGCACTTCCGGTGATGGCGACGTCCTGCCCGGCTTCGGCAGCGTTGATCACGTCATCGCCGGCAATGGTATCGAGCGAAATCGTGACGAGGGGTGCGTCCGTATCGACGCCATAGCTGGCTGCAGTGTTGGCGCGGCCGACATTGCCGGCGGCATCGGTATGGCTGACAGCAGCACTGAGCGACGTGTTTTGTGCCAGCTGCGAGCCCGGCACGTTAATCGAGAAAGTACCGTCAGCGTTCACCGCGCCGGTGAATGGCTGATCACCGACCGTCAAAGTGACAGTGTCACCACCCGCGAACTCGCCGCTGACCGAGCCGGTCACCGGGAGGGTCTGGTTCGCCTCCTCGGCGTTGACGATGTTGTCACCGGCGAGGGTGTCGAGCGCGATCGAGAGTTCGGGCGGTGTGGTGTCCACCGCGTAGTCGCGGCTGGTTTCGGCGCTGCCGACATTGCCGGCGGCGTCCGTATGACTGACCGAGGCCGAGACGCTATTAACACCAGCGGCAGCCAGCACTGCCCCCGGTACCGCGACGCTGAACGCACCATTCTGACCGACTACCGTTGCGTAGTTCTGCCCACTCACCGAGACGGTAACGGTATCACCGGCCACCGCGTCACCGCCGGCCTGACCGGTGATGGCAACATCCTGCTCGACTTCGACAGCGTTGACGACGTCATCGCCGGCAATGGTATCCAGCGAGATCGTGACGAGGGGGGCGTCCGTATCGACGCCATAGCTGGCTGCCGTGTTCGCCGAGCCAACATTGCCGGCGGCATCGGTGTGGCTGATATTCGCCTGCACCGAGCCGTTGGCAGCAAGCTGCGCGCCCGGCACATTGATCGAGAAGGTGCCGTCGGCGTTTACTGCGCCGGTGAATGCCTGATCACCGACCGTCAAAGTGACAGTGTCACCAGCCGCAAACTCGCCGCTGACCGAACCGGTCACCGGGAGGCTCTGGTTCGACTCATCGGTATTGACGATGTTGTCACCGGCGAGGGTGTCCAGTGTGATCGAGAGCTCGGGCGACGTGGTATCGACGGTGTAACCGCGGCTGGTTTCGGCGCTGCCAACGTTACCCGCGGCATCCGTATGCGAAACCGCGGCGCTGACTGCACCAGTACCTGTGCTGGCGAGCACACTGCCCGGCACGGCGACGCTGAACGCGCCGTTCTGACCCACGGTGGTGATGTAGTTTTGCCCACCCACCGAGACGGTGACGGTGTCACCGGCCACCGCGTCACCACCGGCACTTCCGGTGATGGCGACGTCCTGCCCGGCTTCGGCAGCGTTGATCACGTCATCGCCGGCAATCGTATCCAGCGATATCGTAACGATGGGGGCATCGGTATCGACGCCATAGCTGGCTGCAGTGTTGGCACTGCCGACGTTGCCCGCCGCATCGGTGTGGCTAACGTCAGCACGGATAGCATCGTTCGAGGCCAGCTGGCTGCCGGGCACGTTGATCGAGAAGGTGCCATCAGCGTTTACCGCGCCGGGGTAGGTCTGATCACCGACTGTCAGAGTGACAGTGTCACCAGCCGCAAACGCGCCGGATACAGACCCCGTGACCGGCAGAGTCTGGTTCGATTCGTCGGCATTGACGATGTTGTCGCCGGTGATGGTGTCCAGCGCAATCGAGAGTTCGGGCGGTGTGGTATCGACGGTGTAACCGCGGCTGGTTTCGGCGCTGCCAACGTTGCCGGCGGCATCGGTGTGACTGACCTCGGCACGGATGGCATCGTTTTGCGCCAGCTGACTACCAGGGACGTTGATACTGAAGGTGCCATCGGCACCGGCCGCGCCGGTGTACGTCTGCTGCCCCACCGTCAGGGTGACTATATCGCCGGCCGTAAACTCGCCAGACACAGAACCCGTGACCGGGAGGGTCTGGTTCGTCTCGTCGGCATTGACGATGTTGTCGCCGGTGATGGTGTCCAGCGCAATCGAGAGTTCGGGCGGCGTGGTATCGACCGTATAGGCTCGGCTGGTTTCGGCGCTGCCAACGTTACCCGCGGCATCCGTATGCGAAACGGCGGCGCTGAGCGAACCGGCGCCAGCGGTTGCCAGTACCGAACCCGGCACGGCAACGCTGAACGCACCATTCTGACCGACCACCGTTGCGTAGTTCTGCCCACCGACCGAGACGGTAACCGTATCGCCGGGTACGGCGTCACCCCCGGCACTTCCGGTGATGGCGACGTTCTGCCCGGCTTCGGCAGCGTTGATGACGTCATCGCCGGCAATCGTATCCAGCGAGATCGTAACGATGGGGGCATCGGTATCGACGCCGTAACTGGCTGCAGTGTTGGCGCGGCCGACATTGCCCGCTGCGTCGGTGTGACTGACCTCGGCACGGATGGCATCGTTTTGCGCCAGCTGACTACCAGGGACGTTGATACTGAAGGTGCCATCGGCACCGACCGCGCCGGTGTACGTCTGCTGCTCCACCGACAGGGTGACGATATCGCCGGCCGTAAACTCGCCAGACACATAACCCGTGACCGGGAGGGTCTGGTTCGTCTCGTCGGCATTGACGATGTTGTCGCCGGTGATGGTGTCCAGCGCAATCGAGAGTTCGGGCGGTGTGGTGTCCACCGCGTAGTTACGCAAGGTCTCGGCACTGCCGACGTTGCCGGCCGCATCAGTATGCGAAACGGCGGCACTGACGGTACTGGTGCCTGCAGCAGCCAACACCGAGCCGGATACCGCGACACTGAACGCGCCGTTCTGACCGACAGTTGCGGTGTAGCTCTGACCACCGACCGAGACAGTGACAGTGTCACCGGCCACGGCATCTCCACCGGCCTGACCGGTGATGGCGACGTTCTGCCCGGCTTCCGCGGCGTTGATTACGTCATCACCCGCGATGGTGTCCAACAAGATCGTGACGATTGGAGCATCGGTATCGACGCCGTAACTGGCCGCGGTATTGGCCGAGCCGATATTGCCCGCAGCGTCGGTGTGACTGATGACTGCCTGCATGGCGTCATTGGCAGCAAGCTGCGAGCCCGGCACATTGATCGAGAAGGTGCCGTCAGCGTTTACTGCGCCGGTGAATGCCTGATCACCGACCGTCAAAGTGACAGTGTCACCAGCCGCAAACTCGCCGCTGACCGAGCCAGTGACCGGAATGGCCTGGTTCGACTCGTCGGCATTAACGATGTTGTCACCGGCAATGGTGTCAAGCTGAATGGCCAGTGCCGGCTGGGTAGTATCTACCGCATAGGCACGGCTGGTTTCGGCGCTGCCGGTATTGCCGGCGGCGTCGGTATGACTCACTGCAGCCGAGACACTGTTAGTGCCAGCAGCAGCCAGTACCGAGCCCGGCACTGCGACGCTGAATGCGCCGTTCTGGCCGACCGTAGCCGTATAGCTCTGGTCGCCTACGCGCACTGTGACGGCGTCACCGGGTACGGCGTCGCCGCCGACAAGGCCGGTGATGGCGATATCCTGCTCGGCTTCGGCAGCGTTAATGACGTCATCACCGGCGATCGTATCGAGGCTGATCGTAACGACCGGCACTTCGGTATCCACCGAGTAGCTCACCACGGTGTTGGCCGAGCCGATATTGCCGGCGGCATCGGTATGGCTGACAGCAGCACTGAGCGCCGTGTTCTGTGCCAGCTGCGAGCCCGGCACGTTGATCGAGAAGGTGCCATCGGTATTCACCGCGCCGGTGTAGGTCTGATCACCGACTGTCAGAGTGACAGTGTCACCAGCCGCAAACTCGCCGGATACAGACCCCGTGACCGGCAGAGTCTGGTTCGATTCGTCGGCATTGACGATGTTGTCACCGGCGATGGTGTCGAGCGCAATCGAGAGTTCGGGCGGTGTGGTATCCACCGCATAGTTACGCGAGGTCTCGGCACTGCCGATATTGCCCGCGGCATCCGTGTGACTGACCGAGGCCGAGACATTATTGGCGCCAGCAGTAGCCAGCACCGCCCCCGGCACCGCAACGCTGAAGGTGCCATTCTGGCCGACCGTAGCCGTATAGCTCTGGTCGCCTACGCGCACTGTGACGGCGTCACCGGGTACGGCATCGCCGCCGGCTTGACCTGTAATGGCAACGTCCTGTCCGGCTTCGGCAACGTTGACGACGTCATCGCCGGCGATCGTATCGAGGCTGATCGTGACGACCGGCACTTCGGTATCAACGGCGTAGCTCACTGCCGTGTTGGCCGAGCCGACATTGCCCGCGGCATCCGTGTGACTGACCGAGGCCGAGACATTATTGGCGCCAGCAGTAGCCAGCACCGCCCCCGGCACCGCAACGCTGAAGGTGCCATTCTGGTCGACCGTAGCCGTATAGCTCTGGTCGCCTACGCGCACTGTGACGGCATCACCGGGTACGGCATCGCCGCCGGCCTGACCGGCGATGGCAACATCCTGCTCGGCTTCGGCAGCGTTTATGACGTCATCGCCGGCGATGGTATCGAGGCTGATCGTAACGACCGGTACTTCGGTATCAACGGCGTAACTGGCTGCCGTGTTCGCCGAGCCGATATTGCCCGCGGCATCGGTATGGCTGACAGCAGCACTGAGCGCCGTGTTCTGTGCCAGTTGGCTGCCGGGAACATTGATCGAGAAGGTGCCGTCGGCGTTCACCGCGCCGGTGTACGTCTGCTGACCGACCGTCAGGGTAACGATATCGCCGGCCACAAACTCGCCTCTGACCGAGCCAGTGACCGGAATGGCCTGGTTCGACTCGTCGGCGTTGACGATGTTGTCACCGGCAATGGTGTCAAGCTGAATGGCCAGCTCGGGTGGTGTGGTATCCACCGCATAGTCGCGGCTGGTTTCGGCACTGCCGACGTTGCCCGCCGCATCGGTGTGGCTGACGGCGGCACTGAGCGCCGTGTTCTGTGCCAGTTGGCTGCCGGGGACGTTGATCGAGAAGGTACCGTCAGCATTCACCGCGCCGGTGTACGTCTGCTGACCGACCGACAGGGTGACGATATCGCCCGCAGCAAACTCGCCAGACACAGAACCCGTGACCGGCAGGGTCTGGTTCGACTCGTCAGCATTGACGATGTTGTCGCCGGTGATGGTGTCGAGCGCGATCGAGAGTTCGGGCGGTGTGATGTCCACCGCGTAGTTATGCGAGATCTCGGCATTGCCGGTATTGCCGGCGGCGTCGGTATGTGAAACGGCGGCGCTGACCGACCCGACGCCTGCACTGGCAAGCACATTGCCCGGCACTGCGACGCTGAACGCACCGTTCTGCCCCACGGTTGCGGTGTAGTTCTGACCACCGACCGAGACGGTGACCGTATCGCCGGGTGCGGCGTCACCCCCGGTACTTCCGGTGATGGCGACGTCCTGCCCGGCTTCGGCAGAGTTGATGACGTCATCGCCGGCGATCGTATCGAGGCTGATCGTGACGACCGGCACTTCGGTATCCACCGAGTAGCTGACCGCGGTGTTGGCCGAGCCGACATTGCCGGCGGCATCGGTATGGCTGACAGCAGCACTGAGCGCCGTGTTCTGTGCCAGCTGCGAGCCCGGCACGTTGATCGAGAAGGTGCCATCGGTATTCACCGCGCCGGTGTAGGTCTGATCACCGACTGTCAGAGTGACAGTGTCACCAGCCGTAAACTCGCCGGATACAGAACCCGTGACCGGGAGGGCTTGGTTCGCCTCCTCGGCATTGACGATGTTGTCACCGGCGAGGATGTCGAGCGCGATCGAGAGCTCGGGCGACGTGGTATCGACGGTGTAACCGCGGCTGGTTTCGGCGCTGCCAACGTTACCCGCGGCATCCGTATGCGAAACCGCGGCGCTGACTGCACCAGTACCTGTGCTGGCGAGCACACTGCCCGGCACTGCCACGCTGAATACACCGTTTTGGCCGACCACCGTTGCGTAGCTCTGCCCACCGACCGAGACGGTGACGGTATCACCAGCCACCGCGTCACCACCTGTCTGGCCTGTAATGGCAACATCCTGCCCGCCTTCCGCGGCGTTGATGACGTCATCGCCGGCGATCGTATCGAGGCTGATCGTGACGACCGGCACTTCGGTATCCATCGAGTAGCTGACCGCGGTGTTGGCCGAGCCGACGTTGCCCGCCGCATCGGTGTGGCTGACGGCGGCACTGAGCGCCGTGTTCTGTGCCAGTTGGCTGCCGGGGACATTGATCGAGAAGGTGCCGTCGGCGTTCACCGCGCCGGTGTAGGTCTGATCGCCGACCGACAGGGTAACGATATCGCCGGCCGTAAACTCGCCGGATACAGAACCCGTGACCGGGATAGCCTGACTCGACTCGTCGGCGTTGACGATATTGTCACCGGCAATGGTGTCGAGCTGAATAGTCAGCTCAGGTGGTTTGGTATCCACCGCATAGGCGCGGCTGGTTTCGGCGCTGCCGACGTTGCCGGCCGCGTCGGTGTGACTGACCTCGGCACGGATGGCATCGTTTTGCGCCAGCTGACTACCAGGGACGTTGATCGAGAAGGTACCGTCGGCGTTTACTGCGCCGGTGAATGGCTGATCACCGACCGTCAAAGTGACAGTGTCACCAGCCGCAAACTCGCCGCTGACCGAGCCGGTCACCGAAAGGGCCTGGTTCGCCTCCTCGGCGTTGACGATATTGTCACCGGCAATGGTGTCGAGCTGAATGGCCAGCTCGGGTGGTGTGGTATCCACCGCATAGGCGCGGCTGGTTTCGGCGCTGCCGACATTGCCGGCGGCATCCGTATGACTGACCAGGGCCGAGACACTGTTGGCACCGACAGCCGCCAGTGCCGAGCCCGGCACCGCGACGCTGAATGCGCCGTTCTGACCCACGGTGATGATGTAGCTTTGCCCACCCACCGAGACGGTGACGGTGTCACCGACCACCGCGTCACCACCGGCACTTCCGGTGATGGCGACGTCCTGCTCGGCTTCGGCGGCGTTGATGACGTCATCGCCGGCAATCGTATCCAGCGAGATCGTGACGACCGGCACTTCGGTATCTACCGAGTAGTTGACCGCGGTGTTGGCCGAGCCAACATTGCCGGCGGCATCGGTATGACTGACCTTGGCACGGATGGCATCGTTTTGCGCCAGCTGACTACCAGGGACGTTGATACTGAAGGTGCCATCGGCACCGACCGCGCCGGTGTACGTCTGCTGCCCCACCGACAGGGTGACGATATCGCCGGCCGTAAACTCGCCAGACACAGAACCCGTGACCGGGAGGGTCTGGTTCGTCTCGTCGGCATTGACGATGTTGTCGCCGGCGACGGTATCCAGCGTGATCGAGAGTTCGGGCGGCGTGGTATCGACCGTATAGGCTCGGCTGGTTTCGGCGCTGCCGACATTACCGGCTGCGTCGGTGTGCGAGACAGACGCGCTGACCGACCCGGCGCCAGCAGTAGCCAATACCGAACCCGGCACGGCGACGCTGAACGCACCATTCTGACCGACCGTAGCCGTATAGCTCTGGTCGCCTACGCGCACTGTGACGGCGTCACCGGGTACGGCATCGCCGCCGGCCTGACCTGCGATGGCAACAGCCTGCTCGGCTTCGGCAGCGTTGATCACGTCATCGCTTGCGATGGTGTCCAGCGAAATCGTGACGATGGGGGCGTCCGTATCGACGCTGTAGCTGACTGCCGTGTTGGCAGACCCAACATTGCCCGCGGCATCGGTGTGGCTGACGGCGACACTGAGCGACGTATTCTGCGCCAGTTGCGCGCCCGGCACGTTGATCGAGAAAGTGCCATCAGCATTTACCGCGCCGGTGTAGGTCTGATCACCGACTGTCAAAGTGACAGTGTCACCAGCCGCAAACTCGCCGGATACAGAACCCGTGACCGGGAGGGCCTGGTTCGTCTCGTCGGCGTTGACGATGTTGTCACCGGCAATGGTGTCGAGCTGAATAGTCAGCTCAGGTGGTGTGGTATCCAACGCATAGGCGCGGCTGGTTTCGGCACTGCCGATATTGCCGGCGGTATCGGTATGTGAAATAGCTGCACTGACCGACCCGGCGCCAGCAGCAGCCAGTACCGAACCCGGCACTGTCACGCTGAACGCACCGTTCTGCCCAACGGTGGTGGTGTAATTTTGCCCACCGACCGAGACAGTGACTGTATCGCTGGCTACCGCATCGCCGCCGGCCTTACCGCTGACGGTGACATCCTGCTCGGCTTCCACGGCGTTGATGACGTCATCACCCGCAATCGTGTCCAGCGAGATCGTGACGACCGGAATATCGGTATCAACGGCGTAGCTCGCCGCGGTATTCGCCGAACCCACGTTGCCTGCCAAATCGGTATGGCTGACGTCGGCGCGGATAGAAGAATTTTGTGCCAGCTGGCTGCCGGGCAAGTTGATCGAGAAGGTGCCGTCAGCGTTTACTGCGCCGGTGAATGCCTGATCACCGACCGTCAAAGTGACAGTGTCACCAGCCGCAAACTCGCCGCTGACCGAGCCAGTGACCGGAATGGCCTGGTTCGACTCATCGGCGTTAACGATGTTGTCACCGGCGATGGTATCCAGCGCGATCGAGAGTTCGGGCGGTGTGGTATCCACCGCATAGTCGCGGCTGGTTTCGGCGCTGCCGATATTGCCGGCGGCATCCGTATGCGAAACGGCGGCGCTGACCGACCCGGCGCCAGCAGTAGCCAATACCGAACCCGGCACGGCGACGCTGAACGCGCCGTTCTGGCCCACGGTGGTGGTGTAGTTTTGCCCACCCACCGAGACGGTGACGGTGTCACCGGCCACCGCGTCACCACCGGCACTTCCAGTGATGGCGACGTTCTGCCCGGCTTCGGCAGCGTTGATCACGTCATCGCCGGCAATCGTATCCAGCGAGATCGTAACGATGGGGGCATCGGTATCGACGCCATAGCTGGCTGCAGTGTTGGCACTGCCGACGTTGCCCGCCGCATCGGTGTGGCTAACGTCAGCACGGATAGCATCGTTCGAGGCCAGCTGGCTGCCGGGCACGTTGATCGAGAAGGTGCCATCAGCGTTTACCGCGCCGGGGTAGGTCTGATCACCGACTGTCAGAGTGACAGTGTCACCAGCCGCAAACGCGCCGGATACAGACCCCGTGACCGGCAGAGTCTGGTTCGATTCGTCGGCATTGACGATGTTGTCGCCGGTGATGGTGTCCAGCGCAATCGAGAGTTCGGGCGGTGTGGTATCGACGGTGTAACCGCGGCTGGTTTCGGCGCTGCCAACGTTGCCGGCGGCATCCGTGTGACTGACCGAGGCCGAGACATTATTGGCGCCAGCAGTAGCCAGCACCGCCCCCGGTACCGCAACGCTGAAGGTGCCATTCTGGCCGACCGTAGCCGTATAGCTCTGGTCGCCTACGCGCACTGTGACGGCGTCACTGGGTACGGCATCGCCGCCGGCCTGACCTGTAATGGCGATATCCTGCTCGGCTTCGGCGGCGTTGATGACGTCATCGCCGGCAATGGTATCCAGCGAGATCGTGACGAGGGGTGCGTCCGTATCGACGCTGTAGCTGGCTGCCGTGTTCGCCGAGCCAACATTGCCCGCCGCATCGGCATGGCTGACGGCGGCACTGAGCGCCGTGTTCTGTGCCAGTTGGCTGCCCGGCACATTGATCGAGAAGGTACCGTCGGCGTTTGCCGCACCGGTGTAAACCTGACCGCCTATCGACAGGGTGACGATATCGCCGACAGTAAACTCGCCAGACACAGAACCCGTGACCGGGAGGGTCTGGTTCGCTTCCCCGGCGTTGACGATGTTGTCGCCGGCGAGGGTGTCCAGTGTGATCGAGAGCTCGGGCGGCGTGGTATCGACCGCATAGGCGCGAGAGGTGGTGGCCGAACCGATATTGCCGGCGGTGTCGCGATGAGATACGGCTGCGGTCACTGCTTTTTCCTGTGCCAGCACCGAGCCGGGAACAGAGACCGAGAAAATGCCGTCGGCATCAGCAGCCGTGGTGTAGTTCTGCGCCCCGATCGACACCGTAACGGCATCCCCGGCTGCCGCATCGCCGCCCACCCTGCCTGTCAGGGTGACGTCTTGCCCGGACTCGCTGGCGTTGAGCACATCATCGTCGGCAATGGTGTCCAGCGAAATCGAAACGACCGGTGCCTCGAGGCGGGTGGTGTAGGCATGGGTCGTCGTGGCCGTGCTGACGCCGCCGGCATGGGCATGACTGATGGTGGCAATGACGGCATCGCTGCCGACCAGAAGATCGCCCGGCACGATGACACCGAAGGACAGGGCATCATCCACGGGGGTCATGTAAGCATAATCGCCGATGGTAACGGTGACCATATCGCCTGCCGCCGCATCACCACCGACAGTTCCCGCCAGGCTGATACTGCTGCCTGCTTCTGCAACATTGATGATGTCATCGTCAGCGATGGTATTCAGGGCAATCGTGACGATGGGTGTGGCATCGCTGTCTGTATCCAGCGTTACCGGGCTGGTGGTACCGTCATCGGTGGTCGGATCGGTGAGCGCAGTAGCGCCACCGTCATCGGTCGGTACCGTAGCGGTATCATCCGTGCTGGTACTGTCTGCAAATCCCGGGAATGTAGACACGGCAGGGGTATCGGAATCACTGAAACCGGCGCTGTAGCGATATTCGGTCTGCTGCTCTCGACCGCTGCGACTGATATCGAAGGGCTGGGCGAAGCCGCCCTCGCCGCCGGTATTGCCGCCACCTGCCTCCGGGGAGGCACCGGCAGCCGGGGCCTGCTGGATCTCTGTCGGGTCCTGTCCGGCGGCAATGGCAGCCTGTAACGCCGCGATCTCGGGGTCGACGTCCGTCGGCGACGAGGCAGTGACAAGCTCGGCAACACCTTCGGTGCCGATCAATGTGACAGTCTGGCCGGCGCCGAGACTCAGGACAGTGCCATCCGCCAGAATGACACGACCACCTTCGGCTGCCATCAATACCGCGTTTTCCGGTAACGCCATCCCCTGAACCACCGCTTTACGCGGGTCCATCAGCAGTACGATGCCATCAACCCGTGCAACCGTGTAAGTAGCCATAACACCCGTCCCCTATCCCGCCGTAGTGCCAAAACAGTTCAGTTTCGGCGAATATATAGTACTCACGACTTTTTTCTAATCATCGAATAGCCGCTTTTTTGCCACTTAATTCCTCGGCTAGCCCTGGAGAACTAGTCATCACCAAGGACAAAATTAATACATATAAAAAAACCCTGAAAAGGATATTTTCAGGGTGGTTCATCGAAAGGGTGACAGGGAGGGCAGGAGGCAGCCCGCAGGGGGCTGCCCCGGGAAGACAATCGGACGATCAGTTCGTCGATTCCATCCCATCAATGAAGCGGTTGGAGCGTTCGATGGAAGCCTGCATTTCACGCCTGAGTGTCGCAATCTGCGTTTCAAGCTGGCTGACTTCCCCCCTGAGGGCCCCGATCGCTCGTGCATTGAGGTTGTGCTTGAGAAACAGCACGTTGTCATGCATGGCCGTCAGTACCGGGGGCATGGTGTCTTCAGCGCGGTGCATGGCCTCGAGCATCTCGTCGTAGCGCTGTCGCGTCTGCTCGAGCTCGCGCTCGCTCTGACGCCGGTAGGACTCGCTTTGATACTGATCCAGCTCGCCTTCCCACTCCCGAAACAGCGCCTGGGCCACGCTTTCGATGGCATCAATGCGCTGACTGACACGCTCGGCCGCCGCCTGACTGCGCTCATAGTCGGATTCAAGCGCGGCGTGGGCCCGAGACAGCTCGCTGTCGGGCACCGTCACCACGCTCTGGTAGCGCTCGAGCGCCGAGGAGAACTGCTCGTCAGCCTCCTGCTGCGCATCACGCGCGGCAATGACGCGATCCGACAGGATATCGCGCTTGTGGACGCCGGCCTGCTCCATGACGTCGTAGTAGGCACTCTGACAGCCGGACAGCAGCAGCGCTGCCAGCAGTACCAGACCGGAAGTCCGGGCCGCGAAACGAGCGTGTCGTAATAGCGCCATGATGGTCCTTAGAGCTGTACCACGTCGAAATCGACCTTCGGATTGACGTCGGCGTCATAGTCGACGTCGTCACGATCAAAGCCGAAGAGCTTGAGGAACTCGTGCTTGTAGCCGGCATAGTCGGTCAGCTCAAACACATTGTCGCTGGTCACCTGCGGCCACAGCGCCTTGCATTCATCCTGGACGTCATCGCGCAGCTCGCGATCATCAAGACGCATGCGGCCGGCGTCATCGAGCGCCGGCGGCTGACCGGCGCTCAGATGCTCGTGGAACAGACGGTTGAGCTGGTCGATCGTGCCTTCATGCAGGTTTTTCTCCTTCATGATGCGATAGGCCATCGAGATATACAGCGGCATGACCGGGATGGCGGCACTGGCCTGGGTGACCACGGACTTGAGCACCGCCACGTTGGCGTGTCCGCCCTTCTCGCTCAGACGCGACTCGAGCGCCTGCGCGGCGCGGTCCAGATCTTCCTTGGCCTTGCCCAGCGAGCCGTGCCAGTAGATCGGCCAGGTGATTTCGGTGCCGATATAGCTGAAGGCGACCGTGCTGGCGCCTTCGGCCAGCACACCGGCGCGATCGAGCGCATCGATCCAGAGTTCCCAGTCCTCGCCACCCATGACGCGAACGGTATTGTCGATCTCTTCCTGAGTGGCAGGCTCGACCGAGGCCTCGATGATCTGATCCTTGTTGGTGTCCAGTGCCGTGGCCCGGTAGGTCTCACCGATCGGCTTGAGGGCCGATTTCACCACCTCGCCGCTGTCGGGCAGTTTGCGTACCGGGGATGCCAGTGAATAGACCACCAGATCAATCTGTCCGCCCATCTCGTTTTTGATCATTTCGATGGCCTGATCGCGCGTGTCGTGCGCGAAGGCGTCACCGTTGATCGAACGGCTGTAAAGCCCCTCGGCGCTTGCCAGCTTGTCGAAGGCAGCCGCGTTGTACCAGCCTGCCGAGCCCGGACGGGTTTCGGTGCCCGGCTTTTCATAGAACACGCCCAGCGTATCGGCACCGCATCCAAAGGCCGCCGTGATGCGCGCTGACAGGCCATAGCCGGTGGAGGCGCCGATCACCAGCACCCTTTTGGGCCCCCCTTCAATGGTGCCGCGCGAGCGCGTGATCTCGATCTGTTCGCGCACGTTCTGCTCGCAGCCGACCGGATGGGTTGTCGTACAGATGAAACCACGAACCTTGGGATGAATAACCACACTCACCTCTCTTGCCGGAAATGGAAACGGATGACATTTCAGTAACCGAAATGCCCGCCGAAAAATGCTGTGCCAGTGATGGCCGGATTCTCGATGACCCTTGATGCTCGAAATTGAGTCATGGCGGCCTGGCGCGTATTTTACCGGGTACGGGCGCAGGTGTCCGCACAAGCCGGGACCAATGTCTTTTGACCGCTTCAATCATTGCAGGGTGAAAACGGTGTCATCATCTCATGACAACATGAATGACCCTCAGCGTCTGCTCGATCATCGTCGCGACCTCTGGATGGCGCTGGCGCCGCTGTGGCTGGATCGCGAACCCGGCGAGCGCGACTACGCGCACATGGCGGATGTCATCGAACAGTATGATTTCACCACCGCCGAGCTCGAGCGCATCTATCGTGTCGAGCTGTCGCCGGTGCTGGCCCGCCACCAGGTCTCGCTGGCCGGTGAATGGCGAGCGTTTGACGAAGACCGCCTGCTTCGCCAGCTGACCTTTCATGTCTGGAAGCTGACCCGGTGGCGACGAGGCTTCTGGATGCTGTTCTCGGGTCTGACCACCATGATGACGCGCCACCGCTTCAACATGCTCATGGATGTCGTCGTGACCCGACGCAGCGCCACACGCGACGACTGACCCATTCCCGTTAATCCGCGCACATGAAAAAGGGGGCATCCCGTGGATGCCCCCTTGAATGGCGACAACATCCGATCAACGATCCACGTCGCTGCCGCCCTCTCCCTCGTCGTTATCCTCGTCGGGCAGCTTTTCGTGTGCCTTGAGGCGCTCGCTCGAGCGTTCGTCGGCGGAAGCGGTTCTGGCCGAACGGTCCCCGGATGGCTGGCCCGTCGCACCGGTCTGACCTTCTTCCACCACGTATTCGTCGAGGACATGCACATTGGCCGGCGGCGCGCCACCGTTTTTGTCCTGACCGAAGTAGAGCGTGGTATGTGGATACGGGATCTCGATACCGGCCGCATCGAAATGCTTCTTGACCAGACGGTTGAACGCACGCCCGACGCCCCACTGCGTCCCGGGGGTGGTCTTGATCATGATACGGATGTTGACCGCGCTGTCGCCCAGCGACACCACGCCCGGTACCGCCATGTCATCGATGATATTGATCGACTGCTCCGGGTCGCCTCTCAGCTCGTCGAAGGCCTGATGCAGATGATGGATGGCATCATCCACATTCTCGCGATAGGCAATGCCGTACTCACCCACGTGATAGGCAAAGTCACGCATGTAGTTGGAGACCGTATCCACCGAGGAGAACGGAATGACGTGATAGGTCCCATCCAGCGCCCGCAGCCCTACCGAGCGAATGGTGATCCTTTCGGCCGTGCCGGTCAGACCGGCAACCCCCACGACATCGCCGGTGTTCATGGCGTTTTCCAGCTGAATGAACACGCCGGTGATGATGTCCTGCACCAGCTTCTGGGCACCGAAACCGATGGCCAGACCCACCACACCAGCACCGGCGATCAGCGGCCCGATGTTGATACCGATCTGCGACAGCACGATCAGCAGTGTCATCGTCACGATCAGGATCAAAATCGCATTGCGAAACAGCGACAGCAGGGTCTGTTCGCGAGCGCTCGGGGCCGAGGCGGCACTCAGGCGATGCTCGATAAAGCTGGCCACCACGGTCCAGATCAGCGTGGCAATGAACAAAATGATCGCCACATGCACGATCATGCCGATGGTTTCGGCACCGCTTTGCGACGTCAGCCATCCCGGCAGATCGAAGGCATGCCAGGCATCCAGCACCGTCAGTACCACGAAAATGCCCAGCAGGATGCGCAGGCCTCGCAGGGCCTTGGGGACATAGGAGTTGATCCGCGCCTCCAGCTGCGGCAGACGCTCGCGCAGCCCCTCGGAGAGATGGATGCGTCGTGACAAAGCGATGGTCAACAGCGAAGAAAGCAGGATACCGATGCCGATGGCCAGCAGGGTCTGTACGGTAGCCTGTGCCATGAAGGGCAGCGCCTGGGCCGGCTGCAGCTGGCTCACCACCAGCAGCACGGTGAAATAGGCCAGCGCAAGGAGATGCCAGGTCCGTCCCAGAATACGCAGGAGTGTTCTGAAGAAGGCAAAGCTGCTCTCCTCGGCCCGGCCGTTGAGGTTATCGCGCAGCGTTTTGCGATTTTTCAGCACCACGCGGACGGCGTAGATATAGACCCCGATCATGATCAGCAGGCTGGCGATCTGGCCGACGGCCGGCGACAGCATGGCGTTGATCATGGGCACCGCGACCATCAGACCGTAGCCGGTAATGCCGACCAGACGCGCCAGCCAGCGGTTCCAGTACGAGGCGGTGTCGCTGGACATTTCAAAAAGACGCAGTGCGTCATAGCGCGTGGAAAACACCATCCGAATCAGGGCCTTGACGATCTCGACGATGACAAAGGCATTGATGAACAGGGATTCGGCGCGGCCGATCTCGCCGGCCTGACCGGCAAGGAACAGGCTGGCCACATAGCCCGCGGCGCCGGCCAGCACGATCACAACCACATCGATCAAAAGCGCCCCGATCACGGCGCCCCAGCGCCTGATCAGCGCCCCCGCTGCCTGTTTCTGCTCCTTTTCGTCCAGTACCTGCTGGGCCTCCTCATCGTCGCTCGTTTCCATCGGCGGTGCCGAGGCCGGCGCCGGCTGGCTGGAGACCCAGTAATTAATACGATGATAGATGCGTGCCACCAGCATCCGAAGAACGTAAAAGGCAACCACCGTCGACACCACGGCAATACCGAAGGCGAGCAGAATAGCGCCCCACAGGGACCAGGGCAGTCCGGCACCTTCACCGTCTCCGGCAGTGCGGAAGGCGGCGATGGCACTGGAGACATCCTCGGCAACCCCCTGGGCAAAGCTCTGGGTCATTTCTGCGATGCGCCCACCCAGAGACTGTTCCTGCGCCGGTGCCCCGGCCTCGGTAGCGGCATTCTGGCCGGACTCGGAAGATGGCGTCTCACCCTGAGCAAGACTGCGCAGCTGCGAGATCATTTCATCGCGGGTCTGCTCGTTTTCAAGCAGGTCTGCCAGCGCCGCATAAGAGGGTTGCTCGGCGGATTGCGAAGATGCCCCCTCGGCCCGGGGCTCTGCCATTGCGGCCACCGATATCGTGCTCAGCAACAGCACCATCAGGGGTAGCCGAAGCCAGTCAAACAGCCTCTTTAAAGCCACGTGTGTTCTCCATGGTCAGAATCAGATAGGTACCGTCGGGCTCGAAAACCCCTTTGCGGCGCACAAGCTTTCATAACCTGGTATAAAAAGCCAGTGCTTTCAAAACGCTGACAAGCGTCCATCGCCATGACAGACCTGTCTACCAGCGCCACCTGCCACCCTGTCAAAAGAAGAGCGGAAACCCTGCATGAGGGCATCCGGTCAGTTCGCATCATGCCCTATCGGGACTCACGACGTCGAACCGGTCACGGGTGCGCGCCGGACGGTGCCGTGATGCATGAGCGCCTGACAGCGGGCATCATGATCGACCCCGTCGTAACTCTGGCCCTGCCATGAAACTGCGCCACATTGAAGTCTTTCACGCCCTGATCAACGGCGGCAGCGTCAGCGCAGCCGCCCGTCGCCTTAACGTCTCCCAGCCCAGCGTGACGCGAACGCTGGCCCATGCCGAGTCGACGCTGGGCGTCCGCCTGTTCGAGCGTCATCCGCGCGGGCTGACCCCGACCCCTGAAGCGCTGCGGCTGTGGCCGGCGATCGAGGCAGCGGTCAAACAGCTCGACGTGGTGGATCAGCTGGGCCGCCAGCTTTCCCATGGCGTCGATCAGCATCTGCGCCTGGGTGCGTCCCACGCGCCCGGCCATCTGATCATGCCGGGGGCCCTGATTGCGCTGCAGCGTCAGCTGCCGGCGCTGGAGATCGAGCTGGTCACGTCCCACTTTTCCACCCTGTGCGACGAGCTTCTGGCCCACCGGCTGGACATGGCGCTGGCGTTCGAGCAGCCGGCGCCCGAGGGCATCGAGTGTGAACACCTGATGCGAGCGCCGATGCAGGCGCTGCTGCCACCGGACATGACCGCCCCCGAGCGCGTCACGCTTGAGTGGCTCAATGCCCATGACCTGATCCTGATGCCGCAGGCGGACCCGCTGGGCGCCCTGCTGAACCGGGCGCTCGAGGCCGAAGGGCTGACATCGACGGCGCGCCTGCGGGTCAAGACCTACAGCGTGATTGCCGAACTGGTCATTGCCGGCGGCGGCACGGGGATCGTCGACCCCTTCACCGCCGAGCGCTACCGCGACCGACTGCAGGTCCTGCCCCTTGCCCCGGCGCTCGACATGAACGTGGCGCTTCTGAAAGCGCGTCATGTCCCCTGGCCCCACTGCGCGCATCAACTGCGAGCGCTGCTGATCGAGCAGCTGGCGAGGCGCTCACGGCACTGGCAGGGCCTGTGATCATCGGGTATACGCTTTTGTTATACCGAAGCGATAAAACAGCATTCGAAGCTATGGCGCTTTTCGTCGACACTGCATGGATGCCCAAGCCATCCGTTCGGAGTCTGTGATGACGACCCAGCCCTACCGCCCTGCCGAGATCGTTTCACCTTACCTGCTGTTTCTGGGAGACATCGAAGACAGCGTCTCGGCCAAGATGGCCCGCGCCGTGGTGATCTGGCGCCCCGACAAGGCCGTGGGCCAGCTGCGCATGTCCGATGAGACAGTCAGTGTCGGCATCGAGGATCTGAGCATCGAAGAAGCTCGCGCGCGCGGCGCCCGTACCCTGGTGATCGGTGTAGCCAACTCCGGCGGCAAGCTGCCGGCCCACTGGCGCGATGTCATCTGCCGGGCCATCGAGCACGGCATGGATGTGGCCAGCGGCATGCATCAACGCCTTGACGCCATCGAGGGCGTGGCCGAACTGGCGCGCGAACACGGTGTGACGCTGCATGACATTCGCCACAGCCATCCGCCGCTGGAGGTGGGAACGGGCGAACCCCGCAGCGGCAAGCGGGTACTGACCGTGGGCACCGACTGCTCGCTGGGCAAGATGTTCAGCTCGCTGGCCCTGCAGCGTGGGCTTGAAGAGGCAGGACACAGGGCCCGCTTTCGCGCCACCGGCCAGTGCGGAGTACTCGTCGCCGGAGAAGGAGTGGCCATCGATGCCGTCATTGCCGATTTCATTTCGGGCGCCGTGGAGTGGCTGAGCCCGGCCGGATCGGACGATCAGTGGGACGTCATCGAAGGCCAGGGGTCCCTGTTTCACCCCGCCTATGCCGGTGTCAGCCTGGGCCTGCTGCATGGCGCCCAGCCCGACTACATCGTCATGTGTCACGAGTTTGGGCGCCCCCACATGCGCCATCTACCCAATCGAGCGATGCCCGACATGGCCGCCTGTATCGAGGCCAACCTGAGTGCGGCACGGGTCACCAATCCTGGAGCCCGGCTGGCCGGTTTTTCGGTGAACACATCCCGGCTGGATGAGGCAACGGCCCGGGTTGAACTGGCGGCGCTGAGCCGGCAGTTTGGCGTCCCCGCCACCGACCCCATTCGCTTCGGGATCGAACCGCTCGTGACCGCCCTGACAACAGGAGCCGCGTAATGCGTACCCTCAAGCGCTATACCCAGACCCGGACGCTGGACCGGCCCTTCGTGATCGCCCGCGGCGCCAGTACCTCGATCGACATCATTCGCGTCGAGATCCATCAGGACGGGCTGGTCGGCCAAGGCGAGAGCAAGCCCACGCCGCGCTACGGCCACAGTGTCGAGACGGTACTGGCCGAGATCGATGAAGTAGCGGCCGAGATCGAGCGCGGCATCGACCGCGATACGCTGCTGGAACGCCTGCCGGCCGGCCCGGCCCGCAACGCCCTGGACTGCGCGCTCTGGTCGCTGGAGTCCGCACTGGAAGGCACCACGCTGACCGCGCGACTGGGGCCACCCATCGGTCACGAGATCGTGACCGCCCACACCATCTCCATCGCTACTCCAGCCGAGATGGCTGAAGCCACCTGCCGCGAGATGGCCAATGGCGCCAGGCTTTTGAAGATCAAGCTCAATGACGAGCAGGTCGTCGAGCGGGTTCGCGCCGTTCGCGAGGCCGCCCCGGACGTACGCATCATCATCGATGCCAACGAGGCGTGGTCAGCAGAAGACGTGGAACGTTACTGTCAGGCACTCGCGCAGCTGAAGATCGAGATGATCGAGCAACCCCTGCCGGCCGGCGAGGACGCCATTCTGGCCGACTTCGTCCACCCGGTGCCGCTGTGCGCCGATGAAAGCTGTCATACCCGCAGCGATGTCGCCCGGCTGAGCGACCGCTACGAGATGATCAATATCAAGCTCGACAAGAGCGGTGGGCTGACGGAAGCCCTGGCGATGGTCGACGCTGCGCACGAGCACGGCATGGCCATCATGGTTGGCTGCATGCTGGGCACGTCCATGGCCATGCGCGCCGCGCTGCCGGTCGCCGCCCGGGCGGCCATCGTCGATCTGGATGGTCCGATCTGGCTGGCCGATGACGACCTGCCGGCACTGGACTACTGCGACGGGTGGGTCAGGGAGACCCGCAGCATCTGAGCCCTGAAGACCGATAATTACGTCACGATCCCCCGGTCAACAAGCGCTCCGAGCGCCTGATGCGAGTCGGGGGTCGCATCGCCAATCGCCAGCGCGTCCTTTATCGGCAGCCATTCGATAGCCGTCACCTCGCTGGCCTGGAGCCTGATGGCTTCATGGCGATAGCGCGCCAGAAAGACACTACCAAAGGCATTCATGCCCTGTTCAAAACGCAAGGACAGACACGGTTCAAGCGGCAGAAACAGTCCCAGCTCCTCTTGAAGCTCCCGCCGCGCGGCACACGCCATGGTTTCGCCGGCATCCACGACCCCGCCGGCGCAGAGGTCACGATAGCCCGGAAAGATGTCTTTCCAGAGCGTGCGACGCTGCACGCATAATCTGTCGTGCTGATCGAGCACGAAAATGTATACAGCGCGATGCCACATCTGCAGACGACGCATATCGCACCGGCGCGCGCTACCCACGGGGCGGTTGAAGGCATCGACGATCTGAACCCGTACGCGAGATGATCCCAAGGCGACGTTCTCCACAAGGAAAGCGGACCATCCTACGCCTGCTCATGGTGTATTCGAAGTCCGCGCCGCCCTTCTGGCGCCGCACCCACGCATAAAAAAGGCTTCGATCAACGAAGCCGGCCAGTCATCATCACGAGAAAATGTTGCAGCGGAAAATCGGGGAAAAGCGATCATCGGCAGACGTCCAGCATCATGGCATCAGACGCCATCCATGGCGACCCGGACCACTTTCCTTCCTGGAAAACCCTGCCATCTGATCGGACGGAGGCTTCCTGCCTCGAATCTGCATCCTTGCAGAATCGGGATAGTAACACCAGTAAAACTGTTGTCTATATTTTCTGGTTGAAAATGCTTTTTTTATTTTCAAAACCCGCTAAAGCACCAGAAACAACATTTTCCTTTTGCAGTTGTTGTACAAAAATGACGCCCCGATGTCACCAATATGAAGACCAGGTTAAGTGTTTTGATCTGAACTACGCTTGAGTACAGTGTCCAATCAGGCAGCGCAGGTCATGAAAAACGACAGCTGGCGCTGCCTGAATCGGACAGACATGACCGTTTTCAGCCACATATACTGACAAATGCACGTTCAGTATTGACCTGAAGCAAGCCTGACCACGTCATCGGAGGACATCAGATGGGCATTTTTTCATCCAGCGAAAGTCGCACGCGTCGTCGTCTCAAGGACTACGAAAAGGAACTGAACAAGCGGGGCGCACGCGCTCTGGCGCGCTATGAGGACGAGCTCGACTCAGCGGGTGACAAGGTCCGTGGCCGCCTCAGGGGTGCCGGCGACCAGCTTGGTCATCGCTGGCATCAGGCACGTGATCGGGTGGAAGACGAAGGACAGCGCGCCTGGGAGCTGACCGAAGAAGGCGCACGTGATCTGGATCGTCACGTGCATGAAAACGCCTGGAGCTACATTGGTGCAGGCGCTGCCCTTGGCCTGGTAGCCGGTCTCCTGCTGGGCCGTCGTTCCTGATCGATTGCCTTTTTTGCACGCCCGCCCCTTTCCGGTGCGGGCGTTTTAGTATCTGCCCTTCTCATTTCGATGGCCCGAGCACGGGCGTGACCGGTCGTCCTCTCTGACAGGCCCGGTAGCGGCTTTATACTGGGCGGGCGCGTCATGATCCTGAAACACACGGACAAAAGGAGGCCCACAATGTATCGCACGATTCTCGTACCACTGGATGGCTCCGGGAATGCCAACAAGGCGCTTGATATCGCCGCACAGCTGGCACGAGCCAACGCTGCCAGACTCTATCTGCTGCATGTACCGGTTTTCACCGATGAAAGCGACACCGCCGCACAGACCGCCGACGACGCCTCGCGCGACGATGCTGCCATGCAGCTTGTCGAGATCGCGCTTGAGACCATCGATACCTCGGATATCGAGACCAGCATTCTGATTCGTCAGGGACAGCCTGCCGATGTGATCGAACGTGAAGCGCACCGGCTTGATGCCGATGCGATCGTGATGGGCTACAGAGGGCTTGGCAGGACATCGGACAGGGCGGGCGGCAGCGTCTCCCGTGCTGTCAACCATCACGCGGCCTGCCGGGTCATTACGGTCAGATAACTGCCTGCTCCGCCAGCGCCGCGGCGCTGGCGGAACACGAAGATGGCGGCACCCCCGATCAGTGCCGGGAGCGTTTGTCCTCGCGCCAGCGCCGCAGTGTCTTCCAGAGCACCATGACCAGCAGCGGGAAGAAGATCAGCGTCAGGATCGCGCCTGACGTGATAAAGAAAAAATGCAGTACACCCTCGCTCATGAATGCTCCCGTTCAGGTCCTGCAGAACATGACCGGTCTCTCCCGGCCACATGAATGCCGACATTCTAGGGGCTTTCACGCCCCGTTGCACCTGCCTGCGAAGACAGCGTTTTCATACCGGCCAAATGCACGTAACCGGCTCCATGGCCGGTCACGTCGAACAGCGCAGCACCCCATCAGGGCCTGTCAGCGGGCCACACCGGCATTGCCGATCCGCTTTTCGCGCCGACTGGCGGCCCTGCGATTGATCAACACGTTGGCAGTAAACAGCAGCGATACCAGCTTGCTGCGATTGTTCATGACGGCGGCCAGCGAGCTGACGGCCAGCACGGCCAGGAAATAGAGCGGGAAGACCGGATCAGGGTCGCCCTGTACGACTCGCGTCAGTACCACGGGCGCTACCCAGGTCACCGGGAAGTGCACCAGAAACAGCACCAGCGAGTTGCGGCCAAACCACTCAAAGGGACGTAGTACCGGCGCCGCCCATTTGAAGGTGACAACACGCAGCAGCACCAGGGTCATGGCCAGTGCCAGCCCCATGGAGATGGGCTGATAGTCACCGCCGGTGGCGACCACCCCCTGATAGGCCAGAACATACCAGCCGACCAGCCCTGCCAGCGCCACTACGGCCAGCCAGCTGGTGCGTTCGATAAAGTGTCTGAACGCGTCAAGGTGATAGCCCAGCACGCCTCCCACAATGAAAAACGGGAGATGGAACATGAAGCGATCAAAGCCGGTATCCTTCAGGACCAGATAGAGCGCCAGCGACCCCAGAATGGACACGGTCCAGTGCAGCCTGAGCAGGAAAAAGGCGATGACGTAGTAAAGGAAGATGTAATAGATAAACCACAGATAGGCCATGGGATCGAACAACAGCGAGTGCCAGAAATCGACCGGCGGCTTGCCATTGAAATGCGCCCTGAACAGGAAAAGGCCGTAGGAAATGACCGACCAGATAACGTACGGGTACAAAATGCCGGACAGCTTGCCCTGGAAATAACGACCGGCCCCCTTTCGCATGGATCCCGCCACCAGAAGCCCTGACAACAGCATCAGTGCCGGCATTCTAAAGGGTGAAAAATACCCGTTGATATCGGTAAAGATGGGAGCAAGCTCATCAAATTTGAGCGACATCGAGTCGGCACTGTGCAGATACACCACCATGGTGATGGCAAGCCCTCTAAGGGCATCCATCCACCTTATACGACCCCTTGCCGGGGCTTTGGAAATACTTTCGCTGGCCATTACGACGCTCTCTGACAGGTGATACCGCCAGAGGAATCTAATGTAATAACGGCAAACAAGTTATGCCGATTCGCCAGTTCCGGGGGGTTATTAACGCTTGAGCATTAAAAATAAAACCAGAGTGACATTTGAAACTACATTCAAGAATTAAAAACTTACGGCATCAGCATTCATTAGCATGATGCCGACCAGGATCTTGATCCAAAAAATGAATTATTTTTTTAATACTTCTTCGTTCAAATGACCGCTTTCCCGGCGCACCCTTCGTTAACACCCGGGGGGCATCATGGCCTTTCGGACCCCGTACCCTTGTGACGTATCCGCAGATAACCTTCCCTGAAATCGGCAAATTCCTTCAGCCGATCGACATCCGGAATGGACACCCGATGACGCTCACGATAGACCAGCGACTGTTCGCGCAACGCCGAAAACACCCGACTGACATGAACCGACGTCAGACCCATCAGATCCGCCAGCATCTGCTGTGACAGCGGCAGGCTGAACTCTTCAAGAGCGCCGGCATTGGTCTTGGACAGGCGGCTTCGCATCTCGCACAGGAAATGGGTCAGCTTGCCCTGCGCGGTCCGTCGCCCCAGGTTGACCATGCGCTCGACCAGTATGGATTGCTGAATGGCTGAAATGGAAAAGAAGGTATTGGTCAATCGTCCGGACTGCTCGAAAACGCTTTCCAGATGGCAGTGTGGAAAGCGACAGAACGTGCAGTCGGTAATGGCTTCAACGGTGGTCTGATGGGCCTCGGAGGCGTATTCCCGCAGACCGATGACGTCACCGGGCATGAAGATGTCCAGAATCATTCTGCTGCCATCCTCGAGCATATAGCTGCTGTAGGCCCAGCCCTGGCTCAGCACTGCCATTTCTTCGGCGCGCTCGCCTTCCCGCCATAGCACTTCTCCGCCCCCCAGCTGCTCGGGCGACTTTTCAAGCGTACTCAAAAGCTCGATTTCCGAATCGGAAAGATCGGTAAAATACTGAAAATGCCGAACCATGCAGCTTTGATGAGACACCGGACGCGCTCCTGATAAGTGTTTAAAACGGAGATAGCAGGCAAGAATACACGTCCTGCCGGGATAGATGGCAAGGCAGGAGACAAAAAGCGGGGATCAACAACAGAAGCAACAGCGGAAGGGATGGTGCCGGTGGTCGGACTCGAACCGACACGGAGTATTAGTCCGGCGGATTTTGAATCCGCTGCGTCTACCAATTTCGCCACACCGGCAGTGTTGCGCGAGGCGTATTATACGAGCCGTGGTCAACACGTCAATGACGCCGACCGGTGCCATCCGCTATCATGCCAGCCCTTTTCAACACCGACCCTGATGACCGATGCAGCGCGCCGACTTTCATTTTGACCTGCCCGATGAGCTGATAGCCCGTTATCCCAGCGACCAGCGCAGCGACTGCCGCCTGCTGTGCGTCGATGGTGACAGTGGCCATCTCGAGCACACCCGCTTTCCCGCGCTTCTGGACCATCTGGATCCGGGCGATCTGGTGGTGTTCAACGACACCCGCGTCATTCCCGCACGCCTGTTCGGTCACAAGGAGAGCGGCGGCCGCGTAGAGATGCTGCTGGAGCGCCCGCTGGATGCACACCGCGGACTGGCGCATCTGCGCGCCAGCAGGGCACCGAAGATCGGCACGCGGCTTGTGTTCGAAGGTGACGTTCACGCCGTGGTGGAGGGCCGCCGCGATGCCCTGTTCGAGCTGCATTTTGAAGGCGACACGCCGCTGGTGGCGCTTCTCGAAGCCCACGGCCACATGCCGCTGCCGCCCTATATCGAACGTGAGGACGAACACACCGATCGCGAGCGTTACCAGACCGTTTATGCCCGCCGCGATGGCGCGGTTGCCGCCCCTACAGCCGGTCTGCACTTTGACGAGACGCTGCTCGAGGCCATGGCACAACGCGGCATCGACAAGGCCTTCGTCACGCTGCACGTCGGCGCCGGCACCTTCCAGCCCGTGCGGGTCGACAACATCCTCGAGCACCACATGCACAGCGAATGGATCGAGATCAGCGAGGCCACCGCACAGCAGGTGCGCGCGGCGCAGGATCGCGGCAACCGGGTCATTGCGGTCGGCACCACCAGCGTGCGCTGTCTGGAAAGTGCCTGCCAGCACAGCAACAGCGGCCGAATTGAAGCCTTCAGTGGCGACACGGACATTTTCATTTACCCGGGCTATCAATGGCGGTGCGTGGACGCTCTGATCACCAACTTCCATCTGCCGGAATCCACCCTTTTGATGCTGGTCGCCTCCTTTGCAGGACACGACCATGTCATGCAGGCCTATCAGGCCGCGGTCGATGAGCGTTACGCCTTTTTCAGCTACGGCGACGCCATGTATCTCACCCGGCAGCGCACCTGAGCCCGTGCCACGCCCCTTGTATCGATAACTTTCAGGTACCGACAGGATCTTTCATGAGACAGGACTGCTTCATGCGCTTTGAGCGCATGGCAACCGATGGCCGCGCCCGCCGTGGGCGTCTGACCTTCCCGCGCGGCAGCGTCGAAACCCCCGCCTTCATGCCGGTAGGCACCTATGGCACCGTCAAGGGCATGACGCCGAAGGATGTCGAGGCCATCGGCGCCGACATCATTCTGGGCAACACCTTTCACCTCTGGCTGCGCCCCGGTACCGGGGTGATTGAAGCCCATGGCGATCTGCATGACTTTGCCCAGTGGCACAAGCCGATCCTGACCGACTCCGGCGGCTTTCAGGTCTTCTCGCTGGGCGACATGAGAAAGATCACCGAGGCCGGCGTTCACTTTCGCTCGCCGGTCGATGGCGCCAGAATCTTCATGGGACCGGAAGAGTCGATGGCAGTCCAGCGCTCGCTGGGCTCCGACATCGTCATGATCTTTGACGAGTGCACGCCCTACCCGGCCACGTTTGACGAGGCCAAAAGCTCGATGGAGCTGTCGCTGCGCTGGGCACAGCGCTCGCTGGAAGCCCATGGCGACTCCCCTTCTGCCCTGTTCGGCATCATTCAGGGCGGCATGCATCGCGAGCTGCGCGAGCGCTCGCTCGAGGGGCTCGAAGAGATCGGCTTTGACGGACTGGCCATCGGCGGTCTGTCGGTCGGCGAGCCCAAGGAGGAGATGATCGGAGTGCTGGATTATCTCCCCGGGCTGATGCCGGACGACAAGCCGCGCTACCTGATGGGCGTGGGGCGACCGGAGGATCTGGTCGAAGGCGTGCGTCGCGGCGTCGACATGTTCGACTGCGTCATGCCGACCCGCAACGCCCGCAACGGCCATCTCTTCACCTTTGACGGCGTCATTCGCATCCGCAATGCCACCCATCGCCACGACACCCGTCCGCTGGAGGAAGGCTGCGACTGCTACACCTGCCAGCACTTCTCGCGCAGCTATCTTCATCACTTGGACCGCTGCGGCGAAATGCTGGGGGCACAGCTCAATACCATCCACAATCTGCGACATTACCAGCAGCTGATGAGTGGTTTGCGCGGGGCTATCGAAGCGGGTACATTGGCGGACTTCGTGGCAGCGTTCTATGCGCGCCGGGGCCAGATGGTCCCGCCACTTGAGGCGTAAACGGCTTATAACAGAGCACCACTGAACAAGATTATTCCTAGAGGAAACCTCATGCTCGAGTACCTGATTCCGGCGGCCATGGCAGAAGGGGGCGCCGGCAGTGCCGGTGGCGCAGGTGCCATCGGTCAGATCGTCATGCTGGTCGGCTTTGTCCTGATTTTCTATTTCCTGCTGTGGCGACCGCAGTCCAAGCGCGCCAAGGCCCACAAGAAGTTGATGTCAGAGCTCTCCCAGGGCGATGAAGTCACCATCAGCGGTGGCCTGATGGGGCGCCTGACCAAGGTAGGTGATGAGTTCATCTCCCTGGAGATCGCCGAAGGTACTGAAGTCAACGTTCAGAAGAGCTCGGTTATCAGCGTACTGCCCAAGGGCACACTGAAATCGATCTGAACCCATTAAAGGCAGGCGGCCATCGCCCGAGTATCGCGCATGGTCATCACCTGACCGCGACGTGTTGAACACAACATGTCGTCCTTTGCCCGGGGCTCGTTCAGTGGTGATTGAACCATTGGCCGGGCCCTGTGGTCATTGATACGACCCCAAAAGCGCTCCTTGAGCCACCAGCCAATCAGGACAGGGCCACGATGCTCAATCGTTATCCCCTCTGGAAGTATCTGCTGATACTCCTCGTATTCGTTGTGGGCGTGCTCTATGCACTGCCCAATCTGTACCCCAAGGACCCGGCTATCCAGATCAGCGCGGCCAACAGCAGCACCAGCGTTGGCGACAGCGAGATGACCCGTGTCGAACAGACTCTCGAGCAGGCCGGCATCGACGTCAGTTCAAGGGAACTGAACGATGGCACCGCCCTGTTCCGACTGGACAACGGCTCACAGCAGACGGCGGCCCGTGATGTGGTCAGTCAGGCGCTGGGACAGGGCTATACCGTGGCCCTCAACCTGGCCGACTCCACACCGCAGTGGCTGCAGTCCATCGGCGCCAAGCCCATGAATCTGGGCCTTGATCTGCGCGGTGGCGTGCACTTTTTGCTGGAAGTGGACATGGATGCCGCCATCGATCAGCGTCTGGACGTCAACGCCAGCGCCATGCGTGAGGCGCTGCGCGGCGAAGGGATCCGCTATCGCAACAACACCACCGGCGACAATACCATCCGCTTTACCTTTGCCAACGCCGAGGATCGCAGCCAGGCGCGAGCGCTGCTCAATCGGCAGTACAACGAATTCACCCTGTCCAACGATGACGAGGGGGGGCCGACGCTCGTGATGACGCTGACCGAGCAGGCCGTCAACGACATTCAGGACTACGCCGTTAATCAGAACCTCACCACCCTGCGCAATCGTGTCAACGAGCTGGGCGTGTCCGAACCGCTGGTACAGCGTCAGGGCCCCAACCGCATCGTGGTCGAGCTGCCGGGCGTGCAGGACACCGCCGAGGCCAAGCGCATCGTGGGCGCCACGGCCAACCTGGAATTCCGCCTCGAGGCCAGCGACAGCACCAGTGCCGACCAGCAGCAGGCGTTTGAATTCCGCAATGACGGTGGCCGCCGTGCCGCACTGGAGCGTGATGTCATCATCACCGGTGACCGTGTCTCCAGTGCCAGCACCTCCTTCGATGACAGCGGGCGACCGCAGGTCAACATCAATCTGGACGGCCCGGGCGGCAGCCGAATGAACCGCGCCACGCGCGCCAATATCGGGCGCAACATGGCGGTGCTCTTTATTGAGCACAAGACCCGCACGCGCACCGTGATGCGCGACGGTGAGCAGGTCGAGGAGCGCGTGCCCTATACCGAGCGCGGCATCATCAGCCTGGCCACCATTCAGAGCGCGCTGGGCAACCAGTTCCGCATCACCGGACTGGACTCCCCCACCGAGGCGCGCGAGCTGTCACTGCTGCTGCGCTCGGGCTCGCTGGCCGCCCCCATCTACTTCGCCCAGGAGCGCACCATCGGGCCAAGCCTGGGTCAGCAGAACATCGACCGCGGCGTCATGTCGGTCATTGTCGGGCTGATTCTGGTGCTGGCCTTCATGATCGTGCGCTACAAGGGCTTCGGCCTGATCGCCAATCTGGCCCTGACGGTCAACCTGACGCTTCTGATCGCCGCCATGTCGATTCTGGGCGCCACCCTGACCCTGCCGGGCATTGCCGGTATCGTGTTGACGCTGGGCATGGCGGTCGACGCCAACGTGCTGGTGTTCGAACGTATCCGCGAGGAGATGCGCAGCCGCTCGATACAGCAGGCCATTCATACCGGCTATGAGCGCGCCTTCACCGCCATTCTGGATGCCAACATCACCACCCTGCTGGTGGCAGTCATCCTGTTCTCGATCGGTACCGGTCCCGTGAAGGGCTTTGCGGTCACGCTCTCGCTGGGCATTCTGACCTCGGTCTTTACCGCCGTCATGGTGAGCCGTGCCCTTACCAACCTTATCGTAGGCGGCAAGTCGCTCAAGAAGCTGTGGATCTGAGGAGGCCGGCAAATGACGCAAATTGATTTCATGGGCAAGCGCAAGGCTGCCTACATCGTCTCCATTATATTGACGGTCCTCGCCCTTGGGGCGCTGGCCGTCAAGGGCCTGAGTCTGGGGCTCGATTTCACCGGCGGCACCCAGGTCGAGGTGAGCTACGCCCAGCCGCCCTCTCTGGACGAGGTGCGCGACGAGCTGGGCGCGGCCGGTTTCGGCAACTACTCGGTGCAGACCTTCGGCGCCGACACCGATATTCTCGTCCGCCTTCAGCAGACCTTTGATGACGGCATCGGCCAGCAGGTCCTCGGTGCCCTGCGCGCTCAGGGCGAGCAGGTCGATCTGGTGCGCGCCGAATACGTCGGCGCCCAGGTCGGCGACCAGCTCCGCGACCAGAGCGGGCTGGGCATGCTGGTGGCCCTGGGCGTGGTCGCCCTCTATGTCGCCTTTCGCTTCCAGTACAAGTTTGCCCTTGGCGCCCTGATCTCGCTGGGCCACGACGTGGTGATCCTGCTGGGCTTTTTTGCCCTGTTCGGTCTCGACTTCGACCTGACGGTACTGGCGGCGGTGCTGGCCGTGATCGGTTACTCGCTCAACGACACCATCATCGTCTATGACCGCATCCGCGAGAACATACGACGCTCCCAGTCCAGTGATCTGGCCAGAATCTTCAACGACGCCATCAACCAGACCCTGTCGCGAACGCTGTCGACTTCGGGCACGACCCTGCTGGTGCTGCTGGCGCTGTTTTTCCTGGGCGGCGACATGATTCACAACTTCTCGCTGGCCCTGATCGTGGGCGTGGTGCTGGGTACGTTCTCCTCCATCTACGTGGCGGCGGCCATGCTGCTGCTGGTCAGGCTGGAGCGCGAGGACCTGATCCCGGCCAAACGTGAAAACGCCGCCGACGACGAGACGCCCTGACGTCTCGCCTCCTTCGGCCCCAAAAAAGGCCCGCCTCATGGAGGCGGGCCTTTTTGATTGACAGGCTGTAAAAGACGACGTGTCGAGCGCTCAGGATGTCGGCAGGTTGGCGCTGCCCGTCATCTGTACCAGCTGCTTGAACAGTCGTGGCGAGGCCGCCATGAGCGCCCCTTCCACCCTGATCTGCGGGCTGCCCTGTGGCGTGCCGGACAGCGCCCCGCACTCCTTGAGCACCAGACTGATGATATGCATGTCCTGCTCATCAAGGCCCAGAATGAAGGCGGCATCGACGTGGCCGGCACACAGCGCCAGCATGTCCAGCAGCGGGCAGCCGGAAGCGCGCAGCATGTCCACACGCCCGCCCAGCTGTGCGGTCAGCATCTGCCAGGTCGAGAAATAGCGCTCGCGCATCCAGTTTTCGGGCAGCCCCAGCGAGATGCGGCTGCCGTCAATGCTGGTGCGCGTGGGCACACGCATGCGTCGATCGTTGTAGTGGGCCCCGCGGCCGCGGCTGACCAGATACTCTTCATCGGTAAAGGGCGAAATGATGACGGCATGCTCGGGACGGCCCTTGTAAAGGCAGACCATCGACAGCGCACAGCCCGAGGTACCGGATGCCATATTGGCATAGCCATGAAAGATCTCGATCTTCCAGTGATAATCACGTCCTTCACCGCGGCCTTCATTCCAGCCGATGTAACGCCCCGACATGCCGTGTTCCGGGTACCCCTTGCCGAACTGGGAGGCAATCAGGGTTTCAGCGCGCTGGCCGGTATCGCTGAGCAGCGCATCAAGCGTGTTGTCTTCACGGGCAATATCAAGTCGGTCGCGAACGCGAACGAACTGTTCCTGGGCGCCACGCAGCGCGCGCAGGGCAAACTGGACCATTGGATGCATGATCAATCCTCGAACCGAGTGCTGTTAAAGAGCGAAGCCAGAGCGGTATCTGACAGATTCAAGCGTCGCCGGTACGACCTGCCATGAGGCAGGCGCACCGACGATGCGATAACACATGAGAGATCCGGAAAGCGGAACTGGCTGGAAAAGTGGCCGACGATGCTAGCAGAGACACCGGAGACGTGCCAGCGCTCCATCAGGGCAGACACCGGTGACGCCATGCTAGACTCGCGCCTTCCACGGCCCAACGGCTCACGTTTTCTGTATGACGGCGATTTCCATGCTAGAGCGCATTCGTATTGTTCTGACCGGTACCAGTCATCCCGGCAATATCGGCGCCGCCGCGCGCGCCATGAAAACCATGGGACTTGCGCAGCTTGCGCTGGTCGCACCGCGCTGCGAGGGCATTACTCCCGAGGCCATTTCCAGGGCCTCGGGCGCCGATGACATCCTCGAGCGGGCCACCCTGCACGACACGCTCGACACGGCCCTGACGGACTGTCGCTGGGTGGTCGGTGCCAGCGCGCGCTCGCGCCACCTGCCCTGGCCGCTGTGCTCGCCGCGGGAGTTTTCCACGCGCCTGCCCGGCGAGATGCAGGGCCACGATGGCACGGTCGCCCTGGTCTTCGGCCGCGAGGACACGGGACTGACCAACGAAGAGCTCCAGCGCTGCCATACCCATGTGCACATTCCGACATCGGCCGATTACAGCTCGCTCAATCTGGCCGCCGCCGTACAGGTGCTGGCCTACGAGTGCCGCCAGGCAACCCTTGCCACACCGTCCGGTTTGCCCGAGGCCATGCCCGGCTCGGTTCATCCCTTTGGCGTGGAGTGGGACAATGCGCTGGCCAGCCACGCCGATACCGAGCGCTTTTTCGAGCATCTCGAGCGCACCCTGACCGATATCGGCTTTCACGACCCGGCCAACCCGCGCCAGCTGATGGCACGCCTGCGCCGCCTTTACATGAGAAGCCGGCTCGACGTCATGGAACTCAACATGCTGCGCGGCATTCTGACACGGGTGGACCGCCTTCAGAACACCACCGCCAGGCCCATGGACCGGGACGAAGGCTGACACTGCCCCTGTAGATACGCCGGAAGCGCCACCCGCAATTGTTGACCGCAGCGCTCGGGATTATCATAATCAATGATTATTGTCATGCTGCGGAATCTGGATCATGCGTCTGACGACCAAGGGCCGCTACGCCGTGACGGCCATTCTCGATCTGGCCCTGCACGGTGATGGCTCGCCCATCAGTCTGGCCGACATCTCCGAGCGTCAGGACATTTCGCTCTCCTATCTCGAGCAGCTTTTTGCCCGGCTGCGTCGCCAGGGGCTGGTGACCAGCGTTCGCGGTCCGGGCGGCGGCTATCTGCTGGCCCGCCCCCCCGCGGACATCTCCGTGGCCAGCATCATCGATGCGGTCAACGAATCCATCGATGCCACCCGCTGCCAGGGCACCGGCGACTGTCAGCAGGGCAGTACCTGTCTGACGCATCATCTCTGGAGCGATCTGTCCGATGCCATACACGATTTTCTCGATCGTATTACGCTCGAGGAGCTGATTCATCGTCACGATGTCCAGCGTATCGCCTGTCGGCAGCAGGACAGCGCCAACCAGATTGCCGTTTTGCCGGTGGCCCATACGTCCTAATGTCATTGTGCGTCGTGCGGATGGTCATGACGTGAGAGAAAGGAAAACATCATGAGCACCATGCCTCTCTACCTTGACTACGCGGCCACCACGCCGGTCGACCCGCGTGTTGCCGAGGTCATGGCACGCCATCTCACGCTGGAAGGCACCTTTGCCAATCCGGCCTCGCGCAGCCACATGTCGGGCTGGCTGGCCGAGCAGGCCGTCGAGACCGGACGACGTCAGGTCAGCGACCTGATCGGCGCTGACCCGCGCGAGATTGTCTGGACCTCCGGGGCGACCGAGGCCGACAACCTGGCGCTTATCGGCTATATGCGCGCCCATCGCGCCCGCGGTCGACATCTGATCACCTCGAGCATCGAACACAAGGCCGTGCTCGACAGCGTCGCGGCACTGGAGCAGGAAGGCTTCGAGGTGACCCGCCTGGCGCCGAATCCCGACGGCACGGTCTCACCGCAGGCCCTGCGGGACGCGCTGCGCGCCGATACCGTGCTGGTGTCGCTGATGGCGGTCAACAACGAGCTGGGCAGCATCAACGATCTCGCGACACTGGGCACGATTGCCGCCGAGCACGGCGCCGCCTTTCATGTCGACGCCGCCCAGGCCGCCGGCCGAATCGAACTGGACATGAGCGCCCTGCCCATCGATATGCTGTCGCTGTCGGCGCACAAGGTCTACGGCCCCAAGGGCATCGGCGCGCTCTACGTGCGCCGCGGCACGCGAATCGAGGCGCTGATTCACGGCGGCGGTCACGAGCGCGGCATGCGCTCCGGCACGCTGGCGACCCATCAGATTGCCGGCATGGGACAGGCCTTTGCGCTGGCGATGGAAGAGCAGGACAGCGATAACGCTCATCTCGACAGCCTCGGCCAGCGGTTTCGTCAGGGACTGCAGGCCCTTGAGGGCACCTGGATCAACGGCGACGGCAGCCGACAGGTGCCCAACATCATCAATGCCGGCTTTGACGGCGTCGATGGCGAGGCACTGGTCATGGCGCTGCGCGGTCTGGCGGTATCCACCGGCTCGGCCTGCAATTCGGCCAGCGTCGACCCCTCCTACGTGCTGACCGGCATCGGCGTGCCGCGGGAGCAGGCGCTGGCCTCGATCCGCTTCAGCCTTGGTCGTTTCAGCCGGGTCGAGGAGATCGACCAGGCACTTGAATCACTCTCGGATGCCCTGAAGAGCCTGCGTACGCGCCAGAGCGCCTGAGCATCTTTTGTCATTTTCGCGCGTTTGATGCGCACCACCGGGGAGGACACCATCATGGCCCGGATATCGATTTCCGAAGCCGCCGCCCACCAGATCCGCCACGTGCTCGACGAGCGCGGCAGCGGCGAAGGACTGCGAGTGGCCGTCAAGCCGAGCGGCTGCTCCGGCTACAGCTATGTACTCGATTTTGCCGACCGCGTTGAAGCCGACGATCAGGTGTTCGAGGATCACGGCGTCAGGGTCATCGTCGACAGTGACGCCCTCTCCGTGCTCGACGGTACGGAGGTGGACTACGTCAGCGAAGGGCTCAACCGCTTCTTTCGCTTCAACAATCCCAACGTGCGCGATGAGTGCGGCTGCGGGGAAAGCTTCAGCGTCTGACCCGGCGCCCGCCACTGCGGATGCATATTGCACCGGCGACAGCTATAATGGCGCGATTTTTGCCGGAGCCGGCAGCTGCCTACGCAGCTGCCGGCTCTGCGCTATCCCGATCATGAATATTTTTGAACTCATCAACCTGTCAGGAGCCCCTTAACATGGCCCAGGAACGTACTCTCTCCATCATCAAGCCGGACGCGGTTGCCAAAAATGCCGTCGGCGAGATCATCTCTCGCTTTGAAAAGGCCGGCCTGCAGGTCGTGGCCTGCAAGATGATCAGCCTGTCGCAGGACAAGGCCGAGGGCTTTTACGCCGAGCACCGCGAGCGTCCCTTCTTCAACGATCTGGTCTCCTTCATGACTTCCGGTCCGGTCGTGGTTCAGGTGCTCGAAGGCGATAACGCCATCGCCAAAAACCGCGAGCTGATGGGCGCCACCGACCCGAAAAAGGCCGAAGCCGGCACCATTCGCGCCGATTTCGCCACCTCCATCGATGCCAACGCCGTTCACGGCTCCGATGCGCCGGAATCCGCCCAGCGCGAAATCGACTATTTCTTCTCCAGTGAAGAGATCTGCCCGCGCGGCTGATTGCCCGTCGCGCTCGGCCGTCATCCGCCCCGGGCGGGTGGCGGCCTTCTTTCTCATAATGACACCAGCGAGCTCACTGCCATGACACAGACTGCCACGACGACACGCGTCAATCTTCTGGGTCTTTCACGCAGCCAGATGGAACAGTTCTTCATCGAGCAGGGCGAAAAGAAGTTTCGTGCCGCCCAGGTCATGAAGTGGATCCATCATGAGGGTGTCGATGACTTCTCGCAGATGACCAATCTTTCCAAGGCCCTGCGTGACAAGCTTGCACGCGTGGCCGAAGTTCGCGGGCCGAAGGTGGTCTACGAAGGCCAGTCCAGCGACGGCACGCAGAAATGGGTGCTGGAGGTGGAAGACGGCAGCTTCGTGGAAACCGTGTTGATCCCGTCCGAAAACAACAGCCGGCGCACGCTGTGCGTCTCCTCCCAGGTAGGCTGCTCGCTGGACTGCAGCTTCTGCTCGACCGGCAAGCAGGGATTCCAGCGCAACCTGACTGCCGCCGAGGTCATCGGTCAGCTCTGGGTCGCCCAGGCCAGTGCCGGCGGCCGCATGGGCCACGACGACGGCCGTCGTGCCGTGACCAACGTGGTGATGATGGGCATGGGCGAGCCGCTTCTGAACTACGACAACGTCGTTCCCGCCATGCATCTGATGCTCGATGACAACGGCTACGGCCTGTCCAAGCGCCGTGTGACGCTTTCCACCTCGGGCGTGGTGCCCATGATCGAGAAGCTCGGCGACGAGATCGACGTGGCGCTTGCCATCTCGCTGCACGCCGCCAACGATGAGCTTCGCAACACCCTGGTGCCGCTCAATCGCAAGTACAACATTGCCACGCTGCTGGACGCCTGCCGGCGCTATCTGACCAAAAGCGACGGTACCCGTCATATCACCATCGAGTACACCCTGATCAAGGATGTCAACGACCAGCGTGAACACGCCGAGCAGCTGGCCGAAGTGCTGGGCGATCTGCCCTGCAAGATCAATCTGATCCCCTTCAATCCCTTTCCGCACGCCGGCTATGAAAAGCCCTCGCGCAACCAGGTGATGCGCTTTCAGGCCTGGCTCTACGAGCTTGGCCACAATGCCCCGGTACGCACCACGCGCGGTGACGACATCGATGCCGCCTGCGGGCAGCTGGTCGGTCGCGTCAAGGATCGCACCCGGCGCGCGGAGCGCTATATCAAGGCCGTTCAGCTCGACGCCTCATGATCCGCCGGTCGCACCGCGGGTTACCGGCTTGACTTGATGGCGCACCGGCGCTTTGATGGGCAACGCTTTCGCTAATATTTGACGGATTCGAGCATGTTCATCACGTCAGGAAGTCGATGACTCACTTGCGCTGCACCTTCAGGACACTGCTGACCATGGCCGCCCTGCTGCTCGCGACCACGACCCTTTCAGGCTGCGCCAGCGATGGCAGCAGTGTCTCCTCCTCGACAGAGCCGCCGAATTCGGCCTATACCCAGCTGGGCATGGCCTATCTGCAGCGCGACGATCTGGAGCGGGCTCAGCAGGCCTTCGAGCGCGCCATCGATATTGCCCCCAACGATCCCGACGCCCTGCAGGGACTGGCGCTGGTCTATCAGCGCCAGGGCGAGATCGCCAGCGCCGATCGCTATTTCCAGCGCGCCCTGAGCACCCGCAGCTCCTTTACCCGGGCCCGCAACAACTACGCGGCGTTCCTGTTTGGTCAAGACCGCATCGCCGAGGCCTGCGAGCAGCTGGAACAGGCAACGTCCGATCTGCGCTATGAGCGCCGCGCCCGGCTTTTCACCAACCTCGGGCAGTGCCGCCAGCGCCAGAGCGCGTACGACGACGCCGTACGCGCCTATCAGCGCGCCCTGCAGCTTGATGACCATTTGCCGCGGGCCTGGCTGGGACTGGCCGAGACGCAGCACCAGCTGGACCAGCAGGAGGCGGCCCGCGCGTCTCTGGCGCACTATATCGAGCTTGTCGGTCAGGATAACGAGAGCCTGCGGCTATCCCGCAGGCTTCATGGCGAGGCGTCACATGATCAATAACACTGCCTTGTGCCGAACGCCGGCAAGGGAACATTTCGTGCCAAGACCGAACAAGGAATCTTCTGCATGAGCGAACAGCATGCTTCTTCCGCCGGAGAGCCGGGCGCCGGTGAAATGCTGCGTGAAGAGCGCGAGCGCCAGCGCCTGCATCTGGAAGATGCTGCCGAGCAGCTGAATCTGCGACCGTCTCTGGTCGCGGACATGGAGCGTGACAACTATGAACAGATTCCGATACCCACCTATCGTCGAGGCTATCTGCGCGCCTATGCCCGCCTGCTGGGCATCGATGATCGTGCCATCGTTGCCGCCTACGACCGTGTCCATGGGCGCAGCGACCTTGACGAGCGTCGCGTCGCGCCCGTCAGCAGCATCAAGCCGCCGTCGCGCATGGGCGCCATCGCCTTTCGGATCGTGACCCTGGGCGTCGTGGTCATTCTGGCCGTGATGACCCTGCTATGGTGGGAAGGACGTGAAAGCGCGCCGGGCTATGGCGATGACACTGCCATGTCCGAGCCGGCCGTCACCGCGCAGGACGACGCCGGTGATCGCGATCTGCCGCCGGCACCTGAACCACAACCCATGGTGGATAACACATCGGCCGATGGCTCGGGTACCATGGCCGGCGGTGCGCCGGTGGATACGACCCTTGCCGCCCGGGTCGCCGGCGACGACAGCAGCGCCGAGCCCGAATCCGGCACGCTTCAGGTTGATACGCCCGAGGGCCGCAACGGAGCGACCGGCGGCCTGGCGGATATCAGCAGTGAGGAACCATCAGACAGCGAGGCGGCCACCAGCGGTCGCAGCATCGAGATGCAGTTTGACAGCGAGTCGTGGGTGGATGTCCGTGATGCCAACGACACCACCGTACTGCGCGGCCTGCAGCAGAGTGGCACCACTGCCACCATCGAAGGCGCGCCGCCCTTTCGCCTGACGGTAGGCAATGCCGATCAGGTCAACATCGATTACAGAGGCGAACGCGTTGACATGTCTCAATACGCCGGCAGCAGCAACGTTGCCCGTTTTACCCTGGGGGAGTGATTTATCATGATTAGCCAGTCCCCGATCCAGCGGCGCCAGTCGCGCCAGATCCATGTCGGCAATGTGCCCGTGGGTGGCGATGCGCCGATTTCGGTTCAAAGCATGACCAATACCGACACGCTGGACGTTGATGCCACCGTCGATCAGATCGAGCGTATCGCCGCCGCCGGTGGCGACATCGTGCGTGTCTCGGTACCGGATATGGACAGCGCCGAGGCGTTCGGCAAAATCAAGCAGCGCACCTCGGTGCCGCTGGTCACCGACATCCATTTCGATTACCGCATCGCCCTGCGCGTGGCCGAGCTGGGCGCCGACTGCCTGCGCATCAATCCGGGCAATATCGGCCGGGAAGATCGCGTCCGCGCCGTGGTTCAGGCCGCGCGCGACAACGGCATCCCGATTCGTATCGGCGTCAATGCCGGCTCGCTGGAAAAGGACCTGCAGAAAAAGTACGGCGAACCGACGCCGGCTGCGCTGGTCGAATCGGCCATGCGCCACATCGACTATCTCGATCGTCTGGACTTTCAGGAGTACAAGATTTCGCTCAAGGCCAGCGATGTCTTCATGGCGGTCGACGCCTACCGCCAGATTGCCGGCCAGATCGATCAGCCCCTGCACCTGGGGATTACCGAAGCCGGCGGTCTGCGCGGCGGCACGGTCAAGTCCTCGATCGGTCTGGGTGCGCTTTTGATGGATGGCATCGGCGATACCCTGCGTATCTCGCTGGCCGCCGACCCGGTCGAGGAGATCAAGGTCGGTTATGACATCCTCAAGAGCCTGAAACTGCGCTCGCGGGGCATCAATTTCATCGCCTGCCCGAGCTGCTCGCGTCAGAACTTCGATGTCATCGGCACCATGAATGCACTCGAGGAGCGTCTCGAGGACGTCATGACGCCGCTGAACGTCTCGGTTATCGGCTGCGTGGTCAACGGCCCCGGCGAGGCGAAGGAAACCGATATCGGTCTGACCGGCGGCAGCCCGGCCAACCTGATCTACATCGATGGCAAGCCGGCCCAGAAGCTGCGCAACGACCATCTCGTGGATGATCTTGAAAAGCTGATCCGTGAACGCGTCGCGCGCAAGCAGGCCGAAGAGCAGGATGTCATCACCCGCGCCTGAGGTTCGGGCGCCCCTTTTGAAACGCAGCGATAAACCATCAATGTCCAGTAAATTACAGGCCATCCGAGGCATGAATGACCTGCTGCCCGAGCGCTCGCCGCTCTGGCAGTACTTCGAGCAGCACGTGCGCCAGCTCATGGCGCAGTACGGCTATCTGGAAATGCGCACGCCGGTGCTCGAGCAGACGGCGCTGTTCAAGCGCTCCATCGGGGAAGTCACCGACATCGTCGAAAAGGAGATGTATACCTTTGACGACCGCAACGGCGACAGCCTCTCCCTGCGACCGGAAGGCACCGCCTCGGTCGTGCGCGCCGCCATCGAAAACGGGCTGTTGCACAACCAGACCCACCGGCTCTGGTATGCCGGCCCCATGTTTCGCCATGAGCGCCCCCAGAAGGGCCGCTACCGTCAGTTCCATCAGGTGGGTGTGGAAGTCTTCGGTCTTGACGGGCCGGACATCGATGCCGAAGTGATCGCCCTGTCCGCCCGTCTCTGGCGAGCGCTGGGCCTGATCGACCACGTGCAGCTCGAGATCAACTCGCTGGGCTCGCTCGAAGCGCGCCATGCCTATCGCGCCACGCTGATCGAGTATTTCAATGCCCATCTGGATCAGCTCGATGACGACGCCCGCCGCCGTCTCGACAGCAATCCGTTGCGCATCCTCGACAGCAAGAACCCCGACATGCAATCGCTGATCGAGGCCGCACCGAAGCTCATCGAC
This sequence comes from Kushneria sp. AK178, assembly GCF_053903105.1. Lineage (NCBI taxonomy): Bacteria > Pseudomonadati > Pseudomonadota > Gammaproteobacteria > Oceanospirillales > Halomonadaceae > Kushneria > Kushneria sp. AK178. Next base: position 868,712 of record NZ_CP096381.1, on the reverse strand, counting down.
CATCTCGACCAGGCATCGATCGAGCATTTTGAAGGCCTCAAGCAGCGACTTGATGCGCTGGGCATTGGCTATGTCATCAACACGCGACTGGTACGCGGGCTGGACTACTACAGCCGCACGGTCTTTGAATGGACCACCACGGCGCTGGGCAGTCAGGGCACTGTCTGTGCCGGCGGCCGCTACGACGGCCTGGTCGAGCAGCTCGGCGGCCGAGCCACGCCGGCGGTCGGTTTCGCCATGGGCGTCGAGCGCCTGATTCTGCTGCTGGAAACCCTGGAGCTGGTACCGGAAGCCGCCGAGGATATTCTGGATGTCTATCTGATGGGCCAGGGGGAAGGCGTCGACACGCAGCTGCTGGCGCTGGGTGAAACCCTGCGCAGCCGCCTGCCCGGGCTTCGCGTGCAGTCGCACTGCGGCGGTGGCAGCTTCAAGAGCCAGCTCAAAAAGGCCGACAAGAGCCGTGCCCGCTTTGCCATCATGCTGGGCGAGGACGAGCTGGCCGCCGGCACGGCCACGCTCAAGGATCTGCGCGGCGAAGAGCCCCAGCAGCAGCTGGACATGGCGTCGCTGATCGATCGCCTGAGCCACTGGATCGATGAGCGTCCGGCGGACAGCGGCCTTTCAACCCGACTCTAGCGTTTTCCCGACCACCGAGCAGGGACCGTCATGAGACCCAACCTACAGGAGTGCCGCACGTGGCGGATCAGTTGAACATTCACGAAGAAGACGATCAGCTGGCGGCTGCCAAACGCTTCTGGCACAACTACGGCAAGCCGATTCTGGGCGGCATTATCCTTGCCGGTGCCGGCCTGTTTGCCTGGCACTGGTGGCAGGACCATCAGCAGGCCCAGTCCGAGGCCGCCTCGCTTCAGTATCAGCAGCTGATCCAGCTAACCACCCGGGACAGCCTTGATGACAGCGGCCGCCAGGCCGCGCAGAGCATCATCGATGCCATTCGGGATCAGCACGGCGGCACCCTGTATGCCGACCTGGCCGGCATGATCCAGGCGCGCCTGGCCGTGGATGGCAACGATCTGCCGGCGGCCGAGCAGGCGCTGGAAGCCGTACGCCAGAGCAGCGATCGCGACGAGATCCGGGCGCTGTCCGGGCTGGAACTGGCCCGCGTGCAGCTGGGCCGGGACAAGGCCGAAGCGGCACTCGACACGCTCGAAGGGCTGCAGCTGCCCGAGGCGATGGCCGCTCGCGGCGCCGATATACGCGGGGACATCCAGCTGGCGCTGGGCAATACCGAAAAGGCGCGCAGCGCCTGGCAAAATGCCGTTGACCTGGCCCGCGAGCACAATCAGGAGCTCTCCGGCATTCAACTCAAACTCGATGATCTGGCGCCTCAGGAGGCTTCATGAGCACGCTTGAAAACGGCTCTTCTTCACATGTGGGCATCAAGCGACTCGCGCTGATGGCAAAACCGCTGGGCGCACTCCTGTGTGCGACCTCGCTTGTGGTGCTGGCCGGCTGCTCGGGCAATGTCCAGACCGGCACCCAGCCGCGCGAGCTGACCAGCATCGATCAAGACGTCAACGTCGAAGGCGTCTGGTCTCAGGGCATCGGCTCGCTGACACGCGCCCGCTATCCGATCTCGCCGGCCATTTCGGGCGATACCATCTACACCAGCGATGCCGAGGGCCACATCCGGGCCATGGATCGCGACAGCGGTCGGATCCAGTGGGAAAAGCGGCTGGACACGCCCATCTCCAGCGGCCTGACGGCAGACAACGGACAGCTGTACGCCGGCACCCGCAACGGTGAAGTCATCGTTTTCAGCGAGGACAATGGTGACATCGTCTGGCGCGCGCGCGTGTCCAGCGAAGTGATCGCCCCGCCGCAGGTCAACAGCCATCAGGTCGTGGTGCAGAGCGTGGATGGCACGCTCACCGCGCTGGATCGCCTGAACGGCGATCAGCAGTGGCTGTACACCTCTTCCCAGCCGGCGCTGAGCCTGCGCGGTACCGGGGCGCCGCGCACCATCGATCCGGTCTCCTTTGCCGGCTTTGCCAACGGCCGTCTGGCCGCCTTCGACAATCGCAGCGGCCAGCAGCTGTGGGATCTGCGCGTCGCCGTGCCCCAGGGGCGTACCGAAGTCGAGCAGCTGGTGGATCTGGACGGTCAGCCGGTACTGACCCAGGACGGCCGGCTGTTCGTGACCAGCTACAACGGCCGCATCATGGCCCTTGATGCCCGCAACGGCCAGCCGATCTGGGACCGGGAGCAGTCCAGCTATCACACGCCGGTGCTGGTGGGAGACTACCTCTTCACGGTCACGGCCGACAGCCACATCATGGCGCTGGATGCCAACAACGGCCGCGTCATCTGGAATCAGGACGCACTGGAAGGCCGCTCGCTGAGCGCGCCGGCGTTTGTCGACAACCACCTGGTGGTCGGCGACTATCAGGGCTATCTGCACGTGCTCGATGCCCGCAGCGGCGAGCAGGCAGGCCGCACCCGTCCGGGCGGCGACGGCATCAGCATCACGCCGCTGACCGACGGCGAGCATGTCTTTGTGCTGACCAACGACGGCGAACTGATTGCCTACGCCCTTCAGGAGATGACCGAGCAGTAAGCGGTATCGACCAGGGGATCGTCGCGGGCCTTCCGGCAGGACACCGGAAGGCCCATTTGTTGATCGCCTGCGACTGACAGGGCGTCGAACCCATTTCGAATACCGCCATCTTTCGGGTTACAATGGCTCGATCAAAACGGACGGTCTCAGTGCTGTCCGCTACCCGGCTGACAGCCCGCTCCCTCTATCGTGCAGGACCCTCATGAATCCCGTTATCGCACTCGTCGGCCGACCCAATGTCGGCAAATCCACGCTGTTCAACCGCCTGACGCGCACGCGTGATGCCATCGTGGCAGACTTTCCCGGGCTGACCCGCGACCGCCACTACGGCAACGGTCAGGTGGGCGACAAGCCCTATACGGTCATCGATACCGGCGGCATCAGCGGCGATGAGATGGGCATCGATGCGGCCATGGCCGAACAGTCGCTGCTGGCCATCGATGAAGCCGACATCGTTTTTTTCATGGTGGATGCCCGGGCCGGCATCATGCCGGCCGACGAGGCCATCGCCAATCACCTGCGCGTCAATCAGAAAAAGACCTGGCTTGTGGTCAACAAGAGTGACGGCCTGCAGGAAGAGATCGCCACTGCCGATTTCTGGGCGCTGGGCCTGGGCGACCCGCACGCCATTGCCGCCTCCCACGGTCGCAACGTCACCGCCCTGCTCGAGCATGTGCTGGAACCCTTTCCGGAGGTCAGCGAAGAGACCCATCCGGACCTGGTCGCCAACGGCATTCGCATCGGCGTGGTCGGCCGCCCCAACGTCGGCAAGTCCACGCTGGTCAATCGGCTGCTGGGCGAGGAGCGCGTGGTGGTCTTTGACGAGGCCGGCACCACCCGCGACGCCATCGAGATACCCTTCGAGCGCCGCGGCAAACCCTATGTGCTGATCGATACCGCCGGCGTGCGACGGCGCAAGAACGTCAGCCTGACGGCCGAAAAGTTCTCGATCATCAAGACGCTGGACGCCATCAAGGCGTGCAACGTGGCCATTGTGGTCCTCGATGCCCGCACCGGGCTGGTCGAACAGGATCTGCACCTGCTGGATTATGTCCTGACCACCGGCCGCGCGCTGGTGCTGGCCGTCAACAAGTGGGACGGCCTCGAGCAGGACGCCCGCGACAAGATGCGCTCCGACATCAAAAGGCGTCTCGGATTTGCCGACTACGCCGATCTTCACTTCATCTCGGCGCTGCACGGCACCGCCGTGGGCGATCTCTACCCTTCCATCGAGCGTGCCTTCGCCTCGGCCACCGCGCGCTGGTCCACCAATCGACTGACGACGCTGTTGCAGGACGCGGTCAGCGAACACCAGCCGCCGCTGGTCAACGGTCGTCGCATCAAGCTGCGCATGGCGCATCAGGGCGGCGCCAACCCGCCGCTGATCGTGGTCCACGGCAACCAGACCGATGCCCTGCCCGATGCCTACAAGCGCTTTTTGACCAACACCTTCCGCAAGGTACTCAAGGTGCGCGGCACCCCGATCCGCTTTGAATTCCGTTCCGGCGACAACCCCTACGACAAGAACAGCGGCGCCAGCGATCGCGAAAAGGCAAAGGCCCGCCAGCTCTCGCGCACCAGGGAAGCCCGCAAGAACCGGCGCTAGGCTGACAGCCCCATCTCATGAAGACCTGGTATGACTTTCCTGTCGTTCCAGGTCAGACTTGTATCAGCACGCGTTCATCCAGCGCACGACTGATGGGAGTCCGTCATGACAAAGGCAACGTCTCGATACCGTCCGGCACTGCTGCTGGCACTGATCGTGTCGCTGGCCGGCTGTATCGCCCTGCCGCAGGCGGGGTTCATGCTCGGACGCCTGGCGCTGCAGTCGATGGGGGTGGACAACGTGCGTATCGGCCGCTGGGCGGTGCCCGTGGATGCCCTGACGCTCGACCCGGCGGCACTGGGTCGGGCCGGACTCGAGCTGGCCGGCCAGCCGGTCAGCCTGGAGCTGCCCCTGTCCCTGACGTCGCCGGAGGCCGCGCCTGACATCACGCTGGCCGGCTATGCCTGGCAGCTGATCGTGCCGGGCGCCGAACCGGTCAGCGGCGACGTGGAAGACCCCGTCACCCTGCGCGGCGGCGAGCCCGCCACCCTGCGCCTGCCAATCGATCTTTACCCGGCCATGCCGGCGCACGATAGCGCCGGCTACGCGCAACAACTGCTGGCGCTGGCACAGCGTCTGGCCCATCAGCAGCAGCTGCCGGCGGGCAGCACCCTGTCCCTGACGCCGCGACTGGCGGGCCAGATGGCCCGCATGATACCGGCACCCACCATTACGCTGGATATCGCAGGCCCTGCCGAACAGAGCAGCGCACCGGGCCTGCCGCTCGAAGATGACAACGCCCCGGACGCCGACCTTGAACCCGCTTCAAACGCTGTCCCCGCCCCCTGAGCGTGGCGATCAGACCGCGGAGCGCCCGGTCCAGCTGATGGCAAACTGCCAGGCCGCGCGGCCGCTGCGCACGCCCCGGGCCAGTGCAAAGCGGCGCGCCTCGGCCTCGGCGGCGTCATCGAACTGTCCGCCCAGATGGGCAACCCAGTGGGCGCAGGTCTGGAGATAGGTGTCCTGATCGAAGGGGTAAAACGACAGCCACAGCCCGAAGCGGTCCGACAGCGAAATCTTCTCCTCGACGGCGTCGCCGTGGTGGATCTCGCCATTCACGATCTGCGTATCGTTGTTGTCGGCCATGCTCTCCGGCAGCAGATGACGCCGGTTGGAGGTGGCATAGAGCAGCACGTTGTCCGGCGGCCCGGTCAGGGTGCCATCCAGCACGCTCTTGAGCGCCTTGTAGGCGTCATCGCTGCCTTCAAAGGAGAGATCGTCACAGTAGACGACAAAGCGATAGTCGCTGTCCCTGAGCGTTTGCACCAGCGTCGGCAGCCCGATCAGGTCATGGCGATCCACCTGGATCAGACGCAGTCCCTCGCCGGCCAGATCATTGATCAGCGCCCGGATCAGCGAGGACTTGCCGGTGCCGCGGGCGCCCCACAGCAGGGCATGATTGGCCGGTCGCCCGCGCAGGAAGGTCCGGGTGTTCTCGACCAGCGCCGTCTTCTGTGCCTCGATGCCGATCAGCTCGGCCACGCTGACGCTGTCGCGCGGCTGCACCGGCGTCAGTCGCCCGCCCAGCGCATGGCGCTGCCAGAGCGCGGCCACATCGCGCGACCAGTCAATGGCGGCCTGTTCAGGCGGCAACAGCGGCTCCAGCCTGTCCAGCAGGTTCACAAGACGTGTGCTCAACTGCTCATTCATCCGGGGCTCCTCATCGGGTTATGCTGTCATGTGACAACGATTCCGCTATCCTGGCGTGCCCTGCTGGCGCGCGTCCACCAGTCGGGCCCATCGACCCTTACAAGGAGTGTTGCCGTTCATGATGCGCAAGACCATGCTGAGCGCACTGGCTCTGAGCCTTGGCCTGAGTGCCTGCACCACCTCGCCGCTGGGGCGCTCTCAGCTGTCGCTGTTTGACAGCAGCGAGATCGACCAGCAGGGCCGGCAGGCCTTCGAGGAGTATCGTCAGAACCACCGGCAGGCCACCGGCCGTGACGGGCAGTACGTCACCTGCATTGCCGATGCCATTATCGACACCCTGCCCGAAGGTCAGGGCCCCGATACCTGGACTGTCGGTGTCTATCAGGATCAGGAGCCCAACGCCTTTGCCCTGCCCGGCGGCTACGTCGTGATCAATACCGGATTGATGAAGGTGGCGAAGGATCAGGACCAGATCGCCACGGTGGTGGGTCACGAGATGGCCCACGTGCTGGCCAACCATGCCAACGAGCGCACCTCGACCCAGTCGCTGACCAGCACCGGCGTGGGCGTGGTGCAGTCCATCACGGGCAACGAGGCGCTGGGCCAGCTGCTGGGCGCCGGTGCCCAGTACGGCGTACTGCTGCCCTATTCACGCCGCCAGGAGAGCGAAGCCGACCTGCTGGGGCTGGATCTGATGGCCCGGGCCGGCTTTGATCCGCGCGCCAGCATCGATCTGTGGCAGAACATGGCCAGCGCCGGCGGCGGTCAGCCGCCGGAATGGGCCTCGACCCACCCCAACAGCGGCGAGCGCAGCGAGGCCCTCAGGGGCCGCATGGAGAGGGCCGTTCAGCTCTCGGAACAGGCGCGCGCCGCGGGTCGCACCCCTGACTGCGGCAGTGCCGGCGCCTGACCCCGCCCGGGCCGGTCAGCGCAGATCGGCCCGCAGCTCGGTCAGTACCGGGGCGGTATCGGGTCGCGTACCGCGCCACTGGTACCAGGCTTCGGCTGCCTGGCCCACCAGCATGCCCAGCCCGTCCACCCCGCGCACGCCAAGCGTTTGCGCCCACGCCAGAAAGATGGTGGGCGCGGCGCCGTACATCATGTCGTAGGCCAGTGCCCCTTCGTTGAACAGCGTCTCCGGCAGCGGCGGCAACTCGCCGGCCAGGCTGGCACTGGTGGCATTGATGACCAGATCAAAGCCGCCTTCAATCTCCTCGAAGCCGCAGCCCCGAATCCTGCCGCGGGCATCAAACAGCCCGGCCAGCGCCGCGGCCTTCTCCACCGTTCGGTTGGCAATGACCAGCTCTGACGGCCCGGCATCCAGCAGGGGCTCGAGCACCCCACGCACCGCGCCACCGGCCCCCAGTACCAGTATCCGCGCATCTTTCAGCGGCGCCTCGAGACGCTCGAGATCCAGCAGCAGCCCGGCGCCATCGGTATTGTCACCAACAACCGTGTTGTCTTCGGTCACGATCAGGGTGTTGACGGCGCCGGCAAGCCGGGCGCGCTCGCTCAGGCGGTCGGCCAGCCCGGCGGCTTCCTGCTTGAAGGGCACCGTCACGTTGGCGCCCTGCCCGCCCTCGGCCATGAAATCACGCCAGTGGCCCGGAAAATCATCCACCGGCGCCAGGCGCGCGTCATAGTGCACCGGATCACCGAGCTGTTCGGCAAAGGCGGCATGGATCTGCGGCGATTTCGAGTGCGCCACGGGGTTGCCGAATACGGCGTAAAGCGGCGTCTCGCTCATGCCTGTTCAGCCTCCTCGAGCCAGTCACGCGCATGCAGATAGTGCGTATACAGCTCGGCTTCGGGAGAGCCCGCCTCGGGCTGATACTGATAGGCCCAGTGGGCCACCGGCGGCATCGACATCAGAATCGACTCGGTACGGCCACCGCTTTGCAGTCCGAACAGCGTGCCGCGGTCATAGACCAGGTTGAACTCGACATAGCGTCCGCGCCGGTAGTTCTGGAAATTGCGCTCCCGCTCGCCGTACGGGGTGTCACGACGCTTGTTGATGATCGGCAGATAGGCCGGTACAAAGGCCTCGGCCACCGCCTGCTGAAAGGCGAAGCTCTGCTCGAAGCCCTCCTCGTTGACATCATCGAAGAAAAGCCCGCCCACGCCACGGGTTTCATCGCGGTGCTTGAGATAGAAATACTCATCGCACCAGCGCTTGTAGCGGGCATAGACGTCATCGCCAAAGGGGGCGCAGGCATCACGCACGGTGCGGTGCCAGTGCACCACGTCCTCAAACACCGGATAGTAGGGCGTCAGGTCGATGCCGCCGCCGAACCACCAGACCGGCTCTTCCCCTTCCTTTTCGGCGATGAAGAAGCGGACATTGCCGTGTGTGGTGGGCAGGTGCGGGTTGTGAGGGTGCAGTACCCAGGAGACGCCGACGGCGTGGAAGCTGCGCCCGGACAGCTCCGGCCGGGCCGCAGACGCCGAAGGCGGCAGGTTCTCGCCGAAAACGTGCGAGAAATTGACCCCGCCCTTTTCAAACACGGCGCCCTCGGTAATCACGCGGGAGCGACCGCCCCCGCCATCCTCGCGCGTCCAGGCATCTTCCGCGAAATCGGCGTGGCCATCGGCACGGGCCAGCGACTGACAGAGCCGATCCTGAAAATCCAGCAGGTAGTCTTTCACCCGTTCGAGATAGGCATGTGACACGGTGTTTCTCCAGCAGGGTCATGGCCATGGCTTTCAGCCATGACGGGCATTGTCGTGCAGTGACGGGGCTAGTCGCGCAGCACCTCACCGGTGAGCAGATCGCGGATGTCGCTGGGGCGTTCCCGCCCGCCCAGCGGCCCATCCACAACGAACACCCGGTCTTCAAAGATGTCCCTGATCGCCGAGGCCGAGCGACACGGCGGCTGGCTTGCCCGGTTGGCCGAACTCGACACCAGCGGGCCGCCGAAGGCGTCACACAGCGCCCCGACCAGCGGGTGGTCGCTGACGCGCAGGGCCACGCTTGAATGCTCGCCACGCACCAGCGGATGCGCGCGGCCATTGTCCGGCACCAGCCAGCTCACCGGGCCGGGCCAGCTCGCCTCGAGGCGGGCTCGAAGCGCGTCGTCCAGGCCGTCAAGCCAGGGCGCGAACTGCTCGATGCCTGATGCGATCAGGATCAGCCCCTTGGCCGGATCACGCGCCTTGAGCGCCAGAAGATGCTCGAGCGCTGCCGTGTTGTCGGGGTCGCAGCCCAGTCCCCAGACGGCTTCCGTCGGGTAGGCCACCACGCCGCCGCCGTGCAGATGCGCGGCGGCGTCCCTCAGCAGCTGGGGTCGAGCAGGAGAAGAGTCGAAATGTGAAGACATGCTGCGCCAATACCATTGCCCCGGAAATCAGGGGGCCAGTGTATCTCATGCCAGCCTGCGCACCCAGCCACCGGCGACCTGCGCCGCCCAGCCCTCCAGCTCCAGCATGAGCAGACGCGACTGTAGTGCGGCGATGGGCTCAAACGGCACGGCGATCTATTTTGCTGATTCGCAAGGCCCATGGCAGCGTGGCTCCCATGAGAACACTAGCGGTTTTTTGCAGTGATTCCTGCCATAGAGAGCAGGTTTTTCGACTATCATTGGGAAGCGCTCAATGGGATCGCTGGCTTACTGAACACACAGCCACGCAAGCTACTCCACAAGCGAAGGCCGCAGGAAGTTGACGCCGACATGCTCGATAACACCGTCGTCAAACCCGGCATCCCTTGATAGCGTGCTCTTGGAGTTTGAAACCCATTCCCTTGAGAAATCCATGTTGGTTATCTTTTATATTTTAAGTTTTTGGCGGCCATCCATCTTCATTTTCGCTTTCTAAAGTGGCTTGCCATCCAAGGAGTTCTCCATGATGGCAAGCGTCAAAAAGAAATGGTGCTGTGCGGCCTTGAAGGCTTCTTCGCCGTCACGCTTCAGGATCGCCCTTACCAGCATCTTGTGCTCGCGCTGAGCTCTAGGCAATGACTCTACCGGGTAGGGCTCCGAGCCAAAGCCAAGCGTGGCACGTGCCGTTAGGTGTTCAGACTGTTTGGCAAGATGATGGTTGGCTGCCATATCCAAGATGCAGGCGTGCAGTTTCTGATCCAGTTCCCGAGCGAAGGAGGCATCTTGCGTCCTGCAGAACTCGTCGAGTAGCCGTTGCAGTATGCTGGCCTGTTCTTCGTCATGGCGTTCAGCGGCAGTCCTTGCGATAAGCCCCTCCACCAGACAGCGATAATCGAAAAAATCCTTTAACTGTGGCAACTCTTGAGCAAGGATCCGTTGCGCCGTATCCGGTGATGCCTCACTGACTCGCTTGAGTGTCACGAAAGTCCCACCATCACGTCCGCGTCGCGGCTCGACAAGCCCCAGTTCGCTGACAATTTTCAGTGCCGCTCGAACCGTCACACGACTAACCCCTTGCCGTTCTGCCAGCTCTCGCTCCGATGGCAGACGATCACCAGGCAAGTAAGCGCCGATAGCGATAGCCGTCACAATCCTGTCTGCCAGTTCCTGTTTGGCCGAGCTGACCTCTTTGGCTATGGATCGGCCTTGATGAGACGACTGATTCACTAAACTCCCTAAAAGGTATTTGAACAATACCTTTAACTATGATTTTCTGATCGTAGCATCGTTACTGGTCAAGCCTGCTTAACGCTTCGGCAACGTAACCATGCCGGGCAAAGCGTAAAGAATGCAGGTACAAACCGATGTTTGCTGAAAAATAAATAGAGCCAACCCCCTGATGCCCCTGGTTGTAAAAGCACTTTTTAAGGGGTGCCGCCAGAAGCTCCCGCAAGTTCTCAACACCCACGCGCGATGTCTGACGGGCCTCCAGTACCCGGAAGCCGATTAAAATAACAGGAGGTCACTTGTGAGTAACAATACCTTGGAAAGTCTTGGCTATACCCAGGAGCTCTCACGAACCCTGAAGTTGAGAGACCTTGTAATTTATGGCCTCATCTTCATTGTTCCTATCGCACCCTTCGGCATCTTTGGCCATGTGATGAGCGCCAGCGGGGGGATGATTGTCACTGCCTACACCATTGGGCTAGTAGGTATGCTGTTCACGGCTATTTGTTATTCAGAAATGGCCAAGGAGTTTCCGGTAGCAGGATCGGTCTATTCCTATGTGTCGCAAGGCGCCAATAGCTTTATCGGCTTTGTGGCCGGCTGGATCATGCTGCTGGACTATATCCTCATACCAGCCCTGCTCTATGTAGTGGGCGCACTGGCGATACACGACATTTTTCCCTCCTTATCACCCATCCTGCTCATTGTCGCCTTCGTTGTCTTCAATACTTACATCAACATTCGGGGGATCAGCTTTACCGCTGCTTTCAATCGCTGGATGCTGATCGCAGAGTTGGCGGTTCTCGCCGCTTTTTTGGTAGTCGGTGTTGTTGCTATCAGCAATCAGGTCAATGGTGCCGTATTCTCGACGGCGCCTGTTTACGAGGCAGATAGCTTTTCATTGGGTTTGATCATTTCTGCAGTGCCGATTGCTGTGTTGAGTTTTCTAGGCTTCGATGGCATCTCCACCTTGGCGGAAGAAGCCAAAGGAGGCGGTAAAGCGGTCAGCCGTGCGATATTCCTGGTTCTTCTGATTATTGGGGGCTTGTTCATCGCGCAAACCTGGATTGCGGCGCTGATCCAACCGGACCCTGATCAATTCGACAACCTCGACACCGCTTTCTATGAGACCGCTCGAATCGCCGGAGGCGCGTGGCTTGCCACACTGACTGCGGCGACGACGGCGATCGCTTGGGGAATCGCGGACTCTCTAGTCGCCCAGATCGCCACGGCCCGCATTCTCTACAGCATGGGCCGAGATCGCTTGCTGCCAGAGCCACTATCACGTATTCATACTAGATTCAAGACGCCTTACATCAGTACGTTACTCGTTGGTGCAGTCTCTATCGTGGTCGGTATTGCCTTCATGCAGCATCTCGCTTTGTTGACCTCGATTGTGACGATTGGAGCGCTAACTGCTTTCATCGTGCTCAATGCCAGTACACTCTACTATTTTGTTTTCAAAAAGAAGGCCGCCAACGTATTTCTTCATATCGTGTGTCCGCTTCTGGGCCTTGCCGTGGTTGGTTATATCTGGAGCGGCTTCGAGTACTACACGATTCTCATCGGTTTGGGATGGGCCATCGTCGGCGTTGCCGTCTATGCGGTAGCGAAACGCCGTGGCCGGTCTGTCAACATGGAGATTTAATATGACCTTCAAGACCATTCATGACGTTCACCACTGTTTCGATCATGGGCTGTCGCCCGTAGAGACGGTTAGCTCAGGTGACACCCGATGCTTCGACGTACTGGATGCCAGTGGCGGCCTCATCAAAAGAGATAGCCAGGCCGAGGTTCTTACACGCTTACCTCATGACGCATTGAATCCCGTCTGCGGCCCTCTATTCGTCGAGGATGCAGAGCCCGGCGATGTCATCGAGATTGAGCTGCTGGATTTCCAGCCTGGCCAGTGGGGGTGGACGGGACTGATCCCCGGGTTCGGACTGCTTGCGGATGACTTCAAGCGGCCTTGGCTGAAAGTTTCCGAATACGATAGCGAGTCGGTGTACTTTCGCGATGACATCGTGATTCCCTTTCGCCCCTTTGCGGGCACCATCGGCCTGGCCCCTGCAGAGCCCGGGCAGCACTCCATCGTGCCACCGCGCCTGTGTGGCGGTAACCTGGATATCCGTGATCTAGTGAAAGGGTCCAAACTTTACTTGCCCGTCCAGGTGAAGGGAGGACTGCTCAGCATCGGCGATACCCACGCCTGCCAAGGCGATGGGGAAGTCTGTGGTACGGCGGTAGAAACACAGCTGAAGACGACAGCCAAGCTGCATCTTCATAAGGGAGATAGCATCCCGGCGCCGATGTTCGACATGCCTAGCGTTGAGAGCGATCGCCAGCATAATGAGGGTTTCATCGTAACCACGGGGGTCGGCTCAGACTTGATGCAGGGGGCCAAAGACGCAGTCCGATTCATGATAGACCGCCTTGTAAAGAAGGCTGGAATGGACGAAGAGTTGGCATACGCCCTATGCAGTGTGGCTGGACAGCTGCGAGTCAGCGAGATTGTGGATCAGCCAAACTGGGTCGTCTCGTGTTACATGCCTAAATCCATATTTAAATCCAGAACCCTCAAGGCAATGTAATGGAAACGTTGCCGAAGCGGTTTCAGGGAATTTGCCACACTATTAGTGGTAGTGCCGGTGCAGCTTGCATGGGAGCCACAAGAGTCTGCCGGGATTGAATCAGCGGGTTAAAAAAGATACTTGCCAGCACCCTGCGACGGCGCAGGCAAAGAATAGCGGATGTCGTTCCTGTGATCCTGCAAAGCGCTGAAAGAAGCTACCTGCCGCCAGAACGTGCTGAGTAACCGCTTGGTACCCGGCTAATGCATATCGTGCGGCACGGCTCGTAGACGCTATGTACACCATCGCCGACTGGCTGTTCGCTGATCCTTTTCAACTGCTTTTGAGACGGTTTTACAATGTGTTTACGGTGCAGATCCCAGTCCCCAGACGGCTTCCGTCGGGTAGGCCACCACGCCGCCGCCGTGCAGATGCGCAGCGGCGTCCCTCAGCAGCTGGGGTCGAGCAGGAGAAGAGTCGAAATGTGAAGACATGCTGCGCCAATACCATTGCCCCGGAAATCAGGGGGCCAGTGTATCTCATGCCAGCCTGCGCACCCAGCCACCGGCGACCTGCGCCGCCCAGCCCTCCAGCTCCAGCATGAGCAGACGCGACTGTAGTGCGGCGATGGGCTCGCCGGTGCGCTCGACCAGATCGTCGACCGGAACGGGCGTCTCCGCCAGCCACTGCCAGAGCGGATCATCGGGCCGATGGTCGGGGGGCGTCGCAGCGGGCGGGGCGGAATCCGATCCGTCAAGCGCCAGAGGGGCCTGCGCGGGCTCGAGCGTGGCAGTGGCCCACTGGCGTTCGGGCAGCTCCTGAACGATGTCCTCCAGACAGGTGACCAGCCGGGCACCTTCGCGAATCAGCCACAGACAGCCGCGCGCCTGTGGATTGTGCAGCGACCCGGGCAGCGCCAGCACCTCCCGGTTCTGCTCCATGGCAAGCCTGGCGCTGACCAGCGAGCCGCTGGCCATGGCCGCCTCGACCACCAGCACACCCAGCGACAGCCCGGTAATGATGCGGTTACGCCGCGGAAAGTGTTGCGGATGCGCCCGCGTGCCCGGCGGATGCTCGGACAGCAGCAGACCGCCCTCCTCCAGCAGCTGCCGACGCAGCCGGGCGTGGGTTTTCGGGTACAGCACATCGACGCCGCAGCCCAGTACCGCCACGGTCGCGCCCCGCGCTTCCAGCGCGCCGTGATGGGCGCCGCCATCCACACCCAGCGCCAGCCCGCTGACGATGCAGTAGCCCGCCTCGGCCATGTCACGCGCCAGTCGCCGGGCGTTGTCCTGCCCCTCGCGGGTGGGTCGGCGCGTTCCCACCACTGCCAGCGCCGGGCGGGAAAGCGCCTCCAGCGCGCCCCGGGCCCAGAGCACCGGCGGCGGGTCCGGCAGCTCCTCGAGCATGGCCGGCCAGGCGGGATGATCCGGCGTCAGCAGATGATGGCACACATCCTGCTCAAGCCAGGTCATGGCCGCCTCGACCTTCGCATGCAGCGGCCCCTGCCCGGGCATCTGCAGATAGTGGCGCATCATCTGCGCGGCCTCCGCGGGCAGACGGGCCAGCCAGCCATCAGGCCAGGCGGGCGCGGCCTGGCGCAGTGTCATCAGACCGCGAGCGCCCATGCGAGGCAGCATCGACAGCGCCAGCCACTGGCGGGGCGTCTGCGGTTGCGTGACGTCAGTCATCAAAAGGCGCCCCCAGCCGATCTCCCGTGGCCATGGGCAGTCCGGCACGGGTGACCAGCGCCAGGCTGGTCTGTTCGAAGGTGCGCACGACCATCAGCTCGCCCAGGATCCCGCCTTCAAGCGTCAGCGACTCGCTGGTGACCGGGTCGGAAACAGATTGCGCTTCGCCCTGCACGCGCAGGCGCATGCCGGGCGTGACCTGATGACGCCCCAGATCGATCACCACGATGTCGCGAAGACCCATAATGTGCCCGGCACCGGGGCGATCAATGATCCGACCCTGGATGCCGTCCGGCGCGGCCCGCGGTGTCAGCTGCGCCGGGGGCGTCCAGTCATCGAGCACCATGAGCTGCGCGCCCTGACTGACTTCACGCGGGCTCTTTTCAATGGTGAGCGTCGACAGCGGCGTGCCCGGCCGTTCCAGACGCGCCACGCCCTGGCGAATCATCACCTGCCCCAGCACATTGCCCTGTGCATCCTTCAGCAGGGTGCCCGGGGTGTAGATGCCGAACCGCTGGCCCGGGCGGCCCTGAACGTGACGTGCCAGCACCTGATCACCGGCGCCGCTGATCAACCGCCCCTCGCTGCCGCTGACCACATAGGCCCGTGACTCGGCGGCCCCCGCCTCGACAATGCGATGGTTCATCAGCGCCTGCGACCAGGCCGAAATATCCACGGGGTCACGCCGGGATTCCAGCGGCAGAAAGCGCAGCCGTGGCGACAGGGTCATGACACTATCCTGACCACTGATCGAAGCCGCCCGTACCGTGTCGGCGCCCGCCACCACGGCGGCCAGCATGGCCATTGCCAGTGCCGCAGGCCGCGCTATACGTCCGAAGCGAGCGCCTCGGCTCCCCCTTTCAAGCTGTTTCATGTCATCCCGGCCCTGCTGTCGGTTCCGTTGCCAACGCCTGCGCACTACAATGGGCGCTATACGGAGTGAATCCATTCATGCATTTACGGCCGTGATCCCGGCGTTCTTGACCCCGACTCCCCCGGGGACGCACGGATGACAGCCCCCTGATAGATACCGATATGGCGCTACTGACAATTCTCGAATACCCCGATGAACGGCTGCGTACCGTCGCCCGGCCCGTTGAGCAGGTCGACGATGAGGTACGTCGCCTGATCGACGACATGTTTGACACCATGTACGACGCCCCGGGCATCGGCCTTGCCGCCACGCAGGTCGACGTGCATCGCCGTGTGATCGTGATGGATGTCAGCGAAGAGAAAAACCAGCCGCTGGTGCTGGTCAACCCGGAAGTCACCCTGCTGGGCGACGAGCGCGAGCCGCTGCAGGAAGGCTGCCTGTCGATTCCGGAATACTACGCCGAAGTCCCCCGCGCCCTGCGGGTGCATCTCAAGGCGCAGGACCGCAACGGTACGCCCTATGAGCTGGAAGCCGACGGCCTGCTGGCCCACTGCATTCAACATGAAGCGGATCATCTGGAGGGGGTGCTGTTCGTCGACTATCTGTCGCCGCTCAAGCGTGACCGCGTCAAAAAGAAGATGCTCAAGCGCCAGAAGACCACGTCCTGAGCCCGTCTGCCGGTCATCGCTGACCGCCCATCCCCTTTATCAGCGCCTCCTGCAGGGGCGCTGACGTCTTTCAGGATCACGCCATGCCCAGCCCCCTTCGCATCGCCTTTGCCGGGACCCCGGCGTTTGCCGCCGAACATCTTCGTGCCCTGCTCGACAGCCATCATGACGTCATCTGCGTCTACACCCAGCCCGACCGTCCTGCCGGTCGCGGGCGTCGCCTGACGCCCTCCCCGGTCAAGGCGCTGGCGCTGGAGCACGACCTTGCCGTGCATCAGCCCGAACGGCTGAAAACGCCTGATGCGCATGCGCCGCTGATCGAGGCCGACATCGATGTACTGGTGGTGGTCGCCTACGGGCTGATTCTGCCGCGCGCCGTGCTCGATATTCCACGCATGGGGGCCATCAACGTGCACGCCTCCCTGCTGCCGCGCTGGCGCGGCGCAGCACCGATCCAGCGCGCCATCGAGGCCGGTGACCGCGATACCGGGGTCACCATCATGGCCATGGACGACGGGCTCGACACCGGCGACATGCTGCTGACGGTCCACACGCCCATCGACGACACCACCACGGCCGCCACGCTGCATGACCGCCTCGCCGACATCGGCGCGGCGGCCCTGATCGAGGCACTCGATCGCCTGAGCGACCATCAGCTGCCGGCCACCCCCCAGCCCGAAGAGGGCGTGACCCATGCGGCCAAGCTGAGCAAGGCCGAGGCGCGACTCGATTTCAGCCAGAGCGCTTTGATGCTGTCACAGCGCGTGCGGGCGTTTAACCCTTTCCCGGTGGCCTGGACCACCCTGAACGGCGAGACGCTGCGCCTCTGGATGGTCGAGACTCGCGCAGCGCAGGGCGCCGAGCTTGAGGCCGTACCCGGTCAGCTGCTGGATGCCGAGCCGGACGCCCTGTGTGTGGCCTGCGGCGAAGGCGTTTTGCGCATCACGCACGCCCAGCTGCCGGGCGGTAAAATGCTGCCGGCCCATGAGCTGCTTAACAGCCGACGCGACCGGTTCGCGCCCGGCACACGACTGGGAGTCGAACAATGAGTCGTCAACGCGCTCAAAAAAACGCACGCGCCCTCGGCGTTCGCGCCCATGCCGCCCGGGCGCTGGCGCCGGTGCTCAATCAGCGCAGCGCCCTGTCCAGTGACGTTCCCGACGGCATCGCACCGCGCGATCACGGGCTCTACCGGGCACTGTGCTTCGGCGTCTGCCGTGCCCTGCCCCAGCTCGAGGCCGTCGCCGCAAAGCTTTTGAAATCGCCCTTCAAGCAGCGCGACCAGGACGTACATGCCCTGCTGCTGATCGGGCTGTATCAGCTCTTTCACATGCGCATTCCGACGCATGCGGCCGTCGGCGAAACCGCCGGCGGCGCGCGCGAGCTCAACAAGGAGTGGGCCACCCGGGTGCTCAACGGCTGCCTGCGCCGCGCCGACCGTGAACGTGACACCCTGCTGGCCGCGGCCAAGCAGACCCCGGCGGTAGCGCACTGGCACCCGCAGTGGCTGCTGACCCGGCTCCAGCATGCCTGGCCCGAGCAGTGGCGCGACATTGCGGCCGCCAACAACGTGCCCGGGCCCATGACGGTGCGCGTCAATCGCCAGCACCAGTCCCGCGCGGCGTGGCTCGAACGGCTGGAAGGTGCCGGCCTTGCCGGCCGGGCCTGTGCCTTCAGTGAGGATGGTGTAACGCTGGAGACACCCTGCGATGTCGAGCAGCTGCCGGGCTTTCAAAACGGCGATGTCAGCGTCCAGGATGAAGCCGCCCAGCTGGCCGCCGCGCTGCTGCTGGAGGGTCTCGACCGGCGAGCGCTGCGCCTGCTCGATGCCTGCAGCGCCCCGGGCGGCAAGAGCGCGCATTTGCTGGAGCGCGCCCCGGACAGCGATCTGACGGCGCTCGACAGCGATGCCGCCCGGCTTGAGCGCGTGCGCGACACGCTCACCCGCCTGGGGCTGTCGGCCACCCTGGCAGCCGCCGATGCCACCGAACACGAGTGGTGGGACGGCACGCCCTTCGACGCCATTTTGCTGGATGCCCCCTGCTCGGGCACCGGCGTGATTCGCCGCCACCCCGACATCAAGGCCCTGCGGCGGGACGAGGATATTGTCGAGCTGGCCGCGCTGCAGGCGCGTCTGCTGGACGCCCAGTGGCAGCGGCTGGCTCCCGGCGGGCGACTGCTCTATGCCACCTGCTCGGTGCTGCCGGAGGAAAACGCTGCGCAGATCGCCGCGTTTGTGGCCCGCACGCCTGACGCACAAGCGCTGCCGATCACGGCCGACTGGGGCCGGCCCAGCAGTGATGGCCGCCAGCTGATGCCCACCCCCGATGGCCACGACGGGTTTTTCTACGCCCTGCTGGAAAAGCGCGCCGGCTGAGCGAACAACACGCTTTCACACGCTGGCGCTTGTCAGATGGGCAGGCGCCTTCGATACTGAAGGCCATTCTGACTGCCGGACACGTGACACCGCATGGCCCACGTACCCCATGATACCGACATGGCCGACGCCAGGCCGCCGACGAATCAGCGCGCGCTGATCGTGGTGGATATGCAGATCGATTTCATGCCCGGTGGCGCCCTGGCCTGTACTCGCGGCGATGACATCATCGCCGGCATACAACACGCCATGACCGGCGGCGAGTACGGCCACATCGTGGCCACCCAGGACTGGCATCCGGCCGGCCATGTGTCATTCGCCAGCCGCCACGGCCGCCAGCTTTTCGAGTCGATCGAGCTGTATGGTGAAGATCAGACGCTCTGGCCGGATCACTGCGTGCGCGCCACTGCCGGCGCCATGCTGGATACGCGGCTGGACTGGTCACTGGCGGATCTCATTCTTCGCAAGGGCAGCGACCCGCGCGTGGACAGCTACAGCGCCTTTCGTGACAACCTCGGGCCAGCGGGCACGCGCCCGACTACCGGGCTTGCCGGCTGGCTGCATGAGCGGGGGGTAACCGAGGTCTCCGTGTGCGGCCTGGCGCGCGAGGTGTGCGTGCTCTGGACGGCCGAGGATGCCCGAAGTGCCGGCTTCAATACCCGATTTATCTGGCCGCTGACGCGCCCGGTGTCCTTTGACAGCGACACCGCAACGCATCAGCGGTTGGAACACGGCGGTATCGCGATCGTCGATGCCGTCTCCATGGACCCCCCTGACGCCTGAAGTGCCCAGGGGCCACGTTAAAGGAAAGACACCATGAGCGATCATGTCTACAAGTCCGTCGAACTGACCGGCTCTTCCGAGACCAGCATCGAGGAAGCCGTGCAGAATGCCCTGACCAAGGCCAGCGAATCCATTCAGAACATGCAGTGGTTCCAGGTCACCGAGACCCGCGGCCACATCGAAAACGGCGCGGTCGGCCACTGGCAGGTCAGCGTCAAGGTCGGTTTCACCCTCGAGTGATGCCCGCGCGGCAGCCAGGCCCTTGGCTGCCGCATCGGTCCTTTATCCCCCTTCCCCGCCCTTTCCCTTGTCGCCGTTTGGTGCCAACATCCCCGCCATTGGTTTTGCCCCTTCACCCTTCGGACCATCGTCATGAAAATCATCATTCTGGGCGCCGGCCAAGTAGGCGGTACGCTGGCCGAGCATCTGGCGCATGAAGACAACGACATTACGGTGGTGGATGTCGACAGTGTGCGCCTGCGCGATCTGAGCACGCGGCTTGATCTAAGGACCGTGCAGGGCGTGTGCTCCTATCCGGTCACGCTGAAGGAGGCCGGGGCCGAAGACGCCGACATGCTGATTGCCGTGACCAACTCCGACGAGGTCAACATGATGGCCTGTCAGGTGGCGCATACGCTGTTCAGCACGCCGACCAAGATCGCCCGGGTGCGCGCCACCCAGTATCTGACCAGCAAGGGGCTGTTTTCCCAGGACGCCATCCCGATCGATGTGCTGATCAGTCCCGAACAGGTGGTGACCAATCACATCCGCCGACTGATCGAGTATCCCGGCGCGCTGCAGGTGCTGGATTTCGCCAACGGCATGGCGCAGCTGGTAGCGGTCAAGGCCTACTATGGCGGCCCGCTGGTGGGTCAGGAGCTGGCGTTTCTGCGCCGCCACATGCCCAATGTCGATACCCGGGTGGCGGCCATCTATCGCCGCAACCGGCCGATCATGCCGCGCGGCAACACCGTCATCGAAGCCGATGACGAGGTATTCTTCATTGCCGCACGCAAGGACATTCGCACCGTCATGGGCGAGCTCAGACGCGTGGATCGCGGCTTTCGCCGCGTGATGATCGGCGGTGGCGGCAACATCGGCGAACGCCTGGCCGAGACGCTCGAGCAGGACTATCAGGTCAAGATTCTCGAGCAGAACCTGGAACGCTGCACCCAGCTTTCCGAAAATCTCAAGCGCACCGTGGTGCTGCACGGCAGCGCCACCAGCAAGCGGCTGCTGCTGGAGGAGAACATCGAGGAGTGCGACATCTTCTGCGCGCTGACCAACGATGATGAGGTCAACGTCATGTCCTCGATGCTGGCCAAGCGCCTCGGCGCCAAGAAGGTGCTGACGCTGATCAACAACCCGGCCTATGTGGACCTGGTCCAGGGCGGCGAGATCGACATCGCCATCTCGCCGCAGCAGGCCACCATCGGCGGGCTGTTGACCCACGTGCGCCGCGGCGACATCGTCAACGTTCACTCCCTGCGTCGCGGTGCCGCCGAGGCGATTGAGGCGATTGCCCACGGCGACTCGCGCTCATCAAAGGTAGTCGGGCGCACCATTGGCGAGGTCAAGTTGCCCGAAGGGGTGAGCATCGGCGCCATCGTGCGCGGCCGTGACGTCATGATCGCCCACCGCGACATCACCATCCAGACCGATGACCATGTCATCCTTTTTGTGGTCGACAAGCGCCGGCTCAAGGAAGTTGAGCGGTTGTTCCAGGTAGGTCTGAGCTTTTTCTAACGTCTCTGCCACCACCGGCGCAGCAGCCAGGCATAGGGCGGCAGGTTGATCACAATGGCCCCCAGCCCCAGCCAGAGCTGGATCGTCGGCGTCAGGCCGGCCGGATAAATGATCGCCAGCAGATAGTGCTCGATGAAGCCGCCTTCGAACCCGGCCTGGCCGGCACGCAGGCGCAGCATGTTTTCCAGCGGCGTGAGCGGACAGCGCCACCCAGAGAATAAAGGCCAGATGCACGATCAGTACACTCTCGGCCGCCAGTCGATATAGCATGGTCCGGCTCCCGTCGAGACGTTCTTGTCGCTGTCACGGGCCCTGTCGCCCCGCCCATTCAGTATCGATCCTGGTTCATGGCCCTTGTTTCGGCGATAATGACGCCTCCCGGATCGGCACCTCGGGTGCCGAGCTTCATTGACGCCAGCCTGTGAGCCACCATGCACAACCAGGGACAGGGTCCGCGCGACGCCCTCGATGTCGGGGATCATCATCTCACGCTTGTGGGAACTGCCCACGTTTCCCGCGACAGTGCCGACGAGGTACGCGCGCTGATTCGCTCCGGCGAGTTTGACGCCGTGGCCGTCGAGCTGTGCGCCTCGCGCCATCAGAGTCTGGTCGACCCCGACGCCATCGCCCGGCTCGATCTTTTCCAGGTGCTGCGCCAGGGCAAGGCCGGCATGGTCGCCGCCAGCCTGGCGCTGGGTGCCTTCCAGCAGCGCGTGGCCGAACAGTCCGGCATCGAACCGGGCGCCGACATGAAGGCCGCCGTCGAGGAGGCGCAGCATGCCGGTCTGCCGCTGTATCTGGTCGACCGCGACATCGGCACGACCCTCAAGCGCGTCTACCGCAACGTGCCTTGGTACAAGCGCATGACGCTCGTATCGGGTCTGGCTGGCAGCGTTCTGTCCCGCCAGAAGGTGTCCAGCGAGGAGATCGAACGGCTCAAGGAGGGCGACGTGCTGGAAGCCACCTTCACCGAGTTCGCGCAGCACTCCCGACAGCTGTATACCCCGCTGATCGAGGAGCGCGACCGCTACATGGCGCTGAAACTTGTCGAGCAGCTGCCCGAGGGCGGCACCCGGCGCGTGCTGGTAGTGATCGGCGCCGGCCATCTCAAGGGCATGGGCGCGCACCTGCGCACGCTCGATGCCGAGCCCCCCGCCCCGGCGGCCGTCACCGACGAGCGTCAGGCGCTGGACAGCGTCGCCAGCGCCGGACGCCTCTGGAAGCTGCTGCCCTGGCTGATCGTGGCGCTGGTGGTGGCCGGCTTTGCGGTGGGATTCAGTCGCGATACGGCGCTGGGCTGGTCATTGATCGGCGAGTGGGTGCTGATCAACTCGACGCTGTCAGCGCTCGGGGCCCTGATCGCGTTCGGTCATCCGCTGACCATACTGGCAGCCCTTGTGGCCGCACCGCTGACCTCGCTCAATCCGACCATCGGCGTAGGCTTTGTGACCGCCGGCGTCGAGCTCTACATGCGCAAGCCCACGGTGGGCGATTTCTCCACCCTGCGCCATGACGTCAGCCACTGGCGCGGCTGGTGGCGCAACCGGGTGGCCCGCACGCTGCTGGTCTTTCTGCTGACCACGGCGGGCTCGGCGGCGGCGACCTGGATCGCCGGGCTGCGCATCGCCGGACAGCTTTTTGGCTGATCCCCGGTGCACCAGGATCAAAAAAGGGCGCCGTGACAGGGTCACGGCGCCCTTTTTGTCGCCATCGTCAGGCTTTTTGATGGCATCAGCAGGGCTCAGGTCAGCACGTCGTATTCCCGCACTTCCATGCCGTCCACGGCGTTTTCGAGTGCCTGCGCCATCTGCTTGTAGTGTCCGGTGGCTATATGGGCATCGAGAGCAGCGCGGTCCCGCCACTGCTCGACCATGATAAAGCGTGACGACCGCTGGCTGTCTCGCGTCAGGGTATAGAGCAGGCAGCCGTCATCCTCTCTTGACGGTGCCACTACCCGGGTCAGCTCAGCCTCAACGCGCGCTTCCTGCCCCGATTTGGCATCGATGGTGGCCAGAATTCCCAGTGTCATATCGCCTCTCCTGTCATGAACATGCGCCCACAGAATAGCCGCCCTCGGCGGTACGTGCGCAGCGTCTTTCCAGAAGCCGCCGGGCAGCGCCGGATTCATGGGGGCTGCCGGCATCGCGCCGAGCGGCAGCGTACTGCTCGTTGAACACCGTGAAGTAGTCATCGAGCACCCGGGCGCCCTCGTCATCGCCCGATTGCTGCAGCAGCTCGGCGGCCACCTCGGCCGTACACAGATGCTCGGGGCTGGCCGGCTTGCGCAGCCGATAGCGGGTCAGGCGGTCGGTGCGCAGCGCCACGATGGGCAGCGTGGCAAGATAGTCGCTTCGGCGGAACATCCGCCGCGCCTGACGCCAGGTGCCATCGAGGATGATAAAGACCGGAATGCGCGCGGTATCGCAGGCGTGATCGACGCTGACCACCCGATGCTGGTAGTCGTCCTGATCGTCGGGAAACACCAGACAGGGCGCGAATCGCGGATCCGCCAGCGCCGCCAGCAGGGCCGGATCCGGCTCGGTGCGCGACCACTCGAAGACCCGGGTATGGGCGATGCAGTCACCGATCAAACGGCCGGTATTGGTCGGCTTGTAGTGCTCGATGCGATGGGTGATCAGCCAGAAATGCGCCCGGGTGCTGACCTGACACCGGTAGGCACAGATGCAGTGCAGGCCCGGCATGCGACACTGCTCACAGCGCGTCACATGGCTGCCGCGCGCGTTGAACGGTCGGCGCGGCGCCTGCGGGTCGTGGCCCTGGCTCATGATGCGTTCTGCGCCTCATCCGCGGCCGCCGTCGGTCGCCGTTTCCAGTAGCCGGCCAGAATCGACCCCGAGATGTTGTGCCATACCGAAAAGAGCGCCCCTGGCAGCGCGGCGGCGGCCGGGAAAAAGCTGGTGGCAAGCGTGGCGGCAAGCCCCGAGTTCTGCATGCCGACCTCGATGGCCACCGCGCGGCTGTCCCGCAGATCCAGCCCCGCCAGACGCGACAGCCAGAAACCGCCGACAAGCCCGCAGGCGTTGTGCATGACCACGGCCAGCGCAATCACCGGGCCCAGACTTGCCAGACGCCCGGCGTTGAGTGCGACCACGATGGCGATGATCATCACGATCGCCGCCATGGCCACGGTCGCCAGCGCCGGCTCGACACGCCGGATGGTGGTCGCCATGAAATGATGCACCACCGTCCCCAGCACGATCGGCACGATCACGAGCCTTGCAATGCTCCAGAGCATGCCGCCCACCGGCACCTCGATGTTCGCCCCCATCCAGAGCCAGACCAGCAGCGGCGTCATGACAATCGACAACAGTGTCGAGATCAGCGTCATGCTGACGGAGAGCGCCACATTGCCCCCGGCAAGCCAGGTCATGACGTTGGACGCCGTGCCGCCCGAGGTGGCACCGACCAGCATCATGCCCACGGCAAGCGCCGGCGACAGCCCCAGAAGGTGCGAGATGGCGAAGGCCGCCGCCGGCATCAAGAGATACTGCAGGGCGATGCCGATCACGATGGCGCGCGGTGTCCGCGCCACGCGGGCAAAGTCATGACGCGACAGCGTCAGCCCCATGGTGAACATGATCAGCGCCAGAAGCGGTGATATCCCGTCCTGCAGCGAGACCAGGGCATCGGGGAACAGGGCCGCCAGCAGCGCCGCACCCAGCGCCCACAGCGGGAAGAATCGGTTGATCTGCTCAAACATGAACGTCTTCATTCAGTGGCGAGGACAAAAGGCGCCTGCCCGGTAACGGCAAACGCCCGGCGGCAGGGCATGAGGGGCCCGAACGTCAGGACGACAGCAGCGAGGCGGGATCGGGCTTGAGCGGGCGGCCATGCTGTGACCAGAAATCGCGCAGGTACCCAACGCCTTCGGTGGCGCTGGTGGCCAGCGGCACCACGCCCCGGGTGGCAAGCTCGCGCGCCCCGGGATCGACCAGCACACGCGGGGCCTCGATCGGCGCTTCATCCACCAGCATCGAGGCCGGCATGACCGCCAGCGACGTGCCCACGACCAGCAACAGATCGGCCTCTGCCACGATATCGCAGGCGGTGGCATACAGCGGGACATTCTCGCCGAACCAGACCACGTGCGGGCGCAGCTGAGCGCCATCGTCACAGCGGTCCCCCATTTCGATGGTGTCGTCCTCGCCAAGGCGATAGACCAGTCGCGGGTTGCGGCTGGAGCGGGCCTTTAAAAGCTCGCCGTGCAGATGCAGTACATCGCTTGAACCGGCGCGCTCGTGCAGGTCGTCGATATTCTGGGTAATGATGCTGACCCGAAAGTGCTTCTCGAGCTCGGCCAGCGCCAGGTGAGCATCATTGGGTCGGGCCGAGCGCACCTGAGCGCGGCGCTCGTTGTAAAAGCGCAGCACGGTCGCGGGATCACGCGCCCACCCTTCCGGGGTGGCCACATCCTCGACGTGATGATTCTCCCAAAGGCCATCGCCATCGCGAAAGGTTTTGATACCGCTTTCAGCGCTGATGCCGGCACCGGTGAGAACGACCAGGTGAGCCATGTGCTTTCCCTCGTAAAGATGTGTCCCGGGCGAGGCCATCGGCACAGCGGTGGACGGACCCTGTCGATGGCGCAGGGATTTTAACAGAGTCCTGCCACGGCGCCATCCTGACCCTGTACATCGGCACGTGCCATTGCCGACAATAGCGCCTGATGCCCGACCACGACGGTTCCATGACGACCCCCATTCCCGTGATTTATCAGGACGATCATCTGGTGATCGTCCACAAGCCCGCCGGCGCGCTGGTGCACCGCAGCGCGCTGGACCGGCATGCGCCGCTGGTCATGCTGCAGGCCCTGCGCGACCAGCTGGGCCGGCACGTCCATCCCGTCCACCGACTGGATCGCCCCACCTCGGGGGCACTGATGTTTGCGCTGACGCCCGACATGGCCACGGCACTGGGCCATCAGTTTCAACAGCAGCAGGTCCGGAAACGCTATCTGGCCATCGTGCGCGGCATCGGCCCCGAAGCGGCCACCTATGACTGGGCCCTGCGCGAGGAGGACGGCAAGCGCCCCAAGGCCGAGATGCCGGCCATGGACGCGCTAACCCGTGTCAGACGCCTGGACAGCATTGAGCTGCCCCTTGCCATCGATCGCTATCCGACCAGCCGCTATTCGCTGATGTCGGTCACCCCCGCCACCGGGCGGCGCCATCAGATCCGTCGCCACCTGAGCCGCGGCGGCTATCCCATCATCGGCGATGCCCGACACGGTAAGGGCGTGCACAACCGCTTCTTTCGCGATCATTTCGACGCCGGCCGCCTGCTGCTGGCCGCCGTGTCGCTCGAGTTTTATCATCCTGCCCGGCAGCGCAGACTCGAGGTGCGTGCCGCCGTTGAAGACAACATGGCCGCGCTGATGCTCCGGTTTGGCTGGGGCGGGCACTGCCCGGTCAACCGGGTGCAGTGGCGCGAGACCACCGACGACCTGCCCGATACGGGAGACGCCCCATCATGAGCGATTCAACCAGCGCCGAGCGCCCGGACACCGCCCGCCACGAGGCCGATTTCGCCGCGCGTTTTGACGGCCTGCGCCGCCTGTATGGCCATACGGGCGTCGAATGCCTGCGCCGCGCTCACGTGGTGGTCATCGGGATCGGCGGGGTCGGCAGCTGGAGTGTCGAGGCGCTGGCGCGCTCGGGGTTCGAGCGCATCAGCCTGATCGATCTCGACGATGTCTGCACCACCAACGTCAACCGCCAGCTGCATGCCCTTGATGGCACCATCGGCCGGCCGAAGATCGAGGTGATGGCCGAGCGCTGCCGGCTGATCAATCCGTGGGTAGAGGTCAATGCCATTTCGGGCTTTATTACCCCGGACAACATCGAGCGCATGCTGCCCGACGATACCGACCACGTGATCGACGCCATTGACCACGTGGGCGCCAAGTGCGCGCTGATCCACTACTGCCGGCGCCATAAAATCGGCCTGACCGTCACCGGTGGCGCCGGCGGCCTGACCGACCCGACGCGTGTCATGACCGCCGATCTCTCCCGCACCGAGCACGACCCGCTGCTGTCGAAGGTGCGCAGCCGCCTGCGGCGGGAGTATGGCTTCAGCCGCAACCCCAGACGCCGGTTTGCGATCACCTGCGTCTACTCGCCCGAGCAGCGGCGCTATCCCGATGGCGCCGGCGAGGTGTGCAACACGCGTCCCGGCGATGGCGAGACCCTGAAGCTGGGCTGCAGCGCCGGCTATGGCTCCGCCACCTTTGTCACCGGCGCCTTCGGCTTTGCCGCTGTGGGGCACACCATCGAGCGTGTCATTCGAACCGGCAGCGTCGATGACGATACAGAATCCGCGACTCTGGAGCCTGCATGAAACAAGAACACGAACACGCCATAACGCCCGGCGTTTATCGCCACTACAAGGGCAGCGACTACGAGGTACTGGGGGTGGCGCATCACAGCGAGACCGAGGAGCCGCTGGTGGTCTATCGCGCCCTCTACGGGGAGTTCGGCCTGTGGGTGCGGCCGCTGGCCATGTTCCGGGAAAACGTCGAGGTCGACGGCGAGCCGGTCGCACGTTTCTCGCTGATCAGGCGCTTCTAGCCCCGGGCGGCGCCCGCCCCTTTCATCGCCTGCCGACCGCCTGCCTTGACACGACAGCGGGCCGCCCCATGGGGCGGCCCGCTGGCACAAGCGTGTGAGGTGACCGGGTCAGTTGGCAGTCTCGCCCTCGTCGCGCTCGTTGGCCGGACGCATCTGACGCTGCTTGTAGTTTTCCAGCCCGACCTGCTCGAGCAGGTGCAGCTCGGTTTCAATGATATCGATGTGCTCTTCTTCCTGGGCCAGGATCTTCTTGAGCATTTCGCTGCTGGGGTAGTCGGCGACGGATTCACAGTGGCCGATGGCCTTGATCAGATCGTCACGCCCCTCGTGCTCGATGCGCAGGTCGCACTCCAGCATTTCCTGAACGTGTTCGCCGATATGCAGCTTGCCCAGGTCCTGCAGATTGGGCAGACCGTCGAGAAACAGAATGCGCTCGATCAGAATATCGGCGTGCTGCATCTCTTCGATCGACTCCTTGTACTCCCAGTCGCCCAGACCGTGCAGGCCCCAGTTGCGATACATGCGCGCATGCAGGAAGTACTGATTGATGGCAACGAGTTCATTGCCAAGGACTTTGTTGAGGTGCTCGATAACCTGAGGATCGCCTTTCATGTCTTTCTCCGCCATCAGTGGTCATGGCGGTCGCCGAAATCCGCGTCCGCCCGTGGAGGCAGTATCCATCAAACGCGCGGGGAATTCGACCGGAAAAGCACAAAAAAGGGCTCGATGAGAGCCATTATCACAAGATAATTCAAACAGTTAACATCCGGGAAGGGTCGTCCCGGCAGGGGCCTGTCATCGTACGGCGTAGGCCAGCTCATCAAGGTGACGGGCCGGAATGTGCTGCGCCATGTGGCGACTCAGCAGGGCCTCGTCGACGATCTCCTGAGCCAGACAGGTGCACTTGCCGCACTGGGTGGAACACTGCGTCACCCGGGAGACGTCTTCCCAGCTCGAGGCGCCCAGCGCCACCGCCTGCTTCAACTGCCCGTCCGTGACCTTCTTGCACATGCATACAAACATGGAGCCCCCACCACAAAGAGAATACAAATGATTCTCATAAGAGATTGCGTTCGAGCAATATGCGAAACATTTTCATTCGCGTCAATCTCGAAAGTGAGGGCGACACAAAAAAAGAGCGACCGAAGTCGCTCTTTGATACCCGGAGAGCGTGTTCAGTACAGTCCGGCCGGACTGTCGCTGTAGGAGATCAGCTGACACTTGATCTGCTGATAGTTGCCCAGCACCGCCAGATGGGTCTCGCGGCCGATGCCGGACTTCTTGTAGCCCCCGAAGGCGGCGTGCGCCGGATACTGGTGATAGCAGTTGGTCCATACGCGACCGGCCTGAATGGCCCGCCCCATGCGGTAGGCGCGGTTCATGTCACGCGTCCAGACCCCGGCGCCCAGACCGAACTCGGTGTCGTTGGCGATCGCCAGGGCTTCTTCTTCGGTCCTGAAGGTGGTCACCGATAGCGTGGGCCCGAAGATCTCCTCCTGGAAGATGCGCATGTCGTTGCGCCCCTTGAAGATCGTGGGCTGCACGTAGAAGCCGTTTTGATAGTCATCACCGACCGGGGCGCGCTCGCCGCCCAGCAGCAGCTCGGCGCCCTCGTCACGACCGATTTCCATGTAGGAGAGAATCTTGTCGAACTGCTCCTTCGAAACCTGGGCGCCCATTTCGGTATCGGTATCCAGCGGGTTGCCGGATTTGAGCCGTTTGGCCCGCTCTACCGCACGGCTCATCAGCGTGTCATAGACCGATTCATGAATCAGCGCCCGCGACGGACAGGTGCAGACCTCGCCCTGGTTGAGAAAGGTCATCATCAGCCCCTCGACGCACTTGTCGATGTAGGCGTCACCGTGATCGAGCACGTCCTCGAAATAGATGTTGGGCGACTTGCCGCCCAGCTCCAGCGTGGCCGGGATGATGCGCTCGGCAGCCCGCGACATGATGTGACTGCCCACCGGCGTGGAGCCGGTAAAGGCGATCTTCTGGATGCCGGAGTGGCTTGCCAGCGCCTCGCCGGCCTCCTCGCCGAGCCCCTGCACCACGTTCAAAACGCCCGGCGGCAGCAGATCCCCGATCAGCTCCAGCAGCACACAGATGGAGGCCGGCGTCTGTTCGGCGGGCTTGAGCACGCTGCAGTTACCGGCCACCAGCGCCGGCGCCAGCTTCCAGCCGGCCATCAACAGCGGAAAGTTCCAGGGGATGATCTGGCCCACCACGCCATAGGGCTCGTGGTAGTGATAGGCCACCGTCTCGCTGTCGATCTCGCTGATGCCGCCCTCCTGCGCCCGGATACAGCCGGCAAAGTAGCGAAAGTGATCCACCAGCAGCGGCAGGTCGGCCGCCAGACACTCGCGGATCGGCTTGCCGTTGTCCCAGGTTTCGGCCACGGCCAGCATCTCGAGGTTCTCCTCGATGCGATCGGCCATCCTGAGCAGAACACCGGCGCGCTCGGCCGGCGGCGTGGCGGCCCAGCCGGGGGCGGCCTGCTGCGCCGCCCTGACGGCGCGATCGATATCGTCACGTCCCGAACGCGGCACCCGGCAGAACACCTCGCCGGTCACCGGTGTCACATTGTCCAGGTAGCGGCCATCGTGGGGGGCACACCACTCGCCGCCGATGAAGTTGTCGTACTGCTCGCGAAAACGCACGAGGGCATCCGAACTGCCGGGTCTGGCGTATTGCATCTGTCACCTCCAGAGGGTCAGGGTCGCAATCGACAAAAGAAGCGCTTGGCCTCTTTTACCCTGGCACTGCGGTGGCAGCACAACAAACGGCTATTGGTCCAACGCACCGGCGCCCGTGGCCGTTCAACGCACAACGCCCCGAAGCGAGCGCTTCGGGGCGTTGCGGCAGTAACGGCGTTTGTCCGGCCGTCAGCCGGCGCGGCGCAGCAGCCAGAAGCCGATGCCGAAACAGACCATCATGGGTACCACGATGGCCCAGATGGGCGAAAAGCCGAAGATGGTCGCGGCCGGGCCCAGCAGATCCTGAATGTATTTGAAGACCAGCCCGACCACCGTGCCGTAGAACACGCGCGTGCCCGCGGCGACGCTTCTCAGCGGCCCGAAGATGAACGAGGCCGCAATGATGACCAGCGAGATCAGCGTCAGCGGCAGCAGCACCTTCTGCCAGAAATAGAGCCAGGTATCGGTGGCACTGATGCCCTGGTCGTTGAGATAGCGCCCGTAGCGCCACAGATCCTCGATCGACTGGCTGTTGCGATCGGTGATGATCAATCGCAACAGCTCGGGGTCCAGCGAGGTGTCCCAGTCGAGCCGGTCCAGATGCTCCGAGCTAGTGCCATCCTCACGCATCAGGGTGCGATCCACGTCCTCCAGCGTCCACTCATCGCCCTCGAGCACGGCCCGGGACGCATGGGTGGCCTCCACCAGCCGATCCTCGTCATAGCGAAAGCGATTGACGTCCAAAAGCGTATTGTCCGAGCGAATGGAGCCGAAGCGATAGTAGCTGTCACCCTCGCGCTGCCAGCCGCCGCGGCGGGAGATGGCGCTGCCCTCCTGCAGCTCGGTCCGCCAGGCCTGGCCGAACATTTCGGTACGCGGCGCCGCATACTCGCCTACCGCCATGACCACCAGCACCACCACCAGCAGCGGCTTCATGACCCCGACCAGAATGCGCCACAGGGAGAAGCCCGCCGAGCGCATGACGGTCAGTTCGTTGCTGGAGGCCATGGCGCCGAGCCCGACCAGCGAGCCGATCAGCACGCTGACCGGGGCGTACTGGTAAAAGCGCCACGGCAGACGGATCACGCCATACATCAGCACCTGCAGGGTACCGTAGTTGCCCTCGGTATCGCCCAGGTCGTTGATAAAGCTGATGGTGAAATCGAGCCCGAGAATGATGAGATGCACAATGAGCATGCCCATGAGCACATTGCGCGCGATGTAGCGATCCAGCCGGTTGAACATCAGCGCGCCCCTCCATAACGGTTGCTGCGATATAACAGCCAGCCCCCGATCAGGGCGAAGACAGCGTGGACCGGCCACAGGCCGATGGCGCTCGAGAGGCTGCCGCTGGCCACCGCATCCTGCGCGGCGAGCAGCAGACTCATGTAGGCCACATATAAAATGATGGCCGGCATTATCCTGGAAAAGCGCCCCTGACGCGGGTTGGCTCGCGACAGCGGCAGGGCGATCATGGTCAGTATCGGCACCATCAGGGCCAGCGATACCCGCCACTGCAGCGCCGCGCGCGCCTTGTTGCTGTCATCACCCAGCAGCTGCCGGGTAGGCTGAAGCTCGACGTCATCGACATCCATCTGTGCCGTGCCGTTTTCCAGCCGGGCGGCGTAGGTCTCGAATACCAGCCGCTCGGCAACCCGGCTCCCGGGCCTGACGCTCTCCCGGGTGCCGTCGGAGAGCACCAGAAAGCGGCTTTCGCTTTCCGGATCGGTGGTCTGATAGCCGCTCTCGCCGCGGGTCAGGACCTCCACGCGCTGGCCCTGTTCATTGCGGGTCTGTTCGGCGATAAAGACGTTTTCCATCCGGCTGCTGCCCTGCTCGACACGCTCGGCATAGATGGTGCGATCGCCCAGCGTCTGAAAGCGCCCCGGCGTCAGCGCGCTGAAATCGGCCCGCTCCTGCTGCTCGGTCAGCGTCCTTTCGTTCTGGGTCAGCCCGGCCGGCGTCAGCCACAGACTGCAGAGCCCGACCACGCCGGCCATCAACAGTGCCGGCCAGAACGACGCAGCCAGAATACGGCCCGGACTGACGCCACAGGCGGCCAGCACGGTCATTTCACTGTTGAGATAGAGCTGGCCGTAGGCCAGTAGAATGCCCAGAAAAAAGGCCAGCGGCAGGATCAGCTGAAGGAAACTGGGCAGATGAAACAGCATCAGGCTGCCCAGAAGGCTGGCCGGAAAGTCCCCTTCGGCCACATCGCTGAAGTAACGAATGAAGCGATTGCCCATGATGACCAGCAGCAGAATGCCGGTCACGGCACTCATCGTGGTCAGTATTTCACGAATCAGATAACGAAAAACGATCAAGCGCAGACTCCCTCATACATCAATACCAGGCGATCGTTTCCGATGCAGGCGCCGTGAGGTGACTCCCGACCATGCAATGGCGCAGGGGTTTGCGTACACTGAAGGTCTGTTCGGACCCACCTGTTCAACGCGTCGAGCGGACGTTTACCGTACTCGACACCGTGTCTGTTCAAAACAGCCATTATCGCCAATACCCACCGCATTGTCTTGGGGAGACACCATGGAATTTCCCGTGCTCACCGCCAACCCGGCCCGCTGTGAAACCGACTGCATCATTGTGCCGGTGTTCAAGGACGGTGATTTGCCCCCGACCAGCGAGCGTCTGGATGACGCCAGCGAGCGTCTTATTACCCAGCTTCTGGAACGGGGCGACTTCGACCCGGAGACCGCCGCCACCCAGCTGGTGCCCTTTGCGCCCGGCCTGAACACCGCCCGCCTGCTGCTGGTGGGCTGTGGCGAAACGAAGGCATTCAACGAAGGCGCCTTTCGAAAGGTCCTCGATGCTGCCTTCGCCGTGCTTTTGTCCCTGCCGGTCGAAAACGCCGCCATCGCCATGCTGGATCGGGAAAACGGCCCGAGGGACGTCGTCTGGAAGGCCCGCATGATTGCCGAGGCCACGCTGCGTGCCACCTATCGCTTTGACACCTTCAAATCGAAAAAGCGCCCGCCGGTCACCCTGACCCAGCTGTCACTGATGATCAGCGAGGCCGATGAGGCTGCCGACGCCGACGCCGGTGCCCGCATCGGCGCCGGTATCGGTGGCGGCATCAATCTGGCCCGCGAGCTGGGCAACCTGCCGGGCAATGTCTGCACGCCGCGCTATCTGGCCGATGAAGCCGAAAAGCTGGGCGCCAGGGGCGATATCAAGGTCACCATTCACGACGAGAAAGCGCTTGAAGCCATGGGCGCCGGGGCGATTCTGGCCGTGGGCCAGGGCAGCACCGAGCCGTCGCGTTTGATCGTGATGGAGTATCACGGCGCCGAGGACCCGGAAGAAGCCCCCCATGTGCTGGTCGGCAAG
The DNA here is from genome assembly GCF_053903105.1 of Kushneria sp. AK178. Classification (NCBI taxonomy): domain Bacteria; kingdom Pseudomonadati; phylum Pseudomonadota; class Gammaproteobacteria; order Oceanospirillales; family Halomonadaceae; genus Kushneria; species Kushneria sp. AK178. Next base: position 834,997 of record NZ_CP096381.1, on the reverse strand, counting down.
GGAATCACCTTCGACAGCGGCGGCATCTCGATCAAGGGCGGCGCCAACATGGACGAGATGAAATTCGACATGGGCGGGGCCGCCAGCGTCATGGGCACCATGAAGGCCGTTGCCGCCCTGAAGCCGAAGATCAACGTGGTCGCCATCATCGCCTCGGCCGAAAACATGCCGGACGCGAAGGCATTCAAGCCCGGCGATATCATCACCACGCTCAAGGGTCTGACCGTCGAGATTCTCAACACCGACGCCGAGGGCCGGCTGGTAATGTGTGACGCCCTGACCTATGCCGAGCGCTACAGGCCCGCCTCGGTCATCGACATCGCGACCCTGACCGGCGCCTGTATCGTGGCACTCGGTCATCAGACCTCGGCGCTTCTGGCCAACGACGATGCGCTGGCACAGCAGCTTCTGACCGCGGGGACCACCGCCTGGGACCGCGCCTGGCAGCTGCCGCTGTGGGATGACTACCAGAGCCAGCTCGACTCCGAATACGCCGACATGGCCAATATCGGCGGCCGGCCGGCCGGCACCATCACGGCGGCCTGCTTTCTGTCTCGCTTTACCGAGAGCTACCCCTGGGCGCACCTGGATGTGGCCGGCACGGCCTGGGAAGGCAAAAAGGGCGGCACCGGTCGACCGGTCGGCTTGCTGAGCGAATATCTGCTTGCGCGCGCGCCCCGGTAACCCTCTTGCCGGTCCCCGAGCCCGCCGCCATGCGGCGGGCTTTATTGGCACAGGGCGGCTGTGTCATTCTTGACCCCCTGTTTCTGACGTTTCCCTTAATCATTGGTCGGACCAGCGTTATCGGATACGCCGTTGCCGATGATCGACAGCGATGTGTACTTCTCGCCTGGCTACCGTACGAACGGAGAATCCGAATCGTGTCTTCTCAAGGCTTTGAGCTTCACCCCACGACCACGCCCGCCGACGCCGGTCAGCGTGACGAGATTCTGAAAAACCCGGGGTTTGGTCGCTATTTCACCGATCACATGGCGCATGTGCGCTGGACCCGGGCCGACGGCTGGATCGGCGGTGAAGTGCGCCCCTACGGCCCGCTGTCGCTGGACCCGGCGGCCTCGGTGCTGCACTACGCCCAGGAGATCTTTGAAGGGGTCAAGGCTTACCGCCACGCCGACGGCTCGGTCTGGACCTTTCGCCCGGAGAAAAACGCCGCGCGCTTTCAGGCCTCGGCACGCCGTCTGGCCCTGCCGGAGCTGGACGCCGAGACCTTTATCGCCTCCCTGAAGGCACTGGTCGGCCAGGACGTTGACTGGGTCCCCACGCCCGCCAGCGAGGCCGAGGAGTCCAGCCTCTATCTGCGCCCCTTCATGATCGCCAGCGAGAAATTCCTTGGCGTACGGCCATCACAGGAGGTCGATTACTACGTGATCGCCTCGCCGGCGGCGGCCTACTTCAAGGGCGGCGTCAAGCCGGTGTCGATCTGGCTGTCGTCCAACTACAACCGCGCCGCCCCCGGCGGCACCGGCTTTGCCAAGTGCGGCGGCAACTATGCGGCCTCGCTTGCCGCGCAGAAGGAAGCCGAGGCCCACGGCTGCGACCAGGTCGCTTTTTTGGACGCGGTCGAGAACAAATGGGTCGAAGAGCTGGGCGGCATGAACCTGTTTTTCGTGTTCAGGGACGGGCGCATCGTCACGCCGGCCCTGACCGGCACGATTCTCGAGGGCGTCACGCGCGACTCGGTCCTGCAGCTGGCCGCCGATGATGGCCTCAAACCCGAAGAGCGCGCCATCAGCATCGACGAGTGGCGCGACGGCGTACGCTCGGGCGAGATCACCGAAGTCTTCGCCTGCGGCACTGCCGCGGTCATCACGCCCATCGGTGAACTGGTCAGCGACAGCGACCGCCTGACCTGCAGTGACGGCAGCGGCGGCGAGGTCGGCAAATCGATCCGCAAGCAGCTGCTGGATATCCAGTACGGTCGTACCGAGGATCGTCACGGCTGGCTGACGCGCCTGGCCTGAGCCCTGCAACGCCGCCCGCAGGCGGCGTTATCGCGTTAACGCCTGCCCTACCCCCGACAAGGAGAGAGTCAATGAGCAACGTCATGATCGTGACCGGCGGCAGCCGCGGCATCGGCGCCGCCACGGCCCGCCTGGCCGCCGACCGCGGCTACCGGGTCGCCGTCAACTACGTCAGTAACCGCGAGGCGGCCGATCAGGTCGTCAACGACATCACTGCTGCCGGCGGCCACGCCCTGGCCGTGCAGGCCGACATGGCCGTGGAAGCCGATATCATCGCGCTTTTCGAGACGGTCGATCGCGAGCTGGGCCCGGTGGATGTGCTGGTCAACAATGCCGGCATCATCGATCAGGTGTCGCGGGTGGAGGAGATGAGTTTTGAGCGTGTCGATCGCATGATGCGCATCAACGTCACCGGCCCGTTCATCTGCGCGCGTGAGGCGATCAAGCGCATGTCGACCCGCCACGGCGGCAAGGGCGGCGCCATCGTCAATATCTCCTCGGCAGCGTCCCATCGTGGCGGCTCGGGCGAGTATGTCGACTACGCCGCCTCCAAGGGCGCGATCGACACCTTCACCGAGGGTCTTGCCAAGGAGCTGGCCGGGGAAGGCATCCGGGTCAACGCGGTACGTCCGGGCGTGGTCAACACCGGGATTCATGCCAGCGGCGGCAACCCGGACAAGCCGGAAAAATCGAGCCAGAGCATCCCCATGGGACGTGCCGGCAATGCCGACGAGATCGCCAACGGCATCCTGTGGCTGGCAGGCAGTGAGGCGTCCTTTACCACCGGCGCGCGTCTGGATATCGACGGCGGCGTCTGAGCATGACCCGCATCGATTTTTATGTGCTCTCGGCCACCACGCTCGAGGCGCGGTTCGACTTCGCCTGTCGGCTGGCCGAGACCATCTATCGCAAGGGCTACCGGCTGCACGTGCACCTGGAAGATGAGGCCATGGCGCGCGATTTTGACGAGCGCCTGTGGATCTTTCGCCGGGACGCCTTCGTGCCGCACGTGTTCATTGGTGAGCAGAGCCTGCCGCCGGCCCCGGTGACGCTGGGGTGGGACGCCCCGCCCGAGCCGGGCATCGAGGCGCTTTTGAACCTCAACGCCGCCATTCCGGGCTGGTTTTCCCGCTTCGAACGCGTCGCCGAGATCATCAATCAGCATCAGGAAGTGCTCAGCGCCAAGCGCGAGTGCTGGCAGACCTACAAAAGCCGCGGCTATGAGGTCAAGGCCCACCACATCAACGGCTGATTGGTCGTCGGCGCGGCGTCGCTCCCGTGACGCCGTGCCGGCCTTTCGCCTGCCCTTGCCTGCCACGTCATGACGACACCCCCTGCCCGGCGCTATACTTGGCGCCATTTTTCGCAGCCTCGCGCAGACGCTGAATCGCCGCGAGTCCTTACACAGCTTCAAACCGAGCCGGTCCATGGAAAAAACCTATCAGCCTGAATCGATCGAACGCGCCTGGTATCAGCACTGGGAATCCCAAGGCTATTTTGCGCCCACCGGTCAGGGGTCGCCCTATAGCATCATGATTCCGCCGCCCAATGTGACCGGCAGCCTGCACATGGGGCACGCCTTCCAGGACACGCTGATGGATACCCTGATCCGCTATCAGCGCATGAAGGGGCACAACACGCTGTGGCAGATCGGCACCGACCATGCCGGCATCGCCACCCAGATGCTGGTCGAGCGCAAGCTGCAGCACGAAACCGGCCAGTCGCGCCACGATCTGGGCCGCGAGGCGTTCATCGACAAGGTGTGGGAGTGGAAAAACGAGTCCGGCGGCCACATCACCCGCCAGCTGCGGCGCATGGGCACCAGCGTTGACTGGAGCCGCGAGCGTTTCACCATGGACGACGGTTTCTCCGACGCGGTGCGTGAAGCCTTTGTCCGCCTGCATGACGAGGGCCTGATCTATCGCGGCAAGCGGCTGGTCAACTGGGATCCGACGCTGGGCACGGCGATCTCGGATCTGGAAGTGGAAAATCGCGATCAGCAGGGCCAGTTCTGGCACTTTCGCTATCCGCTGGCCGACGGCGTGACCACCGAGGCGGGGCTGGATCACCTGGTGGTGGCCACCACCCGCCCGGAGACGCTGCTGGGCGACACCTGCGTGGCGGTCAACCCTGCCGATGAACGCTACGCTGCCCTGATCGGCAAGCACGTCATCCTGCCGCTGGTGGGTCGCCGCATTCCGGTGATTGCCGATGAGCACGCCGACATGGAGAAGGGCTCGGGCTGTGTGAAGATCACGCCAGCGCATGATTTCAATGACTACGGCGTGGGCCGGCGTCACGACAGCGCCCTGATCAACGTCTTCACCCAGCAGGCCTGCATCCGCGAGGCGGCTGAAGTCTTCAACATGGACGGCAGCCCGCGCGACGATATCGACACCGCCCTGCCCGAGGCCTACCAGAACCTGCCGCGCTTTGAAGCACGCGAGAAGATCGTGGCTGATATGGACACGCTGGGACTGCTGGAGAAGGTCGAGACCATCACCAACACCCTGCCCTATGGCGACCGCTCCGGCGATGTGATCGAGCCGCTTTTGACCGACCAGTGGTTCGTCGCCGTCGAGACGCTGGCGAAGCCGGCCATCGAGGCGGTGGAAAACGGCGATATTCGCTTCGTGCCCAAAAGCTACGAGAACATGTACTTCTCGTGGATGCGCGATCTGCAGGACTGGTGCATCTCCCGCCAGCTCTGGTGGGGTCATCGCATTCCGGCCTGGTATGACGAGAACGGGACGATCTATGTCGCTCGCAGCGAGGAGGAAGCGCGCGAAAAGTATGCCCTCTCCCCCGAAACGCCCCTGATTCAGGACGACGACGTCCTCGACACCTGGTTCAGTTCGGGTCTGTGGACCTTCGGCACGCTGGGCTGGCCCGAACAGACGCCGGAGCTCGAGACCTTCCACCCGACCAGCACGCTGGTGACGGGCTTTGACATCATCTTCTTCTGGGTCGCCCGGATGATCATGATGACGCTCAAGTTCACCGGTCAGGTCCCGTTCAAAACGGTCTATGTCCACGGGCTGGTGCGCGACAGCCAGGGGCAGAAGATGTCCAAGTCCAAGGGCAACGTGCTCGACCCGATCGATCTGATCGACGGGATCGATTTGGACACGCTGCTGGAAAAGCGCACCGGTGCCATGATGCAGCCGCAAAAGGCAAAGGCGATTGCGAAGGCCACCCGGGCGGAGTTCCCCGAAGGGATCGAGTCCAACGGCACCGACGCCCTGCGCTATACCTTCCTGTCGCTGGCCAGCACCGGGCGGGACGTCAAGTTCGACGCCGGCCGCCTGGAGGGCTATCGCAACTTCTGCAACAAGCTCTGGAACGCCGCCCGCTATGTGCTGATGAACACCGAGGGCGAGGACTGCGGCCCCGACGGCGAGGTCGCGCTGTCGCTGGCGGACCGCTGGATCATATCAAGGCTTCAGCAGGTCGAAACCCAGGTCACCGGGGCGCTGGAGGAGTTCCGCTTCGACCACGCCTCCCAGGCGCTTTATGACTTTGTCTGGAACGAGTACTGCGACTGGTATCTGGAGCTGTCCAAGCCGGTGCTGTGGGACAGTGAGGCCACGCTGGAGGCGCGTCGTGGCACGCGTCGCACGCTGGTGCGCGTGCTCGAAACCATCCTGCGACTGGCCCATCCGATGATGCCGTTCATTACCGAAGAGATCTGGCAGAAGGTATCAGTGCTGGCCGGTGTGGCTATCGAGCAGCAGGGCAGCTCCATCATGGTCCAGCCGTGGCCGCAGGCGGATGAAAGCCGCATCGATGAGGCCGCGATGGCCGATATCGAATGGGTCAAGGCGGTCGTTATCGCCATCCGTAATATTCGTGCCGAGCTCAACATCGCTCCGGGCAAGCCGCTGGAGGTGCTGCTGACTCACGGCGACGACAGTGACCGCCAGCGTCTCGAGGACAACGCCCTGTTTCTGGGCAAGCTGGCGCGTCTGGAAAGCGTGCGCTTTGTCACCCCCGACGAGGTGCCGGCCGCCAGCGTTCAACGTGTCGGCGCCATGGAAGTCCATGTTCCCATCGCCGGGCACATCGACCGCGATGCCGAACTGGCCCGCATCGACCGCGACCTCGACAAGCAGGACAAGCTCATTGATGGCGTCGAGAAAAAGCTCGCCAACGAGAGCTTCATGAACAAGGCGCCGGCTGCCGTGGTCGACAAGGAGCGCAGCAAGCTCGAGGAGGCCCGCGCCACGCGCGAAACGCTGCTGACGCAGCGGCGGACCATCGAAACCCTGTAACCCTTCCCCGCCAGCGTCCCCCTCTACAGCAGGCCTTCAGGCCTGCTGTTCTTGTTTCTGACTGCCGCCCGTGTCACGCCATAGCCTCGCTTTTGCAGGGTAATTGAGCGGCACATCTTTTTATTAAAACAACATTAAATTACAATGAACACTGTTTTATAACCGACCGTGTTCATCATGCATTTACGCCGAATCCTTTTCTATAACCTGCTGGGGGTGGCACTGGTCACCACCTGGTGGCTGCCCCAATTTCTGGTCTGGTCCTCCGTGGATGACGCCATCTTCTGGTTTTTCAATCAGTTCATCACGGCCGATTACCCCACCTGGACCAGCATTCTCGCCGCTCTCAATACGCGCGTCTTTGACAAGGCAATGTTCGTGTTGCTGGTGGTCATGCTCTACGCCGCGATGAAGCGCGACCCGCAGGGCAGCTGGCTCAAGTGGGGGGTCATCGGGGTGGTGATGACGGCCACGGCCCTGCTTCTGCAGGATCTGATCCACGGCGTCATGACCTACAAGCACGCCAGCCCGACCCGGGTGCTGGATGACGTCAACCTGCTGTCCAGTCTGACCAGTCTGCCGGCCAAGGACACTGCCTCCAGCAGCTTTCCCAGCGACCACGGACTGATGGCGATGATCTTTGCCGCCTTCATGTGGCACTTCGCCGATCGGCTGATCGCCTGGCTGGCCACGGCGCTGGTCGTGCTGGTCTGCGCGCCCCGCATCATGGTGGGCGCTCACTGGGTGAGCGACGTCTATGTGGGCGCCCTGTCGATTGCCCTGATCGCCCTGCCCTGGGTGCTGTGCACACCGCTGGCCTCGGGAGCCGTCCATCAGCTGGTAGCGCTTTTCAAGCGCCTGGGCGCGGCCCTTACCCACCGATACGCCCGCACACGGAGCGAGCCATGACCCCCGGAACCCATTTCAGGAAAACGATGCCATGGACCTAAAAAGGATTATCCATTTCAATCTGGCGGGGCTTGCCCTGTTCGCAAGCTGGCTGTGGCTGTCGGTCTGGTCATTGATCGATGACCGGCTCTTCTGGTTTTTCAATCAGTTCATTACCAGCGAATACCCGATCTGGACCCACTTTCTGGCCGTGGTCAACACGCGCTATTTCGACGTCGCGTCCTTTTTCGTACTGCTGGCCATCTTTATCTGGACCATCATGCTCGACCCGCGCACCGGGCGCTTCTGGCGCTGGCTGGGGGTGGGCCTGACCATGCTGGTCGTGGCCGGGCTGCTGGCCGTGGCCACCAACAAGATGACCTATGGCCATCCGAGCCCAACACTGGCCTTTGACAACGTCAATTTCCTGACCGATGTCGTGTCCTTCGACACCAAGGATTCCGACAGGAACAGCTTTCCCGGCGATCACGGCCTGATGCTGATGGTGTTCACGGCGTTCATTCTGCGCTTCGGCGATCGTCGTCCGGCGATCGTGAGCGCGATCATGATTGCCGTGCTCAGCGCGCCGCGCGTCATGGCCGGCGCCCACTGGCTGCAGGATGTCTACATGGGATCGCTTTCCATCGCACTGGTCACCCTGCCCTGGGTGCTCTGCACGCCCATCGCGCCGCGCTGTGTCGAGGCCATGGAGCGCATGGCACAGCGTTTCAACCTGCCCGGCGCCCGCAGCACCCGCTGACTCACCGGTAGATCGCCCAACGCAACAGGGGGCACCCGAATCGGGTGCCCCCTGTCCTGTCCGGAGAGCGGTAATGCTTACCAGCTACCGGTGTTTTCCATCGACGCCCAGGGCTCCTGCTCGGATTGCGGGTCGCCCTTTTGCAGCAATTCGATGGAGATGCCATCGGGCGATTTAACGAAGGCCATGTGGCCGTCGCGCGGCGGGCGGTTGATGGTCACACCGTTGTCCATCAGATGCTGGCAGGTGGCGTAGATATCATCGACACGATAGGCCAGGTGACCGAAGTTGCGGGCGCCGGTGGTCAGCTCTTCCGGGTCCCAGTTCCAGGTCAGCTCCAGCTCCGGCGCCTGCTGCTCGCTGGAGGAGGCTTCGTCATCGTTGGCGGCCAGAAAGATCAGGGTGAAACGCCCCTTCTCGCTCTCCTTGCGGCGCACCTCCTTCATGCCCAGCAGATCGCAGTAGAAATGCAGCGACTGATCGATATCGGTGATGCGGACCATGGTATGAAGATATTGCATGTGAGACTCCGTTGGCTGTGTGTCGTGACTGGTGATGAGGCGCCGCACGGTGCTGGCGCATCTGGTACATGTCGTCAAAGGATGGCACTGTAATGCCGGCGCTCAAGGACTTTTTCAAGTCGGGACCGGTAGACGGGGAAGACCATGTCATTTTTTCACAATGAACATCTGGGCAAACTGCTGCTTCGTATTGCGCTGGGCGTCACGCTGCTGCTGCACGGCATTGCCAAGATCGGTGCCCCTGGCGTGGTGGAACGCATCGGCGAGCATCTCGAGCAGTGGAGCCTGCCGGCGCCGCTGGCCTTTGGCGTCTTTGTCGGCGAGCTGATGGCACCGCTGATGATTCTGGCCGGCTGGCGCTGTCGCATCGGCGGCGCGCTGGCCGCCATCAACATGCTGTTTGCAATCGTTTTGATGCGCCTGGGCGCGGTCTGGTCACTGGGTGATGCCGGCGGCTGGCGCCTCGAAACCGAGATATTGATGCTGGGCGCGGCGCTGGCACTGATGTTTTGCGGCAGCGGCCGCATGGCCATCCGCCCGGACTAGCCCGGCGCCTCGGTCACTCAGAGCGTCAGGTTGTCGGGCCTGACGTCAAGCTGCGTCAGTCGCTGCGCCAGCAGCCCCGGAAAGCGGGCATACCAGGTCTGGTTCAGCGGCGACGGATGCGGCAACGGGTAGAGCGTGAAGGTCTGCGCCCGGCCCTGAGCGTCTTCCAGCGTGATATCGATGCTGCTCTCAAAGCGATCGTCACGCTTCCAGAAGGCGTCGAGACGGTTACGCTCGGCCTTCGGGCGATCGATGCCGAACCATAAAAAGGCTTCACGTCCCAGCGTGATCAGGGACCGCCCCTCCCAGCGCGAAATCAAAAGCTCGTTCATCAGGCCGTGGAAGTGGCGCTTGACCTTCATCGACCACGCCTTGTTCCCCACCGGCTTGTAGGGCACCGTATTGATCCAGAAGAAATGCTCGCCCACGGCACGTGAGGCCTCGAAATCCGGCATCTTTTCATTGTAGAGGTGCTCGTGCAGCGCCTTTCTGACCAGCTGGCCGCCGGCGCCGATAAAGGGTTCCCCAAAGCGGACCTCATCACGACCGGGGTCGCGGCCGAAAAACCCGATGCGCAGGTTACGCTGCCCCAGGCCGATGATGGGATCGAGGGGATCCCGCTCGAAGCGTTGATAGACCTCGACATCGATGCCGTCGGTCTCGGCTGCCAGCGCTCTGAAGGCCTGCTGCTGACGCTGGTTCAGGGACATGTTGGTGACTCCTTGTTACTCTTTGATCTCCCGGCCCGGTTGGGGCCGTACCGATATCAGCTCTGGTACAAGCATAGCTGCCATGGCCTGATGCGATATTCGTCAAGCAACAGGAGTGATACGAACGCGATGGATTCCCTGACACAGGCCTGTCTTGGCGGAGCTATCGGTGGCGCCGTTCTGGGACGGCGGCTGGGCCGCAAATCAGTTCTGCTGGGCGCTGCGGCTGCCACTCTGCCGGATCTGGACAGCTTCATTGACTTCGGCAGTGCCGTGGCCGACTACACCTATCACCGCAGCGTGTCGCACTCGGTATTTGTGCTGTCGATACTGGCCGGGCTTCTGACCTTGGTATGTGCCCGCCTGCCGGCCACCCGAACCATCCCCACCGCCTCATGGCTCTGGTTCTGGGGGCTGTGTCTGGTCACGCATCCGATGCTGGACGCCTTCACCACCTACGGCACCCAGCTGCTCTGGCCCATCGCCTCGCCCCCGGTGGCCTGGAAGACCATCTTCATCATCGATCCGCTCTATACCCTGCCCATGCTGGTGGCCATCATCGTGGCGCTGATCCGGGGCGCCCGGGGGCGCGCCGCGATGATCGGTCTGGCCATTTCTACCGCCTATCTGGGCTTTTCCGTCGCCGCCAAGGCCATGGTGCTGGCCCAGGTGCAGCCGGCACTGGTGGAGCGCGGGCTGGATGATCGCCCGGTCATGGTGCAGCCCACGCCGCTGAACACCCTGGTCTGGCGGGTGACGGTCATCGACGATGATCGCCAGCTCGAGGCACTGGTCAGCGTGTTCGATGACCGCGACACCCTTGCCTTTGACAGCTTCAGCCGACCCATGGAAGCCCATGACGTGCTTGTCGGGAGCTGGGCCGGACAGCGACTGGGCTGGTTTGCGGCGCCGTTCTGGCGCAGTGAGGAGCGTGACGGTGCTCTGGTCGTGACCGATCTGCGCATGGGCCAGCCCGGCACCTACTCCTTTGCCTTTGTCATCGCCGAGCGCGATGATGACGGCCGGTGGCAGCCGGTCACCTCCCGCTCGGCAGAGACGGCCAGGGCAGATACCGGCCTGCTGCCGGCCCTGTTAAAACGTATCACGCACCCCGAAGCGCTATGTCCATCAGACTTCGGTGACCGGGATCGACTGCTGCCGGACGCCGAATGTCGTCCCCGCGAGTAAGCCTGTTGATGAGCGGACGCATTCCAGCAATGCACTATCGAGACCAGCCATGAGAGAGACGTCTTAATGATCGAGTTCCGGCACCTGCGCACCCTGCTGGCGCTGCGCGATACCGGGTCACTGGTCGAAGCCGCCGAGCGCGTGCACTTGACCCAGTCGGCACTGTCGCATCAGCTCAAGGATCTGGAGGACCGACTGGGCTGTCCGCTGTTTCTGCGCAAGACACGCCCGGTACAGTTCACCCGTGCCGGCCAGCGCCTGCTGGGCCTGGCCGAGCAGATCCTGCCCCAGATTCGCAACGCCGAGCGCGACATTGCCCGCATGGCCGGCGGCGAGCAGGGACGCCTGCACATGGCCATCGAATGCCACAGCTGCTTTCAGTGGCTCATGCCCACCATCGATCACTTCCGTGATCACTGGCCCGAGGTCGAGGTGGATATTCCGGCCGGTCAGCATTTCGACCCGCTGCCGGCGCTGGCACGCGAACAGCTCGATCTGGTCATCACGGCCGATCCGCAGCCTTTGCCGCGCATTCACTACGAGCCGCTGTTTCGCTACGAAAGCCTGCTGGCCGTGGCGCGCCAGCATGCGCTGGCCGACAAGCGTCATGTGGTGCCGGAAGATCTGGTGGATCAGGTTCTGATCACCTATCCGGTGGAACATTCCAAGCTGGATGTCTTTACCCGGTTTCTGGAACCCGCCGGCGTTCATCCGCGCGAGACCCGCACGGCCGAGCTGACCATGATGATGATGCAGCTGGTGGCCAGCGAGCGCGGCGTGTGCGCCCTGCCCAACTGGGCGCTGACCGAGTATCTGGAAAGGGATTATGTGAGGGCCTGCTCGCTGGGTCGGGAAGGCGTCTGGGGAACGCTTTACGCCGCCGTTCGGCTCGATCAGATGAACCAGGTGTGGATGAGCGATTTTTTGCGCACGGCGCGTGAGACTTCCTTTTCCGTGCTCAACGGCATTCGTCCGGCCGGCTGAGGTCTCAGATATCCGCTTCCGCGGTCTCATAGTGGCGCGGCAGGGTCAGAATGAACTGGGCGCCGCCCAGCTCGGGGGCGGTATTGACCGTGATGTGGCCGTGATGCCACTGCACGATCCGGGCCACAATGGCCAGCCCCAGGCCATAGCCGCCGACACCGGACTGGTGGCGGGTGCGGCTGTCGTCGATGCGGGCGAAGGGCTTGAAGATACGCTCGCGCTCCTCGGCAGGCACGCCGGCGCCGTCATCCTCGACGCTGAGATAGACCATGCGCTCATCGCCCAGCAGGCGGACATGTACCCGGGTGCCGGCATGGGTACAGGCATTGGAGACCAGATTCTGCAGCGCCCGCTGTAGATAGCGCGCATCGGCATGCACGTTAAGCTCATGACCGCCGGTCACCTCGAGCGTCAGCTGTGGATGCAGCGGCGTGAGCGTTTCGACGACGCGATCGGCAATGTCGCGCACGTCGAGACAGACCGGCTCCAGCGGCAGGAGCCCATCGGTCGAACCGTCCAGCCGTGCATAGGTCAGGATTTCATCGATAAGCCGGTCGATGGATTCGATGTCGTCATCCACCCCTTTCAGCAGCCGCCGAATGCCCGGCGATTCGCTCATGTCATCGACCATCTGCAGCGCAAAGCGCACCCGGGCCACGGGCGTTCGAAACTCGTGCGATACCGCGCGCATCAGATCCTGCTGGGAAGAGAGCACCGCCTGCACCTGATCGGCCATGGTATTGAAGGCCAGTCCCAGCTGAGTGAGATACTCTCCCTCCTGAATGGTGACACGCGCGTTGTAATCCCCGGCCGTAAAGCTTGCCGTGGTCTGCTCGAGCCGGGTCAGACGCTTTTCCACGCTGCGCATGATGAAATAGATGGCCAGACCGAGCATGGTCAGCATCAGCGCCATGACCATGGCAATGGTCGCGACAGGCAGCGAACTGAAGGGCGACAGCGGCCCGACCATGATCCAGCGACCGCCGGAAAACTGGGCATAGAAGCCAAGACTGGAGCGCTCGGCCACCACGTTGATCACGACATGACCGGCGTTGAGTTGTGTCAGCTGGCTGTTGGACAACCCCGGCGGCGTGCCGCTGCCCATGCCCATGGGCAGGGAGACGCGACTGCGCAGGGCCTGAAATCGGGCTTCGCGCTCATCTTCCGGCGAGAGCTCCAGCCACTGGCGCAGCAGGGATACCAGCTGCAGGGGCTGCTGCTCGGACAGCCCGGTGAAGTGTGCCACCAGAATGGCATCGTCTTCACCGGGCAGGCGCTGGTAGAGCTGCCAGCCGATCTCGCCCTGGGCCTGCCGGGCCAGCACGTCGCCGCGCGCCAGACGCCGGCGATCCATGAAGCCGAGCATCAGCGTCTCGGAGTCCGACAGCGCCAGGCGAATGCCCAGCTCATCCTCATAGGCGCTCAGCCAGGCATCACGGGAACTTTCCGGCTGACTGGCCACCAGCGAGGTCAACAGCGCCATCGGACCGCTGGCCAGACGCTGGCGATAATGGTCCTCGCGCCAGTCATTGATCAGCCACGAAGCGGCCACGCCGATCCAGAAGATGGCCATGAGTGCGAGAAACAGGGTCAGATAAAGACGGCGAAAGCCGCCATGGGCAGACAGCGGTCGGTGCGGTGGCGGCGTCGGGCTGTCCGGGCCGCCCGAGCGGGCATGCCATGAGGTCAGGGAAGGAAATCTTGACGGCATCGTCCATCCTTTACATGGGGGTCTTCACGGTAGACGAGGCCGCCTTTCATGAGCCGGAATCAGGTCGTCACTGACTCAGAGCTCCCGAACAAACAGATATCCCTTGCTGCGCACCGTCTTGATGCGCTGCGGCTGGTGCGGATCATCACCGATCTTGGGGCGAATGCGCGAGACGCGTACGTCGATCGAGCGGTCCTGACCATCATAGCGAATGCCGCGCAGTGCCGAGAATATCTCTTCGCGGGTCAGCACCCGCCCGGCGTGCGAGGCGAGCAGCCAGAGCAGATCGAACTCGGCGCTGGTCAGATCGATACGCTCGCCGTTGAGCCATGCCTCGCGGGTCGAGGAATCCACCACCAGATCACGAAATTCGAGCCGGGTCTCCTCCTGCTCGGCGGCCTCCGAACCGTCCGAGCGGCGCATCAGTGCCCGCATGCGGGCCAGCAGTACGCGCGGCGGCACCGGCTTGGGAACATAGTCATCGGCCCCCATCTCGAGACCCAGCACCTGGTCCATGTCATCAGTGCGGGCCGTCAGCATCAGAATGGGTCCGGGGTACTGGTGGCGCACGCGGCGACAGATCGAGAGCCCGTCCTCACCCGGCAGCATCAGGTCCAGAATGACCAGATCCGGGCGCAGGGACAGGATGCGCTCGACGCCGTTGGTCCCGTCGTGTTCAACGCTGACCCTGAAACCGTTGCCTTCAAGATACTCACGCGTCAACGCGGCCAGTCGTTCATCATCTTCGATGATAAGAATGTGTTCGTTGGCGGTTGTAATGTTATCCAAGGCTCGTCCGTCCGATCATTGATAAAGAAGCTTCCGTGCCGTCACCGGTAGACTGCACGGGCAGCGCCCGGGCACGTGGCAGGCAGACAGCGATAAATGTGACCTTCAAACCCAACGGTCGTTCAATATTGGCAACATTGTGCCACTGTTACACGAACGTGCCCATACAATAGAAATGTATTTGCACACGATTCTCATCGTCAGGCGCTGATCGGCATGAATGTCGCTCGCCCTCTCCCGCCCGGGTTGAAATATTTGCGACACAACACCGCAGACCTCACGAAATTTTCATGTAACTGCGAAGACCCCAGCCATTACAGGGCTTTCAGAAAAATAAGCACAACTTGTCCACAGAATGCCCGCCTCTTTTTGTGTTGAGCCACCCCCTCAGACACACTATATTGTGCCTACTTTTTGAGAAGACACACCATGTAGTGTTTCAAAACAAAAACACTGGCAACGTGTCAATACCCTTGTAATCCAATTTTCAAGCTCGTTGCTGTCCGTTTTCATCATCTGAACAACGGCACAGAACGGTTTTGTCCTCACGGCAGGAAGGTAACGTTATGGAAACCTCGCATACAGAGCGTGATCCCTCATACACATTTGATGATGCCCACAAGCACCCGACTGATCAGCAGCTGCGCGTCATCAAGCGTACCGGTGATACCGCCACCTTTGATGCGAGCAAGATCTCCGTGGCCATGAGCAAGGCCTTTCTTGCCGTGGAAGGTGACAATGCCGCTGCCTCATCGCGCATCCGCGAGCAGGTCGAGCAGTTGACGCAATCCATCATGGACACCTTCGTGCGCCGCATGCCCGAAGGCGGCACCCTGCATATCGAGGATATTCAGGACCAGGTCGAGCTTGCCCTGATGCGCTCGGGCGAGCACAAGGTGGCCCGCGCCTATGTGCTGTACCGCGAAGAGCACGCCCGAGCCCGCGCGGCCCAGCATCAGGGCGTTGAAAGACCCCACCCCACCATCAACGTGACCCAGCCCGATGGCAGCCGTCGACCGCTGGATCTGGCGCGTATCGAAACACTGGTAACGGACGCCTGCACCGGCCTGGAAAACGTCGAAGCGCGTCGCATTGTCGACGAATCGCTGCGCAATCTGTATGACGGTGTGGCAGCCGATGGCGTGGCCACGGCGCTGATGATGACCGCGCGCATGCTGGTCGAGAAGGAGCCCAACTATACCTTCGTGACCGCACGCCTTTTGCAGGACAACCTGCGCCGCGAAGCCCTCTCCTTCCTTGAAGTTGCCGAGGAAGCCACCTTTGGCGACATGGCCTCGCTCTACAAGCCGGCGTTCAAGAGCTATATCGAACGCGGTATCGAATTCGAGCAGCTGGACCCGCAGCTGGCCGGGTTCGATCTGGAGCGTCTGGGCGACGCCCTCGATCACGAGCGCGACAACCAGTTCACCTATCTCGGGCTGCAGACACTGTACGACCGCTACTTCCTGCATCGCAGCGGCGTGCGCTATGAGCTGCCGCAGGTCATGTTCATGCGTGTCGCCATGGGGCTGTCGCTCAACGAGCAGGATCGTGAAGCGCGCGCCATCGAATTCTATGAGCTGCTGTCGAGCTTTGATTACATGACCTCGACGCCGACGCTGTTCAACGCCGGCACCGTGCGCAGCCAGCTCTCCTCGTGCTATCTGACCACCGTGCCGGACAACCTCGAAGGCATCTACGGTGCGATCCGCGACAACGCCATGCTCTCCAAGTGGGCCGGCGGTCTGGGCAACGACTGGACGCCGGTCCGTGCCCTTGGCTCCTATATCAAGGGTACCAACGGCAAGTCGCAGGGGGTCGTGCCCTTCCTCAAGGTCGTCAACGACACAGCGGTGGCAGTCAACCAGGGTGGCAAGCGCAAGGGCGCGGTCTGCTCCTATCTGGAAAGCTGGCACCTGGATGTCGAGGAGTTTCTCGAGCTGCGCAAGAACACCGGTGACGATCGCCGCCGTACGCACGACATGAACACGGCCAACTGGGTACCGGATCTGTTCATGAAGCGCGTCAGCGAAGAGAAGGAGTGGACACTCTTCTCGCCGGCGACCTGCCCTGACCTGCACGACCTTTATGGCGCGGCGTTTGAAAAGCGCTATGAAGAGTACGAGGCCATGACGCATACCGGCGAGATTACGCTGTTCAAGCGCGTGCAGGCCAAGGATCTGTGGCGCAAGATGCTGTCGATGCTGTTTGAAACAGGCCATCCCTGGATCACCTTCAAGGATCCCTGCAACCTGCGCAGCCCGCAGCGTCATGCCGGCGTCGTGCACTCCTCCAACCTGTGCACCGAAATCACGCTCAATACCAGTGCCGACGAAATCGCGGTCTGCAACCTGGGCTCGATCAACCTGGCAGCGCACATCGTCGATGGTCGGCTCGACAGCGACAAGCTGCAGCGCTCGGTCAAGACCGCCGTGCGCATGCTCGATAACGTGATCGACATCAACTACTACGCCGTACCGCAGGCGGAGCGCTCCAACTTCCGTCATCGCCCGGTGGGTCTGGGTCTGATGGGCTTTCAGGACGCCCTCTACAAGCAGGGCATCGCCTACGCCTCCGAAGACGCCGTGGCCTTTTCCGATCACTCCATGGAGCTGATCAGTTATCACGCCATCGAGGCGTCCAGCGATCTGGCCGCCGAGCGCGGCCGCTACGACTCCTACGAAGGCTCGCTCTGGAGTCAGGGGGTTCTGCCCATCGATTCGATCCGTGATCTGCAGCGCGAGCGCGGTGAGCAGTACGTGCAGATGGACACGTCCACCACACAGGACTGGGACCGCATCCGCGACAAGGTTCGCAGCCAGGGCATGCGCAACTCCAACGTCATGGCGATCGCACCCACGGCGACCATTTCCAATATCTGTGGCGTCACGCAGTCGATCGAGCCGACCTACCAGAACCTGTATGTGAAGTCGAACCTGTCGGGCGAGTTCACCGTGGTCAACTCGCACATGGTGCATGCGCTCAAGGAGCGTGGCCTGTGGGATGAGGTCATGATCAACGACCTCAAGTACTACGATGGCTCGCTCCAGCCGATCGAGCGCATTCCGGAAGATCTCAGGCAGCGCTATGCCACGGCATTCGAGATCGAGCCGCGCTGGATTGTCGAGGCTGCTTCGCGTCGTCAGAAGTGGATCGATCAGGCCCAGTCGCTGAACCTTTATATCAGCGGCGTATCCGGTCGCAAGCTGGACAACACCTATCGCATGGCCTGGCAGCTGGGTCTGAAAACGACCTACTACCTGCGTGCCCAGGCCTCCAGCCGCCTCGAGAAATCCACGCTCAAGGGCACCGACGGCAAGCTCAACGGCGTCAAACCCAATGCAGCACCGGCGCCGCAGCCTTCGCCGTCACCGGAGCCCTCGCAGGCGACCCAACAGCCATTGGGCTCGGCACCGCCGGCGGCATGCTCACTGGACGATCCGGATTGCGAAGCCTGCCAGTAAGTCGATAGTCACGACGGTGGCCCTTCGGGGCCACCGCCTACCGCATTCAAGGCCATCCTCGCCGTTTACGACGTCAGCCGATGGCAAGGGAGACAACGATGCAAGAGACCACACTGTTTAATGATGACAACGATCAGACCGATCAGGTCGATACCAGCGGCCTGGGGGAGATTCAGGTAGGCGCGTCACGCATTGATGCCAGCCAGAAGGCCATGATCAACGCCCAGAGCGACGTCAATCAGCTGCTGCCGCTGAAATACAGCTGGGCCTGGGAGAAATATCTCTCCGGCTGTAACAACCACTGGATGCCGACCGAAGTCTCCATGCAGGGCGATATCGCCACATGGCGGGCGCCGGTGAACAGCCAGGAAGGCCTGACCGAAGACGAAGTGCTGATGCTCAAGCGCAATCTCGGCTTTTTTGCCACGGCCGAGTCGCTGGTCGCCAACAACATCGTACTGGCCGTCTATCGCAACATCACCAACCCGGAATGCCGTCAGTATCTGCTGCGTCAGGCGTTCGAGGAAGCCATCCACACGCATACCTTCCAGTATATCTGCACATCTCTGGGACTGGATGAGGGTGAGCTTTTCAACATGTATCGGGAAATTCCCTCGATTACCGACAAGGATGCCTGGGCACTCAAGTACACCCAGGCGCTGGAAGACCCGAGCTTCACGACCGGCACCATCGAGCGCGACAAGGCGTTTCTGCGCGCGCTGGTGGCCTTTTATGTCGTCTTTGAAGGCATGTGGTTCTATACCGGCTTTGCCCAGATTCTGGCGCTGGGCCGTCGCAACAAGATGGTGGGGATTGCCGAGCAGTATCAGTACATTCTGCGCGATGAGTCCATCCACCTGAACTTTGGCATCGACTGCATCAACCAGATCAAGATCGAGAATCCCCATCTGTGGGATGAAGACTTCCAGCAGGAAGTGCGCGGCATGCTGATGGAGGCCTATGAGCTGGAAGCGGCCTACGGTCGTGAAACCATGCCGCGTGGCATCCTCGGACTGAATGCCGAGCTGACCGAACAGTACATGCAGTTCATCACCAATCGTCGCAGCGAACAGATCGGTCTGGGCCTGCTCTTTGACGACGTGGAGAACCCCTTCCCCTGGATGTCGGAGCTTATTGACCTGCCCAAGGAGAAGAACTTCTTTGAAACGCGTGTCACCGAGTATCAGACAGGCGGCGCCCTGACCTGGGATTAACGACAGCGGTGTCGATGCATGATCACAAAAGCCCCGCCTGTACGGGGCTTTTTTCATGCGCAGCAGGCAACGGTATGATTACCGGTACCTGAAGGCTTAATATTTTACAGGAGTAGCCGACAATGAATGAGTTCAGCTATCTTTCATGAAAGGCTATCAAGGAGATCGATATGCACAAGGGCATTCTGGTAATGGCTGCAGTGGCAGGGCTGGCATTTTTAACGGCCTGCAGCAGCCCGACGGGTCGTAGCGCAGCTCAGGGTGCTGGTATCGGCGGCGCGACAGGGGCTGCTGCAGGCGCTGTAACGGGTGGTAGCGCCGGTACGGGCGCCATCATTGGTGGCGCCGCTGGTGCAGCGGTAGGAGCGGCCAGCGAGCAGTAACGACCGCCTGCATATAACATCATCATAAAAAGCCTCCTGACCATTGTCAGGAGGCTTTTTTACGTCACTCCCCTGTCGTAGCGGGATAGATCAGTTGCTGTGCTCTTCAGCGCTATCGCTGATGGAATCACCCGCATCTTCCATGGCTTCACCAGTGGAATCTGCCGCATCGCTTGCTGCATCGCCGGCATCATCAACCGCGTTATCTACCTGAGCGCCGGTCTCCTCGGCAGGGCCGTCGTCACTGTCACAGCCAGCCACTGCAAATGTCATCATGGCGGCCAGCAAAATACCCAGTGTCTTTTTCATCATCAGCTTTCCCTCGCCTGGTACGTTTATTAATCAGCAATATGCCCGGTAGCCTGAGCATTGACCTGTTTATTGTGGTGCAAAAGCCGACGTAATACCAAGTCTCTTTATTCAGGAAGAGATTGATTTTCCCCGATAATACCCGGGACTGCCTTCCATCTAATAGCGATGATGAGGTAATAGCGCTACGGGCGATGGCGACCGCATAGGCGCCGCGCGCCGGTCACGTCAGTGACCGGCGGCCGCGGCCCGGCGGTTTTTTCGAGCGCACATAAAAGAACCCCGGTCCTTTGGGACCGGGGTTCGGAAGGGGTGCCTGACGATGACCTACTCTCACATGGGGAGACCCCACACTACCATCGGCGCGGAGCCGTTTCACTGCC
Organism: Kushneria sp. AK178; assembly: GCF_053903105.1. Taxonomy (NCBI): domain Bacteria; kingdom Pseudomonadati; phylum Pseudomonadota; class Gammaproteobacteria; order Oceanospirillales; family Halomonadaceae; genus Kushneria; species Kushneria sp. AK178. The sequence continues at coordinate 814,894 of NZ_CP096381.1, read as the reverse complement.
GAGTTCGGGATGGGATCGGGTGGGACCGGCACGCTATGGTCGTCAGGCAATTCTGCAGACCGGCTGCTCTTGAGCAGCGGGTCGTAATCGGGATCATGCTGATCGATACGTTCTATGTATCCGGCGTCGTGTGACGCGAACCACTTGGGTGTTATATGGTCAAGCCTCACGGGCAATTAGTACGCGTCAGCTCAATGCATTGCTGCACTTACACACCGCGCCTATCGACCTCGTCGTCTTCGAGGGCCCTTCAGGGAGCTCGAGGCTCCAGGGAAGTTTCATCTTGAAGGGGGCTTCCCGCTTAGATGCCTTCAGCGGTTATCCCGTCCGCACATAGCTACCCGGCGGTGCCATTGGCATGACAACCGGTACACCAGCGGTGCGTCCACTCCGGTCCTCTCGTACTAGGAGCAGCACTTCTCAAACTTCCGACGCCCACGGCAGATAGGGACCGAACTGTCTCACGACGTTCTAAACCCAGCTCGCGTACCACTTTAAATGGCGAACAGCCATACCCTTGGGACCGACTTCAGCCCCAGGATGTGATGAGCCGACATCGAGGTGCCAAACACCGCCGTCGATATGAACTCTTGGGCGGTATCAGCCTGTTATCCCCGGAGTACCTTTTATCCGTTGAGCGATGGCCCTTCCATACAGAACCACCGGATCACTAGAACCTGCTTTCGCACCTGCTCGACATGTCCGTCTCGCAGTCAGGCACCCTTATGCTCTTGCACTCATTGCACGATTTCCAACCGTGCTGAGGGTACCTTCGTGCTCCTCCGTTACACTTTGGGAGGAGACCGCCCCAGTCAAACTACCCACCACACACTGTCCTCACACCGGATCACGGTGCGGAGTTAGAACGCCGATGATGCCAGGCTGGTATTTCAAGGTTGGCTCCACCCCGACTGGCGTCGGGGTTTCAAAGCCTCCCAGCTATCCTACACAAGCAACATCAGCGTCCAGTGTGAAGCTATAGTAAAGGTTCACGGGGTCTTTCCGTCTAGCCGCGGGTACACTGCATCTTCACAGCGATTTCAATTTCACTGAGTCCCGGGTGGAGACAGCGTGGCCATCATTACGCCATTCGTGCAGGTCGGAACTTACCCGACAAGGAATTTCGCTACCTTAGGACCGTTATAGTTACGGCCGCCGTTTACCGGGGCTTCGATCAGGAGCTTCGCCCCGAGGGGCTAACACCATCAATTAACCTTCCGGCACCGGGCAGGCGTCACACCCTATACGTCCGCTTACGCGTTGGCAGAGTGCTGTGTTTTTAATAAACAGTTGCAGCCACCTGGTCACTTCGGCCGGTCGCCGCTCGAGCCGCGAGGGCTGTCACGGTTACCGGCGCACCTTCTCCCGAAGTTACGGTGCCATTTTGCCTAGTTCCTTCACCCGAGTTCTCTCATACGCCTTGGTATTCTCTACCTGACCACCTGTGTCGGTTTGGGGTACGATCGCATGTTATCTGAAGCTTAGAGGCTTTTCCCGGAAGCGTGGCATCAGTGACTTCCAGACCGTGGTCTGTTCGTCTCGTGTCTCGGCTTGAAGAGGACCGGATTTGCCTGATCCTCAGGCCTACGCACTTTCACCGGGGCAACCAGCGCCCGGCTCACCTAGCCTTCTTCGTCCCCCCATCGCAATAACATCCGGTACGGGAATATTGACCCGTTTCCCATCGACTACGCCTTTCGGCCTCGCCTTAGGGGTCGACTCACCCTGCTCCGATTGTCGTCGAACAGGAACCCTTGGTCTTCCGGCGGGGCGGGTTTTCACCGCCCTTGTCGTTACTCATGTCAGCATTCGCACTTGTGATACCTCCAGCATACCTCACGATACACCTTCGCAGGCCTACACAACGCTCCTCTACCGCGCATCCAGAAGGATGCACCCGCAGCTTCGGTACCCGGTTTGAGCCCCGTTACATCTTCCGCGCAGGCCGACTCGACCAGTGAGCTATTACGCTTTCTTTAAAGGATGGCTGCTTCTAAGCCAACCTCCTGGCTGTCTGTGCCTTCCCACATCGTTTCCCACTTAACCGGGATTTTGGGACCTTGGCTGGCGGTCTGGGTTGTTTCCCTTTTCACAACGGACGTTAGCACCCGCTGTGTGTCTCCCACGCTGTACTCACCGGTATTCGGAGTTTGCCTCGGGTTGGTAAGCCGGGATGGCCCCCTAGCCGAAACAGTGCTCTACCCCCGGTGGTAATACGTGAGGCGCTACCTAAATAGCTTTCGAGGAGAACCAGCTATCTCCGAGCTTGATTAGCCTTTCACTCCGATCCACAGCTCATCTCAGCATTTTTCAACATACTTGAGTTCGGACCTCCAGTCAGTGTTACCTGACCTTCATCCTGGCCATGGATAGATCGCCCGGTTTCGGGTCTATTTCCAGCAACTAGTTCGCCCATTTAAGACTCGGTTTCCCTGCGCCTCCCCTATTCGGTTAAGCTCGCTACTGAAAATAAGTCGCTGACCCATTATACAAAAGGTACGCAGTCACCTAACAAGTAGGCTCCCACTGCTTGTACGCACACGGTTTCAGGTTCTATTTCACTCCCCTCGCCGGGGTTCTTTTCGCCTTTCCCTCACGGTACTGGTTCACTATCGGTCAGTCAGGAGTATTTAGCCTTGGAGGATGGTCCCCCCGTCTTCAGTCAGGGTTTCACGTGCCCCGACCTACTCGATTTCACAATGCTCGGATTTCGGCTACGGGACTATCACCCGCTATGGTCAGACTTCCCAGACTGTTCGCCTATCGGTTGCACTGCTTAAGGGCTGCTCCCCGTTCGCTCGCCGCTACTGAGGGAATCTCAATTGATGTCTTTTCCTCGGGGTACTTAGATGTTTCAGTTCTCCCGGTTCGCCTTCATGAGTTATGTATTGGCTCATGAATACTTACCTGATGGTAAGTGGGTTTCCCCATTCGGAAATCGCCGGGTCGCAGGTCATTTGCCACCTCACCGACGCTTATCGCAGGCTGTCACGTCCTTCATCGCCTCTGACTGCCTAGGCATCCACCGTGTGCGCTTGATCGCTTGACCATATAACCCCAAGGGGTCCGGTCACGATCACACGACATTTCGCCGGATACGTCCAAAACGTATCACAACTTTTACGTTGTCTGCCGGCCGGGTCACAACGCTCATCGCGGAGATGAGGTGTTCACCGACCGGCAGGTCAGCATGATCCACATTGTTAAAGAGCGGTACTGTTGAAAAACAACAGTCAGAAATCATGTCGATGATTGTCATCATCATGACTTTTGACTGTGGCTTCATCAAGGAAAGTAGAAGACTGACCACCGGGCTGTATGGTGGAGCCAGGCGGGATCGAACCGCCGACCTCCTGCGTGCAAGGCAGGCGCTCTCCCAGCTGAGCTATGGCCCCGACAGGTTGGTGGGTCTGGGCAGACTTGAACTGCCGACCTCACCCTTATCAGGGGTGCGCTCTAACCAACTGAGCTACAGACCCAAGCAGTCTTCGCTCTATCCGATCAGGCAATTTGTGTGGACGCGCTGACTCGCGAGAACACGTTAGTCGTTTAAGGAGGTGATCCAGCCGCAGGTTCCCCTACGGCTACCTTGTTACGACTTCACCCCAGTCATGAACCACACCGTGGTGATCGCTCTCCCGAAGGTTGAGCTAACCACTTCTGGTGCAGTCCACTCCCATGGTGTGACGGGCGGTGTGTACAAGGCCCGGGAACGTATTCACCGCGCCATTCTGATGCGCGATTACTAGCGATTCCGACTTCACGGAGTCGAGTTGCAGACTCCGATCCGGACTGAGGCCGGCTTTTTGGGATTGGCTTCACCTCGCGGATTCGCAACCCTTTGTACCGGCCATTGTAGCACGTGTGTAGCCCTGCTCGTAAGGGCCATGATGACTTGACGTCGTCCCCACCTTCCTCCGGTTTGTCACCGGCAGTCTCCCTGAAGTTCCCGGCCGGACCGCTGGCAAAAAGGGATAGGGGTTGCGCTCGTTACGGGACTTAACCCAACATTTCACAACACGAGCTGACGACAGCCATGCAGCACCTGTCTCTGCGTTCCCGAAGGCACTCTCCCATCTCTGGGAGATTCGCAGGATGTCAAGAGCAGGTAAGGTTCTTCGCGTTGCATCGAATTAAACCACATGCTCCACCGCTTGTGCGGGCCCCCGTCAATTCATTTGAGTTTTAGCCTTGCGGCCGTACTCCCCAGGCGGTCGACTTATTGCGTTAACTGCGCCACCAAACCCTCAAGGGGTCCAACGGCTGGTCGACATCGTTTACGGCGTGGACTACCAGGGTATCTAATCCTGTTTGCTACCCACGCTTTCGCGCCTCAGCGTCAGTGTCAGTCCAGAAGGCCGCCTTCGCCACTGGTATTCCTCCCGATCTCTACGCATTTCACCGCTACACCGGGAATTCCACCTTCCTCTCCTGCACTCTAGTCTGCCAGTTCCGAATGCCGTTCCCGGGTTGAGCCCGGGGCTTTCACATCCGGCTTGGCAGACCGCCTACGCGCCCTTTACGCCCAGTAATTCCGATTAACGCTTGCACCCTCCGTATTACCGCGGCTGCTGGCACGGAGTTAGCCGGTGCTTCTTCTGTGGGTGATGTCCTTCATGCCGGGTGTTAACCGGCATGCCTTCTTCCCCACTGAAAGTGCTTTACAACCCGAGGGCCTTCTTCACACACGCGGCATGGCTGGATCAGGGTTTCCCCCATTGTCCAATATTCCCCACTGCTGCCTCCCGTAGGAGTCCGGGCCGTGTCTCAGTCCCGGTGTGGCTGATCATCCTCTCAGACCAGCTACGGATCGCGGCCTTGGTGAGCCGTTACCTCACCAACAAGCTAATCCGACATGGGCTCATCCGATAGCGCAAGGTCCGAAGATCCCCTGCTTTCTCCCGTAGGACGTATGCGGTATTAGCTCGGGTTTCCCCGAGTTATCCCCCACTACCGGGCAGATTCCCATGCATTACTCACCCGTCCGCCGCTCGTCAGCGGGTAGCAAGCTACCCCTGTTACCGCTCGACTTGCATGTGTTAGGCCTGCCGCCAGCGTTCAATCTGAGCCATGATCAAACTCTTCAGTTCAAGATGAAGCTTTGAGATTCTTTAATCGACACTGCAAAAGCAGTCTCGAAAGGCGAATCAATCCGGGCTCGAGGTCAAACTAGTACTCTTGACGAGTGTTCGTCTGCTCGATTATCTATGTGACTGGTGCCACACGAGCCAGACGCCCACACAAATTGCCTGATCGACTTGTTAAAGAGCGTCTCGAAGATGTTGTCAGCTGCCGTTGGCGGCTGCTTCGAGAGAGTGGGAATTTTACAGCCCTGCATCGAAAAGTCAACTACTTTTTTTCGATGCGGAAGTCAGCGGCTGGAATCAAATCCTGATTGAAGCGACCAAAACATTAGTCAAAACAATCACCTGCAGACTTCCCCGCTGCCTCGTCGCCGTGTGCTCCGTGGCAGCGGATGCGTACTTTATAGATCAGACCGGATGCGTGCAACCCCTTGTTTCGAAAAAGTGCCTACTTTCTTTCATCAGGGTTTTCGGATGTTTCCGAAGCGCCCGCCACCCGCTGATCATCAGTATCAACTGATGCTTCAGAAGCATCGGCACTGTCTGCTTCCATCTCTTCCTCGGTCGTTGCAATACCGCTATTAATGGGCTTTGCATGACCGGTACGTCGCATGACGGCCAGTATTGGACCGGAGGCTGCATAGCTGCCAAACAACAGCAACAGCATGATGGCCGGTTCCAGCGAAATGAGAACAAAAGCCAGAACAATGGCCAGCAGCGCCACGAAGGGTACCGGACTCTTGAAGTCCACTTCCTTGAAGCTGTAATAGCGAATATTGCTGACCATCAGAATACCCACTGCCGCCACGATGATGGCCATGAGCACCTTGAAACCGAAGGCGGTCGCTTCGAAGCTGTGAAAGGTCCAGACAAAGCCCGCGACCACGGCTGCCGCCGAAGGACTTGGCAGCCCGATGAACCACTTCTTGTCGGTGCTGCCGATCTGGACATTGAAGCGCGCCAGACGCAGGGCTGCACCGGCCACATAGACAAAGGCCGCTATCCAGCCCAGGTTACCGACATCCTGAAGTATCCACGCAAAAGCCACGATGGCAGGTGCCACCCCAAAGGAGAGCATATCGGCAAGGCTGTCGTACTCCTCACCAAACGCGCTTTGCGTATTGGTCATGCGCGCCACTCGCCCATCGAAGCCATCAAGTACCATGGACACAAAGATGGCGATGGCCGCCGAACCAAAATTACCGTTAAGGGCTGCCACTACAGAGAAAAACCCGGAGAACAGCGCCGCCGTGGTAAAGAGATTGGGCAGTAGATAGATGCCGCGCCGGCGTATGCGCTCACCGTTTTGCACGATATCTTCCACCACTTCCGTATCATCCTTGAACTCGGAGAAGGGATCGCGCGGTGGTCGTTTGTTCGGTGGAGGCGTCTGCGTCATGACAGGAATGTCCTTTGAAAAGATACGACCATCAAAGCATAGAAGATGACCAGGTGTTAACACGGAGAAGAAATGGATAGCTTAAGAGCTCTCATGTCGCAGTTCCCGCATGCCGGACGACTGGAATGGCTGAGTCGACGCCCTCGACGTCATGGTGATGTCGACATCGTGGAGCACCTGACCCTGCTCGAAGGCCGCGGCATCGAGGGCGATCATTATAGTGCCGGAAATGGTAAACGGCAGGTGACGCTCTTTCAGGCCGAGCATCTGGATGTGGTCGCTGCCTTTTGCGGCATCGATGAACTCTCTCCCGAACCGCTCAGACGCAACCTTCTGGTGTCCGGGCTCAATCTACTGGCCTGTCGGCAGCAGCAGCTGGCCATTGGGGATGAAGCCATCATCGAGATCACCGGCCCCTGTGCCCCCTGCAGCCGCATGGAACAGACGCTGGGCCCCGGCGGCTACAATGCCCTGCGAGGTCACGGAGGCATGACGGCCCGCATTGTCAGAGGCGGCATTATACGACGCGGCGACGGCGTTACCGTAGTATCAGACACCACTGACCCGGAACAGGGCCAGCTTTTTCAAAGCTTTTGACTGAAAGGCATAAAAAAACGGATGCGCGTTGGCGCATCCGTTTTCTCTGACGACAGGCCCGATCAGTTCTTCGACTTGTCGACCATCTTGTTGGCAGCGATCCACGGCATCATGCCGCGCAGCTTGCTGCCGACTTCTTCAATCTGATGCTCGGCACCGCGACGACGCTTGGCCTTGAGAGTCGGGAAGCCGGCCTGGTGATCCAGGATGAAGTCCTTGGCAAAGGTGCCTTCCTGGATGTCCTTGAGCACCTGACGCATGGCGTTTTTGGTGTCTTCGGTCACGATCTTTGGACCGGTAACGTAATCGCCGTACTCGGCCGTATTGGAGATCGAGTAGCGCATGTCGGCCATGCCGCCTTCATACATCAGATCGACGATCAGCTTGAGCTCGTGGAGACACTCGAAGTAGGCCATTTCGGGCGCATAGCCAGCTTCGACCAGCGTTTCGAAACCGGCCTGTACCAGTGCGGTGGCGCCACCGCAGAGAACGGCCTGCTCACCAAAGAGGTCGGTCTCGGTCTCTTCCTGGAAGCTCGTATGGATGATGCCGGCACGGCCGCCGCCGTTGGCGCTGGCATAGGACAGCGCCAGCTCACGCGCCTTGCCGGACCTGTCCTGATAGACCGCGATCAGACTCGGCACACCACCGCCCTGGGTATAGGTCTGACGAACGGTATGACCGGGCGCCTTGGGCGCGATCATGATGACGTCAAGATCCTCGCGCGGCTCGATCTGCTGAAAGTGCACGTTGAAGCCGTGGGCAAAGGCCAGTGCTGCGCCTTCCTTCAGGTTGGGCTCGACGTCGCGATAGTAGATCTGCTTTTGATGCTCATCGGGCGCCAGAATCATGACGATGTCGGCACCGGAGACCGCCTCGGTGACTTCGGCGACCTTCAGACCCGACCCTTCCGCCTTCTGCCAGGAGCCGGATCCCTTGCGCAGCGCGACGGTAACATCAACGCCGGACTCCTTGAGGTTGTTGGCGTGGGCATGCCCCTGTGAGCCATAACCCAGGATGGTGACCTTCCTGCCCTGGATGAGAGAGAGATCGCAATCCTTGTCGTAATAAACCTGCATTACCTTCACCTTTTAATGGACGGCAGCGCCATCGGTTGACATAAACATTGTGCAAAAACTGCGGCGTCAGAGGCTCAATACCTTGTCACCACGCGCGATACCGGACACACCGGTACGCGCCACTTCCAGTACACCCAGCGGCGTCACGGCCTGCAGAAAGGCATCCATCTTGTTGGCGTCCCCGGTAATCTGCACGGTATAAACGCTCGGTGTGACATCCACGATCTGCGCCCGAAAGATATCTGCCGTGCGTTTGACCTCGTCCCGGGCACTGCCCTGCGCCTTGACCTTGACCAGCATCAGTTCGCGCTCGATGTGAGCCCCCTCGGTCAAATCCACCAGCTTGACCACATCGATCAGTCGATTGAGGTGCTTGGTAATCTGCTCGATGATGCGCTCATCACCATGGGTCGTCACTGTCAGACGCGACAGCGTGGGGTCATCGGTCGGGGCAACATTGAGCGTTTCAATATTGAAGTTGCGCTGGGAAAAGAGTCCGATCACACGTGACAGGGCGCCCGGCTCGTTTTCAAGCAGCATCGATATGATATGGCGCATCAGGTTCGCTCCGTCTTCGACAGCAGCATGTCACACATGGCCCCCTGCGGAACCTGCATCGGATAGACGTGCTCGCGCGGGTCAACATGAACATCGAGAAACACCAGCTCATCCTTCGAGCGGAAGGTCTCATCCAGTGCCGGCTCGAGCTCATCCGCCGTATTGACCGTGATCGCCCTGAAACCATAGGCCTCGATCAGCTTTTCAAAGTCCGGCAGGGATTCCATATAGGAGTGCGCATGACGGGACTTGTAGTTCAGATCCTGCCACTGGCGCACCATGCCCAGCGAGGCGTTGTTGAGATTGACGATCTTGACCGGAATGCCGAACTGCTTACAGGTCGACAGCTCCTGCATCATCATCTGGAAACTGCCCTCCCCCGTGAAGAGCACGACATGCTCATCGGGGTAGCTGAGCTTGATGCCCATTGCAGCCGGCAGGCCATAGCCCATCGTTCCCAGTCCGCTTGACGAAATCCAGCGATTGGGCTGATTGAACTTGTAGTACTGGGCGGCAAACATCTGATGCTGGCCGACATCCGTCACCACATAGGCATCGCCGTGGGTGGCCCGATGAACCGCCTCGACCACCTGCTGCGGCTTGAGCGGCTCGCCGGCGGCAGCCGGCTCATAGAGCTTGCCGCGACGCTCGTCACGCCAGGCATTGATCGTTTCCCACCACTCACCCAGCGGCTCCTGCGCCTCGGTGCGCTGGCCGATCTGGTTGAGCATTTCGTTGAGCACATGGTCGGCGGCGCCAACGATGGGGACATCGGCATGCACGGTCTTGGAGATGGAGCTGGGGTCGACGTCGATATGCACGATGCGCGCATCCGGGCAGAACCGGTTGACGTTGTTGGTCACGCGATCATCGAAGCGTACGCCCACCCCCAGTACCAGATCACTGTGGTGCATGGCCATGTTGGACTCGTAGGAGCCATGCATGCCCGGCCAGCCCAGCGACTGCGGATCGTTCTGCGGGAAGGCGCCAAGACCCATCAGCGACGTGATCACCGGAATATTGAGCCGATGCGCCAGCGCCGTCAGCGCCTCGGATGCCCGCCCGGTAATGACCCCGCCACCGGCAAAGATGACGGGCCGACGAGCGCTCATCATCAATTCGACCGCCTTGCGAATCTGGCCGGTATGCCCGCGTGACACAGGATTGTAGGAACGCAGCTTGACCTTGCGCGGATAGACGTACTCATAGCGCTCGGTCGGTGCGGTCATGTCCTTGGGAATATCGATTACCACCGGCCCGGGACGCCCGGAAGACGCGATATAGAAGGCCTTCTTGAGCACGGTGGGTATATCGGAGGGATGGCGAATCGAAAAGCTGTGCTTCACGATCGGCCGAGTCACGCCGACAATGTCGGTTTCCTGAAAGGCATCCTCGCCGATCAGATGGCTGGCGACCTGGCCGCACAGCACGACCATCGGAATGGAATCCATATAAGCCGTGGCGATACCGGTAACCGCGTTGGTCGCGCCGGGACCGGACGTGACCAGCACCACACCGGGCTTGCCGGATGCCCGGGCATAGCCGTCGGCCATATGGGTTGCCGCCTGTTCGTGGCGAACGAGAATGTGTTTGATATCATCCTGACGGAACAGCGCATCATAGATATGCAGCGCTGCGCCGCCCGGGTAGCCGTAGATATATTCAACGCCCTCATCCTTGAGGAAGCGGGCGATCATATCGGCTCCGGAAAGCAATTCCACGTTTGAGTTCCCCTATAAGGTCTCGAGTGCATTCACGATGCCATGCGCATCGGAGTTCGAGGACGGCTGTGCCGCCTGCCGCGGCCCGTGGCCAGCGACACCTGATGCTGCAGACTGATGATGGGCTGCAGCGAGGACCTGCTCAATCTCATGTCGGGTCGACATATAGGGGCGTTGATCAGGCAGGAGGTTGGCCCGCCTGTTCAGGTCCTTGGGCAGGCAGGCAGCCGCTCTGCGGCTGTCCTCCATGACTCCGGGGATCGCCCGGAGAATTCATGCCTGCAATCAGGAACCTTCAAGACTCTATCAGTGATGCTTCGGTGTCAACTGATGGCTGCGCATTTGTAGCGCATAACCCCTGAAAAGGGACCGCTTATTGCACGAAATCGGCGCATGAGCAGACGACAGTTTCATTCAGTCTCTGCCGTTATAATATGCATTCAAGACAGGAGAGCAGGATGAACTATCCTGCATCAACACCGGTCAGCACCCATGGGCGCCCTGCAGACTACAGGCGCCCCGAAATCCCTCAGGGCAGTGCCATTTTCGACCTGCCGTTTTCACCAGGGCAGACACGCATTTATTGTTCCAGGAATTTGCCATGACCATGACCGCTGCCGCTCTGACAACGTCGATGCCGGACACGCCGGAAGTCGCGGAACTCCCGCCCCTGCCCGAGCATCTCTGGGGCATGCTGTTTCACGATGTGCAGAGTCGCGGTCTGTTCGCTGACAGCAAGACCTTCGTTGACATGGTTCCAACCCAATCGGTTCAGGAGATCATGGCCGACTACGCTCGCCTCTGTGAGCGCTACTCGGACTGCGCCAACGTACCCTGTGTCAGCAACAATGCACTGCGCGAATTCATCGAGGCGCGTTTCGAACGCATCGAAACCCAGGCCAACGTTGAGCCTGCCGAACGTCAGAGCAGCGTTTGCAATCACATTGATGCGCTCTGGAACGTGCTGACACGCCAGCCGAGGCCGCGCTACAACCCCAACTCGTCGCGTCTGCCACTGCCCCACGCCTATGTGGTCCCCGGCGGTCGCTTCAACGAGATCTACTACTGGGACAGCTATTTCACCATGCTGGGCCTGCGGGAAAGCGGCCGCATCGATCTGATGCGTGACATGGTCAATAACGCTGCCTTTCTGATCAATGCCTATGGCCACGTCCCCAACGGCAACCGCACCTATTATCTGTCGCGCTCCCAGCCGCCCTTTTTCTGCGGCATGGTCGGTCAGCTCGCCCAGCATGATGGCGAAGGGGTTTATGAACACTATCTGCCCCAGATGGAGCGCGAATACCACTACTGGATGGATGGCGTCGAGGCTCTGCACCACTGCGAAGCCTATCGGCGCAGCGTCAAGCTTCATGACGGCACGCTGCTCAATCGTCACTGGGACGATCTGAACACGCCGCGCGAAGAGGCCTTTCGCGAAGACATGGAGACCGCCGATCGCACCTCGCGCAACAACATTGCGGTATGGCGCAACATTCGTGCGGGGGCGGAAAGCGGCTGGGACTTCAGCTCGCGCTGGCTGACCGACCCCCACGACCTGTCCACCATTCGCACCGTGGACATACTGCCGCTGGACCTGAACTGCCTGCTGTATCACATGGAATCCACGCTGGCCGCGACCTATCGCAGGGTCGGCCGGCACCAGCGCAGTGACCTTTTCCAGAGTGCCGCCAACTCACGACTGGATGCGCTGCGCCGCCTGTTCTGGTCGCAGGAAGAGAAGCGTTTCGGGGATTATCTCTGGCATGACGATGTGCTGACCGACAGTATCAACGCCTCCATCGTCTTTACCCTCTATTTCGGCGTGGCGACCGAGGAACAGGCCGCCCATGTGGCCCATACGCTGGAGCATCAGCTGCTCCAGCCCGGTGGACTGATGACCTCCACCATCGACACCGTTCAACAGTGGGATGCCCCCAACGGCTGGGCACCGCTGCAGTGGATGGCCGTCAAGGGACTCAAGCGCTACGGCTACGAACAGCTGGCCGACACCATCGCCAGACGCTGGATGCACAACAACTTCTACCGTTTCGAAAAGGAGCACAAGCTGCTGGAGAAGTACAACGTCATGGATCTCGACGGCGCCCCGGACGGCGGCGAGTACCCCTCTCAGGACGGCTTTGGCTGGACCAACGGCGTACTGCGCGCCCTGCTGGCCCTCTACCCGGATGCCACGCTGGAAAGTACGGCGCCCTGAGCCCTGCAGCTCACGTGATATCGCCTGCTTGATAAAAAAGGGGCGGCTACCCGTGGTAGCCGCCCCTTGATTGTTTCAGGCCGGTATTGTTCAGGCCTGCTGCTGGTGTTCAAAGACCAGTTCGCTGTCGCGGGCATCGATACGCACGGTATCGCCCGGGGCGTAGCGGCCTGCCAGCAGCGCCTGCGCCAGCGGGTTTTCGATGCGGCTCTGAATTGCCCGACGCAGCGGCCGCGCCCCATAGACCGGATCGAAGCCCGCCTCGGCCAGCTGCACCATGGCCGCTTCGCTGATGGCCAGCGACACATCGCGATCGGCCAGACGCCGGCGCAGCTGATCGAGCTGGATATCGGCGATCGCCTGAATCTGCGTCTGCCCCAGCGCGTGGAACACCACCACCTCATCGATGCGGTTGATCAGCTCGGGGCGGAAATGGTTGCCGACCTCATCCATGACCGCCGCTCGCATGCGCTCATAACCCGCCTCATCCTGCTCACCGGCGTAGTTCTGAATGATGCTGGACCCCATGTTCGAGGTCATCACGACCACGGTGTTGCGGAAATCCACCGTACGCCCCTGGCCGTCGGTCAGACGACCGTCTTCCAGCACCTGCAGCAGGATATTGAAAACATCCGGATGGGCCTTTTCCACCTCATCGAGCAGCAGCACCGAATAGGGCTTGCGCCGCACGGCCTCGGTCAGATAACCGCCCTGCTCATAGCCGACATAGCCCGGCGGGGCACCGATCAGACGGGCCACGGAGTGCTTCTCCATGAACTCCGACATGTCGATACGCACCATCGCCTCTTCGGTGTCGAACAAAAAGCCTGCCAGCGACTTGCACAGCTCGGTCTTGCCCACGCCGGTCGGCCCCAGAAACAGGAAAGAGCCATTGGGACGATTGGGATCGCTGATGCCGGCCCGTGAACGGCGCACGGCGTTGGAAACGGCCGTGACGGCCTCATCCTGACCGATCACGCGCTCATGCAGCGCCTCTTCCATGCGCAGCAGCTTGTCACGCTCGCCCTCGAGCATTTTCGCCACCGGAATGCCCGTCCAGCGCGAGACCACCTCGGCGATCTCCTCTTCGGTCACGATCGAGCGCAGCAGCTTGAGCGGCGTGCTTTCGGCTTCACCGGCCTCGCTGATCTTTCGCTCCAGCTCCGGAATCAGACCGTACTGGACTTCCGACATGCGCCCCAGATCGCCCTGACGACGCGCCGCTTCAAGGTCGATACGCGCCTGCTCGAGCTCGGCCTTGTACTGGGCCGCTCCCTGCAGGCTGGCCTTCTCGGCCTTCCAGACCTCTTCGAGATCGGCGAACTCCCGTGACATCGACTCGATCTGACCTTCCAGCAGTTCGAGACGCTTGCGAGTGGCCTCATCCGTTTCCTTCTTGAGCGCTTCGCGCTCGATCTTGAGCTGGATCAGCCGACGCTCGAGCCGATCCATCTCCTCGGGCTTGGAGTCCATTTCCATGCGGATCCGCGACGCCGCCTCGTCGATCAGGTCGATGGCCTTGTCGGGCAGCTGGCGGTCGGTGATGTAGCGGGTCGACAGCCGCGCCGCGGCAATGATCGCCGGGTCCGTGATATCGACGCCATGATGGACCTCGTAACGCTCCTTGAGCCCACGCAGGATGGCGATGGTGTCCTCTTCGGAGGGCTCATCCACCAGCACCTTCTGGAAACGGCGCTCGAGCGCGGCATCCTTTTCGATATCCTGACGGTACTCATCCAGCGTCGTGGCCCCCACGCAGTGCAGTTCACCACGAGCCAGGGCGGGCTTGAGCATGTTACCGGCATCCATCGAGCCTTCGGTCTTGCCGGCGCCCACCATGGTATGGAGCTCATCGATGAAGAGGATGACGCGCCCTTCTTCCTTCGCCAGCTCGTTAAGCACGCCCTTGAGGCGCTCCTCGAAATCGCCGCGATACTTGGCCCCCGCCAGCAGCGCCCCGAGATCCAGCGCCAGAACGCGCTTGTCCTTGAGACTTTCCGGCACCTCACCGTTGACGATGCGCTGCGCCAGTCCCTCGACGATGGCGGTCTTGCCCACGCCGGGCTCACCGATCAGCACCGGGTTGTTCTTGGTCCGGCGCTGCAGCACCTGGATGGTGCGGCGGATTTCATCGTCGCGGCCGATCACCGGGTCCAGCTTGCCGCCGGCCGCCCGCTCGGTCAGGTCGGTAGTGTACTTCTCCAGCGCCTCGCGCTTCTCCTCGGCCTCGGCATCGTTGACGCTATCACCGCCGCGCAGCGCCTCGATGGCACGGTGCACGCCCTGTTCGGTAAGACCGGCGCCGCTCAGGGCGCGGCTGATGGCCGACTTCATCTGCAGCGCCGCCAGCAGCACCAGCTCGGTGGCAATGAACTGATCTCCCCGCTTCTGGGCGTCCCGATCGGCCAGGTTAAAAAGCTGTCCCAGCTCCTGCCCCATGGTGACGTTGCCATCAAACTGGCTGACCGTGGGCAGGTCATCCACATGCTTGACCAGCGCGTCGCGCACGCGACCCGGGTCGCCGCCGGCCTTTTGAATCAGCCCCTTGAAGCCGGAGTCGCGGCTGTCGAGCAGCGACAGCAATACATGGCCCGGCTGCAGCTGATTATGGCCGCGCCCGGCCGCCAGCGACTGGGCATCGGCCAGGGCCGCCTGCAACTTGCTGGTGAGTTTATCGATTCGCATCCTGTGTCCTCTCGTCCGGCGCCCTGGCCGGTCATGGCCGCACGATGGCAGCTCCGGCGTTGAAGAGCGCGTTGATGTCTATTGACAGCAACAATGGGGGCACCTGCAGGGGTTTCAAGCAGAAACGACAAAAATATTATGTTAAATGAAGAAATGCGCATGAAAGCGCTGGCAGCGCTCTAGCGGAGCCAGATCACACTGCTCATGCGACCGGTAACGCCGTTGTCACGGCGGTGGGAATAGAAGCGATCATCGGATGCCGTACAGAAATGGCCGCCGCTGATGTCGGTCACCCCCAGCGCCTCCAGACGCAGACGCGCCAGACGGTAGAGGTCACACATGAAATGGCCCAGCCGATAGGGGCTCGCCTCGAAGGCGGCCGAGGTGCCGGGATAGACATTGACGAAGGCATCATGCACTTCGCGCCCGACCTCGTACTGCATGTTGGAGATCGCCGGACCCAGCCAGACCATGATCTCTTCCGGGGCAGACCCCAGCGCTGCCACGGTCGCCTCCAGCACCCCACCGGCCAGGCCGCGCCAGCCGGCGTGAGCGGCGGCCACCCGGGTGCCGCGCTTGTCGCAGAACAGCACCGGCAGGCAGTCGGCCGTCTGAATCACGCAGGCATACTGCTGATCATGCGCGATGGCCGCATCGGCCTGCGGCGGCGGCGTCTGAAAGGTCTGCTGCACGCGGGCACCGTGAACCTGATCCAGCCACAGGAGCGGTCGGTGATCACCGATCCTGGCGCCCAGCAGCTGGCGCAGCCAGGCCACCGTTTCCGGGTCATCCCCGACGTGGGAGGCGGCATTGAAGGCGGCATAGGGGCCCTGGCTGGGCCCCGTTTCACGGGTCGTGACAAAGGCGCCTACCGACCCCGGTGCTACCCAGTCCGGTACGATGAGCGTGGGCTGGTCGCTGCTTTCCCGGGTCATGTTTCCGCCTGATCGTCGCGCAGAATATCGAGCAGCATGAACATGTCATCGGGCAGTTCCATGCCGAACTCGACGCTTTCCTGGCTGGTTGGGTGCACAAAGGCCAGTCGACGCGCGTGCAGCGCCTGATGTGAAAAGTGGCGCAGTGCTTCCTTGAGGGCCTCACCGGCGCCGGCCGGCAGCTTGAGCCGGCCGCCATAGACCGGATCGCCGACCAGCGGAAAGCGCTGATGCGCCATGTGTACGCGAATCTGGTGAGTACGCCCGGTTTCCAGCCGGCAGCGAATGTGGGTATGACCGCGAAAGCGCTCGACCACCCGGTAATGCGTCACCGCCGGCTTGCCGCCGTTGGCGACCACCGCCTGGCGCTTGCGATCCACCGGATGCCGGCCGATGGGCGCATCGACCCTGCCGCCGGCAATCATGGCGCCGGTCACGATGGCATCATATTCCCGCTTGACCCGGCGCGCCTGCAGCTGCTCGACCAGCGAGGTCTGCGCGGCCAGCGTTTTGGCCACCACCATCAATCCGCTGGTGTCCTTGTCCAGACGATGAACGATACCGGCGCGCGGCAGGGCGGAGAGCCCGGGCACATGATGCAGCAGCGCATTGAGCAGCGTACCGCTCTGATTGCCTGCCGCCGGGTGCACCACCAGCCCGACCGGCTTGTTGATGACCAGCACATCGTCATCCTCGTGCACGATGTCCAGCGCGATCGGTTCAGCCTCCCAGGCCAGGCTTTCCTCGAGCACGGCGTTGAGCGCCAGCGTCGCCCCCGACATGACAGGCGCGCGGGGACGCAGCTTCTGACCGTCGACGGTCAGGGCACCCTCCTTGATCCAGCTCTTGAGGCGTTCACGGGAGAACTCGTCAAAGAGCTCTGCCGCCGCCTGGTCCAGTCGCAGACCGGTCATGGCGTCGGGGACAATGCGGGTTTGTTCGATGGTCTGTGACATGCAATTCTCTGCAGGAGCATGGGCCGAGCATTTCGCCACGGCTTTACAATGCTTTATAGTGCGGGAACCCCGGGGCCGGGAACCGCCGGCGCATTATTCGCGTCATGCGCTACCGGTCCGTATAGTAGACCCCACACACTTCATTCAGTAGCTGTTGGGCGGATTCTATCATGCCGCCACGGTTTGTTTGAGACGAGGACGACAATGCGCGCCATTTCCCTGAGCGCCCTGGCGCTGGCGGTCATCATGCTGGCCGGTTGCGCCAGCAGCCAGAGCCAGGAGCAGGATAACGAGCTCACCGAGCAGCAGCTCTATCAAAACATTCAGCAGGCGCTCGACAATGGCCGCTACTCCGCTGCCGTCACTCAGCTCGAAACGCTCGATAACCGTTTCCCCTTTGGTGAATATGCCCAGCAGGCGCAGCTCGAGCTGATCTACGGTTACTATCAGGTCGGCAACTGGGAAGCCTCGCGCGCCGCGGCCAGTCGCTTCATTCGGCTCCATCCGGACCATCCACAGGTGGATTACGCCTACTACATGCGGGGCATGGCGGCCTGGCAGTCCGGGCGCTTTAGTCTGGAAAGTCTGGAACTGATCGATATCTCCAAGCGCGACCTGGGCGCCACACGCGATGCCTACGTCGACTTCGGCGAGGTCGTGCGCCGCTTCCCCGATAGCGCCTACGCCCCCGACGCCCGTCAGCGCATTATCTTTTTGCGCAATGTGCTGGCTCGCCACGAACTTCAGATCGGCGATTTTTATCTGCGCAAGCAGGCCTATCTGGCCGCCGTCAATCGCGGTCGCTGGGTGCTGGAGCACTATCCGCAGACCCCGGCCAGTCGCGATGCGCTGGCCGTCATGGTGGAAGGCTACATGGGGCTGGACATGCAGGAGGAAGCCCGTCAGGCGCTGGCCGAGCTGATTCACAACGACCCGGACAATGCACGCCTGAACGGAGAGACCTTCAATCCGCGCTATCTAAGCGGCTCGCTGAGCCTTGAAGACAACTGATTCCATACCCGAGGCTCAACGGCACCCTTTTTCGAAAAGCCG
This sequence comes from Kushneria sp. AK178, assembly GCF_053903105.1. Lineage (NCBI taxonomy): Bacteria > Pseudomonadati > Pseudomonadota > Gammaproteobacteria > Oceanospirillales > Halomonadaceae > Kushneria > Kushneria sp. AK178. The sequence continues at coordinate 796,609 of NZ_CP096381.1, read as the reverse complement.
TTGAGCCGGGCCTGATCAGGCCCTTTCCCCGACCTGCGGGATGTCAGGAGCCCGAACCTTCCCATGGCACGACTGTTTATCGTGGCCGCCCTGCTCTGGCTGGGATGGCTTTTTTATCGACGCCTGAAACGTCAGCGCAAGCCTCAGCCGCCGACCCCGGCATCCGGTGAAGCGATGGTGCGCTGTGCCTGGTGTCATGTGCATGTGTCACGCCGTGATGCTCTGGAAGACCCTCATGTCAACGAGGTGTCACGACACCTGCCGGGCGAGAAGCACTGGTTCTGCTGCAAGGATCATCAGGCACGCTTTATCAGCCATGGGCCACAGCCGCGCCAGTGATCATCCCGAGCGGGGCACGGCGTAGGGCGCCGGATCCACCGGCGGTGGCGTACCGGCAATGTGGGCGCACAGAAGATCTGCCGTGGCCGGTGACAGCACCACCCCGTTGCCGCCATGTCCGGCATTGACGTAAAGGCCCTCGACATCTTCCAGCGCGCCGACAAGAGGAATACTGTCGGGCGAGCCCGGCCGCAGCCCGGCCCAGTGATGGGTTACTTCGACCTCCCGGAGCGCCGGCAGCATCTCCAGTGCCCGGGCATGAATCTGCTCGTAACCTTCAGCGGTCGTGGCGCGATCAAAGCCTGCATCCTCAAAGGTACTGCCGGCCACAATGCAATGATCGCGCCGCGGGATCAGATAAAAGCCGTTCATCAGCATCACTGATTGAAGCAGGGCCTGCTCGGCTTTGAACAGCAGCATCTGGCCCCGAACGGGCGTGATGGGCAGCCGGGCGTAAGGCGCCATCAGCTGACGTGTCCAGGGGCCGCCCGCCACCACGACCCGCGGCGCCGAATACCGGCCTCCGAGGCCTTCCACCCCGTCGACTCGGCCCCTTGTCATGGAAAGCGCGGTCACCTCGAAGTGCTCCACAAGCGTCGCGCGCGGATGATCCATCAACCACTGTCGCAGTGCCCGGCCCAGCCGTGGGGTTCTGATACTGCCGCGCTCGGGCAGCCAGAAGGCCGGCGTCAGCTCGGGCGTCACCTGCCGCCCCAGACGTTCGTGCGCCTGAGACGAGGAAAGGGACTCGAGCCTGTCGTGATGGCGCCCCGACCAGGCCCGCGCCTTCTGATCATCCTCGACCCGGACATGCATGATGCCATGGGGCGCATACTGCGGGTCGATGCCGGTGTCGGCCGCCAGCATGCCGGCGAGCTCTTCCCACTGCGGTGCTGCCAGCGCATCAAGGCACGCGATGGGGTCGCTGTAGCGCCAGGGATACAGCGGTACCAGAATCCCGCCACCGGCCCAGGACGCCTCGCGCGCGCACTGACCACGCTCCACGAGCGTGACCCGAAAACCGTGCTGGATCAGCTTGAAGGCGCTCATCATGCCATTGATGCCGCCGCCCACCACAATCACATCGCTTGCTTTCACACGCCTCCCTGTGCCTGTGTATCCCTCACGTCGATTCGTCGACCCGACCCTTTTATAAGAAATCCCTAAAATATAGCGATTAACCTGCCGTTAAAGCATCGAGCCCCTGAAAAAGAAAGGATAGTGTCTTGCGTTCTCAACAGGGTGTCACGCTTTTGGAGGCCATGGTAACCGTGGCCATCATGGCGATGATCATCGGCTGGGTCATACCACTTACGCAGCAGTGGCATGCCGACCGACTGCTGGATGCCCGGATGCGGGCGCTGCAGGGATTGATGCAGCAGGCCCGACTGGCCAGCCTGGATCACGGCAGGCCCTGGACACTGTGTGGCAGTCACGACGGACAGCGCTGCGACGGCCAGTGGCAGCATCTGCTGGTGCTGGACGCCGATGGACAGGTTCGCTATCACGACCGTGGGCACGACAGCATCACCCTGCGCTGGAAGGGTCTGTCCCGCGCGCTCGTTTTCCATCCCCGGCTGTCGAGCAGCATGCTCAACGGCACTTTCTCTCTCTGCCACGCCCGAAAAACACGTCAGCTCATCGTCAATCGTCTGGGACGCATGCGGTTTCAGAGCCTGGATACCGAGGGGACGTGCTGATCCACGCCTGTTATTCAAGCCAGAGTTTTTCAAGCGGCATCGGCCGGTGCATGTAATAGCCCTGGGCATAATCGACGCCCATGTCGACAAGCCTTCGCATGCTGGCGGCATCCTCGATGAACTCGGCCACGGTCAGCGCTCCCAGCCGGTGGGCGATCTGATTGATGGCATCCACGATCACCTGATCCAGGGCGTTGTCGTTGACGTGGCGGATGAATCCCCCATCGATCTTGATGATATCGACCTCGAAATTACGCAGATAGCCAAAAGAGCTCAGTCCGCTGCCAAAGTCATCCAGCGCCACACGACACCCGGCCTCACGCAGCGCCGCGATAACCTCACACGCCAGCGCAAGGTGGTTCATGAGTGACGTTTCCGTGATCTCGAAAATCAGGGCCTGCGGCGGCAGGGGCGAGCGGGACATGGTTTCCACGAGCCAGGGCAGGAAACCCGCATCGTTGAGGGAGTTGGCGGAGAGATTGATACTCAGCGAGCGGCCGTTGAGCACCTGCGCCAGCCGCTCGCCATCGTGAATCAGTGCATGCTCGATTACCCAGCGATCCACCGAGGCCATGATGCCGTACCGCTCGGCCACCGGAATGAAGGCGCCGGGGGCGATGATCTCGCCCTCCCGACCCAGCATCCGGACCAGAATCTCCAGATAGTCGCGGCCGTCGCCCTGCAGCGGCACGATACGCTGGCAGAACAGGCTGAAGCGATCACTCTCGATGGCCTCGCGCAGCCCGGCCGCCATGACAATATCGCGATGATACTGCTCGATGTCCTCCTGCTCCGGATGATAGACCGTGGCGCGATTGCGCCCGCACTGTTTGGCGGTATAACAGGCCACATTGACGCGACTGATCAGGGCGCTGAAGCTGTCGGCATCGCCGTCCACTGGAATCAGTCCGGCACTGACGCCCACATCATGCAGCTGCCCGTCCCACGCGAACCGCAATGCGCCGACGGCGTCGATCACATTATTTACCCACGCCACCGATGTCTCGATATCACGGTCATGGAGCAGAACGGCGAATTCGTCACTCCCCAGCCGGGCCGGCACATCGCGGGCCCCGAGATGCTGCTCGATCAGTCGGGCGATCTCGATGAGCAGCGCGTCTCCCGCCAGCTGGCCCGCCGAATCGTTGATGATCTTGAAATGATCCAGATTCAGAACCACCAGAACGGACGGCGCCTGCTCGCCGTGACCGAGGCTGTTTTCAACTGCCTGCTCGAACCACCAGCGATTGTACAGTCCGGTCAGGGCATCGTGACTGGCGGTAAAGGTCAGACGACGCTGCAGATCACGGGCCCGGGACATGTCCTGAAACACCAGAATGACCCCCATCGTTCGACCACCGGCAACGCGTACCGGCGCCGCCGTGGCCTTGACCTCACGGGTCTGCTGATCGCTGTTGATCAGAATCGAATCGTCGCCGGCCATACAGACCTCGTTGCGCGACAGGCAGGTCTCGATCAGCTCCAGTGCCTGCGGCATCATGTCCGGGCCGTACAGATGAAATACCTCCTGAAGCGCACACTGCCGGGCCTGCTCAAAGCGCCAGCCGGTAATTTCTTCCGCCACGGGATTCATGAAGACGACACCGCCCGCCATATCCGTGGCAATGACTCCATCACCGATCGAGTCGAGGGTAACCTGCAGTCGCTCCTTTTCCGCCTGCAGTTCCCGGGCCAGCTGTTCACGCTCGAATTCGGCCTGACGGGCGGCATGAATATCGATCAGCGTACCAACCATCTGCAGCGGCCGGCCCTGCTCATCGAAGCGCATGACACTGCCGCGGGACTGATACCAGCGGTAGCTGTCGTCCTGCTGACGCACGCGATACTCCGCCACGTACTGCGGTGCCTCGCCCGCCAGGTGCGCTTCCATGGCCCTGACCGTGTCTTCCAGATCGTCGGGGTGGATATTGTCGCGCCAGTACGCCAGCGAGCAGCCGGAAGCATGGCTCTGCCCCAGCAGGCGGCGAGCCTCCAGGGACGCACTGACCTGTTGACGCGCCAGATCAATCTCCCAGACGCCCTGACCGCTGCCCTCCAGGGCGGCTTTCCAGCGCTGCTCGCTTTGCAGCAGCTGCGCCTGCTCGCGGCGAACCCCCTGCAGCGCCATGCCCAGCAGCAACGCCGGCAGCACCGTCAGGCCGATGGCGATATAGTGGAACACGCCGAAAGGCATGACGCCCCACTGCTGACGGCCATACATCAGCATGACCAGCGATATTACGCTGATCAGATTGACCAGCGTGCTGCGAAAGAAATCCAGCAATAGCGCGCCCAGCAGCAGCGGCACGATACTCCAGACGATTTCGCTCGGGAAAAACAGTGTAATGACCGTATTGGTCAACACGCTCATGATCAGCATGGCGCTGAAGGCCGTCAGCACCCCCTGCGACAGCAGCGTGCGCCAGCGCTGAATGGAGCTTTCAAGTGCCACGGGCAACATGACCAGCATGCCCAGCGCGCCGGAAATGTAGCGTCCCCACCATGGATGAAAACTTTCCGGCCCATACCAGGGCGACATCAGTACCAGCGCCATTGAGCCGATCAGCGGGATCACGAAAACACTGATCAGAAGCAGGCTCATGAATGACGAAACCGGCGCCATGGTCAGAGTATCTGCATGACGCCAGCGTAACCACAGCGCGCCAATCAGGATTTCGACCAGATTTATAACGGTATATTGAATGACATTGTGAGAGGCATGATCGATGAAGGCATGAGCGATGTAATGGGCCAGCATGTCGGCCAGCGCAATACCCGCAAGCGGCAGGATCCAGTCGCGTGGATGCAGACGTATCAGCGCACCGATGGCCATGGGTCCGGCAAGCCATGGCGGCACTAATATCACGATGTCATGTGACAGCATCATCGCGCCCAGCGCCAACAGCAGATAGGCCAGCATGAACAGCAGCAGCCGCAGCCAGCGAGCCGTACGTGGTCGATCACTGCTCCCGAAGAGCTGCTCGTAGATTTCCGACATCCGTTCCCTGCGCTCAGCCCTCTGGGGCATTATTATATTGTCGTGTGATCGATTCACGGTGCACGGTGCTGCTTTCCGACGTTACTGCTGGTACCACCATAGCGGCGCGGTGACCAGACACTCGCGAAAGGCACCGTCCTCTGCATCATATTGGCCACAGTGATTGCCATCGTCCGTCTCCGGAGCCTGTCCGGCATCGCCGAGCACCTCTGCGACCTGATCGGCCCTGACACTGTCGAGCACCCGGGTACGCAGCCCCTCGATCAAAAAGGCAGGCGTTTCCTGCAGATAGCCCCCCATGTCGATGCTCTTGACCGTGGCCCTGCGCTGCTCATGCCGATGGCCATTGTCCCGCCAGGTGGGCAGGGAAAACCCATACAGGCGCGAAGCGCCGCGCACCGCCATGCACATGTCGTCGGGCACGTCAGGATGATAGGTCGTGAAAAGCGTGTTGCCGGCGATGGTAGAGGCATCAGACAGCACCTTCGTGCCGGCAGGTAACATCAATCGCCAGCCATGAAAGGCGTTCGTGTCCAGAAAGCCCTGACGATCCACCGGGGCGCCAAGCGTATAGGTCGATGCCTGCATCGGCGCTTCGATCAGATCATCGTTATGCAGTACGCCGGGCGTCGTACCACCACGGGAATCGTCGAGCCATCGGCTGACATCAAGAATATAGAAGGCGTCCTGACTGTCACCAACCAGCGGATCGGCGCGGTCGCCGCTGCCCAGCATCAAAAGATCCACCGGCTGTTGATCCAGATAGGTACGCACCAGATTGGCCCGGTTGAAAAAGGCACGATCGACACCGTCATGATCATGACGCCCCAATGATGCGACCTGATGGAGCTGCCAGTCGGCCGTCGTTTTTTGCCTGCCCCGATCATCGCTTCCCAGGCGCAGGTCGGCCAACCAGACATTGCCGCCGGTATCGCCGAAAAAGGCGCCATCCACCGTCCCGTCAAAGTTTCGGTCCACCGGGGTAATGGTCGCCGGCACACTGTCTTCGGGCCCCTTCAGCGAGGCGATAATTGTTCCCCTGCGGGCATCAATCACTGCCATCCCTGCACCGAGTCGGGCCGGGCCCCGATCAGCCCCGTCACCGGCCGCGAGGTCATACCCCATGCCGACCAGAAAGACAGCGCGACCGTCGTCCAGTGTCGCCGCCACCGGGGTGGACCAGCTCTGCCCCCAGTCGGGCTCGAGGGCGCGCCAGGCCAGCCCGGGCTTATCGAGCGTGGTGACATCAAGGCCGTAATACCCCCGCCCACCGCGGCCGAAGCCGAAGGCCAGCACGGCATTGTCGAGCGTCACATGACGCTGACCGTCGCCATCCCGGGTCGTCGCGTAATCAAGCCAGGCGCCCGGCGAGCCATCCACCCCGTAGTGTGTCGACTGGGATAAATAGCTCACCCCGCCCTGCGCTGTCGGCCAGGGGTATTCGGGCAGGGTATTGAGCATGCGATACACGGCCATGCCGGATGTCTCGCGCGGCCAGAAGGCCCAGCGCTCTGCCCCATCCCTGTCATCAATGGCGTGGAGTACCCCTTCGTTGGTCCCCACAAGGACGCGAATGCGCTGACGATCCACCGGGCAGTCAGCGCGCGCATCAGCGCAGCCATAGTTGATGGCCAGCGGCTGTGAATGCACGATGTCGCCCATGACCCAGGGCCGGACATCGGTCTCGCTGTCGTTGGTCACGTCAAGCCCGTAGAGCCAGTCTGCCAGCTGGCGCGGGGTGTAGCGGCTCTGTTCCAGCACCCCCAGCGCACGACTGTCGATCCCGTCGGCATCGAGCGTCTGCAGGGCACCGGGGGCGGGCAGTCGTGTAAAAGTGGCATTCCTGCCCACATCGGTATAGATCTGCCGGCCGGTAGACACCTGCTCCCGAATCCGTGCCCCCGCCCCGCCCTGCTCCACGGCATCCGGTGCGGCAATCTCCGTGATGCCCCGGCTCCAGAGATCGCGCTTCACGGGATTGGTCGGCGCACTCCTGTCGACGGCAAACTTTTTCAGATTGCCGGTCCAGGGCACATAGCCCCGAGGCAGAAAGCCCGGAGAGTAGACCTGTCCCAGATTCTCGGTGCCCTCGATATTGGCGGCCGTACTGAAACGCTGCGTCTGTATCTCGTTTTCGATGATGCTGCCCAGAATCCGACTGAAGGCCAGATCCAGTCCGTCGCGGTCGTTGGCCTCGTAATAGCCCTGCGCAATGCCCGGCGGCGGTTGGGCGGCATCCTCGAGAAGGTGCTGGCGCGTGGTAAAGCCGATGGTAAAGGTGTAGGCGTGCTGAGTGCCGCCAAGCCCGGGCGCCAGATCCGTTTCGGCCATGTAGCGGGTCAGCTGAGGCAGGCAGTTTTCCTGGCGCAAGACACGTGTAACATCCAGCGGGTCAACAGCGTCGTAAAAGTTACAGGCCTTGCCGGTCAGGTCACGTATGCCGGCATTGGCGCTGGTATCCCACTGCGGCATGCCGTCGGTCATGTAGATGACATAGACATTTTCGCAGGGGCGCAGCGGCCGATGGTAACGGCCGTTGCCATCCTCGGCGTTGCGATCCCGCGGAGGTGCCACACCGCCACTATCCTTGCCATAGCTGACTGACTGACCCGAAAAATAGCGATACACCTCGGCCATGGTCTCGCACAGCGGCGTGGACGTATTGGCCTGCAGGGCAGTGATCGTATCCAGAAGCGACAGGCGTTCACTGCCGCTCTGACGAGCCTCTCTGGTGAAGGCCTGAATGACGCGCCCGCCGTTATGGCGCTCCTGAATCCGGCAATTGCTGTTATAAAAAGAACATTGGATGTCGGCACGGTTGTCGTTGAAAACGCTCAGGGAAAAGTTGATGCCGGGATGCTTGCTGACCAGACCGCTGACGATCTCCTTCGTGACCTGCAGACGTGTCGCCTGACTGTTTTTGACGGTCTCCTTCATGCTGGCCGAGGTATCGATGATCAGCATGACCTGCGGCTGCCCGCCGCCACCGCTGGCCTGATAGGCCGGCAGGTAGATATCCACGTCATCGGCATGGCCGGCACTGGATACCGCCAGGGACATCACCAGGGCCGCCGGCAGCCGCCACCGCTGCCGATATTGATACAGGTCGGCGCCCATTACGGTGCCCCTCCCGAGCTCAGTGTCACCACGCCCTGATAAATGCCCTGCCCCTGATCGCGATCATCATCAAAGTCTTCCGGCACGGCGCGCAGGTTGAAATAGCGAAAGCGCTGCAGCGCGCCGGGCCCGGCGTTGGCCAGGCTGGTGGCATAGCGGCGCTTTAGCTGCTCGCGTATCGCGCTTGAGAGCCCCGCCTGGTCATCATCGAGGCACAGCCGCTGAACGCTCAGCTGCGTACCGGTCTCGGGGGCCGCCGCACTGTCGCTGCATTTCTGGGCCAGATAGGCCGGCATGAGCGCATCAAGTCGTGACAGTTGCGTCTCGATCTGACCGTCCTGCTGCTGAAAACGCTGTACGCCGGTCTCGGCGTAGTGGGCCAGCCGGGTGTCCAGAAGGCCACGCTGCACCAGCGACACTGCCAGCATCGTCATGGCGGCCAGCAGTATCAGCCCGATGACCAGCGTAAAGCCGCCCTGTTGATGGTTAGAGCCCATGCGCCCCCCTGAGACGGCCGTTACGCAGTGTCGCCGTGGTCACGAACAGTCGGCGCTGATAGTGATCGGCCTCAAAAGCGATTGAACGCCCGGCGATCAGAAACGTTTGCGCGGGCATCGGCTGCGCCATCCGTTCACTGCGCATCACAAGATAGAGCCGGGCAGCGACGACCCGATCCCAGTCTTCTGCCTGCCACGGCGCCACGGCGTCACTGGCATAAAAGCGATTGACGCTGCCGTCACTGTTGTCATCGCGTCCCCACTCCACTTCCAGGGCTTCGATATGACGCACGATTTCGCTGCTGTTGGGCCGGCCCGATGCGCTGCGCTGATTCACGTAGAGCGCCGGCACGCGCTCGCCGCTGTAGGCGTCATCCACCATGCGCAGGTAGTAGATACTGTCGCGGTAATGCCAGTCGCCCTGACAGGGCTGATCGAAAGTGAGGTATCGCGAGACATCAAGCGTCAGGCAGGTGCCGTTGCCGTGATCGGCATAGCGGACGGCCACCACGGCGGCGGGTCGCGACGGACCATGATCGAGCGTCACAGCGCTTTTCGGCACCAGGCCAAGCGCTTTAGCCTGCTCGGCCGTGCCGCCCCAGACCGGCAGCGCGCATGCAACCTCCACCGCTTTGGTCATGTCGCCGCAATCATCGCTGCGCGCCGGCGTCATGATTTCGCCCCAGAAGCCGGTACGCTGCAGCTCCTCGCTCAACAGCTGCGTGGCCATGCGTCCCCTGACCTGCAGATCGGCCATGGCATGCTGCTGATGGAAGCTGCGCCCGGTCTGCATGTAGAGCACGATGACAGCGGAAAGCACCATCAGACCCAGCGCCATGGCGATCATCATGTCCAGCAGGGTGGCGCCGCGCTGGGCATGGCCGGGGGAGACAGCAACGGCAGGCATCAGCCGCGTACCGGGTAATAGCGGCTGCTGGCGCTCACGCTCTGGCGGGCGCTCTGGATATCAGCACTGGCGCAGACATGGCCCCGGGCACTGTCACTCCGCCCGGTGCCGCGCCAGGCGAGGGTAACGGTGACGTCATAGCGCTGCGCCTGTGGCGTCACCGCGATGCAGGCACGGGCCTGCGGCAGGCCATCAAGGCGGCGATGCTCCTCCTGCGCCTGCATGATCTGATGTTCCCAGTCCGCGAGATCAAAGCGGGCCAGTGCCTGGCTGTCGCAGGGCGCCTGACGGCAATCACTGCCGCCCTGCTGCTGTCGATCACCGATGGGGGCATGGGCACTTTCTCCCACGCTGTAGACGGTCATTGCCTCGCGGGTGGCGTTGGCGCGCAGTCGCTCGAGCATGTCGTTGACCAGCAGCGTGGCACGACCACGCTGAAGCGCCTGCTCGTTGGCCTGCTGGGCGTTCAGCACCAGGCTCATGACACCCATGGCGCCCAGACTCAGCACTACCATGGCGACCAGTACTTCCAGCAGGGTAAAGCCCCGCTGTGCGGGAATACATGTATGAGACATCATGTCGAATCCGGGCGCTTGACAGCGCTTTTATCGGCATGACGGCAACATGACTTGAGACGGCGGGCGCCTGCCGCCCCGAAAGCGGGTCAGGCAGGCGATGGCGGGAAAATCAGGAGCGGCGACGCTCGCCCAGTTCGCGCTTCAGACGAGTGAGGGGCTTGATCACCAGAAAGCCGAAGGAAACGCCGCCCTCCTTCGTCTCTATGGCGTGGTGCATGCGGTGGGCCTGAATGCGCTTTTTCCAGAAACGTTGCTGACGGTCAAACGGCACCGGGAAACGCCGATGCACCAGACCGTCATGAAACATGAAATAGACCAGCCCATAGGCCGCAATCCCCAGCCCCAGTGCCAGCTGATAGGCATGGCCGTTGAGCCCGTTATAGATCAGTACGATCGAGGGCAGTGCAAAGATCACGGCAAACAGGTCATTGAGCTCGAAAAGCCCGTGACGCTCGCTGTGGTGCGAGCGATGCCAGCACCATAAAAAGCCGTGCATGATATAGCGATGCGTGAACCAGGCGACGAACTCCATGCCGGCAAACGCCAGCAGGAACAGCAGTACCCAGAGCAGCAGTTCTCCCATACAGGCCTCCCGAGGGGTCCTAGACGCTGGCGATGACCTTCTCGCGCAGCTCCTTCGGCATGGTGAAGGTAATGGTCTCCTCACGCCCCTGGAGCTCTTCGGGTTCGTGACCGCCCAGCGCCTTGAGACGGTCGATCACGCCCTTGACCAGCACTTCCGGGGCGCTGGCACCGGCCGTCACGCCAACAACGTGACAATTGTCGAACCACTCACCCTGCATCGCCTGCGCATCATCGATCAGCCATGCCGGCGTGCCCATGCGCTCGGCAAGCTCCGCCAGGCGATTGGAGTTCGAGCTGTTGGCACTGCCGACCACCAGCAGCACATCGCACTGCTCGGCCAGCTCGCGAACGGCGTCCTGACGATTCTGCGTGGCGTAGCAGATATCATCCTTGCGCGGTCCCTGAATGGCCGGAAAGGTCTCGCGCAGCGCATCGATGACCTTCGAGGTATCGTCCATCGACAGCGTGGTCTGGGTCACGAAGGAGAGGTTCTCGGGGTCCTTGACCTTCAGTGCCCGCGCATCCGCCTCGTCCTCGACAAGATAGATGCCACCGCCGTAGCTCTCGTCATAGCGTCCCATGGTGCCTTCGACCTCCGGATGCCCGGCATGGCCGATCAGGATGCACTCGCGCCCGCGTTTGGCGTAACGCAGCACCTCCATATGCACCTTGGTCACCAGCGGACAGGTCGCATCGAAGATGCGCAGGCCGCGGCGCTCGGCTTCCTGCTGCACGGCGCGCGAGACGCCATGAGCCGAGAAGATGACGATGTTGTCGTCGGGGATGTCATCGAGCTCCTCGACGAAGATGGCGCCGCGCTCGCGCAGCGTCTCTACCACGTAGCGGTTGTGGACCACTTCATGGCGAACATAGATGGGGGCACCGAACACATCCAGCGCCCGGTTGACGATATCAATGGCGCGATCAACGCCTGCACAGAAACCACGTGGATTGGCCAGCCTGATCTGCATGGGCCACCTCGCTGTTGAATAATGGTGTCAGTGTCGCACATCACTACCGGATGGGCGAACGGTGACGGGGCCGGCCGGCCCCGTCGTGAAATGCGAAATGCGCCTAGTGGGTCGTGGCGGGCGTGACGCTGAGGACTTCCACCTCGAAGGTCAGCGTGCGCCCGGCCAGCGGATGATTGAAGTCCACCTCGACCTGGCGCTCGTCTACCGATTTGATAACCCCGGGCAGCTCACCGCCGCCGGTGGGATCAGCAAAGGACATGACCACGCCCTCTTCCAGCGACGCCTGATCGTCGAAGTCCGTGCGCTTGAGCATCTGCACATTCTGGGGATTCCACGGCCCAAAGGCGTGCTCCGGCGCCACATCCACCACGCGCGTTTCGCCGGCATGCATGCCCCTGATCGGCTTTTCAAAGCCGGGCGGCAGATTGCCGTCACCGAACACGAACTCGGCCGGACGCTTGCCACGGGTAGTATCCACCTCGGTGCCGTCTTCGAGCCGCAGGGTGAAATGGATACTGATCGTCATATTGTCGTCGGCAATCGGTCCCGCCGCAGTGCCGGCCTGATCACGGGAGTTATCCGTCATGATGGCGCTCCGACTGTGAAGTATCTGCTTTGTCACGCCGGAACGAGGCAATGATAATACCCGCAGCGCCCAGCGTGATGGCCGTATCGGCCAGATTGAAGGCCGGGTAATACCAGCCCTGCCAGTGAAAGGATAGAAAATCCACCACGTAACCGTGTACCAGACGGTCAAACAGATTGCCGATGGCACCGCCAATGATCAGCGTGATCGATACCTGATTGAGCCGGTCATGGCGATCAAGCCTGGCCAGCCAGATGCTCAACGCGATCACGGCGCCCACGGCGATCAGGGCAAACAGCCAGCGCTGCCAGCCTGCGTGTTCGGACAGAAAGCTGAAGGCTGCCCCGGTATTGTGCAAAAGCGTCAGGTTGAAAAACGGCAGTACCTCGACCGGACGGGCATAGGCAAGCGCCATGCTGGCCCATGCCTTGGTGCCCAGATCCAGTACGATGACGGCCAGCGACAGCCACCACCAGCGCAGCGTATAGCGCGCATGCGCGTATTGGCCGCTAGGCATGGCGGCGTACCTCACCGGGGCCATCCGGCAGGTTGGCAATGGAGCGCGCCGACAGCGTCGGATAGGCCGGGTCGGCCCCCACGTCGGCACGGCGCTCCCAGCTGCGCTCGTCCTTGTCGAACCCGCTCAGGCGGATGGCCACCTTCAGACCGTCAAGTTCGGTTGCCCTGGCGTTATCGCCCTCGCTCAGCGGCACCAGGGTAGCTTCGGAGGTGATCAGCACAAAGCGCAGCTCCTCCTCGAAGCGCGACAGCAGGTCGTGAAGTTCATCATTCACATACAGGGTCACCTCGCTGTCCAGCGCGCCCTTGATGACACCCTCGTTGCGGGCATCCTCGAGCTGCTTGTTGACCGCCTGCTTGACCTCGATCACCCGGTCCCAGAACGCACGCCCCATGGTCGCGTCTTCCGGCAGCGTGGCAAGCCCCTCGTACCAGGTCTCCAGCAGGACGCTGTCGCCGCGCTCGCCGGGAATATGCTCAAAGATCTCCTCGGCAGTGAAGGAGAGGATCGGTGCGACCCAGCGCGACAGCGCCTCGATCACGTGATAGAGCGCACTCTGACAGCTGCGGCGTGCCAGCGAATCCGCCTGGGTGGTGTACTGGCGATCCTTGATGATATCCAGATAGAAGCCGCCCAGATCGCGGGCACAGAAGTCGTGCACCTGCTGGTAGACGTCGCGGAAGCGATACTCCTCGTAGGCCGTTTGTATGCGCGCCTGTAACAGGGCAGTACGATCGACTACCCATTGATCCAGCGCGATCATGTCGTCAAAGGCCACCATGTGGCGTGCCGGATCGAAACCGTTCAGATTGCCCAGCAGAAAGCGCGACGTATTACGAATGCGACGATACACGTCGGCGGTGCGCTTGAGGATCTCGTCCGAGACCGCCATCTCGCCCGAGTAGTCGGTCGAAGCCACCCACAGGCGCAGGATATCGGCGCCCAGCTTGTCCATGACCTCCTGCGGGGCGACCACGTTGCCCAGCGACTTCGACTGCTTGCGCCCATGGGCGTCCACCGTGAAGCCGTGGGTCAGAAGCTGTCGATACGGCGCGTGACCATCGATGGCCGAACCGGTCAAAAGCGAAGAGTGGAACCAGCCACGGTGCTGATCCGACCCCTCCAGATACAGATCGGCCAGCGGGCCGCTGTCATGGCCCTGGGGGTGGGAACCCCGCAGTACGTGACGATGGGTGGTGCCGGAATCAAACCAGACATCCAGGGTGTCCATCACCTTCTCGTAATCACCGGCTTCCGCCCCCAGCAGCGTTTCGGGGTCGAGGCCGAACCAGGCATCGATCCCCTCCTGCTCGACCAGCCCGGCCACCTCTTCCATGAGCTCAACGGTGCGCGGATGCAGCTCACCGGTCTGTCGATGCAGGAAAAACGGGATCGGCACCCCCCAGTTACGCTGGCGCGAGATGCACCAGTCGGGTCGATTGGCAATCATGCTGTGCAATCGCGCCCGGCCCCAGGAGGGCGTGAACTGCGTGGCCTCGACACCCTCGAGCGAGCGCTCGCGAAGCGTTTTGCCATCCCGACCCTGGATGTCCATGCCCACGAACCACTGCGCCGTGGCGCGATAGATCACGGGTGACTTGTGGCGCCAGCAGTGCATGTAGCTGTGCGTGATGGGCTTGTGCGCCATCAGGGCGCCCACTTCCTCGAGTTTTGCGACAATCTCCGGGTTGGCCTTCCAGATCAGCTGGCCGCCAAAGTACGCCAGATCATCGACATAGACGCCGTTGCCCTGCACCGGGTTGAGCATCTCGTCAAAGCTCATGCCATAGGCGCGGCAGGTATTGAAGTCATCCACGCCGTAGGACGGCGCCGAGTGCACGATGCCGGTGCTGCCGATTTCGGACTCGACGTAGTCGGCCAGATAGACCGGCGAGAGGCGATCATAAAAGGGATGGCGGAAATGGATCCGATCCAGCGCGCTGCCCGTGGTCGTGGCGATCACCTCGCCGCTCAGGCCAAAGCGCTCCAGACAGCTCTCGACCAGCTCTTCGGCCAGCACCAGCAACCGCTCGCCGGTATCCACCAGCGCGTAGGTGAAGTCCGGATGGACGTTGAGCGCCTGGTTGGCGGGGATGGTCCAGGGCGTCGTGGTCCAGATGACTACCGCAGCAGGTTTTGCCAGCGATGCCAGACCAAAGGCCGCGGCCAGTTTGTCCGCGTCTTCCACCGGAAAGGCCACGTCGATGGCCTCGGACTGCTTGTCCTGATACTCCACCTCGGCTTCGGCCAGCGCCGAGCCGCAATCAAAGCACCAGTTGACCGGCTTGAGTCCCTTGAAGACAAATCCGGCCTCGACCATCTCGGCCAGCGCCCGGATCTCGCCGGCCTCGTTGACGTAATCCATGGTGCGATAGGGGTGATCCCAGTCACCGATCACGCCCAGGCGCACAAAATCGGCCAGCTGGGTTTCAATCTGGGCTGCGGCGTAGTCACGACACAGCGCGCGTGCCTTTCCAGGCTCCAGATGCTTGCCGTGGGTGGTTTCCACGCGGTGTTCGATGGGCAGCCCGTGACAGTCCCAGCCCGGCACATAGGGCGCATCAAAGCCGGCGAGATTCTTCGATTTGACGATGATGTCCTTGAGAATCTTGTTGAGCGCATGCCCGATGTGGATGCTGCCATTGGCATAGGGAGGGCCGTCATGCAGCACGAACAGAGGGGCGCCGGCGCGCGCCTCGCGCAGGCGCTGGTACAGATTCATGTCCTGCCACTGCGAGACCCGGCCCGGTTCCTGCTTGGGCAGCATGCCGCGCATGGGGAAATCGGTATGGGGCAGATTCAACGTATGCTTGTAGTCGCTCATAACCTGATGGTCAGCCGTCACTGTTCATGTTTGCTGCGTTCCGCCGCCAGTGGCGCCGAGGCCATGGGATAGCGGGAGGAAGGCAAGAATGCATCCACCCCTTCTGCGTCGGGCAGATCGCCTGCGACGTCAGAAGCGTGCTGCAGGAAAGCGTGTTGCTGGAAATAGTCGCGCGCCTGGTCGATATCCTGATGAATGCGGCGCTTGAGTTCATCGATGGAGGCAAAGGTCTCCTCGCCCCGCAGCCTGGCGCAGGGCATGACGACAAGACGCTGTCCGTAAAGCGATTCATCGACGTCAAAAAGGTGCACTTCCAGCACCGGCCGGTCCGCCCCGACCGTGGGGCGCCAGCCGATGTTGAGCACGCCGGGCACCTCGCGACCGTCCTCGAGCCGGGTCATCGCGGCCAGCACGCCGCGCAGGACCAGCGGCCCCGGCACCAGCGGCAGATTGGCCGTGGGCACGCCAATGGTTCGACCCAGCTGGCGATCCCTGACCACGCGTCCCTCCAGGCTGAAGGGCCGTCCCAGAAGCTGCCCGGCCTGCTCGAAATTGCCCGAGGCCAGCAGGGTGCGCACCCGGGTACTGGAGACCCGCTCGCCGCTGATCTGAAAGGTGCGCGTGTGCTCGACCGAAAAGCCGACCCGCGCGCCCACCGTCCGGAGCAGATCAAAGTCACCGGCGCGGTCGCAGCCAAAGCGAAAATCATCTCCCACCACCAGGTGGCGAACCCCCAGCCCCTGGATCAGAACGCGGTCGATGAATTCACGTGCCGAGAGCTCGCGCAGGCGACGATTAAAGGGCAGGCACAGCACCCGATCCGCGCCGTATTGCCCCAGCAGGCGCACCTTGTCGCTCAATCGTGTCAATCGGGGCGGGGCCTGATCGCCGGCGAAATATTCGCGCGGCTGGGGTTCGAACACCACCACCACGGCCGGCAGGTCGTGTGCCCGGGCGTGCGCCTTCAGCTGATCCAGAATGGCCTGATGGCCAAGATGGACCCCATCAAAATTGCCGATGGTGACAACACTGCCCCGATGCCGGGGGCGTAGATTATGTAACCCTCTGATCAGTTCCATGTCGACTGCTGCCCGCCGCGATAAACCTTCGATTATAGCGATGTACACGCCGAACGGACAGGCATCAGCCGCGCAGTTTGAAGTGGCGCACGCGCACACCTGCCAGCCCCAGCCAGCCGAAATAGACGACCACGGCGGCAACAATCAGCCCCAGCAGCACCGCCAGGCGCTGCTCGATGTCCCACGCCAGCCACTGCTGCCAGTCGGGCGTGAACCACCAGAGCCCGCCGGCGAGCAGCCCACAGCCGACCAGCAGCTGCAGGGCAAAGCGCCCCCAGCCGGGCTGAAATTGCAGCACGTTGCGCCCCATAAGCCCTCGCCCCAGCAGCAGCGCATTGAGCCAGGCGGAAAGCGCCGTGGCCAGCGCCAGTCCGGCGTGCGCCAGCGGCCACATCAGCATCAGATTGAAGGCCATGTTGGCCACCATGGCGATGATGCCGATCTTCACCGGCGTTTTCGTATCCTGACGCGCGTAATAGCCCGGCGCCAGCACCTTGATCAGCATGAAGGCCACCAGCCCGATGGCGTAGGCCCGCAGGCTCTGCGAGGCCATCGCAATATCGTGATCGGTCATCGCACCGTAGTGAAAAAGCGTGATCAGCAGCGGCTCGGCCAGCACGATCAGTGCCAGCGCTGCCGGTAGCCCGATCAGCAGCACGGCACGAATGCCCCAGTCGATCATGCGGGCAAAGTGTTGCGGGTCATCGCTGGCATGCTGGCGCGACAGAGCCGGCAGGATCACCGTACCGATCGCGATGCCGAATACTCCGAGCGGCAGCTCCACCAGGCGGTCGGAGTAGTACAGCCAGGAAACACTGCCGCCCACCAGTATGGAGGCCAGCACGGTATCGAGCAGCAGATTGATCTGCGACACCGACACCCCGAACATCGCCGGCCCCATCAGACGCAGAATGCGGCGCACCCCGTCATGGCGAAAGCTGGGGCGCAGCCGTGGCAACAGGCCCAGCCGCATCAGAAACGGAATCTGGAACAAAAGCTGCGCGATGCCGGCGATCAGCACGCCCCAGGCCAGCGCCATGACCGGGATCTCCAGCAGCGGTGCCAGCCACAGCGCCGCCCCGATCATCGACAGGTTCAAAAGCACCGGCGTAAAGGCCGGCACGGCAAAGCGGCCGTAGCTGTTGAGCACGCTGCCGGAAAAGGCCGTCAGCGAGATCAGCAGCAGATAGGGGAAGGTCAGGCGCAGCATCTCGGCGGTCAGCGCCAGCTTGCCGTGTCCGTCATCATGAAATCCGGGGGCAAAGACCCAGACCAGCCAGGGCGAGCACAGCACAGCCAGCACCGTGACGGCCAGCAGTACCACGGCCAGCGTCCCGGCCGTGGCATCCAGAAGCTCTCGGACCTCCCGGCGCTCGCGCTGGGAGGCGTACTCCGACAGGATCGGCACGAAGGCCTGATTAAAGGCGCCCTCCGCAAACAGCCGGCGCAGGAAGTTGGGAATCCTGAAGGCAATAAAGAAGGCATCGGCACCGCTGCCGGCACCGAAGAACGTGGCGATCACCACATCACGCGCCAGCCCCAGTACTCGTGACAGCATCGTCATGACGCTCACGACCATGCCCGAGCGCAGCAGCCCGGCGCCCTTTGCCCTGCTTACTTCAGCACTCACGAGATGGTATCCCCCGTTGTGGAAAGCGCCACATGATGCCTCGTATCGTTGCCCACCACACTGCCCGAAGACGCAAAAAACCGGCCGAAGCCGGTTTTTTACAGGTGCTGCTGTCTATAACAGGGCGTTTCCCTGCTATCAGGCAGCCAGCGCCTTGATACGCTTGTTCAGACGGCTCTTGATACGAGCAGCGCGATTCTTGTCGTAGGCGCTCTTGTCAGCGATACGATCGATCACACGCTGAGCGACACGGAACTCGGCCATGGCGGCGCTGTGATCACCGGTGTTGATTGCCTTGACGACACGCTTGATGTGCGTGCGCACCATGGAACGCTGGCTGGCATTTTTCTGGCGGCGGCGCTCGGCCTGGAGGGCGCGCTTGCGTGCCTGACGGATATTGGCCATCGTCTACTCCCTGGAGTGGTGACGTTGATGAATTTTGATAAAAGCGCCTCTTGGGTGGGCACCTTCACAAGAGAGGCGGCATTCTAGCAGCGCCCCCCGAGCAATGCCAGCCCCGGATCAGGGACCGTGCAGGACCACCATATTGTCGCGATGAATGAGCTCCGGCGCCTCGATATAGCCCAGATGGGCCACGATATCGTGGGTCGGCACGCCCAGAATCCGGGCCGTATCCTGGGCGTCGTAGTTGGCCAGCCCCTTGGCCACCGGCTCACCGTCACTGTCCACGCACAGCACCATGTCACCGCGGCGGAAGCTGCCCTCCACTGCCGTCACGCCCACCGGCAGAAGACTGGAGCCGCGCTTGCACACGCGCGTCACGGCGCCCTGATCCAGCGTCAGGGTGCCGCGCACCTGCAGCTGTCCGGCCAGCCAGCGCTTGCGCGCCGTCATCGGCGCATGCTCGGGTACCAGCAGCGTGCCGATATTGTCACCATCCAGCAGGCGGGACAGCACCTGCGGCTGACGGCCGCTGGCGATCAGCGTCAGCGCCCCGGAGCGCGCGGCCAATCGAGCGGCGCGAATCTTGGTCGCCATGCCGCCCCGGCCCAGCTTGCCGCCGTCACCGGCCACGGCCACCCAGCGCGGGTCGTCCGCCTTGCCTTCGCTGATCAGCTGCGCATCGGCGTCCCTGCGGGGGTCGGCGTTATAAAGGCCTTCCTGATCGGTCAGGATGATCAGGGCATCGGCCTCCAGCAGATTGACCACCAGCGCGCCCAGGGTGTCGTTGTCACCAAAGCGGATCTCGTCGGTTACCACCGTGTCGTTTTCATTGACGATGGCCACCACACCCAGATCGATCAGGGTGCGCAGCGCCGAGCGTGCGTTGAGATAGCGCTTGCGGTTGGAGAGATCGTCATGGGTCAAAAGAATCTGCGCGGTGCGGATGTCAAACCGGGCGAAGTTGTCCTCGTAGCTGCGCACCAGCCCGGTCTGCCCCACGGCGGCGGCGGCCTGCAGGTCATGAAGCGCGCTCGGGCGCACCTGCCAGCCCAGCCTGACCATGCCCTCGGCCACGGCCCCCGAAGAGACCAGCACCACCTCGACACCGCGCCGATGCAGCTCGGCGAGCTGATCCACCCAGGCACCGATGGCCGTCTCATCGAGACCGCGGCCATCGTTGGTCAAAAGGGCACTGCCGATCTTGACCACCACGCGCCGCACCCGGGTCATCTGGTCGCGACTCCCCGCTACCGCCTGCTCCATCATCGCACTCTCCAGCGCCGGTCCCGTGCCCGGCAGGACTCAGGGCTTGTATTCCACTTCAACATCGAAATCATCGTCGTCGAAGTCATCGTCATCCTCGGCTTCATCACGGCGCTTGCGCCCGGCCATAAAGGCCAGCCGTGCCTCGGTGCGTGCCACGGCCTCGGCCTCCATGCGCTCGCGAACGGCCCGCGTACGAGCAGCGGCGTCCTCATCTTCCTGCTCGAGCCGGCGCTGTTCGACAAGCCAGCGATGCACGGCCTGCACCAGCTCATCCGTGCCCTGCCCGGCAATGGCCGAGATGCGAAAGATCGGGCCGTCCCAGTTCAGCCGCTCGAGGATGCGCTCGAGCATGGCTTCGCGAGTCTCCTCATCGACAAGGTCACACTTGTTGAGGACCAGCCAGCGCGGGCTCTCGGCCAGCGTTGGAGAGTACTGCTCGAGCTCGCGAATGATGATATCGGCCGACTCGACCGGATCACTTTCATCAAAGGGCGCCACATCGATGACATGCAGCAGCAGGCGCGTGCGGGTCAGGTGCTTGAGAAACCGTAGCCCCAGTCCGGCGCCGTCGGCGGCGCCCTCGATCAGCCCCGGCACGTCGGCCATGACAAAGTGCTCGTGAAGCCCCAGCTTGACCACGCCGAGATTGGGCACCAGCGTCGTGAACGGATAATCCGCCACCTTTGGGCGTGCTGCCGATACGGCGCGGATCAGCGTCGACTTGCCGGCATTGGGCATCCCCAGCAGGCCAACATCGGCCATCAGCTTGAGCTCGAGACGCAGCTCACGGCGCTCGCCCTCGCCGGCCGGCACGTTCTGGCGCGGCGTACGGTTGGTCGAGGACTTGAAGTGCACGTTACCCAGGCCCTTGCGGCCCCCCTGGGCGACCTTGAGCTCCTGCCCCACGGCGGTGATATCGCCGATGATCTCGAGGGTTTCGACATCGATGATGGTCGTACCCACCGGCACCTTCACCACCAGATCCTCGCCCTTGCGGCCGTTCATCTGGCTGCCGCGCCCGGGCTGTCCGTTGGGCGCCTTGTGAAAACGCTGAAACTTGAAGTCGATCAGGGTATTGAGCGATTCATCACCGACCAGAATGACGCTGCCACCGTGGCCGCCGTCGCCGCCATCCGGTCCGCCGCGTGGCACGTACTTTTCACGGCGGAAGCTGACGCAGCCACTGCCACCGTTACCGGCTTCCACCGTGATCGAGGCTTCATCGACGAACTGCATGTCACTACTCCCGGCGACGAATCGCCCTGTCTACAAAACCGGTTATCGAAAAACAAAGGGCGGCTGTTCGAGCCTGTACCGACCATCGTCATGTGACGCCCGGCACGGCACCAGCGCCCATGGGTCCAGCATACCGACCGACCCACATGATAAAAAAAAGCCCCGCCTGAGCGGGGCTTTTGAGCAGATCAGCGGTCTCAGGCAGAGACGATGCTGACGTGCTTGCGCTTTTTCGGACCCTTGGTCTCGAACTTCACCTGACCGTCGCGCAGGGCGAACAGGGTGAAGTCACGACCGACGCCGACGCCTTCACCGGCGTGGAAACGAGTGCCACGCTGGCGAACGATGATGCTGCCGGCAGAGGCTTCCTGACCACCGAAGAGCTTGACACCAAGGCGTTTTGACTCGGAATCGCGACCGTTGCGCGTACTACCTGCGGCCTTCTTGTGAGCCATGAGTATGACCTCCTGAAAATGCGGAAAAACGCTTACGCAGTAATCCCGGTGATTTTGACTTCAGTGTACCACTGACGGTGGCCCTGACGCTTCATGCTGTGCTTGCGGCGACGGAACTTGAGAATGTTGACCTTCTCGCCGCGGCCGTGAGAGACGACCTCTGCCTTGACAACAGCGCCCGACACCAGCGGTGCACCGATCTTGACGTCGTCACCGCCGACCAGCAGTACCTGATCGAAATCAATGCTGTCACCGGTGGCCACGTCCAGCTTTTCAAGCTTGAGACGCTGACCTTCCTGGACGCGATACTGCTTGCCGCCGCTCTTGATTACTGCGTACATGGAATTCTCCAATTGACTCATCCGGTTGGCTGCTTCATCGACCTGTGGCAAGTGGCTCTGCCCCCGCGTCACACAGGGTAGGCAAGCCATCTTACAGGGAGCACGATGAGTTAAGGGCGCGAATTATAACCGCCCGCGCGAGGCAACTCAAGGCCCGGCATGATGCATCTTGACGCCCATGAAGGGGTTACCTAGCATACCGGGCATCCATGTCGCTTCGACGCCCAAAGGGCCTTCGAGAAGACTGCCCGGCAAACCCAAGCCCCCTGTTGTCCTGCCGGCCCGGGCCCATGCCTGCAGGGAATAGAAGCCCGAGGTTCACTGTGAACAGCCAAGTCGTTTCACCCAGCGTCTCCAGGACCCATGAACCCGTCATGGAAGACTTTGCAGCTGTTGACCGCACCATTCGCGCGCAGCTTGCCTCACATGTCCCCCTGATCGAGACGATCGGCAACTACATCATTGAAAGCGGCGGCAAGCGCGTTCGCCCGCTGCTGGCGCTTCTATCGGCCAGAGCCCTGGGCTATGAAGGCCGCCAGCACATTACGCTGGCCGCCCTGATCGAGTTCATGCACACCTCGACCCTTTTGCATGATGATGTGGTGGATGAATCCCATCTGCGCCGCGGACGCGCCACGGCCAACGATACCTGGGGCAATGCGCCCTCGGTGCTGGTCGGCGATTTTCTCTACTCGCGCTCGTTCGAGATGATGGTCGAGGTCGGCTCCATGCCGATCATGGCCGTACTCTCCAATGCCACCTCCGTCATTGCCGAAGGCGAAGTGCTGCAGCTGACCAATATCGGCAACGCCGATATCGATGAAGCGGCCTATTTCGACACCATCCAGGGCAAGACGGCCATGCTGTTCGAGGCCGCCTCCCACACCGGCGCGATGGTGGCCGGTGGCAGCGAGGCGCAGATCGAGGCGCTCAAGCTCTACGGCCGCTATCTGGGACTGGCCTTTCAGCTCGTGGATGATCTGCTGGACTATCAGGGCGATGCCAGCGAAATGGGCAAGAACGTGGGTGATGACCTGGCCGAAGGCAAGCCCACCCTGCCCCTGATTCGGGCCATGGCGGTAGGTGCCCCGGCACAGGCCGACGTGGTCCGGCGCGCCATCGGCGAAGGCGGCCTCTCCTATCTGGATGAAGTCCTGACCATCGTCCGCGACACCGGCGCACTGGAATACACGCGCTCGCGCGCCAGCGAGATGGTGGACCGCGCCCTTGAACAGCTGACCCTGTTGCCGCCGTCACCCTATCGCGAGAGCCTCGAGCTGCTGGTACGCCAGGCCGTGGACCGTCACGCCTGAGGGGCTTGCATTCCCTGAAACAGGGCGTATAATGCGCACCGTCATGACGCGCTCGTGACACTCGGAATATAGCTCAGCTTGGTAGAGCGCTGCCTTCGGGAGGCAGAGGTCGTAGGTTCGAATCCTGCTATTCCGACCAGATACGAAAGGCGCCTGTCTTCACCGACAGGCGCCTTTTTTTGTGTCCGGCCTTCTGCCCGACCGGGCTGGCGATCTCCATGCGACACGCTATGCTGGCCCCATCAATGTTCATGACTGGAGGCCCCGTGAGCGATAGCCTGTTTCCCGATCAGCAGCCCGCCAATGTGTATCACCTGCGTGTTGGCGAGATCGTCGTTACCACCCTGATGGACGCCCTGATGCAGGGGTCACTGGAATTGATCCAGCACATTGACGCTTCGCGCGCCGAAACGCTCCAGGCGCAGAGCCTGCGCCCCACGCCGCCGCGCATCACGCTCAACGCCTACCTGCTGCACATCGGTGATCAGCGTGTACTGGTGGATACCGGTTATGGCGCGCTGGCCGATGAGGAAGGGGCCCGTCTGTCGCAGGGGCTGGCCGATATCGGCGTGCTGCCTGATGCCATCGACGTCGTGCTGGTCACGCACCTGCACCCGGACCATATCGGCGGACTGATCACCGCGGACGATCAACCCGCGTTTGCCAACGCCCGCATCCTGGTGCCGGGCGAAGAGCTGGATTTCTGGCAGCAGTCGGCACCCGATGATGCCTCCGACATGTTTGCCCAGCAGTTTGACGTCGCCCACCGCGTGCTCGAGATCAACCGCGACCGGATCGAGCGTCTTGATGATGAGCAAGTCATGGAAGGGGTGACCCGTGTGGCCCTGCCGGGCCATACGCCGGGGCACAGCGGCTATCTGATCGAATCCGCCGGCGAACGCCTGCTGCTGTGGGGCGATATTGTGCATCTGCCGCAGATTCAGCTGCCCGAGCCCGATGCCGGCGTGCTGTTCGACGTCGATGGCGAGCAGGCGGTGACCACGCGCCGGGCGATCCTGGACCGTGTCGCCGAAGAGAAGCTCATGGTGGCAGGCCACCATCTGGACTTCCCCGGCATCGGCCATATCGTGGAAGATACCCGGGGCTATCGCTTTTTGCCCCACGTCTGGTCGCCCACGCCCTGATGACCGTCCGCTCCGGCCAATGACCGGGACATGGTCACCAAAGGTTATCAACTGCCGATGAAGAGCCCCCTGCCTCATCGGCAGTTTTCTGCATTGCACGCCCTGCGTGTGCACCCGGATCGATCAGCTGACGTCGATCGAGATAGCTCATCTGCCGTGGTCGGCGATCAGGGACACAGCCCGCACCCAGCGGTCCTCGCTGCGCCGAATTGATCACGGACCGGTCTCCCATGGCGTCTTCTATCAACCGGGGGCGTATAACTGAATTGCAGCAGACAACTTTCAGGACAGGCCCGGGCCTGTCAGGACTCGTGATCCAGTGACTGCAGACTGGCCTCGATGTAGTGTCGGCGCAGGGCCCTGGCGATCTCTCCCGGCTCTCCTTCACCCACGGGACGCTGATCGATGGACACCACCGGATACACCAGCGATGTGGCCGAAGTGACGAAGGCCTCCCGGGCGTTTTGCGCCTCCTTGACGGTAAAGCCGCGCTCTTCAATCTTCATGTCATGCTGTCGGGCCAGCTGCATGATGGTGCGCCGCGTAATGCCGTGCAAAAGCGAGCGGGACAGCTCGCGGGTGATCAGCGTATTGTCGTGATCGACAATCCAGGCGTTGCTGGAGGACGCCTCGGTTACCAGCCCCGACTCCACCAGCCAGGCGTCATCGGCGCCGCGCTTTTTGGCCTCCATCTTGGCCATGGAGGGATACAAAAGCTGCACGGTCTTGATATCGCGCCGCTCCCAGCGCATGTCCGGCAGGGAGATGACCTTCAACCCCCGCTCCGCCAGTGGACTGTCGATGATCGCCTTGTTCTGGGTGAACGCCACCACCGTGGCCGGCGTCTGCGCCTCGGGATAGGTGAAATCACGCTCGGCGACGCCGCGGGTCACCTGCAGATAGACCAGGCCCTCCTGCAGCGCGTTTTTATCGATGAGCTGGCGATGAATATCACGCAGGGCGTTGTCGTTGAGCGAGAGATGCATGTTCAGCTCATTGAGCGAACGGTGCAGCCGCGCCACGTGCCCCTCGAAATCCACCAGCCGGCCATCGAGGACGGCCGTCACTTCATAGATGCCGTCGGCAAACAGAAAGCCCCGGTCAAAGACCGAGACGCTGGCCTCACTTTCCGGCACATAGTGGCCGTTGACGTAGACTGTTCGAGACATGAGCCCTTCCGCTGTACGTTGTCCTGCGTCACAAGCGCGCAGGTGTTGCCCTGTTGTCAGGCCATTGTCACGACCCGTGTGTCCCGATCATATCAGTGCCGTCGAGGCACTGCGCGCCGGGACGCGACCGCCCGACGCAGCCAACGGCCCCTGCCGTGGCCGGGACACGCGGATGCAAGCGACGATGCGGCGGCGTAAAATACGCGCCGCGACCCGACCGGGCTCGCGATATCCCCCTGGTCCGCCCCTTGCGAGGGCGACTGCCTGGAGAACGACATGACAAGTCCCGATATACCCGGTGACGGCCCCATCGTGGTGGCCGCCCTCTACAGGTTTGTGTCCCTGCCCGATTTTGAAACGCTGCGTGAGCCGCTGCTCGAGGCCATGCGCGCCCATGACGTCAAGGGCACGCTGCTACTGGCCGAGGAAGGCATTAATGGCACCGTGTCCGGCACGCGTGACGCCATTGATGCCCTGCTGGCCTGGCTCAAGAGCGACCCGCGGCTCGACGATCTCGAGCACAAGGAATCCCGGGCGCAAGAGCAGCCGTTCTATCGCACCAAGGTCAAGTTAAAGCGCGAGATCGTTACCCTGGGCGTGGATGGCGTTGACCCCAACCGCCGCGTCGGCACCTACGTCGAGCCCGAGCAGTGGAACGAGCTGATCAGCGACCCGGAAGTGCTGCTGATCGACACGCGCAACGACTACGAGGTCGAGATCGGCTCCTTTGAAGGCGCCGTAGACCCGAAAACCCGGTCGTTTCGCGAATTCCCCGACTACATCAAGGCCCATTACGATCCGACAAGACACAAGAAGGTCGCCATGTTCTGCACCGGCGGCATTCGCTGCGAGAAGGCCTCCAGCTACATGCTGGAACAGGGGTTTGAAGAGGTGTACCACCTCAAGGGCGGCATCCTGAAATACCTGGAAAGCGTGCCCGAACAGGATTCGCGCTGGCGCGGCGACTGCTTTGTCTTCGACAACCGGGTCACCGTGCGTCACGATCTGAGCGAAGGCGATTTTGATCAGTGCCACGCCTGCCGTCGTCCCATCTCGGTCGAGGATCAGCAATCGCCATACTATGAGCCGGGCATCAGCTGCCCGCACTGCTGGGACAACCTGCCCGAGAAGACCCGCGAGGGCGCGCGCGAACGCCAGCGCCAGATCGAACTGGCAAAGGCCCGCGGGGAAGCCCACCCCATCGGACGTGATCCGCGTAGCGGCCAGAGCCGCTGACCCTCACGCCAGCATCACTGCCGGACCGCCCCGCCCGGGGCGGTTGCCGTTGGCCGGCCTGCCGGCGCGCTCTCTCCTGTGCTATCCGCTTCCCCCACCCATCAGTCTCTTCCAGCATGCCCCGGCAACAGGCCGACCCGGGCCCAATCGCCAATTCGGGATCGACCTGATATTACATCAGATTTAAAATAATAGTTAGCTTGTTAATATTTTCGCAGTGCATCCTGTCGTCCTTCCCCCGGTCAGGCGCTGTGAAACGTCGATTCGATATCAGGTCCATCATGACATTGCTTTTTTCCCCCTCGACGCAGCGCTACCTGTCCGGCGACGCGTCAGCTGCAAACGAGCGGGTAACCGCTCCCGACCCCATCCACGACCGCCCCCTCGAGGCACCAGAAACAGCCGCCAACGAGCCGTGGGGCGATATTGCCCCATCACTGCCGACCGACGCGGCCGACCGGGAGGTGACGCTGCAACATGCCGGTGGTGCCCTCAAGGCGGCCGTGGTCCTGACCACCCATTGCGGTGAGACGGTTGTGCGCAAGGATTATCGCCTCTGGCAGCACACGGCCCTGGCGCCTTTGGCACGCTATCTGATGACGCGGGAAGCACGCATGCTCGAGCGCCTCGACGGCTGGGCGCATGCGCCGGACTTCAAGGGATTTGACGGACGCTACGCCTTTTACATGTCAGCCATCGACGGCGTGGATCTGGGTGAAGCCCGACGACGCCGGATGGACGTGCGCTACAGCGACATTCAGCGCATGGTGGGCGAACTCCACCGCCGTCATGTCACGCACAATGATCTGCGCTGGACCAATATTCTGGTGGACAGCAACGGCCATCCGGTGCTGATCGATTTCGCCTCGGCCGTTCACGCCACCCCGCGAAGCCCCTTGCGCCCCGTCATGAATCGGCTGCGCCGCACCGACATGGCGGGCACGCTCAAGTTCAAGCAAAAGCTGACCGGACGGTCGCTGACGCCCACCGAACAGCGTCTGAAGGTCACGCCCCGCTGGCTGGCACGACTGCGCCGGGGCTGGAAACACCGGGTGCTGCCCCGCCTCGAGAGGCGCTGACACACCGCCGGCCCTTAATGATCGTCAGCATGCTCCGCACTGTCGGATGCGGGGTCATCGGGCCCGAGATAGCGCTGCCAGAGGGCGCGAACGGCCTCGCGATGCTCGGTGAGGCCGGTCTCCGGTACCAGTGATCCGGCGCGGGTCAGCGCTGCGCGGTGGCTGGCATCGCGATAGGCAAGCCAGGCCCGTCGCAGCTTTTCGGCCCCCTCGAAGGGCAGATGACCGGACGACTCCAGCGTCTCCAGGATGCGGATGTTGTCGGTATAGGTCAAAAGCGCCTTCTCCCGGTGCGCCATCGCCAGCACCGCAAACTGGTTCATGAATTCGATATCCACCATACCGCCCGGGTCCTGCTTGAGATGGAACCAGCCGGCGCTGCGGGACTGCGCACTGCTGCCCAGGTGATGGCGCATCTTCTCGCGCATGGCCACCACCTCCCGTTTGAGATTGTCCACATCGACGACGCTGGAGAGCGTGTCGCGGCGGATCTCGTCGAAGCGTCCGGCCAGTGCCGGGCTGCCGGCCACGGCGCGGGCGCGGACCAGCGCCTGATGCTCCCACACCCAGGCCTCGCGGCGCTGATAGTCGGCAAAGGCTTCCAGCGAGGAGACCAGAAGCCCCGAATTACCCGACGGGCGCAGGCGCATGTCCACCTCATACAGCACGCCGGCCGGCGTGGTGGTCGTCAGCATATGGATGATGCGCTGCCCCATGCGCGCATAAAAGACCGGGTTGTCGAGACTGCGCGCCCCGTTGGTACTGCCGCGCGGGTCGGCGTCGTGCAGAAAGACCAGGTCCAGATCAGAGCCGTAGCCCAGCTCGATGCCACCCAGCTTGCCATAGCCCACGACCAGAAAATCGACCTCCTCGGCCCCGGCGTAACTGCCGTCGCGCCGACGCGGGTAGCCATAGCGTGCCGTCAGGCCCTGCCAGGCCAGGGTGACCACGGCTTCCAGCACCACTTCGGCAACCATGGTCAGGTGGTCGCTGACCACCATCAGCGGACGCGCCCCGGCGATATCGGCCGCCGCCACGTTGAGCACGCGGGCATGACGAAACAGCCGCAGCGCCTCGAGCTGGCTCTCCTCATCACCGGGCGGCAGACGCGACAGGGTCTGGCGCAGCTCGTCCTCGAGCTCGCTGCGCTCGGGGGGCGTGTAGAGATTGCGCGGGTCCAGCAGCTCATCAAGCAGCACCGGATAGCGCGCCAGCTGCTCGCTGATCCAGGCACTGGCACTGCACAGGCGCACGAACTGGGTCAGCGCATCGGGATTTTCCTTTAAAAGCGACAGATAGGCCGTGCGGCGCAGCACGGCCTCTACCAGTGCCAGCACGCGCTCAAGCGTGATATCCGGCATTGCGGTGGTGGCCACATTGGACAGCAGCAGCGGCATCAGTGCCTCGAGACGCTCGAATCCGATGCGCTGCATGCCGGTCACCGCGCGCCCGTGGCGCAGCTTGAGCAGGCG
Source organism: Kushneria sp. AK178 (assembly GCF_053903105.1). Classification (NCBI taxonomy): domain Bacteria; kingdom Pseudomonadati; phylum Pseudomonadota; class Gammaproteobacteria; order Oceanospirillales; family Halomonadaceae; genus Kushneria; species Kushneria sp. AK178. The sequence continues at coordinate 767,158 of NZ_CP096381.1, read as the reverse complement.
TTCGCGCGCCCGGGGCGGGTCGCGAAAGCCGGCCTCGGACAACAGCGCAATCGCGGCTTCATCGTCAAAGGCCTCCTGCCAGAGCGCCCGCCACTCCTCCAGCGCGCCGGCCTCGATCAGCTCATGATCCTCCTCCTCGGGCGGGGCGATGACCTCATCAAAGCGCTCGCGCACCCGGCGACGCACCTCCTCGAGATGCGCCACCAGGTCCTCCCACTGTTCGTGGCCCATGGCAAAGGCGATCCGGGCCCGGGGCAGCGCCTCCTCGGGCAGCGACTGGGTCTGACGGTCCTCCAGCCCCTGCAGGGCGTGCTCGAGATCGCGCAGAAAGACGTAGTCGGCCTGCAGGGCGCGCACGTCATGGCGCGACATGATTTCAAGACGCTCGAGCTCGGTCAGCGCCCGCTTGAGCGAGGGGGTCTGCAGCTCGGTCACCCGGCCGCCGCGGATCAGCTGAAAGGCCTGCACCACGAACTCCACTTCCCGGATGCCGCCGGCGCCCAGCTTGATGTCATCCTCGCGCCCGCGACGCCGGACCTCGCGGTTGATCAGCGCCTTCATCTCGCGCAGCGATTCGATCGCCCCGAAATCGATGTACTTGCGATAGACAAAGGGGCGAAGTTCGCCCAGCAGCCGCTGTCCGGCGTCGAGATCACCGGCCACCGGGCGCGCCTTGAGCATGGCGTAGCGCTCCCACTCACGGCCCTGGCTCTGGTAATAGGAGAGAAGGCTCGAGAAACTGCCGGTCAGCGGGCCGCCGTCGCCCAGGGGACGAAGACGCATGTCAACGCGAAAGACAAAGCCGTCGGCCGTGATGGCATCGAGGGCGGCAATGACCTTCTGGCCCAGCCGGGTGAAGTACTCCTGATGCTCCAGGGTGCGCTCGCCGCCCCGGGTCTGCCCCTTTTCGGGGTAGGCGAAGATCAGATCGATGTCGGAGGAGAGATTGAGCTCACCGGCGCCCAGCTTGCCCATGCCCAGCACCACCATGCGCTGCGGGCGCCCCTCGCTGTCCGGTGACGGCTCGCCGTAGCGCGTGGCCATTGCCCGCTCATGCCAGCGCAGCGCCGCCGCCATGCAGACCTCGGCCAGCCGCGACACCGCCGCCGCAATCCCCCAGGCATCGGCGTAGTTGTTACGATCGCGCCAGATGATGGCCACCATGCGCTCGCGACGAAACCGCCGCAGCACCCGCTGCAGGTCCGCCTCGCTGTGCGCCTCGTCAAGCGCGCTGTCGAGCCAGCTCTCCAGCGTCTCCCGACTCGGGGCAGCGATGAGCTCTTCGTGCGCCAGCAGACGGTCGAGCATGACACCATCATGGGAGAGGGTCCGGGCCACAAAGTCACTGGCCGTGACGACCGTGACCAGCTCGCGCAGGCGCTCTTCGCCCAGACGTGCCAGCAGCGCCTCATCGAACGTCTCGAGGGTACAACGTGCCTGGGACTGAAGGGCTTCAGGCAGGCCTGTCAGGGCGGCTTGCAGTGACATGGAAGGGCCTCTCATTGGTGCGTTGTCTGTCAGCATAACGAAGATTGCAGTCCGAGCCATCACCCCGCATGCTTGTCATGCCTGTGCGGGGCACAAAACGCGCTGCCCCGTTATCGCTGGATGTTCAAGGAGTTGCCATGGCCGAGGTTATTCCCTTCAACGGACACTACCGACACGATCATCGTGAGCCGCACGGCTGCTTCGATGCGCACCTGCATATCATTGATCCGCGCTTTACGCTGATCGCCAGCCAGGGCCATCGCCCCGACCCCTTCACCGTCGAGGATTATCAAAGGGCCACTCGCGGGCTGGATATCCGGGGCGGCGCAATCGTCCCGGGTTCCTTTCAGGGCACGGATCAGGACCATCTGCTGGCGGCGCTGGACACGCTGGGCGGGGATTTCGTGGGCGTCACACAGTTGCCCGACGACATCAGCGACGAGCGCCTGCTCGAGCTCGACGAGGCCGGCGTACGCGCCATCCGCTTCAATCTCGCCCGCGGTCTCGACACGGACATCGACGCCATGGCCCGCCAGGCGCAGCGCGTGTTCGATGTGGCCGGCTGGCACTGCGAGCTCTACGCCGACGCCAGTGACCTCGCACCGTACCTGGCGCTTTTACGCACGCTGCCCGCCATCGTCATCGATCATCTGGGGCTGTCGCAGGACGGTCTGCCGACCCTGCTGGCGCTGGTCGAGGCGGGTGCCCGGGTCAAGGCGTCGGGCTTTGGCCGCGTGTCGCTGGATGTGCCGGCCACACTTGCCGCCATTGCCGATATCAACCCGCATGCCCTGCTGTTCGGCACCGACCTGCCGGGCACGCGCGCCCCTCGCCCCTTCAGGGAGGGCGATATCGAGCTTTTGCACAACACCCTGGGCGATGCCCATGCCATGCTGGCCCTGCATGACAACGCGGTGGCCCTCTACCGGCCACGCGGCAGCGATAGCGTGGCCTGATTACCGCCCCTCGACACCTCTTGCTACCGGAGCCTGCCCCTCTTGCCTGTCGATCGCCTGCCAGCCTCTCCCCTGCTGCGCTGGATACTGCTGTTGAGTGCCTGCGCCCTGGCAAGCCTTGTGCTGCAGCTGGTCCATATGCCGGCCGGCGCGTTGATCGGCCCCATGGCGGTCTCCGTGGTGTTTGGCGTCATGATCGGCGGATTGAAGCTGCCCCGGGTGCTGTTCAAGTCGGGACAGGGCGTGATCGGGCTTTTGATTGCCCAGGCGATGACGCTGACCGTGCTCGCCACCATCGCCGAGAGCTGGCCGGCGATGGTGCTGGCCACCGCGGTGACGCTGGTATTGAGCACGGTGGTGGGCATTTTGCTGGTGCGCTATGGCGGCCTGCCCGGCACCACCGCGGCCTGGGGCACCACGCCCGGTGCGGCGGCCGCGATGGTCGCCATGTCGGAACAGGCCAACGCCGACCCCAGAATCGTTGCCACCATGCAGTATGTGCGCGTGCTCTGCGTGATCATGGCCGGCGCCCTGGTCAGTCATTTTCTGGGCGTATCGGATGCCGAACACACTCCCTCTCATGCCATGTCGTGGGACCTTCACGGCCTGACCTCGCTTGCGGTGTCGATCGCGCTGATTGCCGTGGGCATCCTCGTCTGTGACCGCCTGCTGCCGGCCGGCGCCCTGCTGGGACCGATGCTGCTGGGCACCGTGGTACAGGTCTCCGGCATCATCGATATCGAGCTGCCGCTGCCGCTGCTGGAGGCCGCCTACGCCTGCATCGGTATCTATGTGGGACTGCGCTTTGACCGTCAGACCGTGCGCAGCGTCATGCACGCCCTCAAGTGGATGCTGCTGGCCTCCATGATGCTGATCGCCTTCTGCGCGCTCTCGGCGCTGATGCTGGTGCCCCTGATGCACAGCGACTTCCTGACGCTCTATCTGGCCACCAGCCCGGGCGGGCTGGACTCGATGACCATCATTGCGCTGGACACCCACGCCGATGTGGCGATCGTTGCCGCCCTGCAGGCCCTGCGCCTGTTTACCGTGGTGCTCATCGGCCCCGCCATGGCGCGCTTTATTGCCCGCTTTGCCCGAACACCGGACAATCAGCCACACTAGAACCATCTCAAGGCACTGTCCGCCCTTCGTGCGGGCCTCATTCGGAGTCACCTGCAATGCCTACCCTTCATGTTGTTGCCGGCTGCCTGCTCGATCAGAATCGGCGCCTGCTGGTGGTCCGAAAGCGCGACACCCACCATTTCATGCTGCCCGGCGGCAAACCCGATCACGGCGAGACGCCGCTGGCCACTCTGGCGAGAGAGTGCCGGGAAGAGCTGGGCACCTCGATCGGGGAAGACGAGCTGGCCATGCTGGGGCGCTTCAGGGCGCAGGCGGCCAATGAGCCCGACACTTGTATCGATGCCGATGTCTTCATCATCGAAGAAATGGAAGGCACACCGCAGGCCCGCGGTGAAATCGAGGAGATTTACTGGATGGCGCTCGATGACGACACGTTATCGCTGGCGCCCCTGCTGGGCGATGACGTTCTGCCGGCACTGCACAAACGGTTTGGCTGACATGACAGACACGGACACCCCCGAGCGGCGCCCGCCGCAGCGCCATGTGGCACTCGCCCTGCTCAGCGCCCGCGACGAAGTGCTGGTCGTCCGCGGGGCACAGCAGACACGCTATCAATTGCCCACCGCCACCGTCGCGCGGGACGCCGACGAGGACGCGTTAACCAGCGCCGTGGCAGAAATTCACACCACGCTGCTGGCCGAGGGCGCCCCCGCGGCGGACAGCGCCTGGCTGGGCCGTTTTGCCGCGCCCGATGACAGCGGCCGGCTCGACATGCTGGAAGTCTATCTGGCGCGCCTGGGCGAGGCCCGGCTACGTCCGGATGTCGACTTCGAGCGTGCCTGGGCGCCGCTTTTAACGCCGCCGCCCGCGGACATGATCGACCCGGCCATCGAGCTGCAGGTCATGCCGGCGCTGGCGCTTTTGATCGATCCGCAGTCGAACGCCGAGAAATGATCAGGGCTGGCTCTGGAATTCACGGGGTGTTATAGCTGGCCTGTGACTTCCAACAATCGACAAAAGGGTCATGTCATGGACAAGCTGGAAATGCATCACACTCTGATGGCCGCCCGGGCGCGTCAGACAATGAGCTGGGACGATCTGGGCGAGGCCGTGGGCCGCTCCCCGGTCTGGGTGGCGTCTGTCTGCTACGGCATGAACAGCGCCCCACCCGACATCGCCCAAAGGATCGTCAGCGCTCTGGGCCTTGACGATGACGCGCTCATCGAAGCACTCAAGGCCTACCCCACCAAGACCTGGGACGGCGCCATCCCGCAGGACCCGCTGATCTATCGCCTTTATGAAGTGGTCGGTGTCTACGGACCGACCCTCAAGGACGTGATTCAGGAGAAGTTCGGCGACGGCATCATGAGCGCCATCGACTTTTCCATGGACGTCGAGCGCGAGGAAGACCCGAAAGGTGATCGCGTCAGGATCACCATGAATGGCAAGTTTTTGCCCTACAAGAGCTGGTAGCGCCGACCCATCGAGCCAGGCCGCGTCGATAGCCTCGGCGCGGTCCGTCAGACCAGCCGCACCACCAGCAGGCTGCCCCAGACCAGAAAGGCAAACAGAACGCAGAGAAAGACCGCGGCCGAGCCCAGATCCTTGGCGCGCCCGGAGAGTTCATGGTGTTCGACGCCGATGCGGTCCACCACGGTTTCCACGGCGGAATTGAGCAGCTCTACCGCCATGACCAGCACTGCACTGCCCATCAACAAAAGCCATTCCAGCAGCGACTGACCCAGCCAGAAGGTGGCCGGCAAAAGCACGATGGTCACGATCAGCTCCTGTCGAAAGGCGGCTTCGTTGTGCCAGGCCGCCGTCAGCCCTTTCCAGGAGTAGCGAGTGGAGTGAAACAGCCGCTTGATACCGGTATGCGCGGGCTTCATGCAGAGGGTTCCTGTCCATGGATCACAGGTATCGCAGGCAACCTGCCATCTGTAAGGGGAAGAAAGCATCCTACCAAAGCAGCGCACCGCGGGGCCACGGCCGGCACGCCGGAGAATACCGTTCGAAACCTGTCCGAAGTTATGGCATCCGCGCCGTCTGACCCGCCAGGCTGTCACAAGGCTTGTTCAGAGGAAAGGTCACCATGGTCGACAACCCACTGCATGACAAACATCTGCCGCTGACGTCCGTGAGCAGCGGCAAGGGATATGAGGTCCTGCCGGATGTGTACTGCTATCCGGTCCGGATCGTGAATGTGTATTTCGTGGGGCATCCGGACCAGGGTAACTGGGTGCTCATTGATGGCGGCATGCCACGCTGTGAAGACGACATCATCCGTGAAGCCGAAACACGCTTCGGCGAGGGCGTGGCGCCTCGCGCCATCCTCCTGACCCACGGCCACTTCGATCACGTGGGCGCCGTGGTGGAGCTGGCCGAGCACTGGGACGTACCGGTCTACGCCCATTCGCGGGAACTGCCCTATCTGACCGGTCAGCAGCGCTACGCCCCACCCGACACGGATGCCGGCGGCGGTGTCATCCCCGCGCTGGCGGGCCATTTCCCCCGGGAGCCGGTCGATCTCGGCGAGCGCATCCACCCCCTGCCGGAAGATGGCAGCGTCCCCTGTCTGGCCGACTGGCGCTGGCTGCACACCCCGGGTCACACGCCGGGGCATGTGTCGCTTTTCCGCGATGACGACAGCGCCCTGCTGGCCGGCGATGCCTTTGTCACCGTCAGGCAGGAGTCGCTGTATCAGGTGGTCACGCAGCACCGTGAGATCAGCGGGCCGCCGCGCTATTTCACCCCGGACTGGGACGCGGCGTATCGCTCGGTACAGACACTGGCCGGGTTGACGCCGCAAGTGGCCATGACCGGTCATGGGCATGCCATGTCGGGGGACGCCCTGCGGGACGGGCTGCGCCACCTGCTCGATCACTTCGAGGAAGAGGCGATGCCCGACCGGTAAGCGGCCGGGCCCGGCGTCAGTGGGCGGCGATCATGGCATCAATATCGCTGGCGACCGCCTCGAGGGTGGTCGTCCAGTTGATATAGGGCGTGGCGGCCCGGCCATTGACCATGACCGTGAAGGCGCCCCAGCGCCCCGACTGCGTCCGGAAATAGCCCGCCACGGCGCGGACCGGTACCGGCTCATTGAGGGTGCCGGTCTTGATCATGACGTTTTGCTGGAAACGGTCGCTGCCGCGGCGGATGAAGTTCATCGGCCCGTTGACCGGGGTCTGCATGCCGGCCACGAAGACCGGAAAGAGCGCCGGCTGATGGTACATGTGATCCAGCAGTGCCGTGACACCGCGGGCGCTGGTGCGGCTTTCCGGTGTCAGGCCACTGCCGGAGCGCAGATCGATCGGGCCATGGCCGGCAATGTTACCGGCAAACGCATTCAGCGCGGCCCCGGCACTGGCCATGGAGGGCGTGCCGCTGACCAGGTCCAGCGCCAGCACATCGGCCATGAAGTTGTTGGAGTAGTTGAGCATGCGCAGCAGCTGCTCCTGCAGCGGCTTGCCCTCGATGGCCGACAATACTTTCGCCGACTCTGCGGGACGACTCGACGTGGCGGCAAAACCGCGGGTCACCGCAATGCCGGCATCGTTCATGAGCGATTCAAGCGTCTTGAGCGTCTGGGCGGCCGGGTCGGCGCTGGAGCGATAGACATTGCGGGGCCCGCTGCCCAGCGGGATCTGTCCCGAGACCACCATGGTGTCTTCCCCGTTGGCTGTGGTGCGCTCGGCGCTGATGGCGGTATTGCCCTGCGCCACGGTCGTGACGCGGTTATCGAGGCGTGTCAGCGGCGCCGTCCCCGCACAGCTGGTGATTTGTGCCGGCACGCCTTCGGCCTCGCCCGGCATGACACGCGTACACCAGGTGGCAAAATCCACCGCCGTGGCGGTGAGCTGGGCATCGAAGGCGTGGCGCGTACGCGTGCGGGCATCGCATCGGTCCGTAGTCACGCAGGTGACCGGGCCAAAGCGCCACTGGCTGGCCAGCACCCGGCCATCGATGCGGCGGATGCCGCGCTGGGCCAGTCCCTGCACCAGAAGCCAGTAGTCCTTGCTGGTCATGCCCGGATCGCCCCCGCCATCAAGGAACAGGTCGCCCTCGAGCACACCGTCCACGATGGGCGCGCTGCTGCGCAGCTCGGTAGTAAAGCGCTTCTGCGGCCCCCATTGGGTCAGTGCCGCCGCGGCTGTATAGAGCTTTGATACCGAGGCCGGCGCCATCGGCTGCGCCGGCGAAAGACTGCCCAGCGTTTCACCGCTGTCCAGAAGGCGGGCCTGAGCGCCGACGGCAAACCCCTTGTCCGCCAGCGCTGCAGTAGCAGGAAAGCCATCGGCCCGGGCCTGGGCGGACAAAATCATCGCCGCCATCGCGATCATGGGCGGGAACAGCAGGGAGAATAAAAGACGTAAGACAGTCGGGCGGCTTGCGACTACAACGGAAGACCTTGCAGGCATGAAGGATTTCCCTTTTACATGGGCAGCTTGTTTAAGCCTCAGAGTAATGGGCATGCCTGTACCGTGGCAATGCGCTGCCTCCGCATCCACGGTGCTGTCGTCTGTTTATTGAGCGTTCATTTTCGAAAAGAATTGAAGGACAACAACGCCTGCCACGATCAGCCCGATCCCCAGTATGGCGGGCGCATCGGGGCGCTCTCCGAAGACAACCATGGCCAGCAGCAGCGTCAGCACCATGCCGAGCCCGGCCCAGATGGCATAGGCCACCCCCACCGGCATGCTCTTGAGCACTATCGACAAAAAGTAAAAGGCGAGCGCGTAGCCCGCGACCGTCAGCAGACTCGGGCCCAGCCGGGTGAAGGTATTGGAGGCCTTGAGCGCATTGGTCGCGACGACCTCGGCGCAGATGGCCAGTATCAGATAGAGATAGGGCTGCCAGGTCATGGCGTTTTCCTTTCAGGATGAGCGGCGGCGGGCTTCCAGCGTAGTTCAGGTTAACGCCGTTAGCCGGCACTGGAGCCGCCACAGGGAATGACCGCTATCGACGTACTTGTGCTCGAAGGCGCTGATGAAATCGCTCTGTGGCGTCAGCGCCAGCCTCTCTGCCCGGGGCTGCTGCCCGGTCACCAGCTCGATGGCACGGGCGAACTCCTCGACGTAGATCGACCAGTTGCTGCGAAGCTCGAGCGCCCCGCCCAGCGCCAGCACAACAGGAAACACCGGATGGGCATGCCAGCGCTTTTTGAGCTGCGACGCCTTGGGATAGGGGTTGGGATAAAACAGGCAGTGATGGCTCGGCTGCCAGCCGGCCGCATGCGCCAGCCGCCAGAAATCGACCAGATCGGCACGCACCAGCAGCGCATTGTCGGGGAAGGTGCCCAGCTCTCGGGCATAATTTCGCGACAGGCGATCGGCGCTGCGGTCGATGCCCAGCACGCAGGCCGCCGGATGCAGACGGGCCAGCTGCCGGGTCGAGCGCCCCGTGCCGCAGCCGGCATCCAGAATCAGCGGTCCGCCATGCGCCCGATAAAACTGCTGCGCCGTCTCGAAAGCGGCCCGGGTGTGGTCGGCAATGGGGCGCTGCCACCGGTTGTCGAGGGCGCGCTGAACATGATGGGCCAGATCGGGATGCAGCCCCGTCTGGGTGGAGTGTACCGGCGTGGAATTGGCGAACATGGCAACGTTTAACAATACTGAGGGGACCTTGTGGGCGCCGTCCGGCGCCAGCCCCCGACTCATGGATTCTGAAACACATGCAGGCATGGCTTCAGCAGCTTCTGGATACTCACGGCTATACGGCCATCACGCTGCTGACAGTCGTCATCAACGCTTTCCCGCCCCTGCCGGCCGAATCGACGCTCCCCGTCATGGCACACATCATGGCCTCTGCCGACATTACCCCTGTGCCGGCCGTGGTCGCCGCCACTGCCGGGCTGGTGCTGGGGACGCTGCCGCTCTATCTGCTGGGCCGCTGGCTCGACGAGCGCCAGTGCATGCGCTTTCTGGCCCGACACGGGCACTGGCTGGCCCTGGCGCCGAGCGATATCGAGCGTTCGAGCAGGCGTTTCGGGCGTTACGGCTCGCTGGTCGTGCTGTTCGGGCGTCTGATTCCGGGCATGCGATCGCTGGTGTCGATACCGGCAGGCTTTCACCGTATGCCGCTGGCGCCCTATCTGCTCTACACCACACTGGGGTCTTCCATGTGGGCGTGCTGTCTGGTCGGCGGCAGCCACTGGCTTTTGCAGTATACGACCCTGTCGGGCAGCCTGTGGGTTGTCATGGCGGTACTGCTGGCCGTCGCGCTGCTGTATGCCCTGCGCCTGTGGCGCCACTACAGACGTGGCGACAGTTGAGCCCGCCCGGCGACCTGCGGAACAGTCGGCTTTTTTCGACCAGCACGTTCAACATCATGCCCCGTCAACATGACAAGTCGTTGACCGGCCGACATGACGTCCTGCCCGGGGCGATGCTATCATGACTGCCCTGTTCTGGCGGAGCTGCCACGGCATGTGGTGAACATGAATCGCCATCCTTTCAGCGACGCGGTCGCCATGGCTTTATCGCTTCCTTTATAGGCATCAACACGAGGGTTTCGGCTTGTCACAGTTACCGGTGATCGTCGGCATGGGCGGTATCAATCCCGCTGGCAGAACGTCCGGTCATCAGTCCTTTTACCGGACCGTGATCGATGCGCTGCCCGAAAAGAGTCGACAGCACACCCTCTCGGGGCTGGCCCGTATGATGGGACAGCATCTGTCGAACAACCCGGACGATCGCGGTGACTCTCTTGATGATGCTGCCCTGGCCAACCGCCACGAAGCGCACATTCTTCGTCATACCCTGATTCGCCGCATCGAGGATGCGCGTTTTGCCGACGCCGGCATCCCTGCCAACCGCCAGGCCAGCCTGACGCTCGATGCGCCTCTCAGGGTCAGCCTCAGCCGTCGTCAGCTGCCCGACAATCCGCCGGCCCACTGGCAGATCGAGGCGATCGACGAGCGCCATGTCAGCGTCACCGTGCCGGCCGGCGAGTTCGACGTACTGCTGCCGGAGCGTCGCGACGCGCTGGTCAAGAGCGCCGGCCAGCTGCCGACCGGATTCGACCCGGCCAGCTTCTATCGCAGCGTACATCACCCGCGCGCCCTGTCGATGACCATCTTTGCCGCCTCCGACTGCCTGGGTCAGAGCGGCTACGAGTGGGACAGTCTGAGCCAGCAGCTCGACCCGGATCAGATCGCCGTCTATGCCGGCAACTCCATCGGCCAGCTCGATGCCCAGGGCTGGGGCGGCCTTTTGAACAGCTTTGTCACCGGACAGCGCACCACCTCCAAGCAGATGCCGCTGGGCTACGGACAGATGCCGGCCGATTTCCTCAACGCCTACGTGCTGGGCAGCGTCGGCGCCACGGGCGCCATGCAGGGGGCCTGTGCGACCTTTCTGTACAACCTGCGCCTGGGCGTGGATGACATCCGCATGGGCCGGCGCCGGCTGGTCATGGTCGGGACGGCGGACGCCCCCATCACGCCGGAAATCGTCGAGGGCTTTCGCGTCATGAGCGCGCTGGCCGACGATGCCAGCGTCAAGGCGCTTGATGCGCTGGAGCTTCTCACCGATGAGGACTATCAGCGCGTCTGCCGACCGTTTGCACGCAACTGCGGCTTCACCATTGCCGAATCCGCCCAGTTTGTCATGCTCATGGATGACAGCCTGGCCCTCGAGCTGGGGGCCGATATTCTGGGCGCCGTGCCGGAAGTCTTCATCAATGCCGACGGCTACAAGCGCTCCATCTCGGCGCCCGGCATCGGCAACTACATTACGCTGGGCAAGAGCGTGTCGCTGGCCAGCAGCATTCTGGGCGAGAAGGCCGTGCGCGAGCGCAGCTATATCCACTCCCACGGCACCAGCACGCCCAAAAACCGCATTACCGAATCCCATGTGCTCGACAGCGTGGCGCGCGCCAACGGCATCGAGCGCTGGCCGGTGGCGGCCGTCAAGGCCTACCTGGGGCACTCCCAGGGCAGCGCTGCCGGCGATCAGCTGATGAGCGCGCTGGGGAGTTTCAGCACCGGGTTGCTGCCGGGTATCTTTACGCTCGACGCCGTGGCCGATGATGTGCATGGCGACCGGCTGGAACTCTTCCGCGAGCATCGGGAATTTCGTGCCGATGTCAGTTTCATCAACGCCAAGGGCTTTGGCGGCAACAACGCCACCGCCCCCCTGCTGTCGCCGGAGGCGACCGAGCGGCTTCTGACCCGGCGTCATGGCGAAGCCGCCATGACCCGGTGGCGTCGTCGCCGCGAAGCGGTCAAGGCGCGTCAGGCCCGGTTCGAGGAACAGGCACACCGGGGGGAGTTCTCGCCCATTTACCGCTTTGGCGAAGGAGTGCTGGAGGGGCCCGAACTCGAGGTCAGCGCTCACGACATTCGTATTCCCGGCTACCATCAGCCGATTTCGCTGGATGTCGACAACCCGTTCGGCACGCTCGATTCATAGGACGGGCGGCGCGATTGTGCCGGTCCGGCAGAGGCATTTGTCGGCCGGGATACCTTGCAGTAACCTTCCGCCCCCCGGGCCTGCAGATCTCGCCCGGTCGCCGTGGAACAGGAGTATCAACGGGCAGCAGCGGCGCGTGGCTGTCCGAGTGTCGGGGATGAACGGAGCCTGTACATGAACATTGTGGTATACCCCGGGACCTTTGATCCGATCACCAACGGGCATACCGATCTGATCGAGCGCGCGGCCTCGATGTTTGATCGGGTGATCGTGGCCGTGGCACAGAGCCCGCGCAAGCAGCCGACCCTGTCACTGGATGAGCGGGTGGCACTCGCCAGAGAAATTCTGGCGCATCTCGACAACGTCGAGGTGGTGGGCTTTAGCTGCCTTCTGACCCAGCTGGTGGACCGGGTCGGTGCCCGCATCATCCTGCGCGGGCTGCGCGCCGTCTCCGATTTCGAGTACGAGCTGCAGCTGGCCAACATGAATCGGGCGCTGGCGCCTCATGTCGAAAGCCTCTTTTTGACGCCCGAAGTCGAGAATTCCTATATTTCATCCACCATCGTTCGCGAAATTGCCCGCCTTGGCGGTGACGTGTCAACGATGGTGCATCCCCGCATCGCCCGGGCGCTGGAAGAACACTTCCGCAGCACCTGATACGGCGGACGGCCTTCGGGCCGGCGGATGACAGCCGCGCAGCGTCGGTTCACGGCGCGCGCGAACCAGGAGGTTACCATGTCCCTGATGATCACCGATGAGTGCATCAACTGCGACGTTTGCGAGCCGGAGTGCCCCAATAACGCCATTTCGCCGGGCGAGGAGATCTACGTGATCGACCCGGGGCTTTGTACCGAGTGTGTCGGCCACTTTGACGAACCGCAATGTCAGCAGGTCTGCCCGGTCGACTGCATTCCGCTCGACCCCGAGCGCGAGGAGACCCGCGAGCAGCTGATGGAAAAATATGAGCGCATTACCGCTGTCGAAAGCTGATATTCGATAGCCCAACATGTCATGAACCAGAAACAGGGCGGCCCATGGGCCGCCCTGTTCTGCTGCGTTGCTGTATCAGGCGGCAAGCCATGACGCCCCATCGCCCTCGATGCCCCGACGGGCAACGGCACCGCTGTCGATTCCCGCCGGCCGCCGTGATCCCGATATGGCAGGCGGTGCGGGCACCAACCGGTCGGTATCCACATGTCACAGTCTCGATCCCCCGCCCTTTTGCAGCGTCTTCCCGACGTCTGGCGACTCTCCTGGCCCATCATCATCTCCAATGCCAGTGTGCCGCTGCTGGGGCTGGTCGATACGGCCGTGATCGGCCATCTGCCGCACGCGCGCTATCTGGCCGCCGTCACCCTTGGCAGTACGCTGTTCAGCTTTTTGTTCTGGGGGTTCGGCTTTCTGCGCATGGGCACCACCGGCCTGACCTCCCAGGCCGCCGGGCGCGGCGAGGATCAGACCATGCGCAATCTGCTGGGCCAGTCACTGCTCATCGGTGTGGTCATCGGACTGGCCCTGATCGCTTTGTCGGCACCGTTGATCGATGTCGGCCTGTGGCTTTTGCAGCCCGATAGTGACGCGACCGCACAGCTGGCCGCCGCGTACGCCCATGTCCGCATTCTCTCGGCGCCGGCAGTGCTGATGAATTACGCCATCATCGGCTGGTTTCTGGGGCGCCAGAACGCCCGCGTGACCCTGCTTTTGATGCTGATCACCAATAGCGTCAACATCGTACTGGATATCGTGCTGGTGGTCGGGCTCGACATGAACGTCAGGGGCGTGGCGACCGCCTCACTGATCGGTGATTACACTGCCCTGGCCGTCGGGCTGTGGCTGGTGTGGCGGGAGCTGAAGCGGCTGGGTGGCCGGTTCGACAGCACGCCGCTCAAGCGTCTCAAAGCCTATGGCGAACTCTTTCGCGTCAATCGCCACCTGTTTGTACGCACCCTGTGCCTTTTGTTTGCCATGGCCTTTTTTACCTCCCAGGGGGCGCAGCTGGGCGATCAGACGCTGGCCGCCAATGCCATTTTGATGCAGCTGGTGATGATGGTCTCCTACGGCCTGGATGGCTTTGCCAACGCCGCTGAAGCCCTGACCGGCAGGGCCGCCGGCCGGCGGGACTGGCATGATTTCGGACAGTCGGTGCGTGCCTGCGCGGTGTTCTCACTGTTCACAGCGATTGTGGCCGCGCTGGCCTTTGCCCTTGGCGGTCCCTGGCTGATCGCGCGGCTGACCGATATCGACGCCATTCGACAGCTGGCCGGTCACTATCTGCCGTGGCTGGTCATCATGCCGCTGATCGCGGTGTGGAGCTATCTGCTGGATGGCGTGTTCATCGGCACCACAAACACCCGGGCCATGCGCGATACGATCATCATCGCCCTGCTGGTCTATCTGCCGATCTGGTGGCTGACCCAACCGCTGGGCAATCACGGACTGTGGCTGGCCTTTACCACCTTTACGCTGGTGCGCTCGCTGGGGTTGGGCACGATCTATCTGCTCAGACGCCGCAAACAGTGGGCCGACCGGAACAGCTCCTGCCATTCCGGTGAATAGCCCTCGAGAAAGCACGGTGTTCGTGAATTAACATACATTGCCTGCCGGCCTAATATGCAGCCTTGCGCCCACAACGCCGGACAATGCCATGGCCACGCTCAAGAACGCTCTTAAACACCTGCTGACCGGCCCACTGGGCAGCCTCTTCTGGGGACTGCTGGCCCTCATGGTCGTCATGAGCCTGATGCCGGGTCAGCAGGTCTTCGGTTTGACCGAGAGCTATCTGGGCTTTCACTCGCTGGTGGAACTGACCTGCGTGGTCGTGGCCGTGCTGGCCACGCTTGCCATCTTCAACAGCTATAAAACGCTTTCGGCCCAGTATGTGTGTGTGGGCGCCCTGCTGGGCCTGTCGGCCCTGATGGACAGCCTGCATCTGCTCTCCATGCCCGGCATGGCCGATCTGTTTACGCCCAACACGTTGAACAAGGCGATCTATTTCTGGCTTTTCGCCCGGCTGTGCGCGATCAGTGCCCTGCTACTGCTCTCCCTGTCCCATCTGTCGGACCGCCCGGCCCGCTCGCCGCACCTGATACTGCTGCCCCTGCTACTGCTCGGCGCACTGGCTCTGGTCGCTGTCTTCGGCTACCCGCAGGCCATACCGGCGATGTATGTCCCGGGTCAGGGCCTGACGGCACTCAAGATTGCCCTGGAGTGGGGGCTCGCCGGCATGAGCGTGCTCGCCGGCATCATCCTGCTGCGCTCTGCACGCCTGCGCCAGCGCCGCGATCGCGAAATGCTGACGGTTGCCGCCTGGATAACGGCGCTGGCCGAAATCTGCTTTACGCTCTACGCCTCGGCCAACGATGAGTTCAACATTCTCGGCCATGTCTACAAGGCCGTGTCCTACACCCTGATCTTTCGTGCCCTGTTTCTGAGCCATCTGCGCTACCCCTGGCAGGCCCTGAACGAGACAAGGACCCGGCTGGCCGAACAGGAGCAGCGCTGGAACCTGGCCCTGACCGGGTCCGCGACGGGTGTATGGGACATGAACCTGGTCACCGACGAAGTCTTCGCCTCGGTACAGTTTCATCAGATGCTGGGCTATCGCAACGGCGAACTGCCCCGGGATGCCGAAATCTGGCGCACCCACATGTTTCACCCCGAGGACCGGGAACGAGTGCTGGCAAGCTTTGATGCGCACATAGCCGGCGAGAACAGGCACTGGCGCTGCGAGTATCGTCTGCTTGATGCGCAGAACCAATGGCGCTGGGTGCTGGCCAACGGCCAGATCATGGCGCGTGACGAGGAGCATCACCCCATCCGCGTGGTCGGAACAGCGATCGACATTCAGACACGCCGCGAGCAGGAGCAGCGTCTGGCGGAGAGCGGTCAGCGCCTGCAGGCCCTGTTTGATAATACGCCCATCGGCATGCTGGTCATCGACGCTCAGGGCGTGGTGCATCAGCACAATCAGATGCTGGTGCAGCTGATGGCCCCACAGGAGATCGTCACCGGCCAGACAAACATCTGGACATGGGTGCATGCCGAGGAAGACACAAACGCCCTGCAGCGATGGCTAAAATGGCAGCAACAGGGCACTGCCTGCCATCAGAAGCCGACCTGGCACCGTGAGCTGCGCATGGGCTCCCATGGCCATTACGGGCCCGAACGCCCCTTCTGGACCGAGTGGATCATTTCGCCACTGCCGGAAGAAAATCTCTATCTTCTGCTGATCGAGGACATCAGCGACCGCAAGCAGGCCACCGAGTTGATGCTTGAAAACGCCGGGCTCTATCGCAGCACCTTTGAGAGCGGCAATGCCATCAAGCTGCTGATCGACCCGGACAGCGGCAATATTATCGATGCCAATGCGGCCGCCGGGGAGTACTACGGCTACTCCTGCGACATGCTCAAGATCATGAACATGGATGCGCTCTCACTGACCCCCGTGGCCACACGACAGGCCCGAGCGCAGCAGACCCTGCAGGATCGGGAAGATCATTTCGAGACCCGCCACCGGCAGGCGGACGGTGCCATCCGGGATGTCGAGGTCTTTGCCGCTGCCGTGGTCATCAACGGCCGCCGGCTCATCTACGAGATGGTGCATGACATTACGGCGCGCAAGGAAGCCGAGCAGAGCCTGGTCCTGCTCAACCAGCGCCTGGCGCGGGACAGCCTGTACCGCGAGCGTCTCAACCAGCTCAGTACCCGATTGTTCGAGCTGACCGACATGGCCGAGGTGGCCCCGCTTCTGGAGCGGGATCTCGCCACATGCTTTCCGGACACCAGCGGCGAACTGGCCCTGCGCATCGAAGAGCTTGATCAGGGGCACTGCATCCGCTGGGGTGGCGACCTCGTGCCCCGCCCCGGGTTCGAATACCGTGAGCGCCTGACCGGTGCGAACGGCACGCTGGGTCGCCTGATTCTGCAGGCCACGCCGCTGGATGAGGAGGATCGCCAGCGCCTGAGCCGCATGGGCGATGAAACCACCCGCATCCTCGCGCTGACACTGACCAATCTGCGCCTGCGCAGTCAGCTGACCGATCACGCCTATCGTGATGCGCTGACCGGTCTGTACAACCGACGCTATCTCAATGAGACACTGCCCGGGCTGCTTGATAATGCCAGCGACGAGTCACCGGTCTCGCTGGCCCTGCTGGATCTGGATCACTTCAAACGGCTCAACGACACCTGGGGGCATGATGCCGGTGACCAGGTGCTGGTGGCACTGGGAGAGGTCCTGACCCAGCGGCTGCGCGCCACGGATATCTCGTGTCGCTACGGCGGCGAGGAGTTTATCGTGGTGTTGCCGGGCGCCGCCGCCGACATTGCCATGATCCGCCTCAACGAAGTGCTCGAGCAGTTCGGTCAATGGTCCATGGCGGTCGGCGGTGACCGAATCGCGCATCTCACCTTTTCGGCAGGCCTGATCGAGGCCCCGCGGCAGGGCCATGACATGAACGCCCTGATCGAGATGGCCGACCAGGCGCTCTACAGCGCCAAGCATGCCGGTCGCGGGCGGGTGCATCAGGCTGGCACCGAGATGTCGCTATTACAGGGGTAACAGGTATCCCGGCCTGCTGACCGATGACAAAGGGCCCCGCCGTCCGGCGGGGCCCTGCCTTCAACGCTCGGGTGTAAAGCTCGGCGGATCGCTGGCGGGAAAGCTCTCCTGCATCGCCTCATCCACGTGGCCGATATCGCTGTCGATGGCCGGGTCGGCATCCCAGAGATGCGCCCCCTGGTCCACGCTCAGCCGGTCATCGTCACGCAGCATGTCGGTCGCGACCCAGACATGCTTGCCATCCTCATCGGCCAGCCTGAGGTACTCGCCCTCTTCGGCCGCCACCCTGCCGAGCCGATGGCCGCGGGCATCGTATACGTCACGTCCCTTCTCGATCGTCATGATGAATGTGCCTCCTGCACGCTGGAACATGAATGGCCAATGCCTTCTGTTGGCCTCTCACAAGTCTGGCACTGACTGGCGGTAACCACCGTCACAATAGTGTTGATTTATATTGATCGATGCCATCAGGACAGCCCATGATGGTATCCGCCTACCAACCAAACAGACTTTATTACGCAGCGTTACACCCGAAAGGCGACTTTCCTGTCCTCGGTTAAATCTCGATTTGTATCGAATGCGTATCCTGATAAGCACGCTATTTTTTGATGTGCTTCAGGAGGAAACACATGGCCAGTGAAAAGGACGCCATGATCGAAACACTGATCGATTATCTGGATCAGCACGAGCAGATCCTGACCACGGCGGAGTCCTGTACCGCCGGTCTGATCCTGTCGGAACTGGCCAGCGTTCCCGGGTCGGGGCAGTTCATCGACAGCGGCCTGGTGGTCTACTCCCCCGAGGCCAAGCAGCGCTATCTGCATATCGATGAAGCGGTCTTTGAACAACACTCGCTGACCAGCGAGACGATGACCAGCGAGATGGCCAAGGGGGCGCTCAACAATACGCAGGCCACCATTGCCGTGGCCAATACCGGCATCGCGGGCCCTGCGCCGTCCGATGACGGCACCCCGGTCGGCACCGTCTGCCTTGCCTGGGCCTTTCGTACCGATAACGGCAATCATGTCTTTTGTGAAACCCGGCAGTTTGACGGCAATCGCAATGAGGTGCGCCTGGCGGCGGCCCGCCATGCGCTGTCAAGCATCAGCCAGTATCACGGCCGGTGTTGATCTGATACCGCCGAGACATCATCGGAATTTTATCGCCATCGATTTCCGGCTACGCTGTCGGTAATTCTCCATTCACTGCACGCAGGATGATGATCGCCCATGACCACCCAGCAGCAGATTATTGACGCCCTCGATATCGAACAGGACTTCGACGCGCAACAGGAAGTGGAACGACGCATCGACTTTCTGGCGCGCTATCTGGAAGACACCGGTACGCAGGCCCTGGTCCTGGGGATCAGCGGCGGCGTGGATTCCACCACTGCCGGACGCCTGTGTCAGCTTGCCGTGGAGCGCGTTCGCGAACGCGGCGGGCAGGCAACCTTCTACGCCATGCGCCTGCCCTACGGTGAGCAGCATGATGAAGACGACGCCCAGACGGCCATCAATTACATTCGGGCGGACAAACAGCTGGACGTCAACGTCAAGCCCTCGGCGGACGGCATGCTCGAAAGTCTCGAACAGGGCGGTCTCGAGTTCGATGACAAGCATCAGCGCGACTTCGTTCATGGCAATGTCAAGGCGCGCGCTCGCATGATCGCGCAGTACGCCGTGGCCGGGCGTCACAACGGTCTGGTGGTCGGTACCGATCACGGCGCCGAGGCGGTCATGGGCTTTTTCACCAAGCACGGCGATGGCGCCTGTGATGTTACGCCGCTGGCCGGCCTTCACAAGCGCCGGGTACGCGCCCTGCTCAGCGTGCTGGATGGTCCCGAGGCGCTGGTCAACAAGGTACCGACCGCGGACCTGGAGTCCCTCTCCCCCGGGCGTACCGATGAAGATGCCCTGGGGGTGAGCTACGACACGATCGATGATTTCCTGGAAGGCAAGGCGGTCGATGACGAAGCGGCGCAGCGCATCATCAGCACCTATGACCGCACGGCCCACAAGCGCGAGCTGCCGCGCGCGCCGTAAGCTTCCCTGATACTGAAATCCCGATGCGGATGGCATGTTTGGGCGCCCGCGACTTGACGCGGAGCGCTCAAGCATCTGAGATAGCCTCTCACGCAAGGAGGCACACATGCATCAAGAGGATTCCCCGTCAGACGATCGCACCCGGGACGATCGCTATCCACCGGCCAACAGCTGGGCCGATCAGCCTCGCGGCGATGCCCCCGAGGAGGACAAGCACCGTCGCCGACAGGATATCCCGCGCTGGCGGGAGCAGTTCTACCTCGTCTGGGACCTGATCATCATGGTGCTGGTGTCGGCCAGCCTGCTGCTGATCCTGTTTGATACGCTCTACATGACCGGCCCCTTTCGCGCCATGCTGGGCGCCATTTCGCCGTCGCTTGAACAGGGCGGGGCCTGGCTGAATGCCAATTTCGAGACCATCGATCTGTGGTTTGTTGCCGTTTTCGTGCTCGATGTGCTGGGCGGCTGGGCCTTTGCCATCTGGGAGAAGCGCTACCACCGCTGGTTCTTCTATCCGTTCGTCCACTGGTACGACGTGCTCGGCTGCATCCCGGTCGGTGGTCTGCGCATGCTGCGTGTCCTGCGTGTCATCGGGCTCTTGATCCGGCTGCAGCGCACGCGCCTGATCGACATTCGTACCTGGGGCATCTATCGGTTTTTCTACAAGTACTACGAAATCGTGCTCGAGGAGCTCTCCGACCGCGTCATCGTGCGAATGCTGACCGATGTGCAGGAAGGCTTTCTGTCCAAGGGCAATCTGTCGCAGCGCGTGACCAATGAAGTCCTGATGCCCCGCAAGCAGCAGCTCATCGATGACGTCTCCGTTCGCGTCCAGCGGGTGCTGGGCGAAAGCTATGCCCATCACCGCGACGACATCAACACCTGGGTCAGCGGATTGATTCACCGCGCCGTGACGGAAAACCCCACCATTCGCAGCCTTCAGCGTCTGCCCATGGGGGCGCAGGTGGTCGAGGCCATGGACGAGGCGATGGCCGATGTCACCAGCCGTCTGATCCGGGAAGCCGTCATCGGTATCCGGTCACCGGATTTCCGCTCACTGATCGAAGAGCTGGCCGATCGCACCATTTCCCGCAGCGTGCCCGCCAGCACCAGCGACTATCAGGCGCTCGAACAGGTCCTCGTCGAGGTGCTGGATGTGCTCAAGGATGAGGTGAAGGTACAGCGCTGGAAGGAGCGCTACTACTAGCAGGAGAGAAGACTGCGACGGCGCTACGTCGCAGTCGTTGCGTCGCGTCGTCGCCAGTACAATAGCGGGATGCCCAGCGCCACGATCGCAACCCCGATCACGCCGCCGACCCCGGCATTGAGCAGGCTGGCGTACACCAGCCCGGCACAGACCAGACAGAACAGGATCGGCGTAACGGGATAGAGCGGCACGCGAAACGCCTGCTCGCCGCCAACGCCCTCTCTTTGTCGCAGCACCAGCAGCGACAGGCCGACCAGCAGCAGAAAGCCCCAGAAGACCGGTGCCGTATAGTCCACCATGGCCTCAAAGCCGTCGCGATGCAGATCGCCCAGCGCCACCAGACAAAGCGACAGGATGCCCTGTACCACCAGCGCATTGGCCGGGTTGTCACCGCGCTGGCTCCACATGCCCAGTCGCTTCAACGGCGGCAGATCACGTCCCAGTGCATAGTAGACGCGTGCGCCGGTAAAGAGCGTCGCATTGAGCGTGGAGAGCGTGGCGGCAATGACGATCCCCGTCATGACCAGCGCCCCGGTATCACCCAGAATGGCCTGCATCATGTGTGATGCCACGGCATCACTGTCGCGCAGCCCCTCAAGGCCCAGCACGCCCAGATAGCTCAGATTGATCAGGGTATACAGCACGATCAGCAGTACCGAACCCAGCACCAGCACGCGGGCCATATCACGCCGGGGGTAGCGCATGTCGGCCGAGAGATAGGCCGCCTCGTTCCAGCCGCCGTAGGTGATCAAGACAAACACCATGGCCATGCCCAGCGTCGAAAGACCCTCGCCCAGCGGCGCGCTGCTGCGCTGGGACAGGGTATGCCCCTCCATGCTGCTCAGCCCCAGCACGATCACGCCCAGCATCAGCGCCACAATGACCAGGGTAAACAGGCGCTGAACCAGGCGCCCCTGGCGGGTACCGGCCACGTTGATCAGCGTAAAGAGTGTTATGGCGGCACCGGCATAGAGTGCCGGGCCGTGCTCGCCCAGCGAGAAGAGGGTGCTGGCATAATCGCCGAACACAAAGGCCACGGCGGCGATGCCGCCGGTCTGGATGACCGTGCCGCGCGCCCAGCCAAAGAGGATCGCCATTCGCTGACCCAGGGCGCGGGAGAGAAAATGGTACTCGCCGCCGGCATCGGGGTAGCGCGAGGCCAGCTCGGCGTAGCACAGCGCCCCCACGAGCATGACGGCGCCGCCGGCCAGCCACACCCCCAGAAAGGCCCAGCTGCTGTCGACATGGCCGGCCACCAGCGGCGGCGTACGAAAGATCCCCACACCGATCACCACCCCCATCATGATGGCGACGGCATCGGGTACTCCCAGATAGCGACGCACGCCGGTCGCGGCGCTCGTGCTCATGAAGGATCAGGACGCACGATCGGCCTGCCAGTCAGGATCCACCGGCTCTCCCGGGCCCTCCAGCGCGTCGACGGCCTCGATGCCCTCGATGCGATCCCCTGTCACACGGCCATGGAAGCGCTGCTCGCGCTCGCCGTAGGCCAGGGTAAAGGCGATCCGGTCGCCCAATAGCCGAGCGTTCCCCACGGTCACGGCCTGATCACCGCGCTGCGCGATGCCGCGAACTTCCTGATAGCGCTGCGACAGCGTCAGGGTGATGGGCGTCTCTCCCTGCATCACCTGCCACTCCCCCTCGATCCGGGCGGGCACATGCCAGAGATAGACGGTGCGGCCATCGATGGTGCGCTGCTCGTCGGATGACCAGTTCCCCATGTCAAAGGCGTGCGACACCACCCGCGTGCCCGGCGCCATGTCGGTCAGGATTTTCGGGCGCAGCTGCTGGTTGATGGTCGGCAGCAGATAAAGCGTCAGCACGTCGGCATCGGCAATGGGCGTGTCGAAGAGATCTTCCCGGCGAAATTCGACCCGGTCGGTCACGCCTTCACGCTCGGCATTGTCATTGGCCTCGCGAATGCGTTCGGGGTCGATATCCACCCCCAGCACATCGGCGCCCCGCTTCGCGGCCGCAATAGCAATGCGCCCGTCGCCGGAGCCCAGATCGATCACGCGATCGCCCTCGCTGACCTCGCCCATCTCCATCATGCCTTCCACGACCGACTCGGGGGTGGGCACATAAGGGACATCAAGCTCGACGCTGGCGGCGGTTTCGACGTTGTCGGCGGCCTGCTGCTGTGCCTGGACCAGCGATGCCGGGCCCAGCGTGCTCAACAGCAATCCGGCGCCGATGACGGCGGGTACGGCATATTTTTTATATCCGGCAAAAGGCTTGATGGACATGACCTGCAAACTCCTTTGCAATCCGTTGGGAGGACGTTCGTGACGCCAGTGTTTATCCTGTGTCGAAACCCCGGGCCCTGCCACTATCTTCAACAGGATTTCAGCAAGGCCCAGAGGCCCCTGCCGGACCGACATCCAGGGAGGAACATCATTCAGCGGGAGAGGTGATCGGGGCGGGTCGCCATTTTCTGCAGGGTGTCATCACGTCGGATCAGGCCGTGCCATACCACGGCCAGCAGCACATGGCCGACAATCAGCACGCCCAGCGTCCAGGCCATCCAGACATGCCACTGGGCGGTCAGCTCTGCCAGCCCCGCCATCTCGCGACCGCCGCTTGTGAGCTGCGCCCCGAAGACCGCCAGCGGCTTGCCGGAGGCCCAGTTCATGGTCAGGCCCAGAAGCGGCACCAGAATCATCAACAGATACAGCAGAAGCTGGCCGAAGGCGACCAGCATCTCGGCGCCGCGGTCGTGCGGCGGGCGATTGGACAGGTTGTAGAGCCCCCACGTCGAGCGCAGTGCCACCAGCAGCATCAGCACGAAGCCGATACTCTTGTGCGTGCCCACCATGAAGGAGACCCAGGGCATGCGGCCGACCAGATTGGCCGCGATCATGCCGGCAAACTGCCACAGCAGCAGTGTCGCCATCAGCCAGTGAAAAAAACGGCTGATCCGCCCATAATATTCACGAGTATCCCGCCAGGCGATGGAAGGCACGAAAGGCTCCTTGAAACACGGTCCACGCGACACGCGCGACAGTCAGGCCTACATTAGTGCAGCGGGCTTGTCTGGTGCTGAAAAATGGCGTTGAAAGCATGCCCCTTCAGCGCCGCCAATCTGTATTACCCCAACGCCTGCCGGCCATTTCATCGGGAGCATGATGCGCCAGTTTTCAGTTTTCTCCCTGCAGCGCGGCGTCGCTGCCCTGCTCGGCCTGATCATGACCGGTCTGCTGTTGAGTGCCTGCGGCGCCCCCGCCATGGCGCCGGCTGATCTGCCCCTGCGCGAACATGCCCCGCTGGCCGGCCTTGCACACGATCAAAAGAGTCCGGGCCAGTGGCCGGACGCCCGGTGGTGGCACGCGTTTGATGATCCGCAGCTCAACGAACTGATCGAGCGCGCCATGCGCGAAGCGCCATCGCTGGACAGCGCCCGGGCCCGCTTTGAGGCCGCCTCCCGCCAGCTGGAAGGCCGTCAGGCAGACACCCGCGCGCAGCTCGAGGGCAGCGCCCGGGCCAACCGGAGCATCAGCCACACCGACCTTGACTACCCGGCGCTCGGCCTGCCGGGCTTCGAAGCCGGCAGCGCCGGCGACACTCAGCGCAGCAATACGGGGCTGGCCACCCTGTCGTTTGGCTGGGAGTTTGACTGGTGGGGCAAAAAGCGCGCCGCCATCGAATCGGCGCTCGACCAGCGCCACGCCGCACGGCTCGAACAGGCCGCCGCCGCCAGTGCCCTGCAGGCCGGCATTACCCGTACCTACATGGACTGGCAACTGCGCCAGTCCCAGCTGTCGAATCTGGCGACGCTGCTGGTCCTGAGCCGCGACAGCGTGCGCATCACCGCCCTGCGCGTCGAGCGCGACATCGAAAACCCGGCCCGGCTGGATCAGGCCCGCGAACAGCTTTCGATCCTCGAGCAGCAGCGCGCGCAGCTGGAAGGCGCTGCCCGTCTGGATCAGGTACAGCTCGCTGCCCTGATGGGCGTCTCCCCGGATCAGCTCGATGATCTCGAGCCACGGCCGCTGCCCGGGCTGGACACGACCCTGCCGCCGGACGCCGGCCTCGAGCTGATCGCCCGGCGTCCGGACATCATGGCGAGTCGCTGGCAGGTCGAGGCGGCCATGCGCGATATCGACCAGGCCCGTGCGGACTACTACCCCAACGTCAGCCTGTCGGCGCTGGCCGGCTTTTTGCGGGTGCACCCGCTGGGCAGCGGACGCAACGAGGATGTCTCGATCGCCTCGTTCGGCCCGGCCGTGACGCTGCCCATCTTCGAGGGCGGCCGGCTCGATGCCCGCTACAACGCCAGCCGCGCGCAGCTCGAAAGCGCCATTGCCGATTACAACCAGCGCGTGGTGGATGCCGCCCAGGACGTGGCCCGTCAGACCGTGACCATGAGCCGGATCGAGGCGCAGCGTGAGGCGCAGTCGCAGGCGCTTGAAAGCTATCGCCATCGCCTCGAGCTTGCCCGCGAACGCGACGCCCGCGGCGTCGAGGACCCGCGCGCGCTGATCGAGGCGCAGCAGGGCCTGACCCGGGAACGGATGAACCGGCTGGCGCTGGAGGGCGAACTGCTGGCTACCCGAATTCAGCTGATTCATGCCCTGGGCGGGGGCTATCATGGGCGCGCGCCCGAACGCGACGCACGCTACCTGACGACTGGAAGTGCCACCGATGGCTCATGACGCCACCCCGACGACCGATCCCGAGCAATCAACCCGCGATGACGCCCCGGTGTCACGCAAAAAGCGCAACCTCATCCTGCTCATTATTGCGCTGGTGTTCGCGCTGGCCGGCCTTGGCTGGTATCTGCTGGACGCGCTGGTGCTCAGCACCCGGGTCATTACCGATGACGCCTATGTACAGGGCGACCAGGTCAACGTCTCCGCGCAGATCAACGCCACGGTGACCGCCATCAATGTCGAGGACACCGAGCCGGTCGAACGCGGCGAGGTGCTGCTCGAACTCAACGACAGCGACACCCGCAACGCCCTGGATCAGGCCGCCGGGCAGCTGGCGCAGGCCGTGCGCCGCTATCGTCAGCAGCGCGCTCAGGCCGTCCAGCTGGATGCGGCCGTGGTCACGGCGCGAGCACAGTTCGAACGCGCCCGCGACGAGTATCAGCGCCGCAAGCCGCTGCTGGCGCAGCGTGCCGCCTCGAAGGAAGAGGTCGACAGCGCCCGGCGGCAGTTCAATGCCGCTCAGGCACAGCTCGAACAGGCCCGCGCCCAGGCGCGTGCCGCCCATGCCCTGATCGACGGCAACGACCTCTGGCATGACCCGGGGGTGCAGCAGGCGCGCGCCGCCTACCGCAACGCCTGGCTGGCCCAGCAGAGAACGCAGGTGATTGCCCCGGTCGACGGCTTCGTTGCCAGCCGCCAGGTGCAGCTGGGCCAGAGCGTGCAGGCCGGTCAGCCGCTTCTGACCGTGGTACCGCTGCATGAACTGTGGGTGGAGGCCAACTTCAAGGAGACCCAGCTGGGGCGGGTTCGCATCGGTCAGCCGGCCACCGTCACCACCGACTTCTACGGCTCGGACGTGGTCTATCACGGCCACGTGGCCGGCCTGTCGGCCGGCACCGGCGCGGCATTCTCCCTGCTGCCGGCCCAGAACGCCACCGGCAACTGGATCAAGGTGGTACAGCGCGTGCCGGTGCGCATCACGCTCGACGGCGACACGCTCGACTCTCATCCGCTGCGGATCGGGCTGTCGACCTATACCCGTATCGACCTGAACGATGATGTCGATGGCCCCATGCTGGCTGCGGCCCCCAGGGTGCGTTCGCCGCAGCACACCGAGGTGTTTGAGTCGCGCCAGCAGCAGGCCGATGACGCTGCCCGGGCGATTATTCGTGACAACGCCGGCGAGCTGCTCGACAGCAACGCCGACAACGCCACCCCATGAGCGATACGGCCACCGCCCCCGGCGAGTCAGCGGCACTGCCGCCCCTGCGCGGCATCAAGCTGGTGCTGCTGACGCTGGCGATGGGGCTTGCCACCTTCATGGAGGTGCTGGACATCTCCATCGTCAATGTCTCGGTGCACACCATTGCCGGCGACATGGGGGTCAGTACCAGCGAGGGTACCTGGGCGATCAGCGCCTATGCGCTCTCCAGCGCCATCGCCCAGCCCCTGACCGGCTGGCTGGCGCGACGCTTTGGCGAGGTGCGACTGTTTTGCACCTCCATTTCGCTTTTTATCGTGTTCTCTGCCCTGTGCGGAATGGCCAACAGCATGCTCATGCTGGTGGTCTTTCGCCTGTTCCAGGGCGCGGTCTCCGGGCCACTGGTGCCGCTGACCCAGACCATCCTTTTGAAGAATTACCCGAGCGAAAAGCGCAGCATGGCCATCGGGCTGTGGGCGATGACGGTAGTGGTTGCCCCCATCTGCGGCCCGATACTGGGCGGCTGGCTGACCGACAACTACGCCTGGCCGTGGATTTTCTACATCAACATCCCGGTCGGCATTCTCTCGCTGGTGCTCAGTCTGTGGCTGTTGCGCGGCCGCGAGTCAAAAACCACCCGGGTGCCGGTGGATGTTATCGGCCTGGGCCTTCTGATCGTGGGCGTGGGCGCGCTGCAGTTCATGCTCGACAACGGCAACGACCACGACTGGTTCGCCTCGCCGATGATCGTGACGCTGGGCATCACGGCGCTGGTGGGGATTACCTTTCTGGTGGCCTGGGTATTGATGCACCCTCGACCGGTGGTCAATCTGCGCCTGTTCGGCCAGCGCAACTTCGCCATCGGCACGCTGTGTCTGTCACTGGGCATGTTCGCGTTTTTCGGCAACACCGTCATTACCCCCAACTGGGTGCAGCAGGTGATGGGCTACAACGCCACCTGGGCCGGTCTGGCCGTGGCCCCCATCGGCATTCTGGCACTGTTCATGTCGCCGCTGGTGGGCCGGTTTCAAAACCATATCGACCTGCGCGTTCTGATCACCTTCGGCTTCGGGGTGTTCGCCTTCTCCTCTTTCTGGGCGGCAGGCTTCAACAACCAGATTGCCTTTGGTGATCTGGCGATGCCGCGGTTGGTGATGGGCGCCGGCGTGGCGTTCTTTTTCGTGCCCATCAACCAGATCATCTTTGCCGGTCTCCGGGACGATCAGATCGCGGACGCCTCGGGCCTTTCCAACTTCTGCCGGACGCTGGCCACCAGTATTTCCACGGCGGTGTCGGTCACCCTCTATGACCACCGCAGCATCTATCACCATGCGCGCCTGACCGAATCGGTGGTGCCCGGCAGCCCGGCGACCGAGCACTATCTGGATCAGCTCGGCACGCTGGGTCTGCAGGATCAGCGCGCTTTTGCATTGATGAACGAGGTCGTCAACGCTCAGGCCGCTACCATGGCCTTCAACGATGTCCTTTGGCTGTTCGGCATGCTCTTTGTGCTGGCCATCGGCCTGATCTGGCTGGCGCGCCCACCCTTCCCCGCCGGTGGGCCCATGCACTGACCTTATCGGGCTTCTGTTCGATTTCTATTAAGCAATAATTCAGTTCATGTACCAGACTGTCATCAGCCGACTATCCTTGGTGCTGACGCTGCCGACACTTCCCCGCCCGGCAGAAGCAACACAGGCGACGAGCGTCGCCCTCCCCGCGGGCCGTTCCGGGCTCGTCAGTACCGTCTGTCATCTTTCAACCGTATTGGCATGGAGGCCATCATGGTGAAAAAGCACATCGCGCACGAGAGCAACGACCGGGTTTACGGCAGTCAGGACGAGGGCACGTCGCCCGGCGGCGGCTGGCTGGCGCTCAAGGCCGTCCAGGATCACATGTTCCGCCAGCAGGTACCCTTTGTCGGCAACCGATTGATGCTGTCAATGAACAAGCATCTCGGTTTCAAGT
This sequence comes from Kushneria sp. AK178, assembly GCF_053903105.1. NCBI lineage: Bacteria > Pseudomonadati > Pseudomonadota > Gammaproteobacteria > Oceanospirillales > Halomonadaceae > Kushneria > Kushneria sp. AK178. Next base: position 738,575 of record NZ_CP096381.1, on the reverse strand, counting down.
GTCCCAGCTGCGCCTGGCCCGACCCGGTCAAACCGGCGATGGCCGAATTCTGCGAAAACGGCGCCAAGGCAGTGGCCTGGGAGGCGACCCGCAAGCGGGTGCGCCCGGAATTTTTCGAACGCCACACCGTCACCGAGCTCTCTGACTGGAGCGATCACGAGCTGGAAAGCCAGGGGCGTCTGACCCACCCCATGCGCTACAACGCCGGCACGGACAGGTACGAGGCGGTCAGCTGGGAAGACGCCTTTCGCGAGATCGGCGAGGAGCTGCGAAGCTATGAGGACCGCTGGCGGGTGCAGCTCTATACCTCGGGTCATGCCCCCAACGAGTCGGCCTTCATGTTTCAGCTCTTCGGGCGCATGTACGGCATCAACAACTTCCCCGACTGCTCCAACATGTGCCACGAGACCACCACGGTCTCGCTGCCCGACAGCCTGGGCGTGGGCAAGGCCACGACCACGCTGGATGACTTCGACCACACCGATGCGGTCTTCATCTTCGGCCAGAATACCGGCACCAACAGCCCGCGCATGATGGGTAACCTGCACGAGCTGGTGAACCGCGGCGGCGCGGTGGTGACCTTCAACCCGCTGCGCGAAAAGGCGCTGGTGCGCTTTGCCGACCCGCAGAGCCCGAAGGACATGTTGAGCCCGGCCGGCACGACCATCAGCTCGCAGTATCACCAGGTGCGCATCGGCGGCGATATTGCCGCCATCCAGGGCATGTGCAAGGTCGTCATCGAGGCCGATGACCGGGCCCGCGCCAACGGCGACAAGCGGGTTCTGGACCATGAATTCATCGACGCCCATACCCACGGGCTCGACGCCTTTGCCGATCACTGCCGCGCACTGGACTGGGACCGCATCGAGCGCCACTCGGGGCTCACGCGTGACGCGATCGAGCAGGCCGCCGATGTCTACATGAACGCCGAGCGTGTCATCTGCTGCTGGGGCATGGGCATTACCCAGCAAAAGCACGGTGGCGACGGGGTGCAGCAGATCGTCAACCTGCTGCTGCTGCGCGGCAACATCGGCCGGCGTGGTGCCGGGGCCTGCCCGGTGCGCGGCCACTCCAACGTACAGGGCGATCGCACCGTCGGCATCTACCAAAAGCCCACCGAGCAGTTTCTGAGTCAGCTCGACAGTGTCTTCGATATCCAGTCGCCGCGGCGCCACGGCGATGATGTCGCCCAGTGCTGCGAATCGATCATGAACGGCGGGGTGGACGCCTTCATCGGTCTGGGCGGCAACTTCTTCCGCGCCATTCCCGATATCGAGCGCGTGGCCGAGCAGACGCTCAACAAGCTGAAGATGACCGTCCAGATCTCGACCAAGCTCAACCGCAGCCACCTGATTCACGGCAAAAAGGCCTTTATCCTGCCGTGTCTGGCGCGTACCGAGAAGGACATTCAGGCCGGCGTGCTGCAGACCGTGACGCTCGAGGACGGCATGAGCAACGTCAACGGCTCCACCGGCCAGATCGAGCCGGCATCGAAACATCTCAGGTCCGAGGTGGCGATCATTGCCGGTATTGCCCGCGCCACCCTGGTCCCGCACACGAAGGTCGACTGGGAGTGGCTCAGCGAGGACTATTCGCGCATCCGCGATCGCATCGAGGCAGTCTTCCCTGACATGTTCAGGGACTACAACGCGCGCGTGGGCACGCCCGGCGGCTTTCATCTCTACAACGCCGCCCGCGAGCGGGTCTGGAATACCGAAAGCGGCCGTGCCAACTTCCTGTTCCCGGGCAATACGCTGGATTCGAGCATGACCACGCCGGATGCCGACCACTTCCAGCTGATCACGACGCGCGGCCACGACCAGTTCAACACCACGGTCTATTCCCTCGATGATCGCTACCGCGATGTCTACGGCACGCGCATGGTCGTCATGATGAATCCGGCCGATATCGAGCGCCTCGGCCTTGAAGAGGGCAACCTGATCGAGTTTCGCGCCGTCACGGAAGACGGGATCGAGCGGCGGGCGGCAGGCTTTCGCGTCATGCCCTATGACGTCCCCGAGGGCTGCGCGGCGGCCTACTATCCGGAAACCAACGGGCTGATTCCGATCGCCAACCGGGACGAGCGCAGCCACACCATCGCCGCCAAGTCGGTGCCGGTGACCATCCATCTAATGGATACCGAACAGGTCCAGCAGCAGACCGGTCTGCTCGCCACCGCCTGATCGCATCCGCCGATCCGTGATCGACAGTGCCCCGCCATTCACGTGGCGGGGCACTGTCACGTGACATTGCCAACGCCTTAAGGATGGCCCTGAAGGCTTGTGCCACAATATGCTTATGCACCCTGTCTCAACCGATCACGGAGACGATGCCATGATGACCGTCTACGGCGACTATCGCTCGGGCAACTGTTACAAGGTCAGACTCACCCTGGCCCTGCTGGATATCAGCCACCGCTGGTTCGATGTCGACTTCCTGACCGGCGAGACCCGCAGCGACGATTTTGCCACCCGCAATCCCGCCCGCCGGGTGCCCATGCTGGAGCGGCACGACGGGCGCACGCTGGTCGAATCCAACGCCATTCTCTACTACCTGGCCTGCAACAGTGCACTGGTCCCCGACGATGACTTCGACCGCGCCCGCATGCTGCAGTGGATGTTTTTCGAACAGCATCGTCACGAGCCCTCACTGTCCGTGGCCCGGTTGATTCACTGGTATCAGGGGGACCCGAGCGAGCGGCTTGAAGAGCTGGTGGCCCGCCAGGAAAACGCCCGTCAGGCGCTGGATATCATGGAACAGACGCTGAGCCTGCAGCCCTTTCTGGCCGGTGACACGCTGACGCTGGCCGACATCGCGCTGTTTGCCCATACCCATATCGCCGACCAGGCCGGCCTGCTGCTGCTGGACTGGCCACATGTCGTGGACTGGTGCGGACGTATCGAGGAGATTCCCGGCTTTGTCTCGATGCAGGACATCCCGGATGAGGACACGCTGACGTCGATCACGTAACGTACGAAAAGCGGTGTCTTGCAGACGCCGGCCCCTCAAGCAATGATGATGTCAGGCGATAATGCCAGTAGCCATCAGCGGGCGCTGATCACGCCCGGGCGTCATCGATCATGGCGCAGACGTTCCCTCAACGAATCCAGGACATCATGAGCGACAACGCCAACGACAGTGCCGGCGTGCTGTTTGCCCGTCAGCCCATCTACGACCGCCAGCTGCAGCTTGCCGGCTATGAACTCCTGTTTCGTCCCTATGGCGGCGGCCCCATCGTGGCGGCCGATTTTGACGGCGATCGCGCCACCAGCCAGGTGTTGATCAACGCCTTTACGGCATCCGACATCAATGAGGTATGCGACAACCAGCCGGCCTACGTCAACTTCACGACCGACAGCCTGGTTCGCGACATCCCCTTCGATTCCCGCGCCCTGATCATCGAGATTCTGGAAGACGTCCGCGCGACGCCCGAGGTCATCGAGGCGTTGACGCGTCTGCGTGATGAGGGTCATGTGCTGGCGCTCGATGACTATACCCGCACGGACGCCGACCACCCGCTGCTGCCCTTTGCCGATATCGTCAAGCTCGACTATCCCGTCTATACCGGTGACGCGCTGGCCGACACCGTGAGGGCCCTGAAAACGCACTACCCGAACCTGCAGCTGCTGGCCGAGAAGATCGAAACGAAGGAGGACTACCGCATCGCCATGGAGGCCGGCTGCACGCTGTTTCAGGGCTATTTTCTCGCCCGGCCGGAACCGGTCTACGGCCGGGTCATGCCGGTCAATCGCCTGAATATCGTGAAGCTGCTGGCCGAGCTCAACGCCCCCGAGATCTCCATGCGCGACATGGCCGATACCGTGCAGCGCGACCCCTTTTTGAGCGTTCGGCTGCTGCGCATGGCCAACTCGGCCTTCGCCCAGCAGAGTCGGCCGGTGACCTCGCTGCATGGCGCCGTCATGGCGCTGGGGCTGTCCCGCATCCGGAGTCTGGCAAGCCTTCTGGTGCTGTCACGCTTTGACGACAAGCCCCATGCCCTGCAGCAGCTGGCCATGCTTTTGGGCCACTTCTGCCATCAGCTGGCCCACAGGCTCCCCGGCCAGGCCAGCGAGATGGGCTTTACCGTGGGCCTGTTCTCCTGTCTCGACAGCTTCATGGATCAGCCGCTGGACGAGATTCTGGCCCGTATTCCCGTTCATCCCGATATCGAGGCCGCCCTGATGCACCGTACCGGCACGCTGGGGCTGATTCTGCAAACGGCCATCGACTATCAAAGGGCGCAGTGGGCGCGACTCGACTGGCCCCGGCTGGCCCGGCTGGGGCTCTCGCCCGAGCAGATTGCCGGTGCCTACCAGCAGGCGCTGACGCGCGCCAACCGGGACAAGTAACGCCCGCCGCGAAGCATCTCCTGAAATGTTTGACGCCGGTGAATCCTGTCGCCGATGCAGTGTCCTATACTCGCCCCCTTTTTCAGGCAGGGACGCACTGCCCATGGCCCGACAGGAAACGTTGTATGCTGGTCTCCGTACAGGCGCTTCGCGCATTTGCCGCCTGGCTGGTGGTGTTTCACCACGTCATGCAGGTCTTTTTCGGCTTTGATACCGATAACCCGGCCGGCCACCTGCTCTCGACCCGGGGGCAGATGGGGGTGGATATCTTTTTTATCATCAGCGGCTTTGTGATCTACATCACCACCGCCGACCGTTCGATGAAGACCCTGCGCTTTCTCTGGCAGCGGGCAGCGCGCATCGTGCCGGTCTACTGGTTCTATACGGCCATAACCGCCGCCATCCTCTTCTTTGCCAGCGAGTGGATGCCGGAATACGGACTGGACCTGCCCTCCCTGATCATGGGGCTTTTCTTTATTCCCAATGAAAACCCGGCAGGCTTTGGCGACTATCCCATCCTGCCGGTGGGCTGGACGCTCAATTTCGAGATGATGTTCTATCTGGTCTTCGCCCTCTCCTTTCTGCTGCCGCCGCGCGTCAGGCTGTGGGCCGTGATCCTGATGATCGCGCTGCTCAATCTGGCGCTGTCGCGCCTCGAGATGATCAGCAGCTTCTACGCCGACCCCATCATCTACGAGTTTCTGCTGGGCCTTGGCGTGGGCATGCTGTACCGCCACGGCAGGCTGCCGGCGGCCACAAGGCGCTGGCCCTGGGGGCTTGTGGCGCTGGGGTGCATGACGCTCATGCTCTGCTTTACCGATCAGTCCGCCTGGCGGCTGGGGGTCTGGGGGCTGCCGGCGGCACTGCTTGTCATCGCCATGATCCGGCTGGAACCACTGTTCACGCGCTTTCAGAGCCTGCGCCGGATGGGCGATCAGTCCTACTCCGTCTATCTGGTCCACGTCATTGTGCTGTGGCTGGCCAACGCTTTGCTGTATGAGCACTGGGGGCTGCCGATCTGGCTGACGCTGGCCATCAGCGTGGTGATCATCGCCGTGTTGTCCCGGGTCAGTTTCGAGCTGCTGGAGAAACAGCTCGCCGCCCGGCTCAAGCCGCCGCGTCGTGCGCCGCAAACTGCTTGAAGGGAAACTAACCACAGTCGAATGACTGGATCACGCCCTGCTCATCGACATGGACATTCAAACGGCTCGGGTAGTACTCCATGGTGCGAATGGTGTTTGGCGCCAGCACGCGAAACTGCTCTGCCCGGCTCAGGTCCACGATCTGCTGACGCACGCCCTGATCGAGCCCGGCGCCGGTCAGCGCGTCGAGGCGATCGGCGCCACAGGCCTGCTTCGCCTCACCTGGAGCGGCATCATCGTTTATCGGTAAAGGGGAAGCGGTGTCGGTCTGCGCGGAGGACGCATCATCACTGCCGCCGCCCCACCAGGCGCAGCCGTTCAGTCCCAGCAGGGCCGTCGTGGCCAGCGCAGTGAGCAGAGCGTGTTTCATGATGATCTCCGATGGGAAGTGGCGGTAGCCTGCCCGGACAGCGTCAGCGGCGCCATGGCGGGCAGCGCAAGCGTGTCATCATCGGCGATGTCCTGCATGAAGGCCAGCCCCAGCCGATACAGCGCTGCCGCCTGACGCTCGCCGCCCAGCAGCGAGAGATTGATCGGTACGCCGGCGTCGGTTGTGCCCATCGGCACGGTCAGCTCGGGAAATCCGGTGGCCGAGGCGATGTAACCCAGCGCAAACGGCGCCTTTGCCGTGCATTCATAGTCATGGTGCTCGCCCGCCTCCAGCGGCGGCGCCGGACAGGCCTCGGTGGGAAAGACCAGCGCATCGAGTTCATTGTCCGCCATGAACTGCGACAGCTGTTCGCGAAGCTCGGGAATGCGTCGCGATACGACGTCCAGATACTCGGGGGAGCCTTCCAGACGCTTGTCGAGGCGATACTGCATGCCGCGAATCCGCCGCGGGGTTACCGGCGGGTGATCCCCGGCATGCTGATTGAGCGCCTCGCAGCGTTTCATGATCTCCTCGAGCGTCCGGGGCTGGCCTTCATCGAACTGGCGCAGGTAGCGCTCCAGCTGGGGCTGAAATTCCGCCTGATGAACCGGCCCTACCGCCACGGGCCAGAGGTCGAGATAGTGCGACGCCAGCGTGACCCGTACCGGTGTGGCGCCCAGCGCTTCAAGACGCTGCAGCGCATGGCCAAAGTGCGTCTCGATCTGCTGATTGCCCGCCTCGCGATGCTCGATCACCCCCACGCGCAGACCGTTTAGCGGCGTGGATGACGCCGGCACCGACAGGGACTCGATGTTCTCCAGCGGCGCGCGGTCGTTGAACCAGGTGGCTTCGTCATCGTCGTCACGACCGGCCATGGCGGCCAGCACCCAGGCGTTGCCCTGCACGGTGCGCGTCATCGGCGCCGGGGTGTCAAAGGACATCGCCAGCGGGATGATGCCGTCACGGCTGACCCGCCCCAGCGTCGGACGCATCGCCACCAGCCCCGTGGCATGCGCCGGGCCGCGCACCGAGCCCTCGGTATCGGTGCCCAGCGCAAAGGGCGCCAGGCCGGCCGCCACAGCGGCGGCCGAGCCGCTGCTCGAGCCCAGCACGCTGCGATCGAGTCGCCACGGGTTGCGGGTAATGCCACCCCGCGAGCTATAGCCGGTATCCCCGTAGCTGGCGGCAAATTCGGTCATGTTGGTCTTGCCCAGCAGGATCGCGCCGGCCTGCTCCAGCTGCTGGACCACGTGGGCGCTGTCCTCGGGATAGGCGTACGAGAGCACCATGGAGCCGCCCGACGTGGGCAGCCCCCTGACGTCGATATTGTCCTTGACCACAAAGGGGATGCCGTAGAGCGGTCCGTGCCCCCCCTCGTCGCGGCGGCGATCGAGCTCGCGGGCCCGGGCAATGGCGCCGGGCGCCAGATCCAGCATGGCGTTAATGGCGGGGCCCCGATCATCCAGCGCCCCGATACGGGCCAGATAGAAGCGAACAAGCTGTTCGGCGGTGACCTCACCGCGATCGAGCATGTCGCGCAGCTCGGGCAGGGTTCTGCGTTCAAGATGCAGGGAGGCGTGGTCTTTCGGAGGGTCAACGTCACTGGCGGCGCCAGCCGAGGTTGCCAGCGCCAGCCCCATCAGCATGCCGGCTATCGTGCGCCACCAAAGGCGCCGACCGTCTCCGAGCCGAGACATCATGTGCTCCCCACGTGCTGGACACGTCTGGTTCAGGAAGCCTGCATCGTGCCCGCTCAAGGCCTTCGGCATCAAGGCGTGGCGGACGATCGGTGATGCCCGGGGTCGCGACGGCGCGTATCGGCAAAGTCCCAGGGGCAACGTCTCAGGCGTCGGCGACCGCCTCATCGACCAGTGACAGCCACAGCCCCGGGCCGGCCCCGCGGCGTTCGGTGATCCCGATCAGCCCGCGCGCCTCGAGAGACGAGGCCGCACGGCGTATCAGCGCATGCGCCATGTTCAGCTCCCTCGCCAGGCGGCCGCTGTCCAGCCGGGCTCGTCCGGCCTCCCGGCCGCTTTCCAGACGTTCCAGCAGCAGCGCCTCCAGCCCCTCGAGGTCGGGATAGCGTTTGAGCCATTGCTCCAGGCGCGCCAGCGCCTCAGGAGAAAGCTGTTCGAGATCCATCAGGCCAGCCGCTGGCTCTTTTCCAGCCGGATAGCGACCGACTTGGAATTGGGCGTATTGCTCTTGATGCCGACGCTGTCCAGCGGGATCAGCGGGTTGGTCTCGGGATAGTAGGCCGCCGCGCAGCCATCGGGCGTGTCGTACTCCACCACCCGAAAGCCGTTGGCACGACGCTCGAGGCCGTCATCGCTGGCCCCGATCAGGTTGACCCAGTCGTTTTTGGCCACGCCCAGCCGCGTCATGTCGCGAGCGCTCAGGAAGATGACCCGACGCGTCCCCTCCACGCCGCGGTAGCGGTCGTTGTAGCCGTAGATGGTGGTGTTGTACTGATCGTGGCTGCGCAGGGTCTGCAGGGTGATCCAGCCCTCGCGTCGGGCCAGCGTCTGATGCAGCACCGCCTCGGGCAGCGGCTCGCTGGAGAATTCGGCCCGGCCGGACCCGGTGGGGAACTCGCGCCGCGCCCCCGGATTGCCGAGCCAGAAGCCGCGCTCCTGACGCACGCGGGCGTTGAAGTCGTCAAAGCCCGGCACCACCGCCGCGATATGCTCGCGAATGCGGTCGTAGTCGTTGGCAAGCGCGTCCCAGTCCACCCCCTCGCTGCCCAGCAGTTCCCGGGCGATGCCGGTCATGACGGCGATCTCCGAGCGCAGCTCTTTTGATGCCGGCTTGTGAATCCCCGCCGAGCCGTGGACCATGCTCATCGAGTCTTCCACGGTAATCAGCTGCGGCTGGCCATCGGCGCGGCGATCCACCTCCACGCGACCGATGACCGGCAGAATCAGCGCGTCGCGGCCGGTGACCAGATGGCTGCGGTTAAGCTTGGTGCTCATGTGTACCGTCAGATCACAGCGCTCGAGCGCCGCCTCGCAGACGGGGGTATCGGAGGTGGCGCGGGCAAAGTTGCCGCCCAGTCCGATGAACACCCGGCACTGCCCGTCACGCATGGCGCGGATGGCCGAGACCGTGTCATGGCCGTGCTCGCGCGGCATCGCCACGCCGTAGAAGCCCTCCAGCGCATCCAGAAACGCATCGTCAGGCTTTTCATAGATGCCCATGGTGCGATCGCCCTGTACGTTGGAGTGGCCGCGTACCGGGCAGGTGCCGGCGCCGGGCTTGCCGATATTGCCCCGAAGCAGCAGAAAGTTGACGATCTCGCGCACCGTGGCGACCGAATGCTCGTGCTGGGTAATGCCCATCGCCCAGGCGCAGATGGTGGCATTCGATTGAATATAGACTTCGGCGGCCTCGGTAATCTCTTCGCGACTCAGCCCCGACTGTGCCTCGATCGCCGCCCAGGGCGTGGCCTCGACCACGGCGCGCCAGGCCTCGAATCCGTCGGTATATTGCGCGATGAAATCACGATCGATGACGTTGCCGTCACGGTCATCGCGTTCGAACACGACCCTGGCCATGCCGCGAATGGCGGCCATGTCGCCGCCCAGCGCCGGGCAGAGATAGAGCGAGCTGATCTTCCCGCTGCCGCCGGTGGCCATCTCCAGCTTGCGCTGGGGGTCGGCAAAGCGCTCCAGCCCGCGCTCCTTGAGCGTATTGAACGCCACGACCTGACAGCCGTTGTCGGCCGCCTCGCGCAGGGTACCCAGCATGCGCGGATGGTTGGTACCCGGGTTCTGCCCGAAGGTAAAGATCGCCTCGGCCTTCTCGAAATCCTCCAGCAGCACGCTGCCCTTGCCGCTGCCCAGCGACTCGAAAAGCCCCGTACCGCTGGCCTCGTGACACATGTTGGAGCAGTCCGGCAGGTTGTTGGTGCCGTACAGGCGGGCCAGCAGCTGAAAGATCCAGGCCGACTCGTTGCACGCCTTGCCCGAGGTGTAGAAAAGCGCCTGATCGGGATGGTCCAGCGCCCGGAGGCGATCGGCGATCAGACGATAGGCATCCGCCCAGGCGATCGGCTCATAGTGATCGGTCTCCGGGTTGTAGCGCATCGGCGCGGTCAGCCGCCCCTGGTCCTCCAGGCGATAGTCGTCCCAGTCCTTCATCTCGGAAACCGACCAGCGCTTGAAAAAGCGCGGCGTGACGCGTTTGGCAGTGGTTTCCCAGGTCACGGCCTTGACGCCGTTTTCGCAGAACTCGAACGATGAGCCGTGCTCGGGATCGCCCCAGGCGCAGCCCGGACAGTCAAAGCCGTCGGGCTGGTTGAGCTTCAAAAGCGCCCGCACGTTGGACAGTGGCGCACGGCTGTGACGCAGATGCCGACCGACGGAGATCAGCGCCCCCCAGCCGGCGGCCGGGTGGGTGTACTCGAAAATGCGTTCCCTGGGTTGAATCACGGAAAACTCTTTATGGCAGACAATAAGGACAAGGGGGTTACGGCAAGGGGCAACCGGCCACCCCGGGCGGGGCGATGCCGGCGGTCAGCCGCTGCTGAGCAGGGTCAGGCGGCGGCCCCGATGGCAGCAGACCAGGTTCAGCGCACACAGGCGGGCAATATCGACGGCAAGCGCTGAAGGGTGAGAGAGCGTGGCCAGCGTCGGGATGCCGGCACGCACGGCCTTTTGCACCAGCTCCAGGCTGCAGCGACTCGACAGCAGCACCATCGAGATGGGCCGGCCCTCGGTCAGCGAGGCACCGATCAGCTTGTCGAGCGCATTGTGCCGGCCAATATCGACACCGGTGCCGAGCCGCTGGCCGTCACCGTCAAAGCCCAGCGCCATGTGCAGCCCGGGCTGGCCTTCGCTGGAGAGCTGCTCGAGCGCGGTTTCCAGCTGCGCCGGCGGCGGCGGCGTACTGGCGGGCAGACGCTGCAGCCCCTCCATCATCTGCGCCTCTTCGGCACTGCCGCAGCGCCCGCAGCTCGAGGAGGCCGAGGTGACACGCCGGCGCTCGCCGGCCAGCCGCTCGATATGGGCCGGCACGCTCAGGCGTACCCGCACGCCGTGGCGCAGGCGATCGGTGGTGATGTCGCTGACCTGGGAGGCCCGCGTGATCATGCCTTCGCTGAAGGCAAACCCCACCGCCCAGTGCTCGAGCGCCTCGGGCGTGGCCAGTACCGAGGCGTAGGCGGTGTCGTTGAAGGAGAGCGTGATCGGCAGCTCCGACGGCCCGTTGAGCTGCTCGGCAGGCGTTCGGGTCGCATCCTCGTAATCATCAAGTGACATGGCAGTACGGCTCCTCTGGCAGGCGGACATGGCGACAACAGTGCGCCCCGCAGGGCATCGATGCCTGCCGCGCTGCGCGGGATGGCGAGTGATCATAGTGTAACGCCGTGTTTACGGCGCGCTCCAATGGAGCAGCGGCATGAATTGATCGAGGGCGTCTATCAAATCCGGCGGTGTCATCGGATTGTGCCGTGACACCGGATGGCGGGCTCAGGGCTCGCGCAGCCACGCCAGCAGTGCCTGCAGCCGCCGTGACGGCGGCGCACCGGCGCGCCACAAAAGCCCCACCGGCGGGTCCTCATCGGTGGCCGGCAGCAGGCGGTGGGCCAGCCCCGGATGGCGCCCTGCGGCAGGGTTATGCTGCTCGACCACGCCCACGCCGGCGCCCTGCTCGACCAGCCGCTCGAGCGCCGCCATCGACTCGGCCTCCAGCACGGGCGAGAGCGTGATGCCCTCGCGGCGGGCGTGGACATCCACCCGATGGCGATGCTGCATGTCCGGCGTCAGCAGACACAGCGGATAGGCGCCAAGATCGGCCCAGTCGGGTCTCTCCGGCAGGGCAAAACGGTCTTCACGCGCCAGCAGCGCATAGCGCTCGGTATAGAGTCGGCGCGCCACGAAAGGCTCGGCCGCCGGCACGTCGAGATAGCCCACCGCCACATCGATATCGCCCTCCATCAGCGACTGCATCAGCGGCAGGGTGGCCCGCTCCATCAACCGCAGCGACAGGCCCGGGTACTGCTCGCGCAGCGGCACGATCCAGCCGCTGACGGCGCCGAGCGCCGAGGGGATCAGTCCCAGCCGCAACAGGCCGCTGGGCGGGCTTTCGGGGTCGAGTTCGGCGTTGAGCTCATCGAGCGAGGCGAGAATGCGCCGGGCGTGGCTGAGCACGTGCTCGCCCTCGGGGGTGAACCCTTCGAAGCGATGACCGCGAATGATCAGCGCACAGCCGAGCTCCTCTTCCAGCTGCTTGAGCCGAGCCGACAGCGTGGGCTGGGTAACGTGGCAGGCCGTGGCGGCGCGGCCGAAATGGCGCTCGCGGGCCAGCGCCACCAGAAAGCCGAGCTGTCGATGATCCATTCCGGGTCAGGCCCCGGCGCGGCGCGCATCGATCCAGTCGCGGGCCTGGCCCAGATGGTCAAGCCGGGCCGTGGCGCGACTGACGTCCTGACCGCGCGAGTAGGCGTTGGGGATGGCAATCACGTCGATGCCGGCAGCGCAGGCGGCGTCCACCCCGTGGCAGGTGTCCTCGATGGCCACTGCCTGTCCGGCCTCGCTGCCGCACAGGCTCAGGGCCCTTTGATAGCACTCGGGATGGGGCTTGGAGTGCGTCACGTCATTGCGGGTCACGACGTGGTCAAAAAAGCGGGCCAGGCCGTAATGCTCAAGCGTCGGGGCGATCTCCTCGCGCCCGCTGCCGGTCACCAGCGCCGTGGCCATGCCACGGGCCCGGCACCACTCGAGAATGTCGAGGGCGTGATCCATCAGCGCGATCGGCGTTTCGGTGAAACTTGCCACGGTGCGCTCGACCTTGCGATCCACCAGCGCCTGCGGCGAGATATCGAGCCCCCGGGTGCGGATCAGGCGTTCGACCTCCTGGGTCACCGGCACGCCCGAGCTTTCCCGCTTATACTCCTCATCATCGATGTGGCTGCCAAGCTCGGCCAGAATCTCGTTCCACACGCGGTGGTGGGCACTCTCGGAATCGGCCAGCGTGCCGTCAAAATCAAACAATACAACGCGATACTTCCCGGATGATGGCATGCAGACGCTTCCTGTCACGGTGATAGGGAGAGGCCATGGTCCAGCAACACGTGCACTCGAGCAACTGCACGGCCCCGGTTTCATTGCTAGAATAATTCTCATTCACACATGAATGCCGGACTCACATGCAGTCGGCAGTGCCGGAGAGACCGTCATGTTTGACGCCCTGTTCAATGAACGGCTGGAGCGCTTTGGCGCGGTCCTGACCTGTCGCCGGGCGGGTATGGAAGGGGTCATGCCCGTGCGGCGTCTGCTGGAACAGGACATGCTCGACAGCGTGCTGACGCGCTTTAGCCACCACCACGGCCCCTGCGAACGCCGGGCAGTGGCCACACAGTGGTCCAAGCACTATCTGAGCCAGCTGATCATTCCCATTACGGTCATCGAGCTCTGCCGCGACGTGCACCTGCCCACCAGCCTCGATGACATGGGCGTGGTGCTGGGCGCGGACGGCACGCCCGAGCGGTTCGTGCTGCCGCATGAAGGGACCATCAGTCTGGACAACGGCTGCGTACGCTTCTGCCCGCTGATCGCACACCATCTCACCCCGCTGATCGACGCGCTGGCCCGCCGGGTACACTTCTCCCCCCGCGTGCTGTGGAGCAACGCCGCGGTCTATTTCGAATTTGCGGTCAATGAGCTGGAACGCCAGGGGCTGGCGAGCGCCTTCGAGATCAACGGCGCCCGCGCCATGATGGCGCAGCGTCAGCTGCCGGACCGCCAGCGCAACCCCTTCTATCGGCCGGTGGAGTATATCGACGTGGTCGACGACAGCGGCACGGCAGAACCGTGGCGCTGTCGGCGCATGTGCTGTCTGCGCTATCTCGATGACAGCCTGGAGCTGTGCGGCAACTGCCCGCGCCTCAAGACAACCCGGGCCAGCGAACAGCCGGCTCAGGCCTGAGAATTGTCCTGCTCGCCGGTCTCTTCGACGCGCTCACGGCGCGCGGTGCCGGCATCACGGCGGGCGCTCAGCGCCTCTTCGTACATCTGCTCCATGACGTGCAGCATGCCGCCAAGAATCCACCAGACCCCGAAGATGGCCAGCAAAAAGGCGATGGCCGCCACAAAGGCGTTCTGGAAGAGGGCATACAGTGCCGCCGCCGCCAGACAGAAGGCGTAGCCGCCCACCGCGCGACGCAGTGACCTGTCCAGCTGCTGCCAGAAGTCGTTCTGGCTGTAGCCCACGCCCCGGCGCCAGACAATATCGGTCAGGATATGGAAGGTGATCGCGGCCGAGACCAGCAGCAGCGCGAAGCTCACGACCTGAAAGATACCGAAGGCCGGGCTGGTAATCACGGCAAAAAGCCACAGAATCGGCAGTGACACCACTGCCCACATCACGATCGCTCGCTTGCGCAACGTCTGGTTGTTCATGGTCCTCATGTCCTGTCTGATCGATGGTATCCGGCCCGGAATCATCTGTCCGGCCGCCCTGCCCCAATGGGACACCAGTGCCGACGACCTGGTTCAGCGGTGCCCGCGCTCGGCAATACGCCGGCGCCCGGGCCGGCAGGGGCACAGTATGCCCTGGCCGTTCGGGCAATATCTTGCCGTTATGCTGATCCGTCTCCCTGCGGTGACCACGCGATCGGACCCGGATCATCCTCCAGATCAAAGTGTGTTTCACCGCTGAGGTGGTTGAGAATCACCGCCGAGCGCCAGGCCATCAGCGACAGCTGCGGCTCGGCGATGCCATAGCGGGTGCGCCCGGCGTTGACGGCGTAGATGCGGCTGTCGCCGCCGCCCTGCCAGTCGAGCATGAAATGGCGTCCCATGCTCGGCTCGCCGCGCGCATCCTGTCCGATCCGATCGGCCAGCGGCGCCATGCACCCGGGCAGCATCGACTCAAAGCCGGTGGCGAAAATGACCACATCGGCATCGAAGCGCTCGAGCCCCCCGGTCGTGCCGTGGCGCGCCTCCAGCACGAAGGCGTCACCGTGACGGGTCATGTTGACCGCCTCACGGTGGGGCAGCAGATGCGCCCAGCGCGGCTCGTTCATCACGTCAAAGCGGTGATAGAGGGTCTGGTAGATCTCGGTCAGGGCCGCCGGCGTGATGCCATCGCTGGCGTATTTCTGGGCGCTGACCTCCCGCCGGCGCACCGCCTCGTCCAGCTCGACAAACTGTGTGGTATAGCCGGGCGTGAAGTACTCGTTGGTAAACGCCGTCTCGTCCAGCGGCTGGAAGTTGCGCCGGCGCGACAGCCAGTTCAGCGATGTCGGTGGCCCCCAGTGACCGCGCAGGGCGTTGATGAAGATATCCGCCCCGCTCTGCCCGCCGCCGACGATCACCACCCTTTGGTTGGTGAAATCGCGCGCGCGCCAGGCAATCGATTCGGCGTGCAGGCAGTGCTCGCCCTGATGCTCGCGGGCGAAGTCCGGCAGCCAGGGCGCCTTGCCGCTGCCCAGACACAGATGGCGCGCGCGGAAGGTGCGGGTATCGGTGCGCAGGCAGAAATGTTCGCCGTCGTGGTCGATCTCGCGCACGCTGTGATCCAGCCAGACGTTGTCCAGCCCCTCGGCGGCCCAGCGCAGATAGTCGGAAAACTCCGCGCGCGACACCGTGGAGAGCTCGGCGTTCAAAAAGCGGTAAAAGCGCCGGTGCTGGACCAGATAGTTGAGAAACGACCAGCGGCTGGTCGGGTCGATCGCGGTGACCAGATCCTTGAGAAAGCCGGTCTGCAGATGCGTGTCCGGCAGCATCATGCCTTCATGCCAGGCATAGCGCTTTTGGCGGTCGAAAAAGCGCGTGGACAGCCGGGGCAGACGGTCGGCGGCCAGTGCGGCGATGCTCAGGTTGAACGGACCGGCGCCGATACCGGCCAGATCCAGAAGCTCGGGGGTGTCAGCCATGTCGGGCAATATCTCGGATAGTCAGGCGCCCTGACGCGACAGTGCCGACTCGCCGTGGTGGCGCAGCGGGTCATCGTCGCTCAGGCAGTGATAGAGCGGATTGTCGATCAGATGATCCATGTCCGGCAGCATGCGTGCCGCTGAGCTGTCATTGGCATGCAGAAACTTCGAACGGTTGAGGCCCAGACGCAGAATGCGCGGCTTGAACAGACTGAACAGATCAAAGCGGGCCTGCATCTCATCGTGGCGCGCCATATAGGCCTCCAGCGCACGGGCGCAGAGCTGATAAAAGCGCGTTTCGCTCACACCGGCCTGCTCGGCCAGCGGCGCGACAAAGCGCAAAAGCGTCACGAAATGGCCGGTCTGCAGATCGTGAATCAGCTTTTCCGGCCCCAGGCGCACGGTCGCCTCCACCAGCTCGCGCGGCAGGTCACGGGCCTCGGGAAAGTCTTCGTCGACCAGGCGCAGATCGCCCTGAAAGTCCTTGAGCGCCAGCCGGTGCGGCACGCCATCGCGCAGGATCAGGGTCAGGTTCTGCCCGTGGGCAATGATGATGACCCCGAACCGGCAGATCAGATGATACATCGGGATCAGCGTGACCTCGAACATGCGCGATAGCCACTGCTCGGCATCAATGCCGGCGGCCTCGATATAGGCGGCAAGCCAGGCCCGGCCGTGACCGTCGCACTGCATCAGCTCCGACATCAAAAGCGCCTGCTCATTGTCGCTCACCCGCGGGGCCAGCCCCTCGCGCCAGATCACCCCGCAGAGCTCGCGAAAGCGATACGGCGCCTCATCGAGGCGGCCGTACTGGTCGTGTTCGACCACGGCAGAGGCCGGCTCGGCCAGAATCTCGAGGCCGGCACGGCGAAACTCGTCGTCATCGTCGGCGCGCGCCTGCAGCCAGTGGGAAGCGGCGGGCCCGGCCAGCATGTACTGCCCTGGAATGCCGCGATAGCTGGAGGTGTTCATGATGGTGATCGGCAGCTTGAGATCAAAGCGCCCCGGGCGGCTGGCGTTGGTCAGCGTGCGCAGCGACTGCTGGGCCACGAAGTGATCGCCGAAGGCGCCCAGCCAGGCCATGTCGCCGCGGCCGATATCGCCGACATGCAGCATGGCGAGCATGCGCGCCCACTGCCACGGGTGCACCGGCATCAGGGCGAAGGTTTCGGCCTTCTCCCCCAGCACCGCACACTTGCCATCGCGCGCCGCCAGCAGGGCACGGCGCTGATCGTGATCGAGCACGCTGTCCAGCAGTGTGGCCTCATCGATCGCCATGCGGCTGCTTTTGAGCCGCTCACGGCGCACCATCAGCCACTCGACCTGAAAGGGGTGGCCGTATTCCGGCGCGTAGCGCTCAAGCGACTGTTCGCCCCAGCCGCGCCGCCCCTTGTTGAACAAGAACTTCGGGTGGCCATCGAGCACGGCCTGGCGCTGCGGCTCGGCAAGCCGGATCGCCGCGTCGGCGCCCAGACGCTGGTGCGCCTCGATGAGATAGCAGTCGCCGCGCAGGGTGTTGTAGAGATCCTCCAGATGCTCGGCCAGCTGGGCATCGTTCATGCCCATGCCGGGAGCCAGCGCCAGCAGAAACTCGGCGGCCTCCGGCATCCCGCCGGCGGCTTCCGGGCCGGCGAGACTGTCGGCATCGATCAGAAGCTGCCCCCACAGGTTCGTGGTGGCCTGAAAGTGCCAGCGTCCGCAGGCACGGCTGTCGGCCGAGGTGCTCCGGTTCTTATCGGAGACCGCCTCGATATCCAGCCGCCAGCCCTTTCTGTCGCTTGCGCTCTCGGTGTTTCCATCGGCCTCGGGCAGCAGCACCTGCTCCCAGGCCAGCTCGCTGATCATTTTAACGATCAGCGCGCGATTGGCGCGCGCCCAGTGCCGGCGGATGGCTTCGTCAGGGTCGATGGCGGCAAGCTGCGGCGGCAGAATCGATGACAGGGACCCGACCGACATCACATCACCTGTCCAAAGAAGTGATGACGGCTGCCCATGACCAGCATGGCGCGCTTGTCGGGCAGATCGAACTCGCGCAGGCTGAAAAGCCCCAGCCGCTCGAGATGGCGAAAGATACGCTCGTTGCCGGCGTCGGGCTCCAGCACGATACGCTCGGTGCGCGGCTCGCTCAGGTAGGCGTAGTGCTGCAGCGCGGCAAGCCAGGCATCGACAAAACGCTCGCCGCGGAAATTGTCCTCGCCGACCAGCACATGCAGGCCACGATCGAAGGCCTGCCAGGCGTAGTAGTCGCCCAGCACGTCCTCGGGAGCCCAGTAGAGCTCGAAATAGCCGAACGCCTCGCCGTCCAGCTCGGCCATCAGCGACAGGCGGTGCGGCTCGGCCAGCCGCTTGTCCAGCCAGTCACTGAATGCGTCATGCGGCTTGTTCTGCTGCCAGAAGCGGGCCACCCGCTCGCGCTGCATCCAGCCGTGCAGGCGGTCCAGGTCGCGTGCGTGCTCGCAGACGCGCAGGGTGAGCCGGCTTTCCAGGCGCGGATCAAAACGCTCATAGACCACGCCCCGCGGTTTGGGCGGCCGCTTTGGCAGCCCGCGCTCGATCTCGAAGGGCTGAGCGGCGTAGTCGGACTTGAGCCACTGCCACGGGCGCTGATAGAAGCTTTCCCGCAGCACCCGCGGGGCCCCCAGCGCCTGACACAGCGGATACCAGTGGGGATCGGCGCGCCAGGCATCATCCAGCGTCAGCAGGCGACACTCGGGGTGGGTGGCAAAGTGGTGATCGATGGCGTCCACAAGCGCTCGCGTCTGTGAGGGCGCCAGTGTCTCGCTGGTCGACAGATCGTCACGGCTGGACATGGTGGTGTCTCGCGATATCAGGGTCATGGGTCAGGATGCTGGCGCCTCAATCAGCAGCGGATTGGGCATGTCCAGATAAATCCTTGCCGGGTCATCGAGTGTGGATTCGTTGATGCCGGCCAGATAGCAGAAGAAGTTGCTTTTCACCTCGAGCGTGCTCGCTTCCAGCAGGTGATCCAGCAGCGCGGGATCGCCATCGTCACAGCAGCGGCGCAGCGCCGCCAGATGATCGCGCAGCCGCGCCATCAGCGCGGGCTCGTCAACAAGGTCCGCCTCGGCCAGCGCCGCGGTCACCGCAAGGGTCGAATTGACGATGACATAGTAGGGAAAATAGCGCTTGAGCATGGCCTCGGTGATGCGATGGTCCCGGCTGACGCTCTCCCCGGGATGACGGGTCATGAAATGGTCCGTGACACCGCTGCCCTGGCAGTCGCGATAGTCCACTCCCACCGGGCGCTCGCGGTCCAGGCGCACCACGATGTTCTGCTGATGGGCCAGCAGCACGATGCCCTCCTCGACCACCAGCCGGATCAGCGGCGACAGCACCCGCTCGCAGAAGGCATCAAACCACACAAGCGCCGCTTCACGCTCGCTGATACCCTCAAGCGCCGCCAGACGCCGGACGCTGCAGGCCAGCAGCGTCTCCTCGCCCAGCGGCTGGGTCAGGGTAGCGAGCACCACGCTGGGCGACTCGGGGCCGGCAATGCGGTTTTCGCGCAACAGCGCAAGGCTTGCCTCGTCGATGTCGCCGTCAGCGGTTTTCCAGCCCAGCCAGGCCGGCTCCTGCATCAGGTGAAAGTGCTCGCGGATATCCTCGCGCACTGTCGGCCACCAGCGATCCAGCCGCAGGCCGCGCATCACCTCATCGCCGTGCAGCACCCGCAGCGAGTTGGTCAGCCGCGCCGACAGCGAGCCCTTGACCATCCAGTCGGCCTGCGCGCAGTAGAGCGAGCGGTGCGAGGAGGTCGGGTACCAGCGCCGGGCGGTGTCACTGTCCTGCCCTTCCTTGCCCAGCACGATCAGTTCCCCGGCCTCGATCCGCGCGGCGATGTCCTCGCGCGCCTGCAGAAAGTGGGCCTGCCAGGGGTGCATGGGCAGCGCACTAAACCCCACCGGCAGTCGCTCGGCCAGCGTCTCCGGCAGCAGATCGTACATCAACGCGGCGGCCGCAGGTTCACGGCTGGAATCGCCCACCGCCCGCGTCGGTGACACGCCCCACCAGACCAGCGAAACGCTCGCCCGGTGCTCGGGGGTATACGCCCGCGCCTGCGCGTCATTGAAGGGCGCCTGCGACTTGGGCGCCGGATGAAAGTCATGGCCGACCAGCAGCCCCTGCTCGGCCTCGAGAAAGCCAAGCGGCCCGGTCATGAGATGGTCCAGGTCATCGCGCCCGGCAAGCGCCGCGGCGATGGTATCGCGGCTGCCCATGACGCTTTTGAAAAACGTCTCGCGCCGCACGGCATCAAGCCGGCCCACCAGCGGGTGCTCACAAAGCCAGGGGCTTGCCAGCAAAGCGTCGACGGCCTGCTCAAGAGAGAGGGTCTGAAGGCCGTCCGGCGTGGCCAGCCGCAGGGGCAGGCGGATCCGGCAGCGCCCGGAGAGGCTTCGATGCCCGAGAGCCACGCGCAGACAGCGCTCGCGCGCGGGCGTCAGAGGAATCACGGCCATCTCGTCACCGTCGTGACGTTCCAGCCACCAGTGCGCGGTCTCGCGCAGCAACGCGTTGAAAAAACTGGTCGCCGCCAGCCGGTCGGCCCACTCGGTGTCGGGCGTTGGGTGGCGAGGAAGGTCCTGCATCGAGCACTCCTGATAACGGGGCAATGACCGCCATGTTCTGATGTGGCAGCAAGCATAGTCGATCGTGACAGCGCCTGCGCCGGGCGTCCTGACGGATCGACCGGGACGGCGTTTTCAGCACGAATGATTTTGATAATGTTTCTCATTTGGGCTAGAGTGACGCTCTGTTACCGCACCGGTGGCCCGCTTCCGGTGCCCGTCCACTGACAACGCGACTTGTCAGGAGTCAACGTGAATCAGCCGTTCCCTTCCCGGTTATCGCTTGCCCGGGCTTCCTGCGGGCTGCTCGAGGGCCTCGAACCGAATGATGCCTTTTTCTCTTCACCGGCCACGACCCTGCTGGGACGCGGCGTGGCCCATCAGCGTCAGACCCGCGATGCCCGGGCGCAGACGCTGGATGACACCGCCCGTGAGCTTTTCAGCACCGCCCGGGCACAGGGCCATATGGATCCCGTCATCATGGGGCTGATCCCGTTCGATCACGCTGACAGCGCCCGCCTTGTCGTGCCTGCAGAGCTGCTGCGCGCCGCGCCCGACACCTCGAGTCGGCCTCCGGACAGCGCCCCACTCGAGACACCGGCCCGCTCGATCACGCCCGAGCCGGCGCCCGAGCACTACTGTCGCGCCGTGGAGAGCGCCCTGCAACAATTTGACACCACCGCGCTCAACAAGGTGGTACTGGCCCGATCGCTGCGCGTCCAGACTCAGGCGCCGGTGGATGCCCGGGCGCTGTTGAAGCGCCTTTTGAGCATCAATCCGCAGGGCTATAACTTCGCGTTGCCGACCGGTGAGGACCGCAGCCTGGTCGGTGCCAGCCCGGAACTTTTGATCCGTCGCGAGGGCCATCGGGTGATCGCCAATCCGCTGGCCGGCTCCATTCCGCGTCACGACAACGCCTGCGAGGACCAGCGCCGCGCCGAGGGACTTCGCGTCTCCGACAAGGATCGGCGCGAGCATGCGCTGGTCGTCGAGGCGATCGTGGCCGCCCTGCGCCCGCTGTGTCGCACGCTGGACGTGCCGGACGGTCCGGAGGTGATTGCCACCGACCGCATGTGGCACCTCTCGACCACGCTTGAAGGCGAGCTTGCCGATCCGAGCCTGACCTCGCTGGGCGTGGCGGCCGCCCTTCACCCTACGCCCGCCGTGTGCGGCGCGCCCTGGCAGGACGCCCATCAGGCGATCAAAACGCTGGAAGGCTTCGAGCGCGGCTACTTCACCGGGCTGGTCGGCTGGTGTGACGAGACGGGCGACGGCGAATGGGCCATTGCCATCCGCTGCGCCGAACTCGCCCCCGATCACGTGCGCGTGTTCGCCGGCGCCGGCGTGGTGCCGGGCTCGATCCCGCGCAGCGAGCTGGAAGAAACGGCGGCCAAGATGCGGACCATGCTGGGTGCCATGGGCCTGGATTACGACGACGCAACGAACAAGACGGTTTGATGATGACAACCCCGACACCGACCCGGCGCGCCACGCTTGACGAGATCGTCTCGCGCTGCCCGGACTACCCGCTCGAGCGCCAGCGCCTGTATCGCGACCACGGCTGCTGGCTCGACGAGACCTTCGGCGCCATGCTGCGTCGTCTCGCCCGTGAGCACGGCCCCCGTGAAGCGCTGGTCGATCATGACCTGCGTTTAAGCTACACCGAGCTGGATGCCCGCGTGGACGCCTTCGCCCGCGGCCTGCGCCGCTCGGGGATCGAGCGCGGCGACCGGGTGGTCCTGCAGCTGCCCAACCGCCACGAGTTCGTGGTGGCCTGCTTTGCCCTCTTTCGCCTCGGCGCCCTGCCGATCTTCGCCCTGCCGGCGCATCGCCGCTTCGAAGTCGAGCATTTCTGTCGCGCCGCCACGGCGCGCGCGCTGATCATCTGCGATCGCAACGGCGGTTTTGACTACCGCGCCATGGCCCGCGAGGTGCGTGAGGCGGTGCCCACGCTCGAGCAGGTCGTTGTCTGCGGCGAGGCCGAAGAGTTCACCGCCTTCGAGACGCTTTACAAGCATGAGGGCGCGCCGGTCGAGGATGTCCCGAGCGCCCACGACCTGGCCTTTTTCCAGCTCTCCGGCGGCACCACCGGCGTGCCCAAGCTGATTCCGCGGCGCCATGACGACTATCACTACAGCCTGCGCGAGAGCAATCGCGCCTGCAGCGTCACGCCTGATACGGTCTATCTGATCGCGCTGCCGATCGGGCACAATTTTCCCATGAGCTCGCCGGGCTTTCTGGGCGTGCTGCTCGGCGGCGGCCGACTGGTCATTGCGCCACGCCCCAGCCCGGATGAGTGCTTTGCGCTGATCGAGCGCGAGCGGGTCACCATGACCTCGCTGGTACCGCCGCTGGCGATGCTGTGGCTCGACAGCGCGCCCCATGCCCGCGCCGACCTGTCGAATCTCGACATTCTGCAGGTGGGCGGGGCGAAACTGGTCAGCGAGGCCGCACGCCGCGTGGCGCCGACGCTGGGCTGTCGGCTGCAGCAGGTCTTCGGCATGGCCGAGGGGCTGGTCAACTACACCGGCCTGGATGACCCCATCGAGCTGATCAACACCACCCAGGGGCATCCGATGTCACCGCTGGATGAGGTGCTGGTGGTCGATGACGACGATCAGCCCGTGCCGCCGGGCGGCGTGGGCCATCTGATTACCCGCGGCCCCTATACCATCCCGGGCTATTTCGTCGCCCCCGCCGGCGGCGAGGAACCGGAAGACGCCCACAACCGGCGCGCCTTCACCAGTGAGGGCTTTTATCGCACCGGTGATCGCGTCCAGATGACACCGGATGGCTATCTGATTGTCGAAGGGCGTGACAAGGACCAGATCAACCGCGGCGGCGAGAAGGTGGCCGCCGAGGAGGTCGAAAACCAGCTGCTGGCGCATGACAGCGTCCATGACGTGGCGGTCGTGGCCATGCCCGACCCTTATCTGGGCGAGCGGGTCTGCGCCTTTGTCGTGTCCCGCGGGGAGACGCCGAAGCCGATGGTACTGGCCCGCTTTTTACGCGACCGGGGCCTTGCCAACTACAAGGTGCCCGAGCGCTTCGAGTTTCTCGACGCCTTCCCGCAGACCGGGGTGGGCAAGATCAGCAAGAAGGCGCTGCGCCAGACGCTCAAGGCGCACTGGTTCGCCGACGATGCATCCGCGGGCGACTGACGCCGGCCCGCGGCGCTGAAGGATTACAGGAGAGGTATCATGGCCATTCCCGCCATCGCGAGCTATTCACTGCCCGCCACCAGCGAACTGCCCGACAACCGGGTCAGCTGGCAGGTCGACCCCGCGCGCGCCGTGCTGTTGATCCACGACATGCAGCGCTACTTTCTGGACAAGTATGACGCAAGCGCCGCGCCGATTCCCGAAGTGGTCAACCATCTGGCCGCGCTGATCGCAGCGGCCCGCGCCGCAGGCGTGCCGGTGGTCTATACCGCCCAGCCCACCGACCAGCCCGATGATGATCGCGCCCTGCTCAACGATTTCTGGGGCCCAGGGCTGCCGGCGCATCCCGAGCAGTATCCGGTGGTGGATGAACTGGCCCCGCAGGAAGGGGATGTGGTGCTGACCAAATGGCGCTACAGCGCCTTTCAGCGCAGCGACCTGCGCGAGCGCATGCGCGACCGGGGCCGCGACCAGCTCATCATCGGCGGGGTCTATGCCCACATCGGCTGTCTGGCCACGGCACTGGAAGGCTTCATGCAGGACGTGCAGTGCTTCATGCTTACCGACGGCGTGGCCGATTTCTCGCGCGCCCGTCATGACATGGCGCTTGACTACGTGGCCGGCCGCTGCGGCGTGGTCATCCCCAGCGCCCGGGCCCTGGAAGCGTTCGACGCCACACAGGGCGACCGGCAAACCGAAGCCGGCATGACGCAGGCCGCGCTGACCCGGCGGGTAGCCACGCTGGCCGGCGTCAGCGCCGAAGACATACCAGCTGATGACAACCTGCTCTTCTACGGACTGGACTCGATGCGCATGATGACGTTCGTCGAGGAACTGCGCCGGGAAGGCTTTGATGTCAGCTTCATGGATCTGGTCGAAGCGCCGACCATTATCGACTGGGTCGCACTGCTCAACCGTCAGGGAGTCAGCGCATGAGTGCCGCTGAAATGATTGCCAATCAGGCGGCTCAGACCGCCCCGCCCCCGAAGGGCAAAAAGCGCCCGCCGATGCTGCTGGAAGTGGTGCGTCGCGAGGTCATCACCGAGCACATGATCCGCATCGTGCTCGGTGGTGAGGCGCTGGAAGGCTTCCCCGCCCACCGCGGCGGCGGCCACATCAAGGTCTTTCTGCCGCTGGCACATCAAAGCGCCCCGGTGCTGCCGCAGCTCACCGAGGCCGGCGTGGTCTGGCCGGCGCTCGAGGAGAAGCCGATCACCCGCACCTACAGCGTGCGTCATTTCGACGCCGAGCGTCGCGAACTGAGCGTGGACTTCGTCGCCCACGGCGATGAAGGCCCGGCCTCGCGCTGGGCGCTGGCCGCAAGGCCGGGCGACATGATCGGTATCAGCGGCCCCGGCGGGCCGAACCCGCTGCTGCCGCCGGCCGACTGGTCGCTGATTGCCGGCGACATGACCGCCCTGCCCGCCATCAGCGCCCTGCTTGAAGAGATGGATGAGCAGGCCCGCGGCGTGGTGCTGATCGAGGTGACCGATGAGACCGAACGCCAGGCGCTGACGCATCCGCCGGGCATGGAAGTGCACTGGCTCTATCGCGGTGACATGCCGTCGTGCCTGTCGACGCTGCAGGTCGATGCCGTACGCGCCATGGACTTCCCCGAGTCCGGCAGCGTCTCGGCCTGGGTGGGCGGCGAAAACTCGGCGGTGCTCTCCCTGCGCGAGCACCTGATGGGCATCCGCGGTCTGACCAAACGTCAGCTCTATGCGGTGCCCTACTGGCGCCACTGCTGGAACGAGGAGCGCTATCATCAGGAGCGTCACCGCATCATGGATGAGCTCAAATGAGCGGCGAGTTTGAAGGCGAACACATCGTCATTACCGGCGCCGCCCGCGGCATTGGGGCGACGCTGGCTCGCGATCTTCTCGAGGAAGGTGCCAGCGTGGCCCTGCTGGACAGTCTTGCCGAGACGCTCTCCGACACGGCCGCCCGGCTCAAACAGGCATTCGGCGCCGAGCGGGTCAGCACGCAGGTGGTGGATGTCGGTGACTCGACCGCGGTGGAGACCGCCATCGAGGCGATCGAGGCGTACACCCCCATCACGCGGCTGGCCCATGTCGCGGGCGTACTGCAGATGGGCCGGGTCACCGAACTCACCGATGCGCAGTGGCTGCACGCACTGAATGTGAACACCACCGGCGTTTTTAACGTCACCCGCGCCGTGGCGCGACGGATGGCCGAGCGTGAACACGGCGCCATCGTGGTGGTCGGCTCCAACGCCGCCGATACGCCACGCCAGGCGATGGGCGCCTACTGCGCCTCCAAGGCGGCCACCCATCAGCTGGTGCGCTGTCTGGGGCTGGAAATGGCCGAACACAACGTACGCTGCAACATCGTCTCCCCCGGCTCCACCGATACCGACATGCAGCGCGGCATGTGGGCGGATGACAGCGGGCGCGACAACGTCATCCGCGGTTCGCTGGCGGGGTGGAAGCTGGGCATTCCGCTGAAACGCATTGCCGAGCCTGAAGACGTCAGCGAAGCGATCCGCTTTCTGCTCTCTGACCGGGCGCGGCATATCACCATGCATGACATGCGCATCGACGGCGGCGCCACGCTGGGCATTCGCTGAGACATTCAAACCTGTTGATAAGCATTAAAGAACCCGGCCATGAGCCGGGTTTTTAGTGTCTCGCAAGCGCTTGGAAGTATTAAAAACGGCGCCGACAGGGCCGGCGCCGATGAGATCACAGGTCGTAGCGCAGTGAGGCCACCACGTTCGACGGCGCGCCGTACATGTTGAAGGTTCCAGTGCTGCCCACACGCTCATAGTACTTCTTGTCGAGGATGTTGTTGAAATTGAGCTGACCCGACAGGCTCGGCGTGAAGTCGTAACCGACCATGGCATCGACCACTGCATACCCCGGCGCCTCAACGCCCTGACTGGAATGAAAGCCATCCATTGCCGTGACGCCACCGCCGATGTGGAAACCGTCCAGCGCCCCGCCCTCAAAGCCATACTGGGTCCACAGATTGACCATATTGTGCGGCATCAGCAGGAAAGTAGCTTCTTCGTCGCCGTCTTTCACCTCAGTGTCCAGATAGGTATAGCCGGCAATCACGTCCCACTGATCGGTAATGCTGCCGGTCAGCTCAAGCTCGGCGCCCTGGATGCGCCGCTTGCCGGTATCAGCGTTATAGTTTTGTCCGGTAACGCCGGCCGCGTAGTTTTCATCGTACAGGCGGAAGGCGCTCATGCGAGCATTGAGGTCACCGTTAAAATAGCTGCCTTTGATGCCCACTTCATACTGCGTGCCCTCACGCGCCTTGAGCAGATCGTTATTGGCATCCGTCTGCGTTTGTGGCTTGAACACTTCGGAGTAGCTGGCATACAGCGAGTGGTGACGATCCAGATCGTAAACCAGACCGCCATAAGGCGTTAACTTGCTGTCGTCGCTGCGACTACTGACGGCATCGTTGTTGCCATGGTCAGTGACGCGAGCCTGATAGGAACTCAAACGAGCGCCGCCGATCAGAGCCAGGTCCTGAATCGGCCGGAAGGTCAGCTTGGAATAGAGGCCATACTCTTCAAGCGTTTCGCGCTGATCTGAAATTCGGGCACCAGACCTGTCGGGAGCAAGAAAATCGATCTCGGTAATATTTCTAATGCCATCAAATGAAGTGGGCCCGTCTCCCAAACCATCATTGAAATAAGTATTATCCGGACCGCCTCTTGCAGCCACTGAGCTTCGAACCGTGTCTGTTTCGTAACGCTTGTAATCGGTGCCGACCACGAACTCACTAACATTACCCAGTGCATCAAAGGGCTGACTGTAGCTGGCGTCCATGGAGAGTGATTGCTGATCTACATCGCCGCCTGTGCCTCTGGCGTCAAAACCTCCATTTGCCTCAACACCAGTACCACCAAACACATAATTGTAGTTAGCCTGCCTGGTAGAATAACGTGCGGCAAATCGGCCATAACCACCGTTATCAAACTGATGCGTCAGCTCGGCAATGTAGTCATTGCTTTGCATTTCAAAACTGTTCCAGTCCGCCCCTGCAAAAGTAGAGCGTGTGACATCCAGCAAATTCCCATCTGCATCGGTCGGAAGGCCGTTATTGACAGTAATGTCCTTGTGCTGCCGAAGATAAGCCAGCGACAGCATGGTGTCTTCGTCCAGATCAACATCCAGCGCACCATAAAAGGTCTGATTGGTATTGTCGTTGTGATCGACAAAGCCGTTGGTATCACTGTTGTCGATGACCAGCCGGCCCCGCACGCTGCCATCGGCATTGATCGGCCCCGAAAGATCCGTTTCTACATAATTTTGATCCCAGCTGCCATAGCGCCCGGTCACGTGGCCCTGGAAATCGTGGGTCGGGCGCTTGCGCACCAGATTGACGATACCGCCCATTTCGCTGGTGCTGTTAAAGAGCCCGGACGGCCCGCGCATGATCTCGACGCGATCAAACGCCGACAGGTTGGGCACCGTGCCATTAATGCTGGCCATGGGCGCTGGCAGGCCATCGATGTTGTATTCATCATATTCGTAGCCGCGGGCATAGATCGACGACCGGCCGCTATCGTTGGAGAGCACGCGCATGCCCGGCGTGCGTTTGGCCAGCTGATCAAGCGTATCGAAGTTCTGATCCTCGATCGCCTCGCGGGTCACCACGCTGATCGACTGCGGGATATCGCGCAGGGCGGCCGGGGTTTTGGTGCCGACGGTGGCGGCATCCACGCCGTAGCCGCCGGTCTGCTCGGAGGGGAGCATGTCATAGAGCCGGTTGCCTTCCACGGTAATGGTGTCCAGGCGTGAGCCATCGCCGCCGGACGCCGCAGCCGTGGTGGTTGTGGTGACCGTGGTGGTCTCCGCCGCGTCACCGCTTTGCTGCTCGGCGGCCCAGACGCCACCGGCGACCGGCAACAATACCGCTCCGGCCAGAAGCGAGCTCAGATAGCGTACTTCCCCTGCACCGGGACCGAACTTCCCCGTTCGACTCATGACTGTTCCCCTGACTGTTATGGATCACTACCATCTTTTTTGATTGGCGCTGAAGGCCGCGCTCAGGCATGCGAGCGAAATCACAGTAAGCCCAATGATAAGGATTATCAAGTGTACATCCATATCATTTGAGGCCGGGCACGCATGCCCGTCGATCGCGGGCGCAGAGTCTATTCGAAAACGCACGAATGTCGGGCGGCCGGGATCAAAAAGGGTCGTGGTATCAGAAGCCGGGTGTCGTCGGAAGAGGCCGGGCGGGCGCTGAAAGGGAGCGTGAGGGCATCATGGAGGGCGTGGCAGCCGGGCGTTTGGTGACACGGGCAGGCGGCGTTGCGCCCCTGCCCGAAAACACGATATCAGTTGGCCGCGTCCTGAATGGACTCACCGCCCGACTCGATATCTTCACCGGCACCGCCGACCGTGTTGCAGGCAGACAGTGCCGCTGCGGAAAAGAGGGCAATCAGCATCATGCTCGTCCATTTTTTCATGTAACAGCTCCTTGTTGACGGGAATATATGGCATGCGATGGCGCCGGGTCCGGATCTGCCATCGCACTCCATGGCAGGAGTCTGGCATTTTTTGAACCGGTTTGCATTTCCAGTGGCGATCTCCTCCAATGCCACGGGAATATCCCTTCTGCTGCTCCGGGAGTGCCATCATGGCCTTTGCACTACATGAAAGACTGGCTGCGGATACCCTGCCGGTCGCCTCGCTCGAGCTTTGCGAGCTGCGCCTGATGAACGATGCCCGCTTTGTCTGGGCGCTGTTGATACCGCAGCGCGACAGCATTCGTGAAAGCTTCGAACTGCCCGGGCACGAGCGCGCCCGGCTATGGCAGGAGGTCGACCGGCTTGGTGAGTTTCTTCAACGCGAAACCGGGGCCGACAAGATGAATATCGGCGCACTGGGCAACATGGTGCCGCAGCTTCATGTGCATGTGATCGCACGATTCAGAGAGGATGCCGCCTGGCCCGGGCCGGTCTGGGGCGTCGGGCAGGCGCAGCCGCTGGATGACGAGCGCCGTCGGACGCGCCTGGCGCTGCTGCAGGCGTTTGCCGCCGGCATCAAAACCGGCTGAGAACGTAACCGCTCAGGGGGCCACGACACCCGCGCCCGACAATGGTCCCTCTCCGAGTCGCTCGGCAATGGATGTGGTCAGCCGATCAAGGGCGCCCACGCCCAGTGCCGCCCTGCCCTGCCAGGCTCTGAGCCGCAGCGCACTGCCGCGCGGGTCGTCATCCACGTGCGCCTCGACCCGCCATTCGGGGCGGGCGGCGTAGGTGGCGCGGATATCGCCCAGGGCGTGATCGCCGTAGACAATCACGAAGCCGCGCTCGGCAAGCGCCGCCATGGTGGCCTGTATGACCTGCTCGGGCGGTGCCCGGAAGTGCTCGAGCCGCTCGGGCGGGGGCAGTGAGGACGTGGTGGCACAGCCGGCCAGCATCATCAGCAGCACGGCCATGGTGATCCCGCGTCCTGTCCAGCGCCGCGCACCCCCGTGTACTGCCCTCATGGTGTCTCTCCCGGACGCGCCAGCGCCTGCTCGATGGCCGCATGTGTCTGACGGCAAAAGGGCTCCGGCGAGCCCGGGCGGGCGTCGATGACAAAGCCGTCGGGAGAGACGGTCATCACGCTGCGCACCGCCAGATAGCGCGGGCCATCAGCGCTGACCGAGACCCGCTCGAGGCTGTAGGGATCGGCGCGAAACACGTCGAAGGGGTCGCCGAGCCCGCCGCCCAGCATCACGCCGCGACGACGATTGCCGAACCATCCCATGCTGGTGCCGCGCCAGTGGCGGGTTGCGCCCAGCCCGGGCTGACGTCGGACGCGCTCGGCGCTGACCAGCCCCAGCTCGACGTCGCTGGCACGAATCTCGTAGTCCTGCGCCTCGAGCGCACCGGCAATGGCGCGGACCTGAGCCAGACGCGTCCCGCCGTATTCGGCGTAGCACGACGCCGGTACGGCCCGGTCGCTGGCGTCCAGCGGCTGCGTCGAAGGCAGCGACGTACAGCCTGCCAGCGCCAGGCTCAGCAGCGTCGGTTTCACAAGCCGTCGAATGGATGACATGGCGCGCCCCTGTGCAGTATCCCTGACACCCGAGAGTGATCCCATGGGAGAAAGGCGCCGAACCGCTGCCCTTTCAGTGAGACATTAGAGGGGATACGAAAGGCCTGCAATGTCTGCGTGACGCGGGCCGACAGGATAGGCAACCAGGGCAGGCACGGCGCTGCCGCGGGTTCTGGCGGCAATGGGGCCATCCACAGGACTGTCACCGAAGCGTTGAGCCGGCTGGAAAACGCGTCTGCCAACGCTGACCGACTCGCCGCGCAGACAGCAGGTCCCGTCATTTTGCACGAGATTGCCATGGAGCAAATCGGCGGGAGAAGCAAGCTGGTCCCTGACGTGCGGCTTCATCGCCATGCCGTGCTTTTGCATCCCCCTGAGGCACGCCATTGGCCGCCGTAACGCCTGCCGGGCTATGCTCGGGAGTTACAGTCCCTGCCGGAGAGTCTGCATGCACATTCTGATCGCCCCCGATAGCTTCAAGGATGCTCTGGGCGCCACTGACGCCGCGAACGCTATCGCCGAGGGCGTGCGTCAGGCCGCTCCCGATGCCGAGTGGACCCTGTGCCCGCTGGGCGATGGCGGCGAAGGCACGCTGGAAGCGCTGTTGACCGCCAGTGGCGCCGAAGCGCGCAGCCTCGAGGTTCACGATGCCCTGAACCGCCCACGCACGGCGCAGTGGGGCTGGATCGCCAGCCGCCGCACCGCCATTGTCGAGCTGGCCGAGGCCAGCGGTCTGCAGCATCTCGCCACCGAGGAGCGTGACGCCCTGCATACCACCACGCGCGGGGTGGGCGAGCTGATCCACGCGGCGCTGGAAGAAGGCGCCGAGCATCTGATCCTCACCCTGGGCGGCAGCGCCACCAATGACGGCGGCGCCGGCATGATGAGCGCGCTGGGTGTGCGCTTTCTGGACGACAGCGATCGGCCCCTCGAGCCCGGCGGCGCGGCGCTGTCCCGGCTTGCCCGCATCGATCTCTCCGGACTCGATCCGCGCCTTGAAGGGCTCACGGTCGAGGCGGCGGTGGATGTCAACAACCCACTGTGCGGCGACCAGGGCGCCAGTGCCATTTTCGGCCCGCAAAAGGGCGCCACCCGGGCGCAGGTTGACCAGCTTGATCAGGCGCTGGCGCAACTGGCCGAAGTGACAGCTCAGGATATCGGACAGGACCATCGCGACACGCCCGGCGCAGGCGCGGCCGGCGGCATGGGCTTCGCCGCGCTGGCCTTTTCAGGCGCCACGCTGCGCCCGGGCATCGAGCTGGTCATGGAACAGGTCGATTTCGAGCAGGCGCTGGAGCGCGCCGATCTGGTCATCACCGGCGAGGGGCGGCTGGACGGTCAGAGCCTGTCCGGCAAGACGCCGATCGGCGTGTCGCGGGCTGCCCACCGTCACGGCGTGCCCTGTGTGGTGCTGGCCGGCAAGCTGGACAGCGGCTGGGAGCAGGCTCTCGATGAAGGCGTCACCGCCGCCTTTGCACTGGCGGATGGCCCGATGGCACTGGAGGAAGCGCTCGAGCGCGCTCCGGAACTGCTGAGTGCCCGCAGCGCCTCGATCGTTCGCCTGTTCCAGCACGGGCGCTGAACAGGCAAACGATACGGATCAGACTCACTCCTCGTCGAAACGCAGCGTCCCGGGTGTCTCGTCTGATGGTGCAAACGGAGCGTGATGCTCGTCCCGGTGTGCCTCCTGCGCCTCGCGCCCGCGCCGGGCGCTCTCACGGACGCTTTCCGGCCAGGCCTTGCGGTTGCGCACCCCCAGCGCATTGAGCCGTCCGGCCTGGGCGATCAGGCTGCCCTGCCCGTCGCGCAGGCGGTTCATCGCCTGGCGATGGCTGCTGGTGGCACGCTCGAGCTGCGTGCCGACTTCCTCCATGCTGGTCACGAAGCCGTGGCACTTTTCCAGCAGCTTCTCGGCACGCGCAACGATGTCGCGGGCGTTGTCGTTCTGGCGCTCCAGCCGCCACAGCCCGGCCACCGTGCGCAGACTGGCCAGCAGCGTGGAGGGTGTGACCAGCACGACGTGGCGATCAAAGGCCTCATGGAAGAGCCGGTCATCGTGCTCGAACACGGCCGCAAAGGCGGGTTCGATGGGCATGAACAGAAACACCATGTCCGGAGCATTAAGTCCCGGCAGACGCGCATAGCCCTTGTCGGACAGCGTTTCGATGTGACTGCGCACCGAGCGCAGATGACGGCGCATGGCCTGATCACGGACGGCGTCACTGTCGGCGGCCACTACCTCGCCCCAGGCCGTGAGCGATACCTTGGCGTCGATGATCAGATGACGCGATTCGGGTAGATAAATCACGGCGTCCGGACGGGAGCGCCCCTGGTCGTGGGTCAGCACCACCTCGCGTTCGTACTCGATGCCAGGCCGCAATCCGGAGCGTTCCAGTACCCGTTCCAGAATCAGCTCACCCCAGTTGCCCTGCGACTTGTTGTCGCCCTTGAGCGCCCGGGTCAGGTTGCTGGCATCCTCGCTCATCTGACGGTTGAGCCCGGCCAGATACTCCAGCTGGGTGGTGAGCTGGGTACGGCTGTGCTGCTGCTCGCCGTGGAGGGTTTCAAGGCGCGCCCGAAACTGTTCGATCTGCTCGCGCACTGGCGCCATCAGGGCGCTGACGCTCTCCTGGCCTTGGCGGGAGAACTGCTGTTGCCGCTCGTCAAAGATGCGCCCGGCGAGGCGCTCGAACTCGTGGGTCAGTTCCTGGCGCGCGCTGCCCAAAAGGCTCAGACGCTCCTCGAAGTGAGCGGCGTCGCGCTGCTTTTCGGTCTCCAGGCGCGTGGTGCGCTCGCGATAATCCGAGAGTGCGTCGCTGACCTCGGACAGCCGGTGCTCGCGCTGCGTCAGCTGCGCTCGCAGTTCCTGGGTGTGCGTCTGTTCCCGCTCGAGCAGCGCCTCACGCTCGGCCAGCATGCGCTCGGTCTCCCCGACCTGCTCACGCAGGTGCTCACTCTCTTCTTCAAGCGTTGCCACCAGCGCACACTGGCCGCGGACGCGCCACCACAGGGCTACGGCCACGACCACGGCAGCGGTCATCGCCACCAGGGAGATCAACAGGGCAGTGTTCATGGGCATTTCCAGCGAATCATGACGGCTTGAGACAGACAGCACCGGTCGGGTGCCAGCTTACCCGAGGCCGGACACCGGCGCACTGGTGATCAATCGGTTTGATTAGCAGGTACTGCATGCACAATGCTGAGGCGACGTCTACGCTTGAGTGACGATTTTCGTAGCGGCCTAATGATGATCCGGCCCTGTTTCAGGAATCAGGTTTCAAGGAGGTATTGTTTACATGGAAACGATTCAGCTCCCCAACAGTGACCTCAAGCCGTCGCGCATTGCGCTGGGCACCTGGGCCATTGGCGGCTGGAAATGGGGCGGCACTGATGAAAAGCAGTCGATCGCCACCGTTCAAAGTGCCGTGGAGCGCGGCATCACCTGTATCGATACCGCTGCCGTCTATGGCTTTGGCGAATCCGAGCGTCTGGTGGGCAAGGCACTCAAGGAAGGCGGCATCCGCGATCAGGCGGTGCTGGCGACCAAGTGCGGTCTGAACTGGAACGACGATGGCCCCTACCGCGATGCCAGCCGCGCTCGCATCGAGCAGGAGATCAACGACAGCCTCAAAAGGCTGCAGACCGACTACATCGATCTGTATCAGCTGCACTGGCCGGACCCGACCGTGGACGTCGAGGAAGCCGCCACAGTGCTCAAGGAGCTGAAAGACTCGGGCAAGATCCGCGCCGTGGGCGTGTCCAACTTCTCGATCGAACAGATGCGCGCCTTCGAAGCGATCTGCCCGCTGTCCACCATGCAGCCGCCCTATAACCTGTTCGAGCGCGACATCGAGCGCGACATCCTGCCGGCCGTTCGTGACGACGGCGTGGGCACCCTGACCTACGGCGCCCTGTGCCGCGGCCTGCTCTCCGGCAAGATGCATCGTGACACCCGCTTTGAAGGCGACGATCTGCGCAACAATGATCCCAAGTTCCAGTCGCCGCGCTTCGAGCAGTACATCAGCGCCGTCGAGAAACTCGACGCCTATGCCCGCGAGCATTACGACAAGCGCGTCCTGCATCTGGCCCTGCGCTGGCTGCTCGACCAGCCCGGTGTCTCGGTCGCGCTGTGGGGCGCCCGTCGCCCGGACCAGCTCGACCCGGCCAACGAAGTGATGGGCTGGTCGCTCAACGATCAGGCCATGCGCGACATTGATGCCATCCTGTCGGAGTGCATCACCGACCCGGTGGGACCGGAATTCATGGCGCCGCCGACGAGAAACGAGGCATGAAACATGAGCCGCTGTCGGCATGATGCGGACAGCGCCTCTTGAAAGACCTTCCCATCGGCCGCAGGTGGATGGGAAGACAGCTATCACATGAACCACCAAAGGAATGGGGGAAGCACATGAATCAGGATCTGATGGGTGTTCGCGTTGCCATCATGGCCACCGACGGCTTCGAAGAGTCGGAACTGGCCGTACCGCAGGCCACGCTGACCGCACAGGGCATCGAAGTCCACGTTGTCTCGCCCGCACATGGCACCATTCGTGCCTGGGCCGAGACCCAGTGGGGCGAAGACTATCCGGTCGACAAGAGCCTTGATGAAGTCAGCTCGCATGACTATCAGGCGCTGGTCCTGCCGGGTGGTGTCCTCAACCCCGACAACCTGCGCACCAACGAGAAGGCCCTGACCTTTGCCCGCGGCTTTTTCGAGGAAGGCAAGCCGGTCGGTGCCATCTGTCACGCCGCCTGGACGCTGATCAACGCCGGCGTGGTCGATGGCCGCCGCATGACCTCGGTTCCGGCGCTGCGCAAGGATCTGGAAAACGCCGGCGCGAAGTGGGAAGACAGCGAAGTCGTCTGCGACAGCGCGTTCGTCACCAGCCGCCTGCCGCAGGATCTGGATGCCTTCTGCAGCAAGATGATCGAGGAAATCCACGAAGGCCGTCATCGCAAGCAGCACGCGTAAGACGCGCCCGATAGACCCCATTCAATGTCCAGGATAAGGAGCGTTCTGACATGAGCGAATTAAAAGGCACGAAGGTCGCCATTCTGGCCACCGACGGTTTTGAAGAGTCCGAGCTTGCCTCGCCGAAAAAGGCGCTGGAAGCCCAGAGCATCGAGGTCCACGTGGTCTCGCCCAAAAAGCACGGCATCATGGCCTGGGCGGAAACCGACTGGGGCGATGAGTATCCGGTCGACAAGGTGCTCGAAGAGGTCAGCGCCGATGACTATGACGCGCTGATGCTGCCGGGCGGCCACTTCAATCCGGACACGCTGCGTACCGATGAGAAGGCGCTGAGCTTTGTGCGCGACTTCTTCAAGGCCGGCAAGCCGGTCGGCGCGATCTGCCATGCGCCCTGGATCCTGATCAACGCCGAAGTGGTGGATGGCCGTCGCCTGACGTCCGTGCCGACCATTGCGCAGGATCTGAAAAACGCCGGCGCCCAGTGGGAAGACAGCGAAGTGGTCTGCGACAGCGCCCTGGTCACCAGCCGCACGCCGCAGGATCTCAATGCCTTCAACAACAAGTTGATCGAAGAGATCAAGGAAGGGCGTCACCGCAAGCAGCACGCCTGATATCGATTCATTGCGTGCGACCTGCCGTCGCTGAAGGCTCTACCGGCATCTCCTGCGAGATGCCGGTTTTTTGTTGGGCAGATGCCGCCCTGATCGTTTCGGTACAGGGCATGACGCCCCCGGACGACACGCCCCTTTCATGTGGAAGCGGCTGCAACCATTTTTTTTGAAACGCCTCAAAGGAACAGGCAAAGCATGACAGGACGTCATTGATGCATACAGTGTTATTGGCCTTATCACTGATTCTGGTCGCGGCCGGCAGCGGCATACTGGCCCGTTTCATGCCCCGTATTCCCCTGCCCATTCTGCAGATTGCCATCGGCGCGATACTGGCCTTGCTGAACACGCCGCTGGATATCAATCTGGAACCCCAGACCTTCATGCTGCTGTTCGTGCCGCCGCTGCTGTTTGCCGATGCCTGGCAGTTCCCCCAGCGAGAGCTGATGTCGCTGCGCCATCCCATCATTGCCCTGGCCGTGGGGCTGGTGCTGTTTACCGTGGTGGGCGCCGGCTTTCTGATCCACTGGCTGCTGCCCAATCTGCCGCTGGCCGTCTGCTTTGCACTGGCGGCCATTCTCTCGCCGACCGATGCCGTGGCGGTATCGGCCATTTCGGGCAAGCTGGGCGTGCCGCCGCGGTTGATGCATATTCTCGAGGGCGAGTCGCTGATGAATGACGCCTCGGCGCTGGTGTCGCTCAAGTTTGCCGTGGCCGCGGCCATGACCGGGGCCTTCTCCTTCGGTCAGGTCAGTCTGCAGTTTACCCTGATCACCCTGGTGGGCCTGTCGGTCGGCATTGCGCTCGCCTTCCTCTTTTCGACCATCCGCCGCAAGCTGATCGACAAGCGCGGTACCGAATCCTCGACCGAAATCCTGCTGGTCATGCTGATGATCCCCTTTGCCGCCTATCTGGTCGCCGAGCACTTCGACGGCTCGGGCATCATGGCGGCCGTGGCGGCCGGTGTGACCATCAACCGTACCGAGCTCAAGCGTTACGCCCAGACCCGCACGCGCATGCAGATGAACCAGTTCTGGGAGGTGCTGACCTTTCTGCTCAATGCGATGGTGTTTCTGCTGCTGGGTCTGCAGCTGCCCGACATCATCGGCGGGGCGATCCAGTCCTCTCTCAACGACGTTCGCAGTTTCAGTCTGACCGAGCTGGTATTTTATGTGATCGTGATCTCGCTGGCGCTGATGC
Source organism: Kushneria sp. AK178 (assembly GCF_053903105.1). Lineage (NCBI taxonomy): Bacteria > Pseudomonadati > Pseudomonadota > Gammaproteobacteria > Oceanospirillales > Halomonadaceae > Kushneria > Kushneria sp. AK178. The sequence continues at coordinate 701,279 of NZ_CP096381.1, read as the reverse complement.
TGCTGCGTTTTTTCTGGATCATGGGGGCGGTCTATCTCTCGAGACTCTCGTCACGGCGGCGGCGAACGGCGCATGTGCCCCTGTCCAGCGGCATCATGGCCGTGGGCACTCTGGCCGGCATCCGCGGCACCATTACGCTGGCCGCGGCACTGTCGCTACCGCTGACGCTGCCCGGCGGCGAGCCATTTCCGGGACGGGAGCTGGTCATCTTTCTGGCCACCGGTGTCATTCTCTTCACCCTGCTGGTGGGCAGTATCGCCCTGCCCCTGCTGCTGCGCCGCATGGACAAGCCCGATGACAGCTGGCGCGACGAGGAGGTCCGGGCAGCGCGTCACGCCGCCTCCAGCGCTGCCATCGAAGCGATCGAGACCTGGCACAAGGAGGCCGAAACGACGCGCGACTCAGAGCTCGAGCGTTCGATACTGACCGACACCAGTGCCCGATTAATCAGCTACTACCGCAGCCTGATGACCATCGACGACCGTCACTCCAGCTCCGAGCGCCACGAGCTCGATCAGCAATTCTCCCGCGAGATGCGTCTGGCAGCCCTGCGCGCCGAGCGGCGCGAGTACTACCGTCTGCGCGCCGCGCACAACATCGATGACGACACCCTGCGTCGGCTGGTACGCGAGCTGGACCTGGTCGAAATGGCGCTCACCTCACGCCCCAGACGCTGACCCCCGGCCTCCATTCCGGCGCGGGACGCGGGCACGAAGGTGACAATGTCATCGAGCACCGGTCCCGGCCGGCGCAGGAGCCAAGGCAGTGCGGGTCCAGTGCCACCATGATCGCACTGCAGGCTCCGGCGCCGGGGCCCATGGCGAACAGCCTACCAGTAGCGTCATGCCTGGCAGCAGACATCACCATCGCCACCTCTTCAGGCATTGATCCCGTATTTTCAAAATGATCGCACCACCTCATGAAGCCGTTGCAGTGCCGGTTTAAACGCCGGGCGTCAAACCCACTGCCATGAGCAGAATATTCCCGGTGGTCGATGGGCAGGCCGAACCATGCCAATGACACCCGCCTGCCTCTTGTTATAAAGAGGCAAGGCTGTATTGTCTGTGATGTGCTCTTCACAACAAGGATAAAAGCTCATGGGCCGGACTTCTGCCTCACGGGGTGAGGATCACCCCTCAAGCGCACTGTTGCGCGTCCTGCTGCAACTGGATCGCGGACTGGGCCTGATCGAACGCATCATTGTTGCCGGCAGCATTCTCGTCATGGCGCTTTTGATGAGTGCCCATGTCGTGGGCAACATTGTTTTTGGCCAGGGCATCACCGGGACGTATGAAATGACCGAGATGCTGATTGTGATCATCACCTTTGCCGGGGTGGGCTACGCCGCGCGTCATGCCCGCCATATCAGCATGTCGGCATTTTATGAACAGCTCAGCGGTCAGCGCCGCAAGGCACTGCTGATGCTGATCTGTCTGGGGACGGCGCTTTTGATGTTCTATTTCAGCTACAAGTCCATCGAGTATGTCATCACCATCCATGACCGCGGCCGTACCAGTGCCTCGCTGCAGATGCCGCTCTGGATCGTTTATCTTGCCCTGCCCATCGGTTTTGCGCTCGCCGGTATTCAGTATGTCCTGACCCTCGTTCGTAACCTGACAAGCCCCGGCATCTGGCGCTCTCTTACGGAAAGGGAGGACTACAACGAGGCGCCGCTGCCGGACAGTGACGCCAAAAGCGCCGATACGGCACGCGATTGATCACCGCCCGCGGGGTGCCTGCAACCATATTCATGATGACAAGAATGCGAGGGAAGGGATCATGCTGACAGGGCTTGGTGTGCTCATGCTCGTACTGCTGCTGCTGGGGTTTCCCATGATGGTGCCTCTGGCGGCCGGCACACTTTACATGATGTTTACCGGAATGACCTTTTTTGGCCCGGATCAGGCGGTCAGCTGGATGATCAACGGGGTCGGCAGCTGGGTGCTGGCGGCCGTGCCGATGTTCATCTTTGCCGCCGATATCCTGACCAAGGGCCATACGGCCAATCGGCTGCTGGATGTGGTAGATGCCTTTACCCGTCATCTGCGCGGCGGTCTGCCCATCACCACTGCCGCGTCATGCGCCCTGTTTGGTGCCGTTTCCGGCTCGACCCAGGCGACCGTGGTGGCCATGGGCGGGCCGATGCGCCCTCGCCTGCTCAAGAAGGGCTATTCCGATGCCTTCACACTGGCACTGATCATCAATGCCAGTGACGTCGCCCTGCTGATCCCGCCCAGCATCGGTTTCATTATCTACGGCGTGGCGATGCAGACCTCGATCGGCGACCTTTTCCTGGCCGGCATTCTGCCGGGGCTGCTGATCATGGTGATGTTTTCGCTCTACTGCTGGATCGACTCGCGCCTGAAGGGCATTACGCCGGATCCCAGGGCCTCATGGCGAGAGCGGGGACGCGCCCTGCGTCGCGTGATCCTGCCGATGGGCTTCCCGATCCTGGTGGTCGGCGGTATCTATGGGGGATTTTTCAGCGCCGTGGAAGCCTCGGCCGTGGCGGTGGCCTATGCCCTGCTGCTGGAGGTGGTGATCTATCGTCAGGTCAAAATTCGCGACCTTGGTGGTCTGGCCCTTTCGACCGGCATGATTACCGCCGTGGTCTTTATTCTGGTGGCGATTGGCGCGGCCTTTTCCCAGGCACTGGCTACGGCCGGCGTGCCCGAACAGATTCTGGGACCGATCATCGATGGCATCGGCGACAGCCAGTTTCTGGCCCTGCTTCTGATTGCCGTGGCCTTCTTTATCGGCTGCATGTTTGTCGACCCCATCGTGGTAATCCTGATTCTGGTCCCCATCTTCAAGCCACTGGTGCAGTCGACCGGGCTGGATCCGGTACACGTCGGGGTCATCGTGACCCTGCAGGCGGCCATCGGCTCGGCCACGCCCCCCTTTGGCTGCGATATCTTTACGGCCATCGCCGTCTTTCGCCGCCCCTATCTGGAGGTCATTCGCGGCACACCGCCCTTTATCGTCATTTTGCTGCTGGCCACGCTGATTCTGATTGCCTTCCCGCAGATCTCGCTGCTGCTGCCCTCGCTGGGCGGCGATTGAGTCTGAAGTACACGGCATAAAAAACGCCCACAGACGCTGTCTGCGGGCGTTTTTTCAAGCCATTGGCCCGGTCGGATCAGGACGACTGCCCGCTGTCATCGCTGTCGCTGGAACCGGATCGGCTGGCCTCGACCTGCTCGAGCAGAATATCCAGCGCCTGCTGGCCGCGCTCACCGACCATGTCGACATACTCCTGACGGACCGGACGGGCGAGTTCACGGAAGCGACTGCGCTCCTCACCGTTGAGATGGATGATGTTGATGTCGCTGTTGTCCTTGATGGTCTCGAGACGCTCGGCGTTGAACTGCGTCTGGATGTCGTGGCCCTTTTGTACCATCTCATCCAGCGTCGATTGCAGCACCTCCTGCTGATCGTCGGGAAGCGCTTCGTACCACTCCTGGTTGGCGATCAGATTGCCGATGAACTGCGCCTGCTCGGCAAAGATCATGTAGTCCTGCACCTCATAAAAGCCCATGTTTTCATGCGCAAAGACGGGCTGGATGTTGCCCTCGGCCTGCCCCTGCTGCAGCGCGCTGTAGAGCTCACCGTAGGCAATGGTAATGGGCGCGGCGCCATAGGCCTGATAGGTGGCGCGCAGCAAACTGTTGTCCATGACGCGAATCTGCAGGCCGTTCATGTCCTCGGGCGTGCGAATTTCCCTGTTGGCGGTCCATACCTGAAACCCTTCGGGCACGGCGGCCAGCGGGACCAGTCCGCGGCTGCGAAACGACTGCTGCCACGCCTCGCTTTGCATGAACGCATCGGAATTGAGAATTTCCGCCGTTTCCAGCTGGTCATTGGGCATGACGTAGTTGAGGCTCATCAGCTGACTTTCGGGCACCGTGCCGCCCAGAAACCCCGAGCCGAAGGAGACGGGAATGGCACCGCTTTGCAGCGCATCGTACAGCGCCGAATAGTTGGACCCCCAGACCCCGTAGGGCAGGATCTGAACGGTGATATCACCGTCACTTTTTTCTTCGATCAGTTCCTTGAAGGCTTCGGCGTAGGCGTACTGGACACTGCCTTCGGTCTCCTCAAGACCAAAACGCCATGTATCAGCGAGTGCGGAAGTTGCGGCGCCCATCATCGAGAGGGCGAAAACGCCGGTGACAACACTACGAATCTGCATACGGATACCTTTAATAGTTGTTTATCCGATTTCAGAACAGGACAGCGGTATCCTCCTGTCAAATCGAGTAACAGGTGTGGATACCGATCTGTCGCAGGAAAACGTACTGTATCACAGCCTTTGACGGCTCTTGATGGATCGCCCGCCACTCAGCAATGCCTGAAGACAGCAGGTGCAGCAGCAGACCCTGCCATCGCCGCCAACGTTGCTCCGGTGCGCTCAAAACTGTCGCGCCACCTCGTAAAAGCGCTGCAGCGTCTGCGCCGACGCCAAACGGGTACGTCGCGAGACCATGACGAACAGTGGCAGATTGACCAAGAGCCCCCAGAAGCCGGCATGAATGCCCAGCGGATTGGACCAGAAAACGGTAAAGGCAAATGTCACCGCAAACCCGACCATCAGCCCCGCCATGACGCCGCTGCGGGTGGCGCCGAACCAGAAGAACATGCCAATGAACGCCGGCAGTACCTGAGCGGCGAACCCAAGCCCCACCAGCAGAATCATCACCAGATTGCCGGGCTCGCTGATCGCCAGCACCGCCACCAGCGCCAGTACGGGAAAGAGCATCCAGCGTGCCAGCCGCGCGGTAACATCGTCTTTCAGGCGCAGCGCCGGCTGAATAACATCGCGCGTGATCGACAGCGCCACCGAATGGATAAAGGGCTCGCACGAGGACATCGCCGCCGCCAGCGTGCCCGCCCCCAGAAGCCCCGTCAGCCACACCGGCATGGTCTGCATCGCCATCTCGAGCGCCACCGTATCGGCTCGCGACAGTGTCGGCAGCGTAAAGATACCGATAAAGCCGACCACCACCATGGGCAGAATGACCACGTAATAGGTCGGCAGCCAGGTCGCCGAGCGGCGGATGGTCTCGCGCGAGCGCGCGCTCATCCACTGCGTCCAGACCGGCGGCAGAAAGGAGAGCATCGACACGATGATCGAGGTGGTCCAGAAGGCAAAACTCATGTTGCCGCTGGCGCCCGGCAGGGTCATGAATTCGGGTCGCTCGGCGGCCAGACGCTCGAAAAGCGCCCCGGTGGTCCAGCTACCGGTGAAATCGTGCACCGCCCAGATCCCCACCAGCCAGGCCACGAACAGCATGAGCCCGCCCTGAAAGGCATTGGTCATGCCGATCGCCCGCTGGCCGCTGATGTAGAGATAGGTGCCCATGACGCCGAGCACCAGCAACACCCCGGCCCATATCGGGAGGAGCCCATTGCTCATGACGCTCAAAATATAGGCCGCCCCCATGGTCTGCAGCACGGCGTAGGCCAGCGTACCGATGGCCATGACCAAAGCCGCCAGCGCCCCGAGTGCGGTGCTTTCAAACCGGTCGCGAATGGCGCTGGCCTGAGTGACATGGCCAAAGCGCGCGCCCAGCGTCCACACCTTCGGGCCGAAATACCAGGCCACCACGGCCAGATAGGAGAGATAGATCACGACATAAAAGACCGCCACACCACGCGAGAACGCCCAGCCCGGCGCGCCCATGAAGGTGTAGGCGCTGACGCTGCCGGCACCGATCAGCAGATAGAGCACCATGGCGTTCATGCTGCGCCCGGCCACACCCCACTGTTCCAGCGCCGTCATGGCATGTCCGCGTCGCGCACGGATGCCAAGCCCCAGCGCCAGTGCTATATATAAAAGGGCCAGCCACAGGGGTATCATGCCCGTCATGGTTTCCGGGACTCCTCTGATGCCTGATAATGCCCGGTTTCCATGGGATCGCTGTCGTCTCTGGGCAGTCGGTTGGCCAGCGCCATGAGCGCCACGCTTGAAAACACGATGACATAGCTCCACAGCGCCATCAGCGGCAGGCCGGCGACGACCACGGGCCGATTGAATATCGTGATGACCGGCCAGCAGCCGGCCGCCAGCAGCAGCATGAATGCCACCAGCAGCCCGCGCGCGCGACAACTGCGGGGCATGATGATCCGGGAGCGCAACTTTTGTGCGCCCGGGCCGATATCATTGTCAGCCATATCCTGTCCTGATGTGATGCCCGTGAAGGCGAGTCATGTCAACCCGAAAGGAGGCAAAGGATAACAGTGTGATGCCACAGCATGTAACAATCATCACTTTGATCACATCCTTGCCCGCTCACCAGGGTATGCTTGCGTCCCATGATCGATATGTGCCGATGTTTTCATCAAAACCGACCGCCTACCCGGGACAGGTAGCATGATCAACGCAACAGGAGTTTCAATGCGACACGCATTCAGGCCAACGCTTACCACGCTGGCACTGGCCACCCTGATGGCAGGATGCGCCAGTTCCGGGTCTTCATCTTCAGGCTATTATGCCACGGCGCTGACCAACATCAGCGGCGCGAAGGTCAACCTGACCGGCAATCGTCTTGATGCCTGGGTTGGCTGCAATCATCTGAGCGCCAACGCCCGTCCGGACGAGGCCCGACTGGACGTCGGCGAGATCGCCTCGACCCGAATGGCCTGCCAGCCTGGTGACGAGCGTCGCGAGAAGGTGCTTGCCGAGTTTCTCAAGCGCGGGCCCAAGCTCGACAAGACCGGCGACATGTGGCTGCTGCGCGATAACGTTCACGCCGTGGTCGTACATACCAATACCGACCCACAGCTGACGCATGCCAGCTTCGGCCCGAACCCGGCCGGGCCCAGCGCGGACGCCAGCGACAGCGCCCTGGCCATGGATCGCGCCAACAAGCATGAACGCCGCGAGCAGACCGCCAGCCGCCCGGCACCGCAACAGCAGGCGCCGCAGGTAGCAGCCACGACGGCCCCTCAGGCCACTCCCGAGCCTGCCCCGACCGTCGAGACGACCGCGCCACAGCAACCGGCCCCCAAAAGGGTCGCCGAGCGCCCGCGGCTTCAGTTCTACAGCCAGGTCGATGCCGGCGCGCCGGTCACACATGCCCGGACCCGGGCCGTGGCTCAGGCCCCCCGTGTCGAGCCGGTCAGCATCGCGCCCGAGCGGACGCCCATCGGCGTGAGCAACGAGATTCATACCGGCGATACCGTTGCGCCTGCGACCCGCACCGTCGCTCAGGCTCCGGCGTCGACCGATACCGCCCCCGAGCGGGCGCCCATCGGCGTAAGCAACGAGATTCATACCGGTGATACCGTGGCGCCTGCCCCGGCCCGCACGGTGGCTCAGACTCCGGCGGCCCCGGCGTCGATCAATACCGCCGCCGAGCGCGAGCCCATCGGCGTGAGCAACGAGATTCGTACCGGCAATACCGTGGCGCCTGCCCCGGCCCGCACGGTGGCTCAGACTCCGGCGGCCCCGGCGTCGATCAATACCGCCGCCGAGCGCGAGCCCATCGGCGTGAGCAACGAGATTCGTACCGGCGATACCGTCGCGCCTGCCCCGACCCGCACGGTGGCACAGGCCCCGACAGCCGCCGAGCCGATCAATACCGCCTCCGAGCAGGCGCCCGTGGCCCTGAACGACCGGATTCATACCGGTGACACGGTTGCCGCAGCACAACAAACAGGCACGTCACAGGCGCCGAGCGCTCAGAGCCGTCCGGCACCGCGCGAAGCGACCACCATGGCGCTGGCCCCGCGTGAGGCGGTTCAGGCCACCCGCCTGTCGCAAAACGACACGCCGGTACTGGCTCAGCAGTCGCCGCGTCTGGATCTGTGGGAGCAGATGGGCGCCGACAGCTGGCAGCTCGCGCCGCAGCACACGCCCAGCGAAAGCACCACCCCCTGGCAGCCGGCCGTTGAAACCTCGCGCCACGCCTGGTTTGCCAGCCTGCTCAAGGGCGATACCGAGAGCGAGCTGCCCGACATGACCGTCACCGCCCCGCGCGAAATACGCTCCTATGCGGTTCGTGAGAGCAATCAGTGGGTGCTGTACTCGGGCGAGCCGATCAATCAGTCGCAGGAGAAGGTGCTCTCCGACGAGCCGCACCGGCAGGAGGCAGCTCCCGAACTGACCGATCGCGACAGCGGCGATGACAGCAGCGTCATCACCACCTCGCGTCTGGATGAAAGCGCTCTGGAGCGCGGCGTGCGCGCCACCACTTCCCGCGCCCTGAACTGGCTGAGTGCGCGCTGGCAGGCCTGATCGCCCCGTTTCCCCCGCGCGTCTCGACATCCGGCCGACAGTCTCTACACTGTCGGCCGGTCTTTTTTATCTGCATGACGATTGCAGTCTGTACCACGTTGCACTGCTACAGGGTTGATTCATGACCACCGACTTCTTCTGCCCCTGCTGCAGCGGTTATCCCTATGATCGCTGCTGCGGCCCGCTTCATCGCCGGGAGCGGTCTGCCGACACGCCCGAGACCCTCATGCGGTCACGCTACAGCGCCTTTGCCCTGGGCGGACTGGGTGACTACCTGCTCGAGACCTGGGCGGACAACGCGCCGGGGCGCCCGCCCGAGGACGCGGCGATGCTCAACGTGCGCACCGTGGACTGGCAGCGCCTCGAGATCATTCAATCGCGCATCAACGGCGCCCAGGGCATGGTGGAATTCCGGGCGTGGTATCTGGAGGACGGTCAGGAGCATACGCTGCATGAGCGGTCGCACTTTCGGCGCAGCGCCGGGCGCTGGCGCTATGTCGACGGCGTGATCGACCCGCCGGCCATGGCCCGGGCCGGACGCAACGACCCCTGCCCATGCGGTAGCAACAAAAAGTACAAGAAGTGCTGTGCCCATCAATAAAGGCTGGTAAACGAAAGCATTGTTTTCCAGACTCTAGCGTTCCCCCTGATTATTTGGAGTTGGCTTGGACCATCCCAGCGGCAACACCCAGCGCCTTGTGACCATCGCTGCCCGATGCGGCTACACCGCCAAGGGCATGATCTATATCACCATCGGCTGGCTGTCGATGATGGCCGTACTGGGCATGGGCGGGCGTAACGGAGGATCCTCGGAAGCCATCAGGGAGCTGGCCACCCAGCCTTTCGGTAGCGTTCTCATTGCCCTGCTGGCGATCGGGCTTTTCGGCTACACCGCCTGGCGGCTGGTGCAGGCCATCCTCGACGCCGAGCAAAAGGGGCGCAACTGGAAGGGCATCCTGACCCGGCTGGGCTATGCGCTCAGCGGCATGATCTATGCCGGTATCGCCATCAACTGCATCGAGCTCCTGATGGACGGCGGCAGCAGCTCCAGCGACACCAGCAGCCAGACCCGTACCGTCATGGCCCACCCGGGCGGTATCGTCGCCATTTTCCTCGTCGGACTCGGCTTTCTGGGCGTGGGGCTGCGCCAGATCTGGCGCGGCTGGCAACACAGCTATGAAAAGAACTGGCATCTGGACGAGATGAGCCGTACCCAGCGGCTGATCGCGGCCAACGTCTCGAGGATCGGCCTGATCGCCCGCGGCATCGTCTTCATGATCGTGTCACTTTTTTTGTGCCTGTCCGCCATCAATACCGATCCCGACGACGCCCGCGGGCTGGGCGGCGCCCTGAGCGCCGTCGCCGAGCAGCCCTTCGGCCCCTGGCTTTTGAGCGCGGTCGCTCTGGGACTGATCGCCTATGGCGGCTACTGCCTGGTCAACGCCCGCTTTCGCGACGTCGATGCCTGACCCGCAGGCACCTGCCCCGGCTAGAGGCCCTGGAATACCGCCACGACCAGCCGGACGTTGAGCACCAGAATCAGGCTCGTGATCGCCCAGGTCAGCGCCCGGGTTTTCCAGCCGATGGCCAGCTCGCCCATCCAGTCGCGTCGCGAGACAAAGCGGATCAGCGGGACGATGGCAAACGGCAGCTGCAGCGACAGCACGACCTGACTCAGCACCAGCAGCCGCCCGACACTCTGGTCACCGTAGACCTGGGTAACATACAGCACCGGCAGGATTGCCAGCCCGCGCGTGATCAATCGCCGTACCCAGGGCCTCATGCGAAAGCGCAGAAACCCCTCCATCACGATCTGACCGGCCAGCGTGGCCGTCACCGTCGAATTGAGCCCGGAGGCCAGCAGCGCCACGCCAAACAGTGTCGCCGCAATCCCGGCACCCAGCAGCGGGCTCAGAAGGGCATAGGCCTGATCGATTTCCACGACCGTCTGCCCGGCGCTGTGAAAGACCGCCGCGGCCAGAATCAGGATGCCGGCATTGACGAACAGCGCCAGCGACAGGGCAATCGTGCTGTCGAGCGTGGCAAAGCGCAGCGCTTCGCGCTTGCCGCGGGCGCTGTGCTCGACATCACGGGTCTTCACCAGCGCCGAGTGCAGATACAGATTATGCGGCATGACCGTGGCACCGACGATACCAATGGCGATGTAGAGCATCTGCGGATTGGTCACGATGCTGGTATCGGGCGTGAAAAAGCCGTCGGCAATGCCGGCCAGCGACGGCTGCGCCAGCACCAGTTCCACCACGAAACAGCCGAAGATCATCGCCATCAGCGACATGACAAAGGCTTCCAGCCAGCGAAAGCCCCGCCGCATCAGCATCAACAGCACCACCGTATCGACAATGGTAATCGCCGCTCCCCAGGCCAGCGGCATGCCGAACAGCAGCTTGAGCGCCACGGCGGTGCCGATCACCTCGGCAAGGTCCGTGGCGATGATCGCCAGCTCGCACAGCGCCCAGAGCGCGACGTTGACCGGCGTCGAGTAGTGTTCGCGACAGCTCTGCGCCAGGTCGCGCCCGCTGGCGATTCCCAGCCGCGCGCACAGCGACTGCAGCAGTACCGCCATCAGGTTGGAGAGCAGAATCACGCACAACAGCGTATAGCCAAAGCGCGACCCGCCCTCCAGCGACGTCGCCCAGTTGCCCGGATCGATATAGCCCACCGACACCATGGCACCCGGCCCCAGAAAGGCCAGAAAGCGTCGCAGGGCGCTACCGCCGCGGGGCACGCGGATGCTGCCGGGGACAATATCGGTCCCTGTCAGCGAAGCCGGTTGCCGGGGTGTCGTGTTCATGGGGCGCCCTTTTTTGAATCTTACCTTAAGAACACTAGGGTAATACAATTATACCCGGGTTAAAAAGAGCCCTCATCACCTCGAACACCGATTGCGCCGCCAAGGGGGCCGGCTATGCTTCCATTCAGGCTGTCCTTCATTGTGACTATTGAGCAGGTGCGGGCAGGTCATCACCACTACCTGACGAAAGGAACCCATCATGGCACGTGATATTTCGCGGGAGCGTCCACGCCGGCGCTCGCACAAGGGCCGCTGGGCTCTGGCAGGCGTCGCCGCCGGCATGGCGTGGGCCAGCTGGCAGAAGCATCAGACCATCCAGGCCGCCCGCCACGACCGGCTCAATACGGCACCGGCGCTCTCACGCAGCGCCCTGGTCAACAATGTGCTGATGCGCTGGGAAGAACACGGTGAGCGCGGCGAACAGCCGCCGGTGGTCATGCTGCATGGCCTCCCCACCAACCCGCGCCTGTGGCGCCACGTCATCCCCCGTCTGACCGATACCGGACGCTGCTGTCTGGCCTGGGAGCTGGTCGGCTTTGGCTGGTCGATCAATGAAGGGCTGGAGCGCGACATTTCGCTGGCCGCTCAGGTGGATTATCTGATCGCCTGGCTGGACCACCAGCAGATCGAGCAGGCCGTGTTCGTCGGCCACGATATCGGCGGCGGCGTGCTGCAGGCGCTGCTGGCGCTGTATCCCGAACGGATCGCGGGGCTGGTACTGGTGGATACGCCCGCCCTTGATGACTGGCCGACACCGGCACTGACTGGTGCTGCACGCATGGCCGGCCTCATCGAGAAGCTGCCGCCGGCGCTTTCAAGGCCTCTGCTCAATCGGGTGCTGGCAGGCCCCGACCGGGGCGCCCGGCAGCACGCGGCGCCCTCGTCCACCCTCGCCTGGGCCCCCTACAGCCAGCCAACCGGCCCTGCCGGCCTGGCGCATCAGATACGCTGCCTGAATGCCGGCGATGGCAGAGCGATGGCGGCTCGTCTGCCCCTGTCGCCCACCATGCCCATCGCCATGCTTCAGGGCGATCATGCGCCGCAGTCACTGGCCTCGGCCGAGCATCTGGCCATCCGAATCTCGGTGCCGGTGGTGCGGCGCATTATCAACGGCACGCCCTTCACGCCCGAGGATCACCCCGATCTCGTGGCCGAAGAGGTTCATCGCATGATCACACGCGCGGCGCAGGGACCGGTCGGCGATGAAGCCGGCGACCCGCGGCTCTGACCACCGCCGCAGGGGCCGGGGGCTCGCTCGTGCCGCGCCGCCGGTCACCCGGCCTGCTGCTGCAGCGCCTCGATCCAGGCGGCCATGCGCGTGAAATGGCTGCCTCGCCAGTAGATGTGACGGCAGCCGGCGCACCGATAGAAATCGTTGTAATAGCGCAGGGTGCGCGCTTCCAGCCGGTCGGCGACCGACGCCTTGTCGACCTTCACCAGAGGGGCGTTGCAGCGCGTGCAGCGCTTGAAGGCTTCAATCTCGCCGTGGAGTTCAAAGCGCCGACAGACCTCCTCGACCTGTCGGGCAGGGTCCGTGGCACGCACGAAATAGCCGTGGACGATGCGGCGGCGATACAGCAGGCGACGATCGCGGGTGAGCAGAATGCGACGCTGCGCCTCGGAGAGGCCGGCCAGTTCCTCATCGTCGAAATCGTTGCGCCAGCAGACGTCAAACCCCAAAAGGCGCAGATCGCGCGCCAGCCTGCCCAGATGCACGTCCAGCACGAAGCGTGCCGGCTGCGGGCGCGGCGGCTGCAGGGCGTGTTCGGCCCGTAGCGCGTCCAGCGCCCGGGCCGGCCAGGCCCTGACCAGCACATGGTCGTCTTCCAGCGGCTCGATCAGCGTCTCGAACGCTGCCGGGCGATCATTGAGCGTCAGCGCCGCGACTTCGGGATGCGGCACCCCGAAGGACTCCACCAGATCCTTGAGCGATGTTCGCCGCAGGGTCTGCTGCATGACCGGCTGCCCTCGCCCGGAAGGCGACAGGAAATCATCGAGACAGCCGTGAAAAACCACCTGTACACCCATGGCCGAGGTCTCGACGTCGCGGTATTGAGTGCCCAAGTGTGGGAGTCGCCGGCGCGAATGTCACATACTCAAGCGCTTATATAACCGCATCGTTGTAATACCCGGACTGGTTGTCACTCATCCCTGTTGCCTCGCGACGCGTCAGCCGCCGATGTAACGCTCGCGCAGGTGACGCCGGTAGTACTCAGGATTGAGCGCCTCACCGGTGGCGCGTTGAATCAGTTCTGGCGTTTCCAGCAGGCTGCCCTGCTGCCAGACATTGCCCTTGAGCCAGTCCAGCAGCAGGCCCGGGTCGCCCTCGGCAATGCGCGTGTCCATCTGCGGCTCGGCGCGACGGGCCGCGGCCATCAGCTGGGCGGCGAGCATGGCGCCGAGACTGTAGGTGGGGAAATAGCCGAACGAACCGTCGGTCCAGTGGATGTCCTGCAGGCAGCCATCGCGGTAGTTGCCGCGGGTATCCAGTCCCAGCAGGCGTGCCATGCCCTCATCCCACCACTGCGGAATATCCTCGACCTCGATCTCGCCTTCGATCAGCGCCCGCTCGATGTCATAGCGCAGCAGGATGTGCGCCGGGTAGCTGACTTCATCGGCATCAACGCGGATCAGGCCTGGTTCGACCTGCTGGGCCAGACGAATCAGGTTCTCCGTCTCGAACGCCGGCTGGTCGCCGAAGGTCTCCACCAGCCACGGCTGCAGCGTTCGCACAAAGGGCGCGCTGCGGCCCAGCTGCATCTCCAGACTCAGGCTCTGGGACTCATGCACCGCCATCGAGCGGGCACGTCCCGCCGGCTGGCCGCGCCACGCCGGCGGCAGGTTCTGCTCGTAGCGGGCGTGACCGGTCTCGTGGATGATGCCCATCAGCGCCGAGAGACACTCGTCTTCCCGATAGCGGGTGGTCAGGCGCACGTCCTCGGGGACGCCACCGCAGAAGGGATGCAGGCTGACATCCAGCCGGCCGTGATTGAAGTCAAACCCCAGCCAGCGCATGACGCGCTCGCCCAGTCGTCGCTGGTCATCCGTGGCAAAGGGGCCTTCGGGCAGGACGATACGACGTTCGCGCTGATGCGCCTGCGCCTCGCTCAGAAGCCCGGGCAGCCACTGACGCATGTCGTTGAAGATACAATCCAGCTCGGCCACGGTCATGCCCGGCTCGAACTTCTGTAAAAGCGCCTCGTAGCGGCCACAGCCCAGCGCCTCGGCGCGAATGTCGGCTTCCTCACGCGACAGGCGCACCACCTCCCTGAAGGTGGGCAGAAAGCCCTGCCAGTCGTTGTCGGGCCGGCAGCGCCGCCAGACGCTTTCACAGCGCGCACCGGCCAGCGACTGCGCCTCCACCAGCGCCGGCGGCATGACCGTGGCCTCCTGTACCTCGCGGTTCATTTCGCGCAGATTGGCCCTTTGCTCGTCTTCAAGTGCTGCGGCATCGGTATCGTCGAGCAGCCGGCGCGTTTCCGGCGCGATCAGCGTGTCGTGCATCAACACGCTCAACTCCGCCATGGCTTCGGCCCGGGCTTCATTGCCGCCCTCGGGCATCAGGGTCAGCTGATCCCAGCCGGCCATGGCGCCCAGATGCGCATAGCGATGCAGACGCGTAAAGCGCGCTTCGAGCTGCTGATAGGCCGTACCGGTTGTCATGAAAGGCTCCTTGCAGATAACGGGGTCAGATCGGGGTCAGGGTCAGGGCGAAGCCGTCGCGGGGAAAATGCACCCGGACCGGTCCGAGGGGGCGGTCTTCAAACCCGGCTTCGCGTTCGAGCGTGAGGGTATCCCGGTTCACATGCACCAGACGGCCGTGCACCGCATCCACACCGTAGTCCACGGCGTGGACGGCCACCCGCTCGCCCGCGGCAATGCCTGCGCTGTCATCGAACCCGCCCGCCAGCGGCTGCCAGTGATCACAGCCGGCCACCATATCGTGCGCTTCGGCCTCGCTGACCTCACGAGCACGGCCATGACCGAAGGCCTGCATGCGCGCCCACCAGGCCATCACGGCGGGATAGCTGTCGGTGATCCCGTGCACGCCCGGGTTGTTTCTGACATACCAGATCGGATGGTAAAGCGAAAAATCGGCCAGCGTCGGCGTCTCGCCCAGCATGAACGGCCGATGAGCCAGCTGCGCTTCGAGAGCCTCCAGCGTCGGGTCCCAGACGGCGCGGGAAAACGAATCATCGGGGCGCGAGACGCTGCCGCCGCTGAAAAGCGCCGCACGGTCGGCCTGAAAGCGCGCCAGACCCTCTTCACCGATCTGCTCGATCAGTGCGGCGCGCCCTTCGGGGCGAAAGAGAATCGGAATGGCGGCCAGAAAGAGCCGATCGCCCATCTCTTCCAGCGCCCTGCAGCTTGCCGCCTGATCGGGAGGCAGCAGCGTCGGGTTCCCCGACAGCCGCTCGATCACGCGCACGATCAGCGCGGTATCACAGTAGATATCGCGCCCCAGCTGCAGCGCCGGCGTTTTGCGATAGCCGCCGGTCAGGGCCGTGAAGTGCGGCTTGGGCATCATGCGCGGGATATGGACCGAGCCCCACTCGAGGCCGCAATAGCCCAGCAGCAGGCGCACCTTTTCGGAAAAGGGAGAAGGATCAAAGTGGTGAAGCAGGGGCAGCGTCATGGGCACCCCCTGTCAGGGTTGTGTCGGGAGGTCGGCGACCGACCGGGGCGGTCGGCCACCGCGTTTCGATCAAAGGGTGGCAAACGCGGCCACATCAAAGGATTCGGCCTGATCGTGCTGCTCGCGCCAGGCGGCCAGCTCGGCAATCGACACCATGGGATAGTCGTATTCGCGGGCGAAGGCTTCCAGTGCCTCGCCCTGCATCATGGTGCCGTCGTCGTTCATCAGCTCGCAGAGCACGCCGGCCGGGGCATGACCCGACAGACGCACCAGATCAATCGTCGCCTCGGTGTGCCCCCGGCGCTCCAGCACGCCGCCGTCACGGGCGCGCAGCGGGAAGATGTGGCCCGGACGGACAAGATCACTGGCACAGGCGTTGTCGGCGACCGCAGCGCGCACGGTGACAGTGCGATCATGGGCGCTGACACCGGTGGTCACGCCCTCTCGGGCCTCGATGGTGACGGTAAAGCCGGTCGAATAGGGACTTTCGTTGTTGACCACCATGGGCGGCAATTCGAGGCGTTCGGCATGCGCGCCGGTCAGGCACAGACAGACGATGCCGCTGCCGAAACGGATCATCTGCGCCATCTGCGGGCTTTCAAGGGTGGTGGCGGCGAAGATCAGATCGCCTTCGTTTTCACGGTCGGGATCGTCGGTGACCACCACGCCGCGGCCGCGGGCCAGGCTGTCGAGGGCGGCGCGCACGCGCCCACCGGCATCGGGGAATCGGGACGTATCAAACGATGTTTCAAATGACATGACAGGCTGCTCCAGAATCGCCACAGGCGGCGAATGACAAGGAACAGGGCAAGACAGGAGTGCTTGTACGACGTGTACAGCGACGCACCGGTGCCACAAGGGCCATCGGGCGTCAATCCTCTCCCATCCGGACTATCACCGTCGGCACCGGGATCTCACCGGTTCCTGCGCGTGGTGCGCTCGCGGGCTTGTTCGCCTGTTCATCATGGGACGACATCACCGCCGGTGGGGACTTTCACCCCGCCCTGAGGATCTGATTCGAAAAACGAATCAAGGGTCAGACTATCTCGCCGCTACCGCTTGAGCAATCCCCTCCCGAATGTGTCAATCGCAAATGGTCATATTGGCGAAAGCTGTTTCAGGGGTCAGACTGATGCCATCCACTCAGGCACAAGGAAAAGTCCCATGTCCCGCTGGCTTCAACACGTTTCACGCTCGCTGTGCACCGGTCTGCTGATGGCCGGCATGGGCGCCGGCAGCGCGCTGGCATCACATGGCGACGCCCCGGCAGTCGTTGCGGAGACCCCCGGGTTTGCCGAGCTGATCGATGACGACGCCGACATCCAGCGGCTGTATGACGGCGCCAAATGGAGCGAAGGGCCGCTGGCCCTGCCGGACGGCAGCGTGATCTGGAGCGATATCAAGAACAACCGCGTGATGATCTGGCGCGAGGGCGAAGAGGTTCGCGAGTGGCTCCGACCCGCCCAGTTCCATAACGGCCATACGCTGGACCACGAGGGGCGGGTCATTGCCGCCTCGCACGGCAAGCGCGCGGTAGAGCGACAGGACGACAATGGCGAGTGGGAGATACTGGTCGACCTGGAGGGGGAGAACAAGCTCAACAGCCCCAATGATCTGGTGGTGGACCGTCAGGGACGTATCTGGTTCACCGACCCGACCTTCGGCATCGATCAGCCCGAGGAGGGCTACGGCGGACGCTCGGTGACCGGCGGCGAATACGTCTATCGCTTCGACCCGAAAAATGACGAGCTGACCCGGCTCGAGACACCGGCCGTCAAAACGCCCAACGGGCTGGCCTTCTCCCCCGGCGAAGACACGCTCTACATCGCCGACTCGGAACGCGGCCACGACCGGGACGACGACAGCCTCAACCATCATATCGTGGCCTACGATGTCAGCGATGACGGTGCGCTTTCCAACGAGCGCGTGTTTGTCGAGGTTTCCCCTGGCGTACCCGATGGCATCAAGGTTGATGAACGCGGCAACGTCTGGTCCAGCAGCGACAGCGGCCTGCAGGTCTTCAATCCGGACGGCGAACGCCTGGGACGCGTCGACCTGCCCGAGCGCACGGCCAATCTGGCCTTTGCCGAACACGACGGTCAGCACTATCTGTTCGTGACCGCGACCAGCAGCCTTTATCGGGTGCCGGTCAACATCGGCGAGGCGCGCTCACAGCGCGACTGACGCGTTCTCCTGTGAGCGAGCGCCGGCATCCGCCATGACCGGCGCCTGCTCGATGGCCGGGCCGGCCACGCCCGGCGCCGGCTCGGGCGTTCCTGCCAGCGAGCGGCCGACCCGCTCTTCCAGCGCATCCAGCCAGGCGTAGCGCTTGCGATACATGCTGCGCTTTTTGGAGGCGATGGCTTCCACGGGCCTGCGACGCTGCTCGGCGGACAGTACGACCCAGCCCTTTGATGCCGCCTCGCCGCCGTGTTCGATGATCAGCGCATCCAGATCAAAGCCGCGCTGTCGGCTGCCGTTGGGTCTGGCACGGTAGACGTGATGGGCATTGTCCACGCAGTAGATACTGGTCATGCCCAGAGTGCGGGCCAGCATCTGCGTAAGCTCGACCATCAGTGACTGCGGTCGCAGACCGAAATGATCGCGGGTGAACTGCCGATTCCAGTCCGACTGCTGCCGCGACCCCTGCACGGTACCCAGACACAATGCCGGCCGACCCTGCTCATCACGCACAAAGGAGAGTGCCGCGCTATAAAGGCGCTTTTTGGGCGGACGGAGGATCATCAGCATCATCTCACCCTCCTTGTCGTGTGCGCCACGATAGCCCAGGTAGATATTGGCCGTTTCGCCCCCCACTTCACACGCCCCCAGCCACAGCCCCGGGCGCTGCATGATGCGCGCGCTGACGTCATCATCGAGCAGCTCGGATTGCAGGCGGTAGTGCAGCAGCAGATGGCGCAGCCGCTCGACATGACCGTAGCGAATCGAGATATAGGGTCGAAACGGCTTGTTCAGCAGGTTGGGCCGATTCGCTACCGCCCTTTCCAGCAGCGGGTTCAGACCAATGCCCATGACCAGCGCACGATGGATGCCGTAATGGAGGGTCGCGCGCCAAAACATCTTGTAGCGCATCTTCCATTCACGGCGCTCGGGATAGACATGGTGGGCAGCACGCCAGGAGGACGCGCGCTCCCACTGGAAGGAGACAGCGGACGAATGCATGACAGACAACTCGCTTGACGGGCCCCATGGCGACAGAAACCAGTGAACGCCCGGAAGGTTAAGAAAATATTAAGCTCATGTTAAAGGCGTTAAAAAAGGAAGGCAAACAGTGTTCGCTATCGACCCGATGCCCCGCTTTAACGGCCCCAAGAGACAGGGCCCGAGCCTTCAGGGGGGGGGCAGACCGGCCATAAAAAACCCGGCGCCAGAAGGCACCGGGTTCGGTGAAGCGACGAGCCGGAATCAGACGTCGAAGCGGTCGTGCATCATGACCTTGTTCCAGGCCGCCACGAAGTCCTTCACCAGCTTCTCGTGGCCGCCCTTCTGGGCGTAGAACTCGGCAAGCTGGCGCAGCTGCGAGTTGGCGCCAAAGATCAGATCACAGCGGGTCGCCTTGAATGTCGCTTCACCGGAGGCGCGATCATTGAGGGTGAACTCCATGCCCTGCGTATCGACCTTTTTCCATTCAAACGCCGGCGAGGTCAGGTTCAGGAAAAAGTCGTTGGTCAGAACGCCGGGGCGGTCGGTGAAAACGCCGTGGTGGCGATGCGCGCCCTCGGCATTGACGTCCAGTACCCGCAGGCCGCCGGTCAGCGCCGTCCACTCGGGGGCCGACAGCCCCAGAAGTGCGGCGCGATCGAGAAAGATCTGCTCCGGCGAGACGTTGTAGTTCACGTCCGTGCGATGGAAATTGCGAAAGCCGTCGGAGACCGGCTCCAGCCAGCGAAAGCTTTGCTCGTCGGTCTGCTCGGCGGTGGCATCGTTGCGCCCCGGCGTGAAGGGCACTTCGATATCGACACCGGCATCCTTCGCCGCCTTTTCCACCGCAGCGCAGCCGCCCAGCACGATCAGATCGGCCAGCGAGACCTTCTTGTTGCCGCTCTGGGCGCCGTCGAAGTCGCGCTTGAGGCCTTCCAGCGTACTGATGACCCGGCTGACGTGGTGCGGATTGTTGACCGGCCAGTCCTTCTGCGGTGCCAGACGGATACGCGCACCGTCGGCGCCGCCGCGCTTGTCGGAGGTACGAAAGGTCGAAGCCGCGCCCCAGGCCACCCCTGCCAGCTCGGACACCGACAGATCGGTATCGAGAATCCGGCGCTTGAGCTCGGCAACGTCATCGCTGTTGACCAGCTCGAAATCCACCGCCGGGATCGGGTCCTGCCAGATCAGATCCTCGTTCGGCACTTCCGGGCCGAGATAGCGGGCCTTCGGCCCCATGTCGCGATGCGTCAGCTTGTACCAGGCGCGCGAGAAGGCGTCGGTGAAGTAGTCAAAATCCTCGAGGAATTTCTCGCAGATGGCGCGATAGGACGGGTCGACCTTCAGCGCGATGTCGGAGGTCATCATCATCAGCGGATGATCGACGCCTTCCAGGTGCGCATCCGGGGTACGCGGGGCGTTCTTGTCGACCGGCGTCCACTGCAGGGCACCGGCGGGACTGCGGGTCTGCTCCCACTCGAAGTTGAACAGGTTTTCCAGATAGCTGTTATCCCACTGGATCGGGTTTTGCGTCCAGGAGCCCTCGATCCCGTTGGTCATGGTGTCTTCGGCGTTGCCCTTGCCCCGCGGGTTGTGCCAGCCCAGCCCCTGCGCTTCCATCGGCGCCCCTTCCGGCGCGAAGCCGATCTGATCCGGGGGCGTCATGCCGTGGGACTTGCCGAAGGCGTGACCACCGGCGATCAGCGCCACGGTCTCCTCGTCGTTCATCGCCATGCGGCCGAAGGTAATGCGAATGTCGGCGGCGGAGTCTTCCGGCACGCCCTTTTTGGCCGAGCCTTCCGGGTCAACATAGATCAGGTTGGAATTGGAGGCCGCCAGCGGCGCTTCCAGATCATAGTTGTCGTCACCGGCTTCACCGGTCCAGCGCAGGTCGCGATTGACCATCTGGTCCGGATGCCCTTCAAAGGGGCCGTGCGGGGCGTCCTCGATCTTCTTGCCGTACCAGCTCTCGGGCCCCCAGTAGGTCAGGTTGTCCGGCTCCCAGGCATCGATGCGCCCGCCGGCGAAGCCGAAGGTGGGGAAATTCATGATCTCCAGCGAGCAGTTGCCGGTCAGCACGATCAGATCGGCCCAGGAGAGGGCGTCGCCGTACTTCTGCTTGATGGGCCACAAAAGGCGCCGCGACTTGTCGACGTTGCCGTTGTCCCACCAGCTGTTGATGGGCGCAAAGCGCTGCATCGCCTCACCGGCACCGCCACGGCCGTCGGCAATCCGGTAGGTACCGGCGGAGTGCCACGCCATGCGGATCATCTGCGGGCCGTAGTTGCCGTAATCCGACGGCCACCAATCCTGTGATGAGGTCAGAAGGGCCTTGATATCCCTTTTGACCTCGGCCAGATCCAGCTGGCTGAAAGCCTGCGCGTAGTCAAAATCCTCATCCTGGGGATTGGCTTCGCGCGGGTTCTGATGCAGCAGCTCTACCTTGAGCCGGTTGGGCCACCAATGATCAGTGGTCGGCTCGGAACCGGCAACACCGCCCACGGTGTCGCCTGCAAAGGGGCATTTGCCCCCGATTCTGACTTCTTCACTCATGATGTCTATCCCGGTCTGCCGGACGATGCCAGATTATCGGGTCAGGGCACATCGCCGGACACTGGTGGTTTTTCATGACAGGGCGGGTCAGTACCGGGCGGCGGTACCACACGCTTTTTTTCCTCACCCGGATTATCAACATAGATTATGTTTGTGACGCTGAGGCGCCATTTTCATGAGTTTTTTCAATCAGCTTCGATAGTACCGCCCCATGGCCGTGACCAGCGTGCCGGAGGCGGCGTTTGAACATGTTATTGTGATGCCCTACCTTCGCGGCCCCTGAAGTGCCATGAGCGACGATCGATCTCCCCTCAAACGCGGCTGGACCACCGGCTGTTGCGCAACTGCCGCGGCCCGGGCCGCCTATGCGGCCCTGCTGAGCGGTGAGTTTCCCGATCCGGTCACCGTGACACTTCCGAAGGGGCAGACGCCGGCCTTTGCGCTTGCCGTGCATGAGCGCGGCCATGACTGGGCCATGGCCGGCGTCGTCAAGGATGCCGGCGATGATCCGGATGCCACGCATGGCGTTCTGGTGCGCGCCACGATCCGCCCGCTCAAGGCAGGCTCCGGTCTGGTGTTCAGGGCCGGTCCCGGTGTGGGGACGGTCACGCGCCCGGGCCTGCCGGTGCCGGTCGGGGAGCCGGCGATCAATCCGGTGCCTCGACGCATGATTCGTCAGGCGCTTGAGGCGGTGGCACAGGAAACCCCCGGCCATCATCAGGTGGATCTGGAAGTTACCATCGCCATCGACGACGGCGAGCGCATCGCCGAGAAAACGCTCAACGGCCGGCTGGGCATCGTGGGAGGGCTGTCGGTGCTGGGGACCACGGGAGTCGTGATCCCCTTTTCATGCTCGGCATGGATTCACTCCATTCACCGTGGCATTGATGTCGCCCGCGCCCGGGGCCTGTCACACGTGGCGGGGTCGACCGGGTCGACCTCGGAAGCGGCCGTCCAGGCGCATTACGGTCTGGACGAGAGCGCACTGATCGAAATGGGCGATTTCGTCGGCGGCATGCTCAAGTATCTGAAAAGGCATCCGGTACCGCAGGTCACCATCGCCGGAGGCATCGCCAAGATGGCCAAGCTCGGCCAGGGCATGCTGGATGTGCACTCCAGGCGGGGCGCCATCGATCTGGAACGCATGGCCCGGCTGGCGCGCGATGCCGGCGGTGACCAGGGCCTGTTTGATCGCATCGCCGGCGCCAATTCGGGCCTCGAGGCCTTTGAACTGGCCGGCGCGGCGGGCATCCAGCTGGGCGATCAGCTGGCAGAAAGCGCCCGAAGGCGCGCCGCGGCGGTCATCCAGCACAGCGGCATCGCACTCGATGTCATGGTGTTTGACCGTCAGGGGCGCTGCATCGGCCGGAGCGCGTCACACCTCTGCTGAAGCCCCACTGCACGACCCCATGTGCCTGCGGCAACGGCAGGCACCCATTCGAATGTCATCAATCAATGGCCCGCGACGTTATGAGGTTTGTCTGACAACGACTACCCTGCTGACCGATGGCACAAAAAAATGACCGGCCCGGCTCCGGTTTGACATTCATTCAGTCGGGATCGTTTTTGACGCTTCCCGGCCACAATGATGGAGAACGACTTTGACACAAGATTCGGAAAACGAAAAAAAGAACGAGGACGAAGAGAGCAATACCGCGGAGGGGATACCGGCACCCACCGGTGAATCCGATCTGATCGATACCGACTATGTCATCGGTCAGGACAATTTCCAGGGTCGCATGCTCTTCAACGTGGACCTGCACGGCAAGGTGTTCGGCATCTCGTCGCTGCTGGTGCTGCTGTTCGTGGTTCTGACGCTCACCCTGCAGGGTCAGATGGAGCCGTTTTTCAACGGCATCCGTGACTGGCTGACCGGCAACCTCTCGTGGTTCTTCATGCTGTCGACCGCCATCTTCGTGATACTGGCCATCGGGCTGATCTTCACGCCGCTGGGCAAGGTGCGACTGGGGGGCGCCGAAGCCAAGCCGGATCACAACTACTTCAGCTGGTTCGCCATGCTGTTCGCTGCCGGCATGGGCATCGGACTGATGTTCTACGGGGTGGCCGAGCCCATCTCGCACTATACGGCGGCGCTGGACGGCACCTCGATCGAAAACGGGGTCCGTATCGACAGCGCACCGCTGGGCGGCGCCATGGGCGATGAAGTCGCGGCACGCCAGCTGGGCATGGCCTCGACCATGCTGCACTGGGGACTTCACCCCTGGGCGATCTATGCCATGGTGGCCCTGTCGCTGGCGCTGTTCTCCTTCAACAAGGGGCTGCCGCTGACCATGCGCTCGATCTTCTACCCGATTCTGGGCGAGCGCGTCTGGGGCTGGCCCGGCCACATCGTGGACATCCTGGCGGTCTTTTCCACCCTGTTCGGTCTTGCCACCTCGCTGGGCTACGGCGCGCAGCAGGCCACGGCCGGGCTGCACTATCTGTTTGATGTGCCCGACACCGATACCACGCGGGTGCTTTTGATCGTGGCGATCACGACCGTGACCCTGTGTTCGGTCGCCGCCGGTGTCAATGCCGGTCTCAAGCACCTTTCCGAGGTGAACATGGGTCTGGCCTTTCTGCTGTTGCTGTTCATCCTGTTCACCGGTCCGACGATGGATCTGGTTGTCGGGTTCTTCAACAACATCTGGGCCTACATCACCTACCTGCCGGCGCTGTCGATGCCATTCGGCCGTGAGGATGTTGACTACAGCCAGTCCTGGTCGGCGTTCTACTGGGCGTGGTGGATCAGCTGGTCGCCGTTCGTGGGAATGTTCATCGCTCGCGTCAGCCGCGGCCGTACCGTGCGCGAGTTCCTGATTGCCGTGCTGCTGGCACCAACCGTCATCTGTGTACTGTGGATGACCGTCTTCGGCGGTGCCGCCATTTCCCAGGTGGATGCCGGCATGCAGGATCTTGCGGAAGCCGCACTGGAGATCAAGCTCTTTGCCATGCTGGGCAATCTGCCCTGGTCGACGTTTACGTCCCTGATTGGCGTGCTGCTGATCCTGGTGTTCTTTATCACCTCGGCCGACTCCGGGTCGCTGGTCATCGATACCATCACTGCCGGCGGCAAGATGGATGCGCCGACCTCGCAGCGTCTGTTCTGGGCGCTGATCAGCGGTGCCATTGCCGTGGCGCTGCTGCTGGGCGGCGGTCTGGGCGCTCTGCAGGCGATGGTCATCTCGACGGGGCTGCCGTTTGCCATCGTACTGCTGGTCGGCTGCTTCGGTGTCATCAAGGGGCTGATGTCGGAGCCCCGTGCGAAGAAACCGGCGCAATAGGTCGCTGACAATCCGGGCCGGCCCGGATTGAAAGGGCAACAATGGACGGGGCGGCCGAAGGGTCGCCCCGTTTTTTATGGTCGCCCATCGGCCGTGGCCGATAGGCGACCGGGGCATGATACCGGGTAGTTCTATAGTCTATAGACTGTGGCATGATGTGTGATAGAACGTAACATGCAAGTGGCTGCCCGGCAGGGCATGTCGTAAACCGCTCGAACACGCGACGCCAAATATCGGAGCTGACGTGTTTTTGTGGATGGCATGTCACACCGGAGCATTCAAACCAACAGTTCATTCAGCTATCTTTTTGACTGTACTGCGAGAGCTCAACTGCTCGACCTGCCAGCACCTTCCCAGCTGAAATGGAGAAAAAAATTGAGCCAGACACCTGAAAACAACGACAAGGATCAGGGCAGTGAGGGCATTCCCGCCCCAAGCGGCAAGGCCAACCTGATCGATACCGACTACGTCATTGGCCAGGACAACATACAAACCAACAAGTTCGGCTTCAGCGTCGACCTGCACGGCAAGGTCTTTACGGTCTCGTCGCTGGTCATCCTGCTGTTCGTGATCGTCACGCTCGCCCTTCCCAACCAGATGGGACCGGTGTTCAACGGCGCCAAAAGCTTTTTGACCGACAATCTCAGCTGGCTCTTCCTGCTGGCGGCCAATATCTTCGTCATCCTCGCGGTGGTCCTCATCTTTACCCCCTTAAGCCGAGTGCGTATCGGGGGCATGCATGCCAAACCGGATTTCAGCTACGCCGGCTGGTTCGCGATGCTGTTCGCCGCCGGGATGGGTATCGGGCTGATGTTCTACGCCGTATCGGAGCCGCTTACCCACTACGGCACGTCCATTACCGGTGATGCCTGGGCGCCGCTGGGCGGTGCGGAAGGCAACCAGGAACAGGCCAAGTCCATGGCGATGGCCGCCACCATCTTTCACTGGGGCCTGCACCCGTGGGGCATCTACGCCATCGTGGCACTGGCACTGGCGCTGTTTTCCTTCAACAAGGGCCTGCCGCTGACCATGCGCTCGATCTTCTACCCCATCCTGGGAGAGCGCATCTGGGGCTGGCCGGGCCATCTCATCGACATCCTGGCAGTGTTTGCGACGCTGTTCGGACTTGCCACATCACTGGGTCTGGGTGCTTCTCAAGCCTCTGCCGGTCTGAATTATCTGTTCGGCACACCCAACACTGATGTGACCATGGTCATTCTTGTTATCGGCATCACGCTGGTCGCACTGCTGTCGGTCATGCTGGGCGTCGACAAGGGCGTACAGCGCCTGTCGCAGATCAACATGGGGCTGGCCTTTGTGCTGATGATGTTTGTCATCTTCGTCGGGCCGACGCTGCTCATTGCCACCGGCTTTGTCGAGAACCTGTGGTCTTACGTCCTGAACCTGCCGGCGCTGTCGATGCCCTTCGGTCGCGAGGATACCGACTTTACACACGGCTGGACGGCCTTCTACTGGGCCTGGTGGATCTCCTGGTCGCCGTTCGTGGGCATGTTCATCGCCCGCGTCAGCCGCGGCCGTACCGTGCGTGAGTTCCTGATCGCCGTGCTGCTTGTTCCCAGCATCGTCTCCGTGATCTGGATGACCGCCTTTGGCGAAACTGCCATCGCTCAGCTGACCAACGGCTTCGAAGGTGCCCGTGACGCAGCGCTGGAACTTCAGCTGTTTTCCATGCTGAGTCAGCTGCCGCTCTCTGCGATCACCTCCTTTGTCGGCATCGTGCTGGTCATGGTGTTCTTCATCACCTCCTCGGACTCCGGCTCGCTGGTCATCGACGCCATCACCGCCGGTGGCAAGGTCGATGCACCCAAGGCACAGCGCGTGTTCTGGGCATTAATCGAAGGCGCCATTGCCATCGCCCTGCTGCTGGGCGGCGGTCTCACGGCCCTGCAGGCCGCTGTTATCACGACCGGTCTGCCCTTCACCATCGTGCTGCTGGCCGCCTGCTACGCCATCATTCAGGGGCTGCGCTCGGAGCCACGCTACTGAGGTGCACTGATACGACCGCGCGTTTGACGCGCATTAAAAAAGGCGGCCCGCGGGCCGCCTTTTTCGTGGGCAGACAATCTACTCCCAGAGCACGCCGACGGGCGTATCCGGCGCGTAGTGCCGGGCGATCTGCGCCTGCAGCAGCTCGGCCGTGGCCAGCGCATCGATCAGGGCGTGGTGGGCCTGATAGGGCGGCAGGTTATAGCGCGCCCGGCTGGGGTGCAGGCGCAGCGACACCGGGCGCCGCCCGCGCAGGCGTTGAAACCAGGTCAGCCGGCGATGATGAAAGGCCTCGATCGCCATGGTATCGACCAGCGGAAACAGCAGCGACTCCTTGAGATAGTACCGAGTGGCGGCGTTGAGAAACTCGCGCTCGATCCGGGTGTAATGCACCACCACCAGACGTCCGGCAAGCTGTTCGAGCACCTCGCCGATAATCTCGTTAAAGCGCGGCGCATCGGCCAGGTCACTGTGCGTGAGACGGTGATAGACCACCGAGCGGCTGCTCAGCGCCCGCCGCGGCTTGACCGTCCAGTAGCGGCTCTCGGCCACGCGAATGCGCCCGAGCGTAAAGGGCTGCACGCCGATACTGACGATGCTGTCACGCGAGGGATCGAGACCGGTGGTCTCGATGTCCAGCGCCACCATCGGCACCTCGCTGATCGGCGTCTGCGGATCGAACGTGCCGGCGGCGAAATAGTGCTCAAGGCGCTTATCGCGCGTTTTGCCTTGCCGATCCGCCAGATAGGCCGGCCATTCGGAGACCAGTTTGCCGCGGCGATGCCACTGCCAGCGCCGATAGTGCTTTTGCAGTCGCTGTGGCCAGTCGCGCATCAGCGCCCCCTTCCCCGACTCGAGGTAGAGGGCATCGGATAGCGGAATTTCAGAAACTTCTGCGCATGGCTGAGCACTTCAAAGGCATCCTTGAGATTGTGGCGCTCGTGGCTTTCGACATTGTCGGGTCGCAGCCGGTTGTCCGGCGAGTTCCCGCTTTCGATGGCCAGCGCCTGGTGGCGAATGCGCACCATGGAGATGAACTCGAAGGCGTAGCGCAGCCGGTCGTTGACCCCCTCGGGCAGCAGCCGCGTTTCGGCGATATCCTTGAGGCGATTGATGGTGTTGTTCGAGCTGGAGCCACAGGCCAGGGCGTGCACGCGCACCAGATCCACCAGCGGCGCCGTACCGCGGCGCTTGAGGTTGATGGCGTCCTTGTGCTGGCCGTCCTTTTCCAGAATGAAGGTACGAAACAACCCCAGCGGCGGCGTACGGTTGAGCGCGTTGCGGGCCATGGCAGCCAAAAAGAAGGGGTGCCGGGGCGCCAGTCGGCTGATCAGGGACTGAAGGTTCTCGAGCATGTTGAGCTCGCCATGAACGAAGCCCAGATCGAAGAAGATCGAGCTGTGCAGCAGGGCTTCGGGATCGGGGTTTTCGATCCAGTCGCGGAAGTAGCCCTGCCAGACCGACAGCGGCTGGCGCCAGCGCTGGTTGGTCGCCATGACATCACCCTTGCACAGGGGATAGCTGCACGAGGCCAGCCCGTCGCTGACAAAGCGGGCCAGCGACTGGAAATAGTCGTCATGCTCCTCGGGCACGAAGCTGTCATCCAGCACCATGGCGTGGTCCTGATCGGCGAAGACCGTCTGCTCATCGCGCGCGCAAGACCCCAGTACCATGAAGCAGTAGGGAACGGGCGGCGGCCCCAGCTCGGCCTCACCGAGCTCCAGCAGCTTGCGGATGAAGCTGCGACAGATCGTGGCCATGGTACGACCGATCATCTGGGCATCGGCGCCCTCGTCCACCAGCCGCGCAAAGACCAGCGGCACGTCGCCGCTCAGACGCACCAGCCCGGCCAGCCCCGACTGGTTGAAGATCGAGCTGACCAGATAGAGGCTGCTGCGGGTTTCATAGCGCATGACATCGCTCAGCTCCAGCACGCCGATCGGCCGACGCCGATACAGGACGGGCAGGTGCTGAATGTTGTGATTGAGCATCGTCATGGTGGCGTCGTGGAGTGAGGCATCCGAGGGCGCCGTGATCAGACTGGTCGACATCACCTCGCCCACCGGCGTGTCGCCGCTGAGATTCTCCGCCAGCGCGCGCACACAGCAGTCACGGTCGGTCAGAAGCCCGGCCAGCCGACGCACCAGTCCCTCCTGGGTCGTGAAGTGACGCGGTCCGTTGGCCTCCGCGCCCTCATCGCTGAGCACCAGCACGGAGGTCACGTTGTCCTCGCGCATGCGCCGGGCAACCTCCCCTATCGAGGTCTGGATGTCCACCATGGTGGGCTTGCGCCGGATCAGCCGCCGTACGCGGGTACTGCTCATCTGGTTATCATTGCGCTGCTGATCGACCGTGGCCTTGAGGCGGTCGCCGCCGGTTTCGACAAAATCGGCGAAATCATCGTTGTCGGCGCGCAGCGAATCGAAAAGCTCGGCCGGCACGAAATAGATCAGCGTGTCCTCGATGGCGCGCACCGGAAACCGCACGCGGCGGTTACGCATAAGATCCGAATAGCCAAAGATGTCGCCTTCCACCAGGCGGTCAAACAGCTGGCCGCTGCGTCTCGAGACCTCGACAGCACCGCTGCGAACGTAGCAGAGCTCGTTGACCTCCTGATCCAGCGTCAGAATGTCGGTACCGGCCTGGTAGTAACTGATCTCGACCTGCGTGGCCACACGGTCGAGCCACTCGTCACCGAGGTACTCAAAGGGCGCAAACTGCGCCATGTGCTGGCGTATTTCCAGCTGTTCGATATCCATTCGCTTACTGTCCCCTGTCCTGCGTTGCCGCCGATCGTCATGGCAACCGGCGGCCCCTGATGACCCTGTGTTACCAAGGGTATATGCCGACATCGCAACCGGCGAGCCTTTCATGCCCTGAATATTTCTTTGGTCGAATCACGACTAAAGTGCTCTGCTCTTTTGTCCCGTTTCCAGGCAAGGATTAAGGGTCGTGCACATAAAACGGTAATCTGCCGGGACAACAAGGATGAGCCATGAATCGACCGACGCACAACGACACTCAGTGGCGCGATATTCAGCGCAATGCCAGCTTTCAGGAGCTGGTGCAAAAACGCAGCCGGTTTGCCATGACGCTTTCCATCATCATGCTGGGCCTCTATATGGCCTTTATCCTTCTGATCGCCTTCGCCCCCGGAATACTGGGCACCCCGCTTGC
Organism: Kushneria sp. AK178; assembly: GCF_053903105.1. NCBI lineage: Bacteria > Pseudomonadati > Pseudomonadota > Gammaproteobacteria > Oceanospirillales > Halomonadaceae > Kushneria > Kushneria sp. AK178. The sequence goes on along the minus strand of NZ_CP096381.1, from coordinate 671,409 downwards.
CCAGGGCGTGACCACGACCTGGGGTATCCTCATCGGTCTGGGCCTGATCGTGGTCGCCATCGCGCTGACCGGCCTCTACGTGCGTCGTGCCAACGGTGAGTTCGACCGCCTCAACGCCCGGGTGATCGAGGAGATCGAACAATGAATACCGTACTTGCCAAACTGGCGCTGGTAGCGGCAGGCAGCCTGTTGACCGGCGCGACCGCCATGGCCGATGCCGTCACCGGGCCCGTAACGCAGCAGTCGCTCAACGTGCCGGCGATCATCATGTTTCTGATCTTCGTGGGCATCACGCTTTATATCACCTGGTGGGCGTCCAAGAAGAGCCAGTCGGCGTCGGACTACTATGCCGCCGGCGGCAACATCACCGGGTTCCAGAACGGTCTGGCGATCTCGGGCGATTTCATGTCGGCGGCCTCCTTTCTGGGCATCTCGGCGCTGGTGTTCACCTCGGGTTATGACGGTCTGATCTACTCGATGGGCTTTCTGGTCGGCTGGCCGATGATCATGTTTCTGATCGCCGAGCGTCTGCGCAATCTGGGGCGCTACACCTTTGCCGACGTGGCCTCGTTTCGCCTGAGCAAGCGCCCGGTGCGCACGCTTTCCGCCTTTGGCTCGCTGGCCGTGGTGGCGCTGTACCTGATCGCGCAGATGGTGGGCGCCGGCAAGCTGATCCAGCTGCTGTTTGGTCTGGACTACTATATTGCGGTGCTGGTCGTGGGCGTTCTGATGGTCTGTTACGTGCTCTTTGGCGGCATGCTGGCCACCACCTGGGTGCAGATGATCAAGGCCGCCATTCTGCTCTTTGGCGCCAGCTTCATGGCCCTGATGGTGCTGATGCACGTGAATTTCAGTCTGGAGGGGCTGTTCAACGAGGCGGTGGCCGTACATGACAACGGCGCCTCGATCATGAGCCCGGGCGGACTGGTCAAGGACCCCGTCTCGGCGATCTCGCTGGGGCTGGCGCTGATGTTCGGCACCGCCGGTCTGCCCCATATCCTGATGCGCTTTTTCACCGTCGGCAACGCCAAGGAGGCGCGCAAGAGCGTGTTCGTGGCCACCGGCTTCATCGGCTATTTCTACGTTCTGACCTTCATCATCGGCTTTGGCGCCATCATCCTGGTGAGCACCAACCCGGCCTTTCAGGACAGCACCGGGGCGATCATCGGCGGCACCAACATGGTGGCGGTGCACCTGGCCAACGCCGTGGGCGGCAGCATTTTCCTGGGCTTCATCTCGGCGGTGGCGTTTGCCACCATCCTCGCCGTGGTGGCGGGCCTGGCGCTGGCCGGCGCCTCGGCCATCTCGCATGACCTGTACGCCGGGGTCGTCATGAAGGACAACGCCGACGAGAAAAAGGAAGTGCGCATCTCCAAGATCGCCGTACTGGTACTGGGGATCGTGGCCATCGTGCTGGGGATTGCCTTCGAGAGTCAGAACGTCGCCTTCATGGTGGGTCTGGCCTTCTCGATCGCGGCGAGCTGCAACTTCCCGGTCCTGCTGCTCTCCATGTACTGGCGCCGGCTCACCACCCGCGGCGCGGTCATCGGCGGCGGCATGGGGCTGATCACGGCCATCGTGCTGATGATCCTCGGTCCGACCATCTGGGTGCAGGTGCTGGGCAATGACAGCCCCGTCTACCCCTACGACTACCCGGCGCTGTTCTCGATGGCGGTGGCCTTTATCGGCATCTGGCTGTTTTCGGTGACCGACAAGTCCGCCTCCGCCGCACGGGAGCGCGAGCTGTTCGATGCGCAGTTCGTGCGCTCCCAGACCGGCATCGGTGCCTCCGGCAGCGTCGCGCACTGATTCCTCAACCCTCTCTCCCTTGCCCTGCCTTGCGCAGGGCTTTTTTTTGGTCGGCTGCCTGCTTATCAATCCGGCCACACAGGCTCGAAATACCGCATCCCGACCACGATCGGCACGCCCTTTGCATGACACAGGCACATCCCCAACCGTCATGAGGCCCGACCATGAAAACGATGACCCACCATGACAGCGCGCTTCCCGGCGGAGTCCCCTCGCTCGGCGTCATGGAGCGTCTGCGCGCCCTGGGCCCGGGCGCCATGGTGGCGGCCTGTATTCTTGGGCCCGGCTCGATCACCACGCTCTCGGTGGCGGGCGCCGAGTATGGCTTCGTGCTGCTGTGGGCGGTCATGGCGGCTTCGGTGGTGGCGTTTTGCTTCCAGCGCCCGGTGATCCGCTTTACCCTGGCCACCGGCATGTCGGCGATGGAAGGCATTCGCCAGCGCATGGGCCGAAAGTGGGCGGTCACGCTCTACGCTGCACTACTTCTGGGCGCCGTGGCCTTTCAGGCCGGCAATTTCACCGGCGCGGCGCTGGCGCTCAATTTTCTTTTGCCCTCGATTCCGATTCTGGCCTGGGTGGCCCTGCTGGCACTGGGGGCACTGATCATGTGCTGGGTCGGCGTCTATCGGCTGCTGGAAAACATCAACCGCGCGATCATCGTGTTGATCGTGCTCTCCTTTGTGCTGACGCTGGCACTGGCCGGCCCGAATCCGGGCGAGGTGGCGGCCACCGGCTTCTCCTTCCGGGTGCCCGAGGGCAACTACTGGCTGATTCTCGCCCTGATCGCCACCACCCTGCCGCCCAACACCGTGATGGGGCTGTCGGCGTTCATCAAGCGCAAGTACGAAGGGGATACCACCACGCCCATGGACAAGCGCCTGGCGCTCTCCCGCTTTGACCACACCACCAATGTGGTGATTACCGGCGTGGTCATGGTGGCCATTCTGCTGTGCTCGGCGGCGGCCATTCACCCGCTGGGTACCGGGGTCTCGGGTGCCGCCGACATGGCCGGCCAGCTCACGCCCGTGCTGGGGCAGTATGCCGGCGTCCTGTTCTCGCTGGGACTGTGGGCGGCAGGGTTCTCCTCGGGGCTTTTCAACATCGCCGTACAGCCGCCGCTGCTGGGGGAAGCCACCGGCCGCAACGAGAGCGCGCGCAGCACGCGCAACCGCGGCGTCATGCTGCTGGCCGCTCTGGCGCCGGTGGCGATCGTGGCGCTTTTCGGCAGCACCCCCATCGAGCTGATCCTGACGGCGCAGGCGATCAACGGGCTGCTGCTGCCGGCGATCGTGGGCTCGATCTGGGTGCTGTGCAACCAGCGCACGCTGTTGGGCACGCTGGCCAACACGTTCAGGCAGAATCTGATCTATGGCGCAGTCATGCTGATCGTTTGCCTGCTGGCGCTGCGGGTATTCCTGGGTATGCTGGGGGTGATCTGATCACCGACCGGGAAGGGATGTCATGCGCTATCGTCTCCACATCGCCAACAAGAACTATTCATCATGGTCCATGCGCCCCTGGGTGCTGATGCGCACGCTCGGTATCGACTTTGAGGAGGTGCTGACGCCGTTTGAATACGGGTCGCGTCAGCCCTCGTTTGATGCCTTCTCCCCCACCGGCAAGGTGCCCTGCCTGGTGGATGAGTCACTGACGGTATGGGAATCGCTGGCGATCTGCGAGCATCTGGCCGAGGCCCATCCCGAAGTGTGGCCCGTTGATCCCGTGGCGCGCGCCTTTGCCCGCTGTGCGGCGGCCGAGATGCACTCGGGCTTTGGCGCCCTGCGCGATGAGTGTTCAATGAACTGTGGCCTGACCATCGAGGTCGGTACGCCGAGCGAAGCACTCGCGCGGGATCTCGAGCGTCTGGAAGCACTCTGGGCAGCAGGCCTTGAACGCTTTGGTGGGCCGTGGCTGGCAGGCAACGCCTTCACGGCAGCGGATGCCTTCTATGCGCCGGTGGCCGTACGCGTTCGAGGCTATCAGCTCACCCTTGGCGAGACCGCCATGGCCTACGTCGATCGACTGCTGTCGCATCCGGCCGTCGCCGAGTGGGTCGAGGCCGGCATCCACGAGCCCTGGCGGGAGGCCTTTCACGAAGAAGACTGCATCCGCGGGCGGCGCGTCATCGAGGACCGCCGCCCACCGGTCGAGGCCTGAGCCTGAACCTGATAAGGGCTAGCGCAGCGTCTCACCGTCCTGGCGCAGCATCCGGTTGCGCCAGGCGTTCACGTGGCCGACAAACTCGTGGCCGCGATGCACATGGGCAAGCGTGATCGGGTCGGTATCGGTAAAGCGATTGTCCACATTGATCGGGTAGGCCTTCGTAACCCAGCGCACAAACCCCGTGCCGTAGCTGGCCTGGCGCACGTCGCGCCAGTTGGTACCGACGATGCCGCGCCGCCAGGGCAGAATGCCGCGATAGCACCACACCCCGTCCTGATCGGTATACAGCCGCACGCGGCGCAGATAGCAGAGCCGATAGATCAAAAGCCCCAGCGCGCAGAGGGCAAAGGCGATACCGGCATAAAACAGCACCTGTGCGGTGAGGGGGGCCATCGTGATCCAGCGCGGCGAGAGCATCAGCGCGACGGCGATGGCGATGCCCACCGCGCCCTTGAGGACGGCGTCGCCATAGGCCACCCACGACAGTCGATGCTCCCGAAAGGCATAGGCGGCGTCATCGTCGGCGCCCGTACCGGGCAGATCGTTTTGCATGTTCCTTCCCTACTCCCTGGCTGACACGACCGAGTCATCGGCTGCGTCGTCATGGCGAAAGCGCCGGCAGTAGCCGGTCTCATACAGTGCGCTGTCGCGAAAGTCATGGTTCGAGAGCGCCGGGCCGACCAGAATCAGCGCGCTGCGCTCGATCGGCTCCGCCGTCAGCCGCTCGACGATATCGCCCAGCACGCCCTGCACCAGGCGCTCCTCCGGCCAGCTGGCACGATAGACCACCGCCACCGGACAGTCCGCCCCGTAAAAGGGCGTCAGGCGTGTCACGATCTCCGCCAGCCGGTGGATCGCCAGATGAATCGCCAGCGTCGCGCCGGTCCCGGCAAAGGTTTCCAGCTGCTCGCGCTCGGGCATTTTTGACGCCCGACCGGACAGCCGGGTCAGCACCACGCTCTGCGCCACCTCCGGCACCGTCAGCTCGCGCTCGACCAGCGCCGCCGCCGCCGAAAAGGCCGGCACGCCGGGGGTGAGGGTGTAGTCGATGCCGTGGCGTTTCAGACGCCTGAGCTGCTCGGCCAGCGCGCTGTACACCGAGAGATCGCCCGAATGCAGCCGGGCCACCGCCTCCCCGCCTTGATGGGCGCGCACGTACTCGGCCTCGATCGCCTCGAGATCCAGCGGGGCGGTGTTGATGATGCGTGCCCCCGCCGGGCAGTAATCCAGCAGCTCGGTGGCGACCGTGGAGCCGGCATAGAGACACACCGGACACTGCGTGAGCAGACGCTGACCGCGCACGGTGATCAGGTCAGCCGCTCCGGGGCCGGCGCCGATGAAGTGGACCGTCATGACACCCCCTGAAAGTCCAGCGGTTTGGTCCAGACCCACTGGGTAATGGTGCGCGCCGGCGTCCAGCCGGTCATGCTGCCCAGCGGCGCGGTCTGCTCAAGGCTCAGACGCATCAGCTCGCCGCCCAGCAGACGATGACATTCGCCCAGCGCCAGCTCGCTTTCCAGCGTGACCGCGTTGGCGACCAGCCGCCCGCCGGGGGCGAGGGCGTCGAAGCAGCGGGCCATCAGCGTCATGTTGCTCACCCCGCCGCCCACGAAGATGGCCTGCGGCGAGGCCAGCCCGTCGAGTGCCCCGGGCGCCTCCCCCGGGGTAATCTCCAGACGCGGCACGCCCAGCGTTTCGGCGTTGCGGCGGATGCGCTGACAGCGCGTCTCGTCACGTTCGATGGCCACCGCCTCGAGCGAGTCATCCAGCAGCAGCCACTCGATGGCAATCGAGCCGGCACCGGCACCGATGTCCCATAGCCGCTCGCCCGGACGCGGCGCCAGCCGCGCCAGCGTCATGGCCCGGATATCGCGGCGGGTGATCTGGCCGTCGTGTTCGAACAGCGCATCGCTGCGCCCGGGCGCCAGCCCGGCGACACTGCCCTCGCCGTGCTGCACGATCTCGAGCGCCACCACGTTGAGGGCATCGAACTCACGCTCGTCACCCGCCAGGGCCTGCGCCGTAAAACTTTCGGTGCGCTCGCGCGGCCCGCCCAGCGCCTCCAGCACGGTCAGGCGGCTCTCGCCCATGTTGCGCTCGGCGAGCATGGCGGCGATACGGGCCGGCGCCGCACCGTCGCTGGTCAGCGCCACGATGCGCACGCCGTGATGCAGATGGCCGTTGAGACGGCTCATGGCCCGCCCGTGCAGTGACAGCAGCCGGCTTTTCTGCAGCGGCCAGCCCAGCCGGGCACAGGCCAGTGAAAAGGCCGATGGCGCTGGAAATACATCCATCTCGCCGGCCGGTACGTGCTCCGCCAGGGTCGAGCCGATGCCGTAGTGGAAGGGATCCCCCGAGGCGAGCACACAGACCCGCTGCCCGCGCAGCGCCAACAGCCGCTCGATGCCCTCGCTCAGCGGCGAGGGCCAGGCAATCGGCGTCCCCTGGATCAGCGTGCCGGTCAGCGCCAGATGCCGCGAGCCGCCGAAAACGACCGAGGCCTGGCTGATCGCCTCGCGCGCCCGTTCACACAGCTCCTCGGGCCCGCCTTCCTGGATGCCGACGATGGCAAGCCAGGGGGCCGCCGCGTCGGCGGGGGTGTCACTGGGGCTCATGCCTCTCTCTCCTGTTATAGTGCGCCACCCGTCACCGTCATCGGGTGTAGAGTGGCGGGGCGTCTTCATGACCACGGATCACGACGTTGACAGACCATGTGTCCAACAACCGCGCCCCATCATAAACGTCTCCTGCTGCTGGGCGGTACGCTTGAAGCCCGCCGGATTGCCGCGCGGCTGGCCACCCTGCCAGACATCTCGGTGACCCTGTCGCTGGCCGGGCGAACGCGCACACCCCTCGATAACGGTGTTACCACCCGCAGCGGCGGCTTTGGCGGCGTTGACGGGCTGGTACACTGGCTCAGGGCGCATCACATTGATGCGATCATCCTGGCCACCCACCCCTTCGCCGCGCAGATGGCCCACAACGCCCATGAGGCGGCGCGCCGGACCGGCCTGCCCATCCTGCGCATCGCGCGCCCCGGCTGGCAGCGCCAGGCGGAGGATCGCTGGCTCGAGTGCGACACCACCGACCAGGCGGTCACCCTGCTGGGCGACACACCGCGCCGGGTGCTGCTCACCTTCGGTCGTGACCAGGCCGCCCGGTTTGAAGCCGACCCCCGGCATCACTACGTGATCCGCAGTATCGACCCCATCGAGGTGCCGCTGGCGCTACCCCATGTGGATAACCTGATCGCGCGCGGCCCCTTTACCCTGGCGCAGGAGCGCGAGCTGCTGCGCAGCCGCGGCATCGACGTGCTGGTGACCAAGCACAGCGGCGGCGCAGCGACCTTCCCCAAGCTGGTGGCCGCTCGCGAACTGGGGGTGACGGTGATCATGATCCGCCGTCCGGCCATGCCCGACATACCCGTTGTGGAGGATCTGGATGACGCGGGCATGGCGCACCTGGTCGACTGGGTGTCAGCCCTGTGAGCCACTCGCCTCGGGATCATGACCGGGGGCGAACCGAGGCGTATAGATCAGCGGCGCCTGGCCGGGCCGCTCGACCCGGCGGGTCTCCTCGCTGCCGATGATGACAAGGGTTGCCATATCGGCCTGCTCGGCGCGGGCCTCGCCGAGGCTGGTGATCGTGATGTTTTCATCCGGCCGGCCGGCGGCACGGGCGAAGATCACCAGCGTCTCGGGGGCCAGCACGTCCCGGAGTTTCTCCAGCGCCACACCCAGCTGCCAGGGGCGCGCCGTCGAGATCGGATTGTACAGCGCCATCGCCATGCCGACGCCGGCGCAGGCCAGCAGCCGGCGCTCGATCAGCGTCCAGGGTTTCAGATTGTCGGACAGCGAGATGGCAGCAAAGTCATGGCCCAGCGGCGCGCCGCAGGCGGCCGCAGCGGCCAGCATGGCGCTCACCCCGGGCACGATCTCAAGGCTCAGCTCACGCCACGCCGGCGGGCCGCGCTCGATCTGTTCACACACGGCAGACGCCATGGCAAACACGCCCGGATCGCCGCCGGAGAGCATCGCCACGCCCGCGCCACGCTCGGCCAGGGTGAGCGCCTCGCGGGCGCGGGCGCCCTCCTCGCGATTGTCCGAGGCGACCCGGCGCGGGTCGTCCCGGGCCACGACCCGATCCACGTAGGGGCCGTAGCCATAGAACCAGTCGGCGCGCGCCAGCGCATCAAGCGCCTGCGCCGTCATGTAGTCGGCCGCTCCCGGCCCCAGCCCGATCACCATCAGCCGCCCGCTCATGGCCTCACCTGCGCTCCCGGCGTGACCGGATGGGCGCAGGCTGCCCAGCCGGGCACCAGCACGATCGAGAAATAGGGCGCCGGGCGGTCATCACGATCGGTCAGCGCCATGATCTGCTCCCCTGCCATGGTGGCACGCTCGACATACAGCGCCCGCTCCAGAAGGCCTGCCCGGGCCAGCGCGCTTTTGATCCGCGGCAGGTTGCGCCCCACCTTCATGATCACGGCCGCCTCGCAGCGCGACAATCGCTCCACCAGCGCCGCCTCGTCGAGCGTGCCCGGCAGGATGGTCAGCACGTCATCGCCCTGACAGATCGGCACGCCGGCGCTCGACCAGCCGCCGGCCATGCCGGTCACGCCGGGGATCACCTCGATGTCGAAGCGCTCGCGCAGGCGCACATGCAGATGCATCCAGGAGCCGAAAAACAGCGGGTCCCCTTCCGAGAGCACGGCCACGCTGCGCCCGGCGGCAAGCTCGGCGGCCAGCCGCTCGGCGCTCTGCTCATAGAAGGCGGCGATGGCCTCGCGATAGCCCTCGGAGTGGCGGGGCAGCTCGGTGGTGACCGGATAGTACAGCGCCAGCTCGGGCTGGCCGTCGCGCAGATGGTCGGCCACCACGCGGCGGGCGTTGCTCTGGTTGCCGGCCTTGGCAAACCAGGCCACCACGTCGGCCCCGGCCAGCACCCGCGCGGCCTTGAGGGTCACAAGCTCCGGGTCGCCGGGGCCGGTGCCCACGCCGTACAGCCGGGCACCGGCGGGCGGCTTGCCCCCGGCAGGGAGCGTACCTTCAGGCGTTGATCGCATCAGAGTCGGTCACTTGCCAGCGCGTTGATGGTGGCCGAGGCCATGGCGCTGCCGCCCATGCGCCCGCGCACCGTCACGAAGGGAATATCAAGCCCGGCATCGATCAGGGCCTGCTTGGACTCCACCGCGCCGACAAAGCCTACCGGCACGCCGATGATGGCCGCCGGGCGCGGCGCGCCCTGATGGAGCAGGTCCAGCAGATGAAAGAGCGCGGTGGGCGCGTTGCCGATCACCACCACGCCGCCGTCGAGGCGTTCGCCCCACAGCTCGATGGCCGCCGCCGTGCGGGTATTGCCGATGCGTTCGGCCAGATCAAACGTGCGCGCATCATGCAGGGTACAGACCACCTCGTTATCGGCCGGCAGCCGCGCCCGCGTCACGCCCCGCTCGACCATGCCGGCGTCGCACAGAATCGGGGCGCCCTGCAGGATCGCCTCGCGCGCCCGGGCAATGTCGCCCCCGCCGAAGACAATCTGCTCGGCCAGCTCGACCACGCCGCAGGCGTGAATCATGCGCACCGCCACGTCGGCCTCGAGCGGCGCAAAGCGCGCCAGCGCCGCCTCCGATCGAATGATGGCGAACGACTGACGATAAATGGCCTGGCCGTCGTGTTCGTAGTCGTACAGGGAACGCTGGACAGCGGCGTCATGCGTGCCATGGCGATCGGTCATGGGCTCTCTCGTCGGTCGGTATGGGGGTCGGGGCGCTCGGACACGACATTCTACCCTGGGGATACGACAGCGTCCGCCCCTGACGCATCGGCATCAAACCCGCTGCCCGCGCGCAGCAGCGCCACGATGCGCTCCTCGCCGAGACAGGCCAGTGTCGATGCCGCCAGCGGCAGGCCGTGGCCCTCTGCGGCCAGCGTGTGTGCCAGATGGGTCAACGCGGCCCCGAGCGCGGCCGCATCTCTGGCAACCGGGCGGGGCACGCCGCGGGGATTGCCCTGAAAGACCAGGCCGATACCCGCCGCCATGCCGACCAGGGTAAAGGTGGCCCGGTCGAGACTGGCACAGCCCTTGGCGCAGCCGGACAGATGCAGCCCGACCGAGTCATCGAACAGGATCGGCCACACCTCGCTCAGCGCCCGGGCCGTCTCGTGGGTGGCCATGAAGGCGCTGGCGCAGCCCGGCGCCCCGGTGCAGGCGACGATGGCCAGCCGGGCGTCGTCGTCTGCCACGATCAGCCCGGCCTCGCGCGCGGCGTCGGCGATGGCCTCGATATCGGCATGCTCGCGACACACCAGCCGCCAGTGGCGTCCCGGCGCCGCCGCAAATCCCAGCGCCCCGCAGCGCAGCGCCTCGCGCGTGAAGCGCAAAAGCGCCAGCGCCGGCATCTGCCCGAACGGCCAGACCACATCCAGCACGTCGCGCTGGCGACGGGCAGCGGTGTCCGGCCCCTGAAACAGGTCGCTGCGCGGCGGCGGTGCGCCGGGGCGACAGCCCAGCAGATCGCAGAGCGTATAGATCGAGACATGGGCGAGCAGATGGCGCCCGCGCGCCATGGGATCGAGCATGGCCATTTCGCTCAGAAGCCCCAGCACCGCGCTGGCAAGCTTCGAGGCCACCATCCAGCCCAGCCAGGTGGCGCTGGCGTGATCGCCGCTCACGCCGATCCAGCCGCCGCGGTCCCCGTCCAGGCGGACGTGCACATCGCCGGCCAGCCCGGCCAGTCCCGCCCAGCCCCCGGCATCGATCACCACGGCACACTTGGGCGCCAGCCCGGACGGCGCCCCGGTCAGGATCTGCCCGCGCAGCCGGTGGGCCAGCGCGCGCGTGGGCGCATCGACGGCTTCATCGACCGCCATCAGCGGGTCAAGGGAGACCGCCGGCACGCCACTGTCCAGCCAGTGGCGCGACAGGCGCTGTGTCAGATAGTCCGCAAGCCCCCGGTGGGCGCCCTCGGCCAGCCCGCGCAGCTGCAGGTTGCCGCGCCGCGTGACCTCGATCAGGCCGTTGCCGAAGCGCTCGGCAGCCTCGCACAGCGTGATGACATCCTCCCCCTCGAGCGGGGCAATCAGCGGCGGCAGGCGCGCCAGCCAGCCATCCCCCGTTTCCATGGGCGTGGCCAGCGACGGGCAGGCGCCTCGCGTGCCCCGCCAGGCGGGTTTTTGCATCGCATTGAGGTCGTGCGGTTCAGGCAACATGAGCGTTCAACCACAAAACAGGGAAAACATCGGACCGCCCGGACCGGCAAAACCCGCCGGGCTCGTCCATTATTGGGGCCATGCTATCGCACTCTCTGACCCGAAAGGCAACGCCGCCGTCGTGTCAGACGTATTCACAAGGAGGTTCAATGTCCGCCGCCCCCGCGCCGGCCCCGCTGCCCAGACACTTTTACAACCGCCCCACCCTCGACGTCGCCCGTGACCTGCTGGGCTGTCACCTCATCGTCGATGACGGTAACGAGCGACTGATCGGCCGGATCACCGAGACCGAGGCCTATCTGGGCTTTCAGGACACGGCGTGTCACTCCTCCCACGGGCGCACCCCGCGCACCGAGGTCATGTTCGGCCCGGCGGGCTACGCCTATGTCTACATCATCTACGGCATTTACGACATGCTCAATCTGGTGACCGAGGCCGAGGATGACCCCTGCGCCGTGCTGGTTCGCGCCATCGAGCCGATCCAGGGCGAAGCGACCATGATCGAACGGCGCAACGGCAAGCGCGGCCGCGAAATGCTCAACGGCCCCGGCAAGCTGACCCGCGCCATGGCGATCACCAAAACGGCCTTTAACCGCTGCGATCTATGCAGCGGCGAGGGCCTGTGGATCGAGCCGGGCACTCCGGTCAATGATGACGACATCATCTACAGCCCCCGTATCGGCATCGACTACGCCCGTCCCGAGCACCGCGACGCCCCCTGGCGGCTGCGCATTGCCACACCACAGCTGCGCCGTCAGATCGAGAAACAGGCCGCGCGAGCCCGTGCCACCGGACAGTAATCCCGGCATGGCGCGGCAGGCCCCCTGTCGGGCTAGAATGAAGACTGCGCTGAACAACGCCCGGGAGAGAGGCTCATGACACGATGGTTGGCAGGGCTTGTGGCACTGATGCTGAGCGGTGCGGCACTGGCCGAGGATCGCGGGCCGGTACGCTCGCACTTTGACCGGGATCGCTCGCACTTTTCGCAGAACCACTCACGATTTCACCACGACAGCGCCTTCGGCGAGCGGCGCCGGCACCATGTCCGCCCGCCTCCCCACCGGGGCTACCCCCATGTCGGCCGACCCGGCCAGGGCGGGCCGCCGGCGTATCACGGCCAGTGGGGCCATGACGGCCGGCCGGGATTCAGCTGGCACCGCCCGCAGCGCATCGACCCCGACGAGCGGCTGAGACGCGACTACGAGCGCCTTTATGACGGCCAGCGCCGTCAGTTCGACCGCGAACAGCGGGCCACCATCTACGGCACCGCGCCGCGCGGCAACCGCCATTACGGGCCCGATCGGTGGCATCATCCCGGCGCCCGCCCGCCGGGGCATCGGCCGCCGGACCGCGGCTATCCGCTGCCGCCCCACGGCTATCCGCTGCCGGGTCAGTCGCGACCGGGCTTCAATGCCCCGGATCGGGGCGCAGACCTGTATGCCGACCCGCGCGGTCCGGCACCGGCCACGCCCTACAGCCGCTAGACCGGGGCCGGCGCCTAGAGGTCGAAGAGATTTTCGAGCTGCCGCCGCAGCGCCGCGCCCCAGCCATCTTCCTGCGGCTCGTGACCGGGGGCATCGACGTAGATGGTGGCGGTCTGACCGGCAGAAAGCACCAGATCCTCGGGTACGTGGTCCAGCCGGATGCGCACCGGAATGCGCTGGGACAGGCGCACCCAGTCAAAGGACGGATTGACTGCCGCCAGTCCGTCGGACTCGCCGGTCAGGCTGTTGTCGACGATGCCGCGGGCGATCGAGTCCACGTGGCCGTGAAGCTCGCGGTCGCGGCCCAGCAGGCGCACGCGGGCCGGGTCGCCGGGATGAATGCCGCCGAGCTTGGTCTCCTCGAAATAGCCCAGCGCGTAGAAGCTGTGCTCATCCACCAGCGTCATCGCCCGGGATCCGGCGCTGACGTACTGGCCCGGGCGCAGCTGCTGATTGGTCACATAGCCATCCACCGGCGCGCGCACCGTCGAGCGCGCCAGGTCAAGCTGCGCGGCGCGCACGGCCACCTCGGCGTTGCGGACCGCCGCCTCGGCCGAGCGGTACTCGAAGCGGGCGTTGTCGCGCGCCTCCTGCGAGACGTAGTTGTTGAGCCGATCGCGCCGGCTGCTGGTCGCCTTCGCCTCGTCGCGCTGCTCCTTGAAACGCGCCAGATCCGCCTTCGCCTGATCCAGCGCCAGCTGATAGCGCGCCTGATCGATGGTAAAGAGCACCTCGCCCTTTTCAACCAGGTCGTTGTCGTGCACCTCGAGGGTATCGACCAGCCCCGAGACATCCACCCCGACCTGGACGATATCGGCGCGAATGCGGCCATCGCGCGTCCAGGGATCATGCATGTAGTGATGCCAGATCCACCAGGCGGCCAGCAGCGCCGCGACCACCAGCACAAGCGTCAGTACAATGCGCAGGATGCGCCCCGCCACGGCCGACACACCCGTCATACCCGATTTTTTGTCCGTCATGTTCTCCCTCCGGCCGGCAGGGCGCCGCTGAGCATCAGCACCGCCCACAACAGCAGCGTAAAAATGGCGATGTCGGCCAGCACCGGCTGCCACAAAAAGCGATAGAGCCCGAAACGCGACATCACACGGCGCACGCCCCAGTACAGCAGCAGGGCCAGAAATACCGGCAAAAACAGGGGCGGCGTCAGAAACCCCAGAAACGACCACTCATCGAGCATCCATGGCTCCTTGTTCATCGTCGCCGTGCGACAGCGCCTCACGCGCCCGCGCCTCGGCGCCGGGCAAATCCCGCAGCAGATGCGAGAGCATCTCGAACTCGCCGATCAGCGCCGTGGGCAGCGGCTCGATGTCATAAAGCGCCGCCGCCCGGGCGTCACATTCCGCGGCCAGACGCTGCCAGGCCTGCGCATCACGACCGGCCCGGGGCAGCTGTCGGCCCAGCTCAAATACCCAGCGCTCGATATCGCGCTGCCGGGTGCCGCTGTCGCGGGCCAGTTGCCGCAGACGCCACAGGCACATGGCCAGCGCGTGCAGATCCACCGCCTCGCGCAGCATCGGCTCACCGCTGCCCAGCGCCAGCAAACGGCCCAGACGGTCATACAGCCGGCTTTCGATCCAGCGCCGCGTGGGCAGCCGGCGCGCCCGGGTCACCCGCTCGAGGCCGCGCCAGTAGGCCGCCACCAGTGTCTCCAGACGCTCCCCGGGCGTGCGCTGGCGAAAGAGGGAATAGGTCACCATGGTCACGATGGTGCCCAGAATCGAGGCCAGCCCGCCGTTGATGAACTGGGTGGGGTGAAACTCGTAGGTCCGGTGCAGGTTCAAAAGCGTCATCAGTGTCACCGCCCCGGCCAGGCCGATCGCCGAGTAGCGCATGTGCGGCGTCATCAGCGTGCCGATGACCACCGGCACCGCGATGCTCAATGCCAGCAGCGGAAAGCCGCTGATGGCGGGAAAGACCACATAGGAGAACACACAGCCGATGATGACCGCCCAGATCGTGCCGGTCAGGAACTGGCGCACCACGGCGGCCGGGTCGGGCGCCTTGGCAAACAGCACGATAAAGACCCCCAGCAGCATCATGGCGAGATAGCCCGAGGGCCAGCCGCTGTGAATCCAGAAAAGCCCCAGCAGTTCGAAGGCGATGAACACGCGAAAGGCGTTGTAGCGCGCCACGCCGTACTCCGGATGCCAGGTGCGCCGCGGCCGCCGTCCGGTCAGGCGCACCAGCCGGGCATGCTGGTGGTGCTGCATGGCAAGGCTCAGCGCCCGGCCGTGATGCAACAGCGCAAGCACCTCCTGCAGGCGCTCGCGCACCAGCGCGGCGCGGACCTGCGTCACCCGTGCCTCAGCGGGCACCAGCGCGGCGATGTCGGGCAGTGCGGGCAGCGTCGGCAGCTCGCCGCCCTCCTCCAGCGCCGCCAGAAAGGGCAGCGCCGGGTCGCGCAGGGCGGTCATGATCGCCTCCGCCCCCTCACAGTACGACAGCCGGTCGATCGCCTCCTCGAGCTCGCGCAGCCCGGTCATCAGCGCCAGGCTATCACCGGCAAAGCGATCCAGCGCCGGCAGCAGCCGACGAAAGCGGCGAAACTCGAAGCGTGCCAGAGCGTGCTGGCCCTCGAACTGCTGATGCTTGCCCATCAGCGTGCGCAGTCGCGCGTTGAGCTCGGCCCGCGAGCGCGTCTGCATCAGGGCGATACGCACCTCGCCGGCCGCGCCGCCGGTCAGCGCGTCCAGCGTGGTCGGCAGGGCGTGACTGCCAAAGCGCGGCTTGATCAGCACATGCATCAAAAAACCGGCGCCGATGCCCAGCGCTGTCTCCGTGGTGCGGGCCAGCGCCAGACCGAAGATGTTGTCCACGCCGGTGCCGATCGCGGTGAGTGACACCAGCGTGGCGGTATAGCCGCTGAGCATCATGATGTAGCTGGCCGGCTCATCGTTTAACAGCATCACACAGAAGGTGCAAAAGGCCAGCCAGCCGCCGGCGGCCAGCAGATAGAGCATCGGCTGCTGGGCAAAGAGCGCGATCAGCACCACCCCCATCAGCGCGCCCAGAAAGGTGCCGATCAACCGGCCGATACAGCGATGAATGATGATGCCCAGCGGCGGCGTACCGCCCGAGAACATGACCGGCTGCAGCGTCACGATCATGACGGCCAGAATCGCCCAGGCCGGCTGGTCCAGATCCAGACGCAGCGCCACAAAAAGCGCCAGCCAGACGGCCAGCACGGTGCGCAGCGCCAGCACCCAGTGGTCACCGGTAATACTCGAGACAATTCTCATCGGAAATGATCGGCATCATGAACGACGCACGCCGCCGGTGGGCGGTAGCGCCCACGGGCGGACAGTGACGTGCGTCAGAAAAAGAGTGAGGCGGCGAATTATTCCATCAACCCCGAGCTGACGTCTACCTTAACCCGTCCCCGACAGGGCCGTGACACTACGGTGCCAGGCCGGCGCATTCTGCACCAGCGTCACCCCCAGATGGGCATGGACGGCGCGGATCAGCCCCGCCACCGGCAGGGCCGCGGGCGCGTCCAGCAGCACGGTGGGCGGCATGCCGGCGCCGTGGCACCGGCGCAGCGCGCCGGCCAGTCGTGGCGCCCTGTCGGCCTGAAGATGGGCCAGGTGAAGCACCCACCAGGGCGTATCCGGCAACGCCTCGGGCAGCGACGCGGAGAGTACCAGCGGCCGGGGCCGCCAGTGCGACACGCCCTCGGGCAGGGCGAGGCGCTGCGACAGAGGCTCGACGCCGGCGCCCTCATCGCCCCAGACCATCACCACCAGCCCGGCCGGGGCCGCATGGGTCGCCCTGCCCGGAGCGTGCGCCTGCGACCACTGGCGCAGGCCGCTGGCCTGATCACTGGACATGGCGGGCACCGCTGTCGTCACGTGCCATCACGCGCGCGCTCCCCGGGCATCCCTCAGCGCGTCGCGAGCGGTGAAGGCCTGCAGCAGCGCCTCCAGCAGCACCGTGCCGGTCCGGCGCCGCGCGCCGCCGGAGAGATTGAAGAGCTGGGCGCGCACATCCAT
The DNA here is from genome assembly GCF_053903105.1 of Kushneria sp. AK178. Classification (NCBI taxonomy): domain Bacteria; kingdom Pseudomonadati; phylum Pseudomonadota; class Gammaproteobacteria; order Oceanospirillales; family Halomonadaceae; genus Kushneria; species Kushneria sp. AK178. The sequence continues at coordinate 654,732 of NZ_CP096381.1, read as the reverse complement.
GGCCCAGTCCTCGCCGGCCAGTTCCAGCCGGGTCGCCAGCGCCGCCAGCCCCGAGGCCAGCTGCAGCCGGGTCTCGCGGTCGCTGCGCGCCACGCCGCTTTCGTCCAGCCGGCGCATTGCCTGGCGGGTCAGTCCCTCCAGGCCTTCCAGCGCCACCGCCCGGGCCAGGCGCGAGGCGACATCACGACCGGTCACGGCGTTGGAGAGCCAGTAGCGCCGCGCCAGCACGCGGTTGTCATCGACATCGTGGAGCCGGGCAAACCACACCAGTACCTCCGCCGGGGCGCCGCTGCCGCGCGTGTCGTACAGCGCCGGCAGGCAGGAGAGCACCATGGTGACCGTACGGCCGCGCCAGCGGCACTGGCGCTGGTCGATCTCCTCGGCGAGATCTGCCAGATCGACCAGCCGCTGACGCTCGCCCTGATGGCGTACCCGGCGCGATGCCGTGGCGGTGGCCATCCAGAGCTGTCGATCGGCGGCGAAGCGGTGCATCTCGTCGATTGCCGGCAGTGTCGCCATCAGATGCCAGGCGCTTTGATGGGTCTCGCGTGCCCAGCGCAGGCGTTCGGCCGCCGATGTCGGCAGGCGATGGCGCAGCCAGGTCTGCGGCAGCGGCAGGCCGTGGTCATCCAGCGACACCAGCGGCATGAGCCAGTCCTGCTTACGCGAGCCGTTCTCCTTCGACCACCACAGGGCGTGCTCTTCATCGGAGGCCGCCGTGATCGGCACCCGCGCCGCCATGTGGGCGGCAAAGCTCTCGTTGGCCGCGTTGCTCACACCGTGGGCCCAGAGCTGTTCCAGCAGCGGGGTGCCCGGCGCCCGGCGGGCCAGAGTGTCGAACATGGCGTGCAGGGAGCGGCCATGACTGACGACATCCCGCGACAGGGCGTGCGCCTTCGACTGGCGCGTCTGCCCCGCCATTTCGGCCAGCGTGGCCGCGTCATAGCCAAACGGCGAGGCGCTATCGACCGACAGTGCCTCGCTGACCAGCGCGGCGACATCCACCGCGGCCAGATCCTCCGGCACCCGCTGGCCGTTGGCGATAAAGAGCACCTGCAGTCGGTGGCGGGCCAGAATGTCCAGCACGGTGGCCGGGCGGGCGGATTCATCCAGCTTGGTAATGATGCAGCCGCGAATGGGCGTGCCGGCCTGGGCCGCGGCCTGCTGATAGGCCGCCACCACCTGCTCGAGGGTATCGCCGTGGCTGGCGGCGTCCAGCACCAGCAGGGCCTGAATGGGCACGCCCGCCTCGCCCAGACGGGCCACCTCGGTGGCCAGTCGCGGGTCGCGCTGGCTCATGCCCAGGGTGTCGATCAGGATGGTGCGCTTCGGCGTGGCCTTTTGCATCTGCAGCAGCGCCCGGCGCGGCGTCATCAGCCGCGACAGCAGCGCGCCCAGATCGCCGTCGCCTTCCAGCGCGTGGACTTCCACGCCCAGCAGGCGTGCGTAGATGCGCAGCTGCTCCTGGGCGCCGATACGGTAGCTGTCGGTGGTGATCAGCGCCGCGTCACGGTTGCCGTGGGCCATCACGTAGCGCGAGGCGAGCTTGGCGGTGGTGGTGGTCTTGCCCACCCCGGTCGGGCCGATCAGCGCCATCACGCCGCCGTCGGCGAGCAGGTCACTGTCGACGTCCAGCGTCTCCAGCCGGGCGGCGAGCTGACGGCTGATCCAGCCGTTGAGCGCCTCGTCGATCTCGGCCTCCGGCGTGTCGGCAAATTCGGCCGGCAGCAGCGCAATCAGCTCGCGCACCAGCGTCTGACTGAACCCCACGCCGATCATGCGCTGACGCAAACGACTCGCCGGGGTGGTCGCCCCGTCCTCGGCGGGCGGTGCCGCCGTCAGCCGGGCGTTGAGCAGATCGCGCATGGCGGAGAGCTCGCTCATCATCTGCGCACTGAAGGCCTGCATCTCCTCCGGGGCGCCCCCGCTCGGGCGCGGCGGCGCGGCCGGTTCGGGGGCGGCGTCGGCGGGCGACGGGGCGACGGGTTCCGGCTCTGACACGCTGTGGCTGTCGGTCAGGCTCTGCTGGTCGGCATCGAGCATGGCGACGATCTCGACGCCGCCCTCGACCTGACGATTGGAAAGGATGAGCGCCTCATCGCCCAGCGACTCGCGCACCTGACGCATGGCGTCGCGCGCGTTGATGCCGATAAACCGGTGTACCCCCATGCCCTGGCTCTCCTGATGGACGGCAATGGTGCAGGCGCAGGTGAGTCTCCAACTGCCGCCTTCAAGTCATGGCGCCAAGGGTGCCACGCCCGCGAGCGGATCGATCAATCGGAATACGCACGAATTCATGCCTTATTCACTCGCCACCCTCAAGTTTTCCGCCGCGCTGCCGAGGGTGTGGCGGTTCAGGCGGGCGTGACCGGCAACATTCATCTGACCCTGCCGGGGGAATCGCCTACACTGGCGCCCCTTCAATTGCCGTTATCCACCCAGGTGTCGCCTCTCATGTCCCGTGATGTCACGGCCTCAAACGGCTGCCGCCCGCGCCAGCTGGTGTTTTATACCCTGGTGCTGATGGCGTTTCTGGCCGCCTCCGGTGTGCCCACACCGCTGTATCCGCTCTATCAGGAGAGCTGGCACTTTTCGCCGTTCATGCTCACCCTGGTGTTTGCAAGCTATCTGTTTGCGCTATTGGTGACGCTGTTGTTCACCGGCGCGCTGTCGGATTATCTCGGCCGTCGCCCGGTCATCCTCGCCGGCCTGCTGGTCGAGCTGGCCTCGATGGTCTGCTTTCTCGTGGCCACCGACCTGAGCTGGCTGTTTGCCGCCCGTGTGCTGCAGGGCGTGGCCACCGGTATCGTGACCAGTGCGCTGAGCGCCGCGCTGCTGGACAGCGACCACCAGCGCGGCCCGGTCATGGCCAGCGTCGCCCCCATGATCGGCATGGGGCTGGGCGCGCTGGGCGCCAGTGTGCTGGTCGCCGGCGCCCCCTGGCCGCTGCGGCTGGTGTATGTGGTGATGATCGTGCTGTTCGCCTGGCAGGTCGCGGGGCTCGGGCGCATGACGGAGAGCGTGACGCGCCGCCCCGGCGCGCTGGCCTCGATGACCCCACGCGCCCGCGTGCCGGCCGTGGTCCTGCCCACCTTTGTGCGCACCATGCCGGCCAACGTGGCCGCCTGGGCGCTGGGCGGCTTCAGCCTGTCGCTGGGCCCGGCGCTGGCCGAACAGGTCGCCGGGTTCCACAGCGCCGTGATGGGCGGGCTTCTGGCCTGCATCCTGTCGGTCATGGGCGGCATCAGCGTCTGGCGCTTTCGCCGCTACACGACCCGCACCATCCTGCTGCTCTCCAGCACCCTGCTGCCCGCCGGACTGGTCGTGGTGCTGATCAGCGTCTACCAGCACAGCCTGGTGCTGTTGATTGCCGGCTACGGTGTGGCGGGACTGGGGTTCGGCTCGGGCTTCATGGGCGCGCTGCGTGCCATCATGCCGCTGGCGCCGGCCGGCGAGCGCTCCTCATTGATGGCGGTGTTTTACGTGGTGAGCTATCTCTCCGCCAGCCTGCCGGCACTGGCCGCCGGCATTGCCACTCAGCAATTCGGCCTGGAAGCCACGATTTATGTTTACGGTGTCTTCGTGATGCTGCTTTCGCTGAGTGTGCTGGTCAGCGTGCTGCGCCGCCCGGTGGCGGCGGACCCGGCGTCGTAACCGGGCCGCCCCCTTGATTTTCAGCGCTCGCTGTCGCCGAACATCGCGGGCCACTGCGCCACCTCTTCCTCAAAGGCCACCAGATCCTGCTCGAGCTGCCACTGCAGCCGGGCACGATCACTGCCCTCGATCAGGCGGGCACACGCATCCCCGGGCGGGCTGTCCAGCGCGGCACCCTGACAGGCGTCCACGCGCGTCTCGCCCACCCCGCCTTCGGCCCACAGGCTCTCGCTGTCCAGAAAGCTGTACTCGAGGCTGTTGCGCGCCATCCGCTTGAGCGCCGGATAGTCCAGGCCGTGCTCGGTGACCGCGCGCTCGTACTCATGGGTCAGATCGATACGCGACACGCCCTGATCGTCGGTGGCCAGCACCAGCGGCACGCCCGCGTCGCGATAGAGATTGAGCGGATGCTCCGCCCCGCGCACGCCCAGAATCACGTCGTTGCTGGTCAGATTGATCTCCACCGCCACGTTCTCCTCCGCCATCGCTTGCAAAAGCTGCGGCGCGCCCTGCTCGTGGGCGATCGACACGCCGTGACCGATGCGCCGGGCGCCGCCGACCTCGACGGCCTTGCGGATGTGATCGCGCAGCTCGAACGGCGGCACCAGCCCGAGGGTCAGCTCGCCGGCATGCAGCGCCAGCGGCACGTCGGGGTAATGGTTTGAGAGAAAGGCCAGCATCTGCATGTGGCGGTCGTAATCGGCCAGCGCCACCGGGTGATCCTCCGGCGCCACGAGGTTGACGCCCACGTAGCGCGGGTCGGCATCGGCCAGCGCAAAGGCCATCATCAGCTCGCCAAAGACCGCCATCGGCGCCTGGGTGCGCACGGCAAAGCCCTGCAGACGCACCGTGACGTCACAGCCCGGTGCGGCCTCGTCGCTGTCACAGCCAAGGCGCGAGGCGGCCGTGGCAAACATGTCATCGACTTCCTGCCGCGCTTCCGCCAGAGATGACTCGAGCTCGGGCGACAGCGCCTGCCAGGCCGCGTCGAGATCGTCACTATCAAGATCGCGCGACTGCGCCATGGCGCCGAAGCCGTGCAGCGCCACCGGGTTGGACATGGTCTCCAGATAGCGCTGATGATCCAGCGCCGCCAGCTTTTGGGAGGCGCTCAACAGCGCCCCGGGCGAGCCGGCCGCCACCGGGGCGAAACGGTCAAAGGTGGCAAAGAACTGGTCATGGCCCTCGATGGGCGGCGTGCCGGGGCCGGTGGGCGTGTTGCGCATCGACAGCGCGTTCAGGAGATCAGCGTAGAGCGCGCTGTCGCGCTGGGCCAGCCCCTCGGCGGGCACCAGGTCGTCGCCGTCGCAGGGCGCCGGCGCGATGGCCGAGCCATCGGCGCGCACGCACAGTCCCGTCTCGCCGGCCTCGGCCAGCAGGGTTTCCGGCCAGGGCGTGCCCCACAGATGGTGATGGATGTCGCCGCCCTTGGGCATGCGCTGCAGGAACATGCGCAGTTTCGGTGGCTGGTCGCGAATCTCCGCCATGACGTCGGCGGTATGCTCGGTACGGTCACTGTCGGCCTCGGCGGGGGCGGCCAGCAGTACGGCAGCGCCCAGCGTCACGACCGTGGCCAGCCGCTGCCGGCAGGAGAGAAGATGGGTCAACATGAAACGTCCTTTTTTTGATTGTGATACGGATAGTGCTGCGACCGTCGCACCGGCCGGCGCCCCTGCTCATGGTAGCGAGACCGCCGGGCACTGTCCTGCCGGTCAGCCCCGGGCCCCCTGTCGCGGGCATTAAAAAAGAGGGCCCGAAGGCCCCCTTGTTATCAGTAATGCATGGACCGGTAACGCATGCCCCTTCAGCGCTGCGCCAGATCCTCGACCATGGCCCGCAGCACGCCGTAGAAGTTTTCCACCGCGCTCAGTTCCACCCGCTCATCCGGGGTATGGGCCCCGCGGATGGTGGGGCCAAACGAGATCATCTGCATGCCCGGATTCTTCGAGCCGATCAGTCCGCACTCGAGCCCGGCGTGAATGACCCGGACCTCGGGCGCTTCCCCGGTGACGGTTTCATGGACGCGTTCAAAGCGCGCCAGCAGCTCGGACTCCGGCTCGGGCGTCCAGCCCGGATAGCCCTCGTTGATCTTCGGTTCAAAGCCGGTCAGGCGCATCAGGGAGGCGATGCGCGCCACCAGCTCATCGCGGGTCGAGTCGCGCAGCGAGCGCACCATCAGCTGGATCGAGAACTGCTGATCCCTGAGCCGCACGACGCCCTGGTTGTTGGAGGTCTCGACCACCCCCGGCGCCGAGCGGCTCATGCCGGCCACGCCGTAGGGCAGGCCGTGCATCAGGCCCATCAGGCGGTAGCTGTCCTCGCCGGAGAGCGCGCGTTCGGCGTGGGCCGACTCGACGCTGATGGTGACGCCGTCATCGATACCGGCCAGCTCCTCGCGATAGATCGACTGATAGCGCTCGATCGCCGCCATCGCGGCCTCATGGTGCTGCTTCGGGAACACCACCGTGGCCCGCGCTTCCCGCGTGATGGCGTTGCCCATGGTGCCGCCGTCGTAATCGACCAGCCGCAGCCCCTGGTCGCAGAGACGGTGCAACAGGCGCGACAGCAACCGGTTGGCGTTGCCCAGCCCCTGGTGGATGTCGAGCCCGGAGTGACCGCCCTTGAGACCGTGAACGCTGATGCTCAGGGTCTCCATCGAGTCATCAAGCGGGGCCTCCGGCAGGGTGGCGGTAGTGCGCACCGAGGCGCCGCCGGCGCAGCCGATGTAGACCTGGCCCTCGTCCTCGGAGTCCAGGTTCAGCAGATACTTCCCCTTGAGCCAGCCCGGCTTCAGGTTGATGGCGCCCACCAGCGAGGCCTCCTCCTCGACGGTCATCAACGCCTCGAGCGGGCCGTGGGTGAGTCCCTCCTCTTCCAGGATCGCCAGCGCCGCGCAGGCGCCCACGCCGTTGTCGGCGCCCAGCGTGGTGCCGCGGGCGTAGAGCCAGCCGTCGCGGATTTCGGTGTCGATCGAATCGCGCTCGAAATCATGAGTCACGCCGGGGGCGGCCTGGGAGACCATGTCCAGATGACCCTGCAGCACCACGCCGGGGCGGTCCTCATGGCCGGGGGTGGCGGCCTTGCGGATCAGCAGGTTGCCGGCCTCGTCGCGCTCGTATTCAAACCCCTTGTCGGTGGCCCAGGCTTCGAGGCGTTTGGCCAGCGCCTCTTCCCTGCCGGACGGGCGCGGCACCTCGCAGAAGGTGCGGAAATGGCGCCACAGGTTTGTGGGTTCCAGTGTGTCCAGATGTTCGTTCACGCAGACTCTCCCGATGGGGTATGACTCGATGGCTGCCCTCAAGAATACGCCATTCACCGCGCCCCTTCAGCCCTGCCGGCGGGGCGCCGTCATGAGAACGGCATCGCATCAATCAGCTCGCGCGTCCGGTGACGCACCCAGTCCATCGCCTGCGTACTGCCGGCAAGCCCTTCACGTCGGGCCAGCCAGGTCAGTGACCGCCCCTGCCACAGCACGCCACACAGGGTAATCAGTTCGGGCGGAACGGCTTTGTCCTCCAGGTCCAGAAGCGCCTGATGCACGCACCACGTCAGCGCCTGCCGGCTCGGCACCAGCGGCGCCTGCCCGAAGGCCAGCCGTTCGAGCGGCACCCGGGCGGTCGCCGGTGCCTCAGGGGGCGTCACGGTCCGGTCGCGCAGCGTTTGCGCCACCACCGCCGGCGCGAGGCTTGACAGCTCGAACGCCAAAAGCCCCGGCAGCTGCGCCGCCATGCGCGCGTCCAGAAGACGCTGCAGCGCACGCCCCGGCTCATTCAACGCCCGGCTCATCATGATCGGGTGTTCCCCGGTGGAAGTCTCGGGATGCAGCCCGAGGCGCACACAGGCCAGCCCGCAGCGCTGCCAGAAGGCCATCAGCCCGGGCTCGGCGCCGAAACTGGCGCCCAGCAGCGCCATATCGTCACGGCGCGCGCCTTCAACCACCGTCTCGATCAGCCGTCGCCCCAGTCCCTGACGCTGACGCCCGGGCAGCACCGCCAGCCGCATGATCCGGCGCAGCCGGTGGGTGGCCGCCTCGACCACGCCGCCGTGCAGGGCCAGCGACTGCGCCATCAGATGGCCCCGCGGGCGGCGCTCGCCGCGGGCCACCTGCTCGGCCAGCCCCTCGTCAAAGCCGCCCTCGTCCACCGTTACCGCCACCGCCAGCAGCTGCCCCTCGCCCGCCACCGGAGCACTCTCCAGCGTCTCGATGGCGATGTTCGGCCCGTCCAGCAGGGTGCGCAGATCCGCCGGCGACGTGCGGTAGTGGGCCTGCACCAGCAGCGCGAACAGCGCCTCGAGCCGTGGCTCATCCAGGGCCAGCGCGTCCCGGTCGAGGCGATGGTGATACACCGCCTCAAAGGTGTCTCGGTCAACGGGCGGCTCGGCGGCCAGCGCCAATAGCCGGGTCACGCTACGCTCCAGCGGGTCTCCCGCATTCCAGCGCACGGGCGTATCGAGCCTCAAGGCCTTCCACTGCGGCGTATGTTGATCCAGCCGGTCGCGAAAGCGCAGGGCAAAACCGCGGCCACTGCCCTCGTAGCCATGCACGGTGGTGGCGAACACTACCCGCGGGAAGTACCGCAGCGCCTCGTGCAGCAGCGCTGCCGGCAGCGCCGCCGCCTCATCGATCAGCAGCACGCTGCCATCGCCGCCCCAGGGCTCAAGATTCTCCACCAGCCGATCGGGCGCCACGAAACAGACCTCGCGCCCCTGCCAGACAAAGCGCTGATCCTGCAGCACGCCCTCCGGCAGCAGGGCGGCGAGGCGCTCGAATACCGGCGCAACACTGGCCGCGCGCGGGGCGGTGATCAGGATGCGCGTATCGCCCTGCATCAGCCGCCGCGCCGCGCCAATCCCGAGTGCGGCACTCTTGCCGCGGCCGCGATCGGCCGTGAGCACCAGTGGCCGCCGCCGGCGCAGCCGCGTCATGGCCGTCACCGCGCGGGCCTGATCCGGGCTCAGACAGTCGTCGTCCTCGACCGGCGCCGGTTCGACCGGCGCATCGATGACAGTTTCCGGCAGACGCAACCGCTCCCCGTCGACCCAGCGCGCCACGGCCCTGTCCGCGACAAGCAGCCGCGACAGGCGCGCCAGATAGCGCGAGGTGAGCGCCGGCCATTCAAGCGGGTGATCGGCCAGGCGCGCGTAGTCGGGATCCGGCGTTTCTCCCCAGTGATCGGGCGTGAGCAGAATCAGCAGCCCCCCGGCGCGCACGGTACCGGCCAGCGCGCCGACAGCATCCGGGTCGAAGCCGTTGAAGGCGTCCAGCACCACCGCGCCCTGCTCGGTGCCCAGCCGGGTGCGCGCCTTGTTCATCGCCAGAGACTCGACGGCCGACCCGACCTCCTCACGAGACGGCGCGCCGACCCACAAAAGATCCGTCAGTGCCAGCGCCTCGAGCACGGCAGCGGCGCGCGCGCGCACTCTCTCCGCCGGACCGGCAAGCCACAGGAGTCCGCGGTGTCGGGTAGCTTCAAGCGTCTGACGCCACCGGCGCAGCGTCTCGATATCGTCGTCGGACAAGACAACCTCCAGCAGGGGCAACATGGCGCCAGAGCATGCCGGATATGGCCCACGGGCGCGACCCGGACGCGCTATATTCTCCGCAGGGGCTTTAGAACGCGCGCCACGCGCCGATAATGCCCTTCAGGCCCGCATCGATTGCGGCTCAGGCACAGGGAGAGACGCCATGCAGCGCCGATCATTCAGACTCACCGGACCGGGTCATTTTCTGGCATGTCTTGTCACCGCCGTGACGCTTGCCGGCCCGCCCCAGGCGGCCATGGCCGGCGAGTCGGCGATTTTCGACCATCGCCGCCCCAGCCTGGACCATCACCGTCTGCCGCACCGCCACACACCCATTGGCATTCGCAACCCGCAGCGCTTTGACCCCACCCGCGACGTGGATGTCGGCGTGATTCTGCCGCCCGAGCAGCTGGAGCACTGGCGCAGCAACTACGTGCCCGACAACTACCGGCTCAACGGCTACGACGGCGTGCGCGACGGCGACGCCAACGTCTGCCGCCACAGTGACGGCTCGCGCAGCTACTCAAGCGCCGGCATGGCCTGCGAGAACGGCAACGCCAACCCGCCGGGCGGGCGCACCTGGTCGACGGACTAGGGCGGCCTGTTCGACCGCGAATCATGGCATCACAGGGCGCCAGTCCCCTGATGGCCTTGTGACCGCACCGAGCATTTGATGGCCACACCGTTTGAACGGCCCACACAAGCGATGGCGTATGGCCGGCGTGGCGGTGCTAGAATGCGCCGTTTCGCGCCTATTCCTCGAGATTTCCCCGGCGCCTGCGCATCACACCTCCCGGTCTACAAGAGTGCTCCATGTCCGCCAGCTCCGATCATCGCTCCTCCCGAGCTTCACTGCCCCGTCCGGGGCTGATTACGCAGATTCTTGTCGGCATCGTCGCCGGTACCCTGCTGGCCCTCTGGGCGCCGGGCATCGCACAGTCGGTGGCCATCCTCGGTGACCTTTTCATCAACGCCCTGAAGGCGATCGCGCCGGTTCTGGTATTCGTGCTGGTGATGGCGGCAATCGCCGCGCATCAGCGCGGCCGGCCGACGCAGGTCCACGGCGTTCTCGGGCTCTATCTGGTCGGCACCCTGGTGGCCGCGCTGGTGGCGGTCGTGGCGAGCTTCGCCTTTCCGACGACGCTGGCGATCGACGCCCCACCCGCCGACGGCACGCCGCCCTCGAACATCCTCGAGGTGCTGCGCAATCTTGCGCTGAGCGCCGTCGACAACCCGGTCAATGCGCTGGTGGAGGCCAACTTTATCGGCATTCTCGCCTGGGCGGTGGGTCTGGGGCTGCTGCTGCGCCAGGCGGGCGACACCACCCGCAACGCGCTGGGGGATCTGTCCGATGCGGTATCGGGGCTGGTGCGCTTTATCATCCGTTTCGCCCCGCTGGGCATCTTCGGACTGGTCGCCAACACGCTCGCCGATACCGGCCTCGGAGAACTTGCCAACTACGCCCATCTGCTCGGCGTGCTGCTGGGCTGCATGGCGTTCGTGGCGCTGGTCACCAACCCGCTCATCGTGTTCGCCCATACGCGCCAGAACCCCTATCCGCTGGTGTTCGCCTGCCTGCGCGGCAGCGCCATCACCGCCTTTTTCACCCGCAGCAGCGCGGCCAACATCCCGGTCAACCTGGCGCTGTGCGAACGCCTTGACCTGCATCGCGACACCTACTCGGTATCGATTCCGCTGGGCGCGACGATCAACATGTCCGGCGCGGCGATCACCATCACCGTGATGACACTCGCCGCGACCAACACGCTGGGTCTGGGCGTCGACTTCCTGACGGCGTTTCTGCTCTGCGTGGTCTCGGCGCTCGCAGCCTGCGGCGTGTCCGGGGTGGCCGGCGGCTCGCTGCTGTTGATTCCGATGGCGGCGAGTCTGTTCGGCATCTCCGCCGACGTCGCGATGCAGATTGTCGCCGTCGGCTTTGTCATCAGCGTGCTGCAGGACGCCACCGAGACCGCCCTCAACTCCTCCACCGACGTGCTCTTTACCGCCGCGGCCTGTCGCTCCCCGGGCGCCCGACGACGTCTGGGCGAAGAGACATCCAACGAGACGGCCTGACACCGGCGGCCAGAACATGCGCAGCAGCAAATTTGATCGGTGCTGCGCTTTTGCAGGTGTTGAGCGTTCCTGAGCTGCCTGGGCGGCAGCTCAGAAAGGCATCGCCGTGCCGAGCCGGGATTGTTGCCGTCGGTTCGATATCGAACCAGAACGGATGAACCGGCCCTGCTGCCGGCCCTGGCGTTACATGCTCACTATCCGGCAGCGCGCCATCCCTGATCGGTGTCCAGGCGGTCCGGCAGCGCAAACGCTTGTCGCTGGTAACGTCTCGACCCCATGTGGGTCCGCTGCTACCCAAACATCTCAACTTAATTCTTTCTGCGCCGATAGTCATGACAACAGCACCCATGCCGTTTGGTCTCATGTCAGCGTAGAAGGCCTCTCCGATGCCCCATTTCGAACCTGAAACGTCGCCACGGGTTGAAATACACGATGCCGAGCATATCGCTGGTGTCCTTGATGCCATGAGCTATCGCACCCATGCCCTGTCGATCAGCATCGACGGGGCGGATAGCGCCTACCCGGTGACATTGCACCACATCGATCATCAGAACCGGACGATCTCCCTGTCGCTGCTGGATGCTCAGGGCATGATGCCGTCCGAGGTGCTCGAGCGCCCCCTGTCGATACGAGCCGAGTGTGATACCGAAGCACTGTTTCTCGAAGGCCTGATCGCCCGTCAGACGGTGCGCGATGGCGATATGCTCAACATCGAGGGCTCTTTTCCCGAGCTGCTGCACACCACCTCAAAACGCGACAGCGCCCGTATCTCCCTGCTCAAGGGCATGCAGGTCAGGGTCGAAATTATCCTGTACAGGGATCAGCCCCCCATCTCGGGCAGCCTGCGCAACATTTCACTCGGTGGGGCGCTGCTGGAAGTACCGCTGACCGTGAGCGCCCCCCTGAAGGTCAATGAGCTCATTCCCACCCTGGTGCTTGTCTTTCCCAATGGAGAGCGCTTCGAGGCCATGGGGCACATCAGACACGTCAACCCTGCCGGGCGCTCCCATGATGCGGCTATCGGTGTGGCGTTCATCAGCCTGGACCATGCCCAGGGCCAGCGCCTTATTCGTATCGTTCACGAAACCGAACGGGAGATGGCCTACCGCACCGGCCAGAACAGCCGAATGAGTCTCGCGTCACCGCTCTATATCTCCCATCCGTCCGACAACAGGCGTTGCCACGCCCAGCGCCAGCACGCTGCCGACAAGGCGCCCATGGTGGCCGCCATCCGCGAAATCGCGCGTCAGATGCATATCATGGTGCTGGCGCTTCAGAACCAGCGACCGCTGCCTGCCAGAAGCATTCTCACCGGTGCTGATATCCTGTTGTCCCTGCTGAAAAAGAATCGTCAGCACTTTTTCTACGCCATCCAGTGCCTGGCGCAGGAACCGGTCTGGATACAGCACTCCATTGCGGTCGCGGCCAGGCTGGGCGATATGATGCTGTCCGAACCCGAACATGCCCCACGCGCCCGTCAGGCCGTCATCGCTGCCCTGCTCCATGACATGGGCAAGATCATGCTGCTGGGAGAGCCGCTGACCTCCCTTGAAGGCAGGCTCAACGATGAGCAGCGCGATCGTCTACGCCACCATGTCACGGCGCTGCTGCAAGGGCTTGACGGCATCGACTGGCTTGATGCCACGATCCGCCATGAGGTCATTGGCTGCATCAACGAGAAACTCGATGGCAGCGGCTATCCCGAAGCGCGTACGGGGGAGCGCCTGTCTCCGGTGGCACGCATGGCCAGCGTGATTGATACCATCGATGCCATGACCCGCTCCCGCGGGGATCGTCCGGCCATGACGGCCATCGAGGCCTATCGCTATCTGTATCATCACCCTGAATGCTTCGATAAATACTGGGTGACGCGCTATATCCAGCGCCATGGATTTTATCCGGTGGGCAGCCTGGTCAGGTTTTCACGGGGGTATCTGGCCTGGGTGATGGCGCTCGACGACAGCGGTCAGCCCCGGCAGGTCCGGGTGGTCCGCCACCAGAGGGGCAACCACAGTCGTTCCATGAATGACATCATGAGTCGTGCCGACTTCCATCAGCTGGGTCAACTGGAAACCTCGCTGCATCCTGAAAACTTTCAGCTTTCGCCCTTCTAGCGCCGGGCAGGGACGGCGCGCGATTATCGCGCGCCGACAGTCTTCGAGATGATGCCCCCCGATCCATACGAATCACATCGAACGCCAGCGCGCCGTGCGGTTTGTTGTCTCCCGCCAATGAATGCCCCTGAAAGCCTCGCCCTTTTACGTTGAGCGACCCATGGTGACGTCTCCTTCGGAAAAATATCCTGATCTGAATTAATTCTTCCGCCTGCCGATATCACCCATGACTGCGCTATTAAATCGTGCGATACCTATATCGAGCAGGCCTTTCGATGACAACTTTCGAGACCGAGACGCGCCCCCGTATTGAAATTCGCGATGCCGAGCATATCGCGGGTGTCATGGAGGCGCTGAGCTATCATACCCATGCGCTATCCATCAGTCCGGGCGAGTCTTCGGTTGTGTATCCGGTGACACTGCATCGCCTCGACCACGAGGATCGGACCCTGTCGCTGTCCCTGCTGGATGCGCAGAGCCTCGAGGCCGCCGAGCTGGTCGATCAGTCGCTGACGCTCAGGGCCGAGGAAAATGTCGAAGCGCTGCACTTCGAGCAGCTTGTCGCGCTTGAGGTGCTGCGCCAGGACGATCTGCTGCACATCCGGTGTTCACTGCCGCAGGTGCTTTACACCACATCCAAGCGCAATGACAAACGCGTGACGCTGCTGGAGGCCATGCAGGTCAGAGCCAGTATCAGCCTGTATGAAAACCAGCCATTCATTATCGGGCAGCTGCGTGACCTTTCCATCGGTGGCGCGCTGCTGGAAGTGCCCCTGGCCGACAGCGTACCGCTGAAAATCGATGAGTTCATTGCCCGACTCGAGCTGTCCTTCCCCGACGGTGAACACTTCTCCTCGATGGCGCAGGTCCGCCACGTCAACCCGGCCGGGCGGTCGCGCTTTGCCGCCATCGGCGTGCGCTTTATCAATACCGATCGCGCGCAAGAACAGCGTTTGATGCAACTGGTCAACGAGACCGAGCGTGAGGCGGCCTATCGCACCGGTGCCGGCGGGCGCATGAGCTTTCCGTCGCCGCTCTACTCTTCCAGTGAGCCGGGCTACAAGCGCAATGCCAGGCGCCAGCGCAACAAACCCGAAGAAACGCCCATGGTCGGGGCGCTGCTTGAAGTGGGCCGTCAGCTGCATATCTTTTTGCTGGCCCTGCAGAACCAGCGCCCGCTGCCGTCAAGGTGCGTGCTCCACAGCGCTGATATTCTGCTGCGACTGCTGGACCAACATCGCCAGAACCTCTTTTACGCCCTGCACTGCCTGCACCGGGAACCCACCTGGTTGCAGCACTCGCTGAACGTCGCGGTACGGCTGGGGGACCTGGTGTTGAGCGAGCCAGAGTACGCCTGCCACGCCCGTGAAGTGGTGATCGCTGCGCTGGTGCATGACATGGGCAAGCCGATGCTGGTCGACGATTCGCTGCCCTCGATCGAGGGCCTGCTCGACCCCCGTCAGCGTGATCATCTGCGCACCCATGTCGCCGTGCTGCTGGCCTCTCTTGACGGTGCCGACTGGCTGACGCCGATGATGCGCCATGACGTGATCGAATGCATCAACGAGCGTCTGGACGGCAGCGGCTACCCGCAGGGCCTCAAGGCAGACGCGCTCTCACCGATCGCTCGCATGGCGGCCGTGGTCGATACCATGGATGGCATGACACGCCCCCGTGGCGCTCGACGCGGCAAAACGGCCATCGAAGCCTATCGCTATCTCTACCATCGCCCCGACTGCTTCGACAAGCGCTGGGTGACGCGCTACATCCAGCGTCATGGCTTCTACCCGATCGGCAGTCTGGTGAAGTTTTCCAGCGGCTTTCTGGCCTGGGTGATGGAGCTGGATGGCAGCGGCCAGCCACAGCGCGTGCGCGTGGTGCGCCATCTGGGACGTGAAAGACGCACCATGAACGACATTCTGAGCCGGGTCGATTTTATCCAGCTCGGCACGCTGGAGGGGCTGATGCGCCCCGAAGGCTTTGGCCTGACGCCCTTCTGACGCCGTCAGTCGCGCTCGAGCGGCACCGGCGGCGTCAGGGGCTGGTCGAGAAAGCGATCGCGCAGCCAGCTGCCCGCCACACCCAGCCCGCGGCTGGCGTGCCAGCCCAGCTCCAGCGCGATCCAGCGTTCGAGCGCCGGGGCGGCCAGTGTCACCAGTGACAGCCGCGCCGGCGAGGCCGCAATCACGTGATCGGACATCAGCGTCCAGCCCACCCCGTGCTTGACCAGCTCCAGCATTACGAAATGGCTCTCGACCCACCACACATCCGCCCCCACGCGCTCGGCCAGCCGCGAGCCGGGCTGGCCGCGGGTGGCGACGATCAGCTGGCGGTGCTGTCGCAGATCCTC
Organism: Kushneria sp. AK178; assembly: GCF_053903105.1. Classification (NCBI taxonomy): domain Bacteria; kingdom Pseudomonadati; phylum Pseudomonadota; class Gammaproteobacteria; order Oceanospirillales; family Halomonadaceae; genus Kushneria; species Kushneria sp. AK178. The sequence continues at coordinate 639,018 of NZ_CP096381.1, read as the reverse complement.
GGGCGTGACGCTGGCCGCCCCGGCCAGCGGGTGCGTCTGCCCGCAGACCAGCCGCAGCGGCACGCGCCCCAGCGCGCGGGTCTCGAGCGTGGGAAACAGGGACTGCGGGCGGCAGATCACGCCCAGATCGGCCTGCCCGGATGCCAGCATATGGCCGACGTCTTCCAGCAGCGGAAAGTGCATCTCGAGCTCCACGCTCGGGAACTGCCGGGCGAAGTCCTGCATCAGGCCGCCGATCAGGCGCTCGGGATAGAACTCGTCGATGGCCAGGCTCAGCCGCGGCTCGATGTGCGCTTCGAGATGGCGCGCCACGCCCAGAAAGCGCTCGCGTCGGGTCAGTACGCCTCTCGCCTCTTCCACCATGCGCACGCCGCTGGCGGTCAGCACCGGCAGCCGGGCACTGCGGTCAAAGAGCGTCAGCCCCAGATCCAGCTCCAGGTTGGCCACATGGGTGCTGACCAGCGACTGCGCCTTGCCGAGACGCCGCGCGGCGGCCGAAAACGACCCGGTCTCGGCGGTGGCGACCAGCGCATTGAGCTGTTCAAGGGTCGGGGTCATGACACACTCCGAAGAAGATCAATCAATGATCCATCGACAAAACAGATGGATTCCAACTTGGGTTGGGCACTTTCATGAATGATAGTGCGCCACCACATTGACCGGAAGATGGACACCATGCGTACCGTACCCGACCGTATTCGCCACACCCTGATGTTTGAAATCATCGGCCTTTTGATCGTCATGCCGCTGGGGCATCTGCTCTTCTCCCTGAGCATGGGCCACATGGGCATGGTCGGCGTGATCAGCGCCGTGGTCGCCACGATCTGGAACTATGTCTATAACCTGGGGGTGGATCACGCCCTGCTGCGCCTGCGCGGCCATGTCCACAAGACCGTCATCATGCGCGTGGTTCACGCCATCTGCTTCGAGCTGGGACTGATCTGCGTGCTGCTGCCGCTGATCGCGCTCTATCTGGGCATCACGCTTGCTCAGGCCGCGCCGCTGGTGACCTCGCTGGCGCTCTTTTATGTGGTCTATGCCTTTGTCTTCAACTGGGTCTACGACATCGTCTTTCCCGTGCCGGCCTCACGCGGGGCCGAGGCCTCGGCGAATGCCTGAGTGACGCGGACAGGGCGTGGTGCCATCGCCGAATTGACCAACTTGTTATAAAGTAACATTATTGATCAATGGCACGCGCCGCTCACCGCTTTTTCAGGCCACGACATGTCCTATTTCGATACCTCTTCACCGGACGCAAAACGCATCCCGGTCACCCTGCTGACCGGGTTTCTGGGCAGCGGCAAGACCACCCTGCTCAACCATCTCGTACAGCAGCCGAGCATGTCGCGGGCGCTGGTGATCATCAACGAGTTCGGCGAGATCGGGCTGGATCACGAGCTCTTTGCCGCCAGCACCGATGGCGAGCAGATCGAGCTCAGCAACGGCTGTATCTGCTGCTCGATTCGCACCGACCTGGCACAGACGCTCCGCGATGCGGTGTGGCGCTTTGCCCGCGAGGGCAAGCGTCATTTCGACCGGCTGATCATCGAAACCACCGGCCTGGCCGACCCGGCGCCCATCGTCCACACCCTGATGAGCGAAGCAAAAGTCGCGCGTCACTACGCCCTCGATGGCATCGTCACCGTCATGGACGCCGCCAGCGGCAGCACGACGCTGGATCGTCACGAGGAGGCGCTGCGCCAGGCGGCGATGGCGGATCTGCTGCTGATCACCAAACGGGATGTCGCCTCGCAAGCGCAGCTCGACGCCCTGCGCCAGCGGCTCGCTGCGATCAATCCGGGGGCACCACAGCAACTGCTCGATCACGGCCATATCGAGGCCGATGATCTTCTGGGCCTGGGACCGGAGGACATGGACGCGCGCAGCGCCGATATCAAGCGCTGGCTGGGCGAGGCTGACGCAAGGGCCTCGACGCCGCACTCGCCCACACTCTCTCCGGGGGCGCTGTTTGCAAGCGTTGACCGGGCCGAGGTTCAGGCCGGCATGATGCCGGCGGCGCCCGTAGGCGACCCCAACCGCCATGACGATCACATCCGCGCCCACTGTTTCGTGTTCGAACGTCCCATCAAGGCCTCGCGGCTGGAGGCGTGGCTGTCGATGGTCACCAGCCTCATGGGCCACGACATGCTGCGCATCAAGGGCATGCTGGATATCGAGGGCCGCGACCGGCCGCTGGTGATTCACGGCGTGCAGCACCTTTTCCACCCGCCGGTCGAGCTCGAGGCGTGGCCGGGCGGCGCGCGCTTCTCGCGGCTGGTGTTCATCACCCGCGACATCCCCAGAGAGACGCTGGAAATGACGCTGGGCGACTTTCTCGACGGCTGAGACTTGATGGCTGAGGCGCTTTTGAACACGGCCCGAACAGGCCATGGCGATCAGTCGTGACCGGGCGCAGCGTGTCGAGCGCGCCGGCCTCATGGGAGCGTCACGACCGTCAGATGCCCGCCGGGCGGCCCCGGGAAGTCATTGTCGCCGCGATGGGAAGGCTGAAAAGACAGCGCGGCCGAACGTCTCAGCGGCCGGCATTTTAATAATAGTCATCCAGCGAGGCGTTGACGTTAAGCTCGGCAAGGCTTGCGGTGTTGGGCATGTCGAGTGCCATCAACACCAGCCGGGCCAGATCCTCGGGCTGGGTCATCTGCTCGGGCGGCATATTGCCGACCGACTCGCCCATGTCGGTGGCGACCAGCCCCGGGCACAGCGCCGTGGCGCGCACGCCGTCATCCCAGCCCTCCTTTCTGAGCGCGTGCGACAGCGAAAGCGCGGCAAACTTGCTCATCGAATAGAGCCCCGAACGCGCGCTCTTGACCCGGTGGCCGGACAGCGACACCACCGACACCACGCGCCCGGCACCGGTGGCCTTGAGATGCGGCCAGGCGGCGCGGGCCAGCCGCAGCGGCGCCTTGACGTTGATGTCGAAAATCGCGTCGATGTCAGCGTCTTCGGCCTCGATCACCGTTTTGGGGATCATGATGCCGGCATTGTTAATCAGCGCATCGAGTCGCCCGAAGCGCTCGATCGTGGCTTCGACCCAGGCCTGATCCAGCCCGGCATCGGCGGCGTCATAGTGGTGCACCAGCACGTTGTCGCCGGTCAGCGTCGGATCGATCTCCTCGGGGCGGCGTACGCCCAGGCTCAACTGCCAGCCCTCCTGCGCCAGGCGCCGGGCAATCGCCGCGCCGATGCCGCGATTGGCGCCGGAAATCATCGCCACGCGCGGCGATGCGGTCTCGTTGCTCATCGATAGACTCCCAAGTGTCATATGTTCTGTTTGGCCACGTGGCGGGCGATCGCCCCGGGTGTGGTCCACCACACGCCCTCGGCCTCGCGGTGTTCGGCCAGGTCAGCGAGCACCCTGCGCAGCAGCCGCAGCCGAAAGGGCTGGCCGGTCAGCCAGGGGTGCAGGGCGATGCCCATGACCAGCGGTTGATGGCGGGACTGCTCGAGCAGCTCAAAGAACTGATCGCGCATCATGGTGGCGAACTCGTTCATGCTGACCCGGTGGGTCGAGATGGTCGGGATGTCGTTCAACTCCTGCGGATAGGGAATCGACAGCAGCCGGCCGTGACGCGTGCGCATGGCTGTAGGGCGGTCGTCGTGCGACCAGTTGAGCGTGTAGGCAAAGCCGGCCTCCTGCAAAAGATCCGGCGTGCGATCGCTTTCCGAAATCCAGGGCGACAGCCAGCCCTCGGGCGCCGTGCCGAAGTGGCCCGACAGGCGCTCGCGACAGCGCGCAATCAGTGCGGCTTCATCGCTGAGCGAGAGCTGTCCCTGACGCTCGGCGTTGGTGTGGCCGTGGCCGATCAACTCGTCGCCGCGGGCCATGAAGGCCTCCAGCAGCTCGGGGCAGTGATCGAGAATCGAGGTGTTGGCGATCACGCCGGCCGGCAATGAGAGCCCCTCGAGCATCTCCAGAAAGCGCCAGGCGCCCACGCGGTTGCCGTATTCACGCCAGGCATAGTTGAGCACGTCCGGCTCACCGTCCGGTGCCGGCGGCGCAATGCCGGGACCGCGCCCTTCGCCGAAGGCAAAGTGCTCCAGATTGATGCCGACATAGACGGCCAGGCGCGTGTCGCCGGGCCAGCGAAAATCGTCGCGGTCGGTGATCGGGCGATAGGCAAAGCGCTCGTGGTGGCGCAGGTGATTGAGTGTCATGCGGTTCTCCTGTCGATGAAAATGGCCACACGTCACAACGGCCCGCCCCCGGCTCGAACATTAAAAAGCCGGCGCCCTGTCGGGCGCCGGCACGGCAAGGGGCGAATGAACACCTCAGGCCGATTGCACGGCCGGGATGTTCTCCATCAGCTTCTCCTTGTGGATCGGCAGGTCCCGGATGCGCTTGCCGGTGGCGTGATACACCGCATTGGCCACCGCCGCCGCCATGCCGGTAATCCCGATTTCGCCGATGCCGCGGGCGCCGAATTCGTTGAATTCAAGATCAGGATAGTCGAGCAGGATCACATCGACCTCCGGCGGCTGGTCGGCATGCACCGGCACCACGTACTCGGCGTAGTTGTTGTTCACCGGGCGGGCGTTGCGCGCGTCATAGTCGGTGGCCTCGAAATGGGCCATGCCCAGCCCCATGACGATGGCGCCCTCGACCTGGTTGCGCGCCGTCATCGAGTTGATGACGCGGCCGACATCGATGGCGCTGACCACGCGGGAGACGCGCAGGTTCGAGATGCCCGGGTCCCAGCGCACCTCGACAAAGTGGGCGCCAAAGGAGCGATAGGAGTAGCGGTCATCGGCGCCGGTCGTTTGGGCGTGACCGTCGGCGCTGGCGAGCTTCTGGCCCTTCAGGATGTCAACGTAGTCCACGCCCTGCCCATCATGGGTCAGCCGGCCGTTGTCGAATACGAGGCTGTCACTATCGCTGTCGACGTCGGCAAAGTCGCCCTGCTCGCTGGTGGCGTAGCCCTTGAGCTCCTTGATCGCCTCGCGAGTGGCCGCCGCGACCGCCGGCAGCGTGGTGGCCGTCACCCAGGAGCCGCCGGAGACCGGCCCCCTGGGGTAGCTGGTATCCCCCAGCCGCACGGTGATCTTCTCCAGCGGCAGGCCGGTAATGTCGCTCACCGCCTGGGCCACGATCGTGTAGGTACCGGTACCGATGTCCTGGGTGGCACAGGTGACATAGGCCGTGCCGTCGGCGCGCAGCGAGACCCGCGCCTCGCACTCGCGCTTGATCGCCTCCCAGTTGCACGCCGCCATGCCGTAGCCGACGATCTCGTGACCGTCTCGCATCGAGCCGACTTCCGGGTTGCGGTCATGCCAGCCGAACTTCTCGGCGGCCTGCTCGGTGGCCTCGCGGATGTGGTTGCTGGAAAACTCCAGATCCTGGCTCTCGTCGCGATCGGCGTAGTTGTTCATGCGAAACTCGAGCGGATCCACACCGGCCTCATGGGCCATCTCGTCGATCGCCGATTCCAGCGCAAACAGCCCCGGCGCCGCACCCGGGGCGCGCATCGAGGTGGGCGTGCCGCGATTGACCCGGGTGGTCTCGTGGCTGACCGTCAGGTTGGGGCACGAATAGAGGCTCTTGGTGACGCTGCCGCAGGTCTCGACGTACTGATCGGTAAACGAGGTGGTGTTGATCGACTCGTGACGCAGCGACATCAGCCGGCCGTTGTCGTCGGTGGCCAGGCGCATGCGCTGGCGCGTCTCCGGACGATGCCCGGTGGTGGTGAACATCTGCTGACGCGGCACCACCAGCTGCACCGGACGGCCGGTCTCGCGCGCGGCCGCAGAGGCGGCCACGGCGTGCGGCCACATCCAGAGCTTGGCGCCAAAGCCCGAGCCGATAAAGGGCGATTCCACCCGGATATGTGACGGCGGGATGCCAAATATTTTTGACAGCGCGCCGCGCTGCTGCACCACGCCCTGGGAGGATTCGAAAATGGTCAGGCGATCGCCTTCCCAGCTCGCCACCGAGGCGTGCATCTCCATCGGGTTGTGGGTCTCGACCGGCGTGGTGTAGGTCACATCGATGCTGTGGGCGGCGCCATCGAAGTTGCCGGCCGCATCGCCGCGCTCGTGATTGCCACTGCCGGACCGTGTGCCGTGGGCCTTGACGCCCTGATCCAGATTGGCGATGGCATTGCCGTCTTCCTGGTAGCTCACGCCCACCTTGTGCGCCGCGGCGCGGGCATTTTCAAAGGTGTCCGCCACCACCAGGGCCACGAACTGGCCCTCGTAATGGACCTTGTTGTCCTCAAACGGCAGGCGGGTCTCCTCGACCTTGTTGCCCTGGGCCATCGAGGCCGGCGAGCGGTGCAGCTCGGGAAAGTGATCGTGATGGAAGATATCGATCACCCCGGGGGACTGACGCGCCGCCTCCAGATCGAGCCCGGTAATGGTGCCGCGGGCAATGGTACTGAAGACCCCGTAGCCCCAGGCCATGTTGTCGGGATGATGGTCGGCGGCGTAGGGGGCAGCGCCGGTCACCTTGCGCCGGCCGTCGATGCGCCTGGGACCGGCGCCAATGATGCTGTCACTCATGACGTGCTCCTGTCTGATCAGACCTTCAGGCGGTCAGGGTGGTGAGATTGCGCACAACGGCCTGCTGACCCAGCGGCACCTTGAAGGCGTTGTGCTCATAAGGCGTGGCGCCCTGCAGGGCGATCTCGGCGGCCTTCTGGAAATTCGCCTCGCTGGCCTGCTGGCCCTTGAGGGCCTGTTCCGCCTCATGGGCGCGCCAGGGTTTGGTGCCCACACCGCCCAGCGCCACGCGAGCCTCCCGAATGGTGTCACCGTCCAGGCGGACGATCACGGCACTCGAGGCCAGCGCGAACTGGTAGGAGGCGCGATCGCGCAGCTTGAGATAGCCCGAGCGGCTGTTGTCGAGCGGCGCGTCCAGCGTCACGTGGGTGATCAGCTCGCCCGGCTTCAGGTTGTGCTCGCGCTCGGGGGTATCGCCGGGCAGCAGGTGGAAATCGAGAAAGTCGATCTCGCGCTGGCCCTCCGGGCCTTCGACGGTCACCGTGGCGCCGATGGCGGCCATCGCCACACACATGTCCGAGGGATGGGTGGCGATGCAGTGCTCGCTGGTGCCCAGCACGGCGTGCACGCTGCGGTTGTGGCCTTCGATGGCGGCACAGCCCGAGCCCGGCTCGCGCTTGTTGCAGTTCGACACCCCATCGCGGAAGTACGGGCAGCGCACGCGCTGCATGACGTTGCCGGCGGTGGTGGCCTTGTTGCGCAGCTGCGTGGTGGCCCCTGACAGCAGCGCCTCGCTGAGTACGGCGTAGTCGCGCTGGATGCGCTCATTGCGGGCCAGCGCGGTGTTGGTCACCAGCGCGCCAATACGGGTGCGGCCGTCATCGAGCGTCTCGATGTCATTAAGCTCGAGGCGGTTGATGTCGACCACCTGATCGGGGCGCATGATGTCGATCTTGACCAGATCCAGCAGCGTGGTGCCGCCGGCCAGATAGGCGGCCTGATCAACGCCACCGTGGCTCGACACCGCCTGATCGGTGCTGTCGGCGCGTGCATAGTCGAATTCGCGCATCAGCTCGCTCCTTCCATCTTGCCGCGGGCGTCCTGCACGGCGGCCAGAATGTTCTTGTAGGCGCCGCAGCGGCAGATGTTGCCGCTCATCGCCTCGCGCACCGAGGCATCATCACTGCCAATGTTGTCATCATTGAGAATGGCCACGGCGCTCATGATCTGTCCCGAGGTGCAGTAGCCGCACTGGTAGGCGTCGTGTTCCCAGAAGGCGGCCTGCACCGGATGCAGCTCGTCCCCGTTGGAAAGCCCCTCGATGGTAGTCACACGGTCACCATCGTGAGAGACCGCCAGCGACAGGCAGGAGTTGATTGCCGTGTCATTGACCAGCAGCGTACAGGCGCCGCACTGGCCCTGATCGCAGCCCTTTTTGGTGCCGGTCAACTCGAGACGGTTACGCAGCACATCAAGCAGCACCGCGTTGGGGGTGACGTTCAGGGTGTGTTCCACGCCGTTGACGGTAAGCTGAATCTGCTGCTCGCCCTCGGCGGGCGCGCCATCCTCCTGCGGCTCGACGGGGTCACCCTGTTGCTGCTGACCGGCCTGGGCAATCTGTGCCCAGGCCGGCGCCGTGGCGGCCGCCAGGCCCGAGGCCCCCATGGATTTGAGAAAACGTCGTCGGGAAGGCGATCGGGCATCGAAGGTCTCGACGCCCGAGTCACCGTTGTCACGGTGATCACTCATGTATCACTCCTCATTGCCACAGGGCGTGCGCACTCGCTGGCGCCCTGCATTGTCACGGTCGGTATGGACATCGGTGGTGCCGGCCACCGATGGCGGCGCTCGAGGCGCTCTATAAGATCGGGAAATATCAGCGATTGCCGGACAACTCGTTTGCCGGCGAACGGTATCAGCCTGGCCCGGGGTCGAGACAATTGCCAGTGGCGCGTGGCCCCTTTCAGCCCTTGTTCAGAGGGTCTGGTCGCAGAACGGGCCTCATGAAAAGGGCCGGCCTTCGCCATGAAGACCGGCCCTGTCCCGTCAAAAAAGCAGGCCCGCGATCAGGCGGACAGCAGCTTCTCGATCGAGATCGGCATATCGCGGAAGCGCTTGCCGGTGGCGTTATAGACCGCGTTGGAGATGGCGGCCGCCACCCCGGTCAGGCCGATCTCGCCCACGCCACGTGCGCCGAAGGCGTTGTGGCGATAGTCCGGGTAGTCGAGCAGTTCGACGTCGACCTGCGGCATGTCGGCGTTCACCGGCAGAATGTAGTCCGCCAGGTTGTTGTTGTAGGGATAGCCGCTGTGATCGAACTCGGCCTGCTCGAACAGGCCCATGCCAAGTCCCATGACGATGCCGCCCTCGACCTGGTTGCGCGCGGTTTTTGGATTGATGGCGCGACCGATATCGATGGTCGACACCACCCGCGCCACGCGCAGCCGCGAAATGCCCGGATCCCAGCGCACTTCCACGAACACGGCGCCAAAGGAGCGGAAGCTGTACTGGTTCTGCTCATCGCCGGGCTGGGCAGACGCCTCGCCGTCGATCAGCCCCAGCTGGTTGTCCTTGAGCAGCTGCGTGATCTCGATGCTGCGATCACCGTTGACCAGCTTGCCATTGCGGAGTTCGATGCTGTCGGAGTCGACGTTTTCAAACACGCCGCCTTCGGCCGTGGCCAGCGACTTGAGCTGCGACAGCGCCTCGTCAAAGGCCGCCGAGACGGCCGGCAGCACGGTGGATGTCGCCATCGACCCGCCGGAGAGCGGCCCCGACGGCAGCTGCGAATCCCCCAGCCGCACATCGACCATTTCGATGGGAACGCCGGTCAGCTCGCTGGCCGTCTGCGCCACGATCGTATAGGTGCCGGTGCCGATATCCTGCGTACCGCAGGCCACCAGCAGCGAGCCGTCGGCACGAAAGCCAAAGCGCGCGCTGCAGTGCTGGCGCATGGCTTCCCAGCTCTGGGTCGCCATGCCGTAGCCGATGATCTCGTCGCCGTCCGTCATCGCCCCGGGCGTGGGATTGCGCTTGTCCCAGCCAAAGCGCTGGGCCGCGTTATCCCAGCACTCCTTGAGATGGTTGCTCGACCAGGACAGGCCGGACGCCGGATCGACGTCAGCAAAGTTTTTCTTCCTGAGTTCCAGCGGGTCCATCTCGAGCTTGACCGCCAGCTCATCCATGGCGGTTTCCAGCGCAAAGTTGCCGGAGGCCTCGCCGGGGGCGCGCATCGGACACGGCGGGCACTTGTTGACGGTGACCAGCCGGTTGGTCACGGCCACGTTACCGCCACAGTCATACATCTTGGGCGTGGCGCCGCTGACGGTGTCATCGTGCTTGCCGGTCGGCGAGCTTTCGTTGCAGCCGTCGTGATGGATGGAGAGCAGCTTGCCGCTGTCATCGGCGCCCAGACGCACCCGCTGCAGCGAGGTGGGGCGGTAGCCGGTGGCCAGATACTCCTGCTGGCGTGACAGCACTGTCTTGACCGGGCGGCCCAGGCGACGTGCCGCCACGGCGGTCATGATGGCGTGCGGCCACATGAAGAGCTTGCTGCCGAAACCGGAGCCGATGAAGTGCGAGATGACCGTCACCTTCTCGGGCGGAATGCCGAAGATCTTCGACAGCGCGTTGCGCTGAAAGACCACGCCCTGAGAGGACTCATAGATGGTCAGCATGTCGTTTTCCCACTGCGCCACCGAGGCGTGCATCTCCATGACGCTGTGGTTTTCCTGGGCGATCGAGTAGCGCTGATCGAGTCTGACGCTGGCCGACTCGAACGATGCATCGGCATCGCCCAGCGAGGAGGCGTCACCCGGCTGCTCGTCGCCGGGCAGTTCGCCCTCGCCACGATCCAGCGCCTTGATGTCGGTCAGGATCTCGTCGTTTTGCTCGTAGGTGGCCCGGACCCTTCGCGCCGCGGCGCGGGCGTGGTTCAGGGTATCGGCCACCACCAGCGCAATATACTGGCCCTGATAGTGAATCTCGTTGTCTTCAAACGGCAGGCGCGGCTCGCTGGTCAGGTTCTCGTCGGCGAAGCTGTTGGGCGAACGGCTGAGCTCATCGAAGTTGTCGTGATGGAAGATATCCAGCACGCCCGGCATCGCCAGCGCCTCGTCGAGTTCCAGCGACACCAGCCGGCCGCTGGTGATCGTGCTGGTGACCGGGTAGCCCCAGGTCTGGTTGGGCAGATGACGGTCGGCGGCGTAGTCGGCGCCGCCGGTCAGCTTGAGCGTGCCGTCAATGCGCGGCTTCTCGGCGCTTAAATTGTATTCGCGGGTCTTTCCGGTATCGGTGGTCATGTGATCTCTCCCTGATCAGGCGCGCGCGGCAGCGGCGGCGTCCCTGAGCGCACGCGCGACGGCCTGCTTGCCCAGCGTGATCTTGTAGCCGTTGTGGCTGTAGGCCACGGCATCATTGAAGGCGGCATCGGCGGCACGCTCGAAATTCTCCTGCGTGGCCGGCTGGCCCCGGAGCGCCTCTTCGGCGGCGGTGGCGCGCCAGGGTTTGGTCGCCACGCCACCGAGCGCCAGACGCACGTCGCTGACGGTGTCGCCGTCCAGGTCGACGATGGCAGCACAGGAAGCGAGCGCAAACTCATAGGAGGCGCGATCGCGCAGCTTGAGATAGTGCTGACCGCCGCCGCGCGGGGCATCGAGAATCACGTGAGTGATCAGCTCGCCCGGTTTCAGGTCGTGCTCGCGCTCGGGCGTGTCCCCCGGCAGCAGGTGATAGTCTTCAAAGGCCACTTCGCGCTGACCGTCGGGACCTTCCAGTACCAGGGTGGCACCGGCCGCGACCATGCCGACACACATGTCGGAGGGGTGCGTGGCGATGCACTGATCGCTGGTGCCCAGCACGGCGTGATTGCGGTTGATGCCGTCGATGGCCGAGCAGCCCGAGCCCGGTTCCCGCTTGTTGCACGGCATGTCCGGGTCGCGGAAGTAGGGGCAGCGGGTGCGCTGCATGACGTTGCCGCCGGTCGAGGCCATGTTGCGCAGCCCGGTCGAGGCACCGGAGAGCAGCGCCTCGCTGAGCACCGGGTAGTCGCGCATCACGATCTCGTGTTTGGCAAGCTCGGTGTTGGAGACCAGGGCGCCCACCTTGAGGCGGCCGTCATCGAGCGTCTCGATGCGCTTGAGCGGCAGACGGGTGACATCCACCACCTTTTCGGGCTGCATGACATCGAGCTTGACCAGATCCAGCAGCGTGGTGCCACCGGCAATAAAGGCCTCGCCCTCATGGACGTTGCGATGGCTGACGGCCTGATCGATGGCCTCGACGCTTTCGAGTTCGAACGCTCGCATGTTATTCCCCTTTTCGCATCTTGCCGCGGGCATCCTGTACCGCATCAAGAATGTTCTTGTAGGCACCGCAGCGGCAGATGTTGCCGCTCAATGCTTCGCGCAGCGAGACCTCGTCACCATCGATGCTGTCGTCGTTGATGACGGCGGCGGCAGTCATCATCTGACCGGCCGTGCAGTAGCCGCACTGGTAGGCATCGTGGGCGAGAAACGCGTCCTGCACCGGGTGATGGCCCTGCTCGAAGCCGGCGCTTTCGGCCAGCCCCTCGATGGTGACGATCTCGGCGCCTTCCTGCATGCAGGCCAGCATCAGGCAGCTGTTGACGCTGCGGCCGTTGACATGAACGGTGCAGGCGCCGCACTGGCCGTGGTCACAGCCCTTTTTGGTGCCGAAAAGTCCCAGTTGTTCGCGCAGCACATCCAGCAGCACGGCGTTGGGTGCCACCTGCAGGTCATGCTGTTGACCGTTGACGGTCAGGGTGATTCGGCGGGTTTCGGAATTCCTGCCGGCGGCAGCGCCGGGACGTTCAGCGATTTCTGCCTGGGCGCCGGGCGTGCAGAACCCCACGCCCGTCGAATGACGGATAACAGGTGCCATGAGTCAGGTCCTCATCGGTAGTCTTGTACGGTCGTTACATCATCGCGATCACTTCGGTGCCGGGCGGGCGGATCGCGCTTTTCGGTATTGGATTGATAAATCATGTTCGGGACCGCCGTCCATGGAGAGCGGCCGGGGCGCCATGATGCGTGCCATGGGCCTTATTACGTGCTGTCAGGAGCTAATAAGGTAGGTAACGAATGTCACACCATCAAGGTGATCGCCCCCTGCGGTATGACAGGGGCCTGCCATCATGCTCAAACGCTTAAATGGCGGTAAGGGACCAATGATTGATTCCTGATCGCCGGTCGTAAATATACAATCGCGCATGTATGCATTATTGTGCGCCCGCTGGCGTGAAAGCCCTGTCCGCGCGGCACAGCTTATCCATGACAGGTTTAACGTCGAGACGACGTCCATGCGAAAGACCAAGGAAGAAGCGGAACTGACCCGCCAGTCGCTGATGAATGCCGCCGAGCATCTTTTCATCGAAAAGGGGCTCAGCCGCACCACGCACAACGACATTGCCACGCGCGCCGGCGTGACCCGCGGCGCGCTGAACTGGCATTTCCCGGAAGGCAAGACCGGTATTCTGGCCGCCCTGCTGGAGCGCAAGCGTCAGATGACCGAACGCCTGGCCGCCCATCTGGCGCAGTGCGAACAGCGTGCTCATGCCCCGGTGTCCATTCTGCACCTGACGCTGGTGCAGGATCTCGAATCGCTGTCGCGCGACAGCCGACTGCAGCGCATCCTGATGCTGACCTCATCACGCAATGAGTTCATCGGCGAATTTGCCTGGGTCAACCATCAGCTCGACCTCCATATGCAGGAGTGTCGTGACATGATCAGCCAGACCTTTCAGCGCGGTGTGGCCAGCGGCGAGATCGCCCTGCGCAATGAGCTGACGCCCGAGATGGCCGCCTCCATGCTGCTCTCCTGCATCAAGGGTGTGGTAACGGACTGGCTGTTAAAACAGACGCTTTTCGAACTCGCCACCGACAGTCATCAGGTGGTCAACACGCTGCTCGAAAGCGTGGTGATCTGGAAAAAGAAAGCGTGGTGATCTGAAAAAGGAAGCCCCGTCTCCCTGACGGGGCCCTGCGGCGTTTTTCCCGATATTTTTGTTATCTATTCTAACGAATGCAATCGTTTCAGGCCGCTTTTTCTGACCATGAACATCCCCCCCCCTTTTTCGGCGTTGAAGCGCTCATCAGGCAACTTTTGCCGGACCACCTTTGAAAAACCAGCATTTATTAATCTGCATCATGCCTGATCCCTTCATAACAAAAATACACACGTCTCCCCGACTACATGGCGCATCTGTTTTCTTGATTTCTGTCCTTGCCAATCTATTGTTTCAGTGTAGTGAGCGAACGGAACAGGATGCAGGTGCCGCACCGTTCGGCATTAATGATTCAGGTTAATTTTCTGGCTTATAAGGACACATCATGAGCGACACGGACGAACGTTTCATGCATGGCGACAACCGTCAGCAGGACAGTGGCGGATCACGGGACAACGACCAGGCACGCCAGAACCGGGAACAGGCGCAGCAAAAGGCAAAGGAAACGGCCGACCAGGCCCGCGAGGAAGCCCTGCGCCGCGCCGACAGCCAGAAGGGTTTTGTCGCCGACTACATCTCGAACTTCTCGGAAGCCGTGCGCAGCATGGCCATGCAGTTCAAGGATCAGGACCAGGTCTCGCTGGCCGACTACACCTACCGCCTGGCGGAAAGGACCGACACGCTGGCGGATCATCTGCGCGATGAAAACAGCGAATCCCTGCTGAAGCAGGCGCAGGACTTTTCCCGTCGCGAGCCGGCACTGTTCATCGGTGGCATGGTCGCCGGCGGCTTTTTGCTGTCGCGCTTTCTGAAAAGTTCCAATCGCTGATCCCCCTGTCCGACCCGTGCGACAGGCACCTTATTTTTTAGTGTTCGAATCAACAGGGAGCGTTCGATCATGACACAACCTTCAGGTCACAAGGACCCCGGCATCGACGAGCGCCAGAGCGCCGACGACAACGGCGACGCGCCGCGCGGCATGGTGGGGATGCTCTCCTCGCTGCTCAATGATGTCACCTCACTGGTCCGCCAGGAGATCGCGCTCGGCAAGGCCGAGATGCAGCAGAACATCAAGCGCGCCGGGGCGGCCATCGCCTCCATGGTCGTGGCAGGCGCTGTCCTCAATGCGGGGCTTCTGGTGCTGCTGGCCGCTGCCGTACTGGGTCTCAGCAACGTGCTGGCCCCCTGGCTGTCGGCCCTGATCGTGGGCGCCGTCGTGGCGCTTATCGGCATGAGCATGATGAAAAAGGCGCGTAATACCCTGAGCACCCAGGCCATGACGCCGGATCGCACTGCCGAAAACCTGCAGCGCGATCAGTCCATGCTCAAGGAACACGCCAGCAGCCACAAGGAAGAGGAGACAACACGATGAGCGACCAGGACCAGAATCAGGACCAGCAGGATACGCGCAGTCCCGAAGAGATCGAGGCCGATATCAACAAGACCCGCTCTCACCTTGATGACACGCTCAGCGATTTTCAGGAGCGTTTTTCGTCCGACCACATGATGCACAGCGCCATGGAATACGTGAAAAGCGACTCCGCCCGGGATTACTTCTCCAATCTGGGGCGTTCAATACGCGATAACCCGATGCCGGCAGCCCTGATCGGTGTGGGCGTCGGCTGGCTGATCTATTCCGGCAACTCAAGCAGCGGCCGTAATGATGTACCGAGCCATCTCAACGACAAGCGTCAGAAGCGGGCCCGTCATGCGGCCGCCGAAACCACGCCGCAGACCCACGAGTATGACGAGCTCTACGACGAGCCGCTCTTTGATGAGCCGCTCTACAGCGAAGGCGAGTCGGTGGATCGGTACTACTCGAGCCAGCAGCAGGAAGGTGGCATGCGCCAGCGCGCCAGCGATGCCGTGCACGGTGCCGGAGACAGGGCACGCAGCATGAAGGATGGCGCCGGAGAGCGGGCCCACAACCTGAAAAGTGGTGCCGGCGATCGGATGCAGCGCATGAAACAGGGCTCCAGCGATCGCCTTCACGGTGCCTCTTCGAAAGCGCGCGACACCGGCTCCTGGCTGAGCGACATGGCTCATGACAACCCGGTGGCCGCCGGCGCGCTGGGACTGGCGGCAGGCGCCCTGCTGGGCTCGCTGCTGCCCGCCTCGCGCGCCGAGCAGCGCGCCATGGGTGACACCCGTGACCAGCTGGTCGACCGGGCCAGCGAAGTGGGCTCGGAGAAGATGGAACAGGCCAGCGAAAAGGCGCAGGAGAGTGCTGACAAAAAGATGTCCGATGACAATGGTTCGAGCAGCCAGCGCGGTCGGACGTCTTCGGACAGCGGCGACAGCGAACCGCGCTCTGGCAGCACCTCAACGGATCACGTGCCGGGCAATACCCGCTCCGGCCTATAGGCCTTCAAGAGGTCTTTCGACCCTCGAGGTCATGCCATCAAAAACGACGCCCCTCGGGGCGTCGTTTTTTTGCGCCACTGCCGGGCGTACCGGCAGGACCGGTTCTAGAACAGCATAAAGACCACGTAGGCCAGCCCGAAGCCCAGCACCGACTCCAGCGCCTGCTGGGTCGTCCATACCTTGAGCGTGGTTTTCACATCCATGCCCATGAGCCGGCCGACCAGCCAGAAGCCCGAGTCGTTGACATGGCCTGCAAAAACGGAGCCGGCCGCCGTGGCCAGCGTAATGGCCACCACCTGCATGGTCGAGAAATCGCCGGCCTCCACGGCAGGCGCCATCAGCCCGGCTGCCGTGACCAGCGCCACCGTGGCCGAGCCCTGGGCCACACGCAGCAGTACCGCCACGACATAGACGGCCATGATGACCGACAGGCCCAGATTTTCGAGCGAGCCCGACAGCGCATCACCGATGCCCGAGGCGCGCAGTACCCCGCCAAACATGCCGCCGGCGCCGGTAATCAGCACCACCGAACAGATCGGCCCCAGCGCCGAATCCAGCACCTTTTCAAGCGCCGTACTCGACCGGCCGCGGCGACCGCCCAGCACCCACAGCGCGACCAGCACCGAGATCAAAAGCGCAATCGGCGTCTCGCCCAGCGCCGAGCCGAGCTTGAACCAGCCGGCATCGCTGTCGGCCATGCCGGCGGCACGCAAAAAGTCCAGCCCGGTATTCATGAAGATCAGCGCCATCGGCAGCAGCAGCATGGCCAGCACCGCACCGATCGAGGGCGGGTTGGTGATCTCCTCTTCATCGTCGCTGTCGCCGAACATGCCGCCGGCCACCTGCTCGAGCTTGATCCGCGAGGCGGCAAACCGGCTCCAGAGATAGCCCGACAGATACCACAGCGGAAAGGCGATCAGCACTCCGGTCAGCATCACCAGCCCCAGATTGGCGCCGTACAGCTCGGAAGCGGCTACCGGCCCCGGGTGCGGTGGCACAAAGACGTGCATGACCGAGAAAGCCGCCGCCGCCGGCAGTGCAAAGGGCACAATGGGGCCGTTGAGACGTTTGGCAATGGCGAAGATGACCGGCAGCATCACGATCAGACCGGCATCCATGAAGATGGGAAAGCCCATCAACAGCGACGCCACGCCGAGCGCAAAGGGCGCTCGCTTTTCACCGAAGATCGCGATCATGCGATCGGCCAGTACCTTCGCCCCGCCGGAGGACTCCACCAGCTTGCCGAGCATCGCCCCCAGCCCGATCAGAAGGGCCACCGAGCCCAGGGTATCGCCGAAGTTGTTCACCAGCGTCGGCACGATCCGATCAACGGGAATGCCGGCGGCAAAGGCGGTCAGCAGACTGACGAGAATCAGGGTGACAAAGGCGTGCACCCTGAACTTGATGACCATGAGCAACAGCACGGCAATCGCGGCGGCTGCAATGCCCAGCAGCGGCCCTGCCGACATGGTCTGACTCCAGTTTTCCATCCTCTCTCCCTGAGGGCTGCCCGGGCAGTGCGCGGGGGTATTCAATGGTTTTTTCATCAAGGATCGAGCGATCCACCTCGGCCCCTCAACGGGCGAAAAGTCTAGGGATCACCGCAGCCGCTGCCAAACCCTTTTGCGTATTTCATTGATACAGCATGGTTTACACGCAAAAACCCCCGGTCGGCGCCGGGGGCATGGTTCGTACGGCACGACTCTGCCGGGGACGCGGTTTATACGAAGCCGACCACCTCATGGGGCACGTAGGGCGCCTCGAGCTGTTCGATCTCGGCCTCGCTCAGCGTGATGTCGAGTGCGCCAAGCGCCTGATCCATGTGATGGGACTTGCTGGCCCCCACGATCGGCGCGGTAATGCCCGGCTTTTGCAGCAGCCAGGCCAGCGCGATCTGGGCCGGCGATACATTCCGCGCGCCGGCCACCGCATGCAGCGCCTCGATCACCGGCGTGTCGCGCTCAAGGCCCAGCTTCCAGGCGCGCATCTGCTCATCGCTTTTGGCGCGGGTGGTCTGCCCCTCGCCACCGACCGGCTTGCTGCCGGCCAGAACACCGCGCGCCAGCGGGCTCCAGGGAATCACGCCCACGCCCTGATCCAGACACTGCGGAATCATCTCGCGCTCTTCCTCGCGATAGATGAGATTGACCATTGGCTGCATGGTGGAAAATTTCGTCCAGCCGTTTTTCTCCGCCACGCGCTGGGCTTTCGCAAACTGCCAGGCGTGCATGCTGGAGGCGCCGATATAGCGCGCCTTGCCGGCCTTCACGACCTCGTGCAGCGCCTCCATCGTCTCCTCGATGGGCGTGTCGTAGTCCCAGCGGTGGGTCTGATAGAGATCCACGTAGTCCATGCCCAGACGGGTGAGCGAGGCGTCGATGGCGTGGTGGATGTGCTTGCGCGACAGCCCCTGCTCGTTGGGCGTTTTATTGCCGGTGGGGTTATAGACCTTGGTGGCCAGCACCACCTCCTCGCGGCGGGCAAAATCCCTCAGCGCCCGTCCCACGACCTCTTCGGAGGCGCCGTCGGAGTACATGTCGGCGGTATCGAAAAAGTTGATGCCAGCGTTGAGCGCCTGCTCGATAAAGGGCCGGCTCTGTCGATCGTCCAGCACCCAGTCGCGCCACTGCGGCGTGCCGTAAGTCATGGTGCCCAGGCACAGCGGTGACACCTTCAGCCCGGTGCGGCCCAGATTGCGATAGTCCATGAAACGCGCTCCCTGTCTGTCATGACGACCGGCGGATGCCGCCGCCATTGAAATTAGTCGACTAACAGCATGGCAAGGATTGCGTGTCTGACAAGCCATGGATGCCATTGGTGCGGCCTATAAAAAAGCAAGGACGCGCCGGGCGCGTCCTTGCTATCCAGGGGCATTCCCCGAAGGCTCTACCGGTCCGACACGTCAGGGATTCGCCAGCACCTCGGGGTTAACAATGTTGCGCGGCTGCCTGCCGGCGAGCACATCGATGGCGTTCTGCGCCGAGCGCGCCTTGAGCTCGACGTAGGACTCCTCGGTATAGAACGCGGCGTGCGGCGTGAGAATGACACGCTCGAACCGGGTCAGCGGATGCCCCACGGCCAGCGGCTCCTCTTCCAGCACGTCAAGACCGACGCCCAACAGGCGGCCCTGCGACAGCGCCTCGACCAGCGCGTCGGTATCCACCACGCCACCGCGGGCCGTGTTGAGCAAAATGGCATCGTCACGCATCGCCGCCAGCGCGTCGGCATCGATCAGGTGATGCGTCTGCCCGGTCAGCGGCAGGTGCAGCGACACCACCTGTGACGAAGCCAGCAGCTCATCGAAGGACACCACCGCCCAGCCCTCGGACGTGGTCTCCCCCGGCGTCAGCCGCGGATCACACAGCACCACCTCAAAGCCCAGCCCGGCCGCCTTGCGCGCCGTGGCCATGCCGATGGCACCGGCGCCGACCACGCCGAAACGCCGGCCGCGCAGCTGAAAGATGGGTTTGGCCGGCCCCAGCCCCGGCGCGCCCTGACGCAGCCGGCGATCCAGCCCGGTGATATCGCGCTGCACGGCCAGGGCCAGGGTGATGGCGTGATCGGAGACTGCCTCGATGCCGTAGTCCGGCACGTTGCACACCGCCACGCCGTGGCGGGTGGCCGCCTCGATGTCGACGGTATCCATGCCCACCCCGTTGCGGGACACCACGCGCAGCCCGGGCAGCGCCGAAAACACCGCCTCGGTGATACGGCCGTACTGCACGATCAGCCCCTGGGCGTCACGGGCATTGTCAATGATGCCCTCGGGCGTGGCGTCCTGACACAGGGTCAGGCGACCGCCGGCGGCTTCGACACGTTCGCGCTCGATATCAATGCTGTCATGATCACAATCGGTAAAGACAATATGCATCTCATCAGCCTCCTGCAGGGTTTGTGTCAACAAGTGTGGCTCAATCCTGCGACCAGAGACTGACCAGCACCTTGCCGGAGACCTGGGCATCCTTCGCCGTGGCAAAGGCGTCGATGGCCTGACCGGCCGGCACTTCATGGGTGATGATTTGATCGAAGCGATCATCGCGGGCGAGCAGCTCGATGGCCTCATCCACTTCCTGATTGAAGCGGAAGCAGCCGCGCAGCTGAATCTCCTTCGAGATCAGCGTGGCCAGCTCCAGCGGCTGGGCGCCGGCGCCCATCATGCCGATCTGGGCGATGACGCCGGCCCGGCGCACGGCGCGAATGGCGGTGTCAATCGAGGCCGGCACGCCGGAACACTCCAGCGCCACATCGTAGGCTTCCGGCTCGGGCGTCTGCTCGCCGATGCGAATGGTGTGATGAACCCCGAGCCCGCGGGCGCGCTCGAGCGGGCCTTCAAAGACGTCGGTGGCGGTGACTTCACGGGCACCCTTGGCAAGTGCCGCAGCCGCGGTCAAAAGCCCGATCGGGCCCGAGCCGCACACCAGCACCCGCTTGCCTTCCACGCCGCCGGCCACGTTGATGCCGTGCAGCGCCACGGCCAGCGGCTCGGTCAGCGCGGCGCGCTTGAGCGACAGCCCTTCGGGCAGCACGCGAATCATGCCCCGCGTGACCACCAGGTATTCGCTCATACCGCCCTGGGTGTGGGGCGTGGTGGAGGCCGAACCCAGATAGGCGCCCTTCGGCCACAGGTGCGGATGTTCTTCAAGGCCCGGCTGGCTTTCGCCGAAGGTGGCCGGATGGAAGGTCACCGGCGTGCCCGGCGCCAGCTCACCGGAGGGGTCGAGATCGACGGTGCCCGAGAGTTCATGGCCCGGAATCAGGGGTTCACGTACCACAAAGGCACCGTTGGCCCCTTCATGGTAGTAATGCAGATCGGAGCCACAGATGCCGCCCCAGGCAATACGCACGCGCACCTGTCCGTCCTGCGGCTCGGGCGTGGCCCACTCCTGCTCGCGCAGATCCTGCTTGCCATGAATGACCAGTGCTTTCATCGTTGCGCTCCGTTACGGCATAAGAAAAAACGCCAGGGGGACGAAGGCCCCTGGCGGGAAGGCTCAGACCACCGAGGTCATGCCACCGTCCACAAAGATGTTCTGTCCGGAGACAAAGCTCGAGGCGTCCGAGCAGAGATAGAGCAGCGTGCCCACCAGCTCCTGGACATTGCCCCAGCGCTGCGCCGGCGTGCGGTTCTCGACCCAGCTGTTGAACGCCTCGTCCTGCCACAGCGCGGTGTTCATGTCGGTCTTGAAATAGCCCGGCGAGATGCAGTTGACCTGGATGTCAAAGCGCGCCAGATCCGCCGCCATGCCCTTGGTCAGCATCGCGACACCGCCCTTGGAGGCTGTATAGGGCACGATGGTCTGGCGCGCCAGCATCGACTGTACCGAACCGATATTGACGATCTTGCCGCGGCCGCGCTCGGCCATGTGGCGCGCCAGCGCGTTGGAGACATAGAAGGCGCTGGAGAGGTTGGTCGCCAGTACCGCGTCCCAGTCGTCCGGCTCGAACTCGGTAAACGGCGCACGGCGCTGAAGACCGGCGTTATTGACCAGGATATCCGGCACGCCGTGGGCCTCGACCAGCTCATTCAGCGCCGTTTTGACGTCCTCGCTGCGCGTGACATCAAAGGTCACCCCGAACGCCTCGGCACCGGTGGCATCAACAATGGCCTGCACGGCCTGGTTGACGGTGTCGTCACTGCGTCCATGAACGATGACGCGGGCGCCCTGCTCGGCCAGCCCGCGGGCCAGCGCAAAGCCCAGCCCCCGCGACGAGCCGGTAATCAGCGCCAATCGTCCCTGGATGTCAAACGGGTTAACCGCCATGAAAAACGTCCTTTAGAAAATGATGAACATGATGTAGGCCAGAATGAAGCCGACCACGGATTCAATGGTCTGCTGCACGGTCCAGGTCTTGAGCGTGGTGCGTACATCCATGCCCAGCAGTCGTCCGACCAGCCAGAAGCCCGAATCGTTGACGTGACCGGCAAACACCGAACCGGCGGCGGTGGCCAGGGTGACCGCGATGACCTGCATGGTGCTGTAATCACCCGCCGACAGGGCCGGCGCCATGAGCCCGGCGGCCGTCACCAGCGCTACGGTGGCCGAGCCCTGGGCCAGACGCATGGCCACGGCCACCACATAGGCGGCCACGATGACCGGCAGCCCCAGATCACCCAGTGAGTCCGCCAGCGCATCGCCGATGCCCGAGGCACGCAGCACGCCGCCGAACATGCCGCCGGCACCGGTAATCAGCACCACCGAGCAGATCGGGCCCAGCGAGCTTTCCAGAATCTTCTCGATGGCGCTGCCGTTTTCACCGCGACGTGTGCCCAGCACGATGGTGGCCACCAGCACCGAGATCAGAAGCGCAATCGGCGTACTGCCCAGCGTCGACAGTACCTGAAACCAGGTCTGGTCGGCATCGGCCATGCCGGCGGCGCGCAGGAAATCCAGACCGGTGTTCATGAAGATCAGCACCAGCGGCAGCAGCAGCATGCTGATGACGGTGCCGACTGCCGGCGGATTGCTGATCTCGTCATCGTCGGCCTTGCCGAAGAAACTCTCGGCCAGCTGAAAGCTGTAGTGCTTCGCGCAGAACTTGCCCCACAGATAGCCGGAGAGATACCACATGGGCAGAACAACCACGAGACCGGCCAGCATCAGGACACCCAGATTGGCGCCATAAAGCTCCGACGCCGTGACCGGCCCCGGATGCGGCGGCACGAACACGTGCATGACGGAGAAGGCTGCGGCCGTGGGAATGGCATAAAGAAGAATCGGCCCACCCAGACGCCGCGCCACGGCGAAGACGATCGGCAGCATCACGATCAGGCCGGCATCAAAGAAGATGGGGAAGCCCATCAGCAGCGAGGCCACACCGAGTGCCAGCGGGGCCCGCTTTTCACCGAACACCCCGATCATGCGATCGGCCAGTACTCGCGCACCGCCGGAATTTTCCACCAGCCGGCCCAGCATGGCGCCGAGACCGACCAGCAGCGCCACCGCCCCCAGGGTATTGCCGAAATTGTTGACCAGCGTCGGCACGATCTGATCGACCGGAATGCCGGTGGCAAAGGCCGTCACCAGACTCACCAGGATCAGGGCCAGAAAGGCGTGCAGCTTGAAGCGAATTACCAGTATCAGCAGTGCTGCGATGGCTGCCGCAGCAATCCCCAGCAGGGGCCCTGCTGTCATCGTCTGTGTCCAATCATCCA
Organism: Kushneria sp. AK178; assembly: GCF_053903105.1. Lineage (NCBI taxonomy): Bacteria > Pseudomonadati > Pseudomonadota > Gammaproteobacteria > Oceanospirillales > Halomonadaceae > Kushneria > Kushneria sp. AK178. The sequence continues at coordinate 616,081 of NZ_CP096381.1, read as the reverse complement.
TTGCGACATCCCCTTGATCGTTCTTGTAACGGCCGCGAGAGCCGAGCCCGAGGCATCTTACAGGAGGGGACCCCGCCCGGAATCAGACTTAAGTCTATAGACTGAAGGACAATACCGCAGCGGCACAACCCGGGGGGCGGTCAGCGCTTGAACGCGTCGAAAAGCTCGTCACCCATTGTCGGACACCAGCGACCCAGTACCGCGGCGATGGCCACCCCCAGCAGGGTCAGCAGCGGCGGCCCCCACTCAAGCGTTACCGCCGAGGAGAGATAGAGGTACAAAAAGAAAAGCATCATGACCGCCCCGCCGATCACGGCGCCGGAGCGACGACCGGCAATGACGATCGAGGCCAGTACCCCCAGTGCCGGAATGGCCACGGACAGGATACTGATTCTCGTGCCCTGCTGTGTGGTGGCGACATACTCGTTGACCAGACTCATCCCCACCTGCCACAGCAGCATGTAGACCGCGACCGGGGCGACCATGGCACCGCTGAGTCGTCCCAAAAATCCCAGGGCGGCACCAGGGTCCTGATTGTTGCCGTGATGATCGGCCATGGCTGCCTCGCTTGCTCGTTCGCTTGAAGAGTAAAGGGTGAAGGAAACTGCGACCTTATTAGACCATCGTCCCTTGAACACGTTAAGCCCGCCCGGTCCCCCGGGCGCCGCTCCCCGATCGGAAGCGGCGCCTGGAGCCGACAGGCACGTCCGGACACTCAGCGCCGGGCGATGATCTCCTGCCATTTGGCCGGTCCCAGCGTGTGCACGCTGTCGCCACGGCTGTCCACGGCCACCGTCACCGGCATGTCCTGAACGTCGAACTCGTAGATCGCTTCCATGCCAAGATCTTCAAAGGCCAGCACCTTCGAGCCCTTGATCGCCTGCGCCACCAGATAGGCGGCACCGCCGACGGCCATCAGATAGGCCGCGCCGTTGTCGCGAATCGCCTCGATCGCGCTCGGGCCGCGCTCGGACTTGCCCACCATGCCCAGAAGGCTGGTCTCTTCCAGAATGGTGCGGGTGAACTTGTCCATGCGTGTGGCGGTGGTCGGCCCGGCCGGCCCCACGACCTCGCCGTCCATCGGATCGACCGGGCCGACGTAATAGATGAAGCGGCCCTTGAGATCGACCGGCAGCGGCTCGCCCTTCGAGATCATGTCGACCATGCGCTTGTGCGCCGCATCGCGCCCGGTCAGCAGCTTGCCGGAGAGCAGCAGCGTCTCGCCCGGCGACCAGGTGGCGACCTCTTCCGGCGTGATGGCGTCGAGATCGACGCGCCTGACGCCCTCGCCCGCCTCCCAGGCGATTTCCGGCCAGTCATCGATGGCCGGCACCGGCAGGGTCGCCGGGCCGCTGCCGTCGAGATGAAAGTGCACGTGGCGAGTAGCCGCGCAGTTGGGGATGATCGCCACCGGCTTGTTGGCGGCATGCGTCGGACAGTCCTTGACCTTGATGTCCAGCACCGTGGTCAGCCCGCCCAGCCCCTGGGCGCCGATGCCGAGGCGATTGACCTTCTCGAAGAGTTCCAGACGCAGTTCCTCGGCCCGGTTTCCTGCCCCGCGGGCCTGCAGGTCCTGAATGTCGATGGGGTCGAGCAGCGACTCCTTGGCCATCTTCATCGCCTGCTCGGCGGTGCCGCCGATGCCGATGCCCAGCATGCCCGGCGGGCACCAGCCGGCCCCCATCTTCGGCACCTGCTCGAGCACCCAGTCCACCACGCTGTCGGAGGGGTTGAGCATGGCGAACTTCGACTTCGCCTCGCTGCCGCCGCCCTTGGCGGCCACGTGAATCTCGACCTGATCGCCGGGGACCAACCGGTGATGGATGATCGCCGGGGTATTGTCCTTCGTGTTGCGCCGCGCACCGTCCGGATCTTCCAGAATCGAGGCGCGCAGGATGTTGTCCGGATGATTGTAGGCCCGACGCACGCCCTCGTTGATCATGTCATCCAGACTCATGTCGGCGTCCCACTGCACGTTCATGCCGACATTGATGAACACGGTGACAATCCCGGTGTCCTGACAGATGGGACGATGACCGGTGGCGCACATGCGCGAGTTGATCAGGATCTGGGCGATGGCATCACGCGCCGCGGGGTTCTCCTCGCGCTGATACGCCTGATGCATGGCGTCGATGAAATCCTTCGGGTGGTAGTAGGAGATGTACTGCAGCGCATCGGTGACGCTGTCGATCAGGTCGTTCTGGCGAATCACGGTCATGACGTGTTGTTTCCTGTTCCTTTCGATTCTCAAGCGACGCATTGTTGGGCGCGTCATCCGGTCGAAGTGAGCCCCTCGGCGCAGAGCATCATACGCCGGCGACTCATCCTGCACCATCAATGCCCCCCGACCACCCCAGCGGCGGCCCTGCCTGCCTCATCGGCTGAAACAAAAACAAACACTTAACCCATGCTTAAAGATTGCAACGATTTTAAGCATGGGTTAAGTATATTGACAGCCTTTCAGAACGGTGTTCGAAAAGGTGGTATCGCGCAGTCCGGGCCATCCACGTACGGCCGGTCTGCACTCCCTGATTCAAAAACAGGATCCTGCGATGAAACATCTGACGCGACGCAGCTTTGTGGCTGCCGGCATGTTCAGTACCGTGGCGGTCGCCTCCGGCGCCTATGCACAGACCGTTCCCAGACCCCAGCGCCAGGACGGCGTCGGCGGGGATGACCCGGGACCGCGCAACACCACCATCGACCGTGACAACCCCACCCTGATGAACCCGCCACCCACCGACAGCGGCACCCTGCCCAACCTGCGCTTCCCCTTTGGCGACGCTCACGTACGTCAGGAGAGCGGCGGCTGGACCCGCCAGGTCACCGAGCGCGAACTGCCGGTCTCCACCACCATCGCCGGCGTCGACATGCGCCTCAACGAAGGCGGCATTCGCGAACTGCACTGGCACAAGGAAGCCGAGTGGGCCTGCATGACCTACGGCAAGGCGCGCATCACCGCCGTGGATGCCGAGGGCAACTACTTCGTCGATGACGTCGAAACCGGCGATCTGTGGTACTTCCCGCCGGGCATTCCCCATTCGATCCAGGGGCTGGGGCCGGACGGCTGCGAGTTTCTGCTCGCCTTTGATGACGGCGGCTTCGATGAAAACTCGACCTTTCTGCTCAGCGACTGGTTCAAGCACGTGCCGAAAGAGGTGCTGGCCAAGAACTTCGGCATCGACCCTTCCGACGTCAGCGACATCCCCGACCCCAGCGAGGAGTACATCTTCGCCAACAGGGTGCCGGGCTCACTCGACAGCGTGAAGCCGAAGGGTGCCGATGAGGTCCCCGAACCCTTCAGCCACCGGATGATGCAGCAGGAACCGATCAAGACGCCCGGCGGCACGGTGCGCATCACCGACTCATCCACCTTCAAGGTGTCAAAAACCATCGCCGCGGCGCTGGTCGAGCTGGAACCGGGCGGCCTGCGTGAGCTGCACTGGCACCCCAACAACGATGAGTGGCAGTACTACCTCAGCGGCACCGGTCGACTGGGCGTGTTTGCCGGCGCGGGCGAGGCGCGCACCTACGACGTTCACGAGGGTGACGTGGGCTACATCCCGTTTGCGATGGGCCACTACATCGAAAACACCGGCGACACCACGATGCGCTTTCTGGAACTGTTCAAAAGCGATCACTACGCCGACATTTCGCTTAACCAGTGGCTGGCGCTGACGCCGCCGGAGCTGGTCAGGGCACATCTGGGGCTGGACGACACCTTCATGGATTCTCTCAAGCAGCAGAAGTCCCCGGTGGTCTCAAAGGATGGCGCTCGAAAGTCGTGATGGCCAACGTCGCCTGATCACCTGAAACACACACCGGGGCATCTCGCCCCGGTGTGGCCTGACATGGCCATTAACGTTAAAGGAGCACTAGCCCCTGGCGTTCAAATGTCTGGAACCTCGACTGGTAGTGAGCGCCACCCATAACAGTGGACGAATCAGCCAGCGCCAGACCAGGTTGATCAGCCACAGCAACGGCAGCGTGATGACCAACCACAGCACGAACTGACCCAGCTTCACCGGCCAGCCCAGCCAGTGGGCCAGATTGGCCCCCAGGCCATTGATCAGATCGGGATGGCGCACCACGACCCAGGCCGTGGCCCCCACGGCGGCCAGCTTCGCCGGCCGCGACAGCCGGGTGAAACGAAGCCCGGCCGGGATCAGCGCCCGGCTGCTTCGAAGCTCACCGCTGGCGCCCATGGCCGCCCGGCTCTCCAAAGCGCCGGCACGCAGGGCGCGACCGGCCCGCAGCCATTGAATGGCGCCGGCCATCATGACCACATCGACCCCGGCCCAGGCGATATCAGCAGGCCCCACCGACGCCGGGCCCTGCACGGTGCGCTCCAGATCGCGCAGGCCGCCGGTGAAGAAATCCCCGACGCCCGAGACCAGCCGCTCACCCTGCAGCCAGTGCACGGTGTCGTGCTCATCGACCACGAACTGATCGAGAAAGCCGTAGCCCTCTTCCTGCAAAAAGGCGACGGCGTAGAGCCCGCGCTGATACGGCGTCAGGCCGCGCGAGTCATCCGTTGGTGACTCGGGGGTGTCATTGTCCGCGTCGTCGTCGTTCCACCAGCCGGCAATCGCGCCACGCGCCTCGCGATAGCGCTGCGTCGCCCAGTGGCGCGCCGTCAGCGTCGGCACCTCATTGTCATGAAACCAGGCCACCGGCAGCACGACATCCGGGCCGAGGCGGGAAAGTATTTCCTGAAAGCCGGGCTCGAAACCGTAGTCGGTGAGCACCTCACGGGCGGTATCGCCGTGACGGGCCAGCGCCAGTGCGCCGTTGAACACCAGTGTCTGATCATCGGCCCAGGCGAGAAACAGGGTATTGAGCGCCTCGGATTCATGATTGAGCGTGCGCGCCACCGCCTCGGGCAGCGCATCAGCGGCGGACGCGCGCAGAAAGCGCGACTCAAACGGTGTCGCCGTGGCGGCAGCAGACAGCGCACCGGCGACCAGCACGGCCGTCAGCACGAGGACAAGAAATCGGGTCATGAAATCGCTCATCGGGTGTGGATAACACGGATACCCAGTATGGCATTTTCGCGCCGGCGCGGCGCTAGTGGCCGGCGCGAGTCAGAGACACCCGGGCATGAAAAAACCCCGCGGCGAGCCGCGGGGTCGTGTGGGGCGAAAGCGCTCGGCTTACTTGTCGAGCCACTCGGTGTGGAAGACACCCTCGCGATCAAGACGCCTGTAGGTGTGGGCACCGAAGAAGTCACGCTGGGCCTGCACCAGATTGGCCGGCAGCTTTTCGCTGCGATAGCTGTCGTAGTAGGCCACGGCGGAGGAGAAGGTCGGCACCGGGATGCCGTTTTGCACCGCATGGCTGATCACGTCACGCAGCGACTGCTGGTAGCGGTCGGCGATGTCGGAGAAGTACGGCGCCATCAGCAGGTTCGACAGATCCGGGGTCTCCTGGTAGGCATCGGTAATCTTCTGCAGGAAACGGGCCCGGATGATGCAGCCGGCGCGGAAGAGTTTGGCCACGGCGCCGTAGTCGAGGTTCCAGTCATAGTGATCGCTGGCCGAACGCATCTGGGCAAAGCCCTGGGCGTAGGAGGCGATCTTGCTGAAATAAAGGGCCTGACGCACCTTTTCGATGAACTCGGCGCGGTCGCCCTCGAACGGCTTGTCGGCCGGCCCCTTGAGCACCTTCGAGGCCGCCACGCGCTCCTCCTTGAGCGAGGAGATAAAGCGGGCAAAGACGGACTCGGTGATCAGGGGCAGCGGCACACCCAGATCCAGCGCGCTCTTGCTGGTCCACTTGCCGGTGCCCTTCTGACCGGCGGAGTCGAGGATCGTGTCGACCACGTACTCGCCGCTGTCGTCACGCTTTCTGAAGATGCGCGCGGTGATGTCGATCAGGTAGCTGTCGAGCTCGCCTTCATTCCACTCGGCGAAGACATCGGCCAGCTCGTCGTTGGACAGCCCCAGGCCGTCCTTGAGGATGGCGTAGGCTTCGCTGATGAGCTGCATGTCGCCGTATTCGATGCCGTTGTGCACCATCTTGACGTAGTGCCCGGCACCGTCGGGGCCGACATAGTTGACGCACGGCTCGCCGTCTTCGGCGCGCGCGGCGATCTGCTCGAGAATCGGCGCCACCATGTCATAGGCCTCACGCTGGCCGCTGGGCATGATCGAGGGGCCCTTGAGCGCGCCCTCTTCGCCACCGGAGACGCCGGTACCGATGAAGTTCAACCCTGCCTCGGAGAGCTCGCGGTTACGGCGGATGGTATCCGGATAGTAGGTGTTGCCCCCGTCGATCAGGATATCGCCCTGGTCCAGATAGGGTTTCAGGGACTCGATGGTCCGGTCTGTCGCGTCACCGGCGGCCACCATCAAAAGGATACGACGCGGCTTCTCCAGAGACGCCACAAACGTCTCGATATCGTAAAACGGGACCAGCTTGCTGTCGGGATTTTCCGTCAGGACTTCGTCGGTTTTCTCAGAGGAACGGTTATAGATCGACACCGTATAGCCACGGCTTTCGATGTTGAGCGCCAGATTGCGCCCCATTACTGCCATTCCCATGACACCAATCTGTTGTCTGGTCATTGCCTTTCACTACTCCAGCAGTCATTGAACTACGACGCGTTGAATGCGCCATGATGCCCCGCATCGGGATGGACAGCATGCTGTCGCCTGACGAATGTGCCACGTCAGCACGGTGACGAGCCAGTCTGGCAGAGCATCGGAGGCTTGTCCCTGCCAGGGTGCTCGCAACATTGCGCCCGAATGATCATTTCGTCGCGCCACGGGCGCGGAAAGTGGTGAAGCCCGGCCACATGCGCCATGCTCAGGGTATGCCCTGACATTAGAAACGCTAATGAATACACACTAATAGCCGGATAGGTTCATAACAATAATGCCAACCACCTCATGACGACGTGTATCAGGCAGCACCGACGCATTATTCACATGAGGGCCGACACAGCAGGAGATGACGATGAGTCATGGCTGTATCGTTGAAAATTTCAGTAATCTGATTGCACTCAGCGACCACGAAAAGACACTACTGGCGCAGCTTGAAAAGGACGCCAGAACCGTCAAGCGTCACGAGAGCCTGTGGCGTTTTCGCGAACCCACGCAGACGCTCTATACGCTGCAGGAGGGCTGGGCCTACGCTTACAAGATTTCGCTGATGGGCGAGATGAAGGTGGTCGAGATCTTTACCCCCGGCGATATCATCGGACTGCGCGACTTTACCTTCGGCCGCCATCTCACCGATGTGCGCATGATGACCGATGGCACCGTCTGCGCCTTTCCCTATCGCTACATTCTGGACGCCTGCCAGCAGTCGCGAGCGCTGTCGGCGGCCTTTTTTGCCACCGCCTCAAGAGATCAGGCGCTGATGACCGAGCGCGTGGCGAGTCTCATGCACTGCAGCGCCCGCATGAAGATCGCCCATTTCATCATCGAGATGTATCTGCGTCTGCAGCACACCAGCCCCGACATGGGCTATCGATTCGAATTCCCCATGAACCAGAAGCTCATGGCGAGCCTGCTGGGACTGACCAGCGTGCACGTCAGCCGCATGCTCGGCGAACTGGCCCGCGAGGGCATGGTGAGAAAGCAGCGCCGCATGCTGGAAATTCTCGACTACGACCGCCTCTATCGCGAAGCGCAGTTCGACGAGACCTACATTCAGCTCGATCTGAGCCACATGCTGGAAGAAGACATCCCGGAAGGCATCGCCCCGATGGGCTGATTGATGCCTCCCCTGCTGCAGGGGCGGGCGCCCGGCCACCCTGCGGCACCCCGACCGTGATGGCCGGGGGACTCGCCTCGTCAGTGCGCTTCTTCCCAGCTGTCGCCGTGACCGGCTTCGACAATCAACGCCACGTCGAGCTGCCCGGCGCCCTGCATGCGATCAACCACTTCCGCCTTGAACGCCTCGACCTGATCGCGCTTCACTTCGAAGATCAGTTCGTCATGCACCTGCATGACCATGCTGGCGTCAAACGCGCCCTCACCCAGCCAGGCGTCCACATCGATCATGGCGCGCTTGATGATGTCCGCCGCGGTGCCCTGCATCGGCGCGTTGATGGCGGTGCGCTCGGCGGCCTGGCGCCGGCTGTGGTTGCGCGAGCTGATCTCCGGCACATACAGGCGCCGGCCAAACACGGTTTCCACATAACCCTTCTCGGCCGCCTCGGCGCGAATGCGTTCCATGTAGCGCGCCACGCCCGGGTAACGGTCGAAGTAGCGCTCGATCCAGGTTTTGGCGTCGCGCTGCTCGACTCTGAGCTGGCGCGCCAGCCCCCAGGCGCTCATGCCATAGATCAGCCCGAAGTTGATCGCCTTGGCGCTGCGGCGCTGATCGCTGGTGACCTTCTCAAGTGATGTGCCAAAGACCTCGGCGGCGGTGGCGGTGTGAATGTCGCGATCCTCGGCGAAGGCCGTGAGCAGGCTCTCATCGCCGGAGAGGTGCGCCATGATGCGCAGCTCGATCTGCGAGTAGTCCGCCGCCACCAGCTGATAGCCGGGCGTGGCGACAAAGGCGGTGCGGATGCGCCGGCCGATGTCGCTGCGAATCGGGATGTTCTGCAGGTTGGGGTCGCTGGAGGAGAGCCGCCCGGTGGCGGTCACCGCCTGGTGATAGCTGGTGTGAATGCGCCCGGTGGTAGCATTGATCAGCTGCGGCAGCTTGTCGGTATAGGTCGACTTGAGCTTGGAGAGCCCGCGATGCTCCATGATCACTTTCGGCAGCGGATAGTCCAGCGCCAGCTCCTCGAGCACGGCCTCGGCAGTCGAGGGCGCGCCCTTGGGCGTTTTCTTGATGACCGGAATTTTCTGCTCCTCGAACAGGATCTCGCCGAGCTGCTTGGGCGAGCCGAGGTTGAACTCGCGTCCGGCCAGCTCGAACGCATCGCGCTCGAGCTCGGTGATACGCTCGCCCAGCGTCCGGCTCTGCTCACCCAGCGTCGCGGTGTCCACCGCCACGCCGGTGCGCTCCATGCGCGTGAGCACCGCAATCAGCGGCAGCTCCAGACGATCGATGACCTCGGCCAGCCTGCCCTCCTGTTCCAGGCGCGGGCGCAGGTGGGCGTGCAGGCGCAGGGTAACGTCGATGTCCTCGCAGGCGTATTCGGTGGCCTGCTCGAGCGCGACCTGATTGAAGGTGAGCTGTTTGGCGCCCTTGCCGGCGATCTCCTCGAACGAGATGGTGCGATGGCCCAGATAGGCCTGCGCCAGCGAATCCATGTCGTGGCGCGTGGCGGTGGAGTTGAGCACGTAGGACTCGAGCATGGTGTCAAAAAGCGCGCCATGCACGGCGATGTCGTAGCGCGCCAGCACCTCGATGTCGTACTTCAGATTCTGGCCGATCTTGGCAATCGAGGCGTCTTCCAGAATCGGCTTGAGCGCCGCCAGCACGGCGCCTTGATCGAGCTGATCGGGGGCATCGAGATAGTCGTGCGCCACCGGCACGTAGACCGCCTCGCCCGGCGTGATGCCAAGGCCGATGCCGACGATCTCGGCGTCCATGTAGTTGAGGCTGGTGGTCTCCAGATCGAAGCAGAAGGCGTCGCTCTGTTTTAATCGCTCGAGCCAGCGATCGAAATCGTGTTGTTCGAACACGGCGCGATAGTCGCGCTGCTCGCTCGCCATGGCGGAGGTTTCACTGGCGGACTCGCCGCCGTCCAGATCGCCCTCGCCGGCCGGCACGTCGGGCGCGGGCTCGCCGGTGCTGCCGCCTTCCAGCAGCTCGTTGAGCCAGCCCTTGAACTCCAGGCGCTGATAGAGCGACAGCAGCGCCTCGCGGTCCGGATGGGCAATCTCGAGATCCTCCAGCCCCACCGGCAGCTCGCAGTCGGTGCGAATGGTGGCCAGTTGATGGGAGAGAAAGGCCTGCTCGCGGTTGTCCTCGAGCTTTTTGGGCATCGATTTGGCGCCGCGAAAGGTCAGCGTCTTCACGCGCTCGAGATCGGCGTAGATGGTGTCGAGCCCGCCATTCATGCCGGTGAGCAGGGCCAGCGCGGTCTTCTGGCCCACACCCGGCACGCCGGGAATGTTGTCGACGCTGTCGCCCATCAGCGCCAGGTAGTCGATGATCAGATGCGGCGGGATGCCGAATTTGGCCTCGACGCCGGCCACATCGAGCGTCTCGTCCTTCATGGTGTTGACCATGGTGATGTGCTCGTTGACCAGCTGCGCCATGTCCTTGTCGCCGGTCGAGATGATCGCATCGCGTCCGGCCTCGGTGGCCATGCGCGACAGCGTGCCGATGACGTCATCGGCCTCGACCCCCTCGATGCACAGAAGCGGCAGGCCCAGCGCCCGCACGCACTCGTGCAGCGGCTCGACCTGGGCACGCAGTTCCTCGGGCATGGGCGGACGATGGGCCTTGTACTGCTCGAACAGCTCGTCGCGAAAGGTCTTGCCCTTCGCATCAAAGACCACCGCCATGGGGCTGTCGGGATACTGGCGGATAAGGCTTTTGAGCATGGAGACGACGCCGCGCACGGCGCCGGTCGGCTCGCCGGTCGAGGTCGACAGGGGCGGCAGGGCATGAAAGGCGCGATACAGGTAGGCAGAACCGTCCACGAGGACGATCGGGGCAGCGGCCATGGAAGCTCCAGCGAATGACTCGAATATGGCGTCATGATACGCAAGCCTGGCGCCGGCGTCAGTGTTGACAGCATCGCCCCGGACACGACGTCCGGAGGCTGCTATTTGCCGTCACGCGCTTTACACTATGCAACATTCAAGCTTCACCTCTGGAGGCCATCATGATCACTGGACGGAAGCTACCGGCCCTGGTAGTGGCGGCGCTGCTGATGCCCGGCGTATTCGGCACTACGGTGCTGGCCGAGCCACAGGGCGACATCACCATCCGTCAGGACGGCGAGCGCACCGTGCGCGAGTACCGCCTCGACGGCCAGCTCTACGCCATCGAGATTCTCGACAACGGCCAGCGCCGGGTGCTGCTGGACACCGACGGCGACGGCAACTTCCGTCGCCTGGCCACCGATGCCGAGATCACGCCGCCGGCGTGGACGCAGGAGTCCCCCTGAGCGGGACCTGTCATCATGGCGGGCAGAATATGGTGTTTCGGTGATAGACTCCCGCGCTGCGCGATGTCAGGCCGACCCGCAGCGCGGTATCCTTCGATACCGGACGCCTGACCCTGTCACTGCCGCCGACCCCATGACCGGTCGCGGCGTTTGTTTCCCAGTACGGTGAGCGCCTCCGCAGCGCGCCAGGAGCAACATGGCGGTTTTTACTCCCTTGAGCGATGAGCAGGTCGCTCATTTTCTCAAGCGTTACGATGTCGGCACTCTGACCACGCTCGAGGGCGTGGCCGGCGGCACCGAAAACAGCACCTTTCTGGTCACTACCGACCGGGAAACGCTGATACTGACCCTGTTCGAGCAGGGCGAGCAGGAAGAGCTGCCCTTTTTCGTCGATCTGCTGGCCTGGCTGGATCAGCACCGGCTGCCGGTACCGGGGCCGCTGTTTGATCAAAACGGCGTGGCCCTGCAGCAGCTGGCCGGTCGCCCCGCCCTGCTCTTTCCCCGTCTGCCGGGCCGCCACCCGGAAACGCCGAGCGTGGCGCAGTGCGGTGCCATCGGCGAGATGCTGGGCCGCATGCATCACATCTCGCAGGGCTTTCAGGGCAGCCGGCCCAACCCGCGCGATCTGCGCTGGATCCAGGCCGTGCACACCCGGGTCATGAGTTATCTGGGCAACGACGATCAGGCCCTGATGCGCGATCGCATCGATGCGCTCGACTGTCGCCTGCGCGATGTCGCCCTGCCCCGGGGCGCCCTGCACGGCGATCTGTTTCGCGACAACACCCTCTATGAAGGCGATCGGCTGGGCGGTGTGATCGATTTCTACAACGGCTGCACCGGCGATCTGCTCTTCGATCTGGCGATTGTCATCAACGACTGGTGCAGCGACGATCAGGGCATGCTGCTCCCCGAGCGCTATGAGGCCATCACCACGGCCTACGCCGCCGAGCGCCCCTTCACCGACCAGGAGCGCCGCGTCTGGCCCGCCATGCTGGAGCTGACCGCCCTGCGCTACTGGCTCTCGCGGCTGCTGGTGGTCTATGTCGACCCGCCCGCACACGCCCTGACGCCCAAGGACCCGAGCCAGTACCGCCGGATTTTGAAGGCGCGCATCGACCACCCGCCGCCGGTACTGCCCTGACGCTGACACGTTGCGATGCCGGCGCCGGCCGGTATCGTGCCCCCGGGGCCTGACGATCCCTGCGGCAACACCGGCACCCACTGCCGGGCACGTCCCAAAGGCGTTAGAATGCGCGCCGGGCAGCACTGGCTGCCCCTGTCCCGTGTAACTACCCTACCCTGTCTGACGACCTTCAGGATGTCGTTTGCGGCCACTGCTGACCGGAGCCTGCCCATGTCCAATGCTTCATCCGTAACCACCCAGACTCACGCCCAGTCGGAAGCCCGCCGCACCTACAACATCGATCAGTGGGGCAGCGGCTATTTTGACGTCGACGCACACGGGCTAGCCGTGGTGCGCCCCTATGGCGATGCCGACGGCCAGGACAGCCCGGCCCTGTCGCTCAAGGGGCTGGTCGGCAAGCTGCAGGCGGCCGGACTGCGGCTGCCCACCCTGGTGCGTTTTACCGATATCCTGCATGACCGGGTCGAGCAGCTGTGTCAGGCCTTCGATCACGCCATCGACGAGCTTGAATACGAAGGCCACTACACCGCCGTCTACCCCATCAAGGTCAATCAGCAGCGCCGCGTGGTGGAAGAGCTGCTGGCCACGCCCGAGCGCGGCCGCGGGCGCGTGGGACTGGAAGCCGGCAGCAAGCCGGAGCTTCTGGCCGTGCTGGCGCTCTCCTCGGAGACCACCTCGACCATCGTCTGCAACGGCTACAAGGACCGCGAGTACGTGCGTCTGGCGCTGATGGGCGAAAGGCTCGGCCACCGCGTCTTTCTGGTGGTCGAAAAGCAGGCCGAACTGGAGCTGATCCTCGAAGAGGGCGACAACCTCGGCGTCATGCCGCGCATCGGCGTGCGCGCACGGCTCTCCTCGGTGGGCAAGGGCAACTGGGAGAGCACCGGCGGTGACAAGTCCAAGTTCGGCCTCACTGCGCGCCAGATCCAGCACGTGGTGGATCATCTGCGCGCCCATGACCGGCTCGCTTCGCTGCAGCTGGTGCACTTTCATCTCGGCTCGCAGATCGCCAACATCCGCGACATCCAGCGCGGGCTGCGCGAGTGCACCCAGTTCTACAAGAGCCTGCGCGACGTCGGCGCGCCGGTCTCGGTGGTGGATGTCGGCGGCGGCCTGGGGGTGGATTATGAAGGCACCCGTTCACGCAGCTACTGCTCGACCAACTACTCCATGGACGAGTACGCCAACAACGTGGTCGGCGCCTTCTCGCAGCTGTGTCACAGCATGGACCTGCCCCATCCGGACATCATCTCCGAGTCCGGCCGGGCGCTGACCGCTCATCACGCGGTGCTGATCACCAACGTGATCGACGAGGAGCGCCACGAGGTAACCCTGCCCGAGCGCGGCCACCACGACGGCGATACCCATCTCGACGTGCTGTGGCAGACCTGGGACTGGCTGGCCGAACCGGCCGAGCCGCGCCTTCTGGTCGAGTACTATCATGATCTTTATCAGGCCATGGTCGACGTTCAGGACCGCTTCGTGCTCGGCAGCGCCAGTCTGGCGATTCGCGCCGAAGCCGAGGCGATCTTTACCGCCGCCTGCAAGCGCCTGCGTGCCCGGCTCGACGGTCGCAACCGGGCCCACCGCGAAATCCTCGACGAACTCGACGAAAAGCTCGCCGACAAGCTGTTCGTCAATTTCTCGCTGTTTCAGTCCCTGCCCGACGTCTGGGGCATCGATCAGATCTTCCCGGTACTGCCGCTGTCCAATCTGGATCAGCCGCCGACGCGGCGCGGCGTGATCCAGGACATCACCTGCGACAGCGACGGGCGCATCGAGCGCTATGTCGACGGCCAGGGCGTGGAGAGCACCCTGCCCCTGCCGGAGTGGAAGGCCGGCGAGGAGCGCCTGCTGGGGCTGTTTCTGGTCGGCGCCTATCAGGAGATTCTGGGCGATCTGCATAACCTGTTCGGCGATACCGACTCCATCGACGTCAGCCTGGACGGCAACGGCGAGTGGCAGCTGGGCACGCCGATCGTCGGCGACAGCGTCGCCAACGTGCTGCGCTATGTGAACTTCGACCCGGACCGCCTGCGCAGCCGCTTCCAGCGTCAGCTGCTGCGCAGCGACATCTCCGGCCGCGAGCGCGAGATGTTTCTCGAAGAGCTCGAAGCCGGCCTTGAAGGCTACACCTATCTGGAATAGTCGGGCCTGAAGCCGTTCCGGGCGCGGCCTGATGATTGGTTGCCCTGCCCGGGCAGGCCACTCGCCATTCACACCACTGATCCTGCAGGGGCCCGGGCGCCGCTGATCGTTGCGGTGCCTGCGACCGCGCGTGTCGTCGGGCGCCGCAGGCAGCGGCCGACGTCGGGGGCGGTAAGTCCCTGCAGAGTGCACGCTCCGCCTGACGACCGGCAGCGCACGCACTGATGCCCTGATTGATCGGTATATCGTCTATCATTGTCTGTTATGCAATGAAAGGCATGCCCTCGCGCTGACCGGCACAGAGCTGCCACCATGCGAGACATCGCGGCGGACGCCGACACCGCGATGGTCACCGGGAAGCCGGTACCGGGTCATCACGACGCTCGAACGCTGCTCGAGACAATCAACACAACGGGAACGGCACGTTCCCCATGGGGCCAGGATGGCACAATCGCTTTTTTCGCACACCTCCTCCAGCGCTTCTTCCTGCAAGGCATGGAGCGTTCACATTCTTACCGCCAGTGGCGTGCTGTTCGGCACAATGGCCCTGCTGGCGCTGATCGACGAACGCCCCGTTGCCTGCCTGCTCTGGCTGGGCACGGCGATGATGATCGATAGCATCGATGGCACCCTGGCGCGCAAGTACGATGTCAAGGCCACCCTGCCACAGATAGACGGCGCCACTCTCGACATGGTCATCGACTACCTCACCTGGGCCTTTATTCCCGCGCTTTTCATCTACTCCTTTATCGAGCTGCCGCCGTATCTCTCGCTGATGTCGGTGTTCATCATCGTGCTGTCCTCGATGTTCTGCTTTTGCAACGTCAATCTGAAAAGTCAGGACAACTACTTCGTTGGCTTCCCCGCCGCCTGGAACATCGCCGCTGCCTACTTCTATATCCTCGACCTGCCGCCTTTTGTCGTCTTTGCCGCCATTGTGGTGCTGGCCGCGCTGACCGTAACGCGGATGAAGTTTCTCCATCCGTTTCGCGTGCGCTTTCTGATGCCGCTGAACATCGCGGTCACCCTGGTCTGGTGTGTCTGCACCACCGCGCTGCTGCTGTCGAGCGCCGGGTATGCCGCCTGGGCGCTGTGGGGTCTGGGCCTGACCTCGCTGTACTTTACAGGCATGTGCCTGTGGCGCACGGCGCAGGAGTGGTTTGCCTCGCCCCGGCAAAACGCTTCGGAGTAAGGAGTCATTTCCAGCGCTGCGGTCCCCGGGCCGCGGCGCGAGATGTGTCTGGAAGGGCCCAGGGCCGGTTCTGAAGGCTATATGCCCTGAATAAACGCACCGCCTTACTTCCTGCCCCTCCCGTCCGGGACACGATCTTCGGGCGGAACGCTCTCTTCGCGCAGGCCCTGATCTGTTCCGCGCTTCCTTTCCCCTTTGCATCCTTGTGCTGCTTCCCCCCCTGCAACCAGGCAAACGCCGCGCCGCCACTGCCCCGGACACTGCCCATCTTCGATGCCTGCCGTGGAAACGACGTCGATTGTTCACTCGACGACGCGCCCTTCGTGGATTAACCAAAGGTCGAACGGCTTTTTGCCAATTGCCATGCGAGGCTAGCCGGTTTGAGCGGGGTCGCGTGACGGCGCACGCCCCGCTCGATCCGCGGGCCGGGCCCTGAACAGGCGCCAACAATGACAACGCACGGCCTGCCTTTCATCATCAGGGGAGAACACGAGTGAAGATAGGCGCACCAAAAGAGAGTGCTCGAGGCGAGGCGCGGGTCGCGCTGACCCCGGAGAGCGCGAAGCAGCTGCAGAAACTGGGCCATGCGTGCCTGGTGGAAACGGGCGCGGGGGCCGGCGCGGGCTTTGCCGATGAGGCCTATCGCGAGGCGGGTGTCAGTGTCGTGGAGAGCGCCGCCGCGCTCTGGCGCGAGGCCGAGGTGGTCATCAAGGTGCGCGAGCCCAGTGATGAAGAGGCCGACACCCTGCGCGAAGGCCAGACGCTGATTGCGTTCTTCTGGCCCGCCCAGAACGAGGCCATGCTGGAGAAGTGCCGCGCGACGGGCGCCACCGTCATCGCCATGGACATGGTGCCGCGCATCTCGCGGGCCCAGAAGATGGACGCGCTCTCCTCCATGGCCAACATCGCCGGCTACCGCGCGGTGATCGAGGCGGGCAACCAGTTCGGGCGCTTCTTTACCGGCCAGGTGACCGCCGCGGGCAAGGTGCCACCGGCGAAGGTGCTGGTGATCGGCGCCGGCGTGGCCGGACTTGCCGCCATCGGCACCGCCACCAGCCTGGGTGCGGTGGTGCGCGCCTTTGATGTGCGCCCGGAAGTCTCCGAGCAGATCGAGTCGATGGGCGCCGAATTTTTGTTTCTCGACTTCGACAACGCCCAGGACGGCTCGGAGAGCGGTGGCTACGCCGCCCCCTCGAGCCCCGAGTTCCGCGAAAAGCAGCTCGAGTGCTTCCGCGAGCAGGCATCTGATGTCGACATCGTCATCACCACCGCCCTGATCCCCGGCAAGCCGGCGCCGAAGCTGTGGCTCGAGGACATGGTCGCGGCCATGAAGCCCGGCTCGGTGGTCATCGATCTGGCTGCCGAGAAGGGTGGCAACTGCGATCTGACGCAAGCCGACGAGCGCGTGGTGAGTGACAATGGCGTGATCGTGGTCGGCTATACCGACTACCCCTCGCGCATGGCCACCCAGTCCTCGCTTCTGTACGCCACCAACATCCGCCACATGTTGACCGATCTGACGCCGGAGAAGGACGGCGTGATCCACCACAACATGGACGATGACGTCATTCGCGGTGCCACGGTCACCCACCAGAATGAAATCACCTTCCCGCCGCCGCCGCCGAAGGTGAAGGCGATCGGGGCGTCAAAGCCCCAGCCGAAGGAGAAGGAACCCACCGCGGAAGAGAAACGTGCCGCCGAACACGCCGAGTTCAAGTCGCAGACCAAACGCCAGGTGGGCATGCTGGCCGTGGGCGGCGCACTGATGCTGCTGCTGGGTCAGGTCGCGCCGGCCTCGTTCATGCAGCACTTCATCGTTTTCGTGCTGGCGTGTTTCATCGGCTTTCAGGTGATCTGGAAGGTCAGCCACTCGCTGCATACGCCGCTGATGGCGGTGACCAATGCGATCTCCGGCATCATCATCCTGGGGGCGATACTGCAGATCGGCTCCGGCAGCGTGATTGTCAGCATTCTGGCAGCAATTTCGGTGCTGATTGCGACCATCAATATCGTGGGTGGCTTTCTGGTGACACGCCGGATGCTCGCCATGTTCCAAAAATCCTGAGCGGTCGGAAAACAACATGTTGAGTCAAGGGTTCGTATCTGCCGCGGCGATCGCGGCAAGCGTTTTGTTCATTCTGTCGCTGGGTGGTCTGAGCAATCAGGAAAAAGCCAAGCGCGCCGTCTGGTACGGCATCATCGGCATGGCCGTGGCGGTCTTTTTTACCGCCTTCGGCCCCGGCATCGGCGGTTATTGGCTGATGATCCCGATGATCATCATTGGCGCGGTGATCGGCGCCCGGCTGGCGCGCCGGGTCGAGATGACCGAGATGCCCCAGCTGGTGGCGGCGCTGCACAGCTTTGTGGGTCTGGCCGCCGTTTTTGTGGCCTGGAGCGCCGATCTGGAGCGCCGCCGGGTGCTCGCCGAACGCGCCGCCGATGGCGCCATGCAGGACTTCTCTGCCTTCGCCGCGCTGGTCGCCACCAAGGCGCCGGACGAGCTGATGTTTCTGCAGATCGAGGTGGTGCTGGGCATCTTCATCGGCGCGGTCACCTTTACCGGCTCGGTCATCGCCTTCGGCAAGCTGGCCGGCAGGGTGGATGGCAAGCCGCGCCAGCTGCCCGGCGGCCATCTGCTCAACGCCGGCGCTGCCGTGCTGTCGCTGCTGCTGGCGATCCTGTATCTCAACGGCGCCGGCTTCTGGACGCTGCTGCTGCTGGCGGGGCTGGCCTTTTTCATCGGCTATCACCTGATCATGGGCATCGGCGGCGCCGACATGCCGGTGGTGGTGTCGATGCTCAACAGCTACTCCGGCTGGGCGGCGGCGGCCATCGGCTTCACGCTCTCCAACGATCTGTTGATCGTGACCGGCGCGCTGGTGGGCTCCTCGGGCGCGATTCTCTCCTACATCATGTGCAAGGCGATGAACCGCAACTTCGTCAACGTCATCCTCGGCGGCTTTGGTGGCAGCCAGGGGCCGGCGGCGGAGATCGAGGGCGAGCAGGTCGCAATCGATGCCAACGGGGTGGCCGGGGCGCTCAACGATGCCGAGCGCATCATCATCGTGCCCGGCTACGGCATGGCGGTGGCCCAGGCGCAGACCGCGGTGAGCGATCTGGTGCGCAAGCTGCGTGGGGCCGGCAAGGAGGTGCGCTTTGGCATCCACCCGGTTGCCGGGCGCCTGCCGGGACACATGAACGTGCTGCTGGCGGAGGCGAAAGTGCCCTATGACATCGTGCTGGAGATGGATGAGATCAACGACGACTTCGCCGACACCGACGTGGTGATCGTCATCGGCTCCAACGACATCGTCAATCCGGCCGCCCAGGAAGATCCCACCAGCCCCATCGCCGGCATGCCGGTGCTGAAGGTGTGGGAGGCCCGGCAGGTCTTCATCTGCAAGCGCGGCCAGGGCACCGGCTACTCGGGCATCGAAAACCCGCTGTTTTTCAAGGAGAACAGCCGCATGTTCTACGGCGATGCCCGCGAGAGCATCAACGCGCTGCTGCCGATGGTGGAGTAGCGTTACGCCGCCCTGACCGGATCATGATGTCCGGTCAGCGGGCCGCTGCCGGCCGACCGATCCGAAGCGCGGACAAACGGTCGCGATTCTGGAATAATTCGCGCCCATTGCGATCACAGCACCCCGTCGAGGCCTCGATGGGGTGCTGTTCTTTGGTCCGGCAGCAGCGAGCAAGGCAATGGCTTCTACTTCTTCACACACGCACGCCACCGGCGCGCCCCGTCCGCCCGGCATGCTGGATGCGCTTTTCCCCATCGTCGCCGTCATCCTCATGCTGGCACTGAGCGTGACGCTCTTTGGCGCCGACGCCTCCAGCGGCCCGACGCAGATTGCGCTGATCATGGGCGCCATGCTGGCCGCCCTGGTGGGCCTGAAAAACGGCCATCGGTGGGCGTCCATCGAGGAGGGCATCAACCACGGCATTCATCTCTCACTGGGCGCGATCCTGATTCTGCTCTCGGTGGGCGCGATGATCGGCACCTGGACGCTGGGCGGGGTGGTGCCGACGATGATCTACTACGGCCTCGAGATTCTCTCGCCCCACTACTTCTACGCCACGGCCTGTCTGCTGTGCGCGCTGGTCTCGGTGTCGGTGGGCAGCTCCTGGACGGTGGCCGGCACCATCGGCATCGGATTGATCGGCATCGCCAACGGGCTGGGGCTCTCCACGGCGATTACCGCCGGCGCCATCATTTCCGGCGGCTATTTCGGCGACAAGATGTCGCCGCTGTCCGACACCACCAATCTGGCGCCGGCCTCGGCCGAGGCGGAGCTTTTCGCCCACATCCGCCACATGCTCTGGACCACCACGCCGAGTCTGATCCTGGCGCTGATCATTTTTCTGGTGCTGGGGCTGGGCGGGCCGGAGCAGGTGGCCACCCCCGAGCGCATTCTCGCCATTCAGCAGACCCTGAGCGATCACTTCACCCTCAGCGGCTGGCTGCTGCTGCCCCTGCTGGCGCTGCTGGTGATGGCGTGGAAGCAGATGCCGGCCTTTCCGACCATTTTCATCGGCGCCATGCTGGGCGTGGTGTTTGCCCTGATCTTTCAGCGCGAGGCGGTGGTGGGTCTTGCCGATACGCCCTCGCTGGGACATGCCATGGCGCTTTTAAAAGGCAGCTGGATCGCCCTGTATGACGGCTACAGCGCCCACACCGGCAACGACGCGATCGATGCTCTGCTCACCAATGGCGGCATGGCCAGCATGCTGACCACGGTGTGGCTGATTCTCTCCGCCATGACCTTTGGCGGTGTCATCGAGCGGCTGGGGCTGCTGGAGCGCGCCGTCAGCGGCCTGCTGCGCGTGGCGCGCAGCACCTCATCGCTGATTCTCTCGACGCTGGCCACCGGTCTTGCCACCAACGTCGTCACCGGCGATCAGTATCTTTCGGTGGTGCTGCCCGGGCGCATCTACAAGGCGGAATTTCAGCGCCGCCGGCTCAAGCCGGTCAACCTGTCGCGCGCGCTGGAGGACTCCGGCACCATCACCTCACCGCTGATTCCGTGGAACAGCTGCGGCGCCTACATGGCGGCCACGCTCGGGGTCGCCACGCTGAGCTACGCGCCCTTTGCCTTTTTCAACCTGATCAATTTAGGCATCGCCACGCTCTACGCCCTGATCGGCTTTCGGGTCACGCGCATGAGCGACGATGAGGCGCCCGCTCGAGAGGAAGAACTACCTACCCTCTCGGACGGCCAGATCATCGACGAGCAGTACGAGTCGAGCGCCGCGCGCCCCTGACCCCGGCTCGAACACGGCCCATCTCCTGATACGACAACGCCGGCCCGAGGGCCGGCGCTGTTCGAGCATCCAGTGACAGGATCACTCGTCGCGATCGACGGTCATCCCGGCCCAGACCTGGCGCACGGGCTGGATCTCGAGATAGTTGATGTTGAGATGCGCCGGCAGGGTGGCGACGTGGAACATCTGCTCGGCGATGTCCTCGGCCGACATCGGCGTGGTGCTGTTATAGAGCTGGTCCGAGGCGGCCTGATCGCCTTTGGTGCGCACCAGGGTGAACTCGGTCTCGGCCATGCCGGGGGCGATATCGGTGACGCGCACGCCGGTGCCCAGCAGGTCGCAGCGCAGGTTGTAGCTGAACTGCTCGACGAACGCCTTGGTCGCGCCGTAGATATGGCTGCCCTTGTAGGGCCACTTGCCGGCGGTCGAGCCGACGTTGATGATGCTGGCGCCCGCGCCAACCTCGATCAGACCCGGCAGCAGCGCGTGGGTCACGTTGACCAGACCCTTCACGTTGGTGTCGATCATGGTATGCCAGTCCTCGAGCGCCACGTCCTGGGCCGGCTCCGGGGCCAGCGCCAGGCCGGCGTTATTGAGCAGCACGTGGACAGGGGCCAGGGACTCTGGCAGTTCATCAACGGCCTGTTTCACCGCCGCCTCGTCCCGCACGTCCAGCTCGACGATATGAACGGCCACCCTGTCGGAGAGCTCCTGCTCCAGCTCTTCGAGGCGCTCGCGGCGGCGGCCGGTCAATACCAGCGACCAACCGGCCTCGGCAAAGCGACGGGCGGCGGCGCGGCCGAACCCGGAAGTGGCACCGGTAATGAAAACACTCTTGTTCATGGGCTTTCTCCTTCGCTCAATGGTCAGTGATCCAGCATCGTCCATGTTGCTGTCGCCCGATCAGGCGTTCGAGGAGTTCGCCTGCGCACCGGCATTCGCCGCCGCGCGCCGGGTCGCATAGCGCCGCGCCAGCATGGCGCAGACAAACAGCTGAATCTGGTGAAACAGCATCAGGGGCAGCAGCGCACTGCCGACCTGCCCGGCCGGGAACAGCACGTTGGCCATGGGCACGCCGGAGGCCAGCGTCTTTTTGGAGCCGCAGAAGACAATGGCGACTTCGTCCTCGCGTGAAAAGCCCATCAGCCGGCTGACGGTCCGGGTGATCAGCAATACCAGCGCCAGCAGCACGCAGTCCACCATCACCATGGTGGCGATGCTGACGCCATCGACCTGCTGCCACAACCCGCCGACGATCGCCTCGCTGAAGGCCAGATAGACCACCATCAGAATCGAGCCGCGATCGACGATGGCCAGCGGCGCCTTGTGCTCGCGTATCCACTGCCCGATCCAGGGCTGCAGCAGCTGACCCAGCAGAAAGGGTGCCAGAAGCTGTAGCAGAATATTGCCGATGGCGCCCAGCGATGGTCCGGCGCCGGCATCGGCGTTGACGCTGAGCACCAGCCCCAGAAGGATCGGCGTGATGAACATGCCCAGAATGTTGGAGGCCGTGGCCGAACAGATCGCCGCGGCCACGTTGCCGCCGCCAATCGAGGTAAAGGCGATCGAGGACTGCACGGTGGAGGGCAGCACGCACAGAAACAAAACGCCCGTATAGAGCGCCGGCGACAGTAGCGCCGGTGACAGCAGGCCGATGGCCAGTCCCAGCAGCGGGAACAGCGCAAAGGTCACCAGAAAGATCACCAGATGCAGCCGCCAGTGGGTCATGCCCTGTACAACGGTTCGGGGCGACAGTCGCGCCCCGTGAAGAAAGAACAGCAGACCGATGGCGATGGTGGTGGCCACCGAAAACCACTCGGCGTAGCGGCCGGAAATCGGCAGTAGCGAGGCCAGCACGACGGTGCCGACAAGATAGAGGAGGAACTTGTCGATATTGAGACGGGCAATCAGGGACACGGCAGACTCGACGCTCAAGCATTCTGAATTGTTGGATCAGCCGGGCCTTCGCCCCGGCCGAGCGTCGATCATACGCCAGCACTGCGGATTTGGCACGAACGGCCTGACGGGCCGGGCGGCCATGAAAAAAGCGCCCGGAGGCGCTTTTTCCTGCACCGGCGCGGGATCAGTGGTTCTCGCCGCGGCCGGTTTTGTGCTGAAGATCGTCGATCAGTTTCGAGGCATCGGCCTTGCTGAGATTCTCGTCGAAATCGACGCCGGCTTCCTCGCACAGCGTGCGCAGATAAGAGGCCTGCGCGCCGGTCATGCTCTCGTCGCCGGTCGCCCAGTCGTTGGGGTCCTTTTCGAGATTGCTGGCCTGATCGTCGTGGCCGGGATCTTCCGTGCGGTTTGTCATGTATTCTCTCCGTGAACCGACATGTCCATACTGGTTAAAAATATAGACGATTGTGCGCGCAGTGCACGTGCTCGTCGGCTATCTTTGACCAATGACGTGTTGTATATGGCTCAACGTATGTTATGGCGAGCCACACGGCCGAATGTTTGTATAAAAAATGACTGTTATTGCCATTGAAGGCGAGCCGGTCCGTAACACCCGAATCATGTTTCAAGGAGCAGAATCATGGAAGGTATCCTCGGCAACTACCGCGACGTTGTGCGCGAAGGCGGCTATACCCTGACCACCGAGCAGGCGCCGCCGCGTGATACGCCGCTGGAGTGCATCTACATCGACAGCAGGAGCCAGTCGATCCGTACCACCAACGCCCGACTGGGCCTGGCCAAGAGCCAGACCTGGTGCGCCGATTGCGGGGTTACCGAAGCCCTGATCAGCGGCTCCTCTTCCTTTATCTCATCGGTGGCCTGGCGCGCCGGCGACCCCAGCCAGTAATTTTTCGAGTGGCGCCTGTTTGAGCGGGCGCTACTGCTGTACAACGCCGCCGCTTCAGGCGGCGTTCACTGCCCGAGCAACGTTCTTCCCCACTGTCCGTCGGCAACAGCTGGCCGAGCCCCCGGTTTCGATCCATACTGCAGTACCCTCTCTTGTTCTGCGGTATGGATATGCCCGAACACACCCCGGTTCACGACCGCTCACGCCGGCTTCGCCACCGCCTGCCGGTACGCGCCTGGCACTGGATCAATCTCTGGTGTCTGATCGTTTTGCTGATGAGCGGCCTGCAGATCTTTAACGCCCACCCCGCCCTTTACTGGGGCAGCGCGTCCCACTTTGACACCCCTTGGCTCGAGATGTATGCCACGCGCACCAGTGACGGCAGCATCGATGGCATCACCGCGCTGGGCCCGTGGCAGTTCACCACCACCGGGGTGCTGGGCTATTCAGGCGAGAGCGTGCGCGGCTTTCCCGCCTGGGCGACGCTGCCGAGCTATCAGTTTCTGAGCATGGGCCGGATATGGCACTTCTTCTTTGCCTGGCTGTTTGCCATCAGCGGCGCGCTGTATGCCCTGTATGTCCTGCTCAGCGGCCACTTCCGGCGCAATTTCTGGCTCGGCGTCAGTGACTGGCGCGGGCTGGGTCGGGATATCGTCAATCACCTGAAGCTGCGCTTTCATGCCCACTCGGGCAAGTACAACAGCCTGCAGAAGCTGAGCTATCTGAGCGTGGTGTTTGTGGCGCTGCCGCTGATGATCGTGACCGGACTTTGCATGTCGCCGACCATCAACGCTGCCGCCCCCTGGCTGCTGGAGCTGTTCGGCGGCCGCCAGAGCGCCCGCTCGATCCATTTCATCACGGCCTTTTCGCTGGTGCTGTTTGTCGTGGTCCACGTGGCGATGGTGCTGCTGTCCAACCCGCTGCGCCAGCTGCGCGGCATGATCACCGGGCGCGTACCAGCCCGGTCACGATCGTCCGATTCGGAGTCATCGTCATGAGCCGTCGCCCGCCACCGGACATTTCACTGACGCGCCGTGCCCTTACACGCCGTGCCCTGCTGCAGCGCTCCCTGCTGGGCGCCGCCGCGCTGGGACTGGCCGGCTGCGACCGGCTGTCCGAAAACGATGCCGTCGTCTCGCTGCTCGCCAGCGCCGAGACACTCAATCTCAAGGCGCAGCGGCTGCTGGCAGAGCGTGAATCACTGGCGCTCGAATATCCGGCCTCGATGATCTCACCAGTCTTTCGACCCAACGGCACGGTGGACCCGCAGACCGCGCTGTATCGGCAGCTGGCCGCCAACGATTTTGCCGACTGGCGCCTCACGGTCGATGGACTGGTGCGCCGCCCGCTGGAACTCTCGCTGGAGACGCTGCGCGCCATGCCCTCGCGTACCCAGATTACCCGCCACGACTGCGTGGAGGGCTGGAGCGCCATCGGTCAGTGGTCCGGCCCGGTGCTGGGCGACATTCTGGAGCAGGCCGGTGTCCGCCCCTCGGCGCGCTATGTGGTGTTTCACTGCATGGATCAGCTCGATGGCGAGCACGACTATTACGAAAGCATCGACATGGTCGAGGCCTTCCACCCCCAGACCCTGCTGGCCCACTCGCTCAACGGCGAGCCGCTACCGGTGGGCAATGGCGCACCGCTGCGCCTGCGCGTGGAGCGACAGCTCGGCTACAAGATGGCCAAATATCTCAAGGGCATCACCCTGGTCGAGCACTTCGACGATATCCAGGGCGGCAAGGGCGGCTACTGGGAGGACCGCGGCTATACCTGGTACGCGGGCATCTAGCGCACCGCTACTGCTTTGGTCGTGCCCGAGCGGTCACGAATTGACAAACCCTTGTGCCAGGCTGAACTAAAGGACACCCGGCGCAATGCACCGCATCAGTGCGCCTCGGCCCATCCGATTCAGGAGTATGTTCGATGACGCAACACAAGACGTTTCGCCCCACCCTGCTGGCCTCGGCCATCGCGCTGGCCTGCGCTGTCTCGGCAGGCTCTGCGCTGGCCGCCGATCAACCGGCCGAAACCCCCGAGCACCTGCGCGGCACCATCACCGCCGTCAGCGATCACGGTTTCAGCGTTGAATCGACCCGCGACGGCAGCACCCACGAGGTCCGCCTGAGCGATGACACCCGTCTGGCCGGCGTCACGCCCTCGAGTCTGGACGAGATTCAGGAAGGCACCTTCATCGGTACCGCCAATGCGCCCGGCGACAACGGCCAGGCCTCGACAGCGCTGGAAGTGGTGATCTTTCCCGAGTCCATGAAGGGCACCGGCGAGGGCGACTACCCATGGGATACCCCGCGCGGCCATGATCAGGGCGGTCAGGGCGACAGTGGCAAAATGGGCGGCGCCGACGGCGGCTCGACCATGACCAACGGCACCGTCAGCCAGAGCGATGACGGCAAAATGGGTGGCGCCAGCGGCGGCTCGACCATGACCAACGGCACCGTCAGCCAGAGTGATGACGGCAAAATGGGCGGCGCCGGCGGCGGCTCGACCATGACCAACGGCACCGTCAGCCAGAGCGACAGCGCTGATCAGAACATGATGACCCTGACCGTGGACTACGGTGACGGCAGCAAGCAGATCATGGTGCCGCGCGACGTGCCGGTCGTGGCCGTTCAGAAGGCCACCATGGATGATATCAAAAAGGGCGAAGCGGTCTTTGTGGCCGGCGATCTGTCCGCCTCGCCCGTACAGGCGAAGGTCGTGATTGTCGGCCTCGATGGCACCATCCCGCCGATGTAAACGCGCCTTTGATGCCCGGTGGCCTCATCGGGCATCAACTGTTCAGCACGAAATGCATCACGCCACTGCACAGCCGATCGTTGCCGGCCCACAGCCTGCCGGCGGTGATCGGCAGCCTGAAACGCCGCTTGCCGGCGCTGCCCGGATTGAAATAAAGCCGCTTCTCCCCTGAGTCTTCCTCGATCCACTGCTGACGCGGCTTGTGGGAGTGACCAAACAGCACGGCGTGACAGTCTGTTGCGGTATCAAAGTCGGCAATGTCATGCACCAGATGCAGCCGCCAGCCGTTGACCCGGATATCACGCCGCATGGGCAGGGCCTCGCACCACGCCTGCCGATCGATATTGCCGCGTACCGTCACCAGCGGCGCCAGTTCGGCCAGCCGTTCGAGAATGGTCGGATCGCCGACATCCCCCAGATGCAGGATCAGCGCGCACCCTTCGAGTGCGCTCAGCGCCTCGTCGCGCAGCAGGCCGTGGGTATCGCTGATCACGCCCACGGGGGTCTCGATCGAAAAAACGCCCTGATCACACAGCGGCAGCGTCATCTTCTCTCCTGACAGCACAAAGGCCCCGTTCGGGGCCTTTTACATGACTGGCTCAAACATGGATCAACTCGTAACGCCTTTCGGCGACTCACCCTTTTGAAATTCTTCATAGGTGACGCTGCCCTGCTCATCCACGTGGCACTGGACATTAAAGACGGTGTTGCCGTGGCCCATCATGTTGATGTGGAGCTCCATCTCCTCGCCCTTTTCGTAATCACTCGCGTTTTGCTGATCCATCAAAAGCCGAGAGCTTTCGAACTCATCACCGTCCTTGCTTTCCATCGCGGCATCATGGCACTGCTGGACCAGCTCACGCTCTTGTTGTGGCACGTCGGCCGACTCTTCGACAGAAGCCTGCGCCATCTGAGCGACACCGGCCATCGCCAGCGTCACTGCACCCGCGCACCACATACCCTTGTGTACTTTCATGATTCATCCCTGAACGTTGAGGTCATGGCCAGTATAGGAACTTCTGGTGCAACTTACCCGGAATTGTGTCTGGCTCCGCCCCATGATGGACCGCCATCGGGCCCCGACACCAACAATGATTTGCACCCTTTTGTCGGTGCTCGTATGGTGCATGGCGTTTTTCATCGGCCCCTGTCGAGCGTTTCGCTCCCGAGCCTTATCTGCTGCTGGATACTGTCATGGCAACTTCTTTTGAACGTGGCTTTTTCGGCCATCCCCGCCCGCTGGGCCCGCTCTTTTTTACCGAAATGTGGGAGCGCTTCTCGTTCTACGGCATTCGCCCGCTTTTGGTGCTCTACATGGCGGCCACGCTTGCCGACGGCGGACTGGGCATCCCCCGCGATACGGCGGCTGCCATCGTGGGCATTTTCGGCGGCATGATCTATTTGAGCGCCCTGCCGGGCGGCTGGCTGGCCGATAACTGGCTGGGCCAGCGCCGCGCGGTCTGGTACGGCTCGATTCTGATTGCGCTGGGCCATCTCTCCATTGCGCTGTCGGCGCTGTGGGGCGCTCCCATGTTTTATATCGGCCTGATCCTGCTTGTGCTGGGCTCGGGTATTTTCAAGACCTGCATGGCGGTCATGGTCGGCACGCTCTACCCGGAAGGCGACGGCCGACGCGACGGGGGCTTTTCGATCTTCTACATGGGCATCAATCTGGGTGCCGTGATTGCGCCGCTGATCACGGGTCTTGCCATGGACAGTGGCGGCTGGCACTGGGGCTTTGGCGCCGGCGGCATCGGCATGCTGGTGGCGCTTTTCATCTTTCGCGTGTTCGCCATTCCGGCCATGAAACGCTTTGATCGGGAGCACGGGCGTGAATCGAGCTGGGATGCCCCGGTCAATCGGCGCCGCCATGTCGGCACCGGCGTGACGATCTGCCTGCTGCTGGTCGCGCTGATCACCACCCTCGGGCTGACCGGCGTGATCACCTTTAACCCGGTCATGATCGCCACCGTCATGAGCTACGTGGTGGGGCTGTTCGTGCTGGGCTGGTTTCTCTATCTGATGTTTTTCAGCGGTCTGGATCGCACGGGCCGCGCCCGGGTGATCGTCTGTCTGGTGCTCTTCGTGGCCGCGGCGCTGTTCTGGGCCTCGTTCGAGCAGCAGCCCACCTCCTACAACCTGTTTGCGGCGGACTATACCAACCGCCAGGTGCTGGGCATGGAGATTCCCGTACTCTGGTTCCAGTCGCTCAACCCGCTATTCATCATCGTGCTGGCGCCGCTGTTTGGCTGGCTGTGGCCGGCCATGGCCCGGCGCGGCCTGGAGCCGTCCAGCACGACCAAGTTCAGCATCGGCCTTGTGTTTGCCGCCGCAGGCTTTGCCCTGATGATGGTGGCGGCCTGGCAGATTGTCGGCGGCGCCGGGCTGGTGTCGCCGCTGTGGATCGTTTCGAGCCTGTTGCTGCTGACCCTGGGCGAGCTCTGTCTGAGCCCGGTGGGGCTTTCCACCATGACCGAGCTGGCGCCGACGCCGATCCGCGGGCAGATCATGGGCATCTGGTTTGCCGCCACGGCGCTGGGCAATCTGGTCGCCGGGTTGATCGGCGGCCACGTCAGTGCCGAGCAGGTCAATCAGCTGCCCGAGCTTTTCGGGCGCTGCGCCCTGGCGCTGCTGATCGGGGCCGTCATACTCATGATATTGATCCGCCCCATCCGTCATCTGCTTGGACGGGATGCCCATGACGATGCCGGCCACGCCGCTCAGGAGACCTGATAAATGATCGCTTCCCTCGACACGCCGGCACAGCAGCGCCACGCCCTGCGACGAGTCATGGCACAACACGGCCTGTGTGGTGGTGCGCCACCCCTTGCCTGTTAGCGCCCCGGGCGCCAGCGCGGCAACATGGCCGAACCGGCCGGTATGGTCCGGTCCGTTCGCGGTGCGGCTGATCACTCTGTTGCCGCTGCCTGTCATGGCGTGTCTTGCCTGATGCTGGATACGCATGGCGCTTTCATGGCTGTTGCTGCCGCTCTTGCGGGCGCGTCTGAACGCCTTGTCCAGAGCGCGCCCGGGTGGTCGCGCAGCGAGGCCCACCGGTCTAGTAGCGCAGAATGTCTACTATGCGACGCGTGTTGGTGATCTCCTCGACAGGATTACCCTCCAGCACCAGAAACTGCGCCCGGGCGCCTTCGTTGATGCGTCCCAGATCATCGATACCCAGCATATCCGCAGCGCTTGAGGTTGCGGCGGTCAACACGGCAAGCGGCGCCATGCCGGCCTCGACCATCAGCGCCATCTCGCGGTGTTCGGCGATGCCGGGTACGCGCAGGGCTGTGGCGCCGGAGTCGGTGCCCATCACGATACGGATGTCGCCGTGGCTTGCAACGCGGGCAAGGTTGGCCATGTTCGTGGCCACGGCATCACGCGCCTCTCGGGTATCCTCGTCATCGAGCGTCTGCTCGCGCCACGCCTCATCCTCGATCTGTGCGCGAAGCTCGGCGCTGAATCCCTGGGCGAAGAAGTCATCCTCCAGCCATTCGGGGTGCTCGGCGTAGACATACTCTGCCTCGTCGATGCCGATCGAGGGGATGTACCAGGTGCGCTGCTCGGCCATTTGCGCCAGCAGCGCCTCGTCAATCTCCTTGTCACGAATACCATGGGCAAGAATGTCGATACCTGCATCGAGCGCTGCCCGGGCATCCTCGGCATCGTGAATGTGTGCGGCGATCCTGAGCCCTTGCGCATGGGCCTCCTGCGCTGCCGCCGTGTAGATCCCGGGCGCCATCTCGGGGACGCTGCCGTCCATGTCATCGATCCATACCTTGATCATGTCCACGCCGGCATCGGCCATCTCCTGCACGCCCTGGCGAGCCTCGGAGGGGGTACCGGGGCGAAGGACCTGCTCATCGAGAACATTCATGGCATCGGCCGGCGGGGCGCCGTCAGGCACGCCGATGCCGGGGCCTGCGCCGTAAAGATCGGCCCCTTGATGGTCGCGGCCACGCAGCGTCTCTCGCAGCTCATGAAACAGGGGCGGATTCATGCCCAGGGCATTGACCGCCGAGATGCCGAACGCGGCAAACTGATCCAGGTCGCGGGTTACGGTCTCCCGGGAGTAGTACTGCCCACCATGCTCGAGGCCCTTCACGGTGCCCGTGTGGCTGTGTCCGGCAATCAGCTCGGGCATCAAAAAGTGCTCGGTGTGGTCGACCCGGTGACTCCCCTCTGAAACGTCAATCTCCGACTGCGGGCCCACGGTTACCACGCGGCCATTGTCTACGACAATACGAGCGTTCTCGATAACGTTCCGGCCATCGAATACCTGACCGGCGTCAATGACGTGCTCCTGGGCCAGGGCGGGTAGTGTGGCCACGGCACAGGCGAAGGCTGCCGTGAAGGGTAGACGAAAGGTTTTCATGGGTTCTTCCGAGGATGGGTGCAGGCTGGTACGAAAGTGTCCGTTTCAGTGTAGATAAACTCATCCATTCAGCGAGGCGTGCCTGTCTGTCAGGTGTGTGTATTCAAAAGCCCCGCCCTGGCGTCATGCCGGTCGATCAAGGTTTTCATTCACCAACCGACGATGCGATAGTCCGGTATCAGTGACCTGCTGATACCGGACATGTCATGCCTGTCAGTCAGGCCATCGATGCCATCGCCCGTATAAGCACCTGCTCGGCAAGCCCCCATGACAATGCCGGCCACCGCCTCCAGGAGACCCCGCAATGACGCTTTCCACCGACACGCCGGCACAGCGGCTCCACGCCCTGCGACAGGTCATGGCGCAACGCAATATCGATGCCTGGCTGGCACCCTCTTCCGACCCGCATCTGTCCGAATACCTGCCCGGCCACTGGCAGGGGCGCGAGTGGCTGTCGGGGTTTACCGGCTCGGTCGGCACGCTGCTGGTCACCCGGGAATTTGCCGGCCTGTGGGTCGACAGCCGCTACTGGGTACAGGCCGAGCAGGAGCTTGCCGGCAGCGGCATCGAGATGATGAAAACGGCTCAGGGCCAGCAGATTCTGGCGCCGATCGACTGGCTCGCCGTCCATCATCAAACGCCCTTCACGCTGGGGCTGGATGGCAGCGTCGTGCCGCTGGCGGCCCATCGCGCCTTCAGGGCCCGGCTGGGCGAGGCGGTCACGATCGAGTCCGGCAGCGACCTGCTCGAGGAGATCTGGATCGACCGGCCGGCACTGCCGCAGGCACCGATAACGGCCCATGAGGCGGCCTGGACCGGCCGGTCCCGCGCCGAGCGCCTGACGCGTCTGTCCCGGGCCATGTGTGAAGCCAATGCCGATACGCACCTGATCTCGACGCTGGATGACGTCGCCTGGCTTTTCAATCTGCGCGGCAGCGACGTGGACTACAACCCGGTCTTTCTGGCCCATGCCCTGGTGGATGCCCACCACACCCGGCTGTTTCTCGATCGCGACAAGGTCTCGCCCTCGCTGCACGAGGCGCTCGCCGATGACGGCGTGGTGCTGCATGACTATGCCGACATCCGCGACCACCTGGCCCGTCTGCCCGAAGGCACGCGGCTTTTGATCGACCCGGCCCGGGTCACGCTGGCGCTGGTTCAGGCCCTGCCGGCGCACGTCACGCTGGTGGAATCCTTTCAGCCGACAACGCTTTCCAAGGCGTGCAAGAGCGCCCCGGGAATCGCGCACGTGCGCGCCGCCATGACCCGCGACGGCGCGGCGTTGTGCCGCTTTCTGTGCTGGCTCGAGGCAACGCTGACCGAGGGCGACGCCCTTGATGAGCTGACCATTGACGCGCGCCTGACCGCTGAGCGCACGCGGGAGAAGCATTTTGTGTCACGCAGCTTCCCCACCATCGCCGGCTTTAACGCCAACGGCGCCCTGCCGCACTACCGCGCCACCGAGACGGCGCATGCCAGCATCGAGGGTCAGGGACTGCTGCTGATCGACTCCGGCGCCCAGTATCTTGACGGCACCACCGACATTACCCGGGTCATTCCGGTGGGCGAGCCGACGCCCGCCCAGCAGGCGGATTACACCCGCGTACTCAAGGGCATGATGGCGCTGTCGCGCACCCGCTTTCCGGAGGGGCTCGAAGCGCCGCGGCTGGACGCCATCGCCCGTGCGCCGCTGTGGGAGGCGGGCCTGGATTACGGCCACGGCACCGGCCACGGGGTAGGCTATTTCCTCAACGTCCACGAAGGCCCGCAGGTCATCTCCCGCGGCGCGCAGCCCACGCCGCAGACCGCCATGCGCGAGGGCATGATCACCTCGATCGAACCGGGGCTCTATCGCCCGGGTCAGTGGGGCATTCGCATCGAAAATCTCGTCGCCAACCGCCGGGCAATCGATGGCGTCGAGCCCGGGGCGGACACCTTCCTCGAGTTCGAAACGCTCACCCTGTGCCCCATCGATACCCGCCTGATCGAGCTCTCACTGCTGCGCGACGACGAGATCATTTGGCTGGATGACTATCACCGCACGGTGTTCGAGCGTCTGGCCCCACAGCTTGATGAGGAAACCCGAAACTGGCTGGCCGGGAAGACGCAGCCGCTGGCGCGCTGAGCGCCGGCGGCCGGCATGACAACGCCCCGACCGGGGCCGGGGCGTTGAGTGGGGTCGGCCCTTCGAGGGTCAGCTTGCGGCCGGAAGCCTGAACGAGGCCATCAGTCGGCGCAGGGTGCTGGTCTGCTCCTCCAGCGAAGTGGCTGCCGCCGAGGTCTGCTCGACCATCGCGGCATTTTGCTGCGTGACATCATCCATCTGGCTGATCGCCTGATGAATCTGGTCGATGCCGCTGCTCTGCTCGTCGGAGCCGACCCGGATCTCGTCGGTGATCGCGGCCACGCGCTCGATCCCTTCCTGCAGTGTCTGCATGGC
The DNA here is from genome assembly GCF_053903105.1 of Kushneria sp. AK178. Taxonomy (NCBI): domain Bacteria; kingdom Pseudomonadati; phylum Pseudomonadota; class Gammaproteobacteria; order Oceanospirillales; family Halomonadaceae; genus Kushneria; species Kushneria sp. AK178. The sequence continues at coordinate 582,925 of NZ_CP096381.1, read as the reverse complement.
GGCACCGGCGTTGTTGACCCGGGTGACGCCATCGCGCACCCGCTCACCCGAGGTCTCGATCAGCGATCGGATATCGCCGGCCGCCGAGGCGCTGCGCTGCGCCAGGCCCCGCACCTCGTTGGCGACCACGGCAAAACCGCGCCCGTGCTCGCCGGCCCGGGCGGCTTCAATGGAGGCGTTCAGGGCCAGCAGATTGGTGCGAAAGGCAATGCTGTCGATCATGGCAGTGATCTCCGACATGCGCTCCGAGTCCTGATGAATCGACTGCATGGTGGTCACCACCTCATGGATGAGCTCGCCGTTCTCCTTCGCCGTAGTGGAGGCGCTCAGCGCCATCTCGCCGGCCTGACGGGTGTGCTCGGCGTTGCGGCCGGCCGTGGTGTGAATCTGCTGGGTGCTGGCCGAGGTCTGCTCGAGCGATGCCGCCTGCTCCTCGGTGCGCTGCGACATGTCCGTATTGGCCGAGGCGATCTGACCGGCGGCCGTGGCGATGGTCTCTGCACCGTTGCGCACCTCGCCGACGATCCGGGTCAGCCCTTCGCCCATCTCGTTGAGCGCCCGCGAAAGCTGAGCGCACTCGTCACGCCCGCGCACCGTCAGACGGCTGGTGAGATCCCCTTCCGCGACCTTCTGCGCCATGTCGACCGCATCAAAGATCGGCCGCACGATGGCCCGGGCAATCATGACGCCCAGCCCCAGGGCGAGCAGCAGCCCAATGCCGAGCGCCCCCAGCAGCAGCCACTTCTGCTGGCGCAGCTCGCTGATCTGAGCCGTCAGCTGATCCTGCAGCAGACTGACCGCCACATCGCTCAGGGCGAACTGCGCCTCGATGGTGTCGGTCAATGTCTCGAAATAGTCCTGCGCCGGCGCTGTCAGGGTCTGCGCCGAGAGAAGTGACTCATCGACAAGCGCCAGCCCCTGCGACAGCTGCGCGGTGGCGGTCTGCAGGGGCGCCTGCAGCGAGTCCGCCACCCCGGGCTGCAGGGTCATCACGCGGTTGAAGGCATGCTCGAGCTCACGCTGGCTGGACAGGGCCTGACGCCGCAGTGCCTGCAGGGTGGCGCGCTCATCGAAGGTGGCATCGCCACGGGCAAGCAGCCCGGCGCCCCGGCCCCGCAGCTGGCCCAGCGCCTCGGTCAAAGGCGGCATCGCCACGAAACTGCCCTGCACCAGCTGATAGGTATCGCCCTGAGAGGTCAGACTCAGCCGGAAGTCGTCGAGCAGATAGCGGGCAGCGGCCAGCTGGTTGTCGAGCAGCACCGTATGCGCCTCGAAACTCTGCGACGCGCCGGGCAGGTCACCGCCAAACAGCGACCGAACATCGCGCCATTCGCCGGTGATCGTCTGCCAGACATCGGCGGCATTGGCGCTGTCGGGCTGCGCGGCGATCAGCTCGGCGGTGCGGGCATAGGCCTGGTCCGCCTCGTCTCTCAGCGCCCGGCAGGGCGCCTCGGCCGAGGCATCGCCGTTGAGCAGACGGGCACACATGCCCCGGTGCTGCTGTGTCAGGCCGATGGTGGTGAGAATGGCCCGCGCCGGCGCCAGCCCCTGCAGCCGGGTGACCCGGTTATTCAGTGACTCGTTGATGGACTGAACAAACAGTGCGGTGGGAATCGCGGTCATCAGCAGGGCCAGAAAGCCCAGCACCATGAATTTCTGACGCAGCGTCAGTTTCGAGAGTAGCGAGCTCATGCGATGGGTCCTGTCACGGGAAACCTGGGCAGGCGCGATGCCTGTTCGTATCATGTGTTACGAATTACATCGGCCGTTGCTAAAGTTTCCTTGACCCCGGACAGGCCTAAAAAAACGCCCCGGTCGTGGCCGGGGCGTTTTTTGACAAAGCCAGCATGAGGATCAGGTCAAATCACAGCTCATCGGTTTCATCAGGCAGGTCGGTGATGGCGCCCAGCGAGGCCGAGCTGACCGTGCGGGCGTACTTGGCCATCGCGCCGCGGGTGTAGCGCGGCTTCGGGCGCTGCCAGGCCTCGCGCCGGCGCGTCATTTCGGCCTCGTCGATGTGCAGCGTCATGACATCGTTTTCGGCGTCGATGGTGATCTGATCACCATTCTCGACCAGCGCGATCGGCCCGCCGTTGAAGGCTTCCGGTGTGATGTGACCGACCACGAAGCCGTGGCTGCCGCCGGAGAAGCGCCCGTCGGTGATCAGCGCCACACTGTCACCCAGCCCGCGACCCATGATGGCGGAGGTCGGCGTGAGCATTTCACGCATGCCCGGGCCACCGCGCGGCCCCTCGTAGCGAATCACCAGCACGTCACCGGCGACCACGGTCAAATCATTGATGCGCGCCTGGGCTTCCTCTTCGGAGTTGAACACCCGCGCCGTGCCGGTAAAGCGGGTGCCCTCCTTGCCGGTGATCTTGGCAACCGACCCTTCCGGGGCCAGGTTGCCGTAGAGCACGCGCAGGTGGCTGGAGGCCTTCACCGGGTTGTCCAGCGGCTTGATGATGTTCTGGTCATCCGGATAGGGCGCGACATCGGCCAGGTTCTCGGCCAGCGTCTCGCCGGTCACGGTCAGGCAGTCACCGTGGAGCAGCCCGGCATCGAGCAGGGTTTTCATCAGCGGCTGAATGCCACCGATGGCGACCAGCTCGCTCATCATGTAGTGGCCACTGGGACGCAGATCCGCCACCACCGGCACGCGCTTGCCGATCTCGGTGAAGTCATCAAGGGTGAGCTCGACGCCAATGGTGTTGGCAATCGCGATGAGGTGCAGCACCGCGTTGGTGGAGCCACCGAGTGCGATGACCACGGTGATGGCATTTTCAAACGCCCGGCGGGTCATGATGTCGGAGGGCTTGATGTCGAGCTCGAGCAGCTTGAGCACGGCCGCGCCCGCCTCATGGCTGTCGTCCTGCTTGGTCTGCGACACGGCGTTCTGTGCCGAGGAGTTGGGCAGGCTCATGCCCAGCGCCTCGATGGCAGACGCCATGGTGTTGGCGGTGTACATGCCGCCGCACGAGCCCGGCCCGGGAATGGCGGTCTCCTCGATGCGCTTGACGTCGATAAGATCCATGTTGCCCTGGGAGTGGGCGCCCATCGCCTCGAACACCGAGACGATATCGGTGTGGCCCTCGCCCGGCAGGATAGTGCCGCCGTAAACGAAGATGCCGGGACGGTCCAGACGCGCCAGTCCCATCATGCAGCCGGGCATGTTCTTGTCGCAGCCGCCGATGGCGATCACGCCGTCAAAGCCCTCGCAGCCGGCCACGGTCTCGATGGAGTCGGCGATGACCTCGCGCGAGATCATCGAGTACTTCATGCCCTCGGTGCCGTTGGCAATGCCGTCACTGATGGTGATGGTGTTGAACACCACGCCCTTGCCGCCGGCGGCGTCGGCGCCGTCGCTGGCGGCATCGGCCAGCACGTTGATGTGGCTGTTGCAGGGGGTGACGCGGCTCCAGGTGGAGGCGATACCGACCTGGGGCTTTTTGAAATCCTCGTCATTGAAGCCTACCGCGCGCAGCATGGCGCGACTGGCAGCCTTGCCGGGGCCGTCCACCACGGGCGATGAATGGCGACGGGTGTGGCTTCGGTCATTGGCAAGCGGGGCACTGGAGGGGCTATCCGGCCGGTCTTCCTGGCTCATGATCTGATCACTTTTAATGGCAATGAATACGAACAGGTTCCGGGCCGGGCCGTGCGGGGAAACGGGCCCGAAACCCACGAAAGCGCTGTCGATAGCGACACGGCAGGGCCATGGTGGCGTGCGTTCACAACGCCTGTCGGCATCGACAGGAGCATGTCGCCCGGGCGTTCCCGGATCCTCGGGAGCGGACGACACACGCTGCGCGGATAGCGCGACCGGGTGTCAGGCCCGGTACAGGATATCGAGTATACGCCCAGCCCGGTTGTGCACGAAATCAGCTGCGCCCGGCGATGTCGAAATGGCCGTTCAGGGTCAGCGCCAGACGCGCCCCCTCGGGCAGGGCACCGACCCCTTCCGGCGTGCCGGTCAGGATCACATCCCCGGGTTCGAGGGTAAACGCATGCGATATCTCCGACAGCAGCCCGGCCATGTTGAACAGCATCATGGCGGTATGCCCGGTCTGGCGGCGCTCGCCGTCGATGGTCAGGGTAAAGTGCAAATCATCCAGGTTCATCGTTTCGGCATCAAAGGGCACGAAATCGCTCAGGGGGCAGGCGCCGTCAAAGCCCTTGGCCCGCTCCCAGGGGTGGCCCTTGTCCTTGAGCCGTGACTGGACATCGCGCAGGGTCAGATCCAGCGCCAGCCCGACACCGGCGACCGCATCGAGCACCGCTTCCGGGCGGGCGCGGCACAGCCGGCCGTGAATCAAAAGCGCCACCTCGGTCTCGAAATGCACCTCGCCCAGATGGCGCGGCACCCTGATGCGCTCTGTCATGGCGGTAGCGCTGGTGGCCGGCTTGATGAACAAAAGCGGCGCGGTGGGCACCTCGTTGTTGAGCTCCCGGGCATGGGCGGCGTAGTTGCGCCCGACGCAGACAATCTTGCCCAGAGGCGCGCCGAATGAGCGTCCATCGGTAAAACCGGGCTGGAAGGCCATGGTCTGTTCCTCTTGAAGATCCATGCACTGCTGTTGATGCAGCAAAAGCTTTATCACACCCATGAAAAAGCGGCAAAGCGCGATACGCGCCCTGCCGCTTTCGTCCCTTGTATCGCACGGCGGTTTCTGAAGGCCCGCCGTTACGATACGGCCTGCACCGGACAGGCCTACAGGGTCAGATCGCGCCAGCGACCGTCCGGCGTATGGGCCAGGAAGTCGGGGCGATGCTTTTTGGCCGCGAACGGCGTATCGAGCGCGTTATCGCGTCGATTGAAGACAAAAAAGATATTGCTGCGGGCATCGGGCGACATGTTGGCGTTGGAGCCGTGCAGCGTGTTGCAGTCAAACAGCAAAAGCCCCCCGGCGCGGCCCTTGGGTGCCTCGATGCCGTGCTCGGCGACCAGCTCGGCCAGCGCCTCGCGCCCCGGCACCCCCGCCTCCTGCTTTTTCAGCGAGCGCTTGTGGTTGTCCTCCGGCGTCTCGCCGATGCAGGGCACGAACTTCTCGTGCGAGCCCGGAATCAGCATCAGGGGACCATTGAACTCGTGATTGTCGGTGAGCACGATCGAGGCGCTGATGGCATTCATGCGCGGCATGCCGTCCTCGGCGTGCCAGGTCTCGAAGTCGGAATGCCAGTCAAAGCCCTTGCCTTCAAAGCCGGGCTTGTAGTTGATGCGCCCCTGCATCACGTAGACATCCTCACCGATGAGCTGCTCGACACTCTTGACCAGCTTCGGCGACTGCGCGAGCCGGCCGAATTTTTCCGAGAGAAAATGCATGGCAAAGATCGAGCGAATGTCGTTGCTGCTCGGCTCGGTGATGGTGAAGTCCTGATCGCGGTAGTCATCGCGCTCGAGCAGGGCATTGAGCTCGTGCTGATACTCGGCCAGCTCTTCCTCGTCCAGAAAACCGGGGATAAAGACAAATCCCTTCTGGCGAAACGCCTCACGCTGCTCGCTGGTCAGCGGCCCTTCCTCCGGCCCGCGCAGGATGTCTTCCTGACGCGGCAGCCAGTTGCGCTCGGGCGAGGTCGCCAGGCGCGTAGGGTACGGGTCCTCCATCAGGGTATTGTGACGCTGTGCGTGTACGGCGGACATATGATCTCCTTGATCAATACAATACGACGGCTTCCTGCCTGACGTCGCCCTCTGCAGGCGCTATGATATCCGGCGCGGCTCGCGCTCGCGGATGAATGCTCCGGGTCTCGAAACGTCGGCAGTGTGTGACCATCGCCTGAGCATTTCAGATACCCTCCAGCGGGCGTGTCCATCGTTTGACACACCGCTCGAGGGCCACCACGTGAACATGCCACCCTCCGACCTTCCATAACCCAGGTTATTCGCGAACTGCCCCGAGCGGGCGCACCGCCGGGATGCGCGTATCGATCATGTTCCCCGGCCCCGTCCGGATGTTATCAATAACGCTGCCGTGATCCCCGACCGCACGCCGATGGCGTGATCGGTCCATTTTCCGACACGACACCGATTTCATGAGTCCTCACATGCCATTTCACACTGCTCTGCGCTGCGCCCTGAACCGGCTTTCGGCCGGGATGGTAATGACAGCGCTGCTGATTACCGCCCTGCCGCTGGCCACCCCGCAGGCGCACGCCCGTCAGCTGATTCAGCCGGAACACGGCACCGCCAGCGAGCTGCGCGCCAAGCGCAAGCGCGAACAGGCGCGCGCCGAACGCCTCGGCATGTCGGAGCAGGAGCGCAAGCGCGCCGTTGCTCAGGGGCGCTCGCTGCTGCCGGAAGGCGTCGCCCCGGGTGTGGATAACTTCAACTACAAGAAATACGCCTTCAACGAAGAGATCGACCAGCCCGGCGACGTCGCCATGGCCCGCGCCATGGACACCGTCATGGATCAGCTCGGCCGACCCTACCTGTGGGGCGGCACCACCCCCCAGGCCGGCTTTGATTGCAGCGGGCTGATCTATTACGCCTTTCGCGATCTGCTCTCCGGCGAGCTGCCGCGAACCGCCAACGGCATGTACCACTGGTCAAGATCGACCCCGGTGGCCACCGACTCGCTCAAGCGCGGTGATCTGGTCTTTTTCCGCATCAGGGCCGACAGCGCCGCCGACCATGTCGGCGTCTACCTGGGCGATGGCAAATTCATTCAGGCCCCGCGCACCGGCGAGAACATCCGTATCAGCTCGCTTTCCGGCAATTACTGGCAGCGCCACTACCTGGGCGCGCGCCGCCTTTTGACCGGCGACACCGTGCGCCAGCTGGCCTCGCGCTAGCCGCACGTTTCACGCCTGATCATACCCGAGCAGCACCGCCGGAATTTTTCTGCCGGCGCGCTGCCGGAAAAGGCTCGAATGGTGTTGTTCTGCTCGACAACCGTCTATTTTGTTTCAAAATGAAACCCGGCAACAAAGCGATGTTGTACGCCCTGCCGGGACCGCCTGATGACTGCCGGAAGCAGGATGCCATCCTCATCAGGCAGCTGTCTTCGTCATGCCGCCCTGTCACGTTTGAGCAACATGATGTTTTCAAGGATTCTATTCTGGATTGTTCGTGTACTGACGCTGCTGCTGATCGTCGTCAGCCTGCTCCCTGAAATCCCCAGCGGCCAGTGGTTCATCACACTCTGGGAGTTTCCACGGTTACAGCTGACTCTGATACTGGCGATAACGCTGTTGCTGCTGGGGCTGCATGCCTGGCTCAAAAAGCCGCGACGGGAACATGCGGTGTGGCTGTCCTTGCTACTGGTGACAGGCGGATGGCAAGCGTCGCATATCCTGCCCTTTACGCCCGTCTGGCCAAAGGAAGTGGCCTCGGCCGATGCCCGTGCCCTAGAGCAACAATCCACGTTCAAGGCCCTGACCGCCAACGTCGACTACGAAAATGACCGCTATGCCGAAGCAGTGGATTTGATCCGGCGTGAGGATCCCGATCTGGTGCTGTTGATCGAGGTCGATGAAGCGTGGAAGCAGGGACTGGCACCGTTGAACGAAGACTATGAGTATCGTATCGGTGAGGTGCGCGGCGAAGGGCTGGGCATCATGCTCTGGTCACGCTTTCCCCTGCAGGAACAGGAAGTGGCGCACCTTGTCTCCGAACGTCGCCCCTCCATTCTTGCCACGGTGGATATTCCGGGCATCGGCCCCGTACGCTACGCCGGCATTCATCCGGTCCCCCCGGGATTGAAGGATCGTATTGCATACAATGATGAAACGACCGAGCGCCGTGACAGCCGGGTTCGCGACGCTGAAGTCATGCTCATTGCCCGCCGGGTCCAGCAGGATCCGGACAATCGCTGGATCGTTACCGGCGATTTCAACGATGTGGCATGGTCCGATACCACCCGGCTGTTCAGCGATCTGAGCGATCTCAAGGATCCGCGCCGCGGCAGAGCCCTGTTGAGCACTTATCACACCGCCTATCCCTTGTGGCGCTACCCGATCGATCACATGTTTGTCTCTGACGGCTTTGAGCTCGTCCATCTGGATCGGGTAGAGCTCAAGGGCTCGGATCATTTCGCCATCACGACAACATTGACGGCGGCAAGAAAGGATCAGGCAGCGCCCGAGGCGTCAGAGCAGGAACACCAAAAGGCCGAGGAACTGATCGAGGAAGGCGCCGAGGATGCCAGCGAGCATGGCGTAAGCAACTGAGCCATCGATATGAAGGCCACCCCGGCATTGATGCGGGTGGCCTTTTGACGTCATGCGCTGTTTCCATCCCCCTTTTCAGCCGCTGAACCGATCACACCAGGTTCTTGAAGCGCCCGGCTCGGGAGCTGTCATCGACATCGATAATGTCAACGCCCCCTTTATCAGACCCGCCGGGGCTGCCACCGGGCAGCCCTTTTTGTATCCGAGTGCAACTTCTTAACGCCCGGCAAGATGGCCCGGCCGCCCGGCGACTACCTTCAATGTTTCCCCTGTTGTTTTGATCGGGCACGGATCGCCCATGACAGGCAGAACAAGGAGTTTTCATGGGAGCCCCGCTTCTCCGGCGCCTGGAGGCCGTGCTGGCATGTCACGACACGCCTGCCGAACACATCAGTGCGCTGGCCGCATCGCTGGATCAACTGATTGCGCTGGACCCTCTTCCCCTGCCCGGCGCCGGCGAGACGCTGTCGCGATGGCGCGCCCTCTACCGGGTGGCCGGTCATGATCTGGCGCTGATCAAGCTTTATGAAGGTCATACCGACGGGCTGGCGATCATGACAGAGCTTGACGCCATGCCTGCCGCGCCAGCGAACGCCCGCTGGGCCATGTGGGCCGCCGAGCCGCCGCAGGCCCGGGTTCATGCAAGCGATGACGATGCGGGGCAGATCACCCTCAACGGCACCAAGGCGTGGTGTTCCGGCGCGCCGATCGTCAGTCACGCCCTGATGACCGTCTGGCAGGCGGACCAGCAACGCCTGGCCGCGGTGGCGCTGGATCAGCCCGGTGTCACCGTGACCGACCGGGGTTGGCAGGCGGTCGGCATGCAGGCCACTGCCAGCGTTGAGGTCGATTTTGACAATGCCCGGGCCACGCTGATCGGTCCGCCCAACGCCTACCTCGACCGCCCCGGCTTCTGGCAGGGCGGCGCCGGCATTGCCGCCTGCTGGCTGGGCGGCGCACACGCCCTGGCCCGTGCGCTGCAGGCGAAGGCCGCCACGCGACGGGATGACCCATTCATGACGGCGCACCTGGGCCACGTCGATGTGGCGCTGCAGGCCGGCCTGACCGCGCTGCGCGACGCCGCCGAGCGTATCGATGCCGCTCCCGATGATGACCATCAGGCGCTGGCCCTGCGCACCCGCGCCCTGATCGAACACAGCGTCGAGCAGATCATCACGCACTGCGGCCGGGCGCTGGGCGCCGGCCCCTTCTGCCGCGACCGCCGCTTTGCCCGCATGATGGCCGACCTGCCGGTCTATCTGCGCCAGAGCCACGCCGAGCGCGATCTGAGCGCCCTGGGCCGGCTCTGCGCCGATGCGGATCACGAGTGGCCATTATGAGTGTCGATGATCGTCGTATCGAAGGCGGCGGCACGCCCGAAGCCGCCTGGCAGGCGTGGGGCGGACTGGCGACGATGCCCTCTGTCACGCCTGAGGCCCTGGTGGAGCCGGGTCAGCGCGCCGTCATCGTGGCGCCTCACCCCGATGACGAAACCCTGGGCTTTGCCGGCCTCATGCAGCAGCTGGCCGCCGCCGGCCACACCATGGACCTGATGGCCGTCACCGACGGCACGGCCAGCCACGCCGGATCGACGCACTGGACGCCCGAACGGCTGGCCCGGCAGCGACCGCTGGAGAGTCTCGAGGCACTGTCGCGGCTGGGCTGCGAGCAACAGACCACCGTGGTACGCCTCGGGCTGCCGGACACCGCCGTGGCGCACCACGAAGCGACGCTGGTCGAGCATCTCACCGCACGGCTCACCCCAGACCATGTGGTTCTCACCACCTGGCGCGGGGACGGCCATCCCGACCACGAAGCCACCGGACGTGCCTGCGCTCGGGCCTGCGAAATCACGGGTGCGCGGCTGATCGAAATTCCGATCTGGACCTGGCACTGGGCCGCCCCCGGCGATACCCGCGTCCCCTGGGCGCTGGCCCGGCGCCTGACACTGACGGGCGACATGCTGAGCCGCAAGTGGACCGCCATCCGTGCCCACGACAGCCAGCTGACGATCGACCCCGACACCGGGCAGGCACCGATTCTGCCCGATCACGTGCTCGAGCGCCTGATGCGCCCTTGCGAAGTTCTCTTCATGACCACGCCACGTGATGGCGCGCATGACTGACCGGAGGCGATGCCCATGACCCGTCTGGACGCTCGGGCCTTTGAGCAGCTGCACGCCCGTCACGCTGATCCGTGGCGCTACCACACCCGCTGGTACGAACGGCGCAAACGCGATCTGACCATGGCGATGCTGACCCGCCAGCGCTATCGCCGCGCCTTCGAGCCAGGCTGCTCCATCGGCGTACTCAGCGACGCACTTGCCACGCGCTGCGACGCCCTGTGGCTGCAGGATGTCAGCGACAGCGCCGTGGCCCGCGCCTGCGAGGCGCTCGAGGGCCAGCCCCATGTCAGCATCACCTGTGGCGCCATCCCCGAGCAGTGGCCGGAAGGCCGTTTCGATCTGATCGTGATCAGCGAGATGGGGTACTACCTGGGCCGTGAGGCGCTGGAGACGCTGTGCGAGCGCATCGATGCCTCGTTAAGCGATGACGGCGAGCTGCTGGCCTGCCACTGGCGCCACCCCATCGACGGCAGCGACCTGGACGCCGACAGCGTTCATGCAACGCTTCACGAGCGGCTGGGCTACGCCCATCACGGCCACTACGAGGACAGCGATACCCGGATCGACCTCTGGCAGCGCACGCTCTCGCCGGTGGCTTCGCGGCAGGAGGATGACCATGACAACACGCCCTGAAGACCCGGCGCGCATCGGCGTGGTCGTCCCCGCCCACAATGAAGAGCAGCACCTGCCAGCGTGTCTTGCCTCGCTGTGTCGCACCGCCGACCATGCCCGCGGGCTCGGCCATGAGGTCACGCTGGTGGTGGTGCTGGACAGCTGTCGGGACGGCTCGGCCTCAGCGATCGAAGACATCGCCGCGCGGCATGCCATTACCGTGGTCAGCGTGACCGCCGGCAATGTGGGGGTGGCCCGCCACGCCGGCGTGCAGGTCCTGCCGGCGGGCATTGACTGGCTGGCCTTTACCGATGCCGACACCTGCGTGCCCGACACCTGGCTAAGCGCCCAGTGCCGCCTGGGGACCGACGCCGTCTGCGGCGGGGTCCATCTGGATCAGTGGCAGGGGCTGTCACCGGCGCTGCGCGCGCGCTATCTGGCGCACCAGCGTCGAAACGTCGAGCAGCAGCACATCCACGGTGCCAACCTGGGGCTCAGCATGGCGGCCTATCAGCATCTGGGCGGTTTTCGGCCGCTGCGCTGTCATGAGGACGTCGATCTGATCGAACGCCACCTGGCCGCCGGCGGCAGCATCAGCTGGGCCCCCGAACTGCGGGTCATGACCAGCGCCCGGAGTCAGGCCCGGGCGCCCGAGGGGCTGGGGGCCCTGCTGCACGCGCTGGCATACGCCCCGGCCGCCCCGAACGTGCCGGAAACCGGCTGACTCCGGCGCGCGGGTCATGGAGGGCGTAAGCAATTTGCGGCGCAGTTTACGCCTTTTTGCCGCGATCATCGACCCGCAATGGCGCCCATCAGGCCGCACTGAGGTCCGCGGCGCCGGAGCGCGCCATGCGTCGGCGCCGGCGCAGCCAGACCAGCATCAGTACCGCCACCAGCACGGCTTCGGCCAGATCGCCCCAGTAGTACATCCACACCGCCGCCTGCTGAAGCTCCTCGACCCCGGCGCCGGTGCCGCGGGGAAACTCGAAGGCATACAACAGCTTGCCCAGCGTGGCATGGGCGGCCATGGCAACACACAGCACCGCCATGCGCGTGCGCCAGCGCGGACGATGCGGCGCCGGGTCGGGCCCGGCGATCGCCCAGGTGAACAGCGTGCCCGAGATCACGAAGTGCAGATGCAGAAAGTTGGCCAGCCAGAGACTGTGCAGGCTCTGCGCGTACAGCGAGGTCATGTAGAGCAGGTACATGCCGCCGATATCGAGTATCGCGGCCGTGACGGGATGGGTCAGCACGCGAACTGGCCGGGTGCCCAGAAAGCGCACCAGCGCCCGGGCGCCGCCGGGCGGCAGGTTGCGCAAAAGCAGCGTCATGGGTGCGGCAAACACCAGCCCGAGCGGGGCGAACATGCCCAGCAGCAGATGCACCACCATGTGCATGCGCACGTCCTGGTGCGCGGCGTGCATGAGATCAGGCGCAAACGCCACGGCCAGCGTGGCACAGCCGGCAGTGAACAGTGCAGTGCGCCACCGGGGCCAGGGCTTTTGCCGGCGCGTGCGCCACACGCCGGCGAGATAGGCCAGCCATAACAGCGCGATCACCGGCAGCGCGACCGCGGCGGTCGCGCCCATGGCCATGGCGTCGTGCGCCGTCGAAGGGGCGTTCATGGCGTAATGATGTCAGCGGATCAGTGCTGGCTGGTCGCCTGCCCCTGACGGGCGCGCTGCAACAGCTTCCAGCCGATCACCAGCAGGATCAGGCCCGTGCCGATCCAGGCGATGTCATAGAGCCAGACATGCTCGACGTAGCGCACCTGGTGCAGCCCCAGAATCTTGTGATCGACGATGCCGTCAAAGGTCTGAAAACCGCCCATGCCCAGCAAAAAACCGGGGTTGCGATAGCCGGGGGCCTGGGCGCGCCGTCCATGCAGTTCGATCATCATGAACGCGCCCACGATAAAAAGCACCAGCTCCATGGTATGCAGGATGCCATCGGAGGCCAGCGCCAGCGCGGTCGAACCGGTATCGATGAAGTGATGCCAGGCCAGTATCTGGTGAAAGATGATCTCATCGATGGCTGCCATGAAGCCGATGCCCAGCAGAATGGCGGCGATCATGGTGCGGCGAATATCCGGGGCAACGGGGGACTGTACGGCCATGGCGCTCTCCTGACAGGCTCTGATCCGGGCAATGCGTTATTCTCGCCTCAAGCCTGGCGCATGACGGCAGATCCGACATCATGCGCGGCGCAAAAATTTGACTGTTGTCGCTGATCGGAGCCCTGTCATGCTCTCCCCCTTACGACGCGGGTGGCGCCCTGTCCTGCGCTGGACATGGCGCGCTGTCGCCGCGCTGTTTATCGTGCTGGCCACCCTGTGGGGCGCGCTGGCGCTGTGGTACCAGCTGCCCGGCCCCGCGCCCGTGGTGATGGCAGTCATTGCCGGCTGGGGGCTTCTCGGTCCGGCCGCGGCGCTGGCCACGCTGAGCGTTGCCGCCACCCGGCGCCGAGTGCACGCCGTGCAGGGCGCATGGCTCGTGGCGAGCCTGATCCTGCTGCTCTGGTGGCAGACCATTCCCCCGCACGGCGATCGGGACTGGGCCGATGACATGGCGCACCTGCCGCGCGCCGAGATTCAGGGCGATCGGGTCACGATCGACAACGTACGCCACTTCGACTGGCACACCCGGGATCGCTACACCCAGCGATGGGAGCAGCGTACCTACGATCTCTCCGAGCTTGAATCCACCGACCTGATCGTCTCCTACTGGATGGGGCCGGCCATCGCCCATACGCTGGTCAGCTTCGGCTTCGCGGACGGCCGCCAACTGGTGTTCTCGGTCGAGATCCGCCGCCAGCGCGGTGAAACCTTCTCCGCCATCGGCGGTTTTTTCAAGCAGTTCGAGCTGGCGCTGATCGCTGCCGACGAGCGCGACATCGTGCGCACCCGCTCCAACGTGCGTCATGAGGACGTCTATCTCTATCGGGTGGCCCTGCCCGATGACGCCGCCCGAAAGCTCTTTCTCGCCTATCTCGACCAGGCCGATGAACTGCGCGATACACCGGCCTTCTACAACACGCTGACCAGCAACTGCACCACCCTGGTCTTTGACATGGTCCAGCGCATCATCCCCGGCCTGCCGGGTGACTACCGCCTGCTGCTGTCGGGCTATCTGCCCGGCTATCTGTATGACCTTGATGCACTGGACACCTCCCGCTCGATGGATGAACTAAAGTCGCGTGGATATATCAACTTTCGGGCGCAGGCGGCCGATAACCAGGGCCACACCGCTCCCGGCTTTTCCGCCATGATTCGCAACGGCGTGCCGGCACCGGATGGGCATCTCATGCGTTCGGACATGACCGACAATCAGGGCCCCGCCCGCCCCGAGCATTAAAGACTTGAAATGAACGGTTCAGGGGCCTGAGCTCGAAGTATGAAAAGGCAATTTCATGCTGGGGAGAGTGCGCATTATCAAATAACATGTGTAACTAAATGACAGAGGTATTTCATGAGGCCCACAGACATCAATGTCCGCTGTTTCCACTGTGGCAGCCGACGCATTACCGTCCGATCCGGCCATATGCGCCCGGTCGAGGATCCCGTGTACTGCCGGGACTGCGAGACCTATCTGGGGCGTCGCAGCGATCTCGCCTTCGAACGCCGTCGCCTGATCATCGGCGCGGCCAACGAATCGTTCGATGCCTCGCCCAATACCGTGCCCCTTCATGCCCCGGCAACGCTCAGGGGCATCGATGACAGCGAGACGCCGACGACAGTACCGCTGACAATCAGCGCCACTCCCCTGGCCGATTAGGCCACGCTTGCCGCTGCCGGGCCGTGATGTTGCCCGTCGGCATTACCGGTCACCCGCCTGCCGCCATTCAGCGCCACCCAGGTCACCCCTGCCCGCCCGGGATGTTCTCCGGTGCCGGTTTGCGTTAAGGTTACGGATCGTGAACGATCCATTTCCAGACGCGACCCTCGCCCCCTCATGACTCGTCTGCGCTGCTCGTTTCCGGCCTGGCTGGCCCTGGCCGCCATGCTGGTGATCTTTCTGGCCCCGGTGCTGTCGCAGACACTGGCGCTGGCCCACGAGCGTGAGCGCGCCACCGCCTTCCCGCCCTGGCAGGATCGCACCGCCGGCATGCATGCCGGCCATGTCATGACGGCCCTGCAGGCGCATGACAGCCAGCAGGCCACCGCCGGCCAGCAGCGCGAGACCCATCCGGCCGGCCATGTCGATCTGGCCCAGTGCGGCTACTGTTCGCTGCTCTCCCACAGCCCGCTGATGGTCGAGACGGCGCTGGTGCTGCCGCCCGGCCGGGCCGGGCCGGAAGCCGCGCCCGTTCTGCCCCGCCTGGCCGGCCACGCCCGCCATCCGTACTTTCCCAACGCCCTGTCGCGCGCCCCGCCCCTGTCTGCCTGATCGTTGATCCGCTACCGCGTCGTTTCGCCCCGCCCTTCGCGAGGCGAGACCGATCAGAGTCATGCCATGGGCGCGCTGCCCATGGCCCTGACAGGTGCCGTCATGACACATTCCGCTACTGTTTCATCACCCGCCCGCAAACCGTGGGGCTGGGCCTTTATCGCCCGCCTGCATTTCTACATCGGCCTGCTGGTCGGGCCGTTTCTGCTGGTGGTCGCGCTCAGCGGCATTGTCTATGCCCTGACCCCGCAGATCGAACAAGCGCTCTATCACGAGCAGTTTTATACCGGCCATGAGGATGGCACGCCGCTGCCGCTGGCCGATCAGATCCGCGCTGCCCAACAGGCGCTGGGCCGTGACGCCTCCCCCATGGCGGTCCGCCCGGCGCCCGCCCCGGGCGAAACCACTCGCGTCATGTTCTCCGACCCGGACGTGGGCCAGTGGGAACATCTGGCGCTGTTTGTCGACCCGGTCACCAATGAGGTGCGCGGCGCCCTGCCGGTCTACGGCACCAGCGGTATTTCAGCGTTTCGCATCACCATCGACAAGTTCCACCGCAGCCTGCTGCTGGGCGAGCCGGGCCGGTTCTACAGCGAACTGGCCGCCTCCTGGCTGTGGATCGCCGCCCTCGGCGGGCTGGCGCTGTGGTTCAAGCGACGGCGCAGCGCCGCGCGTGCCGGCCAACAGGCCACCGGCCGGCGCGCCAGTCACTGGCACAGTCGACTGGGCCCCTGGGCGCTGATCGGCTTCGTGTTCTTCTCCGCCACGGGGCTGACCTGGTCGAAATATGCCGGCGACAACATCGGCGAGCTGCGCCACATGTTCGGCTGGCAGACGCCGACGGTGTCGACCCATCTGGACGGCGTGACGCCGGCCAATCAGGGACCGCACGCCGATCACGCCGACCACGCCGACCACAGCATGGCAATGGTGCAGCACGCCTCCGACCCGGCGCTGTATGACCGCGTCCTGGCGGCCGCACGCAATGAGGGCCTCGAGGCCGGCAGGATCGAGATTACCCCGGCCGCCGGACCGGGCAGCGCCTGGAAGGTGCGAGAGATCGGCCGCGAATGGCCCACCGAGGTGGATGAAGCCGCCATCGATCCGGCCACCATGAGCGTGATCGATCGCACCCGTTTCGAGACCTTCCCGCTGGCGGCCAAACTGACCCGCTGGGGCATTGATCTGCACATGGGCGTGCTGTTCGGCGTGATCAACCAGCTGGTGCTGGTGGTGTTTGCCAGTGCGCTGGTGGTCATGCTGGTGCTGGGCTATGCCATGTGGTGGCGCCGCCGCCCGACCCGGGCGAGCGCTGCCATGACACCGGTCACGTTGATCCAGGCGCTGGCCCGGGCGCCGCGGCCGGCGGCACTGGGGGTCATCGTCGCCGCCGTGCTGCTGGGGCTGGCCCTGCCGGTACTGGGGGCCAGTCTGGTGCTGCTGATTGTGATCGACGGGGCGGTCGCGCTGGCCCAGCGCCGACGACGCGCCCGGGCCACGGGTTGACCGGGGCTCAGTCCGACGCGCCCGTCGTGATGGTTGCCAGCAGGGCATCGGCGCGATGGGCCAGGCCATCGCGGGCGTGCAGCGCCCGGTCACGGGCGGCGTCGCTGCCGAGCTGACCGGCGTTGGCACCCACGTTGAGCAGCACGCCGTGCAGCGCGGCGTGGATCAGCCGGGCACCGGCCACGGCGTCGCTGACAAACTGCGCTTCGATGTGATCACCGGCCTGCTGCGCCAGCGCCAGCGCCGCGTCACACAGCTGCGCGGTCTCGAGCGGCACTTCAACGGCGTGATCAGCCGCGTCATGAATGGCCTGCGTACGGCCCTCGTCGCCCTTGTCGCGGCCAACGGCAGCCATGAAGGCCTCGAAGGCATCCACATCCTTCTGGGCCAGCGGCGCGAGACGTTTTTTAAGCGAATCGCCCTCCTCGATCAGCGCCTGCCGCGGCGCGCTGGCGTCATGGTCCTGACTCAGATGCAGCCCCTTGAGCACCAGCGCCAGGCCCAGATCGGCACTGACCACGGACGTGGCGCCACAGCCGGGCATCGGCTCCCGGGCCACGGTGTCACGAAAATCGCTCAGTCGATGCTGCCAGAGACGTTCGCCCTGTTGTGTCATGGTCATGCCGCTCCTGAAGATGGGTCGCCCTGCCGGGCGAGGCGTTTCAAGCATAGCGGGCATATCGACCAATCGCGTGCTGTTCAGCCTCGCCGCCGCGTTGCATCATGATGTTTTTCATGCGCCGGGAGTTGCCGTGTCCGATCAGCTCGCCATTACCGATGTGCCCTGCACCGACGATCTTTTCGCCTCGCCGCTGTCGCCGCTGATCGAGGAGATGCGGGAAGGGGTCATGCTGCTCGACCGCGACGGCGCGCTGCGCTGGGCCAACCGGGCCGCGCTGGCCATGCACGGGATCACGCGCGTCGACGCCCTGGGCGCCAGCCTCGAGGTGTATCGCCAGCGCTTTCAGCTGCGCTTTAAAACGCCGCATGACCGACGGCGCACGCCGGTCGCCCGCCTGCTGGCAGGCGAGCCCTTCGACGATGTCGTCGTCGACATCGCCCTGTCCGAAACGCCGGACCAGCGCCGGGTGCATCGCGTCCGCGGCCGGGTGCTGAGTCTGGATGCCACCACCCATGTGGCCGCCCTGATCATCGAGGACATTACCGAGCTTGCCAGCGCCGAGGAGCGCTTCGAGACGTCTTTCAGCATCAACCCGGCGCCGGCCCTGATCTGTCGTCTGCGTGATCAGCGCTTTGTCCGCGTCAACGACGGCTTTCTGGAGATGACCGGTCTGGCCCGCGAGGCGGTACTGGGTCGCTCACTCTATGAGCTGGATGTCTTTGCCGGCGCTGACCAGCGCGACCGGGCCATTCGCCGGCTGGAGGCGGGGCTGATGATTGCGCCCATGGAGGCGGTGCTGCACCCGGGCACCACCGGGGAGAGCAAGTGCGTGGTGGTGGCCGGTCAGCCCATCGAGGTCGAGCAGCAGACCTGCATGCTGCTGACCTTCACCGACCTCGAGCCGGCGCGGCGCGCCCGCAGCGCCCTGCGCCGCAGCGAAGCGCAGTTTTCCACGCTGTTTCACATGTCGCCGGTGCCCACGGTGCTGGCCGACCATCACACCCTGGCGCTGCTGGAGGTCAACGACGCCTTCAACAAGGCCCTGGGGTATGCCCCGGGCGTTCCGGCCACCGGCGCGCTGGAGGCCCATGCGCCCCTGCCGCCCGCCGTGCGGCGCCGCATCCTCGCAGCGCTGGAGGCCGGCGAGCGTCTCCAGGGGCTGGAGAGCAACATGGTCGGTCCGGGCGGCGAGCACCTGACCTGGCTGATCTCGGCGACCATGGTCAGCCTCGAGGAGCGCGACCGGGTACTGCTGACGCTGGTGGACATTACCGAGCGCAAGCGCAGCGAGGCAGAACTTTTCAGCGCCATCGATACCGTCATGCAGGACGCCTCCTGGTTTACCCGTACACTGGTCGACAAGCTCGCCAGCGTACGCCTCTCTCACGCACCCGCCCCCGACACGGCGTCACCGACCATCAGCCTCAGCCTCAGCCTGCGCGAGCGCGACGTGCTGGCCCTGCTGTGTCAGGGCCTGTCCGACAAGCGCATTGCCGGCGAGCTGTCGCTGGCCCACAGCACCGTGCGCAACTATGTCGCCTCGCTGTATCGCAAGCTGGAAGTCCACAGTCGCAGCGAAGCGATCATTGTCGCGCGACGCCAGGGGCTGGATCACGCTCCGACGAAGGGATAGGGGGCGCGCCCTGCAAATGCACCCGGGCCATCCGTGCATCTGCATCTATTGGGGCGATGACCGCGCCTTCTATAGTAGCCATGGCTCGGGACGGTGCCAGGAAGGCGCCCGGACAGACGGACCTGTCCGATGAAGGGAATCATGCCGCCCGGGCCCGGCGCCTGCCCGGAGAACCGACAGGCCACCGCCAGGGAAGACAGGACGCGCCAGGGACGATACCCGCGTCGACCCGGCAGGGCTCAGGAACGAGCCCCATGGCAGGAGGCCATGGATGCCAGTGATGGCACTGCCGGGTCCTCTCGCGAACCGCACTGCGGTCGTGGCTACACAATGTGTGCAAGCGCCTGCTCAAGCGCCTCGCGATCCGCCGGACGCACGCAGCGCGCGCGCTCCCGGCCATCCTTTAAAAAGATCAGCGTCGGCCAGAGCCTGACCTGATACGACCGCCCCAGCCGCTTGCCCTTGCCATCCTCGACGCGCACATGGCGCACGCCGGGCGCCCGATCGATCACCTCGGTGATCAACGGCTGCGCGGCCCGGCAGTAGCCACACCAGGGCGTGCCGAACTCCACCACTACCGGTCCGGTGTCGGCATCAAGCTCGTCTCTTTCCGGCACAACGCTATCGGGCATGGTCATGGGCTCTCTCCTGTCCTGTTGAGTCGTTTCAATACGGATGACGCCGATGCCGCGCCAGCATCATGACACCAGCCATTCGCGCCCTTTCAGCATCATCTGCCAGTAGATGACCGGCATCAGATGCGCCTTGAGCCGCCAGGCCAGTGCCGTGGCGCGCTGGCCGTCGTTGAGCCACGTCGGCAGGGTCGGCATCAGTTCGCCGCCATAGCCGAACTCGGCGAGCACCACCCGGCCGCGGGCGACCGTCAGCGGACAGGCCCCGTAGCCCTGATAGCGCGCCGACAGCGCCTCGCCCTGCAGATACGCCACGACATTATCCGCCACGATCGGCGCCTGCACCCGCACGGCAGCGGCCGTCTTGGCATTGGGTGTGGCGCTGACGTCGCCGGCGCCGAAAACGGCCGGGTGATCACGGTGCTGCAGGGTATGGGGGTGCAGATCGAGCCAGCCGGCGTCGTTGGCCAGCCGGCTGTCGCGGATCAGTGCAGGGGCGCGCTGCGGCGGCACCACGTGGAGCATATCAAAGGGTTCAACGTGCTCGCGCTGGCGGCCATCGGCGCCGTGAATCAGAAAGTGGGCCTGCCCACCGGGGCCGTCTACCGCCACCAGCTGCTGATGAAACTCGAGACCGATGCCGTAGCGCTCGACATGGTCCATCAGGGCCGGCAGATAGGCCGGCACGCCGAACAGCGCGCCGCCAGCGTTATGAAACTGCACATTGATGTCATCCAGCACGCCGCGGCGCTGCCAGTGATCGCAGGCCAGATACATCGCCTTCTGCGGCGCCCCGGCACACTTGATCGGCATCGCCGGCTGGGTAAAGAGCGCCCGGCCCTGGCGAAGCCCCTGCACCAGTGACCAGGTATAGGGCGCCAGGTCAAAGCGATAATTGGAGGTCACGCCGTGCGCGCCCAGTGACTCGGAGAGGCCATCGATGCCGTCCCAGTGAAGCTCGAGCCCCGGCGCCACCACCAGCGCCCGGTAATGCAGCATGCGGCCATCACAAAGCTGCACCTCGCCCCGGTCAGGATCGATCGCGTCAGCCGCCTGCGCGTAACGGACCACGCCGTCGGGCAGTACCGCCTCCATTGTCTTTCGGGTCCTTTCGGCGTCGAACACCCCGCCGCCGACCAGCGTCCAGCCCGGCTGGTAATCGTGATGCTCGGCCGGATCGATGATGGCCACCCCGAGGCGCGGCTCGCGCCGGCGAAGCCCCTGAGCAATGGCGATGCCGGCGGCGCCGCCACCGATGACAATAACGTCGTGGCGGGCTTCCCGGGCCTCTGGGGTCTGGCCTGTCATGCTCCCTCCTGCACTGTCGAATAGGACGCTTCAACAACGCCGATGCCATCCTCGCGACGAGACACTGCCTTGACACCGACCTTTGTCGAAATGACATTGTTTCATGAATTTTTGTTTATTCAATAAATACTTATACAAACCCGGGCTGGCGGCTTTCCCGGCGCAGCCGCTCGATCAGCTCGGCCGCCGGCAGCGCACGGGACAGCGCCGCCCCCTGCCCCGCCCAGCACACGCTGAAGGTGTCATCGCCCGCCCGTGAGGCCGCGGCGGTCAGTGCCTTGCCGGCCGAATAGGTCCGCGGATAGTCGGGGATAGCCGTTGAGGTGATCTCGCGGGTATGGCCGTTGACCAGCGCCCGCGCCGGCCGCCCGGAAATCACCGAGGTCACCACCGTCTCGAGCGAATGCGCCCCGGCCAGCCAGGCGCGATGTGTGTCGCTGGCCGAGGATTCCGGGCAGGCAATAAAGGCCGTGCCCAGCTGCACACCGCGGGCGCCCGCCGCCAGCAGCGCATCGATGCCGGCGCCATCCATCACGCCGCCGGCGGCGATGACGGGCAGGGAGGTGCCCTGCACCAGCGCTCGTACCAGCGGCACAACGCCCAGCAGGGCATCGCCGCGCTCGGGCTCGAACACGCCGCGATGGCCGCCCGCCTCGCTGCCCTGGGCCACGATCACATCGACCCCGGCGGCCTCGATAGTCCGACCTTCGGCCAGGGTGGTCGCCGTGGCCAAAAGCGTGATACCGCGCGCCTTGAGCGCCTCGATGACCGGCTGCGGCGGCAGCCCGAAATGAAAGCTCACCACCGCCGGGCGCTGTTCGCACAACAGCGCCTGCATGGCCGTATCGTCATTGAAGCTTTGGTAGATCGTCTCGAGCCGCTTGGGCGGTTCGGCGTCGAAGCGAGCAAACAGCGGCGCCAGTCCTGCCAGCCAGGTTGTCTCGCACGCATCATCCACCTGCGGCGTGCGATGGCAGAACACGTTGACGTTGAAGGGGCGATCCGTCAGCGACCGGGTGCGCTCGATCATCGATCGCGCCGCATCGACCGTGGCCGCGCCGATGGCGATCGAGCCCAGCGCGCCGGCGTTGCTGACCGCAGCGGCCAGCTCGGGTGTGGAAACACCGGCCATGGGGGCCTGAATCAGCGGCAGGGAGACGGGCAGTGCGGTACTCATGAGGCCCTCCGGCGGGGTGGCGGTCGATGATGGCAAGGGTGTATCAGCTCTGGCCCGGGGCCGCCGAACGCGCCGTCAGCGTGGTGCCCATCGAGGCCACGATGACGGTACCAATCGCCAGCCACTGCAAAGACGTTAACTGCTGGCCCAGAAAGAGCAGCCCCGACAGCGCACCGATGGCCGGCTCCAGGCTCATCAGAGTGCCAAACACGTGGGTCGGCATGCGCGACAGGGCAAACATCTCCAGCGTATAGGGCAGCGCCGTGGAGAGCACCGCGATGGTCAGCCCCACGGGCAGCACCGCCGGCGAGAAGATCGCCGTACCGGCCTCGATCAGCCCGATCGGCGCCATGACCACGGCAGCAATGGTGATGCCCAGCGCCGCGCTCTGGGTGCCGTTGCCGCTGCCGGCCCGGCGCCCGAACAGAATGTAGAGCGCCCAGCAGGCGCCGGCGCCCAGCGCACACAGCGCCCCGCGCGGATCGATGCCGTGCTCGAGGCTCCTGCCCGGCCACAGCAGCACCGCCAGCCCCGCGATGGCCAGCGCAATCCAGATCAGATCGCGCGGCCGCCGCGAGGTGAATACCGCCACCGCCAGCGGCCCGGTAAACTCGAGCGCCACCGCAATCCCCAGCGGCACGGTGACCAGCGCCTGATAGAGCAGAAAGTTCATCATTCCCATCGCCACGCCGTAGACGGCAATCGCCTTGAAGGCGCGGCGCGTCACCGGCCGGCGCCACGGTCGAAAGATGACCAGCATCAGGGCGGCGGCCAGCAGCAGGCGAATGGAAGTGGCCCCGGAGGCACCCACTACGGGAAAGAGCTGCTGGGCAATGGAGGCGCCGCTCTGGATCGAGGACATGGCCACCAGCAGCAGGGCCACCGGGAGCAGACGTTGAACGACAAGGGCGCGCGCAGACGACATGGCGATGCATTCCAGAACGGTCATTGAGGGGCAGCGCGTGGCAGGCCGCCCGGGGCCGGACCCTGCGCCCCATGATAACGGCCCTGCCGGGGCCGTGGTTGCCGGCACTCAACAGGGCGCGGTCTCTTCATCAAAGATCGTAAAGCCGCGCTTTTGATAGTTGTCCAGCGCCGCCGGATGATCCAGCGAGCAGGTATGGAGCCACACCCGCTCGGTGCCCGGCCAGCGCCAGGCCTGCTCGATGGCGTGGCTCAGGAGTCCGCCGCCAAATCCCATGCCGATGAAGTCCGACACCAGCCCGAAATAGAGCATCTCGACGTTGACGCCATCGGGCCGATAGAGCTCGAAGTAGCCGGCGATCGCACCACGGTGATACGCCACGAAGGTGCGATGGGCGTCACTTTCGACCATCGCCTGCCACGCGTTCTGGTCACCCTCAAGCTTCTCACGCCACTGCCACGACGCCCCCACCAGCTCATAGAGAAAGCGATTGAGCGCAAACTGCGGCATTTCGCACTCGGTGACCGTGAGCGTCTCCGGCAGCGCCCGGGCGTGATGATCACTCGGGTCGCGCATCTCCAGATACCAGATGGTCTGCTCACCCATGAGCGGCGTCCTGGCGGGCAAATGTCGGCTGACAGTTCACCTCGAAGTTGACCGAGGCGGCAATGAAGCACTTGTCGTGGGCCCTGTCGTGCAGCGCATGGGCGCGCTGTTCACTGCTGTCACGGCTCAGGGTAATGTGCGGGCGCAGAATCACCCGGGTGAAGCGCCCCAGAGCGGCATCCATCTCGCCCTCGGCGTGATCCTCATAGGCCAGCACCACCACGCCCGCCTCGGCGCACAGATGCAGATACCAGAGCTTGTGACAGGCTGACAGCGAGCCGAGGAGCAGCTCCTCCGGGTTCCAGCGATCGCTGTCGCCCAGAAAGGCCGGATCGGCGGAGCCGTCGATGGGCGCCTTGCCGGGCGCACTCAGCTGATGTTCGCGGCCGTAGTCGCGATAGCCGGTGGTACCGGTGTCACGACTGCCCTGCCACTGTACCGTGACCCGATAGTGATGCTGCTGTCCCGCCATACCTCGACTCCGCTTTCATGAGTGATGGCTCATCATCGCCATTTTGACCGGCCGCGTCGATCATGACACGACGGCGCTTTCGCGCGCCTCCCGGCGCGCGATCTGTCGATAGCGCTTGATCCGCTTGCCCAGCGCCTCGGGCTTTTCGGCGAACAGGCGCCGGCCCAGCAGCAGTGCTTCCCGTTGAAGCCCTTCGCGGCGCTCGGCGATCATCTCCAGCAGCGTGGCAGTCTTGTCCCGACCCTGTGCCGCCGCCTCGGGGTCGCTCAACGCCTGCGCCAGCATGGCCAGGTCGTGCTCCTCGCCGAGCAGGTCCGCCAGCCGATGGGCCTCTCCGGCGCGTGCCTTCATGGGCGCCTTCCAGACATTGACCAGCAGCTCGCAGTGATGGCGATGGTACTTCACCTGCTTGCGCCATTCGTGAAAGCAGGCCTCATCGCTGGCACCATCGGCGCGCTGCATCGCCTGACGCGCCCGGGCGCCGGTCTGCGTCAGCCCGTCGCGCAGCGCCTTGAAGCGATCAATGGCCGGCGCCCAGTCATCGATCGCCTCACGCGCTCTGACCAGCTCGGCATCGATCCACGCCATCTCCGGCAGAGCGGTGGCCGCCAGCGCCCGCTGATGGCGTCCGAGCAGCTGCTGGCGTGTCGGCGTGAACTGCCGCCGGTCCAGACGCCCCTTGTGGGCGACCATCAGCGCATCGAAGGTATCGATCAGTACCTGCTCATCGCGCGGGCCGCCCACCGCCCGGGCCAGATCGCGAAAGCGCCGGTTCTCCCGGGCGTAGTGCTTGCCCAGTGCCGGCCGCGCCAGGCGCAGAATGGCCCGAACGCGCTTGCAGCGCTGACGCAGCTTGTGAATGCCGGCCACCGTATCGCGCTTTGCAATATCGCGGCGCGCCCGATCGATCTGCTCGGCGGCAATCCGCGCCAGCCCCCTTGAGGTTGTTTCGGACATCTCGAGACGATAAGCCATGATCACCTCCTCCAGGCGTTACAGGCATATCCCGTAGTATAGTGCGCCCGGCGCCCACCCTGTTCGGCACGCCACCTCCCCTTCTCATGATCGCGCTCGGGGTCCAGCATGCTCGACAGAAAGATTCCCTTCCCGGCCTTTGCCCTGCTGTTCATGGTCGCCGGCGCCACGGATGCGCTGATCTATCTGCACAGTCGCGATCTGCTGGCGGTCTACATGACCGGCAACACCTCGCATATCGGGCGTCATATCGGCGAAGGCGCCTGGGCCGGCATCGCCCCTCTGGCCGCCGTGATCGCCGCCTTTTTTACCGCCACTACCCTCGGCGCCTGGATCGCCCGGCAGGTGGGCCACTGGCGACCCACGGTGATCCTGCTGCTGACCGCGCTTTTAATGAGTGCCTCGATGCCCTTTGCCCACAGCGATGACTACCCCTTTACCACCGTGCTGTTCATCGCCGCCGCCATGGGCACCCTCAATCAGGTCAGCGGCAACGAATCGGGGGTCACGTTTCTCACCGGCATGCTGGTCAGGACCGGCCGGGCGCTGGCCGAAGGCAATTTCCGGGCCGGGCTGGACGGTCTGGTGCGCTGGAGCGCGCTGGTCACCGGAGCCGCGCTGGCCATTCCGCTCAATGACCATCTGGGCCGCCACGCCCTGCTGGCCATTGCCGCCATGCTGGCGGTCGGCGCGGTGTTCACGGCGTGGAACGCACTGGTGGCGCGGCATCGGGCAATGCAGGCGTCCTGATATTCGATATATCCCCGCGGGTGCGGGGAAGGCGCTCGAAGGCGAGCCTTTCATGCGCCGAAAAGAGAGAACGCCTTCAAAGCGGGCGAATCGAGACGAACCGGCCATTGTCATCGAAGGTGACGCGCCAGGTGCCATGCACGCCATCGCGACCGATGACGTGGTGCAGCACGCGCGAGGGCAGCAATACGCTGCGCCCATCCAGCGTGCGGGTACGGATGCTGTCGGCGGCACCGGCGTAGTGGGCGCGGCACTGCTCGACGCTGAGGTTGAGGGTGATGTCAATACTGGGCACGTCGGCCTCCTGAACGGCGCAAGGGGCATTCACGTTGGCCAGCATAACGGCAGGCCGACATTCCGGCGACGGTCAGGACATGGCCACTGTCATCACCGGGACACCCTTCTCACGCCCCCGGCCGCGTGATGCGGTCAAAAACACCGCCGTTGGCAAAGTGGGTCTGCTGTGCCTCGCCCCAGCCACCAAACACGTCGTTGATGTTGTAGAGATCCATGGCCGGAAACTGCTCGAGCAGCGTCGGATCCACACCGTCATCGTTGATGGGGCGATAGTAGTGCTGTGCCACCAGCTGCTGACCTTCCGGTGAGTAGAGGTGGTCCAGATAGGCGCGGGCGGCCCTTTCGGCGGCCGGGCCCTTTTTCTTCACGTTGTCCTCGACGATGGCGATCGGCGGCTGGGTGAGAATGCTCACCGAGGGCGTCACGATCTCGTAGTCGTCCGTGCCCAGCTCATTGAACGCCAGCAGCGCCTCGCTCTCCCAGGCCAGCAGGACATCGCCCAGACCGCGCTGAACAAAGGTATTGGTGGCGCCGCGCGCGCCGGTGTCGAGCACCGGTACGTGCTGATAGAGCGCCTTCACATAATCTTCGGCGGCCTGCTGCGCCTTCGCCACGTCATCTGCTGCCCCGGCGTCCTGCAGCCGATCCAGATCCCCCAGCTCGCGCTTGAGCGCCCAGGTCCAGGCGGCCAGATAGTTCCAGCGCGCCCCGCCGGAGGTCTTCGGATTGGGCGAGATCACCGCGATGCCGTCCCGGGTCAGATCGTCCCAGTCATGGATGCCTTTCGGGTTGCCCTTGCGTACCAGAAAGACAATCGAGGAGGTATAGGGCGTGCTGTCATGGGCAAACGCCTTTTGCCAGTTTTCGGGCAGAAGCCTGCCCCGTTCGGCGATCACATCGATATCGGCCGCCAGTGCCAGTGTGACGATATCGGCCGGGTTGCCCTCGATGACCGAGCGCGCCTGGCGCCCCGAGCCGCCGTGGCTCTGCTGCACGCTGACCTGATCCCCCGACTGCGCTTCATACCACCGGCTGAAGGCCTGATTGTAGTCGGCGTAAAGCTCGCGGGTCGGATCGAAGGAGACGTTGAGCAGACGAATCTGCTCGGCGAAGGCCGCACCGGGCAGCAGCAGCGCCGTCAGGGCCACGGATGACCACCAGCGCGGGAAGGACAGCAGGGGCATGGGGCAACGCCTCCAATAGGGTTTGGCAGAGATTACCCCACGCCTTTTAATTCTTTAAAAGAATAAAAAGAAATTTTTATATTCTATTTTATATTGGCAAGAGACCGGTCACCCGGGGTATCACGGGCCCTGCCGATGACGCCGAAAGCCCGGACGCCGCCAGCGCCACAATTACCGGGGGCTCATGATGCCGCCGGTACGGGCGTGCCCCGACGCTCATCACGGCGAAGGGCGGCCCGCGACCCGCCATCCGCCACACCGGGCTCGTCGTTGATCTCCGCGGTAGAGGCCATCTGGCGCACGGCCGTGACCATGTCACCGGTGCAGGCGCTGATCCGCACGATCGCCTCGCCGGCATTGCCGGCCATGCCAACCCCCTTTTCGACGCTCTCCTGACAGGTATGCATGCTGGTGCTGGCGCTGCGGGAGAGCGTCTGCAGGGCCTCGATCGTGCCGGCAATTTCGCTGGTGGCATCAGCGGTGCGGCGGGCCAGCGCCCGCACCTCATGGGCCACCACCGAAAAGCCGCGGCCGTGTTCGCCGGCGCGGGCGGCTTCAATGGCGGCGTTCAGGGAGAGCAGATTGGTCTGGGAGGCGATCGACTGGATGGTTTCAACCACGGCCGTGATGCTCGCCGTCTGCGCCGTCAGATCATTGAGCAGTCTGGAAGTGGCCTCGACCCGATCGGCGATACTGCGAATCTCGCGCACGGTGTCGTCGATGATGCGGCTGCCGTCGGTGGCGGTCGTTTCCGTCTCGGTCGAGATGCGACAGGCCAGGCGCAGACTGTCGGCTTCCCGCTCGACGCGCTCGGTAATATTGCTGGCAAGCTTGATGACCTTGTAGAGCCGGCCGTCGTCATCGAAGATCGGGTTGTAGGTGGCCTCCAGCCACAGGGTGCGCCCCTGTTTATCGAACCTTTTGAACTGGCCGGCCATGAACTCGCCGGCGTTAAGCCGGGCCCAGAACGCCCGGTACTCGGGGCTGGCCGCCAGCGTCTTGCCGCAGAAGATGCGGTGGTGTTCGCCTTCGATCTCCTCGAGCCGATAGCCCACCGTGTCCAGAAAGTTCTGATTGGCGGTAAGAATGTGCCCGTCCGGGGTGAATTCGATGACGGCCATCGAGCGGTCGATGGCGACCAGTCGGCTGTTCATCTCCTGCTCGGCACGCACCTGCGCGGTGATATCGGTGGCGAGCTTGATTACGCGCACCACCTGTCCGCGCCGGTCGCGGATGGGGTTATAGGTCGCCTCCAGCCAAAGCGGGGTGCCATCCTGACGCAGCCGTTTGCAGCGCCCGCTGATGAACTCGCCGTCCCGCAGTCGGGACCAGAAGGCCGCGTATTCGGCGCTTTCCACAAGCTCTTGCGGGCACAGCACGCTGTGATGCCGGCCCACCAGCGCCTCGGCGCGGTAGCCGGTGGTCTCGAAAAAGATCGGATTGGCGCACAGCACCGTGCCCTGCGGGTCAAACTCGATCACGGCCATGGCACGATGGATGGCATCCACCAGCGGCACCTGCCGGGAAGAAGGGGTATATCGGAACATGGAGCACTCCAGCCATCGGCAGTGGAACGGGTGCCCCTGGTCCGCTGCCCAAATCATCGATACCGACAATATCGACCTGCAGCACTTGCTTCTTGAGCCCGACCTGATATGGCGCGCTCAAGCGGCCACCCCCGCTTGATGGCCTCCCGATAGCTACCCGCCGAGCCGGATCGCCAGCGGCCCCCACAGCGCCAGCGCAATCAGCGTGACCAAAAGCACCGGCGGTGTGATGACCAACCCCACCTTCATGTACTGCCCCCAGCCGATGCGATACCCCTTGCCGGCGAGCACGTGCAGCCACAGCAGTGTGGCCAGGCTGCCGATCGGAGTGAACTTGGGCCCCAGGTCGTTGCCGATGACGCTGGCATAGGCCATCAGCTGCCGGGTGAGCTCGGGGACATGGGCCTGATCGATCGCCAGCGCACCGATCAGGGTCGAGGGCATGTTGTTGACGACCGAGGCCAGTACCGCCAGCGCCATGCCGGTGCCCAGGGTGGCCACCAGCGTGCCCTGCGCCGCCAGCCAGCTCAGCACGCCGGCGGCATCAGCGGTCAGCCCCGCATTGCCGAGACCAAACACCACCAGATACATGCCCAGCGAGAAGAGCACGATCTGCCAGGGGGCATTTTTGAGCACCCGGTTCAGCGACACCACGGGCGTGCCGGCGCTGCCCCAGCGCCCGGCGATGGCCATCAGCACCAGCGCGGCCGTGCCCATGATGAGGGCAAAGGGCACGTGCCAGCGGGCGGTCACGAACAGGGCGATCAAAAGCACTGCCAGCAGTGGAAAGGCGGCGCGAAAGACCCGAATATCCACAATGGCATCGGCGGGCGCTTCCAGCCGGTCGCGGTCGTAGCGGCGTGGCACCTCGCGGCGGAAGTAGAGCCACAGCACGGCAAGCGTGGCGATAAGCGAGACCAGGTTGACCGGCACCATCACCAGAGCGTATTCGCCAAAGCCGATGTTGAAATAGTTGGCGGTGACGATGTTGACCAGATTGGAGGTCACCAGCGGCAGGCTGGTGGTATCGGCGACGAAGCCGGTGGCGATGATAAAGGCCAGCGCCGCCTGTGGAGTGAACTCGAGACGCACCAGAATCGCCAGCACGATCGGCGTGAGCAACAGCGCCGCGCCATCGTTGGCAAACAGCGCTGCAATCATCGCGCCGAGCATCACGATCAGCATGAAAAGCAGCGGCCCGCGCCCGTTGCCCCAGCGGGCGATATGCAGCGCCGCCCAGCTGAAAAAGCCCGCCTCGTCGAGAATCAGTGAAATGATGATCAGCGCCACGAACGTGAAGGTGGCGTCCCAGACGATCTCCCAGACGGTGGCGACATCGCCCCACCCCACCACGCCGGTGGCAAGTGCCACGGCCGCACCGCCCAGCGCGCTCCAGCCGATGCCCAGCCCCCGCGGCTGCCAGATCACCAGCACCAGGGTGATCACGAAGATAATCAGTGCCAGCATGTTGACTCTCGCCTATTGATTCATGCGCGGTGGGGGCGCTGATTGACGCGTTTCGACACTTCTTCGGCGCTTTCGACCCGCTCGGAGTAGCGATCGGTCAGATACGCTGCCCGACCGCGCGTGAGCCAGCTGAACTTCACCAGCTCCTCACAGACATCGACGATGCGGTTGTAAAGCGGTGAGGGGTGCATGCGCCCCGCCTCGTCGAACTCGTTGAAGGCTTTCGGCACCGAGGACTGGTTGGGGATGGTCAGCATGCGCATCCAGCGCCCCAGCACGCGCAGCTGGTTGACCGCGTTGAAGCTCTGGCTGCCGCCGGAGACCTCCATGACGGCCAGCGTCTTGCCCTGGGTCGGGCGCACGCCGCCCAGTGACAGCGGAATCCAGTCGATCTGGGTTTTCATGATGCCGGTCATCGCGCCGTGGCGCTCGGGGCTGATCCACACCATGCCCTCCGACCACTGCGCCAGCTCGCGCAGCTCGGTCACCTTCGGATGATCGGCCTCGGCATCGTCCGGCAGCGGCAGTCCGGAGGGGTTGAAGGTCCTGACCTCGCAGCCGAACCATCGCAGCAGCCGGCCGACCTCTTCGGCGACCAGCCGGGAGTAGGATCGCTCGCGCAGCGAGCCGTACAGCACCAGAATGCGCGGCGCATGGCGCGGCTCGTCGGGGCCGATCAACGTTTCGATATCGATGGGCTGGAGCCGGTCCCTGTCGACATGGGGCAGCGTGTCACTCATGCGTCAGGCGCTCCCGGGCGTACGACCTCGCCATCTTCCTTGGTGAATTCGCTGACCGGATGATCCAGCAGCGTCAGCACCCGCTCGGAAGGCCGGCACAGCCGCGCGCCCCGGTCGGTGACCACGATGGGCCGATTGATCAGGATCGGATGCGCCATCATGGCATCGATCAGCTGCTCGTCACTCACTGTCGGGTCCTCGAGCTCCAGCTCGGCGCAAACCGGCTCCTTGCGGCGCAGCAGCTCGCGGGGCGTCATGTTCATCGCCGCCAGCAGCTCGACCAGCCGTGCCCGCGTGGGCGGCGTTTCCAGATACTCGATGATCTCCGGCGTCTCGCCGGACTGGCGCAGCATCTCGAGTACATTGCGCGAGGTGCCGCAGGCGGGGTTGTGATAGATCACGCAGCTCATGAGGGGGTCTCCTGATCGGAACAGCTTTCGGATGACAGGGCGTCCAGCAGCGGCGCACAGAGTTCGGGACGCCCGGCGCAGCAGTCGTGGGCCAGAAAGGCCATCATGGCCTGCATCTGCTCAAGGCTGGCGCGGTAGATGATCGAGCGGCTCTGACGCTGCGAGACCACCAGACCCGCCCGTGACAGCACATTCAGATGGGCCGACAGCGTGTTGTGCGGCACGTCCAGACAGCGCGCCAGCTCCCCTGCTGCGAGGCCGTCGGGTTCATGGCGCACCAGCAGGCGAAAGGCGTCCAGACGCGTCTCTTGGGCCAGGGCCGAAAATAGTTCGATAGCACTTGTCTTGTCCATATGTCCAAAAATATAGACATATTTATTACAAGTCAACCACCAGGCGTCGCCGCCGCGTGCCATCCCGCGTATGATGCTGTTCTTTACCTGAAGGGCCGGTGCGATGACGGACAAGCGTGAACAGAGTGCGGGACTGCTGGCCGCGCTGGGCTGTTTTTCGATATGGGGCGTGCTGCCGCTCTACTTTCACCTGATCGGCCCGTCGGTCACGCCCTGGGAAATCCTGGCTCATCGAATGATCTGGGCCGCTGTCCTGCTGACGCTGTTTGTGGTGCTCACCCATCGCGGGGCACGCACCATGGCCGTCTTGCGCAATCGCCGCCTGCTGCTGGCCCTGGTGGCCACGGCCTTGTTGATCAGCGCCAACTGGGGGCTGTTCATCTGGGCGGTATCGAGCCATCACGTCCTGCAGGCCAGCCTTGGCTACTACATCAACCCGCTGCTCAACGTCGTGCTGGGCGTGGTCTTTTTTCGCGAACGACTGCGCCCGCTGCAGATGGCCGCCGTACTGCTGGCGGCGGCCGGCGTGATGATCATGGTGGTGGGCTTCGGGCGGGTACCGTGGGTGTCGCTGATGCTGGCCGGCAGCTTCGGCTTCTACGGCGCGATCCGAAAGCGCATCGGCGTCGACAGCATCACCGGACTTTATATCGAAACCATGCTGCTGCTGCCGTTTGCCCTTTTGTGGCTGGGCGCGCTCTACATGCAGCAGCAGGCGGTGTTTCTGCAGGGCAGCGTCGGCACCGATGCGCTGCTGATCGGCTGCGGCCTGATTACTGTGCTGCCGCTGGTCCTCTTTGCCATGGGCGCACGGCGGCTCAAGCTCGGCACGCTGGGGCTGATCCAGTACCTGACCCCCACCCTGCACCTGCTCACCGGTGTGTTCCTGTTTGGCGAACCCTTCAACCAGGCAAGTCTTGTCACCTTTGCCTGCATCTGGGCCGGCCTGGCGCTTTATACCCTGGATACCCTGCGGGCGCAGCGGCGGGTGGGGACAGCCTGAGAAGTGACCTCCGAACACACCTTCAGCCTCAGCCGCGCCCTACCCCAGGGTTTGCTCGATTCCCCCGACTGCGCTAGACCCTTGTGTCATCAGGTGAATTCAAACTGAAGGCAACAGGGAGTGTGCCAATGCTGACCGTTCTGTCATGGAGTGTTCTGCTGCTGGGTGTGGTGACCTGCGCGCTGATCGCCGTGGATGTGCGCCGACGCCCGCAGCACATGGCCATCATGAACGTGACCTGGCCGATCACCGGGCTTTACATGCCGGTGGTGGGCTGGTGGGTCTATCAGAAGCTGGGGCGGGCAGCCCCTGCCCATCAGAACCGTGAAACTTCCGACCATCATCACCACGGCGACAAGCCTCGATGGCAGGGGGTGCTGGTCTCTGCCACCCACTGCGGCGGCGGCTGCACCCTGGGCGATATCATCGCCGCGCCGCTTGCCACGGCGCTGGGTTTCACCCTGCTCGGCTCACACATGGCCGGCCATTTTCTGCTGGCGTTTGTGGCCGCCTACGCCTTCGGCATCCTGTTTCAGTATCTGCCCATTCGCGAGATGGGCGAGGCCTCGCCGAAACGTGCGCTGTTCAACGCCATCAAGGCCGATACGCTGTCGCTGATCGCGTTTCAGGCCGGCATGGTTCTCTGGATGCTGATCGCCACACCGCTGTTTCTGGGAGGGCGAATGGATGCCACCACGCCAACATTCTGGTTCATGATGCAGATCGCCATGCTGGTGGGGCTTCTGACCTCTTGTCCGGCCAACGAGTGGCTGGTCCGGCGGGGCATCAAGCACGCCATGTAGTATTACCGTACGATACAACGCAGCGGCGCCCGCCGGGAACGTTGGCACCCTCTCCCGGCCACCGCCACGTGCAGGGTGTGCCGCGGGCTAGCGTACATGGCTGGCCTCCTTGACGGCCTGACAGATCCGCTCGATGTGGTCGGCGTCAAGACAGGGATGCATCGGCAGGCTGGATGTCACCGGAAGCGAGCAGTGGTGCGAAGTGAGCGCCAACACGGACTATCCCGTTGACGAGCAGTGACGTCCCGCTCCTGCCAAGTGAGGTGAGCCAACAGGCGCCATCGATATGGCGCCTGTTGTCATGTCACGTTTCGCTCCGGTGACAGCGCGGTCATCTGCAGCGGTGGCGTGTTGTCAGTCCGGGGCGGCGGCGCGTGATGCTCGGGCACCGGGCCGGACTCCTGAATGTCGATCTCGACATCGCTGAAGGCGGTGGTGAGCATCAAAAGCACCAGCCCCAGCAGATAGATCAGTGGCGACACCACCACGGAGGCCGCCAGGGCCAGAATGCCGGCTACCGTGCGTCCGCGCGCCACGATCACGATGGCCAGGCAAAAGGCGACCAGATTCAACGGCCAGCCGACCAGCAGCCCGGAGCCCGCCCGGGGCAGCAGAAACGCGCCCCAGGCCACGACCAGCACGATCCACACCAGCGTCACCGGCGCCGGGCGTGTCGTTGTCGCCGTGTTCAGGGTATTGATCTCACTCATTGTCTCGCCCTCCATTACGCCACCGTTGCCCTTGCTGAATCTGCGCCCCGGCACCCGTAAACGCAAGAAGCCCGGCAAACGCCGGGCTTTATCGGTTGCGCCATGCAGTGTGACACACATCACACGGATCAGGAGTTGCGCATAATGCGCTCGGCTTCGCGTTTGGCGTCTTCGTCGCTCAAACCCTTTTGCTCCTTGAGCAGGCCGGCGATGCGCTGCACCTCGCCGTGCTCATAGGCCGAGAGGTCGTTGGCAACGACGCCCCACGTCTCCTTGAGCTGTCCGGCGATCCTGTCCCATTTGGCGCTCTGGCCACTTTCAGACACGGTATCTCGTTCCTTTCATGATGATGGTCATGCCGCGACATCCGGTCGCCGCACGGTTGATGGACCTTCGATGCGTTGCCTGGCGCATCAAGGTGGCGCGCATTCAAAAACAACCGGCCGGCCATCATCCATCACCTGGGTTATCCGGAACGCCTGATGGTGCGCCCGAGCCGCTCATCTGCCGTGATCAGGACAGGGGCGCGTGGTGAGACTCGTTGCGGCCCTGCTCGACGCAGGGCACCCGGCGCTCGATCTGGACCGTAACGTGGTCGGCATCACAATGTGTCTTGAGCCAGGTCCGGATGGCCACGATCGCCCGGTCCGGGTCCACGCCCTCATGGGGTACGGCGTGCAGGGTGACCATCACCCGCTCCGGCGTCAGCGACCAGATGTGGACATGATGCACGCTGTGGATATCGTCCAGCGCGTGCGGGATATCATGGACCAGCTGCTCGCTGTCGATATGGGCGGGCGCGCCCTCGAGCAGAATGTGCGCCGACTGGGCGGTAATCTTCCACGCACTGCGGGCGATCAGTGCCGCCGCCAGCAGCGAGAGCAGCGGATCGATCGGCATCCAGCCGGTCACCATGATGATCACCGCCGCGACAATGGCCGCCACCGACCCCAGCAGATCGCCCAGCACGTGGAGCAGCGCGCCGCGAATATTGATGTTGCCCCGATCACCGCTGTGCAACAGCCAGAACACGCCGATATTGACCAGAAGGCCGACCACGGCAACCCCCAGCATGCCGGTGCCGGCCACTTCGGGCGGTGCCAGCAGTCGACGCACGGCTTCAAACAGAATCCAGGCCACGATCAGAAGCAGCGCCAGCCCGTTGACGAACGCGGCCAGCACCTGCACGCGGTGATAGCCGTAGGTCTTGCGGGCGTTGGGCGGGCGCTGCGTCAGCCGGGCAGCCACCCAGGCCAGCGCCAGCGAGGCGCTGTCGGTCAGCATGTGGCCGGCATCCGCCAGCAGGGCCAGCGACCCCGTGACCACACCGCCCACCACCTCGAGTGCCATGAAGCCGCCGGTCAGCACCATCGCCCAGAGCAGGCGCCGCTCGTTGTCCGTGCCGTGGTGGTGATGGCCGTGACCGTGATGATGGGGGTCGTGGTGGTGATCCTGCGTCATGAGCTGTTGTTTCCGTTGCGTCTGCGAGGCGTCAAGCCATGATGAGACCTTCATGATGGCTCATGATGTACGCCCCTGCATGCAGGGGTGCCCTCAACGCGATGGGTATCCCGGACCCGATGCTGTCGCTGCCGGGCGCTGAACACGCTCGCCCAGCCACTCGACCAGCATGTGCGGCACCGTCAGACAGGCCAGCCCGATAAAGATCGTCTTGACCAGAGCACCCGCCACATGCTCGTGGGTCATCCAGAGGTAGCCACCGCCGGCTGCCAGCCAGGTCAACAGCACTACCGGCGCCGCCACCGTCAGCATCTGCCGGCGCCCGGCCAGGTCGTGTTCGCGTCGAATGGCGGATAGATGCAGCGGGCTATGAAAGCAGCAGAAATAGCAGACAAAGTAGGCCAGCGGATTGAGCAGTGCCGCGCCCAGCAGCAACACTCCGGTCGCTGATAAAAACGCGACGCCGCGATGTCGAACACCCACAAGCACGATGCCCAGCGCCAGCGCCACCACCGGGCGCGCCGCCAGAAGAAAGGGCGCAGGCTCGGGAACGGCCAGTTTCTGCACGATGTCGGCCACCTCATCCGGGCGCCAGAAAAACGGCAGCGCAATCACCAGCGCGCCCCAGCACAGCCGACAGATCAGCGACTGCTGGCCGCGCCAGTCGGTGCCGAAATGCGCCGCCGACAGCAGCACAAACACGGTCAGACCCAGCGTGGGCCAGTGGTACCAGCACCACAGCAGCGAGATCGACAATAGCCCATAGCCCAGCATGAACACACCAAGACAGGCACGCGGATGCCGCGCACCCGGCAGGTAGTGATCGATCAGCCGCGCTCCGGTCAGATGATCAAAGGCACCATGAGGCAGTCCCAGCAGCGCCACGCCAAGCGTCAGCACCAGCAGCGACAGCACACCGGCAGAGGCCCCCTGCTCTCCCAGCAGCGCCAGTACCAGGGCAGCGGCCATCAGCCAGACGAGTCTCCCGCGCAGGGCACCGGTCTCGGTATTTGAGGCGTGCAGCGCTCTGATGGAGGTCATGATTCTATCCCCTTTTGAACGCCAAAAGCGTACCGGCCGGGCCGCACGGGGCGGCCCGGTCATGACCTCAGCGCGCCTGGCCCTGACGAGCGGCGTTGAGGGCGACGGCACCAAAACCGACCTTGGCCGTCACGTCCAGCACCAGATAGAGCCAGCTTTCGACGGTTACCGAGATCATGTCGGCGCCGGAGCTGCCCACCAGCCAGACAATGGGATAGCACACCCACAGCGCGGTCAGCATGCCGGCCAGCTTCGAGTAGGGCGCGATCTGTCCTTCTTCGCTGGCCTGACGACGCAGTGGCCCCCACACCAGCGCCAGCACGACAAGAAAGGCCGCCATGCTGATCACCCACCAGTAATAGTTGTAGGGCGCACTGGAGAGATTGCCGACCAGACCGGTCACGATCATGTAGACATCGGCCGCGACCAGCGCCGCCAGCAACGTCGAGATGCGACCCAGCGAGCGACCGGCAAACATGGCAAGACTGGCCAGCAGAATGGGCGTGGTGATGGCCCAATCGATATAACGGGCAAAATACACCGTTCGGTCATTGAAGAAGAGATCGCCCTGACCCAGCGCCATGGCGAAATAGTTGGCAAAGGCCACGAAGACGATGGTCATGGCAGCAATGCCATGACGTTTTTCAAACGTTGGCAGGCGGCGACTGGTGAGCCAGAACAGCACGCCCCCCAACAGCATCGCGATCCAGCCAATGGTAAAGGACAGTTGTACGCCGGATGACATGGGCAGGCACTCCTTTGCTTTTCATTGAGATCGTCATCACTGGTATCGGAAGATGCCCTGCAGGCGCGCCATGACGCTGACACGGCGATAACTGAAACCAGCCTGAAGACAATTTGAAATTAGCCCAGGTTAACACCTGGATCAAATGTAATCCCCCGGTGCCGGCTTGCACTTTAGTGGTGCATCCTTGACGTTTTGTTGACCTCCAGTTGAAACGATCCTGAAGCCGCCATCCAGAATCAGTCGAAACCGGATGGCTCGATAGCCCTGACCTGATGAGGTTTTACTATCGAAATGCCCTTGCTCATCGCAGTGCTGCCCATCGCCCGCCCCGGCATCGAATCAAAAGCGCGTGTGATCAATAACGGGCCGACCGGCGGGCTCTGCTACCCTTGTCTTTCAATACCCTCCATGCCTGTCGGGAGAGAACGGCATGATCAGCCAGTCAAGTGCCCTGTGGGCCTGGATTACCGACAATGCGACCGCTGTCAGCGGGCTGGCCAGTGTCGGCCACGTGCTGATCTGGGGCATCGCCATGCAGGTTGCCGTCAGCACGGCCCGCGCCCTGCGTCAGCCGTCCATCCTGATCAAGCACGGCAAGGCCCGTCGAGTCGAAGGCCCCTGCCTGGTCAGCAACATGGGCCATGGCGTCATTTTCGTGGAGTCCGTTCTGGCGCGTCTGGAGACCGATCGGCAGACGCTGGCCTGCGATATCACCGAACTCACGGATGAAGATACCCGGCAGCAACAGCCCGCCGCCGATGAAGACACCACCGACGAGGGCGACACCGACAAGGGCGGCGGTGAAGAGGAAGGCGAGCTGGTCAGCCGCCTGGGGCCGCTCCACTCGATGCAGTACATGCAGGCCAGCCGCTTTGACCGCATCATTGCCCACGCCGCGCAGCAGTACGGCCTGACGCTCAACCGCGACTACACCTTCAACAACAGTGACGAGACCCTGAAGGCCATCGAGATCAATCTGATCGTCATTCAGGCCACGGAAAAACGCCCCATCGGCGCGCGGCGCCGTTTCAATCTGGTGCGCGGCGATGACAACCAGCTGATGCTGGCTCCGGAAAGGGACCACACCCACCTGCTCACCTCCCGGCGCGCGCGCCGCCGGCTCGACCGCTGGCGACAGGACATTACCATCAGGGGCCTGTAGGGGCACGCTCGCTTCGGCCATTGCCGTGTCCGGCATCACCCCATGCGCCACCGGCATCGCCGGCTCGATCCGGCAGATCACGCCTGCCTTTTTCAGACAATTCTCATGCATTTGCCGATGACACAGGCGGCGTAGCCCGTTTTGTCAAACGCGCCTTGATATCGGTTAATCCGGTTCAAAACGACACATTTCATCATATTAAAACACCCTGTATTTTTTGCTGTTTCCTGCCTTTCTGCTCACGCTTGATACAGCAGCCCGCACCGCCATGAGGGCATTCATGCCCCTGCAGGCGGCCCGGTTCTGCCGTGTCATCACACTGGAACATGAGCTGCCATACGGGCTTATCGATGACACCAGCGGGTCTTTTGTGACCTGACCATTCATGCAGGGAGGCATCCATGTTTCATCACTCTTCAAAGCTTCAATATCCCGTTCGGGTCGATACGCCCGATCCGCAGTTTGCCATGCTGCTGCAGCAGGCGATCGGTGGCATCGAAGGGGAAATCCGTGTCGCCATGCAGTATTTCTTCCAGGCCATGGGCGCCCGGGGCGATGACCGGATTCGCGATCTCCTGATGTCCACGGCCACCGAAGAGCTCGCCCACATCGAGATGCTGGGCCATGCCGTGGCGCTCAACCTGGAGGGCGCACCGGTCTCCTATCAGGAAGAATCCGCCAAGGACCCGGTCATCA
Organism: Kushneria sp. AK178; assembly: GCF_053903105.1. Lineage (NCBI taxonomy): Bacteria > Pseudomonadati > Pseudomonadota > Gammaproteobacteria > Oceanospirillales > Halomonadaceae > Kushneria > Kushneria sp. AK178. Next base: position 543,406 of record NZ_CP096381.1, on the reverse strand, counting down.
ATGCCATCCTGGGCGGTGCCAACCCGCGTCACCTGCTTTCTTCCGGGCTCTCGGCCATGCCGGTCAACGCCAACGGCGTGCCCTTTGACATGAGCCATGTCTACGCCACCGGCAACATCGCCGCCGACATGCAGGCCAACGTGGCCGCCGAGGCCGGCGGCCGCGTGCTGGCCAGCCGTCTATACAACTGGACCGATGACAAGGGCATGAAGGACTTTTTGTCGTTTTTGATCGCCCGCGACACCTATCACCAGCAGCAGTGGCTGGCGGTGATCGAGGATCTTGGCGGTCTGCAGGAGAACCTGCCGATTCCCAACAGCACGCCGGAAGAACACGAGGCCACCGAGCACTCGTACTACTTCCTCAACACGCTGCTCGACAAGGAAGCGCCGCAGGGGCGCTGGAGCGAAGGCCCGTCGCTGGATGGTCGCAGCAGCTTCAGCTTCAAGCAGCAGCCCGAACCGCTGGGACAGGTGCCGAGCCTGGGCAAGGCCAGACCCGGCTCGGGCGCGCAGAAAGAGCAGCTCTAAAGACCGCGAAGATGTCTGAAAACCGATATCGCCGCCTGACGGCGATATCGGCGTCAGCCCGGCAGTCACCTTTTGGTCAGGTATCTGGTCAGAAACAAGGAGAAGTAACATGGCAACGGATGCAAGAGCCCACTTCATGGACTGGCTGCGTGATGCCCATGCCATGGAGCAGCAGGCAGAAACCATGCTCAAGGCGCAGGCCAAACGTATCGAGCACTACCCGGAACTCCATGAGCGCATCGAGCAGCATATCGAGGAGACCCGGGGCCAGTCGGCGCTGCTGGAAGAGTGCATCGAGCGCCTCGATGGCAGCACGTCCGGCGTCAAGGACATGGGCGGCAAGATGGCGGCGACCGCCCAGGGCATGGGCGGCATGTTCACCAGTGATGAAGTGGTCAAGGGCGGCGCGGCCAGCTATGCCTTCGAGCACTTCGAAATCGCCAACTATCGCGCGCTGATCGGCGCAGCCGACTATCTGGGCGAACCCGAGGTGCGCGCAACGCTTGAGCGCATTCTCAAGGAGGAAGAGGCCATGGCGAAGTGGCTGGAAGACCATCTTCCCTCGATCACACAGGCCTTCCTGGAGCGCGCCGAACAGGACGACACCACCGCCAAACGCTGACGTCCTTTCTGTCAGCCGGTGCACTCGGGGTTCCGATACCACGGTATCGGGCCCCTTTTTCTGTCAGCCCTGCTTTCCCGGCAGCCCCACTTTCCCTGTCGGTCCTGCGCCATCGACCCGGGCGCCCCGTCAATAAAGGCGTCATCTTCTGGCGTATCCGGCGCGCCTCGACCATTATCGCAGCCACGATCGCCGTATCAGGATCGAACCGTGACAATTCTCTGCCGGGAGTGCCTTCCATGACGTTGATGACCCTTGTCTACCTTGTTGCCGGCCTTGTGCTTTTGATGGGCGGAGCCGAAGTGCTGGTGCGCGGCGCGTCGAAACTGGCCGCCCTGTTTGGCATCCCCTCGCTGGTGATCGGCCTGACGGTGGTGGCCTTTGGCACCAGCGCGCCGGAAACCGCGGTCAGCGTTCAATCGGCGTTCAGCGGCAGCGGTGATCTGGCACTGGGCAACGTGGTGGGCAGCAATATCGCCAACGTGCTGCTGATTCTGGGCCTGACGGCGATGGTGGCGCCCTTGATCGTGTCGCGTCAGCTGATTCGACTGGATGTGCCGATTTTGATCGTCGCCGGGCTGCTGGTCTGGGCGCTGGGCGCCAATGGCGTGTTGAGCCGACTCGATGGCGCGCTGCTCTTTACCTGCATCGTGACCTACACGCTGTACATGGTAATCAGCAGCCTGCGCGAAAGCAGAAAAGAGTCAGCCTCGGAAAATCCCGATGCCGAACCGGCCCCCTCGCGCGCGCCAATGGCCTGGCTTTTGTATCTGGTCATGATCGTGGCCGGTCTGGTGCTGCTGGTGGCCGGCTCCCACTTTCTGGTCGAGGGCGCCACGGCCCTGGCGCGGGCGCTGGGACTGTCCGATCTGGTCATCGGGCTGACGGTCGTGGCGGTGGGGACCTCCCTGCCGGAGCTTGCCACCTCGATCATGGCTGCCGCACGGGGCGAGCGCGATATCGCCGTGGGCAACGTGGTGGGCAGCGGGCTGTTCAATCTGCTGTGCGTGCTGGGCCTGGCCTCGCTGGTAGCGCCCAACGGCATCCCCGTACCCGCCAACGCGCTGGTGTTCGACTTCCCGGTGATGATTGCCGTGTCGCTGGCCTGTCTGCCGATCTTCTTTACCGGTTATCGAATCGAGCGCTGGGAGGGGCTTTTGTTCTTTGCCTATTACGTCGCCTACACCGCCTACCTGGTGCTGTACTCCACGGGGCAGGACAGCGCCGCCCTGCTGGCCGACGCCGTGTTGTTGTACGCCCTGCCCCTGACCGCGGTCACACTGGTGATCCTGGGCGCCAGAGCCTGGCGGGCCCAGCGCGCCTGAGACGTTCCATCAGCACAAGCCACCTGATAGCGGGGATAGGCGTACAGGCACTCAGGCAATGCTGTCGCTTCAACATTGAGCAAGCGACACCGCGCCACCCGCTGGTTTGCATCAAATAATTGACTGTCAGCAGACAATAATGATGCAAAACTGACCTGCTTTATAGGTGAGTCGGCACAAAACGGCGATACGGCAGGTGTATCAGGGATGATCAACATTCGGGCGAAAGGATTCGCCCTTTTTTACTGCTTTTTACCAGGCCCGGCAACGCCATATAATTCATTATTTCACGAAATACAGGATTATTGCGGTAAATATCGAGCGAGGAAAAATGACAACCCATGTCGGACGGATCGAAGGATCGGCTTCTTTTGACACCCTGGGTTATTTTTTGAGATGCAGATAGCCAGCGTCGAATTCGGCCACTGCCTTGAGTCCCTCGAAATCCAGCACGACCAGTCTTTTTTGCGCCAGTGTAATGAGATTTTTCTGACGAAGCCGCTGAAGTACCCGGTTGACATGAACGGAAGTCAAACCGAGCGTTTCGGCCAGATTGACCTGTGTCAGAGGCATGGCAATGGTTGTGTTTTCTGTCAGGCCGGCCGCCTGAAATCGCACCACCATTTCACAGAAAAGATGCGCCACGCGCGCCTCGGCACTGCGCAATCCGACATTGAGAAGCCAGTGTCGGGTAATGGCTTCATCCACCGTCGTATACCATGAAAGCGCTCGAGCCAGACGCGGATAATCTTCAAAAATCCGGTTGATGCTCTCTTCGGGAATCATGGCGACGGTGGCGGGGGTCAGGGTACGTATGGAGTGATCCATGTGCGACAGCAGCGTGACATGAAGATCGCAGAGATCGCCATCCATCAGATAGCCCATGATCTGCTCGCGCCCGTCGGACAGCATCTTGCAGCGACAGGCCCACCCCTCGAGCATCAAATGAACCGCAACGGGGTCATCGCCCTCGGTAATGATGTACTCGCCCCTGTCAAAACGCGTCGTGCGCTCCGGTATCGAACGCAGCATATTGACGTCGTCCTTTTTCAGTTCCGTGTAGTGCTGAAGCCTGGCAACCAGTGGCTCGATCATCGGAAACACCCTGAAAAATTCCGATCATTGCAACATGAATGCCATAATAATAAAAGCATGTTTTGCCTCGAGTTTGACGATCATTTTTCTCGAAAAATAACCCGAATCAACGATTCAAAGAACGGCGACCCGTTATCTTGCTGCCGATCGATGGCCATTAAAAATTAACCTGAATCATCTCGTCATCAATGACAGTCGTGAAGTAATAATAATGACGCCCTTTCGCATCAATACTTACACAACACCCTGTTTACCTTACAAATTAAAGGTCCAGAAAGCACCGCAGGGCACTCATCAACAACATGCGTTATGGATATGAAATACCGACCGAAAGTTATACTGGATGCTGACAGTCGTGCGCCATAACGCCATCGATCAGGGCTGGAACCGCACGATTCACGCCTTGAACAATACATTGAATCGAGGTGCTGACGGCATGATGGCCGCATCAGAAGGCGCTACCCCGGGCTGGACCCGGCGGCGATTCAGGCGATGCTGACACGGTATCCAGCGTGGCAAAAGCGATGACTTCCCGGGCGGTCATATCCGATAACGCCCGGGGCAGCAATGGATAGCGGGATCAGTCCAATAAAAGAAGACGCTGACTCGCTCTACTCAAACAAATATCCTTCAAGGGCTCAGGAGGCCGTCGGTTCATGTATCCATTCATCAATAAAATGAATTTTTACACCGCCCTCACCCATGACGAGAAGGCCGCCCTGCAGGAGTGCGTGGAGAGCAAGCATCATTTTTCCAGAGGCCAGACGCTGGCCCGACCCGGCGACACGCCGGAAAGTGTCGATATCGTTACCGAAGGCTGGGCCTGTCGCCTGAAAAGCGCCCATGACGGCAGCGACCAGGTCATCGCCTTCGTTTTGCCGGGCGATCTGTGTGACGATCTTTCCCCCGTCCCCTGCCGCTTCGATCACGGCATCAGGGCGCTGTCGGATATTCGTATTACCCGCCTTGACCGCCGCAGGCTTCTGTCACAGCTGACGCCGGATTCCGGTCTGGCACAGGGGCTGGCCTGGGCCTCGGCCGTGGACCGGTCCATCATGGGCGAGTGGCTTTTGAACGTGACCCGTCGCCCGGCGGTCATGCGTCTGGCCCATCTGCTGTGTGAGCTGTTTGCCCGCTGCGCCATCATCGGCAGGACCGAGGGCAACAGCATGTACTTTCCGCTGACCCAGGTCGCCCTGAGCGAAGCCCTGGGGCTGTCGCCCGTGCATCTCAACCGCTCGCTGCAGCTTCTCAGGCGCAGGAAGCTGATATCGCTGTGTCGCAGGACATTGACCATCATGGACTGGCCGCAGCTGGCCGAATTTGCCGGTTTCGACAATAATTATCTACACCTTGGCGGGACGCCGCCGACCAGCCTGCGGCTGGCGTCATGATGTCTCTGCCTTACACTCCATAACCCGAAGAGCCTCTGAATGTTTTCCTCGCTGGATGGCCTGTGGCAGTGGACGACCGAAAACGCCTCCACGTTCAGCGGTATCACCAGCGTGGGCATGCTGATCATCTGGGCGACCTACCTGCAGCTGCTGCTGCATAACTTCCGCCTTCAGCGCCGCTCGCAGATCATCATCAATCGCGGCAAGGGGCGTGATATCAATTCGGTCTGTCTGTTCAGCAACATGAGCCAGCAGAGCGTCTTTATTGACCTTGTCATGGTGCGTGTCACCACCTCGAAGACGCAGTGGGTCTGCAATGTCACCGACATCGTGGACAACACCGGCAAGCCGGTAGCGATCGTTCGTCAGGAAGAAGGGGTCGATGCCAATCTCAACGAGTTCACCCGCCAGGGCCCCATGGTATCAGGGGGGCACATGGAGGCCGGCACCTTCGGCAACATGATTCGCCAGGCCGGCATGGCACAGGGCGTCGAACTTGACGAGAACTACGATATTGCCGGTGAAGACGAGCTGGTTGCCATCGAAATCAGTCTGATCGCCATCTTTGGCTCGGAAAGCCATCAGGTCGGGGCGCGCCGGACGTTTTATATCAAGAAAAGCGACGATGACGGTCGCGTCCTGCTGGTGCCGGATGACGCCCGTACCGAGCAGTACCGGCAGCGCCGCCAGCGTCGCACCCTGCAGCGCTGGCGGCGTGAGCTGGAAGATGTGCCCGACAGCGAATAAGTGATCAGGGCTATCCAAGGCCGTCCGGCATGACTCCGCCAGACGGCTTTTTTGGCAACCCGTCAGTGGCCGAGTACCACCGTGCGCCCCGAGTAGAGAAACACGCGCCGCTCGAGGTGATAGCCCACCGCGCGCGCCAGCGTCAGGCATTCGATATCGCGCCCCTTGGCCACCAGGTCTTCCGGGTAGTGGGCGTGATCCACCGGCTCGACCCCCTGGGCGATGATGGGCCCTTCATCAAGGTCGTTGTTGATGTAGTGCGCCGTGGCCCCCACCAGCTTGACGCCCTTCTCGTAGGCCTGATGGTAGGGCCTGGCGCCCTTGAAGCCGGGCAGCAGGGAGTGATGGATATTGATGGCCCGTCCGGCCAGCACGTCACACATGTGCGCCGAAAGCACCTGCATGTAGCGCGCCAGGATCACCAGCTCGGCGCCGGTCTGTTCGACGATCTGCAGGATCTCGCGCTCCTGCTGCTCGCGCGTCTCCGGCGTGACCGGTAGATGATACCAGGGCAGGCCGTGCCACTGCGCCAGCGGTTCCAGATCGGGATGGTTGGAGACCACCGCGCAGATCTCCATCGGCAGCTGATCGGTGCGGTAGCGATAGAGCAGATCGTTCAGGCAGTGATCGGCCTTCGAGACCATGATCACGACTTTTGTCCGCTTGTTGGGCGGTGTGAGTTCAAACGACATGTCGAACGCCTGCGCGCGCTCGCCAAACTCCTTTTCGAAGGCCTCGCTGCTGAAGCCGTCTTCCAGCGGACGAAACTCGGCGCGGATGAAAAACCCTTCGTTGAGGCGATCGTCAAAGGAACTGAGCTCGGTGATATAGCAGCGCTGCTCCTTGAGAAAGCGCGTGACGACATCAACGGTGCCCAGCAGGCTGGGGCACTGCGCCGCAAGGATCCAGGTATCGGCGGTTCGGGTCATGGCGTTTCTCTTGTTGGTTTCTATGGAGCCCATGAAAAAGGGCCGGAGGCGAGTGCCTCCGGCCCTTTCATGCCTGATTAGCGGGTGACGCTGACCCCGTATTCCTTCGAGGCATCCAGCAGCCAGCGGTAGCAGTAGTCGGCAAAGCTGCGGCGCACCACCAGCTCCCAGCCATCCTCCCGCGCCCGGCGCAGGATGATGGTGGCCTTGGCAAAGGTCGTCGAGACGCCCTTGCCGACCGGGAACGCGTGCGGATGCACGTCGTAGGAGATGGACTTCATCAGCACCTCACGGGCCCGATTGCCCGTCAGCGACAGTACCGTCTGACCGCCGCTGACGTTGACGATGCTGAAATGCGCCTGGCCCAGCGATTTGCGCAGCTTCTGCTCCAGCTCGAACTCCTCGCCACCGGGTACGATGACCAGCCACTCATCCGGGGAGAGCCACTGGATCGAGCGCTCGCCGCTGTCATCGCTGACCAGTGCCAGCGGCTTCGACGGCAGGGCCAGGTCCATCACCTCGCGCACCGCCTCGTCGAGCACGATGGCGCCGCCGCGCAGGATCAGATGGCCCATGAAGGGCTTTTCGCTCAGGATCACGCCCGGATTGGAGGCGTGCGGCAGCGATTTCTGTTCGTGCAGCGACCACTCCAGCGGGGACTCTGCCCTTGAGGTGTCGGCCGGGCGACTCTGGAATTGCTGGACGTCAGACATTCTGGCGCTCTCCCTTGGGGTCGATAAAGACAGTGCTGACCACTTCGGCCTCGTGCACCTTGCCGTCGGACATGGGCAGATACACCGTTTCCCCCATGCGCTCGCGGCCCTTTTTCAGCACGGCCAGCGCGAAACCGCTCTCGAGTTCCGGGCTGTAGTAGCTCGAGGTCACATGGCCCACCATGCTCATGGGAATGCCCTCGCTGGGGTCGAGCACGATCTGCGCGCCCTCTTCCAGTACCACGCTGGCATCCTTCGGCTTCAGGCCCACCAGCTGCTTGCGGTCACCGCGCATGGTGTCCGGGCGACTCAGGGCGCGCTTGCCGATCCAGTGAAACGGCTTGTCGTAGCCGATCGCCCAGTGCATGCCCAGATCCTCGGGCGTGACCGAACCATCGGTGTCCTGACCGACGATGATCAGACCCTTCTCGGCGCGCAGCACGTGCATGGTTTCCGTGCCGTAGGGGGTCAGATCGTACTTCTCGCCGTGCTCGAACAGGGTCTTCCAGACCTGCATGGCGTAGTTGGCCTGGACGTTGATCTCGTAGGCCAGCTCGCCGGTGAACGAGATTCGGAACACGCGCGCCGGGACACCGGCCACGTTGCCTTCCTTCCAGTCCATGAACTTGAACTGTTCGCGATCAAGGTCGATGTCGGTGACTTCCGACATCAGCTTGCGCGCGTCCGGCCCGGTCACGGTCATGGTGGCCCAGTGGTCGGTCACCGAGTTGAAGTAGACCTGCAGCTCCGGCCATTCGGTCTGGTGCCAGACTTCCAGCCACTCCAGTACGGAGGCCGCCCCGCCGGTGGTAGTGGTCATCAGAAAGTGGTTGTCGCCCAGGCAGCTGGTGGTCCCGTCGTCCATCAGCATGCCGTCGTCCTTGCACATCAGGCCGTAACGCACGCGGCCGGGTGCCAGCTTGGCCCACTTGTTGGTGTAGACGCGGCCCAGGAACTCACGCGCATCGGGGCCCTGAATGTCGATCTTGCCCAGCGTCGAGGCGTCCAGAATGCCCACGCCCTGGCGCACGGCGAGACACTCACGGGCGACCGCGTCGTGCATGCTCTCCTTCTTGCCGTTGGCATGACGCGGGAAGTACCAAGGGCGCTTCCACTGGCCGACATCCTCGAACTCGGCGCCGTGCTCGACGTGCCACTGATGCAGCGCGGTGTAGCGCTTGGGATCGAACAGCTCGTCGCAGTGACGCCCCACAATGGCACCGAAGGTGATCGGTGTGTAGTTCGGGCGGAAGACCGTGGTGCCCACCTCGGGGATCGACCGGCCCAGGCAGCGCGCGGCGATGGCCATGCCGTTGATGTTGCCCAGTTTGCCCTGATCGGTACCAAAGCCCAGCGCGGTGTAACGCTTGACGTGCTCGATGGACTCGAAGCCTTCCCGGATGGCCAGTTCGATGGCCGAGGCCGTCACGTCGTTTTGCATGTCGACGAACTGCTTGGGAACGCGCAGGCCCTTCTTCTCGTGCGGCACCTGATAGATGGCGCAGGCCGGGCCATCACGACGCGATCGGGTCGTCGGCAGCTTGAGCTCCTCGGCATCCTCGATACCGCTGTCGATGGCGGCCTGACGACCGGCGCGGGCGCCGTCGGCCAGCGTCTCGCCCAGACCGTAGTGCCCTGCCACGCCGCCGGCGGTCAACATGCCCTTGACCTCACCGGGCACAAAGCCCAGCAGCTTGTCGTCCCACTGCGGACGGGTACCGGTGTGCGAGGCCAGGTGAACCACCGGGCTGTAGCCGCCGGAGCTGGCGATGGTGTCGCACTCCAGGTCCTCGATCCGGCCGGTGATTACAAAGTGATCCAGATCGATCGCCGAGACGCGGGCGCCGCTGACGCGCTGGGTGCCCTTCGCCTCGATCACCGCGCTGCCGGTGATGACGCGGATGCCGCTGTCGCGGGCCTGACGGACCAGGTCGCCGTCGGGGTTGGAACGCGCATCGACGATGGCCACGACCTTGCGCCCGGCTTCCTGCCAGTCCAGCGCGGCCCGGTAGGCATGATCGTTGCTGGTGGTGAGCACCAGGCTGTTGCCGGGCACGACCGCATAGCGACGGATAAAGTTCGACACGGCGCCGGCGACCATGTTGCCGGGCAGGTCGTTGTTGGCATACACCAGCGGACGCTCGTGGGTGCCGGTGGCCAGCACCACACGAGTAGCGCGGACGCGATGCATGCGGGCACGCGGCATGCCGGGGAAGCCGGCATCGCTGGCGGTATCGGCCAGATGCTCGGTACGACGCTCGTGCAGCGTGATGAAGTTGTGATCGTGATAGCCGTTGGCGGTGGTGCGCGGCAGCAGCGTCACGTTGTCCATCGAGCCCAGCTCGGTCAGCGTCTGCTCGACCCAGCGCACGGCAGCAATATCATCCAGCGTTTCGCGGCTGTCCAGCAGCGAGCCGCCCATCTCTTCCTGCTCATCGCAGAGAATCACGCGGGCACCGCTGCGAGCCGCGCTCAGGGCGGCCGACAGACCGGCCGGGCCGGCACCGACGACCATCACGTCACAGTGATGGTGCATGTGGTCGTAGATGTCCGGGTCGGACTCGGTCGGCGCGCGCCCCAGACCAGCCCCCATGCGGATGTACTTCTCGTAGGTCATCCACATCGAGGCCGGCGACATGAAGGTCTTGTAGTAAAAGCCCGGCGGCATGAAGTTGCCGCCCAGCTTGCCGACCCAGCTCATCACGTCACGCTGGACGTTGGGCCAGCCGTTGGTGCTGCGCGCCACCAGACCATCGTAAAGCGCCTGCTGCGTGGCACGCACGTTGGGCACCTGGGTGTCCGGACGTGCGCCCAGCTGTACCAGCGCGTTGGGCTCTTCGGCGCCGGCGGCGACGATGCCGCGGGCACGCGAATACTTGAAGCTGCGGTTGACGATATCCACGCCGTTGGCCAGCAGTGCCGAGGCCAAAGTATCGCCGGCAAAGCCCTGATAACTCTGCCCGTTGAAGGTGAACTCGAGACCGCGCGAGCGATCGATGCGCCCGCCTGCCGAGATTCGGTTGGTCTGGGTCATGACGAGGCCTCCTCGTTGAGCGCCTTGTTCTCGGGCTGGGCACCAACGGTCTGCCAGCCACCATCGGCCGTCTGGGTCCCCTGCTCGTGACGAACATCGGGATTGTCTGCCGTGATCGTCGGCTGCTCACCCATCGGATAGGTTTCAAGAATTTCGTAGGTCACCGTGTTGCGGGTGATGTTGAAAAACTTGCGACAGCCGACCGAGTGCACCCACATCTCGTGATGAATGCCGCGCGGATTGTCACGGAAGAACAGGTAGTCGCCCCACTCTTCGTCGCTGGCATTTTCCGGATCTTCGGGGCGCAGGAGATGGGCCTGACCGCGGGGATGGAACTCCTCTTCCTCGCGGTGCTCCTTGCAGTAGGGGCATAAGATATAAAACATGATGGCTCTCCTCAGTGCGCCACGCCGGCCGCGCCGTGTTCATCGATCAGCGCGCCGGTATGGAAACGGTCGATGGAAAAGGGCGCTGCGATGGGATGCATCTCACCCTTTGCCAGACTGGCAGCAAAGATGTGTCCCGAACCGGGGGTGGCCTTGAAGCCGCCGGTGCCCCAGCCGCAGTTGAAATACAGCCCCTTCACCTTCGTCTTGGACAGGATCGGGCAGGCGTCCGGGCAGGTATCCACAATGCCGCCCCACTGACGGTTCATGCGCACCCGCGAGAACATCGGGAACATCTCGACGATCGCCTGCAGGGTGTGCTCGATGGTCGGGTAGCTGCCGCGCTGACCGTAGCCGAGATAGCCGTCGATGCCGGCGCCGATGACCAGATCGCCCTTGTCGGACTGGCTCACGTAACCGTGAACGTGGTTGGACATGGTGACCGTATTGAGAATCGGCTTGAGCGGCTCGGACACCAGCGCCTGCAGCGGATGCGACTCCAGCGGCAGCTTGATGCCGGCCATTTCCGCCAGTACGCCCGAGTTGCCGGCGGCCACACAGCCCACGGTGGGCGCCTCGATGTCGCCGCGGTTGGTGTGCACGCCCAGCACCTTGCCGTCACGAATCTTGAAGCCGGTCACTTCGGTATTCTGCAAAAGGTCCACGCCGTAGGAGTCGGCGCCGCGGGCGAAGCCCCAGGCGACCGCATCGTGGCGCGCCACACCGGCGCTTTTCTGCCAGGAGGCACCCATGATCGGATAGCGCGCCCGGTTGGAGATATCGATCTCGGGCTCGATCTCCTTGATCTGCTGCGGTGTCACCACCTCGCTGTCAACGCCGTTGAGACGGTTGGCATTGACGCGGCGCTGGATGTCGCGCATGTCCTGCAGGGTGTGGCCCAGGTTGAGCACACCGCGCTGGGAAAACATCACGTTGTAGTTCAGATCCTGCGACAGGCCCTTCCACAGATCCAGCGAGTGGTTGTAAAGGCGTGCGGCTTCGTCCCACAGATAGTTGGAGCGCACGATGGTGGTGTTACGGGCGGTGTTGCCGCCGCCCAGCCAGCCCTTTTCAACCACGGCGACATTTCTGACGCCGAATTCCTTGGCCAGGTAGTAGGCCGTGGCCAGACCATGACCGCCGCCACCGACGATGATGACGTCGTATTTCTTCTTGGGTTCCGGGTTGCGCCACTGGCGCTCCCAGTTCTCATGGTGACCGAGTGCATGTTTAACCAGGCCGAAGCCGGAATAACGTTGCATGACTTTCTCCTTGATCGGCCCCGATGGAGCCTGCTGTCGACCGTGTTCAGACTACGGAGGCTTCACTCTCGAGTCGCTGATCCGCCTGGTCGGTGCTCTGGCCATAGACCGGATGCCGGGCACACAGGGATTCCACCCTGGCACGCACCTCGTTCTCGACCGCTTCGGTATCCTCCTGCGCCTCGAGCACATCCAGGATGTCGCAGATCCAGGACGCCAGCTCGCGGCAGTCCTGCTCCATGAATCCGCGCGTGGTGACCGCCGGGGTGCCGATACGCAGCCCCGATGTGACAAACGGGCTTTGCGGATCGTTGGGCACGGCGTTTTTGTTGACGGTGATATGAGCGCGCTCGAGTGCGGCATCCGCGTCCTTGCCGGTCACGCCCTGCTTGATCAGCGAGACCAGAAACAGATGGTCATCGGTGCCGCCGGAGACCACGTCAAAGCCGCGTTCGATGAAGACATCCGCCATGGCGCGCGCGTTGGCAAGCACCTGACGCTGGTAGTCGATGAAATCCGAACTCATCGCTTCCTTGAAGGCCACCGCCTTGGCGGCGATCACGTGCATGAGCGGACCGCCCTGCTGGCCCGGAAAAACCGCGCCGTTGAGCTTTTTGTAGAGCGTCTCGTCACTGTCGGCCGACAGGATCAATCCGCCGCGCGGGCCGCGCAGGGTCTTGTGGGTGGTCGTGGTCACGACGTGGGCATGAGGCAGCGGGCTCGGATAGAGACCCGCGGCGACCAGACCGGCGATGTGCGCCATGTCGACCATCAGATAAGCCCCGACTTCATCGGCAATTTCGCGGAACCGCTGCCAGTCGATGACACGCGAATAGGCCGAAAAGCCGGCGATGATCATCTTCGGCTGGTGCTCGCGGGCCAGCGCGGCCACTTCGTCGTAGTCGATCTGGCCGTTGTCCGGGTTCAGGCCGTACTGCACGGCGTTGTAGTACTTGCCGGAGAAGTTCGGCGCCGCACCGTGGGTCAGGTGACCGCCGTGGGCCAGGCTCATGCCGAGAATGGTATCGCCGGGCTTGACCAGCGCCATGAACACCGCGGCGTTGGCCTGGGCGCCGGAGTGCGGCTGCACGTTGGCGTAGTGGCAGCCAAACAGTTCGCAGGCGCGCTCGATCGCCATGGCCTCGACCTTGTCGACGAACTCGCAGCCGCCGTAATAGCGCCGCGCCGGGTAGCCCTCGGCGTACTTGTTGGTGAGCTGGGTGCCCTGCGCCTGCATGACGTAGCGGCTGGTGTAGTTTTCGGAAGCGATCAGTTCGATATGCGCTTCCTGTCGCTGTGTCTCTTCAGCGATCGCCTCGGCCAGGTCCGTGTCGTATTCCGACAGTTGAGCGCTGGGGGAGAAACCATGATGAAGCATCACGCCTCCTTGTCATCAGGTCGTTTATTATGCGAAATCCGGTCGAGCGCGGTGCCGGAACCCTGCATTGCGCGCTATCCTGTAGCGATGGTATCGCTGCTCCCCCGCCCCGGAATGCTTGCCCACGTCACTGCCTGGTGTATTTGCGACATGCCTGTCATCGGCCACAGGGCATAAGACCATGGGATAACGAGGTCGCCCGGGCACCTTGAAACGTCGCCCACGGATAACTCTCCCCGGCCCCCCTGTTCCACTCTAGCCTTCCAGGCATCCGTTCAGGCCGTTCTAATGCACCATTCTAGTGCAATACGCGACCTGCTGGCCTGGTCTCTTTAAACGCAAGTGATGGCACCAGGAGGTTCCAGCATGTCAGATAACCGCGGCGTGGTTTACATGGGCCCGAGCAAGGTCGAGGTCCAGGACATTGCCTACCCGAAAATGGAAACGCCCAACGGCAAGCCCATCGATCACGGGGTCATCCTGAAGGTGGTGTCCACCAACATCTGTGGCTCCGACCAGCACATGGTGCGCGGCCGTACCACGGCGCCCCAGGGCATGGTGCTGGGTCACGAGATCACCGGCGAGGTGATCGAAAAGGGCAGTGATGTCGAGTTTCTCGACATCGGTGACATCGTCTCCGTGCCCTTCAACGTGGCCTGTGGCCGCTGCCGGACCTGCAAGGAAGGCCATACCGGCCTGTGCCTGCACGTCAACGATGACCGTGCCGGCGGCGCCTACGGCTACGTCGACATGGGCGGCTGGGTCGGCGGTCAGGCGCGCTACGTCATGGTGCCCTACGCCGACTTTAACCTGCTCAAGTTCCCGGACCGCGATCAGGCGATGAACCAGATTCGCGACCTGACCATGTTGAGCGACATCCTCCCGACCGGCTTCCACGGCGCACTGAAGGCCGGCGTTGGCGCAGGCTCGACCGTCTATGTGGCCGGTGCCGGCCCGGTGGGTCTGGCGGCGGCCGCTTCGGCCCGTCTGCTGGGTGCCGCCGTGGTCATGATCGGCGATTTCAACCACAAGCGTCTGGAGCATGCCCGCAAGATGGGCTTTGAGCCGATCGACCTGAACAAGCACGACCGTCTCGGTGAAATGATCGCCGCTGTCGTCGGCGAGCCCAAGGTCGACAGCGCCATCGACGCGGTCGGTTTCGAGGCGGTCGGTCATGGTGGCAAGGAGCAGCCGGCCGTGGTGCTCAACCAGATGATGGAAGTGACCCGCGAGGCCGGCTCCATCGGCATCCCGGGGCTTTATGTCACCGAAGACCCGGGCGCGACCGAAAAGGCCGCACAGACCGGCAGTCTGAGCCTGCGCTTTGGTCTGGGCTGGGCGAAGGGCCACTCCTTCCATACCGGTCAGACCCCGGTGGTGCAGTACAACCGTCAGCTGATGCAGGCCATCCTGCACGGTCGTCTCAACATTGCCGAAATCGTCAACGCCCAGATCATCACGCTCGAAGATGCGCCGAAAGGCTACGAAGAGTTTGATGCCGGCGTGGCCAGCAAGTTTGTGCTCGACCCGCACGGCATGCTGGGCGCTGCCTGATCCATTTGAAGGCAGACGCAAAAACGCTCATGGCCATGACCATGAGCGTTTTTTAATGTCCCGAAGATAAAAAGACGGATGGCGGCGCACCACCACCCGCAGGTCAAACGGTCTAGAAATCGACGACCAGATCGCCCTTCGGACGGCTGCAGCACGACAGGATGTAACCTTCCTCGATGTCTTCGTCGGTAATTCCGCCGTTGTGCTCCATGTCCACTTCGCCCGACTTGAGCCCGACCCGGCAGGTGCCGCAGATGCCCATGCCGCAGGCCTTGGGAATATGCAGCCCCACCTGGGCGGCGGCGCTGTGCACCGTTTCGCCGGGCTGAATCTGGACGCTCTTGCCGGAGGTGGCAAACTCGATATTGACCAGATCCGACTCGTCGATGTTTTCGGCCGCTTCTTCGGCCCGCTCGGCCAGCTCCAGCGCATCTTCCTTGACGTCGGCCGGCGTCGCCCCGAACAGCTCTTCATGGTAGTGATCCATGTCGTAGTTGTTCTGGCGCAGGATGTTCTTGATGGCGTTCATGTAGGGCACGGGGCCGCAGCAGAAGATCTCGCGCTCCATGAAATCGGGCGCCATGAGCTCCAGCATGGGCTGGGTCAGAAAGCCGCGATAGCCGGCCCAGGCCTCGCCGATATCCTCTTTCTTTTCACAGACGATGTGCAGCTTGAACTCCGGAATACGCGAGAACATGTGCACCAGCTCGCGGTGATAGATGACATCACGCGGCGCGCGGGCACTGTGGATAAACTCGACATCCACGTTGGCGTTGGTGTCAAAGAACCAGCGGGTCATCGACATCAGCGGCGTGATGCCGACGCCACCGGACAGCAGCAGCACCTTGTCGGCCGGGTAATCGATCGAGTTGAAGTTGCCAACGGGGCCGTGTACGGCAATCTTGTCGCCGACGTTCAGATTGGCATGCAGCCAGTTGGAGACCTTGCCGCCGGGAATCTGCTTGACGGTGATCGAGAAGCTGTAGGGGATGGAGGGTGAACTGGAGATCGTATAGGAGCGCATGATCTGCTCACCTTCGATCTCAAGCTCCAGAGTCACGAACTGACCCGGCTTGAAGAAAAAGAGAACGGGCTGTTCCGCCATGAAGCAGAAGGTCCGTACATCCCAGGTTTCCTGGATGATCTTGACGCAACGCACCTCATGGCGGCCATTGGTCCAGGTCTGAGTGGTAACCGGGTTGTAAAAGTTCATTGTCATGATGATCTCTGCCTGGCAGTGCCGCAGCTATGCGCTCGTCGATCCGTGTTGACGACACGGGTCGACACCCTTTCCAACTGGCATTCTGGTGACGCCTCCCACCCCGAGCTTGTCTGTCAGCGACACACACATACCTTTCATCCCCACTTTTTCTCCCGTACCAGAGTGTCAGGTCGTCGTGACACTCTTTCATGTCGCGGGTAGACAACCGGGGGGGCATGACCCTGTATCACAATCGCCAACCATCAGGATGAATTTTTTCTCCATGCATGAATACCAGGTCAGACAACACAAATAATATCCGCTCAACCGTATTGTCGTTTTCGCGCACAGGCGACAATGAAAAGGATTTTTGGTATGGACATGACAGCTTCTTATGGACCGGATGACGCTCTGAATCAGGCACGCCAGGCCGCAACCGACCTGCTTCAGAACCGAAACCCCACCTACTCACTGCCTCAGCCGTTCTACAACGACGCCCGATTCTTCGCACTCGACATGCAGGAGGTGTACGAGAAGGAGTGGCTTTTCGCCGGCATGACCTGTGAAATTCCCGCCAAGGGCAATTTCATGACGCTGGAGATCGGCGACAATCCGATCGTCATCGTCCGCGGTGCCGAAGGCGTGATCCATGCCTTCCACAACGTCTGCCGCCACCGCGGATCACGGCTCTGCACCAGTGAAAAGGGCAAGGTCGCCAAGCTGGTCTGCCCGTACCATCAGTGGACCTATGAACTCGACGGTCGCCTGCTGTTTGCCGGCAGCGACATGGGCACCGATTTCGATTTGAACCAGTTCGGTCTCAAGCCGGTCAACGTCCGCACGGCCGGTGGCTTTATCTTCATCAATCTCAGTGAAGAGCCGCCCGCGATCGATGATTTTCTGGTCTCGCTCGAGCACTATCTCGAGCCGTACGACATGGACAACGTCAAGGTGGCGACGCAGAGCTCCATCGTCGAACAGGCAAACTGGAAGCTGGTCATCGAGAACAACCGCGAGTGCTACCACTGCAACGGCGCACACCCGGAGCTTTTGAACTCGCTGATCGAGTTTGACGACACCGAAGACCCGCGTGCTACCGAGAAGTACAAGGAGCTGGTCACCCGCAAGCAGGCCGACTGGAACCGCGAACAGGTGCCCTGGCAGCTCAAGCGCTTCGGCAAGCGCAACCGGCTGACCCGTACCCCGCTACTGGATAACGTGGTCTCCATGACCATGGACGGCAAGCCGGGCAGCAAGAAGCTCATGGGTCGTCTGACCAGCCCCGACATGGGCTCGCTGCGCATTCTGCACCTGCCCAACTCATGGAACCATTTCATGGGCGATCACGCCGTGGTGTTCCGGGTGCTGCCGCTCGGCCCGCAGCGCACCATGGTCACGACCAAGTGGCTGGTGCACAAGGACGCCGTGGAAGGCGAGGATTACGATCCCGAACGCCTGCGCCACGTCTGGGACGCCACCAACGATCAGGATCGTCAGCTGGCCGAAGAGAACCAGCGCGGCATCAACTCGAAGGCGTATCAGCCCGGCCCCTACTCCGAGACCTACGAATTCGGTGTCATCGACTTCGTTAACTGGTACAGCGAGCGCATGCTGACCCACATGGGTCATGAGGCGCCGGCCCTGCATCTGGCCAAGGGGTAATTTTCTGCCCCGGAGGCGTCTGAAAGACAGGGCATGACGGTAAAGGGACTGGCCACGTGTTGTGCGCCAGTCCCTTTTTCATGTCAGCAGGGGTATTTCAATTCAGTGCCGGCAGCAGATATTTCTCGATGGCCTGTCGCACCGACGGCAATAGAATATCCGACCGTCTGACCATCTCATCCACGAGCTCTTTCAGCCCATCAACTCCCTCGCCCCGGTGCTTGCACAGCGCCATGCGGGCACAGGTATCCGGGCCTGCGCCCTCGGGGATATGGACGCCAAGCGCTACCAGCCGCTCCCGAAAATCATCGCCATCGATCAGATCGACAATCATCATCCCAACGCCCTCCTGTTGCCCTTTGGTCTGCCTGCCAGTCGATATTAAAGGCAATAGACCAATGGCGCGCCCGCCCCAGCGGCAATGGATATGTCGACGTCGCTTTTAAACAAATGTCTTCTAAAGGAGCGCACAAGAATGCGCTACAGCCGAAGGGGGCTGGTTGTATAACAACAAAGAGGACCGCGTATGGATGACCGTGCCCCATTGCTGACGTCGGGCCAGGACAACAAACAGATGATGGGCATGGACTTTCACCATCCCGTCTTTCCGCTCTCTGCCGTCACCATTCTTGCCTTTCTGGTCTACGCCCTGATCTATCCCGATATGGCCAACGCACAGCTGGGACTGGCGAAGACCTGGTCCATCGCGCATTTCGACTGGCTGTTCATGATCTCCGGTAACGTCTTCGTCCTCTTTTGTCTGGCATTGATCGTGCTGCCGGTCGGCCGTATTCGGCTGGGCGGGCCCGGGGCCAGACCCGAGTTTTCGCGCATGTCCTGGTTTGCCATGCTCTTTGCCGCCGGCATGGGCATCGGGCTGATGTTCTGGAGCGTGGCGGAACCGGTAGCCTACTACACCGACTGGTATGGTACCCCGCTCAACGCCCCGGCCCGCACCGCCGAAGGGGCGAGCGCAGCCTTGGGCGCCACCATGTTTCACTGGGGGCTGCACCCCTGGGCCATCTATGGTGTGGTGGGACTGTCGCTGGCCTTTTTTGCCTACAACCGCGGCCTGCCGCTGACGCTGCGCTCGGCCTTCTATCCCCTCCTCGGCAGGCATACCCGCGGCTGGACCGGCCATGTCATCGACATCCTGGCGGTGCTGGCGACGGTCTTCGGCCTTGCCACCTCGCTGGGCTTTGGCGCCTCCCAGGCCGCTGGCGGGCTGGCCTATCTCTTTGATGTCCCTAATACGCTGGGCACCCAGCTGGCCATTATCATCGTGGTCAGCGTACTGACCCTGATCTCGGTCTGGCGCGGTATCGATGGCGGCGTCAAGCTCTTTTCCAACCTCAACATGGTCATCGCCGCACTGCTGCTGGCATTTGTCATTGCGGTCGCCCCGACGCTGACCGTCCTTGCCGGCATCGGCACCACGGCGTCGGCCTACATGACCCACCTTCTGCCGCTGTCGAACTGGATCGGTCGTGACGATGGCAGCTGGTATCACGGCTGGACCATCTTCTACTGGGCGTGGTGGATCTCATGGTCGCCCTTTGTCGGCATGTTCATCGCGCGCGTCTCGAAAGGGCGCACGGTGCGTGAATTCCTGGTGGCCGTACTGGTCATTCCGACCCTGGTCACCCTGATCTGGATGAGCACCTTCGGTGGGCTGGCGCTGTATCAGGTCACCAACAACATCGGCAAGCTGGCCGGTGGTATCGACGATGTCTCGCTGGCCATGTTTCACATGCTCGAGCAGCTGCCCCTGTCCGGTGTGACCTCAACGCTTGCGATCGTTCTGGTGCTGGTGTTTTTCATCACCTCGTCGGATTCGGGCTCGCTGGTCATCGACAACATCACCGCCGGCGGCAAGACCGACACGCCGCGCGGCCAGCGGGTGTTCTGGGCCACCATGCAGGGCTCGATTGCCGGGGTGCTGCTCTACGGCGGCGGCACCACCGCCATGAGCGCCCTTCAGGCCGGCGCCGTCGCCACCGGACTGCCCTTTACCGTCGTGCTGCTTCTGATGTGCGCCAGCCTCTACATGGGCCTGCACCGCGAGCACTACGGCCCGGCCGCGCCCGGACGGCCGGCGGCCGTCTCATGAGCCCGTGGCGCCGGGTCGAAAGCCCGGCCCCGAAAAACCAGCGTGACATGACAGGGCCGCCCCGCGGGGCGGCCCTGTCGTTTTCCACATGGCCATGTCGTAAATGCCATCTCCCGTGACGCTGGCGAGCATGAGTGACCGGCCGTCTCACGACATGCTTTTCGGACAAGTAGTACAAGACCTACCACGCTGGAGCCTTCCATGGTCTACACCATCGCCATTTTGTGCAGTCTCGTCGGCTATTTCCTGATCGGTCATCTGGCCGGGCGGCGCGTCAAGCATCTCGACGACTACCTGGTGGCCGGGCGCAACGCACCGACCTTTTTTATCCTCGGCACGCTGGTGGCCAGCTATCTGAGCACCAGCGCCTTCCTGGGCGAAACCGGCTTTGCCTATGACGGCTACCCCTTCGTGATGTTGATCTTCGCCGCCATGAGCACCTCGGGGTGTCTGCTGGGGGCGCTGGCCTTCGGCCGCTACCTGCGGCGCAGCGAGGCGAAGACGGTGCCGGAGTTCTTTGGCAAGCGCTTTGACTCCCGGCGCGTGCAGATGATCGCCGGACTGACCACCATCATCGGCCTGGGCGCCTATCTGATCGGGGTCATGCAGGGCGCCGGCATCATGTTCTCGGAACTGACCGGCCTGCCCTACTGGACCGGGCTGGTACTGGTGTGGCTGACCTATACCGGCTTTATCCTCTACTCCGGCTCCCAGGGCGTGATGATCACCGACACCATCATGTTCGTGATCTTCTCGCTGGCCGCCCTTGGCGGCTCGGTCTATATCCTGCAGGACCTGGGCGGCTGGCACGGCGTCATCGAGGGCCTGCTGGCCCAGACCGACAAGCCCGATATCGCACTGTGGCACGGCATGCTGGACGGACCGGACGCCACCTTCTCGACGCCGGGCGAGGCGCTGACCTGGGGCATTACGCTGGGGCTGGTGTGGGCCGCCGTACTGGCCGCCAGCCCGTGGCAGTCGAGCCGCTATCTCATGGCCCGCAACGAGCACGTGGTGATGCGCTCGGCGATGCTCACCGCCGTGGCGCTGGCCGTATTCTATGCGCTGATGATGATGACCGGCGCCGCCGTCAATCTGTATGACAGCGGGCTCGACGGCGAGCGGGCCATGGTCTGGGCCTCGCTCAACGTTCTGCCGACCTGGCTGGGCGTGGTGATTCTCACCGGCGTCTTTGCCGCCGGGCTGTCGTCGTGCTCGACCTTTCTGTCGATCATCGGCTTCAGCATCTCCAACGACATCCTGCCGCCCAATCGCAGCGAGAAGGCCGCCATGCGTGCCAGCCGCCTGTCGATTCTGGGCGCCGGCGTGGTATCGCTGATCATTGCGCTGTTTCAGTCGCCGGCGGTCATGGCGGTGGTCTGGTTTGCCGCCACGCTCTTTGCCTCCTCCTGGGGGCCGGTGGCGCTGATGAGCGTCTGGAGCCGCCGGATTACCGCCGCCGGTGCCGGCTGGGGTCTGACGGTCGGCTTTGTCAGCAATATCGCCCTGTCGCTAATGGATCAGGCGCAGTGGATTTCGCTGCCCGTCTATCTGCACCCGGTGGTGCTCAGCACCCTGGCGGCGCTGGTGGCGATCATCGTGGCCTCCAAAATGACCCGGGTCACCGACATTCAGCGGGCGTATCGCAACTTTCTGCACGAATACGATCGTGAGGTCAGTGCCAACTGGATCTCCGGCACGCGCGTCATTGCCGCCTGCACCATGCTGGCCGGCATCGCCGTGGGGATCTTTCTGTGGGTGCAGTACGCCGACACGCTGGCCGCACTGGCGGGGCAGTTCAACGTTTCCGAACAGGCCACCACGGGGGCCTACGCGCTGGCGATCGGCTGCGGCACCATGCTGCTGGCCGCCGGCGGCGCAGGCTACTGGGTGGTGAGCAAGCGACGGCAGACGGCCGCCGACAGCGACCAGGCGGCCCGCACCACCTGATGCCTGCCTTCGACCGGCCGCCAGGGCCGGTCGCTTCGTGGGCGCGCGAGCCTGTCAGCGCCGCCCGATTTCCGTTTCTTCAACGCAATAAAACGCCCCGCCAAAAGGCGGGGCACAATGCGTTTTAATCCCTTTTTTTAACCGGTGTCTGCGATCCTGTGTCTGCCGATGGCAGACGATCAGCGCAGCACGCCCTCTTCCCTGAGAAGCTTGAAGATGGCCTCGGCGCCCTGCTCCGGGGTCACATCGTTGAGGGTCTGTCCGCCACCGCCTTCGGCCTTGGCAGCGGCCGCCTTGAAACGGTCGCGGGCGGAGGAGGACTTGACGACCTTGAGACGCTTGGGCCGCTTGCGCGCCGGCTGAATGCGCCACTGGGCCAGGGCCTCATCGGCCTCGCTGGTCTGTGGCTGGATGTCCAGCTCACCACGCCTGGCGGGACCAAAGGCGCTCTGGCGCGCCGCCGGGGCGCTGGTATCAACGGTGGCAATCGCCGGCAGACGCACCCGCAGGCGGCGGCGCTTGCCCCGGGGCAGGGCCTGCAGCACCGTGGCCACGCCCTTTTCGACCGACTCGACCGCGGCCAGTCCGTTGATGACCGGCCATCCCAGTGCCTCGGCCAGCAGGTAGGGCAGCATGCCGGAGGCCTCGCCGGTCTCGGCACGCGTGCCGGTCAGTACCAGCTGGGGCGCACCAGCGCGCAGGGCATCGGTCAGCGCCGGCACGACATCGGCCTGAGGCGTCTGTTCGAGCAGCCGCACCTCATCGATGCCCATGCCCAGATAGCCGCGGATGGCCTCCTCGTGGTCGCTGTCATGCTGCCCGGCATGCATCAGATTGACCGAGGCGCCCTTGAGGCCCAGCGCCATTTCCACGGCGCGGGCATCCTGATCGGCGCGCCGCGTGCGGGCCGTCAGCGGGTGACGGCCGATCGACACCAGTACGGCCACGTTGAGCCCGGCAGCGTTGGGGGACTGTGCTTCAAGCGGCATCGCGGCTGCCCTCCTGTTCGGCACGGTAGCGTTCCACACGCTCGACCAGGGCGGCCAGAATGGCGTTGGCATCGCCGATCACGGCGAGATCGGCGCGCTTGACCATGTCACAGCCCTCATCGAGGTTGATGGCCACGACCTTCTCGCAGGTCTGAATGCCCTGCAGGTGCTGAATGGCCCCGGAGATGCCCACGGCCACGTAGACCTTCGCCGACACCCAAGTGCCCGTGGCACCGACCTGTCGGTCGCGCGGCATGTAGCCATCGTCAACCGCCACGCGCGAGGCGCCCTTGGTGGCACCGAGCACGTCGGCGGCGTGGTGAAAGTTGTCCCAGTCCTTGACGCCGTTGCCGGCGGAGAGAATGAACTCGGCCTCGGCCAGCGACACGCTGGCCGGGTCGACCGCCACCTCACCGACGTCCTCGATACGCCCCAGCACGTTGGGCAACGGCTGCGACAGCTCGATGGGCTCGGCGGCGTGACGGGTCTCGGTGATCGGATCGGCGCATTCGGCCAGGGCAATCACGACGCGCGGCAGATCGCGAACGATATCGGTGGTGCCGGCCGCCCCGCGGGTGGTGCAGCGCCAGCCGGTGGCGCTGTTGCTGTCGGCTTCGACCTGCCAGACCTGGGTGGCCGCCCGCTCGCCCAGCCGCACGCTCAGGCGTCGGCCCAGCTCGCCGCCGCCCTGGGTAGAGTCGGGCAGCAGCCAGTAGCGCGGCGAGATTTCCCGGTCCACGCCCTGAAGGGCCGCAATCCGGTTTTCGGGGGTGTAGCCGTCAAACTGCTCGCCTTCCAGCGTCAGCAGCTGATCGATGCCGGCTTCGTCAAAGGTGACCTCCTTGTGCTCGCCATAGAGGATCGCCAGCACCGCGCCGGGGTTGTCCGGATCGGCGTCGGCCAGCTGGCGCGCCAGGCCCAGCACATCGCGATCATGCCCCGAGAGGCGGCCGCCGGCCATGTCCGGTACCACAGCCACCGTGAAGGCCGGCGACTCGATGGTGACGCGGCGACGGCTGTCCTTCGCCTCGGCACTGCGCCCCGGCGCCTGCGACGCCTGCTGGGCACCGCTGCGGTCAATGCGGCGAATGCCGTTGGGTCCGGTGAAGCCGACGGCGTGCGGATTACGCCGCATCACCCCGTTGGGCCCCATCCATTCACTGGCTACTGCGCCGCCGCTCTCGGCCAGTACCTCGAGATGCTGCGGGTGCAGACGGTTGCGGGCGATCCACTCCTTGCGGGGGTCGCGACGAACAAGCTCGCTCATGACGTTACCTCCTCGACATTACGCTCGGTCTGCGTGGCACCCTTCGACGCGCCCTTCTCCGTCTGAGCATCGGCGAGGAGCGCATCGGCCACCAGCTCGGCGATATCCTTGATGTCGGCGCGCGGCTCCACCACGCCTTCCAGCATGGCCGTGCACTGCGGACAGCCTACCGCGACCGTTTCGGCACCGGTGGCCTGCACATCCTGCATGCGCATGTCCGGGATACGCTGCTTGCCGGGAATATCGGTGATCGGCGCACCGCCGCCACCGCCACAGCAGCGCGAACGATAACCGGAGCGTGCCATCTCCTGCACCTCGATCCCCAGCGCCCTGAGCACATCGCGCGGGGCCTCGTATTCGCCGTTGTAGCGACCGAGATAGCACGGATCGTGATAGGTCACGCTGCCGCCCTTCCAGGCCTTGAAGGTGAGGCGCTCGGCCTTGACCAGCTCATTGATATAGGTGCTGTGGTGATAGACCTCGTAGTCGGCCGGCATGTCGGCACTGCCCAGCTCGCCGTACTCGTTTTTCAGCACGTGGAAGCTGTGCGGGTCACAGGTCACGATACGCGAGAAGCGATACTGGCTCATGGTGCGGATATTGCGCTTCGCCAGCGCCTGGAAGGTGGCTTCATCGCCCAGACGGCGCGCCACGTCACCGCTGTCGCGCTCCTCGTTGCCGAGCACCGCGAAATCGACGTCGGCGGCACGCAGCACCTTGACCAGCGAGCGCAGCGTGCGCTGGTTGCGCATGTCAAAGACACCGTCACCCAGCCACAGCAGCACCTCGGCTTCGCCCTTGTCGGCCATCAGCGGCAGATTGAGATCCGCCGCCCAGTTCAGGCGCGAGCCCGGGTCAAAGCCGCCGGGGTTGTCGGTGGCGATCAGGTTGTCCAGCACCTCGGCACCCTTGTTGGGCGTGTTGCCGTGCTCGAGCGTCAGAAAGCGGCGCATGTCGACAATGGCATCGACGTGCTCGATCATCATCGGGCACTCCTCGACGCAGGCGCGACAGGTGGTGCAGGACCACAACGTCTCGGCATCCACCAGCGCGCGACCCTCGCGGGGCACGATTGGCCCGTTCGGGCTGCCGCCGTGCTCGCCGATCGGCTTGCCCGGATAGGGTGAGCCGTAATAGTCGGCGTCGGTGCTGTTGCGCATGCCGACGATCATGTCCTGAATCAGCTTTTTGGGGTTGAGCGGCTGACCGGCAGCGAAGGCCGGGCACATCGCCTCGCAGCGACCGCACTGCACGCAGGCGTCAAAGCCCAGCAGCTGGTTCCAGGTAAAGTCGGTGGGCTTTTCAACGCCCAGCGGCTTGTCGGATGCCTCCAGATCCAGCGCCTTGAGGCCACTGGAGCGCGCGGCACTGGCGTTATGCGGCGTGCTGAAGCGCTCGGGACGACGATGCCAGGCCAGATGCAGGGCGCCGGCAAAGGCGTGCTTCATCGGCCCGCCCCAGGTCATGCCGAAGAACATCTCGCCCAGCCCCCAGGTGACGACCGCCGCCAGCACCAGTGCGATCAGCCAGCCGCCGGCGTCGGCCGGCAGGACGCCGGCCGTGGGCAGCGTGACCATGAACACACCGATGGAGAAGGCCATCAGGCTTTTGGGCAGGCGCATCCAGGGCCCCTTCGACAGTCGCGAGGGCGGCGGATTACGGCGTTTGGCCACGAAGAGACTGCCCACGAACATGCTGACCGTGGCGACCAGCAGCACCCAGGCGAGAATAACGCTGTCCAGCCCGAAGCCGTGCACCACGACGGCCAGCAGGGCCGCCAGCACGAAGCCGCCGGCCGTGGCGACGTGGGTCTTCGAAATGTACTTGTCGCGATCGACGATGTGGTGCAGATCGACCAGATAGCGCCTGGGCACCTGCATCAGCCCCTTGACGATGGGCACGGGAGAGGGCCGCCCCTGGCGCCACAGACGGATACGGCGAACCGCGCCGATGACGGCCAGCGCGAGCGCAGAAAACAACAGGATCGGCAAAAGGATATCAAGCATGGCGTCTCTCCTCTCGGAGACACCGTAAGCACCGAACGTCACGGGCCCTTTGGTCCATGACGTTCAGCTTCTTACAGCGTTATTGTTTCAGAAGTCCTTGCAAAGCCGCAGCGCGTCATAGATGGCAGCGTGCGTGTTGCGCGGTGCGGTGCAATCGCCCAGACGGAACAGCACGAAGCCGTCACCGGTCTCGGACAGGCAGGGCTGGGGCTCGATCGCATAGAGCGCTTCGAGATCGACCTGACCCTTGTTGCGCGACTGCTCCTTGAGGCTGTAGTACAGCGCCTCGTCCGGACGCACCCCGTTTTCGACCACCACCTGATCCACGACCCGCTCTTCCTGGGCGCCGGTGTACTCGTTTTCCAGCACAGCCACCAGTGAATCGCCTTCGCGATAGACCTTATGCAGCGCGAGATCCGAGGTCATGATGACCTCCTTCTCGTACAGGCTTCTGTAGTAGGTCGGGAAGGTCGTGCCACCCACCGCAGCGCCGGGCTTGATGTCGTCGGTCACGATCTCGACGCGGGCGCCCTTGTCGGCCAGATAATCCGCGGCGGAGACGCCGGCAAATTCGCAGATCGTGTCGAAGATCAACACGTTCTTGCCCGGCTCGACGTCGCCATTGAGGATGGCCCAGGTGCTGACCACCAGGCTCTTGCCCGTGTCCTCGTCATAGCCCCACTCCGGTACCTGGGAGAGGAACGGCTGCCCGCCGGTGGCCAGAATCACCACGTCCGGTCGCAGATCGGCGATGGTCGCTTCATCGGCCTTCGTCCCCACGCGCTGATCGACTTCCAGACGATTCAGCTCGAGCTGATACCAGCGGGTAATGCCGGCAATCTGATCGCGCTGCGGTGCTTTCGAAGCAATGGTGATCTGACCGCCGATCTGGTCCAGCGCCTCGAACAGCGTGACATCATGGCCGCGCTCGGCGCACACGCGCGCCGCTTCCATGCCACCGGGGCCACCGCCGACCACCACGACCTTGCGCTTTGGCCCTTCGCTTTTCTCGATGATGTGCGGCAGGCCCATGTATTCGCGCGAGGTAGCCGCGTTCTGGATACACAGGACATCGAGGCCCTGGTACTGACGGTCGATGCAATAGTTGGCGCCGACACACTGCTTGATCTGATCCACCTGCCCCATCTGGATCTTGGCGATGAGGTGCGGGTCGGCAATATGGGCGCGCGTCATGCCCACCATGTCGACGTGACCGCCCTCCAGAATACGCTGCGCCTGGTTGGGGTCCTTGATGTTCTGGGCGTGAATGACCGGAACGCTGACGATCTCCTTGATGCCCGCGGCCAGATGCAGAAACGGCTCCGGCGGATAGGACATGTTGGGGATGACGTTGGCCAGGGTGTTGTGGGTATCGCAGCCCGAGCCCACCACACCGAAATAGTCGATCTGGCCGGTGGCGTCGTAGTAGGCCGCGATGCGCTTCATCTCGTCATGATCGAGACCGTCCGGGTGGAACTCGTCACCACTGATGCGCAGGCCCACCGCGAAGTCATCGCCGACCTCTTCACGCACGGCCTTGAGCACTTCCATGCCAAAGCGCATGCGGTTTTCAAAGCTGCCGCCCCACTGGTCGGTTCGCTTGTTGACGCGCGGGCTCCAGAACTGGTCGATCAGGTGCTGGTGCACGGCGGACAGCTCGACGCCGTCAAGGCCGCCTTCCTTCGCCCGGCGCGCGGCCTGGGCGAAGTCACCGACGATACGCCAGATCTCCTCTTCCTCGATCGTCTTGCAGGTCGAGCGGTGGACCGGCTCGCGGATGCCGGACGGCGACACCAGCGTTGACCAGTTAAAGCCATCCCAGCGCGAGCGACGCCCCATGTGGGTGATCTGGATCATGATCTTGCCGCCATGCTTGTGCACGGCATCCGCCAGATTCTGGAAGTGCGGGATGATGCGATCGGTCGACAGGTTGACCGAGCTCCACCAGGCCTGCGGGCTGTCGATGGACACGATCGACGAGCCGCCGCAGATGCACAGGCCGCAGCCCCCCTTGGCCTTCTCTTCGTAGTATTTGACATAGCGGTCGGTGGTCATGCCGCCGTCGGTGGCGTACACCTCGGCGTGAGCGGTGCTGACCACACGGTTGCGGATGGTGTGCTTGCCGATCTGGATCGGCTTGAACAGAGCTTCGAATGCCATTGCAAGGATCCTCGGTTACGCGGGCGTGACAACAAACAGACCGTGATCGTGGCCCTGCTGGGCGCCACTCTGGGTCTGTACGGCAACGGTGCGCAGGTCACTGCCACGGGCGCCCAGAATCTGGTCCATGGCGCCGGCAAACCAGCCGGTGAACATGTACTCGACCTTGCGATCCACCTTGCCCATCTGATAGACGAAGGCGCTGTGCTCGAGTCGCACGCGGGCCGTGCCGGCCTCCAGGTCGATCTCTTCGGTAATGAAAAGACCCCAGCCGCGCTGTGACAGTCGCTTCATGTAGTGCTCGAAGACATCCACGCCTTCCAGACCGTGAAGCTCGGCTTCCTTCTCGCACCAGTGCCAGGCGCTCTTGTAGCCGGCGTGATAGAGAATCTCCGCGTATTTCTCGGCACCCAGGGCCTCTTCGACGGCCATGTGGTTGTTGATGAAGAAATGACGCGGTACGTAAAGCATCGGCAGGGCATCGGTGGTCCAGATGCCGGTTTCACTGTCGACTTCAATCGGGAGTTCGGGAGCTTGTTTCGTCACGGTCGTCTTCCTCAAGCTTGTCGTTATTCAGGTCAGGGGCCGGTGTCGGTCCCGATAGGCGATGGGAAACCGGGTCGGGGCAGCGGGTCAGGCACCGCCCCGGCCCTGTCGGGCGGTTATTCGCCCCAGACGTCCTTCAGGGTTCTCATCCAGTTCTCGCCCATGATCTTTCTGACCTGGGATTCACTCAGGCCGCGCTTCAACAGCGCCTCTGTCAGATTGGGGAATTCGCCGACGGTGCGGATGCCTTCGGGATTGATGATCTTGCCGAAGTTGGTCAGGCGACGGGCGTAGCCCTTGTCGTGGGTCAGCCACTCGAAGAACTCCGGACCGTGCCCCTGGGTGAAGTCGGTACCGATGCCGATGGCGTCCTCACCGACGATGTTCATGATGTATTCGATCGCTTCGCAGTAGTCGTCGATGGTCGAATCGACCCCGTTTTTGAGAAACGGCGTGAACATGGTCACACCCACGAAGCCGCCGTGATCGGCGATGAACTTGAGCTCTTCATCGGACTTGTTGCGCGGATGCTCCTTGAGGCCTGACGGCAGGCAGTGGGAGTAGCACACCGGCTTTTTGGATTCGAGAATGACTTCCTGAGAGGTCTTTTCCCCCACGTGGGAGAGATCGCACATCATGCCGACACGGTTCATTTCAGCCACGATTTCGCGACCGAAGCCGGACAGCCCGCCGTCGCGCTCATAGCAGCCGGTACCGACCAGGTTCTGGGTGTTGTAGCACATCTGCACGATGCCCACGCCCAGGTTCTTGAAGACCTCGACGTAGCCGATCTGGTCTTCAAAGGCGTGCGCGTTCTGGAAACCGAAGATGATGCCGGTCTTGCCCTCTTCCTTGGCACGGGTGATGTCCGCGGTGGTGCGGACCGGGCGGACCAGGTCGCTGCACTCGTCCATCAGCTTTTTGGACGCCACGATGTTATCGACCGTTGCCTTGAACCCTTCCCAGACCGAGACGGTGCAGTTGGCCGCAGTCAGACCGCCGCGGCGCATGTCTTCCAAAAGCTCCCGGTTCCATTTGGCGATGATCAGGCCGTCGATCACGATGGCGTCGTCATGCAGTTCGGCAGGGGTCATGGTCAGGCTCCAGATGGTGACTAATGCGACGAGCATATCCCTGCCCCGACATCGTCCGACGCCTGGAAACGACGGGGAAAATTCCAAAAGCGTCATGACCTGCCAAAGAGCGACGTCACGAGTCGACCCCGCACACCGGCCCACGGATAAACTACCGGCGAATCAGATCACTGCCGTAATTCCCCCCTGTCAGCCCCCGGACAGGCGGGCATGAAAAAGGAGCTGCCCCGGTCGGGGCAGCTCCTTTCATGGCGCGAACAGCGCGGAATACGGGGGGTCAGCGTGACAGCGGTACGCTGGCGAACGTCGGTTCTCCCTGGGCGTGCATCAGCGACATCATCGCGCTGGACATGGGCTCGCTCGTGGCCGGCTCGAACGCCACGATCTTGCCCTGCTGCAGCGCATTGGCCGCGCTGGCATTGCGACTCTGCCAGCTGTTGCTGCCCGAACGCTCGCCTCTGGGCGGCACGCCAAAGTATTCGCGATAGCATTTCGAGAAATGGGGTGTCGACACGAAGCCGCAGACCGAGGCCACCTCGATGATCGACAGCGACGTCTGCTTGAGAAGCTGACGCGCCCGCACCAGACGCAGCTTGAGGTAGTAGCGCGACGGCGAACAGTGCAGATAGCGCTGGAACAGCCGCTCCAGCTGACGCCGGGAGACATTGACGTAGCGCGCCAGCGTATCCAGCTCGATCGGCTCTTCGAGATTGGACTCCATCAGCGCCACGATCTCCAGCAGCTTGGGCTGGGTAGTGCCCAACACGTGCTTGAGCGGCACGCGCTGGTGATCCTGCTCGTTGCGCACCCGCTCGCAGATGAACATCTCGGAGATACCGGCCGAGAGCTCGTGACCGTGATCGCGGGCGATCAGATTGAGCATCATGTCCATCGGCGCCGTCCCGCCGGAGGCGGTGAACCGGTCGCGATCGATCGAGAACAGCCGCGTGGTCAGCGTGACGTTGGGGAAGGCCTCCTGCATGGACGCCAGACACTCCCAGTGGATACTGGCCTCGTAATGATCCAGTAGTCCGGCCCGGGCCAGCGCCCAGCTGCCCGTACAGATGGCACCGATGCGCCGCAGCTGACGCGACTGTGCCTGCAGCCAGTGCGCGTGTTCACGCGTAACGCTGTGCTGGGGCCCCACCCCGCCGCAGACCACCACCCAGTCCAGCGACAGGGGCACGGTGATCGAGACATCGGGGGTCACCTGCAGTCCATCGCTGGCCCGCACCGGCGCGCCGTCCTGGGTCAGGGTGTACCAGCGATAGAGCTCGCGTCCGGCCAGCTGATTCGCCATGCGCAGCGGCTCGATCACCGAGGCCAGCGAAATCAGCGTGAAGTTATCAAGCAGCAGGAAGCCAATGGTTTGCGGCGTGCCCAGGCCGCTGGCTCCCGTTACGGGGCCTGCCTTATGATCAGGTAACATGGTCGTCATGCCTCCTCAACTTTTCCTGCTCTTGTCATTGTTTTGGCAGACTCGTCTGCGATCTGTCGAAGCACGATTGCCATGACATGCATCATGCATCATTTCTACTGCAACAGTCGCCTCTTAATTTGTCGCTAACAGACACGTATACACGGTTTTATGGACAATGTATCGCCCTCCGTTAGTTGAAAGCGTCGCTCTCGGAACATTGAGCGTCGCACTCAAAAGCCCTGAATGACGCACGGACACCGGAGACGACACGGGGTTACAGACGAGGGATGACTGCTGACAAGTCGCCATCCAGGCAGACGCTCATCCGCTACTGTCAGGAAAGCGTGTCATGCGGCATGCGAGAAAACAGGTAGACGACCGTGGGAGGCGCATTAATCCATGTACTCGCCCTGCCCGCTGAGCACCCGGACAAACCTGTCGATTTCCTTACGACGGCACAGCCGCACAAACCGGATATGCCGATATCGCGGGTCCGCCATGGCCGTAACGTAGCGCCGGCGGTTGCGTCGCCAGGTCTTCAGGGTCCAGAGCAGGATAGAGTCACGGCTGAAGAACGTGCCCTTGAAGCTCTCCCGGTTGCCGGTGCCGGGCCACAGCTCCTGCTGTGTCCAGGCGCGATGCACGGCCCGGGTGACGGCCTGCACCATCGTGCGCCAGAACCCGGTATCGACCCAGATCA
The DNA here is from genome assembly GCF_053903105.1 of Kushneria sp. AK178. NCBI lineage: Bacteria > Pseudomonadati > Pseudomonadota > Gammaproteobacteria > Oceanospirillales > Halomonadaceae > Kushneria > Kushneria sp. AK178. The sequence goes on along the minus strand of NZ_CP096381.1, from coordinate 511,332 downwards.
CCATGTCCACGTCGCGCCACTTGATCGCGCGGGTGCGATCAAGATTGCCATCCAGCACCCAGCCGGGTGAGGTGGTCAGTACCTCCTCGATCTCTGCCAGAAACTGCGCATCAGGCTTCTCCTGCCAGTTCGGCAGAAACAAGAGCGCATCCATTTCGATATGGGGCAGTGACAGCGCCTCGCTCAGCCGGCGCGCCAGCGTGCTCTTGCCGGCACCGGTCGTCCCGACCACGTTGATTTTCATTGCCTTGTTCCAGTAGCCCCCGGGTCACGGTTTATAAGCGGCTCAAAATAGCAGATCCGGGCTGGCCAGAGATCGCGCCGGCCAGGCCGGTGCAAAACACCTATCGCCAAAAACTTCTTAAATGTTACGTTATAACGTTTTATAAAAGACCACTCGATCATTACCCGGAACGCACCCCATGACACCTGTCTTTATTCGCTATACCGCTACCGCGCTCATGACCGCGGGCCTGCTCGCCGCCAGCAGCACTCAGGCCGTGCTCGCATCCGACACACACGGCCACGGGCATGACCACAGCCACGATCACGACCAAAGCCATGATCACGAACACGGCCACGATCATGACGAGGACATCCACTCGGGCTATTTCGATGACGATCAGGTCAAGGCGCGGGCGCTTTCCGACTGGGAAGGCGACTGGCAGTCCGTCTACCCGCTGCTGCAAAACGGCACGCTGGATGAAGTCCTTGCCCACAAGGCGGAGGAAGGCGACAAAAGCGTCGAGGAATACAGGATGTACTACCGCGAGGGCTATCGCACCGACGTCGAGCGCATCGAGATTCACGATCAGGACGTCACCTTCCACGCCGACGGCGACGCCTATACCGGCCATTACGCCGATGACGGCTACGAGATTCTGAACTACGAAGCAGGCAATCGCGGCGTGCGCTTTATCTTTCAAAAGACCGAAGGCGACGACCGGGCACCGGATTTCATCCAGTTCAGCGATCACGACATCGCCCCCACCGATGCCCATCACTACCATCTCTACATGGGCGATGACCGCCAGGCACTGCTGGACAACGTGGTCAACTGGCCGACCTACTATCCCACCAGTTATAGCGACCGGGAGGTCGTTGACGCCATGATGGCGCACTAAGCGCCCGCCCGGGGCCGCCGATGCAGGTGGCCCCCCTCGCCTTAAACCCGAGCTGAGGAACGCAGGGTACGCTTGAGCCCATTAACGGCAGAGGTGGCCTTGCCCCTGTCACCACTCACGGCTCAAGGGTCAACACCATGCGCAATCGGCCGGCCTGGCTCACCATTGGCATCCACTTTCTCATTGCCCTGCTCGTCGGCACGCTGCTGGGCAGCATCGTGCAGACCCAGATGAACCTGGCGGCCCTGCAGCAAATGGGTGTGGATATTTCGGTCATGCAGCGCCTGACGACGACCCTTGGCGATCTGATCCGGTTCGCGCCGGTCTATGCCGCGCTCTTCTCGGTCGGGTTTGTGATTTCGCAGGCCCTGGCGCTTTTGATCTCGCACCACTTCTGGAGCGGCCAGCACCGTCCCGTGCTCTGCGCGCTGGCTGCCATGGTGGCGCTGTGGCTCACCTTCCAGCTGGTCAACCTGTTCGCCCCCATGCCGACGTTGATCGCCGCCACCCGCACCACCGCCGGCATGATCGCGATGCTGATCAGTGCCGGTATTGCGGGCGTAGTGCTGGCGTTTCTGCGCGGCGCCGGCCAGCAACGCACGGCAAACCGCGCCACCGGCACGATGACAGTGGCGCTACTGGCGGCCGGCACTGCCGGTCTGGCCCCTGCCCCCGACGCGCTGGCGCAGCCCGAGGCCACCGATTACCGGATCGAGACCGTCGCCGAGGGGCTGGAACACCCCTGGTCGCTGGCCTTTCTGCCCGACGGGCGCATGCTGGTCACCGAACGCCCGGGGCGGCTGCGGCTGTTGAGCGCCGAGGGCGACACGCTCACCGCCTCGCTCGACGGCGTGCCGGCGGTGTTTGCCTCGGGCCAGTCCGGGCTTTTCGACGTGCTGCTGTCGCCCGATTTCGAGCAGGACCGGACGCTGTTTCTCGCCTACGCCTGCGGCACACCCAGTGCCAACCACGCCTGCCTGTCGCGTGCCCGCCTTGGGGAGAACAGGCTCGAGCAGGTCGAGGAGATCTTTCGTGTCGACCCGGCCAAGTATGGCGATGCCCACTTTGGCGGCCGGCTGGCCTGGCTGTCGGATGGCACGCTGATCCTCACCCTCGGTGACGGCTTCGACTACCGCGAGCAGGCCCAGAACACCGCCAACCACATCGGCACCCTCGTGCGCCTGAACCCGGACGGCAGCGTCCCGGAAGACAATCCCTTCGTGGGTGATGATACCGCCCGGCCCGAGATTCTGAGTTACGGCCACCGCAACGTGCAGGGCCTGGTCGTGGATAACAAGGACCGCATCATCATTCACGAGCACGGCCCGAAGGGCGGCGACGAGATCAACCTCATCCAGCCGGGCGGCAACTACGGCTGGCCGATCGCCACTACCGGACTGGATTACACCGGCGCCCGCGTCACGCCCTTCGACACCTATCCCGGCACGCAACCGCCGCTGTTGGAATGGACGCCCTCGATCGCCCCCTCCGGCATGACGCGCTATGACGGCGCGCTGTTCCCTCAGTGGCAGGGTGATCTGCTGGTCGGCGCACTGGTCGATCGCGAGGTCCGTCACGTCACGCTTGCCGACGACGCCACGCAGGCCGAAGACGTCGAGGGGCTCTTTGGCGGGCTCGACGAGCGCATTCGCGACGTACGCACCGGCCCGGAAGGGGCAGTGTATCTGCTGACGGATAGTCCCGAAGGGCGGGTACTGCGGGTGATGCCGGCGAGATAACGAACGTCCGGCGCTCCTTTCAGGCATGACTGCCGCCCCGAGCGCGCAGCCATTTTTCAGGAGGTCTGCTCCATGTCCTGATGCGGAGCGGATCGCTACCGTTGCCTGCCCCGTTTTCAACCCGGCCCTCCCTGCATCATCTAGCAGGTCGGCCCGCCACAACCCGAGCACGACGCTGATTGCCAAAATCAAAAACGTGATCCATGTTAAATATCGAGGCAACCAATAGGTAAAGACGATGATTATTTTTGCATTAATAGTCGGCATTACAGGCGCGCTGGCCTGGTGGCGGCTCTACCGGCACTTCGAAAAACGCAAGGCACCCGCCGACAAGGAGGACAGTCCGTGACCGCCCATGCGTGAGGCCATAAAAAGGAATGATCTCTCTGCTTCTCCAGACCTGGCTGCCGCTTAACAAGTTTTAGGCCAAGGACTTTACATTCGGTAACCTATGGAATTAATACTTAACGTATCCCATGGTGACTGAATTGGAGGCCTTATGGTCTGGCTGATTTTTGGGGCATTTTATCTACTGCTGGTGAGCTTTTTTCTGGGCGCCTTTGTCCTGTCCCGGCGCGCGGACGATCAGGCCCGGCGCACGGAACAGCAGCTGTTGGAAACAGAACAGTCGGAAACAGCGCGCCACGCGGTGAAGATTCATCGGCTGGTTGAAGCCGACAGGGAGCATACCGATACCACAACCTCCCCCCTGGAAAACGATACCGCCTCCGACAAGCGCCTGACCGGCTGACGCCGAGGGCAACGTTTCTGCGGAAAGCGCTTCGGGAAAGTAATCGCCTCCCGCCGGAGGCCTGATCGAGCCGGGACAGCAGAAGCGGGAGTGCCCGGCGTCATGACCCGATACCGCCATGTCAGGCCCGGTCGCCGATCAAGGGCTGCGTCAGTACACCGATCGCACCTGATGCGACACCACGCCTACCATATCCACGTTGGTCAGATCGCCCGTCCACAGCTGCCCGTCCAGCCCCTCCAGCACGGGCAGGTTGATGCGATGGGCATAGCGATAGACGTACAGCGCCTCGTCGACATTGACCACCACCAGCGCGCCGTCGCGCAGTGACCGCATCTGATCGACGACCAGCCAGTCGCCCTCCTGCCACGGATCGATAGCGTCATCGTCCTGCACCACTTCTGCCAGAAAGGAGAGATGCGAATGCGGGGCAAAAACTGCTGCCAGCGGTCAGCGCCCGGGGTGTAGGCCGGGTCCTGCTCGCCTCGGGGCACCATGGTGGGCATGGGCATTCGATACGCCACGCGCATGACGCCTCCTTGCAGCGGGTAAAGGGAAAATGACCGGTCGCGGTTTTACGCCGGATTCAACGGCTCGACCAGCTCGGCGTGGTCATTGCCGACCCGGTTGGCATCCTTCGACACCGCCCAGTGGGTGATGGCCGTTGCCGGCACCGGCTTGATCAGCTGACGGATCGTCTCCCGTTCGGTCATGTGCGGGTCCAGCCAGTCCGCGAGGCAGTCATCCGCCAGTGCCAGCGGCATCCGGTCATGGACGTCCCGGGCCGCCCCGCGGGCATCATGGGTGATGATGGCCAGCCCCGGCTCGCCATCCGGCCGCGTTGACCAGATGCCGGCCAGCCAGATCAGCGCCCTGTCCGCCCGGCAGATGAAATGCGGCTGCTTGCCATCCCCCGTCTTGAGCCATTCATACCAGCCATCGGCCGGCACCAGGCAGCGGTGACGGGAAAACGCGCCGGCATAGTACTTCGACGTCGCGACCTTCTCGGCCTTCGCGTTGATCGGCGTCGGCGCGTCATCGCCCGCCCAGTGCGGGTGATAGCCCCACCAGACGTGTTCGAAGCTCGCCGCCTCCTCATCTTCGCGATGCAGCACCACGGGCACATGGGTGCCGGGCGCCACGTTGTAGCGAGGCCGCTCGGCATCATCGACGTGATCGCGCACGTCAAACGACAGCTCTCGAGCTGCCTTCCGGCGCTGGGTAAACAATACGTATCGTCCGCACATGACGGGAGTGTAGTCACGAGCGGTGAAGAGAGAAATTCACGCCCCGGATAACGTCAGGCATGGCCTGTTTCGACAGCACCGGATAACATGCTGTTTTTGATAGGCATTTCTGATGACGTTTCTGCATTACCAGCTGGTGATTTTTATCTCGGTGCTGTGCCTGACCCGGCTGCATCGCAGGGTGGGCGCGGTCGCCGCACTGGGCTGGACGCTGTGGTCACTCATGACGCTCGGGTGGCTGCCCGTGCTGGCTGTCCAGACCTTCACCGCGTGGATCAGCTGGTACGGCACTCGGTTTTTCCTCAGGCAGAAAGCGCGAGCCGGCAAGGCGACTCAAACTGCCGACAGCAGGGCGGCGCCCGGCGCCAAAAGCACCGCGACCCAAAACCAGCTGATCCAGGGGCGTGACCATCATAGTGAGCTGATCCACGCGCTTGAGATTGCCCGAAAGGACCTGATGATCGTCTCCGGCTGGCTGTCCGATCGGGTCGTGAACGATCAGTTCTGTGATCTTTTGGCGAGTGCGCTAAAACGCGGCGTCAACGTTCACATCGCCTACGGCGCCAGCGATCGCGACCGGCAGCACCGGCTTTCCGACACGGCGATCAGGGCACTGGAGAATCTGAAAAAAACCGGCGAACAGAGTCGCAAGGGCCGGCTGACCATTGTGCAGCGCGCCACGCATGAGAAGTGTCTGATTGTGGACAAGAAGTACGCCATCGTTGGCAGCTTCAACTGGCTGGCCAACGCGCACTATCGGGACAAGGAAACCAGTATCAGGACCCGGCAGAGGCGTGTAGTGAAGGAACTGATGGCGTCGTGCAGGAGTGATGGGGCAACGAGATATACGGAGGTGTATGGGGCGAGTGGAAGGAAAGCGTAGGGCGGGCCGAATTAACGACCATGTGACCGGCAGATAGAGTAAAGGTAATAATCCTGACGTTTTCAACGCTGACGTATCTCTTGGACGATGCCACCCAAGTAGAAGATTTGCAAAGCTCCTTACCAAGCTCGGAGAGCGCTCTCGTGACTTGCGCACCAACCCAAGAGGTACAATTCGTCTACTGCCGGACAGGTGACAAGCAGAATAAAATAAAAAATTACTATCTATAGGAAGCCGCTAAACCGCTCTTGAAAGAACTTCATGTCAATCGAAAGCATGAACATTTGTTCAAAGCAAAACACACATTACTTCCAAACTTTGTTACTGGATGCAAATCCAGTACAATGCCGACATCAAGCCATCTATCAAAAATTTATCTTATTGATAATAAATGTCTTTTTGGAGGTGGCCATCTTATGAACAAGCAGTTAGAATTAGATGCATCTTTATTTGGAAGTGCCATGTCTTCTTCATTCGTTACCCCTCTACGCTACCCAGGCGGCAAAGGACGACTTGGCGCATGGCTGGCTGAAGTTATCCGGCATAACGACCTGCAAGAAGGCTGCTACGTAGAGCCCTACGCAGGTGGTGCAGGCGCAGCCATGTATCTGCTGCTGAAAGAACATGTGAGCAGTATCGTGATCAACGATGCTGATCCAGCGATTTACGCTTTCTGGTGGGCTGTACTTAATGACAGTGAGCGTCTTGTATCGCTGATCAGAGAAACACCTGTCACCATGGATACCTGGTACCAGCAGCGTGCAATCGTGGACGTGCCGGGCGAAGTTGATACCACAATCCTTGGCTTTGCCACTTTCTTTATGAACCGTACCAACCGGTCAGGCATTATTTCCGGCGGCGTCATCGGCGGGAAAGGCCAAGGTGGCACTTACAAGCTGGATGCGCGATACAACATTGAAGGGCTGTGCAAACGCATCAAGGATATTGCCGCACGGCGGGAAGACATTTCGCTTTATGATGTAGACGCCATGGAACTGATCCAGCCGGGCTTTCTTGAAACCCCGGAAAGCTCCCTGATTTATCTCGATCCACCCTACTACAATAAAGCCAACCAGCTCTATCGCAATTTCTACAAACCCGAAGATCATGCAGAAATTGCTGAGAAGGTGGTGGCGCTCGAAACCCCGTGGCTTGTTACTTACGACAATTGCGAAGAGATCAAGGCGCTTTATCAAGGAGCTGAGTGTGAAGAATTTTCTCTCCACTACTCAACTCACTTAAAACGCCCAAAAGCTAAAGAAGTGCTCTTTTATGGAAACCTTTTTCTTGAAAATAAACCAACATTGAGGCGCTAATATTTTGCCTCAAGTAAAGCTCTAAATAATGGAGTCATTTTTTCAGCAGCGTCTTTAGCATCAGTAGAAGTAAAAACATGCTGATCGTTATGAGTAACAAAGTTGAGTAGCTTTCTAGGTACCGTATGCTGATTACTCATAGAGTTTCTCAAACTTTGATCAGGCACTGTTTTAGAGCAAGATCCTGCAAATTTGACTATAGTTTCTAAAGGCGGTATACCACTGCCTTTCTGATGTTGAATCATAAAATCTTTCCAGACATCCACATGCTTCATTCTAGCTATCAAAGATACCTCTAGTAAGCTTCTTAAAAGCAAGGCCGTCGCATAGGGATATTTTTGCGGCTCAATAATTTGCAACTCTTGAAGAATTCGCCCTGCTTTGTCATTTTTAATATTTATTTCAAGATTGGCAGGCAATGCTCTAGGATTTACTTTCTTTTTTGGACGGCTAGGCTTTTTCGCACCCAATTCACCTTCATTTTTACCTTTACTATCATTATTAGAAGAGGGCCTATCAACATGCTCAATCAGGTCTTTAGCTGAAACAGCATTACTATTTCCAACATTTTTTACATCGAGAATAAAGTCTTCTTTGTAATATCTTTTCACGTCCTCTTTATCGTTAATAGTTCTACTTGTCAAAACTGCTTTTTTGCTACTCCCCGTAAGTGCCGGTAACGAATCATACATAAATCTCTTCAAGACACTTTCTATTATCTCTTGATCCCATTCAAAATTTAGCCATCCAGAGTCATCAAAGTAAATATTGCCAAATTTTTCTTTTGTCACGCTACTGGTAAGTATTCGCCTTAGAACACCAACTGGAAAGTCGTCGACGCTGTCATAAATTATTTCTTTCTCACCCTCATCCCACTTTAGCCCCATAAACAAATCGATAATACGAGCATCTTGCACCGCTTTTCGTATATCTGAACTACTCAGTCCTGTTTCATTTATAACCTGCTCCATAGTTTTGCCATCGTTAAAAGCATTAATAGCAAACTGCCCTTGAGCATATAAAGACCAGCTTATAACAGGCGCTTGGTTCAGATGCCTAGATACGACTAACCGAATCGCTGCCAATCTATCAGGTGCAATTACAACTGGGATTTTTTCAAAGCTGGCCTTGTAACTTTCGCCTTGAACAGAAAGTCTTTCTATATACCTACTATGTTCGGCCGGAGCCAAGTTTGGCTTTAGCAATAGCTGGCAAGCACATACCCTTCTATTCCCTTCGATAGCTATAAATCTACTATTTTTATTAGGCTTCCTTATCACAACGACAGTCTGGTCAGGATAAAATCCTGAAGTAGAAATAGACTTTGCCATCTCCCGGACTTTGCATGATGCTAACAAGTTAGACCTAACATCGGGCTGGTTCGCCCCTTCTGGAAGATTAGGTAGTCTTGGATTCTTTGGATCAAGCTCTATAGAGCTAGGTGATATTTTTGTATGCTTCCAGCTTTCGTAGCCCATATACACTCCTAAAACGAAAACATAACGCTTAAAACATTAAGCATTATTTTTATCTGATAAAGGAGAAAAGCACAACTAGCTTACCCGCCCCAAATGCCCAAATACCTGCCCACTCACTTCAACCTTTCCCCTACTCAGCATCTCGGGTGTGATCAATCAAGGCTCGTACTTCCGGTTATCGCTCACCAATGACAGGGCGCTGCCGATCATCCGCTGCACACGCTTGCCCCTCAGTGCACCCCCTACTTGTACTAGGAACACACCATCAGGCTTCGTACGTGAGCGATCGACCAGTATCACGTCTTCCCCATCAATAGTATTGGCCATCGAACCCCGACTGTATGCCTTGATGAGCCAGACTTTTAGGAACTGAATAGCGGATACGTACTGATCAGTCCTTAATTAAAAAAAGTGCTCAAGCTCTCAGATTCAGCTGTAGCAAGAGCAAAACGACCATACCACCCTACAAAACAAAAAAAGGCCCGACGCATATGCGCCGGGCCTTTAAAATCCTGCGGGTGCCGGTAAGTGGACTCGAACCACCGACCTACGCATTACGAATGCGTTGCTCTGCCAACTGAGCTATACCGGCGAACCCGGCCCATATTCTAGCCATCCCTTGTGGCCTTGCCCAGCCCCTGTGTCAGAGTAGGCGCCCCTTGTTCGACTTCGGAGCGCCCATGGCCCCCGTCATCACCACCCTGCTCTTTATCGTCACGGCGCTGGCCGAGATCGTCGGCTGCTATCTGGTCTATCGCTGGTGGGTGCTCTCCAGCAGCGCCTGGTGGCTGGTGCCGGCGGCGGTGTCGCTGGCGCTGTTTGCCTGGCTTTTGACGCTGCACCCGGCCGCCAGCGGGCGCATCTATGCCGCCTATGCCGGGGTCTATCTCATCACCGCACTGGCGTGGCTGCGCCTGGTGGATGGTCAGCCGCTGCAGATGAGTGACTATCTGGGCGGCGGGCTGGCGCTGGCCGGGGCGCTGGTTATCATGGTGGGGTATCAGTCTCAGTCCTGATCGCGCACGAACCAGTGCACCAGCAGCCACACCGCAACGGCGGCGAGGGCAAACACGATGACCGTGAGCTGCACCGGCAGCGGCCAGTGCATGAAGGCCCAGTCATTCTGCAACAGGGCGCCAAAGAGATAGCCCGCCAGCAGCATCAGTGCGCCGAGGGCGCAGCTTCGTGTCAGAAGGGTCATGCCTGTCTCCTGCGACCGTGAACCGTTATCGTAAGGGCTCGCCGCCGTCCCGCCGGCGCCCATGAGAATCATGCGTTCAGTTTACGCCACCGATCACGCCGTCTCGACCATGACCACACCGTCTTCAGACCCCAACCGCCGCCGCGCCTTTCGCCCCCGCTGGCAGCGCCAGGGCCACCATCCGGACTATCGCTTCTCGCTGGCCAACGAGCGCACCTTCCTGGCCTGGATTCGCACGGCGCTGGCCTTCATGGCCGGCGCGGTGGGCATCTATCAGTTCGCGCCGGACATCGCCACGCCCTGGGCGCGCGAGGCGGTGGCGGTGCTGCTGGCGCTGGCCGGGGCGGTGCTGTCGCTGGCCGCCTATCACCGCTGGGCGAGCAACGAGCGCGCCATGCGCAGCGATGATGCCCTGCCCTACACGCGGCTTCTATTGATTCTGGCGCTGTTTGTCACGGTCGTGGCGCTGGTGCTGGGCGTGCTGCTGATGTGGGGATGACGCCATGACCAGGCCCGAACCGGCCGCTGAGCGCGACCCCGGCCTGCAGCCCGAACGTACGGGCCTTGCCTGGACGCGCACCGCCTTTGTGATGCTGCTGATCTCGGCGCTGTTGCTGCGCGGCGGGTTTGTCCATCACGAGCATGGCCTTGCCTGGACGGGTTTGGCGCTGCTGATCGCCACCGGGGCAACGTACGCCTGGGCGGGCGTGCGCCTGCGGGTGATCACGATCAGTCATGCCCCGATCACCGTCCCGGCCACCTGGGCGATCCGCGTGGCGGCGCTGGCCATCGCCCTGATCGGCCTGAGCCTGGCGGTGAGCGTGCTCTATCACGGCGAGCTACTTGCCCGCATCAACATGCTGCTGCTCTGAACAGTGGTTGAATACGAGCGGCAAATGCGCCTTTGCTTGCTACGCAGGGCGACCTTAATCGCGTAGATAAATCTCGCCTTTACCGACCAGCACAGCGTTGCCGCCGACCTGCACTCGCTCGTTGTTCATGGCGGTTTCGATCACGCTGGGCCGCCCCATTTCCACCCCCTGATGAATGATCCAGCTTTCGGTTTTGTCCGTCGTCGCCAGATAGCCGCTCAGCGCGGCCGCGGCGCTGCCGGTGGCAGGGTCTTCACACAGGCCGTGCTCTCTAGACAACATCCGGGTGCGAAGTACGGTGTCCTCGCCCGCTGACACGCCGGCAACATACAGGTACACCTGCTCGACCCCACTCGGCGCCACCACGTTGGTCCATACGGTCTCGGATATCTCCAGGTGCTGCAGCGCTGCGAGGTCGTTGAGTTCGATCAGGTGAAACGCCAGTCCACAGGAAGAGACCACAGGAGTGCCGACAATCTGATGATCCTGCAGACCCAGCAGGGCGGCGGCAGTGGATTGGTCCAGCACGCTTGAAGTAATACTGGCAGGCCGAGCCGTGGTGAAGGTGGCGTTGCTGTCCGCGTAGTCGATGGGCAGTTCGCCTACCGAGGGTTGAAGGATCAGCGTCTGTTCGCGACTGACCAGACCCAGCTCGGCGAGAAGCTGAGCGGTACCGACGGTGGGATGCCCGGCAAATGGCAGCTCTCTGGTCGTCGTAAAGATCCGCATCGGGTAGTGACCAGGGGCCCTGGCGGTTCCCAGAAAGACTGTTTCGGCCAGATTGAGCTCGCAGGCCACTGCCTGCATGGTGGCGGTTTCAAGCCCCTCGGCATCCATGAATACCGCCAGTTGATTGCCCGAAAATGGCGCGTCGGTAAACACATCCAGCAGATAATATTCGACGCTTGTCATGGTCACTCCTTGTTCAGCATTGGCGGCTTTCGAGACAACAGCGTAACCGATGAGGGCGGACCAGCGGCCTTGCCCGCCCTCACGGCGCTTGAATGCCGGCCACCCTCGGGCGTTAAATCGGGAGACCCTTTTTGCTGCCACGGAGCACCCTCATGGCCCGGCACGTCAGTCCCGACGATATTCGCACCCGCTTTTCCAGCGCCATGTCCGACATGTACCGCTCGGAGGTACCCCAGTACGGCACGCTGTTGAAGCTGGTTGCCGACATCAATGCGCAGACGCTCTATCACCACACCCCGGACGAGGAGGCCCTGGCCACTCGGGGCGGCAGCGAGATGGCGCGCATCGAGATCGAGCGCCACGGCGCGATTCGCCTGGGCACGGCGGGCGAGCTTCACACCATGCGCCGGGTGTTCGCGGTGATGGGCATGTTCCCGGTGGGCTATTACGATCTGGCACCGGCCGGCATGCCGGTGCACGCCACGGCGTTTCGCCCGGTCGATGATGACGCCCTGGCCCGGAATCCGTTTCGGGTGTTCACCTCGCTGCTGCGTCTGGAGCTGATCGAGGATGACGACCTGCGCGAGCGCGCCGCGGCCATTCTCGAGCAGCGCCGGATCTTCACCGACCGACTGCTCACGCTGCTGGACCGGTTCGATGCCGACGGCGGGCTAAGCGATGAGGACGCCACTGCGTTTGTGATCGAGGCGCTGGAGACCTTTCGCTGGCACCGCCACGCCACGGTCGATGCCGACACCTATCACGCCTTTCATCAGGCCCACCGACTGATCGCCGATGTGGTGTGCTTTCACGGCCCGCACATCAACCACCTCACCCCTCGCACGCTGGACATCGACGCCACCCAGCAGGCCATGCCCGAGTGGGGCATCAGCCCGAAGGCCACCATCGAAGGGCCACCGCGGCGAAATTGTCCGATCCTTTTGCGCCAGACCAGCTTCAGGGCGCTGGAGGAGCCGATTCTCTTCCCCTCGGGCGACGGCGAGGAGGCCGGCACCCACACGGCGCGCTTCGGCGAGATCGAGCAGCGCGGCGCCGCCCTCACCCGGCGCGGTCGCCGGCTGTATGACGAGCTGCTGGCCGCTTCCCGCGAGGCGACCCATGGTCTGGAAGGGGCGGCACACCAGCGCGCGCTGCGTGACGCCTTTCAGGACTTCCCCGATGACGAGGCGACCCTGCGCCGTGAGGGGCTGGCCTGGTTCGAGTATCAACTCGTCGAAGGGGCAGGCGCTGTGGAGGCGCAGAGCCTGCCGAACGAGCGACGCACACTCATCGAGGCGCTGATTACCCGGGGCGTGATCCGGGCGCGGCCCATCACCTACGAGGATTTTCTGCCGGTCAGCGCCGCGGGCATCTTCCAGTCCAACCTGGGCGAGAGCAGCGCCCAGCACTACGCCGCCACCGACAGCCACAGCGCGTTCGAAGCGGCGCTCGGCGTGGCAGTGGAGGATGAGTTTGCCCTCTACGAGCGCCGCAGCGAACGCTCGCTCACCGCCTGTCTCGAGGCGCTGGGGCTGGCGCCCACCCTCTGAGGATCTGTCCGTATCGGCCTGTTCGCCATGGCCGCCCCGGTGTGACTACAGCCCCTGGTATGGGGTGTCATCGATCCCGTCCGGCAGGGCGGCATCCTCATCGTCATGCACGCTGATGACCATGCAGGAGGCGATATGGCTGACCTTGTGGGAGACGCTGCCCATCAGCATGCCGCTCCAGTCGCTCAGGCCGCGGCTGCCGATCACGATGACCTGTGTGCCCAGCGCCTCGGCCTCATGGGCGATCACCCGTGCCGGATCGCCGTGGCGGCCATGGGTCTCGATGGGCCCGTCAAAGCGGCGGCGAAGGTGCGCCTGTGACCGTTCAAGGACGGCCAGAATCTCCGTTTCGGCATGTTCCGGTGATGAGGCCTGGATGGCCTCATGAATGCTGAGCAGGCTGCCGTAATGCAGGTGCGGCAGCAGCTCGCGGACGTGAAGAAGGTGGAGGGTGGCCCCGGGCGATGCCAGCTGCGCGGCGATGCTCAGGGCCTTGAGGGCATGAACCGAACCATCCACGGGAACCAGCAGTGACGTGAACATGGCGCATCCTCCAGTGACCGCGGTGGCGCCGGAGTGCGCCACCGGACCCGGCCAGCATGACGCGGCGCCGACCGGCCCGACTTGATCGTGATCAATAACGCCCGCGCTGGCGCCTGGTCTTTGGTCGCGGCCCGCCCGGAGCCCCTGGTGGCAGGGTACCGGCGAGCGGTGTCACGGTTCGCCTGTCAGGGCGTTCAAGCGTGGCGCTGGCCCAGGCGGCGATGCACCAGCCCCGCCAGCGTCGTGAGCACAAAACAGACGGCGGCCAGGCTGACCATCGACGGGCCGGCGGGCGTATCCAGCTGCCAGGCGATCGCCAGGCCACCATTGGCGGCGATGATCGCGATCACGGCGGCCAGCACCGCCATGCCCTCCGGCGTGCGGCTGAAGGGCCGCGCGGCGGCGGCCGGAATGATCAGAAAGGCCGCGATCAGCAGCACGCCGACCACCTTGAGCGCCACTGCCACCACCACGGCCAGCGACAGGGTCAGCAACAGCTGCTCGCGCCTGGGATCCACGCCGCTGGCGCGGGCCAGATCCGGGTTCAGCGTCGATACCAGAAGCCCCGACCAGCGCAGGGCGATGATCAGCACCACCAGAATCGCGCCGCCCCAGATCAGGGTCAGATCGCGCCGGCCGACGGCGAGAATGTCGCCGATCAGATAGCTCATCAGATCCAGCCGGGCGACCTGCACCAGCGACACCGCCACCAGCCCGAAGGCCAGCGCGGCGTGCGCCATCACCCCCAGCAGGGTGTCCATGGTGTAGCCCCGGTCACTGAGCAGCGAAACGACCAGCGCCATGATCAGCGCCACCACCAGCACGCTGGCCAGCAGCGACACCGACAGCACCAGCGACAGCGCCACGCCCAGCATCGCGGCGTGGGCAGTGGCATCACCGAAATAGGCCATGCGCCGCCACACCACGAAACAGCCCAGCGGCGCCGCTGCCAGCGCCACACCGGTGCCGGCCAGCGCCGCGCGCATCATGAAATCATCCAGCATGGCGACAGGCCCTCTCCTGCTGCGGCATGTCCCGGATGGCCTGTTCCGGGCCGGCATGGCCCGATTCGCTGTGACGATACAACGCCACCGCATCATACTCCTCGATGCCGAACAGCGACTGCCACTCGGGCGAGGCGGCCACGCGCTCCGGGCGCCCCTGACAGCAGATGGTGCCGTTGAGACAGATCACCCGATCCGAGGCCTTCATGACGACATGCAGCTCGTGGCTGACCATCAAAACCGCGCAGCCCAGCTCGGTGCGCACCCGATCAATGTGGCGATAGAACTCCGCCGTGGCGCGGTGATCCAGCCCCTGGTTGGCCTCATCGAGCACCAGCAGGCTCGGGCGCTCCAGCAGCGCCCGGGCCAGCAGCACCTTCTGCAGCTGACCGCCCGACAGCGCCGAGAGCTGGCGTTTGATGAGCTCCCCGGCGCCGGCACTGGTCAGCGCTGCCTCGATGTCGCTCTGGCGGCGGCGGCGCGGCAGCGCCATGAAACGCCCGACCGTCATGGGCAGGGTCGGGTCGATCTGAAGCCGCTGCGGCACATAGCCGATGGTCAGGTGCTCGTCGCGGCGGATCCGGCCGCGGGAAGGCGCCAGCGCGCCAATGATCACCCTGAGCAGGGTGAACTTGCCCGAGCCGTTGGGCCCCACGATGGTCACGATCTCGCCGCTGGCAAGCTCAAGGCTGATGTCATCGAGGATGACGTTGCCGTTGCGGACCACACCGATCTCTTCAAGCGTTAACAAGGACAGGCCTCTTTGCGGTGATGACAGAACATGCGTCGGCCGGGCTTGTCATTCGATAAGCCGGCCGCTAATGTGTCATGTTATAACATAACATTTAACGCCATTTCACTGTCCATTGAGAGCCCCTTTCATGACACTTTCTCGTCGCTGGCTGCTGCCGCTGCTGTTTGTCCCATCCCTGGCACTGGCCGATGTGCCCCGCGTGGCGGTGGATATCGCCCCCGTCCACTCGCTGGTATCGCAGGTCATGGGCGATCTGGGCTCGCCACAAATGGTGATGCCGCCCGGCGCCTCGCCGCACGGCTACTCGATGCGCCCCTCGGAGGCCTCGACGCTGGACAGCGCCGACGTGGTGTTCTGGATCGGCCCGGCGCTGACGCCCTGGCTGGCCGATTCGATCCAGACGCTGGCCGGTGATGCCGACGCCATCATGCTCCTCGACGCCCCGGGCACCCACCGTCTCGACTACCGCGACGGCGCGACCTTCGAGGCCCACGGTCACGATCACGATCACGATGAGCATCACGGGCATGGCCATGACGACGAGCACGATCACGCCGAGGGACACGACCATGATCATGCCCACAACGGCGGCCACGCTCATGGTGACGAGCACGGCCACAGTCATACCGGTCTGAACCCGCACGCCTGGCTCGACCCGCACAACGCCCGGGCGTGGCTGGCCGTCATGGCCGAGACGCTGGCCGAGGCCGACCCGGAGCATGCCGACACCTATCGTCACAACGCTCAAGCAGCACAGCAGCGTCTTGATGCGCTGATTGCCGACACCGAGCAGCGCCTGCAGGACGATCATGACACCCGCTTTATCGTCTTCCACGACGCCTATCAGTACTTCGAGGAACGCTTTGACGTTCACGCCGCCGGTGCCATCTCGATCGGCGACGCCTCAAGCCCGGGGCCGGCGCGGATCCGCGAGCTGCAGGACCGGGTAACGTCGCTGAACGTGCAGTGCGTGTTCTCCGAGCCGCAGTACAACCCGCGCATGATCGACAGCATTTTCGGCGACATGCCCATCAACACCTCGATCGTGCTCGACCCGCTGGGCGCCGGCATCGACCCCGGTCCGGAGCTCTACGACGAACTCATCACCCACATCGCCACCAGCATCGATGAGTGCGCCGAGAGCAGCCGCGCTCAACCGGCGGGCTGATCCCGGTCGCGCAGCGTCACCATCCGTGGCCGGCCGATCAGAAGGCCGGTCACGGTCTGAACGCCCAGCAGTACCAGCAACAGCCCCAGCGACACGCCCCAGCCGCCGGTTGCGCCATGCAGCGCGCCGAACAGCAGCGGCCCGCTGGCGGCCAGCAGATAACCCACGCTCTGCGACATGCCCGAGAGCATCGCGGCGTGCTGCGACTGGCGCGTGCGCAGTACGATCATGGTCAGCGCGAAGCTGAAACAGCCGCCCTGTCCGGCACCCAGCAGCATCGCCCACAGCGCGGGCGACAGCGTCGGCGCCAGCAACAGCCCCGCAAGCCCCGCAGCGATCAAAAGGCACAGGCCCAGCACCAGCAGGCTGTGATGATTCATTCGAGCCGCGATGCGGGCGATCACGTAGCTGGCCGGAATGCTCACCAGATTGAGCAGCGACACCATGTTGCCGGCCATGGTGGTGGAGACCCCGGCGCTGATGGCCACCGACGGCATCCAGGTCTGCAGGGTGTAAAACCCGAGCGACTGCATGCCCATGAAGATGGTCAGCGTCCACGCCACCGGGCTTTTGAACAGCGCCGTCATGCGCACCGCCCCGCCGCCGTCGGTCTCGGCGCCCTGGCGAAAAGCGCGCCACAGCCAGCAGAGTGCCGCAACGACCGCCAGTCCCGCCCACAGCCGCACCGGCGTCGACCAGTGGCCGCTGGCCTGCAAAAGTGGCACCGCCGTGCCCGCCGCCAGCGTCGCACCGATGCCCATGACCACCGTGTAGAGCCCCATGGTCTGCCCGAGCCGCTCGGGCCGGTCGCGCTTGACCAGACTCGGCATGAAGACGTTGCCAAAGGCGATGCCCAGACCGGCGAACAGTGTCCCGGCCAGCATGACGGGAAAGAGCTCGATGCCGCGCAGCACGCTGCCGATGGCCACCGCGACCAGCGCCAGTGCAATGGCCCGATCCAGTCCCAGCCGGGCGGCCAGCGCCGGGGCAAACGGTGACAGCAGCCCGAAGCAGAGAATCATGCCGGTGGTCAAAAGGCTCGCCGCCCCGGCCCCGATATGCAGGGAGGCCATGATCGGCTCCAGCACCGGGCCGATGACCACGATGGGGGCGCGCAGGTTGATGGCGGCCAGGCCAAAGACCAGCAGCCACAGCAGGGAAACAGACAGACGAGGCGTGCGAAACATGAGCGCTGGAACACCGACAGGAAAAGTCACGAAAGGCGCAGTCTAGCACCCCGGTGTGCACGCACATTGCTGCGTACCTTACCCACCGTCACAAATTTTCCGATACCGGACCGGGCACACCGGGACGGCCTTGCTACGCTGAAGAACAGTGCGACCTCGCGCCGGTATCCGCGCCGGGCCGCTTTCCGTCTCATTTTTGATGCGAACGCATTACGAGGACCCGTCATGACCCAGACGACCCGAGCGCCGATCGAGCGCGCCGAAAATGCGCATACCCGGGAGTGGCTGCGCCGCTTTCAGCGCGTGCGCAGTGCCAGCGAAACGCTGTGTGCGCCGCTTGCGACCGAGGACTACATGGTCCAGAGCATGCCGGACGTCAGCCCGCCCAAATGGCATCTGGCCCATGTCAGCTGGTTCTTTGAAGCCTTTATCCTCTCGCCCTGGCTTGATGATTATCAAACGCCCGACCCGGCGTATGACTTCCTCTTCAACTCCTATTACGAGACCCACGGCACGCCCTTTCCGCGGCATCTGCGTGGCACCATTTCGCGCCCGACGGTGGCGCAGGTGTATGAGTTTCGCGCCCATATCGATCGTGAAATGGAACGGCTTCTGAGCGCGCCGCCTGCCGAGCATCTTGACGAGATCATCGACCGTCTCGAGATCGGCCTGCACCACGAGCAGCAGCACCAGGAGCTGCTGGTGATGGACATCAAGCACATCCTCTCCTGCAACCCGCTGCACCCGGTCTATCGCGACGATATTCGCGAGCGGCTGCTGGCCCGCGGCGAGCAGACCTCGACGCCCGCCGAACCGCGCTGGCATCGTTATGCCGCTGGCGTGCGCCAGATCGGGGTGGATTACCCCACCGAGTCGGCCCGCGAACACGACGGTGACGGCTTCGTCTTTGACAGCGAGACGCCGCGCCACCGCCAGTACGTGGCCGAGTTCGAGCTGGCCGACCGCCCGGTCACCAACGCCGAGTTCATCGACTTCATCGAGGATGGCGGCTACTCGCGCACCGAGCTGTGGCTGTCCGATGGCTGGAGCACGATTCACAGCACCGGCTGGCAGGCGCCCGAATACTGGCAGAAGGTCGATGGCCGCTGGCACACCATGACTCTGGGCGGGCTGGTGCCGGTCGACCCCGATGCGCCGGTGTGTCATGTCAGCTTCTATGAAGCCGACGCCTACGCCCGCTGGGCCGGCGCCCGCCTGCCCACCGAGGCCGAGTGGGAAACCGCCGCCGTCGACCAGCCCACTGACGGCCACTTCGTGGAAGACGGCGCGCTGCAACCGCTGGGCGCTACCGACGCCCCGAGCCAGGGGCCGCAGCAGCTCTATGGCGATGTCTGGGAGTGGACCGGCAGCGCCTTTCTGCCCTATCCGGGCTTTACGCCGCTGGAGGGCAGCCTCGGCGAGTACAACGGCAAGTTCATGTCCGGCCAGATGGTGCTGCGTGGCGGCTGTTGCGCCACGCCCGGCGACCATATCCGGGCCAGCTATCGCAACTTCTTCCCGCCCCAGGCGCGCTGGGCCTTTTCCGGCATCCGTCTCGCGCGCGATGTCTGACCCTGTCCGGGCTGCCCCTTGCAGGGTGGCCCGATCTGGAACCCCTGAGCTCCGCAACTTTTGAACACCGGAGCTTTTGAACAAAGGACCGGCCGTCATGTCACAGGCACTTTCCTCTGCGTTTTCCTCACCGAGCAATCGTCATCGGGTGCAGTTTCACGACCAGCTTGCCGATGCCACCCATGAGCAGAGCCTGCTGGAGGCGCTCACGGTCGGGCTGACCGACTCGCCGCGCTGGATCTCGCCCAAGCACTTCTATGATCACCGCGGCTCCGAGCTGTTTGACCGCATCTGTCAGCAGCCGGAGTACTACCCCACCCGCACCGAGGAAGCGATCCTCGAGCGCTCGGTGGAGGCCATCGCGGCCCGCGTGGGCGCGGATATCGACCTGATCGAACTGGGCAGCGGCGCATCCCGCAAGATCCGGCTGCTGCTCGATGCGCTGCGCCCGCACCACTATGTGGGGGTGGATATCTCGCGTGACTTCCTGCTGGAAAGCACCCGACGGCTGGCCGATGACTACCCCTGGCTGCCGGTTCATGCCCTGTGCGCCGACTTCACCGCACCGTTTGCCCTGCCCGCGCTGGAAGGCGATGCCCGTCCGGTGGTGTTCTTCCCCGGCTCGTCGATCGGCAACTTCACCCCCCGCGAGGCCGGCGAGCTGCTCAAGCGCGTGCATGACCAGCTGCCGCCCGGCGGCGGGCTGCTGATCGGGGTGGATCGCATCAAGGATCGCGACCGGCTGGAGGCCGCCTACAACGACGCCGCGGGCGTGACGCGTGCGTTCAATCTCAACCTGATCCACCGCCTGCGCGATGAACTGGGCGCCGCGGTCTCCCCCGATGACTTCGAGCATCTGGCCTTTTACAACGAGGCCGCCTCGCGCATCGAGATGCACCTGGTCAGCCAGCGCGATCAGCAGTTCAGCCTCGACGATCAGACCATCGCGCTGACCGCGGGTGAGCACATCCACACCGAAAACTCGTGGAAATACAGCCGCGAAGGGTTCGAGGCGCTGGCCGGCCGGGCCGGTTTCACCCTGCGTGATCACTGGTGTGACGATCAGCAGCTCTTTGACGTGCACTACTTCGAACGCGCGGCCTGAAGGAGGAAGGGATGTCAGCAATGAGTTCAAATCCGGGAGCCGGTCTGCCCTTCGGGGTGGATCGCGAGCGCAACCGGGCGCTGCGGGAACAGGTCGAGGCCCTGCTGTGTCGGATGACACTGCCCGAGAAGATCGGCCAGATGAACCAGGTCTCCGGCAGCCGCGATTCCACCGGGGCACCGGCCAATACCGAGATCGAGGCGGACGTGCGCACCGGCCGGGTCGGCTCGGTGTTCAACGCCTTCGGCGTCGCGTTCACCCGCGAGCTGCAGCAGCAGGCGCTGGAGGATTCACGCCTGGGCATCCCGCTGCTGTTTGGTTACGACATCATCCACGGCTTTCGCACCATCTTCCCGATTCCGCTGGCGCAGGCGGCCAGCTGGCACCTGGAAGGCATTGAGAAGGCCGCCCGCATCATGACCGTCGAAGGCGCCGCCGCCGGCGTGCACTGGACCTTCGCGCCGATGGTGGACGTCTCCCGCGACCCGCGCTGGGGCCGGGTCATGGAGGGCGCCGGCGAGGATGTGCTGTTGACCTCGCTGATCGCCCGCGCCCAGGTGCGCGGCATTCAGGGCGCTGACCCGAGCGCCACCGACACCCTGGCGGCCTGCGTCAAGCACTACGCTGCCTATGGCGCGGCCGAGGCCGGGCGCGAGTACAACACGGTGGACATGTCCGAGTGGCGCCTGCGCGAGCACTATCTACCGCCCTTTCTGGCCGCGCTCGAGGAAGGTTGCGCCAGCGTCATGACGGCGTTCAACACCCTCAACGCCATTCCGGCCACCTGCCACCCGCTGCTGCTGGATCAGATCCTGCGCCGCGAGTGGGGCTTCGAGGGCATGGTGGTCACCGACTACACCGCCATCATGGAGCTCGAGCAGCACGGCGTGGCGGCGGATGCCGCCGAGGCGGCCCGCAAATCGGTCAACGCCGGCGTCGACATGGACATGCAGTCCGGCTACTTCCTCGACACACTGGAGGCGCTGGTCCGCTGCGGGCAGGTCGAGGAGGCGCGCATCGACGAGGCGGTGCGGCGGATTCTGTGGCTCAAGGCCGCGCTGGGGCTTTTCGACGACCCGTACCGCTACACCGATGAGGCGCGCGAGGCGCAGTGCATTCTTACCGACGAGCACCGCCGCGCCGCCCGCGAACAGGCCGCGGAGTCGATGGTGCTGTTGAAAAACGACGGCGGTGTGCTGCCGCTGTCCGATCAGCACAAAAAGGTCGCCCTTATCGGGCCGCTGGGCAACACGCCGCGTCTGCTGGGCTCCTGGCGCGGCGACGGCGACCACGACGACACCGTGACGCTGCGTGACGGCCTGGCCAACCGCCTCGGCGAGGACGCGGTCATCCTCTACGCCCAGGGTGCTTCCAACCAGATCGGCGAGAACGACACCACCGGCATCGACGACGCCCTGGAGCTGGTGCGCCAGGCCGACGCCGTGGTGCTCGCGCTGGGCGAGGACGAGGATTACGCCGACGAGGCCGCCAGTCGCGCCGATATCGGCCTGCCCGGCGCGCAGCTCGAACTCGCCCGCCGTGTGCTGGCCGAGGCCGGCGACACGCCCGTCGCCACGGTGCTGTTCAACGGCCGGCCCCTGACGCTGACCGAGCTCGACGACATGGCCCCCGCCATACTGGAGGCCTGGTGGCCGGGCACCGAAGCCGGCAACGCCGTCACGGACGTGCTGTTCGGCGACGTGAACCCTTCCGGCAAGCTGCCGATGAGCTTTCCGGTCAGCGTCGGCCAGATCCCGGTCTACTACAACGCCTTCAACACCGGCCGTCCCAAGGGCGTCGATCCCAAATACGCCTCGCAGTATCTGGACATCCCCAACGCCCCGCTCTACCCCTTCGGCTTCGGGCTCTCCTACACCACCTTCGAATACGGCGCGCTCGAGACGACGTGTTCAGAGATCGGACCCGACGACACGCTCGAGGTGAGCCTCACCGTCACCAACACCGGCGAGCGTGACGGCATCGAGGTGGTGCAGCTCTATCTGCAGGACATGCACGCCAGCGTGGTGCGCCCGATCCGCGAGCTCAAGGACTTTCGGCGCCTCACACTGGCACCCGGCGCCTGCGAGCGCGTGATCTTCCGGATCACCCCCGACATGCGCCACTTTTTGAACGCCGAGCTGGAACGCGTGCAGGAACCGGGCCTCTTTCGGGTCCAGATCGGCCGCTGCTCGGAAAGCGGTGAGGAGATCGAGTTCCGGGTGGTGTGAGGGCTTCTCGACCTTGAAGGGCCGTCCGGCGTCAGCGCCGGGCGGCCTTTTGGTATGGGGATGTCGAGGCGGCTCAGTGGTTCAGATAGCGCATCAGCGCGCCGATGCCGAACTGCCACGGCGCGATGGCGTGACTGCGATCAACCCGATTGACCAGCGTGCCCAGTGCCGGGGTATGAATGCTGACCCGGTCGCCCACATGATGGGTAAAGCCCTGCCCGGGGGCGTCACGGTCCTCGCCCGGGGAGAACATGGTACCCAGAAACAGCATGAAGCCGTCCGGATACTGGTGGTGGCGCCCGCAGGTCTGCTCGACCAGGTCGAGCGGGTCACGGCTGATCTCGCGCATGTCGCTGCGCCTTTCCAGCACGAAACCGTCATCGCCGCCTTCAATGCGCATGGTGACCTGCGCCCGGCGAATCGTATCCATGGTGAAGTCATCATCAAACAGGCGAAGGAACGGGCCGATGGCACAGGCGCCGTTGTTGTCCTTGGCCTTGCCCAGCAGCAGCGCGCTGCGCCCCTCGACATCACGCAGATTGACATCGTTGCCCAGTGTCGCGCCGCGCGGCGTCCCCTGCCCGTCCATGGCCAGCACCACCTCGGGCTCCGGATTGTTCCAGTTCGAGCCGGCATGAAGGCCCACGTTGGCACCAAAGCCTACGGATGACAGGGGCGCGGCCTTGCTGAACACTTCCGCATCGGGGCCGAGCCCCACTTCCAGATAGGGTGACCACTGCCCGCGCGACATGAGCTCCTTGCGCAGGGTCATGGCGGCCTCGGAGCCGGGCACGATCTTCGAGAGATCCTGACCGATCAACTCACGCAGGCGGGCGCGGATGTCGCCGGCCCTTGAGGCATCGCCGGCGGCCTGCTCCTCGATCACCCGCTCCAGCAGACTGACGGCAAAGGTCACCCCGCAGGCTTTCACGACCTGCAGGTCACAGGGGGCCAGCAATCGGTTGCTGCGCTCATCGGGCGTGGTGGCACTGTCGGCCAGCGACTGTGACAGCCAGGGCGTGACCGCGCCCAGCGATATGCCGCTGGCCTCATGCGCCAGTGCCAGCCGGTCGTCGCGGTCCAGCAGCGCGCTCATGGTGCCCACATGCGCAGTAATATCGACCAGCTCGCTGCCGCGCAGGGCGACAATTCGCGGGCCGTCGCCGCGCCAGACGCGCCCGACCAGGGCAGCGCTGTCGTGGTCCTCGGGCAGGTATTTCGAGAGTTCAGCATGGCGCATGGCGCATGACCTCCTGTGGATAAACCAGTGTCGGTGACGCTGGTCGGGCGCCATTGCCCCCGCTGAATGGCGCGACTACACCAGCCTTGATCGTTGGTATCAGCAGGGTCGCCAACGCGCCTTAATCAGCGTACCCTCGCGCGTCGACACCCTGTTTGTCCGGTCCCCATGACCGGATGCATCTGCGATGGAACACATCTCATGGTTCGACTGCTACGCGCGCATGTTCGCACCCTGCCGGGTCGCCGCTTCTCTTCCGCTCTGATAGCGGCCCTGCTCTGGATCACGTCCCTGACCCTGATGCTGGTGGTATGCCTCTCCCCGCATGCCGACGCCGCCGATAACGCCTCGCCCCGGGGCGAGATCATCGAGATCGGCACCAACGACTAGCCCCCGCCACGGCGCTGGTCAGAACACCAGCGCCGGCAGCGTCAGCGACAACGCCGGAATAAAGGTCACCAGCAGCAGCATCGCCACCAGCAGCAGCCAGAAGGGCACCACCGCCCGGATGAAGTCGGGCAGCTTCACGCCTGTAATGCTGGCGGTGGTGAACATGACCGTCCCGAGCGGTGGTGTGATGGTGCCGATCGCGGCATTGAAGATGAAAATGATGCCAAAGTGCACCGGATCGATGCCGAACTGCGCGGCTACCGGCGCCAGTAGCGGTGACAGCACGATCAAAATGGCATTGCCCTCCAGAAACATGCCCAGCACCAGCAGGATCAGGTTGGCCAGCAGCAAAAAGGCGATGGCCCCGCCCACCTCGGCAGACAGGAAGGTGGTGATCGTCTGCGGCACCTGCTCCCAGGTGAGAAAGCGGGCAAAGCCGGAGGCCACGCAGATGATGAACAGCACGTTCACCGCCGACAGCAGCGACTCGCGCGTGGCCAGCGCAATGGTTGTCGGGCGCAGCTCGCGGTAGACGAACACCCCCACGATCAGGGCATAGGCCACCGCCATGGCGCCGGCCTCGGTCGGCGTAAACACGCCGATACGAATCCCGCCGATGACCAGCACCGGCAGCGCCAGCGCAATCAGTCCGGCGCGGGTCACACTGATCCATTCATGCCGTGAGACCTTCTCGCGCTGCGGCGGCTGATAGCCCCGGCGCCGACACATGATCGACACCATCACCATCATCGCCAGCGCCATGCCGATGCCGGGCACCACGCCGGCCATGAACAGCCGCCCGATCGAGACATTGTTGACGTAGCCGTAGATAATCAGCGCGATGCCGGGCGGAATGGTCGAGGTGATCAGCGATGACGCCGCGGTAATGGCCGATGAAAAGGGCGTGGGATAGCCGCGCGCATTCATCTGCGGCACCAGCAGCTTGGCGTTCATGGCAGCATCGGCAATGTTGGAGCCCGACAGCCCGCCCATGAAGGTACTCAACAGCACGTTGGACTGGGCCAGCCCGCCGTGAAGACGCCGGGTGCACAGCTCGGCCAGATTCAAAAGCCTGCTGGTAATGCCGGAGTAGTTCATGAACACGCCGGCCATGATGAAAAAGGGAATGGCCAGCAGCGACACGGATTCAAGGCCGCCGGCCAGGCGCTGAATCAGCAGCACCAGCGGCTGCTCGGCGCCGATCAGAAAATATAGAAAGGTCGAAAGAAACAGGGCAAAGGCCACCGGGGTGCCCATGAAAAACAGCACCAACAGGGCGCCAAGTGCGGCAAGAACTGCCATGGCGTCACTCTCCTATCGCGTAAACAGTCGACGCGCGCCGTGATAGAGCATCATGGCGGCACTCAGCGGAATGACGAGATACACCCAGAAATAGGGAATCTGGAGCATCGGCGTGCTGCGAAAGGCCGAAAAGGGCAGCAACTGAAGCCCCCAGTAGAGCATGGCGCCGGCAGCAATCATGATCATGACGATGTTGAAAATCCGCTCGCGCCAGCGCTCAAGCGGCTTTGGCAGGCGCTCGCCGAAAAGATCGATCAGTACATGTTCGTTGCGCCGCACCAGGGCGCTGGCGCCCAGAAAGGTGGCCCACACCAGCAAAAGCTGCAGCACCTCTTCGGCCCAGGCCAGCGGCGCGTTGAGGAAATAGCGCATCAGGGCATTGGCCAGCGCGATCAGAAACAGGGCAAACAGCGCAAGGCTGCCTACCACCTCATCCAGATGCATCAGACGATCCAGCCCGGCCATGAGGGTCTTCATCATCTCTCTCCTGCCCCGGAGCCGACGAACCCCGGGCGCCTGTGTGCGATGCAACGTTTGCGATCAACGGCATCGACGCCCCCTTGGTAGCGGGGGCGCGGTACCGGCTCAGCCATTGATGATGTCGCTGATCTGCTCGTAAAGCCCGGGCGACCACTGCGGGAAGGCCTCGGGAATCTCTCGGCGGGCACGCTCCTGAAAGGGCTTGATATCAACCTCGTTGACCTGCACACCGGCCTCTCTCATGCGCTCGATATCCTTGTCATTCTGCGCCATCACCAGCTCACTGGCGTAGTCGGCAAAGCGCTCACCCGTTTCGGTGAGAATGCGGCGCTGCTCGTCATCCAGCTTCTGCCAGAAGGCCTCACCGGTCACGAACGGGGTGACGGTCTGCATGTGGCGGGTCAGGTTGAGCTCCTTGACCACCTCATAAAACTTGCCGCCGTAGAGCACCGATGGCGGATTCTCGACGCCCGAAACCATTCCCTGGGCCAGCGCCGGGTAGACATCCCCGAGCGACATCGGTGTAGGAATGCCGCCCATGGCGCGAACGGCGGCCACATACATGGGCGAGTTCTGCACCCGCACCTTCACACCCTGCAGGTCGTCAGGCGTCTGCACGGCGTTGCTGGAGAGCAGTTGGCGCTCGCCGTAGATCACGTTGGGCACCACGATGCGATAACCCTGGGCGTTCAGTTTCTGACGCTGCTCGGCAAACCAGTCGGACTCGAAGACCTTGAGCTTGTCCTCGAAGGTCTCGGAGAGATAGGGCGCATCCAGCACGCTCAGATCCGGTACCGAGTCCATGAAGTTGCTGTAGGCGTTGATGCCGATCAGCGCCGAGCCAAAGCGCGCCTGCTCCATGACTTCGGTTTCCGACCCCAGCTGACTGGCCGGGAACGGATGCAGCACCAGGTCGCCGTTGCTCTCCTCCTCGACCCACTCGGCCCACTGTTTCACGGCCACATCGATCGGCTCGCCCGGCTGGTTGCCATAGGCCACGCGAATGTCCGTCGCCGCCAGTGCCGTGGCACTCATGCCCAGTGATGCCACGCCAAGTGTTGCGACACAGCCCAGAATAAAATGACGCATGATGCAGACTCCCTATCGGTGAAGACGCCAGCAGTTACCGGCGGCCGTCGATCTCCGCCGCCCAGGCACGCAGAAGCGGAATGTTCATGTCATGTTGTTCGGCCAGGGCCAGCAGCGGCATGACGCGGCGCTGGCACTTGGCCTCGTGGTTGTCGGCGATATCCGACAACCGATGGTCCAGAAAGGGGTTTTCAAACCGCTCGAGGGTGGTAGCGCAGTACGCCGCCGGGTCCAGCGCCGGCCATGCCCGCGACAAAAGCGGCATCACCTCTTCCAGCAGGGCCTCGAGCGGCGCGCGCAGGCGAGGATCATCAATGGCCTCACGCACGAACGTGATCTCATCCACCAGCGCCAGCGACTGCCACCGATGCACCAGAAAGGTGTGGGACAGATTGAGGATGTGGAGCTTTTGTTTTTCGAACGGCTCGACCTCGTCGACCAGATGCACATCCGGATGCTGGCAGGGCATCTCCAGCCCCGGTGTGCGACGCACCGCCCACAGCGCGTAGGGCTCGGCCACGGCACCGACCGGCTCGATAGCCTCGGAGACGATGCGATCCACCAGGGTGTCCACCCAGGCACAGCGCGTCTCCAGCCAGTCCGTAAAGGCGTCATCACCGTAATGCTCGGCGGCCAGGTCGAGCATCAGCCGGCGCAGGACCTGCCCGTTGTCGCTGATCAGCTCGCACGGCATTAGCGTAACGCCCGCGCCACCCGCCTCGAAGCGCGCGCGTAACAGTTTCAAAAGCCGGCAGGGAAAACTGCGCGGCAGCGCCTCGACCGGGCTGTCTCCCTCTGGCACTTCATAGCCGCGATCGGCCGTGTTGGAGACCACGTGGGTAATATGCCCGACAAACAACGCCTCGAGCGTTGCCCACTGCTCATCGGCAATCAGGCAGCCGGCCAGCGCATCGATCTGATGGGTCTCATCAACCTCCTGACCCTCCCGGCGACCGCGGATCCGCAGCGGATAGATGGGCTGACGCATCAGGGCATACGCCTTCTCACGCCCTGCCGGCCGCGGGGAAGACTGCACCACCACAACGCGTTTTTGCGTGTGGCCGGCGGCCAGCGAGGCGCTCACGAAGGCGTCAACGTGGGCCAGCAGAAAGCGGCTGGTGCCGAACTGGAGGATTTCGGCACTGGCCACATCGATACCGGTCAGGTCGACGCCGGTCATGTCATCGGTAGAGATCACAGGGAGACCCCCCGCTTCCAGGGAATGAAGTCCTGCTGATCCAGTCGGGAGGCGCAGCTTTGATAGCGCCCCGAGGCCGTGTCGATGCAGCGCTCGAGCAGCGCATCGGCCAGCGTATCGATGGAGGAACTGCCCTCCACGATCGGACCGGCATCGAAATCGATGGCATCGAACATGCGCCGGGCCAGCTCACTGTTGCTGGCAATCTTGAGCACCGGCGTCACCGGGTTGCCAGTGGGCGTGCCAAGGCCGGTGGTAAAGAGCATCAGGTTGGCGCCGGAGCCGGCCATCGCCGTGGTGGATTCCACATCGTTGCCGGGCGTGCATAGAAGGCTCAAGCCCGGCCGGGTGACCGGCTCGGTGTAGTCGAGCACGTCCACGATCGGGCTGTCGCCGCCCTTTCTGGCGGCGCCTGCCGATTTCATGGCATCAGTGATCAGGCCGTCGCGAATGTTGCCCGGCGACGGATTCATGGAAAAATCCGCCCCCACGGCGCCGGCGTGGCGCTGATAGGCACTCATCAGCTCGCGAAACCGCGTAGCGAGTTCGTCGCTGGTGCAGCGCGCCGCCAGCTCGTGCTCCACACCGCACAGCTCGGGGAATTCGCTGAGAATGCCCGACCCGCCCAGCGCCACCAGCCGGTCCATGACACCGCCCACCAGCGGATTGGCCGAAATGCCCGAAAAGCCGTCCGAGCCGCCGCACTCCACGCCCAGCACCAGCTTCGACAGCGGCGCGGGCCGGCGGGTGATCTCATTGGCCTGTCGCAGGCCGTCAAAGATGGCGCTCAGCGTCTCTTGCATTAAGGTCTGTTCATCGCCCAGCGCCTGCTGCTCGAAAAAATGGACGGCGCGCGTGCCGTTGGGGTCGCGCGCGGCGATGACCTCCTGCAGCAGCGAGGCCTCGGCATTCTGACAGCCCAGACTCAGCACCGTGGCGCCGGCCACGTTGGGATGACAGATATAGCCCGCCAGCAGCTGGCACAGCGCTTTCGCGTCTTCACGCGTGCCGCCGCAGCCCATCGAGTGGGTCAGAAAGCGCACCCCGTCGACATTGGGGAAGGGGGTGTCCATGACCTCTTCGCTGATGTGCTCTTCGGTCAGCGGCTCGCCGTTGAGCAGCGCCCGCGCCATGCGCTTGTAATGGCGATGCGGATCGTTGCCCAGCGCATCGTTGATGCAGGTCCGCAGCACCTCGATATTGCGGTTTTCGCAGAACACCAGCGGCACCACCAGCCAGTAGTTGGCCGTGCCCACGCTGCCATCACCTCGATGAAAACCGTCAAAGGTGCGCCCTTCAAAGGCGGTAACATCCGGCGCCTGCCAGCTGGTGCGACGCACCTCGCTCCGGTCGCTGTCGGTGACGTGCTCGACGTTGTTGGTCGTAATACGGCCACCGGCGGCAATGGCCTGCGTGGCGCGCCCGACCGTGACGCCATACATGATCACGAGATCATTAACGGCCAGCGCCTGGTGGGTAAACTTGTGCTTGCGCGCCACGCTCTCGGCCAGGGTCACAACCGCTGCGTCGCCCTCGATCGGCACCTCTGCCCCTGCGGGCAGATCGACGAGCGCGACGCTGACGTTGTCCAGGCGATGAATCCTGATCGTGCGGCGCAGATGCTGGGTGGCGATGACATCACTCATGAAGGGCCTCCGGCGTCCGGGAGTCGCTTTCCGTGCTGCCGGTCAGGCTCACCATGCCCTTGATAACGCCGGTGGCCGGCTCGCACCAATGCGCCATGATCTCCGGCATGTCGGCCAGGGGCGCCCGGTGGGTAATCATGGCTTGCTCATGGAGCTTCCCGGCCTCCATCAGGCGGGTCACCATGTCGAAATCTTCCCGCGTGGCGTTGCGGCTGCCCAGCAGGGTCAGTTCGCGCTTGTGAAAGTCCGGGTCGTTGAAGGTAATGTCGGCGCGCACCACGCTGACCAGCACGTAGCGTCCGCCGTGGCCGGCAAAATCAAAGCCGCGGTTCATGGCCTGCGGATTGCCGGTGGCATCGAACACCACATCGGCCATGGCGTCTTCGGAGAAGGCGGCGATGGCCTCGAGGCTGTCGCCCTCGGTGACATTAAAGGTCTCCACCCCCAGGGTGTCGCGGCAAAACGCCAGCCGCCCGTCATGGTTATCCAGCACCATTACCCGGGCACCGTACGCCAGCGCCAGCTGCGCCACGCCCATGCCGATCGGGCCGGCGCCGGCCACCACCACCAGCTCGCCCGCTTCCAGCTGGCTGCGCCGGATGGCGTGGGCGCCGATGGCCAGACACTCGACCAGCGCGAGCTGTTCAAACGACAGTATTTCGGAGGTCACCAAATGCGAGGCCGGCACCACCAGGTACTCCGCCATGCCACCATCACGATGCACACCGATCACTTCAACGTTCTGGCAGCAGTTGGTGCGCCCGCGCTGGCAGGCATTGCACTCGCCGCAGTGCAGATAGGGAATGACATAGGCGCGCTGGCCGACCAGCGCGGCATCCACGTCATCACTGGTGCTCACCACCTCGCCGGAGAACTCATGACCCAGCACGCGCGGATAGCTGAAATAGGGCTGGCGGCCGCCGTAGGCATGGATGTCGGTGCCGCAGATACCCACGCAGCGAATGCGCAAAAGCGCCTGCCCCGGTCCGCACTGCGGCGTATCGGTCTCCTCGAGTCTCATCTCCCCTGGTGCCGCACAGACCAGTACCTGCATGTCCTTCTCCCGATGATTCCAAAGCGGTGTCAGGGCCACATAATCATTGGCCTGACCTTTAAACCGATAATAAGTTGGTCGTTTCGAAACTCAATTCACCGATAGGCTATGAGACGAAGGCATGAAGGCTATGGGTTCGGGCGAGCAAAAGGCCCGTGCGAGGCGGCGGGCACCCGATACGCGGGCAATAAAAAAGGCGCTTCCGGGAAAGGAAGCGCCGTCTGTCAGACGTGTTTTCAAGCGCCGCGTCAGGCCTGCACGGTGCGCTGAGACTGCTCCCCCAGCCCGTCGATCCCCAGCCGCATGGTCTGCCCCGGGCGCAGATAGACCTTCGGGGTCTGCCCCATGCCCACGCCGGGCGGCGTGCCGGTCGAGATGACATCACCGGCCTGCAGGCTCATGAAGCGGCTGAGATACGCCACCAGATGCGCCACGCCAAAGACCATGGTATTGGTCGAACCATTCTGATAGCGGTTGCCGTCCACCTCCAGCCACATGCCGAGATCGCCCGGATCACTGATCTCGTCGGGCGTGACCAGCCAGGGGCCGAGCGGGCCGAAGGTGTCACAACCCTTGCCCTTGTCCCAGCTGCCGCTGCGCTCGAGCTGAAATTCGCGCTCGGAGATATCGTTGATGACGCAGTAGCCGGCCACATGGGTCATGGCGTCGGCCTCATCGATATAGCGCCCGGGGGTGCCGATTACCACGCCCAGTTCGACCTCCCAGTCGGTACTGCGCGAGTCCCGCGGAATCTCGACGTCATCGTTGGGCCCGCAGATCGCGCTGGTCCACTTGTTAAATACCACCGGTTCTGCCGGTAGCTCGGCGCCGGTTTCGGCAGCGTGATCGGCGTAGTTCAGGCCGATACAGATAAACTTGCCCACCCGCCCCACGCAGGGGCCGATGCGAACGCTGTCTTCCACCCTGGGCAGACGCTCCATGTCCAGCCGCGACAGCTCGGCAAGCCGGTCAGGCGAGAGGGTCTCGCCGGCAATGTCGTCCACGTGGCCGGACAGGTCCCGCAGGCTGCCATCAGGGGCCACGATGCCCGGCTTTTCAGCGCCTTGGGGGCCGAAGCGCAATAGTTTCATGCCGTTCTCCATGGTGAAGTGATACCGCGTGAGACAGCGGTCAGTTGGACCAGCCGCCATCGATCATCTGAGTGGTGCCGGTAATGAAGGCGGCCTCATCGCAGGCCAGCCAGGCCACCAGCGCCGCGATTTCGTCGACGCGCCCCAGTCGGCCCATGGGCTGGCGCGCCACGAACTCGGCCAACACCGTCGATGCCGCAAGGCCCCGGGTTTGCGCCTGCGTCTCGATGCGCTCGTGCAGGGAGGGTGATTCCACGGTGCCTGGGCATATGGCATTGCAGCGAATATTGTGGGTCATGTAATCCGCAGCGACCGATTTGGTCAGCCCGATAACCGCTGCCTTGGTGGTGCCGTAGGCGCAGCGATCGGCCACGCCCTTCACGCTGGAGGCCAGCGAGGCCATGTTGATGATACTGCTGCCGCCGTGGGCCAGCATGGCCGGCAGAAAGGCTTGAATGGTGTGAAACATGGCCGTGACGTTGAGTGCCATGGCCATCTGCCAGTCGCTGTCGCTGCACGCCAGCACGCTGCCGTGATGCACGATGCCGGCACAGTTGAACAGCACATCGACCGGCCCCGTCTCGGCGGCCAGGGCGTTGATGGCGTCACGATCGAGCACATCCAGTTGGTGCGACGTTACCCCGTCAAGCCCGTTCAGGTGCGAGACGTTCAGATCGGTCGCAATCACATGCGCGCCCTCATCCGACAGGCGCTGCGCCGCGGCGCGACCGATGCCCTGACCGGCCGCCGTCACCAGCGCCGTTTTGCCCTGTAACCGCCCCGCAGCAGACATTCTGTTTGTGTTCATGGCCCGTCATCCCTGAACCCGTCATCCGCGGCGCAGATGACATGACACAGCGATTAAAGCAAAACGACCAATGGACTGACCTTTAACCATTGGTCGCAGCGTCGTGTACTATTATTCTATATTCATGCTTTCTGCTGTTGGACGACCCTCCTCCGATGCCACTCAAGACCATTCGTAACGCGCGCCTGTATCGTCAGATTGCCGATCAACTGCACGACCTTATCGAGGCCGGCGAGTTTCCGCCCGGCAGCCTGCTGCCCCCGGAGCGTGAGCTGGCCCAGACGCTGGGCGTCAGTCGCGCCTCCGTGCGCGAAGCCCTGATCGCCCTGGAGGTTATCGGTCAGGTGGAAGTCCGGGTCGGCCACGGCGTGCTGGTTAATCCGCTGGTACCGCGCGGCGGCGAGTCCATTCTGCATACGGCCGTGCAGCAGCATCCCTGGTCACTGGACCCGGAGCTCGAACAGGAGTTTGCCCCCCAGGGCGATGAAGAGATTCCGCCCTATGCGCTGCTGGAGGCGCGCCGTCTGGTCGAACCTGAAGCGGCCGCGCTGGCGGCGACCAACATGACGCCAGAGGTACTCGCGGGGATCGAAGAGGCCTATGAACGTCATGTGGCCGACAACGAAGCGGAGGTCGACGAGCGTCATCAGGGCATTCCCTATACGGCCAACCATACCGGCGACCGCCTTTTCCATGTCCGCATTGCCCAGGCCAGCGGCAACCCGGCCTATGCCCTGCTCATTCGCCATATACTCGGGCACCAGTACGGTGCCATGTTTCGCCGCCTGCAGGACCTTTACCTGACCACCGACATGAAGACCCGCTCGCGCGAGCAGCACCTTCGCATTCTCAATGCCCTGCGCCAGCAGGCCCCGGAACGCGCCCGACGCGCCATGGCCGTGCATCTGGATGATGTCATCACCATCTTCTTTGATAGCTGAAAAAGTCCGGCCAGCCCGCCCGTTTTTGCGGCATCGAGGCCTTCGAATTGAAAAAGCCCGCAGGGCCCCCATCTTCCCGGGTGCGCGGTGCTTGATGCCGCTCAATATGACATGGCTTGATAACCTGGATTAAGGAATGACGGAAGCCGTTAGCGGTAGCCTCTCTCCCCAAAGCGTGCTATCAATGCCCGGACGCCTCCCTGTGCCCCGAAGGGAGCCTTCACTCCCTTCGACAGGCGTTGAAGCGTTCGATCCCGGCAGTTTCCCCTCACTTCTCTATCAGACATTCGACCCGCGGGCGCGGCACAGAAGGCAGAGGAACATGAAAGACCTGAATCGTGTATTCAAACACTATGAGCAGCAGGTCAGCAGCAGGACCCCCCTGCGTCCTCATCCCGTTCAGGAGCAGGGCAATGATGCTGACCCCGAAGAGCCGGCAAGCTTTGATGAAATTGCCCAGCGCGTTCTGATCCCGGCGATGGAGTGGGCACGCGATATCGCCGGCAGTAACCATTACGCCAGCGAAATCCACGTCCAGTGTCAGGATGAAGCCAACAGCCGTGACATCGAGTCGGTGGAGTTCCATCTGCTGCCAGTGCAGCATGTCACCATGAAAAAGGGCTTCACCAACTTCAATCATCTGCGCATCAGCCATGATCCGGATCATGACGGTCTGCGCATCGATCGAAGTTTCATGAAGCATCATCGCCATGAAGAGCAGGGGGAATCCTGGATCTCCTGCGGCGATCTCACCCAGGACCGGATGCAGGACATCATCGCGGATTTCATTGAGGTGGTGCTGGCCAATCAGATCGACAACGAATCCGACCCCAGTCTGGCCTCCTTCTGACCGCGCCCCTTCGTTTCCTCCGGCAGTGACCACCGGTTTCCGCGGCGCTTTTCACCGAGCGAAAGCCCCCGGAAACAGGGTATTCCCGCACCCCATGCCGTTGGTCGTCTGCATCATGGTTAAAACCTTCCCGGCATATAAAAACTTTTTCTTATTCCTTTAAGACAGGTTGCGGTACGCTGGGCGTATCCGGCGCCCGCGGGCGCATCCGCTTTCCAGGGAGTATGGCATGACGACTTTCAAGACACTGGCCCGGACGCTGGCCCTCACCACGCTGGGACTGACCACGATGCTGGCCACGGCAACGGCCGTTCAGGCCGATACGCTGCGCGTGGGCATGTCCGGGGGCTACTACCCCTTCACCTTTGTCGAGCGAGACAAGCTGCAGGGCTTTGAGGTCGATGTCATGAACGCCATCGGCGAGCAGACCGGCGATGACATCCAGTTCGTCACTGCCAGCTTTTCGGGACTGGCCGGCATGCTGGATTCCGGCCGGATCGACACCATCGCCAACCAGATCACCATTACGCCGGAGCGCCAAGCCAAGTACGCCTTCTCCGAGCCCTACGTGTATGACGGCGCGCAGGTGGTGGTGAGAAAGGGCAACGACGACATTCACGGCGTCGAGGATCTGCGCGGCAGGACGGTCATCATGAACCTGGGCTCGAACTATGAAACGCTGCTCCGGGAGCTGCCCTACGCCGACGAGATCAACCTCAAGACCTATGAGTCCAACATCGAACAGGATGTCGCCCTGGGCCGCGCCGATGCCTTCGTAATGGACCGCACCAGCGCCACCCAGGTGATCAAGGACAAGCCTCTGCCGCTACAGCTCGCCGGCCAGCCCTTCTCGAAGATCGAAAATGCCCTGCCGTTTCGCGATAGCGAAGAAGGCCGCGCCCAGCGCGACCGCGTGAATCAGGCGCTCGAGACCCTGCGCGACAGCGGCACGCTCCAGGAGATTTCCGAGAAGTGGTTCGACAGCGACATCACCGAAGCCCCGCAGACAGAAAGCGCAGACAGCAACAGCAGCGACGCCTGATCGACGCTACGCTCTGCCCATCCGGCCCCGGCCTGTCCGGGGCATTTCGTGGTTCACACTCCCGGGCAGTTCGCAACCCGTTGACGCGAATCGCCCGTTTTAAAGCGCATCGCCATGCAAGCACTCAATCTTGATTACATGGCCGGGCTGGTGCCCGTCCTGCTGGGCTATCTCCCGCTGACCCTGGGCATGGCCGCCGCCGGCATGGTCTGTGCCCTGATTCTGGCCTGCGCCCTGGCCGTCATTCGCGTCTCGCGCCTGCCGGGGCTCGATCAGGCCGCGAAGCTGTTCATTTCGTTCTTTCGCGGCACGCCGCTTTTGGTGCAGCTCTTTCTGTTCTATTACGGGCTGCCGCAGTTTCTCTCCTTTCTGGTCTCCATCAACGGTGTGACCGCCACCATCATGGGGCTGACGCTGCACTTTTCGGCCTACATGGCCGAATCCATTCGCGCCGCGATTACCGGCATCGATCGCAGCCAGACCGAAGCCGCCCAGTCGATCGGCATGACCAACGCCCAGACCATGCGACGCATCATCCTGCCCCAGGCCACGCGGGTCGCCACGCCGACGCTGATGAACTACTTCATCGACATGATCAAGTCGACGTCACTGGCGTTTACGCTGGGCGTGACCGAGCTGATGGGCGCCACCCAGAAGGAAGCCGCCAGCAGCTTTCTCTACTTCGAGGCCTTCCTGGTCGTCGCGGTGATCTACTGGATCGTGGTCGAGGCGCTCTCCTGGTGCCAGAAGCGGCTGGAACAACGTCTCAACCGGGCCTACCAGCGATGATTGCACTCAAGGGCATTACCAAACGCTTTGGCGAGCACACCGTGCTCGATGGCATCGACCTGTCACTTGAGCGCGGCGAGATCATCGTGGTGATCGGCCCCTCCGGCACCGGCAAGTCGACGCTTTTGCGCTGCGTCAACTTTCTCGAGCGCCCCGACGCCGGGCAGCTCAAGGTGGGTGATTTGAGCGTGGATGCTGCCCGCGCCAGCAAGGACGACATTCTGGGGCTGCGCCGGCGCACGGCGTTCGTGTTTCAGAACTATGCGCTTTTTGCTCACAAGACGGCGCTGGAGAACATCGCCGAGCGCATGATCGTGGTCGAAGGGCTGTCAAAGGCCGATGCGCACGCGCGCGCCCGCGAGATTCTCGAGCGCATCGGCCTGGCCGACAAGGCCGAGGCTTACCCGGCGGCGCTGTCCGGCGGGCAGCAGCAGCGCATCGGCATCGGCCGCGCCATGGCGGCGAAGGCCGAGGTCATCCTCTTTGACGAGCCGACCTCGGCGCTCGACCCGGAGTGGGTGGAGGAAGTGCTGGGCCTGATGAAGCAGCTCGCCGCCGAGCAGCAGACCATGATCGTGGTCACCCACGAAATGCAGTTTGCCCGCGAGGTCGCCGATCAGGTGGTGTTCATGGATGGCGGCCGCGTTGTCGAGCAGGCGCCGCCGTCGGAGCTTTTCACTAACCCGAAGGATGAGCGCACCCGCAGCTTCCTGCGCAAGGTACTGGCCGGCAACGCCCCGGCCGCCACCTGACAACGCGCCGTCTCAATCAGCGCGTTCGTCCATCAGCTCGCGGTAGCGCAGCTGATCGGCGTGCATCTGGCGATAGACCCGGTACTTGGCGTCAAAAAAACCGCGCCGGGTGGTATCCGGCGAAATGGTCTGCGCCGTGGCGCTCATGGTCGCGGCCGCCTCGCGCAGCCCCGACTGATCGCCGCAGGCCGTGGCCGCCAGCATGGCGCTGCCCAGCAGCACCGTCTCGCCCTCCTCGGGCAGTTCGATCACAAGCCCGGTGGCATCGCTCAGCTCCTTGAGCCAGCGCGCGTTCTTGAGCGCCCCGCCGCACAGGCGCAGCCGCTTGATGGCATGACCGTGGGCATTGAGCGTCTCGACGATATGACGCGTTCCCAGGCTGACCGCCTGCAGCGTGGCCAGATAGCGCAGCGCGAGGCCATCGATGTCATTGTCCAGATCCAGCCCGCTGACCATCCCCTTGAGGGAGGCATCCGCCAGCGGCGAGCGATTGCCGTGGTGGTAGTCCAGCAGGTGCAGGTGCCGGGTCAGCTCGTCGCGGCTGTCCTCTTCCAGCGCGTCCAGCCGACGATTGAGCAGCTCGAAATGGCTGACCCCGTCACGCTCGGCCTCGCTCATCAGCGCCTCATTGGCCCCGCTGTCGGCAATGACGTGATCGATCAGCGCCCCCACCGCGCTCTGCCCGCCCTCGTTAATCCAGCCATCCGGCAGCACCGCGCCCCAGTAGGGCCCCCAGACGCCGGGCACGAAGCAGGGCTCCTGCGAGAAGGCGATATGACAGGCCGAGGTACCGGCAATCACCGCCAGACTGCCCTCCGGGTCACCGCCCAGCATACCCAGCGCCCCCGCGTGGGCATCGATCAGCCCGGTGGCCACCGCCGTCTCCGGTGACAGCCCCATTGCCTCGGCGGCCTCCGGTGAAAGCGTGCCGGCCCGGGAGCCGGGCGCACGAATCTCGCCCTGCATCGCCGGGCGCGACATCAGCTCATCGAGGCCGAGGCGCTCGAGCAGGTCCTCCGGCCAGCGCCCCTCGTGGGCCAGATAGAGCCATTTGCACACCTGGGTGCAGACGCTGCGCTCCGGCTCATGGGCGCCGTCCAGATCGCCGATGGCGCGCGCCACCATGAAATCGGCCAGATCGAGAAACAGCGCGGCGCGCTCGAACTGATCCGGCCGGTGACGGTGGAGCCACAACAGCTTGGGCAGCTCAAGCTCCGGGCTGACCTGCCCGCCGATATAGTCCAGCGCCGGATGGCCGGTCCCGGCAATCTCATTGGCCTCCTCGATGGCGCGATGGTCCATCCACATCACGATGTTGTGGTCATCGTCGTTGTCCGGCGACACCGACACCGGCGCGCCCTGATCATTCAGCGCTACCAGTGAGCAGGTGGCATCAAAGCCGATCGCCCGCACCGCCTCGCCGTTGATGCCGGCTTCGCTTACCGCCGCGCGCACCGCCGCCACGCACTGCGACCAGATGTTGTCGCTGGACTGCTCGACAAAGCCGGGGCGCGGTCGATACTGCGCGATCTCGCATGCCGCCTGCGCCACACAGCGCCCGCGCGCGTCAAACACACCGGCCCTGACGCTGGCCGACCCCACATCGATTCCCAGGTAATAGGCGCTCATGACGGCTCCTGATAATGGCGTGGCGCGCCCTGCCACCGTGCAGGGGCTATTCTTGATTCAATCACCCAAAGAGGCATTGTCAGTGTGCGTAAAACCTCGCTCAATGATCAATGACGACGTCAGCGCCGCTGCCGCCACGACCGCCGGGAAACCGCCATGCCCATCATGATCAAACGCACAGGGGGGCTGCTGTGCATGGTACTGCTCAGCCTGCTGTTCACTTTTCCCGCGGCCCGGGCGGACAGTCCTCACGACAAGCGCGATGACGAGCTTGTTATCGGCATGTCCTTTCAGACGCTCGACAACGTCTACTTCGTGACCCTGCAGCGCGCGCTGCAGGAGGCGATCAATGACATGGGCGCCACGCTGCTATTCACCGATGCCGGCCACGACCTCGACAGCCAGCTTGATAACATCCGGGGCATGCTCGAGCGCGATATCGATATCCTGCTGCTCGCCCCGGTTGACCCGGCCGGCCTTCAGCCCGCCGTCACGACCGCCCACGAGGCCGGCGTCACGGTCATCGCCATTGGCGCCCGGGCCGGGGGGCCGATCGATGGTCTGGTCGGCTCCAACAATCTCGAGGCCGGCCGGCAGGCCTGCCACTATCTGGCCGAACAGCTTGACGGCAAGGGCGAGATTGCCCTGCTCGACGGCCCCATGGGTGAGGCGTCGCAACAGCGCATCGAGGGCTGTCAGAAGGCACTGGCCGATTTCGAGGGTATCGAGGTGGTCGACCGGCAAAACGGCCATGAACAACGCGCCACGGCCCTGAGCGCCACCGAAACGCTGCTGAAACGCCATCCCGATCTTGCCGGCATTTTCAGCGTCAACGACACGGGCTCGCTCGGCGCGCTGGTCGCCATCCAGACCGCCGGCCGGGACGTGAAACTGGCCGGCGTGGATGGCAGCCCGGAGGCGGTCAGAATGCTGACCCGGCCCAACTCGCCCCTGATCGCCATGGCAGCGCAGCACCCGGCCGACATTGCCACCCGGGCACTGGCGCTGGCCGTGCAGAAATACCATGGTGAACAGGGTCCCGATGATGTCTCGGTGGCAATCACCCTGGTCACCGCCGACAACGCCCCCAACTTTCTCTGGTAGGTCCGGCATGCCGTGACCTGCCTGAACGCCGGCCAACGATGAGGACACCATGAGCGAGACTCTGACTACCACGCAATACGCCGGCCTCAGGGGCCGGCGCTATCTGGTCACCGGCGCCACCAGCGGCATCGGCCAGGCCGTGGCGCTGGCACTGCGCGAGCAGCACGCCGAGGTCGTCGCCCTCGGCCGCAACCCGGACGCGCTGGCAGCACTGAATGAGGCCGGCTGCACCACCTGCACGCTGGAGCTGACCGACACCGACGCGCTCGAGCAGGCGATCAGTGAATACGGCCCCTTTGATGGCCTGGTCAACAGCGCCGGCACCACCCATGTGGAACCCGCGCTCACTCTGCCGCCGGAGACCATCGATCAGGTCTTCCAGACCAACGCCCGCGCCGCCGCCATGGCGGCCCGCTGCGTGGCACGCGGCATGATCGGTGATGGCCGTAGCGGCAGCATCGTCAACGTTTCGAGTCAGGCATCATTAGTGGGGCTGGATGATCATCTGGCCTACAGCGCCTCCAAGGCGGCGATGGACGCCATCACCCGGGCGCTGTGTCTGGAATGGGGCGCACACGACATTCGCGTCAACAGCGTCAACCCGACCGTGACGCTCACCCCCATGGCGCAGAAGGTGTGGTCCGCGCCGGAAAAGCGCGACCCGATGCTCGCGGCCATCCCGCTCAACCGCTTTGCGGAGCTTGAGGACGTGGTCGAACCGATCCTCTTTCTGCTCAGCGACGGTGCGAAAATGATCAGCGGCGTGTGCCTGCCGATCGATGGGGGGTATACGGCGAGGTAGCGGTCGGGCTGTTGCCCCGGGCAGAAGCTTCGGAGTGCAGACATCCGCTCTGTGGATAATCATCGAACGCCCTGCGCACGACATCGCGCAGCCATAACACCTGGCCGGCAGGCGACTCATGACGACGACAATTCCCTCTGGCTCGAAAAAGACCGGACTCGCACGCATCGGTGACACCGATATCCAGCCGCGCCACCGCCTGAGCTGTCACTGCGGTGCAGTGGTGCTCGAACTCGACCTGCCCAATGGTGTGGTCGACCCACATCGCTGCGACTGTTCGTTGTGCCGACGCAAGGGCGCCATCACGTCCGGGGTGCCGCTGGAGGCGTTGCACGTGATCAAGGGGGCGGACGTGCTGCGGTGCTATCAGTTCAACACCATGGCGGCGAAGCACTACTTCTGTGGCAATTGCGGCATCTACACCCATCATCGACGCCGCTCGAATCCCAATGAGTATGGCTACAACATCGGCTGTCTCGAGGGGATTAATCCGTATGATCTGGGCGAGATTCCGGTCAACGACGGGGTCAGTCACCCAGCGGATCGCTAAGGGTGTAGCCCCGGGCGATCAAAGCGCCTACCTCCAGGGCGACGATGGACGCCATCACCTGGTCGCCGTGTCTGGAATGGGGCGCGCACGGCATTAGGGCCAACAGCGTCAACCCGACCATCACGCTCACGCCCATGGCGCAGAAGGTGTGGTCCGCGCCGGAAAAACGCGACCCGATGCTCGCGGCCATTCCGCTCAACCGCTTTGCGGAGCTTGCCGATGTGGTCGAACCGATCCTCTTTCTGCTCAGCGATGGGGCGGGGATGATCAGCGGGGTGTGTCTGCCGATCGATGGGGGGTATACGGCGAGGTAGGGGTTGGGCTGGTGCTCTGGGGCTTCGGAGCGTAGGGACTTGGAGCCAGTGCATGACGCGAGACGTTACTTCATGGGGTCATACACCTAGGCGCAACCTCAAGACGACGCCAAAGGACGCTAGCCAATTTACCCGCCGCAAAATCCACAGGACTACCTGAACTGTGTGGTGTACCTGCGCGCGACCCACCCCTCGATTAGTTCACCCTCAATATCGACTTCTACCAGAAGCCACGCCCGTTCAGAGGAGTCCAATATTACTAAGAGCTTGCCCAGCGGGAGATTAGTAATGATTTGCGCTTTCATACCGGGCGCAGCTCTGAGCCGGAGCTCGCCACCCGTCACCACGCGACATCCAGCGAATATTTCCCTTTCCAGCTCGTTGCCACACTGGGCAAGCCTCTTGGCTTCGTGAGGGGTGGTGACATCCCCGCCCACAGCTGCTCTTTCTTCGAACTGCTCCCAAGCCGCCGCTGCGGCCATATTTACCAAGAACGGCAAGACTATCCAATAGAATAGCCAAAGCAGTGCACGGCGCCCGCCCTCGGAAAGCGATGAAAAATCAAAGTTATCATCACTCAGGCAGTTCAGTTCCGCGTCTGCCGCTGCTAGTTCCTCTGGTACATCCTCGTAGCTGCTCTGGCCTTGATGACCGGCGTAATGGGCAATAGCCACAGCTTGGTGTATGAGTTCAGAGTCAAACGGTGTCCCCGAAAGCCGCGTCAGCGAGGCCATAAGTGAGGAAGATTCAAGCCCGCGAAGAGCACGCGTTATGGGACTGTCTTGGAGTTCCCTCATCGCGCCCATTGCAGAGGAGTCTTGGAATTCCCGAACTGACCTCATCAGCGGCGACTCTTGAAGATCGCGCACCGCACGCATTGTCGGTGAGTCCTGAAATTCCCGAACTAATCTCATCAGCGGTGACTCAAGATCGCGCACCGCACGCATGGCCGGCGAATCTTGAAGCTCGCGAGCCATTCGAATAGCTGGGTTATCAAAAGCATTATTGAGCCCATTCAGGACGTCAAGTCGGCCTTCCGCATCAAAACGCTTGTTAATATTTTGGCCCTCATCGTCGATGCTCGGTAGAACACTTGCTACTACGATAGTGACACTTAGTCCGCCAGGCATACAGCTTTTGGTAGCTGATAATCAACCTCTGGTAGCGATCGATGCCTTCCAAGTTCATACTGGTCTCGGCAAAGCAATAAAAGATCACGCCGCCTTTTACGGGGCTAGCGGCGGCGTTGATCTTTTCTAAGATAGCCTTCAACCCCAGCTCGCCCTCGAACGCAATTTCAGATACAGAAGTAAGCGCTTGGTAGAACTGGCCATGATCGTCAGCTAAAAGCTTCCTATTAGATGCCAAGCTCTAAACGTCTAAAGGTAGTTCACGCAGCTCCAGTGATTTATTTACCCGTTCGTGCCAGCTTTTAATAACTTTTGTAGTTTCTGCATCGTCGCTGGCACAGCGTGCAAGCGTGCCCCGAGGCTGCGGGAGGCTTTTATTCTCAATTTCCCAGTCTAAAATCCGAATGGGACGTCGGTTCGTTATCCATCCGATGTCCTTTTCCTTTTCCTTTTCCTTTTCCTTTTCCTTTTCCTTTTCCTTTTCCTTTTCCTTTTCCTTTTCCGTAGCATCATTTTTTACCTCATAGGCTCCGCCAACCACCTGAACCAGTGCAATTAAACGACTACCATTTTTTACTGCTACAATATCATTGACTTTCATTTCATTACGAAAAGTATTGATTATTGACTCACCTTCCTCCCATGTTCCGAGTCCGATAATTCGCTTGTGCTCCAGAATCCAGTATACGTTTTTATCTGCAACGCTTTTATCATCTGGGTGCATCTGCATATGCCAATAGGTCGTATATTTCAAGATATTTACCCTCATCAGGCCGTTAATATTTTCTATTTAGCGTTCATTTCACCCATGAATGGTGAACGCCCAAATTTTAAAAATCGGCACTCAGCCAGATTTCTTTAACCTACCTTTTTTATCGAATACATGGCAAAGCCAAAAATCATTCAAAACTGATTCCTTTTTTAAGCATCCTGATGGCATCAATCAAATCAGCTAAACCCCATTCCAATAAAACCGGAAACAAAAAACGCCCACTCGAAGTGGGCGCTATACACAACGATGACGCTCTAATCAGCGTTCGGCATTGGCCGCCCGCCAGGCGTGGAGCTTCTGATAGCTGGTAATCAGCCGCTGGTGCCGGTCGATACCTTCCAGGTTCATGCTGGTCTCGGTGAGACCGTAGAAACGCACGTCGCCGTTGACCGAGCCGACCGCGGCGTGGATTTTTTCCTCGCCGAACATGCGCGAGAGGTTCCTGTAGTAGTCCTCGAACTCGAGTGCGTCATCGAGGGCAATCTCGAGCACCGCGGTGAGCGCCTGATAGAACAGGCCGCGGTCGCGGGTGTTGTCGTTGAACTGCAAGAACATCTGCGTGCGGTCGAGTGCGTCCTCGTACTGCCCCAGCGCCAGGCTGATCAGCAGCTTCAGCTCGGCGATCGTCAGCTCCGACCAGACGGTGTTGTCGTCAAACTCGATGCCGATGAGAGTTACGATCTTCATCTGCTCGTCGAGCTCGCTCTCCTCCAGCCGCTCGAGCAGGTCCGCGAGCTGATCGTCTTCCAGCGAATGCAGGTTGAGGATGTCCTCGCGGTAGTTGAGCGCCATGTTGGTGTTGTCCCACACCAGATCATCCACCGGATAGACCTCGGAGTAGCCCGGCACCAGAATGCGGCACACCGGCGCGCCCAGATCCTCATGGTGGGTCACATACGCCTCATGGCCGTCCTCGGCCAGAATGCCGAACAGCCGCTCGGCCTCCTCGTTCGTTTCGCCGGAGAAGTCCCAGTCGCAGAATTCGACATCCGCGCGGGCGCTGAAAAAGCGCCAGGAGACCACGCCGGAGGAGTCGATGAAGTGCTCGACGAAGTTGTTCGGCTCCGCCACCGCCTGCGAGTTGAAGGTCGGCTGGGGCAGGTCGTCCATGCCGTCAAAGCTGCGACCCTGCAGCAACTCGGTCAGGCTGCGCTCGATCGCGACCTGCAGGCTCGGATGCGCCCCGAAGGAGGCGAACACGCCGCCGGTGCGCGGGTTCATCAGCGTCACGCAGGCCACCGGGTAGCGCCCGCCAAGAGAGGCATCCTTCACCAGCACCGGGAAGCCCTGGGCTTCCAGCGCGTCGATGCCTTCCTTGATGCCGGGGTAGCGCGCGAGCACTTCTTCCGGTACGTCCGGCAGGGCGATTTCCTGCTCGATGA
Source organism: Kushneria sp. AK178 (assembly GCF_053903105.1). Classification (NCBI taxonomy): domain Bacteria; kingdom Pseudomonadati; phylum Pseudomonadota; class Gammaproteobacteria; order Oceanospirillales; family Halomonadaceae; genus Kushneria; species Kushneria sp. AK178. The sequence goes on along the minus strand of NZ_CP096381.1, from coordinate 466,343 downwards.
TCCGGCGTTTCACCGCCCGCTCAAAGATTTCCGACAGGCACTGCACCTGGGCTTCCGCCAGCGTGTTGCCCGCGCTCATGCCGTTGCTGAGGTAGAGATTCTCGATCAGGTTCGAGGGGAACCACACTGTCTCACCGTCCGAATGGCGGGTGTACGGCAGCGCGACAATGCCGCGATCACGACGGCCGGAGTTGGTGTCGATCAGGTGCGAGGCGCGCAGCTCGCCGTCCGGGTTGAAAATCTCGAGGCAGTGATCATCCAGCAGCCCGTCCGGCAGGGCATCATCTGCGCCCGGCTGGAACCAGCGCTCACTGGGGTAGTGCACGAACTCGCTGCCGGCGATCCCGGGGCCGAAGAACTGATCGTTGTAGAAGAAGTTGCACGACAACCGCTCGATGAACTCGCCCAGCGCCGAGCACAGCGCGGCTTCCCTGGTCGACCCCTTGCCGTTGGTAAAGCACATGGGCGAGGCCGCATCGCGGATGTGCAGCGACCAGACGTTGGGCACGATGTTGCGCCACGAGGCGATCTCGATTTTCATCCCCAGGCGCTCGAGAATGCCGGTCATGTTGGCAATGGTCTGCTCCAGCGGCAGGTCCTTGCCCTCGATCCAGGTGCTCTCCCCTGCCACCGTGCCGCCCATCAGCAGCGCCTGGGCGTCCTCGTCGATGTTCTCGACCACCTCGATCTGGAACTCGGGGTTGTTCTGGATCACCCGCTTGACCGAGCAGCGCTCGATCGAGCGCAGGATGCCGGTGCGATCCTTCTCGGAGAGATCACTCGGCAGCTCGACCTGAATGCGGAAAATCTGGTTGTAGCGGTTGTCCGGGTCGACGATGTTGTTCTGGGACAGCCGGATGTTCTCGGTCGGGATGTCGCGGGCGTTGCAGTACACGCGCACGAAATGCCCCGCGCACAGCACCGTGGAGGCCAGAAAGTAGTCAAACGGCCCGGGCGCGGAGCCATCGCCCTTGTAGCGAATCGGCTGGTCGGTGAGGACGGTGAAGTCATCGAACTTCGCCTCCTGACGGAGGTTGTCGAGATAGTTGACCTTGATTTCCATGAGGCAGAACCGGATTGGTGACGGGTGTCGCACGCGGCGAATTGCCCGCCATTATCCGGATTTGAGGAGGGTGTGTCTTGGGAGGGGGTCAGCGCTTCTGGATCACTGGCGATTAGCGTTTTCTTCCGCCACCTGACGCAGCGCATCGACCAGCGCCTCGGCGGGCTGGGCACCCGAAATCAGGTAGCGGCCATCAAGGATGAATCCCGGCACGGCGCTCACCCCTGCCTCCATGAATTGCTGCTGTGCTGCTCGAACCTCGTCCGCGTACTGATCAGAGCGTGCGATAGCCTCGGCAGTGTCACCGTCAAGTCCAACCGCAATCGTCTTCTCGCGCAGAACCTCCGGGCTTGACGGGTTTTTCGCCTCACCGAAGTAGGCTTCAAACAGTGCCAATTGAAGGGATGTCGCTCGGTTTTGGGTTGCGGCCCACGCCAGCACGCGGTGGGCATCGAACGTGTTGTTCGCTCGACGTTCAACGGCGCCACGGAAATTCAATCCAAGTTCTTCAGCCACCGCCATGATCTCACGCTGGGACTGCTCCATGGTGGCCGCGTCCTTGCCATACTTGCGGCACAGGTGCTCCAGAATCGGCTCACCCTCGGGCGGCATATCCCGGTTGAGCTCAAAGGGCTGCCAGACGAGCTCTACATCGATCTCGCCATCAAGGGTTTCCAGTGCCTGCTCCAGGCGACGGTAGCCGATCGCACACCACGGGCAGGCGACATCGGATACCAGGTCAATTCTCAACTTTTCCATGATGAATCCCTTCGTCAGTGTCCGGGAAATATTCAGCTTTCCCGGAACGTATGCCAGTCAACACAGTTCAGATGGTTAGCGGCGACGCTCGCCCGGCTGGAACGGCGTCCCGGGCAGCACCTGTGCCGTTATGGAGCGGCGCACCGGGACGATGCCGAACGCCCTTTTCGAGCATTCCAACCGGGGTGAGCCTGGCCCTCTCGGATCGAGACCAGGGTCGCCATCCGCGTCAGCACCAACAACAGGGCCCCTGCCCGCTCTGATCAAAACAAGCGTAGACAGCACCGTCCCCATCATCCTGTCAGGGTTGTCCGAAGACAACGCCATGAAAAACCGCGCCGGAGCGCGGTTCTGATTTCAGTCAATTAATAGCGGCCGACCTTACAGCCCCTCTTCCAGCAGCTGCGGGGCGAAGTAGGTCATGATCAGATCGGCGCCAGCGCGACGCATGGAGCCGAGCGTTTCGCGCACCACGGCGGATTCATCGATCACGCCCTGCGCCGCGGCGAACTTGATCATCGCGTACTCGCCGCTGACCTGATACGCCACCAGCGGCAGCAGGCTGTTGCGGCGGATGTCGGCCATGATGTCCAGATACGCCAGCGCCGGTTTGACCATCAGAAAATCCGCGCCTTCGGCCTCATCGGCGAGCGATTCCCTGAGCGCTTCACGGCGGTTCATGGGGTCCATCTGGTAGGTCTTGCGATCCCCTTTCAGCTCGGTGCCGGCGGCTTCACGGAACGGGCCGTAGAGCGCGGAGGCGAGCTTGGTGGAGTACGCCATGATGGGAAGTTCGTTGAAACCGGCCTCATCCAGCGCCTCGCGAATCGCGGCGACCTGACCGTCCTGTGCCGACGACGGCGCGATGATGTCGGCGCCAGCCTTCGCCGCCTGCACGGCCTGAATGCCGAGGTTCCTGATGGTGCGGTCGTTATCGACGGTGTTGCCCTTCAAAATGCCGCAGTGGCCGTGGCTGGTGTACTCGCAAAAGCACACATCCGGAATTACCACCAGCTCCGGCGCGGCTTCCTTGATGATGCGCACCATGCGCGCCACCATGCCGTCGGCTTTCAGGGCGTCGCTGCCGGTCTCGTCCTTGTGGTGGGAAATGCCGAACGGCATGATGCTTCTCAGCCCCAGCGCGCTCAGGCGTCGGGCTTCATCCGCCAGTCGGCTTTCCGGAATGCGGTATTGCCCCGGCATGCCTTCGATCGGCGTGAATTCATCGGTGTCTTCTTCGACAAAGATCGGGTAGACCAGGTGTTCTGCCTTGAGCGAGGTTTCACGCACGATGTCGCGAAGGGCGTCGCTTGAGCGCAGGCGACGAAGACGGGCCTGGGGAAACTGGGCCGGCATGGGTTCTCCTTGAGACGGGGTCTCGATATCAATGATGGGCCAGGTATAGCGCCGCCCCGACGTTCGGTCAAAAGGCATTCGAGCAAAACCCGGCGGCGCGTGGATGTCCCCATGATAAAGCGCCGCCGGCATGGATGGCGAAGCAATCCCTCGGGCGGCGACGGCGGCGCGCCGGCTTACTGCCTGAGCGTTTCCAGTGCGCTGGCCAGGGCGTTTTCATCGATCTCCTCGATCGAGCGCTTGCTGGTCAGGGTCATCGCTACCCGCATCTCCTTTTCGAACAGCTCGAGCAGATTGGTCACCCCCGCCTCGCCGGCGGCGGCGAGCGCAAAGATCCACGAGCGTCCGAGCAGCACGGCGTCAGCGCCCATGGCAATCATGCGCACCACGTCCAGGCCGTTGCGCACGCCGGAATCCGCCAGAATTTTCAGCTCGCCGCTGACGGCATCGGCAATCGGCGGCAACGCGCGGGTACTCGAGAGCACGCCGTCGAGCTGACGCCCGCCGTGGTTGGAGACGACGATGCCGTCGGCGCCAAAGCGCACTGCGTCGCGGGCATCCTCGGGGTCGAGAATGCCCTTGATGATCATGCTCCCCTTCCAGAACTCGCGAATCCACTCCAGATCCTTCCACGAGATCGCCGGGTCGAAATTCTTGCTTAGCCAGCCGATGTAGTCCTCAAGGCCGGTCACCTGGCCGCGGTATTCGGAAATGTTGCCCAGATCGTGCGGGCGGCCGTTGATGCCGACATCCCAGCTCCACTGCGGATGGGTTACGGCCTGCAACATGCGCCGCTGGGCGGCAAAGGGCCCGCTCATGCCGGAGTGGGCATCACGATAGCGCGCGCCGGGGGTGGGCATGTCCACCGTAAAGACCAGCGTGCGGACGCCGGCCGCCCATGCCTTCTCCAGCACGTGCTGCATGAAGCCGCGGTCCTTGAGCACATAGAGCTGAAACCAAATGGCCTGATTGGTGGCCCGGGCCACCTCCTCGATCGGACAGACCGAGACCGTCGACAGCGTGAAAGGCATGCCCTTCGATTCGGCGGCGCGCGCGGCCTGCACCTCGCCGCGCCGGGCATACATCCCCGTCAGCCCCACCGGGCCTAGCGCCAGCGGCATGGGCAGCTGCTGGCCAAACAGCTCGGTCGAAAGGGAGAGTTCCGACATGTCGGTCAGCACCCGCTGGCGCAGGGCGATGTCAGCCAGATCGCTGACGTTGCGCTCGAGCGTGTGCTCGGCGTAGGACCCGCCGTCGGCGTAGTGAAAGAGAAAGGGCGGCAGCCGGCGTTTGGCAGCGCGGCGGTAGTCGGTCGAGGCGGAAATGATCATGGCAGTGCTCGTTGGAAGATGACAATCGACAATGGCGAGCGCCAGCGTGTCGTCAGAAAGCGTTTTTTCACAATAGTCAGAAGGGATCAGAACAAGAGGCGCGGCCTTTCAAACACCCCGCTCCTGCTCCTGCCCTGAACCAGTAGCCCGTCAGCCGTGGCTGTCCTCTGGAAGCGTCTCCCAAATACCGCCCTCAGGTCTCGAGATAGACCACGTGCGTGCGGGTGTACTCATAGAGGCCGTGCTTGCCGTCCGCCCCACCGATACCCGATTTGCGCGCGCCGGCATGAAAGCCCTGCATCGCCTCGAAGTTTTCGCGGTTGATGTAGGTCTCGCCGTAATTCAGCTCGCGGCAGGCGCGCATGGCACTGGCCAGATCGCGGGTGTAGATCGACGAGGTCAGGCCGTAGTCGGAGTCGTTGGCCTGGGCGATCGCCTCATCCAGATCCTCGACGATCTGGATCGGCAGGACGGGGCCGAAGATCTCGTCGCGCATGATCTCCATGTCCGCCCGGCAGCCGGAGAGCACCGTGGGCTTGTAATGGAACCCGGCGCCGAGATCGGCCACCTCGCCGCCGGTCACCAGCTCGGCGCCCTCGTCGACGGCCCGGCGGACCATGGCGGCGACCTTGTCGAGCCCCTGCTGGTTGATCAGCGGCCCCATCTCGATATCCGACTGCTCGGAGGGGTCGCCGTAGCGGGTGTCGGCCATGGCCTCGGCGACCTTCCGGCTGAAGGCCTCGGCCACGCCGCGCTGGACATAGACCCGCTCGGCGCAGTTGCACACCTGCCCGGTATTGATGATGCGCGAGGCGCGAATGGCGTTGACGGCCAGGTCCAGATCGGCGTCATCGAGCACGATGGCCGGCGCCTTGCCGCCCAGCTCCAGATTGAGCTTGGTGATGTTCTCCGCCGCCCCTTTCATGATCGCCGTGCCGGTCGCCACGCTGCCGGTAAAGCTGATCATGTCCACCAGCGGGCTGGCGCTCAGCGCATGGCCGGTACCGGCGCCGCCGCCGCTGACCACGTTGAATACCCCTGGCGGCAGGCCGATGTCATCGAGCAGGCGGGTGAACTCAAAGCAGTTGTTGGGGGTTTCCTCGCTGGGCTTGATCACCACCGTGTTGCCGGTCACCAGCGCCGGCGCCATCTTGCGGGCGATCAGAAAGAACGGGAAGTTCCACGGCAGAATGCCCGCCACCACGCCGAGCGGCTTGCGAAACAGGAAGATGTTCTCGCCCGGACGGTCGCTCTCAATGATCTCGCCTTCGATGCGCCGCGCCCACTCGGCCATGTAGTCCAGATAGTCGGCGGTGAAGTTGACCTCGACCTCGGCAAGCGAGGCGATCTTGCCCTGCTCCTGAGTGATGACCTGCGCAATCCTTTTGGCCTCGCCGCGAATCTTCTCGGCCAGCGCGCGCAGATAGCCGGCACGTTCTACCGCCGGGCGCGCCGCCCAGGATTTCTGCGCTGCGCGCACTGCCTTCAAAGCGGTGTCCACTTCCTCGGAGGAAGAATCCGGCACGCGGGAGAGCACGGCCCCGTTGGCGGGGTTATAGACGTCGAGATGATCACGAGCGGTGACGAATTCGCCGTTGATGTAGTTTTGATAGTGCTTGATCTCTTGGGTCATTATGAAGCTCCTATCGATGGGCGTGTAATCTTCAGTGAGTTGCAGTGTTGTGTTTCGGCTTCTTGTTAGCTCACTGACGCGCGGCGGTGGCGAGCGCGCTGTAGCAGGATGCAACTGCCTGCAGATGGGTTGGCCCTGCTGGCGGTGGATTGGGCACGTGCTCGCCGTTGACCAGCAGCGCCCCGGTAACACAGGCCGCTATATCGGAAGCGAGAAACACCACTGGGCAGCCTCCGGCTTGTAGAACAACCTAGCTTTGCTCCGCGGTAACTTGTTTTAGGCGATTACGGGATCGGTCTTGTCAAGATACATACGGGCACGCGGCACGGATGCTGCCTTCCTCAACCAGTGTTCTGAATGCATCTCGGCTGTCGTTGACTCCTTTGGATATATGGGCGGTCAAGCGGATTGGTCAGTGCTATAACTGCAGTGATGCGTTACTCGGCCTGCTTGGCGAAAGCTGTATTTATTCCCCTTGAAGACAAGCATATTCCGGACAGGCTGCAGGGATATCGAGAGACCGGGTTTCATATCGCCGTATAGCCGCCGTCCACCGGAAATACTGCGCCAGTCACGAAACTGGACGCATTCGAAGCCAGATAAACCGCCAGACCGCCCAGCTCGCTCGGTTCACCTGCCCGGCCCATGGGCGTCATTTGCATCCAACGGTCGATCATCGGCCCGCCCTCATCAAAAAATTTGCGCGTGATTTCGGTTTTCATATACCCAGGGGCAATTGCGTTGACGCGCACCCCCCGATCAGACCATTCCGCAGCCAAGCTCTTGGTGAGCATGTTCACACCCGACTTGGCGGCATTGTAGGCTGATTGTGGCTGAGGGACGTTGGCGATCAGTCCCGACATTGAGGAAGTATTGACGATTGAACCACCGCCTTCAGCAAGCATGTGCCGGCCTATCTCGCGCGATAGCAGATAGACCGCGTTCAGATCGATATCAATGACGCGTTTCCAATCGTTGTAATTGTCCGAATCGGACGGGGCGTGATGGGCTATGCCGGCATTATTGAACAGGATGTCGATCCGCCCGTGGTCGACAATCAATCGCTCTGTCATCGCCACCACAGCGGCCTCATCAGTTAGATCGACGTCATAGGCCCGAACCCGAGAGCCATATTCGGCCGACAGCCTTTCGGCGGTGATCGCCGCCTTGTCGCCGTCGATATCCACGATGGCCAGATACGCCCCGGCCGATAGCAGGGCTTCGCCCATGGCCAGACCGAGGCCCTGGGCGCCACCAGTGACGACGGCGACACGGTTATCGAGACGAAATTGATCAAAGATATTCATTTTTGAGTCACCTGTTGTGCATCCGTTGCCTCGGGCCGCGGTGTCTCCAAGCCGGGCTGACGGAAATTGATGAAAAACGTCAGGACCGCGCCGAACAAATAGATGCCGGTATAAGTCCAGACCACGCCTTCGACGCCGATCCAGGGCAACAGCGGCGTGGCGATGGCCGGCCCGACGAAGTTCGACAGTCCCACCGACAGGTTATGGATGGAAATGGCCGCACCGCGATGTTTCGGCGCCAGTACGGGGAACATGGCCGACATCGGTACGAAGGCCGAGAGCGTGATGCCGTAGAGAATGGCCACGCCAATGGCGATCGGTACGTTGCCGGCATAGGTCAGCGGAATGTAATAGAACATCAGGCAGGTCAGGGCCATGCCCACACAGCCGAACCAACGGATCTGGCGTAGCCAGCCAAAGCGATCCCCGCAGATGCCCCAGAGCACGTTGGTGGCGATCGTGGTGATGAAGACCACGCCCCAGATTCGCAGCCATTGCGGTGTGGAGAAACTCAGCGTGTCGGTGAAGAAGATCGGCATGATCACCATGAACCCGAACAACGAGTGCTGGTTGATGATCCGCACCACGAAAGCCAGCGCGATGTTGCGGTTCTCGAACAGCAGCGTGATACCGCGGCTCATCTCCTTAAGCTTGCCCGCGGTCGAGGTGAGCTGCTTACCCTTGGCATCTTCGTCTTCGGTCATCGTCAACAGACCGATCAGCGCGGCGGCGACTACCCAGATCAACGAAAACCACAACGTGCCCATGAAACCGATCACCGGCAGCGTATAGCTCGGCAGATAGGTACCGACGAAGCCGATGCCCACCGAGTACATCGCCCAGAACCAGCCCATGGCCGAGGCCAGGCGCTCGTCGGGCGCGGTCCGGGCGATCCAGACCACGAAGGAGTAGATGAACAGCGGATAGCCCACGGCCCGAATGCCATAGAGCAGCAGAATCATCGGCAGGCTCTCGGCTCCCAAGCCGAACAGCAAAAACAACACATGGAACACGACCCAGATGATCGCGCCCCATTTCATGACGCGTCGGGGGCCGTAGATCTCGGCCGATACGCCGGCCAGCCAGGAGCCGACAGCCACCATGAAGCCATAGATCGAGAACACCAGCGATGCGCTGGATTCGGAAAAACCGATATCGACCAAATATTTGGACAGGAAGGCGAGTTCGATGCCGTCGCCCGTCATGAAAAGGGCGATGGCGATGTACCCGCCCAGCAGGGCGAGCGGCATGCCGAAGAGCACGCGTGAGGAAGGATGATTGGACATGATGAAACTCTCCGTCGCGGCGTGATCGGCGTTTTAGGCGGTCTCGGGAACCAAGATCACTTTGAGCGCGTCGCGCCCGGCCTTGACTTGTTCGAAACCGGTCTCGAATTCGGCCAGCGACAGGCGATGGGTCACCATGCCATCGGTGGGAATCGACCCGTCGGCGATGCCCTCGATCGTGGCCGGATAGCAGTACGGGCCCAGATGGGCGCCCAGCAAATCCAATTCCTTGCGGTCTCCAATGATCGACCAGTCGGCGGTCACCGGTTCGCCGAATACGCTGAACTCCACGAAACGGCCGAGCTTCCGGATGGCATTCAGGCCCTGGCGGACACTGGCCGGCGCGCCGCTGGCTTCGATATAGACATCACAGCCGTAGCCGCGGGTTTCGTCCTTGATCCGGGCGACGACATCCTCGCGGGCCGGATTGAGGGTAAGATCGGCCCCGTAGGCGGCGGCTTGGGTCAGCCGGTCGTCGTTCATGTCGAGCACGATCAGCCGACGCGGGCTTTTGAGTTTCGCGATGCCGACCATGCCAAGACCGAGCGTGCCAGCCCCGGCGATCACGACCGTATGGGCCAGCTGGATATTCGCCCTTTCCACGGCATGCATGGCACAGGCAAACGGCTCGACCAACACCGCCTTGTCGACCGGCAGATCCTCGGGCACGGTATGCAAGCGGGCGTTGTCCGGAAACCGCATGAACTCGGCCATGCCGCCGTTGACGTTGTTCTGGAAGCCGAAGATATCGTGACGCTCGCACATCCAGTAGGCACCGCGCTCGCAGTAGTCGCAGTCCCCGCAGGGCACGATCTGCTCGGCGATCACGCGATCGCCGACGGCAAAGCGGGTGTGCTCGGGGCCGACGGCAGCCACCCGACCGACGAATTCGTGGCCGGGAATGACCGGGCCTTTCACATAGGCCGGCTGTTCTTCGTTGCCCCAGAACATGTCGGCGCCGGACCAGCATTTGACGTCGCTGGCACAGATACCACAGGCCTCAATGCGGATAACCACCTCATGTCCCCGGGCTTCAGGGATGGCTACGGTCTCCAAGCGATAATCGCGCGGGCCGTGGTTAACCACAGCTTGCATGGTTTGCGACATAATTGTCTCCTCGCCGGATTTATCTACCGTCCACAAAGGGGTGACGGCCGGGCAGCTTGAAACGGGTCTGGCGCAGTTCGACGAGCTTGTCGACCTCGGCCTGATTGAACTCGTGAGCGCCACCGTACTGTGAAGCCAGATAAATTACCTTTGCGTAGTAATCCAGTGCTTCCATTTTGAAATGGGCGTTATCGAGATCAACGCCATAAGAGAGCGCGCCGTGGTTTTCCAACAGTAATGCGTCATGTGTCGCCAGAAACTCGGTGATCGAACGCGGTAGATCCATCGTTGAAGGCGTACCGTAAGGTGCGATGGGCACCTCTCCCAGCAGGATTGTTGATTCCGGCATTACCTGTTGCACCAAGGGTTTACCGCAGATGGCATGCACCGTCGCATAAAGTGGATGTGCGTGAACCACGGCATTGACGTCAGGACGGTGTTCATAAACATGCAGATGCATTCGGATTTCCGAAGACGGTCGATTTTTTTCACCCTCGATCGGATCGCCGTTGTAATCGATCACGCAAACCATCTCGGGTGTCATGAACCCTTTGGATACGCCGGTTGGTGAGCAAAGCAAGTGTTTATCATCGAGCCTTACCGAAATATTGCCGTCGTTTGCCGCTCCCATCTCACGTTGGTAAAGCCGCTGCCCTATAGCGCAGATGTGTTCGCGAAGGGCGTTTTCATTGCTGGATTGGGACATAGATGGATCCATCGTGAGGAGTTTATTTCTTCGTTTTGCTGCATTATCTAACCACAAAGCGCTTTTTTCAAAAACAAAAAAAGACAATACTTTTGTTTATGTTGTTATTTGGGAATGCACGCGATAGCTTCGTTACGAGATTCATTGAGAGGCAATCCCGATGCAACGAGAGGATTCCAATCCGCCAAAGCTGAAAAAAGGGGCCGGACCGATACGATGTTTGGCTTTTGATTTCGGCGCCGGCAGTGGTCGCGCTATGCTCGCCAAGCTTGAAGGTTTTCGATTGTCGATCGTGGAAGTCCATCGTTTCGAGACCACTACGCTTACCTGCGATGGCCAAAACTGCTGGGACCTCAGCGCTCTCTACGCCGGGCTTGAGAAGGGACTATCAAAGGCTCGGACTCATGGGCCGATTCACTCGGTTGGCGTTGACAGCTGGGGAGTGGATTTCGGCCTGCTCGATGAGCAAGGCAATCCGGTCATGCCACCGCTGCATTACCGCAACGGTCACGGTAAGCGCGGCTTCGAGCGCGGTCTGCTGCCCTTGAATGTCATGCACGAGCGCACCGGAGCCCAGCGGCTTGATATCAATACGGTTTACCAACTGATCGCGCTGGCCGAGAGATGGCCCGAGCGACTGGCCGAATCACATACGATGCTGATGATGGCCGATCTGCTGACCGCCCATCTATGTGGTAAATATCACGCTGAATATACGCTGGCCTCCACGAGCGGACTGCTCGACCAGCGCCGTGGTGAGTGGGATAAAGAGCTCGCCCTATCGCTGGGTATACCACCCCGTATTCTGCCGCCCCTTGTTCATGCCGGACATGTGTGTGGACAGCTTCGGCCTGCGCTTGCCGGCGATAACGATGTCGAAACAGCAGTCATTGCCGTTGGTTCGCACGACACTGCCAGTGCCGTCGCCGGACTTGCTCTCGCCCCTGATGAGGCGTTTCTTATTCTGGGCTCATGGTCACTTCTAGGTGTTGAAAACGATGCCCCGATCATCGATGAGCGTACACTCTCTCATGACTTTGGTAACGAAGGTGGCGTCTGCGGTACGCACCGATTCATCACCAATATCAACGGGCTTTATCTGCTTCAGATGCTGCGTGAAGCGTGGCTGGATCGACATGGCGAAGCACCTGATTACGCCGAAATCATGTCTCTTGCACGTGATACACATTGTGATTCCAGTCTGCGCATTGATCCCAACGACAAACGTTTTTTTGCGCCTGACGACATGATTGCAGCTATCGATGAATGGTGTGTATTTCAGGGGCAATCGCGCCCTGGCAACCTCGGTGAATACGCTCTGGCAATTTATCGCGGACTGGCCGACCAGGTTGCAGCCAGAATTTCGATACTGGAAACCGTTTTCGACCGACCTGTTAATGCAATCCATGTCAGCGGCGGCGGCAGTCAGGACGCACTGCTGTGCGAGAGCATCGCGCGGGCGACAGGCAAGCCACTGCGCCATGGCGTGACTGAGGCATCCGCATATGGCAATGCGCTTATGCAACTCAAGGGGCTGGGGGTGATCGACTCGTTAGTGTCGGCTCGCACCCTTCTTCCAGAGAGTGACACGATCAAGTCCATGTAAACCCGGACTCTATACCAGAAACAGGGGACAACACATGACGCCTATACTTAAATGGTCGATGTTTGTCGCGATGGCCGGCTTTCTTTTTGGCTTCGATACGGCAGTCATTTCAGGAGCTGATAAACCGACACAGGCACTGTGGGGTTTGAGCGATCTGATGCATGGCCTGTTGATAATATCGGTCGCTCTCTGGGGGACAGTAATCGGTGCGCTTTTAGGAAGCTGGCCCGCTGACCGATTCGGCCGACGCAGTACGCTGATAGCAATCGGCGTACTTTATTTTATATCCGCCATAGGCTCGGCGTTGGCAACCGATCCTGTCTGGTTTTCGATTTTTCGTCTGATTGGTGGACTGGGTGTTGGTATGTCGACCATTGTCGCCCCCGCTTATATATCGGAAATCGCACCAGCCTCAAGGCGAGGATTTCTTGTAGCCCTTTATCAGTCCAATGTCATCTTCGGCATGTTCATCGCCTATGTTTCAAACGCTATCATGAACAGTCTCATGGGAGACGATGCCTGGCGCTGGATGGTAGGAATAGAGGCTCTGCCGGCCCTGGTTTATACCCTGCTGGTGCTGAAGGTTCCGCGTAGTCCGCGCTGGCTTATCCTCAAGGCCGGGCGAGAGGACGAAGCGGCAGCAGTGCTGCGCCAGATCGATCCTGACGGTGACATCGATGGAAAAATTGCCGAGATCAAACAGGCCGATGCGCAGGATGACCAAAAGACAGGGTTCTGGTCGAAACGTTACCGCCCACTGATTCTGCTGGCATTTTTGATTGCCTTCTTTAATCAGTTTACCGGAATCAATTTCGTCTTGTATTACGCGCCGCGCATACTTGAAGCTGCCCAGCTTGGTGCCAACGCCGCACTGCTCTCCACCGCTGGTATAGGCTTCATCATGCTACTGTTCACGCTGCTCGGGATGTTTCTCATCGATCGCGTTGGCCGGCGCCCGCTCATGTATGCCGGTTCAATCTGTTATTTTATATCGCTGACCAGTATTTCATATGCCTTTTTTACCAACAATCTTGGCAACTTCCTGATTCCGCTACAGCTCTGTCTATTTGTAGCAGCCCACGGCATCAGCCAGGGAACTGTCATCTGGGTCTTTATTTCCGAAATATTCCCCAACCGCGAAAGAGCACGCGGTCAATCGATAGGCAGCATTACACACTGGAGTCTGGCAGCGCTGATTACTCTGCTGGCACCCTGGGTGTTGTCAACGTTCAACGGCGGTCCCTTGTTCGCTTTCTTCGCCGCCATGATTGTTCTTCAGATTATTTTTGTCGCTTTCCTGATGCCGGAAACCAAAGGCGTTTCACTTGAAGCATTGCAGTCCAGACTGCTTCAAAAAAAGGATCGATGAGGTAAAACAATACAGGTAATTTTTTTGATCAACCCATCAAGGAGGCATTCTATTTTTGGTATATCAAGGCGACCCCTGAAGTGTAAGCATTACTCCCGTGGCGAATGAAAACAGGCGTCATTATCGTCGAAAACTGAGAGGTGACATGAAACATTTTGGAATTCACTCCTTCGTATGGACCGCTGGAAAATCACAGCGCGGGCTCGAAATGGCCCTTGAGCAATCAGCAGAGCATGGTTTCCGTATTGTTGAACTGGCCAACCTCAGGACGGATGAGTTTGAACTGGATCGGCTAGGTAACATGGCGCGCGACCTTGGGCTCGAGCTCACCATGACCATGGGATTGTCCCCTGATGCGGACGTTTCCAGCGAAGACGCCGAAATAGCGGCCAATGGACACCGCGAACTCGAGGCAGCCATCAGGGCGGCTCGTGACGTGGGCGCCTCATCTCTTGGCGGTATTATTTATTCGGCTCATCAAAAATACGCTGCCATGCCGACAAAGGATCAGTGGCAGCGAAGCGTTGCTGCCGTAGGCAAGGCGTCACAGACGGCAAGGGAATGTGGCGTCAAGCTGGTTCTGGAGATTGTCAATCGCTTTGAAACCAATCTTTTGAATACCACAGCGCAGGGTCTGAAATTTCTCGACGACCTTGGTGACGACTCGGTCAAGCTACACCTTGACACCTTTCACATGAATATCGAGGAGCCCGATCCAGAAGGGGCAATCCGACTGGCAGGTGATCAGCTCGGCTATTTCCACGTGGGGGAAAACAACCGCGGCTATCTCGGCGATGGCGTCATAAATTTTGCGGGGATATTCGATGCGCTATTGGACATCGGTTACGATGGCGATATCGTCTATGAAAGTTTCTCCAGCGCCGTGGTCGACGAAAAACTATCGCGTGCCTGTGCGATCTGGCGTGATACCTGGACAGAAAGTGCTCCACTTGCGAAACACGCGAAACATTTTCTGGACCTGAAGTATGAAGAAGCCGTGCGTCGGCGGCACAATACCCGATCCCTTGCCTGACACACATTGTCGGCTGTGACGACCCACCCTTCACTGCCAGAACCACACAGCAATACCATCGACGCTCCACTCCTCTTCAAACGCCGCGATGTATCGAATGACCCCACATCTCGATGTGGGGTCGTTACTCCGGGCTTCATGTGTCACATGCAAGGCCATATACTCCTCCCACGCTTCGAGCATCATCACCGACATAGAGCCAGGCATGTTACCTGCAGAAAGAAAACAGAAAATACTCGATTTACTACTCGGGAATGGTAAAGCCGGTGTAGCGGAGCTTGCTGAAACTTTCGGGGTAACCCGCGAGACCGTGCGCCGGGATCTGGAGAAGCTGGAGGCCGAGGGAAAGCTTGAGCGAACCCATGGTGGCGCGGTCGCTATTGTCGAGCGCAGTCGGGATCTCCCTTACCTCACTCGCGAATCCTTCAACCACGCTGCCAAGCAACAGATCGCCTACAAGGCTGCTCAGCTTATTGGCGATGGCGATGCTGTCATGCTTGACTCCAGCTCTACCGTTTTTGAAATACTTGGCTTTTTGAAACAGCACCGTGATCTGCAGCTGATCAGTAACTCCCTGCGATTGGCCGTGGAAAGTACGAACAGTGAACACTCTCTGATAACGGTTGGCGGTGATTTGAGAAAAAAATCGCTGGCTTTCGTGGGCGGGCTGGCAGAAGAGTTGCTGTCGCGTTTCCATGCCGACTGGGCACTGATCGGTTGCGGCGCACTTCACGCCGAGGCCGGCGTATTGGAATCCAATCCTAGTGAAGCACAGTTTAAACGCGTCATGATCTCGCATGCCAAACGTATTGCGCTTCTGGTCGATCACAGCAAATTCGATTGCAGTTCACTGGTTCAGATCTGCACACTGGACCGTATCGATGTCATCGTTACTGACCGCAGGCCCAACGCGACCTGGATCGAGCGTCTGGCGGCGTTTGGCATCAGGCTTGTTTATTGAAATCATGACGCTGCAAGAGAACGGCGGATACCGTTTCCGAGTTCAAAAGCGTGTTTCAGAACAGAACAAGGGGCGCGGTCTGTCGGACGCTCCGCCCCTTTCCTGATCAAAAGCGATGATCCGTCAGCCGTGGCTGTCCTCCGGCGCCTTGTCCCGATCCATCCAGCAGGGCGTCACGGCAAACCAGACCAGCGTGACCAGCAGCATCAGCCATTTCATGGTCACCTCGCCCAGCGCGTCGAACAGGTACAGCAGCGGCAGCAACACGGTCAGTACCAGCATGAGAGCCGAGATCAGCTTCAGAAGACGCATCATGCGGTGCCCTCCTCTCGTTGAGCGGTGTCATGCGAAGACGTCGTGCGCTTCTGGGTCATGATGCTCAGGCCGACATACAGCGCGGCGGCGATGAACCAGCCGGGTAGCGCCACAAAGAAGATCTCGATGCCGGCAAACTGCACCAGCGCCAGGCAGATCCCCAGGGTGACCAGCCAGGTGGCCAGTACCGGCACGGTCAGGCGGCGACCGGCGTACTCGGCGTAGAAGCTCTTGAGCCCCAGCCGCGGCAGCAGCCAGTAGTCGATCACGATGATGGCGCCGACCGGCATCAGCAGCAGACCATAGAGCGCCACGAACTCCAGCAGCTGCATCGCCACGCCGGGGAACATCGCCACCATCGTGGTCAAAAGCCCGGTACCGATGGTCACCCGGAAGCGCGAGAGCCCTGGCATGACGGCCTGAAAGGCGAGTCCGGCCCGGTAGATGGTGGGGTTGGCCGTGGTCCAGCCGGCAATGATCACGCAGAGCAGCCCGGCCACACCCAGCGCCTGATCGGCCAGTGGCCCGGGCAACGGGGCGGGAATGGTGCCGGCATCGGCGGCGGCAACCATGGCGGCCTCGCTGGTCAGGCCCGCCTCATACATCTGAAAGGCAAACATCATCGACGCTGCCAGCCATGCCACGAAATGGCCCACGTACATGCCGGCCGCCGAGGCCACGCTGTACCAGCTCCTGCGCGCAAAGCGCAGCACGGAGAGATCCGCCATGCCCACGTGCATGGCCATGTTGGCAAACCAGGCAAAGAAGATGACGTGCCAGATCGTGAAGGCGGGCTGGCCGGGCACCCGGACGCCGGTCCAGATCGCCGTCTCGGCCAGCGTCCACACCGCCCCCGGCGAGTCGAGCGTGGTGCCGGTGGCATCGACGAACCACTTGAGCGAGACGATGCCGAAGCCGACAAACACCAGTACCATCCAGGGCGCCGCCAGGTTGGCAAACCAGGAGACAAAGCGATAGCCAAAGGCCGCCACCAGGGTAATCACCAGCCCCACCGCCAGCACGCTGAGCACCCAGCCGACGCTATTGGGCGTGATATCGGACAGCGTCGGCAGCGGAAAGCCGAACCACACCCCCAGCGCCGTTGCCGACACCGTGATCATGGCCCCGGCCAGAAAGCAGAACGAGATGCCGTTGGCCAGGTTGTAGAGCACCACCGTATAGCGCCCGGCGATGCGCTCCAGATGGTAGTAGAGCGTCAGGCGCACGCGGGTGGCGATGGGCGCCGTCAGCACCATCCAGCTCAACACGGCCAGCACGTTGCCGATCAAAAGCCCCGCCACGACATCAAACGCCGATACCCCGGCCAGCACGAACAGCGGGCCGATCATCAGCTCGGTACCGGCGGTGTGCTCGCCGGCATACATGCCGATAAAGCTTCGAAATCCCAGCCGCGCCCTTTTGGGCACGGGCTGGCGCTCATACTCCCCGCCGGTTGCTGCCGTCTCTGCGGCAGTCTCCTTCGCTGTCGTCGCACTCATGGCATGTCCTCTTGTCATTGTTGGCGTGAAAGCCCTTCAGCGCTGACATCAGGTATCGAGATAGACCACGTGCGTGCGGGTGTACTCATAGAGGCCGTGCTTGCCATCGGCGCCACCTATCCCTGACTTGCGGGCGCCGGCGTGAAAGCCCTGCATCGCCTCGAAGTTTTCGCGGTTGATGTAGGTCTCGCCGTACTCCAGCTCGCGGCAGGCGCGCATGGCGCTGGCCAGATCCCGGGTGTAGATCGACGAGGTCAGGCCGTAGTCGGAGTCGTTGGCCAGGGCGATCGCCTCATCCAGATCCTCGACGATCTGGATCGGCAGCACGGGGCCGAAGATCTCGTCACGCATGATCTCCATGTCTTCCCGGCAGCCGGAAAGCACCGTGGGCTTGTAATGGAACCCGGCGCCGAGGTCGGCCACATCGCCCCCGGTCACCAGTTCGGCGCCCTCGTCGACGGCCCGGCGGACCATGGCGGCGACCTTGTTGAGCCCCTGCTGGTTGATCAGCGGTCCCATCTCGATATCCGGCTGCTCGGAGGGGTCGCCGTAGCGGGTGTCGGCCATCGCCTCGGCGATCTTCCGGCTGAAGGCTTCGGCCACGCCGCGCTGGACATAAACCCGCTCGGCGCAGTTGCACACCTGCCCGGTATTGATGATGCGCGAGGCGCGAATGGCGTTGACGGCCAGGTCCAGATCGGCGTCATCGAGCACGATGGCCGGCGCCTTGCCGCCCAGCTCCAGATTGAGCTTGGTGATGTTCTCCGCCGCCCCTTTCATGATCGCCGTGCCGGTCGCCACGCTGCCGGTAAAGCTGATCATGTCCACCAGCGGGCTGGCGCTCAGCGCATGGCCGGTACCGGCGCCGCCGCCGCTGACCACGTTGAATACACCGGGCGGCAGGCCGATGTCATCGAGCAGGCGGGTGAACTCAAAGCAGTTGTTGGGGGTCTCCTCGCTGGGCTTGATCACCACCGTGTTGCCGGTGACCAGCGCCGGCGCCATCTTGCGGGCGATCAGAAAGAACGGGAAGTTCCACGGCAGAATGCCCGCCACCACGCCGAGGGGCTTGCGAAACAGGAAGATGTTTTCACCCGGACGGTCGCTTTCGATGATCTCGCCTTCGATGCGCCGCGCCCACTCGGCCATGTAGTCCAGATAGTCGGCGGTGAAGTTGACCTCGACCTCGGCCAGTGAGGCGATCTTGCCCTGCTCCTGAGTGATCACCTGCGCAATCCTTTGGGCCTCGCCGCGAATCTTCTCGGCCAGCGCGCGCAGATAGCCAGCACGTTCTACCGCCGGGCGCGCCGCCCAGGATTTCTGCGCCGCGCGCGCTGCCTTCAAAGCGGTGTCCACTTCCTCGGAGGAAGAATCCGGCACGCGGGAGAGCACGGCCCCGTTGGCGGGGTTGTAGACGTCGAGGTGATTACGAGCGGTGACGAATTCGCCGTTGATGTAGTTCTGCCAGGTGGTGACGTTCTGGGTCATGGGGTGGCTCCTTGTCATGACAGTCTTTCAACCAATGCGTGTCGAGAAGCGTGACGCCTTAATAAGTGCGAGACGTACCTGAATCGCGCTGGTCATCCCGATAGCGCGCCAGCGTCTGGAGCGCGCCCTGTCGCAGCAGGCTGATATCGATGCCCACGGCGATAAAATCGAAGCCCCACTCGGCGTAGGCGCGGGCGTCCGCTTCCGCAGGAGCGAGAATGCCGGCGGCCTTGCCGTTGGCTTTGGCCGCCTCGAGCGCACGACGGATCATGGCCTGCACGTCCGGGTGCCCGGGGTTGCCGATGTGGCCGGCCCCGGTGGAGAGATCGGCCGGGCCGACAAAGAGCGCGTCGACCCCGTCCACGGCGGCGATCGCCTCGACGTTGTCGATCCCCCGGGGGGATTCGATCTGCACGATCAGACAGAGCTCGCGGTGGGCGTTGTCGATGTAGTCGGGGATGGCGTCCCAGCGGGTGGCGCGGGTCAGGCCGCCGCCCACGCCGCGAATGCCGTGCGGCGGGTAGCGCGTGGCCTGCACCAGCGCCTCGGCCTGCTCGGGCGTATCGACCATCGGCACCATCAGGGTCTGGGCGCCGATATCCAGCAGCTGCTTGATCAGCGCCGGGTCGTGATTGACGGCGCGCACCACCGGCGCGCTGTCGTAGGGCGCCACCGCCTGCAGCTGACCGAGCACCGCCGGCAGCGGGTTGGGCGCGTGCTCACCGTCGATCAGCAGCCAGTCAAAGCCGGTGGTGGCCAGAATCTCGACCGCCCAGGCCGTGCCCAGCCCGGCCCAGCAGCCGTAGCGCGTCGTGCCATCCAGCGAGCGTTTGAAGGTATTGGTCGGCATTTCCATGAAAGGTCGCTCCTATTGCAGATTGACGAACATGCCGCCGTCGACCAGCAGCGACGCCCCGGTCACGTAGGCCGCCATGTCGGAGGCGAGAAAGACCGCCGGCCCGGCCATATCCTCGGGGCGGCCCAGTCGGCCCAGCGGCGTACGATCTTCCATGTGGCGGAGCTTGTCCGGGTCGGCGAGGTCATCACGGTTGATGTCGGTTTCGATGGTGCCGGGCAGCAGCGCGTTGCAGCGAATGCCGTAAGGGCCGAGCGCCACGGCGCAGGACTGCATCAGCGACAGTACGCCGGCCTTGGTGGGCGTGTAGTGGGTCTGCATGCCGCCGCCGACCAGCGCCGAGATCGAGCTCACCGCGATGATGGCGCCGCCCTCCCCCTGGTCCTTCATCCGATTGGCGGCGGCCTGCACGGCGAAGAAGGCGCCATTGAGATTGACGTCGACCGTTGTGAGGTAGGTATCCCGCGGCATGTCGAGAAAGGAGTGAAAGGGACAGATGCCGGCGTTGTTGATGAACACATCGAGCCCGCCGAAGGCATTCACTGCCGTCTCGACAAGTCGCTCGCCGGTAGCCGGGTCCTGCGCCGGGGCTGCCGTCCAGGCCGATTGGACGCCGAAGGCGGCGATCTCATTGGCCGTGGCGGCGAGCGCCTCGCGTGACTCCGGCGTATCCTCGGCGCTGATGGCCACATAGGCGCCCTGCTCGGCGCACTTGAGGGCGATGGCGCGGCCGATGCCCTTCGACCCGCCGGTGACAAAAACGCGCTTGTCCTGCAGCAGCATGGCAGTCTCCTGAATCATGAATGGGTGGGCTCCTCCACGCCGGGTTGTGTGTCCAGCGCGCCGGAGGTGCGGTCGAAGGAGAGGTGATGACGGCCGGCCGCCAGCGACTGGCGGCGTCCATCGGGCAGCGTCAGTTCGGCGCGGCAGCCGGTGGGCACGGTCAGGTCATACAGCACGGCGTCCGGCTGCTGGGTCCAGCGAATGGCAATCCGCCCGTGCGGCGATTCATGCTCGGCCGCCGCCCACGGCAGCGATGCCGGAATCTGCGGCGCAAAGTGGATGTCGCGATAGCCGGGCGAGGCCGGCGCCAGTCCCGCCAGCTGCTCGTGGAGCCACTGCGCCACGGCGCCGAGGGCATAGTGGTTGAAGGAGGTCATCTCGCCCGGATTGACGCGCCCGTCGGGCATCAGGCTGTCCCAGCGCTCCCAGATGGTGGTGGCACCCTGCGTCACCGGATAGAGCCAGGAGGGGCAGTGCGTTTCCTGCAGCTGTCGCATGGCGGTGTCGAAATGGCCGGTATCGGTCAAGGCCCGGGAGATAATGGGCGTGCCGACAAAGCCGGTGGCGATGCGGTAGTCGCCCTCGGCGACCAGCGCTGCCAGCCGGTCGCCCATGCGATGCAGCAGCGCGTCGTCGTCACTGAGCCGCCAGGCGATGATCATGGCGTAACCGGTCTGTGACTCCTGGTGCAGCCGACCGGTGGCCGGGTCGGTGTAGTGCTCGAGAATCGCCCGGCCCACCGCATCGGCCAGCCCGCTGTAGTGCGTCGCCTCGTCGCGATACTCGAGCGCCTCGGCCATCTCGGAGAGCACCCGGGCGCAGCGGGCGAAGCAGGCACTGGCGACCAGCTCGCGGTCGGTCATGGCGGCGGCCGGGTCATCCGGCGGCGCCGACGGGTCCAGCCAGTCGCCCAGCTGCGTATCGCCCTGCCACAGATGGTTGTCGCCGGCGCGCCGATCCATCAGATCGACCCAGGCCCGGGCGCTGGCCCACTGCTGCTCCAGAAAATGACGATCGCCGGTCGCCCACCACAGGGCATGGGGTACGATGACCGCGGCATCGCCCCAGGCCGCCAGCGGCGCCATCGGCGTCCAGGTGTCGGTGGTCTCGATATAGGGCACATAGGGCGGTACGGTGCCGTCCTCGAGCTGGTCGGCGATCAGATCGCGCAGCCACGAGCGCATCACGCCGGCACAGTCGTAGAGAAAGGCGGCCGTGGCCATGAACACCTGAATGTCGCCGGTCCAGCCAAGGCGCTCATCGCGCTGCGGGCAGTCGGTGGGAATATCGAAGAAGTTGCCCCTGAGCGACCAGAGCACGTTGTCGTGCAGCCGGTTGATGGCCGGGTCGGCGCAGGCAAACCAGCCGCTGCGGGCCATGTCGGAGTAATAGACGATGCCCTCGAATTCGAAGTCATCCAAGGTCCGGGGCGATGCCGTCACCTCGACATAGCGAAAGCCGTGATAGGTAAAGTGCGGCTCCCAGACTTCGCGGCCGCTGCCCTCATGGCAATAGTGGTCGGTGGCCGCCGCAAAACGCAGCGGCCGGGTGTAGAGCTCACCGCCCTGCAGGACCTCGGCGTGGCGCAGGGTCACCGTCTCCCCCGGCGCCCCCGAGGAGGTGATGCGGCCGCGCCCGACCATGTTCTGCCCCATGTCGAGCAGTAGCCGGTCATGGGCGAGCCGCTCGCGCCTGACCGGCGGCAGCCACTGCTGCGCGCGTACCGCCGGTCCCTGGGCGGCTTCCAGCCGCTCGACATCGAAGTCGACCAGGCAGGCGGCCTGCCAGCCGGCAGCGTCGAAATCGGCCCGGTCCCAGTCCCGGGGCTCGGCGCGGGCATCGAAGGTCTCGCCGTCATACAGACTCGAGATCAGCGTGCCCCCGGTGCCGACCTGCCAGTCACTGTCGGGCTCGATGATGTGGCGCTGGCCGTCCGACGTGAGGATGTCCAACCGCACCAGCAGGCTCAGCTCGCGGCCGTAGCGATCCTGCGCCCCGCCGTTGAAACCCAGCCGCCCCCGATACCAGCCGTCCGCCATGCGAACGCCCAGCACGTTGCGCCCGCGCTCCAGCAGTGCGGTCACGTCATACGTCCAGTAGCGCAGCCGCTGGTCGTAGCTGGACCAGCCGGGCAGAAAGGCATCGCGGGTCACGGCCTGACCGTTACAGCTCGGTTCGAACATGCCGTGGGCGGTGATGTAGAGCCGTGCCCGTACAATGGACTGCGGCACATCAAAGGCGCGGCGAAAGAGCGGCGGCTGACGGTCATGATCGGGCTCCGGCCACGGCACGCTGACCGCCTGACGCGGCCAGTCACGGTGCTCGATGCCGCGCTCCACCGCCAGCGGCGCACTCCACGGCGACCAGCCGCCGTCGGCCTCACCGGCGCGCACCCGCACCTCGGCCCGCTCGCCCGGAGCCAGCGGCGCATCGGGCCAGGCCACCAGATGATGGTCGGTCACGCTGAAAACGGTCTCGACGCTCCCGTCACGGGTAATGGCGATCTCATGACGTGCCGGGGACCAGTCCGCCGGCGCCATGACCTTCCAGGACAGGCGCGGTCGGTCATGATCGATCCCGATGGCGCGCGTCAAAAGCTCCGCGCGCAGCTCGTGAACATGGATATTGTCTGATGACATGACAGCTTCCCTGTAGTGATGACAATTCAGGCACGCTAGCGTGCGCGCACCTTTTCGAAGCGCGAAATCCACAGCAGCCCGATGGCGCCGGCAGTCAGCATCGCACCGAACGCCAGGACAAAGATCAGCGTATCGCTATAGGCGACAATGAGCGGCGTCACGCTGGCCGTGGCTGCTGCCACGACGCGGGTAAAAGAGATGGCGATTCCCTGGGCACTGGCGCGGTATTCGGTGGGAAAAAGCTCCTGCGCCCAGACCTTGAACATCGGCTCACCCGCGATCACACCCCCAACGGCGTACAGCACCGACATGGCCACCAGCGTGACCAGCCCGGCGCCCAGCAGGATCGGAATCATGAAGGCACTCAGTGAGGCGCAAAGGCCTACCACGAAGACGAGGCGTCGATGGGTGGTATCCACCAGCCGCATCAGGGTGAAGGTGGCGGCCAGGGAGAGAAAGGCCGTCAGCAGGCCCACCGTCGAGGCCACGGAAACGCTGGTACCGGCGGCTTCAACAAACAGATAGCTGCTGAACTGGCCCATGGTATTGGCCGGGATGTTGACCAGCGCATAGAAGAGGCTGACCGCGATCAGCGGCGCCAGATAGGCGTTTTGCACCAGGGCCTTGAGCGAGCCCAGATGGACGCGTGGTCCTTCCACCTGCTGGCTGCGCTCATGCAGCGCCTGCCATTTTGTCGACTCGGGTAAAAAGGAGCGCAGCACCAGCACTGTCAGCGTAATCACGGCCAGATGGCCATAGATGATACGAGCGCCGGTCTCTCCCATGTCGCCAACGATGATGCCGATCACATTGGCGGCCATGATGCCCAGCATCCAGAGCACGTGGGTGAAGGTGATCATCTTGCCGACTCTTTTTTCCGGGACAACCTCGGCGATCATCGCCAGCGATACCGGCAGGTCCGCCCCGGCCGCCAGCCCGATCAGCGGCAGCGCCACGAAAAGCCATGTCTTGCTCGGAGCGAACACGGCAATGATCAACCCCACCAGAAACAGCATCATCGTCAGCATGAAGACCCGCTTGCGGCCGAAGCGATCCCCCAGGTTGCCGCCACAGCCCGCCCCGATGGCGATTCCAATGGTCAAAAGGCTCGACAGCAGGCCGATATCACCACTGCTCAGCGCAAACCCTTCCCGAAAGAGCACCAGTGCAAGGCCGGTCCCCACGATGGCCGCCGCATCCAGATAGGAGGCCATGCCGGCCAGAATGGTGGTCGCCCAGACGACCCTTTTTGTTGTACCTGTTTGTGTACTCATGCCTGTCTCCTGCCGATCCACCGGTTAGAGGCGATAAAGCCGTCGGGCGTTATCCATGAACAGCGCTGCCTTTTCTTCGTCTGATGCGTCAGCAACCACCTCGGCCCAGGCGTGCCAGAGATCGTCGTAGCGGGCGTACAGGCCATCGACCGGGAAGTTGGAAGCGAACATGGCGCGCTCGGTTCCGAAGGCGTCGATCGCTTCCAGAATCAGCGGGCGCACACTTCCCACCGTCCAGCGGTGGTCGAGCATGCCAAAGCCCGAGAGCTTGATGACCACGTTGGGCCGCGCCGCCAGCGCGCGCAGGCCATCGCGCCAGGCGCGCCAGCCGGCCACGCCCTGGCGGTCGACATACATGCCGGCGTGATTGATGACGAACAGTGTCTCGGGGTGCTCATCGGCAAGCGTCGCGGCACGGGGCATCTGCGATGGGTAGAGCTGCAGATCAAAGGAGAGACCGTGCCGGGCCAGCAGCGCGAAGTTGTCCTGCCACAGCGGCTCGTCCATGTAGTGGCGCCCGACATAATCGAACAGCGGGTCCGAATGGACGTTAAGGATCTGGCGTACGCCGCGCACCCGGTCGCTCAGCTCGAGCTGACGCGCCAGAATGTCGGCGGCATCCGGTCGTGACAGGTCGGCACCCACCACCAGCGCCGAGGGCAGCGCCGGTGAACCGTCGTCGTCGAGCCCGGCCAGCCAGCGGGTCTCCTCGACCGGATCGACGGCATCGGCCTCGATGTGCACCGCACCGAGCAGCTCGACGGCCTCGCTTTCACCGCGCAGATCGGCAGGACCGTAATCCCGCGCCATTGGGGTGTAGTCGCCCAGCAGATTGGGCACCGGTTTCGCCAGCCAAGGCTGATTGCCGGTGGCGATCTGCCAGAAGTGCACGTGAGGGTCGATTACCTGCATGGCGTCTCTCCTGCTGTCAGCGAAAACATCTCGTCGAGGGCGATCTCGACCGGGGCATTGCTGTTGTGTGTCGCCATGAGATCGGCCATATGGGCCCACCAGCACTGCATGACGGGAAGCTTCGGTAACGCATCAACATGATGGTCATCACTCAGCCACATGATGGCGAACAGATGATGTGATGCCGGGTCCAGGAAGATGCGGTACTCCCGGATGCCGGCATCAAGCAGGGCATCGGTCAGCTCCGGCCGGATCTCGTCATGGCGTTTTTTGTACTCGGCCTCACAGCCGGGATTGAGCGTCATGCGAAAGGCGCGAACGATCATGTCGGCCCTCCTGATCGTCGGGGTGGACGACGTGCGGGTATGCTGGTCGGGGGCATCACGGCCATATCAACGCTCCCACCAGGGTCAGCGACAGGATGGTCAGCGACACCATCAGCTCGGCCAGGGTGTAGGTCTTGAAACCGCCGCGCACGCTAAAGCCCGAGAGCTGGGTGGTGATCCAGAAGCCGCTGTCGTTGACATGGCCGATGCTGATGCCGCCCGACAGGGCCGCCAGCGCGATCCAGAGCGGATCGACCACGCCGGTGGAGGCGGCACCGGCCATGATGGTCATGGCGGTGATGCCCGCCACGGTGCCGGAGCCCTGCGCGACCCGGAACACCAGCGCCAGCGCGTAGGTCAAAAGAACCATCGCCAGCGGTGATCCGGTCTCCTGAAACAGGCTGTCCACCAGCGACCGGCCGATACCGGTCTCCTCAATGACGCTACCCAGCGAGCCGCCGGCGCCGGTGACCAGCAGCACCAGCCCGGCGGTCTGCAGGCCCTGTGATGCCGAGCGGTCACACGCGTCGCGATTCATGAGACGCCCGGCAACGGCGTAGGCGGCCAGCGCGCCGGCCAGCAGCGCCACGATGCGGTCGCTGATAAAGGCCACGAAGGGCGGGAGGCCGTCACCGCCAACCATGCCGGTCTGCTGGGCGTAGTCGTAGAGCGTGCCGGAGAGAATCAGCGCAATCGGCAGACCAATGGGCAGCAGCGCCTGCCACAGCGGCAGATTCGGCAGTTCAATCTCCTCTTCCGGTGCCGGCTGACGGCTGTCGAGATGCAGCTCGTCCTTCGCGGCGTTCCAGAGCCCCATATCGAGCACCAGAAAGTAGAGCTTCATCACCACCAGCGCCGTGATCAGCCCCACGCCCAGCCCGGCCAGCGTCATCAGCCCGATGTCGAAATTCAGGATCGAGGCGGCCGCCAGCGGATTGGGGGTCGGCGGCACAATGGTGTGCGAGGTGGCCGCACCGATGACCAGCGCGCCGATGGCGTAGGGCAGCGGTTTGCCGAGCGTTCTGGCCAGTGCAATGCCCAGCGGAATCAGGATCACGAAGGTGACATCGAAAAACACCGGAATCGACAGCAGAAAGCCGGTCAACCCCAGCGCATAGAGCCCGGCGCCGCGCGGCGCGCTTTTGACCATGGTGTGGGCGATCTGATGCGCCATGCGGGAGTCGCTCATCAGCTGGCCAATGATGACCCCAAAGCCGATGGGCAACCCGATGGCCGCCATGATATTGCCGAAACCATCGCCGACGGCCTCAACGGTCGTGGTCATGCCCAGCCCCATGGTGAGACCCAGATAGAGACACCCCAGGATCAGGCTGATCGCCGGATTGAGCTTGAGATAGAGAATCAGCAGCAGGATCAGACCGATCGTGACTGCCAGATGCAGTATTTCCATGAACCCCCTCCCGTGACGCTGTCGACCTGTTGTGGTTGTCGCTGTCGATCGCCTCGCCACGGCACCATCAAGGGTGCCGCGGCGCTCGTGGTCAGTGGGTATAGGGTCGGGCCAGATCGCTGTCCGGATTGAGGCGCACGCCAAAGCCCGGTGCATCAAGGCTCGAGGCCCGCATGCGGCCGTTTTCCGGTACCGGCTCATCCAGCAGCAGCGGGTTGAACATCGGCACTACCTCGTCGGCCTGCGGGGCCATCATCAAAAATTCGGAGAAGGGACTGTTGGTACGGGTCACCACGAAGTGGTAGCTGTAGACCGAGGAGCCGTGCGGCACGACCAGGGTGTTGTGGGCATCCGCCAGCGCCGAGATCTTCAAAAGCTCGGTGACGCCGCCGCACCAGCCCACATCGGGCTGAATGATGTCGCAGCAGCCCATCTCCAGCAGCATGCGAAAGCCCCAGCGGGTGGCTTCGTGTTCGCCTGTGGTGACCAGCATGCCGGGCGGCACACGCTTTTTGAGATCGGCATAGCCCCAGTAGTCATCCGGCGGCAGCGCCTCCTCGATCCACTTGAGGCCGTGCTCTCGCCCGCGCTGCGCCAGCCGGGTGGCGTAGTCGAGATCCAGGCTCATCCAGCAGTCGAACATCAGCCAGAAGTCCGGTCCGACGCTGTCGCGCATTTCGGCCAGCTGGGCAATATTGTTTTCAAGCCCTGCATCACCCTCGGCCGGGCCATGTTTCAGGGGCATCTTGCCGCCGATAAAGCCCATCTTCTGCGCCAGATCCGGGCGCGCACCGGTGGCGTAAAACTGCAGCTCATCGCGCACCGGCCCGCCCAGCAGGGCATGCACCGGCTCGTCACGAATCTTGCCGAGCAGATCCCAGAGCGCCAGATCGACGCCGGAAATGGTATTGAGCACCACCCCCTTGCGACCGTAGAACAGCGTGGCGTGAAACATCTGGTCCCAGATTTTTTCGATATCGGTCACACGCTGGCCTTCGACGAACCGGGCCAGATGCTTTTCGACGATAAAGGCGCCGATCTCGCCGGCCGTGGTCACCGCAAAGCCTACCGTGCCGTCACTGGCCTCCACTTCGACCACCAGCGTGCCCAGCACGTTGAGCCCGAAGCTGCGCCGGGTCATGCGGTAGTCGGGATACTTGCTCATGGGCGTCGAGATCTGGCTGTCGATCCAGTGCCCTTCGCCCTGGTCGTGATAGTCGGCCCCGCCGCCACGGACGGTATAGGCACGTATCTGCTGGATGGTGGGCATCGACATGGCATTTCCCTTTTGCGGTCCGAATCAGAGTTCAAAAAGGAATACCGGGAAACAAAAGGGATGACTAATGCAGGCTACGGCGCAACCGATACCCTGTTGTTATCACGTGCCACGAGACGCCTCACAGCGCTAACCCTGCGTTTTGACGGGCAAAAGAAGCGTGCCTCGCCTGGACCAATGTCTTATGGCCGTTGGCTGCCATGCGCCTGCGTTATCAATACGCTGTAGGTGACGATAACCCTGGAGATGCCCACGTGTCGGATGTTCACAGGCAGGCTGCGCTGCTTAATCGGTTGCGCTACAAGCATCTGCGTCTGATTGCCCTGCTGGACGAGCAGCGCAATCTGCATCGGGTGGCAGAAATTCTGAACATGTCACAGCCGGCCGCCACGCGCATGCTGCGCGATATCGAGGGCATGTTTGGCTGCGCATTGTTCGAGCGCACCTCACGGGGCGTTCAACCCACCAGCACCGGTGAAGTGCTGATCGAGTTTGCCCACGGCGCGCTCAACCGGCTGGATCGCTGCGCGACCTCGCTGCAGCGTCATCAGCTGGGCGATCAGGGGCAGCTGGCGATCGGGGCCATCATGGGCGCCGCGCCGGATCTGGTGGCGGAAGCCGTGACCGAGATCAAGCGTCAGCGCCCGCTGTTGCAGGTGCGGCTGCTGGGAGAGACCAGCGATCAGCTGGTCGAGCTTTTGATGCACAACCGCATCGACATGGCCATCGCTCGCCATGTGACGGCCCTGCAGCACAATCTGTTCGATTTCGAGCCGCTGGGTAACGAGCGCATGCTGGCCGTGGTGCGCCGCGGGCACCCCTTGACCGATGCGCGCGAGCTGTCGCTGCCGGAGACGCTGGAGCAGTGGCCCTGGATCCTGCAGCCGATCGAGAGTCCGGCGCGCCAGGTACTGGAAAAGGAGTTTGAGCTTGCCGGTTTGATGTCACCGCGGGATATCATCGAATGCGGCTCGATTTTCGCTGCCCTGCAGCTGGTCAGACGCAGTGACAGCATTCTGGTGCTGGCCGAGTCGGTCCTGCGGGATTATCTGCAGATGGGCATGGTGATCGCCCTGCCGCTATCACTGGGCAAGACGCTGCCCCCCTACGGCATCATGACCCGCCGGGAAGAGCCGTTGAGCGAGCCGATGCAGCAGCTCTGCGCCATCCTGCGTTCGATCGCGGCCCGTCGGGATCGGTCGACGCTGGCACCGGACCGGTCCCATTCGCAACTCATTACCCCTGGTGACCGACAGAAAGCGCCGCAGACGCTGTAGCGCTCGTGATCTCGCTGAAGTGAAATCGTGCCGGTGGCGCGGAAGGCCGGGGTGACAGCCTGTGGCCAGTATCGCACGCTGAAGGGCGGACGGTGTCAAAGGACAGGCACCGCCTGTTCTTTCCAACGACTGCCGGAGACCCTCATGGCACAGCTGACCTGTCGCTTCGCCTCGCGGATTCTCGAGGTGACGCTGTCTCTCAACGCCATCGTGCCCGAACATGCCAGCGCGCCATCGCCGGTGCTGTATCTGCTGCACGGCCTGTCCGACGATGATAGCGCCTGGCAGCGCTTCAGTGCCATCGAGCGTTACGCCGAACAGTACGGCATTGCCGTGATCATGCCGCAGGTGGGGCGAAGCTATTACACCGACATGGCGTTTGGTCCGGACTGGTACCGGTTTTTGAGCGAGGAGCTGCCCCTCATCAGCGAGCGGCTGTTTCCCATCTCGACGCGCCGGGAGGAGACGTTCGTGGCCGGGCTGTCGATGGGCGGCTATGGCGCCTTCAAGTGGGCCCTGCGCGAGCCGGAGCGCTTTGCGGCGGCGGCCAGCCTGTCAGGGTCGCTGGATATCGTGGCGGTAGGACAGCGCGAAACCCCGCCACCGGAGTACCCGCTGATCTTTGATCGATCACCGGCCGGCACGGACGATGATCTTTTTGCGCTGCTCACGCGCTATCACACGCCGCAGACGCATCAGCCGGCGCTGTTTCAGTGGTGCGGGCGGGAAGACTTCCTGTATGCCGACAACCTGCGCTTTAAAGAGGCGGCACAGGAGAGTGCGCTGCAGCTGACCTGGCATGACGGCCCGGGGGATCATCAGTGGCGCTACTGGGATCGCCAGATTCAGCGCGTGCTCAAATGGCTGCCGATCACGCCATCCACCACTCCGTGACAGACCCGCTCCCCCGCCCCAACAGCACGACACCCGGCGCATGGCCGGGTGTCGGAGGCATCAGGACAGCCTGTTCGAAAAGGCTCATGAGTAGCCATGACGCAGGGTATTGTCCTCGCCTGCCGGCGTCTCTTCCACGACCTCCATGAAGTGACCGCTGTTTGCCGACACGCCCATGGCGGCAAAGATGGCAACAACAGCCAGTGCTGTTACCGCAAGATAAGCAATCAGAATTCCCATAGCGTTACTCCCTGGTCGCGATAATCACGAGATTGGATGAGAGCCGGACCACTATTTTGTGGTTCTTTTTAATATGATGGACCGAACAACTCTATTGTTATTCTCATGTCCGGCGATCGCAGAAAACCATTTTGCGAATCAGCCTTTCGACACCTGAAAAAATAATCAATGTTGTCGAATTTTCTGACGCTCGTCATACAACCGACACAATCATCATGCCTGACATCCGCCGTCAGCGAGATTACCCAAAGGTCTATCTGGCGTAATGAAATGTAAGCGTTCTACGGGCCTCCATGAGCACCGCCATGACGGTCTCCGGAGCCCCTGTGAGGGGCGAGAGGGAAAGACTGACAGTCAACGGCATGGCTTTTTTGGCGCTCGTCACCCCTGAAAAAACCATGCGATACATTCCATTAATTCGATAATATCTAATGTCACGACGTGTTTTAATCACATCAATAAACTGCGCTTCCATCATATTTATCGATGCACAATATTGCATAGATAATCCTGCCAAATAAAACGATATTACTCCCCATGTTTGGATAAGATCTCACTGTCTGCACCGGCCCTGCTGTCGGCCTGCAGCCGTTTGATTTTTTTGAAGGATTGTTACCCGTCAACAAAGATTCTCATTCAGGGACAGGTCATGGAAATGACAACACGACCGGTACGAGGCAATCACCGGCACTCACTGTGGTATGAGCGCATTCTCTTGAGCTTTCGGGTCCACTATCTTCTCGGGCTGACGCTGACCTCCCTGCTGCCGGCACTGTGGGATCGGGAGTGGTCCGCGTCGGCCCTGGGTGCCATCGCCATCAATACCACGGTACTGGCCAGCGCCATCGCCTGGATGGTGAGCTTTCGTGCCGTGCATCAGCTCTCCCGCCACCCGGGGACCGAGCCCTGCATGTATGTCATTGTCGTGGTCACGGCCGTCTATATGCTGATGATGGCCGTGCTGGAGCTGATGGCCATCCCCTTTCATCCGTTACAGCTTCTGATGTCCGGTGGGCTCGCGCTGCTGTGCGGCTGGGTCGGTTATCGGGCCACCCGGCGCTACCGTCGCCGCAAGATGGCCCTGGTGCCGCTGGGCAACATCGAGGAGTGGTTCAGCCATCAGGACATCGACCAGCGCTGGCTGTCGGAGCCGGATCTGGCCAATCTTCGCGTCGACGGCGTGATCGTGGATCTCTCCTGCGACCTGAGCGACGAGTGGCAGCGATTTCTGGCCGACTGCACCATCAAGCGCATTCCGGTACATGACGCGCGTCGCTTCGGTGAAGCCAGTACCGGCCGCATCGGACTCGATCAGATTCACGCCAATCGCTACGGCTCGCTGATGCCCAAAACCAGCTATGAGCTCTTCAAGCGACTGGCCGACATGTTTGCAGCGCTTTTGATGCTGCCGGTGGCGCTGCCGATCATGGGCGTGGCGGCGATCTTGATCAAACGCGACGACCCGGGCCCGATCCTGTTCCGCCAGCGACGCTCGGGCTTTCAGGGCGAGGAGTTTGACGTCTACAAGATGCGCAGCATGTACGTAAACCCCGGCGATGCGCGCCCCACCCAGGAAGGCGATGACCCGCGCATCACGAAGGTCGGCAGGTATCTGCGCAAGTATCGCATTGATGAGCTGCCGCAGCTGTTCAACGTGCTCAAGGGCGAGATGAGCCTGATCGGCCCGCGCCCCGAGACGCCGTCGCTGACCGAAGCCTATGAGCGCGACATCCCGTTTTTTTCGCTACCGCCACGTGGTTCGACCCGGCATCTCGGGCTGGGCCCAGGTCGAGCAGGGCTACGCCTCGGAAGTCGAGGGCTCGCGCACCAAGCTCGAGTATGACTTCTACTACATCCGCAACTTCTCGTTCTGGATGGACCTGCTGGTCGTCATTCGCACCATTCGCACCATCTTTACCGGCTCCGGCGCGCGCTGATCGACACGGCAGACGCCTGAGGACATGAGAAAAGGGCCCGCCACTGGCGGGCCCTTCGGCATGAGCCTCGCGGCATTTCGGACGGCCCGACGGCACTGTCCGAGCGCGCTTTCCTCGCCCCCCACCCTCTCCTGGACCCGGGTCGTAGCACTAAAGCGCAATAGGCGCGGCCCACGGGACAGCGCTAGCCTGTCGAACGCATTTGGATCGATCCAAAACGCTGATTCGACAGGACATCGACATGCCCCATTCCGGGAAATCCGTCACGCTCAGGGACCTGGCCGCCCACGCCGGGGTATCGCGCTCGACCGTGTCGCTGGTACTGCAGGAGAGCCCGCTGGTAGCCAGAAGTACCCGCGAGCGCGTGATGGCCGCCGTCGAGACGCTGGGCTATATCTACAATCGCGGCGCAGCCACGCTCCGCAGCGCCCGCACCCACACCATCGGCGTGGTGATCCATGACATCGCCAACCCCTTCTTTGGCGCCATGGTGGCCGGCATCGATGACACCCTGCAGACCGCCGACTACGTCCCCTTTCTGGTCAGCAGCGGCGACGATCCAACGCGTCAGTCGCGTTTGATCACCCGGCTGCACGAGCAGCGCATTGATGCCCTGCTGCTCTGCCCGGCCGAGAACACCCCGGAGACCCTGCTCGATACCATTGAGCGCTGGGGCCTGCCCTGCATTGAAGTGATGCGCCACGTCGGCGAGTCGCCCCGCGGCCACTATGTCGGCGCCGACATTCGCGCCGGCATGATTCGCGCCGTGACCCATCTGGCCGAGCAGGGCCATACGCGCATCGCCCTGCTGACCGGCCCGGGCCACAGCTCCGCCGACCGCGAGCGCATGACGGGCTATCAGGAGGCCATGCAGGCCGCCGGTCTCGAACCCGACATTCGCACCGGTGGCAATGAGCTGACCCGCCGCGCGGGGCTCGAGCGCACCCTCGGGATCCTGGAGGCGCCCACGCCGCCCACGGCGCTGATCTGTCACAACGACCTGATGGCACTGGGCGCGCTGCTGGCCCTGCACCGTCGGGACCTGACGCCCGGTATCGACTGCGCCGTGATCGGCATTGACGACAGCGACGAGGCCGCACTGAGCGAGCCGTCACTCAGCAGCCTCGCGACCCACCCTTACGCCATCGGCCAAACGGCCGCCGGGCTGGCACTCGACTGTCTCAAGGCCGCTGATGGCGCGCCGCAGCGCCTCGTTCTGGACACCTCGCTCAGGGCCCGCGCCAGCACCGATCCCGCGCCCGACCATTCACGGGAGTTGCCATGATGTCCTGTCCGTTTTCCCCGCGCCGCCGCATCGCACTGCTGGCGGCCATCGCCTCTCTGGCCCTGGCGGTGCTGGCCCCCGCCACGGCCGGCGCGCGTGAGCTGATCTTCGGTCACGGCGCCACCGAAAAGACGGCCTACCACGCCAGCGCCGAGCGTTTTGGTGAACTTCTACAGGACAAGAGCGACGGTGAGCTGAGCATCAGCCTCTACAGCAACTCGGTGCTGGGTCACGAAACCGAGATGTTCGAGCAGCAGACCGCCGGGGCGCTGGATTTCTCGATCGTCAATCCGGGGCTGATTTCGGAGTTCTCCCACACCGCCAGCATCTTCTCGATCCCGTTTCTCTACCGCGACATCGACCACTGGCAGCACGTGCTCGACGGCGAGGCCGGCCGCGAGATCGCCCGGCGCATCGAGGACGAGACCGGGGTGAAGGTGCTGGCCTACTACGGCGGCAGCACCCGCCAGATCGTCAGCACCCGGCCGCTGGAAAGTCTGGATGATCTGAAGGGCATGAAGCTGCGCACCAACCCGACCCGGCCGGTCGTGACCGCCTGGGAAGCGCTGGGCACCCGGCCCACGGTCATGGCGTATCAGGAGATCTACACCGGGCTGCAGCTCGGCGCCATCGACGGGCTGCTCAACGAGGCGGAGTGGATTCATCGCATGCGCTTTCACGAAGTGGCGCCGCACATTGGCCTGTCCGAGCACGACATTACCGTGCGACTGCTGACCGTCTCGTCCCGGACCTGGGACTCGCTGTCCCCCGAGCAGCAGCGCGAGGTGCAGGCCGCCGCCGATGAGAGCGAGCAGTATGCCCGCGACCTGCAGATCCGGCTGGACCAAAAGTCCCGCGACGCTCTCCGGGAAGAAGGCGCCACCTTCTACCCGCTGGATCGCAAGCGCATGCAGGCGATGGTGGCCGATCCGCTGGGTGAGGTGATCGACGACATGGACCTGCGCGATCTTTACAACCTGATCATCAACACCGACTGAGGAGACGTGCCATGGGCATCATCGCGGCCCTGGGCCGATTCAACCGCGCCCTTGAACGAGCACTCAACGTCGTGCTGCTGGTGCTGCTGGCCGGCTTTATCCTTCTGATCCTTTATCAGATTGCCAGCCGCAACCTGGGCATGCTGCCCACGGTCTACGCCACCGAGGAGCTCAGCCGCTTCGCCTTTCAGTGGATGATCCTGCTGGGCACGGCAATCGGCGTGCTGCACGCCGACCACTTCGTGCTCGAGGCCTTTGCGCGGAAAAGTGTCATGGGGCGCTTGACCCGGACGCTGCGCGATCTGGCCTGTCTGAGCGTGGGCGTGATCTTCATCGTCTTCGGCCAGGCCTTTGCCGTCTCCGGCTTCAACCGCATCGCCAGCGCCTCACAGCTGCCGATGGTGGTGACCTACTCGGCGTTTCTGGTCTGCGGCGTGCTGATCGTGCTGTTCAGCCTGCAGCGGCTGCTGCTTGGCGCCACCCGGGGGCTGGAGGCCATGGAGCGCGAGCTTGATACCCCCTCGGAGATCGACGACACCGCGCCGCCCACCACCGACATCAATACGCCCACCGCCCCGAACGACCCACAGGAGCAACGCTCATGATGACGGGTGATCTGCTGTTTCTGCTGCCGTGGCTTTTGTTCGTGCTGCTGGGCGTGCTGATCGTGCTGGGCGTGCCCATTGCCATGGCGCTGGTGCTGACGTCCTTCAGCGTGATCGTGCTCGACCCGCGGCTGACGCCGTGGATCCTGTTCCAGCGCATGTACTACGGCATGGACTCCTTTGTGTTGCTGGCCGTGCCGCTGTTTCTGCTGGCCGGCAACCTGATGAACGCCGCGCGCATTACCGACCGGTTGATCACGCTGTGTCTCAATCTGGTCGGCCACGTGAAAGGGGCGCTGGCGCACGTCAACGTGCTGGTCAGCATGCTGTTTGCCGGCGTGTCGGGCTCTTCCACCGCCGACAGCGCCGGTATCGGCACGGTGCTGATTCCGGCGATGAAAAAGCAGGGCTATCCGGCGCACTTCAGCGTGGCGGTGACCGCGGCCTCCTCGGTGATGGGCATCATCATCCCGCCGTCGATCAACATGATCGTCTGGGGCGCGCTGACCAGCACCTCGATCGCCGGGCTGTTTCTGGGCGGTATCATCCCGGGCATTCTGATCGCCATCACCCAGCTTCTGATGAATCTGGGCTATGTGCGCCGCTATGACGTGCCCCGCCGCCCGCGCGCCACGTTCAAGGAGATCCTGCACTCCGGCAAGGACGGCCTGCTGGCCGCCGGCATTCCGGTGCTGATCATCGGCGGCATCACGCTGGGCATCATGACGCCGACCGAAGCCGCTGTGATGGCGGTGCTCTATGCGCTGGTGCTGGGCTTTGTGGTCTATCGCGAGCTGAGTTTCAAAAGCGTGCTGGACGCCTCGACCGACACCGTCCGGCTCTGCTCGCTGTCGCTGTTCAGTCTGGTGGGCGCGGCGATCCTTGGCTATCTGATCAGTTTCTATCGCATTCCGCCGCAGCTGATGGTGGGGGTGGAGATTACCGACCCGACGGTGCTTCTGATCGTGATCGCCGGCGTCATGCTGCTGGTGGGCACCTTCATGGACTCGCTGCCGGCGATGGCGATTCTGGCGCCCATCTTTCAGCCGCTGGCCGCCCAGGCCGGGATCGATCCGCTGCAGTTCGGCGTGATCAGCGTCATGGCACTGGGCCTGGGGCTGATCACGCCACCCTACGGACTGTGTCTGATGATCTCGGCGCGTATCGGCGGCATTCCGCTGCTGCAGGCGCTGGGCACCACCATGCTCTATCTGCTGGTGATGCTGGGCGTGATTGCGCTGTTGATCGTCTTTCCCGACCTGATCCTCTATCTGCCGCAGACCTTCGGCCCCGACAGCGGCT
Organism: Kushneria sp. AK178; assembly: GCF_053903105.1. Lineage (NCBI taxonomy): Bacteria > Pseudomonadati > Pseudomonadota > Gammaproteobacteria > Oceanospirillales > Halomonadaceae > Kushneria > Kushneria sp. AK178. Next base: position 429,509 of record NZ_CP096381.1, on the reverse strand, counting down.
GAGACTACTGCACCGTGGCGGTACTGGCCTGGGCCTCGCGATGTTCGCGGGCATCGAGGCGCTTCAGACGACGGTTGAGGACCTGCCACGTCATCAGCGCGGCGAACAGCGCCACCAGCATCACGGCGCTGCCCAGCCAGGGGAGATTCTCCAGCGGCAGCGCCTGCTCCAGCGCCATGCCGCCCAGCCAGGCGCCGAAGGCATTGCCCAGGTTAAAGGCGCTCTGGTTGAGCGTGGAAGCCAGGTTAGGCGCCTCGACCGCCTGATCGACAATCAGAAGCTGCAGGATCGGCACCAGCGCAAACGACACCACGCCCCACAAAAAGAGCGTCACCAGCGCGGCCAGCGGCGTGTGCACGGTGATGCCAAAAATCATCAGGATGGCGGCGGTCATCAGCATCAGCCCGATCACCGGCGGCATCAGCCGGCCGCTGGAGAGCCGCCCGCCGACCACGCTGCCCAGCGTCAGACCGGCGCCGAACAGCAGCAGCACCCAGGCCACCCAGGCGGTCGGAATCCCGGTGACATCGGTGAGCAGCGACTCGATGTAGGAGTAGACCGCAAAGAGGCTGCTGGAGGCCAGCACGCTGCACAACAGCGCCATCAGCACCGTTTTGCTCTTGAGCGCGGCAAACTCGCCCAGCACGCGCCCTTCGCTGCGCGGCAGATGCGCGGGCACCCAGCGCCACAGCGACAGCATCGCGATCACCCCGATCAGGGTGACGGCCCAGAAGGTCGAGCGCCAGCCGGCCAGCTGCCCCAGAAAGGTGCCAAAGGGCACGCCCAGCACGTTGGCCAGCGTCAGCCCGGCAAACATCAGCGAAATCGCCTGGCCGCGCTTTTCGGGCACCACCATGCTGGCCGCCGTGACCGCGCCGATACCGAAAAAGGCGCCGTGGGAGAGCGCCGTAAAAACACGCGCCATCATCAGCGCGGTGTAGTTGGGCGCCAGCGCACAGGCCAGATTGCCGATGATGAAAATGCTCATCAGGCCCATCAGGGTGGCCTTGCGCGGCATTTTCGACGAGACCACGGCCAGTATCGGCCCGCCGATCACCACGCCCATGGCATAGCCCGAGACCAGCAGTCCCGCCTGCAGTCGCGAAATATCGAGATCCATCATGACGGCCGACTGCAGCCCCATGATCACGAATTCGGTGGTACCAATGCCGAAGGCGGCGACGGCCAGCGCCATTAATGCAAGGGACATGATCCTGCTCCTGTCAGATCGTTACGCAAGAGAACGGCGCCGGCGGCGCTACAGCCGGAGCCGTATGTAACAAGGGTTTCTGAATCAAACCGGCACAGCGCCTTCGACCGCGCTGTGCCCGGGTATCGGGGGTGTCAGGCCGAGGCCGACGCCTCGCCACCGGTGACGCTTGCATGACGGGCGTCATGCTCGGCCTGACGCCTGACGCTGCGGCGCTGCATGACCCGCCGGGCCAGCATCGTCAGACCGATATTGGCCACGATCACGACCGCTCCGACCACCGGAATGGTGTGCATCGGAAAGCCCGCGCTGATGACCACACCGCCGACGCTGGCGCCGGTGGCGTTGCCCAGGTTGAAGGCGCTCTGATTGAGCGTCGAGGCCAGATTGGGCGCATCAAGGGCCTGATCCACCACCAGCAGCTGCAAAAGCGGCATGATGGCAAAGGAGATCGCCGCCCACAGGAAGATGGTCAGCATCGCCGGCACCAGCGAAAAGAGCGTGAACGACATGATCACAAGAATCACGCCGGTGCCCAGCATCAGCTTCATCAGCACCGGCATCAGGGCGCGATGACCCAGACGCCCGCCCAGAATGCTGCCGGCGGTCAGCCCCAGCCCGTAGATCGCCATGATCAGCGTGATCCACAGCCCGCCGACCCCGGTCAGATCCGACAGCATCGGTTCGATGTAGGTCACCACGGTGAACATCGAGATCGACGCCAGCACGCTCAGCCCCAGCGCCAGCAGCACCGAGCCCTCCTTCAGCACGCGAAACTCGCTTAGAATGCCGCCCTCGTGGCGTGGCAGGCTCGAGGGCAGCCACTGCCAGAGCGCCACGATGGCTACCACGCCGATGGCCGCCACGCTCCAGAAGGAGGCGCGCCAGCTGACCGCCTGGCCGATCGCCGAGCCCAGCGGCACGCCCAGTACGCTTGCCAGCGTCAGCCCGGCAAACACCAGCGAAATCGCCTGGCCGCGCTTTTCGGGCACCGCCAGCCCGGCCGCCGTGACCGAGGCGATACCGAAAAAGGCCCCGTGGGAGAAGGACGTCACCACGCGCGCCGCCATCAGACTGAGATAGTCCGGGGCCAGCGCACACAGCACGTTGCCTGTAATAAAGATGCCCATCAGCATCATCAGCGTGGGCTTGCGCGGCCATTTGGACGTGATCACCGCCAGCAGCGGCGCGCCCACCACCACGCCCATGGCATAGCCCGACACCAGGTAGCCGGCCGCCGGCACCGAGACGCCCAGATCGTTGGCCACCCCGGTCAGCAGACCCAGAATCACGAATTCGGTCGTGCCAATGCCGAACGCGGCAATGGCCAGAGCAATCAGGGGCAGTGACATGACAACCTCGGAAACAGTGGGCACCTTGTGACGCCGTGCAGTATAGACATCGACCGTCTAAGGCTAAAGTCGTAAAGGCCACTCGGGTCGCCAGGGCTCTTTTCTCCCCATGCTGACGACCGCCGCCGCCCCGGCGACGGCGCATGAAAAAGGGGCACCGGGTGTGCGCGACACCCGATGCCCCCGAGGATACGAACCGGAGTCAGGAGCGTGACGTGACCGGGCTACCGGCCCCGCCGCGACGCCACAGACCGGACTGCCAGCCATGCGCCAGTGCCGCCACGCCGCCGCCGAAGAAGACAGCAAAGCTGCTGACATCACCCAGCGGCGCCAGGCTGATCGGAATGCTCACCAGCCCGCCCATGATCAGCGAGCGCAGCGCAACCGGATTGACGCCGCGCTGATAGTGATAGGTGCTGCCGGGCTCGGACGAAAAGAGCGCCTCGAGATCGATCCTTTGACGGCGCACCCGGTAGAAATCCATCAGGATGATGCCGTAGAGCGGGCCGATCAGCGCGGCCAGCACGCCCACGGTGTAGTGGATCAGCTCGGGATTGTTGAACAGATTCCACGGCGTAAGAAAGATCGAGCCGACCGCCGCAATCATGCCGCCCATGCGCCAGCTGATCTTCTCGGGAGCGACGTGGGAAAAATCGAACGCCGGTGCGACGAAGTTGGCCACGATGTTGATGCCGATGGTGGCGGCCACAAAGGCAAACACGCCCAGCACGGCAGCGGTGACGCTGTCGATACGCGCCACGGTCTCGATCGGGTCGGTCAGCATCTCGCCAAAGACCTGCGGCGTACCGGACACCACCACCACGGTAATGATGGAAAACACCAGGAAGTTGACCGGCAGCCCCCAGAAGTTACCGCGCCGCACGGCCTTTTCAGTGGCGCAGTAGCGCGAGAAGTCACCGAAGTTGAGCGTCGGCCCGGCAAAGTAGCCGGCGACCAGCACCGCCGCCACCACCATCTGCCACAGCGCCTCGCCGCCACTCAGGGTTTCGCTGGACAGCGACAGGCTGATGTTGCCGGGCCCGGCGCGCCAGACGATCCAGCCGGCGAGCGCGAACATGACCGCATAGACCAGCGGCCCGGCCCAGTCGTTGAAACGCCGGATGGTGTCCATGCCGCGCCAGAACACCAGCGCCTGCAGCACCCACATCAGTGCAAAGCACAGCCAGCCCAGCGCCGACAGACCCAGAAAGCTCACCTCGGTCCAGCCCTCGAGCCCCGGAAACCAGCGCAGCAGTACCAGCAGCAGCGCGTTGGAAGCCAGCCAGGTCTGGATGCCGTACCACACCACCGCGATGATGCCGCGAATAACCGCCGGCACGTTGGCGCCCTTCGTGCCGAAGGCCATGCGACAGATCACCGGAAAGGGCACGCCGGTGCGCTGGCTGGGCCGCGCCACAGCGTTGGCAAAACACTGCACGATGAGGATGCCGACCAGCAGCGAAACCAGGACCTGCCACCCCATCAGCCCGAGGCCGAACAGACTGGCCGCCAGCACATAGCCACCAACGCTGTGAATATCGGCCATCCAGAAGGCGAAAATGTTGTAGGCACGCCAGTTCTGCCGGGCCGGCGCCAGATCCTCGTTATAGAGGTGCGGGTCGGGCGCGGCGGGCTCGGGTGCCTGGGGGCTGGTGTTGTTCATGAGCGACTCCATGAAGGATCGTTGCGCTGCCGATGGCAGCCCTGCGATGGCCGGGTGGCCGACACTGTCTGTCACGTCACGTCGTATACAATCTCCATGCCAGATTGACGCCGGTGACATTAAAAATTTGTGTTCCGGTCACAACCCCCTGTTGTGACGCCATTTTTTGGCACCCGGGGCAGACCGCCGGCTTCCCGGGATACCACGCGGCATGGCGACCATGGTCGAAACGCCGCTCTTTTGATGCACCAAAAGAGTGCTTCATGCGCCTTATGCGCACCAAAGAGAGGCTTTATCGTATACAAAATGCACCTGCCGGAAAGTTCTGATAGCGTCCTGCACCGTGGCAGGCGCGCGGCAAACCGCCGCAGAAGGCACTGGCACGAAACATGCTTGTATACAATCTCCCAGGGCAGTCATTCGACAGGACAAGCATGACAGGAGCCTCATGAACGACACTCGTCAGTTTCACCTGTTGGCCGGCATCATGACCGGACGTGACACGCGCAGCGACGACGCGATCTATCAGGCGCTGTGGGAGGCCATCGTGGAGCATCGCCTCTCACCGGGCGCGCGGCTGCCGGAGGATGCGCTGGCCGGTGCCTTTGGCGTCAGCCGTACCATGATCCGCCGTGTGCTGCAGCGTCTGGCGCTGGAGCAGCTGGTCACGCTGCGCAGCCATCGCGGCGCCCGGATCACCAGCCCCACGCCCGACGAGGCGCGCGATGTCTTCCGGGCACGGCGCCTGCTCGAGGGCGCGCTGCTGGCCGAGGTCATGACGCACCTCACGCCGACAGACCTCGAGGCCCTGACACAGCTTGCCGAGCAGGAGCGCCACGCCAGCCGTGAAGCGGCGATCCGCCTGTCGGCGCGGTTTCATGCCCGACTGATGGCGATTGCCGGCAACGCCTCGCTGTCGGATGCGCTCTCCCAGCTGATGTCGCGCACCTCCCTGATCATCGCCGTCTACGGGCGCGGCCGGGCCGGCTGCCCCGGCGAACACCAGGGCCTGATCGAGCTGCTGGCGGCGGGCGAACTCGCCCCCGCCCAGGCGTGGATGCACCAGCATCTCAGCGATATCGAGGCCAGCCTTGATTTCACCGCCAGCGGCGACGCCCTGCCCGACTTCGAACACCTTTTTGGCCACCACCGCGAGCCGAGTGCCTCATGACCTCTCGATCCCCGACCATCTGCGTCATCAATCCCAACACCAGCACCGCCATGAGCGAGGGCATTGCCACCAGTGCTCGCCGCGTGTCGCGCGGCGATATCCTGATGCTGACCTCGCGCCACGGGCCGGCCAGTCTCGAGGGCCACTTTGACGAGGCCATCGCCGTGCCCGGCATGCTCGAGCACATCGTCGAGACCGAAAACGGCGACACGCCCGTCGATGGCTACCTGATCGCCTGCTTCGGCGACCCGGGCCTGGCCGCCGCCCGCGAGGTGGCTTCCGTACCCGTCATGGGCGTGGCCGAAGCCGGCATGCAGATGGCCACCATGGTGGCGCGGCGTTTTTCGATCGTGACCACGCTGGCGCGCACCCTGCCGATCGCCGAGCGGCTTTTGCATGAGTACGGCAAGCGCGAGCAGTGCGCCGGCCTGAACGCCTGCGAGCTGCCGGTGGCGGCGTTTGAATCCGAGGATGACAGCGTGTACGACACGCTGCTGGCCGCCTGCCGGGACGCGCTCGAGGCGGATGACAGCGACGCCATTCTGCTGGGCTGCGCCGGCATGAGCGAGCTGGCCGAGCGGCTGGGCGAGACGCTCGGCGTACCGATCATCGACGGCGTCACCGCCGGTGTGGCCCTGCTGGAAGCGGCCAGCGCCACCGGCTATCCGGTCTCCAAAAAGGGCGACCGCGCCGCCCCCATTGCCAAGCCCATTCACGGCGCCTTTGAACATCTCGGCCGGAGCACCTCATGAGACACAATCTTTATCTCGATCACTATCCCCGCGATCTGCGCGGCTACGGCGCCAATCCGCCGGACCCGAAATGGCCGGGCGGTGCCCGGGTCGCGGTGCAGTTCGTGCTCAACTACGAGGAGGGCGGCGAGAACAGCGTGCTCCACGGCGATGCCCACAGCGAAACGTTTCTTTCCGACATCATCGGCGCCGCCCCCTACCCCGACCGCCACATGAGCCTGGAGTCGCTCTACGAGTACGGCTCGCGCGCCGGGGTCTGGCGCATCCTGCGCGAGTTCGAGCGCCGCAATCTGCCGCTGACGGTCTTTGGCGTGACCATGGCGATGGCGCGCTATCCGGAAGTGGTCAGCGCCTTTCAGGAGGCCGGCCACGAGATCGCCTGCCACGCGCTGCGCTGGATTCACTATCAGGACATGAGCATCGAGCAGGAGCGCACCATGATGGTGCAGGCAATTGAACTGCACCAGAAGCTGACCGGCGAGCTGCCGCCGGGCTGGTACACCGGCCGCGACAGCCCCAATACGCGGGCACTGGTGGGCGAGCACGAGCACTTTCTCTACGATTCGGACTACTACGGCGATGATCTGCCCTTCTGGACCCAGGTCGACAACGCCGAGGGCGAATCGCGCGATCACCTGGTGGTGCCCTATACGCTCGACACCAACGACATGCGCTTCGCCTCCCCGGGCGGGTTCAACTACGGCGATCCGTTCTTCAACTATCTGAAGGACGCCTTTGACGTGCTCTATGAGGAAGGCGCCGAGTCCCCCAAGATGCTTTCGATCGGCCTGCACTGCCGTCTGATCGGCCGGCCCGGGCGCTTCCGGGCCCTGCAGCGCTTTCTCGATCACATCGAGGCGCACGATCGGGTGTGGGTCACCCGCCGCGTGGACATTGCCCGCCACTGGCACACGCATCACGCCCCGGGGCAGTAACGCCCGGCAGGGGCGGCCCGCCCGGGTCGCCCCGTGTCACGTTCGCCCCGCCTGCCGGTCTGGCCGACACCACTAACGCCCGCACCGCTCGAACTGCCGACCGCCGCGCCGTCGTATCCCGCACTTGTCACGCCCCTCAGGATGCGTCAATGGTCCAAAAAGCGCCGCTGACGGCAGAAGCGCGCTACGCTTGAGTAGCAGGCAACCTTGGAAGCCGCTGCACCCGCTCCGTCACGGCAAGCAGAGGGATAACAACATGAACACGCAGAATATCTTCGTGGTAGGCCTTAACGATTTCAATCGCGCGCGATTAAGTAGGCTGAGAGGTGCCGAGCGCTATAACTTCCTCGGGGTCATCGAGCCTGCCGAGGTGTACGACACCGAAATCTTTCCCATCGAGGCGATGGTCGAGCGCGCCGGCGCCACGCTTGCTGCCTTCGACGGGCCTATCGATGCCATCGTCGGCTACATGGACTTTCCCGTCTCGACCATGCTGCCGCTGCTGTGCCAGCGCTTCGGCACCCGCACGACCAGCCTCGAGAGCCTTTTGAAGTGCGAGCACAAGTACTGGAGCCGGCTGGTGCAGCGCGAGGTCATCGGCAACTATATCCCGCGCTTTACCGCCTTCGACCCCTTCGATGACGACGCCCTGTCGGTCATCGGTCAGGCGGGGCTCTACTTCCCCTTTTTCATCAAGCCGATCAAGTCATCCGGCTCACGGCTCGGGTTTCGCATCGACAGCCCCGAAGACTTCATCGCCGCCATTGCCCAGCTGCGCGACCAGATCGGGCTGATCTCCGAACCGTTCAACTTCATTCTCGATCAGGCCGAGGTGCCCGAGGCGGTGCGCGCCGTGGACGGCGGCTTCTGCATGGCCGAAGAGATCATCGGCGGCTGGCAGTGCACGGTGGAGGGCTATGTCCATGAAGGGCAGGTCGTTCCCTACGGCATCGTCGATTCGCTGCGCTACCCCCGGGTACTCAGTTTTTTCTGCTACCACTACCCCTCGAGACTGCCCGAGCCGATTCAGGTGAAGATGCGCGAGCTGACCGTCACGGTTCTCGAGCACATCGGCTTCGATAACGCCGCCTTCAACGTCGAGTTCTTCTGGGACGAGGTGCAAAACCGGATCTGGCTGCTGGAGATCAACACCCGTATCTCCCAGTCCCACTGCGACCTCTTCGAGAAGGTCGACGGCGTCAGCCATCAGCAGGTCACGGTCGATCTGGCACTGGGCCAAAGGCCCGACATGCCTCACCGCGCGGGCGAATTTCCGGTCGCCGGCAAGTTCTTCTACCGGGTGTTCTTCACCGACGCCACGGTCAGTCGCGTGCCGGATGATCAGGAACTCACGGCGCTGGGCGAGGCGTTCCCCGGCACCGTGATCGAGCTGCAGGTCACCGCCGGCCAGCGTCTTTCCGGGCTGCCCGAACAGGACAGCTACAGCTTTGCGCTGGCCCATGTCTGGATGGGGGCCGACAGCAGCGACGCGCTGGAGGCGAACTACCGCCGGCTCGCCGAGCGGCTGACCTTCGAGTTTACCGACGTGGCCGGCTGAGGCGTCGCTTTTCAGGGAATCGCCATGCAGATCATCAACGACTTTCCCCACCGGGTGCTCGAAGAGGAGACCTGGATCGATTTGCCCGACGGCCTGCGTCTGGCAGCCCGCATCCGGCGCCCGGCCGAGGGGCCGCCGGTGCCCGCCATCCTCGAGTACCTGCCCTATCGCAAGCGCGATCTCACGGCCCAGCGCGACGCCGGCATGCATCACTACTGGGCCGGCCACGGCTACGCCGGGGTACGCGTCGATATCCGCGGTACCGGCGAGTCCGACGGCGTCCTCGAGGATGAGTATTGCCAGAGCGAGCTCGATGACGGCGTTGCCATCATCGAATGGCTGGCGCGCCAGCGCTGGTGCAACGGCAGCGTCGGCATGGTGGGCATCTCCTGGGGCGGCTTCAACGGCCTGCAGCTCGCCGCCCTGCAGCCCCCGGCCCTCAAGGCGATCATCACGATCTGTTCCACCGATGACCGCTACGCCGACGACGTGCACCACATGGGCGGCTGCCTGCTGGTCGACAACCTCTCGTGGGCCTCGACCATGTTTGACGGCAACGCCTGTCCGCCCGACCCGGCGCTGGTGGGCGAACGCTGGCGCGACATGTGGCACGAGCGGCTCACCGGCAGCGGGCTGTGGCTGGCGAAGTGGCTGCGCCACCAGCGCCGCGACGACTACTGGAAGCACGGCTCGGTATGCGAGAACTTCAGCGCCATTCGCTGCCCGGTCTACGCCATCAGCGGCTGGGCCGACGGCTACTGCAATGCCGTCTTCCGTCTGCTGGCCGGGCTCGAGGGACCGGTCAGGGGACTGATCGGTCCCTGGGCACACAAGTATCCGCACCTGGGTGTGCCGGGGCCGGCGATCGGGTTTCTGCAGGAGTCGCTGCGCTGGTGGGATCAGTGGCTCAAGGGGATCGACACCGGCATCATGGACGAACCGGCGCTGCGGGTCTGGATGCAGGATTCGGCGCCGCCGTCGACCCGCTATGACCATCGCCCGGGGCGCTGGGTATCGGAGCCCGTCTGGCCCTCCCCCCATATTGTCACGCAGCGCTTTCAGCTCACTGCCGGTCACGCCCTGATCCACGAAGAGGCGGTCGTGGCCACTACGGATGACCGCGCGCTGAGCGTGCGCTCGCCGCTGTCGGTGGGGCTTCACTCGGGCAAGTGGTGCTCCTACAACGCCCCGCCCGACCTGCCCCACGACCAGCGCGAGGAGGATGGCGGCGCGCTGGTCTTCCAGACCGCGCCACTGGGGGCAGCACTGGAGATCTGCGGCCAGCCGGTGCTGGAACTGTCGCTCTGCGCCGATCAGCCGGTGGCGATGGTGGCGGTGCGGCTGATCGATATTCATCCGGACGACAAGGCCACCCGCGTCTCCTGGGGGCTTTTGAACCTCACCCACCGCGACAGCCACGAACACCCCGAGCCGCTCGAGCCGGGGCGCACCTATCGGGTGCAGGTGGCCCTCAAGCACATCGCCCAGCAGTTTCCCGCCGGTCACGCGATACGGGTCTCGGTCTCCACCAGTTACTGGCCGCTGGCCTGGCCGGCGCCGCGCCCGGTACGGCTGACCCTCCACCCGGCCGAGTGCCATCTGCATCTGCCGGTGCGCGCACCGCGCCCGGAAGAGGAGGCCGCCCTGCCCGACTTCGGCCCGCCGCAGGCTGCCCCGGGGCTGGCCACCACCGTGCTCGACCCCGGCAGCGAGGCCTGGCGCACGATTCGCGACCTTGCCACCGACCGCAACACCCTGGAGGTGATCAACGATGAGGGGCACTACCGCCTCGACGATATCGAACTCGAGATCGCCGGCCGGGTCACCGAACGCTATCACTACACCTACGGCGACTACGACAGCGTTGAGGGCACCACGCTATGGGAGCGCGCGTTTCGCCGCAGCGACTGGCAGGTGCATACCCGTACGTACACAAGGCTGACCGCCACGGCCGAGGCGTTTCGCATCCAGGCCACGCTGGACGCCTGGGAGGGCGACACGCGGGTCTACTCGCAGAGCTGGGACGAGCGGATTCCCCGGGATCTGGTGTAGCCACGGAATCCGCCCCGGGCGCCGGCGGCCGGGCTGTCATGGCCATGGCTGTCCGGGCTAGCGGTAGTGGTCGACGACGGCTCTGCCCAGTTCGTCGCTCTCCACCCGGAAACGAAAATCGTCGCCGATGGCACCATAAACGCTGGCATCACGCGCAATATATTGGTCATTGAAGCGGGTCGACATCTGCCCGCCGACATGAGCTTCGGTGAACTGCCATACGCCGCCACTGCATTCGGGCGAGTCGACCATCTCGACAAACACCACCGGATTGGCGGCGTCATCACGCTCCAGCACGACGCTGCTCACACAGGCGCGTTCGATGCGATGGGTATCGCCTGCGGCCTCAAACACCAGGCCCTGCCCGCGCGGCTCGGGTGGATGGCCGGCACACCCGTAGAGCGCCGCCAGAGCGATCAGTATGCCAGGGCGGATGTTCATATCATGCAGACTCCCTGTTGCCGGTCCGGCACGCCGGTGCCGGCAAGTCGTGGTTCAAACCGTCGTGACGCCTGTCCGGCGCCCCGGGTCACTCTGCAAGGACACCCCGCAGGACGGCCCCCTTTCCGAACGAGCGCCCGGCGCTCAAACGCACCGTCACGTGGCCCTTGTCGTCACTTTATAAACCGATCATTCCCTGTCACGAAATACCGTCGGATACCCTGCCCTTATCGACACTGAACACTCGATTTCCGGTCTCGATAACAACAGGAGCCGCAGGCGATGACAATGGTTCAGAACAAAGGCCCGAACAGCCGGCCGCCTTGCGGCGACTCCCTTCCTGACCTGACAAACCGGACCGGTGCGCCGCAACCTTCCTGCCGGGCGGGAGGCGTGTCCCATGCCTTCGATAACGCTTGCGGCAACGACTCGTTCGCCACGACGCTCTTCTCGACCCGGACCATGTGGCTGTTGGCAGCGGGTCTTTCCTTTCTTGTCTGGGGCATGGTCGGGGTGGTCACCGGCCCCCTGCTGCCTGAAACCATCGAAGATTTTGCCCTGACCGGCACCCAGGCGGGGCTTGTCTTCTTCGTCTGGTCGGGTGCCTTCAGTGCCGGCTCGTTCATGTCGAAGCCCTTGCTGGCACACATGTCGCCGACCGTGTTGCTGATCGCCATGACGGCGGCGGCAGCGGCAATGTCGCTCGCCCTTTTCGCCAGCGACCGATTCGCGATCTATGCGGCCGCGTTTGCCCTGCTCGGCGGCGCTGGCGGCGCGACATTTACGGTTACCCATACGCTGATCGGACAGACGTTCACCCATCGCCGGGTCGCCGCGCTCGGCCTGCTGGATGTGGTGTTCAGCGCAGGCAATCTGCTTGCGCCGGTGCTGGTCGTTGCCCTTCTGGCATGGGGGATCGACTGGCAGATGCCGTTCGCGCTGCTCGCGGCGTTTTTTATGGGCCTGGCCCTCCTCTTCGCCGCGCTCGGTCGGATGGCGCCAAAGGATGCCGGCGCATCGAACCCGGCGGGCGACGGTCACCGTATCGGCAAAGCGGGCCGCGCCCGGGGGCTGGGCGCGCTCGCGGCGGCGAGCTTCTCGCTCGGCTGGCTGGAATGGGGCCACAACGTCTGGCTCGTGACCTTCGCCATCGACACCGGCCGCGCCGATCATCTGGCGCGCCTGGGTCACGCGACGTTTCTGGCCGGCATGATCACCGCCCGTCTGGGCGCTATCGCCTTGAACGATCGCATGCACACCCCATGGGCGCTGCGCACGCTGTTCGCGCTCGTGATCGGGGGCAGCCTGTCAGTGAGTCATGTCCACATGGACACGGCCTATCTCATCGGCACGTTCGCACTGGGGGCCGGCATGGGGGCGCTGTTTCCGATCTTTCTGGGCCGGGCGATGGACATCGACCCTTCGCGCAGCTCGACGTTCTCGGTCATCATGATCGTGAGCCTGTCGACAGGCGGGCAGTTCGCGTCGCTGGTCATCGGCGCGCTATCGGATGCGCTCGGCGTGACGACCGCCTTTCTTATCAACGGGGCATTCGTGATACTGCTGGTCGCCTCTTTCGAAGCATTTCGGCGGGGCAACGCGGCCTGAGTGCCCCGGGTTGCGCTGCATCGAAACGTTTTTTGCTGGCCGACAGCCGTTTATATTGACATGCTCCCCAGAGTTCAGAATGGAAGCTTGTCATGGCCTTCAGGGACGACCATCGCGTTTTCGACACCCTGCGCCTGTGGATCATCAGCGGAAGGCTCGAGAGCGGGCAGCATCTCCTGCCGGGCGAACTCGCCGAAGAACTGGCCTCCAGCACAGTGCCGGTGCGCGAGGCCCTGATTCGCCTCGCCGAACGGGGCATGGTGGATTACGCCAGGGGCAAGGGGTTCGCCGTGGCCCGAACATCCGTCAACGATCAGATCGAAATGATCCGCCTTGCGTCGCATGTCTTTGATCGCGGCATCCGGTCCGCTGCGACCCTGCCCTTTCTGCAGGACCGGATCGATCGATACACCGCCTTCGTCAACGCCCGCCTTGAAGAGCACCGGGCCGAATACGATCTCGCGGAAGCCTGCCTGGCAGAGTTCAAGCGCCTGTTCCTGTCAGAGGCGTCACGCTTTGTGCTGAACAAGGTGCTGGACGTCGGCTTCATGGCCAAGCGCATCTGGGCGGATGAGAACGGAGAACGCGTCGTTCACGCCGTCACGCACGGATCGTTGCTGATCAACGAACGGCGATTCGATGAACTCGCTGACCTGATCACCGCCGATTTCGACCATATGGTCGTCGTGCTGAAGGAGAAATGTCAGTCGTGATGGGCACCACTACCAATGAATCCATGGCGACCGTACCGGGCCCGACCAGGGCACCTGTCGTTCAGGCACTACCCCATCGCCAGCATCCACAGCGGCAGCGTGGCGGCGGCCAGCAGCGTCGAGAGGAAAATACTCGCCCCGACGGTGTGCTGCTCCTCGCCCGGGCCGGCAAAGGCCAGCACGTTGACGCCGATCGGCCCGGCGGCGGCCAGCACCAGCACGTGCAGTGCCATGGGTGACAGTCCCGGCATGACACTGCCCAGCGCCAGCACCAAAAGCGGAAGGATCAAAAGCTTGCCGGCACACACCGCCCAGATGGTGGGCGAGGTGCGCAGCTGATAGCGGGTCAGCCCCACACCGACCACGATCAGCGCACACGGCAGAGCGGCGCGTGCCAGCCAGTCCAGCACCTGCCATAGCGGCTGCGGCAGCTCGATGCCCGCCACGTTGATCACCACCCCCAGCAGCAGCCCCACCACCAGCGGATTGGCCAGCGTTTTCAGAAGGTTCAGCACACTCGGGCGCTGCTCGCGGCCCTGGCCGAGCGCGGCGTAGAGCGACTGGGTCGAAAAGAGGATCAGGCTGTGCACGGCCAGCAGCGCGAAGAGATAGACCAGCCCGTCGTGGCCGAACAGCGCCGTCACCAGCGGAATGCCGATCAACACGTTATTGGAGTAGCTTGCCGCCAGGCCGATGGCGGAGGCCTCGCCGGTACGCCGGCGAACGTAGAGATTGAAGCCGGCAAAGAGCAGCAGCGCCGGAATGAAGTAAACCACCAGCAACAGCGGTGACAGCGCATCTCCCAGCGGGGCGCGGGCGATACCGGTGAGCAGCAGACAGGGCAGGAAAAGACGAAAGGTGACCCAGGAGAGCCCGCCGGCGCTGGACGGCGTCAGCCACTGCCGCCAGCCCAGTACATAGCCGACCACGATCAGCGTGAAGATGGGCAGGATCGCGATGATGGCGGCCATGAAAACTCCTGTGGGTTGATGTTCCCATGGCGCCAGAAGGGATCGTCGCGCCCGGGCAGCCTCGCATCATAACCACCGGGGCGCCGCGTGCCTATGCGCCATGAACGCCGGCCCGGGCGATCAGGTAGCGGTCCTGACCGGGCGCGCCCAGCAGCGACACGCCCCAGGGCGCATGGCCGCCGCCGTCCCGGTCATCGCTCAGCAGCGGCATGGAGAGCTGCGGCGCGCCCCACAGCCCGGCCAGCGCCGTCATGCCCATCAGGCATTCGCGGTAGGCCTCAAGATGCTGCCCGGTCAGGCTCAAAAGTGGCGCAGCGCCCGGCGCGGTGGGCAGGGCCAGCAGCTGCGCGCCGTCATCGCTGATGGTGCGCAGCGCCTCGATAATCGCGGCGCGCGCTTTCAGTGCGGCCTGCTCATCGGCCTCGGTCAGGGTGGCGCACCACTGAAAGCGGGCCCTGATATCGTCTGCCAGGCGCGGCGGTTCGTGCGTGAGCATCGCCCCGTGAACCCGCCAGATATCGCGTCCCTGCAGCACCCGGAAGGTGTGGCCCAGATGCGCCAGCCACTGACTCGACAGCGACTGGACCAGCAGGTCCTGGCGCGCCCCGAGCGCCTTGTGAAAGCGTGACGCCTCATCGGCCAGCGCCTCGGGCACCAGCAGCGTCATGACGCTGTCGGGCGCGGCGGCGCGGGTCTCGGGCAGCAGCACATCGGCAACATCGGCCAGGGTGTCATGGTCGCGGCACATCCAGCCGACCGTATCAAACGACGGCGCCAGCGGCAGCAGACCGTCACAGCCGATCACCCCGTGGCTGGGACGCAGCCCCCACAACCCGTTGTAGCTGGACGGAATACGAATCGAGCCGCCGGTGTCGGTGCCCAGCCCGATCTCGGCCTCGCCGCGCGCCACGGCGATCGCCGAGCCGGAGCTCGAACCGCCCGGCAGGCGGTCGGGGGCCGTCGGGTTGACCGGCGTGCCGTAGTGTACGTTGGCGCCGTTGAGGCTGTAGGCGAACTCGTCGGTCTGGGTCTTGCCGACCAGAGGCGCGCCGGCGTTCAAAAGCGCCTGCACGCTCGATGCGGTGCGCCGGGCCGGCTGGCGGGCGGCGGCCCAGTCGGGATTGCCGGCGCCGGTGATCTCGCCCTCGATATCAAAGAGATCCTTGACCGCCAGCCGCTGGCCCACCAGCGGGCCGCGCCCCATGGCGAGGGTACTGTTGCCGGGGCGCCCCTTGACCCAGACGCTGCGATCCACACGCTCGATGACATCACTCATGTGCACTCCCTGGCCTGACCGGCGCTGTTGAGATATCCATGAGAGCGTCTGCAAGCCTTGTGCCAGGCCGGAACGGCCCCGCCTGCCGCGGGCCTCGGGCCGACGCGACGACCGCCTGTCAACGCCGGAATGCCTGAAGGGGTGCACAGATGGGGTGCATGCGGCACGCCGCTTGCCCTCATTGAAGGCAACCAGGCGACCCGGTCGGCACCGGGCAATCGATCAGGAGAGTTCGTCGAGGTCCGAGTAGAGCTCGCTGATGGCCTCGATGCGCGCGCGCCCCTCGCCGAGTCGCTTGTGCAGCAGGGCGTTGGCGAGCAGATTGATCAGGCTCATCACCGGGGTGTAGCTGTCAAAGGCAGAGATACTGTCCAGCGGGCACTCCAGCTGCCAGGTGGGCGACACGCCGGTGGCGGCCAGGGTCGGGTCGCCGATCACCAGCGTGTCCAGACCGCGGCCGCCGAGCTGCTCGAGCAGGTTCGAAAAGCCGTGCGCCCGGCGCCGAAAGCCCATCACGATGGCCAGCGTGCCCGGACGCACGCCGATCAGCTCCTCGCCCAGCGACTGTCCGGGCAGCGGCGCCAGCCGCACGTCCGGCCGGATCTGGATCAGCTGCTGGCGCAGATGCAGGGCGGGCGGATAGCCGTTGCGATAGCCGATCACCAGCACCTCCGGGGCGCGGTCGAGGGCGGCGATCAGCGCATCGAAGGTTTCGGCGTCGATGGCCGCCAGCATCTGGTGGAGATTGTCGCGCTCGCGCTCGAAGTGGCGCTGGAAGCGCTCCAGCCCGCTGCCCAGCGCGCTTTCATCGGTGACCAGCGGCACGCCGTGGTAGCGCAGCTCGCGGGCGTGCTGGCGCACCTCGCTGAAGCTGGCAAAGCCCAGGCGGCGAAAAAGCCGGCTGACCGTGGCCTTGGAGACCCCGGTGAGCCGGGCGATTTCAGCGGCGCTGTAGACGGCCACGTCATCGAAGTGATCGAGGATGAACCCGGCCACCTTCTGTTCGTTGGGCGTGAGCTGGTCAAACTGTTGGCGCAGTCGCTGACCCAGGTGCTGATCCATGGCGGTTCCGAAGGAAGATGGCGACATGACGCCCCGGACCACACATCGCCCGGGGCACACATCAGGGAGGCGGTGTCAGGTCACCAGCGCGGCGACGGCGCCGCTCATGGCGTTGAGCGCGTCATCCACGTCGCGGGCCTGGACCGACTCGTCCGGGTGATGACTGATGCCGCGATCGCAGCGCACGAACAGCATGCCGATATCGCAGATCGCGGCCATGGCCATGCCGTCGTGGCCGGCACCGCTGGCCAGCTGCAGGACCGGGCCGGTGTCGGTGCCGACGGCCGTCTCGATCGCCCCGGACAGCGCCTCGATGAGCCGCGGCGAGCAGGCCACCGCCGGCGCCGAGTGGGTCTCCTGCCAGTGCCAGGCCAGCCCCCGGGTCTCGCCGATGCGATCACAGGTTTCGCGAATGGCTGCCAGGGTGCGGTCGCGGGTCTCGTCGCGCTCGGCGCGAATGTCGAGCGTCATGCGCACCTCGCCGGGGATGACGTTGACCGCCCCGGGGAAGGTTTCCAGCGAGCCGACCGTGGCAACAATGTCGGCGGCGCGCGCCAGCGTCTCGATGGCGACGATCGCCTCGGCCGCCCCGGAGAGCGCGTCGCGACGCAACTCCAGCGGCGTGGTACCGGCATGTCCCGCTTCGCCGCCGATGGTGATGCTGAATCGTCGGGCGCCGGCAATGGCACTGACCACGCCCAGCGAGCGGCGCTCGGCCTCCAGCACCGGCCCCTGCTCGATGTGGGCTTCCAGATAGCCGGCGACCGTCTCCGGCGCGCGCGCGGCCTCACCGACGCGCTCGGGATCGAGGCCGAAATCGATAAAGGCCTGGCGCAGGGTCACACCGTCACGACCGGTGATCTCCCACCAGGCCGGGTCCCAGGTGCCGGCCACGGCGCGGCTGCCCAGCAGCGCGGTGCCGAACCGGGTGCCCTCTTCATCGGCAAAGGCGACCACGTCCACCGACCGGACCGGACGCTGATCGGCGGCGTTCAAGCGCGCCACCACGCCGATCGCCAGCAAAACGCCCAGCGGGCCGTCAAAGCGTCCGGCGTTGATGACGCTGTCACTGTGCGAGCCCAGCACCAGCGCCGGCAGCGACGGGTTACTGCCTTCCAGCCGCCCCCACTGGTTGCCGGCGGCGTCCTGCCAGGTCTGCATGCCGGCATCCGTCATCCACTGCGCCAGCTGCGCGTTGGCGCGGGCGTGCTCCGGCGTCAGGTAGGCGCGCGTGAGCTGGCCTTCATCGGCCGAAATGGCGGCAAGCTGGTCACAGGCCGCCACGATGGCATCACCGTTATACATGGGCACGCTCCGGGCGCTGCTGCAGGTGTTGTTGATAGTATTCGCGCGCCGCCCCGGCGCCGCTGCCGCCGGTGATGCTGACCCCGGCCTGACGCAGCACTTCTTCAAGGGCTGACAGCGTGGTCATGACGGTATCGCGACGGGCGTTGTAGCCCATGGTGCCGATGCGCCAGATGCGCCCGTGAAGCGGGCCGAAGGAGGTGCCGATCTCGATGGCGTAATCCTCCAGCAGGGTGCGGCGCAGCACCTCGCCCTCGACGCCGTCGGGAATGTAGATGCCGACCACATTGTTCATGCGATGGGCCTGATCGCCGAACAGCGCAAGCCCCATCGCCGACAGCCCCGCGGTGAGCGCGCCGCCATGCAGGGCATGACGCGCCACGGCCTGATCCATGCCTTCGTTGACCAGTAGCCGGGCGCACTCCCGCGCGCCGTAGAGCATGCTGGTGGCTTCGGTGTGGTGATTGAGACGCGCCTCGCCCCAGTAGTCGAGAATCATCGACAGATCGAAATAGTTCGACCGGATGCGGCTGCCCTGCCCGCCATCGTGACCGTTACCGGCCAGGCCGGCCTCGACGTGCGAGCGCGCGCGAATGCGCTCGACGGCGCGCGGCGACAGCGTGGTCGGCGCGCTGCCGGAGGGGCCGGCCAGGCACTTCTGCAGACCGGCGGTGACGGCATCGAGCTGCCAGGCGTCGGTGTCCAGCGCATTGCCGGCCAATGATGCGGTGGCATCGGTATAGAACAGCACATCGTGGTCACGGCAGATCCGGCCGATCGCCTCGAGCGGCTGACACATGGTGGTGGAGGTATCGCCCTGCACCATGGCGAGCACCTTCGGGCGCACGTCGCGAAGGGCGGTCTCGACCTGTTCGGGCGTGAAGACCTCGCCCCACTCGACCTCGATGATGTGCACCTCGGCGCCGGCACGCTCGGCGATTTCGCGCAGCAGATGGCCAAAGCGGCCGAACACCGGGACCAGCACTCGATCGCCCGGCTCGATCAGCGACACCAGTACCGCCTCGATGCCGGCGCGCGAGGTACCATCGATCAGCAGCGTGGCATCGTTGGTGGTGCGAAAGACGTCGCGATACAGCGCCTGGGTCTCGTTCATGCAGGCGGTCATGGCCGGGTCGTACTGGCCGATCAGCGGCGCGGACATGGCGCGCAGCACGCGCGGATCGGCGTTGATCGGCCCCGGGCCCATCAGCAGGCGGGTCGGCGGATTGAAGGACTCAAGCGACATGGCGGGCAACCTCGTTACGATCGTTTCATGACGATGCTATAGGAAACCGTGGTTGCAGCGCGACCCCTCGGTGATTGATTTTTATCATTCTCCTGATGCCCGGGTTCTCACCCAACACACTCGCCGAAAACTTTTACTAAACTTAAGCTAGTAAGATGGTCGTTTTGCAGTGCTGTCGCTGCAGCAGTAACGTAGCCTCACCTGACAGGCGCGGCCTGTCACAAGGGATAACAAGCCATAAAAAGGAACCTGCTCATGATCAAACGCCAGACCTTCGCTTCGATGCTGTCGGCCACCGTGATGACGCTGGGCGCGATGGCGCTCTCCACCGCCAGTGCCCAGGCCGGCCAGCAGCAGTTCATGACCATCGGTACCGGCGGCCAGACCGGCGTCTACTACGTGGTGGGCCAGTCGATCTGCCGCTTCGTCAACCAGGGCGACAGCGGCTATCGCTGCAACGCGCCGTCCACCGGCGCCTCGGTGGCCAACGTCAACGGCATCGACAACGGTGACCTGGACATGGGGGTCGCCCAGTCCGACGTTCAATACAACGCCTACAACGGCGAAGCCCAGTTCGAGGGCGACGCCCACGAGGACCTGCGCTCGGTCTTTGCCATTCACGGTGAGCCGGCCACCCTGGTGGCCCGCGCCGATGCCGGCATCGAGACGCTCGATGACCTGAAGGGCAAGCGCGTCAACATCGGCAACCCCGGCTCCGGCAACCGCGCCACCATGGACATGATCATGCAGGCCAAGGGCTGGAGCCGTGACGACTTCGCCCTCGCCTCCGAACTCGACAGCGCCGAACAGGCCTCGGCCCTTGCCGACAACAATATCGATGCGTTTTTGTTCGTGGCCGGCCACCCCAACGGCTCCATCCAGGAAGCGGCCACTACCACCGACGTGACACTGATCCCGATGGACGACCCGGCCATCGACACGCTGGTGGAAGACAACCCGTATTACAGCTTCTATACCGTGCCCGGCGGCATGTACAAGGGCAACCCTGACGATGTGACCGTCTTTGGTGTGGGCGCAACGCTGGTCAGCTCCTCAAAAGTCGATGCCGATACGGTCTACGCCGCGACCAAAGCCGTCTTCGACAACTTTGACCGGTTCAAGAAGCTGCATCCGGCCTTTGCCAACCTCGACGAGCAGACCATGATCAGCGAAGGGCTCTCTGCACCGCTGCATGAAGGCGCCGAGCGCTACTATCAGGAAAAGGGCTGGTCCACCGACAACTGAGCCGACAACCTCTGCTCCAGTAAGGTCATGACGCCCCCGGTTCGCCGGGGGTATTGCGTTGCTGCCCGATGAACGCCATGCGCGCTCCGGGTTCTGGAAGGAAAGCTCTCATGGCACAGTCCGATACTCACACAGACGATTCGGCCGAACGCGCCCGTCAGCTGGCGGCCAGCGCCGATACCGGCGGCCGCCAGCTCTCGGGCTGGCCATCGAGGCTGATTCTGCTGCTGGCGTTCTGCTGGTCGGCCTTTCAGCTCTGGATCGCCTCACCGCTGCCCTACATGCTGGGGTTTGGCGTCTTCGGCGCCACCGAGGCCCGCTCGATCCACCTTGCGTTCGCGCTGATACTCGCGTTTCTGTCCTACCCTGCGCTCAAGCGCTCACCGAAGGAGCGGGTGCCGCTGCCGGACTGGGCCATGGCACTGGTCGCGGCATTCGCGGCCATGTATCTCTATATTTTCTACGATCAGCTGGCGACCCGCCCCGGCAACCCGATCACCCAGGATGTCGTGGTCGGCATTGTGGGACTGGTGCTGCTGCTGGAGGGCACGCGCCGCTCGCTCGGTCCCCCGCTGATGATCGTCGCACTGGTCTTTCTGGGCTATTCGCTGGCCGGGCCGTACATGCCGGGCATGCTGGCCCACCGGGGCGTGAGCTTCGAGGCGCTGATCAATCATCAGTGGCTGACCACCCAGGGCGTCTTCGGCATTGCACTGGGCGTCTCCACCAGCTTCGTCTTTCTGTTCGTGCTCTTTAGCGCCCTGCTCGACAAGGCCGGCGCGGGAAACTATTTCATCAAGGTGGCCTTCTCGATGCTGGGTCACTATCGCGGCGGACCGGCCAAGGCCGCCGTGGTGGCCTCGGGGCTGACCGGATTGATTTCCGGCTCCTCGATTGCCAATACGGTCACCACCGGCACCTTCACGATTCCGATGATGAAAAAGGTCGGTTTCACGCCGACCAAGGCCGGCGCCGTCGAAGTCGGCTCCTCCGTCAACGGTCAGATCATGCCACCGGTGATGGGTGCGGCGGCCTTTTTGATGGTCGAATATGTCGGCATTCCCTATGTCGAGGTGATCAAGCACGCCTTTCTGCCGGCAGTGATCTCCTATATCGCCCTGCTCTATATCGTTCATCTGGAAGCAATGAAGGCGGACATGAGCGGCCTCAAAAGCGCCAATCCGCCAAAACCCTGGGTTCAGAAGATACTCGGCTTTTTGACCGGACTGATCGGCATCATGGCGCTGGCCTTCGCCGTCTATTACGGACTGGGCTGGCTCAAGCCGCTGCTCGGCAGTGCCACTCCCTGGGTGGTCGCGGCCCTGCTGGCCGTGGTCTATGTGGCGCTTTTGAAACTTGGCTCGAACTACCCCGAGCTTGAGCACGATCACCCCGACAGTGACATCAGCGAGCTGCCACGGACCCGGCCTACCGTCATGGTGGGGCTGCACTTTCTGCTGCCGGTGGTGGTGCTGGTGTGGTGTCTGATGGTCGAGCGCCTGTCGCCGGGGCTGTCCGCGTTCTGGGCCACCGTCATGATGATACTGATCATGGTCACCCAGCGCCCGATCGATGCCCTGTTTCGCGGCCGTGGCCGGCTCGGCGAGGCCGCCAGAGCCGGCGTGCACGACGTCTGGATGGGCATGGTCGACGGCGCGCGCAACATGGTCGGCATCGGTATCGCCACCGCTACCGCCGGGATCATCGTGGGCGCGGTGTCACAGACCGGTGTCGGGCTGGTACTGGCCGATCTGGTCGAGCAGCTTTCCATGGGCAGCCTGATGCTGATGCTGCTGCTTACGGCCGTTTTGAGCCTGATTCTGGGCATGGGGTTGCCGACCACGGCCAACTACATCGTGGTCTCGGCGCTGCTGGCGCCGGTGATCGTCCAGCTGGGTCAGCAGCAGGGGCTGATCGTGCCGTTGATCGCGGTGCATCTGTTCGTGTTCTATTTCGGCATCATGGCCGATGTCACCCCGCCGGTGGGCCTGGCCTCCTTTGCCGCGGCGGCGATTTCGGGCGCCGATCCGATTCGCACCGGTTTTCAGGCCTTCTGGTACAGCCTGCGCACCGCCGCCCTGCCGTTTCTGTTCATCTTCAACACCGACCTGCTGCTCATCGATGTCGATCTCTGGCACGGTATCGTGATCTTTGTGGTAGCGACCCTTGCCATGCTGATCTTCGCGGCCGCCACCCAGGGCTGGTTCGTGACCAGAAGCCGCTGGTATGAAACGGTGTTGCTGCTGCTGATCGCCTTTACGCTGTTCAGGCCGGGCTACTGGCAGGACATGATCGTCCCGCCCTATGAGGAAATGCCGCCGGCCCAGCTGGCTCAGGCCTATGGCGAGCTGGGTGAGGGGCAGTCGCTGCGCGTGGCCATCGAGGGGCTCGACGATTATGGCGCCGCCATGCGTCTTGTCATCGAGGTCCCCGCCGTCGAGGGCGACAGCGGCCAGGCGCGGCTGGACAATCTGGGGCTGATGCTGCGCCAGGAGGACGGCGATACGCTGGTGGACATGGTCAGCTGGGGCAGCCAGGCAAGCGAGCTGGGCTTTGACATGGACCAGACGATCACCTCGGTGGCCCTGCCCCGCGAGCGTTTTGCCAAGGAGTGGCTGTGGATACCGGCCCTTGGGGTACTGGCGCTGATTGTTTTCCTGCAGCGCCGGCGTCGAACGGATCACACCGGATCGCAGGCGGCATCGGCAGCGTCCTGAGCGCCGCGCCGCCCGGGCAGATTGTCGGGCGGCATCAACCCTTTGTGACGGCAGCATTCTGCCTGAAAAGATAAAAGTTAAACCGCGCTCAACTTTATAAAGGCAGGCTGTGGATTAATTGCTGCCAGGAGCGTTAAATAGGACCAGATTCATACCATTTCGAGGTGCACTCATGTCCAGTGAACGACCCAAGCGAATCGATGCGACCGATATCTACCACACCACGCGTACGGTACGGCACTGCAGTCTCGATCCCTCCATTCGCTGTCTGGCCGAGCTTCGTACCTCGCAGATCAACGGCGGCTGCGACAACTGCGAGAACCTGCGCGTCAGCGAAGCCGAGTCGCTGGGCATCGATGCCGACAAGCTTCGCGAGCTCGCCCGCTGGGCCGACTCCGACCGCTTTACCGCCCGTGAACGGGCCGCGCTTGCCTGGTGTGAATCCTTTACCCATTTCCGCCCGGTCGACGCCAGCACCCGCATGATGGCCATCTCCACCTTCTCGCCGCGCGAGCTGGCGGATCTGACGCTGACCATCGAGCTGACCAGTACCATGTCGCGCGTGGCCCGTCACATGGACAACGACGCGCACGTCGGCTGATACCGCAGCTCGGCGCCCCGTGCGGCCATGATTTGACCTGGGTCACACCCCGACCATGACGATGCTCGTAGCATGGCAGGCTCACTGCCTGCTGCGAGCATCGCCATGTTGTCCCCCGCGCCCCGACCCGATCGTTTCGATGCCACGTTTTCTCCGGACGCTGCTCTGCTCGAGCGTCATGACGGTGCCGGTCCACGCTATACCTCCTACCCGCCCGCCACGGCCTTTACCGATCATTTTGGCCCTGAACAGCTGACCCAGGCGCTGTCGCGCAGCAATGCCACCGCACGGGCGCTGTCGCTCTACGTGCATATCCCCTTTTGCCGGCGCATCTGCTTTTACTGCGGCTGCAACCGTATTGCCACTCGCCGTACGGCCGTGGCCGAACCCTATCTGGACCGACTGACCCGCGAGATGGCCCTGATGGCCGAGCATCTCGACGGCGACCGCGTGGTCGAGCAGCTGCACTGGGGCGGCGGCACGCCGACCTTTCTCGATCTGGACCAGATGAGCCGGCTGATGGATCAGCTGGGGGCGCATTTCAGTCTCTCCGGCGCGCGGGAGCGCGACTTTGCCATCGAGATCGACCCCCGCGAGGCCAACATCTATACCCTGCGCCATCTGCAGTCGCTGGGCTTCAACCGGCTGAGTCTGGGCGTTCAGGATCTGGACGCGCGGGTGCAAAAGGCGATCAACCGCGTCCAGCCCCGCGAGCTGAGTGAAAACCTGATCGATGAGGCCCACCGGCTGGGCTTTCGCTCGCTG
The DNA here is from genome assembly GCF_053903105.1 of Kushneria sp. AK178. Classification (NCBI taxonomy): domain Bacteria; kingdom Pseudomonadati; phylum Pseudomonadota; class Gammaproteobacteria; order Oceanospirillales; family Halomonadaceae; genus Kushneria; species Kushneria sp. AK178. The sequence goes on along the minus strand of NZ_CP096381.1, from coordinate 404,866 downwards.
AACCTGGATCTGATCTACGGTCTGCCGCATCAGAGCGAGGCGAGCTTTGCCGACACCCTGGATCAGGTGATCGACATGGCGCCGGCCCGGCTGTCCGTTTTCAACTATGCCCATCTGCCCGAGCGTTTTCTGCCCCAGCGGCGCATCAACCGTGCCGATCTGCCGGACACGGCCACCCGCCTGGCCATCCAGTGCATGACGGTGGAGAAACTGACGCAGGCGGGCTATGTGCATATCGGCATGGATCACTTTGCCAGACCCGATGACAGCCTGGCCGTGGCGCAGCGCGAGGGAGAACTGCAGCGCAACTTTCAGGGCTATACCACCCACGCCCACTGTGATCTGGTGGGGCTGGGAGTGTCGGCCATCAGCCAGGTCGATGACGTCTATGCCCAGAACACGGCGCAGCTCGAGGGCTGGCAGAACGCCATCGATCGCGGCCGGCCGGCCACCTGTCGCGGCGTACGTCTAAGCGGTGATGATCGCCTGCGCCGCTACGTGATTCATCGCCTGATGTGCGATATGCGGCTGGATTTCGATGCCATCGAAACCGCCTTCGGCATCGATACGTCATACTATTTTGCCGACGTATTCGAAAGGCTTGCCACCTTTCGACGAGACGGCCTCATCGAATATGATAAGCATGCGCTGATGGTGACGCCCATGGGACGACTGCTGATCCGTCAGCTGGCCATGACCTTTGATGCGCATCTGCCGGCCGAATGCCGCCAGCGGTTCTCGCGGATTCTCTAGGCGTACGTTCAGGGCAGGGACCGGCCGGGCAGGGTCCCGGCGCCGGCAACAGGCGGCCACGGCCCCTTTCGGGAGCCTGCCACCTCACACCATGCACAGGAGCCTGTCAGGCCAATGAACACCTCTCATCTTCACCGGACGCGCTGCCAGACCTGCTCTTTGAGTTCGCTGTGTCTGCCGCTGTCCCTGTCACTTGATGATGTTGAGCAGTTCGACACGATCGTGCGCCGACGCTCCCCGCTGACCCGCGGCGAGACCCTTTACATGCAGGGCGAGACGTTTGAAAACGTCTATGCGGTGCGCAGCGGCAGCCTCAAGCAGACCATCATCGAGGCCGACGGCGAGGAGCAGATCACCAGCTTCTACCTGCCCGGCGAGCTGGTCGGCCTGGACAGCATCGACAGCGATACCCATCCGGGCTTTCTCACCGCCCTCGAGCGCACGACGGTGTGTGAAATTCCCTTCAAGCGGCTGGAAAGCCTCTCGGAGCAGCTGCCGGAGCTGCGCCATCAGCTCTATCGCTGCATGAGCCGCGAAATCGTCGATGACCGCCGCCTGATGCGCCTTCTCTCCAGCAAGACCGCCGATGAGCGCCTGGCGAGCTTCTTTCGCAACCTCTCGGTGCGCCTTGACCGCTGCGGCCACAACGCGGTGCGCTTTCGCCTGCCGATGTCGCGCAGCGATATCGGTACCTATCTGGGGCTGGCGATCGAGACCATCAGCCGCGTGCTGGGCCGGTTCCAGCAGCAGGGGCTGCTCAATATCCAGGGGCGCCACGTCGAGATTCTGGACATGGCCGCGCTGGGCGAGCGCGCCGGCATCGTCGCGCCCTGCTGCGGCGAGCGCCAGCACGCCTGATCGTTTGATCGCAGGCTGCCAGCAAAAACGCCCCGACAGGATCGGGGCGTTTTTGATTTGACCTGTCGCCGAGGTCAGCGGGCCTCGGCGACCGCCGCGGGCGCACTGTCGACCTGCTCTTCCCGCAGCATTTCCAGAATCACCTCGCGCAGGATGGGCAGATGCGAGCCTTCCAGGTCGCGCACGGCACTGACCAGCGTCAGCCGGCGCTGACGTGCCTGCGCCAGCAGCGGCTCGAGATCGCCCGGGTTGAGCTCCAGACGATAGCGGCGCTCAAAGGTTTCGCGATCGATTCGCCCGCTTTCCCATGCATGACGCAGACGGCGGGACGGCGCCACGGCGCGATACCATCGCTCGACCGACAGCTCTTCCTCACGCTTGCCGCGCGGCCATACCTGATCCACCAGCCAGCGTGCCCCGTCTTCCCGGGCCGAGTGCTGATAGACGCGTTTGAGGCGAACATCACCAATAAGCATATTACCCCCTGCCTTCATGTTCCCGGCGCTGAATGCCCTTCTTCTTTTGAGGTGTCAGCCCGGCAAGAATACACCGGGTGCCAGGTCGTTTCACGTATCAGGGGCGGCTCGGCACAGTCGCCTGCGATCACGCAGCGTCATGCCCGGCGGCCACGCGGATGACAGCCGGGCCGACGCGGTGCATGGCGTTACTCGTGCCCTGAAGGGTCGTCATGCCATGCCAGAATGGCCGCGAGCACGTCATCGGGATACTCCTCGTGCACCGACAGCCGCCCATGGGGCAGCGACATCATCGTGACCCGGGGTAGCGCGCCCATCGCACGCATCTCGGCACGCGAGCGCGGCGGCATGTGCTCGCTCATGAGCAACAGCGTGCGAGCACTGGCGCCCTTGAGCGCGGCCACGCACGCCTCGCGGCTATTGAAGGGGTCGACGCCGCCGGTCACGAACCGGATCGCGCCGTGGCGGGCGCCGGGCGTGCGAGCGACCCGGCGCTTGGCGGCCAGACGCTCTCCCGACAGCCAGTCGGGCGTTTCATAGACGTGCTCCCCGGCCATGCGTCGCAGAAACCAGTTGCTGACGTTGAGCCGATAGATCCCGGCGCCGATGACCGGGCGATCGAACCAGGCACGCAGATGGCCGAACCACGGCCGATGCTCGCCGGCCATGGTCGGCAGCGGCCCGCGCCAGGTGGGGGCGATCAGCACCAGTCGGTCGGCGGCATCGGGGTTCTGCTCCAGATGGCGAATGACCATGCCCGCCCCGTGGCCGGCGGCAATGATCATCTCGGGCAGAAAGACAACCTCATCGAGCAGGTAGTCGATGAAGGCGGTGAGCATGCGCGGCTCGGCCTCCATGAAAGGCCGCGGGCGGTCGCCGAACCCCGGCCAGTCCACCGACACCGTGGTAAAGCGCTCGGCCAGTCCCGCCTGCAGCGCATCCATCTCGTGACGCGTCGAGATGCTCGACAGCGCCGGCAGCAGCAGCACCTCCGGCCCCTGGCCACGCCGGGTGATGCCCACTTCGATGGTCATGCCGCCCCACGTCCAGTGGAGCGTCTCCTCTGTCACCTCAGTATCCATGTCACTGCCTCCATTACCTGAACACGTTGCGCCACTGTGGTCCATCATGACACAGGATCATCGACACCGATGCCGACATGGCGGCGGCCGGAATGTCATCAAAGTGTCATCGCCCCGACACAAACTGGAGCGCCATGATCCATGACCCAATCCGTGAGCCATCAACAGGAACGCTGATATGCAGATGCTGGCGCTTTACAGTATCAAGGGAGGCGTGGGCAAGACGGCCTCGGCCATCAACCTGGCCGCCCAGGCCAGCCTGACCGGTCAACGGGTGCTGATCTGGGATCTGGACCCGCAGGCGGCCACCACCTTCTATCTGCGCAACAAGCCCAAAATCCGCGGCGGCGGCGTCGAGAAGCTGGTCAAGGGCAAGGCAACGCTGGACAAGACTATTCGGGAGACCGACATGGCGCATCTGGATCTGCTGCCGGCCGGTCTGGAATCCCGCGAGATGGACCTGCTGCTGGAAGGGCGCAAGGGCAGCCGCCTGCGCAAGGTGCTCAAGCCGGTCAGCGATGACTATGACCTGATTATTCTGGACTGCCCGCCCGGGCTGACCACGCTGTCGGAGCAGATCTTTTCCAGCGTGGACGCTCTGCTGGTCCCGGTGGTGCCCACGACGCTGTCGATGAGAACCCTGACCCAGCTGCAGCAGTATCTGGACGGCGAGAACATCACCACGCCGCTGTGGCCCTTTCTCACCCTGGTGGATCGCCGTCGCAAGCTGCATCAGGAGAGCATGGCCGGCTTTCGGGAGCAGTGGTCGACGCACCTGTCGGCCAACATTCCCTACGCCAGTGCGGTCGAGCAGATGGGCACCCATCAGGCGCCGCTGGTGCAGTTTGCGCCGCGCACGGCCGCCGCCATCGCCTATCGCAACCTGTGGGAGGAGATCTCGAAGCGCCTGTAGCGGGGAAGGCTGTCGGCGGCATCACAGCGCCGGCGCGACAGGCCGGCACTGGCGAGCGTTTCTTCAGCGACCGGGCACGCTCCAGATGCTGCCCAGCGAGCTCAAAAGATTGCCGGATACTCCCTGACCGCCCAGATAGCTGAGCATGACCGGGGCGAACCGGCTGACCATGCCGGCATCCATGCCCAGCATGCTGAAGGCGCTCGAGGTCAGCGACGACGTATTGCCGCTCTGGCCGCTGCCGCCCATGCCGGTGAGTTTCGACAGCATTGACTGGCTGCCGGACATTGCCTGAGCGCTGGAGAGCAGACCATCCACGCCCGGCGCCTGGTTGGAGAGCTGGTTGAACTGATCATCGCCCAGCTGACTCTTTGCCGCCGCCAGCAGCGCCGCCGACCCGCCGATCGCCTGGGTCTGGCTGACCCCGAGCTGGTCGGTCAGCTGGCCGATCAGCTGCGAGGCCTGCCCCAGGTTATCACCGGTCGTGCCCACCGCGGCCGCCTGCTGCTGGCGCGGCGCACTGTCCTGACCCAGCAGCTGCCCCAGCTGCGAAGAGAGCCCCGAGCGGTCGTGCTGGCCCTGTTGGCCCTGCTGCGCGGGCATGTGCGCCTGCTGCCCCTGGCCGTTCTGGCTGTCCATCGCCTCCATGGCCCGATTAACGTCTCCCAGATTGAACGCCATGACCGAGGTCGACAGGCTCACCATGCCCACACTTGCCAGTACCGCGATTGTTCTTTTCAACGCTGCTCTCCTGCCGTGGACGCGCCGGGGGCCGACGCGCCCGAAAATGATCACTCCGGGGCGGTTGGACAGGCGCACAGCGCCGAGGTTCGGTCGGTACTGTCGGAAATAGCGGGTCACGACCCGACTGCTCGCACTTTTAAAACGGATTGACGCAGATATCATGGCCCTCATCATCACGAGGATATTACCGACATGACATCTGTCTTTCGCATGCTCTGTGTGGCCATCCTGATGGCCCTGGTGCTGGCAGCCTGCAGCTATCAGCCGGCCCGTATCCATCCGGAGCCGGCGGTGATCATCGATGATGGTCATCACGGTAACGGCCACGGTCATGGCAACGGCGATTTCTGCCCGCCCGGCCAGGCCAAAAAGGGCAACTGCTGATCCACGGCGCCTTCGGGCGCCGTTTTTTATTTCAGCCTGACGGCGACGCCCGACGCAATCTGTACCAGGCTTGCGGCACAACAGGGAGCCCCGTCATGTTCAGTTCTACCACCTCGGCATCGCGCACGCCGGGACGCGCTTCGTTTTTGCTGGTTACCTTCGCCTTTTTGATGGCCATGCTGGGCACCACCCTGCCCACGCCGCTCTACCCGATCTATCAGCAACGGATGGACTATTCCCAGATCATCATCACGGTGATCTTTGCCGCCTACGCCGTGGGCGTGATCGCCGCCCTGATCGGCTTTGGCAGCTGGTCGGATCAACTGGGCCGACGACGCCTTCTGATCGCAGGGCTGGCGCTGGCGATCATCAGCAACGGGGTCTTTCTTTCCAGTCCCGAACTGATGCCGCTGTTGATCGGCCGGCTGCTGTCGGGGCTGTCGGCGGGCATCTTTACCGGCACGGCGACGGTCGCCGTCATCGAGCAGGCGCCTTCCGAGTGGCAGAAAGGGGCTACGCTGACCGCCACGGCCACCAACGTCATGGGACTGGGGCTGGGGCCACTGGTGGCGGGCGTGCTGGCGCAGTATGCCGTCTGGCCGCTGCATTTACCCTACGCCCTGCATATCGCGCTGTGCGTACTGGCCATGATCGGGGTGTGGTGGGCACCGGAGACGGTCGAACGCCCCGAGCGCGTGCGGCTTCGCATCCAGCGCCTCGGTGTGCCCGATGAGGTGCGCGGCGTGTTCATACCGGCGGGTATCGCGGGCTTTGCCGGCACCGCCGTGCTGGGGCTTTTCACCGCCGCCGTGCCCTCCTTTGTTCAGGAGATTCTCGGGATCGACAACCTCGCCATGATTGGCGTGGTGGTGATCACGCTCTTTATCGCCTCGGCGCTGGGTCAGGCCGGCATGCGCTTTATTCCCGAGCGCCAGCGGCTGATCAGCGGCTGCCTGATTCTGGCGATCGGCGTGCTGGTAGTGGGCAGCGCCATCGGGCTGGCTTCGCTGGGGCTGATGATCGCCGGGGCGGCCATCTCGGGCGCCGGTCAGGGGCTGACCCTGCGTGCCGGGCTGGGCGAGGTGGTAGGCGCCTCGCCAAAGGATCAAAAAAGCGAGGTCACCTCGACCTACTTCGTGGTGATCTATGTCGCCATCTCGCTGCCCGTGGTGGGGCTGGGCGTGACGGCCGCCATGACCGGTTTGACGGCCGCCGGCATCGCCTTCTCCGTTATCGTGGCGGCGCTGGCGCTGACGGCCATGACGCTTTTGATCCGGCGCCAGCGCCGTAGGGATTAATCCCTGGCGATGTCTGTCAGGGCGTTGTCACAGGCCGTACCGCGCTGGAAACAGAGCAGATTATCAAGGGTGACCTGAGCGATCTCGCGCAGGGCTTCAACCGTGAAAAAGCCCTGATGACCGGTCACCAGTACGTTGGGAAAGGTCATCAGCCGCGAGAAGACATCGTCGTCGATGATGTCGGAGGAGCGGTCGCGAAAGAACAGCCCGCTCTCCTGCTCGTAGACATCAATGCCCAGCGCCCCGAGCCGGCGTGACTTGAGCGCCTCGATCACCGCACGGGTATCGATCAGCCCCCCGCGGGAGGTATTGATCAGCATGGCACCGGGCTTCATGCGCGCAAGTGACGTCTCGTTGATCAGATGGTGCGTGGCCTCCAGCAGCGGACAGTGCAGCGATACGATGTCGGATTGCGCCAGCAGCGTGTCGATAGCCACCAGCTCCCCGACTTCGGCAAAGGCCGGCGCCGGAAACGGGTCGCTGCCCAGCACCCGACACCCCAGCCCCTTGAAGATACGCGCCGTGGCCAGGCCGATGCGGCCGGTACCGACGATGCCGACGGTCCTGCCCTGCATCGTCATGCCCAGCAGGCCGTCGAGGGTGAAGTTGCCCTCCCGCACCCGGTTGAAGGCGCGATGAGTGTGGCGGTTGAGCGTCATGGCCAGCGCCAGGGCGTGCTCGGCCACCGCCTCGGGGGAGTAGGCCGGTACCCGCGCCACGAACAGGCCCAGCCGCTCGGCGGCGGTCAGATCGATATTGTTGAACCCGGCACAGCGCAGCACGACCGCCTTGACGCCCATGGCGGCCAGCGTCTCGAGCACGCCTGCATCCAGCACGTCGTTGACGAACACACATACCGCGTCGCTGCCCTCGGCCAGTGCCGTGGTCTGGTGGGTCAGCGTTGCCTGCTGATGGATCAGCTCGAACGGCGCCCCGGCAAACCCCTCGCGTCGAACGTCCTCAAAGAAGCGTTCGTCGTAGGGCTGGGCACTAAAGAGGGTGATCTTCATGACGGACTCCATGACACGGCGGCGCGGACAAATGACATGCCATGCACTCTAGCAGCGGGGATCATTGCGGTCTTGATGCAGGGCAAATGGCGGTGATCGGGCGCTGTCTTCCGGGCACGGGGCACACGGTTCCTGACAGCGCCGGCCCCGGGCGTTAGGCTGTCGCTCCCTTCCCGCGATGACCGGAGCCCTGCATGAGTGCTGACATGACCGCCGCCCACCACAGCCTGACCACGGTCTTTGGCCTGGACGACTTTCGCGGCGGCCAGGCCCCGGTGATCGAGCGGGTGCTGGCCGGGCGTTCCACCGCCGCCATCTTTGCCACCGGCGCCGGCAAGTCGCTGTGCTATCAGCTCCCGGCGCTGCATTTGCCGCATCTGACGCTGGTGATCTCGCCGCTGCTGGCGCTGATGCAGGATCAGCTCGCCTTTCTGCAGTCCCGCGGCATTGCCGCCGCCAGCATCGACTCGACCATGGACCGCGACGCCGTGCGCGAGGTCATGACCCGCGCCCGCCGGGGGGAACTCAATATTCTGATGGTGTCGGTGGAGCGGCTGCGCAACGAGCGCTTTCGCCGCTTCCTCGAGCAGGTGGCGATCTCGCTGATGGTGATCGACGAGGCCCACTGCATCTCCGAGTGGGGCCACAATTTCCGCCCGGACTATTTGCGCCTGCCCGACTATCAGCGCGCCTTCAACATTCCTCAGGCACTGCTGCTGACCGCTACGGCCACGCCCGACGTTATCCAGGACATGCAGCGCGGCTTTGCCATCGACGACAATGATGTGATTACCACCGGCTTCTATCGCCCCAACCTGAACCTGCAGATCCGCCCGGTGCCCAAAAAGCAGCGCACCGAGGCGCTGACCGAGTGGCTGGCGCCGCAGCAGGTGCAGGGCGAGGAAGCGCCTACCATCGTCTATGTCACCCTGCAGCAGACGGCCGAAACGCTGGCCCGGGCGCTTCGCGAGCGGGGCATGTCGGCGCGCGCCTATCACGCCGGGCTGGCCGCCGAGGTGCGCGACGAGCTCCAGCAGCAGTTCATGCGCGGCGAGGTACCGGTGATTGTCGCCACCATTGCCTTCGGCATGGGCATCGACAAGCGCAATATCCGCAACGTCGTCCACTTCGACCTGCCCAAATCGATCGAGAACTACAGCCAGGAGATCGGCCGCGCCGGTCGTGACGGCGCGCCCTCCACCTGCCTGATGCTGGCCGGCCGCGACGGGCTGGGCGTGCTGGAAAACTTCACCCGCGGCGATACCCCGGAGCGCGAGGGCATCGAACGGGTGCTGGAAGAGATTCACGCCGCCGGGCAGACGCCGGACCGGCAGTGGCCGGTGGTGATGACCACGCTCTCCAACGAGAGCAACATTCGTACGCTGCCGCTCAAGACGTTGCTGGTACGTCTCGAGATGCAGGGCGTGATCGCCCCGCGCTACACCTATCTGGCCGAATATCGCCTGCGCTACGTGCAGCCCGCCAACGAGCTGGCCCGGCGCTTCGAGGGCGAGCGGGCCGGGTTCGTCCGGCTGGTGATCGACAACATTCCCATCGCCCGCACCTGGGGCACGGTGGATTTCGAGCGCATCCATCAGGCGGGGCTTGCCGCCGGTATTGATGCCAGCCGTGCCCGCGTCATCACGGCGCTGGAATACTTTCAGGATCAGGGCTGGGTGGTGCTGGAGGGCAAGCGCATGACGGATGTCTTCGAGGTCTGTACCCCTGACATCGATCCGCCCGCCCTGGCTCACGACCTGCACGCGCAGTTTTGCGATCACGAGCAGAGCGACCTGGCCCGTCTGGAGGCGATGCTGTCGCTGTTCGAGTCGTCGACCTGCCTGTCGAGGCGGCTGGCGCTGCACTTCGGCGATACCGGTGCGCCCGAGCCGTGCGGCCACTGCTCGGTGTGCGACGGCCATATTGCCCGCCTGCCGGCGCCCGGGACGCCGGCCCTGCCCGACGCCTCGGCGTTCGAGACGCTGGCCGGGCCCCTGATCGCTCGCCATCGGGAGCGCCTTGACCGATCGATCACGCCGACCCGCGTGGCGCATTTTCTCTGTGGCCTGGCGATGCCGGTCTTCACGCCGCTCAAGGCGCGCCAGCTCGAGGGCTATGCGGCGCTGGAGGCCTACCCTTACCCGCAGGTGTATCAGTGGGTCGCGCAGCAGCTGGGCACCGAGGGTTGAGATGCGTCTGCCGCTGATTCATCACCCGGGCTATACGTTCGAGTGGCCGGAACGACACCCCTTCCCGATGGCGAAATTCCGCGCCCTGCGCCGGCATCTCTCGACGCTGGGTTTCGATGACGACCCACTGATCGACTGGATAACGCCGACGCCGGCGAGCAGCACCCAGCTGCTGCGGGCCCACACGGACGCGTACCTGCAGACCTTTTATCTCGGCGACAGCGACCCGAAGGCCCGAAAGCGCAGTGGCTTTCCCTGGTCGCCACCGCTGGTCGAGCGCACCCTGCTGGAGGTGGGCGGCACGCTGGCCACGCTGCGCGCCGCGCTCGAGACGGGGCTGGCCTGCAACACCGCCGGCGGCACCCACCACGCCTACCCGAACGCCGCCAGCGGCTACTGCCTGCTCAACGATCTGGTCGTCGCGGCCCATGAGGCCATGGCCGTACACGGTGTCAAAAACATCCTGATCATCGACTGTGACGTCCACCAGGGCGATGGCACCGCCTTCGCCTTTCAAAACGACGCGCGGGTGTTCACCTGCTCGATTCACGGGGCGGACAACTTCCCCTTTACCAAGCGCACCAGCAACCGGGACATCGCCCTGCCCCGCGGTACCGATGACGCCGCCTACCAGGCCGTTTTAAAACGGGAGATTCCCGCGCTGCTGGATCGTCTGGCCCCCGAACTGGTGCTGTATGACGCCGGCGCCGACGTGCACGCCGGCGACCGGCTGGGCCATTTCGAGCTGAGTCTTGACGGCATTTACCGGCGCGACCGGTTCGTGCTGACGCAGTGTCGCCGGCGCGATATCCCGGTCGCGGCGGTGATCGGCGGCGGCTATGACCGCAATCTTGCGGCACTCGCCGAACGGCATGCGCAGCTGTTTCTGGCCGCGCGGACGCCCGGGCGCCCGCACGACGCCTGATGTGGCTGTCAGTCGGCGCCGGCAGCCGTGGTGGTGGCGTGTCCGTCGTCGGTGTGCGACGTCTGACGATCGCGGAACAGCAGCGCGAACAGCACCAGTACGGCCAGAGCGAAGATGGCCGGGAACAGCCAGATGGCCTGCCAGTCCGTCGCGCCCGCCGTTGCAAAGTAGTCCGTGATCCAGCCGGCCACCTGAAAGCCGATCAGCATGCCCACGCCGTAGGTGGCCAGGGTGATCATGCCCTGGGCGGAACTCTTGAAATGCTCTCCCGCCCGGGCATCGGTGTAGATCTGTCCCGAGACAAAGAAGAAGTCGTAGCAGACGCCGTGCAGGGCGATCCCCACCAGCAGCATGAAGGCGACCCCGTCGGCATCGCCGAAGGCAAACAGCAGGTAGCGCAGACTCCACGCCAGCATGCCCACCAGCAGGGTCACCTTGATGCCGAAGCGCTTGATGAACAGGGGCAGCAGCAGCATGAACAGCACTTCCGACAGCTGCCCCAGCGTCATCTTGCCGGTGGGATTGGTCATGCCGATATCGGCCAGAAACGGATTGGCGTTTTGATAGTAAAAGGCCAGCGGAATGCAGATCAGCACCGAGGCCACGAAGAAGATGGCGTAGTGGCGATCCCTGAGCAGCTTCAGGGCATCCACGCCCAGCACATCCTTCAGCCGTGTCCCACGCTCGGCGCGCGGCGGCGTCGCCGGCAGGGTGAAGCTGTAGAGCCCCAGCAGCAGTGAGGCGATGGCGCTCATCAGGAAGGTGTATCGCAGCATGCCCGCCTCGATGCCGGCGCCCGAATCCCAGGAGAAGACGAAGCTGATGACCAGACCGGCAATGATCCAGCCGATGGTGCCCCAGACGCGAATACGGGCAAACTCGCTGGCGGGGTCGGCCATCTGCCGGAAGGAGACCGCATTGACCAGCGCCAGCGTCGGCATGTAGAGGACCATGTACAAAAGCACCAGCGGATAGAAGCTCGTAAAGCTGTCGCTGAGATAGAGGGCCAGCAGCAGCCCCGCCCCGGCCAGATGCAACAGCCCGAGCAGCCGCTCGGCGTTGAAGTAGCGATCGGCAATCAACCCGATGATAAAGGGCGCAATGATGGCCCCCCAGGACTGGGTCGAGAAGGCCATGCCGATCTGGCCCCCCGAGGCACTCAGGTTCTGGCCGAGAAAGGTGCCGAGCGTGACAAACCAGCCGCCCCAGATGAAAAACTGAAGAAACATCATGATGCCGAGTCGTGAACGAAGCATTGTCATGAAACGGTCCCCTTCCCTTGCCGCCTGCTGATCGCTTCAGGCCGCTGCGGCCCCTGCTGCCGGCCCGACAACCTGCCTGAACAACAGGCCCGATTTATGTAAACGTTTACAATTTATTCGGTGGCACGGTACGCCAGAATGTTTTCGGGGAATATCCGCAAAAGGTCCAGGATCGGCGCATCATCTCGACATGGCGACGCCAATGGGCCAGTATCCACACTGGAGCGGCCGGAAAGCGCGTCGACATCTCTTCGCCAGCCTGAACCGGCAGGCGCGCGATGCCGCCCCTTTTCATGAAAACGTTTACTTCGGACTGTCACGATGTCGATCAATGAAGTGGCCCGTGAAGCCGGCGTATCGATCGCCACGGTATCCAGGGTCATCAACAACAATGGCGCGGTCAGGACCAGCACGCGGGAGAAGGTGGAAGCGGCCATCGCTGCCCTTGGCTACAGCGCCAACCGGCTGGCACGCAACCTGCGCACCGCCGAGAGCCGGCTGATCCTGGTGCTGGTGCCGGATTACAGCAATCCCTTCTACGCCGGCATCGTGCGCGGCATTGACGGCGAGGCGCGGCGTCGGGGCTATCACATGCTGCTGTGCGATACCGGCGCCGACCCCGATGCCGAGCGCACCTATCTGGATCTGCTGAAAAACCGCATGGCTGATGGCGCCATCTGTCTGGACCCGGACAGCGTGCAGTCCCTGCTCGGCGAGCAGACCCACAGCCTGCCCCGGGTCGCCTGCTGCGAATTCGACCCTGACAGCAACGTTCCCTGGGTGGGCATCGACAACGCCCGGGCCGCCGCCGATGCCGTGCGCTTTCTGATCGGACGCGGGCGCCGGCGCATCGCCATGCTCGGCGGTGATGAACGCTTCATGTATGCCCGCGAACGCCTCAGGGGCTACCAGAACGCGCTGAGCGAGGCCGGCCTGTCGCCACCCCCGGGCAGCCCGCTCGATGCCTTCGAGCCCGATTTCGACGATGGTTACCGGCTGACGACACGGCTTTTGTCGGTCACGCCGCGCTGTGACGCCATCTTTGCGGTATCCGACCCGCTGGCCGTGGGTGCCATGCAGGCGGTCCATGACGCGGGCCTGCGGGTACCCGACGATATCGCCATCATCGGCTTCGACAATGTGCCCTTTGCCGCCATGGTGCGACCGCGACTGACCACGGTGGCCCAGCCCATGCAGCGCCTCGGCGAGAACGCGGCGCGACTGCTGCTGGAGCATCTCAACGACCCGACCCTGCCGGCCACGGGCACCCTGCTTGAACATGAACTCATTGTCCGGGAAAAGCGCCTGACGCCCACCGGACCGGACTCGAGGAGACGTGAACCATGCGATCACTCAAGGGCCCCGGGCTCTTTCTGGCCCAGTTCGTGGGCGACCAGCCCCCCTTCAATACGCTCGAGGGCATGGCCGAATGGGCCGCCGGTCACGGCTATCGCGGCGTGCAGATTCCCAGCGGCGAACCCGCTCTGTTCGATCTGGCCACCGCGGCCGACAGCCAGACCTACTGCGACGAGGTGCTTGCCACCCTGGCGCAACACGGCCTGCAGCCCACCGATCTGTCGGTCCATCTTCAGGGCCAGCTGGTGGCGGTTCACCCCGCCTACGACGACCTGATGGACGGCTTTGCACCCCCCGAAGTACGCGGCCGCCCCGAGGCGCGCCAGCAGTGGGCCTGCGAGCAGATCCGGCTGGCCGCCCGGGCCTCACGCCGACTCGGTCTGACGACCCTGCCCGCCTTTTCCGGCGCCCTGGCCTGGCCCTACCTCTACCCGTTCCCGCAGCGACCGCCCGGTTTGATCGAGGCGGCCTTTGACGAGCTGGCGCGGCGCTGGCGACCGCTGCTGGATGCCTGTGACGAGCAGGGCGTGGATCTGTGCTTCGAGCTGCATCCCGGCGAGGATCTCTTTGACGGCACGACCTTCGAGCGCTTTCTGGACGCGGTGGACCATCACCCCCGGGCGCAGCTGCTCTATGACCCCAGCCACATGCTGCTGCAGCAGCTCGACTACCTGGGCTTTATCGACTGCTATCACGACCGCATCCGGGCCTTTCACGTCAAGGATGCCGAGTTTCGCCCCTCGCCCCGCCAGGGCGTCTACGGCGGCTATAGCGGCTGGGTCGAGCGTGCCGGGCGCTTCCGCTCGCTCGGGGATGGCCAGATCGACTTCGGCGCCATCTTCTCGAAGCTGGCGCAGTACAATTACGACGGCTGGGCGGTACTGGAGTGGGAGTGCGCCCTCAAGCATCCGGAACAGGGCGCCCGCGAAGGGGCAGCATTCATTCGCCGTCACATGATCGAGGTGGCCGACAGCGCCTTCGACGACTTTGCCGGCGTCCCCCTGGATACCGCGCAGTGTCGTCGCCTGCTCGGCCTGAACACCCCCAACGGAGATCCTTCATGACAGCTCCGATTCGCATCGGCATGGTAGGAGGCGGCTTCATGGGCCGCGTGCATCGCATGGCACAGCGGCTGGACGGCGATTATCAGCTTGTCGCCGGCGCGTTCTCCTCCGACCCCGAACGCGCCCGGCAAATTGGCGAGGCGCTTCATCTCGACCCGTCACGGGTCTACACCGATTTTGACACCATGGCCCGCCGGGAGTCAGCGCGCGAGGACGGCATCGACGCCGTCAGCATCGTGACGCCCAATCACCTGCACGCGCCGGCGGCCCGCGCCTTCATCGAAGCCGGCATTCATGTCATCTGTGAAAAGCCGCTGGCCGTATCGCTCGAGGAAGCCCTGACGCTGCGCGACCTGGTCCGCCAGCACGGCGTGCAGCTGCTGCTGACGCACAACTACTCAGGCTATCCGGCCATACGCCGCGCCCGGGAGCTGGTGCAACAGGGCGCGCTGGGCGAGCTGCGGCTGGTCCAGGTGGACTACGCCCAGGACTGGCTGAGCGAGGCAGGCAACGAAGGCTGGCGCGGCGATCCGGCACTGGCCGGCCCGGCGGGCGCGCTGGGTGATATCGGCACCCACGCCTGGCAGCTGGCCGATTATGTGGTCGGTCGCAGGATCGAGGCCCTGAGCGCCGATCTTCACACCTTCGTGCCGGGGCGGCAGCTGGACGACTTTGCCCAGGCGATGCTGCGCTATCGGGGCGGCGCCCGGGGCCGTCTGTCGGTCAGCCAGGTGTCGCCGGGCAACAACAATCGCCTGCAGCTGGCCGTGTATGGCAGCCGTGGCGGTCTCTGCTTCGATCAGGAACATCCGGACACGCTCTGGTTTGCCGAGCTGGGCGAGCCGATGCAGCGCCTGTCGCGCAACGGCCCCGGCAGCGGCGCCGCGGACCAGCACGCCAGCCGCGTACCGGCCGGTCACCCGGAGGGCTATCTGGAAGCCTTCGCGCAGCTCTATCGCGACTTCGCCTGCCACCTGCGCGGCGAGCGCGGCACCGGCGTGACGCTGCCCGATGTCGATACCGGCTGTCACGGCCTGGCCTTTGTCGAGGCCATGCTGGCCAGCGCCCGCTCGGCGGGCGCCTGGACGACGCCGGCGTATCCGACGCCCTGATCGCGTCACTCTGGTGTCTGCCCGGCTTCCGGGGCTCTGGAAGCCGGGGGTGGCTATCCCGCCAGCATACGGATCGGCATCCAGAGCCCCATCAGCAGCATCATCAGATTCTCGGTCAGCGACAGAAACCCCAGTGGCACATTGCTGCTGCCGCCCACGCAGGCGCACTTGAGCTCCCGCTTGTCGATATAGACCGCCTTGAACACCGAAACGGCCCCGACGGTACCGATAAACAGCGCCACCGGCGCGGCGATCCAGATCAGCGAGCCGGCGATCATCAAAAGACCCGCCAGCGTTTCGCCGAAGGGGTAAAGATAGCCATAGCGAACGTCGCGCTGGGCCAGCAGATCGTAGTTGAGAAACATGGTCGAGAAGCTCTCGACGTCCTGCAGCTTTTGCACCCCGAGCAGCGTCATGGCGACGGCGATAAACCACTCTAGCGCGCGAAAGGTGAAAATGGTGTCATGTACCGCCCAGCTGATCGAAAGTCCCATCAGAAACGCCACGGCAAAAATGGCCAGCACCGGCTGATAGGTGGTCTCCCCTTCCTGTTTGACCCGTTTGCCAAAATATTGGCGCACCTCGCTGTAGCCCCCGATGCGCTCGTTTTCGATGAAGGTCTGCGGCGTGGTCTCTACCTCATGCTCGGCCTTGAAGCGGTCCACCTCCTCGCGCGAGGTAAGCCAGTGGTCTTCGACATCAAGCCCCTTGCGCTCCAGCAGCGCTTTCGTCTTGAGTCCGAAGGGGCAGCGGTGGTCGGTCATGACCATGCGATAGAGGACCGCCTTCTGGCGATGGCCCTCACTGCTGTCAGTGGCTGCACTGCTCATTGAATCTCTCCTGTTGTCCATGACGTTTCATCATCGCTTGAGGCCAGGGTCGCCGGTGTGCAAAACGCTCGCCCCCGCAGCGTTTAAAGCATCGTCGCTGCAGACCGGGATATCGCTAGCGCCGATCGACACGCCCGATCATGCGCCGAAGGGTGCCATCGCGATGGACCACACCGTGCCAGATCAGCGCCATGCCAATATGGCCGATGATCACGATCAACAGCGACCAGCCCAGCCAGGTGTGCCACTGACGTGCCAGCAGCATGGCATCGACCCGGGCCGGCCCCCCATCAAACAGCGCCACCCCCAGCGGGGCGAAAGGCTGGCCACTGGCCCGGGTCATGTAAAGCCCCAGCGCCGGTATGGCCAGCATCAGGACATACAGCAGCAGATGCGAGGCGCCGGCCAGCCGCGCCAGTCCCTGTTGATGCGGCGGCCGCCTCGACAGGTTGAACAATGCCCAGATGCCCCGCACAACGATTAACACCATGAGCAGCGTGCCCAGCCAGCGATGCGTCGAAAGCCAGGCCTGCACCCAGGGAGGATGCCCCCAGAGCCCTTTTGCCGTCATGCCGCCCAGCTGCCAGAGCAGCAGTGCCCCGATGCCCCAGTGCAGCCAGCGGCTGATATGACCATAACGCTCGGGGGTGTCGCGCCATTGAACATGAGACATTGCCCTTCTCCCGGGATGCGAGAATCAGTACCAGGCGCGCAGCCCGACCACCAGCGCGGTGGTCGACTCATCGTGATCGTGATCACGCTCATGACTCACGCCGATATAAGGGCTGATCTCGCGCATCAGTTCATAACGCAAGCGCAGGCCGGCCTCGCTGCTGTTGAGACCCTGCCGGATGCCGTACTCCGGAACATCCTGCAGCGATGCCGAGACCTCCATGCGCGGCTGCAATATCCACCGCTGGGTGAGGAGCATTTCATATTCGAACTCAGCCCCCACGCTGACGTCCCCCTCATCACTGACGTAGAGCGCCGCATCGGTTTCCACCATCAGGGGGGCCAGCCCCTGTAGCCCTGCCACTGCAAAGCGTCGATCGGGGTCGGGATTGAAGTCCTGACGCACGCCCGCCTGCAGATTCCAGAAGGGCGAGATCATGCGGCTGTAAAGCAGCTCCAGGTGGCTGCTCTCCGGGCCGCCGTCATTGATCGGTCCCTCTCCCTCGCTTTTCCACCAGAAACGATGCGTATCGTTACCGATCCAGCCCTGGGCATCCCATAGCCAGGCATTGGGGGCACCGGCACTGTCGCGATACTCAAGCCGGTCGACCACTATCTGACTGAAGATCGCATCGTCGTAAAGGGGCTCGGGCCAGTCGGCCGGTGAGCCGCTATGATCGTTGAGCGGTCCGTCGGGGACGACGGTATCCACACTGGCACGACCATGCTGATCGGCCGCTGCCAGCGACGGCAGCGCAAGCGCCAGTGCCCAAAGACCCCACTGAAAAACCCTTGAATCAGACATGGGACAGGGCCTCCGCCGGCGCGACGCGTACGACACGGAACATGCCGGCATCCATGTGGTACAGCAGATGACAGTGGAAGGCCCAGCGCCCGGGTTCGTCTGCCGTCAACAGCAGTGAGGCGCGCGACGCCGGCAACACGCTCAGGGTGTGCTTGAAGGGAAGCCGCTCTCCCTGACCGTTCTCCAGCTCCATGAACATGCCGTGCAGATGGATGGGATGCTCCATCATGGTGTCGTTGATCAACACCAGACGGATCCGGTCCCCCAGCACGATATCGATGGGTTCGGAGTCGGAATATTTCACACCGTCGAACGACCACATGTAACGCTCCATGTTGCCGGTCAGGTGAAGCTCGATGGTGCGTGATGGCGGACGCTGATCGCGCATGGGCCTGACGTTGCGCAACTGGCTGTAGGTGAGGACTCGATGACCGACGTCTTCGAGGCCTGTCCCCGGCTCGCCCAGTCGATAGCGCAGCGTCTCAGCCACGTTGATGTTGCCCGGGCCATGATCACCGGGGCCATGTTGACCCACCACCGGGCCCATGCCACCGCCTGCTTCCATCGCACCGTGGTTCATGCCGGCCATGCCGCCGTGATCCATGTCCTTCGAGGCCGAGGCGCCGTGATGCATGCCGGCCATGCCGCCGTGGTCCATGTCCTTCGAGGCCGAGGCGCCGTGGTTCACGCCGGCCATGCCACCGTGATCCATGTCCTTCGAGGCCGAGGCGCCATGGTTCATGCCGGCCATGCCACCGTGGTCCATGCCCATGTCCATCATGGTCCGTCGGGGCGGCTTTCGAAGATCCGGCACCGGCGCGCGCAGACCGGGGCGAGGCGTCAGCGTGCCCAGTGCATGACCGCTTCGATCCATCGACTCCGCTACCAGCGTGTACGCCCGATCCGCCTGTGGTTCGACGATGACATCATAGGTTTCTGCCACACCGATCTGGAACTCATCGGTATCGACCGGCTCGACCTGCTCGCCATCGGCGCCGACCACCGTCATGGCCAGCCCCGGGATGCGGAAGTTGAAATAGGTCATCGCCGAGGCGTTGATCACCCGCAGCCGGATACGTTCGCCGGGGCGGAAGATGCCCTCCCAGCCCACGGCGGGATGAAGACCGTTCATGAGATAGCTGTAGGTGGCGCCCGTGACGTCTGCAATATCGCGAGGGCTCATGCGCATGGTGTTCCAGGCCAGGCGGTCTCTGAGGGTGGCCGCCCAGCCCTCCTTCTCTACTTCGTCAAGGAAATCTCCCATCGTGCGCTGACTGAAGTTGTAGTACTCCCCCGAGCTTTTCAGCCGTGCCATGATTCGGTGCGGGTTGTCGAAGGTCCAGTCGTTGAGCATGACCACGAATTCGCGATCCGCCGTGGCATGGTGCGGCGACGCAGGATGGACCACCAGCGGGCCGGTCAGCCCTTTCTGCTCCTGCATGCCGGAGTGACTGTGATACCAGTAGGTGCCGCTCTGACGCACGGGAAAGCGCACCTCGAAGGTCTCGCCCGCAGCGATGCCGGGAAAGGACACACCGGGCACGCCATCCATCTGAAACGGCAGCATCAGCCCGTGCCAGTGAATCGAGGTGTCTTCATCAAGGTGATTGTGAATGCGCAGATGGGCCTGCTGCCCTTCCCACAGTTCGACCAGCGGGGCCGGAATCGAACGGTTGACGGTAATACCGCTGCCATGGCCGCCCGCAATGGCAACGCGCTCGCGGCGCACGTCAAAATCCAGCAGCACCGGCCCGGGCGCCCCGCCCTGAACCCGTGCCGCGTTGCCTGCCCGGGGCGTCAGCGATTCTCCGCGGGCGTAGCCCGGCAGCAGTGTGTTCAAACCGGCCAGCGCGCCGGTGCCGGCCAGCGTCAGCAGCAGGCGACGGCGGTCGTCATCCATCGGATGTCGCGTCATGAGAGACAGTTCCAGAAACGTGATTGAAGCAGACGTGCTCTAGGGGGCAGAGGTCAGCATGACCATCCCTTTCATGCCGGCTTCGTAATGGCCGGGGATGAAACAGGCATATTCGATGCGATCTCCCTGATCCGGTGCCGTCCATGTCAGGGTTTGTGTGGCCCCGGGCGCGATGGTGACCGATGACGACATCATGTCGTCATGGCCGTTACCATGGTGGCCATCCCCCTGCTCTCCCTCACCATGATGGCCACCATGCTGCTGCATCATCTCGCGGTGCCGGCGCTGCATGCTGGCGCTGCCGATCGAAAACTCGTGCGCAATCATGGAGACGTTTTCGATACGAAACCGCACGGTGGTCCCCGGTGCCACCTGCAGCTGATCAGGGTCGAACCACATGCTGCCGGCCCTGATATCGATGGTGCGCGCCACGGCTGGCGTGTCGCCCGAGGTAGAAGAGGGGTCGTCGTGTCCGGTATCGGCCAGTGCCGGGGAGGCAATGACGAGCAGGCCGAGCGTCAGCAGGGTTTTCATGAGCAGACTCCGCAGGAGAATATTCCCGCATCCTGCGCCTGCTTTCTGAGAGGAGTCTGAAAAACGGCACGGCCGGTCTCGTCAACGGGGCCTTTTTTCGACGCGTCTTGTCAGATCCCCGGAAAAATCGATCTCGACGCGCAGCCCCCCCAGCGATGCTCGCGTGTAACGCACCCGACCCGCGTAGCGTTCAATGAGCTGGGCCAGGATGGACAGCCCCAGCCCGTGACCGTGACGCTGCTCGTCCAGTCGCCAGCCGCGCTGGCCCAGCTGATCCAGCAGAGCATCCGGCACGCCGGGGCCATCGTCTTCAATTGTCAGACCGGGCGGTTGATCGCATAGCGTCAGCTCAACGCGCTGATGGGCCCATTTGCCTGCGTTGTCCAGCACGATACCCAGCATTTCCATCCCGTCCTGACGCTCCATCGGCAACGAGGCGCCGGCGGACTCGGTGTCGAGGGCAAACATGATGTCGGGATACAGCGAGGTGAACATCTCCAGCAATGAATGGATATCCGCCATGCCCGTATACCGCTGTCCGGTACGAGGACCGGCGATGCGCGAGCGCCGCAGTTCGGCGCCCAGCTTCTCGTCGATATCATGAAGGCGCTCCAGAAGGCGTGCTCGCCGCTCATCGTCCAGCGCCCGGCGTGAGCGCAACGATTGAATGACGGCCGTCAATGGCGCCCTGATGGCGTGCGATAGATTGGCCAGCGACTCCCGCGAGCGCTGCTGGCGTCGCTCCTGATCATCGAGAAAGGCGTTGAGCTGCTGGATCGGGGCATCCAGCTCGGAGACGGTTTCAATATCAAGGCGCGACCGTTCCCCCTGCTGCAGCTCCACCAGCTGACGCGCCAGCCTTGAAAAGGGGAGCAGCGCCCGGTTGACGGCCACCAGGTTCAGCAGCAAAAGCCCCGCCAGAATGACCGCCGAGATGACTGCAATCCACTTGTGCAGCCGCGCAAGTCCACGCTCGATACTGGCAAAGTCCTCCCCGATGACCAGGGTCGCAGGCTGGCCCTCGAGCATGAATCGAGTACGCCAGATCAGAAGATGATGATCACGCCACTGCCGCTCTTCGGCTTTCTCCAAAGGGCCCTTGAGCAGCGGGGTCAGGGCCGGCAAACGATCGGGATGCGAGCTCTTGAGCTGCCCGTTGACATCCAGCAGATAGAAGTGATGAAAGATATCGACACTGCCTGTCACCGCCCGGGTCGCCGGTGTGTCAGGCTCATCGCTGGCCTGCAGATGCTGCACGCTGTAGAGCGCTTCCTGTTGCAGGCGGTCGGCTAGAAATTCGCGGGCCAGACGATCCAGCAGCAGGCCATGCAGCAGCCAGGTGATGGTCACGACCGTCAGCGCCACCACCGTCAGCGTGCCCAGCAATCGGAGTCGCAGACTGCGCCGGTCAGGCAGAAACAAGCATGTACCCCTCACCACGCCGGGTCACGATGCGCTCGCGACCCAGTCGATGCCGCAGGCGCGCAATATAGACTTCGATCAGATTCGGGGCAGCCGAGTCCTGCTCAAGGGCATAGAGCTGATCCAGCAGATGGTGCTTGGAGTGAACGCGATCGGGATAATGCATGAGATAGCGGAGCAGGCGAAATTCGGTCGAGGTCAGCGTCTGCCACTCGCCCTGCCCCAGGCGATACTGCTGACGCCCCTCGTCAAGGAAGATATCGTTGACCTCCAGAACGCTGGCCAGGGCGCCGGAGTGACGCCGCAGCAGCGCCTGCAGACGTGCCAGAAGCTCCTCTTCGTGAAATGGCTTGGTGAGATAGTCATCAGCACCGGCACGCAACCCCTCCACCTTGTCGGTCCAGCTGTCCCGGGCCGTCAGGATCAGGATCGGCACTGACCGGCGCTGCGCACGCCACTGCCTCAGAAGCTCGAGCCCCGACCCATCCGGCAGCCCGAGATCAAGCACCACCAGCGAGTAGTGTTCGGTGCCTGCCAGCGCCCGCGCGGTCTGAATGGTAGCCGAAATATCCGTACTGTAACCGGCCTCTTCCAGGCATTCGGCCAGGCTCTCCGCCAAAAGCGCATCATCTTCTACCAGCAAGAGCTTCATCGCGGTCTCCGAGCCTCTCCTCCCTCGCCTTTCGAGATTGCACGCTCGGGCTGAATGCTGGCTGAATCCCGTTACACTTCAGGTCAGGGCGCCGCCGGCCCCCGCACGCCGGTCACAAAGCCGTCCGGCCGGATATGCGCCCTGAAGGCGGCCTGCACCTCTTCGGGCGTCAGCGCAACGAACTGCTCTGCCGCCCGGGTGGTGGCATCCAGCGGCTTGTCAGAGAGCGCCAGGTCCAGCAGCGAGCCGCTGATGGCGCTGTAGCTGGCCGCCTGCATCGGCATGGCCCGCAGCAGGATGCTCTTGGCCCGGTGCAGATCGCTGTCGCTGACCGGTTCATTCTGCAGGCGGTTCAGGTTGTGAATGATCAGCTCGCGCGCCTGGTTCACCTTGTCGGGGTCGCTGCCGAAGCTGACGTTGAAGCGCCCGCGATGGGCCTTGAGCGCCAGATTCGAGCTGACGCCGTAGACCAGCCCGCGCCGTTCGCGCAGGTCCTGATGCAGCCGTGAGGCGAAGTCACCGCTGAGCACCTGATTGCCCAGAAACAGGGCGAAGCGCTCCGGACTGTCGCGATTGATATCGATCATCTGCGACAGGGTGACCTGCGACTGGCTGGCGGCGCTGTCGGGCGTGTTGAACGCGCCGGCCTGATTGAGCGCCACGGCCGGATAGTCCACGTCGGGTTCCGGTCCATCGGCCTGCCAGTCACCGAAGTAGCGCTCGACCTGCTCGCGCACCTCGCCGGGGTCGACGTCACCGACCACCACCATGGTGGTCATGTCGGGGCGCGAGATGCGGGCGAAATACTGCTTCACGTCCTCGAGCGTGACGCTGTCGAGGGATTCGGGCGTCATGTGGCGCTGCTGGGGGTCGTCGTCGGGCAGCAGCGCGCCGAGCATGGCGTAGGCATTCTGAAAGCCGGGGCTTTCCAGACGACCGGGCAGCGCCCTGGCGTTCTGCTGCTTGACGGTATCGAAGGCCTCGCGGGAAAAGCTCGGATTGAGCTGATGCTCGGCCAGCAGGGCCAGCCCGTCATCAAACTGCGCCTTCGGTACCACCAGACCGAAACTGGTACCGGCACGCTCCTCGGCCCCCAGCTCGTCGACGGCGGCGCGCAGTTCGCGGCGGTCGCGTGACTGGCTGCCGTAGCCGTACAGGCCTTCCAGAATATCGCTGACGCCCTCCTTGCCCGGCGGCGTCTGCAGGTCCTCATTGGTATCGATGGCGCCGCTGACCATGATGCGGTCGCTGGCGGTTTCCGGCTGTACGATCAGGCGCAGGCCGTTGTCCAGCCGATAGTCCTTCGGATCAAGCGTCGACACCGGAATGTCGAGGTTATCGAAGGCGTGCTCGGCCCAGTGAGGGAGCTCGACCGGACCGTCAGGCGGCGTGGTCAGATCCTCCGGCTCGCCGTAGCCATCATTGCTGGTCGGCTCGCCGGAGGCTTCCGGCGTCAGCACCGCAGTAATGGCGTGCTCGGGCTTTAAAAGCCTTTCGGCCAGCGCGTTGACGTCCTCGACGGTGACGGCTTCATACTGCGCCTTCATGGCCTGCGGCGAGTCGAGACCGCGCTGGATCAGGGCATCCGACCAGGCGCTGGCCAGCCCCGATACCGACTCGCGGGAGGCATCCACCCCGGCAATGATCCGGCGTTTGGCCGCCTCGACCAGCGACGGGTCGACGCCGTTTTGCGTCACGTCCTCGATGATCTCGCGCATGCGCGCCTGAATCGGCGCCGGGTCGCCACCGCGGGGAAAAACGCCAACGGCCATGGCCAGGCCCGCATGCGGCTGCAGCTGGCCGCCCATGCCGCCGGCCAGGGCCGTGCCGTCATAGCCCATGGCGGTCAATTCGCCGCGCTCGGAGCCCAGCACGTCCAGCAGTACCCGGGTGGTGGCGAAGTCGTCATCCCGAAGGCCGGGCGTGCGCCAGCCCATGTAGATCGAGCCGTAGGGGCTGTTGGTCGGCAGCTCGATGGTGCGCGCGTTGACCGGCTCAAAATCGAATTCGGGGCGCTCGGGCAGCGCTCGCTGCGGGATATCGCCAAACAGCGTCTCGACCCGGGCCAGCGCGTTTTGTGGATCGACATCGCCGGCGATGACCAGCGTGGCGTTATTGGGCACGTACCACTGATCGTGGAAGGCCTTCAGATCGGCCGCGGTGGTGTTGTCAAAGGAGTCGCGCGTGCCCAGCGGCGTCCAGGCGTAGGGGGTGCCGCGATAGAGCTCCTCGACCAGCTGGGTATAAAAGCGAAAGGCCGGGTTGGAGAGATTGCGGGAAACCTCCTGCTCGATGGCGCCGCGCTCCTGCGCCCAGTCTTCGGCGCTCATGTCGATGGCCTTCATGCGCGAGGCCTCGATATGCAGCGCCACATCCAGATCGTCCGCCGGCACGGTGAAGTGATACTGGGTGCGATCGTTTTCGGTGAAGGCGTTCATGTTGCCGCCCATGTTGGCCGAAATGACGGAGAGCTGATCCTTGGAAAGCCCCGGGCCGCCGCGAAACATCATGTGCTCGACGGCATGCGCCGTGCCGGGAAAGTCCTCGGAGCCTTCGCTGGAACCGACGTGATAGTTGACCTGGGTGGTGACCACCGGGGCCAGATCGCTGTGCACGATCACGACCTCGAGGCCGTTGTCGAGCGTGGCGCGCAGCACGTCATCCTGCGGGGCCGGCGCGCCGACCGCGCCGACGCTTGCCAGCACCAGGCAGGCGCCGGCAAGGCTGCGACCGGCGCGCGATAGACGCTGGCGCCACAGGAAATTGACGTGACCCGTCATGACTGTTGACTGCATGTCGATGGCTTCCTGACACGTTGAACCGTTGCATGGCGACCCGTCAGGGCCGCACTCGTGGGCCTCGGGAAAGGCCTGAAGAGATGCTGTCACCACAAAAAAGGAGCGCCCGGAGGCGCCCCCTGAAGGCAGGACGGGATCAGCTGGTATGTTCGCTGGGCTGCGGCAGCGCCGGCAGCGAGCGGTCCAAAAGCTCCACGCTCTTGCGGTAGTAGTGCTGACTCTTGCTGTGCTGGCCGAGGCTGGCATAGAGCCTGGCAAGCTCGGCGCAGGCCACGCCGCTGGGACGCTGGCGATGGCTGGCCTCGAAGTACTCCTGCGCCTTGCCCCAGTAGGCGTTGCGCAGCGACAGCCGGCCCAGCGCCATCAGAAGCTCGGGATCGTTGGGCCGCTCCTGCAGCCACTTCTCGGCGGTCACCAGCTGGCGCTCGGGCTCGACCGACAGCAGCCCGTAGTGCGCCACCAGCCGGCTGTCCCAGCGGTTGCGCAGCGACTGGCGGATCATGCTCTCGGCCTCGGCGGCATCGCCGCCGCGTTCGAGAATACCGGCCTGCAGCAGCACCAGTTCCACATCGCCCTTGAGCGATTCCGGCATCCCGCCCCAGAGCGTGCGGGCACGATCGGTATCCTGCTGCTGATCGGCCTGACTCAACAGCGCCAGATAGGTGCGCCGTTCGAGCGTCTTGCGCTCTTCCTCGCTGATCAGATCGTGGCGCTCGAGTTTCGGTAGCAACTGGCGCAGCCCTTCCCAGTCTTCCACGTTGAGATAGGCCTGCTTGAGCAGCTTGAGCACCTGCGGATGCTCCGGCATCTGGGTCTGCAGTCGCGTCAGCGTGGCCAGCGCCTGCTCGGACTGCTGACGATCCAGCATCAGCTGGGCCTGCATCAGTCCCACGGCGCTGTCGGCACCTTCGGTGCTGTTGTGCGCCTGTTTTAAAAGCTCGTCGGCCTGCTCGTGACGGCCCTGATAGTGAGCCGCCAGCGCTGCGGAGAGGTAGTTGACCAGTGGCGTGGAAGAGTCGTGGGCCGACCGGGTCAGCGACTGCTCGGCGCGCTTCCAGCGCCCCTCCGCCAGTGCCACCAGGCCCTTGACGGTGCGGTGCATGGCCTGACGGTTACGGGTACGGGCGTTCCAGAGCTTCATGCGGCTGACCGGTCGGCGCAGGCGCCAGAGCAGACGCAACACGAAATGCACCACCAGAAACAGCGCAAACAGCAGCAGCAGGCCGAACCAGAAGGAGGTCTGCAGCGAGATGTCGCCGACCCGGATCAGGATGTAGCCCGGCGTGGACATCATCAGCTGGCCGATCAGCGCCCCGGCCGCCAGCCCGACGACAATGAACAGGATCAGCTTTCTCATGACGACGCCCCCTGACCGCTGTTCCGGCCACTACGACGGGCGTTCTGCAGCTTGTTGAGGGCTTCGATCGAACCGCTGATGTCGGGCAGCTCGGGGCTGATGTTGCGCTGGCCGAGCTGATCGAGCTGCTCAACCAGGCGCTGGACGTTGCTGTCCCCGGTACGGAAATAGGTCGTGATCAGCGTCTCGGCGCGCTCGAGGCTGTTTTGATAGATCGCCTCGTTGCTGCGCATCACGCCCAGCTGGGCCTGTTCGAGCAAAAGGCGCACGTTCTGGCGCAGATAGCCTTCCTGGGCCGGCGTGATCAGCGCTTCCAGCGGCTCGTCGTGACGGCGCACGGTGACCAGATCCTTGAGCTGGGTGCCCATGCGCGAGAGCTGCTCGCGCCAGCCGCCGCTGAACAGCGATCCATCATCCTGCTGCGCGGACAGCGCCTCGCTCTCCTGGGACAGCGGCAGCTCGTCGACGCGATCGGCCATCGCCGACAGCGTCAGAAACAGACCGTTGTGATCGACGTCGGGCAGGCTTTCCAGCTGCGACAGCTCCGAGGCGATCGCGCGGCGCACCGGCAGCTGGGCCGGATTGTCGATCTGCTGCAGACGCCGGTCGGCGGTCTCGAGCAGCGAGCGGGCGCCGCTGACGTCGCGCTCGAGCTGCAGGCGCTGGTTGGCCATGCGCAGCAGGTATTCGATTTCGGCGCTCTGCCACTGACGCTCGTCGGTCTGCTGGCTGCGCGTGAGTTCTTCCATCACACGCGACAGCGCCTGGTCGTTGTCCTCGAGCTGTGACTCGAGCCGGCTGATGCGCTGATCGCGCGAATCAAGCGCGCTTGAGACCTCGCGGGAAGACTGGCTGCTGCTCTGCTGGACCTGATTGACGTCCTGGCGCAGCTGATCCATCTCGTTGCGCTGCTGCTCGAAGAGCCAGGCGCCGAAGCCGAGGGCCGCCAGGGCCAGCAACAGCAGGACAAGCAGAATGGGCAACATGACCGAGCGCCGAGCGTTTTTCTCGCGCGGACGATGTTCGGGACGCATGTCACCGGGCTCGAAGGGGCGACCGCTGCTGCTGACCCCGGCATCCGGCGAGGTCGTGCCGGTCATGTTGCCGGTGCGGGCGCTTTCGCCGGTGACCGAGGCGTTTTCCGCCGCGCCGCGCGCGCCGGCGTCGGTCTGCGACGGCCTGCTATCCGGCGACGTGCTGTCGGAAGACACCTTGCTGCGATCGTCGTTGTCGTTGTCCTGCTTGCTCATTTATCGCTGCCCTTTTTTTAATCGGGTATGCCCGGCGCCTGCCGCCAGGCCATGGCCGAGGTCTCTGCCAGTGTCTGCGGCGTGGCATCGCCGGCAATGAAAACACATTCAAAGTGATATGTGCCTGCCATTGTAGCCAATCGCTGACTGGAAACGACCAGCGGTCGCCGCCGGGTCAGGGGCGTACACCACCGGTCAAGGTACTCGAGCTGCTCCTGACTGGTCACGATCAAAAGCGCAAACGCACCGCGTTCGAGCAGCGCCCCCGCCTCGTCACCGGGTGGCTGCAGCCGACGCTCATAGAGTGCCAGTCGCGACACCTCAGCGCCACGCATTACAAGCGTCTGCTCGATCAGCTCACGCCCGCCCTCGCCCGACACCAGCGCAATGCGCGCGCCGTCAACGCCCTGCAGTCCCGGCAGCGCCAGCAGCGCCTCGCTGGCACTGCCGCTGCCCGGCGCCGGAGCGCTGACCTCAACGCCCAGGCCGTCCTTCAAAACGTCGGCCGTACTCACGCCGGTGGCGTGAAAATCGAGACCAACGGGCAGCTGGGGCCAGCGCGCCTCGATGGCCTCGATCAGACAGGCCGCGGCAAACGGACTGGTGCAGATGATGTGGCGAAAGTTATCCAGATCATACAGGAGCGTACGCTCGTATGGGCCCGGTGCGCGTGCGACCAAAGTCATGATCTCAAGCGATCGAGGCGTCAGTCCGACCTGCTCGAGCGCCTGTTCCAGCGCCCGGGCACGGGCCCCGGGACGGGCAATCAGGGCAACGGCGGCACTTGTCGAACGCGAAGGGGCCATCTCACACCTTCAGCGCGGCGGCCGTTCGTCGGCGTAGACGGCGTCCAGAATGGCGCCGGCACCACGCGCGAGCAGATCCTCGGCCACGCGAACGCCCAGCGCTTCCGGGTCGTCGGCGGGGCCGCGCGCCTCGGCGTGAATGACCTCGGAGCCATCGGGTGCCCCGACCAGGGCGCGCAGCCACAGCGTCTGGTTGTCATCTTCCAGTACCGCGTAGCCGCCGATGGGCACCTGACAGCCGCCTTCCAGACGCGTGTTCATGGCGCGCTCGGCCAGCACCCGCAGGCTGGCGAGCGGATCGATCAGCGGCGCAATCAGCGCGCGCAGGGCGTCATCATCGCTGCGACACTCGATACCCAGCGCCCCCTGGCCGCAGGCCGGCAGCATGACTTCCGGCGCCAGCCGCTCGGCAATGCGAAAGTCCAGATTGAGCCGTTCGAGCCCGGAGGTGGCCAGCACGATGGCGTCGAACTCGCCGGCATCGAGCTTGCCCAGACGGGTCTGCACGTTGCCGCGCAGGCTGAGCACTTCAAGGTCCGGACGGGCGGCAAGAATCTGCAGGGCGCGCCGCAGGCTGGAGGTGCCGACGCGGGCGCCGTGCGGCAGGGACTCGAAGCTCGGATGATCGTTGGAGACAAAGGCATCGGTGGGCGCGCCGCGATCGAGAATGGCGTGCAGACCGAGCCCCTCGGGGAAGCTCATCGGCACGTCCTTCATGGAGTGCACGGCGATGTCGGCAAGGCCTGCGAGCATGGCCTCCTCGAGCTCCTTGACGAACAGCCCCTTGCCGCCGACCTTGGCCAGCGGCGTATCCAGAATGCGATCACCGCGCGTGGACATGCCCACCAGTTCCACCTCGAGCCCCGGATGCAGGGCCTCGAGGCGAGACTTGACGTGTTCCGCCTGCCACAGGGCGAGCTGACTCTTGCGGGTGGCGATTCTGATCGTGGCTCTGTCGGACACGAGCGCTCCTGTAGGGGTCAAGACGAGGCGTTCATGATAAAGCAGTGGCGCCCGGCAAAAAACAGTCATTGCCCGCCGCGAGGGGGATGTGGCGTACCGACAGGCCACCGACTTCTTGTTACACTGACGCGCCCATGGAGGCGGCGCCTTGCCGGCCTCCCGGTCCCGACCCTTTCGATGCAGGATCGCCAGCAGATGACGCAAACCACCAATCAATCCTGGGGCGGTCGCTTCAGCGAGCCCACCGACGCCTTCGTGGCGGCCTTTACCGCCTCCATCGGCTTCGACCAGCGCCTTTATCATCACGACATCCGGGGCTCGATTGCCCATGCCACCATGCTGGCCCGCGTGGGGGTTCTGACCGACAACGAGCGCGACACCATCGTGGGCGGTCTGCAACAGATCGAGGCCGAGATCGAGCGTGGCGAGATCGAGTGGTCCGTGGCGCTGGAAGACATCCACATGAACATCGAGGCGCGCCTGACCGAGCGCATCGGCACGGTCGGCAAGAAGCTCCACACCGGACGCTCGCGCAACGACCAGATCGCCACCGATATCCGTCTGTATCTGCGTGACGGCATCGACGCCGTCGCCGGTGAGCTCTCGCGCCTGCGCCGGGGCCTGATCGAGCTGGCCGAACGTGAAGCCGACACCATCATGCCGGGCTTTACCCATCTACAGAGCGCCCAGCCCGTGACCTTCGGCCATCACCTGCTGGCCTGGCAGGAGATGATCGCCCGCGATCAGGAGCGTCTGCTCGACGCCCGCAAGCGGGTCAACGTCATGCCGCTGGGCGCCGCGGCGCTGGCCGGCACGACCTACCCGATCGATCGTCACGTCACGGCAGAGCTGTTGGGCTTCGAGCGCCCGGCCGAGAATTCGCTGGATGCGGTCAGCGATCGCGACTTCGCCATCGAGTTCACCTCGTTTGCCAGTCTTTTGATGATGCACCTGTCGCGCATGAGCGAAGAGCTGGTGCTCTGGACCAGCGCCCAGTTTGACTTCATCGATCTGCCGGATCGTTTCTGCACCGGCTCCTCGATCATGCCGCAGAAGAAAAATCCCGACGTGCCCGAGCTGGTGCGCGGCAAGACCGGCCGTGTCTACGGCCACATGATCAGCCTTCTGACCCTGATGAAGTCCCAGCCGCTGGCCTACAACAAGGACAATCAGGAAGACAAGGAACCGCTGTTTGACACCCTCGACACCGTGCTCGGCTCGCTGCGCGCCTTTGGTGACATGATCCCGGCGGTGCGCGCCAAAAGCGACAACATGCATGCGGCGGCAAGGCGCGGCTTCGCCACCGCCACCGACCTGGCCGACTACCTGGTGCGTCAGGGCGTGGCCTTCCGCGATGCTCACGAGATCGTCGGCAAGGCGGTGGCCTTCGGCATCGAAGAGGGGCGCGATCTGTCCGAGATGACCCTCGAGGAGCTCCAGCGCTTTTCCGATCATATCCATGACGACATCTTCGAGGTGCTGACCCTGGAAGGCTCGGTGGCCGCCCGCAATCACATCGGCGGCACCGCCCCCGACCAGGTGCGCGCCGCGGCACAGCGGGCCCGCGAAGCGCTGGCCGCCCTGCCGTCGCACGCCCACAACCATGAGGATCACGCGCAATGATTCGCCTGATATCCGCCATGCTGGCCGCGCTGGTGCTGGCCGGCTGCGGCCAGACCGGCCCGCTGTACATGCCCGATGACGAGGCCGCCCGCGAGCGCTATGACCCGCAGGACGCCTATCAACAGGACGACGCGCAGCCGGATGACGCGTCGCCAAACGACGATGCCGAGCGCACCTCGCCATCGACCAGTGACGGCATCCGCACCGGCGGCGCCGGCAGTGAGGGTCAGGGCAGCGCCGTGAGCGTGCCCGAGGGCGACAGTCGTCCCGAGACCACCACGGCCGGCACGGTCGGTGGTGCGGCCTCGACCGGTGCCCCCGCGGCGCCGGCCACATCCGGTCAGGGGGGCACATGAGTACGCACTTTGTCTGGCACGACGATCAGCTCCATGTCGAGCAGCTGCCGCTTTCAAGCGTGGCCGAGCGCTTTGGCACGCCCTGCTATGTCTACTCGGCGGCGGCCTTTCGCCAGCACTTTCTGGACTACGCCCGGCCGCTCGAGGGCACGCCTCACCTGATCTGCTACGCCCTCAAGACCAACTCGAACCTGGCCGTGCTCAATCTGCTGGCGCGGCTGGGGGCGGGCTTTGATATCGTCTCCGGCGGCGAGCTGGAGCGGGTGCTGGCCGCCGGTGGCGACCCCGGCCGGGTGGTTTTCTCCGGCGTGGGCAAGCGCAGTGATGAGATGGCGCGGGCACTGGAAGTGGGCATCAAGTGCTTTAACGTGGAGTCCGAAGCCGAGCTCGAGCGCCTCAATGACGTGGCCGACAGCTGCGGTCAGGTGGCGGCGATCTCCATTCGGGTCAATCCGGATGTCGATGCCCGCACCCATCCCTATATCTCCACCGGGCTCAAGGACAACAAGTTCGGCATCGCCATTGCCGATGCCGAGCGCGTCTATCAGCGCGCCGCCGAGCTCGCCCACGTCAATCCGGTCGGCATCGACTGCCATATCGGCTCTCAGCTCACCGAGCTCTCGCCCTTTCTGGACGCACTGGATCGCCTGCTCGATTTGCATGACCGGCTGGGCGATCAGGGCATTCGCATCGAGCATCTGGATCTGGGCGGCGGTCTGGGCGTGGATTACGCCGGCGAGACCCCGCCGCCGGTGGCGGACTACATCGCCGCCCTGCGCCAGCGCATCGGCAGCCGCGAGGTCGAGCTCATTTTTGAACCCGGCCGGTCGATTGCCGCCAATGCCGGCGTGCTGCTGACCCGGGTCGAATATCTCAAACCCGGCGAGGCGAAAAACTTTGCCATCGTCGATGCCGCCATGAACGACATGATCCGGCCCACGCTCTATCAGGCCTGGCAGACCATTACCGGCGTGGACCAGCGCGGGGCACGCGACACGAAGTGCTGGGATATCGTCGGGCCGGTCTGCGAGTCCGGTGACTATCTGGGCAAGGATCGTGAGCTGGCCATTGCCCCGAATGACCTGCTGGCGGTGCACTCTGCCGGTGCCTACGGCTTCGTGATGGCCTCGAACTACAACACCCGGGCGCGGCCGCCGGAGGTCATGGTGGTCGGCGATCAGGCGCATCTGGTGCGCGAGCGCGAGCCGCTCGCCACGCTCTGGGCCGGCGAAGCGCTGCTGCCGGAGGCCGCCATCGCGCCGCAGGGAAACCACGCCTCATGATGCTGCACTTCGCCAAGATGCACGGGCTGGGCAATGACTTCATGGTGGTCGACCTGATCACCCAGCGCGCCCGGCTGGACAGCGCGCGCATCCGGGCACTGGCCGACCGCCGCTTCGGCATCGGCTTCGATCAGCTGTTGCTGGTCGAGCCGCCGTCGCGCCCGGACATGGACTTCCGCTACCGCATCTTCAACGCCGACGGCAGCGAAGTGGAAAACTGCGGCAACGGCGCGCGCTGCTTTGCCCGCTTCGTGCTGGACCAAAGGCTCACTGCCAAACGCGAGATCGCGGTACAGACCGCCGGCGGCAATCTGGTATTGAAGGTGGCCGACGATGGCCGGGTGCGTGTCGATATGGGCGCGCCGCGTTTCACCCCGGCCGACATTCCACTGACGGCCGACGCCCCGGCGCAGGATTACGCGCTGGACGTTGGCGGTGAGACGGTGCATCTGGACGCCCTGTCGATGGGCAATCCCCACGCCGTGATCGATGTCGACAGCGTGGAGGAGGCCCCGGTGGCGACGCTGGGGCCGCGCATCGAGGCGCATCCGCGCTTTCCGAAACGCGTCAACGTGGGCTTTCTGGAGATCGTGTCACGCGGCAGCGTTCGCCTGCGGGTGTTCGAGCGCGGCGTGGGCGAGACGCTGGCCTGCGGCACCGGCGCCTGCGCCGCCGTGGTCAGCGGCATCCGCCGCGGCCTGCTGGATTCACACGTGGCGGTGGCCCTGCCCGGGGGCGCCCTGAGCATCGAATGGGCGGGCCCGGGCAGCCCGGTCATCATGACCGGCCCGGCCGAGCGCGTCTTCGACGGTCGCATCGTACTATAATCGCCCACCGGGAGAGGACATGACAGAGGACCGTACCGCCCCCGATCATCAGCGCCCTGAAACGCTCGACGCCGATCAGGTCAGCGACTGGCTGGCGCGCCATCCCGACTTCTTTGAAGGGCGCGAGGCGCTGCTGGCCTCGCTGCACATTGTCCACCCCCAGACCGGCGGCGCCGTATCGCTGGTCGAGCGGTTGATCGCCACCCTGCGCGCGCGCACCGAGCAGGCCGAAGGGCAGCGTCAGGCGCTGTTGAATGCCGCGCGGCAGTTTGATCAGCAGGCTGGGGCCATGCGCGCTTTGACGCTGTCGCTTTTGCAGGCCGACAGCCGTGACGCGCTGGCACAGACCCTGACCGCAGAGCTCAATGAGCGCTTCAACGTGTCGCATCTGGCGCTGTGGCGACAGCCTCTTCCCGGCGAATGGGCGCAGCCGCCCACTCACGCTCTTGATGACGATACCGATCAATGGATTGCCGCGCGGCTGCCGGCCACCGGTGACGGTCTGACGCTGGACAGTGCCACCGCCGAGCGTCTGCTGCCCGGCACCTCTCTGGCGGGCGGCCGCTGCGTCGTGACCCGGCTGGCGCTGGGCGAGCGCCACGGCTATCTGGTGCTGGCCCATCCGGAGGAGACTACCCTGCCGTGGATCATGGCCGCCGAGAACATGCACCACCTGGGCGAGATGATGGCCCGCCTACTACAGCGAGCGCCGTCATGAGCGCCCTGCAGCCGCTGGTCGAGACCTTCATCGAACGCCTGCGCCACCGGCACAGCCCGGCCACGGTCGATGCCTATCGTCGCGACCTGGCCGCGCTGACGGCGTTCATGGTGCGCGAGGAACTCGATTCGTGGGCAGCGCTGGACATTCACCATCTGCGCCGATTCCTGGGCCGCGAGCGCACCCGCGGTCTGGCGGCACGCAGTCTGGCGCGGCGTCAGGCCGCCATCCGCCGCTTCTGCGATCTGCTGATCGAGCAGGGGCTCATGGGGCATAACCCCGCCCGGCTGCTGGACACACCAAAAATGCCGCGCCATCTGCCGCGACCGGTGGATGTCGACGTGCTCGGACAGTTTCTGGACACGCCACATGACGGCTCGCCGCTGGCGCGTCGTGACCAGGCCATGCTGGAGCTCTGCTATTCCAGCGGCCTGCGCCTGGCAGAGCTTGCCGGCATCGATCTGAGCGATATCGACACCCAGCGCGCCCGGGTGCGCGGCAAGGGCGACAAGCCGCGCCAGGTGCCCATCGGCCGCCGTGCCGCCGCGGCGCTGGCGGCCTGGCTGGAGATGCGGGCCATGCTGGCGCCGCCTCACGAGCCGGCCCTGTTTGTCGGCGCTCGCGGCCGGCGGCTGGGGCACCGCGCGATTCAGCTGCGCATGGCCCATGTCGGGCGCGAGCGCGGCCTGCCCGAGCACCTGCATCCTCACCGCCTGCGCCACAGCTTTGCCAGCCATCTGCTGGAGTCCAGTCAGGACCTGCGTGCGGTGCAGGAGCTGCTGGGCCATGCCCATCTCTCCACCACCCAGGTCTACACCCGACTGGACTGGCAGCATCTGGCTGACACCTTTGATCGCGCCCATCCACGTGCACACCGCCGCCCGGGCGCGGAACGCCACTCATCCTCCCGCGAAGCTTCGCCTTCCGGGGCTTCGGACCATCAGGACACGCCCTCATGATCAAGGCCATCACTTTCGATCTCGACGACACCTTCTGGGACAACGGCCCGGTGATGGCCGCGGTCGAACCCGGGCACTATCAATGGCTCGATGAGCGCATCGGCCATGCCGCCCATTTCCCGCTGGAGGAGTATCAGCGCCGGCGCATGGCGCTGGCACAGCAGTATCCGCTGTACCGGGGCGATTTCACCTGGCTGCGTCGCAAGACCCTGAACGACATGCTGATCGAGTTCGGGCTGGCCGAGGATGAGGCGCGCCGCTGGGCCGATGACACCATCGAGTACATGCTGACGCTGCGCCACGATGTCACCCTCTTCGAGGAGGTGCCGGCGATGCTGGAGGGACTGCGCCAGCGCGGCATACGCCTGGGCGCGATCACCAACGGCAACGTGGATCTGGAGCGGCTGGTCATCGCCGAGCACTTTGATGTCATCATCAAGGCCGGTGTGGCGCTGGCGCCCAAGCCCGATGCGCGCTGCTTTCTGTCGGCCATGGCCCGGCTGGGCAGGGCCGCGCCGCGCGAGACGGTTCACGTGGGGGATTCATGGGCCGAGGATGCCCTGCCGGCGCAGCGTCTCGGCATGCATGTGGCCTGGATCGATGCCAAGAATACCGGACTGCCCGAGCAGGCCCCCGGTGGCATTCACCGGCTGACCCACATTCGCGAGCTGGAAACGCTGCTGGCAACCCTTGACGCTTCAGGTGACGCTCAGCGGTGACATCGGCAATCCGGAAAAATTAAGTTACCTTTTAAAACACTCGACTATTATTGGGACATGAAATAATAAGCACGCTTTTATCGTGTCTGACGGGGCATCAGGACATGCCGCGATCGATCATGATAACTGCCTGATGTGGGTGTTCATCCCTTTTTTATCGACCCTGATAGGCCTTATTGCATCATGCGTCCTCTCGATATCCTCAGCATTACGCTGGTGCTGTGTGCCATGGCACTGGTAATGGCCCTGCCCATGACAGACGGCCAGGCCACGCTGTCCGGTGACGCAGGGCTCGAGCGTGGTGCGACCCTGCACTATCCGGGCCAGCAACGGGAGGCCACTGCCCTGTGGCAGCTCGAAAGCGAACCGGGGCAGTCCCGGCCCACGCTGTTCGACCCTGACCGGGCAGGAGGCGAGGCCCGTTCAATGCAGGCCGTGCCGGGGCTGCTGCTCGAGCCGGAAACGCCCGCGCCCTCGATGGGCATGCGCTACCCTGCCGGACGCCAGATCTACAGCTTCTAAACGGTGTCGGCGACCGGTCGGCTCAGGCCTGATCCGCTGTCGAATCATCCGGGGTGAGCCAGCGGCACAGACGCTCGTTGAGCTCCTCCACGCCCTGGCGCTCCTGCGACGAGAACAGCTGCACGCTGATCAGGTCCTCCCACTCCTTGAGCTGATGGCGCACCTTCGACAACACGCCCATGGCCGCGCCGCGCTTGAGCTTGTCGGCCTTGGTGAGCAGGATATGAAGCGGCATGTCGTTATCATCCGCCCAGCCCATCATCATCTGGTCAAACTCGGTCAGCGGGTGGCGAACGTCCATGACCAGCACCGTGCCCTGCAGGGAGCGACGCTCGCGCAGATAGTGCGCCAGATGCTCCTGCCATTCACGCCGCACGGCTTCGGGCACCTTCGCATAGCCATAGCCGGGCAGGTCCACCAGTCGATACTGCGGATCACTGACGGTGAAGAAATTGATCAGCTGCGTGCGTCCGGGCGTTCTCGAGGTACGCGCCAGTGACTTCTGCTGGGTCAGCGTATTGATGGCACTGGACTTGCCGGCATTGGATCGCCCGGCAAAGGCGACCTCCAGCCCGGTATCGGCCGGACAGTCCGCCAGTTTCGGGGCGCTGGTCAGGAACGTGGTCGACTGGAAGTGATGACGCATGACATCCGACATGGGGATATTTCCAACGGTGAGGCAATGGGCAACGATGAGACAATGGCGCGAGTGTAACACCCCCGGTGAACGCCTCGCTCGTCAGTCATGGTCGCGTCTGCCAGGATAGCAGGGAACCGTTCGCCCGTCGGGCGTTCAAAGTAACGACGAATAACAGGCTGATCACAGCCGCACTCGAATCTCGAATGATATTGGCTGTTCAGGGAGTAACCTTGCGATGTTGAAAAGTATTCCAGGCGGGCGCTGGCTGATGGCCGCCGTTGCCGTTTGCGGTCTTTCGGGCATGGCCACGGCGGCCGAGCCGGTGGCAGGACAGGACTACGAGGTCCTCGACGAACCGGTCTCCAGCAATCTGCCGGAAGGCCAGATCGGTGTCACCGAGGTGTTCTGGTATGGCTGCCCGCACTGTTACGACCTCGAGGCACCGCTGGAAGCCTGGGTGGACACCCTGCCCGACGATGTCACCTTCGAGCGCCTGCCGGCTACCATGGGCAAGGTCTGGATGCGCCACGCCACGGCCTATTACGCCGCTCGCGAACTGGGCATCTTCGACCGGGACTTTCATCAGGCCTTCTTTGACGCCATCCAGAAGGACGGCCATCGCATGACCGAGGACGACGAGATCGCCGAGTTCTTCACCAACTACGATGTCAGCAGGGATGAGGCGCTCAAGGCGCTCAACTCCTTCGGCGTCAAGAGCCAGCTCAATCAGGCCAATGCGCGCATGAAGGCCTACAAGCTCATGGGCGTGCCGGCACTGATCGTGAACGGTCAGTACGTCATCACGCCGCGCTCGGCCAACGGTCTGGAGAACATGCCGGACATCGCCGAAGCCCTGATCGAGAAAACGCGTCAGGAGCAGGCATCAGGCACACGCTGATCGATGGTGCCAATGGCCCGACACCCGGCGTGTCGGGCCTTTTTGCCCTTCCAACCGGGATACCGAATGCAGGACGACAGCCAGGGCGAACGCATCACCTCTCTTAAACTGCTGACCTTCAACATGCAGGTGGGCATCCATACGCATGCCTACCACCACTACGTCACACGCAGCTGGCAGCATTTTCTGCCCCATCGCGGCCGCTCCACCCGGCTCGATGCGATGTGCGACACCTTCCGCGAGTTTGATCTGGTCGGCCTGCAGGAAGTGGATGGCGGCAGCTTTCGTTCCAGCAACATCAACCACGTGGAGTATCTGGCCGCACAGGCCGGCTTTCCCTACGCCTCGCAGCAGCTCAACCGCGACTTCGGTCGCTTTGCCAAGCACAGCAACGGGCTGCTCAGTCGTCTGGCCATCAGCCACAGCGACAACCACCGCCTGCCCGGCCCCAAGGGGCGCGGCGCCATGCATGTACGTTTCGGGGAAGGCCCCGAAGCGCTGCATCTGTTCGTGCTGCACCTGGCGCTGGGCACGCGCACCCAGAACCTTCAGCTGGATTATCTCAGCGAGCTGATCGCCCCGCTCAGAAACGTCATCATCATGGGCGATCTCAACTGTACCCAGGACAAGCTCAGGGCTCATCCGCGCTTTTCCCGCGCGCTCGCCCTCGAGCAGGGCCGCGGCGTGCCCAGCTACCCGGCCTGGCAGCCCGCTCGCGCGCTGGATCACATCCTGGTCTCCCCCTCGCTTAAAATGAACCACCTGCGCGCGCTGCCGCCGCTGTATTCCGATCACCTGCCGCTGGCCGTGGATGTCACCCTGCCGCTGGCGTGCGCACGCAGTATCTCCCTTGCACGGCTCGGCGGCACCACTCCGGACAGCGTGCGCTGACCCGCCGCGCCCTTCTGCCGTCTGCCCCACGAAAAAGCGCCCCATCCTTGCGGATGGGGCGCTTTTGCAGGGCACTGGCGGATGAGGCTCAGCCCAGGGTAGCACCGCTGACCAGCGTAATCATCGGCTGCGGATAGAGGCCCAGTACCAGCACGGCCAGCGCCAGCAGGATCACCATGATGCCACCGGCACGCTGCCCCCAGTCGCTGGAGGCGTCGTACTCCTCCTCCTCGGTGGGATGCAGATAGAGCATGACCATGACGCGCAGATAGTAGTAGAGGCTGATGGCGCTGCCGATGATCACACCGGCGACCAGCCACCAGAGCTGTGCCTCCACACCGGTCGCCAGCACGTAGAACTTGCCAATGAAACCGGCCGTCATGGGAATACCGGCCAGCGACAGCATCATCACCGTCATGACCGCTGACAGATACGGGCGGCGCCAGAACAGGCCGCGATAGAACTTCAGTGAGGCAACATCGCTGCCCTGCCAGGGGCTCGACACCAGCGCAATCACACCAAAGGTCGCCAGCGTGGTCGCCACATAGGTGATCAGATAGATCCCGGTGGTCAAAAGCGCCAGATCGTCGCTGGCTACTATCACGGTCAGCAGATAGCCCAGATGGCCGATGGAGGAGTAGCCCATCAGACGCTTGATGTTGTCCTGGCGCAGCGCCATCAGATTACCGACCAGCATCGACAAAAAGGCGATAATGGCAACGGTCGTGTGCAGGCTGGCGATGTCGGTGACCGGTGCGCTCATGAACAGCCGCATCAGCAGCGCAAAGACCGCAATCTTGCTGACCGTGGCCAGAAAGGCCGTTACCGGCGCCGGCGCACCTTCATAGACATCGGCCGTCCAGAGGTGAAACGGTACCAGCGACAGCTTGAAGGCCATCGCAATCACCATCATGCCGATGCCCATGGCCAGCCAGCTGGCATGGCCCCCCCCTTCGGTCAGGCGCGCGCCCAGATCGGCGAAGGCCAGCGAGCCGGATTCGGCATACAACAGTGCCATGCCAAAAAGCAGAAAGGCCGAGGCCGCCGCGGACAGCACCATGTACTTGATACCCGACTCCAGCGACATGCGGGTGCGATAGGCATAGGCCGCCATGCCGTAGAGCGGCACGCTCAAAAGCTCGAGCCCGAAAAACAGCGACAGCAGATGGTCGCTGGCCACCATGGTCAGACCGCCCAGCACCGAGCAGCCCAGCAGCATGTAGAACTCTTCCTTCTGGTCGTCGAACCCTTCCAGATAGGCGTGCGCCAGCGTGGTCGAGGCCAGTCCCGCGATCAGGATCAACGCCATGTAGAGCACGGCGTAGTTGTCGATCAAAAGCAGCGGCGACACGCGAATCGGTGTGACCGTCAGCACCGCCAGCAGAGAGAACAGCGCCGCGTTGAGACCGATCGTGGTCAGCGTGGCGGTCGCCACGTGATGGCGACGCCAGGCAATGCCCAGCATGACAACGATGACCGTGGCGCAGACGATCAGCAGCGGTAACAGGGCGATCAGATGTGACAGGGTCAGATTCATGTCGGCTCAGCCCGCAAACGAAGGTGAAACAGCAAACCAGTGACGCACTTCATGCATCGCGCCCTGCGAAATATCGAGCACTACCTGGGGATAGAGCCCCAGCGCAATGGTCAGCACCAGCGTGCCCAGCAGCATGGCGTACTCGCGGCCATCCAGACGGGCAATGGTGCTCCTCTCGCGTGGCGGCCCCCAGTAGACCCGATGCATCAGGATCAGCGAATAGATGGCGGACAGCACCAGGCCGACACTGGCCGCGACCACGACCCAGGGCACCACCTCGAAGGCGCCGAACAAAATCAGGAACTCGCCGATGAAGTTGCCGGTGCCCGGCATCCCCAGCGAGGCCATGACAAAGGCCAGCGCAAAGCCCGGCAGCGCCCCCAGACGGCCGAACAGCCCGCCCATTTCACGCATGTCGCGGGTATGAAGGCGCTCATAGAGCTGACCGCTGAGCATGAACAATCCGGCCGCCGAGAAGGCGTGCGCCACCATCTGCAGGATGACCCCCTGCAGCGCCAGCAGCGTCCCGGCATAGATGCCGATCAGGACAAAGCCCATGTGCGAGATACTGGAGCAGGCGATCAACCGCTTGATGTCGGTCTGGGCAAAGGCCAGCACTGCCCCATAGAAAATACCGACCAGCCCCAGCCCCATCGCGATGGGCGCAAAGGCCTGCGAGGTTTCCGGGAACAGCGGCAGCGCAAAGCGCAGCAGGCCGTAGGCGGCGGTCTTGAGCAGGATACCGGCCAGATCCACACTGCCCGCGGTCGGCGCCTGGGCGTGGGCGTCCGGCAGCCAGCCGTGCAGCGGGACTACCGGCAGCTTGACGGCAAAGGCAATGAAGAACCCGAGCATCAGGACCCATGACATGACGCCGGTGATCGGCGTTTCGCGCAGGATGCCGTAATCAAAGGAGAACACCCCGGTCTGGGCATAGTGCATGAAGACCAGCCCCAGAATGGAGACCAGCATCAAAAGCCCCGAGGCCTGGGTATAGATAAAGAACTTGATGGCGGCCGACACCGGCGACTTGCCTTCCGATTCATGCCCCCACAGGGCAATCAGGAAGTACATCGGCACCAGCATCATTTCCCAGAAAAAGAAGAACAGGAAAAGATCGATGGCCAGAAATACCCCGACCACGCCGCCGATGACCCACATCAGGTTGAGGTGGAAAAAGCCGATGCGTCGATCAATCTCCTTCCAGGAGCAGACCACCGCCATGATGCCCAGCAGCCCGGTCAGCGTGATCATGATCAGTGACAGGCCATCGAGCGCCAGATGGAAGTTGATGCCAAAGGCAGGAATCCAGGGCAGCCGGAACTGGCTCTGCCAGTCGGGCGTATTGCCCACCGCCTGCGTCAGGCTGTAATCGCCGCTGACCCACAACACGATGGCAAGGACCAGCAGCGCCACCATGGAGAGCAGCGCAATCCAGCGCGGCATGGCCGTATTGGGTCTGATCAGCTCGAACTGCCAGCACAGCAGCCCCCCGATAAAGGGGATGAGTAATAGCCAGGGCAACATCATGGCGTGATCGCATCCTTGATCGTTGTTGTGGGCACAGGTGGCCGGGCAGCCCGGTTACCGTCGGCGTATCGCATCGAAACGATGCCCCTGCCTCGAGATGGCTCGGTCATGTCACCTCCCTTCATGGCAGCAGCACGAGCACCAGCATGACGATGGCGCCCCCCGTCATGACGGCGGCATACCAGCGAAGCCGCCCGTTCTGGGTATCGGACAACAATCCATTGACCATCAGCGCCAGCCCCGGCCAGAGGTTCATGAGGCTATTGACCCAGTCACGTCGATGCAGACGGGTAATGAACAGAAACGGTTTGACCGCGATCTTGTCGTAAAGCCAGTCGAAGGCGAAGGCGCTGTTGAAAAAGCGCCACAGCCGATTGCCTTCCTTGGTTTCCACCAGCGAGCCCACCAGTCGACGACGGCCGAGGAACAGACCGGCGGCGATACCGACCCCCACGACGGCCACGACCGCGGCCAGGATCTCGAGCATCAGCCGCACGCCGTGCCCGTACTGGCCGTCAGGGCCTGCCGGCAGCACGTTCTCCAGCGGCGGATGGATCATCGCCCCCAGGAAGGTGGACAGCAGTGCCAGCACGATCAGCGGCACATGGTGCGCCAGCCCGTGCCCGGCGTGCGAATGAATCTGCTCGCGCCCGTGGAACACGATAAAGATCATGCGGAAGGTATAGACCGACGTCAGGAAGGCGCCGAACAACGCCCCGAGCCACAGCCAGGTATGGCCATGATCAAAGGCGAGCCACAGGATCTCGTCCTTGGAATAGAAACCGGCCGAGATCAGCGGCATCGCCGACAGCGCCGCGCCACCGATCAAAAAGCAGGCATAGGGCAGCTTGAGTGTCTTGCGCAGGCCCCCCATCCTGAAGATGTTCTGCTCGTGGTGGCAGGCAATGATGACCGACCCCGAGGTCAGGAACAGCAGCGCCTTGAAAAAGGCGTGCGTCATCAGATGGAAGATCGCCACGTCCCAGGCCTGAACGCCGAGCGCCAGAAACATGTAGCCGATCTGGCTCATGGTGGAGTAGGCCAGCACGCGCTTGATATCGGTCTGCGCCAGCGCCGCAAACCCGGCGACCAGCAGCGTAATCATGCCGATCAGACCCACCAGCCCGAGCGTCATCGGCGCCAGCTCGAAGATCACGTGGGTGCGGGCGATCAGATAGACGCCCGCGGTGACCATGGTGGCCGCGTGGATCAGGG
This sequence comes from Kushneria sp. AK178, assembly GCF_053903105.1. Lineage (NCBI taxonomy): Bacteria > Pseudomonadati > Pseudomonadota > Gammaproteobacteria > Oceanospirillales > Halomonadaceae > Kushneria > Kushneria sp. AK178. The sequence goes on along the minus strand of NZ_CP096381.1, from coordinate 361,718 downwards.
CCGACACCGGCGTGGGGCCGGCCATTGCATCGGCAAGCCAGGTCTGCAGCGGCAGCTGGGCCGACTTGCCCACGGCCCCGCCGAGCAGCATCAGCGCGGCCAGCTCCGCCATCAGATCACCCCGGCCCCAGGCCTCGGGCGCCAGACGCAACAGCTCCTGAATGTTGAGCGTCCCGAACTGGGCAAACAGCAGAAACATGCCGATGGCCAGAAACACGTCACCGATACGGGTGACAATGAAGGCCTTGAAGGCACACCAGGCGTTGTTCTCGCTCTCGAAGTAGTAGCCGATCAGCAGATAGCTGCAAAGGCCGACGCCCTCCCAGCCCAGATAGAGCAGAAAGAGGTTATCGCCCAGCACCAGCAGCAGCATGCTGAACACGAACAGGTTCATGTAGGCGAAAAAGCGTGCAAACCCCGGGCCGCCTTCAAGGTCCTCGCGCATGTACCACGCGGCGAACAGGTGAATCAGAAAGCCGACGCCGGTAATGATGCTGACCATGGTCAGCGACAGACCATCCAGATAGAGCGAGAAGGCCATCCGGAAGTCTTCCACCGCCACCCACTGCCAGAGCGTCTGGGTCACGCCGTTATCGGCGCCGCCGTAAAAGACCACGTTGAGCCAGACCATGACCAGCGCCGCCAGACCGACCGAGCCCACGCCCACCAGCCCGGCGAGGCGATCGGGCAGGCGCGGATTGAATGCCAGGACAAGCGCGCCCAGCAGCGGGAACAAGGGTGTCAGGAACAGTATATTCATCCTTTCATCTCGCTGGCTGCGTCAATATCAAGCGTTTTGAACCGGCGCTGCAGCTGGATCAGAAAGCCCAGCCCGATGCTGGCTTCCGCCGCCGCCAGGGTAATGATCGCGATGAACATGACCTGCCCGTCCGGCTGGCCCCAGTGCATGCCGGCCACGATAAAGGCAAGGCCTGCCGCGTTCATCATGATCTCGAGACTCATCAGGATGAACAGCAGATTGCGCCGCACCAGAAGCCCCGTCAGTCCCATGACGAACAGGATGGCGGCCAGCGCCATGCCATGTTCCAGTGGTATGCCGCTCATGACTGCCCCCCTTCATCGTTGCCTGCCGGTGCGCGCTGCACGCTTTCATTCATGTCGCGCTCGAGCTGAGGCTCGTCGTTGCGCCCGATATGCGAGGCGGCAATCAGCGCCGCCAGCAGCAGCATCGCCGCCAGTTCTACCGCCAGAATGTAGGGACCGAACATCTGCGTCCCGACTTCCTTCGCGCTGAGCTCGTCGCCGGAGATCGTGCCGATGCCGCCGCCGTGCCAGAAGGAGAACACCAGAATGATCAGCAAAAGCGCCGCCATGATCGACGGGCCGATCCAGATGCGCGGCGCCAGCCAGCGTCGCTCCTGGTCGGCCGTCTGACCGCCCAGGTTGAGCATCATGACCACGAAGACGAACAGCACCATGATGGCGCCGGCATAAACGATGACTTCCAGCGCCGCGGCAAAGGGCGCGCCGAGGCTGTAGAACACCACGGCCACGGCCAGCAGCGAGATGATCAGATACAGCAGCGCATGTACGGCATTGATATGCGTGATGACACGAAAGGTAGCGACGATGGCGACCAGTGCGGCCAGATAAAAAGCAATTTCCACGACGAACTCCCCGATGCTGCCTGCGCCCTAGGGCAGAAGCGTTTTGACGTCGACCGGCTCGGCCTCGTTTTGCGCCGCGCCCTTGGGCTTGCCCGCAATCGACAGGCCCGCGACACGATAGAAATTGTAGTTGTGATCCTTGCCCGGGCCCGAGATCAGCAGGTCGCGCTTTTCAAAGACCAGCTCCTGACGGTTGTACTCGCCCATCTCGAAATCGGGCGTCAGCTGAATGGCCGAGGTCGGGCAGGCCTCTTCGCACAGACCGCAAAAGATGCAGCGCGAGAAGTTGATGCGAAAGAACTCCGGATACCAGCGGCCATCGTCCTTTTCACCCTTTTGCAGCGAGATGCAGGCCACCGGACAGGCCACGGCACACAGGTTGCAGGCCACGCAGCGCTCCTCGCCGTCGGGATCGCGGGTCAGCACGATGCGCCCGCGATAGCGCGGCGGCAGGTAGGGCTGCTCTTCCGGGTAGCTGAGCGTTTCACGCTTGCGAAAGGCGTGTGTAAAGACCATCCAGCCGGTGCGCAGCTGCGTCCCGGTGCCGGTCACTACCTTTGTGATCGAATGCAGCATGTTTTCTGCCTCGTTCGTTGTTCAGTGAGGGGCTCAGGCCGTCAGCAGGACGACTACCCCGGTCACCAGAAGATTGATCAGCGTCAGCGGCAGACAGAATTTCCACCCGAACTGCATCACCCGGTCATAGCGCGGGCGGGGCAGGGCCGCACGCGCCAGCACGAAGAGCATGACGAAAAAGGATGTCTTGAGCAGAAACCAGACGATCGGCGGCAGCAGCGGCCCGTGCCAGCCGCCCATAAACAGGGTGGTCAAAAGTGCCGAGATCAAGACGATGCCCACGTACTCGCCGATAAAGAACATGCCGAACTTCATGCTCGAGTACTCGACGTGGTAGCCGTCGGCAATCTCCTGTTCCGCCTCGGGCTGATCAAACGGCGCCCGGTGAGTCACGGCGACGCCGGCAATCAGAAAGGTCAAAAAACCGAAGAACTGCGGCACGATGTACCAGAATCCTTCCTGACCGTTGACGATATCGCGCATGTTGAATGAGCCCGTCATCGCCACGATGCCCATCAGCGACAGCCCCATGAAGACCTCATAGGAGAGCGTCTGGGCCGAGGCGCGCATGGCCCCGATCAGGGCATACTTGTTGGCGCTGGCATAGCCGCCAAAAAGCACCGCATAGACGTTGATGCCGGCCATGGCGAAAAAGAACAGGATGCCGATATTGAGATCGGCCACGCCCCAGGTGGGCGTGATGGGGATCACCAGAAACGACAGCAAAAGCGAGGCGAAGGCAATGGCCGGCGCCAGCACAAAAAGCTTGCGGTCGGCAAAGGGCGGGATCCAGTCCTCCTTGAAAAAGATCTTGATCATGTCCGCGACCAGCTGCCCTGCCCCGAACGGACCGACCCGGTTGGGCCCGTAGCGGTCCTGCCAGAGGCCCAGCAGGCGCCGCTCGATAACGGTCAGAAAGGCGCCGCTGAGCACGGCGGCCAGCAGAATCACGATCGACTTCAAAACGCCGATGGTGATGGCCAGCAGCACATCGGTACTCATCCAGCTCATGCGCTTACCTCCACGGTCACGGTGGCACACTCACCGGCAAGCCCGCGCGGGATGCCCGGCAGTTGCGGCAGGCCGATCAGCCCGGCGCGCATGTCACGGCTGATGCGCACCGGCAGATGGAGCTGATGGCCGGAGGTCTGCAGATGGACGGTCTCGCCCGGCGCCACGCCGAGGCGGTCGGCATCCTCCTGCCCCAGTGCCACGAAGGTCTCGCTCATGCGCTCCTGAATGGGCTCGGCGCGTGCCGACATCTCCTCGCCGCCGAAGAGCTGAGGCAGCTCCACGACGTACCAGCAGTCATCCCGCGGTTCAAAGGTGCGCGGTACAGCCGTGAACCAGTCACGACGGCTGCCTTCGTGGCGCTGCTGATCGAACAGGCGAATGCCCGGGTCGCCGGCGCTCAGATGGCCGCCAACCTCGTCCTGAAACTTGTTCCAGGCCTGCGGCGAGTTCCAGCCCGGCGCCCAGGCAAAGGCGACCTGCGAACGGGGCTCGCCGTGGCCGCTGTAGCCCTCCATCGAGAAGGCAAAGGCGGAGTCCTCGTCCTGCGGCGCCCGCGGCTCGTGCACGCTGAGGTTGGCGCGCATGGCCGTACGACCGCTCGAGCGGTGCGGCGAGCGGGCCAGCTTCTGCCCGCGAATGCGAAACGAGGCGCTGGGCGCCGCATCGCGAATGCCGAGCAGCTCGGGGTGGGCCCGGGCACAGTCGGCCGTCACATCATCGATCTGGGTCCAGTCGACGCCGCGACCCTCCATGGTGGTGTGCAGGGCGTGCAGCCAGCGCCAGCTTTCGTGGGTCAGATCGTTGGGGCGGTAGTAGCTCGGGTCATAGACCTGGAAAAAGCGCTGGGCGCGGCCCTCATGGCTGACCAGCGTGCCGTCGCCCTCGGCAAAGGTGGCCGCCGGCAGCGCCAGATGCGCACGCTCGAGCGTGGGCGTGCGCTGGTGATCGATCACCACCAGGGTCTCCACCGCTTCAAGGGCCGACGTCACATGCTCGGCCGACAGGCGCTGATAGAGATCGTTTTCCAGCACCACGGCGGCATCGGCCCGGGCCTCGCCGCCCTGCATGGCTTCAAGCGCCCACTCCAGCGAGTGCCCGCCCAGCATGGTCAGTCCGGTGCTGTTGGCCTCACCGCTGATAAAGGAGACGGAGGGCGTCTTGCCGGCAGCGTTCAGCGCCCAGGCCAGATTGGCGGCGGCCTGCAGGACCTCGGTACTGCGCAGGCTGGTACCGGAGATGATCAGCGGCCGTTCGGCGCCCTCGAGCGCCTCGGCCATGGTCGCCACCAGTGCCCGGGTGGTGTCATCCAGCTCCTCGATGGCGGGGGCCGACGGCGCCAGTGCATGGGCGAGCGCCTGGCCCAGCCGGGCGATCTCTTCCGGCGCCCCGTGCCAGGTATCGCGGGCGATATCGTCCAGCCGCGTTTCGGTCAGTGACGCGATGAATACCGGCCGGGTGCGGCCCTGACGCAGCGTGTTGACCGCATTGGCATTCCAGGCCGGAATGTCGTTGGCCTCGGCCAGTTCCTCACCGCGGGCGTTGGCAGCCTGACGCACGGCCAGCGCCACGCGCGCCGCGCTCTGGATCAGGTCCTCGCCCAGTACGACCACCGCGTCATGCTCCTCGATCTCGCGCATGGACGGGATGTGCCAGTGGCCTTCGCGCTGGAGCGTCTGAATCAGCTCGAGACACTCGAGCTCGCTCCCGGCGATGCCGGTCGAGAAGTTCTCGGCCCCGACCATTTCACGCAGCAGGTGGTTGCTCTCGAGACTGGCGCGCGGCGAGCCGATGCCGATCACCCGTTTGCTGCCCTTCAAGCGCTCCGCCGTGTGATCCAGCGCATCATCGACGCCCAGCAGCTCGGGCTCGGCGTCATCGACGCGTCGGGTCGGCTGCTGCGGACGGTCGGTGCGATTGACGTAGCCATAGCCGAAGCGGCCGCGGTCGCACAGGAAATAGTGGTTCACATCGCCGTTGTAGCGATTCTCGATCCGGCGCACCTCGCCATAGCGCTCTCCCGGGCTGGTGTTGCAGCCGCTGGAGCACTGATGGCAGATGCTGGGCGCGAACTGCATGTCCCACTTGCGCGTGTAGTGCTCGGAGTGGGTGCGGTCGGTGAACACGCCGGTCGGGCAGACCTCGGTCAGGTTGCCGGAAAACTCGTTTTCCAGCGTGCCGTCCACCGTGCGGCCGAAGTAGATGTTTTCGTGCGCACCGAAGGCACCGAGATCCTCGCCACCGGCGTAGTCCTTGTAAAAACGCACGCAACGGTAGCAGGTAATGCAGCGGTTCATCTCGTGGCCGATGAAGGGGCCAAGATACTGATTCTTGTGGGTGCGTTTTCTGAAACGATAGCGGCGACGGTCGTGGCCGGTCATGACCGTCATGTCCTGCAGGTGGCAGTGGCCGCCCTCTTCACAGACCGGGCAGTCGTGCGGGTGGTTGATCATCAGCCACTCGATGACGCTGGCGCGAAAGGCCTTCGCCTCTTCATCATCGATCGAAATGTAGGAATCATCCTTGACCGGCGCCATGCAGGACATGACCAGCATGCCGCGATCGTCGTCGGCATCCTTGTACTGCTTGACCGCGCACTGGCGGCAGGCACCGACGCTGCCCAGCGCCGGGTGCCAGCAGAAATAGGGAATGTCGAGGCCCAGCGACAGGCAGGCGTGCAGCAGGTTGTCACTGCCGTCGACCTCGTAGTCCTTTCCGTCTACATGAATGGTTGCCATGAAGCTTGCCTTTTGCCTGTCACGGCCCGGCGGTCACCGGGCACCTTGATCGTTATCTCACTCGTCGTGTCGTATCCGGCCACTACACCGAGCCCACTGGTATCGGTTCGGCGTGCGCTTCGCGCGTCGGATGACGGATGCCGGCCTCGAATTCGTGCCGGAAATGCTTGATGGCGGTCTCCAGCGGCATTGCCGCGCCCGGCGCGTGGGCACAAAACGTCTTGCTGGGACCGATATCGTTGGCCAGCGAGGTCAGAATGTCGATATCGCCCTCTTCGCCCTCGCCGCGCTCAATGGCACGCAGCAGCTGCACACTCCAGGGCAGCCCGTCGCGACACGGCGTACACCAGCCGCAGGATTCACGAGCAAAGAACTCTTCGAGGTTGCGGGTCAGCGACACCACGCTCTGGTTGTGCGCTACAACGGTCATCAGCCCCGTTCCGAGACGGCTGCCGGCCTTGCCGATGGCGTCGAAATCCAGCGGCTGCTCGAGATGCTCCGGCAGCAGAAAGCCGGTACTGCCGCCCCCCGGCAGCCAGGTCTTGAGCTCCAGTCCGTCACGCATGCCGCCGGCCATGTCCAGCAGCTCGGCGCCGGTCACGCCCATCGGCAGTTCCACCAGCCCGGGCCGCCTGACCCGGCCGGACACGCCGAAAAGCTTGGTGCCGCCATCCTCGCTGCGTCCGCCGGAAAGCCCCTGGTACCAATCACCGCCGCGCAGCGCAATGGCCGGCACGTTGCACAGCGTCTCGACGTTGTTGACCACGGTCGGCTTGCCCCAGGCGCCGCTCTGCCCCGGAAAGGGCGGCTTGGAGCGCGGGTTGGCGCGTCGGCCCTCGAGCGAGTTGATCAGCGCCGTCTCTTCGCCACAGATGTAGCGCCCGGCCCCGGTGTGCAAAAAGATGTCGAAGTCAAAATCGCTGCCGCACACCTTCGGCCCAAGGATGCCTGCCTCACGGGCCTCGGCCAGCGCCTGTTCGATACGCTCGGCTGCCAGTACATATTCGCCGCGCAGGAAGATGTAGCCCGTACGCGCATTGTTGGCGTAGCCGGCCAGGATCATGCCCTCGATCAGCAGATGCGGAATCTCCTGCATCAGCATGCGGTCCTTGAAGGTGCCCGGCTCCATCTCGTCGGCATTGCAGACGATATAGCCGCGCGGATGCTCATCGCCGCGTGCTGTCAGGCTCCACTTGACCCCGGCGGAGAAACCGCCGCCGCCGCGACCGCGCAGGTTGGCGGTCTTCATGTTCTCGATCAGGTCATCCGGCGACAGATCGCGCAGGGTGGTGCGCAGCGCCTCGTAGCCGTCCTTTTGCTGAAACTCGTCCAGCCCGACATAGCCGCGATCCTCGCGCAGACGATAGGTCAGCGGATGGGTTTCGCCGTTGGTACTGGTGGAAAAGAGATGACTGGTCATGTGTAGCGCTCCAGAAGTGCCGACACGTCGCCGGGCTCGACCGGTCCGTGCAGGTCCTTATTGACCATGAGTGCCGGACCGCGATCGCAGGCGCCCAGACAGCACACCGGCAGCAGCGTGAAGCGATCATCACCGGTTGTCTGGCCGAGTCCGATGCCCAGCTCGTCTGAAATGGCGTCACGCAGTTCGTCATGGCCGGTCAGAAAGCAGGAGCTGCTGTCACAGACCAGGATGACGTGGCGCCCGACCGGCTGACGAAAGATCAGGCTGTAGAAGGTCGCCACGCCCTCGACATCGCTGGAGGGGATGCCGAGCACATCACTGATGGCGATCACAGCGCCATCCGAGACCCAGCCGCGACGCTTCTGCACGATCTTGAGCGCCCCGATGGAAGCGGCACGCGGGTTCTCGTAATGCCCCATCTCGTGCTCGATCTCGTGTCGCTCCTCCTCGGTGAGCTCGAAGTCATCCGGGCGTCCGGCGGTGGCGATCAGGTTGCCCTGACTGGCCTTGCTGACGCGGGTATTGCCGGTTGCGGGAGTATCCATGGTCATGGTTATCGATCCACGTCGGCCATTACAAAGTCGATGCTGCCCAGGTGCGCGATCAGATCCGGCACGAAACCGCCGTTGATGACGGGAGGAATGTGCTGAAGATGCGCGAAGCTGGGCGTACGAATCCGGGTGCGATAGCTCATGGTGTTGCCATCGCTGGTCAGGTAGTAGCTGTTGAGCCCCTTGGTCGCCTCGATCATCTGAAACGATTCGTTGGGCTTGAGCACCGGCCCCCAGGAGACCTGCAGAAAGTGCGTGATCAGCGTCTCGATGTGCTGAAGCATCTTGTCGCGCGGGGGCGGCGTGGTCAGCGGGTGATCGGCCTTGTAATCGCCCTCGGGCATGTTCTTGAGACACTGCTCGATGATGCGAAGGCTCTGGCGCATCTCCTCGATACGCAGCATGCCGCGATCAAAGACGTCACCGTTGGTGCCGACCGGGATATCGAAATCAAAGTTCTCATAGCCCGAATAGGGCTTCGCCTTTCTCAGGTCGTACTTGAGCCCGGTGGCGCGCAGGTTGGGCCCTGTTACCCCCCAGGTCAGCGCTTCGGCCGTGGTATGGGTGGCAACGCCAACCGTACGATCGCGCACGATGGAGTTGTCCATCATGGCGCGCTCGTATTCGTCCAGCCGCGGCGGCATCCAGTCCAGGAAATCGCGGACCAGCTTCTCCCAGCCGCGCGGCAGATCGTGCGCCACGCCGCCGATGCGAAACCACGCCGGGTGCATGCGAAACCCGGTAATCGCCTCGATGACATGATAGGCGCGCTGGCGGTCGCTGAAGGTGTAGAAGACCGGCGACATCGCCCCCAGATCCTGCAGGAAGGTGCCCAGAAACAGCAGGTGGGAGTTGATGCGAAACATCTCTGCCATCATCACGCGAATCGTTTCGGCGCGCGACGTGACGGTGATCCCGGCGAGTTTTTCGACGGCCAGGATGTAGGGCAGGTTGTTCATTACCCCGCCGGTGTAATCGATCCGGTCGGTGTAGGGAATGTAGCTGTGCCAGGACTGGCGCTCGGCCATCTTTTCGGCACCGCGATGGTGGTAGCCGATATCCGGCACACAGTCGACGACCTCTTCACCGTCGAGCTGCAGCGCGATGCGAAACACGCCGTGTACCGAGGGGTGGTTGGGCCCCAGGTTCAAAAACATGTAGTCGGTGTCGCGGCTCTGTCGCTTCATGCCCCAGTCCTCGGGCTTGAAGCGCAGCGCTTCCTGCTCGCGATCCTGACCTTCCATCGTCAGCGTATAGGGATCGAACTCGGTCGCACGCGCCGGATAGTCCTTGCGCAGGGGATGGCCGTTCCAGGTCGGCGGCATCAGCATGCGGCTCAGGTGCGGATGTCCCGCGAACTCGATCCCGAACATGTCAAAGACTTCGCGTTCGTACCAGTTGGCATTGAGATAGACGTTACACAGGGTCGGAACGCGCAGATCATCCTCGTGCAGCGCCACCTTGATCATCAGCTCGCTGTTACGCTCCAGCGACATCAGCTGATAGAACACCGTAAAGTCTGCCGGCGGCAGGTCGCGTCGATGCATGCGCAGGCGCTCGTCCACGCCGTGCAGGTCATAAAGCATGACAAAGGGCTTTTTGACCTGCTGCACGAAGTGCATGACCTCGATGAGCTGCTCACGTGGTACCCATACCACCGGCATGCCGGTCAGCGTGGGCTGCACTACCAGATTCGCCTCGCCAAAGCGGGCCTTCAGCTCATCGACAATGGCGAAGGTTGTATCGTCTGCCTGTGAAGTCTCGGTCGTCATCCGTTGTTTTCCATCGCCAGTGAACCGGACCTGCCTGCTTCGTGGCGGCCCTGGGGCCGGTCATTACACTTCATCGGGTGAACGCAGCTCGGTGACCGCAATACGTTCTTCACGCATCCTTTCGCGCTGGGAGGGCATCTCGGATCGGTAGACCCCCTGATCCCCCACGACCCAGGTCAGCGGACGACGCTCCTGCTGAATGGAGTCCTGCAACAGCTGCAGCCCCTGAAGGAAGGCTTCGGGTCGTGGCGGGCAGCCCGGGATATACACATCCACGGGGAGAAACTTGTCGACACCCTGCACCACCGAATAGATGTCATACATGCCGCCGGAGTTGGCACAGGAGCCCATCGAGATGACCCATTTGGGCTCGAGCATCTGGTCGTAGAGTTCCTGAATGATGGGCGCCATCTTGACGAAACAGGTGCCGGACACAACCATCACATCGGCCTGGCGGGGCGAGGCGCGCAGCACCTCGGAACCAAAGCGCGCGACATCGTGTGGCGCGGTAAAGGCCGTGGTCATTTCGACGTAGCAGCAGGAGAGCCCGAAGTTATAGGGCCACAGGGAGTTCTTGCGCCCCCAGTTGACGACGTTGTGCATGATGTCTTCGAGCTTGCCCATGAACACATTGCGATGCACCTGGTCATCCATGGGGTCATCGACGACGCGTCGCTCGCCGACCGGATACTGACTGTCCTTCGGGGTATTCGGGTCGATGCGCGTAAGCTTGTAGGACATCGGGAGTCCTCCCTGAAAACGTCATTGATCGATGCTGAAGCGCTGTCAGGCGAGTGAAACGCCCGTCACGGTTCAGTCGTCGGCATGATCACGCTGGGCAGGCTGGTGCACCCGGTCCGGCTGCGTGCGGCGTCTCGGCACCCAGTCCAGTGCCCCGACGCGGCTGTCATAGATCAGCCCGGCCAGCAGAATGAAAATGAAGGTGCTGGCGCCCACCAGCCCGGTCCAGCCGGTCTCGCGTATGGAGATGGCCCAGCCGAACAGATAGAGGGCTTCCACATCGAAAATGACAAAGAGCATGGCCACCAGATAGAACTTGACCGAAAAACGCTGGTGGGCGCTGCCCGTCGGGACGATGCCGGATTCGTAGGGTGTTTCCTTGCTGTGCCCCCAGGCGCGTCCGCCAAGCAGGGCAGAGGCAGTCACCATGAAGGTACAAAGGGCCAGTACGGCGACAATGAAAACACCGACTGACCAGTTTTGGGCCAGTTGCGCTGCCAGATCCATGGACGCTCACTCATCTTGGTCTGCTCCAGCGACATTGCATCGGCCGGAACTTTCGTTATTCAACCACCCGGGATGTGTCGCCCGAATGACAGGGAATTCTCGATTGCGGAAGGTCAGGTCTGCGTCGAGATCACACCATTAAATTAGAAGTCGATACGGGATTTCGCCAATGCCGTTATCGGCTTTTTTGATGTCGATTTCGGAATGTTCCCCCTGTAGCCGCCCTGTATCCAAAGAAAATATTGCCGCCCCGCATTAGACCTTGGTCTTATCATCCCCGGTGTTGCAGACATCCCCTTCATCGCCTGTCATACAGTATGACCTTTGCCATTTCTGGACATCACCATGCGCCCGACCCGTTTTCTCTCCATTGCCGGCACTGACCCCAGCGGCGGCGCCGGACAGTCCGCCGACATCAAGACCGCCAGCGCTCTGGGCGCCTACGCTACCAGTGTACTCACGACCGTTCTGGCCCAGAATACCTGCGGCGTGCGCGACGTCATGCCCCTGCCGCAGGCGCTGATTCGCGCCCAGCTTGATGCCGTGTTCGAGGATATCGCCATCGACTGCGTCAAGATCGGCATGGTCAGTGACCTCGATACCGCCCATCTGATTCGGGAGTTCATCGAGCGCTATCGGCCGGCGCATGTGGTGCTCGACCCGGTCATGGTGGCCAAGAGCGGCGACATGCTGGTGGACCGCGACGGCTTTCACGCCGTGCGCGACGTGCTGGTCCCGATCGCCGATGTCATCACGCCCAACCTGCCGGAAGCCGCCGTACTGCTGGAGGCCGATACCCCCTCGAGCCATGAGGCGATGGAGGCGATGCTGCCCGAACTCGGGGCGCTGGGCTGCGATATCGTGGTGCTCAAGGGCGGTTATCTGAAAGGCGATGTCAGCAACGACCTGGTCCTGACCCCCGAAGGCTCACACTGGCTGGAAGCCCCACGCATCCAGACACGGTCACTACATGGCTCCGGATGCACCCTGGCCTCTGCCGTTGCGGCGCTTCTGCCCCGCCATGACACGCCGATCGAGGCCATCCGGGCGGCCAAGCACTACATGAGCCGGGCCCTGGAAGCCGCCGGTCGTCTGGAGGTCGGCAGGGGCCAGGGGCCGGCCCATCACTTTCACGCCTGGTGGTAGCTGCGCGAGCAGGCAACCACTATCCTTTCAACGGTGCTCATGACATTACCGACATCGGCAAGCGCCCTCCTTACTACCGGGCAAGGATTCAGCCATGAATACGACGCTGCTACTGGCCACAGATCTCTCCCATGAATGTCAGGCAGCCCTGGTGCGGGCGCTGCATCTGTCACAGCGCAGCCAGTCGCGCCTGGACATCCTGCATGTCGTGGATCCCTATCTGCCTGAAAGCACTCTGCCCGGACTGGTGCATGCCATCGAGGAGGAGATCGATCGCACCCTGAACGCGCTGTGCGAGCACCACGAGCTGACGCGCCCGGCCACCGAGATTCACATCGTCAGCGGCGTGCCCTATGCCGAGATCATTCGCGAAGCCTACGAGCGCAGCGCCTCGATGATCGTCATGGGCACGCATCGCAAGCAGGGCCAGCCGGATCTGATCAGCGGCACGACCCTGTCACGCGTCATGCGCCGGGCGCCCTGCCCGGTGGTCAGCATCCCCCATGACGGCGAACCGGACTGGCAGGACATTCTGGTGCCGGTGGACTTTTCGCTGGCCTCGCGCCACACCCTCAAGGAGGTGCTGACGCGCTTTCCCAACGTACGTCTGACGCTTCTGCACGCCTGGGACATGCCAATGGCCATGGAACTCTGTGAAGGGACCAACTACCAGCACTGGCGCGACCTTGAACGCCAGCGTCTGCGCCAGCAGCTCGAACTTGAAACCGAGCGTTTAATGGCCGATCTGCACGCCAGACCCGATCTGGAGCTGGTACTGCAGCAGGGCGATCCCACACAGGTACTGCTGGACCGGCTGCGCCAGCAGCCGCCCGATCTGCTGGCGCTGGGCAGCCATATTCGTGTCGGCATCGGCCGCGCCACCGACAGCCTGCTGGAGCGGCTTCTGACCGAAACCCGCGGCGATCTGATGCTGTGCCGCACCTGGTAGGCGGCGGTGAACACTTCCTGACAGGCAACGGATAAAACGGAGAGACCATGCGGGCCCTGATTCAGCGCGTCAGCCAGGCAAGTGTTGATGTTGACGGCGAGTGCATTGGCGCCATCGAAGGCGGACTACTGGCCCTGATCGGCGTCGAGCGCGACGACACCCCGGAGCGCGGCGAAAAACTGCTGCAGAAGATGCTCAACTACCGCGTCTTCAGCGACGAGCAGGGCCGCATGAATCTGGGACTGGCAGCGACCGGGGGCGGTCTACTACTGGTCTCGCAGTTCACCCTGGTGGCGGATACCCGCAAGGGGCTGCGGCCCGGCTTTTCCAGCGGCGCCACACCGGAAGACGGCGAGCGGCTGTTCAATGGCCTGGTCGAATCGGCCCGCAGGGCGCACGCCAACGTCGAGACCGGTCGCTTTGGCGCCGACATGCAGGTCTCGCTGGTCAACGACGGCCCCGTGACGTTCCTGCTGGAAAGCTGACCACCTTCTGCACTCTCTTGAACAGGCGACATACCATGACCCCCTCTTCATCCGACACGCGCGTGGCGCTGATCACCGGCGGCGCCCAAGGCATCGGGCGCGGCATGACCGACGACCTCATCGCCCGCGGCTGGCGGGTCGCGATCCTCGATATCGACGATGAGGCGGTGCAGGAGATGCGCGGGCGACATGACCCGACGCAGCTTCTGGCCATGACCGCCAGTGTCAGCGACGAGACCGCGGTGGGTGAGGCCTTCAAGCGCCTGGAACACTGGCAGGGCCGGCTGGACCTGCTGGTCAACAATGCCGGCCCGGCCGATCCGTACTGCGGGCCGCTGGAATCACTGTCGCTCGAGCGCTGGCATCACTGGCTGGACAACCACCTTACCGGCGCCTTTCTCTGCTCGCGCGCCGCGATCCCGCTGCTGCGCCGGACGCAGGGGTCGATCATCCATATGGCCTCGACCCGGGCGCTGCAGTCCGAGCCCGAAAGCGAAGGCTACGCCGCCAGCAAGGGCGGGCTGCTGGCCCTGACCCACGCTATGGCGACCAGCCTGGGCCCGGACATCCGGGTCAACGCCATCTGCCCCGGCTGGATCGAGACCGGCGAGCATCAAAAGGCCGCCAACCGTGAGACGCCCGAACACAGCGATACCGACCGTCAACAGCACCCGGTCGGGCGCGTGGGCCACCCCGATGACATCGCCGCGCTGGTCGCCTTTCTGGCCGGCCCGGAAGCCGGCTTCATCACCGGCCAGCACTTTCCTGTCGATGGCGGCATGACGCGCAAAATGATCTACGCCGAATAGCCGGATACAACACGGGCCGCCCCGTTCAGGGGACGGCCCGTGGTGTGATCGGATGTTGGTGCGCTAGTGCTTGGGATGCCACTTGCCATCGTCACCCTTTTTGTACTTCGATTCGACCGCCTTCCAGGCCACGGCGTGGGCCGTCTCTTCACGGGAGGCGTTACCGCGGCGGTCAGAGGGATCGGCGTACTCATCCCAGGCGCTGTTGAAGGCTTCCTTGTAGATGGTCCGGGCGTGCGGCGGCAGTACCCTGCGCGCGCTATCGGGAATGTCATCACGATGATCGTAGGGCATCTCTCCTCCCTGAAGTCAGCCGGTGTCGGTGGATACCCTGTCCAGTGTAGCCCCCTGTCGCCGGCTGCCAACGAGGGAATCAGGACGCGCTGAGCTGTGCCTGCATCTCCTCGAGCGCCTCTTCGGCCGCCATCCAGGCCTGCTCGTCGCTTTCCAGCCGGGCCTTCCATTCGCCCTGCTCGCGCAAAAGCTCCGTCAGTCGCGCTTTCTGATCGGCGTCATAGAGCGTGGGGTCCGACAGCTTCGCCTCGACCGCCTCGAGTCCGGCCTGCGCCTTCTCCATCGATTTCTCGGCCGCATCACGCTGCTTCTTCAGGGGCTTCAACTGCTCGCGCAGCTCGGCCGCGGCCCGTCGGGTGGCCTTGCGATCCTCCTTCGGCGCCGCGCTCTCCCCGGCCTCCTCTGTTGACGGGCGGGCATCGTCGGTGAGCCGGTTTTTCAGCCACAGCCGGTAGTCCTCCAGCGTGCCGTCAAAGGCAAAGACCCGGCCGTCAGCGACGCACCAGAACTCATCGACGCTGGCGCGCAGCAGATGGCGGTCGTGCGACACGATCATCACGGCCCCCTCGAAGGCCGCCAGCGCCTCGGTCAGCGCATCGCGCATGTCCAGATCCAGGTGGTTGGTCGGCTCATCGAGCAGCAGCAGGTTGGGCTTTTGCCAGGCGATCAGCGCCAGCGCCAGACGTGCCTTTTCACCGCCGGAGAAGCGAGTGATGACCTCGAAGGCGTCGTCGCCGCGAAAGCCGAAACCGCCCAGAAAATCCCGGATGCTCTGCTCGGAGGCCCGGGGAGAGAGACGCTGGACGTGCGTAAAGGCGCTGGCACCGAGATCCAGCGCGTCCAGCTGATGCTGGGCAAAATAGCCCACCGACAGGTGCTCACCCTCGGTGCGCTCGCCCTTGAGCAGGGCCAGCTGCCCGGTCAGCGCCTTGATCAGCGTCGACTTGCCCGCGCCGTTGGGCCCCAGCAACCCGATGCGGCTGCCCGGTGCCAGCGACAGGCGCACGTTCTCGACGATCGGGGTGTCGTCATAACCGATGGCGGCATGATCGATCGACAGCAGCGGGTGGGAGACCTTGTCAGCACAGGGCAGCTGGAAGCGAAACGGCGATTCGGCGCGCAGCGGGGCGATGTCCTCCATGCGCTCGAGCATCTTGAGCCGGCTCTGGGCCTGTTTGGCCTTGGTCGCCTTGGCGCGAAAGCGGCGCACGAACTCCTCGATCTCGGCGCGGCGCGCCTGCTGCTTCTCGCGCTCGGCCTCGCGCTGGGCCAGGCGCTCGGCGCGGGTGCGCTCAAAGGTGGTGAAGTTGCCGCGATAGAGCTGCACGTGACGCTGATCGAAGTGCACGATGTGATCGCACACCGCATCGAGAAAGTCGCGGTCGTGCGAGATCAGCAAAAGCGTGCCGGGGTAGCGCACCAGCCACTGCTCGAGCCACAAAAGCGCGTCCAGATCCAGGTGGTTGGTCGGCTCATCGAGCAGCAGCAGATCGGACGGCTTGAACAGCGTCTGGGCCAGATTGGCACGCATGCGCCAGCCGCCGGAAAAATCCGACAGCGGGCGGTCGAGATCACGCTGGGCAAAGCCGAGCCCGACCAGCAGCTGCTCGGCCCGGGCGCGGGCCGTATAGCCATCCAGCGACTCGATCGTGCCATGCAGCTCGGCCTCCCGGTGGTGCTCGCCAGCCTCGCGCGCCGCTTCCAGCGCAGCCTGGGTATCGCGCAGGGCGTGATCGCCATCCAGCACGAAATCGGTCAGGCTGCGCGACAGCGTGACGATCTCCTGGCGCATGTGGGCAATGCGCACGCCGCCATTGAGCGCCACCTCACCGCGCTCGGGCGCCAGCTGCCCGAGAATGAGCTGGAAAAGGCTCGATTTGCCCGTGCCGTTGGCCCCCACAATGCCGGCGTGGTGTCCCATCGAGAGCATGAAGTCTGCGGACTCGATCAGCGGTACCCCGCCACGTTGGAGCTCGAGCTGGCGAAATGCGATCATGCAGTATCCTGTCCGGCCGGTTGCCGATAAGTGGTCGAATGAACAAGTCAATGGGCACCCATTCTAACCGAAATCTCCCCCCGCTTTGGCCCTGGGCGCTGGCGCTTTATGATCGCACCGGCGTCAGCGAGGCGCTGCTGTCGCTGCAGGACGAGGCCGGCCTCGATGTCTGCGAGCTGCTCTGGGGCCTGTGGCTGCTGGCTCATGACCGGGTACCGGAGGCAGATATCGATGCGCATCTGGCCGTTGTTCGCCAGTGGCAGCAGCACTATACGCAGCCGCTGCGCCAGCTGCGCCGCGACCTCAAGGCCCGCGCCATCGAACAGCCGGGGCTTGAAGCGATGCGTACGCATATTAAAAGGGCCGAGCTTGAAAGCGAGCGCGAAACCCTGCGCCGGCTTGAGACGCTGGGCGCGTCCGCCGCCATCCCGCGCCCGGCACATTCGCGCCCCGAGACGCTTTTAAGGCCCCTGACCGGCGAGCTCGAGCCCCGTCATCAGCAGCTGATTTCCCATCTACGGCTTGAAAGTGAGAACATGGCGCCCCCATCGTGCGGATAGTGCGTTGAAAGACAGCCGAAATTCCTTCAGGGGTTGGCGTGATTTTTTTCACGGTGTGTTGTCCAACATCCCTTGATGACCATGTGTACAAGGAGCTTTCATGAATAAACTGTTGAGCGCGGTCACTCTGAGCACGCTGATCGTACTGACCGGCTGTTCCGACGCCGACGACAGTCAGGACAACAGCGCCGATGACCAGGCCACGCAGCAGGAGCAGGCCCAGCAAAACGGCAACGACAACAACGCGCAGCAGCAGGACGATTTCGAATCCGACGAGGCGCGCCTGGCCTATGCCGTGGGGGTCACGCTGGCCCGCAACCTCCAGGAAGACATGCAGGATCTGGATGTTGATAACTTCACCGATGGCATCAGGGATGTCTACGACGGCGACGACATCCGCCTGAGCGATCAGCAGATCGGCGATGCCCTGCAGCAGTATCAGCAGCAGATGATCGCCGAGCAGCAGCAGCAGATGCAGCAACAGGCCGAGCAAAATGCTCAGGCCGGCCAGCAGTTCCTTGAAGAGAATGCCGGCAAGGATGGCGTTGAAACCACCGACTCCGGTCTTCAGTACCGCGTCATGGAGGAAGGTGACGACAGCGGTCCCCAGCCCGGCGCCGAAGAGCAGGTTCTCGTCAACTATGAAGGCCGTACCATCGACGGCGAGGTCTTTGACAGCTCCTACGAGCGTGGTGAGCCGGTCACCTTCCAGACCAATCAGGTCATTCCCGGCTGGCAGGAAGCGCTGGAGATGATGCACCCGGGCGACAAGTGGGAAATCTACGTGCCGTCCGATCTGGCCTATGGCGAAGCGGGCACCGGCCCGATCGAGCCGAACCAGACCCTGATCTTCACGGTGGAACTGCTGGGCGTGGGCGATGATGCCACCAGTGCCGCAGGCAATGATGCCGCTGCTCAGGCCGACGGTGTCGAGACACAGCCGGCCGGCTAATGTAGCAGCGCAGTGTGAAGCAGCCAGCCACCGGGCCTGATCGCCCGGTGGTTTTTTATGTCTGGCCCCCGTGTTGTTGTACCTGCCATCGTGTAACAGCCGATGGATAAATCAGGGGGAAAGACCTTGTGGATAAGGTTGTGAGGTACTGTTTTATCAACGTCGAACAGCCTGTGCATAAATGTCGCACCCGCCTGTTCAATTCGTCATCGATACGGTATAGACAATTGCTGAAATGATTATAACAAGCTGTTGTCGCTCGTTATTTTAAAAGGCGCCACGCTATGGGGCCATACACCCGGTATTGAGCCGCCCCGCCTTCTGTCAAGCAAAAATTCCCAACGCCGTGTGGATAATTGATAGGAAAATTCATGTTCCAGCGGTAGTGACATTATGCATCAGCGACACGGCAGCGACAGATCGTACCAGCTGCCCAGCATGCCTCTGGAGGTCATCACTACCAGACTGCCGCGTAGTCGGTGGGTATCGCCACGACACAGGGCGGCATCAAACGTGCCGCGATAGTGACCGGGCGCCGTGGCAACCAGGGTCGTGGTCGTACTGCCTCCGTGGCTGCCGGTCTTCTCGAGCCGGGCAGTGACCCGGTCGGCGTCAAGGCCTGCCAGCGTCGTGTCCACACTCAGCTGTCCATCGCGATAGTGCCACCGGGTATTCATCTCGCCAAAGCGTCCCAGCGCCGTAAAGCAGCGCTCTTCCAGCGGCCGACACTCCAGTTCGGCGGCAAACCAGGTTACCTTCGAGCGGCTGCCGGCCCCCACGTAGTAATAGCCCAGATAGGTAATGGCCACGGTGACCGTGATCAGCGTGACCACGACCAGCGTGTTGAGCCAGCGAAGCGAGGGCATTTGAGAGGATGACGCGGGTATCGACATGGCTGGCGTCCGGTGATCGAGCAGGTATCGGCCAGCGGGCGCTGGCGGCGGCCCAATAACAGCAGGCATTCATTTAAAAAATATTCTCATTTGTCTTGACCGGCCAAATGAGAATGGTTATCTTTGATATGTGGTGATCGCCAGTCACCACATGAACAACCCGATATGTCAGGTATCGAGTGGTTCATCTCCTCATCAAGTTAGTCACGGTCCTTGAGCCGCCCCTTCGGGGCGGCTTTTTTATGCCCGCAACAGGGCGTGGTGCCCGGGGTCGGCACCGGTCCGGCTCAGGCGCGGCGCTGATACATCAGATCCCACACGCCATGTCCCAGCCGCTCACCGCGGGTCTCGAACTTGGTCAACGGTCGAAAGTCCGGACGCGGCACATAATCGCCATCGCGCGCCAGCGTTTCAAAACCGGGCGCCTCGTTCATGGTCTCGACCATGTATTCGGCATAGGGCTGCCAGTCGGTGGCCATGTGAAAGCAGCCGCCCGGACGCAGCACGCGATGCACGCGCTCGAGAAAGGCCGGCTGCACGATGCGGCGCTTGTGATGGCGCTTTTTGGGCCAGGGGTCTGGAAAGAACAGCTGCAGCGTATCGATCGATTCAGCCGGCAGGCAGTCATCCAGCACCCGGAGCGCATCCTCGCGATAGACGCGTACGTTGGAAAGGCCGGCCTTGTCGACGTCATCGAGCAGCTTGCCCACGCCCGGCGGATGCACCTCGATACCGATGAAGTCGGTCTCCGGATGGGCCAGCGCCTGCTCGAACAGCGACCCGCCCATGCCGAAGCCGATCTCGACCACGCACGGCGCCCGACGCCCGAACAGCGCCTCCAGGTCCAGCCGCCCCTGCTCGAGCGTCAGCCCCAGCCGCGGGAAGACCTCCTCCAGACCGCGACGCTGGGCCTGGGTCATGCGGCCGCTGCGCACCACGTAACTCTTGATGCCGCGGTGCGGCGCCTGCTCACCGGCATCAGCGCCCGGCGTTGTCTCTTCTGTCATCACAAGTATCGTCAAAAACGGTGGAACGAAATCAGCCGGTGATCAGGCCTTCCGTAGGCGATGAAGGGCTGGCGGCATAGGTCTTTCTGCCCATGCGCTCGGCCAGACGGGCCTCACGTCCGGCTTCAACACCCTTTTTCATGGCACGGGCCATCAGCACCGGCTGGCGGGCGTGCGCGATGGCCGAGTTGACCAGCACGCCATCGCAGCCCAGCTCCATGGCCATGGCCGCATCAGAGGGCGTACCGATACCGGCATCGACCAGAATCGGCACCCGGGCGCTGTCGATGATCAGCGACAGCGCATGCGGATTGAGCAGGCCGTGACCCGAGCCGATCAGCGAGCCCAGCGGCATGACCGCGCAGCAGCCGATCGATTCAAGCTCGGCCGCCACGATCGGATCGTCGCTGGTATAGACCATGACCTCAAAGCCGTCCTCGACCAGCGTGCGCGCCGCACTGAGGGTCTCCATCACGTTGGGATAGAGCGTGTGATCGTTGCCCAGCACCTCGAGCTTGACGAGGTTGTGACCGTCGAGCAGCTCACGGGCGAGCTGACAGGTGCGCACTGCATCCCGCGCGTTATAGCAGCCGGCCGTATTGGGCAGGATGGTGTAGCGCGCGGGATCAATGACATCGAGCAGGTTGGGCTCGTCCGGATTCTGGCCGATATTGGAACGGCGCACGGCGACCGTCACGATCTCGGCGCCGCTGGCCTCGACCGCCGCACCGGTTTCTTCCAGATCACGATACTTGCCGGTACCGACCAGCAAACGCGAGGCGAAACTGCGTCCGGCAATCTGCAAAGGGGTGTCCCACTGGGAATCAGTGCTCATGATGCTCTCCTCGAGCCCGCCGGGCGGGTATCGATGCGATGGCCGTCGGGGCGGCGGTCTCAGCCGCCGCCGATGGCATGAACAATTTCGACACGATCGCCCTCATTGAGCGTCGTGGTCGCATGGCGAGTGCGCGGCACGATGGCTTCGTTGACCTCCACGGCAATGCGCCGTCCGGTCAGATCAAGCGTTGCGATCAGGTCAGCCACACTGCTGACCTGATCAACCCGGCGCGCTTCCCCGTTGATGTATAGCTGCATGTCACATCCTGCACTGGTCTCGGGAGCATGCAGTATAACGTTGAGGCCGGAAGCGCTCCTAGCGTTTCGCGGCCTCTTCAGACGCTGTCCAGACCCCCTTCGCCAGGCGCTCGGGATTTTTGAGCACGCTCGGATCAAAGACCGGCTCCTTGACGCCGCTGTTGCGCTGGCGCTCGTAATCCTTCAGAACGCGGATGGCCACGGGCGCCAGCAGCAGCATGGCAATCAGGTTGGTGGTCGCCATCAGCCCCATCGCCAGATCGGCGAAGTTCCACACGAAGGTCAGGTTGGCGACCGCCCCGATCATCACCATGGCCAGAATCATGACGCGAATGACGGATACCGCCCGGTCGCCGTGGCGCGGGAACAGATACTCGACGTTGACCGCGCTGTAGGCGAAGTTGGCCAGGATCGAGGTGAAGGCAAAGAAAAAGATCGCCACGGCGATGAAGATCTCACCGAAGCTGCCCAGGTGGTCCACCATCGCGTCCTGGGTCAGGGTGATGCCTTCGATCGACTGGCCCGGCGAGGTGGTCATCAGCGTGTCATAGACGCCGGAGAGCAGGATCACCACCGCGGTACAGGTGCAGATGATCAGGGTATCGATGACCACGCCAAAGGACTGCACCAGCCCCTGCGCCGCGGGGTGTTTGACGGTGGCCGTGGCCGCGGCGTTGGGCGCCGAGCCCATGCCGGCCTCGTTGGAAAAGAGCCCGCGC
Organism: Kushneria sp. AK178; assembly: GCF_053903105.1. Taxonomy (NCBI): domain Bacteria; kingdom Pseudomonadati; phylum Pseudomonadota; class Gammaproteobacteria; order Oceanospirillales; family Halomonadaceae; genus Kushneria; species Kushneria sp. AK178. The sequence goes on along the minus strand of NZ_CP096381.1, from coordinate 339,866 downwards.
TTGATGCCGTTTTCCATCGCGACCTTGATGGAGTAGCCGGCCGCCCCGCCGATGGCCGGGCCGAAGCCGAAGGCACTCTTGACGATCAGCGCCAGCATGTCGGGCACGGCGGTGATATTGGCAAAGAGGACGTAGAGCGCGACCAGCAGATAGGCGATCGCCATCAGCGGCACGATCTTTTCGGCCGTGCGCGCCACCGATTTGATGCCGCCATAGATGACCAGGGCGGTCAGAGCCACCAGCACGATCCCGGTGATCCAGGTCGGTACGGCAAAGGCACCGTCGACCGCCTGGGCGATGGTGTTGGCCTGCGCGCCGCAAAAGGCCAGGCCAAAGGCGATGATCAGAAAGACGGCAAACAGACAGCCCATCCAGCGCTGGCCCAGCCCGCGCTCGATATAGTAGGCCGGCCCGCCGCGAAAGACCCCATCCTTGTGCTCGATCTTGTAGACCTGCCCCAGGGTGGACTCGATAAAGGCCGTGGCCAGGCCGATGATGGCGGTCATCCACATCCAGAAGATGGCACCGGGGCCGCCGACCCACAGGGCCAGCGCCACGCCGGCCAGGTTGCCGGTGCCCACGCGCGCAGCCAGCGAGGTCGCAAAGGCCTGAAAGGCACTCACACCCTCACCGCTGCCCCGGCTGGTAAAGGTGACGCGGGCCATGTGGCCCAGCAGACGAACCTGCATGAACCGGGTCGCAACGGTAAAGACGAGACCGGCCCCGAGCAGCAGATAGACCAGGATGAACGACCAGATAAAGCCGCTGATCGGATTCATCACGGCATAAGCGGCATTTTCAATGCTAGTAATAAATTCCATGGGAGTTCCCCGCCATGCCCCGCGGTTACGGAGGCATTACTCTTGTGGTGTGTTATTGATCAGAGCCACCACCCCGAAGCAGCACCTGGTGGCCCGGGCGCGTGCGTGCGACCATACACGGATTCACGTCAAAATGCCCAATTCGATAGGAGCATACGCCCCATGTCATCGCGCCTTTTCTGGCTTGCGGCCGCCCTCTCCGGACTGTGTGTGGTGGTGCTCGGCGCCTGGGGCGCCCACGGCCTGGCCGACCGGCTGGATGCCGCCGCCCTCAACGCCTGGCATACCGGCGTGCGCTATCAGGCCTGGCACACGCTCGCCGTCATGCTGATCCTCGTCTGGCGCGACGTTGTGGCCCTCAAGGGTCAGCGGCTGGTGCTGGCCCTGTGGAGCGTGGGCGTGGTGCTCTTTTCCGGGTCGCTGTATGTGCTGGCGCTGGGCGGCCCTGCCCTGCTGGGCCCGGTCACGCCGCTGGGCGGGCTGGTGATGATGACCGGCTGGGGGGTACTGGGGGTGACTGCCTTGCGCCGACGCCCCGAGTCCTCATAATTGACCTCTGGCGGCGCGAGCGGCGTGGCGCAAGCATGAGCGTTTTTGACAATGGCCTTACCCGACTTTTCCGATCTGCTGAGTGCCGGCCCGCTGGCGCCTTTGGCCCTGCCGCCGACCGGCGCGCTGGGGCAGTATTTTCGCCACTACGAGCTGGATGCGCTGATGGAGCAGGCCGGTGCCATCGAGTCGGGGTATGTGCAGGTCGACGGGTTTCGCCTCTGGACCCAGGTCTGGACGCCGCCAGCGTCGGGGCTCCGCGGTACGGTACTGATCGTTCACGGCTATTTCGACCATCTGGGGCTTTACGGCCATCTGCTGCGCCTGCTGCTGGACAGCGGCTTTCGCGTGGTGCTCTGGGACCTGCCGGGGCACGGCCTCTCCAGCGGCGAGCGCGCCGCCATCGATGCCTTCGCCACCTATACCCGGTGTCTGCGTGACCTGATCGCCCATCTCGACGCCAGGGCGCTGATCCAGACGCCGCTGATCGGCATCGGCCAGAGCACCGGCGCGGCCATTCTCGCCACCGATGTGCTGGAGCGTCCGGGCCGTCACCCGTGGCAGTCGCTGGTGCTGCTGGCCCCGCTGGTGCGCCCCTGCAAGTGGCAGCGCTCGCGTCTGATGCACCGGCTGGCCACACCGTTCATTCGCAGCATTCCGCGCAGTCACCGCCCCAATACCACCAACCTGGCCTTTACCGACTTTCTGCACCGCGAGGATCCGCTGCAGACCAACACCCTGCCGCTGGTCTGGGTCGGCGCCATGCGCGACTGGATAACGCACGTGCGCCGGCTGCCGCCCAATGAGCTGCCGACCCTGATCCTGCAGGGCGAGCAGGATGCCACCGTGGACTGGCGCTGGAACCTTGAAGTGCTGCGACAACTGCTGCCCGGCGCCAGGATCGTCTATCATCAAACGGCCCGACACCACCTGGTCAACGAATCACCGGATATTCGCCGGACCCTGTTCCGGGCGCTGCATCACTTTTTGATCACACAAACCGACGGCTCATGCGTTACGCCGGCCGATACGCCCGAGGCCCCCTCATGACACGATGGCTACCTGCCGTGCTGCTGATGCTCATGCTGGCAGGCTGCGCCGGGATGGACCGCGACCCCTCGCGCCACCGCACGCCGCTGGAAAACCTGGGCCGGACGGCTGCCGCCGATGTGCTCAAGGAGGCGCCCTGGCCGGATGAGGCGGGTAACCGCGTCATCCTGGTCATCCCCGTTCAGGCCGATGCCGACTTCGGCCGCCGGGCTGATGCCCGCTTCAACGACGCCCTGACCCGCCATCTGCTCAGCGCCCGGGACGGGCCGCAGGTGCTTTCCGTTGCAAGGGCGCCGGCGCAGGCGGATGCGCCCGCCAACCAGTGGCGGCTTTTTTCCCTGCTGGAAGCGCCGCTGGGCACCATCACGCTGTCGGATCGACAGCTGTACCCCTATACGCTGACATTGACGCTCCGACGCGGCGACAGTGACGATATCTGGTGGCAAAGGGAGATCGACGGCGCCTTCGACGAGCTGGGACTGCCCCTGTCCGCGGCGGCCGTGACCCCGGCCCCCTGATCACCGCTCACTGACCTGATTACCTACCACCCCTGAACCGGAGACTGTTTCGTGCGTGCATCTCATCTTGATCGCGAAGGACCGGACAACCCCTTCCCGGGGCACAAGGCCCTGGAACGCCGCCTGGGCCGGCCCCTGCCCCATCAGCTGGGCTCCAATGAAAGCCTGGACATGCCGCACCGGGCACTGGCCGAGGCCCTGGGCGCTCCGGTAGCCGAGCTGGCGCGCACCTATGGCGACACGCAGGCCCTTGATCTGCGCCACCAGCTGGTCGAGCGGCTGGACACGCCCCTTGAGGCCCTGCTGGTGGATGCCGGCGCCGACAGCCTGATCGCGCTGACCCTGCGCACCCTGTGCGATACCGGCACCACCGTCATCACCAGTGCCGGTACCTATCCGACCTTTCGCTACTTTGCCGAGGGCCACGGCTGTCACCTGGTCGAAGTGGCCTATCAGGACACCGCCGGCACACTGGCGCCCGATGTCGACGCCCTGGTGCAGGCGGCCTGGCTGCACCACGCCAAGCTGGTGTATCTGGTCAACCCGGACAATCCCAGCGGCCACTGCCTGACGGAGGCCGACATCGCCCACCTCATCGAAAACCTGCCGCCGACGTGCCACCTTCTCCTTGATGAGGCCTATTACGAGTTTCGTCCGGAGCGCAGCGACAGCCGGCCCATGAAAGGCGTGGTGCGCCTTCGCACCTTCTCCAAGGCCCATGGCCTGGCCGGCATGCGCGTGGGCTACGCCATCGCCACCCCCGAGCTGATCGAGGTCATGCACAAGGTCCGCATCCACAACGCGGTCTCATCAGTCGCCCTGACCGCCGCAGGCATCGTGCTGAGTCATGATGACGAGGTCGAACAGCATGTGCGTGACGTCATCGACAGGCGCGAGCGGCTGGCAGCGCAGCTGACGCAGTGGGGCGTCGACGTTTTGCCCTCGGCCACCAACTTTCTGGCCGTGCGCCTGCCGGATGCCGATCAGGCCTTCGAGGCGCAGCAGACCCTGCTGGCCAACGACATCATCGTTCACCGCCCCCCGCATCCGGCGCTGGGCCATGTCCTTCGCATCTCCGCTGTCGAAAATGCCCTCGCCCCGGCCCGCCTGGCGATGCTCCAGAGCGTTTTGCAGCGCTAACGCCGTCCCCCCCCTTTTCGCCCTGTCCTTTTACAGAGGCAGGGCGCCCCCACCACGACCAACAGGACGCCATGCGCCGCGTCGACGCCCTACCATGACATTATGAAAATCATGTTAAACGGCACTGGACATAAGCGAACAGTGTTCTTATATTAATAAAAAGATTTAGCCTGTTAACGAAGTCGTGATCCCCCGCCCACCCGGGATCCGTACCGGTACTTCCTCATGAACATCTCCGATCGCCAGCGCCGCCGCGGACGCCCCGACGTCCTGCAGCGCCACTTTCATGGCCCCATCCGCTTCCCCGGCTCCCCCTGGCAGTGGTGGCTGGCCGATGACGTGCGTGCCCACGAAGCGGCCCGGCGCATGGATCAACACCTCGGCGGCAGCGAGGACAAGGACGTCACGACCCTGCGCGAGCGCAAGGGCCGCAGCATCTTTCGCCTTCATGCCGATCAGGGCGATTTCTTTGCCAAGGAGATCGCCCTGAAGACGCTACGAAAGCGTCTGGGCGCCTGGCTGGGCGTTCAGAACACCTTTCTGGGCCACGATCACGGCAGTGCCGAAGTCGACAACACCCTCATCCTCAACGAGCGGACCCATCAGGGTCTTGAGGTCCTGTGTCTGGGCGAGTACCTGCGCGGCGGCATTCCAGTACGCCAGCTGCTGATCCAGCCCTGGCTCGAGGGGTGGGTCAATCTGGGCGAGGCCTTTGCCGCCGCCGACGAGCCACGTCGTGAGGTGCTGCTGCAGCGCCTTGAAGATCTGCTGCGCACCTTTCATCACGCCCGCATCTGCCATCTGGATATCAACACCGGCAACCTGATGGTCTCCACCCGGGAAGCGCAGGCGCCGCTGCGCGCGATCGACTGCGCCCGCATGACGACCCGGGTTACCCAGCCGGCGATCTCCACTGCGCTGCAGATCGGCAAGATGCTGCGCGAGCTCTACGGCCGCCATGAGGCGGATTTCAACACGCTCTACGCCCGGGCACGCGCCATGCAGCGCCGCATCGCCGGTCCGGAGGGCGTCAGTGATGCCACCGACACCCTGCTGGCGCTGTCGCTGCGCTATCGCCTAAGCAAGAATCTGTCACGTCGCAAGCTGGTCACGGCCCCCTTCGTCAATATCGACGGGCCCTCTCTGGAAAAGACCGTACGCGCCTCGAAGAAAAACGCCGACGTCTCTGCCATCGCCTGGGAGCATAACCACCCGGCTCTGCCCGACGACGTGCCGCTCTATTCGAGCCGGTAACGCCACCCGGCCATGACCTGACGCCAAAAGCCGCTACGCTCAACAGAGTCGTCATTCACGGTCTGTCCGGAGCGTTTTGTCATGAGCCATCATCCCGGCATTTTCAAGCCCCTGCCCGGCGAGCATTTCCACCATCCCGAAGGTGGCGGTGCCACCAACGCCGAAACACGCCTCTCCCGGTTGCCGGGCTATCTCACCCCCAACCGTCAGTTCTTCGTACGCAGCCACTTTGACATCCCTGAAATCACTGCCACCGACTGGCAGCTGACGCTTACCGGCGACGCCCTGGCGCACGAACAGACCCTGCGCCTGAGCGATCTCGAGCGTCTGCCGCGCGTCAGCGTCACTCGCGCCATCGAGTGCGCCGGCAACGCCCGCGCCTTCTTTGCCCGCGATTTCGGCACGGCGGCCGAAGGCGCGCAGTGGGGCACCGGAGCCGTCGGCGTGGCCGAGTGGAGCGGCGTGCGCCTGCGCGACGTGCTGGCTCTGGCCGGCGTACGGGACGACGCCTTTCATGTCCTGCCCGAAGGGCTCGACAGCGGCCGCTTTGCCAGGCCGCTGCCGCTCGACAAGGCGCTCGCTGATGACACCCTCATTGCGCTGGCCATGAACGGCGAACCGCTGCCGATCGATCACGGCTTTCCGGCACGGCTGGTGGTTTCCGGCTGGCTGGGGGCCGCCAGCATCAAATGGCTGGGGCGCATCGAGGTCTCGCGCGAGGCGCGCAACACCTACTGGAACACGCAGGACTATACCCTGGCCGGCCCCGACTACCCGGCCGAAGGCGAGGCCGACGGCGTTCCCATCACCACCATGCCGGTCATGAGCATGATCGAGCTGGAAGACGATGCCCGCCTGCCGGCCGGCGCCGCGACCCTGCGCGGGCGGGCACTTTCCGGCGAGGGGCAGGTCACCGCTGTTGAATGCCGCCTCGATGACGGTGAGTGGCAGCGCGCCACCCTGCACACGCCCAACATCGCCGGCGCCTGGGTCTGCTGGTCACTGACCTGTCGGGTGGACGCCGGAGCGCATGTCCTTCAGGTACGCGCCCGGGACGATCGCGGCCACGAGCAGGAACGATCACGGCTGCTGCTACAACGCCGTGACGCGGGCCACGTTTCGTGCGATCAACCAATAATGCCGGCCTGCTAACTGGGTAGCCCGGGCCATGGCATATTTATTCCCACCGTAACATTCCGATTTTTCACATAACTTCCCATCTTGTATGAGCTGACATTCCCGATTGTCAGCTCACTTCATCTGCTCCCTTCCACCATGGTCCATAAGACCAAAGAAACCAGCGCAGTCTTTGACCCCGAAGGCTTCCGGGCCGATGATCAACAGACGGTAATAAATGTTAAATCCTTACATTTATTACCATCGAATCCTGTCTTCCAAAAAGGAGAAAGCTCTTTGATTCCCGTCCACCGCCAGGACTATCTGCTTAAACTTCTGGACCGCCAGGGGGTAGTCAGTATCAACGATCTGACCGAGCGCCTGGCGGTATCCCACATGACGGTTCGACGCGATATCGCACAGCTCGAAGCCCAAGGGCTGGTCATGTCCGTATCCGGCGGCGTAAGGCGCGCCGCCGGGTTCCGGCATGAACCGCCGTGGCAGGAAAAGGCCGGTGCCAATCTGCTGCAAAAACGGGCCATTGCCCAGCGGGCCGTAGCTGATATTCACGACGGCATGTCGATCTATCTGGATGCCGGCACCACGACGTATGAGATGGCGCGACTGCTCAGCGGCCACCAGCGTCTGTCGGTCATCACCAACAATTTTCACATCTCCAATCTGCTGGCCCAGCACTCTCATATCGAGCTCTTTCACACCGGCGGGCGAGTCAACCCGGACAACCACTCCACCGTGGGCCCGGCCGTGGTCGAGTTTCTTCGTCACATCAATGTCGATATCGCCTTTTTAAGCAGCAGCTCGTGGCATCTGGAGCGCGGTGTCACGACACCCGATGACGCCAAGATCATGATCAAGCAGCAGCTGCTGCAGACGGCGTCCAAACGCATCCTGGTTGCCGACAGCACCAAATACGGACGTACCGGCATGTTTCGTGCCTGCACGCTGGAGGATTTTGACCTGATCGTCACCGACAGCGGTCTTGCTGAATCGGCACTCGAGGCGATTCGGGAAAGAAACATCAATATCGATGCCGTCGCTGCCTCACCGCTGCATTCGGTAGAGACGTCACAAAAGCAGCCCTGAACCTGCGCTCGCACATGGAGCGCCATATGTCAGACCCACAGGGGAATCTTCCCTGCCTGTTAAAGGAGAACATTATGAATCATATCGCCATTATCGGCGCTGGCCTGATCGGACGAAGCTGGGCCAGTGTCTTTGCACGCGGCGGCAAGGACGTCGTGTTGTTTGATACCAATGCCGACGTGCTACCCCGGGCCCGCGAGCTGGTCGGCGAAACCCTTGGAGAGCTGGCCGACAACCAGCTTCTTGATGAGTCACCCGAAACAGTGCTCGCCCGAATTTCCACCAGCAGCGATCTGACTGCCACGCTGACCGGGGCCATTCACGTTCAGGAAAACGTACCGGAGCGCGTCGAGGTCAAAAGGGAAATATTTGCACAACTCGATGAACTGGCCGCACCGGATATCGTACTGGCCAGCTCCACTTCGGGCATTACCGCGTCAAGCTTTACCGAACACCTGGCTCATCGTCACCGTTGCCTTGTAGCCCATCCAATCAACCCGCCTGCCCTTATCCCGCTGGTTGAACTGATCCCGGCGCCCTGGACCGATGACGAGGTCGTCCAGCGCACGCGCCAACTGATGCAGGACATCGGTCAGTCACCCATTACTCTCGGCGGCGAAATTCCCGGCTTTGCGGTCAACCGCTTACAGGGCGCATTGCTCAATGAGGCCTTCAATCTCATCGAGGATGGCTACATCAGCGTCGAGGATCTTGATCGCGTGGTCAGTGACGGTCTGGGTGCCCGCTGGTTTTTCATGGGCCCGATCGAGACCATCGATCTTAACGCCCCGGGCGGTGTGCGCGACTACATGAACCGGCTGGGGCCGATGTATCAGGAGATTGCCGACACTTCCAGGCCGCGACAGGGCTACAGCGACAAGCTGCTCGATCAGCTGGAAGCGGCGCGCCGCGAAACCCTGCCCGTTGAGCAGCGCGATGAGCGCATGGCGTGGCGGGACGGCTATCTCACGGCGCTGGCAGCCATGAAGAAACAGCGTAACGACTAAACAAGCACTATCCGTTTCAAGGCGCAGCATGCCACCGAGTGTGCGGGGCAACGCTGCAGCAATTTCCCTGCAGGCGACCGCAGGTCGCCCAACGAGGCTGGCATGAATATTCTCGGTGCCATCGAAAGGGTGCCCGGCGGCATCATGATCGTTCCGCTGCTGATGGGCGCAACCGTTAATACCTTCTTTCCGGGAATGCTGGAAATTGGCGGCTTTACCCAGGCACTGTTCAAGGATGGAGCGCTGGCTATCATCGGCGCTTTCCTCTTTTGCATGGGGGCCCAGATTCCTATCAGAGCGACCGGCCCCATTCTGGAAAAGGGGTTTGCCATCCTGCTGGGCAAACTGTTTGCCGGCGTTTTGATCGCACTGATTGCGGCCTTTCTGATGCCTTCCGGAACACTTTTTGCCCTGACGCCGCTGGCCATCGTGGCCGCCATGACCAACTCCAACAGCGGGCTTTATGTCGCCCTGACCGAGCAGTTCGGCAACACGACTGACAAGGGCGCCGTCTCGGTCATCTCGCTCAACGACGGCCCCTTTCTGACCATGGTGGTACTGGGGGCGGCGGGCCTGGCGTCCATCCCATTGCTGACCTTTATCGGGGTAGTCACGCCTGTCATCCTGGGCTTTATCCTGGGCAATCTGGATGAAAACCTGCGGCGCTTTCTTGCCCCGGGTCAGCGCATCCTGATCCCCTTTTTCGCCTTTCCGCTCGGGGCCGGCATCGATTTCAAGACCCTGATTGAGGCGGGGCTGCCCGGGGTGCTGCTGGGTCTTTTGACCCTGGTCGTTTCGGGCGGCGGCGCCATGCTGCTGCTCCACCTTGTGCATCGCATTCGGCGACGCCCGCCTGCCCGACGTAATCTGATCTCGGGGGCCTGTGAATCTTCTACCGCCGGCGCCGCCGTTGCCACACCAGCCGTGGTGGTCGCCGTCGACCCCGCCTACCGCGCCATTGAAGCCGCGGCCACCGCCCAGATTGCCGGTTCGGTAGTGACCACAGCGTTGTTGACACCAGTAATGGCGCTCATGGTTTATCGCTGGCAGATGAAACGCGGTGTCGATCCGCAGCATGAATTTGATGACCCGTCACTTGATGCCGAGCCCTCCAAACCGGAGTCAACCCCACGCTCCTGAATGCGCACAGCAACCGGCCCTCATGGCCGGCTCTCATTGAGCCCTTCGGGAAAGCGCGGCGGAAAGGCGTTCATGTACGCCCGGCAGGCGCGCAGTACCCGAGCGTCGTCAAAGCGGGCGCCGACGATCTGGAGGCCGATCGGCAGACCGGCGGCGGTGAAGCCGCAGGGCACGGAGGCGGCCGGCTGCTGGGTCAGGTTGAACGGGTAGGAAAAGGGCGTCCACTCCATCCAGTCGCGCATGCCGCTGCCCGGCGGCACTTCATGACCGACCTCGAAGGCGGCGATGGGCACGCTGGGCGTAAGGATCAGATCATAGCTGCCCAGAAAGTGGTCCATGTGGCGGTTGAGCCGGGTCCGCATGGTCTGGGCGCGCAGCAGATCCACGGCCGAGAAGGCACGTCCCCATTCGGCGATCTCGGCAAGGCCCGGGTCGAGCTGTTCCTTTTGCTGCGGCGTCATGTCGGCCACTTGGGTGGCCGATGCCGAGGCCCACAGAATGCGATAGGTTTCCAGCGAACTCTCCACTTCCGGCTCGATGCGCTCGACCTGCGCGCCGAGTTCTTCCAGACGATGCGCGGCGTGGCCCACGCAGTGAGAGATCTCGTCATCGCGGGCCGCCGTGCCCAGCGCCGGGCAGAAAGCGATCTTCAGGCCGTCCAGACGCCCCGCGTCATCACACTGCTCGCCCCAGTCCGTCGGCTGCCCCGGCACCGAAAAGTAGTCATGACCATGAAAGCGCCCGATCACGTTGAGCATGGCGATGGCGTCATCGACCGTGCGGGTGATCGGGCCGATGTGGGACAGCGAGGCCATGGTGCTGGGCGGCCACTGCGGCACCCAGCCGTAGGTCGACTTGAAGCCGAACACGCCGGTAAAGGCCGCCGGAATGCGAATCGAGCCGCCGCTGTCGCCGCCCTGGTGCAGCACGCCCATGTTGAGCGCTGCGGCCACGGCCGCGCCACCGGAGGAGCCGCCGGGCGTCAGCTCGGTGTTCCACGGATTACGGGTAATGCCGGTCACGCGGCTGTCGGTGGTGGCCTTCCAGCCGAACTCCGGCGTGGTGGTCTTGCCCAGCAGCACGGCACCCGCCTCACGCAGGAACTGCGCCGGCGGACCGTCGTGATCGCAGATCTCGTTACCGGTGGTGAGTGAGCCATCACGTACCGGCATACCCGCCACCTCGGAGAGATCCTTCATCGAGGTGGGGATGCCATCGATCGGTCCCAGCGGTTCGCCGCGCTGCCAGCGCGCCTCGCTGTCGCGGGCGGCCGCCAGCGCCCCGTCATGATCCACATGACAAAAGGCGTTCACCTCCCCGTTGAAGCGCTCGATGCGTGCCAGCGCCGCCCGGGTCGCCTCGACCGGCGAGGCCCGGCCTGACTCGAACAGCGCGCGCAGGGTACCTGCGTGGCACTCTTCCAGGGCTGTCGGGGTATCGGTATTCGACGATGTTGCGCTCATGCGTCCTCCTGTCTCCATTGCCCGGCCCGGCAATGCCGTTTGCCAGCGGCTTCACCCGATCAGGGTCAGAGCCGCCCCGAGGCCATAAAGGACCAGTATCGCCACACTCTCGAAACCGATGCCACCCCAGTTCTGGGGCTCGCGACGAATCAGGCCCATCAGCATCACCCCGGTCATCAACAGGGTCACGGCCACCCACAGCATCACCTGATCGGACATGACATGATAGATCGAGCCATCACGGTAGGCGATGTCCGAGGCCGCGGCAAAAAGACTGTCAAAGGCGTTGCCACCGATGATACCGCCCACGGCCAGCGTCAACGCCCCGCGGCGCACGGCGGCCAGCGAGGTCACCAGCTCCGGCAGCGACGTGGCCACCGCCGTCAGAAGCGCCCCGACCGCCGTCGCCGACAGGCCGGACTGTGTGGCAATCACCGAGGCGGCCCGCTCCAGTACCAGCCCGGTCAGCCCCAGCAGTAGCGCCAGCCCCAGAAACTGACCCCACAGCATCATCATGCTGCGCCGATCGGTTTCGGTGTCCGGCGTATCTTCAAAGGTTTCACGAGTGCGCTTCGGCCGCCACATGGGATCGTTCTGGGCGTCGCGCACCTTCAGCAGCCCATAACCGTAGCCGGCAAACATCAGCACGGTCACCGGGTGGATGCCCAGAATCGTGAACGGCGGCGTCCAGCCACCGAGCAGCAGCAGCGACAGCAGACAGATCAACAGCGTCGACTGCATCAGATTACCGATCGAGGGCGCCGCATGCTCCAGGTTGGCACGCCGATAGGTGATATCGGCCAGGGCCAGAAAGGCTGTCTGTACCGCGATGCCGCCCAGCGCATTGCTCATGGCAAGCTCCGGCTGACCGCGAGCGGCGGCAGCCACCGACACCATGATGCCGGACAGCGAGGTGGCCGCCCCCAGCATGACCGAGCCGGCAATCGCCTCGCCCAGCCCGGTTCGATCGGCCAGATGATCGACTATCCCGGTCAGCCGGGTGCCCACGGTGCCGATGATCAGCGCACAAAGGGCAAAAACACCCAGCGCCGCCATCAGTGACAATTCATCAAGAAACGCTGGCATGAAAGAGTCCCCATTGGGTTATGACAGTCTCATCACGGCCGTCGGGCAGGCCCTACCGTATCAGTGGAGCAGTCTGTCTCAGTGGTCGGTAATGTACATTCGCGCAGGATCGAACTGCTCCGGCCAGTCACGGCGCAGCAGTACCTGCCCCTCCTCGCGCAGGGCGGCAATGGCAGAGAGATCCAGCTCCACGTGCAGCCACGAGCTGCGATCAATGGTGAGGTTCTCGCTCTGCGCCACCACCCCGCTGGCCGGCATGCCGATATCGGCGGGCACATAAAGCCCGGCGCGGCCGTAGTTGTAGTCCAGCGCCTGTGACCAGGCCGCCTCGCCCACCGTGGGCGACACCGCCACGGCGATCTGGTTCTCCAGCGCCCTGGCCCGGGCCCCGGTGCGCACCCGGTAGTAACCGGATTCGGTATCGGTGCAGCTCGGCGAGACGATCAGATCCACCCCCTGCTCGGCCAGCAGGCGCGCCGCCATGGGGAACTCGTTGTCGTAGCAGATCAGAATGCCGAGCTTTCCAAGCGCCGTGTCAAACACCCGCAGGCCGCTGCCGCCTTCGATACCCCAGTGCTCGCGCTCAAAGCGCGTCATGATCAGCTTGTCCTGGGTGCCGATCAGCCCGCTGGGGCCAAAAAGCCAGGCGCGATTGCGGTAGATGCCATCGTCATCACGCACCGGCGCACTGCCCGGTACCAGATAGATGCCGAACCGCTTCGCCAGCGCCTCGCACTGTTCAAGCCAGGCCGGCAGCATCGGCTGCAGGGCCTCGATGGACGCGTGCAGGTCACCGCGCACCTCCGGCGGCATTTGTCCGGTCATGACCAGGCTTGAGTATTCCGGCATGACCAGCAGCTCGGCGCCGCGGACGGCGGCCTGCTCGATCAGCGATTCGAGGTGTGCCTGATAGTCGTGCGAGTCTTCAAACAGCTCGATGGCGTACTGACACAGGGCCAGGTGCATGGGCACTCCTCAATAAAAGGGACAATCAGGGTCGATGCCCCGACAAGCGGACATCAAATCAATCGAGCGTCCTGAGCCAGAAGCGCAGGGTCTTGTGATCCGGCGCTTCGGCGTCGATATCCTGCCATTCGTAGTGGGCAATAAGCTCGGGCCGGGGCGTGTAGCCGCGCTTGTGCCAGAAACGATCCAGCGGTTGATAGTCGCTCGGGCGACGCGGATGATCCGCCGGGCGCTCCACGGCGCAAAACGCCGTATGACGAACCCCGGCAAGCGTTCGCGCATGCGCCTCGCGCGCCTCGAAAAAGCGCACGCCAAGGCCCTGACCGCGATATTCGGGCAGCAAAATCGACTCGCCAAAGTAGCAGACGGTATCGATATCAAGGCCCTGCTCCCGAAAGGGACGCATGAACGCTTCATCCTCGTCGGCCAGCGGCAGCGCCGTGCTCATGCCCACGACCCGATCATCATCGAGCACCAGCACACAGAGGCTGTCGTCGCTTTGCGCGTAGGTCTCCAGATAGTCGCGCTCGTAGTCGGGCGAGCCATCGTAGAGATAAGGGAACTCACGAAAGACACGGATGCGCAGCGCCGCCAGCTCGTCGAGCCACTGGCGGATCTGCGCGCCCTGAAGATGAATCAACTGCATCGCAACGCCTCCGTACCCTGTCAACGGAGGGTGCAGGATAGCCTACCGGTGACGGTGATGCTGCCCTGAAGCGGCGCCGATCTATTCATGGGCGCCGTATGGCGAAAGCGTTCGGAAAGTTCGAAACATGCGTTTGGCCCCTGCAATCGACAATGTCCCCGTGGCCCTCCTGCCTGCGACAGCCCCTTGTCCGACGTCGACCATGGTTGATGTCATTCGAACAGGTGATGACAGCGTCATTAACGTAGTAGGATCAAAAAACGTTGGGGGTCAGGCACTTTGCGATGCCCCGACGTGACGCTCGCCGGCGATGCCGGGGTTTTTCAATACAAGTCCAATGACAAGAACTGGCGTACATGACATGACAAGAATTGCCGCTTTCAAGACAATCACCCTGATTTTTCCACTGCTCGCCTTCAGCTCCTCCGCCTGGGCCAGCTACGCCTACTATGTGGGCAAGAATCATACCGAAGAAGGTGCGGTGATGATCGGCGGTACCGGTGAAGAGGTCTCCAGCCACTGGCTCGAGATTGTCCCCGCTGCCGACCATGACGCGAGCGATCACGTCAGCGTTGGCGTCACGCCTGAAGCGGCCATGCCCGGCGAGCTGATCGACATTCCTCAGGTCGAACATACCTTTCGTTATCTCACGATGTCGTATTCGGATTACAAGGGCTTCCCGGCCCCGCTGACCAACGGCGGCATCAATGAGCACGGCGTGGCCGTTCGGGATGTCTGGGCGACCAATCGCAAGGAACTGGTCGACATGACCCGGACACCACAGCGGGGGCCGCAGTACAGTGATCTTGCCCGGCTGGTACTGGAGCGTGCGACGACCGCCCGCGAGGGGGTCGAACTGATTGGCAATCTCATCGAGCAATACGGTTACTCCACCTACGGGGGCAACACGCATCTGATTGCCGATGCCAATGAAGGCTGGGTCGTGTGGGAGTTTGCAGGCAGTCAGGGGCTCTGGGCGGCAGAGCGTCTGGGCGATGACGATATTCGCGTGCTTTATCCGGGATATATCGAGGATTTCCCCGCCTATTTCGACCAGAACCCTGATTACATGGGGTCTGAAAATCTCATTTCCTTTGCCGAAGAGCAGGGCTGGCATGACAGCGGGGACACTTTCAATGTGTTTGCCGCTTACGGCCGTCAGGACGCTCAGGCGCGTACTGGTGGCTACAAATACATGTCGCAGGCGGATGTCGAAGAGGCGCTCGGCGAGCGGGCCCCCCTGACCGAGCGCGACATGATGGACATGGTCCGCGATCGTCGCATTGCCGATGACGAAGCAGGTTACGGTCAGGTCACGACCCTGAAGCCCGACACCGACCCGGACATGCAGCGCATCTGGGTGGCCCCTACCGGGTCGGTCGCCGCGCCTTTCGTTCCCTGGTGGCTGGGCGTTCAGGACGTGCCGATGGAATACGGCCAGCATCGTTACCTGTTCAAGGGCGCCGCTTCCTCCTTTCTGAATCCGGATTTTCAGGTGCAGGAAGCCAGCGACTTCGCCGGGCGGCGCTTCAAGCAGGTGATGTATTTGATGTGCGAACAGCCCGAACGCTTTTACGATGGCGTGACCGAGCTGCTGGAGGGCTTCGAACAGGCCAGCTTCGACGATCTGAACTGGGTGGAAGCCTCCGCCAGAACGTTGATCGAGCAGGACAAGCGTGACGAGGCGCAACAACTGCTGACCTTTTTCAGTCAGCAGCGCGCCAGGGAAGCGCTCGACCTGGGCGATACGCTGGTCGGCTGGCTGACCGCCTCGCTCGAACTGTCCGGCCAGCGCCGTCGCCCCGAAGGCGCCTTGATCAACGACCAGGGCGGCGAAACCGTGAACTGCCTGGTGGGCGTTGATCCGGACAAGCCGCGCGACGCCCGGTAGTTGTCTACTGCAGACCTGCCAGGGCCCCTGCCGGCCGCGCCGGCAGGGGCCCCGATGCACAAGACTTTTCCCGGCGACCATGCCTGCTGACACACGGGCACCAGGTCACACCTGCCTGCAGGCAGGTGTGGATAACACAGTGGCCCCTCAGGGCGTTGAGGCCGCCTGCGGATAGCGTGCCATCAGATCCAGCAGCACGCCGTTGGTCCAGCCGAAGCCATCGACCACCTCGTACTCGCCGCCGCCGCCCACGCCGGGATTTTCCACGTTGTACTTCTCGACCAGCTTGCCGGTCTGGTCATAGACGCGCTGATTGGTGTCGATCCAGCGCCGGGCGATGGTGGCGGCCAGCCGCGTCTGGCCATAGCGCGACAGCCCTTCTACCGCCAGCCACTGCAGCGGTGCCCAGCCGTTGGGCGCATCCCACTGCTCGCCGGTATGGCGGTTGGTGGTCACCATGCCGCCCGGGCGCAGCAGCTCCCGCTCGACGGCCGCGGCGGTGGCCTCGGCACGGGGCTGATCGGCCACGCCGAAGGCGAGCGGATAGACCATGGCGGCGGAGACCACCTCGCTCAGGCGCTGATCGCGCCACTCGTAGTCGGTATACAGGCCGCGATCGGCGTCCCAGAAGATCCGATTGATCGCCTCGCGGCGGGTCGCGGCGCGCTGTTCGAACTGCTCGGCCCACTCGCGGTTGCCCTCGAGCTGCCAGGCATGGGCCAGCGTTTTCTCCAGATGAAACAGCAGCGCGTTGAGATCCACCGGCAGGACCTCCCGGGTGGCGATGGTGCTCTGCTGGCTGCCGTCTGCCATCCAGCGCGAGCTGAAGTCCCAGCCGCTCTCGGCGGCGGCGCGCAGTGCCCCATAGACTTCCGGTGCCGGTCGATGTGATGCCTTGTCCGCCAGTTCAATTTCTCCGGCATACGACTCCGGTCGCGGCGTGTTTTCGCTGCCGTGATAGCGGTTGAGCAGCGTGCCGTCTTCCAGTCTCACCACGTGCTCGCTGGCCTGCCCGGGCTGGAGCGTTTCCGCCCCACGCATCCAGTAGTCGTATTCGCGTTCGAGTTCGGGCAGATAACGCTGATAGACCTCATCGCCGTCACGTTCGGCCAGAAGCCCCACCATCGAGGCAAAGAACGGCGGCTGACTGCGGGTCAGGAAGTAGGTGCGGGTACCGTTGGGAATAAAGCCGTACTGATCGATCAGCCAGGCGAAGTTGTCCACCATGTCGCGCACCAGGTCATACCGGTCGCTGTGCGCCAGCCCCAGCATGGTAAAGAAGCTGTCCCAGTAGAACATCTCGTTGAAGCGCCCGCCCGGCACCACGTAGCGATGCGGCAGCACCACCAGACTGCTCCACTGCCCCTCGTCGGTGGCCGCCGGGTCGCGGGTCAGATAGGGCCAGAGATTCCTGATGTGTTCATCGATCGGCGTGCCGGCATCCTCCGACAGCCGCGCCTCGTTTTCGGGCGGCTCGTCGAAGTTGTCACTCACGAACGCTTGCAGCGCTGATCGGGAGAGCGGGCCGTCCGCAGTGCGCGAGCGATAATCCGCCACGATCTCACCCGGTTCGCGCTGCGGGATCAGATCCACCACCGTCTTTTCATCCTCATACAGCCCGGCCTCGGCAATGGCGACCATCACCGGCCCCCAGGCGCGCTCCGGCGACTGCGCGGCGGTTTTTGGATCGCCGCTTGTGCCGCCACTGCTGGCACAGCCGGCCAGTGCCCATGCCAGCACCAGCCCTGTCAGAATGCGACCCACCGCGCCTTTCGATGCCACTCCCTGCATGATGACTCTCCTGTCCCTGTCGCCTGACTGTCTGAAAACGTCCCGGTAATGCCGGCCTTCATATTAGCGCAACCCTATCAAAGCGCGACCCGCCATTGGGTGTAGCATCAATCCATCACCCTGGTGCCCGGAAAACGAATTGCGCACTTATTTGTTATGTTATAACGTTTCATTAAACGGCCGATACATGACCGTTTTGCCCTGCACATGCCTTGAGGGTCGTTACGGCCCTGCCATCCTTTCTGGAGGTTTTCATGAAAACGCGTGCCGCCATTGCCTGGGAACCGAACCGCCCGCTGGAGATCGAAGAGATCGATCTGGAAGGCCCGAAGGCGGGCGAGGTGCTGGTGCGTATCGTCACCACCAGCCTGTGCCACACCGACATGTTCACCCTGTCCGGGCGCGACCCCGAAGGGCTCTTTCCCTGCGTGCTCGGTCATGAGGGCGTGGGAATCGTCGAAGAGATCGGTAAGGGCGTGACCTCGGTCAAACCGGGCGATCACATCATTCCGCTCTATACCCCGGAAGACCCCGACTGCCCCTACATCCAGTCGGGCCGAACCAACCTGTGTCAGACGATTCGCAAGACCCAGGGGCAGGGCCTGATGCCGGATGGCACCAGCCGCTTCTCTTACAAAGGCAAGACCATTCGCCACTACATGGGCACCAGCACCTTCAGCGAGTACACCGTACTGCCGGAGATCGCGGTGGCGAAAATCAGTCCGGAAGCGCCGCTGGCAAAAGCCTGCGTGATGGGCTGCGCGGTGCCCACCGGCATCGGTGCGGTGCGCAATACTGCGAAGGTACGCCCGGGCGATACCGTGGCCGTCTTTGGTCTGGGCGCGGTCGGCATGGCGGTGATTCAGGGGGCGAAGCTGCAGGGCGCCGGGCGCATCATCGGCATCGACGTCAACCCGGCCAAGTTTGCGCTGGCGGAGTCGCTGGGGGCCACCGAGTGTCTCAACCCCAACGATCACCCCGAGCCGCTGCATGAAGTGATCATCGACATGACCAACGGCGGCGTCGAGTTCTCGTTCGAGTGCGTGGGCAATGTGACCCTGATGCGCGCCGCGCTCGAGTGCTGCCACAAGGGCTGGGGCGAGAGCATCATCATCGGCGTGGCCGGCGCCGGCGAAGAGATCTCGACGCGGCCCTTCCAGCTGGTCACCGGGCGCGTCTGGAAAGGCTCCGCCTTTGGCGGCGTGCTGGGCCGCTCGGAGCTGCCGGGCATGGTCGATGAATGGCTCTCCGGCCACTTCGATGTCGACCCCTACATCACCCACAACATGACGCATGATCAGCTCAATACGGCCTTTGATCTGCTCCATCGCGGCGAGGCGATCCGCTCGGTCATTCACTACCAGCCGCAGGAGACCATGACCGGCAATTTGCCCGGCATCACCCTGAATGAGCCGATCAAAACGCCGGAGCCGGTTTAAGCCGACGCTATCGCCCTCAACCGAGCCGCCTCACAGGGATGTGCGGCGGCCTTTCATGTCACCTCTCTTTCAGCATGCCCCGCTGCTTCGCCTTTGACTCGTGCTCTCGCCCGTCAGTGTAAAGTTATGTATACAAAACGCCGATAACCGCAGGGATGCCGACAGGACCGGCGTCGAGATGCTGTATTCCACGAGCCAGATAGCACGAGGCTGATCATGAAAACCCTATGGGCCGGCGCCCTGTTGCTGACGAGCTCCTTTAACGTCATGGCACAGGGCTATATCAGCGACGAGTTCAACACCCCCGGCAGCGAGGCGGTGGCGATCTACACCTGCGCGGTCACCGGCGTCGAACAGGGCTTTGAACCCGAGGCATTCGAGATTCTGCGTTCGGCCTTCAGCCAGCGCGGCGCCAACATGAAAAGCCGTCAGGCCGCCAATCTGGAGGCGGATGCCTACCGCTGGTATGAAAGCGAGCAGGGCGACTTCGACTTCAACAGCTACTGGCACGGCCAGTGCGCGCTGGTGTTTGACCGCATGGAACGCGCCATCAACTCCTGACCCTTTTGAATATCGGGGCAGGCAATGGTTTACCTACACACCCCGCCCCATCATCCGATCCAGCTGGCGATAGCCGATCGCTTCCATCAGGGCACCCTTCTCGACCTTCTCTTCCCCGTTTAAATCCGCGATGGTTCGCGCGACCTTGAGCACGCGGTGATAGGCCCGCGCCGAGAGATTGAGCCGCGCCAGCACGCTGGAAAGCCAGGCGCGTTCGTCATCGCCCAGCGCACAGGCGGTTTCCAGTTCGCTGGTGGAGAGATGGGCGTTGAGCCCGCCGCGGGCGTATTGCACCTTTCGCGCCGCCATCACGCGTTCGCGCACGGTCGCGGAGTTCTCGCCCTGCGTGTTGGCGGTGAGCTGCTCGGCGGGCAGCGCCGGCACTTCGATCTGTAGATCGATACGATCGAGCAGTGGGCCGGAGAGGCGAGCCTGATAGCGCTGGATCTGGTTGGGGGTGCAGCTGCACTGTTGGCGTGGATCACCCAGATGTCCGCAGGGGCACGGATTCATGGCAGCCACGAGCTGGAAGTATGTCAAGAAATGATGAACAACATGTACGCTTGGTCATAGGGATAAAAGAGGATGAATGCTCACCCTCTATCTTCCCCGCATCAAAGGTTACTTTTTCTTCTCTGCTTCTTTCCTGACTGTACCGATCAGCTTGTCGGAACGGGTATCGCGCCCGTTTTCGTTCCTGATTGAGCCAGGCGGCAATCCCCTCGACTTTTCAAAGCTACCGACTGTGCAATCGCTGCGAGTCTTACGAACCATGACACCTCCCTCATGACGTTGAAAAAAGTCATATCGGCAAGCATTCAAAAAACCTGATACTTTCCCTAAAAACACCTGAAACGCTGTCGACATAGCCATTGACAGGATGGTGGGGGTGAACCTATCGACGCTGTTCCTTGAAGAATTCCTTCCTCACCGATACCCGGTCACGTTCCCCCGTGCCGGTTTTTTGTTTTTTGAGAGACCGTAGATTTTAAAGGCAGGACGTATTAAATTAGCGCAAATTGAAGTTAAAACTACTTGTGCTAGAAAGATGGGAGATCGAAATGGCAGCCAAAGTCCATTCTATGAACCTAAAAGAGATAGTCGATCTTAAAGAAAGAGAGCTAAGCGAAAAAAACGAGGATACCCATAAACTCTATCTAACCTTACAATCAATCCAGCACCGCACCAACTATTGCGAATACCACTATTCAGAAATAGAAGAAGTTACAAATAAAAAAACTTTGCTTATAGACCGATTATCTACCCCTAAAAGCGATGAAATACTTATAAGAACGATATACGAAGCAAACACTTTTGCTTTTATACAAAACCTTCATGCACTAATAGACTCCCTTCCTTATGCATTAAACATTTTCATCACGGTTTGTGTAAAAACTGAAGCACCTTGGATAGGTTGGAAAAAAAATTCCTTTCCAAGTATAAAGAATATCCTTTCAATGTCTCTTTGATGGCTATACATGAAGATGAAACTTTTGCAAAGCTTAAATCATTGAACAACAGAATAAAGCATAAACATATAGTAAGAATAAAAAACAACTCGAAAACCTTGCTCTTTGATAGCTTCACTTATGAATATGGTAAGCAGTCAAAAAGCGTGCTGAATGAGAATGTAAAAACATTCCTTGAAGACTGCTATAATCATCTTTTGCCGAAATTTATAGGATTCTGGAATGAAGTTAGAGATTACAAAAGGACAGAGCTTGAAAAAAGAATCTGATTCAGGAAGGATGAATAAACATGGGGGAGGCGAGTAACAATGACTAATATCTTGCTAGCCGCAATTACATTAATATCGGGCTTATATGTCTACCACAAACAACAATATTGGAATAAAAAGCATGACCATTACCAAGAGATAATGAATTCTTACGGCATAGTAATAACCAACTGCTCCAAGTTAATCTCAGAATTAGAGGAAGCAGACAGAAGACAAGATTACAAGAATTTTGAATATGGGAAAATTTTTACTATAGGCAACGAAGCTTACAACATCAACAACAGAATGATAATGTCCCAAGTATTTATAAGTGAGGAGGCAGTAGTAATCATAAACTCATTGAACGAATTTATTATCAGTACATGCGAGCAGCTAGACATGCATTTGGATGAAAATGCTACAGACCCTGACGATGTAATAGGCTTTATGTCTACAGCCGCCGGAAAAATTTTAAAGCAAACCAAAAACAGAACTGACGACTTAAAAGTCATCACTAAACGTGACTTATCATTTAAGACAATGCTTCCCATAAAACAATAAACATTCATAGCCACTTTTAAGCTCTATTATGTCAATTCCGTTTACATTGTTGGCTTTCATCTTCTCTCGATCCTTCTCAGAACTTTATGACGGCACTTCGTACAAGAACAGTTTTTAATAAAAGATCGTTATACGTTCCCCCGCCCCATCATCCGATCCAGCTGGCGATAGCCGATCGCCTCCATCAGCGCGCCCTTCTCGACCGTTTCCTCACCGTTTAAATCCGCGATGGTTCGCGCGACCTTGAGCACGCGGTGATAGGCCCGCGCCGAGAGATTGAGCCGCGCCAGCACGCCGGAAAGCCAGGCGCGTTCGTCATCGCCCAGCGCACAGGCGGTTTCCAGTTCGCTGGTGGAGAGATGGGCGTTGAGCCCGCCGCGGGCGTATTGCACCTTTCGCGCGGCCATTACGCGCTCGCGCAAGGTCGCGGAATCCTCGCCCTGCGTGTTGGCGGTGAGCTGCTCGGCGGGCAGTGCGGGCACTTCGATCTGTAGATCGATGCGATCAAGCAGCGGCCCCGAAAGGCGCGCCTGATAGCGCTGAATCTGGTTGGGGGTGCAGCTGCACTGCTGGCGCGGGTCGCCCAGATGCCCGCAGGGGCACGGGTTCATGGCGGCCACGAGCTGAAAGCGGGCCGGGTACTCGCGCTGCTGGCTGGCACGGGCGATGTGAACGCGACCGGACTCCAGCGGTTCGCGCATGGCTTCCAGCACCTTGCGATCAAACTCCGGCAGCTCATCGAGAAAGAGCACGCCCTGATGGGCCAGCGAGATTTCGCCGGGGCGGGGCCTTGAGCCGCCACCCACCAGCGCGGCAGGACTGGCGCCGTGATGCGGGGCGCGAAACGGGCGCTGGCCCCAGCGCTCGAGAATATCGAGCCCGCAGACCGAGCGGATCGCCGCGACCTCCAGGCATTCGCTGTCGGTCAGCGGCGGCAGGATGCCGGCCAGCCGGCTTGCCAGCATGGTCTTGCCGGTGCCGGGCGGGCCGGCAAACAGCAGGTTATGGCCACCGGCCGCGGCGACTTCCAGTGCCCGGCGCGCCTGATGCTGGCCGCGCACGTCACACAGGTCCGCCGCGGCAAGCGTTGCGGCCGGCGGCGCGTCCAGCTGGTGCGGGGCGATGCGCTGCTCGCCGGTGAGATGGGCCACCACCTCCAGCAGATTGGAGACCGGCAGCACCTCCAGATTACCGGCAAGTGCGGCTTCATCAGCGTTGGCGGTGGGTAGCAGCAGCTGCCGCCCGGTCTCGGCTACCGCCAGCGCGGCCGGCAGGACCCCGGTCACGGCGCGCAGCTGGCCATCGAGGGCCAGTTCGCCCACGCACTCCAGCTTGCCGACCGCTTCCTGCGGAATCTGGCCCGAGGCGACCAGAATGCCCAGCGCAATCGGCAGGTCGAAGCGCCCGCCCTCCTTGGGCAGATCGGCCGGGGCCAGATTCAGCGTGATACGCTTGGCGGGAAACTCGAAGCCGGCGTTGATCAGCGCGCTGCGCACCCGTTCGCGACTCTCCTTCACTGCGGCTTCCGGCAGCCCCACGATGGCCAGCCCCGGCAGGCCGTTGGAGAGATGCACCTCGACGGCAACTTCAGGGGCCGCCAGCCCAACGCTGGCACGGGTGGGGATGATGGCAAGCATGCAGGGCTCCGGGCAGGAAAATCGACACGCCGCCGCCCGCGGCGTGCATTAGATATTCCTTTAGAATCGGCCGTGCCCGGGCGTGACTTTAATCAGGAGGCGGCGGTCTCTGTCGCCTCGTGCTCGCCCCAGCGACGCTGCTTGCTGGTCTGGCCGATGCCGGGGTTGAAGCAGTTACACGGATCAAGCTGCTGATAAAATTCCCGCAGGGCCGGTTTGGCCTTATAGAGATGGCCCACGTTATGTTCGGCCGGGTATTCGGCGCCACGGGCGTCCAGCAGCTCCCACATGCGGTGCTCAAGCGCCAGGCAGTCGGTGCCCTTTCTGACGATGTAGTCCTGATGCATCACGTGGCAGAAGAAATGGCCGTAGTAGAGCTTGTGGATCATTGGCGCATCCACGTCATCCGGCAGGACTTCCAGCCAGTCCCGCTCATTGCGCTTTAACGCTACATCGAGGGCGACGATGTCCTCGACCTCATCATCATGGATGATGCGATAGCGCCCGGCCGCCCCAGCCGCGGCAAAGCGGTGCAGAAAGGCCTTTTTGCCCTCCTCATCGCTGCACTCGAAGTACTCGCCTTCGCGTGTGGCGAAGTGTTCATCGAGCAGCGCGCGGGTGCGTGCCACGTTCTCCTCGCCGACCTTGAGCAGCAGATGGTGCTCGAAGCGATCCCTATACTCGTTCATGCGTGATGGCAGGTGATCAGGGAAGAGCCGACCGAGCTTTTGCAGCACGCGGTCGGTGACGTAGTCGGGCATAAAGCGCAGCCGATTGCAGAAGTCATCAATGCGGTTCTTGCGATCCCACAGCGCCGGCAGGCGATGGGTGCCCAGGTACTGAATGGTGAGGAAAGTGTCCTTGCCGTAGTCCCTGGCGATGTCATAGGCGTCGCGATGCATGTACTCGCCGGCGATCGGCAGCGTCTCGAAATCAGACAATATCTGCCGGCGCAGGTCGGTCAGCTCCGAGGGTTCGTTGGTGCCGATATAAAAGACCTTCGGGTTTTTCTCCTGTTCGAAGGTGTCCAGGCGCAGAGCGAATACCATCAGCCGCCCGGCCGAGCCTGCCGCCTCATGCAGACGGCGCGGGTCGGCATTAAAGCGCGCCGGGGTGTCGGCGTCGATATCTCGCACATGCTGGTGGTAGTCCGGGTCAGAGGCTGACGCCTCGCTCTTGTCGACATCGGCAGCGCGGTAGTCACCGCGCTGCAGGCGCTCAAGCACGGTATCGGGGTCATCGCCGAGTCGCACGCCCAGATGGTTGACCAGTTCCAGTTCGCCCGAGTCGTTCATGCGCGCGTAGAGCGCCATCTCGGTATAGGCCGGTCCGCGCTTGATCAGGGAGCCGCCGGAATTGTTACACACGCCGCCAAACACCGAGGCGCCGATACACGATGAGCCGATCACCGAGTGCGGCTCGCGCCCCATGGGGGCCAGTGTCTTTTCGAGCTGATCCAGCGTGGCGCCGGGCAGACAGATGACCTGACGCCCCTCGTCGATGGGCTGGATGATGTTCATGCGCAGCGTGCTGACAATCACGATCTCGCGGTCGTAGTCATCGCCATCCGGAGTCGAGCCGCCGGTCAGACCGGTATTGGCCGCCTGGGTGATGACAATGCGATCACTTTCCATGCACGCCTTCAGTACCTGCCACTGCTCCAGCAGCGTGCCCGGGCGCACCACCGCCAGCGCCCGGCCGGTGCCAAAGCGAAAGCCGGTGCGATAGCGTCGGGTACTGACCTCGTCACTGAGCACGAAATCCCGCCCCACGATCGTTTCAAGCCGATGGACAAATGCCCCGCGCTCGGGGCTGTCGGCGGACTGCATTTCAAGGGTCTGGTACCAGGTCGTCATGACAATCACTCTCCGCAATATCACCCCGTCGAAGCGGCCACCGGCCGCCCCACGGGACTGAATCATCAACGTGTTTCCGGCAGGCCGGCCACCGCACGCCATGAGCCGGGTCTCGACGCACCAGGTTATCGATTGATCGAACAAGGGCGAGAACATCGGACAACAGGATGGGCTGGCCTGTCATGCGGGTGTCGGCGCTACATCAGACGATCATTGTGAAAGCGATATCATCCCATTGCCAGTTGCTGATGCAGGGCACGCGGCGCCGATCCGCCACGATGGATCAGCGCCCCGAGGAAGGGATCGGTTCTCGGGACGCCTGCGCGCCCCAGTGGCGCTGCTTGCTGGTCTGGCCGATGCCGGGGTTGAAGCAGTTGCATGGGTCAAGCTGCTGATAGAACTCGCGCAGCGCCGGCTTGGCCTTATAGAGGTGCCCCACGTTGTGCTCGGCCGGGTATTCGGCGCCGCGCGCATCCAGCAGTGCCCACATGCGGTGTTCGAGCGCCTGACAGTCGGTGCCCTTTTTGACGATGTAGTCCTGATGCATGACGTGGCAGAAGAAGTGGCCGCAGTAGAGCTTGTGGCTCAACTGGGCGTCCACGTCCTCGGGCAGCGTCTCGAACCAGTCGCGCTCATTGCGCTTGAGCGCCACATCGAGGGCGACGATGTCCTCGACCTCGTCCTCGTGCAGAAGGCGATACCGCATGGAGGCGCCGGCGGCAACAAAGCGGTGCAGAAAGGCCTTCTGGCCCTCCTCGTCGCTGCACTCGAAGTACTCGCCCTCGCACGTGGCGAAGTACTCTTCGAGCAGCGTCCGGGCATGTGCCACGTTCTCCTCGCCCACCTTGATCATCAGATGGTGCTCGAAACGGTCACGGTAGTCGTTCATCCGTTTGGGCAGATGGTCGGGCAACAGCCGGCCCAGCCCCTGCAGCAGACGGTCGGAGGTGTAGGTGGGCAGAAAGCCCAGCCGGTCACAGAGGTCATCCACCCGGTTCTTGCGATCCCACAGCGCCGGCAGCCGATGGGAGCCCAGATGGTGGATGGTGAGGAAGGTGTCCTTGCCGTAGCGTTTGGCCATGTCGAAGGCGCCGCGATGCATGTACTCGCCGGCGATCGGCAGCGTCTCGAACTCGGTCAGAATCCGCCGGCGCAGGTCGGTCAGCTCGGCGGCCTCATTGGTGCCGATGTAGAACACCCTCGGATTGTTCTCCTGCTCGAAGGTGTCCAGCCGCAGGGCGAACACCATCAGCCGGCCGGCGGAGCCTGAGGCTTCATACAGCCGGTCCGGATTGGCGTTGAAGCGCGCCGGGGTCTCGGCATCGACATCGCGCACGTGCCGGTCGTAGTCCGGGTCCGAGCCGGCCGCTCCGGTGTGGTCGATCTCGGCGTCACTGTAATCGCCGCGCTGCAGCCGCTCGAGAATGGCGTCGGGGTCATCACCCAGCCGCACGCCCAGATGATTGACCAGCTCGAGCTCGCCGGCGTCGTTCATGCGCGCATAGAGTGCCATCTCGGTATAGGCCGGGCCGCGCTTGATCAGCGAGCCGCCGGAGTTGTTGCACACGCCACCGAACACCGAGGCGCCGATGCAGGAGGAGCCGATCAACGAGTGCGGCTCACGCCCCATCGGGGCCAGCGCCTTCTCCAGCTGATCCAGCGTGGCGCCGGGCAGGCAGATCACCTGGCGGCCCTCGTCGACCGGCCGGATGATGTTCAAACGCATCGTGCTGACAATCACGATCTCGCGGTCGTAGTCATCGCCATCCGGGGTCGAGCCGCCGGTCAGACCGGTATTGGCCGCCTGGGTGATGACGATGCGATCGGTGGCCATGCAGGCCTTCAGCACCTGCCACTGCTCGACCAGGGTGCCCGGGCGCACCACGGCCAGTGCCCGACCGCCACCGCTGCGAAAGCCGGTGCGATAGCGCCTCGTGCTGATGTCGTCACCGAGGACAAAGTCCCGGCCCACGATGGTTTCAAGCCGGGCGATAAAATCCTCGCGCTCGGGCGTGTCCGCGGGCTGCATCTCCAGGGTCTGGCGCCAGGTCGTCATGCCGTTCAATCTCCACAATATCGCCGCGCAGCGGCCATCGGCCGCCACGCGGGGTTGAAATTCCCGGGGTGTTTCCGGCAGGTCGGTAGCCACACGTCCGGGATCGACGGTCGATTCGCTCGGCGGTGGGACCATCGGGTGGCGGGGCGGGCCCATCCTCGGTGGTCAAGGGCCTTGATTCAAGCCCGGCCCGGTTCGGCCCGGCGCACGATCCCGGGCACGCGGCGCGGTTGAGTCGAGCCTGAAGGGGCTGCTTCACATCCTTTTATCGCAGTGTTATAAAAAGAACCTCATGGAACATAGTTAAACCGTGGTTAAAAACGGCTTTCAGGGAGAGGGACCATGATCAGTCGCAGTCTTCGGCGCCGGAGTCGGCTTGCGGTAATCGGTGCACTCCTGAGCACCCTGCTGCTGGCACTGCCGGCCACGGCCGGGGAGAAATTCAAGGCCGTCACCACCTTTACGGTGATTGCCGACATGGCGCAGAACGTGGCAGGCGATGCGGCGACCGTAACCTCCATCACCCGTCCCGGCGCCGAGATTCACGACTACTCGCCCACCCCGGGCGATATCAGGCGCGCCCAGGGGGCGGATCTGGTCATCTGGAACGGCCTGGACCTGGAGCGCTGGTTCAGGCGCTTCTTTCAGCATCTGGATGACGTGCCCGGCGTAGTGGCCTCCGAGGGCATCGAGCCGATCGGCATTACCGCCGGGCCCTACGACGGCACGCCCAACCCACACGCCTGGATGTCGCCGCGAAATGCCCTGATCTACGTTGACAACATTCGCGACGCCTTCATCGAGCACGATCCTGACAACGCCGACGTCTACCGCGACAACGCTGAGCGCTACAAGGCACAGATCGAAGCCGAGATCGCGCCGATTCGCGAGTCGCTGGCCGCCATTCCCGACGATCGCCGCTGGCTGGTTACCAGCGAAGGCGCCTTCTCCTATCTGGCCCGGGACTTCGACCTGAGGGAACTCTATCTGTGGCCGATCAATGCCGACCAGCAAGGTACGCCGCGTCAGGTACGCCACGTCATCGACACCGTCCGCGAGCATGACATCCCGGCCGTGTTCAGCGAGAGCACCGTCTCCGACAAGCCGGCGCGTCAGGTCGCCCGCGAGACCGGTGCTCACTATGGCGGGGAACTGTATGTGGACTCCCTGAGCGGCCCGGACGGCCCGGTGCCCACCTATCTCGACCTGATCAGGGTGACCGCCGGCACCATCGCCGAGGGGCTCGCAGAAGGAGTCAGGCAATGACGACCAGCGACGCGCCAGCGCATGACCCTCACCGTGACCGGGAAAGCGGGATCACCGTGACCGCTGCCACGGTGACCTATCGCAACGGCCACACCGCCCTGCGCGATGCCACCTTTGACACGCCCACCGGCACCATCACGGCGCTAGTGGGCGTCAACGGGTCGGGCAAGTCGACGCTGTTCAAGGCGCTCATGGGCTTTGTGCGCCTGGCGCGGGGCGATATCCGCATTCTGGGCCTGCCGGTCAACACCGCGCTCAAGCGCCATCTGGTGGCCTATGTGCCCCAGTCCGAGGAGGTCGACTGGAACTTTCCGGTGCTGGTCGAGGACGTGGTGATGATGGGCCGCTACGGCCACATGGGCATCTTGCGCCGCCCCCGCCGGCAGGACCATGAGGCGGTCGATGCGGCACTGTCGCGCGTCAACATGAGCGAGTTTCGCAAGCGCCAGATCGGTGAACTCTCCGGCGGCCAGCGCAAGCGCATCTTTCTCGCCCGCGCGCTGGCGCAGGACAGCCGCGTCATCCTGCTCGACGAGCCCTTTACCGGCGTGGACATCAAGACCGAGGAGCAGATCATCGCGCTGCTGCGCGAACTGCGCGACGAGGGCCGGGTCATGCTGGTATCGACCCACAATCTGGGCTCGGTCCCCGAGTTCTGCGATCGCACCGTGCTGATCAAGGGCACCGTACTGGCCAGCGGCCCCACCGAAGACGTGTTTACCCGCACGCACCTGGAGCAGGCCTTCGGCGGCGTGCTGCGCCATGTCATGTTCGAGCCGCCCGCCGGGAAAGGCGCGGCAGTCGAGGACACCCCGGTCGCCGTCAGTGACGCCGGAGAGCGGTGATGCTGGAGCTGCTGCTGGAACCCTTCGCCTACGGCTACATGCGCAACGCCA
Source organism: Kushneria sp. AK178 (assembly GCF_053903105.1). NCBI lineage: Bacteria > Pseudomonadati > Pseudomonadota > Gammaproteobacteria > Oceanospirillales > Halomonadaceae > Kushneria > Kushneria sp. AK178. The sequence continues at coordinate 310,335 of NZ_CP096381.1, read as the reverse complement.
TGTGGGTCTCGGCGCTGGTGGGCGGCGTGTGCGCCTTTCTCTCCTGCTATCTGATGCTCAAGGGCTGGTCGCTGATCGGCGATGCGCTGTCGCACTCCATCGTGCCGGGGGTGGCCGGCGCCTACATGCTGGGCCTGCCCTTCTCGCTGGGCGCCTTTTTCTCCGGCGCGCTGGCCTCGGCCGTGATGCTTTTTCTCAATCAGCGCAGCAAGCTGAAAGAGGATGTGATCATCGGGCTGATCTTTACCAGCTTTTTCGGCCTGGGGCTTTTCATGGTGTCGCTGTCGCCGGCCTCGGTGAACATTCAGTCCATCGTGCTGGGCAACGTGCTGGCCATCACGCCCGCCGACACGCTGCAGCTGGTGATCATCGGCGTCGTGTCGCTGGCGGTGTTGATCGTCAAGTGGAAGGATCTGATGGTGACCTTTTTTGACGAGCACCACGCCCGCTCCATCGGGCTCAACCCCACGGCGCTCAAGATTTTGTTTTTCACCCTGCTGTCGGCCTCGACGGTGGCGGCGCTGCAGACCGTGGGCGCCTTTCTGGTGATCTGCATGGTGGTAACCCCGGGCGCCACCGCCTACCTGCTCTCTGATCGTTTCCCGAGGCTTTTGATGCTGGCCGTGGCGATCGGCTCGCTGACCAGCCTTGTGGGCGCCTACATCAGCTATTTCCTGGACGGCGCCACCGGCGGCGTGATCGTGGTGCTGCAGACGCTGATCTTTCTGATCGCGTTTTTGCTGGCGCCAAAGCACGGCATGCTGGCGGCGCGCCGGCGCGCCGCCCGGGCACTGCAACCGGACGGTAACGCCGAGGCCCGGGAGGACACCGCATGAGCGTCACCGACTGGCTGCTGTTTCCCTTTCAGTTCGACTTCATGATCAACGCCATGGTCATCGCGGTGCTGGTGGCCGTGCCCATGGCGCTTTTGTCGTGCTTTCTGGTTCTCAAGGGCTGGGCGCTGATGGGCGATGCGATCTCGCACGCGGTCTTCCCCGGCGTGGTGATCTCCCATGTCATCGGCATTCCCTTCGCCGTGGGCGCCTTCAGCGCCGGCATGCTCTTTGCCGTCGCCGCCGGCTTTCTCAAGGAGAACAGCCGCATCAAGCAGGACACGGTCATGGGCATCGTCTATTCGGGCATGTTCGGGCTGGGGCTGGTGCTCTATCTGAAGATCGACTCTTCGCTGCATCTCGACCATATCCTGTTCGGCGACATTCTCGGCACCACATCCCGGGACATGATCGAATCCGCCCTGATTGCGCTGGTGACCACCGGCGTTATCGCCCTCAAGTGGAAGGATCTGCTGCTGCACGCCTTTGATCCGGCCCAGGCGCGCGCCGCCGGGTTGCGTACCGGCTGGCTGCACTACGGTTTGCTGTGTCTGATCTCTCTGACCATCGTGGGGGCACTGAAGGCGGCGGGGATTATTCTGGCCATCGCGCTTCTGATCGCACCGGGGGCGGTCGCCTTTCTGCTGACCCGACGCTTTGCCGCCATGCTGCTGCTCGCCGTGGCGCTGTCGGTGGTCATTGCCTTTCTCGGCGTCTATCTGTCGTTTTTTATCGACAGCGCGCCGGCGCCCACCATCGTATTGCTTTACACGCTCGTGTTCATCGTGGCCTTTGTCTACGTCAGCCGTCAGACCGCACGCCGCGAAACGCAGACCGGGGCGTGATACCGCTCTCTGATGCAAGACCCGAGGCAGGTCCCGGGCAGCGCCTCACATCTCCCCGCGCAGCGTAATGCGAGTAATCTCGGAAGGCTTGCCCAGGCGCAGGGCAAAGCCCATCCACAGCGCCGTGCCGTTGCTGACGTAAAGCGTCATGCCGTCCACGTCATAGCGCCCCGACACGAAGCCTTCGTTGGCGCGCGCCACGATCCGATCCATGCCGACAATCATGCCGCCGTGCGTATGCCCGGAGAGCTGCAGGGCCACGCCTTCGCGCGCCGCTTCCCGGGCGTTTTTGGGCTGGTGATCGAGCAAAATGATCGGCACGTCCCCGGGCACGCCCTCGACGGCGGCCGCCACATCCGGGCCCGGCAGGCCGCGGCTGGTACCGGCCGGGTCATTGACGCCGGCCACGGCCAGCCGCGCGCCGTCGCGCTCGATGAGAGCATGGGCGTTGGAGAGCCGGGTCATGCCCAGCGAGACGTAGTGCTGCATCCACTGCTCGTAGCCGAAATAGTATTCGTGGTTGCCGGGACTGACGAAGACCCCGTCGCGGGCCTGCAGCCCGGCCAGCGGCGCCACATCAACGCGGCGGTTGTCCAGGGTGCCGTCCATCAGATCCCCGCTGATCAGGATGGCGTCGGCGTCCAGCGTATTGGTGCGCTCGACTACCGCCCGGGCCCAGGACTCGGGGAACAGTCCGCTGATGTGCAGATCGGTGAGCTGCACGATCCGGTAGCCCTCGAAGGCCGGCGCCAGCCCGGGGATCGTCACTTCGATATCCTTGACCGGCGGCACGCGGGTGGCCTGCTGCACGCCCAGGATGCCCAGCCCCAGTGCCACGGCCGCCAACACGTAGCGCACCGTATCCGGTGCGGCCAGGCGCTGCTGTTTGACCAGCATGGTGATGAGCATGACCAGGTCCAGCAGCAGCTGAAAGACCGCCAGCAAAATCAGCGCCCCGAACAGGACGTTCAGCACCATCGACAGGGGCCGGGGCACCTCGGGCGAGAAGATCGAGCCGGTGACCCAGCGGCTGATCAGATGCTGTTCGGCCACGGCCAGCAGTACCAGCGCCAGCGCCAGCTTGATCCAGAGGGGCGCCGTCAGCGGCGCCAGACAGCGAAGAACGACAATACACCAGGGCAGAGCAGTCATCAGGTGGAGCATGGGTCACGACTCTTGTAATCGGCTACGGCCCCGAAAGGATAGCGGACGAACGAACCGCGCATCATCCAGAAGTCGCATACTACTGTCCTGACGCGATAAGGCTGGGCCAGGCCAGCGCCGCCGACGCCCGGCAGCACTGCGGTGATCGCCGCCGGCCGGGTTACGCGCGGGCAGCCACAATGCGTCGATAAAAGGCAATACAGACCACAGCCACTATCCCCGGCTCCCCGGCACCAGTACCGACAGGCGGGCCGTTTCGCAGGAGTATCGCCGTCATCACTGGCGCGCACCGTGACGGTGCCCGGAAAACTTTTCAGGCCTTGAGACATGTCGTAAGGAGGGGGTCACTTCATTGGCAGGGCCTGCGCCGAGCCCCGACGGTCATGTGAGGCCGTGACCAATGCATCGCGCCATCGCATGACACAACAGCACCGCCCGGGGGCGGTGCTGGCAAACCGGGCTTATCGAGCGTTATCAGTCCGCCGTGCCCTGACCGCTCTGGTCGTCGGCACCGGAGGCGCGCTTGCCGCTGCCGCGGGTGGTCTTGCCGGTCGATTTTGACGCCGCAGCGCCGGCGGTCGTCTTGCCGGCGGCGCTTGTCGGCGCATCATCGCTGTCGGCGGCCTTGTCGGTCGAATCGACTGCGGCAGCCGGCGCGTCGTGTTCACCGGCCAGACGCTCGGCTTCGGCGGCCGTATTGGCACCGCCGGGGGCAGCCGCGGCACTCATCTCGGAGGGCGTGGCGCCGGCAGTGGACTGACCATCACGCTCGTCGAGCGCGGCTTCCAGTCGGGCCACCTGCTTTTCAAGATCCTCCACGCGCGAGCGGGTGCGCTGCAGCACCTCCATCATGACATCGAAATCCTCGCGCGAGACCAGTTCCATGCGATCGAAGGCGCTGCGCATGGCGCTTTGTACCGTGCGCTGGATCTCTTCAGGCCCGCGGGAGACGTCCTGCAGCCGCTCGCCCACCTGCTGCGCCATGCGTCCAAAAATATCGTGCTTTGCCATGTCTGCCCTTCCTTTGATTGTCTGCGTTCCCGAAATGAGAGGGTCGGCCACACCGCACCCCGCTAGGCATGCCGACAGTACCTGCCTACAGGATACGCAACATGACGGCGAAACGCCCAAAAACCGCATCGCACCAAAAGTGGGCGCTTCGGGGTGGCGGCCATGCCATTTTAGTGCGCTCCGGGTGCCCTTATGCGCAATGATGGTGCTTACACAACGTTACCGACACCTTGCACTCTTCGTAACCCGCTGTTTTAAAAGCCATGACGAGAGACTGGCACACTGCCTGCCATGCCATGGGAGGCGTCGGTCAGCCTGATCAGGACCAGGGCGCAGCGCGCATCACGGCGGCCGTGCCCCCTGATGGGACGCCTTTCATGACATGTCCCGTGTCATCCGACTTCGTACCGGCGCGTGGTACTGACGCCGTCCAGACCCCGGCTGCAAGGATATAAACACATGAACGAACTTGTAGAAGTGCAGTACGCACTTGATACCTTTTACTTTCTGATCTGCGGTGCGCTGGTGCTGTGGATGGCCGCCGGCTTCTCGATGCTGGAAGCCGGCATGGTCCGGGCCAAGAACACCACCGAGATCCTGACCAAGAACATGGCGCTGTTTGCGATTGCCAGCACCATGTACATGCTCATCGGCTACCACATCGTCTATCTGGGCGATGGCGGCAGCATCCTGCCCGATTTCGGCTTTCTGATCGGTGCCGAAAACAGCGTGGACGGCGTGCTCTCGAGCGGGGGCGATACCTATTATGCCGCCCGCTCGGACTTCTTCTTTCAGGTGGTGTTCGTGGCCACCGCCATGTCGATCGTCTCCGGGGCCGTGGCCGAGCGCATGAAGCTCTGGTCCTTTCTGCTGTTTGCGGTGTTCATGACCGGTCTGATCTACCCGGTTCAGGCCTACTGGTCCTGGGGCGGCGGCTTTCTGGATGAAGCCGGTTTCAGCGATTACGCCGGTTCCGGCATCGTGCATCTGTGCGGTGCGGCCGCGGCACTGGCCGGCGTACTGGTACTGGGCCCCCGCAAGGGCAAATACGGCAAGAACGGCGCCATCAACGCCATTCCCGGCGCCAACATGCCGCTGGCCACGCTGGGCACCTTCATCCTGTGGCTGGGCTGGCTGGGCTTTAACGGCGGCTCGGAACTCAAGCTCTCCGACATCAGCAGCGCCAATGCCGTCGCCCAGGTCTTTGCCAATACCAATGCCGCGGCCAGCGGCGGCGTGATTGCCGCGCTGATCCTGGCCCGTCTGTGGTTTCGCAAGGCCGATCTCACCATGGGCCTCAACGGCGCGCTGGCCGGTCTTGTGGCCATCACCGCCGGCCCCTCGGCTCCGAGCATCCTGGCCGCCACCCTGGTCGGCGCCGTCGGCGGGCTGCTGGTGGTGTTCGCCATCGTGGCGCTCGACAAGCTGCGCATCGATGATCCGGTCGGCGCCATCTCGGTGCACGGCGTCGTCGGTATCTGGGGACTGCTGGCCGTGCCGCTGACCGATGATGCCGCCGGTTTTAGTGCGCAGCTGCTGGGCATGGCGGTGATCTTCATCTGGACCTTCGGGGCAAGCCTTGCCGTCTGGCTGGTCATCCGGCTGGTCATGGGGCTGCGCGTCAGCGAGGAGGAAGAGTATGAAGGCGTGGATGTCGCTGAATGCGGCCTGGAGGCCTATCCTGAATTCACCGGCGGCAAGCGCTAGGCGCTGTACGGCTCGGGCACCCCTGCGGGTGCCCCTGCCATGGGCTGGCGCATGAAGGCCGCCGCCACCATGGTCACATGGCAGCAGGATCTGGTCTCCGGGTGCAATCATGCTTTTTCAAACCGGCAACCGGCACTGTATGCTTGAGCGACAGGGGCGCCGGCCCTGCCCAAATCAAAGACGATCAGGTGAGGACACGAAAGATGAAACTGGTATCTGCCATCATCAAACCCTTCAAGCTTGACGACGTGCGTGAGTCCCTCTCGGAGGTCGGCGTACAGGGGATTACCGTCACGGAAGTCAAGGGCTTCGGTCGTCAGAAGGGCCATACCGAGCTCTATCGCGGCGCGGAGTACGTGGTCGACTTCCTGCCCAAGGTCAAGATCGAGGTGGCCGTGGACGATGCCATGGTCGATCAGATCATCGACGCCATCACCTCGGTGGCCAACACCGGCAAGATCGGTGATGGCAAGATCTTCGTGGCGCCGCTGGAGCAGGTCATCCGTATCCGTACCGGCGAGACCGGTCAGGACGCCGTCTGATCGTCGCCCGGGGTACGGCCATGAAAAAACCCGCCGATCGGCGGGTTTTTTTCATGATCATGTGACGCGGCTTACAGCGACAGGGCGTCGATGTCCGCACGCGCCGAACTGCGCGCCGTGCTGACCGCCTCCTCGCCCATGCCCAGCCCCTCGGCGTAGATGAACTCGATGTCGGTCATGCCGAGAAAGCCCAGGAAAGTGCGCAGATAGGGCGTGACCAGGTCCTGTTCGGTATCGCGGTGCAGCCCGCCCCGCGTGGTCAAAACGATGACGCGCTTGCCGGTGATAAAGCCTTCGGGGCCCTGCTCGGTGTAGCGAAAGGTGACCCCGGCCCGTGCCACGAAGTCACACCAGGTCTTGAGCTGGGTCGGGATATTGAAGTTATACATCGGCGCCGTGATGACGATGGTGTCATGATTCTTCAACTCCTCGACCAGCGTATCCGACAGCGCCAGCGCGTCCTCCTGAGCCGGTGTCGGCTCGGCCACGCTGCCACGCAGGGCGGCCATCAGCTCGGCGTCCAGCACCTCGACGGGCGTGGCGGCCAGGTCACGCACGGTGGCGCTGCCGGCGCCGTGACGGCTTTCGAAACGATCCATCAGATAGTCCGCCAGCTGGCTGGACTGGGAGTGTTCACCAAGAATGCTGGATTTGAGAATCAGTGCGTTTGACATGCGTTCATCCGGAAAAGTGGCGCCCAAAAGGCGAGTGGCGTGACTTTACAGGCTCATCAAATCGACTGTGAAGCGCAAACATTGCCGTTTTGCATTCGTTTTAATCGAATGGCGCGACCATCAAGGCCGCGCCTTTTGCGCCCCGTTGCCTACTTCTCGACGAAGGCGCGCTCGATGACGTAGTCGCCCGGCTCGCCCATGCGCGGCGAGATGGTAAAGCCCAGCTCGTCCAGCACCTGGCTGCTCTCCTCGAGCATCGCCGGGCTGCCGCAGATCATGGCGCGGTCGTGCTCGGGGTCCAGCTGCGGCAGACCAATATCGGCGGCCAGCTTGCCGGAGCGGATGTGATCGGTTAGTCGGCCCATGGTGTGGAAGTCCTCACGGGTGACGGTCGGGTAGTAGATCAGCTTGTCGCTGATCTCCTCGCCCAGAAACTCGTGATTGGGCAGGTCACGGGTAATGAATTCCTGATAGGCCAGCTCGCTGACGGTGCGCACGCCGTGAATCAGGATCACCTTGTCAAAGCGCTCGTAGGCTTCCGGGTCCTGAATCAGGCTTAGAAATGGCGCCAGCCCTGTGCCGGTGGAGAGCATGTAGAGATGGCGCCCTTCCTTCAGGTCATCGAGCACCAGCGTGCCGGTCGGCTTGCGGCTGACCAGCAGCGAATCGCCCACCTGCAGGTGCTGAAGCCTCGAGGTCAGCGGGCCGTCCTGCACCTTGATCGAAAAGAACTCCAGATGCTCTTCCCAGTTGGGGCTGGCGATCGAGTAGGCGCGCGTCAGCGGCTTGCCATCGACCTCGAGCCCGATCATCACGAACTGGCCGTTCTTGAAACGCAGGCTGTCCTCGCGGGTGGTGCAAAAGCTGAACAGCGAATCGTTCCAGTGATGAACGCTCAGGACTTCGGTGGTAGCAAACTTGCTGGACACGTTGGAGAACTCCCTGACAATGGGTCGCATTTGCAATGGATCAGTGCGCCCATTCTAGACATTGCGCCCGCGGGCGTCACGGCACGCGCGCGCCTTTGACACCAGTGAACGGGGTCGATGAGCCCACCAATAAAAGGGGCCAAACCAAAAGGGGCCACATCGAAATGTGGCCCCGGACCCTTTTGCAGCAGCGCTATTGGCTCAGACGGAATGCCCCGACCGTGGTCGCCAGCCGATGCGCCTGCTGATTGAGCGACTCGGCCGCCGCCGCCGACTGTTCGACCAGCGCCGCGTTCTGCTGGGTCATGTCATCCAGCTGGGTGATCGCCTGATTCACCTGACCGATACCGGTGGACTGCTCACCGGTGGCGCGGCTCAATTCATCGATCACCGTGCTCACCCGCTCGACCCGCTCGACGATCTCACCCATCGCGTGGCTGGCAGCATCCACCAGCTCCGAACCGCCAGTGGTTTCGTGACTCGAGGTGGTGATCAGCGCCTTGATGTCGGTCGCCGCCTGAGCACTGCGGTTGGCGAGATTGCGCACCTCCTGCGCCACCACCGCAAAGCCGCGACCCTGTTCGCCGGCCCGCGCCGCCTCGACCGAGGCGTTGAGCGCCAGCAGATTGGTCTGGAAGGCGATGCCGTCGATCACATCGACGATCGACTCGATCTTGCCCGAGGTTTCGCGAATGCGCGCCATGGTGGCCACTACACTATTCATCTGCTCGCCGCCGCTGCGGGCCATGGTGGCGGTTTCATGAGCCAGGCCGTTGGCCTCCTTCGTGGAGGTGGCCGAATGCTCGACGGTGCTGGTCAGCTCCTCCATCGCTGCCGCCGACTCTTCCAGATTGGCCGCGGTGGTTTCGGTACGCCGGGAAAGATCATGCCCGCCGGCCGAGATTTCGGCGGCGGCCAGCTGCACCGAATGACTCGAATCGCGAATATCGATCAGCACGGTTTCCATGCGATCAACGAACTGATTGAAGCCTTCCGCCAGCTGCGCCGGCTCATCGCGCCCCATCACCGGCAGGCGCTGGGTCAGATCGCCGTCACCATTGGCGATCTGGCGCATGCGCTCGGCCAGATGCTTGAGCGGCCGGGCGATGCGTCGGCCCACCAGCCAGATCGCGGCCAGCCCCAGCGCACTGACCAGCAGGCCCACCAGCGCCATGGTGACGAGCGCCTGATGCTGCTGATCCGCCAGCTCGCTTTGCAGCGCGTTGAAGTCGGCATAAACGGCGCTTTTGGGCACGCGCAGCAGCAGTTGCCAGCGGGCGGCCTCGCCGATGTCCACCGGCAGCTGCAGGCTCAGCTCCTCACCCACGGTGGTCATGATGGCGCGGTCGCTGCCGTTGACCAGCTGCCGTGTGGTGTCGGCGTCAAAGAATTGACCGGCCGGCCGACTCGGGCTGTTCGCATCGCCCGAGTAGCCCACAATGGTGCCGACGTCCGACACCAGCGCAATGCTGCCTGCGCCGTCATACAGGGTCTGATTGGCCTCCACGAGCAGGCCCTGGATGAAGTCCAGCGACAGATCCACCCCGGCACTGCCGCGAAACGCGCCGTTCACCATGATCGGCACGTTGAATGAGGTCACCAGCAGGGTCTGGCCGTTGTAGTCGTAGGGGTGCGGATCGGTCACGCAGGGGCGGCCGGTCTCGCGGGTGCACAGATAGTACTCGCCCTCGCGAATGCCGCTCTCCATCACGGTCTCGCTTTCCATCCCCTCGCCCAATGCCAGCACCTCGATGCTGCCGCTTTCGGTACGATACCACCAGGGCATGAAACGGCCGTCCGCGCCGTAGCCCCGCCCTGTCTGCCCCTGGTAATCGGCATCATTGTCGAAGGCGTTGGGCTCCCAGCCAATGAAGGCATCGAGCAGGTCGGGGTTATCGATCACGCGCTGGCGCACGATCCTGGACATCACCTCCCGGTCGATCGGCAACAGCGCCTCGCCCGTGGCCGGCTGCGCCATCATGGCGTTGGTATTGGCCAGCTCGGTGGCCGTTTGCAAAGCGCCGTCAAGACGGGCGCTGATATCGCTGGCCTGCGCCTCCCCCAGCGCCTGCAGACGGGCCTGAATGGCCTCGCTGAGCTGCGCTTCGGTACGGTCGGCGGTCTGCTGCTGGGTGCGGGTCATGGCGACCAGCGAATACAGCACCAGTACAACCACCACCGCCAGCAGACAGGCGCCGGCGGTGACGGTGACAAAATGACGAATGGATCTGAACTGCAGCATGATGGCTCACCATGGCTTTCAATGGCTGATAACAACCCCCGGATAGTCCGACCCGTCAGGTGATGCGGCTGAACCACCGGTCGTGCCTACAGGAGATAACGGCCCGACCGGACCGATCTTGATGGAGCGCGACCAAGGTTGCAGATGACATCAGTGTCGCCACCGCCGGTCACGCCGCCATGAAAAGGCCCCGGACGGTATACCGCCCGGGGCCTGTCAACAGCCACACTGCCGCCTGTCAGGACGCGGTATGCCCGCTCAGCCTGAAGGCACCCACCGTGGTAGCCAGTCGCTGCGCCTGCTGATTGAGCGATTCGGCCGCGGCGGCCGACTGCTCGACCAGGGCGGCATTCTGCTGGGTCATGTCATCGAGCTGGGTAATCGCCTGGTTGACCTGACCGATGCCGGTGGACTGTTCACCGGTGGCGCGGCTCAATTCATCGATCACCGTGCTGACACGCTCGACCCGCTCGACGATCTCGCCCATCGCCTGGCTGGTGGTCTCTACCAGCTCGGCGCCGCTGGTGGTTTCGTGACTCGAGGTCGTGATCAGCGCCTTGATGTCGGTGGCCGCCTGGGCACTGCGGTTGGCCAGATTGCGCACCTCCTGAGCCACCACCGCGAAGCCGCGACCCTGCTCACCGGCCCGCGCCGCCTCGACCGAGGCGTTCAGCGCCAGCAGGTTGGTCTGGAAGGCGATGCCGTCGATCACATCGACGATCGACTCGATCTTCCCGGAGGTCTCGCGAATGCGCGACATGGTCGCCACCACGTTATTCATCTGCTCGCCGCCGCCGCGGGCCATGGTCGCCGCTTCGTGAGCCAGGCCGTTGGCTTCCTTCGTGGAGGACGCCGAGTGTTCGACGGTACTGGTTAGCTCCTCCATCGCCGCCGCCGACTCTTCCAGGTTGGCCGCCGTGGTTTCGGTGCGCCGGGAGAGATCATGCCCACCCGAGGAGATTTCGGCCGCCGCCAGCTGCACCGAATGGCTTGAGTCGCGAATGTCGATCAGCACCGTCTCCATGCGATCGACGAACTGATTGAAGGCTTCCGCCAGCTGCGCCGGCTCGTCACGCCCCATGACCGGCAGGCGCTGGGTCAGATCACCATCGCCGTTGGCAATCTGGCGCATGCGCTCGGCCAGGTGTTTCAGCGGCCGGGCGATGCGTCGGCCCACCAGCCAGATCGCGGCCAGCCCCAGCGCACTGACCACGAGCCCCACCAGCGCCATGGTGACAAGTGCCTGACGCTGCTGGTCCGCCAGCTCGTCCTGCAGCGCATTGAAATCGGCATAGGCCGCGCTTTTGGGCACGCGCAGCAGCAGCTGCCAGCGGGCGCTGTCGCCGATATTGACCGGCAGCTGCAGGCTCAGATCATCGCCGCTGGTGGTCATGACGGCGCTGTCCACGCCGCCGGTCAACCGACGGGCCGTGGCGTCATCAAACATCTGCCCCGCCGGCTGGCCGGGGGACCGGGCGTCGCCCGAATAGCCCACAATGGTGCCGTTGGTCGAGACCAGCGCGATGCTGCCCGCCCCGTCGTAGAGCGTCTGGTTGGCATCCACGAGCATGCCCTGAATGAAGGCCAGCGACAGATCCACCCCGGCACTGCCACGAAAGGTGCCGTCCACCATGATCGGCACATTGAACGAGGTCACCAGAATGGTGGTGCCGTTGAAGTCATAGGGCGCCGGGTCGATCACGCAGGCACGGCCGGTCTCGCGCGGACACAGATAGTACTCCCCTTCACGAATGCCGTTGGGCTGGGTCGCTGTGCTCTCCATGGTGTCTCCCAGCCCGAGCACTGCCACGCTGCCCGACTCGGTGCGATACCACCAGGGCATGAAGCGACCGTTCTCGCCATACCCCAGCTCGGTCCGGCCCTGGTAGTCGGCATCGTTGTCGAAGGCGTTGGGCTCCCAGCCAATAAACGCATCGAGCAGCTCGGGGTTATCCACCACGCGCTGGCGCACGATACGCGACATGTCGCGACGATCGATGGCAAGCGTTGCTGTCCCCTCACTGCCCGGTGCCATCATGGCGTTGGTCTGCGCCAGCTCTTCGGCGATCTGCAAAGCGCCTTCCAGGTGCGCGCTGATGTCGCCGGCCTGTGCCCGACCCAGCGCCTGCAGGCGCGCTTCAATGGCATCCTCGAGCTGCGTCTGGGTACGATCGGCCGTCTGCTGCTGGGCGCGGGTCATGGCCACCAGCGAATACAGCACCAGCACGACCACCACCGCCAGCAGACAGGCGCCGGCGGTGACGGTGACAAAGTTACGAATGGACCTGAATTGCATCACGATGCACCACCATGGTGTGTCAGCCGGCCTGCTGCCAGGGCACCTGACCGCCGCTGATCAAGGATGGGGAGCCCTCGGATGTGACGGCCCCATGAGAGGAGATTAACGACGCGGTCGGGATCGGGCTTGAGGCCTGTGCGCTTTCCCGTATTAAAAAACGGCCCCGCAGGGCCGTTTTAAAACGATGGCTTCAGGCGGGCGTTCGTTCGCTGAGCCGGAACACACCGATGATCCGTGTCAGTCGCTGCGCCTCCTGAGAGAGCGAATCCGAAGCGGCCGCGGACTCCTCGACCAGAGCGGCGTTTTCCTGGGTCATCTGATCCAGCTGCGTGACGGCCTGATTGACCTGGGAGATCCCGGTATTCTGCTCGCTGGCCGCGGTGGTGACCTCGTTGATCAGGTCATTGACCCGCTTGATCTGATGCACGATATCTTCCATGCGCTCGCCGGCCCTCTGGACCAGCGCCTGGCCATTGGTGGTTTTCTCCACCGAGCCGTCGATGAGTTGCTTGATGTCCCGAGCGGCCTGGGTACTGCGATTGGCCAGGCTTCGCACCTCCTGCGCCACCACCGCAAAGCCGCGCCCCTGCTCACCGGCCCGCGCGGCCTCGACGGAGGCATTGAGTGCCAGCAGATTGGTCTGAAAGGCGATCGAGTCGATGACCTCGATAATGCTGGCCATTTCGCCCGATGAGGTGCTGATGTCATTCATGGTGCCGACCACCTCGCTCATGACCTGCCCGCCCTCCTCGGCCGCCTGCGTGGCCTGAGCGGTAAGCTGTGCGGCATGGCGCGAGGATTCGGTGGAATTGGCCACCGTACTGGTCAGCTGCTCCATGGCGGCCGCCGACTGCTCGAGGCTTGCAGCGGTGGTCTCGGTGCGCCGGGACAGGTCCATGCTGCCGGTCGAGATCTCGGAGGAGGCCATGCGCACGTTCTCGCTGCTGTCGCGCACGTCGCTCATGACGTGATCGATACGATCGACAAAGCGGTTGAACGAGCGGGCAATCTGGTTGACCTCGTCATCGCGGCTCGACAGCGGCAGCCGCTGGGTCAGATCCCCCTCGCCCTCGCTGACGGCCTGCATCGCATCGCGCACCTCATGCATGCGGCGGAAAATCGGCGTCAGCAGCGCCCAGATCAACAGCGCAGCAAGAATCCCCACCACCGCCAGGGCCACGATGGTGGTTTTGACCAGGCTCGTCATACCGGCCATGGCCTCGTCACGATCCAGTGCCATGACCAGCGTCCAGTGGGTGCCCTCGATCGGCGCCGCCGACACAAGAACGTCCTGCCCCTGCAGGGTCATCTCGCGCAGCCGGTCCGAACCGGTCATCCGTGACAGGGCATCGGGCGTCAGGCCGGCATCCAGCTCGGTGGCCGGCTTCAGAATCAGCGATCTGTCGGCATGAGCGATCATGGTGCCGTCAGCGTTGACCATGAAGGCGTAGCTGTTCGGCGTGGGATCAACCCCGTTGACGGTATTGATGACGCTTTCCATGCCCACATCGGAGCTGACCACACCGACCGTCCGGCCCTCCCGCACGATGGGCGCGGCAAAGGAGACCACCATCCGGCCGGAAGAGGCATCCAGGTAGGGCAGCGTGGCGATGGTGTGGTCGGCGGCCAGGGCCTGCTGATACCAGGGGCGCTGGGTCGGCCGGTAAGTCGGCGGGATCTCCCAGTCCACGTCGCTGGTGATATAGCGATCGTCGCTGAAGCCGGCATAGACCGTGATCATGTCGCCGGCATCAGCGGCCAGGACAAACCGCGACAGGGCATTCTCGGTCAGCGCCTGACGGCCGGCGGCTTCCACCACGGCCTTTTTGGACTGACTCCAGTCACTGATGGCCATGGTATAGCCTTCGGCGACTTCCGCCTGTGAGCGGGTCATGGACTGGGTGTTGTACTGGCTGGTGACGTAGTACGTGGCGACGCCGGTCAGCGTCAGGGCCAGCAGCACGATGATCAGACAGAACACCAGAATGCGGGTACGAATGGAAGTCAACACGGAAGGGTCTCTTGTCGTTGGCGAGAAGCTGTACAGCACGGCTGTCGTGTCATAACGGCACCGACCGCTTCCCGCTTGACCCCGACCGGACGTCATCAAGGATGCCCGATACGGCGTCGCCGTACCGGGGTCCGAGCGCGGCACACTCTCAGGACACGCCGCGCTCGCGCAGCCTGAAGGCGCCCACCGTGGTCGCCAGTCGCTGCGCCTGCTGATTGAGCGACTCGGCCGCGGCGGCCGACTGCTCGACCAGCGCGGCGTTCTGCTGGGTCATGTCATCGAGCTGGGTAATCGCCTGATTCACCTGACCGATGCCGGTGGACTGTTCACCGGTGGCGCGGCTCAATTCATCGATCACCGTGCTGACACGCTCGACCCGCTCGACGATCTCGCCCATCGCCTGGCTGGTCGTTTCTACCAGCTCGGCGCCGCTGGTGGTTTCGTGACTCGAGGTGGCAATCAGCGCCTTGATGTCGGTCGCCGCCTGGGCGCTGCGGTTGGCCAGATTGCGCACCTCCTGGGCGACCACCGCGAAGCCGCGACCCTGCTCACCGGCCCGCGCCGCCTCGACCGAGGCGTTCAGCGCCAGCAGGTTGGTCTGGAAGGCGATGCCGTCGATCACATCGACGATCGACTCGATCTTCCCGGAGGTCTCGCGAATGCGCGACATGGTCGCCACCACGTTATTCATCTGCTCGCCGCCGCCGCGGGCCATGGTGGCCGCCTCATGGGCCAGACCGTTGGCCTCTTTCGTGGACGTCGCCGAGTGCTCGACGGTGCTGGTCAGCTCCTCCATGGCGGCGGCCGACTCTTCCAGACTGGCCGCCGTCTGTTCGGTGCGCCGGGAGAGATCATGCCCGCCCGAGGAGATTTCGCCGGCGGCGTTCTCGACCTGGCTCGAGGCATCGCGAATCTCGATCAGCGTGTCGTTCATGCGATCGGCAAAGGCGTTGAACGCCGTGGCAATGGCGGCAATCTCGTCACGCCCTTCAACCGGCAGACGCCGGGTCAGATCACCCTCGCCGCTGGCGACGTTCTCCATCGCCTCGCGCGCGCGACGCAGGCGGGCCAGCACCGGTTTGAGCGCCAGCCACAGCACCAGTGCCGCCACCAGCGTACTGATCAAGAGCGCCGCCAGCGTGGTGTTGCGAATCGAGGCCAGCCCCGCCAGCGCGTCACTGCGATCCAGGGCAATATTGAGCTGCCAGTCCATGCCCGGGATGGGGGTGGCCGCAAGCAGGTAGTCATGACCGTCGATGTCCACTTCGGTGAGAGCGTCGCGACGCGCCATGTCCGCCAGTGCCGACGGCGTCAGGGAAGCCGCCATGTCGGTGGCGGGCTCGAGGATGCGCTCGGCATCGGCGTGGACGATCACCCGGCCGGCGGCATCGGTAATGAAGACCAGACTCGATGGGGTCGGCCGGAGTTTCAAAATCTGCGCACTGACCTGATCCATGACCGCATCCGCCGCCACCACCGCCGTGGTCTGCCCGTCTGCCGCGACCGGCGTGGCAAAGGTCACCACCAGTCCCCCGGAGGTGGCATCGATATAGGGCTCGGTGACCACGGTACGCCCGGCCGCCGCAGCGCTTTGATACCAGTCCCGCTCGGTGGCGACATAGTCCGCCGGCGCCTCCCACTGATCGGAAAACAGGGTGCGGCCATCGCGCCAGGCCACATAGGTGGCCAGCAGACCACCGGCGTCGTTGCCCTTGACCAGCCCGGCCATCGCATCGCCATCGTCCAGGTGACGGGCGATCGACTCGACAATGCGGCGACGCGCCTCGAACCACTGCGCCATGGCGTCGGCGCCACTGCCGCCCAGCGCCGCCACGCTGTGACGGGTTTCCTCGAGCTGGGCGGCGCGACTGGCCACATAGATGGTGCCGCCGGTGACCACCAGTGCCGTGATCACCAGGGCAATACAGATCAATTGAAGACGGGTGCCGATGGAGCGCCGCATGAGAAAGGCCTTCTGTTGCATCATGAACCGAAAAGATTCATTGATTAACGACATTACAGGCCTGTCACTTGAGCGGGCACGCTCCTCTGGAAATGCCTGGAGGGAAAAGACCCGCCGGGTGCCAGGGACCCGGCAGGCTATCAGTCTTCGGCCAGGCCGGCCGGCAGGGAGAGGCGCTCACACTGCGCGCGGGTCAGTGTTTCCAGAAGGCGTGACTGCACGTCGCCGCCCATGCCGGGGTCGCTGGCCAGCTGCTTGCGGTAGCGCCCCACCAGCTGATAGACGCCATCACGCATGGGCGCCGGCACGAAGCGCAGGCCGGCTCCTGCCGACCAGGGGGGCTGCAGCGACTGCGCCGTGCGCCAGAGCCCGTCGCTGTCGCGATGCAGGGCGCCGTCGCGGATCAGCCACATGCTGTCGAGATCATCGGCATCCTCGCCGAAGTGCGCGCCCAGCCGATGGCCCAGGGGGGACTGCAGGGTCACCAGACCGGTCACCGGCGTCGCCTCGCGGGCAATGATAAAGTGCACCGCACGGCGACACAGCGGGCAGTCGCCGTCAAACACCACCAGCTGACCCGGCCAGTCCGGATCAGCTGGCGGGGCGGTGGTGCTATTGCTGGTGGTACCGGGGGCTGAGTTCATGCAGTGCCTCGATGAAGGCCTGGACATTCTCGATCGGCGTGAACTGGGAGATGCCGTGGCCCAGATTGAACACGTGACCGTTGCCCGGGCCATAGCTTTCCAGAATGCGGGCGACCTCGTCGCGGATCACCTGCGGCGAGCCGAACAGCGCCGACGGGTCGAGATTGCCCTGCAGCGCGACCCTGTCGCCCACGCGGGCCCGGGCGTCACCCATCTCGGTGGTCCAGTCCAGCCCCACGCCGTCGGCACCGATGTCGGCGATGCTTTCCAGCCACTGACCACCGTTTTTGGTAAAGACGATCACCGGTACGCGGCGGCCATCGTGCTCACGGATCAGGCCGCGCACGATCTTCTCCATGTAGGCCAGCGAGAAAGCCTTGTAGGCCGGCGTGGACAGCGCCCCGCCCCAGGTGTCAAAGATCTGTACCGCCTGGGCGCCGGCACGAATCTGGGCGTTGAGATAGTCGGTGACGGCGGTGGCCAGCGTGTCCAGCAGCTGATGCAGCGCCGCCGGATCGCCGTAGAGCAGTCCCTTGATGTGGCGGAAGTCCTTGCTGGGACCGCCTTCCACCATGTAGGTGGCCAGCGTCCAGGGGCTGCCCGTAAAGCCGATCAGCGGCACGCGACCGTTGAGTTCACGACGGATGGTCGAGACGGCGTTCATGACATAGTCGAGATCGCGCTCGGCATCGGGCGCCTTCAGGGCATTGATGGCCGCCGCGTCCCGGACCGGGCGCTTGAACATCGGCCCTTCCCCCGGCTCGAAGTAAAGCCCCAGATCCATCGCATCGGGAATGGTGAGGATGTCGGAGAATAAAATGGCCGCATCCAGGTCAAAGCGTTCCAGCGGCTGCAGGGTCACCTCACAGGCCATGTCCCGATTGCGACACAGATCCATGAAGCTGCCCGCCTGCTGACGCACCCTGAGATATTCGGGCAGATAGCGCCCGGCCTGGCGCATCATCCAGACCGGTGTACGGTCAACGTCCTGGTGCGCCAGGGCGCGCAAAAAGCGATCATTTTCGAGAGTCATGCAGACAAGATCATCCGGCGGCAAAATGTCGCTTCATTGTAGCTCAGACAGCACGGCTGCAGGAGAGGTCATCATGGTGCAATATAATCGGTGACGCCCCTGCTGCGAGCGCTGACCGGGCGCCGCGTCCTGCGCGTAGATAAATGCAACCTGCCCTGCCAGGCTACGCTTTGGCAGCCATGGGATGGCTCACCAATACTTCATGAGGTTACCGTGACGATCAGATTTATCGCCAGTTCTCGTCTGCCCATGCCCTGGGCCACGTTTACCATGCATGGCTTCGAGGATGACGAGACCGGCAAGGATCATGTTGTCCTCACCCTGGGCGATGTGGCCGATGGCGAGCCCGTTCTCGGCCGGGTGCACTCCGAGTGCCTGACCGGTGATGCCCTGTTTTCGATGCGCTGTGACTGCGGCTATCAGCTTCAGACCGCGCTCAAGCGCATCGCCGAGGAGGGCCGCGGGGCGCTTTTGTACCTGCGTCAGGAAGGCCGCGGCATCGGGCTGATGAACAAGATTCGCGCCTATCACCTGCAGGACGGCGGCGCCGATACGGTCGAGGCCAACGAGGCGCTGGGCTTTGACGCCGACATGCGCCGCTATGACCTCTGCATCCCGATGCTTGAACAGCTGGGCATCGCCCGGCTGCGACTGATGACCAACAACCCGCGCAAGGTCATTGCCCTGCAGCAGGCAGGTATCGAAATCAGCGAGCGCGTGCCGCTGACCACCGGGCTGAATGCCCACAACGAGCAGTATCTGTCGACCAAGGCCGGCAAGCTCGGCCACATGATGGCCCTCGATGAGTTCGAGACCGCCAGCCACGTGGATCGCGAACGCCCCTGAACCGGACTCGCCCCTTCGAACGCCCCGGCGATGCGCCGGGGAAAAACGGCCCGGCCGGGATGGCGCGGCAAGGACAGCGAAGACCACGCCACCGGGGCTGACACACGGTCCGACAGCGCCGGGCAGGGCCATGCCCACCGCCAGATTCAGCGCCCGAAGCGGGTCCAGACTGTAGCGCACCAGCAAGGGCGCCCCGACACTCGAGCCCACCTGTAACGGCGTCACGTCCCCCGGCCGCCGCCCGGTATCGCCGGCGCCCGATGGGCAGCCGGCACGCCATGCTGGTCATGCCGACAGCGATTGCCCATAACGACACGGCCTGCTGACCGCTGCCGATGCGTTATGCTCGGCCCCGATAAGTCGACCACAACAACATGACCACAAGCGAGAGAGGGAATGGACACACCGCGCCACCAGACCACCATGACCGTGCTGATGACCCCGAACATGGCCAACTTTTCCGGCAAGGTTCACGGCGGCACGCTGCTGAAGTATCTCGATGAGGTGGCCTACGCCTGCGCCAGCCGCTGGGCCGGCCACTATGTGGTGACGCTGTCGGTGGATCAGGTCATGTTTCGCCAGCCCATCCATGTCGGTGAACTGGTCACCTTCCTGGGCTCGGTCAACTACACCGGACGCTCGTCGATGGAGATCGGCATCAAGGTGATCGCCGAGGATATCCGCGCCGGGGTGGTCCGCCATACCAACAGCTGCTACTTCACCATGGTGGCGGTCGATGATGACGGCAAATCCGTCGAGGTGCCCCAGCTCGAACCGGCCACCGACGTCGAGCGCCAGCGCTTTGAATCGGGGCTGAGGCGTCGCGAGCTGCGTCGTGAGATGGAGCAGCGCTTTCATGACATACGACATCAAAAAAGCGCTCAATAACCCCGGCCGTCGCCGGGGCGCGGCCGGGGTCACCCCTGGCCGCGGGCCTGCTGAATGCGCTCGTAGGCGTTGCTGATCTCGCTGGTACGCTGCTCGGCCATGCGCCGCATGCTGTCGGGCATGCCCTTGCCGGCGAGCTTGTCGGGGTGGTTCTGGCTCATCAGCTTGCGATAGGCGCGCTTGATCTCGGCATCGGTGGCCTCGGACGACACCCCCAGCACCTGATAGGCCTCGTCCAGCGGCTGGGCGCTCTCCTGCGTCCCGCCGCCGCTGGCAGCGGCGTTGAGCATCGCTTCCAGCTGCGACAGCTCCTCCTGTGAGCAGCCCAGTCCCTGTGCCACGCGCAGCAGCATGTCGCGCTCGGCCTGCTCGACCTGACCATCGGCGGCCAGCGCCACCAGCTGCACCTGGAAAAAGACCTGCAACAGCCCGCGCTGCGCACCGACAATCCGGCGCAGGGCGGCCAGCTCGGTTTCCAGATCGAAATCCTGTCGCTGGCCGCGCTCGAAATCGGCACGGGCCTTGTCACGCTGGGCATCGTTGAGATTGAGCCGGTCAAAGACCGCCTCGGCACTCTGACGCTGGCGGTCGGAGACCTCGCCGTTGGCCATGCTCATGGCGCCCATGACCGAGAAGGTGGCGGAGAGAAAACGGGTCTGGCGCTCGGCCAGCTTGCCAATCAGCCTGGCGCGCAGCCAGCGCACCAGCACATAGCCCAGCAGGCCCCCGATCAGGAGGCCGGGCAGCCGGGCCACGGCGTAGCCGATCATGGCGGCAATGAAGATAACGATCAGCATGAGGCGGTTCTATTTCCGGTTGATGGGGGGAGTCAGCGATCCAGGCGCCGGCGAATCGACGCCTCGATGCCCTCGGCATCCAGCCCGCATTCGGCCAGCAGCTCGCCCGGCGTGCCGTGCTCGATGAAATGATCGGGAATGCCCAGATGCAAAAGGGACGTGCGCATGCCGGAGGCCGCCAGCAGCTCGCCCACGCCGCTGCCGGCACCGCCGGCGATCACGTTCTCTTCAAGCGTCACGACCAGACCATGCTCTGTTGCCGCGGCCAGTACGGCCTCGCTGTCCAGCGGCTTCACAAAGCGCATGTCGTAGACCGTGGCATCGAGGCGCTCGGCGACCTCGAGGGCCGGCGTCAGCAGGCTGCCAAAGACCAGCAGAACCACACCCTCATCGCCCGTTTGACCCTCGCGCCGGAGGTCGGCGCGGCCGATCTCGAGTGGTTCGAGCCCCGGCTCGAAGGCGGCGCCCGGACCGGTCCCGCGGGGATAGCGCACCGCCGCCGGGCCCTCGTACTGATAGGCGGTGGTCAGCATGCGATAGCACTCGCGTTCGTCACTGGGCGCCATGATCACCATGCCGGGCACGCAGCGCAGATAGGAGAGATCCAGCGCGCCGTGGTGAGTCGCGCCATCCTCGCCGACCAGGCCGGCACGGTCGATGGCAAAGGTGACATCGAGGCCCTGGACGGCGACATCATGAATCAGTTGGTCATAGCCGCGCTGCAGGAAGGTGGAGTAGATCGCCACCACCGGCTTGACGTCCTCACAGGCCATGCCGGCCGCCAGCGTTACCGCGTGCTGCTCGGCGATCGCCACATCGTAGTAGCGCTCCGGGTACTCCTTCGAGAAGCGAATCATGTCGGAGCCTTCGCGCATGGCCGGCGTGATGCCGATCAGGCGCGGATCAAGGCTGGCGGTATCGCACAGCCACTCACCGAAGACGTTGCAGAACTTGAGCTTTTTCGGCGCGGGCACCGGCGGCGCCTCGACCTTGTCCTTTTCGAGCTTGGTGATGGCGTGATAGCCGATCGGGTCGCCCTCGGCCGGCTCGAAGCCCTTGCCCTTGCGGGTGACGATGTGCAAAAACTGCGGCCCCTTGCGGTTTTTCAGTTCGCGCAGGGTGCGGATCAGAAGCGGCAGATCGTGACCGTCGATGGGGCCGACATAGTTGAATCCCATCTCCTCGAACAGCGTGGCGGGCGTGAGCATGCCCTTGACGTGCTCTTCGGTGCGCCGGGCGATATCCAGCGCGCCGGGCAGATGCGACAGCACCCGCTTGCTGCCCTCGCGCGCGGCCACATAGGGACCGCTGTTGAGGATGCGCGCCAGATAGGTGGCCATGCCGCCGACGTTTTCCGAGATCGACATCTCGTTGTCGTTGAGCACTACCAGCATGTTGGCATCGACGTGGCCGGCATGGGCCAGCGCTTCGAACGCCATGCCGGCGGTCAGGGCGCCGTCGCCGATGATGGCGCACACGCGCCGGCTGTCGCCGCGGGTGCGCGCCGCCAGCGCCATGCCCAGTGCCGCCGAAATGGAGGTGCTGGAGTGGCCCACGCCAAAGGTGTCATAGGGCGACTCCTCGCGACGCGGGAAGGCCGCCAGCCCCTGATAGCGGCGCATGGAGTCCATCGACTCGCGCCGCCCGGTCAGAATCTTGTGCGGGTAGGTCTGGTGCCCCACATCCCACACCAGCCGGTCGTGCGGGGTGTTGTACTGCTGATGCAGCGCGACGGTCAGCTCGATGACGCCGAGGCCGGCGCCAAAGTGACCGCCCGTGCAGCCGACACTGTAGAGCAGATAGGCCCTGAGCTCGTCGGCCAGACGCGAGAGCTGCTGCTCATCGAGACTGCGCAGATCAGAGGGCGCTTCGATGCGATCAAGCAGCGGCGTGGCCGGTCTTTGTGTGGGGATATCGTCAAACAGCTTCATAGCGCCTCAATGGCCTGTCAGGATCCTGTCCCTGGTCCTGTTGTATCCGGGGACATCGAGAATGTCTTTCCGGCGCGCGGGCCGGGGGCGTCTCAGTGATCGCGCTCGATCATGTAGCGGGCAAGGGCTGCCAGCGTGTCGCCGCGCTCGCCCAGCGGCGCCAGGGCCGCCAGCGCCTGATCGAGCAGCGCCTGCGCCCGGTATTGCGCCTCTTCCAGCCCCAGCAGGGCCGGATAGGTCGGCTTGTCGCGCAGCGCATCGGCCCCCTGGGTCTTGCCCAGCACCTCGGTGGAGCCGGTCACATCCAGAATGTCGTCCTGAATCTGGAAGGCAAGGCCAATGGCGCGGGCGTACTCGCCAAGCGCCTGCAGCTGCACCGGCTGTACGTTCGGGGCGGCCAGCGCCCCCAGTGACAGCGCGGCCTCGATCAGCGCGCCGGTCTTGTGATGGTGAATGGCCATCAGTGCCTCGACATCGAGCTGACGGCCCACGGCGTCCAGATCCAGCGCCTGGCCGCCGGCCATGCCGGCGCGTCCGGCGCAGCGGGCAAGCGTTGCCACCATCTCGGCCGCGCGCGGCTGTCCGGTATCGGCCAGTACTTCGAACGCCAGCGTCTGCAGGGCATCACCGGCCAGCAGCGCCGTGGCCTCGTCAAAGGCGCGGTGGCAGGTGGGGCGCCCGCGACGCAGGTCATCGTCATCCATGCAGGGCAGATCGTCATGCACGAGCGAATAGGCGTGAATCAGCTCGATGGCGACCGCCGGGGCGTCCAGCGCCACCTCGTTGGCATCCAGCGCCTGACCGGCGGCATACACCAGAATGGCGCGCAGCCGTTTGCCCCCGCCCAGCACGCTGTAGCGCATGGCCTCTTCCAGTCGGACAGCCCGGGCAGGCGCCGCATTTTCCAGCACCGTGCCCAGCTGCGTCTCGACCCGGTCGCGCAGCGTCGTCATCAGCGCGCCGACATCCACCCCCGCGGTGTCCACAGTCATCGTTCACCCATCATGCGTCGTTGTCTCGCGATTGATCGTCCGGCAGCGACGACGTCAGTGTACCGTCCTCCTGCGCCAGCAGCTGCTGTACCCGCAGCTCGGCCTGCTCGAGCCGGGCGCGGGCGTCGCGCACCAGCACGATGCCGCGCTCGAAATCCTCCAGCGAGGCTTCAAGGCTCAGATCGCCCGACTCGAGGCGTCTGACCAGGGTTTCAAGCGAGGCCAGCGTGCCAGCGAAGTCGGACGGTGTCTGTGCCGCGGCCGTTGATGATGTCGCCGCGGCCTGATCGCTGTCGTGAGCGGACCCGGACCGTTGTATCATGCGTCAATCCTGTAAGCGCCGGTATATGGCGTGAAATCCAGAGTGTCGGCAGACGGTAACGCCCCGACAGCCTGCAAGTATACACATCCGTCATGCGTTTGACGCCGCCCGACGCGCCGGTCGGGACAGACCGGAACGCCCGCCCGGGCGCCATCACATGCACCGGATTCATCCACAGGCCCCGGACGTTTCAGGGCACCCCGCCGTGGCGGGCCATGCACCACCCGTACCACCATGGTAGGATAACTGCCCCGCCGAGCCGGGCCATCAGGCAGCCACTCGCGCTGTCATATCGATGCCCGATTGTTTTCGGCCGAGATCGGGCCGCGCCCGCCATCTCTTCCTACTTTCCCTCAGGCCAGCCGATTAAAGGGTTGATGCGCACATGGCAAAAACGTCTCTGGACAAGAGCAAGATCAAGGTTCTGCTGCTCGAGGGCGTCCACCAGTCCGCCGTGGACAACTTTCAAAACGCCGGTTACAGCAACATCGAGCGTCTGACCACGTCACTGAGCGAAGAGGATCTGATTGAAAGGATCCGTGACGCCCATTTCATCGGCATTCGCTCGCGTACGCAATTGAACGAACGTGTGCTCAGCGCCGCCGAACGCCTGGTCGCCATCGGCTGCTTCTGCATCGGCACCAACCAGGTGGATCTGCCGGCGGCGCTCAAGCTCGGCATCCCGGTGTTCAACGCGCCCTACTCCAATACCCGTTCGGTCGCCGAGCTGGTGCTGGCCGAGACCATCATGATGCTGCGCGGCATCCCCGAAAAGAACGCCCGCGCCCATCAGGGCGGCTGGCTCAAGTCCGCCAGCAACTCGTTCGAGGCCCGCGGCAAGACGCTGGGCATCGTCGGCTACGGCAGCATCGGCGCCCAGCTGTCGGTACTGGCCGAGTCGGTCGGTCTCAACGTCATCTATTACGACACCATCACCAAGCTCGGGATGGGCAACGCCCGCCAGGTCGGCAGCCTGCAGGAGCTGATGGCGCGCGCCGACGTCGTCACCCTGCACGTGCCCGAAACGCACGCCACCACCTGGATGATCGGCCGTGACGAGCTCGCGCTGATGAAACAGGGCAGCTATCTGATCAACGCCTCGCGCGGCAAGGTCGTGGACATCGACGCACTCGCCGAGGTGCTCGAATCCGGCAAGCTGCTGGGGGCGGCCATCGACGTCTTCCCGACCGAGCCGAAGGGCAACGATGAAGAGTTCGTCTCACCGCTTCGTCAATTCGACAACGTGATCCTGACGCCGCACATCGGTGGCTCCACGGTCGAGGCGCAGGAGAACATTGGCGTTGAGGTCTCGGAAAAGCTGATTACCTTCTCCGACAACGGCACCACCATCACCTCGGTCAACTTCCCCGAAGTCGCCCTGCCGTCGCACCCGGACAAGCACCGTCTGCTGCACATTCACCGCAACGTGCCGGGCGTGCTCTCCGAGATCAACCATGTGCTGGGCAATGAAGGCATCAACATCTCCGCGCAGTTTCTGCAGACCAACGAAGAGGTCGGCTACGTGGTCATCGATGTCGACAAGGCCTATGGGGAACAGGCGCTCAATGCCCTGCGCGAGGTCAACCACACCCTGCGCACCCGCGTGCTCTACTCCCAGGCCGACAGCGAGTAACCCCCGGTCGAGCGGGCAACACACAAGCAGCTGCCGCTCTATCAACGGGCGCCCTTTCCACGGGGCGCCCGTTGTCATGAGATGGCGACGCCAACCCCTTGCCCGCTTGCCTGCTACATCCTGCCTTTTGCAGCGCTTACATCAGGTTTCGATAAATCATTAGCTGCCTATCGCTTTGCTTTCTATGCTGTCTTTCGGGTCGGCAGGATGTCGACCGTCGCCAGCATTGCCGGCCGATGATCTTCGGTCGGAGATTTCACGGAGGAGACCTCATGAAGGCACTGGTTTATCAGGGCAGCAACGATGTTCGCGTTGAAAACGTCGCCGAACCCACGCTCCAGCAGGATGACGACATTATCCTGCGCGTCACCTCGACCGCCATCTGCGGTTCCGATCTGCACCTCTATCGCGGCTCAATGCCGGCCACCGAGCCCGGCGATATCTTCGGCCACGAGTTCATGGGCATCGTCGAGGAAGCAGGCTCTGCGGTCACCAGCGTTAAAAAGGGCGATCGCGTGGTCGTGCCGTTCGTGATCGCCTGCGGCAGCTGCTTTTTCTGCCAGCATTCGCTCTATGCGGCCTGCGAGACCACCAACCCCGACGAAGGCGCGGCGCTGAACAAGAAGTCGATCCCGGCGCCGGCGGCGCTCTTTGGCTTCTCGCACATGTATGGCGGCATTCCCGGCGGCCAGGCGGAATATGTACGCGTGCCGCAGGCCAATGCCGGCCCCTACGCCATTCCGGAAGGTCTCGATGATGAACAGGTGCTGTTCATGTCGGACATCCTGCCCACCGGCTATCAGGCCGTGCTCAACGCCGGCGTTAGAAAGGGCTCGAGCGTGGCGATCTTCGGCGCCGGCCCTGTGGGGCTGATGTCGGCAGCCTGTGCGCGCATGGAAGGCGCCGAGCAGATCGTCATGATCGACAATCAGCAGTATCGCCTCGATTTTGCGCAGAAGACCTACGGCGTCGAGACCA
Source organism: Kushneria sp. AK178 (assembly GCF_053903105.1). NCBI lineage: Bacteria > Pseudomonadati > Pseudomonadota > Gammaproteobacteria > Oceanospirillales > Halomonadaceae > Kushneria > Kushneria sp. AK178. The sequence continues at coordinate 284,051 of NZ_CP096381.1, read as the reverse complement.
TCAACTTCGACCGGACCGATGACGTGGCCGAGGCCATCATCCAGCTGAGTGCAGGCCGTCGCGGTGTGGACGCCGTCATCGATGCGGTGGGCTATGAGGCCAAAAGCCACGGCGGGGCGCTGCCGGCCATGGATAATTTCGAGGTCGAAAGCAGCGACATCGTCCTGCACCAGTGCCTGGCCGCCATACGCCGCGGCGGCAGCATCAGCATCCCGGGCGTCTATGCCGGCGCCGTGAACGGCTTTCTGATCGGCGATTTCTTCGACAAGGGCCTGACCATGAAGGGCGGCCAGACCCACGTGCATGACTATCTGCCGACCCTTCTGGAAGCCATCGATCAGGGCACGCTCCAGCCCGAGGCGATCATCAGCCATCGCATGAAGCTCGATCAGGCCGCCGAAGCCTATCGCCTGTTCGATGCCAAACAGGATGACTGCCGCAAGGTCGTGCTGACTCCGTAAGGCGGATCACGCCATCAAAAAAACGCCCCGGTCATGCCGGGGCGTTTGACGTTCCCGTTGTCAACGACATCGCGCTACGCTGGTGCGATCGGTTTGAACCCCTCAATGGAGCATTGCCATATGTCACAGGACACGACTGTTGCCGTTCTCGGCCTGGGCGCCATGGGCCACGCCTTTGCCGCCAACCTTGTAAAAAGCGGGCTGAGCGTGCGGGTCTGGAACCGCACCCACTCGCGCGGCGAAGATCTGGCCGAGCGCGGCGCCCTCAATGCCGACAGCGCCGGCAAGGCCGTCAGCGGCGCCCGGTTTGTCATCACCATGCTGCCGGACTTTGATACCACCCGGGACGTGCTGCTCGGCGAGGCTCGCGCCCTGGACCACCTGCCCGAGGGTGGCGTGGTCATCCAGATGGGCACCATCGGGGTCGAGCAGACCGAGGCCCTGATCGAGGCCGTGCATCAGGCGCGCCCGGATATCACCTTCATCGACGCCCCGGTCTCCGGCACCAAGGCGCCGGCCGAGCAGGCCACCATCTCGGTGCTGGCCAGCGGTAATCAGGACGCCGCCGACGGTATCGATACGGTGTTCAACGCCATCTCCCAACGCGTGGTCTGGCTGGGGGAGGCCGGCCGCGGCTCGCGCATGAAGCTTGTCGTCAACGCCTGGCTGATTCACATGATGCAGGGCATTGCCGAAAGCGCGCGGCTGGCGCAAACGCTTGGCTTTGCCACCGACGAGCTGTGGTCGGTGCTCGATGGCGGCCCGCTGGCAGCGCCCTACGTCAAGGCCAAGCTCGACAAGATCGGCGGTGAGGAATACAGCGCCCAGATGGCACTCGAGTGGGGCCTCAAGGATGCCCGGCTGGCACTGGAAGCCGCCGGCAATCATGATCTGCCGGGGCTTTCCCGCATCAGCGAGCTATGGCGTGAGGCCGTGGATGCCGGCCTTGGCGAGCAGGATATCGCCGCCGTGCACGACTATCTACGCCGTCAGGAGAGCTGACGCCATCCGGACGCGGCACCCGCCTCCCCTTGCGGCCGGCAGGCGATCGCCTGCCGGCCGCGCTGTCTTACATACGGCATCATCATGTGAACACATCAACACAATAATACCGTCATCTACCTTTCATACTGGTGTCATTTTTAAGTCAACTTAAACTGGAAGAGAATGTCTTCAGTCTCCTCTCAATACACTGACAGGTACAGTGAGTCCCGTGCGCTTCGGGAAGGCTTTATCGCGCTGATCGCCCTGGGGGTGCTCGTCGCGACCACCCTGATCACCTTCGTCACGCCGCTGGCGGTGGAAGACCGGCTCATGCTGGGCATCAATCAAATGGCGCGGGAAAGCGCGCTGTTTGATTTCATCATGAACGTGCTCTCCTATCAGAACCTGATCTCGGGCGTGGTTCTGGTGGCCGGCTTCTGGGCGCTGTGGTTCATGCCGGCGCTGAAACTCCGCCGCACGGAGCTTTTGACCTGCACCGTGGCGGCCTTCTGCTCGGCAGCGCTGAGTCGCATCATGCAGCAGATGACGCCGCCGCATCCGCGTCCGCTGCAGGACCAGGTGCTGAACATGACGCCGCCCACCGGCATCGATGCCCAGACGCTGAGCGATTTCAGCTCGTTTCCCAGCGACCACGGCGCGGTGTATATCGGGCTGGCCTGGGTGATCTGGCGTCTGCATCGTCGCCTGGGGCTGGCCGCCTTCCTGTTTGCCGGGCTGCTCTGCTTTACCCGCATCTATCTTGGTTTTCACTTCATCACCGACATCATTGGTGGCGGGGCGCTCGCCATCCTGACGGTGCAGATGGCCCTGCTCGCGCCCTTTCAGCGCATCGGCGGCTGGATCACCGGTTTCAGTGAGAGCCATCCGCACTGGTTCTATCCGCTGGCGTTTATCAGCTGCTACGGCATCGCCACGCTGGTGGAGGAGCTTCGGGACCTGGCCGGCGGTGTGCTGCGCCTGATGTCCTGAGCCAGAGCGCCCGGCCGGCGTCGCCTCTTCGGACGCAATCCGCTGCGAGACCGCCCGTGTCACAAAAGTGATACACAAACATGCGTTTTGACACGGTCAAGGCGCGCTGTGGAGACCACACTCGACAGCCTTAACAAAATCTTTTAACGGGTATCATGTCTTCCAACAACACCACGTCTGCTTCTACCGTTTTTCACGCTGCCAGCGCCGATCCGACGCACAGCGGTAACGCCCTGCCTGCCGATTCTCCCTCCTGGGTCAGAATCGTGATCGCCCTGATCGCCTTTGTGGTGCTTGCGCCCCTGGCGCTGTCGGGTACGGCGGTGGAATATGCCTTCATGAACTTCATCAATCAGCCCGCGCAGCAAAACGCGCTGCTGGACTACCTGATGAACGCGTTTTCCTATCAAAAGCTGATTACCGGCGTGCCGCTGGTGGCCGGTATCTGCGCCATCTGGTGCATGCCGTCAATGATCGCGCGTCGGGGCGACATTCTGCTCTGCACCCTCGCGGCCTTTGTCACCTCGCTGGTCAGCCGTGTCATGCAGATCTTCATTCCGGATAATCCGCGTCCGCTGCAGGATCAGGCGCTGGACATGACACCGCCGTTCCATATTTCGCCGGAGTTTCACGATCTTACCTCCTTTCCCAGCGATCATGGCGCCGTCTTTATCGGCCTGGGCTATGTCATCTGGCGCTTTTGCCGCCCGCTGGGCCTTCTTGCCATCGTGTTTGCCGTACTGGTCTCCTTCTCGCGCGTCTACACCGGCTTTCACTTCGCCACCGATGTCATCGCCGGCGGCATCCTGAGCGTGGTCGTGATCGAGCTGGCCCTTCTGACCCCCTTTCGGCGCCTCGGCGCCCGCGTGGCCGGTATCAGCCGGACGCATCCGCAGTGGTTCTACCCCATCGCCTTCGTGGCATGCTACGCCATTGCCACGCTGATGGAAGAGCCCCGCGAGCTGCTCAGCGGCCTGGCAGGCATGATCTAAATCCGTTGCGGCTCGCGCGCGCCAGCCATCGCTCGCACAGGCTTGCCTTCGCGGCAAAAAGGGGCGCTCCCGGTCATCGGGAGCGCCCCTTTTGCGTGCCGGCGCTGCCGGCCGGCGCGGTGGCGATGGGAAAACTCGCGCGTCCCGGCGTCCTCTGCAGGAGAGGGCGAACAGCGCGTGGCGGCCAACGACGCAACGCCGGGTGATTCGCGCTGACCGTTTTGATATGACGCCATAAAAAAACCGCCCCCGGCGCTGCCGGGGGCGGTTTTTTTATGTTTGGCCAAAACGATGTCACGGCCTAGTTGATGATCGCGCCACCGTTGATATGCAGCGAGTGGCCGCTGATGTAGGAGGCATCCTTCGAGGCCAGAAACACGTAGGCGGGCCCGAGCTCGCTGGGCTGACCGGCTCGGCCCATCGGCATTTTCTCGCCCAGGCTCTGCATGAGGGTCGGATCGAAACGGCCCATGGTCGAGGGCTGGATCGGCGTCCAGATCGGCCCCGGTGCGACTTCGTTGACGCGAATGCCGTCACCCACCAGCGACTCCGACAGCGAGCGGGTAAAGCCCGTGATCGCGCCCTTGGTCGAGGTGTAGGCCATCAGCATGGCGTTGCCCACGAAGGGATTGATCGAGGTGGTGTTGATGATGGTATCGCCGGCCTTGAGATGCGGCCGCACGGCTTTCGCCATGTAGAAGTAGCCGTGAATATTGACGTCAAAGGTCTCGCGCCACTCATCATCCGGGATGTCGGTAATGTCCTGGCGCACCACCTGGGCGGCGGCATTGTTGACCAGGATATTGATCGCCCCGAATTCATTGAGCACCTGATCGACGGCCTGCTGACAAAACGCGCTGTCGCGCACGTCGCCGCTGATCAAAAGTGCCCGGCGGCCTTCGGCCTCGATCAGACGCTTCGTCTCTTCAGCGTCCTGCTGCTCGTCGAGATACATCACGGCCACGTCGGCCCCTTCACGGGCAAAGTGCACCGCCGCGCTGCGGCCGATGCCGCTGTCGCCACCGGTGACCACGGCCTTTTTGCCCTCGAGCTTGCCGCTGCCGCGATAGTCGTCGCGGATGATCTCGGGCGTTGGCGTCATCTCGTGCTCGAAACCGGGCTGACGATCCTGTGACTGCTGCGGAAACTGATCGGCCATGTCTGAAATCTCCCTTTTCGGTAGACAATGCTGTGCGAATGGCGCGTCTGCAGACAGGCATCCTGTCCGTCGATAAGCAGGGCGGCCATTGCAGGCCGCCCATGCAGACGCATGCCTTGAAGGCGATACGTCAGCCGTTGACGATCATGCCGCCGTTGACGTGGATGGTCTGGCCGGTCACGTAGCTGCTGTCCTGGCTTGCCAGATACACGTAGGCCGGGCCGAGTTCGGCGGGCTGGCCGACGCGTCCCATGGGCGACTGGCTACCAAAGTCCTCGACCATGTCTTCATCGTACTGACCCATGGTAGAGGGAATCAGCGGCGTCCAGATCGGGCCGGGCGCGACCTGATTGACGCGGATGCCGTCGCCGACGCACATCTTCGACAGCGCGCGGGTAAAGCCGGCGTTGGCGCCCTTGGTCGTGGTATAGGCCAGCAGGTTGGCGTTACCGGCAAAGGCGTTGACGGAGGTGGTATTGATCACGGTGCCCTTCGTCTCGCGCAGATGCGGAATGGCCGCCTTGGCCATGTAGAAGTAGCCGTGAATATTGACATCAAACGTGCGGCGCCACTCCTCGTCCGAGGTCTCCTCGGGCCGGTCGTGCAGCACCTGCTGGGCGGCGTTGTTGACCAGCACGTCCAGCTTGCCGAACGTATCGACCGTCTGCTGCACCGCGCTGCGGCAGAAGTCGGCATCGGCCACGTCGCCGGCAATGAGCAGCGCGCGGCGGCCTTCGGCCTCGATCATCTGCTTCGTGGTCTCGGCGTCGTCCTGCTCATCCAGGTACATGACGGCCACATCGGCGCCTTCACGGGCAAAATGCACAGCGGTGGCGCGACCGATACCGCTGTCGCCGCCGGTGACGATGGCCACCAGGTCCTGCATCTTGCCGCTGCCGCGATAGCTGTCGCGGATAAACTCGGCGGCCGGCGTCATCTCGCCTTCAACGCCGGGCTGGCGACCCTGCTTCTGCGGGGGAATCTGTTCTGCCATGACGACATCTCCCTGTCGTTACGTGGCCGAAGCCACCTGTCATTGATGCATACGGCCGGTCGCCTCCTGCGCCGGTCGTATACCGACGAATGTCTAAAGCGTAGACGCCCCCACCCATCCTGCAATTCACCCTTCGCTACAGGGCGCTACACTCGGCCATGAACGGCTCCGACGTACGCCCGACAGTCCGGAGCGCCAATGACTCGAAGGAGCGACGACATGCCCCCACAGTTTGTGGATACCCACTGCCATTTCGATTTCCCGCCGTTTGACGGCCACGAACCCGAGAGCCTGCAGCGGGCAGCGGATGCCGGCGTGGAGAAGATCATTGCGGTAGGCGTGACGGCGGCGCGCTTTGCAGGCGTCATGGCGCTGGCCGAGCGTCACGCGCCGGTATACGCCGCACTCGGCGTGCATCCCATGGCCATCCACGACTTCCGGGAGGAAGACCTCGCGCAGCTGGAGACCCGGCTCAAACAGCGCCCCGACAAGCTGGTGGCGATCGGGGAGGTCGGGCTGGATCTTTATATCGACAATCCGCAGTTCGAGCGGCAGGAAGCCCTGCTGGACGCCCAGCTGCGGCTGGCCCGCGACCATGATCTGCCGGTGATCCTGCATTCGCGGCGCACCCACGACAAGCTCGCCATGCACCTGAGACGCCTCGATGTGCCCCGGCGCGGTGTGGTGCACGGCTTTGCCGGCAGCGAGCAGCAGGCGCAGGCCTTTATCAGGGCGGGGTATTTCATTGGCGTGGGCGGCACCATCACCTATGAGCGCGCCTCCAAGACCCGCCGCACCCTGTCGCGCCTGCCGCTGTCGTCGCTGCTGCTGGAAACCGATTCACCGGACATGCCCGTACAGGGCTTTCAGGGCGAGCCCAATCGTCCCGAGCGCATCAGGCACGTCTGGCAGAGCCTGTGCGAGATTCGCGAGGAGCCACCCCAGGAGATTGCCGACGCCATTCGGGACAACAGCCGCCGGCTGTTTCATGTCTGACCGATCTGACGAGCGACCGGGGTGTGACGCCGTCGAACCGTGACCTTTCGCGCTGGTAGGCCTCCGGAAAGCCTGTCGTGACCGCTCTCCTGCCCTATATTACGTAATGGATTTTATCGTTTAATAAAACTCTGACATCCAGAGATCGCGGCCGAACAGAAAATGTACAGCTGGCCCGGAAGATAGCGCGCCGAAACATGCGCCATCAGGGCGCATCGGTCCATTGTCAGGAATCGCTCCCGTGTTCTGGTGCCGGCTACAGGTCTGTCGGCAACAAACGCCATCGTCGGCGAAAAATCTGTCACTAACCTCCTTTATAGCGGTGACAGGATACTCGTGGGAAACATCCTTTACCTGAACACGAGACTCTTTACGCAGACGACCGGGGCAATCACCGGCCATGAAAAAACCCGCGCCACCAGAGGCGGCGCGGGTCGCAGATGTAACCATTACTGTAAAATTATTACATTGTTACGTATTAAGAATAACGCCACCGTTGAGATGGATGGTCTGGCCATTCATGTAGGACGACTCTTCACTGGCCAGATAGACATAGGCCGGTGCCATCTCGCTGGGCTGGCCGGCACGATCCATGGGCACCTGCCCGCCGAAGCCTTCGACCTTCTCTTCATCCATGGTGGCCGGAATCAGCGGCGTCCAGACCGGCCCGGGAGCCACGGCGTTGACGCGAATGCCGCGCCCGACCAGCGACATGGCCATCGAACGCATGAAGCCCTGGATCGCGCCCTTGGTCGCGGTGTAGTCGATCAGCGTATTGTTGCCCTTGAAGGCGTTGACGGAGGAGCTTTCGATGATGGTGTCACCCGCCTGCATGTGCGCCAGCGCCTGCCGGACCGTGTAGAAGTGGCTGAAGATATTGGTGCGAAAGGTGCGCTCGATCTGCTCGTCCGGGATTTTGGTAATGTCATCCCAGTCATGCTGCTCGGCGGCGTTGTTGACCAGGATATTGAGCCCGCCCAGCTCGCTGACGGTCCTTTCGACCATGTCGCGGCAGAAGTCGGCATCGCCCACATCGCCTTTCATGACGACACAGCGCTGCCCTTCGGCCTCGACCAGCGCGCGGGTATCCTCGGCGTCCTCGTCCTCTTCAAGGTAGCTGAAGGCAACATCCGCGCCTTCGCGCGCGTAGTGCACCGCCACCGCGCGGCCGATACCGCTGTCGCCACCGGTGATCAGCGCAATCCGGCCCTTGAGCTTGCCGGTGCCGCGATAGCCGGCCCGGATATATTCGGGCTGGTCGTTCATGCGATCTTCATCGCCCGGCTGTGACTGGGGGGCACTGGTTGAATTGGCCACTGTTCAAACTCCTTTTGAAACATGGATTAATGTCTGCCGCCGGTCGTTCCGCGCGGCGTCCCTTCAAGCGTAGGGCGCATTGCAGGGCATTCAAGAAGGTGGCTCCGGGCGATGAAGAACAGGGGGCTGTCGCGCTACACTGGCGCGCGTTTGCGCCCCACAGTGCCCGCTGTGTGGCTTTGTCCCTCCCAGCCAGAGGCGAGTGCCATGAGTGCCCATCTGTTGTCCGTTGATAGTTTGTCCCGCGACTACGTCGATCATCTCTTTGACGTGGCGCGGCGCATGGAGCCCATCGCCCAGCGCCAAAGGATCACGCGCGTGCTGGAAGGCGCCGTGCTGGGCAATCTCTTTTTCGAGGCCAGTACCCGTACCCGCATGAGCTTTCACTCGGCCTTCAGCCGACTGGGGGGCAGTGTCTGTGATACCACCGGCTTCACCTTCTCGTCGATGGCCAAGGGCGAGTCACTTTATGACACCAGCCGCGTGATCAGCGGCTACGTTGATGCCATCGTCATGCGCCACCCGGATCTGGGCTCGGTGGCCGAGTTTGCCGCAGCGACCCACGTGCCGGTCATCAACGGCGGCGACGGTCCGGGTGAGCACCCCAGTCAGGCTTTGCTGGATCTCTATACCATCCGCAAGGAGTTCGAGCGGCTGGACAAATCGCTTGCCGGCGCGCATCTGCTGCTGACCGGCGATCTCAAATACGGGCGTACCGTGCATTCGCTTTTGAAGCTGTTGTCGCTCTATCCGCCGCTGCAGATCACGCTGGTCTCGCCGCCGGGGCTCGAGATGCCCGCCGAGCTGATCGACCGGGCCGAAAACGCCGGCCACCGAATCCGTCAGGGGGACACCCTGCAGGCCGATTTCAGCGATGTGGACGTGGTCTACGCCACGCGCATCCAGAAGGAGCGCTTTACCCAGGAGATGGTGGAGGGTTTCAGCCTGTCGAGTGATTTCAGCGTCGATCGCACCTTTCTGGATCAGCGCTGCAGTACGCATACCCTCGCGATGCACCCGCTGCCCCGCGACAGCCGCCCCGGCGCCAACGATCTCAACGTGGACCTCAACGGCGACCCGCGCCTGGCGATCTTTCGCCAGACTGACAACGGCATTCCGGTGCGCATGGCGATCTTTGCCACGCTGATGGGGGTGGATGAGACCTTTGATCGCAACCTGCGTGACGTGGGCTGGCAGCCGCCACACCGGGTGGGGGTGGATGACGCCGATCTGCCACTCTGATGTAAGCGCCCACTTGCATTACGAAGCGCTTTTCAGGGGCTAGCGCGGTGCGGGGATATCAAGCCGTGTACCGCCGGCCTGCTCGGCAAACCAGCCACTCAGAATCAGCTCGGCGGCGATACCGTCGACGCCGTGCTCGCGATAGTTGCCCTTGTGGCCCTCCTCGCGGGCAATCGCCTTGGCGGCGCGGGTAGTGCCGCGCTCGTCGAACATCTCGAGCGGCTTGCCAAAGCGCCCGTGCAGGCGCTTGCCGAACTTGCGCGCCCGCAGGCTCATGTCGGATTCGCTGTCGTCCATGTTAAGCGGCAGCCCGACCACGAACAGATCGGGCTGCCACTCCTGAATCAAACGCGCGATCACCTGCCAGTCGGGAATGCCGTCGCGCGCCGGCAGCGGATCCAGCGCCGTGGCGCTGCCCAGCAGCTCGTTGCCGACCGCCACGCCGATGCGGCGCACGCCGAAATCAAAGGCCAGCACCAGCCGCTGGCCCGGCGCCTCAGCCATGGCCGGCCTCGCGCGAGAGCAGGCTCAGGTCGACCCCCAGATGGCTGGCAGCGGTTTCCAGCCGCGCCGGGGCGGGCGTGCGAAAGAGCACCTCGTCGCTGGCCTCCACGGTCAGCCAGGTGTTGTCCTTGATCTCCTGGGCCAGCTGGTCGGGCTCCCAGCCCACGCAGCCCAGACAGACCAGAAACTGCTCGGGCCCACGACCTGCGGCAATGGCGTGCAGGATGTCCATCGAGGTGGTCAGCGCCCGGTTCTCACCGGTGCGGATGCTGGAGTCCCAGTGCTCGGGGCTGCCGGCGTGGAGGATAAAGCCGCGTTCGCGATGCACCGGCCCACCATTGAGCACCGGCGTTTCCAGGGCCTGACAGTGGCTGGCATCGATCTCGAGCTGCTCGAAGAGCGCCTCCAGCGTCAGCTCCATGGGCTGGTTGAGCTTCAGCCCCAGCGTGCCGTTGTCGTCGTGGTCGCAGATGTAGGTCAGCGAGCCCGCAAAGTTTTCATCTTCGAGATGGGGCATCGCCATGAGAAAGTTATCGCGCAAGCCTTGCATGGGCCTCCCGGATGGTAACGCAGGCAGGCGCCCCCGCCGATGGGCCGGGGCGCATGTCGATGGGTCATGACATGACGTTGGCTGCCGACACCCGTTCGTCGGCAGCGATTGATGGTGTCATGGTAACACTGGCAGGCCAGCGTGACGTCAACCACTCAGGTGATGCGTTGCTCGATGGCGTCCATCAGCATGCCGGCAATGTCGGTGCCCTTCTGGGCGTCGATTTCTCGCACACAGGTGGGGCTGGTGACATTGATCTCGGTGATGTAGTCGCCGATCACATCCAGACCCACGAAGATCAGTCCCAGCGCCTTGATGGAATCCTTGACCTGATCGACCAGCCAGTAATCGCGGTCGGTCAGCTCCCGCGCCTCGCCCCGGCCTCCCACTGCCAGATTGCCGCGCACCTCGCCGGCGGAGGGGATGCGCGCCAGCCCGAACGGTACCGGTTCGCCATCGATCAGCAGAATGCGGGTATCGCCCTGTTTGATCTCGGGGATATAGCGCTGCGCCATGATCTGCTCGGTGCCGCGCCGGGTCAGCTGCTCGATGACCGCGCCGATGTTGCGCCCGTCGGGGGCGATATGAAAGATACCGGTCCCGCCCATGCCATCCAGCGGCTTGAAGATGGTATCGCCCTGCTCGGCGTGAAACTCGCGCAGCACGCGGTCGTTGCTGGAGACCACGGTCGGTACCAGGCACTGGGGAAACTGCTGGGCGTAGAGCTTTTCATTGCAGGTCAAAAGTGCCCGGGTCGGATTGACCACCAGCACGCCCTCACGCTCGGCAAAGCCCAGCAGGTGCACGGCATTGGTGAAATTGACATCCACCGGCGGGTCCTGACGCATCAGGATCGCGTCCATCGCCGCCAGCGGCCCGGCCTCGACCTCGCCGAGGGTGTAGTAATGCCCGGGGTCGTTTTCGAACACCTCCAGCGTGCGCAGCCGCCCCATGGCACGCCCGTCCTTGAGGTACAGATCGTCGGGTTCGAGATAATACAGCGTATGGCCGCGTCGTCGGGCCGCCCACAGCATCGCCAGCGTGGTGTCCTTTTTCCAGGCGATGTCGGCGATGGGATCCATGACCACCGCAATCTTCAATGCACGTTCACTCATTTAACACTCCGGAACACGGCCATGTGATGGTATGGCAGCCGCTGATGGCGCCAGTATGACGCAAGCCTCATCCTTCGACCATGATCGAACCCGCTGCTTTCCCGCTTGAAGAGTTGTTATTTCCAATGGCAGGCATGTTCGGAAACTATCAGGGGAGCGCGCCTGAACGGCTAGACTTTGGTGGTACAAGTCATCGCTGAACCACGACGTTCAGGCGTTCAGCCAGGAGAACCTGCATGTCATCACTTTTTGAGCCCGTTGATCTGGCCGGCATCCGTCTCGACAACCGCGTGGTCATGGCCCCCATGACCCGCTCACGGGCGCCCGGCGACATTCCCTCCGAGATGGGGGCGCTCTACTACCGCCAGCGCGCCAGCGCCGGGCTGATCATCTCGGAAGGCACGCCGGTATCGCGCCAGGGCACGGGCTATCTCTATAACCCGGGCATCTATGGTCCGGATCAGATCGAGGGCTGGAAAAAGGCCACCCGCGCCGTTCACGAGCGCGGCGGGGTCTTCTTCGCCCAGATCTGGCATGTCGGGCGCGTATCGCATACCACCGTCCAGATCGCCGGTGGCGCCCCGGTGGGCCCGAGCGAGCAGCCCGGTGGCATGGCGTTCGGCTACAACGAACAGGGCACGCCCGACATGCTCGATGCCAGTACGCCGCGCCGGCTCGACACCGATGAAGTGCGCGATATCGTGCGCGATTTCGCCCGGGCCGCCGTCAATTCACGCGAGGCCGGCTTCGACGGTGTCGAGATTCACGGCGCCAACGGCTATCTCTTCGAGCAGTTTTTGAACCCGGGCGTCAACGACCGTGATGACCAGTACGGCGGCTCGCGGGAAAACCGCTGCCGTCTGCTGCTGGAAGTCGTCGATGAGGTCAGCGCGCTGATCGGCGCCCATCGCGTCGGTGTGCGCCTGTCGCCGCACGGCACGCTCTTTGACATGCCGGAGTACGACGACAACGGCGAGACCTATCTGCACCTGGCGCGCGAGTTCAACAAGCGCGGGCTCTCCTACGTGCACCTGCACGACCAGGGCGGTCAGGGCATGCCGCCGATGCCGCGCGACTACCTCAAGCGCTTTCGCAAGGTCTACGAGGGCAACCTGCTGCTGGCCGGCAATCTGGACCAGGCCGAGGCCGAGAAGCTGGTCAATGATGGCACCATCGACCTGCCGGTCTTCGGGCGTCTCTACACCTCAAACCCGGACCTGGTCGAGCGGATGAAAAACGGCTGGCCGCTGGCCGAGTTTGATCCGTCCACCTTCTACGGTGGCGATGCCCGCGGCTATGTGGACTTCCCGACGTATCCGGAAGAGCTTGAGCGTCAGGCCCGCCAGCAGCTGATCGACGAGAAGAGTTGATCGCCCGGGTCTGATGCCCCGCGCATGAAAAAGCCCCGGCATGGCCGGGGCTTTTGTCGTCTGACGGCTGTCGGGCGATGCGTCAGCGCGAGCAAGTGCTCACTATCAGTCGATGGCTACTTCCTGCGCCCCAGCCGGCTGAGCCAGTTGGTATCGGCCAGATCCATCACCTCGTCACCGCGACCGCTCATCACCGCGCGCAGCATGTAGAGGCTAAAGCCCTTCGCCTGGGCGGCTTCGATGGTCGGCGGCATGGAGAGCTCCTGCTTGGCCACCTTCACATCGACAATGACCGGCCCGTCATGGGCAAAGGCCTCTTCAAGCACGCCGTCGAGCTGCTCGGAGCTTGCGACCGTCAGCCCCTTGATGCCGAGTGCCTCGGCCAGGCGCGCGTAATCGGCGCCGGGCAGATTGGTGACCTCATCAACGTAGCCGGCCGCCTTCATCTCCATGGCCACGAAGCCCAGGGTGGCGTTGTTGTAGACGATCACCTTGACCGGCAGCTGCTGCTCGGCCAGCGTCATCAGATCGCCCATCAGCATGTTGATGCCGCCATCCCCGGACAGCGAGATCACCTGACGCCCGGGCTGGGCGACCTGGGCCCCCATCGCCTGGGGCATGGCGGTGGCCATCGAGCCGTGCATGAACGAGCCGGTCAGACGTCGCTTGCCATTCATCTTCAGATAGCGCGCCGCCCAGACGGTGGGCGTGCCCACCTCGGCGGTAAACCAGGCATCCTCGGCGGCCAGTTCGCTGACGCGGGCGGTGAGATACTGCGGATGCAGCGGCTTGCCCGGATCGTCCGGCACGGCCAGCTCGTCGAGATCCTCGCGCGCCTTTTTGTAGTGCTCCTGCGACTTGTCGAGAAAGCTGCGATCGGTCTTTTCTTCGAGCCGCGGCAGCAGCGCGTCCAGACTGGCCTTCACATCACCGACCAGCCCCTTGAGCAGCGTACTGCGTCGGCCCAGATGCCCGGGACGCACATCGATCTGCACGATGCGCCCGTGCTCGGGGAAGAAGTCCCGATAGGGAAAGTTGGTGCCCAGCATGATCAAAAAGTCGCACTCCTTGAGCGCGTGATAGCCCGAGCTGAAGCCGATCAGGCCGGTCATGCCGACATCGTAGGGATTGTCGTATTCAAGGTGCGACTTGCCGCGCAAAGCGTGCACGATGGGCGCCTTGAGCCGCTCGGCCAGCGCGATGACCTCGTCATGGGCGCCGGCACAGCCCGCGCCACAGAGCATGGCCACCTGCTTGCTGTCGTTGAGCAGCTCGGCCAGCTCGTCAAGCTCGGGCCCGGGAGGCACCGGGACCGGTGCCACCGGCGCGCTCCACTGCATCTTCTGCTCGACGGCAGGCGACAGCGCCACATCACCGGAAATCACGATTACCGCCACGCTCTTTTCCAGAATCGCCGTGCGCATGGCGGTCTCGATCACGCGCTGCGCCTGGGAGGGATTGGAGATCAGCTCGCAGTAGTCGCTGCACTCCTTGAACAGCTGCTCCGGGTGGGTCTCCTGAAAATACCCCAGCCCCACCTCGCTGGAGGGAATCTGGGCGGCAATGGCCAACATCGGCGTTTTCGCCCGCTGGGCTTCAAAAAGCCCGTTGATCAGGTGGGTATTGCCGGGCCCGCAGGAACCGGCGCACACGGTCAGATCATCCCGCGCCTCGGCCTCGCCGCTGGCGGCGAGTGCGGCGACCTCCTCGTGGCGCACGCCGCGCCAGGTAATCGCCTCCTGACGGCGCAGGCTCTCGGTCAGACCGTTGAGCGAGTCGCCCGGCAGCCCCCAGATATTCTGCACGCCGGCCTGGGCCAGCGTTCGTACCAGCATGTCGGCAACACTATAGTCGACCATGATCACTTCTCCCTGTGATGGCAGCCCCTGCACGCCGCGTCATGGACCATGACCGGCGTCCAGCGGATAAAAGGACGTGGATACCCGTCAGTTCAGACGTCCGGCAGACGAATGTCCAATGCCATCGATCCATTGACGACAGACAGACGCGCCCGATCAGGCCACCGGCACGGCCTGACCGGCTGCGGCGTGTGAAAAGATGCGCTGAGGAAAACCGGGGGATACGCGGGGATCAGAGATCGCCGTAGCGCGCCTGCAACAGCGACAGCGCCACGATCGGCGCCGTCTCCATGCGCAGGATGCGCGGACCGATGATCCAGGCGTGAAAGCCGCAGTCCCGGGCGCGAGCGACTTCGTCATCGCTGAGGCCACCCTCGGGGCCGACCAGCAGCGCGGCACTGCCGGGCGTCGCCATCCCGGGCAGGCGACCGGCACCGTGGGGATGAAGCACCAGTCGCAGCGTTTCATCGCGGGCGGCCAGCCACTCTTCCAGGGCGATGGCCGGATGCACCGCCGGCACGGTGGCGCGTCGGCACTGCTCACAGGCGCTGACGGCGACGGCCTGCCAGTGGTCGCGCTTTTTCTGCGCGCGTTCACCCTTGAGCCGGACATCACCATGGTGGGTATAGAGCGGGGTGACCGCCGCCACCCCCAGCTCGACCGCCTTTTGAATGGCGAAATCCATGCGATCGCCCTTGCCCACGGCCAGCCCCAGATGCACGGCCAGGTTCGACTCGGGCAGCGCCGTCAGACGCTCGTCGATATTGACCTGCACCTCACGCTTCGAGATGGCAGTAATGTGAGCATTCACTTCTACGCCAGCCCCGTCAAACAGCACCAGCGCGTCACCTTCACGACGCCGCATGACGCGCGCCACATGATGGGCGGCGGCGTCGGGCAGGGTCAGGGTGGCGCCGGGAACCAGCGCCAGAGGGACATGGATTCGCATGAACGATCAGGGAATGGCCGATCAGGCGTCGGCCTGCTGCTGGCCGTTTTGCTGACGCTGGGCGTAGATGGCGTCAAAGTTGACCGGGGAGAGCATCAGCGCCGGGAAGGTGCCACGGCCGACCAGATTGTCGATGCACTCACGCGCATAGGGGAACAGCACATTGGGGCAGAAGGCCCCCAGGGTGTGATCAAGCTGGGTATCGCTGAGTCCGGAAATGGCAAACAGCCCCGCCTGCTGAACTTCGGCGAGAAACGCCGTGGACTCTTCTTCACCGTTATAGACATGAGCGGTCACGCGCACGCTGACCTCATAGAGCCCCTCACTGATCTGCTGGTGGTCGTTGTCGACATCCAGCTTGACCCGCGGCTTGAACTGCTGCTGGAAGATCGCCGGCGAGTTGGGCGCCTCAAAGGAGATGTCCTTGACGTAGATGCGCTGCAGCGCGAACTGGATATTGCCCTGCTCACTGGTGGCGTTGTTCTCTGACATGCTCGTTTCCCGGTCGGTGAGTAAGTAATGACTGTTGCTTGAAGCCAGTAAAACTGTCGCTTGAAGAGGTTACATCAGCGTGTCACAACGGGCAGGCCATCGGCCACCCACTGCGAATGACCGCCCTTGAGACGACGGGCGCCGCTGTAGCCTGCCTTGTGCAGTTTCGTGACAACGCCGCCGCTGTGCTGGCCCATCTTGTCCACCACGATAATGGGCTTGTCCTTGTGCTTGTCGAGACGCTGCATGTTGTTATCAAGCTTGGCGGCGGGCACGTTGACGGCGCCGGCGATGTGGCCTGCCTTGAACTCCTTGATCTCGCGCACATCCAGGACCATGGCGTCCTCGCGGTTGATCAGGTTGGTCGCCTCACCGCTCGTGACGCCACCGGATGCGCTGCGTCGGGATTCAAAGGCCAGCCAGGCCAGCAATACCACAACAAAGGCGCCTACCAGCAAAAGGTGATTCTGGGCAAACTCCAGAAGCTGATCGATCATGGAAATATCTTGACCCCGGTCGTTTAAAATGGCTCGGCGCGCGGTCGTGCCTGGTCTACCCTGCGGGTTCGGGGAAGCCGCCCGGCAGCTGGAATCCGGCGCGCGCCCAGTATACACAAGCACCCGGCCGTCGTCCGTCCCCGATGATCAATGCTGGCATGCACCGGCTGGGTTATGATGATCACCATTTCGACGCCCTGATAACGCGCCTGCTGCGTGTAGCACGCAGCAGGCGCCACCCGGTATCGGGGCTTACATGTCCGTGTACCCGAGGCGAAATCATGTCCACATCGCAACCACGTCCCGTCGCCCTGCTGATTCTCGATGGCTACGGCCACAACCCGGAATCGGCCAACAACGCCGTTGCCGCCGCAAAAACGCCGGTCATGGATCGGCTGCAGGACAGTTACGCCCACACCCTGATCAATACCGATGGTGAAAACGTCGGCCTGCCCGAAGGCCAGATGGGCAACTCCGAGGTCGGCCACATGAATCTGGGCGCCGGCCGCGTGGTCTATCAGAGCCTGACCCGCATCTCGAAGGCGATCCGCGACAACGAGCTGGGCGACAACACCGCCCTGACCGAAGCCATCGACCAGGCCGTCAGCGACGATCGCGCCGTTCACGTACTGGGGCTGCTGTCGCCGGGCGGCGTCCACAGCCACGAGGACCACGTGCTGGCGCTGGCCGAGCTGGCCCAGGCGCGCGGGGCAAAAAAGGTCTATATCCATGCTTTCCTCGACGGCCGTGATACCGCCCCGCAGAGCGCGCTGGACAGCCTCCTGCGCGCCGATGCCCTGCTGCGCCAGATGGGCGTGGGCCGGGTCGCCTCGATGGTCGGACGCTTCTACGCCATGGACCGCGACAACCGCTGGGATCGCGTGGAAGCCGCCTGGCAGGTGGTGGTCAACGGCGAAGCCGAGCATGTCGAAAGCGATGTCGAGGAGGCGCTCAACGCCGCCTACGACCGGGACGAGACCGACGAGTTCGTGACCGCCACCAGCCTGCGCGAGAGCGATGATGACCGGGTCACCATCGAGGATGGCGACGCGGTACTGTTTGCCAACTTCCGCGCCGACCGCGCCCGCGAGATCGCCCATGCGCTGGTCGATCCGGGCTTTGACGGCTTCGAGCGTAACCGCACGCCGAAGGTCCACTTCGTCGCCATGGCCCGCTACTCCGATGATCTGGATGTCCCGGTCGCCTTCCCGCCCAACGATCTGCCCAACACCCTGGGCGAATACGTGTCATCACAGGGGCTGACCCAGCTGCGCATCGCCGAAACCGAGAAGTACGCTCACGTGACGTTTTTCTTCTCCGGCGGCCGCGAAGAGGAGTACGACGGCGAGGAGCGCATCCTGGTCGATTCGCCGCGCGATGTAAAAACCTACGACGAAAAGCCCGAGATGAGCGCCTTTGAGGTCACCGACCGGCTGGTCGAGGCGATCGATTCCGGCCGCTTTGATCTGGTGATCTGCAACTACGCCAACGGCGACATGGTCGGCCACAGCGGCGATCTGGAGGCGGCCACGAAGGCCATCGAGGCGGTGGACGAGTGCCTGGGCCGTGTGGTGGAAGCGATCGAGCGCGCCGGCGGCGAGTGCCTGGTGACCGCCGATCACGGCAACGCCGAGCAGATGGTCGATCCGGAGACCGGCAAGCCCCAGACCGCGCACACCACCTTCCAGGTCCCGCTGGTCTACGTCAGCCAGCGCCAGGCCACGCTCTCTGAAGACGGGCGCCTGTGCGATATCGCCCCGACCCTTCTGGCCATGATGGGACAGACCCAGCCGGACGAGATGACCGGCCGCGTGCTGATCGACCATCAGTAATCGGAGCCCTTCGGTGCCATTCACACGATACCGGCCTGCGGGCCGGTTTTGGCTGCTGGCATTGACGCTGGGCCTGGCGGTGCCTGCCGGTGCCGCCAGTCTGGATGCTTCAAAAGCCGAGCTGGATCATATTCGCCAGGACATTGAACAGACCCAGCGCCAGCTGGAAAAGACCGATGCCCGACGCGGCAGCGCCCGCGAGGCGCTCGAGCAGGCCGAAAAGGCACTGGCCGAGACCCATCGCCGGCTGGAGACGCTGGAACAGGCACGTCAGGAGAGCGCCGAGGCGCTGGACACGCTCGACCAGCGCCAACAGGAACTGACCATCAAGCGCAATGCGCAGCAACAGGCGCTGGCCGAACAGGTCAGGGCGCTCTACAAGCTGGGCGAGCAGCCGCGCCTGAAGCTGTTGCTCGATAATCAGGACCCCGGCGAGATCGACCGCTTTCAGCACTATCTCAACCGGCTCAACGAGGCCCGCGCCGAACAGCTCGCACGCCTTGCCTCGCTCAACGAAGCGCTTCAGGACAACCGCACCCGGACCCTGGAGCAGCAGCAGACGCTCGATCGGCTGCAGGCAGAGCTCAAGAGCCGCCAGCAGACCCTGGCCGAGCAGCGCCGCGAGCGTGAAACGGCGCTGGCCACGCTGGAAAAACGCTACCAGAGCGGCCGCAGCGATCTTGAAGGCCTTCAGTCCGACCGCGCCGAGGCCGAAAAAATGGTCAGCCGCCTCGAACAGGAGCTGGCCCGCGCCCGCCAGCAGCGCCGGGCGCGCGAAAAGGCCGAGCGCGAACGCCGTGCCCGGGAGGCCGAACAACAAAAACAGTCGCGCCAAAGCACAGCGTCGGAAGATGACGGTCTGACCAGCGACGAAATGAACGCCTCCTCAAGCAACGCCCGGAGCGTACCGACCCGCAGTGCCGACCCGGCGCCGGATCGACGCGCCACGGCGCGTCAGGGCGTGACCCACGAGGCCGACAGCGGCGCCGGCGACTCGCGCTGGCCGGTCAACGGCTCGATGATTTCGAGCTACGGCAGCGGCGACGGTCTCAACAAGAACGGGGTATTGATCGGCGCTCCGGCCGGCACCGCGATCCATGCCGCCTCAGCCGGTCAGATCGTGTTTGCCGACTGGATGCGCGGCTTTGGCTATCTGGTGATCATCGATCACGGTGGCATACTGTCTCTCTACGCTCACCAGCAGCGCCTTGCCGTGGCCGCCGGTGACCGGGTCGAGCGCGGTGCGACGCTGGGCTACGTTGGTGACACCGGCGGCCTGTCGCGTCCGGCGCTCTATTTCGAGGTACGTCGCGGTGGCAAGACCATCAATCCGCAGAGCTGGCTGGCCTCGCGCTAGTACGGCACACGCTTTATCCATTGACGGTATCGGGCGCCCTGCAGCCCGGCCCATCCCCGCTGAAGGAGTTCGCATGTTGCTGCGTCACGTCGCCTCAACGCTTGCCCTGTCATCCGCCCTGCTGCTGACGCTGCCGGCCACCGCCGCTGAACCGGCCACCGATACGGCGCCACCGGAGAACGCGCCCCAAAACGCGCCGGCCATGCCGGCCGATAACGATGCGGCCAATGACGCCGATGGCGAGACGCTCTCACGGGGCAGCCTGCCGCTGGAGGACATTCAGGCGCTGGCGCAGGTCTTCGAGCGCATCAAGCAGGCCTATGTGGACGATGTCGACGACCAGACCCTTTTGCGCAACGCCATGCGCGGCATGCTGAAGGGGCTGGACCCGCACTCGGACTATCTCGATGAAGACGCCTTTCGCATGCTTCACGAGATGACCGAGGGCGAGTTCGGCGGCATCGGCATCGAGGTCGGCCAGGAGGATAACCGGCTGATGGTCATCTCGCCGATCGATGACACGCCGGCCTCCAGGGCCGGTCTGCAGCCGCGGGATCTGATCATCGAGATCGACGGCAAGAGTACCGACGGCATGTCGCTGGAGGAAGCGGTCGGTCTGATGCGGGGTGAGCCCGGCAGCGAGATCGAGCTGACGCTGGCGCGCGAGGGCGAGGACGCCCCCATCGAGGTCAGTCTGGAGCGTGACAACATCCAGGCCGCCAGTGTCAGCTCGCGCATGCTGACTCCCGGCTATGGCTATCTGCGTATCAGCCAGTTTCAGGAGAACACGGCCACGCAGGCCAGCGAGGCCATCGCGTCCCTGAAGGACGAGGCCGGCGACGACGGGCTTTCCGGCGTGGTTCTGGATCTGCGCAACAACCCCGGCGGGCTGCTCGATGGCGCCGTCGGCGTGGCCGATCTCTTCATCGACAGCGGCCTGGTGGTCTACACCGAGGGGCGTCTGGCGGATTCGGACATGCAGTTTGAAGCGCACGGCGATACCGCCCTGGCCGAAACGCCCCTGGTCGTTCTGATCAACGGCGGCAGCGCCTCCGCCGCCGAGATCGTCGCCGGCGCCCTGCAGGACCATCATCGCGCCGTGGTGCTGGGCACCGAAAGCTTCGGCAAGGGCTCGGTACAGTCGGTCATGCCGCTGGATGACAATACCGGCATCAAGCTCACTACCGCGCTGTACTATACGCCGGGCGGGCGCTCCATCCAGGCCGAGGGCATCACCCCGGACGTGATGGTACGCCGCGGCCGACTGGAGCTCGAGCAAAGCCGCTTCGAGATTCGCGAATCCAATCTGCGCGGGCACCTGCAAAACGCCGACGGCGAACGCGACCGGGAGGAGGAAGCGCTGCCCGATTCCCCCATCGCCACCGACGACTACCAGCTGGGCGAGGCGCTCAATCTGCTGCGCGGCATCAACGTGTTCCAGCGCTCCGGGGTGCGATACCACGAAGCGACATCCTTGTCCGAAGCTGACGAGGCCTCCGACGATGGTTCACAAACCGACAACACGCCGGCGGCCACGGACCAGTAAAAAGCGTCTACGCTGATGAGGGCAACGCAATGAAGCCATCCGCCTTGAAAAGGAGTAGTACACATGAAGAAGGGATTGACGATGGGCGCGCTGGCCGCTGCCGTAATGCTGGCAGCCGGCTGTTCCTCCTCCGGCGGTGCGCCTGAAAACAGCGGTGCCCCGGCCCCGCAGGGTGGCCAGAGCGGCATGTCCCAGGGCAGCCAGAGCGGCATGTCCCAGGGCAGCCAGAGTGGCATGTCCCAGGGCGGCCAGAGCGGCATGTCTCAGAGCAGCGGTGCTTCTCAGACCGGTGGCGGCATGTCGACCCAGCCGGGCGCCGACGAGACCCGCACGGGGACCGGTCATGGCAGCCCCATGGATGATTCACCGGGTGGCGGCATTGACAGCACCAACAGTGCCAACCCTGATAACACCATGTAATCGCGCCGCAGACCATGCAAAAGGCCCGCCGAATCGGCGGGCCTTTTGTTGTATGGGGATCGGTTTCACGTGAAACATCGGCTCAAGCGTGGCAGGAGTAATGCCGTCAGACCGACGGCGTCTGCATGCTCGCAGGCAGGTCGCTGCGCTGCCCCATGGCCTGCTGGATCAACAGGCGCCGCGCCCAGGGCCAGCGCCCGGTGGTGGTCAGCCCCTGATTGCGCAGTACCCGCACCAGCGGCCAGCCGGTACCAAAGCCGATGCGAAAGGCATCCATGGCCATCAGCATGACCGTATTGTCGCCGCGGCGCCGGCGCGCATAGCGCGACAGGATGCGGACATCGCCCACCGGCGCGCCGCGTCGGCTCGCGCGCTCGAGCTCCTCGGCCAGTACCGCCACGTCCATCAGCCCCAGGTTGACGCCCTGTCCGGCCAGCGGGTGAATGTTGTGCGCCGCATCACCGACCAGCGCCACCCCCTCGTCGACATAGCGTCGGGCGTGACGCTGCACCAAAGGAAAGTCGTGACGCCGGCTGACGCATTCGACGCGCCCCAGCTGATGCTCGAAGCCCGACTCGAGCGCGCGCATGAAGGCGTCATCATCCATGTCCATCAGCTCATCGGCCAGCGTCGTATCGGCCGACCAGACAATGGAGGAGGTCTTCTGGTCACCGTCGATGTACAGGGGGAGAAAGGCCAGTGGCCCGGTGCCCATGAAGCGCTGACGTGCCGTCGCCTCGTGATCATGCTCATGCCACACCGTGGCGACCACGGCACGCTGACCGGTGGCGTACTCCCGATGGCCCAGCCCGGCAAGTTCACGGATCTGCGAGCGGGCACCATCGGCTCCGATGACCAGATCGGCGGCCAGAGCATGACCGTCCGCCAGGGTGAGACAGCGCCTCTGATGCTCGACGTCGGACAGTGCCGTGACCCGGGCGTGCGGCATGAGCGTGACGTTGTCCCGCGCGGCCAGCGCCTCCAGCAGCGCATCACGAACCACGCCGTTTTCGATGATATGACCCAGCACCTCGCTGCCGACTTCCGCCGCGCTGAAATCGATGTGCCCGGTACCTTCCCCGTCCCATACCGCCATCCGGTCGTAGGGGCTCAGGCGGCGGCGCTCGATGCCCGGCCAGACCCCCAGGGTGGTCAACAGCCGCTGTGATGCCGGCGTAATGGCACTGACGCGGGCATCGATCCGCGACGGCTGCCAGTCCTGCCAGAGCTCGCCACCGTCCAGCAGGGCCACGCGGTGCCCCTGCTGCCCCAGTGCCAGCGCCAGGGTGGCCCCGACCAGCCCGGCGCCGACGATGGCCATGTCAAACCGTGCGGTGTCGAACGTCATGAAGTACTCCGTTGGGCGATCGTTGGCGCCACATGATCGGTTAATGACGTGCCAGTCCCATGGCACGACGAATCAGCGTCCGCTTGAGCGGCGTGGCGAGATTGAAAAGCCCCAGGGCAGCGCCCCGCGCCCCGGCGGCGCCGGGCAGCTCGAGGCCGAAAAGGCGCACCAGCGTATCGCTGGCCTGCATGATCAGATCCCGGTCGCGCGCCCGGCGCTGCTCGAAATCGGCCATGGTGGCCGCCTCACCCGGCGCTCGTCCGGCCTCGAGCGCCGCCCCGATGGCCGCATTCAGGTCCATCACGCCGCGCAGCGCCAGATTGAAGCCCTGACCCGCCACCGGATGGATGGCGTGCGCCGCGTTGCCCAGCACGGCCAGATGCGGCCGGCTCTGTTCGCGGGCGCGGGACATCGACAGGGGATAGACATGACGCGTGCCCACGCGCTGAAAGCGCCCCAGCCGGGTACTCAGCCGCGCCTGCAGCGCCCGCAGAAAGACGTCATCGCTCATGGCCAGCGTCGCGTCGATCTTCTCCGGCGGTAGCGTCCAGATCAGTGCCATGCGCCGCTGCGTCAGCGGCAGCAGCGCCATGGCGCCTTCCTGCGTAAAGCGCTCGAAGGCCCGGCCGTGATGATCGTGCGCCGTTTCCACATTGGCAATCAGGGCATGCTGCTCGTAGTCGTGGCGGACCGTGTCGATGCCCAGCGACGCCTTGAGTCCGGAGCGCCCGCCGTCGGCCAGCACGGTCAGGCCGGCGTGGAGGGACCGGCCGCTGTCCAGCACCAGCCGGTGCCCGTCGGGGGCCGGCGTAATGGTGTCGACCCGTGCCGGACAGTGCCAGTCGATCGACATGCGGGACAGTCGCTCATGCAGCACCTGCCCCAGAAAGGCGTTGGGCAGGACATAGCCCAGCGACGGCGTGCCTACATCCCGTCGCGACAGCCGGGTACGGCCCAGCGCGCCGCGCTGGCTGACCTCGATGTCATGAATGGGCGCGGCGCGCGGGGCCAGCGCCGACCAGATGCCCATGGCCTCGAAATGCGCGCGGGAGCCGTAGGCGATGGCGCTGGAGCGCTCGTCGAAGCTGGGCTGGGCACGCCCGGCGCCCGGCTCGCTGGCCTCGACCACGGCCACCCTGAGCCGGTGGCGCTCGATCAGCGGTGCCAGCGCCACGGCCAGGCTGGCCCCCACCAGCCCGCCGCCGATAATGGCAATGTCTACCGGAGTATCGCTCATGTCCGTGCCTGCGCCATCAGTGTCTCGATCTCCCGAACCCGTTTGGGCACATCGCCGGTCAACACCTCACTACCGTCCGACGTGACCACCACGTTGTCCTCGATGCGAATGCCGATACCGCGCCACTGCTCGGCGATGTCGAGATCATCGGGAATATAGAGCCCGGGCTCGACGGTCAGCACCATGCCGGGCGCGAGCGGCCGCGAGGCGCCCTCGACCTGATACGCGCCGACATCGTGCACATCCAGCCCCAGCCAGTGGGAGGTGCCGTGCAGATAAAAGCGCTTGTAATGGCCCTGTTCGACGGCGATCTCGGCCGGCCCTTCCACCAGCCCCAGCGCCACCAGCCCCGCGGTCAGATCACGCACGACACCGTCGTGGATGCCCTTGAGCGTGGCGCCGGGGCGCACGGCGCGAAGGGCACGCTGCTGCGCCCCCAGCACGATTTCATAAAGCTGGCGCTGCGGCTCGCTGAAACGGCCGCTGACCGGAAAGGTGCGGGTAATATCGCCGGCGTAGAGGTCGTATTCGGCGCCGGCATCGACAAGTACCAGATCACCGGCGGCCATCGCCGCGTCGTTTTCCGTGTAGTGCAGGATGCAGGCGTTGGCGCCACTGCCCACGATGGTGCCATAGGCCGGCGCCCGGGCGCCCTCCATGGCAAAGGCGTGTTCGAGCGTCGCCTGCAGCTGGTATTCGAACATCCCGGGTCGTGCGGTCTGCATGGCGCGAACGTGGGCGCGGGCGCTGATCTCGCCGGCGTGGCGCATCAGAGCCAGCTCGTCGTCGGTCTTGATCAGACGCTGCTCGTGCAGGATCACGCTGATGTCGGCGTAGCTCGAGGGCGCCGGCGGCCCGCGTCGCGACCGCGCCTTGAGCCCGGCCCGCATCTCGCCGGCCAGCGACAGCGCCGCATCACTGTCCAGCGGCAGATAGAGCGTTCGGCGCCCCGCCAGCAGATCCAGCAGCTGCTCGTCCCGCGCTTCCAGCGGCCAGGCCTCATCCACCCCCCAGGTTTTAACCGCCCGGCGCGGGCCGATGCGCTTGCCCGTCCAGGTCTCGACCGACGGGTCACGGGGCTGACAGAACAGCACGCTCTCGCCGGCCTCCCGCCCGGGCAGCAGCACCAGCCAGGCATCCGGCTCGGGGAAGCCGCAGAGATAGTGGAAATCGCTGTCCTGACGGAAGGGGTAGTCGCTGTCCTGATTGCGCACTGCCAGCCCGGCGGCCGGCACGAGGATGGCGCTGTCCGGCGCTACCTCGGCCATCAGCCGCTCGCGGCGCTGTCGATACGCCTCGCTCGTGATGGGGGCCGGTGTGCCCTGCTCTGCCTGTGTCACTGTGTCCTGTCTCCCGTACCCGGTGCTGTCATGACGCGTTTCGGCGTCCGGCCGGTGCTGCTCGCTGCATGTCAATGGCGGGTGTCGTCGTCGCCCTCGCCGCTCAGGCCCTCGTTTTTCATGCCCTCCTCGAGCGACTGCTCGGGCTGTTCGACATCGGGCTTGCCCGGATGCTGCTCGACATAGAGCATCAGTGCCGTCATGCGGGCGTGTTCGGTCAGGGCGAACAGGTCGTTTTCGTTTTCGCTGCTCTCCTCGATATCGTCATCAATGCGCGAGAGCTGCTCGATGTCGCTGACGCCCTCCTGCAGCGGCGTCGACCACGTACTGCGCTGATCGGGGTCCACCTCGCCGACGACGTCGTGAAAGCCCTGACACCACAGCGCCAGCGACTGCGCCCGTTCGGCCAGCGAGAAGAGCTCATCGGGCAGCAGCGGCTCGAAGCTCATCTCCTGGGCATCCAGGCGCTCCTTTGCCATCGAGCGCCATGCCAGCAGCTTCTCGCCGTCTTCGCGGGTGGCGGGTTCTTCCACCCCCAGCGCAGCGCAGATCTGGCCCAGCCAGTCTTCGGCGCTGATATCCTCGAGCGCCAGACGCGCGCACAGATAGCCGTCAAAGAAGGCCGGCGACTGCAGGCTGCCATGGGCAAGAAAAATATCGCTGATGGTGGCGAAATCGAGGGCGTTATCACCGGACGGCATACTGCATCCCTTGCGTGGTTGTTCCCGTGGCGGGAATCATGAACTCTCGCCCGGGGGCCGCGCGTTGACCGCCCCCGGTCGTCTCTCTATAGTGGTGCTGCAAGTGCAGCGACATGGCCTGTCTGCCGGCAAAGGCCTCAGGCAATGGACCATGTGTGGCTGCCCACCATCTTAGCGTAACGGCCGGAAATTGGCCCGTACCGGAAGTGATGTCATGCCGCAAGGTCCTCGTCAGACCGCCGAAATCACCCTGATGGGTCAGAACTTCGTTGTCAGCTGCGCCCCCGGCGAAGAGCAGGCGCTGCATGAGGCTGCACGCTATTTCGATCAGGCCATGGCCGGTATCCAGAATCGGGGCCGCACCATCAGCATCGACAAGGTGGCCATGATGGCGGGGTTGAACATCACTCACGAACTGCGCCATGAAACACAGCGCCGCCAGGAGCTGGAAGAGAAGCTTGCCGGCCTTGACGAGCGCCTGCAACGGGCACTGGACAAAAACCGCCCCGCCTGACCGCCCCGATCGCAGGGTAGCGCAGCCCCCGGGAAGTTCTGTTAGAATGACTTTGTTCTCTGGGGTGTTCGCCAGTTGTTATAGTCCCTCGAGCCTATGCGTAATACCCAGGGGGCCACTATAAGTGGACCTGTGTGCATGTCCGCGCGACGGAAAGCCTGATGGTCCACTTGCGGTCACCCACCTTGAACCAGTAGGTTCAAGGGCCAGAACAACAGCGGCACTCCGGAGAACCCTCATGTCAGTGCGCTGCGCACTCCCCGCGAGCCGATCGCGTCCCCGCAGACCCCGCGCCCTTTCGTTGCGCACCCCGCGTCCCCGACGACGCTTTTCGCATCCCCCGTTATCCGCTTCGACGGCGACGCCCCTGCCGGCTTCCGACGATCGTCGAGCGCTGCGACGCGACCTGCGCCGGCGCCGCCGCGCGCTGGATGGCCGCGCCCAGCGTCTGGCATCGATGTCGCTGGCGCGCCGGCTGATGCAGCTTCCCGCCCTGCGCCGGGCCCGTCACGTCGCACTGTATCTGCCGGAAAACGGCGAGATTGACCCGACACCGCTGGTGGACTGGCTGCATCGGCGCGGCAAGCAGGTCTATCTGCCGGTGCTGAGACCGCTGGTGGAGAACCGGCTATGGTTCGTGCACTGGCGCGGTGATACCCGCATGGTGCTCAATCGCTTCAGAATCACGGAGCCCGATCTGCGCCAGAGCGGCGAGCGCATTCGACGCCTCGCGCCCTGGGCGCTGGATGTCGTGCTGATGCCGCTGGTGGGCTTTGATGAGCAGGGCCATCGGCTCGGCATGGGCGGCGGCTTCTATGACCGCACCTTCGCCTTCGTCTCCCGGGCTCACGGCCCGCGGCCGACGCTGATCGGGGTGGCGCACCACTGTCAGCAGGTCGAACGCCTGCCGCACCAGCCGTGGGACGTCAATCTGGACCTGATCGTCAGCGACCGGCGCGTGCTGCGCCCTCGCACCGGCGATACCTGACAGCGACAGACCGCAGGGGTCGAAACGCCTCCGGCGGGAGGCGTTGGGAAAGGCCTGCGCGGCGCGCCGGACACCCTCGATGCCAGCCGCCGCCATGCCCGATCGCGGCGCGGCTAATACCCCATGACATTCTGGGCATAGCCCGTGGCGACAACGCCCAGTCCGAGAATGACTACCAGGGTAAAGACCAGATCGGGTTTACGTCTCATTACTGCTCCGTCACAACAGAAGAACGCACGAGGGAACGGCCCCGAGAGGCCACAGCGGCGCCATCATAGTGGCGCAGCCGAATCAGCACAATATCGGGGCCGGCAACATTACATACCGTTGCATTCCGGCCGTCACCGCACCTCGCAGCGCTTGTCAGGAGACAAACAGTCGATAGGCCGGATTGTCGGTTTCATGGAAATAGCGATAGCCGATCTCATCGAGGCGCTGCTCGAGGGTGGCATGGTCGGCCTGTGGCACCTGCATGCCGATCAGGACCCGGCCGTAGGCGGCACCGTGGTTGCGGTAGTGAAACAGGGAGATGTTCCACCCTTCGGGCAGATGGTCGAGGAAGTTCATCAGCGCGCCCGGACGCTCCGGAAATTCAAAGCGATAGAGACGCTCGCTGAAGGGCTCCTGTGGACGACCGCCGCCGAGATGGCGGATATGCAGCTTGGCCAGCTCGTTGTCGGTCAGGTCCTCGACGCTGTAGCCGGCCGCCTCGAGCCGGCGGGCGACCGCCAGTCGATCCTCGCCGCCGGGCTGCACCTGCACCCCCACAAAGATATGGGCCTGCTCCCCATCGGCATAGCGATAGTTGAACTCGGTCACCATGCGCTGCCCCAGCGTCTGGCAAAACGCCTTGAAGCTGCCGGGCCGCTCGGGAATGGTCACCGCAAAAATGGCCTCGCGCTGCTCGCCGAACTCGGTGCGCTCGGCAATGTGCTGGAGCCGATCAAAGTTGAGGTTGGCGCCCGAATTGATCGCGATCAGGGTCTGCCCCTGTACCTCATCACGCTGGGCATACTTCTTGAGACCGGCCAGCGACAGCGCCCCGGAGGTCTCCGACACCGCGCGGGTGTCCTCGAAGATGTCCTTGACCGCCGCGCACATCTCATCGGTGTTGACGGTGATCACCTCATCGACGTGATGGCGCAGGATCTCGAACGGCGCCTCACCGATCCGGGAGACGGCCACGCCCTCGGCGAACAGGCCCACCCTGTCGAGCGTCACCCGCTCGCCGGCCTCCAGCGCCGCCTTGAGACAGGCCGCGTCCTCGGGCTCCACGCCGATCACCCGAATGTCCGGACGCAGATACTTGATGTAGGCCGCCATGCCCGCCAGCAAACCGCCGCCGCCGACCGGTACGAAAACCGCATCGATCGGCCCCTGGCGCTGGCGCAGGATCTCCATGGCCACCGTGCCCTGTCCGGCAATCACGTCCGGATGATCGAAGGGCGGAATCCAGGCGTAGCCGTGCTCTTCCATCAGCGCCTGCGCATGGGTCAGCGCATCGTTGAAGGCATCGCCCTCGAGGACCACCGTCGCGCCGCGCGCTCGTACGGCCGCCACCTTGATCTCCGGCGTAATGCGCGGCATCACGATGGTGGCGTGAATGCCCATGCGTTTGGCGGCCATCGACACGCCCTGGGCGTGGTTGCCCGCCGAGGCGGTAATGACACCCTTCGCACGCTGATCGGCGTTCAGCTGCGCCATGCAGTTATAGGCGCCCCGAATCTTGAAGGAGTAGACCGGCTGCAGGTCCTCGCGCTTGAGCAGCACATGGTTGTCGAGGCGCCCGGACATCTGCGGCATCTCGGAGATGGGCGTCTCGACGGCGGCTTCGTAGACGCGGGCCTGAAGGATTCTCTTGGCGTAGGCTTCCAGCATTCTTGTACCCTGGGCAGTGACTTGGGGGCGACGCTCGAGGACACCGGGCTGCATGACATCCGCAGGCGCTGTTTCACGTGAAACATCGACCGGCGAGGCGGGAACAGCACATGCAGTGATCGACAGTGTCCGTGATGATCGCCATGATACGCTTGATGGGCCGCGGTAGAACATCATCAGATTCGGAGACACCATGACATCCCAGGACCAGTCGACGCTCAAGCAGGCGGTGGCACAGGCGGCAGTGGAAGAGATACGTCCGGAATTGACCCGCGACACCGTGCTGGGCGTGGGCTCGGGGTCGACCGTCAACTGCTTTATCGAGGCCCTCGCCCCGCTGCGCGACGACTTTGCCGGCGCCGTGGCCAGTTCCACGGAAACCGAGCGCCGGCTGACGGCCGCCGGCATCGAGGTGTTTGATCTCAATCAGGCGGGGACGCTGAGCGTCTATGTCGACGGCGCCGACGAAATCGATAATGATTTCGCCATGATCAAGGGCGGCGGCGCGGCCCTGACCCGGGAGAAGATCGTGGCGGCCTGCGCCTCGCGGTTTGTCTGCATTGCCGACGGCTCCAAGTACGTCCGCCAGCTGGGCGGCTTTCCGCTGCCCATCGAGGTCATCCCCATGGCGCGCTCGTATGTGGCCCGCCAGATGGTCGCGCTGGGTTTCAGCCCCGTCTATCGCCAGGGCGTGGTGACCGACAACGGCAACCAGATCATCGATCTCTATGATCGGCTCATCGATGATGCCCGGGACATGGAAACGCGCATCAATCAGATCGCTGGCGTCGTGACCAACGGGCTGTTTGCCCATCGCGGCGCTGACCTTTTGCTGCTGGGCACCGCCGACGGCGTTCAGCGACTGGCCCCGGATCGCCAGTGACCCGCCACGCCGTGAGTTACCCATGACTCACGGCGCATTACCCTTGCGCAACACGCCTTCACGCTTTTGCTGCAGAACATTACCCTCTCCTGGCACTATGATCTGCACGCTGCGACTACCCTGCACAGGACAGGGGCCGACACGGGCGCTCTGCGGCCGACCCGGCATGTCATGACCGGCTCACGTCATGGCTGACCACGGGCGGTCATCGGGCGTTTCGTATCGCATCCATCACAATGACAGGGAGGGGTCGCATGCGACAAAGCAGTGGTATTTCCGTACCGGCGTATGCCCCGGCCTCGCTGCACCAGCTGCGTCGGGCGCTGGTCGATACCTGTGACGCCCTGGAGATCGAGGGCCTGCGGATCAGGGGTGCGGATTATTCCCTCTATTTCGAACGGGTAAGCGGCAACATCGTCAGGCCGTTGATGAGCGTCTGGTTCAACGTCGAGCGTCGTCAGTACACGCTGATGTGTCGAACCACCATCATCACCCCCGGCCGTCCCATGGGCGATACCTGCACGCGGCTGGCCACCCATCTGGGCCAGCACGCCCGCCGGCATGGCTGGCATCAGGCGTCGCGACTGACCCGCTAGCGTTTGCTGCCGGGCGGGCGCTCATCGGCCAGCGGCCAGGGCTCGTGCAGTTCGCGGGCCCGGATCAGCCGTCCCAGATAGTCCCGGGTATGCCCCAGCGCCCCGCGGTTGGCGTCCACCACCGCCCGGGCATTGCGACCCAGCGCCTCCCGGCGCGTCTCGTCCTGCAGCAGCGACACCAGCGTCTCGCCCAGCCGATCGGCGCTGTCCACCTCGACCCGGGCATGGGCCGCATCCAGGGTTGCGACCACATCGCCCAGACTCGACAGCGACGGGCCGCTCACCACGGGCAGGCCGAGCGCGGCCGGCTCGAGCAGATTATGGCCACCGATATCCACCAGTGACCCGCCCACGAAGGCGATATCCCCGGCGGCGTAGAGCATCGTCAGCTCGCCCATGGTGTCGCCCAGATACACCTGCGTGCTCGCCTCGATGGGCGTCTCCTCGCTGCGGCGCACCGTCGACATCCCCCGGTCAGCACAGAGCCCGGCAACCTCGTCAAAGCGCTGGGGATGGCGCGGCACCAGAATCAGCAGGGCGTCGGGAAAGCGGGCCAGCACGCGCGCATGCGCGGCAAGAAGCTGCGCCTCCTCGCCCTCGTGGGTCGAGCCCGCCACCCACACCGGACGATCACCGATCGCCTCGCGCAGCGCCTCGGCCGCGTCGAAGACGCTGTCATCGATGTGCTGATCAAACTTGAGCGCGCCGGTCACGTTGAGCCGTCGGGCCGACACGCCCAGGGCGCGAAAGCGCTTGGCGTCCTCGGCGGACTTGGCGCCCACCCAGGCCAGCCGGCGGATCGCCTCGGCCATCAGCCTTGAAAAGCGCTGGTAGCGGGCAAAGCCGCGCTCGGTAATACGGCCGTTGACGATGGTGACCGGGATGCCGGCCATCGCACAGGCATGAATCAGGTTGGGCCAGATCTCGGTTTCAACGATGATGGCGATTTCGGGATCGAGACGCGCCACGAAGCGCCGGGTAGCGCCGGGAAAATCCAGCGCCACGAAGTGGTGGGTGACCAGATCGCCGAACAGCGTCTGCACCTGGCGTGCGCCGGTGGCGGTCATGGTGGTCACGATCACCCGATGCTCGGGATAGTCATCGATCAGCGAGCGGATCAGCGGCCGCGCGGTGATCACCTCCCCCACGGAGGCCGCATGGACCCACAGCACCCGCTCATCGTGATAGTCCGGGATGCGGCCCAGCCGCTCCCCGCGCGGGTGATCGGGGAGATGTTCGCGGCGCAGGCGACGCCAGATCAGCGGCGAGAGCGCATACAACAGCGCAGAATAAAGGCGTCGTCCCACGGGGCGATCTACTCCTGTTCGCGGCGAGCGGTGCGCGAGACGATCGCGCTGATGGTCCCGGAGGTGGACAGTCCCTCCTCGAAGCCCAGCACCCGGACTTCGCCACCGTTGGCCATCACGGCCTCGCCGCCGGCGATCTCCTCGACGCGGTAGTCACCGCCCTTGACCAGCACATCCGGCAGCACGCGCTCGATCAGTGCCGCCGGCGTGTCCTCGCCAAAGGGCACGACCCAGTCCACCGCGCGCAGTCCGGCCAGCACCGCCAGACGGTGCTCGAGCGGTGTGATCGGCCGGCCTTCGCCCTTGAGGCGCCTCACCGAGGCGTCATCGTTGACCGCCACGATCAGCCGGTCCCCCTGGGCGCGGGCCTGCTCGAGATAGCTCACGTGGCCGGCATGGAGCAGATCAAAGCAGCCGTTGGTCATGACAATGCGCTCGCCGCGGGCCTGGGCGCCGCGTACGGCCGCCGTCAGGGTATCGGCATCGATCACCCCGTGGCCGGCCGCCACGCCGTGGTCGGCATTCAGCGCCGCCTCGACCTCCTCGACCGATACCGTGGCGGTGCCGGGCTTGGCCACCACCACGCCGGCCGCCAGATTGGCCAGTGCCATGGCATCCGGCAGGCCCTGGCCGGCCGCCAGCGCCAGCCCCAGCACGCCGATGACCGTGTCGCCGGCACCGGTCACATCAAAGACTTCCTGCGCCCGGGTCGGCAGGTGCAGCGGCGGCAGGCCTTCGCGAATCAGCGTCATGCCGCGCTCGCTGCGGGTGATCAACAGCGCCTCGAGCTCGAGCTCGGCGCGCAGCGCCTCGCCGCGCGCGGTCAGCGCCTCCTCGGTGTGGCAGCGCCCCACCACGGTCTCGAACTCGCTGAGGTTGGGGGTGATGATGCTGGCCCCGCGGTAGCGGTGAAAATCGCTGCCCTTGGGGTCGATCAGCACCCGCTTGCCGGCCCGTCTGCCGGCCTCGATCAGCGTCTGCACCTGCGACAGCGTGCCCTTGCCGTAGTCGGACAGGATCATCAGGTCGGTGTCGGCCAGCGCCGCCTCGACCTGCGCCGTCAGCCCATCGGTATCGACGCCCTCGAGGGAGGATTCGAAATCCAGCCGGATCAGCTGCTGGTTGCGGCTCATCACGCGCAGCTTGGTGATGGTGGGAATTCCGGCGCTGCGCTGAAAGCGCGAGGCGATGCCGGCGCGGGCCAGCAGATCGTCCAGGATAGCGGCGTTGTCGTCGCAGCCGATCAGCCCGGACAGCGTCACCCCTGCCTTCAGCGCGGCAATATTGAGCGCCACGTTGGCCGCCCCGCCCGGGCGATCCTCGCTGTCATCGACGCGTACCACCGGCACCGGCGCCTCGGGCGAGATGCGCGAGGTGGGGCCGTGCCAGTAGCGATCAAGCATCACGTCGCCCACCACCAGCACCCGGGCCCGGCCGAGCATTGCGGGATCAAACATCATGGCGCACGCTCCCGGCAGCCCTGTCGTGGTCGGCGGTCAGCGCCAGCAGGGCATCGAGCCGGTTGATGACATCATCAAAGGTAATCAGTGACATCGCATCCTCATGGCGAACGCGGGTGCCCCAGACGATCTCGTCCGGTGACTTGTGCAGATAGGTGGTCACGGCATCGGGATAGCGATTGACGACGTGCTCGCGCCAGCACCAGGGCGCCGCACGCTCGGGGTTGGTGGTAGCAAAGAGCCCCAGCACCGGCGTGTTCATGGCATTGGCCATGTGCACCGGCCCGGAGTCGGGCGCAATGACCATGCGCGCCTCGTCGATGATTGCCAGCAACCCCTTGAGCGAGGTACGCCCCAGCAGATTGACCGGCTCGGCCTCGCTGACGCCGTCGGCGATGCGCTCGCACATCTCGAGCTCCTGGGCGCTGGTGCCGCCGGTCAGAAAGGTGGTCAGGCCGTGGCGACGCCAGGCGTGATCGATCACGGCGGCGTAGCCCTCGGCCGACCAGTTGCGAAAGTTGCGCAGCCGCGGACTGGCGCACGGACTGATCACCAGCGCCTGACGGCCGTCCAGAAACTCACGCGCCTCGTCGCGGGCGGTCTCCGGCAGCGGGATGCCCCACTCGAGCCGGTCATCTTCCACGCCGAGTTCGCGGGCGAAGTCCATGAAGGATTCGAGCACGTGCGCCTTCGGATGGGGCGTGAGCTGGCGGTTGGTGAACCAGGTCTGCCAGTCCTTGGCGCGGGCGCGGTCATAGCCCAGACGAATATCGGCCTTCAGCCCCAGCGAGAGGAGACTGGCGCGGATGGACTGCTGCATGTGCAGCAGCACGTCAAAGCGCGTGTCGCGCAGCTCGCGCCAGAGTCTGCGCATGCCGGCAAGGCCCGTGGCCTTGTCGTAGACCATGAACTCGACCCCGGGGAGGCCGGCCAGTAAACTGTGCTCCGCCCGGCCGATGATCCAGGTGATCCGGGCCCCGGGCCACTGGCGCTGCAACGCCCGAACGGTCGGTACGAGATTGCAGACATCGCCGAGGGCGGATAACCGCAATACACAGATATGCGCGGGTCGCGCGGGCAAAGGATGCTTCATGCGGATGATTACGTCCCGAAAAGCGAATGCGCACATTCTATATGATGCTCAAACGGCCCCACAAACCGGCCGGCCGGCGCTTGAGCCCGAACACTTCACCGTCGACTGGTGGCACGCGCGTGATGCCGTCATCGACCAGGCGCCGGGGCGCGGTGAGAGCCTGTTCGTGCGCGCCGGTGATCAGACGTGGGTGCTGCGTCACTATCGCCGTGGCGGTGTTGTGGCACGCCTCAGTGCCGAGCATTATGTCTGGACGGGCGCTGAGCGCAACCGCGCCTTTCGCGAATGCCGCCTGCTGGCCACCCTGCTTGATCGCGGGCTGCCGGTGCCGCCCCCTATCGGCGCCTGCGTCTGGCGTACCGGCATGGTCTATCAGGCCGCGCTGATCACCCGGTACATCGAGGGCGCCCGGGCCCTGGCATCACTGGTACAGGCCCCCGATGCCGCCACGCGCCACGACGGGCTTTTAACGGCGTGTGGCCGCATGATCCGCCGCTTTCACGACGCCGGCCTCGACCATGTTGATCTCAATGCCCGCAACATCCTGATCGACGGTCACAATACCCCCTGGCTGATCGATCTGGACCGCTGCCGCCTGCGCTCGAGCGGGCGCTGGCAAACCGGCAATCTTGCACGGCTTGAGCGTTCTCTGGAAAAGTTTGCCCCCGGGCAGGCCGCCACCCTCATGGCCCCCATCAACCACGGATACCAATCGAGTTAGATCATGCCTCGTTCAAGTGAAGATTCCCTGCGGTTTCGACTGCGCGCCACGGCCTTTTTTGCCCTGTTCAATCTGATATTTGTCTGGCTTTTGTCGCTGCGCTATCTGCCGATCATCGACATGCCCGGGGAGGCGCTCGGCATCGTCTGGCTAATCTGCGCCTGGCTGGGCAGCTTCGGCACCCTGGCCGTGGCGCTCTGGCTGCTGCCGGCGCTGTTGTCGCTGTTTTTAAAGCGCCGCCTGCTGATCTGGCCCTGCGCCGTGCTGGGCACGCTGGGGCTGGGCGCCCTGTTTGCCGATACCCAGCTGTTTGCCGCCACCGGCGCCCACCTGGTGGCGCTGTCAGGCGATGATACCCCTGACCTGTCCCCCCTCCAGTGGGGCCTGACCGGCGGCGGCGTGGTGCTGATCGCGCTGGTCGAACTGTGGCTCGCCTGGCGCATCATGGCACGCGCGCGGCGCATCACCTCCCCGGTGTGGAGTCTGGTGATCCTGATGCCGGTGCTTCTGATGGCAAGCGTGGGCATCGATATCGCCACCGATACCGACCAGACGGCCGTGCTGCATCCGCAGGAGGCTGATCGCCAGGCCCTGATGGGCGAGCCGGCCACACCCGTGCCCGAGGCCCGCGAGGCGGCCACCCGGCGCCACCGGAACGACGGCCCCACCATCGATGACAGCGTCGACCCGACCCGCCGCGATACCACCGGCACCCCGGACGGCACCGAGGAGACGCCATGACCACGACCGGTGCCGCACGCCCGCCGATCACCGGCGTGGTCATCACGCTCAATGAAGCGGCGAACATCGAGGCCTGTCTGGCCTCGCTGGGCCGCGTCTGCGACGAGCTGATCGTGGTGGATTCGGGCTCGGTGGATGACACCGGCGCACTGGCCCGGGCCGTGGGGGCCCGGGTCATCGAGCAGCCCTATCTGGGCGACGGCCCGCAGAAAAACGTCGGCCCGAAGGCCGCCACGCACCGCTGGGTGCTGTCGCTGGACGCCGATGAGCGCCTCACCGACGAGGCGGTCGCCGCCATCAACGCGCTGGCGCTTGCCGACACGGGCCATGACGGCTTCGCCCTGCGCCGGCGCAATTTCATCGGCTCACGCTGGGTGAAGCGCTGCGGCTGGTATCCCGACTACTGCCTGCGCCTGTTTGATCGCGAGCGCACGGCCTTTTCCGACTCGCGCCAGCACTCAAGCGTTCAGGCGCAAAGCCCCCACGAGCTGGACGCCGATATCGAGCACTACTCCTTTGCCAATCTGGCAGAGCTTTTCACCAAGGCCGGGGGGCGGTTTTCCACCCGCGCGGCCAAGATCATGTATCTCAAGGGCAAGAAAGTGAACGCTTGCTCACCGTTTATCCACGGTGCCAACGCCTTCTTGCGCAAGTACCTGTTTCAGCGCGGCTTCATGGCGGGGCTGGACGGGCTGTCGGTGTCGCTGTCGGCCGGCATCAATGCCTATCTGAAGTACGCCAAGCTGCTGGAATTTCAGCGCGACCCGCAGGTACGCGAGCGCGAAGACTTCAATCGGGTCTGGTAGCCCCTGAAGCCCCGCCACTGACGGTGTTTGCTGACCCAGGTTCTGTCTGAAAAGTCGGTGAGCGAAGACAAGACAAGGCAAAAATTGGCGAAGAAACGGAGTTTACGGGGTGTAAATGAGTATTCTGAGTCAATTTTTAACGCCGTATTGTCGAGCGCAGGCACTTTTCAGGCAGAGCCTGCTGGCCGCCCGGCCACTTCATGCATCACCCTTGGTACCTCGATTCCTTCACAGGTGAGTGATTCCTTGCATATCTGTCACGTCAATCTGGCGCGAGACTTTCGCGGCGGCGAGCGCCAGACCCAGCTGCTGATCGAGCAGCTGGCCGCCCACGACATACCCCAGACGCTGGTGTGTCGCCGGGACTCCCCGCTGCGCCACGCCCTGTCCGGTGTCGAAGGGCTGAACCTCGTCACCGCCCGGCGGATGTGGTCCGGCCACAAGGTCACGCCGGCGGTGGATCTGGTCCATGCCCACGAGGCCCACGCCGTTCACTGGGCCTGGTGGCACTCGAAGCTGCGCCGCACGCTCTATATTCTCACCCGGCGCGTGCCGCAGCCGGTCAGGGACAAGTGGTTCAACCGCCGAACCTATGGCAGCGCGGCCACCGCAGTGGCGATCTCGTCGCCCATCGAGGCGCATCTCGAGGCGCGCCGCTGGTGCCCGGTGACGCGCATCCCCAGCGCCCTGTCGCACTTCACCCGCAATACCACCGTGGTCGAGACGCTGAAAAGCCGCTTCGAGGGCCGCTATGTGGTCGGCCATGCGGGCGCGCTGGTGGATCGCCACAAGGGGCAGAGCCTGATCATCGAAACCGCCCGTCGGCTGGCCGACACGCATCCCGATATCGTGTTCCTGATGCTGGGCAGCGGCGAGGACGAAGAGCGCTTCAAGCGTGAAAGCGAGGGGCTCGACAACATCATCTGGGAAGGCTTTCAGTCCAACGTGGGCGACTATCTGGCCGCCATGGACCTGTTTGTCTTTCCGTCGCGCAATGAAGGGCTGGGCTCGACGCTGCTGGACGCCATGGATGCCGAAGTGCCGATCATTGCCAGTGACGTGGATGGCATCCCCGATATTGTCATCAACAATGAAAGCGGCATGCTGATCCCGCCCGACGATGCCGATGCCCTCCATGAGGCGGTGCTGGCGCTCAGGGATGACCCCGCTCGCGGCGAACGCCTGGCCCGCGGCGCCTGTCAGCGGCTGGAAGCCTTCACCCCCGAGACCATGGCGAGCCGCTACCGCGCCCTCTATGCACAGCTGCTCGGGACCGACAGCGCCTGAGCCCTTCGCGCGCGCCGAACACGCACAGCAGCGTCTGAACATGGCATCATGCGCGCACTGAAGACGACGGCACATCGGGAGTGGTCATGGAAAAAATCAGGGTTGGGGTCATCTTTGGCGGCAAATCGGCCGAGCATGAAGTGTCGCTGCAGTCCGCCCGCAACATCGTCGATGCCCTTGATCGCGAGCGCTTTGAGGTGACGCTGATCGGCATCGACAAACAGGGGCAGTGGCACGTCAACGACGCCGACCACTACCTGGTCCATGCCGATGACCCGGCCCGCATCGCCCTGCACCATTCACAGCGCGATCTGGTCGTCATGCCCGGTCGTGAACAGGCGCAGCTGATCGAAATCGATCGGCAGGCGGCGCTCGAGCAGCTCGATGTGGTCTTTCCCATCGTGCACGGCACCCTCGGCGAGGACGGCTCGCTGCAGGGGCTTCTGCGCATGGCCAACCTGCCCTTCGTCGGCAGCGGCGTGCTGGGCTCGGCGGTGAGCATGGACAAGGATGTGACCAAGCGTCTGCTGCGCGATGCGGGTCTGGCCGTGGCCCCCTTTGTCACCCTGACCCGCCAGAGCGCCGCCGAAGCCGACTTTGACGCCCTGCGCGAGCAGCTGGGCACGCCGCTGTTCGTCAAGCCGGCCAACCAGGGCTCCTCGGTGGGGGTCAGTCGGGTCACCGGTGCCGCAGAGCTTGAAAGGGCGCTGGCGCTGGCGCTGTCGTTTGACCACAAGGTGCTGGTCGAGTCCGCCGTTCAGGGTCGCGAGATCGAGTGCGCGATCCTCGGCAATGACGACATCGAGGCGAGCCCGTGCGGCGAAATCATCATCAATGATGACGGCTTCTACTCCTACGACACCAAATACATCAGCGACGCCGGGGCGGCCGTGGCCGTTCCCGCCGACATTGATGACACCGCCAGCGACGAGATTCGCCGCATCGCGCTCGAGGCCTTCAAGACGCTGGAGTGCGCGGGGCTGGCGCGGGTGGATGTATTTCTCACGCCGGATAACCGGGTGATCATCAACGAGGTCAACACCCTGCCCGGCTTTACCCGCATCAGCATGTACCCGAAGCTCTGGCAGGCCGGCGGTCTGAGCTATCCGGCGCTGGTCACGCGTTTGATCGAGCTGGCGCTCGAGCGCCATGAGCAGGACCGCGCGCTGGACAGCGACCGCCACGACTGACGGCTCGCCCGGGTCCGGACAATCTCGAGGAAGCGGCGATGGATATTACCTGGTGGGGGCTCTTTCTGGGCGCGGCAGTGATGATCAATCTGACGCCGGGGCCGGACATGCTCTATCTGATGGCCAAAAGCGCCAGCGGCGGCCGGCGGGAAGGACTGGCCGCCGGCGCCGGACTATGGTGCGGCGCCATGGGGCATGCGCTGGCCGCCGCGCTGGGACTGTCGGCCGTCGTCATGGCCTCGGCCACGGCGTTTACCGCGATCAAGCTGGTGGGCGCGCTCTATCTCTTCTATCTCGGCGTACAGGCGCTGCGTCACGCCGGCAGGCAGTTCCGTCCGCCCGAGCCCGGCGCACGACCGACCGGGGCCTGGCGCGCCTTTCGTCAGGGCATCCTGGTGGATCTGTTGAATCCCAAGACGGCGCTGTTTTTCATGGCCTTTCTGCCCCAGTTCGTGCGTCCGGAAGCCGGACCGGTGCCGGCCCAGCTGTTGCTTCTGGGCATGCTGACCATTGTGGTGGCCATTCCCATCGAGCTGGCCGTGGTGCTGGGTGCCGCGCGCCTGACCGACTGGCTGCGCCGGCGCGAGCGCCTGGCGCAGTGGCTGGATCGCCTCATGGGCACGGTCTTTATCGCCCTGGGCGCGCGGCTGCTGGCCGTCACCCGCTGACGGCCGGACCGGTCACTCGACGGTCATCGTTGCAATCACCCGCGAGGGCTCAAGATCGTTGAGGCAGCGCGTGTGGCCCAGCGGGCAGGTGCGCTCGAAGCACGGCGAGCAGGACAGGTTGAGCCAGTGGATATCCCGGGCCGGTGTCAGGGGCGGCGTGTAGTTGGGCGTGGAGGAGCCGTAGATCGCCTGCACATGGGTGCCCACGGCGGCAGCCACGTGCATCAGCCCGGAGTCGTTGCTGACCGCCTGCTCGCAGGCCCCCAGCAGATCGACGGCATCGGTCAGTGTGGTCTCGCCGCACAGATTGATCACGCCCTCGAGCCCCTGACCGATCGCTTCCC
Organism: Kushneria sp. AK178; assembly: GCF_053903105.1. NCBI lineage: Bacteria > Pseudomonadati > Pseudomonadota > Gammaproteobacteria > Oceanospirillales > Halomonadaceae > Kushneria > Kushneria sp. AK178. The sequence continues at coordinate 243,323 of NZ_CP096381.1, read as the reverse complement.
CGGCATCCCGGTCCTTCGGCCCGCCCAGCACGATCACCTGATGGCCGCGGGCGATCATCGCCTCGGCCACCTGGCGGAAATACGCCAGCGGCCACTGCTTGGCCGGGCCGTATTCGGCCCCCGGCATCATCGCAATCAGCGGTCCTTCCAGCCCGTGTGCCTGCCGGAGGGCCTGCTGACGGGCGCTGTCCACCTGCAGCTGCGGCTCGGGGATGGCATTCGAGGTGCCCTCGAGTGGCAGCCCCAGCGACACGAAGCGCTTGACGGTCTGATCCAGCACCGCCTTGTCGAGCGCGCGCCGCTCGGTGAGCAGCACATAGCGCTGCTCGCCGGTGAAGCCGACCCGTTCGGGGATGCCGGCAAAAAACGGCACCAGCGCCGACTTGAGCGAGCGCGGCAGCACGACCGCCCGATCGTACGCCCCCTTGAGCGAGCGTCCGAGGTGCCAGCGCGTGCGCAAGCCTGTCTCGCCGTGGCCGGTTTCCAGCACGATGGCGCGACGCACCTGCGGCATGCGCTCGAGCATCGGCGCCGACCACTTCGGCCCCATGACATCGATCACACAGTCCGGATCACGCCTTTTGAGCGCGATGAAAAGGCTCTGCGCCATGACCATGTCGCCGACCCATGACGGGCCGACCACCAGAATGCGCTCGCCCTCGGCACTGCGTTGTGACAGATCACTCACGAATCGCGGTTCCCCGTCACGCCGAGCGCTGCCATGTAGTCCGCAACACCCCGGGCGAGGCCGCGGAACTCGCGGTCGTAGCCGGCCTCGCGCAGCCGCGAGATATCGGCACAGGTGTAGCTCTGATAGCGCCCCTTGAGATGCTCGGGGAAGTCGATGAACTCGATCTCGCCGCGACCGGTCATTTCGATCACCGTCTCGGCAATCGTCTTGAAGGGCTCGGCGCGCCCGGTCCCCAGATTGAAGATGCCGGACTTGTCGGGGTTGTCGAGAAACCACAGGTTCACGTCTACCACGTCATCGACGTGGATGAAGTCGCGGCTCTGCATGCCGGCCTCATAGCCGTCGTACGCGCCGAAGAGCTTCGGATTCTCGCCGTTCATCACCTGGGTGTAGTGATGGAACGCGACGCTGGCCATCGAGCCCTTGTGCTGCTCGCGCGGGCCGTAGACGTTGAAGTAGCGAAAGCCCACCACCTGGGTGGTCAGCTGATCCCAGCGGGCGCGCACGTACTGATCAAAGAGCAGCTTGGAGTAGCCGTAGACGTTGAGCGGCTTTTCATGCTCGCGCGCCTCGACGAAGACCTCGCTGCCGCCATAGGTCGCCGCCGAGGAGGCATAGAGAAAAGGAATCTGATGGGTCTGGCAGTAATCGAGCAGCACCTTGGAGTACTCGAAGTTGTTCGCCAGCATGTATTTGCCGTCCCACTCGGTGGTCGCCGAGCAGGCCCCCTCATGGAAGATCGCCTCGATGCGTGGCAGACGGGCATCGCGGCGCAGGCGATCAAGGAAGTCGTCCTTGTCGAGATAGTCCTGGATCTGGCAGTCGGCCAGATTGCGAAACTTGGTGCCATCGGTCATGTCATCAACGACAACAATATCCTCGCGGCCGCGCGCATTGAGTGCCTTGACCAGATTGGCGCCAATAAAGCCGGCGCCGCCGGTAACGACGATCATGGGACGTACTCCTGCATTGAACTTGAAAGGCAGCGGCGCCGGAGGCGCCTGTCGGTTGGTGACAAGCGTAGCGCCTGATGGGCCGGGTATCCGGCGCGTCTGCCGTGGCTGCGGCCCCGTCGAGTCGACGCGGCCCTATAACCCGCATGGCGCTGATTGTATACTTGTGGGCTATTGAATTCATGGGCCAACGGTGGTTCCCCGATGACGGTTTCATCCACGAGCGCGTCAACGCCAGACGTGAAAACCTTTCAGGGCCTGATTCTGGCCCTGCAGCAGTACTGGGCGCAGCAGGGCTGCGTCATCATGCAGCCGCTGGACATGGAGGTGGGTGCCGGTACCTTCCACCCGTCCACCTTCCTGCGCGCCATCGGTCCGGAGTCCTGGAACTCGGCCTACGTTCAGCCCTCGCGCCGTCCGACCGACGGGCGCTATGGCGAAAACCCCAACCGTCTGCAGCACTACTACCAGTTCCAGGTGGTCATGAAGCCCTCGCCGGAGAACTTCCAGGAGCTCTATCTGGGCTCGCTCGAGCATCTGGGCCTCGACCCGCTCGTCCACGACATCCGCTTTGTCGAGGACAACTGGGAATCCCCCACGCTGGGCGCCTGGGGGCTGGGCTGGGAGATCTGGCTCAACGGCATGGAGGTGACTCAGTTCACCTACTTCCAGCAGGCCGGCGGCATCGAGTGCTACCCGGTCATGGGCGAGCTGACCTATGGACTCGAGCGCATCGCCATGTACCTGCAGGATGTCGACAGCGTCTATGACCTGATCTGGACCCGCGCCCCGGACGGCTCGACGGTGACCTACGGCGACGTCTACCTGCAAAACGAGCGCGAGCAGTCGACCTTCAACTTCGAGCACGCCGACGTGCCGACGCTGTTTGCCGACTTCGATCATCACGAGCGCGACTGCCAGGCGCTGCTGGAAGCCAACCTGCCGCTGCCGGCATATGAAAAGACCCTGAAGGCGTCGCACACCTTCAACCTGCTCGATGCCCGTCACGCCATCTCGGTGACCGAGCGCCAGCGCTATATCCTGCGCGTGCGCACCCTGGCCCGTAACGTGGCCCATGCCTACTACGCCTCGCGCGAGGCGGCCGGCTTCCCGCTGGCATCAGTTGACATCCGCGATGAAATCCTCGGTCAAAAGGAAGCGAGCTGATGGCCCCCGACAACACCACGGCCGCCAACGCCCCGGCGTCCACCCGCACGCTTCTGATCGAGCTGGGCTGTGAAGAGCTGCCCCCCAGTGCGCTGGCCGAGCTGGTCGATGCCCTCGCCCTGGGCGTCAAGAACGGCCTGCGTGATGCCGGCATCGCGTACGGCGAAGTGCTGCCGATGGCCACGCCGCGCCGTCTGGCCGTCAGCATCACCCGGCTGGCCGAATATCAGCCCGATCAGCCCATCGAGCGCCTCGGCCCGGCCGTGGCGGCCGCCTTTGACCAGGATGGCAATCCCACGAAGGCCGCTCAGGGCTTTGCCGGGTCGCTGGGGCTCGACGTCAGCGAACTCTCGCGGATCGACACCGACAAGGGCGAGCGCCTCGGCCATCGCTACACCCAACCGGGTGAGGCCACCACGGCCCTTCTGCCCGACATCGTGCGCCAAGCCGTCGACGCCCTGCCGGTGCCCAAACGCATGCGCTGGGGCGCCTCGCGCGTGGCGTTTTCGCGCCCGGTGCACTGGCTGGTCATGCTCTTTGGTGACGAGGTCGTGCCCTGCGAGCTGCTGGGGCTCGAATCCGGACGCACCACCCGCGGCCATCGCTTCCACTACCACCACCCCATCGAGCTGTCGCACGCCGATGAGTATCTGGAGAAGCTGGAAAATCCGGGCTACGTCATTGCCGACATGGTCAAGCGGCGCAGCCTGATCGTCGAGCAGGTGCGCGAGAAGGCCCGCGCTCTGGATGCCACGGCGGTCATCGAGGATGCCCTGCTTGATGAGGTCACGGGCCTGGTCGAGTGGCCGGTGGCGCTGACCGGGCGCTTTGACGAGCGCTTTCTGGAGGTGCCGGCGGAGTGTCTGATCTCGTCGATGAAGGCCAACCAGAAGTACTTCCACCTGCTCGACGGGCAGGACAACCTGATACCGGCGTTCATCACCATCAGCAACATCGACAGCCGCGACCCGCGCCAGGTGATCGAGGGCAACGAGCGCGTCATCCGTCCGCGCCTGGCCGATGCGGCGTTTTTCTTCGAGACCGATCGCAAACGGCCGCTGGCGGCGCGCATCGAACAGCTTCAAAGCGTGGTGTTCCAGCAGCAGCTGGGCACGCTGGCCGACAAGAGCGTCCGCGTCGAAGCGCTCTCCCGCGCCATTGCCGAACGCCTCGGCGACAGCGGCGAGCAGGCCGGCCGGGCCGCCCGACTGGCCAAGTGCGATCTGGTCACCGAGATGGTGCTCGAGTTCCCCGAGCTGCAGGGCATCATGGGCGCCTACTACGCCCGCTTTGACGGCGAGGACGATGCGGTCGCCGGCGCACTCTCCCAGCAGTATCTGCCCCGCTTTGCCGGCGATGACATCCCCGACACCGTCACCGGCCAGGCGCTGGCCATTGCCGACCGCCTCGACACCCTGACCGGCATCTTCGGCATCGGGCAGCGCCCCACCGGCACCCGTGACCCCTTTGCCCTGCGTCGCGCCGCGATCGGCGTGCTCAGCATCACGGTGGGTGCCGAGCTGGATCTCGACCTGCGCGAGCTGCTTGTCATTGCCGCCGGCCAGCACGGCGGCGTGACCGACGTGGCGGCACTGGTCGATGAAGTGCAGGACTACATGCTCGATCGCTTCCGCGCCTGGGCGCAGGAAGCCGGCATGAGCGCCGAGACCTATCTGGCCGTGCGCGCCCGCCCGGTCACGCACCCGTTCGACTTCGAGCGGCGCCTGCGCGCGGTGCATGCCTTCACCCATCGCGAGGAGGCCCTGGCCCTGGCCGCGGCCAACAAGCGCGTGGCCAATATCCTGTCCAAACAGCAGGGTGATGTGCCGGACGAGGTGGACGCCGCACGTCTTGCCGAACCCGCCGAGCAGGCGCTGCATGACGCCGTCTCTGCCAAGCGCGAGGAGACGGCGCCGCTGATTGCCCGGCGCGACTATGCCAGCGCGCTGGACGCCCTGGCCGAGCTCAAGGCGCCGGTGGATGACTTTTTCGACCAGGTCATGGTGATGAGCGATGACGAGGCGCTGCGGCGCAACCGGCTGGCGCTGCTGGCCGGGCTGCAGGGACTTTTCCTCGAAGTCGCCGACATTGCGCTGCTGGGTCAGTCATGAGCACCATCCGCTTTCGCCGCGCCACGACCGATGACATTCAGGCGCTGATCCACCTGGTGACCTCGGCCTATCGCGGCGAGTCCAGCCGGACCGGCTGGACCACGGAAGCGGACCTGCTCGATGGCGAGCGCATCGTCCCCGAGGTGCTGCGCGGCGATATCGAGCGCTCCGGCAGTGTGGTGATCATCGCCGAGCGACCGGGCGACAGCACGCACGAGCTGGTGGCCTGTGCCCACGTGGGCGAAGAGGACGGCACCGGCTATTTCGGCATGTTTGCCGTGCGTCCCTGGCTACAGGGACACGGCATCGGTCAGGCGGTGCTGGCGGAAGCCGAGCGCGTGGTACGCGAAGAGCTGGGACTGGACCGACTGCGCATGACAGTTATCGATGTGCGTCTGGAGCTGATCGCCTGGTATGAACGCCGCGGCTATGCGCGCACCGGCGACTACCTGCCCTTCCCCTACGGCGACGAGCGCTTTGGCACGCCAAGGCGTGACGATCTGCGCTTCGCGGTGCTGGAAAAGACGCTGATCTGATCGAGCATCGCCAGGGGCGGGGTTTCATGTGCAACGTTTCACGTGAAACACCCGCCCCGCTTTTTTGCCCCCTTCCGGATTCAGCCCGGCGCCGCTTCGCGCCCGGCCTTCAAATGGTTGATTACCCCGCCCGCTCGCGAGCCCAGCGATGGTCGAACAGGCCCGCGGCCATGAGGTGTTCATCAATGCCTCGATCTCGACGCCCTGCTGGCCGTCTCCGCCACCCTGCCGGACCTGGTCGGCCATGACGTGCCGGGCCAGGTGGTGAAGGCCGGCCGCTCGAGCCGGCGCTACTCGCTGCCCGAGCACGTGCGTGCGTCCTGAGCCGTCACCGGGACAGGCGATCCCCGACCCTGAGCGGCTTCGCTCACGTACCTTTTGCGCCCGATCGTAAAGCGGCCCACACTGCGCCTCTCCTGTTAAGCTTCAACCCAGAGAGGCGCCTGCCGTGACATCCCGGGACACAACAACGACGGCCCTGCCGACGCCCCTGCTGCTTCTGATGGCCGTCGCCACCGGCATTTCGGTGGCCAGCAACTACTACGCCCAGCCGCTTTTACATACCATCGCCGGCCAGCTCGATCTCACCTATTCGAGCGCCGGCATTATCGTGACCACCGCCCAGCTGGGCTACGCCGCCGGATTGCTGCTGCTGGTGCCGCTGGGCGACATGGTCGAGCGCCGCCGGCTGGTGGTGATCATGATGCTGCTGGCCACCGCAGGCCTTGTGATCAGCGCGCTGTCCAACAATCTCGCCGTACTACTGCTGGGCACCGCCATGACCGGCGTGTTCTCGGTGGTCGCCCAGGTGCTGGTGCCCCTGGCGGCTACGCTTGCCGCGCCCGAGCAGCGCGGCCGCGCCGTGGGCACCGTGATGAGCGGCCTTCTGATCGGCATTCTGCTGGCGCGCACCTTTGCCGGTGCCCTGTCGACGCTGGGCAACTGGCGGCTGGTCTACATGGTCGCCGCGATCCTGATGCTGATCACCACACTGCTGCTGTGGCGCGCCCTGCCCCGGCTCACTACCCATGCCGGCCTGAGCTATATTGCCCTGATCCGCTCGGTGGGCCACCTGCTGGCGACCCATCCGGCGCTGCGCCTGCGCGCCACCCTGGGGGCGCTGACCTTTGCACTGTTCGCTGCCTTCTGGACGCCGGTGGCCTTTCTGCTGTCGGCACCGCCCTGGCAGTTCAACGATGCCACCATCGGCCTTCTGGGGCTGCTGGGTGCCGCGGGCGCGCTGGTGGCGCCCTGGGCCGGGCGTCAGGTGGACCGCGGCCGGGCGCGGCTGACCACCACCTCGGGACTGGTGCTGCTGCTGGTGGGCTGGCTGCCACTGCTGGGCGCCGAGCACTCGCTGGTGGCGATCGTGGTCGGCGTGCTGGTGCTGGATATCGCCGTGCAGCTGGTGCATATCACCAACCTCAACATGGTCTATCGCATCGACCCCGACGCCCGTAATCGGCTCAATGCCGCTTATATGGTGAGCTACTTCCTGGGCGGGGCGGCCGGCTCGCTGGCCTCGGCCTGGCTGTATGGTCACACGGGCTGGATGGGCGTCACTATCTTCGGCATTGCCATCAGCCTGGCGGGGCTCATGATCTGGTGGCGCGGGCAGCGCCATGAAGCCGGTCTGTCGGCATAGTATCGCCAGGGGCCCTGCGCACCGGAAAACGTTTTTTACTGACAGACGTTATTGTGAACTCGCCCTTTCGCACTATGTTTGGGGTAGATGCACGGCCCGGGACAGGAGATCCCGCCGCCGGCCCCATTCGCCATGACAGGAGCCACCATGACCACACGCCCCATGAACGCCCTGATTGCCGGTGCCAGCGGCATTATCGGTCACGCCACTGCCCGCACCCTCAAGGCCGACGGCGCCAGCGTCAGAGGGCTGGCCCGCCACGAGGTGGACGGCATGGAGACGATCCGTGCCGATCTGACCGACGCCCATGCCACGGCACAGGCCATCGCCCGGGAGGCGGCCGACACGACCCATCTCTTCTATGCCGCCCTCGCCCCGGATGACAGCCTCTCGGTGGAAGCCGAGCGCAACGCCGCGATGCTGGCCAACCTGCTGGACGCCCTGGAGGCGGCCGAGGCACCGCTTGAGCGGGTCGTGATCTATCAGGGCTTCAAGATCTATGGCATCCATCTGGGCGCTGATGTGCCCACCCCGGCCCGGGAAAGCGACCCCGGCCATATGCCGCCCAATCTTTATCAGGCGCAGGAGGCCCAGCTGGCCCGGCGCGCCGAAAATGCCTCGTGGGATTACGTGGCGCTGCGCCCGGATGTCATGGTCGATGGCAACGTCCATGGCAACCCCATGAACATCGCGCTGGTGGTCGGCGTGTTCGCCACCCTGTCAAAAGCGCTGGGACTGCCACTGCGCTTCCCGGGCAGCGAGCAGGCCTATCGGGTCCTGATGCAGTTCACCGATGCCGATCTGCTCGGGCGCGCCAGTCTCTGGGCGGCCAGCACCAAAGGCATCGGTGGCGAGGCGTTCAATATCACCAATGGCGACGTGTTTCGCTGGCAGCGCCTCTGGGAGGATGTGGCCGACTATTTCGACATGGCCACGGCCTCGCCGGTACCGCTGGATCTGCCCACCCACATGGCCGACAAGGGCGATCTCTGGCGCGACATTGCCAGCCGCCACGATCTGGTCGAGCCGGATCTGTCGAAGCTGGTGGGCTGGAACTTCGGCCATTTCATCTTCAACACCGAAACGGACGTCATCTCGGACGTCAACAAGATCCATGATGCCGGTTTTCAGGAGACCGAGGCGGCACGCACCTCGCTGCTGCGCGCGCTGGATACCCTGCGCGCCAATCGCATTATTCCCTGAAGCATGATCGCGACCGAAAAAAGCCGGCCCGCCAGATGGCGGGCCGGCTTTTGTCATCTTCACCCCTGCGACATGCGCCGTACAGGGGCCGACATTACTGCGCCGGCTGCTGCTGCGCCTGAGACTGCATGGACTGCAGCTGCTGGTAGAGCTCCGGGTCCATGTCGATCAGACGCTGCTCCAGCGCCTGGTCACGCGAAGCGTCGGTGCCGATCTGCTGATACTGCTGCACGGAGAGGTCGTGCTCCTGCAGGGAGTCTTCCGTTTTGCTCTGGAACTCCTGCATCAGCGACTGCGCCTGCTGCTGATCTTCCACGTTCTGGCTGGCGAGATTCTGGATGACCGGAATCATGTCGCGATTGACTTCCAGAAACGCGCGCAGCTCGTCGTCGTTGTACTGATCCGACAATGTGCCAGGCTCAACGGGCTGGGGCTGCTGCATCTGTGCCGGGGCCTGCTGCTGGCCCTGCTGCTGAGCCTGGGGAGCGCCCTGGCTGCCGGCCATGGCCATCGGGGCGGTAAGCATACCGGCCGTCATCAGGGCCGCGCCGAGCATCGAAACGGGCTTTTTCATGGTGAACTCCGCAAAAAGAATTTGATTCAATGTACTGTAGTCATCGCAGGGCGTCCAGAACGTGACGACCCGCCGGCGTCGCGGCGCCCGGCGCTACCTCATACAACGCCCCGATGCCGGGGACCACTGCAGAGAGTGTCCACATGCGTGAAGGCCTGATTATCCTCGACCGGGATGGCGTGATTAACGAGGACTCCATCGAGTTCATCAGGAGTCCGGAGCAGTGGCTGGCCTTCCCCCAGGCGCTGGAAGCCATCGCCCGCCTGCATCAGTGCGGCTGGACCATCGCCGTGGCGACCAACCAGTCCGGCCTCGCCCGCGGCTATTTTGATGAGGCAACGCTCGAGGCCATGCACGACCGGATGCATCGCGAGGTCGAAGCCGCCGGCGGACGGATTTCGCATGTCGTGTATTCCCCCCACGGTCCGGATGAGGAAAGCGAGACCCGCAAGCCCAGGCCGGGGCTCTTGTATCAGATTCGCGATCTCTGCCGGCTCGAGTGCCTCGATGACGCCTGGATGGTCGGTGACAGCCTGCGCGATCTGCAGGCCGGCCAGAGCGCAGGATGCAAGACGGCGCTGGTGCTGACCGGCAAGGGCGAGATCACCCGGGGCGATCTGGATCAGCTCGAACGCCCCGAGGAGGTCGTGATTGCCGACTCCCTGCTCGATTTTGCCAATCGTCTGCTCTCCGAGGACCCGACCATGACCGACCCGCAACGCTAGCGGCCTGCGACACCGGCGCGCACGATGACGTCGGCGTCACGGGCGCGTTGATACCGGCAGATTTCCTTTACACGGCATTGTTCACACGAGTGGCGCAATCATGACAGAGATCAGCACGATCAAATCGGACATCGTCATCGTCGGCGGTGGTATCGCGGGCCTGGCCATGGCGGCTCGCCTGGCGGGTCGCACCGCCTTCACCATCACGGTGCTGGACAGTGACCGCGCCCCCGGGACACCGGATGACACGCTCGGGCTGCGCACCACCTCGCTCAACAGTGCCGCGCTGGCGCTACTGGAAGAGGCCGGCGTCATGGCGCATCTGCCGGCGCGCTTTCTGACCGATTTCGATCGGCTCGAGGCCGGCAGCCGAGACGCCCCGAGTGCCCTGAGCTTCAGCGCCAACGATATCGATCTGGATCGCTTCGGGATCTTCGTCGAAAACGACCGCCTGCGCCACGCGCTGTGGCAGACGCTCAAGGCGCAGCCGCAGGTCACCCTGATCAGCGAATCGCGTCTGTCCTCGCTGCAGCGTCACGACGACCGCGTGGATGGCCTGCTGGATGACGGCCGCTCACTCGAGACCCGTCTGATCATCGGCGCCGACGGGGCCCGCTCTCAGGTGCGGCATCTGGGCGGCATCAGCAGCCAGCAGCGCGACTACGCCCAGGAAGCCATGATCATCAACGTGCGTCTGGCCGAACCCGCCGGCAACACCACCTGGCAGATCTTCACCCCCAGCGGACCGGTGGCGCTGCTGCCGCTGCATGACCGACAGGCCTCGCTGATCTGGTATGACCGTCCCGGACAGGTTCAAAAACGCATGGCCATGGACGATGATGCTCTGCGCGCCGCCATCGAGGAGGCCTTTCCGACACGCCTGGGTCGGATCGAGGCCATCATCGAGCGCGGCCGCTTCCCGATCCGCCGGCTGCACGCCCAGCGCTATGCGGGCAAGCGACTGGCACTGATCGGCGATGCCGCCCACGTGATTCATCCCATGGCCGGTCAGGGCATCAATCTGGGACTGGCCGATGTGGTGGCACTGTCGGATGCGCTCGAGCAGGAGAGCGACCCGGGCGCCGGCCATGCGCTGAGCGGCTACCAGCGCCGCCAGTGGCCGCGCAACGCCGCCATGCTGACCGGCGTCGAACAGCTCCACCATCTCTTCACCCTGCCCTTCGCACCGCTGCGCTCGCTGGCAGAAAGGGGCCTGAAGGGTGCCGACCGCATGTCACCGGTCAAGCGGTTCATGATGTCGCTGGCCACCGGTCAGCCGTTGACGACCGGCAAGGACCACAACCGTCATGACACCCGCGAGTGACATCGATGATGTCCTGACGTTCTGGTTCGAGACCCTGTCACCCAAACAGTGGTTTCGCCGCGACGACGCGCTTGATAACACCATCGCCACACGCTTTGGCGCGCTGCTGAATGCGGCGCGCCAGGCCGAGCTGACCCACTGGCGCGACAGTGACCGCGGCCGCCTGGCCGAGATCATTGTCATCGATCAGTTTTCGCGCAACGTCCATCGCGGTGACCCGCGCGCCTTTTCTCATGATCCGCAGGCACTGGTGCTGGCCCAGGAGGCGGTACGGCTGGGCTGTGACCGGCGCCTGTCGCTGAAGGAGCGCCCGTTTCTCTACATGCCGTGGATGCACAGCGAATCCCTGATCGTTCATCGGGAGGCCGTGCGGCTGTTCGATCAGCCGGGCCTCGAGCGCCATCTCGAGGTGGAGCAGCGCCACCTGGCCATTCTTGAGCGCTTTGGCCGCTATCCACATCGCAACGAGGCTCTTGGCCGCGTCAGTACCGACGAAGAACGGGCCTTTCTGACCACCCCCGGCTCATCGTTCTAGCAGCGGCCGCTGTTTCACGTGAAACATCATGATCAAAAGCACAATGATCAGGGCAGAATGACAAGCCCGGAGTGCTGATTGGGCAGTTTCGGGCGCGCCCCGGAATCGGGATGGGTCAGCGTATGCCGGCGATGGCTCTGAAACCGGTAGGCGTCCGGGTCCGCGACATCCCGCGGGCCGGGGCTGCCATCGACCAGCGTGGTAATGGTGCATTGATCCAGATGCTCGATCCGGCCTACGCCTGCCGCCTCAAGCTTGTGACAGGCAATGGCGCCGAGTGCCAGATGGCGCGGCCGGGGCGACATGACCTCATCAGGGATCGACAGGGACGCCCTGAACCGCGCCACCAGCGCCTCGCTGACCTCGTAGGCCTGCGCTCCGGCCGCCGGCCCCACCGCCGCGACCCACTCCGACAGATCACCCCAGCGCTGCCTGGTGATACGGGCCAGCATGGCCTCGATAATGCCGTCCAGCAGCCCGCGCCAGCCGGCATGCAGGGCACCGATAAACTGCCCGCGGCGATGCGCCAGCAGGATCGGCAGACAGTCGGCCGTCACGATCGATACGGGAATGCCCGGCCGGTCGGTAAGAAAGCCATCGGCCTCGCCGCACGGCTGACCCGGCCGATCGATAGTGACGATGCGCGTGCCGTGCCCCTGCTGCTTGTGAGGTCGTGCCGCCTCGAATCCGATGAAGACATCGGGCATCAGCTGCTGTCGATGACCGAAGCCATGCGCGATCGAGGCAATGCCGGCCAGCAGGGAGGATTGAATCATGAACGGGGTTCCGATAACGCGAATGGCGCCATTGTAGATGCTTCCGGCACGGGATGACGCTACCTGCATCAGGCAAAAAAAAGCCTGCCAGGGGATGGCAGGCGACAAGAAACATTCTTGCAAGGGATCATTCAAGGGAACACTGACTTTGAGTCGTCCCGTGTCCAGGAGTTCCTGCCAAGAGCAAAAAATTTTCGATGAGCCTCATCGATTTTGATAGCGTGCTAACGGATTACGGCTGTGTCAGACTCGACGCATCCGTTGGACCCGACCCTTCAAGGAATCTCTCAATGCCCTCCCCTCGTCTTTTTGAACCGCTGACACTCGGCGGCCTCGAACTGCCCAATCGCATCCTGATCGCGCCGATGTGTCAGTACTCGGCACGCGACGGCAACGCCACCGACTGGCACACCATTCACCTTGGCCATCTGGCGCTCTCCGGCGCCGGGTTGTTGATTCTGGAAGCCACGGCCGTGTCGCCGGAAGGCCGTATCAGCCCTGATGATCTCGGGCTCTGGAACGATGACAACGAGCAGGCCCTGCAACAGACGCTGGACGCCGTGCGCGCCAACTCGGACATGGCGCTGGGCATTCAGCTCGGTCATGCCGGCCGCAAGGCCTCCACGCATGTCCCCTGGGAAGGCGGGGCCCAGATCGCCCCCGACGCGCCGCGCGGCTGGCAAACCCTCGCCCCCTCCAGCATTGCCTGGAGCGAGGAAGAAAACGCCCCGCACGCCCTGACCATCGAGGAGATCGGGGAAATTCGCGAGCAGTTCAGGGCGGCCGCCGAACGCTCGGCGCGACTGGGCATCGAGGCGATCGAGATTCACGCCGCCCACGGCTACCTGCTGCACCAGTTTCTCTCGCCGCTGTCCAATCAGCGTGATGATGCCTACGGCGGCAGTCTGGAACACCGCATGCGCCTGACGCTCGAGGTCTTCGATGCGGTTCGGGAGGTCTTTCCGCCGGAGCGGCCGGTGGGCATCCGCATCTCTGCCACCGACTGGGCGGACGGCGGCTGGCATGTCGAGGAGAGTCAGGCGCTGGCCCGCGAACTCGACGCCCGCGGCTGCAGCTTCATTCATGTCTCCAGCGGCGGGCTGACATCAGCCCAGCAGATTCCGGTCGGCCCGAGCTATCAGGTGCCATTGGCGCGCGCCATTGGTGAGGTGGTCGAGATGCCGACCATCGCCGTGGGGCTGATTACCGAGCCGGAGCAGGCCGAGGCCATCGTGGCGACCGGCGATGCCGACGCCATCGCGCTGGCCAGAACCATGCTCTATAACCCGCGCTGGCCGTGGCATGCCGCCGCTGAGCTGGGTGCGCAGGTGACAGCGCCGAATCAGTATCTGCGGTCACAGCCGCGTCAGTATGCGGACCTGTTCGTGAATCAGTAGGACTTAAAGGAGAGGCTACCTGGCAGCCTCTCCTTTAAGATTGAGCATGTTATTTGTTCATATTCTCCATTACAATATTATTCAGATCGGCTGCCGTATAAATCACTCTTTTTTTAAACTCATTCATTATATTTAAAAACACAGATGACATGGTGTCCAGTGTTGTCCGCGTGTTTAAATAATGCGCTGCGCGAATACCACAAACATCATGATCTTCACTAACCTTTTTTACTTGCAGCCCCATAATCGACAAAAGGCGAGCAAAATTCGTTTCCAAGAAACATATCATATGCGGACGATCAAGAATGTCGAGCAAAACAGCTACATAGGCATACAAGCCGGGGGTGATCAATCTGTTAGTCATGGTTTCAGAAGTTGATTTTCTAAACCCACTGGCGACGACAATACGAGAAACTTCGCATATCTTTTCACGCGGTATCGCTGAAACATCGATGTCTTCATTATAAAGATTCATACCACAATGATCTTCCACCGGCAGCCTCTCATATTGCGTCGGTACAGGAATAACGATACGAGTACATCCTGCTATCTCGCCTGTTTTCCTGGATACAATAATCAAAGGAATGGCATGATTGTCATGAGGGTCCTTTTCCTGACCTTCCAACAGCAATTCGGAAAGTTCATACCCCAACTCTTGCAAAAAAACCTTATATCTTAAATCGTAAACAGCAAACTTATCCTTTTCAGACAAAGCAACCCTGACATCGAAATCGGTAAAAAATCTTTCTACAATATCCATGACATCCTCATGTAACCTCACTCAAAATCATACTTCACCTGGTCGACCCAAATAATAGCCTTGCGCATAAGCAACGCCATATGATTCGAGGACGGCCAACATGTCTTTATTATCGACAAATTCTGCAATAACCGATTTCCCAAAGCCATGAGCAATATCGGCAATCGATTTAACAATCAGCCTGTCTTTATCATTCCATAGCATGTTTTGCACGAAAGACCCATCAATTTTTATGTAATCCGATGGTAATTGATCAAGGTAATGAAAGCTGCTGAAGCCCACTCCAAAATCATCCAGTGCTATTTTACAACCCAGTTCGCTGATGCCCTGGAGTACGTTTCTTGCCGTGGCCAGATCAGCCACGGCGGCCGTCTCGGTAATCTCGATAATAATACGAGAGGGGCAGACACGATGACCCTGTATCTCGTTTTCAAGAAAGCATTTGATGGACTCGTCATGAAGGGATTGCCCCGAGAGATTAATGGCAAGACTTGTCTGTTCATCGCTGAATCGACTCAACAGGGCAACGGCTTCCCTGACCACCCAGCGGTCCATCTCGACAATCAATCCGAAACGTTCGGCCACGGGGATGAAAGCGCCCGGCATATGAAGCGTGCCGTTTTCATCTCGCATTCTCAGCAAAACCTCGTAGTGTTTCACACTGAAGTCATCGATACGAACGATCGGCTGAAGCATCAGCGTGAACCGGTCAGCAGCCAGCGAGGCACGAATGAGCTCGACCCAGTATGCGCTCTCCTGCAGCTGCTCGCGGGACTCGTGGACGGAAGACAGCAGATGCCATTTTTGAGTGCTCTTTTCCTTGGCCTTGTACATCGCAAGGTCGGCACTGGCCATGAGATCCGTTTCGTTGTCCCCATGCTCGGGATACAGCGCGATACCAATACTGGCCATGGCCCGATGGTGACGCCCTCCTTCCGAAAACAGGATACTTTCAAGTCTCTCGTGAACCTTTTCCGCGGTGTCCACGGCCTCCCGTGCGTCGGCTGACTCGAGGAGAATGGAGAACTCATCTCCTCCCTGACGGGCCACGATGCACTCCCCGGCGAGCTCGCTGGCCAGCGCGTCTGCAACCAGACGCAGAAGCTGGTCGCCGGCATGGTGGCCGCCGAGTTCATTGACCATCTTGAATTGATCAAGGTCGAGGTACAGCACGGCACCACGAGTGCCGCGTCCGATAGCGGCCTCGAGTGCCTGCTGGAAAAAGCGTCGGTTATAAAGGGAGGTCAGCGGATCACGATGTGCCAGCCATTCGAGCTGCTGTTCGGCCTTCTTGCGCGCCGAGATATCAAGGCCCACGGAAATGCGCTGCGCTGTCTTGTCGCTGCCGCCCATGGTGGTATGAACCCAGGTAATGATCCTGTCTTCCCGGCCGGCGCCCTTGACGATACTTTCATGCTGTTCGATCGATTGATCGATGAGTCGCGCAGGATAATGAAATATATCCCTGAAGCGCTGGCCGATCAGCTGTGCCCTTTCCATGCCCAGCAATTCAAGTGCATATTGATTGACCAGCGTAATGCGTCCCTGATCATCCTGAGTCAATATAAGTACATGGGCCGTATTCAAAAGGCCGGCGATAAAATCCTTTTCGCGGGAGAGCTCCACAAGTCTTTCGTTCAGCTGACGCCCCTTTGAATCGACCTCGTTTTCAAGAACTTCCAACTGATTGGCCAGCTTCTGGGCCGTCTGCCCCAGCAGATCGATTTCATCATGCCAGACGCCGCTTTTCTGGCTCGCATGCTGGCGAATCCTGTCGAAACCGCCCTGGGCCAGTACCGGCAATAAATGGGTAAGGCGTCTGAGCCGGGCCATGGGACGCCACATGATGCCAAAAAGCAGTACCTCGGCAGTCAACCATCCGCTCAGTGCGATCAGTAATATATAGCTGGTTGTCCGATTGATGGTGGCAAGCTGCTCGGTGACATCGGAGGTCAGTATAAAATAACCGTTGTTGCTCTCCTTTTCGGCCTCGATGGGCATGGCCAGCAGTTCGTAGGCTCGATTGTCATGTCTGATGATTCGAGGATTGCCCAGAAGGTCATGAAACGAAAACCTGTCGGCAGCTGATTGCAAAAGCGCCAGCGTGGCTTGTTCACTGGTAATGGCCGTAATGGTCATCGACCAGTCGGCAAGATAATACCCATCTGCGGACTCTCTGTTATCGGTATCCAGCAAAAGGGCAATATTGCCGTCTGCATTTTGCAGGGCGTAAAGGGCGATATCGGCCAGCGGTCTTGCCACCATGACAATGCCAACGCTGTCACCTTCAAAAAGAATGGGCACAATCGCATACTGTCTGCAGTCCTGACGACAAAACACCTTGTTTTCAGGCATTTCACTATTGCCGACATTTTTGATCCATCGGGCAACGAGATCACCATCAACGTCTGGCTGGGATCGGCCCATGTGCAAAAAGACACCACCGTCGGTATCGAATACCGTCACCTCTTCAAGACCGCTCCCCAGCTGCAGGGTAGGCCACTGTGACTCGAGAATCTCTTCTCCCGCCGCCACGTCCCGTTTGGCCAGTGACTCCCCCAGACTTTCCGAAGCGGCCACGATACTGGCAAGCTGTCGCAGATCGCTGCTGTCACGCTCGATGGAGACATCGATCTCCTTGATTTGCCTTTTATAATTATTATTTTGCATGACCTGAAACTGGTGTGTCATGTTGATATGACTGACAAGAGTAAATACAGAAGCCAGTCCCAATAATACGAGACTGGTCAAAACTATGGCACGCCATTTAAGACTGAAGAACTTCTGTTTCATATCTGCTGTCCGGCCTCTCTAGCGTGTGTCACGATCAAAATAAAAAGGAGGCCTGAAACATCAACATATCCCAGTATCTGTCGAGATCGTCACGTTCATTATCTGCAGGCGGAATCCAGCCCGTACCATCAATATTGTGATATTCGGCAGATAAAAGAAAATTGGTTCGCGGCTGCCATTTGAGCCCCAGCGTCAGATCCCTGGCAAACCTGGAGTGGGCGGGGCCCCGGTTGTCATTTTCATACTGTCGACCACTGCGATCATGCCAGTCGTTGGCCATGACATCGTAGCGCACCAGCCAGCGCCAATCCTCGAGCAACCGGCGGTCATACTGCAGGTACCAACTCTCTCCAATGACACTCTGGTTCAGATCCGGCATATCAAGTCCGCTGATCTTTCTTCTTCTAAGCGCATATTCCGTTGTCAGGCTCCAGTCCGCGCTATTATATTGAGCTGACAGTGCTATCGGCTGGAATTTGAATTTCCCTTCACCAGCTTCCTTAACACCCGAGTCAAATTCTGCATTCACATCGGCGACACTGAATGCAAAAACCATTCTTCCGCCGTCATGCTCATAGCGAATCTGAGCCAATGTAGAAAATTCTTCATTCATTGTGACGGCAGGATGATCGCCAGAAATATCTAGAGCGGATTCTGCATCGCCGTTTAAACTTGGCCAACCTCCTTCTATCGAAAAATAAAGAATGCCATTTTTTAGTCTTTCTTCATTATAAAAAAGGACGCCATCAGACGCTAAACCAAAAGACCGGGTTCTATCAAAATAAATAGACTGAGGAAGCAATATTCCTGGCCGCGTGAATGCGATATCCCTGGTTTGATTATATATACCAAATGGGTGCTTTATTCTTCCAATCTGGATTCCGAAAGCTCGAGAATTGTTGGCAAATAGCTGATAATCCAGCAGTCCATAGTCCAGCTTCGGCTCATAGTCACTATTGTCATCGCCGGCCCGGCGACTCAGGACCTGAGCGGACACCAGCAGATCACTGGTCGGCCGCATGGACACATTGGCGCCGACCTCGGTGTATTGCAGGCTGCCGCCGCCATGACTACTGGGGCCAAAGAAGTCGTTGTGTCGGCTGATGATCAGCGCCTGGCTCAGAAAGCCGTGTGCCTGAACGGTATCGAAGACATCGGCCCTTGCCGGCGTCAGGCCTGCCCCCATCGTGACGAGTGCCAGTACGGCGGCGCATCGGTGATGACGCGGCCGATTACTCCACCGAAAGAACGCTGACGCTATCATCCACGGCTCCTTTTTCCAGATAGCCCAGTCCGCCTGGTGTACCGGCCACGCGCTGTCGCATTTCTTCAACCGATTTGACTTCATTGGGCGCCTGTCCCGTACCGGAAAACACCAGCCGGTCCCAGGAAAGGCGCAGTTGATGGGGGTAGACGCCCAGGATTTCCTTGGTGAAGCGCTCATGCAGGGGGTGCTTGTCCGGCAGCACGAAGACATGGGCCGCCCCGCCATCAGGCAGCGTACGCTGGCGCATGGCAAAGATGGCGCGCACGGTCTCCCGGGTCATGATGTCAGGGGGTGTCGAGGGGTTGGCGATCAGTACCACCGGCTTCTGGGCATACGCTGCCTGGCCGCAACACAGCAGCAACATGACCATCGATACAAGTATTAATATGCCTTTCGGCATTCTCCAGGCTCCCCGCCCCTGCCAGAAAAAAAGCCGCTTCCCGCTACCTCCGGCAGCATGCATCGGCACGTCTCTTCAGTGGTGGTCTGATATGAGACGCCATCATGCCCGTGCGGCAGCGGTATCAAATGCCCGAGAAGCAACAGTTCACCCGTGCATATCGTCATCCACCAGGCTTTTTATCGTTTCTTCTACGGTCACCGCCCGGCAGAAGACTGTCATGACCGTCCTGTATCGATGCCTTGTCGTTACCCTTCTACGAGATAATAACGATTATATTAGAAGGTGACATGTGCAGATGGGATGATGAGCGGCGCACTTTTCTCTTAATTGGAAAAAATTTAATTATTATTATCTTTTTAATATTCTTGACGGTCATGCGTCAGCTTTTGTCATTACCCGGGCGGGCAGCGACAGGAAAGCAACGGGCGGGAGCCCGGATGGCAGGTGTCATGAAAAAATCGCCCCGGGCAGGGGCGATCGTCAAGCAGGGCAGGCGCGATCAACCGGCATCGGTGGCAACTTCAGCGGCGGCGAGCGTAATGGTTTTCCTGCTGTTCCTGGCGCTGCTTGGCCTCGATGGAAAGCGTGGCGGTCGGCCGCAGCAGCAACCGCTTGAGCCCGATGGGTTCGCCGGTTTCCTCGCAGAAGCCGTAATCGCCTTCGTCGATACGATCGAGCGTGGCGTTGATCTTGCGCCACAGGCGCGTTTCACGATCGGCCTGGCGCAGAGTATAGCGCAGCTCTTCTTCGCTGGCCGCGCGGTCGCTATCGTCACCGCTGCTTTCCGCCATGCCGATGCTGTCCCGCATCTCTTCCAGCGTCGCTTCGACTTCTTCGCGCTCCTTGAGCAGCAACTGGCGGAAATATCCCAGCTGTGCATCGTTCATGTAGTCCTCAGCCGGCATGGCAAGAAGCTCTTGTTCGTTGGCAGGGATATTGACTGTCATGATGCTTCGCCTCACTGAGTCCGTTCAAAAAAGCGTTCTAACATAGCAGAAAACCGACGTAACAGGGCAAGTATGAGCAACCGTTCAAATTCATCCTGGCCTCACGGCGTCGGTTATCCTGTCCACGAACGACATTACGGGGAGACCACATGATCACCATGGATGATTCCGGCGCCGCGCCGGCAGATGGCCGGCAGTCAAGCCCGGCGGCACAGCGCAACCGGGGGCCGCTGCTGGACGTACTGAAGACCCATCTCGCCCCCGGCGCGCGCGTGCTGGAAATCGCCAGCGGCAGCGGCGAGCACATCATGCATTTTGCCCGCGAACTGCCGGCCAACGACTTTACGCCCAGCGACATGCACCCCGGGGCACTGACGTCGATCAGGGCCTGGCGAGAGGCGCTCCAGCGCGAGGCACCTGACGCCCGGCTGCACCCGCCCCTGGCGCTGGACGTCGGCCACGACCCATGGCCACTGAATGATCGATTCGATGTCATGCTCTGCTTCAACATGATTCATATCGCGCCCTGGCAGGCCACGCTGGATCTGTTCGATGGCGCCGCGCAGCATCTGACCCCACAGGGCTGGCTGCTGCTGTACGGCCCCTTCAGCCGCAACGGCGTCCATCATGCCGAGAGCAACGCCGCCTTTCATCAGAGTCTTCAGGCCCGGGACAGTCGCTGGGGCGTGCGGGATCTGGAGCAGGAGGTGCTGCCGGCCGCGCGCGATGCCGGGCTGGCGCTGGCCGATATCATCGAGATGCCGGCCAACAACCTCTGCGTCCGGCTGTCGCGTACGCGCTGACAGCAAAGGCTACTGGGATTCGCGCACGTGCTCGAGGGCATCGCTGGAGATATAGCCGTGCTCATGAGCGTGTTCGGCCATGGTCAGACTGTCGGAGGCCAGCACCAGCGTGCAGTCGTTGTTGTGCTCCTTGTCGATCTGGTCGGACAGCGCTTCGATGGCCTGCTGACGGCCGGCATCATTGCTGACATCACGGATGTAGACCGTGCGGATGCGCCCGGGATAGTCCCGCACGATGTCGGTATAGACTTCCGGGTCATGCTGGCCGCTGTCGCCGATCAACACAAAGGGCAGCGGATCATAGAGCTCGAGCATGGTCTCGATCAGCTCGCGCTTGTGGTCTTCCGCCTTGCGCGGCAGCGGATGCTGAACGGTCAGCCCCCATTCGCGCAGAAACAGGATCGGCCCGACCGGAATGCGATTGAGTCGGAAAAACGCCTCCAGCATCTCGTAGATGCTCCAGGGCGCGCGCGAGACATACAGCAGCGGACGCTGACAGTGCTGATCGCCATCACCGACGTGAAACCCCCGATAGAGCGCCGCCACGCCCGGAAAGGCCATGCGCTGCTCGGCGCGGGCAATAAAGAGGTGATACATCATCTTCAGCTTGTTGGCGACGCCGGTATACATCACCGTGTCGTCGATATCGCTGATAACCGCAAAGTCGATGTCGGCCGGCGGAATGTAGATGTCCGCCACGGCATCCCCTCCGGCCCCGTTATTGGCGCGGGTGCTTTTGTGATCCTTGCTCGGCGACAGGATACGCAGATGCGCCTCATGCCAGATCCGGTCGCCGGGCAGCGGCGTCCCGAGCCGGATATGGGCATTGAAATAACCGTCCCGGTCGGTAGTGACCGTGACCGTCTCCCCGCCCAGCTGAATCTGGACATCGATATACTTGATGCCCCAGCGCACCGTGCGTCGCACGATATCGGCCAGATCGCGCCGCCACGAGCCTTCGGGCAGATCCAGATTGAAACCGGGCTGGCGAAACACGCGCCCCATCAGAAAGACCTCCCGATGGGTGCCGTAGCCGCGGTAGGTATGAATCAGTCGGCCACCATGAACCCTTTCCGACTTGGCCGGACGCGCCGCCACATGAAGCAGCTTCTTGAGTCCCTTGATCAGGGTAGCGAAAGAGCGACGTGGCATTGAGCTTAACCCGTTTAAGGACATTGTTTCCCGGAAGTGGCGAAATGAACACGCCGTTTTATTGCGTCATGCTCAAGAATAGCCGCACCACACGCCCCTGTCGCCCGCCGGGCGCCTGATGACAGGCGCGTATCACCAGCAGTCTCCCTGATGCGCCGCGCCGGAAAGCCCCGCGACAATGCCACTGCCGCCCTGCAGCGTTCACTGCCGGGCGGGCATAAAAAACCGCCTGCCCGAGCAGACGGTTGTGACACCAGGGCCGTGGCCGGACGATCAGCGATTGCCGCTGCCATCCGCCGTGCGCGGGCCGCTGCGACGACGCCGCCGCGCCGGGCGCGCCTGCTCATCACCGCTGTTGCCGCCGCCATTGCCGCGTGAGCGGTTGTTGGACCCACTGCGACCGTTACCGCCACCGTTGCGACCGCCACCACCACTGTTATGGCGCGCCTGACCACTGCCCTGGCGACGCTGACCGCCGCCCGGACGCTGCTCGCGCTCATCCGGTGTTTCCGGCACAGCGCGGCTGAAGTCAAAGCCTTCGGCGGTGGCCACCGGAATGTTGCGCCCGATCAGCTTCTCGATCTGCTTGAGCTGGCCCTTCTCATCCGGCATCACCAGCGACACCGCCTGCCCGCTGGCCCCGGCACGACCGGTACGGCCGATGCGGTGGACATAGTCGGACGGCGTCTTGGGCAGTTCGAAGTTGACCACGTTGGGCAGCTCGGAGATATCGATGCCGCGCGCGGCCACGTCGGTGGCCACCATGATCTGCACTTCGCCGCTCTTGAAGCCGGACAGCGCCGCGGTACGGGCATTCTGGCTCTTGTTGCCGTGGATCGCCGCCGCCGTGATGCCGGCCTTCTGCAGATGCTGGGTGACACGATTGGCCATGTGCTTGGTGGCGGTAAAGACCAGCGCCTGCGACCACTGATGATGGGTGATCAGATGGGTCAGAAGCGCCATGCGCTGAGGCTTGTCGACCATGTAGATCGACTGATCGACGCTCTCGGCCGCCGTATTGCGCGGCGCCACATCGATGCTGACCGGGTCGTTCAACAGCGTGCCGGCCAGCTCGCGAATCTCCTTCGAGAAGGTCGCCGAGAACAGCAGGTTCTGGCGCTGCTTCGGCACCAGCCGCAGAATCTTTTTGATGTCGTGGATAAAGCCCATGTCCAGCATGCGATCGGCTTCATCCAGCACCAGGGTCTCGACCTCATCCAGCCGCACGGCCTTCTGGCCGACCAGATCCAGCAGGCGGCCCGGACAGGCGACCAGGATATCCACACCGTCGCGCAGCCGCGTGATCTGCGGGTTGACCTTGACGCCGCCGTAGACCACATCGCTTTTCAGGCGCGGACTGAGATGGACACCGTATTTCTCGACCGATTCACCGATCTGGGCAGCCAGCTCGCGGGTCGGGGTCAGGATCAGGGCACGGACCGGACGCTTGCCGCTTTGAGGCTGGCGCGACAGCCGCTCCAGGATCGGCAGGGTAAAGCCGGCGGTCTTGCCGGTGCCGGTCTGGGCTGCCGCCAGCACGTCGCGGCCTTCAAGGCAGGCCGGAATGGCCTTTGACTGAATGGGCGAAGGTGTCTGGTAGCCAGCATCTTCAAGAGCACGCAAAAGCTCGGGCGACAGCCCAAGTTGGGAAAATGACATCGACAGGTCGTCTCATGGCGCTATCGGATGCTGGCGTCTTCTTCGCGAGAGCGACAGCGCCGTGACAGCGCAGGGGGAATGTTCGGATGACGGAGGCAGGCCAGCGGCCTGCCCGTGCGAAGAGGAGCGCCAACATAGGGGATTTGCGCGCCGATTGCCAGCGTTATCGTGTGCCCACCGTACACATCAGCGTGCCGGTGCGGCCTGATCCGTCTCGTCAGGGTCTTCAAAATGCAGTCCCCAGCCGGTGGCGGCGGCAAACAGCATGATCACCAGCAAAAACCAGCCGTGGAAGACAAACGGGAAGACTTCGGTGGGGGCCACGACCGGCAGCCAGTCATACTGGCCCTGCATGGCCGTGATCGTGCCCCAGCCCAGCAGTACCGGCGCCCCCCAGGGGAAGATATAGCCCAGCGCCGAGGTTACGGCATCGAGCATGTTGGCGCGACGATAGCGATGGATACGGTACTTCATGCCCAGCTCACGCACGAACGGCGCGGCGGCAATCTCGGCGGCCGTATTGATGGTGATCGCCGAGTTCAAAAGCGCCACGATGCCCCAGATGGCCAGCTCCGCCCGGCGTACGGAGTCGCCGATCCAGCGCGTCAGGCCCTTTGTGACAGCGCTCATGGTGCCGCCGAGCCTGAGCAGATGGGCCGTGGCCACGATCAAGAGGATCAAAATCGCCATGTTGACGTAGCCGCTGACGCCATCCACCAGCGCGCCGGTCACCACGCTGTCGCTGTCGGGGTCAAAGCCCATGATGTCGCTCGGCGCGGCCAGGCCTGCCACCACGATCATGATGGATGCCGCCACGATGCCCCAGGTCAATGAGGTGATCAGATGGTGGCCGCGCAGGGCCAATACCAGAATCAGCGCAAAGGGAATGAGCATCAAAAGCCCGGTCGGATCGGTCTGGTCCATCATCGTGTTCAGGGCGTCCTGATTGCCCCCCACATCACCGCTGGCATTGCCCAGCAGCACAAAGAGCACCAGCGACGGCACGGCCGCCATGATCGAGTACTTGAAGCGGCTTTTGACCACGCCCGGCACGTCGGCGTCCTGGGTGGTGGCCGAGACAATGGTGGTGTCCGACACCGGGGCGAGGTTATCGCCAAAGATCGCGCCGGCCAGAATGGCCCCGAACAGCACCACCGGGTCACAGCCCAGCGCCACGCCGGCGGGATACATCAGCGTCGAAAACGCCACCGTGGTGCCGTAGCCGGTGCCCACCGCAGTGGAAAAGACCGCCGCCAGCACGAAGGTCAGCCCCACGAAAACGCCGCCGCTGGCACCCGAGATGCCGCCCAGCCAGACCAGACCTTCCACCAGCCCGCCGGTCTGCAGCACCTGAGCGAGCATGCCGGCATAGAACCAGGCCACCACGGCCACCACGCCGATCGGCTGGGCCATGCCGCTGAAAAGTCCCTGGGCGTAGGCGTCCCAGCGGCTTTTGCAGAATAAAAGGCCCAGCGTCAGACCGAACAGACAGCCCATGACCAGGCCGATCTCGGAGGACAGGCCCAGCACACTGGTGATAATCGCCCAGCCGACAAAAAATATCAGCGGGATGGCAGCCCCCAGCGCGCCAAGGCGAAAGTTCAGGCTCGGCGCTTCCAGGGAGGTCGTTGTAGAGTTGTTCGATGTGTCCGTCATGCCGTCTCTTCTATCGTCGTCTGAAAGAAAGCATTGGGGCGCCGGGGCATCATCGCCCGGGCGCCTGCCGGCAGCCCGGAGCATCCTGTCATTCCCGGGCGCGGCATTGCATTATTGTCGCGAGAAGTGTGACCCGCCCGGACAGGCGGGACAACCGCCCTGGACCAATGGGCGGTCGGCATACAAGGACCTCGTGCCCTGCGCCAGGCGCTCGGCAAATGGTGTCACACAGGAGCTTCGTCGATTGACCCCGCCACGCCACAACCAACGCCGCACGGCCACGCTCTGCCTGCTGGGGGCCCTGCTTTTGTATATCGTCAGCACCTGGTATCAGGCCCGCTTGCCGGCGCTGGACTACGTTGCTGCCTTTGCTGAAGCAGCCCTGATCGGCGGCATCGCCGACTGGTTTGCGGTCACGGCGCTGTTTCGCCACCCGCTGGGGCTGAAAATTCCGCACACGGCGATCATCCCGCGCAACCGGGCGCGGCTGGGCCGCAGCCTGTCGGGGTTTATCCGCGAGAATTTTCTGTCCGAGACCTATGTGCGCGACAGCGTGCGCCGCTTCGACGTGGCCGGCGCGCTGGTCAGCTGGCTGTCGCGACCCGAGCGGCGCGCCATGGTCGCCGAGCGCCTGACCGGGGCGATGAGCACCTCGCTGTCGGCGGTGCGTCAGAGTGCGGCGCGGGTGTTTCTCACCCGCACCCTGCGCCATCACCTGGGCCGTATCAATACGGCTGCGCTGATGGGCAGCGCCCTGAGCGTACTGGCCGCCGAGGGGCGCCATCAGGCGCTGCTGGACGACTCGCTGGCCCGGCTGTCGCGCTGGCTCGAGGTCGAGGACAACCAGGAGCGGGTCAAGCACTTCATTACCGATACCGTCTTCAAGCTGTTCAATCCGCGTGTCATGGGACGCGAGGTCAGCATGCACCGGCTGGCCGGCTGGCTGATCAACGAGCGTATCGTCGAGCAGAGCGCGCGGCTGATCAGCGAGGTCAGCGACGACCCCGATCACCCGCTGCGTCATCACCTCGATCACCAGTTTGCCGAGTTCATCGAGCAGCTGCGCCATGACCCGGCCTTTGCCCGTCGCCTCGACCGGCTACGCGACGACCTCCTCGATAACGACCGCCTCAGCGACTATATCGCCGGCGTCTGGGAGGAGCTGATGGACTGGCTGGCCCGCGATCTGGTGGCCCGGGACTCGCAGTCACGCGCCTGGCTCGAGCACTTCATCGACTACTACGTGCGCACCCTCGAGCACGATGCCCCGGCGCGTGCGTGGCTCAACGAGCAGGCCGTGACGCTGCTGCCGGCGCTGGTCGAGCGCAACGGGCCGCGCATTGATGCCTACATCCAGCGCTATCTGGACAGTCTCGACAGCGACGAGATCGTCGACCAGATCGAGAAGAACGTCGGCAACGATCTGCAGTTCATCCGCATCAACGGCACGCTGGTTGGCGGCCTGATCGGGGTGGTCATTCACGCCCTGACCCAGCTGGCGCTGACGCTGGCATCATAACCTTTCCGGCCTGCCGGGCAGTTACTCCAGAGTGACAAACACCGAGCGGCGCGGCTGACCGTCAACTGCCCGGCTGATATGGCCGCGCCCGGTGGTGTCTTCACACAGCAGGATGTCACCGGTGTTTAATCGCCGGGTCTCGCCGCTGCCCACGGTAATGTCCACGCTACCGTCGAGCATCAGGATGTACTGACGCTGTGGCGCGTTGTGCCAGCTGTAGTCATAGTCCGGGGCGGTTTCACGAAACACCAGACCGGTGGCCGGAATCTTCACCGACAGCCGGCCGATCTCGGCATTACCGCCCACCTCGATCTCCAGATCCTCGAAGTGGGACTCGCCATCCTCACCGGCATACAGTCTCGTCACATGCATCAGGCGCTCTCTTTTGGTGCTCCGGAAACCGCAATGGTGCACCTTTATGCCGATTCGACCTGTGCCGTTCATGCCGACAGTCCATGCGATGTGGGCGGTCAGACCTCAGTCTGGAGAAAGAAACCTGCAGGGCATGTTTCACGTGAAACATGGCCTTTCACGGTCACCGCACTTCCTCTTTCGGCGTCATAGTTTTGCTCTCTACCATGCGATAGGACTAATCCATGAAGATACCGTGGTACCTTCCGCCTTCGGAGCCGATCGTGACCGGCACCCATATGATCCGGACAGGATGTCAAAAGAGGAGCATGGCATGTCAGATAGAAATAACGAACTGACCAACCGACAGGGGCACCCTGTCACCAACAATCAATCCCAGCGCACGGTGGGCAGTCGCGGCCCGGCGACGCTGGAAAACTATCAGTTTCTGGAAAAGATCAGTCACTTCGACCGCGAGCGCATTCCCGAGCGCGTGGTCCACGCCCGCGGCTTTCTGGCCTACGGCGAGTTCGAAGCCACCGGCATGATCGGTGACGAGCCGGCGTCGAAGTACACTCGCGCCGCACTCTTTCAGGAAGCCGGCAAGAAGACCGACCTGGCGCTGCGCTTCTCGACCGTTATCGGCGGTCGCGACTCCTCGGAAGCCGCCCGCGACCCGCGTGGCTTTGCGGTGAAGTTCTACACCGAGGACGGCAACTGGGACCTGGTCGGCAACAACCTGGCCGTGTTCTTTATCCGTGATGCGATCAAGTTCCCGGACGTGATCCACTCGCTCAAGCCGGACCCGGTCACCTTCCGGCAGGAACCCAACCGCATCTTCGACTTCATGAGCCAGACGCCTGAAGCGATGCACATGCTGACGCACCTGTTCAGCCCGCGCGGTATTCCGGCGTCCTATCGCCACCAGGAAGGCTTCGGCGTCAACACCTACAAGATGGTCAACGCTCAGGGCGAGACGGTCCTGGTCAAGTACCATTTCCATCCGCAGTGCGGCGTGGCCAGCCTCACCGCGGCCGAAGCCGCCAAGGTGCAGGGGCAGGATCTGGGCTCGGCCTCGAAGGATCTGTATGAGGCCATCGAGCGCGGCGACTATCCGAAGTGGGACGTCTTCGTTCAGCTCATGGAAGATCATGATCATCCCGAGCTCGACTGGGACCCGCTGGATGACACCAAGATCTGGCCGGAAGATCAGTTCCCGCTGCGCAGGATCGGTGTGATGACGCTCAACCGCAACGTGCAGAACTTCTTCGCCGAAAACGATCAGATCGCCATGGGCACCGGCGTGCTGGTCGACGGCCTGGACTTCTCCGACGACAAGATGCTGGTCGGGCGTACCTTCTCCTACTCCGATACCCAGCGCTATCGCATCGGGCCCAACTACCTGCAGCTGCCGGTCAACCAGCCGAAAAATGCGCGCGTGGCCACCAACCAGCGCGACGGTCAAATGGCCTATGAGCAGGGCGTGGCGCAGGGGCAGAACCCGCACATCAACTTCGAGCCGTCGATCCACAACGGCCTGCAGGAGTCTGATCGCGACGAGCCCAACCATCCGCCGGAAGTTCGCGGCCAGCTCACGCGCAGCGTCATCGAGCGTCGCAACGACTATGTCCAGGCGCGCGGTCGCTACAACACCATGCAGGACTGGGAGCGCGAAGACCTGACCTTCAACATGGGCGACATGCTGAGTCAGTGCGAGCGTGACGTACAGGAGCGCATGCTGTGGCACTTCTGGATGGTCCATGACGACTACGGCAACCGCGTGGCCGAAAAACTCGGCATGAGCGTGGGTGACGTCAAGCATCTCCAGCCGCTGGCCAGACAGGTCCTCACCGACGACGACAAAAAGCGTCTCGAGAACCTGGGCAACAACGGTGACACCGTCAGCGCCGAAGGCTGGGGCCAGTGGACCAGCTCGGTCACCAACCGTCAGGTGACTGCTGAAGAAGTTCTCAGCGGCAAGCTCTGATCAGCAGCATCAGGTCGGGCGCGTCCCGGCCCTGATGTCTGTTTTCAAAAAGAACCGGCGCCTTCTGGCGCCGGTTTTTTATATCTGCCGGTATCGTGCGCCCGGCTTGTTCGCCGTGACACTTCTTGTATTTGCTGCCACAGGGGCAAGGATCATTGTGGCCGATATCCTTCAACGCGTTGCGCGTGGGCTTTTGCACACCGTGGCTGCAATTCGGACCATGGATGTGGCCATGCTCATGATGATGATCGTGCCGGCAGTTGGGGCTGTGCACATGGGGCTGATTCCTGAGGCGGTTTACGGTGGTCGTGATTCCATGACCATCGACGCCGCGCGCCAAAAGAGCAGCCCTCGAAAGGGCAATATCGATGCCCGTCCACCCTGCCCCGATATTTTTTGACATGTCCTCTTGAAAAGACGCCTGCCGGCCCTGTTTTCCTGACCAGTGACGCCCGGCAAAAAAAGAGACAGGATTTTTTTCAGGGAAGACTTGAAACGCCAACAGGCGACACTATTTAACATAATGTCGCGGCAGCTGGCGCCATCAGGGCGGCTGACGCGAGCGTAGATGCCGCCCATGCGGGTCTGCGATTTCTCAATCACGGTAGTGACGAACTTTGCTGTCCATCAGGAGGTTTTATGAACACCATGACCCTTTCTCCGCTCTTTCGTCGCAGCATCGGCTTTGATCGACTGAATGATCTTTTCGAACAGGCCATGCACAACGATGCGCCCAGCTATCCGCCCTACAACGTCGAAAAGCATGGCGACAACGACTATCGCATTGCGATAGCCACGGCCGGGTTTGCCGAGGAAGAGCTCGACGTCAACGTCGAAAACCGCGTACTGACCATTACCGGTGGTCGCAGCAACAGTGACAGCGACGATTCAGGGGTTACGTATCTGCATCGTGGCATCTCCAGGCGCTCGTTCCGGCTCTCCTTCCGGCTTGACGAGAATATCGAGATCCAGGGCGCCAGGCTTGAAAACGGCCTGCTGATGGTCGACCTGCTGCGAGTGGTGCCCGAGCAGCAGCGCGCCCGTCAGATCCCGATCAGTTCCAACCAGCGCGCGCTGACCGACCACTCGAGCCGGACAATGTCTGCCGCCGAGCCCGCTAGCGCCTGAGTGCGTTGGCTCGCTCGATCAGGGCGATCAATGCGCCGTTAAAAAAGGCCCCGCCGACGCCGGCGGGGCCTTTTGCTGTGTGAGAAAAGGGTCAGGGCGCGGCCTGACGCTCCCAGGCGGCCAGCACGGTGCGCTCGGACTGCGCCAGATACTGCTCCAGCAGCGCCACGGCCGCGTTGGTGTCGCCGGCGTCAAAGGTCTCCAGCACCTGCTGGTTCATCTCGACATAGGGGCCGTGCAGCCACTCCCGGTCGGGCATGAGGGCGAAGGCGAGGCGCAGCTCGGCCAGCACCCCGCGAAAGAAGGCATCCAGCCGCGGGCTGTCCGCCAGCGCCACGATCTCTCCGTGAAAGGCCATGTTGGCCGTGCCCACCGCCTGCCAGTCCTGCTGCTCGCTGAAGGCCCGGGCATCCGCCACTGCCGCACGCATCCCCTTCACTGCCGGATGGCAGGGCCAGGCCTCGCTCAGCGCGCGGCACTCGATGAAGCGTCGTAGCCGGTAGATTTCAACGATGGAGGCGGCATCGGGCCGGGTCACGAAGACGCCCCGATGGGGCTGATGGGTCACCAGGCCTTCATGGGCCAGGGTGCGAAAGGCCTCCCGGAGCGTGTTGCGCGATACGCCCAGGCGCTCGCACAGCGCCATTTCCGACAGGCGCTGCCCCGGGGCAAACGCCCCCTCCACCAGCAGCCGTCGAATGCCGTTTGTGACGGTCTCGCCCAGCGGTCTGCTTCTGTTTTCCAGGCCCTGCGTTGTCATTGAAGCGCCATCTTGATCATGCCGTTTGAAGGGTCTCCCAGTGTTCCCGATAAGGATGCCCGCCGACAAGCCTTCCAGGCGCACCATAACGGCGCCCTTCACCTGCCCAATGCACCACAATGGAACGCAAGTCGAATATCACACCGCGATCGGCCCCGGTATTGTTGAACAATCAACGTCGACAAGTTCTACAAGCCCCGGTCGCTCTGCCGGTTGTGGCACGACAATTGCTGGCAGGGCCTGTCATCCTTCCCCATCGGAGCCCCTGATATGGCAGCACCTTCTGACGCCGGGTTCGCCCGCTCCCGGCGCGCCTCGCTGATCGGCGCCGTCTTTTTGATGGCCACCTCGGCCGTCGGCCCCGGCTTCATCACCCAGACCGCCACCTTTACCGCCACGATGGGCGCCGCCTTTGCCTTCGGCATTCTGGCCTCGATCCTCATCGACCTGGTGGTGCAGCTCAACATCTGGCGGGTGGTCACCGTCACCGGCCTGCGCGCCCCCGAAGTGGCCAACGCCGCGCTGCCCGGCAGCGGTTATCTGCTGGCGATTCTGATCATCGTCGGCGGGCTGACCTTCAACGTCGGCAACATTGCCGGCGCCGGTCTGGGGCTCAACGCCCTGGTGGGGCTAGACACGACATGGGGCGGGCTGATCAGCGCCGTGATCGCCGGCGCCATTTTCTCCTCCCGGCGGGCCGGCGTGGCCATCGATCGCATCATTGTGGTGCTGGGCATGGTGATGCTGGCGATGACGGTGTTCGTGGCGTTTGCCTCCCATCCGCCCGTGGGCGAGGCGCTGCGCCAGACCGTGATGCCCGACACCATCAACTTTGCCACCATCACCACCATCGTGGGCGGCACCGTCGGCGGCTATATCACCTATGCCGGCGCCCACCGCCTGCTGGATAAAGGGCTGGGCGGGGTCGACAACGTCGATACCGTTTCACAAGCCGCCCTGCGCGGCATTCTGGTCACCGGCGTGATGCGCTATATCCTGTTTCTGGCCATTCTCGGCGTGGTCGCCAGCGGCGTGGTCATCGACGTCTCCAGCCAGAGCGCCAATCCGGCCGCCCAGGCCTTTCAGGCCGCCGCCGGCGAGCTGGGCCTGCGCGCCTTCGGCCTGATTCTCTGGGCCGCCGGCATCACCAGCATCATCGGTGCGGCCTACACCTCCATGACCTTTCTGAGCGCCTTTCGCCCCGGCATCAGTGAAGACGTGCGCAATCGCGCTACGCTGATCTTTATCGCCATCTCGCTGATCGCCTTTGTGTCGGTGGGCACGCCCCCGGCGGCGCTGCTGGTCTTTGTCGGCGGTTTCAACGGACTGATTTTGCCGGTCGGCCTGACGCTGTTCATTTATGTCGCCTGGCGCCGAAGCGATCTGATGCACGGACACCGCTACCCGCGCTGGCTCCTGATCTCGGGGGCGGTGGTCTGCGCGCTGACCTGGACCATGGGCTTTAACGCCATCGGCCCGATCTTTGACTTTCTGACACCCTCTGCCTGAACCGGGAGTTTCACATGGCCTCCATCGATTTAAACAGCGACCTGGGCGAAAGCTTCGGGGCGTGGCACATGGGCGATGACGCCACCATGCTCGGCATCGTCACCAGTGCCAACGTCGCCTGCGGCTTTCACGCCGGTGATCCGAGCGGCATCCTGCGCACCCTGAAGGCCGCCGCCGAACACGGCGTCAGCGTCGGGGCCCACGTCAGCTATCCGGACCTGGTGGGCTTTGGCCGGCGCAACATGGATCTTGCCAGTGATGAACTGATGGGCGATGTGATCTATCAGATCGGCGCCCTGCAGGGGCTGGCCCGGGCCGCCGGCACGTCGGTGCGCTACGTCAAGCCGCACGGCGCGCTCTACAACACCATCGCCCGGGACGAGCGCCAGGCACGCGCCGTCATCGAGGCGTTGAAGACCGTTGATGACGAGCTGATCCTGGTCGCGCTGGCCGGCACGCCGCTGATCGAGTGGGCCCGTGATACCGGGCTGCGCGTGGCGGCCGAGGCCTTTGCCGATCGCGCCTACCAGCGTGACGCCAGCCTGGTGTCGCGCCGGGAAGAAGGCGCGGTGCTTCATGACGGTGACCGGGTCGCCGAGCGGATGCGACGGCTGGTGCATGACGGCGTGATCGAGACCATCGACGGTCACGATATTGCCCTTGAAGCCGATTCCATCTGCGTCCACGGCGACAGCCCCGGCGCCGTCGCCCTGGCCGAAGCGGTGCGTGGGCGTCTGGCCCAGGCCGGCGTCGAGCTGAAGGCCTTTGCCGGGAAAACACCATGAACGTCACGACACGCCGGGAGCTTTCATGAGAATACTGCCCGTCAACCTGAGCACCCTGCTGGTCGAGCTCGATGACCTGTCGCAGGCGCTGGGGCTTTATGACCGGCTCCAGCGCACCCCGATCGACGGCGTCACCACCATCATTCCGGCGGCGCGCACCCTGCTGATCCATTTCATTCCGGCGCGTATCAGCGCCGCGCAGCTCGCCTCTACGCTCGGGGCCTGCCCTGTCAGCGGCGGCGCTCACCGGCACGGCGAACTGATCGAGATCCCCGTGCACTACAACGGCGAGGATCTCGATGATGTGGCCCGGCTGCTCGACATGAGCACCGATGAAGTGATCCGCCGCCACAGCAAGCACGACTATCAGGTCGCCTTCTGCGGCTTCGCCCCGGGCTTTGCCTATCTCAGCGGCGGCGCGGGCCTTGACGTGCCCCGGCGTGACACGCCGCGCACCCGTATTCCGGCAGGCGCCGTGGCGCTGGCCGGTACCTTCAGCGGCATCTACCCCACCGACAGCCCCGGCGGCTGGCAGCTGATCGGCACCACGCCGCTAAAAATGTGGGACATCCATCGCGAGCCGGCCGCGCTGCTGCAGCCCGGCATGCGGGTGCGCTTTACCGTCACCGACGAGTCCCCGACACGGGTCAGCGCCCCTGCCGGCTCCCCCGCGGTTCGCGATACCGGCACCACCCCCTGTCTGGAGATTCTGCAGCCCGGCCTGCAGAGCCTCTTTCAGGACCCCGGCCGCGAGGGCCGGACCGACCAGGGCGTCTCGACCGCCGGCGCCATGGACAAAAGCGCCCTGCGCGGCGCCAATCGAATCGTCGGCAACCCCGCCAGTGCCACGGTCATCGAGACCGCCCAGGGCGGACTGTCACTGCGCTGTCACCGACCGGCCATCGTGGCCGTGACCGGTGCCGAGACCGACGTATCGATCACCACTGCCGAGGGCGATCGCCGCGACGCCGCGCTCTGGTGGCCCATTGAACTGGCCGAGGGCGATACCCTGACCCTGGGGCCCGTCACGGCGGGGGTGCGCTGCTATCTGGCGCTGCGCGGCGGGTTCGACGTCACCCCGATACTGGGCAGCACCTCGACCGATACGCTGGCGAAGCTCGGCCCCGAACCGCTGCAGTGCGGTGACGTTTTATCCCCGGCAGGGCTGGCGGTCACGGCAGTGTCGCTTGCCGAGACGCCGCCGTTCGAGCTGCCCCGCGCGGGTGAAGAGGTCACGCTCGACATCGTCATGGGCCCGCGCAGCGACTGGTTTACCGACCGGGCACTGGCGCTTTTATGTGATCAGGACTGGCAGGTCACGCCGCGCTCCGACCGGGTCGGCATCCGCCTTGAAGGTGAACACGCACTGACGCGAGCGCATCACGGTGAGCTGCCCAGCGAAGGCACCGTGACCGGCGCTCTGCAGGTGCCGGCCAGCGGCCAGCCGGTGCTGTTTCTGGCCGATCACCCGCTGACCGGCGGCTACCCGGTGATCGCCTGCGTGGCCGATCACCATCTGGACCTTGCCGGCCAGATTCCCCCCGGCGCCACCGTCCGCTTCAATCCGATCACCCGTTTCGCACCGCTGGCCGGTGACGACGTATCGCCCGAGGTTCTGTCATGACTGCTCCCGACACGCCCAACGCCTCGCGCCCCCTGAAAAGGGTGCTGATTGCCAATCGCGGCGAGATCGCCGTGCGCCTCATCAATGCCTGTCGCGATTACGGTGTCGCCTCGATCGCCGTGTACGCCGAGGGCGATCTTGACGCCCTGCACGTCCAGCTCGCCGATGAGGCTTACGGTCTCGGCGGTGAGCGCGCCGGAGAGAGCTATCTATCGATCGACAAGCTCCTGGATGTCGCCCGCCGCGCCGGCGCCGATGCCATCCATCCGGGCTACGGCTTTCTCTCCGAACGCGCCGACGTTGCCCGCGCCGTGCAGGATGCCGGCATGGTCTGGATCGGCCCCGACCCGGCCACCATCGACGTGCTGGGCGACAAGGTCCAGGCGCGACGGCTGGCACTCGAGGTGGGCGCCCCGCTGGCCCGTGGCACCGAAAACCCGGTCGATAGTGCCGAGGAGGTCGTGGCCTTTGCCGACGAGGTGGGACTGCCGATTGCGATCAAGGCGGCCTTCGGCGGCGGTGGCCGCGGGCTCAGGGTCGCCTGGCACATGGAGGAGGTGACCGAGTGCTACCACTCGGCAGTGCGCGAGGCCGAGGCCGCCTTCGGTCGCGGCGAGTGCTTCGTCGAGCAGTATCTCGACCGGCCGCGCCATATCGAGGCCCAGATCATGGGCGATCGTCACGGCAATGTGGTAGTGGTCGGCACCCGCGACTGCTCGCTGCAGCGTCGCAACCAGAAGCTGGTCGAGGAGGCCCCGGCGCCCTTTCTTGATGAGGTGCAGCGCCGCCGGATTCATCAGGCCGCCCATGACATCGGCGCCCGGGCGGGCTATATCAGCGCCGGCACGGTCGAATTCCTGCTCGGCAGCGACGACACCCTGTCCTTTCTGGAGGTCAATACACGCTTGCAGGTCGAGCATCCGGTCACCGAGGAGACCGCCGGGGTGGATCTGGTGATCGAGCAGCTGCGCGTTGCCGAAGGCCACCCACTCTCCTTTACCGAGACCCCGGCGCCGCGCGGCCACAGCTTTGAATTTCGCATCAACGCCGAGGACGCCGCCAAGGGCTTTCTGCCCACGCCGGGGGGCGTCGAGGCGTTCCGGGCGCCCACCGGCGCCGGCGTCCGGCTCGATACCGGCGTGGAAAGCGGCGGCCATGTCTCCGGTCATTTCGATTCCCTGATGGCCAAGCTGATCATCACCGGCGCGACCCGCGAACAGGCCATCGCCCGGGCCCGGCGCGCGCTGGATCAGTTCGATATCGAGGGGGTGGCCTCAACGCTGCCCTTCCACCGCGCGGTGATGGCGCATCCGGACTTCACCGGGGCGGCGACCTTCAACGTGCATACCCGCTGGATCGAGACCGATTTTCAGGACAACCTCGAGTGGGCGCCCCGCCAGCGACCTGCCACCGAACCCGGCATGCTGCACGCCATGATCGACATTGACGGCAAGCGCCACCGCATCGGGCTGCCCACCGCGCTGCTGCAGCATCTGTCACCAGGCGGTGCCGCCGCCGATATCGAGGAAGGTGGTGATTCAACGGCCGGCAGCGTCACGGCGCCCATCAGCGGCACGCTGCTGGCCTGGCAGGCCGAGGACGGCGCCCGGGTCAGCGAAGGAGACGTGATCGCCATCATGGAGGCGATGAAGATGGAAACGCAGATCGTCGCCGACACCGGCGGCCTTCTCACCCACCGGGCCGAGACGGGAGCCACCCTCGAGGCCGGCCATGTGATGGCGACGATCACCCCGGAATGATCGACTCGCGGATCACGACCTTGAAGGGGCGCTGCGGCGCCCCTTTGCATGGGCGGGCATTCATTTCAAAACAAGAAAAGTGCCCAAAACGACGCCTTATGGTCGTAAAAGCATAATAAATGCCGAGATGTTTCCTGTTTACACCAAAGATAACAAGAAAGGATTCGCTTACTGCGCCTAATCTGCCAAGTTGAAGGATGTCCCCTGCTCGAGCGGCACCGACCGGGCCTCAACAGGTGACTGATGTTTCATGACCCCGGCAGGAGCCCCCCATGACGAATGATTCAGCGCCCTCCGACAAGGAGAAGGTCCTTCCCCTGCTCGAGGAAACGCTCGATGTCTCGCGTCGTGAGGTCACCACCGGCAGGGTAAACGTCAGCACCGAAACCCGTGAGCGCACGGAAACGGTTGAAGCCATGCTTGCGCAGGCGCGTGTCGAAGTCGAGCACGTCGAAATCAATGAGTATGTCGATGAGATGCCCGAGACGCGCCAGGAGGGCGATACCACCATTATCCCGGTGGTCGAGGAGGTGCTGGTGGTACAGCGACGACTGCGCCTGACCGAAGAGGTGCATGTGCGCCGCGTTCACGACCGGACACCCTGGCGCGAAGAGGTGACGCTGCGTGAGCAGCACGCCGTGGTAACCCGTCAGGATGACGACATTACCGAATAGATCACATCGGCCGGCAAACGGTCGATCCAGGCACGATTAAAGGAGCCTATTTCATGGACGAACAACTCGTAGTTGCCGTATACGACACCGAAGCACGCGCCGATGCCGCCATGCAGGATCTGCGTGACGCCGGCATTCCCGAAGAAGCCATCAACCGCCATGCCAGACAGGGCGACGTGGCTCAAGAATCGCATCATGAAGAGCAGGAGAAGCCGAGCTTCTGGCAGCGCCTGTTCGGCAAGCACGATCACAGCGAAGACACCAGCGATTACGACCGCAACGTTGAACAGGGCGCGATCGTCATCGCCGTACGCGCCCCGACGGCGGAGCTCGACAGCGTCGAAGCGATTCTGGAGCGCCACGACCCGGTCGATATCGACGAACAGGGCGGTCAGCGCGCCGATGCACCCGCGCCCACCCCGGGTGCGGCAGCCGGCGGCATGGGTGCCGGCACGGCACCGACCACGGCACCTGGCGGCCTGAATACCGCCACGGCAGGACACGACAGCGCGCATGTCGATCCGGCCGTCACCGCCGACCGCGCTACCAATACCGACAAGGAAGAGACCCTGGCCCTGTCCGAGGAAGAGCTCAAGGTCGGCAAGCGTGATGTCGAACGCGGCACCACTCGCGTCCGTCGCCATGTGGTCAGCACGCCGGTCGAGGAAGACGTCCACCTGCGTGACGAATCGGTCTCCGTTGAGCGTCGCCCGGTCACCGGTGATCGCCATGTCACCGATGCCGACTTCACCGACAAGTCGGTCGAAATGACCGAAACGGATGAAGAGGCCGTGGTCAGCAAGGAAGCCCACGTGCGCGAAGAAGTGGCGGTTCGCAAGGACGTCGGTGAGCACACCGAGCACGTCAGCGACGAAGTCCGTCACCACGAAGTCGATATCGACGAGACCGACGGCACGCGTCGTGACGACCCGGCGCATCGCGACGACAAGCTGGACCCCAAAAAGCGCTGATTTTTCTCGGCGTTCTGAAAAACCCGGTGTCCGCACCGGGTTTTTTTGTGGCTGTATCACCGTCGCACGCCATTCGACAGGACAGTTCAGAGCCCGACCAGCGCCGGCAGACCGCGAATATCGGCAATCTCGGTGGCGCCGTAGCCCTGACAGAAACCCTCGTGGTTGCGCGCCACGAAAGCCTTGTTGTTGATGCCCATGAAGTGTGCCGACATCAGGTCGTAGCGAAAGCTCGAGGAGACGTGCAACAGCTCATCGGGCCGGCAGCCAAGAGTGTCGATCATGGCCTCGAAGGCTTCCAGACGCGGCTTGTAGACCTTGAAGGTGTCGGCCGTGAAGACCTTGTGAAACGGCACTTCCAGTTTTTTGACGTTGTCCATGATCTGACTGTCATCGGCGTTGGAGTAGATCACCAGCGGAATTTTATCGGCGATTCTTGCAAGCCCCTCGATCACATCCAGATGCGGCCCCCAGGTCGGCACGGCCTCGAAATAGCGCATGCCTTCATTGTCACGGTAGTCAACACCCCAGCGCTTGCAGGTTCGCTCAAGCGCGGTGCACAGCACTTCTGAATAGGGCTTCCAGGGGCCGAGCACTTCATCGAAGCGATAGGCCCCGAAGGATTTGACGAAGGCGTCCATCCGATCGGCATCCGGGATGCGGTCGGCAAAGATCTCCCGCGTCATGCTGCCCATCTGAAAGTTGGTCAGCGTGCCGTAGCAGTCAAAGGTGATGTACTTCGGGCGCATGATGTCGCTCATGGTCTGTCGTCCTGTGTTGTCGTGCCGGCAGGCGGCGAAAATTGTTGCGGACGCTGGCCCCCTCGCGGAAAGCCATGACCCCATTACAGCACTGCACGACCATTGCAGGACGCTGAAAGTCCGGGCGCTGCCGGTACAAAACGCCCTTTTTCACGACATGGACAGCACAGCCTGCGGCGGGTCACATCATTTCGGGCTGGCGAATGCGACTGCCGCGGGCAAAGCGATCGAGCCGGTAAGGTGCCGGATCGACCACCGGCGTGGCACCGGTCACGATATCCGCCGTCAGCTGTCCGGCCGCCGGACCGATGCCAAAGCCGTGACCGGAAAAGCCCGAGGCAATGACCAGTCCCGGGATGTCCTCGACCGGCGAGATGATGGGCACCATGTCCGGCGTGGTATCGATCATGCCTCCCCAGGCGCGGGCAATATGAACGCCCTTGAGCGAAGGATACTCCGCGTGCAGCCCGGCCAGCGCCGCGCGGGCCTGCGCCATGTCGGGCATGGGATCCAGAATGCGCTGCGCTTCAAACGGGGAGACCTGATCGAACTGCCAGCTGCCGGCGGCCTCCGGCCCGCGAAAGAAGGAGCGACCGATGCGCACCTGCAGCTTCTTGGCCAGCTTGCTGCGATAGGCGCCGTAGAATTTCGTGGCGTAGCGAAGCCCCTGCGGGCTGATCTCGACCCGCCCCTGGCCCGGCATGGCCAGCGTATAGCCGCCATCGAGCCGCCGGCGCAGGGCAATTTTCGGCGTGGTCAGACAGCCCGGCGTGACCTGATCGCCCGGGGTGGTCTGAAGGGTGGTGCCCATGATGTTGGCCGCGGGCAGCTCGACCCCGTGGCGACGGCAGAAGCGCGAACTCCAGGCGCCCCCGGCGCACACCACGCTCGAGGTGCGGATCAGACCGCGCTCGGTCCACACGCCCGTGACGCGGCCGCCAGCAATCTCCAGCCCGCGCACCGCACAGTTCTGATGCAAATATGCGCCGCGCTCGCGGGCGCCATGGGCGATCGCCGGACAGGCCATGGCGGGTTCGGCGTGCCCGTCGGTCGGGGAGAAGATGCCGCCGAGCCAGCGCGAAGTCGTGCCCGGCGCCTTTTCGTGCGCCTGCTCGGCCGTGAGTACATGGCTGACAAAGCCGTGGGCCCGCGCCTTCTCCCCCCACGCCTCCCATTTGGCCAGGCTCTCGGGATTGTCGGTGGTATAGACGATGCCGCTGCGGCGAAAGCCCACGTCGCGCCCGATCTCCCCGGACAGGGCCTCCCAGCGATTCAGGCTGTGCATCGCCAGCGGCAGCTCGAACATGTCGCGATTCTGCTGGCGCACCCAGCCCCAGTTGCGACTCGACTGCTCGCCGCCGATCAGACCCTTTTCCAGCAGCGCCACCGACACGCCCCGACACGCCAGTTCAAAAGCCGTGGTGGTGCCCACGATGCCACCGCCGATGACCACGACATCGACCTGTTCGGGAAAGTCGGGACTGTCCTGAACGGCCTCCACGTTGACGAACATGATTGAACTCCCCTTCTCCTGTCGTGGCATGCCTGCCACGGAACCCTTCCTGCCAGCGCGGGATTATGACATGACAGCCGTTACGACACTGTCGCCTCAGCATCAGCTGTTCAGATCGCCCATCAACGCCGTTGGATCATCGATTCGGTCGGATCTGCCGAATTGCGCTACCCGGTCCTCAATGATGTGGCACGCACGCCGGGTGCATGCGACAGTCAGCGCCACGACACGCCGATATTTCCATGGGAGTCCTGTCATGCCTTCATTATCCCCACAGCCCACGACCGATGCCGCACAGGAGCCTTGCTGGCGCCCCTTCCACGACACCGATCTGGCGGAAGCCCAAGCGCTGTCACGGCAGCTGGGCTGGCCTCACCGACTCGAGGACTGGGCCATGATCCTCGAGCTGGGCCACGGCGTGGCACTGGAAGACGATGACGGCACGCTGATCGGCACCGGTTTCTGCCTCCCGCAGGGACGTACTGCCACGCTGGGACTGGTCATCATCAGTGATGCCTGGCAGGGCCGGGGACTGGGACGCGCGATGATGACCCGCCTGATGGCACTGGCCGGGGATCGCACGCAGTTTCTGGTGGCCACGGTGGCCGGCGCGCCGCTCTATCAAAAGCTCGGTTTCATGCCGTGTAATACGGTCTGCCAGTATCAGGGCGTCGTCACCGCGGCTCCGCCGATG
Source organism: Kushneria sp. AK178 (assembly GCF_053903105.1). Taxonomy (NCBI): domain Bacteria; kingdom Pseudomonadati; phylum Pseudomonadota; class Gammaproteobacteria; order Oceanospirillales; family Halomonadaceae; genus Kushneria; species Kushneria sp. AK178. The sequence goes on along the minus strand of NZ_CP096381.1, from coordinate 202,210 downwards.
GCCGACAGCGTTGCCGGATTGCGCCCGCTGGCCGCGCACGACCTGAACGCCGCCGTGGCACTGTCGCCCGACAACCCGGTTCACGCGGCTGCGGTGCATCAGGCCACGGATGGTGCCGTCATCGAGCGCGACGGGCAGCTGGTGGGACTGGCCCTGCGCCGGCCCTTCGGCCGCGGTGACCAGATTGGTCCTGTCATGGCCGAGACGCCGGAACAGGCCCGGACGCTGGTCTCCTCGCTGCTGGCGCGCGCCGAGGGCGCCTTCGTGCGACTGGACCTGGTCGATCCGGAAGACGATGAGGGGCTGCGTGAGGCGGGACTTGTCTGCGTGGATCGAGTCGTGCGCATGCGCTGCGGCCCGGCGGTAGACACCGGGCCGCTGACACGCTTCGGCCTGATCACTCAGGCAATGGGCTAGAACACCATTCGTGTCATCAACAGGGGCGATGTTTCACGTGAAACATCGCCCCTGAAGAATCGGAACCCAACGATGGCGCATCGGCCATCGAGCCCTTTCGCAAACGGCCGGGTGACACCCGGCCATCCGGCAGGCATCAGCCCGGCACGGGGGCATCCTGCTCGATCAACCCTTCCGATTTCAGCGCGCCCCAGAACTCCGCCGGAATATTCGCCGTCATCGAGGCGTGATTTTCACGGGCATGCTCGGCCGTACGGGCGCCGGGAATGGTGGCGCCCACCACATCCGGGGCGGCGGTGAACTGCAGCGCCGCGGTGCGCAGGTCCGTGCCGTGCTCGCGGGCGATGGCGCTGATGCGCTCGCGCTGTTGCCTGAAGCCTTCGGGAATGTCGGTGCTATACATCCAGTGGGTGCTGCCGGCCAGAAAGCCCGAGCCCAGCGGCGCGCCGATCACCAGCGGCACATTGCGCTCGCGGCAGACCGGGAACAGCCGGTCCAGCGCATCGCGATGGTTGAGCAGGGTGTACTGCGTGGCCTGCAGAATGACGTCCGGGTCCCCGGCATCCATCGCGGCCAGGCTCGGCTCGATATCGTTGACGCCCATGCCCCAGCCGCCAATGATGCCTTCATCGCGCAGACGCTCGAGCTCGGGAATGGCCCCCTTGCGGGCGATCTCGAAGTAATCCTTCCACTCCTCGCCCATGTCCCCGTTGCTCGGGGCCAGGTCGTGGATATAGACCAGATCGATCTTGGACACGCCCATGCGCTGCAGACTGTCCTCGATGGAGCGGCGCACGCCGTCGGCGGAGTAGTCATAGCGGTAGTTCGTGCGCAGGTTGCCCTTCCAGTTGGCGACGTTGTCGGTCGAGGCATCCGGCACCAGCAGCCGCCCGACCTTGGTCGAGAGCAGGTACTCGCTCGGGTCCCGGTCGAACAGGAATCGACCCAGACGCCGTTCGGAAAGCCCCAGCCCGTACCAGGGGGAGGTATCAAAGTGGCGGGTACCGCTTTCCCAGGCCGCCGCCAGCATGTCCGCGGCCGTCTCATCAGGCGTGACCTCGAACATGTTGCCCAGCTGCGTCCCGCCCACGCCGTACTTGTGCTCGGGGGGAAAGCGATCCATGGCCAGCGGCGGATTGTTCGGCAGCGCCTCGTCGCGTCGTCTTTGACCGCTATCGCTGTCCTTCTCTGCGGCCATGAGTCGCGGTGCGGCCACGCCTGCGGCGGCGGCCACGGCACTCAGGGCCAGAAAATCGCGTCGTGATGCCATGAATCGCTCCTTGTAATGAACATGTCATCAGCAAGCCTGGCGCAGCATCGCCGGGCGCTCCAGTCATGCCCCGCTGTCGTCAGCCCCTTTTCAGACATGACAAACGCCCGCCCGGCAAGCCGGACGGGCGCTGTCGCTCGAAGGCAGGCGCCGGATCACTTCATCGGCGGCGGCCCGAGTTCCTTCATCAGCTCGGAGAGCTTCACGTAGGCCCGGTTGCGCCAGGCGATCAGATCGGGGATGCGCTCGGCCGGCACGTCGGTAAAGCCGCCGCCGCTTTTGGTGCCCATCTTGCCCTGATCGATCAGCGAGCTCAGCGCCTCGGGCGTGGCAAAGCGCTCGGGGAAGTCGGTCTGCAGCGACTGATAGCAGAAGTTGTAGACGTCCAGCCCGGCCATGTCGGCGATCGCGAACGGGCCGAAAAACGGCAGCCGGAACCCGAAGGTCGTACGCACCAGCGTATCGATGTCCTCGGCGCTGGCCACGCCCTCTTCCAGCAGCTGGGTCGCCTCGTGAAACAGCGCATACTGCAGCCGGTTGAGCACAAAGCCGGTGACGTCCTTGACCGTGGCGGTTTCCTTGCCGGTCTCGTGGACGATCTCGCAGGCCTTCTCGACGATATCGGACGCCGTACCTTCATGCGGGATAATCTCCACGCCCGGCACGAACGGCGACGGGTTGGAGAAGTGCACGCCCAGAAACCGCTCCGGGTGGGTCACGGCCTCGGACAGCTTGGCAATCGAGATGGTCGAGGTGTTGGTGGCAATGATCGCGTTCGGACGCGCCGCGGCGCTGACGCGTTTGAAGATGTCATGCTTGATGTCGATCTTCTCGGGCACCGCTTCTTCGATGAAGTCGGCATCGCGCACCGCGTCCTCGATCGAATCGGCGACCTTCACCTGACGTTCGATGCGTTCGACGGCATCCTCCGGGAACAGGCCATCGGCAACAAACTGACGGGTCTCCTCGATGAGGCGTTCGCGGTTGGCCTGCGTCACCTCGAGCGACACATCGCTGATCAATACGTCGGCACCGGCCAGTGCCATGACCTGGGCGATACCACCACCCATGTAGCCTGAACCGACAATGGCAATCTTGCGTGTCATGAAACATTACTCCCTGTGGTCATGCTGTTGTCATATCGCGGTCAGGGGCGGATCAACCCTGGCGAACCCGGCTCTTGCCGAGCGCGTAATCGCTACTGCGCGGCAGAACCTTTTCACGCAGGTAACGCTGATTGGTGCTGGACACGCTCAGACCATCGCCGCCGTAGTGCTCGGTACAGATCATGCCCTGAAAGCCGTTGGCAATCGCGATCTCCATCGACTTGCGGTAGTTGATCAGCCCCAGCTCCAGTGAGGTGGGTATGGCCATATAGTGGTCACGAGCCACGTCCTCATCACGCATGTAGTTCTTCACGTGCCAGTAGTTGGCGTAGGGCAGGGTCTTTTCCATGATCTCGAGCCAGGACTCGATCGGGCGGTGCAGACGCACCAGGTTGCCCACGTCCGGGTTGATGCCGACGTTGTCCAGACCGATGTCCTTGATCAGCGCCACGGTGGAATCCGCCGTACCGATATAGGTGTCCTCATACATCTCGAGCGAGATCAGAAGGCCCAGTTCCTCGGCGTGGCGGCCCAGCTCCTGCAGGCGCTTGACGGTCAGGTTCCACATGTCCCGATCGCCTTCCGGTGACTTGTAACCCTCTACCGTCCAGAACCACAGCTGCTTTTGCTGCTCGGGCGTCAGTGCCTGGTGCAGTCCCACCGAGACCACGCGAGCGCCCATGGCTGCAGCGGCTTCCAGCGTACGGTGGCTATAGGCCAGGTTTTCCTCGCCATGCTCTTCGTCAATGACACTGCGACGCACTGCCGAAATGGCGGGCAGACCGACGCCGGCCTCCCGTGCCGTGCGTACCAGCTCATCCAGCCGCGGGGTCGACAGATCGCCCGGCTTGATCCAGTTGTCGAAGAGATCGACATTGGTAAAGTCTGCCGCGCGTATTTCATCAAAGACACTGCGCCAGTGATCGGCATCGGACTCGTTGACGGGACGCCCCTGGGGGTCAACGCCCGGAAAGGGCAGCGTGGCGGCCGTGATCGGCCAGTCATCAGCGGTATAAGGCATGGGTCCATCTCCTTGTGTGGGGCTTGATCAGGCCCGCTCTGTCACGGGCCCGTGGATGACGGGACGACGGCCTAGGCCACCAGCGCGAACAGCGCCCAGGCCAGGGCAAAGGCCATCAGTGAAATACCGGTCGACATCACACTCCAGGTACGCAGCATGGTGCGGGTCTCGACCTGCAGAAACCGGCCGACCAGCCAGAAGCCCGAGTCGTTGACGTGGGAGTAGCCGATGGCACCGGCCACGATCGCCGTGGTGATACAGGCCGCCGGCATGCCGGCCAGTGCCGGTTCGGCCAGCACGGCGGGCGCCATGATGCCGGCAGCCGTGGTGCCGGCCACGGTGGCCGAGCCCTGGGCGATACGAATGACCGAAGCGATGAGATAGCCGGCCAGGATCAGCGGCATGCCGATCGCATCCAGGCTTTCCGCCAGCGCGTTGCCGATACCGCTGGCGGTGAGCACGCCGCCGAACATGCCGCCGGCCCCGGTGATCAGGATGATGGTGCACACCGGCGCGAGCGCCTTCTCGATGATGTCGTTGACGGCTTCCATCGGTTCCTTGAGCCCGCGACGAAAGATCAGCAGCCACATCGCCACGCAGGTGCTGATCAACAGCGCAATCGGGGTTTCGCCGACCACGACGAGGGCATCCAGCAGGGCATTGTCATCCGGCAGGGTACCGGCCGAGATCAGCGTCGAGATGCCGGTGTTCATGAAGATCAGCACCAGCGGCAGCAACAGCACCAGCAGCACGGTGCCAAAGGCCGGCTGCGGGCCGCCGTCGTCTTCCTCACCGCCCATCACATCGGGCACCGACTGAAACGGCGTTTTGTTGGCCAGCCATACGGCGAGGCGATAGCCCATTACGTACCAGGTGGGCAGCCCCACCAGCAGTCCGACGAACAGCACCAGACCGATATCGGCCTCCAGAAAGACCGCCGCGGCGACCGGGCCGGGATGGGGCGGCATCAGGGCGTGCATGACCAGCGCCGAGCCCGCCACCGGCAGCCCGTAGAGCAGCAGCGAGCCCTTGAGCTCGCGCGCTACCGCAAAGATGATCGGCAGCATCACCACATAGGCGGCGTCGAGAAAGATCGGAAAGCAGAACAACAGCGCGGCGATCGACAGCCCCAGTGGGGCGCGCTCGCGCCCACAGATGCGAATCAGGGTATCGGAGAGCACCCGGGCCCCGCCGGATACCGCCACGATCCGCCCCAGCACGGCGCCAAAGCCGATCAGCATGGCCACATTGCCAAGCGTCTGACCAAAACCGCCGGTCAGGGTTTCGATGAGGTTGCCGACTCCGATGCCGGTGGCCAGCGCCGTCCCGATACTGACGATGACCAGGGCGAAGAAGGGGTGCAGGCGGATGCGAATGATCAGCACCAGCAAAATGGCGATCGCCATCGCCGAAATCGAAAGCAGAAGAGGTGTCGACAGTGCGGCTTCGGGGGCGTTGGGCATAACCGGCTCCGGGTCAGACCATGACGCTCGAAGCGCTTCGATACGCCATTGGTCGCAAAATGCCTTACATCGCTGTAAGTACGATGGCACAGACGATATCTTCCCCGGGCAATACCCGACCAATGCCGGTCATGACGAAAATCGATGACCATTTTGATATCACTCTGATAACGAGCCGCACGTCATGGGGACTCTGCCCGAAGACTGGTTTTTCCGATCGAGACTAAAGTTGCGTCATCTGCAGCTGTTCGTGGCCCTCGGCGAGCAGGGCAACCTGCATCGCAGCGCCGAAGTGCTGGGCATCAGCCAGCCGGCCGCCTCGAGGCTGCTGATCGAGCTCGAGGAGCGGCTGGGTACGACGCTGTTCGAGCGTCACGGCCGCGGGCTGTCGCCCAACCTGTACGGCGAGCTGATGATTCGCCGCGCGCGCACCATCATCGATGAGCTCGAGCGTGCCGGGGAGGAGTTCAACGCCATCCAGGCCGGCCATGCGGGGCTGGTGCGGGTCGGCACGGTGATGGAACCGGCCGTGGCGCTGTTGACCCGCGCCATCGAGCAGATGCACGGCGAACGCCCGGGACTGCGCATCAACGTCCATGTCGATGTCAGCCGCGCCCTGATCTCCGGCCTGCTCGATGGTCATTACAATTTTGTAATCTCTCGTATCCCGGCCGGCTTTTCCGGCGAGCACTTCGTGTTCGAGGAGATTGGCGAGGAAGAAATCTGCTTTATCTGCAGCCGCAGCCATCCGCTGGCCGAGCAGCCGGTGCCGGATCTCGGCGCCATGGTCGACTACCCCTGGGCGTTGCAGCCGCCCGGCACCCTGATGCGCCAGCGCGTCGATGATCTGGTGCGCCACCGCGGCCTGGAACCGCCGCACTGGATCGTCGACACCTCGGACCTGACCACCTCGCTGGCGCTGGTCAACGCCTCATCGTTTCTCACGGTGGCGACCCGGGGCGTGGCGGAGCTTCTGTGCGACCCACAGCGCTTTCGCATCATCGCCCTGTCCAAACGACTGAGCGTGCAGCCCTACGGACTGGTCAGCCTGCGCCGCCAGCAGCTGCCGCCGGGCGTGGCCGCCATGATGCGCCTGCTGCGCCAGCTGATTCGTCAGACACCAACCTGATCGGCACAGCGTGGCCGTGCGCGGCCAGAGCCGTTACGCTGAAGGCTTCTCTCCTGCTGACCGGAACGCCGATCATGACCACGCTTGCCCGCCGCCTGAGCACGATTGCCCCCTCGGCCACCATCGAGATCTCGCGCCGCGCCGCCGACATGCGCCGGGAAGGGCTCGACATCATCTCCCTGTCGCAGGGCGAGCCCGACTTCGACACGCCCGCCCATATTGCCCATGCCGGCAAGCGCGCCATCGACGAGGGCCACACCCGCTATACCAACGTCGATGGCACCCCCGAGCTCAAGCAGGCGGTCGCGGCCAAGTTCGAGCGCGACAACGGGCTGCACTACGCCACCGATCAGATCTCGGTGGGCACCGGCGGCAAGCAGGTTATCTTCAATGCCCTGATGGCCCTGATCGACCCCGAAGACGAGGTGATCATCCCGGCGCCCTACTGGGTCTCCTACCCGGACATGGTGCGCCTGACCGGCGGCATGCCGGTCATTGTCGAGTGCGGTGACGACCAGGGCTTCAAGCTCACCCCCGAGCAGCTCGAGGCCGCGATCACCCCACAGACAAAATGTCTGATCCTCAACTCACCGGCCAATCCGACCGGGGCCGGCTATCACCGCGAGGAGCTCATCGCCCTCGGCGAGGTGTTGAAGCGCCACCGCCACGTGTTCGTGATCAGCGACGATATCTATGAATACCTCGCCTACGACGACTGGACCTTTACTCCCCTGGCGGCCGTCGTCCCCGAACTGTTCGAGCGCACCCTGACCGTCAACGGCGTCTCCAAGGGCTACGCCATGACCGGCTGGCGCATCGGCTTTGGCGGCGGGCCGAAGGATCTGATCAGCGCCATGGCCATGCTGCAGGGGCAGATGACCACCAACCCCAGCGCCATCTCCCAGGCCGCGGCGGTGGAGGCGCTCAACGGGTCGAAGGAATTTCTTGACGAACACCTCGAGATCCTGCGCCAGCGCCGCGACATGTGCACGGCCGCTTTCAATGCCATCGACGGGCTGTCGTGCCGCGCCCCGGAAGGCGCGTTCTATCTTTTCATCAGCTGCCAGGGGCTGATCGGGCGGCGCACGCCGGACGGCGCGGTGCTCGAGCGCGATGTCGATGTGGCCCGTTTTCTGCTCGAGTCGGCGCATGTCGCGGTGGTGCCGGGCACGGCCTTTGGCCTGGCGCCCTGGTTTCGCATCTCCTTTGCCGCCGCTACCGAGCGCCTGGGCGAGGCGTGCGAGCGCATTGCCCATGCCTGCGAGACGCTGACCGACCGGCCCTGAGCCCCCGGCCCCCAATGTACCGGGGCCTGCCTGAACGGACCTCTTTCGGGGACAGCCGGGCGGCCCCGCGTTGATAATGCATCTCACTTCGCCATAATGGCGGTTTCCTATCATCGACGGTTATTCAGGCGACAACGCTTCATGGCATCCAGAACTCCCTCACATTTTCCGCTGGCCGTGGTGCTGGCGCTGACGGCCGCCATCGGCCCCTTCTCGCTCGACGCCTATCTGCCCGCCTTTCCTGCCATGGCCGAGTCGCTGGGCGTGCCCCTGAGCGATGTCTCCCTGAGCGTGTCGGTCTATATCTTCACCATGTCGATCGGCCAGCTGGTGGGCGGGCCGCTGTCCGACCAGTTCGGTCGCCAGAAGATCATGTTCTCGGGGCTGATCCTCTACAGCGTGGCCAGCCTTTTGATCTGGCAGAGCGAGCAGCTCGAGAGCGTGCTGGCCTTTCGCGCCCTGCAGGCCTTCGGTGCCGGCTGGACGCTGGTGTCGGTGCCGGCGCTGGTGCGCGACCGCGTTCAGGGCGTGGAGGCCGCGCGCCTTTTCAGCCTGATCGGGTTGATCATGGTGGTCGCGCCCGGCATTGCGCCCACGGTGGGTGGGGCGCTGCTGGCGCTGGGCGGCTGGTCGTTCATCTTTCTGTTTCTGGCGCTCTACGCCCTGCTGGTCATTCCGCTGTTGAAAATCGTGGCCTTCAAGGAGGCCGGTCACACCGCGCCGGCCGGTGCGCCGGGCCCGAAGGTCAATATCTTCAGGCGCTACGCCCAGGTGCTCGCCACCCGCCAGGCGCTGCCCTTCCTGTTCTGGCAGGCGGCGTCGTTTTCGGTGCTGATGATCTTTGTCACCCACGCCTCCTTTGTCTATCAGACCCACTTCGGCGCCAATGAGCACACCTTCGGGCTGCTGTTCGGGGCCAACGTGATCGTCATGCTGCTGGCGAATCTGACCAACCGCTCGCTGCTGGAGCGCTTTGGCTCGCGTCGTATCCTGCGCGTGGCGACCGGCATTCAGGCCACGGCCGTGGCCGCCGCACTGCTGGCAAGCGTCCTCGATGCGCCGCTGTACCTTTTCTTGCCAACCATGATGGTCAGCATCGGCATGGTCGGGGCGATCGCCCCCAACATCCAGGCCTCGTTCATCGAATACTTCGGCGTCAACAGCGGCACGGCGGCCGCGCTGCTGGGGGCGTCACAGTTCGGCATCGCCGGCGTGGTGAGTGCCCTCTCCTCGCGCCTGCCGGCCTCGGTCACGGCCGTGGTGCTGGCGATGGCGGCCTGCTCGGCAGTGTGTCTGTGGATGCTGGTACTGTCACTGCGCCAGGAACGCGCCAGCGCCTGACCCCGGCATGAATGCCATCACATGCCCGACTGAATCCCGCTCGCTTTTGTCGATCCGGTTCGTCGGGTATGTTCACGTCTCGACCTGTTGCCTGCTCACCGGACCCTTCAATGCCCGCTGCCCTTCTGCGCTCTGCTGCTTTTTTGCTTCTGCTCATGGCTTTCGCCCTTCAGGCGCCGGCCGGCGAGCGTGACGGCCACTACCCGATCACGCTGGACAACTGCGGCCGGCAGATCACGTTCGAGGCGCCGCCGCAGCGGGCAGTCAGCATCGGCCAGAACACCACCGAGATCCTGCTTTCGCTGGGGCTTGAAAATCGCCTGGCGGCCAGCGCCGTCTGGATCGGGGAGGTGCCGGAAGCGCTGAAGGCCGCCAACGCGCGCGTGCCGCGGCTCTCGAGCGGCATCCCGGGTTTCGAGAGCGTGCTGGGCAAGCGCCCCGACCTGGTGGCGGCGCAGTTTGAAAATGATGTCGGCCCGCAGGGCCGCATCGCCGACCGCGAGCAGTTCGCCGCCCTCGGCGTGCCCACCTACCTCTCCCCGACCGACTGCGTGGGGCGGACCTACGGCGGCGACACCAACGCGGATGGCGCCCGCACCCGCGCCTTCGACATGGCGCTGGTCTATCGCGAAATCAGTGAGCTTGCCGACATCTTCAACGTCACCGAGCGCGGTAATGAATTGATCGACACCCTGCAGGCGCGCGAGACACGTGCCATCTCCGAGGCGACCGGCACGCCGCAGGCGCTGTCCATGGTGTGGTGGTTTTCCAGCGCCGAACTCTCGGGCGATGCCTGGGTGGCCGGGCAACTGGGGGCGCCGGGCGACATCATGAACAAGCTGGGCGCGCACAACATCATCAAAAGCCATGAGGAGTGGCCGGCAGTCAGCTGGGAGCGCATCGCCGCGGCCGACCCGGACGTGATCGTGCTGGGCGAGATGCAGCGCCGCCACTTCCCGGCCGATGACGTGGCCCGAAAGATCGCGTTTCTGGAAAGCGATCCGGTCACCCGCGAAATGCGCGCCGTGCAACACCGCCGCTTTATCGTGCTGGATGCCCAGGCGATGAACCCGACCCTGCGCACCGTTGAGGGTCTGGAAACCGTGGCCGAAGGGCTGAAGAGACTGGGGCTGACCGATGCGCCGGCGCCGGATGGGACACCATGAGTCTGACAGCCTCCGGCACCCGGCATCGGCAGGGCCTGCACCTGGGGCTGATCGTACTGGGTCTGTTGGTGCTGACGCTGGCAATGGCGCTGGCGGTATCGATCGGCGAGATTCATATTCCGCTGACCACCACCTTCAAGGCGCTGGGCAACGCGCTCGGCGTGAGTGAGTACCCACTGGATCGCATTCACGAGAGCATCATCCGCGAGTACCGCCTGAGCCGGGCACTGGTCGCCGCCTGCTGCGGCGCGGGGCTGGCACTGTGCGGCGCCATCCTGCAGGCGCTGTTGCGCAATCCGCTGGCCGAGCCCTACGTGCTGGGCATCTCGGCGGGCGCCTCGACCGGCGCAGTGGCCATCATGGTGCTCGGCGTGGGCGGTGGCGTCGTCGGCCTGTCGCTGGGCGCCTTTCTGGGCGCACTGGGCGCCTTTGCCGTCGTGCTGGCGCTGTCGCGCGGCGCCTCCACCAGTCCCAACCGGATTATTCTGGCCGGCGTGGCCGGCTCGCAGCTGTTTAACGCGCTCACCGCCTGGGTGATCAGTACCTCGGCGAGCGCCGAGCAGGTGCGCGGCATCATGTTCTGGCTTTTGGGCAATCTGGGGGGCGTGCGCTGGCCGGATGTCACCCTGGCACTGGCCGTGGTTCTGCCGGGGTTTTTGATCTGTCTGCTGTTTGCCCGGGCGCTGGACGCCTTTACCTTCGGGCAGGATGCTGCCGCCGCGCTGGGCATTCCGGTCGGCGCGGTGCGGCTGATCCTGTTTGCCATCACCGCGCTGATGACCGCCACCATGGTCAGCATGGTCGGCGCCATCGGCTTTGTCGGGCTGGTGATTCCGCACGCCGCACGCTTTATTGTCGGTACCGCCCATGTACGATTGCTGCCGGCCTCGCTGTTGATCGGCGCGATCTTCATGGTGCTGGCCGACATCGTCTCGCGCGTGATCCTGCCCCACCAGAGCCTGCCCATCGGCGTGGTCACCGCCCTGGTCGGCGCGCCGGTCTTTGCCATGATTCTCTACCGTGCGAGACCGCCGCTGTAACGAAAGCGAGCACTTACCTACCCGAGGAGCCACAGGATGTCGATACAGGCACAAGGGGTGAGCTGGTCGACGGCCGGCCGCCTGATCGTCGATGACGTGAGCCTTGCGATCACGCCCGGCGAGACCGTCGCCCTGCTCGGCCCCAACGGCTCGGGCAAGTCGTCGCTGCTGCGCCTGCTGTGCGGTCTGCGCCGCGCCACCGACGGGGTGATCACCTTCGATGACGCGCCGATCGGACAGCTCAGGCGCCGCGACGTGGCCCGACGGCTGGCGCTGGTCGAGCAAAGCGCTACCACCGATGCCGATGTCACCGTACTCGACGTGGTGCGTCTGGGGCGCACGCCGTGGCGCTCGATGCTCAGCGGCTGGGGCGAAGAGGACAGCACCGCCGTCGAGCAGGCGCTCGCCCGGGTCGGCATGACCGGGCGGCGCCATCAGAGCTGGCACACGCTGTCCGGCGGCGAGCGCCAGCGCGTCCACATCGCCCGGGCGCTGGCCCAGAACCCTCGCGAGCTGCTGCTGGACGAACCCACCAACCACCTGGATATCCAGCACCAGCTGGAGATTCTCGCCCTCGTCCGACGGCTCGCCACCACCTGCGTGATGGCGCTGCACGATCTCAACCTCGCCGCCATGTTCTGCGACCAGCTGGTGCTGTTGAAGGAAGGCCGCGTGGCTGCCGCCGGCACACCGGCGTCAGTGCTTACTCCCGAGCGCATTCGCGATGTCTACGGCGTGGAAACCGTGGTCGAGCGCTCGCCACATCACGGCTGCCTGCACGTGCATTATCTGCCGCGCAAAGGGCCCATGACGCTGACCTGACAGGGGTCACCCGACCCGCGCCATCGACCATCGAATCACCATGCGCGCTCTCCCGTTCGAGGCCCTTTCCGGCCTGTCAAAGCGGCACTTCAGGTCTTTTTAAGCCGAAACCGTGCGTTTTCCAGCAAGGTTATCGATAACAGAAATACATGACATGATGTCGACAGGAGTCGACCAGCGCGGACGAAAGCCTTTCTTCTCCTGCAATCAAGGAAGCGTGTGGTATGAGGAGAGCATCGCTCGATAACGAAGAGCCAACCGACGGGTACCGGCAGCAGCCTGCCGGCCTGCACTACAAAACGCTCGCTCGACGGGTGCGCAGGATGTTCACATCGCGCATCAGTGACAGGCTGTATGTCGCTTTTGTCTACCGGCGCGAGTTCGGCCGGTTTCCGAACCTGACCAACCCGCAGACCTTCAATGAGAAGATCTGCTGCCGACGCTTTGACCCCGAGCCGGTCTACACCATCCTGAGTGACAAGTACGCGGTGCGCGACTATGTCGCGGCCACGGTCGGCGACGAATATCTGATTCCCTGCCATGGGCATGCCACCGAACTGACGCCGGCGCTGTACCGGGCACTGCCGGAAAGCTTTGTCATGAAGGGCAACCACGGCTCGGGCTTCAATCTGCTGGTGCGACACAAGCAGCAGTATCCGCTGTGGCTGCTGGAAAGCATCGGCCGGCACTGGCTGGATGCCGACTATTACGCCGTAAGCCGCGAATCGCATTACCGGGCGATCGAACCCCGACTGCTGTTCGAGGACCTGCTGCTGGATGACCATGACCGGCCGCCCATGGACTTCAAGTTCTACTGCTTCAGACGGCCGGACCGGCGCGACCCTGAAATCTATATCGAGGTGGTGCAGGACCGCTTCACCGACTTTGCCGTCGACTACTACGACGTGGACTGGAATCTGGTCGAGGTTGTCCAGGAGCAATTCACCACCGGACGGCGAATTCCGAAACCGAAAAAGCTCGACGAGGCCATCGAGGTGGCCAAAAGACTCTCCGAAGGCTTCGACTTTGCCCGGGTGGATCTCTATCTGACGGATGGGCGCGTCTACTTTGGCGAGATCACCTTTACGCCCACGGGCGGTCTCAAGAACTTCAAGTCACCCGAGCACGACCGGTGGTGGGGTCAGTTGATGCAGCCGCTGAGAAAGCCCTTTACACCAGCACCCTATCCCGAAGCGATCGATATGCCCTGGCCCTGGGTCGACTGACACCGCTCAGGCCCGCCAGGTGGCCAAAAGCCCGGCCACGAAGACAAAGAGCCCGCCAAAGAGGCGGTTGAGCAGTCGCTGCTGGCGCGGTGAGCGCAGCCAGCGGGCCACCAGGGTGGCCAGACCGGCAAAGCCGCACATCACCAGGATGTCGATGCCGATCATGGTCACGCCCATGACGGTGAACTGCATGACGCGCGACAGCGCCGGGTCGAGAAACTGCGGCAGCAGCGCGATCATGAAAATGGTCGCCTTGGGGTTGGTCACGTTGACCAGCACGCTTTTCCAGAAGCGGCTCATGGCGGACTCGCGGGGAGCATCCGTCGGGGCGGCGTTGATGTCCACCGCCCGCTCGCGCCATTTGCTGATGCCCAGATAGATCAGATACGCCACGCCGACCCACTTGATCAACATGAAGGCCAGCTCCGAGGAGGCCAGCAGCGCCCCGAGCCCGGCCCCCACCACCAGAATCTGCAGCCCCAGCCCCACCTGAAGCCCCAGAATCGCCGGCAGACTGCGCTTGAGCCCGTAACGCATGCCGTTGGACATGGTATTGATGGCGCCCGCGCCGGGCGTGATGCTGATCAGTATTGATGCGGCCAGAAAGGCCCAGAAGAGTTCGGGAGACATGGTGCCGACACTGCCGGTTGGATGAAAGAAGGCTTGCGGGTCGATCATACGCCCATCAGGATGTCAAAAAAACGACACCCGGGGCCTCGATGCCCCCGGAATCGCCTCGGCCCGGTCTTCATGGCGAGCCGGCATCGATACACCCACAGCACGGATGAAGGAGGCTCTGCAGCATGCCCGGTACCCCATCGATCCTGCCCCCGCAGCATGACAGCTGGCTCGACCGCCCCGCCCATCATCACTGGCTCGAGGCCGAGGGCCAGCGCCTGCTGGCCTTTTATCGCGCCTCGCGCCACGGCGAGTGCGGTTTCGCGGCGCTGGATAACGCGGGCCGACTGCCCGGCGATGCCCGCCCCGATACCCTGATCACGGCGCGCATGACCCACTGCTTCGCGCTGGCCGCCATGCGCGGCGAGCCCGGCGCCATGCCGCTGGTGGCCCACGGCGTGGCGGCGCTGCGCGGCGCCCTGCATGATGACGAGCACGGCGGCTGGTTTGGCGCGCTGCCCCGCGAGGGCGAGGCGCCGACCAAGCAGGCCTACATCCACGCCTTTGTCGCGCTGGCCGCCGCCAGTGCCTGGCAGGCCGGTCACGAGGATGGCGGGCCGCTGCTGGGGGACATTATCGATATCCTCGAGACGCGCTTCTGGGATGAAAGTGAGGGCCGGCTGCGCGAGAGTTTCTCCCGCGACTGGCGTGATGAGGAAGCGTATCGCGGCGGCAACAGCAACATGCACGCCACCGAGGCGTTTTTGCAGCTCGCCGACGTGCTCGAGGAGGCCAAATGGCGTCAGCGCGCCCTGTCGATTGTCGAGAAGATCATCCACGACCACGCCCCGTCCAACGACTACCGCGTGATCGAGCACTTCGACAGCGACTGGCAGGCGTGGCGCGACTACAACCGGGACAGGCCCGGCGACCCATTTCGCCCCTATGGCGCCACCCCCGGTCACGCCTTCGAGTGGGCGCGGCTGCTGCTGCACCTTGAAGGCGGCCTGCTGCGCGATGGCGACGAAACGCCGGGCTGGCTGATCGAGGACGCCCGTGGCCTGTTTCACAGCGCCATCGAGCTGGCCTGGCACGTCGATGGCGCGCCGGGGCTGATCTACACCCACGACTGGGACAACCAACCGGTGGTGCACGAGCGCATGCACTGGGTGGTGGCCGAGGCGGCCGCGACCGCGGCCATGCTGCTCAAGCGCACCGGCGATGGCGACTACGAGCACTGGTATCGCCGCTTCTGGGACTATATCGATCAGTTCATGATCGATCGCGAGCAGGGCAGCTGGCATCAGGAACTCGACCGCCACAATCAGCCGTCGAGCACCGTGTGGTCGGGCAAGCCGGATCTCTATCACGCCTATCAGGCCACCCTTTTGCCCCGCCTGCCGCTGGCACCGACCATGGCGAGGGCGATCGCGGACGGCACGCTGTAGCTTCCCCGGCGGCGTTTTCGGCGCCGCCTTGAGCCGGAGCTGAAGGCGGCGGGCATCGACGCGTGTGGCATGCGAGGCTGAATCAGGCCGTTTTCATTGATTCAGACCACCGGGAGAGTGTCCATGCGTGTCGTGCCGTTTCTATCGCCCTTTATCGCTGTGTTGATGACCACGACGCCCGCCGTGGCCGAGCCGGTTGACGTTGGCCCACCCAACGCCCCCTCACAGACACCCGCTTTCGAGGGTCAGACCCGCGCACCGCAGCTGGAAGGGACGGTCGAGTTCGACACGCAGACCGTGGCCGACGATCTGGAACACCCCTGGGGGATCGTCTTTCTGCCCGACGGTGACATGCTGGTGACCGAGCGCGCCGGTCGGCTGCGTCTCATTACGCCGGATGGTGAGATGTCCGAGCCGATCGAGGGTCTGCCCGAGCTGGATGCCAGAGGCCAGGGCGGCCTTCTGGATGTCAGCCTCGGCCCCGATTTCGACACCGAGCGGTGGGTCTATCTGAGCTACGCCGAGCCACGCGATGGCGATCAAAACGGCACCGCCGTGGCCCGCGGCCGCCTCTCCGAGGACAATACGCGCCTGAGCGATGTCGAGGTCATCTTTCAGCAACAGCCGGGGTGGGACTCCACCAAACACTTTGGCTCCCGGCTCGTATGGGGCGAGGATGGCAGACTCTGGATCACCCTGGGCGAGCGCTCGCTGGTCGAGCCGCGCCAGCTGGCCCAGACGCTGGACAACACGATCGGCAAGGTGGCCAGGGTCAACGCCGACGGTTCCATCCCTGAAGACAACCCCTTCGTGGGCCGCGATAATGCGATGGACGCGATATGGTCGTATGGCCACCGCAACATTCAGGGCGCCGCCCTGCACCCGGAGACCGGCGAGCTCTGGACCATCGAACACGGCCCGAAAGGGGGCGATGAGCTCAACCGTCCCGAGGCCGGGCTCAACTACGGCTGGCCGGTCATCACCTATGGCGAGGACTATTCCGGCGCGGATATCGGTGAGGGCATTACGCAGCAGGAGGGCATGGAGCAGCCGGTCTATTACTGGGATCCGGTCATCGCCCCCGGTGACATGACCTTCTATACCGGTGATGCGTTTGACGGCTGGCAGGGTGATGCCCTGATCGCCTCGCTCAAGCCCGGCGGCATCGTTCGGCTGACCATGGAAGACGCCCGCGTGACCGGCGAGGCGCGCTATCTTGAAGACCTGGGCCGGGTCCGCGATATCGAACAGGGCCCTGACGGCGCGCTGTGGATTCTGACCGACAATGGCGATGACGCGCTGATCCGCGTCATGCCCCGGGAGTAATCCCGCGATACACCACCCGGCGCCCCCGTGCTCGATGACGACACGGGGGCGCTGTCGTGTCAGGGGGCGCACTTTTGTCATGGAGCTGCTGTCCTGTCACGGGCACCGATCAGGGCCCCACCTGCTCGAGCGCGCGGCAGTAGCGCTCGACCGATGCCTGCACCACCTGCCCCGCGTTTTCCACAATCTCGCTGCCCTTGAAGGCGCAGTACAGGGCGTCAAACTCGAGCCCCGCCAGCGTCTCGCCCATCGTTTTGACGGTACTCGCCGGCAGCGGAATGTTGTTGGGATAGGACCACATGAACGACGCCTTCCTGTCCGGCGTCACCAGCAGCGTGTCGCCGCCCAGCAACAGCCGCTTCTCCGGGCAGTGCAGGACGCTGGCCCCCGGGAAATGCCCGCCCAGCCGGTAGAGGGTCACCCCCGGCAGCACCTCGAGTCGATCCCCCGGCCAGAACGACAGCCGCTCGGAGGGCTGCATGACCCACTCACGGTCATCACCGTGCAGGTAGACCGGGCAGTCAAAGGCCTCGGCCCAGCTGGCCATGGTGCTGTAGTAATGCGGATGGGAGATCGCGATGGCGCTCAGCCCGCCCAGCCCCTCGATCAGCTGATGCGTGGCGTCATCAAGCAGGCTGATGCAGTCCCACAGCACGTTGCCGCGGGGCGTCTGCAGGAGCAGCGCCCGCTGGCCGATGCCGAACCCGGGGGTGGTGCGAAGGCTCAAAAGGCCGGGCGCGAGCTGCTCGAACACATTGGCATGACGTTCACAAAGTGACCCGGGCGTGGTCCAGCGCTGGCCCTGAACGGGCACGAACTCGCGTTCATCCTCGCAGATGGGACAGCGCGTGGGTGAGTGTTCACTTTCAGCAAACTGGACGCCACAGTTGGCGCACAACAAGCCCTTTTTGAGCATGGCCGTCTCCTCCCGATCCAGTGTCCGTTGCCGATTCCGTCATAGCGTGGCACCACCTGCCCGGGCCTGCCGCGGGCAGGTGGTCAAAAAAACGCCCCCTGCATCGCAGGGCGCAGGGGGCGTGGGTCATGCCCGGCGGGTCGTGTCCGGATCAGTAGTGCGCATCCTCGATGGTGTATCCGGCGAGCGCATTGGCCGCGCAGATCTGCGCCAGATGGCTGAGGCCCTGGGGCACGTTGCCCAGGTGTTCGCCGGTCGAGGGGTCGACCATCTCGGTCAGAAGCCCCAGATTGCCGTTGGTGGCCTCGAGCGCCTCGCTCATCAGCTCGCGGGCCTCCTCCTTCTCGCCCAGGGCTGCCAGCGCCTCGACCATCCAGAAGGAGCAGGCCACAAAGGCGCCCTCTTCTTCATGGGCCCCGGAGTAGCGATAGATCAGCGCCCCGCGGCCCAGCTCCTCGCGAATGGCGCGGTAGGTCGAAAGCATGCGCTCGCGATTGACCTCGGCACCGTAGCGGTGGGTCAGACACAGCGCGGCATCGAGTCCTTCCACGCCTTCATGAAAGACATAGGCGCCGCGCGCCTCGGACCAGCAGTTCGTCTCGATCCAGTCGGCAATGCGATCCTTTTCCCGCTTCCAGCGATCCTTCCAGGTGGGCTCGATGTGCCCATCCTCGGCCAGTTGTACCGCATGGGTCAGCGACAGCCAGCAGGCCATCTTGGAGTGGGTGTAGTGCTGCGCCTCGCCGGGCAGCTCCCAGATGCCGGCATCGCGGATACGCCAGCGATCGGCGCACTGATTGGCCAGATCGCCCAGCAGCCGGGCGGTATCGAGATCGATGATATGGCCGGCATCGATAAACAGCGACGCCGTGGCGAGCATGTCGCCATACATGCCCAGCTGAATCTGGTCCCGGGCGTTGTTGCCTACCCGCACCGGCAGTGATCCCTTGTAGCCGGTCAGCGGCGGGTGGGTTTCGGCCGGAATCAGATCGCCCTCGAGCGTGTAGCATACCCGCATGTTGGGGCCGTGACGGCGGATCGTCTCGGTCAGCCACGAAAAGGCCGCCTGGGACTCCTCGATGGCGCCGGCATGCACGAACGCCTTGATCATCAGACAGGCATCGCGCACCCAGGCGTAGCGGTAGTCGTAGTTTTTCTCGCCGCCGATACGCTCGGGCAGCGAGGTGGTCGCCGCGGCGGCCATCGCGCCGCTGGGCGAATAAAGCAGAAACTTCAGCGCCAGCGCCGAGCGATTGACCCACTCGTGATAGTCGCCGTCAAAATCGAGCTTTTCCACCCAGTCGCGCCAGGCAAAGTCGCTCACCTCGATGCGCTCATCGATGCTGTCGGTCGACGGCACGGCCAGCGGCTGCCCCTCGGTAGCCAGCAGCGCCACCATCGAGCGCTGCCCCTCACGGGCGGTGAGCGTGCCCTCGGTGAAACGATCGCAACACGCCGTGATCTCCACATCATCCGAGCAGCGCAGCATGGCCATCAGATGGCCCACGTTGTAGACCCGTCCCATGGGGGTATGCTGCAGCCAGGGGCTGACCGTTTCGGTGCGGGTGCCGGCGTGAAAGCAGATATCAAAGACCACCTCGCCCTCGAGCCCTTCCACGCGCCGCGCCAGCTCGCACCAGGGCAGCCGCCCGGCGGTGTTGCTGTTGATCGACTCGGTTACTCGTGCCTGACCGTTTTCAGTGATGAAGGTCGTTTCCAGCACGTTACTGTTGTCACGATACTGGCGCTCGACCCGATAGTCGTGGCGCGGCGTAAGCGAGAAGTAACCACCCACTTCGGGTTCGAGCAGCCGATCGAACAGCGGCGAATTGTCCATGCTCGGCGCGCACCACCAGTCGATGGCGCCATCAAGGGCAATCAGTGCTACCGAGCGCCCCTCGCCGATGGCGGCGTAGTCGCCCAGCGGGGCAAAGCCTTCTTCCCGCTCGGGATTGGCAACCTGTCTTTTGGTCATCGATGAACATTCCAGTGAGGTGAGGTGCCGCATTCCGTGTGCAGCGGATCAATGCTGCGCACGCCGATCAGCCATCGGGCAAAAGCGATACTGAGCGCGCGCAAAAGGTAAATCGAGATTAACTAAAATTGTGGACGACAGCGTGGCATCGCGCCAATGTCGTAACAATGCGTTAAGCCGGCCGCGACCGGAAGCGTACCGCCAGCGGGGGCTCTACCGCTGAACCTGAAGACGCTATGCTGATCGATACGTCGACCGCCTCCCGGCACGCGACCCCTTCGCATGACGATTCTGGATAACGCATGATCTTTCTTCTCTATATGGCGCTCGGCATTGTGGCCGGCATCCTGGCGGGCCTGTTCGGCGTCGGCGGTGGCCTGATCATTGTCCCCGTCCTGATCTACAGCTTTACCCTGCAGGGCGTGGACCCGGCCGTCATGACCCATCTGGCGGTGGGCACCTCACTGGCCACCATTGTCTTCACCTCGCTCAACTCGATTCGCGGGCATCACCTCAAGGGCGCCACGCGCTGGCCGCTGGTGGGCTGGATGAGCATCGGCATCGTCGCCGGCTGCGCACTGGGGGCGCTCACCGCCTCGTGGATTCCCGGGGACGACCTGCAGATGGTGATCGGGCTGTTTGCCATCGCCATGGCCCTCCAGATCGCCTTCAACCTGCGCCCGAAGGGCGGCGGTACCGACTACCGCCCGCCCGGGCGGCCGTGGCTGATCGGCGGCGGTACGATCATTGGCTGGGCCTCGGCGATCTTCGGCATCGGCGGCGGCTCGCTGACCGTGCCGTTTCTGCTCTGGCGCAACCTGCCGGCCCAGCAGGCGGTGGGGACCTCGGCGGCCTGCGGCCTGCCGATCGCCATCGCCGGGGCGGCGTCGTTCATGTGGTTCGGCCACGGCCATGCCGAGCTGCCCGAGTGGAGCATCGGCTATGTCTACCTGCCGGGCGTGGCGGGCATTGCCCTGACCAGCATGTTGTCGGCGCGGCTGGGCGTGCGGCTGGCCCATCGGCTCTCGCCCACGCTTTTGAAGCGCCTTTTCGCCGCGCTGCTGTTGCTGATCGGCATCAACTTTTTGATGTAGCCCCGCTGGCGTCACCACTTCGGCATTCGCTGAAATAATGATCGTGTGTCCACACTAAGCAGTGACCGCCGCCCGCCGGGCGCGGCGCAGTCTGATTTACTGCAGACACATAAGGAGATTCGCGTGGAATATCGCAATCTGGGCCAATCGGGCCTGCGTATTTCGACCATGACACTGGGCACCATGACGTTCGGCGGCGAAGGCCGGATGGCCAGTCTCGGCAATACCGATGTCGAGGGTGCCCGCCGTCAGATCGACATGTGTATCGATCGCGGCGTGAATTTTTTCGACACCGCCAACATGTACTCCGCCGGCGCCTCGGAAAAAATTCTGGGCGAGGCGATCAAGGGTCGGCGCGATGACCTGCTGCTGACCACCAAGGTGCGCTTTCCGATGGGCGAGGGCCCCAACGACAGCGGCCTGTCGCGTCACCACATCCTGCGCCAGCTCCATGCCAGCCTCGAGCGGCTGCAGACCGACTACATCGATCTTTACCAGCTGCACGAGTGGGACGGCCTGACGCCGCTGGAAGAGACGCTGGCCACCATGGATCAGCTGGTGCGTGATGGGAAGATCCGCTACTACGGTGTTTCGAACTTCACCGGCTGGCAGATCTCGAAGGCCCTGCTGCTGTGCGAGCGCCACGGCTTTCACCGACCGATCAGCCAGCAGATTCACTACACCGCTCAGTCGCGCGACGCCGAATACGAGCTGATGCCGATGGCGGTCGATCAGGGTCTGGGCACCATGATCTGGAGCCCGCTGGCCGGCGGTCTGCTGTCGGGCAAGTACCGTCGCGGCCAGCAGAACCCGGACGGCACCCGTTTCAGCCAGGGCTGGACCGAGCCGCCCATTCGCGATGAAGAGCAGCTCTACACCCTCATCGACACCCTGGTGGAAGTGGGCGACGCCCACGGCGTTTCCGCTGCCCGGGTGGCACTGGCATGGATTCTGGGCCGGCGCGGGGTGACCACCGCCGTGATCGGCGCGCGCAAGGACGAGCA
This sequence comes from Kushneria sp. AK178, assembly GCF_053903105.1. Classification (NCBI taxonomy): domain Bacteria; kingdom Pseudomonadati; phylum Pseudomonadota; class Gammaproteobacteria; order Oceanospirillales; family Halomonadaceae; genus Kushneria; species Kushneria sp. AK178. Next base: position 180,542 of record NZ_CP096381.1, on the reverse strand, counting down.
GCTCGAGGACAACCTCGCCGGCGCCGAGCTCACGCTGGCCGATGACGAGATTCGTGCCATCGAAAAGGCCGGGCGCCCGCCGCTGATCTACCCCTATTGGCATCAGCAGCGCACCGCCGCTGCGCGCTTCAACGACGTGGACCGGATTCTGCAGCAGCCCTGGCTGGACGAGCAGAGCGACGCGTAATCCCTTCCCGGCCGGCGGCGGATCTCATCGGCCGCCGGCCGGGCCGACTTTCGTCGGATGGCCGGTTGTGTAACGATCAGGGCCCAGGGCCGCTTCGAGCAGCGGCCCTGCCGCCCAATCAACAACAACGAGCCATCGTCCATGTCACAGGATCCCTCCCGGGCCGAATCCGATCGCCCGTCAAAGAAACGTTCGTTTCAGATTCCGCATATTTACGCCATCCTTTTCATCTTCATCCTGCTGGCCGGTCTGGCCACCTGGCTGATTCCGGCAGGGGCCTACGACACCATCCCCGGCCCCGACGGGCGGACCACCATCGATGCCGACTCCTTTCACTGGGTACCGGCCAGCCCCGCCGGGCCCACCGAGCTGCTGCTGGCCATCCCGCGCGGGCTGCTCAGCGCCGGCGAGGTGGTGTTCTTTACCCTGCTGATCGGCGGCATGTTTGCCGTGCTGCGCCGCACCGGCATCATCGAGCTGGGGGTCGATCACCTGACGCGCCACTTTGCCGGGCGCAGCCTGTGGGTCATCCCGGTGCTGATGGGGCTTTTTGCGGTACTGGCCACCATCATCGGCACCCAGGAGCTGTCGCTGGTCTATGTCCCGGTGATCCTGCCGCTTTTGATCGCGCTGCGATTCGATTCGGTCACGGCCGCCGCCATCGCCCTGTGCGCCACCACGGCCGGCTTTGCCGCCGGGGTCATCAACCCGATCAACACGGGGCTGGCCCAGCAGCTGGCCAACCTGCCGCTCTATTCGGGCTTCGGTCTGCGTCTGGTGGCGCTGATCAGCATGCTGGCGGTCGCGGTGTTCTGGGTGATCCGTTACGCCCGGCGCGTACGGGACAATCCCGAGGCGAGCCTGATGCATGACGAGGCGGACGAGCAGCACAAGCGCACGCGCTATCAGCACGCGCTCAACGAGGTGACGCCGCCGGCCACCGGCCGCCAGAAGCTCTGCATCGCGGCCACGCTCGGCCTGTTTGGCGTGCTGGTCTACGGCGTACTGGGGCGCGGCTGGTTCATGTCGGAGATGGCCGGACTCTTTATCGTCATGGGCGTGGTGGCCGGTCTGATCGCGGGGCTGAAGATCGACGAGATCTGCGAAGGCTTCAACGAGGGCTTCCGGGACGTGCTGATGGGCGCCATGATCGCCGGCATTGCCCGCGCCGTCGCGGTGGTGCTCGAAGACGGCCAAGTGCTCGACACCATGGTGCACGCTCTGGGCCATCTGGTCGGCGGGCTGCCCACGGCACTGTCAGCACTGGGCATGTATCTCGCCCAGCTGGGCTTCAACTTCGTGGTGCCCTCGGGCAGCGGCCAGGCGCTGGTCACCATGCCGATCATGGCGCCGCTGTCCGACGTGGTCGGTGTGACCCGCCAGACCGCGGTGCTGGCCTATCAGCTCGGCGACGGCATCGGCAATATCCTCTATCCCACCTCGGGCTATTTCATGGCAACGCTTGCCCTGGCAGAAGTGGGTGCGCTTTTTCCTGCCGCTGTTCGGCATGTGGGCCGGGATCGCCGTAGTGATCTTGATCGTGGCGCAGGCCACGGGCTGGCAGGGCTGAGCCCGTCCCTTTCAAAGCCTGCGAACATCAAAAAGGCGACCCCGAGGGGTTAATGCCAGTCAGTTAAGGTTTTCCCCCACCGGCTGACGATGCGATAGTCCGGTATCAGTAACTTGCTGATACCGGACTTTTTTATGCATTTCAGTCAGGCCATCGATGCCATCAACCGGGTAAGGCCCGACAGCTTTTCAAGTTTGGCGGACGTCCTTTCCCCCGAGCTCATCGACACCTGTCTGGAGCAGGCCGGCGTGGCGACCCTTCGCAAGCGGCGACTGCCGCTGGATCTGGTCGTCTGGTCGATTGTCGGCATGGCCCTGTTTCGCCATATCCCCATGGCGCAGGTGGTTAACCAGCTTGATATCGTCCTGCCGGGCAAGCGTCCATTCGTGGCCCCCAGCGCCGTGGTACAGGCGCGTCAGCGCCTGGGTAGTGACGCAGTCAGACATGTTTTCGAGCAGACTCAGGCCCTGTGGCATGCTCAAACGCCTCAGCCTCACTGGTGCGGACTCAGCCTGCTTGCCGTGGACGGCGTGGTCTGGCGAACGCCGGACTCTCCCGATAACCAGACCGCCTTCGCGCGCACGCGTAATGCGCAGCGCGAGGCCGGCTACCCGCAGGTACGCATGGTGTGCCAGATGGAGGTGACCAGCCACCTGATCACGGGGGCCGCGTTCGACAGTGTCGCGACCGGCGAAGTGGCCCTGACGGAAGACCTGATCGCCGGCACACCGGATCACTCGCTCACGCTGTTTGACCGCGGCTTTTATTCACTGGGCCTTTTGCATGCCTGGCAGCAGGCCGGCGAGCAGCGCCACTGGCTGATTCCGTTACGCAAGGGAACCCACTACGAGGAGATTCGCTCGCTGGGGCGCCAGGACCGTCTCGTTCGGCTGACCACTTCGCCACAGGCGCGTGCCAAATGGCCGGATTTACCGGTCTCGTTCGAGGCGCGCCTGCTGCGCCGCAAGGTTCGGGGCAAGGAGGTGACGGTATTGACCTCGATGACGGAAACGATGCGTTTTCCGGCCGCCGACATCGTGGATCTTTACAGCTACCGCTGGGAAATCGAGCTGGGATATCGGGAAATGAAGCAGTCGCTGCTGGACAATCGGCTTACGTTGCGCAGCCGTACACCGGAGATGGTGCGTCAGGAGCTGTGGGGCACGCTGCTCGCCTACAACCTGATCCGTTTTCAGATGGCGCGAATGGCTTACAGTCTGGACAACATTCACCCCAACCAGCTGAGCTTTCACCAGGCGGCCAGCTTTATTATCAAGTAGTTATCGATGCTGCCGGCGGTATCGTCGGGTCGGGTGCCGGCGGTGGTCCAGTCGATCACGGAGATGGCGCCGGCCTTTGTACTGCCCGATAGACGAGAAAGATCGTACCCGCGAGCGGTGCGGGCACGACCGCAGAAATATCCGGTCAGGAAAAAGCCAGTCAGCACTAACTGACTGGCATTAACCCCGAGGGGTCGCCTTTTTTTGATACCAGCGCCAGTGCCTGCCGAAAGCGCCTGCAAGAACGCCTTATCCCCGGCGCCGGGCGCGAGCCATGCGCTGATTTTCGGCGTGTACTTCCGCGAGTACCTGCTGCACGTAGTGAATATGACGCTGGGCGATGTCACGGGCCAGCGCCGACTCTCGCGCCATGATTGCCTCGAACAGCTCCTGGTGTTGATGGCTGAGAATCTCGCGGGTCTCGAGGCGCTGGGCGTACATGCCGCCGATATTGGTCACGACGTTGCGCTTCAATAGATCAAACAGCCCACGGATCGTGTGCAACAGCACACCGTTGTGGCTGGCTTCGGCAATCGCCAGATGAAAGCCCGCATCCGCGGCGCCTTCCTCGGCCTGGGTGGTCGGGCCCGCGTGTTCATAGCAGTACTGCAGGCGTTCAAAGGCCACCCGCAGCCGATCGCGGTCCGGCTCGGTCGCCCGCTGTGCGGCATAAAACGCGCAGGCGCCTTCGAGCGTATGACGAAACTCGAGCAGATCGCGCTGGGCATCGGGGCTGTCTTCCAGCAGCAACAGCAGTGGATCACTGAAGGTCGCCCCCAATGAGGGCGTCACATAGGTCCCACCCCCCTGGCGGCTGTTGAGCAGCCCCCGGGCGACCAGACGCTGGATGGCCTCACGCAATGAGGGCCGGGAGACCCCGAACTGCTCGGCCAGCACGCGTTCGGCCGGCAGACGCTCACCGGCCTTGAGCGTCCCTTCAAGAATCATCGACTGCAGCTGCTCGACGATGCCATCCGCCAGTCGGCGCTGACGCACCTGCCCTACTTCCATATCCCACCCTCAATCGGTCTTACCAATTTTATATTAAGCACGATTTTCCCAAGCCATGGCAACGTCCATGAACCAAAGTAGCAGGCAGCTTTCGTTGACCCTTGTAACAAGAGCATCTTACTCTCCACAGCAATTTCATTAGAATACATTAAATTGGTTTTACCAATTTAATGTCGTACAAGTCCAATAACACCCTGGAGCAACGCTTATGAGCCACCGCGACATTTCGGCACGTTCCTTTCCCCTTCGTCCCGCGACTCGCCACTAAGAGGGCATCACCATGTCACCCGGTCTGCTTGCCCTGCTCGCCGTTACCCCCATCATCGTCGCCGGTATTTTGCTTATCGGCCTGCGCTGGCCGGCCAGCCGCGCCATGCCGGTGGTCTATCTGCTCAGCGTGCTGATTGCACTGCTGGGATGGGAAATGAGTGTCGTCCGCGTGCTTGCCTCAACGCTTCAGGGGCTCATGATCACGGTCGGCGTGCTGTGGATCATTTTCGGGGCGATCCTGTTGCTCAATACGCTGCAACACTCGGGCGCGATCCGGGCCATTCACGCCGGCTTTACCACTATCAGCCCGGATCGCCGCGTGCAGGCCATCATCATTACCTGGTTGTTTGGCAGCTTCATCGAAGGCGCGTCGGGCTTTGGCACCACGGCCGCCATCGCCGCGCCGCTACTGGTCGCGGTGGGCTTCCCGGCCATGGCAGCGGTGCTGATGGGCATGCTGGTGCAAAGCACGCCTGTCTCCTTTGGCGCCGTGGGCACCCCCATCGTCATCGGCGTGACCACCGGGCTGGACAGCGTGACCCTGACGGACCGATTGGTCGCACAGGGCTCGAACTGGGAGATTTTTCTGCAGCAGATCACCAATGGCACCGCAATTACGCACGCCATTGTCGGCACCATCATGCCGCTGATCATGGTATTAATGCTGACGCGTTTCTTCGGTGAGAAAAAAAGCTGGAAGGCCGGTTTCGAGATTCTGCCCTTTGCTATGTTTGCAGGGCTGGCGCTGACCGTGCCCTACGTTATCACCGGCATTTTCCTCGGGCCCGAATTCCCTTCCCTGCTGGGCGGACTGGTGGGTCTGGTGATTGTTGTGACCGCCGCTCGTCTGCGCTTTCTGACTCCCAGAACGATTTGGGACTTTGCCGATCGAAAGGACTGGCCGGCCGAGTGGATCGGCACGCTGCAGGTCAGGCTCGATGATCTCACCGCCCGCCCCATGGGCCAGGTGCTTGCCTGGCTGCCCTACGTGCTGGTGGGTGTCCTGCTGGTCATCAGTCGCGTCTTTCCCGAGGTGACGACTGCCCTTAAATCCCTGAGCTTCGATTTGACCAACATCCTGGGCGAAGAGGGCATCAACGCCAGCATCGAGCCGCTGTTTCTGCCCGGCGGCATTCTGGCCTTCGTTGCCCTGTTGACCGTGGTGCTACATCGCATGCATCTGCGTGCGCTCGGTGCGGCGGCCAGCGAATCCGGCCGGGTGCTGCTCAAGGCCGGCTTCGTGCTGCTGTTTACCGTGCCCATGGTGCGCATCCTCATCAACTCGGGGGTCAATGCTGCGGATCTGCCCAGCATGCCGATTGCCATGGCACGCTATGTAGCCGATAGCGTCGGCGACGTCTATCCACTGATGGCACCGAGTGTGGGAGCACTGGGGGCGTTTCTGGCAGGCTCCAATACCATCAGCAATATGATGTTCAGCCAGTTTCAGTTCGGCGTGGCCGAGACACTGGGCGTCTCCGGGGCCTTTATCGTCGCCATCCAGGCAGTAGGTGCTGCGGCCGGCAACATGATCGCGATTCATAATATTGTGGCAGCGTCTGCCACGGTCGGCCTGGTCGGACGCGAGGGGATCACCCTGCGCAAGACGGTCTGGCCCACCCTGTATTACGTGTTCTTCACCGGCATCATCGGATTGGTGGCCTGCTACGGGCTGGGTGTCACGGACCCACTCATGAGCGGTTGATGACCTCTGGTCAGTGGTATTTGAAACATCGCCTCTCTTTTGTCACCAGGGTCCAACATGATCATTTCAGCATCGACCGACTACCGTGCGGCAGCGCAGCGCAGGCTGCCGCCCTTCCTGTTCCACTATATCGACGGCGGCGCCTACGCCGAGTACACCATGCGCCGCAATGTCGACGATCTCGGCAGCGTGGCCCTGCGTCAGCGCGTGTTGAGAAACATGTCCGAGCTGAGCCTTGAGACCGAGCTGTTCGGCGAGCGCTTGGGGATGCCGGTGGCGCTGGCCCCCATCGGCCTGTGCGGCATGTACGCGCGTCGTGGCGAGGTGCAGGCTGCCACGGCGGCGGCAGAAAAGGGCATTCCCTTTACGCTTTCTACCGTATCGGTCTGCCCGATCGAGGAAGTCACGGCAGTACTCGATCGTCCGATGTGGTTTCAATTGTATGTGCTCAAGGACCGTGGCTTCATGAAAAACGCGCTTGAGCGGGCCTGGGCGGCCGGCGTGCGCACGCTGATCTTTACCGTCGACATGCCCACGCCGGGGGCGCGCTACCGTGACGCCCACTCCGGCATGAGCGGCGAACGCGCCGCCCTGCGCCGGATGTGGCAGGCCTTTACCCACCCCTTCTGGGCCTGGGATGTCGGTCTACACGGCCGACCTCATGATTTGGGCAACATCTCGAAATATCGCGGCAGCCCCACCGGCCTTGAAGACTACATGGGCTGGCTGGCCAAGAATTTCGATCCGTCCATTTCCTGGCAGGATCTGGAATGGATTCGCGATTTCTGGAAGGGCTCGATGGTCATCAAGGGCATTCTTGATGCCGACGATGCCCGGGACGCGGTGCGCTTTGGCGCCGACGGGATAGTTGTCTCCAACCACGGCGGCCGTCAGCTTGATGGCGTGCTTTCCAGCGCCCGTGCGATGCCGGAGATCGCCAGTGCGGTCAAGGGGAATCTCAAGGTCCTCGCCGACTCAGGCATTCGCACCGGGCTCGACGTGGTCCGCATGATTGCACTGGGTGCCGACACCGTGCTGCTCGGTCGCGCCTTTATCTATGCACTGGCGACCCACGGCCAGGCCGGCGTGGCCAACCTGCTCGGCCTGATCGAAAAGGAAATGCGTGTAGCCATGACGCTGACCGGCGCCAGCAGCATCAGCGAGATCAACAGTGATGTACTGGTGGCGCAGTCCGGCTCGGTCATTGACTGAGTGGCGCACGGTACCGGGTATAAAAAAGGCGACCCCGAGGGGTTAATGCCAGTCAGTTAGTGCTGACTGGCTTTTTCCTGACCGGATATTTCTGCGGTCGTGCCCGCACCGCTCGCGGGTACGATCTTTCTCGTCGATCGGGCAGTACAAAGGCCGGCGCCATCTCCGTGATCGACTGGACCACCGCCGGCACCCGACCCGACGATACCGCCGGCAGCATCGATAACTCCTTGATAATAAAGCTGGCCGCCTGGTGAAAGCTCAGCTGGTTGGGGTGAATGTTGTCCAGACTGTAAGCCATTCGCGCCATCTGAAAACGGATCAGGTTGTAGGCGAGCAGCGTGCCCCACAGCTCCTGACGCACCATCTCCGGTGTACGGCTGCGCAACGTAAGCCGATTGTCCAGCAGCGACTGCTTCATTTCCCGATATCCCAGCTCGATTTCCCAGCGGTAGCTGTAAAGATCCACGATGTCGGCGGCCGGAAAACGCATCGTTTCCGTCATCGAGGTCAATACCGCCACCTCCTTGCCCCGAACCTTGCGGCGCAGCAGGCGCGCCTCGAACGAGACCGGTAAATCCGGCCATTTGGCACGCGCCTGTGGCGAAGTGGTCAGCCGAACGAGACGGTCCTGGCGCCCCAGCGAGCGAATCTCCTCGTAGTGAGTTCCCTTGCGTAACGGAATCAGCCAGTGGCGCTGCTCGCCGGCCTGCTGCCAGGCATGCAAAAGGCCCAGTGAATAAAAGCCGCGGTCAAACAGCGTGAGCGAGTGATCCGGTGTGCCGGCGATCAGGTCTTCCGTCAGGGCCACTTCGCCGGTCGCGACACTGTCGAACGCGGCCCCCGTGATCAGGTGGCTGGTCACCTCCATCTGGCACACCATGCGTACCTGCGGGTAGCCGGCCTCACGCTGCGCATTACGCGTGCGCGCGAAGGCGGTCTGGTTGTCGGGAGAGTCCGGCGTTCGCCAGACCACGCCGTCCACGGCAAGCAGGCTGAGTCCGCACCAGTGAGGCTGAGGCGTTTGAGCATGCCACAGGGCCTGAGTCTGCTCGAAAACATGTCTGACTGCGTCACTACCCAGGCGCTGACGCGCCTGTACCACGGCGCTGGGGGCCACGAATGGACGCTTGCCCGGCAGGACGATATCAAGCTGGTTAACCACCTGCGCCATGGGGATATGGCGAAACAGGGCCATGCCGACAATCGACCAGACGACCAGATCCAGCGGCAGTCGCCGCTTGCGAAGGGTCGCCACGCCGGCCTGCTCCAGACAGGTGTCGATGAGCTCGGGGGAAAGGACGTCCGCCAAACTTGAAAAGCTGCCGGGCCTTACCCGGTTGATGGCATCGATGGCCTGACTGAAATGCATAAAAAAGTCCGGTATCAGCAAGTTACTGATACCGGACTATCGCATCGTCAGCCGGTGGGGGAAAACCTTAACTGACTGGCATTAGACCCCGAGGGGTCGCCTTTTTTGATCACCGGTGCCGAGATTATTCGGCGAAGCGGCGCTCGGTCTGCCAGCCCTGGTTGGTCAGGATCATCATGGCGCGCTTGTGCCGGGTGTCGTCGAGGCCTTCGAGACCGCCCTGGTAGGCCTGGCGCAGGCTGTCTTCCTCGGCCCAGCTCGGGATGTCGCGGACGCTGTAGCTGTAGCGCACGTGGGAGACGGTGAAGCCGCCCTCGATCGCCTGGGCCGGCGTAAAGCTGTCGACACCTTCGATGCGTACCTTGCCGAAGCAGAACCCGCCCTGCTCGAGCCCGTGAGCGCGGGCGTAGCTGTCGCGGCCGTCATCGGTGAGGCTGTAGCGCTGACGCCCGTCGCTCAGGTCTTCACGCTCGAGCAGACCGGCATCCACCAGCGCGTTGGCGCGTTTGGTCCGCTCGGCCATGTCGGACTGCTGACCGGCCGCGCGCTGGTTCATCACAAACGGCAGACGCGGTGCCGGCGCTTCCAGACAGATGGCCGGGCCCATGCCGCCGACATCATCCTGCAGCGCCGAGCGGAAATTGCCCTCGCTGGCCTCCTGGGGATCGCCACAGGCGCTGAGCAGGGCTGCCAGCGGTAACAGGGCCAGCACACGGTATGACTTCATGACAATCACTCCTGATCCAACCTGAATTCGAAACGGCCGTGAGAAGCGTAGCCCCTTTGGCGCTGATGTGCGCCAGGGTGCCCGGGCCGCAGGCAAAAAAAGGTCTATCCACCGGGCAGGCGGTCATCATCACTCAGGACGCCGACCATTCAATGCCCGGCGCGAAGGGCCGCGATGGCGCGAATATCCTCGGGCGTGGTGCGACAGCAGCCGCCGATCAGGCGCGCGCCACGCGCGTACCACTGTGCGGCCTGCTCGCCGAAGCCGGCGCCGTGGGACACCTGGCAGCCGCCCTGCCAGGTCCTGCTGTCCGCATCATAGGTCTCGCCCGAATTGGGGTAGACGATCAGCGGCTTGTCGGTAGCGCCTGCCATCTGTTCCAGCAGCGACGGGATGTGCTCGAGTGCGGTGCAGTTGACCCCGAGCGCGGCGACCTGCGGCTGATCATTGAGCCAGCGGACGCACTCGGCGATCGGCGTCCCTTCGCTGATGTGCTCCCCGTCATGGGCGGTGAAGGTGATCCAGGCGCTCATGTCGGGGAATTCACGCAGTACGGTAACCAGCGCCTTCGCCTCGACCAGTGACGGCAGGGTTTCACAGGCCAGCACGTCGGCACCGGCGGCGGCGAGTGCGGCCAGACGGTCACGGTGAAAGGCCACCAGCCCGGCCTCGTCGATATCGTAGTGGCCGCGATACTCCGAGCCGTCGGCCAGCCAGGCGCCGTAGGGGCCGATTGATGCGGCGACCAGCGGCCTCGGCCGGCCGGTGTGATCAGCTTCGTTCCAGAACGTGTCACGCGCCTCGGCGGCCAGGGTCACCGAGCGCGTGATCAGCTCGAGCGCCTCGCTCTCGCTCATGCCGCGCGCCATGTAGCCCTCGATGGTGGCCTGATAGCTGGCGGTGATGGCGATATCGGCGCCGGCGCGAAAGTAGTCGAGATGCACCTCGCGGATCAGCTCGGGCCGCTCGGCCAGCACGCGCGCCGACCAGAGACTGTCGTTGAGGTCGCAGCCGCGGGCTTCCAGCTCGGTGGCAAGCGCCCCGTCCACGATCAGCAGCGGGTGGTCCTGCAGAGCGCGGGCAATGGGGTCAAGAGAAGGGGTCATGAGGTCTCCGTCACGGCAGATGAATCGACATCGGCCCCGCCCCTGCGGCGCGGGTCGGTCAGATAAAAGGCCAGATAGCACAGCGCAATAAAGGGAATGCCGCAGTAGAGCGCGATGCGCTGGGTGGGATCAAAGGCGATACCGATAAAGCACAGCAGGCAGGCGATAAAGGCCCCCAGCGGCACCCAGGGGTAGAGCGGTGTCCGGTAGCCCAGCGTGGCCGGGTCGCCGCCGCCGCGCACGAACTGGCGGCGAAAGCACATCTGGCTCACGGCGATGCTCATCCAGACCGCGACCACGGCAAAGCCCGAGATCGACACCAGCACCAGATAGAGCGTGTCCGGGGCGAAGGTGCTGGAGAGCAGCGCCAGCAGTCCGCCCAGCATGCTGAACAACAGCGCGTTGAGCGGAATACCGCCGCGGGTCACGCGGGCAAAGATTGACGGCAGGGTGCGCTGCTCGCCCAGCGACCACAGCATGCGCGAGGCGGCGTAAAGCCCCGAGTTGGCCGCCGACAGCAGCGCCGTGATGATGACGAAGTTCATGATGTCGTCGGCATGCGGGATGCCGGTCATGGCAAAGACCGTGACGAATGGACTCTCCACCAGCCCTGCCTTTTCGCGCGGCAGCATGGCGGCGATCACCACAATGGTGCCGACAAAAAAGACCACCAGCCGCCACAGCGTGGCGCGAATGGCGCGCGGCACGTTCTTCTCCGGGTTCTCGGTCTCGCCGGCGGCGATGCCGATCAGCTCGGTGCCGGAGAAGGCAAAGCTCACCGCCAGCATGGTGACCAGAATCGGCATCACGCCGGTGGGAAAGAAGCCTTCGCGGGTGAGGTTATGAAACATCGGCGCCAGCTGATCGTCCGGCCCGGCAACGCCAAAAATCGCCGCCGCGCCCACGATGATAAAAATCACCACAGTGGCGACCTTGATCAGCGAGAGCCAGAACTCGGTCTCGGCAAAGATCTTCGGCGTGAAGGCGTTGGTCAGAAAGACGATCAGCGCAAAAAGCGCGCTCCAGATCCAGATCGGCACGTCGGGAAACCACTTCGCCATCAGAAGGCCCGAGGCGGTGAACTCCGAGCCCAGCGCCACCGTCCAGGTCAGCCAGTAGAGCCAGGCCACGGTATAGCCGGTGGCGGGGCCGATATAGCGCGAGGCATGGGCGCTGAAGGCGCCGGTCTCGGGCATGTGCACGGACAGCTCGCCCAGACACATCATGACCAGATAGACCACCACGCCGCCGATCAGGTAGGCCAGAATCGCGCCCAGGGGGCCGGCCTGATTGACGGTATAGCCCGAACTCAGAAAGAGGCCGGTGCCGATCACGCCGCCCAGTGACAGCATCACCAGGTGGCGCGACTGCATGCTGCGCTTGAAATCGCGGGAGGTGCCGCGGGGCTCGGGAATCTCCGGCCCGTCGGGAGAATTGCTCATGACGCTCTGCTACCGGTTGCCATAAAAACACGCCTCTCAATAAGCAAAAGGCATAAGAAGGCGGCATTATACGGCTCATGCGTTCAGCGTCACCCGCGCCACGAGCATTTCCGGTAGAAGGTGTTTCACGTGAAACAACGATTCAGGCGCACCGGCCCACCCTGCAAGGCACTGATCAGGCCTTTTTGACAAACGCCGACTTGAGCTTCATCGCGCCGATGCCATCGATTTTGCAGTCGATGTCATGATCGCCGTCGACCAGACGGATGTTTTTGACCCGCGTACCGACCTTGACCACCTGTGACGAGCCCTTGATCTTCAGATCCTTGATCACCGTGATCGTGTCACCGTCAGCCAGCACATTGCCGTTGGCATCGCGAACGCTGGCCGTCTCGTCACTGGCGGGCGCTTCACCGCCTTGTGCCCACTCATGGCCGCACATGGGGCAGACGAACAGGGCGCCATCTTCGTAGGTGTAGTCGGCGTCACAGCCGGGGCAAGGAGGCAGTGCGGTCATTCGAGTGTCCTGTTGGAAAGTGTCAACGGGCGGGCATCTTACGCGCTTTGACGGCTCGGGACCGCACTATTTGACGGCCCCGGGCCATGACCATGACCCGGGGCAAGCCCGACCGGTTTCAGGACGTGCGGGGCGCGGGACCGCTTTCAGCGCCCTTTTCATCCGCCGACCGCGTGTCCTCCCGGCCCTCGCTGCGCGCCTGCAGATCGCGGCGAATGCGGTCCATGTCCGCATCCCCGAGCCCGAAGGCCCAGATGGCGATATTCATGGCCACGCAGATGGCGGCAGGAATCAGGGTCAGCATCAGGGTGATGGCCAACAGCGCCGAGCTGCCCTGCTGTTCGAGATCGGCGTCATAGCCGCCCCAGGAGAGCAGAAAGCCGATCAGGCCGCCGCCGAGCGCCAGCCCCAGCTTGAGAAAGAAGAGGTTGCCGGCAAAGGAGACGCCGGTCAGACGGTGACGATGGCGCCATTCGCCGTAATCCTCGGCATCGGCCATCAGCGCCCAGGAGATCGGCGTGCCGATGCCGTGGAAAAAATTGACCAGCACGAATACGGTCGTGGCGACCACCAGCAGGCTGCCCGGCACCACAAACAGCAGCGCCGAGGCCAGAATCAACAGGCCGGTGCTGGCCATGAACACGCTGCGCTTGCTGATGCGCCCGGTGATCAGGGGCGAGAGGGCCGTGCCCGCCATCTTGCCCACCACGCCCAGCGTCACGAAAATCGAAATCCCGGTGGCGCCCAGGCCCAGCACCCAGTCGGCGTAGTACACGGCCGCCCCCTGACGCAGAAAAAACTGCAGGGCCTGCAGAAAGGTAATACTCAGGATGATGCGCCACTTGGGGTTGGCCGCCAGGGTGCGCAGGTCCCGCCACGGGTTGGTGCTGTTCTGTGCCGGCGGCGTGACGCGCTCGCGCACGGTGGCAAAGCAGAACCCGAACATGAACAGCGCAATCACGCACATCAACCCCATGGCGACCTGAAAGCCGCGCGCCTCGTCGCCGTCACCGATCCACTCCACCAGCGGCAGCAGCCCGCTGTTGAGGATCAGATAGGCCACGCCCACCAGCACGAAGCGCCACGACTGGCACGACACCCGCTCGCGGTGGTCATCGGTGATGACGCCGCCCAGCGCGCAGTAGGGAATGTTGACGGCCGTGTAGAGAAGCGACATCACGCCATAGGTGACAAAGGCATAGATGATCTTGCCCTGGTCCGACCAGTCCGGGGTGGTGAACATCAGCACGCAGGCAATCGCCAGCGGCAGCGGAATGAACAGAATCCACGGACGAAAGCGACCCCAGCGGCTGCGGGTGCGATCGGCAATCGCGCCCATCAGCGGGTCGGTGACGGCATCCACAAAGCGCATCGACAGGAAAATGGTGCCGACCACCGCCGGCGAAATGCCGTAAACGTCGGTGTAGAAGTACGACAGGTACATGACCACGGCGGCAAAGGTCATGTTGTTGCCGGCATCCCCCATGCCAAAGCCGATCTTTTCAAGCGTGCTGATACTGCCCTTGCGCATGCGTCTCTCCCTGCGGGAATCGAATCGCAGCGACCTGATGCCATCAGACCGCTCATCGCGCGACCCTATGAGCGCTGCCATGCGGGACACCAATGCACACGCCAATAACAGCAATAACTGATACGTTATCGCTCGGGCAGGAAAGCTGATAATACGGAAGTTTTTCGCGGCGTCCGGCGCCGGGTCCGACACCAAGGTTGTAGCGCCAGCCACGAATCATTGGCCGAACATTGCCATCCGGCCGAATGCATCCCGAGCGCGATCAGAGGCGGATACCGCCTCGGGGGTTGGCACGGCCACACCGGGAAGGATGTTTCACATGAAACATGTGGGGCAATTCTTGACCGTCCATCTGCCCTGCTTTCTCTGACCATGGCATTAAAAAAGCCGGCGCCGCCTCATGGCGACGCCGGCTCGGCGAGCGTGTCAGACGCCTCGCTTGCGGTTACCCGGGTATCAGGTACCGACCGACAGGCGAATCATGTGATAGCTCAGCGACGACAGGCTGCCCTTGAGCGCGCCCTCCTCGACACTGATGCCCTCACCCGTCACCGGGCGCACCTGATCCGGCTGGCTGGCCGAGTTGACGACCTTCATCTGCGGATGATTGATGCACTGATGCTCGACCAGACGGGCGTTTTCAAAGCCGTGCAGGGCGACATTCAGATCCAGCGCCTCTTCCTGATGGCGATTGACGGCAAAGATCGTCACGAATCCACCCTCGTCATCGTGAACGGCGGAGACGTCCAGGCACGGCACGTCATCGAGTTCGCGGGTCTGATAGGTGGGGCTGTCGACGGCCAGCTGCAGCGCCCTGCCGCGGCCGTAGCGCGAGGCAAACATCAGCGGATAGAAGATGGTCTGGCGCCAGGCGTCACCGCCGGTCTCGGTCATGATCGGCGCGATCACGTTGACCAGCTGAGCGATACAGGCGATGCGCACCCGATCCGAACGGCGAATGAAGGTGTTGATCACGCAGCCGATCAGCAGGGCATCCTCGACGTTGTAGATGTCCTCGAGAATCGGCGGCGCAAAGGGCCAGTCGCTGCCCTCCAGCACGCGCCGGTCCTGCTGCACGCTGTGATACCAGACGTTCCACTCGTCAAAGCAGATATGCACCTGATGGCGGGTGCGCTTCTTGGCCTGGATGTAGTCGATCACGCCGGCAATCGACATGATGTAGCGATCGAGCTTTTCGGCCAGCGCCAGATAGTCGCCGAGCTGGTTCTCGTGGTTGGTGAAGTACATGTGCAGCGAGATGTAGTCTACCGTCTCGTAGCAGTGCTCCAGCACGGTGGCTTCCCACTCCGGATAGGAGGCCATATCGGGATTCGACGAACCGCAGGCGACCAGCTCCAGCGAGCGGTCATAGGCCTTGAGCGCCTTGCCGGTCTCATTGGCCAGATGGCCGTATTCCGCCGCGCTCTTGTGCCCGATCTGCCAGGGGCCGTCCATCTCGTTGCCCAGACACCACAGGCGCACGTTCCACGGTTCCTTGCGACCGTTTTTGATGCGCTCGTCACTCCAGGCGCTGCCGCCGGGGTGGTTGACGTACTCCAGGAAGTTGCGCGCCTCGTCGATACCGCGCGAGCCCAGATTGACCGCCAGCATCATCTCGATGTCGGCCTGCTCGCACCAGTCGGCAAACTCGTGAATGCCGACCTGGTTGGATTCACGGCTGTGCCAGGCAAGATCGAGCCGCACCGGACGCTCCTCGCGCGGACCGATGCCGTCCTCCCAGTTGTAGGCGGAGACAAAGTTGCCCCCCGGGTAGCGCACCAGCGGCGGTGCCAGCTCGCGCACCATTTCCAGTACGTCCTGACGAAAGCCCTGGTCATCGGCCTGCGGGTGACCGGGCTCATAAATACCGCCATAGATGGCGCGGCCCATGTGTTCGAGAAAGGCGCTGTAGAGACGCCCGTCGATGGTGCTGGTGACAAAGTCACGGTGCAGGGTCACGCGGGTCTGCATGGGGTTCTCCCGTTATGGTGAACAGTATTGTTATCAGGTAGTGGCCGGACGAGCGGCCCCACCGGCATCGTTTACATCGGACCCGTTCCGGGTGGCCGGGCTCGATCGGTCACCGGCACGCGATTCCAGATCGGCGCGAATGCGATCCATCTCGGCATCATCCAGCCCGAAGCGCCAGGCGGCCAGCGTCATCAGTACGCTGACTACCGCCGGTATCAGGGTAAAGAGCAGCACGATCATGGTCAGTGCCTGAGGGTCCTGGGCATCGGCGCCGCCGACATAGCCGCCCAGCGACAGCAGAAAGCCCACCAGGCCGCCGGCCGCGGCCAGGCCCAGCTTGAGAAAGAAGAGATTGCCGGCAAAGGAGACGCCGGTGTTGCGATAGCCGCTCTGCCACTCGCCGTAGTCCTCGGCATCAGCCATGAAGGCCCAGGCGATCGGCGTGCCGATGCCGTGGCAGATGTTGATCACGATTACCACGATCGCCGCCAGGATCACCTGATCGCCGGGTACGAAATAGAGCGCCACGCAGGCCGCGACCAGCGCGATGGAGCTGAGAATGAACACGCGCATCTTGGTGGTATACCGGGTCAGCAGCGGCGAGATGGCGGTACCTGCCATGCCGCCGACCACGCCCGAGGTCACGAAAAACGAAATGCCGGCCGCGCCGAGGCCCAGTACCCAGGTGGCGTAGTAGATCGCCGCGCCCTGGCGCAGAAAGAACTGGAAGGCCTGCAGGAAGGTGATCGACAGCACCTGGCGCCACTTGGGGTTGGTGGCCAGCGTTTTCAGGTTTTCCAGCAGCCCGTTGGTGTTGTTCTCGACCGGCTGCACCCGCTCGCGCACGGTGGCAAAGCAGAACCCGAACATGAACAGCGCAATCACGCACATGATGCCCATGGTGATCTGGAAGCCCAGGGCTTCGTCCCCATCACCAAACCACTCGACCAGCGGCATCAGCGTCGAGTTGAGAATCAGGTAGGCCACACCCACCAGCACGAAGCGCCACGACTGGCACGATACGCGCTCGCGGTGGTCACTGGTGACGACCCCGCCCAGCGCGCAGTAGGGAATATTGACGGCCGTGTAGAGAAGCGACATCACCGCATAGGTGACAAAGGCATAGATGATCTTGCCCTGGTCCGACCAGTCCGGGGTGGTAAACATCAGGACACAGGCGATGGCCAGCGGCACCGGGATGAACAGGATCCACGGGCGAAAACGGCCCCAGCGGCTACGGGTGCGGTCGGCAATGGCGCCCATGATCGGGTCGGTGATGGCATCCACAAAGCGCATCGACAAAAAGATGGTCCCGACCACCGCCGGTGAAATGCCGTAGACATCGGTGTAGAAGTAGGACAGATACATGACCACGGCAGCAAAGGTCATGTTGTTGCCGGCATCCCCCATGCCAAAGCCGATCTTCTCGACAATGCTGATTCTGCCCTTTTGCATGCTTGTCTCCTGCGTCGGTGCGACTGGTCCCGGTAGCCGCCGGGGGACGGGTGTCCGGGCGGTGGGCCGGTGAATTCAATCGCTCGAGCATAAGGAGAAGCGCAAATGCCTAACTAATAGCTGTCGAACCATCAAGATATATCCATTTGGTTATGTCTTTTTTCATCTCCTTGAAAAGACGACCAATGTCGTCAATACACCCGCCGCTCGAGCTGCCAAAGTTGTAGGGCTTGAACGTTGTTTACGACCAATGGCGCAGACCGGAAAGGAGCAATCGGTGTCGACACTGAGCTGGGAAGAGTTTTCAAGGGTAGAGCTGCGCGTCGGGCGCATCACACACGCGGCAGTGTTCGACAAGGCGCGCCGGCCGGCATACCTGCTGCAGGTGGATTTCGGTCCTGACATCGGGGTGCGCAAGTCCAGCGCCCAGGTTACCGAGCTGTATGACCCCGAGGCCCTGGTAGGCCGGCTGGTGGTGGCGGTCACCAACTTCCCGCCCAAACAGATCGGCCCGATCATGTCGGAGTGCCTGGTCACCGGCTTTCACAACGAGGAGGGCGCCGTGGCGCTGTGCGTCCCGGACCAGGACGTGCCGCTGGGCACCCGGCTGATGTGACCCTGTCACCGGCCCGGCGCCGGCTGACAGGCACGCTCGAGGGTCTATGCTTCACGGGTCATCCACGACGGTGCCGGGAAGGCATTGTCTGCCAACCACAGGGAGCAGCACATGGCAACGAACGACCATGACGCCTCGCGTCGTCGCATCATCAAGGGCGCCGGCCTGACCATGGCCGCCGCCGCGGCCGGTCCGGCCCTTGCCGGCAGCCAGAACGGCGCTCATCAAAACGGGGCCGCACAGAACACCCCCCGATCGCTTGAAAACCCGCAGAACGCCTACCCCAAACCGCCGTTCGAGTATCAGACGCAGCCCTGGCCGGCGCTGGCCGACAAAATGACGCCGCGCCCGGATCACGGCGAGCAGAGCTATCGCGGCAGCAACCGGCTGGCCGGGCGTCGCGCGCTGATTACCGGCGGGGATTCCGGCATCGGCCGCGCCGCGGCGATCGCCTATGCCCGCGAAGGGGCAGACGTGGCGATCAATTATCTGCCCGATGAAGAGCCGGATGCCCGCGAGGTCGTCGAGCTGATCGAGGCCGCCGGGCGCCGGGCCGTGGCGATTCCGGGCGACATTCGTGACGAGGATTTCTGCCAGCGTCTGATCAACCAAACCGTCAATCAGCTCGGCGGGCTGGATATTGTGGTGCTCAACGCCGCCCGCCAGCAGAGCCATGACTCGATCATGGACATCACCACCGAGCAGTTTGACTGGACCGTGAAGACCAACCTTTACGCCATGTTCTGGCTCAGCAAGGCGGCCATTCCCCATCTGCCGGAAGGCGGGACGATCATCAACACCACCTCGACCACGGGCTGGACACCACCCGAGGACCTGCTGGATTACGCCATGACCAAGGCGGCCATCTCCAACTTCACCAAGGGCCTGGCCAGGCAGATGGCCGGCCGCGGTATTCGCGTCAACGCCGTGGCCCCGGGGCCGTTCTGGACCCCACTGCAGGTCTGCTCGAACGCCTCAAGAGAGAAGCTCACGGGCTTTGGCGGCGATACGCCAATGACGCGACCGGGCCAGCCGGCGGAGCTGGCCGGCGTCTATGTCCAGCTCGCCGAGAGCAGCGCCACCTACCTGACCGGTGAGATCTACGCCGCCACCGGCGGCAAGACACCGCTGTAAACCGACCCGCCTACAGGGCGCCGTTGCCCGGCGCCCGCTCACACGATCAGGTGCCTGCCGTGTCGACCCTCTTTTCTCCCCATCAGGCGCTGGCCGATGCCCTGCTGGCCCGGCTGCCCGACGTCACCGATGGCGCTCATGATCTCGCCCATCTTGGACGCGTGTGGCGCAACGTACAGCGCATCAGCGCCGTGGAGGGCGGCGATGGTGACCTGCTGCTGGCCGCCACCGTGCTGCACGACGGCGTTCATGTGCCCAAGGACGACCCGCGCCGGTCGAGTGCCTCGCGACTTGCCGCCGAACAGGCCCGCGGGATTCTCGAAGCGCTGTCATGGGAGGACTCGCGCATCGAGGCGGTGGCACATGCCATCGAGGCACACAGCTTCTCGGCGGGTATCGCGCCGCAAACGCTGGAAGCCGGGATCCTGCAGGACGCCGACCGGCTCGACGCGCTGGGCGCCCTGGGCATCGCGCGCTGCTTCTACACCGCCGGGCAGATGGGCAGCGCCCTGTACGACCCGCTCGACCCGCAGGCCGCCGCCAGAGCGCTGGATGACCGGCGCTTCACGCTGGATCACTTCCAGACCAAGCTTTTGACGCTCAGGGCAGGCTTTCGCACTGCCACCGGCCAGCAGCTGGCCGAAGCGCGCCATGCGCGGCTGGTCGCGTTTCGTGACGCGTTGCTGGAGGAGATTGGCGACGTTTAATCCCCATCATCGGGGTCGAACAGCGGTGCCAGCCCGGGGGTAAAGTGCGCCACGTTGATGCGCAGGGCGCCCTCCCCGCCCCCACGGCGCCCCGTCTCGACAGCGACCCGAGACCTTTGGCGATACATCCAGGGTCGAATGGACAGCGCTGCACCGTCGCCACAGCATGACCTCGTGTACCCCACAAAGGACCCGGTCCATGAGTGCTCCGTTTATCACCGATAATCTGCTGATGCGCTGTCGCCGCGAACAGCGCGTTCAGCAGCAACGCAACCGCCAGAGCTTTGACCCGGCCGCCATCAACGACCGCAAGGAGCTCTCCCTGCTGGTCGAGCAGGCGCTGGCCAACGGCGAGGACTACTCGAGCATCGTTGCCCGGCATCAGGACATCGAACTCACCGAGGCGGAACTGATCGAGCTGATCGGCCCCGAGCAGGCGCTGCGCGATCGTATCGACAGGTTCAGCCAGCTACACTGAACCGCACCCCTGGTGCCGAAGGCCCTGCCCGCGATGTGCGCCGGCGGGGCCTTTTCAGTGCATGAGTCTATTCCCCTTCATGGTTTTCCAGATGCTCCAGCAGCTTGCCCAGCAGGGCGTTGAGCTGCTCCTGCTCTTCCCGGGTCAGCCCCGACAGGGCAAGGCTTTCATTATCAATGTGTTCAGGGACCATCTTGTCGATGATCTCCTTTCCCCGGCTCGTTAACTGCACCAGTGTTCCCCGACGGTCCTCGGGGTTGGGATGACGCTCGATCAACCCCTGCTTTTCCAGCCGATCAAGGCGATTGGTCATGCCTCCTGACGAGATCATCAACGCTTCATAAAGCTGGGTAGGTCCCAGAGCGTAAGGTGCACCGGCTCTTCTCAATGTGGCCAGTACGTCAAATTCGCCAGCCTGAAGCTCATGGGCTCTAAAAAAGGGCTCAAGAAAACTGCGTCCCACGATTCTTGTCGTAGCGCCGAGTCGAGCCACGGTGGCCATCGCCAAAAGCTCAAGCTCGGGGCGCTCCTGTCGCCATTGAGTAATTGCTTTTTCAACCTGATCCATGAGGAATGCTTGACCCTTTATCTTGACGGTAAGATACTTTGGCAATATATCTCGACATAAAGATACTTTACCCGGAGATAAATGCCATGATCACGCTGTCAGCCCGGTATCGCAAATCCTTTTCACACTCTGGTGCGCTGCTGCTGTTGCTGCTGGTAGGGACACTGCTGGCGCTGTCACTACTGCTCGCCAAAATGGCGAACAGAGCCGGCATTCCTGGCTTGAGCTTTTTGATGCTGGGGCTACTGGGCGCGGGGGGCATACTGCTATCGATCACGGTACCGGGGAAAAGCGGCACCCGTTGGAACCGTCAGGTTCTGGTCTACGCGTTCGTGGCCGGCACACTCTTTGCCCTGCCCAACGCGATGGCTTTCCTGGCGCTGCCCCATCTGGGCGCCGGCTTTGTGTCATTGAGCTTCGTTTTTCCATTGCTGCTGACCTGGCTGATGGCACTTTTCATGGGAATGGAAATCTGGCAGGCAGGACGCCTGGCCGGTGTCCTGCTCGGTCTCTGCGGAGGCGCCATTCTGGCGCTGGGCAAGGCCTCCGCATCCCAGGTCAGCCCGATCTGGCTCGCGGTCGTTGCCATCATTCCCGTTATTGTGGTCACGGGTAACATCTATCGTACCCGTTGCTGGCCCACGGATGCCGCGCCCCTGTTTCTTGCGGCACTGATGATGCTCGGGGGCGCCATGATCCTTCTCCCCCTGTCATTGCTGGCCGGGCCAGCCCCCATCGCCGCTATTTTCGACAGTGCCGATGGTCTCTTGATGGTCGCCGCCGAGGCCGCCATCTTTGCCCTGCTCTATTTTCTTTATTTTGTGCTGCAAAGGATGGCCGGCGCGGTTTACCTGAGCCAGATCGGTATTGTGGCGGCGCCGATTGCCATCACCCTGTCCGTCATCGTGTTTGATGAACCAATACCGCCACATTTGCTGATGGCAGGCGTACTGATATTACTGGGCGTGCTGATGTTTCAGTACGCGCGAGCCGGGCGGTAATCACGACATCGCTTGCTACCATTCTCTCTCACCCCTTTTTCGCGAGGTTATTGATATGTCACTGACCGATGCCCTCCACTGGCGCTATGCCGCCAAGCGCCTGAACGGCGAACCGGTGCCCGAGGAAACCCTGGAGCGGATCATGGACGCCGCCCGGCTGGCGCCCTCCTCCTTCGGCCTGCATCCCTGGTCGCTGGTGCATGTACGGAGCAGCGAGGTGCGCGCGCGCCTGCATGACGACGCCGCCCCGCAGCCGCAGGTGATCGAGGGTTCCGATCTGCTGGTCTTTGCTGTCCACGATCGCGACTTCAAGGCCCAGGTGGATGACCACATCACTCGCATGGCCCTCACCCGGGAGGTCGATGAGAGCTCGCTGGACGGCTTTCGCAACATGGTCAAGGGCGTGATGGATCAAAAGGGCAGCCATGAGGCGTGCCTGGAGTGGGCGGCGCGTCAGGCCTATATCGGTATGGGCGTGGCGCTGAGCGCCGCAGCGCTGGAGAAGGTCGACGCCTCCCCCATGGAAGGCTTTTATCCGGACAGGCTGGATGAGGCGCTCGGCCTGCGGGAGAAGGGGCTCAAGAGCGTGGTCATCATGGCGCTGGGTTATCGCGACACCGAACGCGACCCGGGTGCCGGCAAGGCGAAGGTACGCCGTGCCAAAGAAGATTTCCTGGTACGCCTGCCCTGAGCCTGCCCCTAAAACCGGATACGCGGTTTATTAGAGCTTCTGGCGCCGGACTAACAGGGCGCTATCGCTGGAGAGGACCGGGAAATCCCCGGTCCCGGAGCCACTCTCGTGGCCCAACGATCACGCGCCAGGGCCACATGCCAGGGGTTTAGACATCCCAGAGGCCGGCTTCGCCAGCATCATGCCACTCGCCGTTTTGCCAATAGCCGTCCTCGTCGTAGTCGTAGACGGTGTAGATGCCGTCATAGAACTCGCCGGAATCAAGATAGCCATCGCCGTCCAGATCCCAGGTCGCGTAGTCCCAGTCAACGTCCCGGTCGGCAACCAGCGTGTTGAACTCATCGTCATCGATCAGGCCGTCGCCACTGGTGTCCCAGTCGGAGTAGGTGCCCCAGTCGCTGACCGAGCCGTAGAATTCATCCTTGCTGATACTGTTGTCGCCGTCGCTGTCCAGCGCGCTGAAGGTCGACCCGGCGGCGAGGGCGGCCGTCGAGCTCAGTGCCAGGGCGATACCCAGTACAATATCCTTTCGCATGTCGTGCTCTCCTTTCACATGAGTCGCTATTGACCGGTCTGCCTCGAACCACTCCGGCAATTCCGGTACGCACTACCCTGGTCAGATCTCATTAACCGGGTCTTAGTGCATGGCAGGTATTGGCACGACTGGGCTATGGTCTCCACCAGCAGGTTATTTTCATGGTTAACAGGTCACCCCGCTGGCAGGAGATACCAGTGCGTATTTTGATCGTGGAAGACGACATGATTCTGGGAGAAGGGCTGTGCGAGGGGCTCAGGCTGTCGGGATACACCGTGGACTGGCTGACCCGTGGCGAAAAAGCGCTGCACGCACTGGAGGCCGATGCCTTCGATGCCGTCATCCTGGATCTGGCCCTGCCCGGCTGTTCGGGACTCGAGGTGCTGAGGCACTGGCGTCGCAGTGGCCATGAGACGCCTGTGCTGATCCTGACCGCGCGCGAGGGCAATGACGAATGCATTCGTGCACTCGATCTGGGCGCTGACGAACATGTGGTCAAGCCCGTGGATACCGACGTGCTGGAGGCACGCCTGCGGGTACTGCATCGCCGCGCCAACGGTCACCCCGATAACCGTATGCGCTGTGGTGACATCAGTCTGGACCGCGGCGATCGCATGGTGTGGCTGGGGGATCGCCAACTGACGCTGTCTGCCTATGAATTCATGGTGCTTGAAGCCCTGATGGAGCGCCCGGGCCGATCCCTGACCCAGGAACAGCTGGAGACACGTCTTTACGGCTGGGAAGGCGGCCCGGAAAGCAACAGCCTGCAGGTACTGATTCACAAGCTGCGCAGCAAGCTGGGCGCCGAGCGCATCATGACAGTACGCGGCATGGGCTATCGGTTGCACGCATGAGAAAGGGAACTTCTGTTTTGACACGACACGGTTTTTCGCCGGGGCTTCATCAGCGCCTGCTGCTGTGGCTGCTGATTCTGCTCGGTGCCCTCTGGGTGGTTCTATGGGCCAATCATTACAGCCAGGTTGAAAAAAGCGCTCGCCAGGATATTGATGACCGGCTACGCAGCGCCGCCATGCTGATCATTCAGCTTCATCATGGTCAGAACCGGGACACAACAGAGACGTCCCTGCCCGAGGTCGCTCCTTCGGGCAGCGACGATGATCGTGCGCGCCGCTCTCCGCCTGCCTTCGAGCTTCTTGACCGCTCGAGACAATTGATCGCGCGCTCCGACAACTTCCCCGACACGCCCGCAAGCAGCACAACGGGCTTTGAAAATCGTCAAATTGATGGCAACACCTGGCGTTTTTATACCAGCATCCACGACCAGGGTGATCTGGTACTTCGTGTCGCCTTCGCGCAGCAGACGCAGGAGGCCACTTCGCGGTTACTGACACGCGATTTCGGCTCGCCGCTGCTGTGGCTGCTGCCGGGACTGGCACTGGCGGCGCTGCTGTCCGTCTGGCGGGGCTTGGCACCACTGCGTCGGCTGACCGTACGCAT
The DNA here is from genome assembly GCF_053903105.1 of Kushneria sp. AK178. NCBI lineage: Bacteria > Pseudomonadati > Pseudomonadota > Gammaproteobacteria > Oceanospirillales > Halomonadaceae > Kushneria > Kushneria sp. AK178. The sequence continues at coordinate 155,998 of NZ_CP096381.1, read as the reverse complement.
CGGTCGTGTCGATCCCGAAAATCCAACACCGCTGTCGCCTGCCGAGCGTGAAGTGCCCCGCGAACTAAAACCCCTGGTTCACACTCTGGATCATCTGCTGGCAAGGATGCGTCATATCTACGCACGCCAGCGCGCCTTTACCGCCAGTGCCGCCCATGAGCTTCGTACGCCGCTGGCAGGCTGTCTGGCTCAGCTCAGGCTGGCCCGGCACGCCCATGATGAGCCCCGGCGCAGGCGTGCCCTTGAGCGCATGCGGGAAAGCATCGAACACATGACACAGCTGATCCATCGCATGCTGCTGCTGGCGCGATTGGACCGCTCCGGAAAGGGCATCGAAACACAACCAATCACGCTCGAGGCATTGATTCAAGAGGTGATCGAGCAACATGAACAGGCAGCCACAGAGGCAGGCGTTCACCTTGAAACCCGACTGCCTCCGGAGCCTTTGACCCTTGAAGGCGAACCGGCACTGCTCAATGCCATGCTGACCAATCTGGTCGACAATGCGTTACGCGCGGCGCCCCGGGGCTCCAGCGTAGAGATAACGCTTGAAAGGACAGACCGGCAGGCCCTGATTACGTTAAGCGACCAGGGGTGCGGCCTCTCCCCGGAAGAGCGCGAGCGGGTATTTGCCCCCTTTCATCAAGGGCCCCACGGCTCTGAAAACGGTAGCGGTCTGGGGCTGACCATTTCTCATGCCATCGTGGAGGCCCATCAGGGCACCATAGACATGGACGCAGGCGACAACGGCGGCACTGTCGTCACGGTTCGCCTGCCATACCCTGTGGCGTCAATGCCGTGATCGGATCGGCCTCGAGCCGGCGTCTCCATCCGAGGCGAGGACGTCTGCCCGGAAGATGCGGTACTCACTCGGCCAGCACGTCATCCACGCTGGTGCAGGGCAGATCGAACGCCTCGGCCACGGCCGGATGCACAATCTGCCCGCCGGTCAGGTTCAGGCCGTGGCGAAAGTGACTATCGTCTTTGAGTGCCTTGCGCCAGCCGTCACGCGCCAGGCGAAGAATCCAGGGCAGCGTGGCATGGCTCAGGGCCTGGGTAGAGGTACGCGCCACCGCGCCGGGCATGTTGGCCACGCAGTAGTGAACGATGCCATCGACGATATAGCTCGGCTCGGCATGGGTGGTGGGGTGGCTGGTCTCGAAACAGCCGCCCTGGTCGATGGCCACATCGACCAGCACGCTGCCCGGCTTCATCATCGACAGCATGTCCCGGGTGATCAGTCTGGGCGCACTGGCGCCGGGGATCAGGACCGCGCCGATGATCAGATCCGATTCCCGGGCGGCTGCCTCGATGGCGTCCTGCGTGGAGTAGACCGTGCGCAGGCGTCCCTGGTAGCGCTGATCAAGCGTTTCGAGTCGCGGCAGTGACCGGTCCAGCACGGTGACGTCGGCGCCCAGCCCCAGCGCCATCCGGGCCGCATTTTCGCCTACCACGCCACCACCGATGACGGTCACCCCGGCAGGCGCCACTCCGGGCACACCCGGCAGCAGAATACCCGCGCCACCCTGCGCCTTTTCCAGCCCGTGGGCGCCGGCCTGTACCGCCATGCGCCCCGCCACGCTGCTCATGGGGGCCAGCAGCGGCAGCCCGCCCCGGTCGTCGGTCACGGTCTCGTAGGCGATGCAGGTCGCGCCGCTCTCCATCAGTCCCCGGGTCAGCGTCTCGTCGGCGGCCAGATGCAGATAGGTGAACAGCGTCTGATGCTCGCCAAGACGGGCAACCTCGACCGGCTGGGGCTCCTTGACCTTGATGATCAGCTCGGCCCCCGCCCAGAGCGCCTCGACATCGGCCTCGATGCGGGCGCCGGCCTGCTCGTAATCCTGATCGCTGTAGCCCGTCCCGGTGCCGGCGCCCTGTTCGACCACCACTTCATGGCCCTGATCAAACAGCTCGCGGACACCGGCCGGCGTCATGGACACGCGATATTCGTGGTTCTTGATCTCGGCGGGTATGGCTATCTTCATGACAGTGTTTCCTCTGGTTATCGTGGGCGTCAGGGCCATTGTTGCCGATCAATGGCTGCCGGGTAAGCCGCGGCAACACTGACAGCCTGTCGCCAGCGCTGTTCGGGGTGATCTTTATCACCATACGTGTAATTGATGCCATCATCGCCCCGATCATGACGTACAGAGTACGTGGTCGGTCGTCCCCGGATGCACTGGAGCAAGTACCGCTCGGCGCCGCATCCGGGCTGATGGCCCGGGGTGCGAACATATGTCCCGGGACAGCGGCCCTGCAACTTTGGTAGCAATGGGCCGGACAATTTCCGAGTATTTGATTGACCCCGCCCTGCGGGCGTGACAGGATGGCCTCAGTTGGTGAGCAAGATGCATATTGTCAGCAGTACTCGAGTCCTTCGATCGCCTGGTTTTATCCCCCTTGTTTTACCTGCTTCCTCTGGGGCAACACCCGGTAATTTTTTATAGCGCACAAGCGCAAAGGAACTTCGAAAATGGCAAACGGCACAGTCAAGTGGTTTAACGACGCGAAAGGTTTCGGCTTCATTTCTCCGGCCGACGGCGGCGACGACCTCTTTGTTCACTTCTCCGAAATCAAGGCTGAAGGTTTCAAGTCACTGCAGGAAGGCCAGCAGGTCTCCTTCGACGTGACTCAGGGCAAGAAAGGCCTTCAGGCTGCCAACGTTGTAGCAGACTAACCTCCGGGTTATTTCTGCCTCGAGCCGCAAGGCTCGGACCACCGAAGCCCGCGCAAGCGGGCTTCGGTGTTTTTGTGTGTCTGGTACCTGTCCGTTCGATGAGCGGCGCCCGTAGCAGGGCCGACGATGCGCCGGCCCCGGGCCTGCGCTCAGGCGCCGGCCGCTTCCCGAACCCGAAAAGTCGCCACCAGCTTCTGAAGCTGTCCGGCCTGCTCCTCCAGCATGCCGGCCGCGGCCGTGGATTGTTCAACCATGGCTGCGTTCTGCTGGGTGACCAGATCCATCTGGGCAATGGCGGTATTGACCTGATCCACCCCACCATCCTGCTCGCGGGAAGCGGTCGCAATATCGTTGATCAGCGTGGCGAGCTGTTCAATGGCACCCCGGGTCTGTTCGATGCTGGTGCCGCTGCGCTCGGCCTGGGCGACGCCGGAGACGACCCGCTGGCTCATCTCCTCGAGCAGCTGGCGAATCTCGCCGGCCGAGGTGGCACTGCGGTTGGCCAGCGCCCGGACCTCCGAGGCCACCACCGCAAAACCGCGCCCCTGCTCGCCGGCGCGGGCCGCCTCCACCGAGGCATTGAGCGCCAGAATATTGGTCTGAAACGAGATCGAGTCGATGGTGGCCAGTATCTCGTTGACCCGCTGTGACTGCGTGGCGATCTCCTTCATCAACGACAGGCTCTGAACCACATCCTGACGGCTGCTGCGCACGTTGCCGGTCGCCTCACGGGTCAGCGTATTGACTTGCTGGGTCGCCTCGGTGTTGTGTTTCACTGTCGAGGAGATCTCCTCCATGCTGGCCGCTGTTTCCTCGAGCGAGGCGGCCTGCTGCTCGGTTCTGGCCGACAGATCATGACTGGCGTGCGACAGCTCGCGAGCACCGGCATGAACGCTCTGACAGGTCTCACGGATCGAGCTGACCAGTGTCAGAAGCGAGGCGTTCATCTGCTTCATGGCCATCAACAGCCGAGCGGTTTCATCGCGCCCGGTCACCGTGATCTGCTGGGTCAGATCGCCCTGCGCCACCTGCTCGGCGATATGGAGTGCCCGCCTCAGAGGACGTGTAATGCTTCGAGTGATAAGGACGGCCAGAACCACGGCGGCCAGCAGCGCCGCGGCAGCAAAGATCAGCAGGCTGATCATGGTGCGATCGTGCGCGGCTGCAATTGTCTCACTGGCACGGCTCATCCGCTCGGCAGCGGCCGTATTGATCTGATCGGCCAGCGATTCGAGCGCATACACCTGCTCCTTATAGGTGGCAAAGGCCGCATTGGCCTGCGCCGGCTCGGTCAGTTCGCCATCGAGAATACGCTGATGAATGGCCTGAAATCCGGCGGCATAGGCGCTCAGTGCCGTGCCGGCCTGCTCGTAGAGTTCGCGCAGCGCCTCGGTCGGCGCAAGCTGCTGACCGTCCGCCAGCGTCCGGCGCAGCGCCTCCCGGGAGCCGTTCCACTTGTTGTAATAGGATGCGACCCGATCAGGGGTGGCGATATTGATGAAGCTGTCCTTCTCGAAGCGACGCTCTTCCAGGGCCAGACGCTGTACCTCGAGCGCATTCTGCGCCAGCCGGGCATCGGTATTGATGGCCCTGTCGGCCGTCATCTTCATGTTGCCAAGACCCAGCAGCCCTACCGCGGCACTGGCCATCAGCAGCAGTGTCAGGACACCAAAGGCCAGGGCCAGCCGTGGGCCGATCCTTAAACGCATCAACATCGTCGTATCACTCATGGCAAGTACAATTGCGGAGCTATATCGACGTGGACGGGGCTTTCTTGATGATAGGCTCGAAAGATCAGGGAGTGATTTTTAATGTTACAAAGTTATTGCAGCGCCGCCGGCATGGGCACCTTTCCAGCCACTTCCCGTCATGAAACACAACAGCGGTATACAGGCCGTACCCAACCGGTTTATACCCATTCTCTCTGACACCGATCGGTAGGCCACCATGTCCATCGAGATCACACCGCTGCACCAGCGCCCGGCCTTCATCGATGCCTGCAGCGCCTGGACCTTTGGTCAGTGGGGCGTCTACAGCCGGCGCACGCTGGAGGAGACCCGCCTGCTATTCGCCAGCGCCGCCCACGGCAGCGGCCTGCCGCTCACCCGGGTGGCCCATGACGGTGACCGTCCCCTCGGCATGGCCAGCCTGTTCGACAACGACTGTGCCCAACGCCCCGACCTGCGCCCCTGGCTGGCGGCCGTCTTCGTGCATCCCGACTATCGCGGCCGGGGCATTGCCGGGCAGCTCATCGAGGCGATCGAGCAGGATGCCCGGGCCCGGGGAGAGACAGGGCTGCACCTGATTACCGCCGACAGTCAGACACTCTACGAGCGCCACGGGTGGCAACGCACGGGAACGGTCGACTACCCGGACCGCATCTGCGTTCTGATGGCGAAAGCGCTCCAAACGCTCCGCGAGCCGGAGCGTGGTCGGTGAAGAGCGCCGGGCGGATCGGCCCTTACGTTGGGGTCGGTGCTGCCGGCAGCCGGGTATCGATCTGCAGCCGATGCAGCCCGCCGGCCAGCCGCGCCTCGATAAAACCGATCTCCAGCGGCGTGGTGAAGTTCGCCGCCATGAGCGCAATGACGCGATCGGTGTGGGCCTGAATGACCCGGTTGTCGGCAGCCGTTGCGAAATTGGAGAGCGTCTTGAAGGCCTTCAGCAGCGACAGACAGATGCTCAGATCCTCGCCGCCGTAGTGAACAATGGGATCAAATACCCGAAACATCAGGCTCTCGACGCCCTCCTCGTGCCAGGTGAGCAGACAGCGGCCATCGTCATCCACCAGCATGTCGGGCGGCGTCAGCGCCAGACGCTGCGCCAGCAGTTCGGTCACCTGATGGATGCACAGCCGCGCCGTGCCCGGGTCGTTGATCCCCGGCGATAGCGCCTTGATGGCTACCTCCATCAGCTGGGTCAGGCCGTTGACATAGTGATTCTGGGTGGACTCCCCTTCGACATACTCGAGACAGTTGAGAATTTGCTCTACCAGCACCTCACCGGGCGGTGTCTCGGCCTCGACCGTCAGAAGGGGAAACTTCTTGACCACAAAATCGCCAAAGCTGAACCCGAGATGGATCGCCAGCTCATGACGGCGCGCCAGCTCGCCCAGTGTCTTGAAATCGACGCCCTGGATATAGCCGCTGTCGCGGGAGTACAGGGTATAAACGGTGCCGGGATGAACCGCGCCGGTGCGATGGGTATAGTCGTCGCGCGCCTGTCGCTTCCTGAGCTTGTCCAGCGAGAGCTGAGTGGAGATCAGCAGGTTCTGGGTGATCGCATTGATCTGCACCGACTGCGAGGTGCCATGGATGAACAGGACGAACATGGCGAGGCAGTTGATCACCATGGCCGATCCCAGATAGACCGCCAACGAGCGCCAGGTATCCGGCGTATTGCCGATGGCCGGTACCAGCAGCAGGATCAGCAGATAGAGGATGGTGCCCAGATAGTGCCCCAGCACCTTCTGGTGGCGCTTCTCGGTCATGATGCCGAACACCAGCTTGTTGGAGAAGTTGCTGCCGGCCTGGGTCAACACGGACATGACGGTGGAAAAGCTGAACACCAGAAGCGAGATCATCCCCGCCATCAGCGTGGCCAGCAGCGTTCGGGCGGTGCCGGGCTGGTCGAAGTCCATGAAATCCAGAAACCCGGGCAGACTCTTCACCTCGAACGTGACCGCCGCCAGCCCCAGCAGTACGTAAATCGTGATGATGAGGCTGGTCAGGTAGGCGATACTGTTGCGAAAGCCTCTGATAAAGGCAAGCACTCGTGACGTGTTCATGGGCAGATGCCATATCCTTTCATTGATGTATTCCGAAGCGCCGCACGACACGACCCCGTGACGTATCGCATCATGGGCCCGTCACCGGCTTTCTGCATCGGCAGGCCCCGCGACCGCCGCGCTCAGCCACCTGTTCAACCACTCCCGATCCGGCGAAACGTCATGCCATTACGAACCTCGACCCGCATCAATAAATACATCAGTGAAAGCGGCCTGTGCTCGCGACGCGAGGCGGATCGCTTTGTTGAACAGGGCCAGGTCCGGCTTAACGGCCGCCGGGCCACCACGGGCGATCAGGTGGTTGCCGGGGATCGCGTCACGGTCAACGGCCAGGAGATCGAGCCGCGCGAGGAAGAGGACCTGGTCCTGATCGCCCTCAACAAGCCGGTCGGCATTGTCAGCACCACCGAGGCGAGCGAGAAGGACAACATCGTCGAGTTCGTCAAGCATGGCGCGCGCATCTTCCCCATCGGCCGACTGGACAAGGACTCCCAGGGGCTGATCTTTCTGACCAACAACGGCGATCTGGTCAACCGCATTCTGCGGGCCGACAACCAGCACGAAAAGGAGTATCAGGTCACGGTCGACAAGCCGATCACCGAGGACTTTATCGACGGTATGCGAAACGGCGTACCGATTCTGGGCCAGATGACGCGTCGCTGTCAGGTCGAGAAAGTCTCCACGTTTGTCTTCACCATCACCCTGGTACAAGGGCTCAACCGCCAGATTCGCCGCATGTGCGAGCACTTCGGCTTTGAAGTCACCCAGTTGATCCGCACCCGGATCATGAACGTCTCGCTCAAGGGCCTGGCGCTGGGCGACTGGCGCGATCTCACCACGAAGGAGATCGACACCCTCCTTGAGCTGACGGAAAACTCAAAAGCCGACCCGACGCCGGCCGGCTCGAAAACCTCGTCGCGTACCGGTGGCGGTCAGAAGACGGCGAAAGAGCCCCCCAAAACCGACCCGCTGGGCATTGGCAAGCCGGCGCTGGACAAGATGCACGCCAGGGGCAAGGGCAAGCCGGGGACCAGCGGCAAATCGTCGAACACCGGCAACGGCCAGAAGACAGGCGGCAAGCCCGCCACGAAAGGCAAGCAGGGTAGCAAACCCGCCCCCCAGGGTCGCTCGAACGGCAAACCCGCCGGCAAGGGCCAACCCGGCGATAACAAAAGCGCTCCGCGCGGTCAGCGCCCCGGTCCCAAAAAGAAGCGTTAAGCTCTATACAAGCGAGAGTGTACGAACCACACTTTGCGTTTTCCCGCAGGACCATTTCCATGCCGCACCTGTTTACCGACCGCCCCCGCTCAGCCCGCCCGGGCCGGGGCAAGAGTAATCTCGAAAAGGATTACCGCTGGGAAGGCATCAACGCGGTGCTCTACGAGCTGGGCGGTGTGATGTTCATCGTTGGCAGCGTGATGTTCTACCCGCGCCTTGAACACATCCGCGACATCGGTGCCTGGCTGTTTTTCGTCGGCTCGCTGGTCTATCTGGTCGTTCAGGCCCACGACGTCATCGAAGTGCGCCGCTTCTGGAGCGACAGCAAAAAGGTCTCGCCCTCGCAGCTTCTGGAGGTCATCTCGCTGGCCGTTTATATCGTCGGCACCGTGCTTTATGCCGTGGGCAGCCTGCTCTTTCTGTCGTGGTGGCACTGGATCGAGATCGGCGCGTGGATGTTCATCGTCGGCTCGGTGCTCTTTCTGATCGGCGCCTGTCTCAACGTCATGATGGTGATTCGCGCCTCGGCGCTGCTCACCCTGCAGCTGATGAACCTGACCGCCGTGACCTTCGTGGTGGGCTCGGTACTGTTCGTGGTCGCCTCCATCCCCTACCTGTGGGGATTCGACAGCGTGGCCGACCACGACCAGCTGCATAACCTGCTGGCCTCGCTCTTTCTGGTGGGCAGCGTCTTTTTCATGGTCGGCGGGCTCTTCAACCACCAGCGCGCCAACATCGTCATCCGCCACCGTTTTGACGCCACCGCCGAGGACAGTGAAGCCGACGAGCGCCTGCTCGCCTTCATGCGCGGCGAGCTCAACGACCCCGAGCACAACCTCGATGACGATTACGACTACGAGGACAAGAGCACGGTCAAGCCGGCGGAACCTGCCTGAGCCGAACACGTGCCCTGCCCGGCCCGACACCAAAAACCCCGACAGCCTCTGCTGGTCGGGGTTTTTTATTTTAAAACTCACTTCATCACGAATGGACGCTACTGACCGTGATCGATGCGCCGCTGCGTCTCGCCATCGACCAGGGTGCGCAGCATGGTCAGCACCGGCTCGGCATCCGTCTGCTCGAGCCCGTAGGTGAGGTTAAACGCGTAATCGAAGCCGGGCGGGTTATCGCCCTGGCTGTGCTGCAGAATGGTTTCGAGCTTGTCGAGGCCCTTCACCAGCCGCGCCTCGCGCGAGGCGCCCTGCTCGTAGTCCTCCCACAATGAGAGAAACTCGGCCTTGAGCGTCTCATCCAGCGGCGCCATCACGGTCAGCAGATCCACACGCTCCTGGGTGTTCTTGTCGGCATCCTGCGTAATGGCCGGCTGATCGCCGTGGATCGCTTCGCCCAGATCATGCAGCACGCAGAGTTTCAGAACGCGCGCCATGTCCAAAGGCGCCAGCTCGCGCTCGAACGTCATCGCCATCAGACACAGCCGCCACGTATGCGCCGCCGTATCCTCCTGCCGCCCGGTCGAGGTGTACGCCGTGCGCAGCACGCTCTTGAGCCGCTCGGCTTCCTTTAAAAACGCCAGGCCGTTGCCGAGTCGTTCGATGTCCATGGGGGCTCCGGTGTTGTGTGTGAGAGGGGACGCGTTGACGGTTCGCTTTATCGCCAGGGCATTAACCATAGCGCTTGGTAGACGACTTGCCAGCAAAATCAAGGCTCGACATGAATGTAAAATCGAGCAGGCATAACGACCCTCTGATTTGACGATGGGATTTGAAAGCAGCCATTCAAAAGAGTTTTTCTAAATAAATTCAGGTTTTAGTCGATATCATGATATCGGAATATCATTTTCAGATCAGGAGCCCAGCCTTGGAAAAGCTATCTATACAGCGACAGGGTGGTCATGCCGTTATAAGCCTTCTGTTAGTAATTGCGATTCTTGCTTTTATGCTGGTGGTGGCTATATCCAGCTTTTTTGTTTCCTACAGCAATCTTACAGAGGAAGTACCGGTCGCAGAATTACGCTTCAAGCAAGAAGGTGAGATGGTATATACCGCTTACCTTAAAGCAAGCTCTGACTCACCTGATGAAGCCGTATATACCGTAAAAGGTGATCAATGGCGGCTTGATGCCAGATTTCTAAAAATGCGGTGGCTTTTCAGCGCTTTCGGAAAAGAACCTCGATATGCGCTTTCAAGGCTTGAGGGTCGTTACTCCAGCGCTGAAGATGCCAATAACAAGCAACATTTTGTCAATGATCTTGACGAAGGTGGAACTTTAGAATTTTTTTCAATTTTTGGTTTCAACTTATTTGCTGACATTTCTTACGGCACATCTGTTTATCAGAATATAGAAACCGACAAGCTTTATAAGATTTATAGGACAACAACCGGCCTGATAGTAAGACAGTCATCTTTGACCGCATCCGACAAAGAGAAAGGGGCCTGGGACAAGATAAAAGGATGGTGGAGCACATTCACTTAGGCTCTGTTTTTCTCGGTAAGTAAACAATTTCTTTCTAAAAAGTAATGGTAACCAAACTGCTCCTGTTTACTTAACGGGACCCCCTCATGACTGACCACGATGAGCCCGCCTGTACACTGCTGCAGCCTTTTTATCAGGGCATGCCGACTCGTCTGTTCAAGGTGGTTGGTAGGCTCATCTAGGGTCAGGAAGTCAGCATTGGCATCTGCCGCAACAAACACCTGCCGGGCAAGGTAATAAACGCTCCACGAGCGAAGACAGATGCCGCTCGACGGCGCCATGTCACCGGTCATGATGCGCGCCAGCATGGTCTTTCTGATGCCGTTACGGGCGATCAGTCCCGTATGACGGGTATCGAAATGCTCATTGAGGTCGCAAAAGAGGGGTCTGCCATCCGGCAGAAGACAAGAGACGCTTTCAAGCGCCAGATAGGGATTTGTCATGGATAACTCCATCGATACCAGAGACTCCCCCAGCAAATGGGGTGGGCGGAGACTGGCCGTCAGGGTGATGGCGGCATCAATGGCGCATCGGACGAATACCCTTGGAGTAGAAGTGAAAATCTATATTAAAGACTCATGATAAAAAATCAAAAGCCGAGGGGCCGCCGGTAAAGCCGATGCTCTTTTCGCCGATCTTCAGAGCGAAATGTTTTATGCGCGGGCTTCCGGCTGGGCAGTCGTTTTCAGGGCGGTGTTGCGCTGGGCCAGTCGTGCGGCGATCCAGCCGTCGATCTCTTCTTCCAGCCAGGCGACGCTGTTGTCGCCAATCGGCACGGGTGTCAGGAAGGTGCCGTCGCTGACGCCCTTGTAGATCGATGAGCGGCTCTTGCCGGTCTTGAGTTCCACCTCGTGGCGACGCAGCAGGCGGTTGCCCAACTGGATGCGCTCGACGTGCCGGCAGGCTCGGGTAGTGGGCTGTATTGATACCGTCATGGGTATTTCCTGTCGTGGTTGATTCAGGCAGCGCAGGTGCCGCCGGGGACAGGATTAGCTTGCCAAGGGATGGTGGGGACTTCGAGCAGCTGGTGTTGTAAAAGTAGACTTCACAACGTCATCAGTGGACCCATGAGAAACAAGTCCACAGGAAAAACATTCACGTACACACCTACCAATTTTAAAATCAGACTACTGGCAAAATTTTAATCGCATTGAGTTATAAAACCCTATGAAAAAGAGAAGCTTAGAAAATTTTAACTTAAACCAAATGCTATTGGAAAAATTTCAAGAATTTCCTATAGAAAAACAAGATAAATTACTTTGGAAAACAGCAGAAGCTGCCACATTAAATGCTAATGACATGTGTTGGTGCGGAAGCAAAAAATCGTTTCAAGACTGTCATTTGGGAATGCAGAAAAAAAGAGCACTGAGTTATAAAGAAATAAATAATAGTTTTTCTCGTGCCTTTAGGAAACCTCGATTTTGCTGCGCGTCAGATTTTGATAAAGACAATTGCAACGGAAGCATAAAAGGAGCTCATACGATACAAAAAAGCAGAGTCTTTTCTAGCTTTGCAGACAAAGGTCATGTTGGCACTTTTTACCAATGTGAGCCCCTAACATTCAAAGAACGATCAGTAGGTATAAACAAAGAAGCCTCTACTATTTATAGTTTTTGTGAATTTCACGACTCAAAGTTATTTCATGATATAGAAGCTATAGAATTCCAGCCATCTCCTGAAAACTGTTGGGCAAGTAGCTATAGAGCTATATGTCACGAGTATTACCAGAAGATAGCTGCAAAAGAAGCATTGAGCTGGCAAAAAAATTATCTTTCTCAGGGCTTATCGTCCAAAGCACAAGTTGTATTGGACGATTTAATCTCAACGAAAGAATTTGATATACATATGGGAAAATACTTTGTCTTAAAAGAGAAAAAAACATTCGAAGAAATCAAGATCGAGGAAGCTTATGATGGCCTAACAAGTTATATAATAACTTTAGATGCACCAATAACTGTTGCAGTTAGTGGAGCAGCAGCTCCAAGGCGCGATATTCTAGGAAATAAAATACAAAGAGAAATAAATACTTATAACAACGATTTCCAAGGGTTCAATATATCAACTGTAATCAAAGACAGCAAAGCTGTTTATATAGTATCTCACCTTCGTAAATATGGAACGATGGGCCAATATTTTAACTTCCTGAATGAAGACAACAAGGATTTTGTGAAAAAATGGTTATTTACGATGATATTTTTATATATCGAGAACAATTATTTTAACTTGAAATGGTGGAAAAAATTGCCGCGAAATATAAAAAACGACATTCGTCAACTATCATCATTGATAAACGACACTCAGCCTATAAGCTGGGAAAACAATTTTATTAGCTTTATTCCTGGCTCTGTAGAAAGCGTTGTGAAAATCTAAATTTTTTAGGTTTTCAAATAATCTACCCACGCCTGCATCATCGCCGGCCTTTGCTCCGGTGCCATGTGCTCGGCATGGGTATAGACGCCCTGAATGCCCGGCAGCTTGTGGGAAAGCTGCATCTCGATCCATTCCCCCGGGTAACCCATCTCCTTGAGCGCTGTGGCGATGGTATGGCGTGTGCCATGGGGCACATGCCGGCCATCAAATCCCATTCGTTTGAGCGCCATGCTCCACGTCATATCCGACATGGGTCGGGTGCTGTCATTGCGACCGGGAAACAGCAGATTGTAGTGGCCAGTGATGCGGTGCAGATCCCTGAGTACGTCCAGTGCCTGGATAGGACGCGACACCTTGTATTCCTTTCCCGTCTTCATGCGATCGGCAGAAATGCGCCGTACCAAGCTGACTGCCCAATATCCCAGACTGATGGGTTCAACCAATTGGGGCGCCTCACCCCTGGATCTGTTGCGCGTTATTCTGGCTGGTTCACGGCGGTCATCAATTCGTAAATACCACTACATCGAGAGCTGGATATGCTGAGAGGCCTGAATCATCTGACGCTTTCTATCTCCGAGCTGGGTAGAAGCATCGAATTTTATCGGGACGTGCTGGGGCTGACGCTGAACGCTCGATGGGATACAGGGGCTTATCTGTCACTTCCTGATTTGTGGCTCTGCCTGACTCTGGACAATCAGCGCAATACTCAACCACACCCTGAATACACGCACTACGCCTTCACGGTAATGAAGGAGGATTTCGTATCGAGCGTCGACCACCTTAGAGCCCATGGCGTCGAAGAGTGGCGGCAAAATCGGAGCGAAGGGGATTCGTTCTATTTTCTCGATCCGGATGGTCACAGGCTCGAGATTCACGTGGGCAACCTGAATAGCAGACTGGAAGCCTGCAGACAGACTCCCTATTCAGGGATGGAGATTCTGGCCTGGCCGCATGGCAATGATGGATAAGGCCCAAACGCCAGACGCAACAAGACCCTGAGCGGACTCAGTAGCAGCGTCAAAACAAGGAAGGTATTACAGGGAAAGGAAGTGGCGCGCTTGTTGGGATTATAAAATCTACTCAAACTCATGATAATATTGACTTTTTAGTAAATTTTTTCTGCCGGTATACCTTTTTGTATACCGCCTTTTTGCTCAGCTTATTAAATAAAGCTATAAACATATACCTTAGATATCTGTTTTTGATCAATATCAGGACCCTTGCAACGGGCCGAAGAAAACTAACTCTGAGCCTAGAACGGCTCAATTGGTTTCATTGTCCACGAAGCAAGCACCTTTCGCTTAACATCAAAGTTTCCAAGACAGTCATAAGCATCGATGTCTTTTGGTGAATCGAAATTCAATAATTGCCATGCATCGCGATTCAATCTAACGCTATAGAGATATTCGTCTTGCTCATGACCAGTGCTACGATCGAGGCGCTGTGAGTATCCAGATAAAGTTATCTTTTGAATTGTTGGCATAATCTGAAAGCACAGCGCTGCCAGCTTCAAACCAATGCTGCTGATATGTCGAGCGTAAAGCTCATTCAGTTCCTTTGCGGCAAGCTTACGTACATTCACTTTGAAACCACGGGCAGCTAATGCCGCTCGACGCGCTGGAAGCATATCGATTTCCGGAAAATCCACGTCGATTTTAAGCTCATGGTTGGAGAGGAAATCCCAAGCTATTAAGGTTTCATAGGGCCATTCGATCTCTTCCAACGCTTCTTTTAATAGTTCCTCCATGCTCTGCAAGTCTCCTTGCTGGCCATATAAGTGCCTTAGCCTTAAAGATTCTTGGAGCGCTTCGTGCTGCTTTTGGGAATTTTCCCAATCAGAAATAGCATTTTGGTAATCAGAATTGATCAACTCAATGCATTTTTGGCGCCGTTTTTCTGCTGGTGGCCAGACTAAATGCACAAGCTTTTTGGAAGGTAAATCAGGGAGTGTAGGCTGTTCTTCATTAAATGATTTTACTTTATAAGGCTGAGCAATCGGCGCCTGTATATCGCCATGTAGTATGGCCAATGATTCACGCGTCTCATTAATATTATCGACCATCAACCCCAGCCTTTCCCGGATGACGTCGCCTTGTTGCTGCTTGAGGACTTTTAAGGTCGAAGAATCTAGATGTAAACCGGTACGGCTATTCAATAACTGAACTTCACCGGTTTCATCATCGATAACAATTTGTAGCTGTATCTCGATATGCTCTTGTTGTCTGGAGTTAAGATTGGAGGAGGAAGCTCGTAACCTATTGCTAGAACCTGAACCGATTTTTTCAGACCAAGACAATCCTGTACCAGGGATACCGGCACTTACGCGTGTACCGGAAGGGGAGAAGGAGATGCCCCCACCACGGCCACCAAGGCGAACTCCGAGGCCACGGTGAGTAGCAGACAAGCGGATGCCCGGTGCTACTTTTATGGACTTTCTGAAACGCATCCCCATTTTGTCACCTCATTGAATGGATCACATAACCCCGCACAATAGCGGGGTTCAATATCAGCCTGTTTAATCTCCCTTTTTGTGTTTATGTGGCTTCAGGGATGGCGTATTGCCGGGCGTCTGCTTGTTGTCACGCTGACGTTTGTCAGGCTGGCCAGTAGACTTGGCAGTCCGTTTAGGACCCGGTTTGATACCCATAATCACTCCTTACTGCTGTTGGCACGATATAAGCGGTCAGACACGTCTACCGCTCTCCTGACGCCATGGACAACACCCTTGCATCCGCCCACGGCGAAAACCTCGGTCAACTCCCCCAGCGCGCTGTCGACTCCCCGCCCCGCCTGCGCGCTAAATGGGTCGGTTTTATTGCACCCTTGCAGTAGGCGCCAGCCCGCCCCAGTGCTGGGCTGCATGACGGTTTAGCGGCTCAAAAAATCATGCGTTTCCTTGCATTTCACACCACCGCGACGAGTGCCTGTGAGCGTGTCAGATGCCTTTTGCCTTCGAATCTGTGCAGGCAGCCTTTACCGGGTATCTTCTGCCGCCTTCTGTAGTCCACAGCGTTCTCACAAAAGACTTAATACCGGGAGTAGAATGTCTCGAACATCCGCCCCATAAGCAATGCCTGATCCATGAAAAATTTGTATTCGGAAAATGCGGAACGGTTCTTTGCTCAGTATCAGCAGCTCGCCTTCGATGAGGTGCATGGCGACTGGCTGCACCATCTCTCTGAGCGCGTCGGTCTTGCACTGGATGCAGGGGCGGGTAGTGGGCGCGATGCGGCGGCACTCGCGCAAAGAGGCTGGGAAGTGCTGGCCGTTGAGCCGGCGGCCGGCCTGCGTGCCCTGGGCGAGGAAAGCACTGCCGGACTGTCCGTGCAGTGGCTCGATGATGCTCTGCCCGGACTGAATCAGGTTCGCACCCTTGGCTATCGCTTCGATCTTGTTCTGGTGTCTGCGGTCTGGATGCACCTGCCGCTGACCGAACAGCAGCGGGCCTTTCGCATTCTGGCCGAGCTGCTGACACCCGGCGGCGTGCTGGTCATTACCCTTCGCCACGGCCCCAGCCCTGATGCACGGGTTTTCCATGACGTTGACCGGCACCACATCGAGAGCTGGGCGCGGGATCAGGCACTGGTGCTGCTATATGACGGAGAGAGCGACGACCAGCAGCAAAGGCCGGGGGTGCGCTGGGAAACGCTGGTATTCCGGCTGCCCGATGACGGCACCAGTGCCTTGCCGGTGCTGCGCCATATCATCACCAATGACGACAAGTCGGCCACCTACAAGCTGGGCCTGCTGCGCAGTGTGGCGCGAATTGCCGAAACCGTGCCGGGCATCGTGATTGATCGCTCGGAGCAGTGGGTAGACATACCGCTGGGCGCTGTCGGGCTGTACTGGATCAAGCTATATCAGCCGCTGGTGCTGCGACATGAGCTACGACAGGCGCCGGGCACCAGAGGCTATGGATTCGCCAAAAAAGCCTTTTATGCGCTGGCCAATGTTTCGGGACACGATCTGAGAATCGGCCAGCCGCTGGCCAGCGACCTGATGGCCACCCTTGTTCAGGCTATCCGCGATGCCGTGAACAATATTGTGAACATGCCGGCACAGTTCATGACATGGCCGGGTTCCAGGCGCCCCGTATTCGAGGCTCAGAGCAAGACGGCAAGATTTCCCACCCTGCCATCACGGCTGGATAGAGACAGCCTGTCGGCCTTTGGCACGCTGCGCGTTCCTGCATCGCTGTGGGATTGTTTCAGCCGATTCAATTGCTGGCTGGAGCCCGCCATTGTCAATGAGTGGGTCCGGTTGATGCGCAGCTATGGTGGCAACGACGATATAGGCCGGATGTATCAGGCGCTGTACTGGCAGGAGGGCAAACGCGATACCAGCAGGATCCGTGCTGCGGTCGCTCAGGCAATACAGGACAACCACCCGGTACGCTGCGTCTGGACCAATGCCGACCTGAGCCGTAGCCGGTACGACATCGATCACTGTCTCCCCTGGGCGCGCTGGGGCAATAACGACCTCTGGAACCTGCTGCCTGCGTCGAGCAGGGCCAATGCTGACAAATCGGAAAAGCTTCCCAGCATCGAATTGATGACCAGAGCCCGCTCAAGGATTCTGGCGTGGTGGCGTCATGCGTTCATGGGTAGCTCGATGGAACGTCAGTTTTTCACCGAAGCGCAGGCGTCACTACCGACCGTGAAAAAAGACAGCAGCCTGGAAGATGTATTCGAAGGGTTGATGCTTCAGCGCCTGCGGCTTCGAACCAGTCAGCAGCTACCGGAATGGAACGGGTGAGGGGATAGAACGGCCATTACCTGATACCGCCAAAACATCGCTCGCCAGAATGAAATGATCAAGCCTTGATCCAGCCGTTTCTGGCTTCTCTTTTTCTGAGGCTGATTCCTATTCCCCTGAACCGTTTTCACACCTGTGATTTTTGAGTGGGAACACCGGGAACAGTGGGAACAAGGCTCAACCATGCGGGTTCCAGCGTGGGAACATTGTTCCCACCGAAAAATCGAGTGGGAACAGAAAAGGGTAAAAATACCCCTATACAGTTAGGTGTTCCCGTTTGTTCCCACTCTTTAGTGTCTTACCGGGAACAAGCGAGCCCGCCTGTGGCGCGGCTTCCAGCGAAGTGTTCCCACTGTTCCCGCTGTTCCCGGTCGTTTTCAGGTTCCTGTGAAAACCTTCCTCACCGTTCTAGTGCTCGATGCGGGTCGTCTGGCCATCACCGCTGCCGGTTTTGGCGATCCTTCCTCTTGGCGAGCGATGGGGTTTATGGTCGAGGCCCCCATGCAAAAAGACCCCGCACATGGCGGGGCCTTCTGTCGTTTGTGGGTCAGTGCTGCGTCTTGCCCGGCACATATTCCATGGTGGCTTCCAGCTCAAGCTGGCGACGGCGGCGCCCGATGCTATTACCCAGCTCACCCTTGCCGGCTTCACATGCCAGCGGCGCAATGCCCTTGAGTATGTCCGGCTGCTCGGTGCTGGTTTTCGGCAGTAGATGCCACAACAGTTCGCCCAGCGCGGCATACTGACGTTGACGAATATCACGGCGTACCGCTCTGGTCTCCTGATCGTTGAGGTTGGCAAAGATGCGCTCGCCCGGCTGACTGGAGACGTCCAGATTGTACTGGGCCATGTACCCGACGTTGTTGCATAGATCGTCGGTGATGCGCTGGAACAGCCCCGAGAGCGATGCCTGGAAGGCGTCACTTTCCAGCCCCTCGAACAGCTTCTCTGCTTCGGCCAGCAGGCTGTGATGGCTGATGACTTCCCGTGTGGCCTTCAGGCTGCGCTGGAACTGCTCCCGGGCGACCTGTGTCTCGATTTGCAGCCACTCGACCTGCGGTTTTAAAAGCTCGATCATCTCGCGCTTCTGCTCGGCCTCGATGCGCCACTGGCCGGCCTGCTTCTGCTGGTCCCGTACTTCCTTGCCCTGCTTGCCGGCGCCTTCCAGAAAGGCCCTGCGCCAGCTTTTGGCGGCCTGCTGTTCCTGTGCTTCGGCGGCGCTGATCGTCTTTTCGATCCGGTCCAGTTCCTCGCTGGCCTGTTTGAGACGTTCGCGCTTGTCCAGATAGTCAGCACGGGCGCTGGCCAGCTTCTCCTGCGCCTTTGCCGGCGTTAGGGCGTTAATGGCTACCGTGGTGGGTTGATAGTCAAAGTTGGCGTCCAGCATGCGCCGTGATGGTTGCGGGAGCGGTGCCGAACTGTCTGTGGTGGTCTCGGTGTTCTGCGTTGCAGCATTGGCATTCATGGCGGCATTATCCGTGGTAGTGCTCTGTGCATTGGTGTTGGCAGCGGTCATGGGGCAGCTCCATGCAGTGGATGAGGGGACGGCCAGCAGGCCGTCCCGGGTTGCGGGGGTAAAGATGAGTGCGGCAGGTGGCGCGGTAGCTTGTCGAATCATCGGGCACCGCTTTCGGTCTCGAGCTTTTCGGGATCGATGACAAAGAAGCGGGCACTGCCGCCGCCGGGCAGGCGGTACTTCTTCTGGAGCCTTCCCGGGTCGGTCTTGGGGATCACGTCATGGCTGCTCAGGGTGCGCAGGATGCGGTCCCGGCTGTAGCCTTCGACGGCTTCCAGCAGGGCGGCCCGGTTAAACAGGTACAGGCGGCGGTTGTCGTCCACCTCATAGAAGCCGGCCCGGTGCGAGACATGGGCGGCGAGTTGGGCGTTCACGTCGGAAAAGCGGCTATCGCCGTGCAGGGCGATGAAGTCGGCCAGCGCCGTCAGTATCTGGCGGTCTTCGGCGTTGCCGTCGCCGATGGTGGCCAGCCACTCCATGAACAGCCCCCGGCACGCCTGTGTGGCGGCACCTTTCGGCCATGGCAGGATCTCCAGTTCGCTGGCCAGCTCTCCGGCCAGCGCCATGACGGCGAAACGATCCGCCACACGTCCAGCCTGAGCGCTGGCCACATCGAACGAGCGCCGAACCTCACCAAAGCGCCACGGCAGACCGTTGGCCACGTTCTCATCGATCAGATGTTCCACCAGTGCCGGGCCGGCGTGGCCGTAGTGTTTGGTTACGGCGCCGGTCAGCGCGCGGTGAAAGGTTTCGCCGTCCATGCCGTGGACGTCATCGAAGGCGCGATAGGTGCGGGTGCCGGCGTTGATATCGACCATACGCAGCTCGGCGCCGGCATGGGCACTCTGGCCGGAAATGCCGGTATGGTCGGCGGCGCTGCGCTCACCGCTGGACAGGATCGGGAGACACCAGTGGTTTTTCGGGCGTCCCTCGCGTTCCCGGGTCATGGTGCCCTTGCCCGAGCCGTTGGCCAGCGCGTAGATATGCTCCTGGAGTCGCTTGGGATTGGCGCGGCTGATCTCGTCGGCAATCAGCACGGTATCGTTGCGGGTGGTGGCCTCGATCTCGACGCCACCGGCGGACATGTCCCATGACACCTTGAAGCCCTCCGGGCGTCCCCAGATTGTGGCGCCCACGTCCTGCGCCAGTGACTTGCCGCTGGATGAATCACCGACCAGATGGATACCGCCACCGTTGACACCGACCTTGCGCAGTAGCGGCCCCGATAGGGCGCAGCAGACGGCCACAATCAGTACCGGGTTGCCCAGGCACGGCGTGGCCACCTCCTGCTGCCAGTCCTCCAGGGTGCCCCGTGAATCGAACACCCGGGCTTCCAGCCCCGAGCCGTGATAGCGCACCTGATCACTGCCGATCACACGGTGGGGCATGACAAAGGCCCCGGTGCCGGCGTGCCAGCCAGTGCGGGTGGTCGTGGTCAGCACCACGTCAGGGGCATGGTGGCTGGCCACATAGGCCGGGATGTACTTGCGGTGGTGATAATCGACGATCAGCCCCTGTCGCATCAGCGGTTTGAGCACGTCGTCACCCTTGCCGGCCAGCGCCTCCATGGGGATGACGTATTCCAGCTCCCGGCCCCGGTGATAAAAGCGCACCAGTCGCCCGATGCTGCCGTCGTCGCTGTCGATGGTCTCGGCCTCGATATAGAGCGGCGAGCAGATCCACAGGTCGAACGGCTGGCCCGGTTCATCCGGCGAGGTCTGCTTGATGCCGTGATACCAGGTGCCGGCCTTATAGAGACGTCCGTCGATGTTCACCGGGCCGTCATAGGTGGCAAAGCCGGGACGGGTGATGCCTTCCCGCTCGGGCACGTTGGGATTGCCCACCAGTGACAGGTGCGATTCGTTGTTGCTCATTGCGCACCCCCTGTCTGGCTAGTGCCTTTCTTCTGGCGAGCGTGGGGTTTGCCGGTCTGCGCCCGATCACGCCGGCTTTCGGCATCGATGCGCTGCCGGTGCCAGCAGTACAGGTCGTTGAAGTCGGTGGCGTCCTCCGGCGCACCCTCCGGCCACTTGGGATAGAGCACCAGTGCGCCGGCAGCGACCGCGGCGTCGTTGGCCATCTTTTTGCCCGGATTGCCTTCGGTGTGCCGGTCGTCGTCGCCGGCGATCACCAGTTCCAGCGAGCCGTTCAGCGCTCTTTTCATATAAAGGGCCACGGCTTCCAGGTTGCCGGCGTTCATGGCGCAGGCCACGGCGTCGCCGGTCAGCCGGTGCAGGGTGGCGCCGGTGGCCCAGCCCTCGCAGACGAACAGACGCCCGCCGGGGATCGGGTCGCCAATCAGGGAGTAGGCGCCGGTGACGCGACCGCCTTTCAGGAAGCGCTTGCGCCCGTTGGGCATGATCCATTGCAGGTTGACCAGCTCACCATCGGCATACAGCGGCACCATCAGCCAGCCGCGCCCGGACTGGCGCAGGTTATAGGCCGGCAGCTTTTTGGCAATCAGGTAGGGATGATGCTTGCCTGCCGGTCGAGCGCTGTCCCAGTAGCGCCGGGCGCGTTCGGCGGCGGCCTCGCGGTTGCGGGCCTGTTCCTGTTCCATGGTGCGCCGGCGTTCTTCATGAGCTGCCGTCAGTGCAGGATCAAGCACCGGCGAGGAATGGGCAGGCATGCCGCTACGGGAAGACCGGAACACGCCCAGCCCCAGCCGGGCATCGATCTCCATGGCGGCATCGACCTGCCGGCAGCCGCGCAGATAGCTCAGCAGCGACACCAGATCACTGCCCCGGGCGTCAGAGTCGGCAAAGTCGTTCCACTTGCCGCTGGTCAGCGACACCCCAAAGGAACCGGCGTGGCGGTCGCCCCGGACGGTGTTGCGGGCCTGCCACTCGTTGCCCTGTCGCTGGCCCTCGGGCAGCCACTCGGAGAGCAGCAGCTCGGCGTATTCAAGGGCTGCCGCGCTGACGCGGCGAATCTTGGCAAAGGTCTCATGCTCAGCCATGGGCCACCTCCCGGCTGTGCGCATGGCCCGCAATACTCATCAGGTCGTCGGCATCGTTGAGCAGCAGATAGGCAGCGTGGGTGATGTTGGCCAGATCCCGACCATCGACGGCGCCGCCCTTGCTCTCACCGCCCAGCGTGGTGACGGTGAACAGCATGTCGCGGGCGGCAGAAAGGCGCAGGCCGGCGCAGTCGTGCAGCTCGTCAAAGCTCGCCTTGCGGTCGATCAGCAGCGCCGGGCGCTGGTTTGTCGGGTGAGCGGTCAGCGGGACGTATTGATCAGCCACGGGCCACCCCCTCACCGATCATGTCATCCAGATCGGAAAGGAGTTCGGTGTAGTCGGCGGCAGAAATGGCGCCCAGCGTGTGGGCCATGCGGGCCATGCCGACCAGCTCGGCAAACTGATCCAGACGGCGATTGACGCGCAGCTCGATCAAGCGCGAGCCGATCAGGGCGATGGCTTTCTGGGAAGCGGGTATTTCAGTATGGGGATTTTGCGGGCGTGCGGACGCACTGAGGGCGTGATGTGCCATGGGAAGGCTCCTAGATATAGTCTCGGAACCGTCACCACTGTCGCCAAACAGTTGGGTGACGGACTGCGCAGGGTTGGCGAACCGGCAATCTAGGAAACCGGCAGACCCAAAGGTCTCCCCACGCAGCCCGCCATAACAACGCATTACGGGCACAAAAAAAGCGCCTGCAATGAGTTTATGGGCGCTACTGCGCCTAGATATGCTCGAGTCGCCAAACCCGGTCGCAGATTTTGCTGCGACCCTTTCATCATAATCAGACCGGCCAGAACGTGGCAAGCCATGCCGGGACGATTTTGTCCCGGTGGCCGATGCCGGATCTTGAAAAAAGTGCCCGGCAGCCCGTCGTGTCTCGGTTTTTTCGCGTGTCGTGGGCACAAAGTCTCCCCAACCCCACCCGGTGACTACCGGGCAGCGGTGATATTCAGTGATTCAGAGGGTCAGGCGGTGGCGCGGCCTAGCAGTCGGTCTCGATGCTGGGGCCGCGTTGCAGGTCGGTCAGCAGGTGACGGTTTGCGGGGTGTTCGCCGTGATGGCCAGAGGCATTGCCTTCCTTGTGCTGGGTGACGGACACAAAGCGCTCACTGCCACCGCGCACGATCTCCCGGCCCGGCATGTTGACGGCGCCGGTCAGGGCCGAATCCATCGACTCCATATCGGCTTCGGTAAAGTCGATGCTTTGATTGCCAATCTTCATGGTGAAGCGTTTCATGCGCGGGCCTCCGGTCGGGTAGTGGTGTTCAGGGCGGTGTTGCGCTGGGCCAGTCGTTCGGCGATCCAGCCGTCGATCTCTTCTTCCAGCCAGGCGACGCTGTTATCGCCAATCGGTACGGGCGCCGGGAAGGTGCCATCGCTCACCCCCTTGTAGATCGATGAACGGCTCTTGCCGGTCTTGAGTTCCACCTCACGGCGGCGCAGCAGGCGGTTGCCAAGCTGAATCTTTTCGACATGTCTGCGTTGGGCCATTGGTTTTCCTGTGTGTTGGCTGACTTTTCCAAGATTGCACATTTGGAAAAAATCTCGGAGTACTCTCTAGGAACGCTTGAGGTCCTCAAAAGTTACTGGAGCTTTTAGAAGACAGGATCAGCTTGCAGGGTAGCGGCGGGGACTTCGAGCGGCTGGCGTTGTAAAACGCGGCTTTACAATAAAAACGACAAGCTAAAGGCAATATTCCTTGCGATAGGTACAAAAAACGTAACAGCTTTAGCCATTACGGTTGGATCGCATATAAAATATATGACAGAGCTGACATCACATCATCAACATGAAATGTATAAATTGATTTTTAAGAAAAAAGCCTAAGCTTTAATACTAGGAAATAGGAGTTTTAATGTTTCAAGATGAAATGATGGCTTTACTAAAAGACCTCAGAGAGAAGTTTAAAAAATTAAGCTTGCTGAATAAAACTCTTATAGTGATTGTTGGATTATCTTTAACAATATCCTTAACAATAGTAGCTGTGTACTTTGCCACCATGCCGAGCAACTTATCAAAAAACTCTTCCGCTTGGGGTGACTTTGGATCCTTACTTTCTGGTTTATTTGCATTTACAGGAACATTTGCAGCTGTAGCAACTTTAATTGCGATTCAAGCACAATTTAAAGAACAACAGATAGTAACGGCAAAGCAGATAGAATCCATCGAATTTGATAGATATGACAAGCATCGCCGCATCTTTTTTGAACGGCTTGAAAGCATAGAAAAGCTTTATGAAAACGAAATAGAGTTCTACAACAAAGAAGAACTTTACGAAAAAATATACCCAAGCAACTCTCCATCTCGCTGTGAGACGAATGTTTATTTAGTAGATATTAGGTGCTCTAAGCCTAATGGACTTACAGATATAAATGTAATGTTCTCCAGTGTTGAAAAAATTTTAAAAGAACAATCGATGGACTTGAGAAGCATTTTCGAGATAATAAACCTGCAATCATCGCTTCATTTAGAAAATAAAAAGAACCATCGCAATGGAGATATATTGTTTTTTGACAACAACACTGGAATAAATATTTATTCTTTAAATGAGAGGCTTTTTGTTTTATGCAAAACTTATAACTCGATATTGAAATTTACAGGAAACTCTGCTCAAGTCAGCATATCACACAGAGCTGAAGGCAGAATCATAAGAGACAAAGCGCTGCATGAAATGCATGGTAAATCTGGAATAGACCATCCATTTAGTATCTATCGAGACAACGATGCATTATTAGTCTACGAAGAAGCATATTTGTTTATAGACGCAATAAGACAAAAACAAGACCCAACTTATCGAGAAGAATCTTATAGAAAACTAGAAGAGATTCTTAATAATGAAAAAACCAGAAACACGTACACAAAAGAAGCATGCTCTATTAGGCATTTCAAGATTATTATGCTCAAAGAAACCGGTGAGATGGGTGATAATGAAAGTAGTTCCAATAAAGAAAAATTCACTGACTTTAACCAACGATTATCAAAAGTAGTTAAAGAGATAGAGGGCAGTTAAAAGCGAAGATAATCTGCCCATGCCTGCATCATGGCCGGCCTCTGCTCCGATGCCATGTGCTCGGCATGGGTGTAGACGCCCTGAATGCCTGGTAGCTTGTGCGAGAGCTGCATCTCGATCCACTCGCCGGGATAGCCCATCTCCTTGAGCGCTGTGGCGATGGTATGGCGTGTGCCGTGGGGAACATGCCGGCCATCAAAGCCCATGCGCTTGAGTGCCATGCTCCATGTCATATCTGACATGGCCCGGGTACTGTCATTACGGCTCGGAAATAGCAGGTTGTAGTGGCCAGTGATGCGGTGCAGATCCCTGAGCACATCCAGTGCCTGGGTAGGCAGCGGCACCTTGTGCTCCTTGCCCATTTTCATGCGCACGGCGGGAATGCGCCATATGGCCTTTTCGAAATCGAACTCTTTCCACTCGGCCTTTCTCAATTCTCCCGGCCTGACAGAGGTCAGCAGCAGGAGCTTGAGGCCGTACTTCACCAGTACGTTGCCACTGTAGTTCTCGATGGCCTGCACCAGCTCTGGTAGTTCCTCGGGGCCAATGTGACTCATGCTGCCCTTCTTGGCCCGCTGGAGTGCGACGCCCAGATCGGTCAGAGGGTTACTGTCCACCCGGCCCGTCACTACGGCCAGCCGGTAAATATCCCGGCAGAAGAAGTGTACACGGCGTTTTTGTTCGTGCTTGCCCTGTTGTTCCAGCCGGCGAAGAATCCCCAGCCAGTCCATGGGGGTAATGCTCTGGATCGGGCGATCTCCCACATAGGGGAACACATGGTTCTCCAGCACTGACCAGCTCAGCTTTGCCCGGTTGGAGGTGGCCTTCCATTGCTGCGCCTTGCCGCTGTGCCACTCATTGGCCAGCGTGCGGAAATGGTCAGCATCAAAGTTCTCCAGCGCTTCCTGTTCGGTTCGGCGTTGTTCGGCAGGGTCGATGCCCTGAGAGACCAGCCGGCGGGCCTCACTGGCTTTCTCACGGGCTTCTGCCAGCTTGACCGTGGGATAGCTGCCAAAGCTCATCATGTTGCGCTTCTTCGAGCCGTCCGGGCGGGTATAGCGAAAGCGCCAGCCCTTGCGGCCATTGGGCTTTACGATGAGCTGCAAACCGTCGCCGTCGGATAGCGTCACGGTTTTCTCAGATGGCTTGGTGGTGTCGATCTTTTTGATGGTCAGCGGCATGGTGGTATACCGAGCAGAATCTAACGATGGGATATACCAAACAATATACCTTTTAGGGGCTGGATTGGGTAGGAACAGGCAGGAACGGCAGAGACGCTGAAACGCCATTTTTGCAGCAATTTCAGGGGTTTAAAGGACTGGAGAGGACTTGCTGGGAAGGGGTAGTGGCGCGCTTGTTGGGATTCGAACCCAAGACCCCCGCCTTCGGAGGGCGGTACTCTATCCAGCTGAGCTACAAGCGCGCGGGGTGTCTTCACGGGGAAGACAGCGCGTTATCCTAACGCCCGCACCCGCACCTGTCCACTCTCGAGCGCCGCCTCTGCATGCCTCTTTCGTCAGGCGGGCAAGTGCCGACAGGGTGCTTATACTAACGCGTCAGACCACCTTTTTTGATCACCAGGGAGTCCCCCGATGGGCATGAGTGAGCAACCGGGCGGTGAGCCCACCATCGACATGGTCATCCAGGCACATCAGGCGCTGAAGGCCCAAAAGCCGCTGGTGCAGTGCCTGACCAACAACGTCACGGTCAATCTGGTCGCCAACGCGCTGCTGGCTGCCGGCGCCACACCGGCGATGATCGATAACCCCGAGGAGGCCGGCCGCTTTGCCGCCCAGGCCGATGCGGTGCTGATCAACCTGGGCACGCCGCAGGGCGATCAGGTCAAGGCGATGCACAAGGCCGCCAGCGGCGCCCACCAGTCAGGCACACCCTGGGTCCTCGACCCCATCGGTGCCGGCAGCATGAAGTGGCGCCACGGCCTGGCACTGGAGCTTCTGGAGCATCGGCCCACGGTGGTGCGCGGCAACGCCTCGGAAATCATCGGCCTGGCCGGTCAGGAAGGCCACGGCCGTGGCGTGGACAGCGCCATGAGCCCGCAGACCGCCGTCGGCGCGGCGCGGGAGCTGCTGGGGCAGGCCTGTGCGGTATCGGCCTCCGGACCGGTGGACATTCTGGTCGGCCCGCTGCTCGATCGTCATCACAACGGTCACGCCGTAGCCGAAGTCGGCGGCGGCAGCGAGTGGCAGCCCCGCGTCTCCGGCACCGGCTGTGCGCTGGGCGCCATCATCGCCGCCTACTGCGCGGTGGTCCGCGACCCGCTGAGCGCCG
Organism: Kushneria sp. AK178; assembly: GCF_053903105.1. NCBI lineage: Bacteria > Pseudomonadati > Pseudomonadota > Gammaproteobacteria > Oceanospirillales > Halomonadaceae > Kushneria > Kushneria sp. AK178. The sequence goes on along the minus strand of NZ_CP096381.1, from coordinate 128,979 downwards.
CCGTGGCCGCGCACGTGCATGTCGCCGTGGCCGCGGAGCTGGCCGAGGAGCACGCCCAGGGCCCGGGCAGCTTCGCCATGGCCTGGCTGGACGCCCTCGATCAGGTCGATGAGACGCTGCTGCGCCAGCGCGGGCTGATCGCGCTGCGCTGGCTGGATGCCTGAGTCACGCGGACAGCGCGCAGCGAAAGCCGAGATTGCCTGACGAGGAGTCCGGCGTATTGCCGGTACGCGCCGCGACCCGGTAGCGGTTGCAGTAGGAGCGGTGACACAAATAGGAGCCGCCGCGCATAACGCGGGCCTGACCGCTGGCCGGGCCGGTCGGGTCCGCCGGTACGGAGGCAGGGTGGCGGACACCGAACCAGTCAGCACACCACTCCCACACGTTGCCGCTGGCATTGAAGATGCCGTAGCCATTGGGGGGAAACGCATCGACCGGACAGGTGGCCATATAACCATCCTCACAGGTATTGCGGGTCGGGAATTCCCCCTGCCAGATATTGCAGCGGTGCTGCCCGTCAGGCATCAGCTCATCGCCCCAGGGGTAGCGCTTTTGTTCCAGACCGCCGCGCGCCATGTACTCCCATTCGGCCTCGGTCGGCAGGCGCTTGCCGGCCCAGCGGCAATAGGCCAGGGCATCGTTGTGTGACACGTGGATCACCGGGTGATGTTCCCGCCCTTCAAGCGACGTGTCCGGCCCCTCGGGCTGATGCCAGCAGGCGCCCTTGATCGCCAGCCACCAAGGGGTGCCCGGCACGGTGCCCACGATGCCCGCGCGACTGTCCGACGAGACTTGCCCTTCAAACACGAACGACCAGCCAAAATCTTCTGCCTCGGTGACATACCCTGTGGCCGTGACAAAGTCGGCGAAGGCCGCGTTGCTGACGGCGCAGGCGTCGATCAGAAACGGCGCGACGTCGACCGCCCGAATCGGCCCTTCACCATCCTGGGCAAAGCCCTCGATATCATCGGTGCCCATCAGAAAGCGGCCCCCCGGCAGGGCACACATGCCGGTCGTGTCGGTCGGCGCCTGACGCGGGGCGATGGCGGGGGCCGCCCGTTCATCCTGCCCCGGCGGACGCGAGGCAGCACAGCAGGGGGAAGCAGGCCTTGAGGTCATGATCGGTTCCGGACAGACGGGCCGTGACGCGGTACACGCCCCCGTCACGGCCCTACAATGGGTTCAGGAAAACCGTTACTGCACATCGGCCGGGGCCATGGCGTCAAGCGCCGAGCGCATCATCACGTTCAAGGAAAGGCAGAACCATGACACGAGTGACCCTGAGCCAGGTGGCCGAGCACGCGGGCGTCTCCCGTGCCACGGCGTCGCTGGTGGTGCGCGGCGAAGGGCGCATCAGCGCCGAAACCCGTGAGCGCGTCCAGCAGGCCATGCAGGCGCTGGGCTATGTCTATCACCGCGGCGCGGCGGCCCTGCGCGAGCAGCGCAGCGGCGTCGTGGGCCTTCTGGTGACTCAGCTCTCCAACCCCTTTCATGCCACCATGGCAGTGCATTTCGAGCAGACGCTGGCCGAGGCGGGCTATCTGACCATGCTGGCCAATACCTTCGACAGCCCCGAGCGCGAGCGCTCGCTGATCCGCTCGATGCGTGAAATGCCGGTCGATGCGCTGGTGCATGTGCCGGTCTCGACCTCCGCCCATGGCGAACAGGCAGCGCTGCCGGCCGGCTACTGGCCCGATCTGGCGCTGACCCGAAAGCCACAGGCCGACATCGCCTGGATCGGCCAGAACGATGTCCATGGCGGCACCCTGGCCGCCGAGCATCTGGTTCGCGTGCATGGCTGCCGGCGGCTGGCCTATCTGGGGGGACCGGCGGGCGCGTCGGTGCGCACGGAACGACTACAGGGGGTCAACGGTGCCCTTGAAGCGGTCGGTGGCGCGCTGGTGGCCGACATGACCGGTCATGCCAGTGTTCAGGGCGGTCTGCAGCTGGCCGAACAGTGGTTGGACAGCAATATCGCCACCGATGGCGTGATCTGTCACAGCGATATCATCGCCTTTGCCCTGATGGCGGCCTGTCGTCAGCGGGTCGGCCATATCCCCTGGCCGATCATCGGCTTTGACGGGCTCGAGGAGTCCGCGCTCTATGATCCGCCGCTGACCACCGTCACGGTCGGGCCCGAGGAGATGGGCGCGCTGGCCGCCCGGCGCACTCTGGCGCTTCTTGAACAGCAGGACGTACCGCGAGAGCAGCGTCTGGACCCTGTGCTGGCGGTGCGCGCCTCCTGCGGCTGTAGCTGAGCGACAAAAGACCGGACACAAGTCGCATTGTGAGGGCTGACCGGGCTCCATAACGTGACGGGTAGATCGATCTACCTGACACTACTGGAGACCCGCATGACACCACCCGACGGCACACGGCCGGATATTGTCCTAATTCACTGCCACGATCTGGGGCGCTGGCTCTCCTGCTACGGCATGCCCTCTGTGCCGAGCCCCAACCTGGAACGCTTCGCCGGACACGCCACGGTCTTTGACAACGCCCACGCCGCCGCGCCGCTGTGCTCGCCGGCCCGGGGGGCGCTGTTTACCGGCCTGTCACCGCATCGCAATGGCATTCAGGGGCTGGCGCACGATGCCTGGCGCTACCGCGAGAACGTGTTGACGGCCCCCGAGCATCTGCGCGAGCTGGGCTATCGCTCTACACTGATCGGGCTACAGCACGAGCACGTCGACCCGGATGTGCTGGGCTATGACGAGGTGGCCGGCGCCGGCTTTCTGCCCCGTGCCCACCAGGTGGTGGACGCCGCCCGGGGCTGGCTGGCCGATCAGGCGCTGCGCGAGACGCGCGCCCCGCTTTTTGCCGCCATCGGCGTATGGGAGGTGCATCGGCCGTGGCCGGAGAGCGATTACACGCCGGCCGATCCGGCCGACGTCGAGGTGCCGACGTTTTTGCCGGACACACCCGAGACGCGCCGCGACATTGCCGCCTTCCACGGCTCGATCCGCCAGCTCGATGAGGCCATGGGCCGCCTGTTCGAGGCGCTGGACAGCACCCTCGATCCGGCCAACACCTTGATCATGTTCACCACCGACCACGGCACGGCCTTCCCGCGCGCCAAGAGCACTCTGTATGACGCCGGCACCGGGGTCAGCCTGCTGGTTCGTCCGCCTACTGCCTGGGGCGAGGCGCCGGCCCGGGTCGATAACGTCGCAAGCCATGTCGATATCCTGCCCACCCTGCTCGAGGTGGCCGGCGGCCCGGTCGATCCGGCGCTGGAGGGGCGCTCGCTGGTGGCGCTGCTCACCACATCCGGCGCCACGGCAGCCGAACCCACAGCGGCGGACGATCGAATGATCTTCACCGAGAAGACCTATCACGACAATTACGACCCCAAGCGGGCCGTGCGCACGCGCGACTTTGCCCTGATTCGCAACTTCACGCCAGGGCCGAAGCTGGCGCTGTCGCTGGATCTGGAAAACAGCCCCACCCGCCAGGGCATGGGCGATGCTCACCTCGAAGAGCGCGACATGACCGAGCTCTATGACCGTCGCGTCGATCCGCACGAGCTCAATAACGTCTTCGATCAGCCGGAATACCAGGAGGTTCAGATCCGGCTTTTGAAGGCACTCGATGAGTGGATGACCACCACCCGCGATCCGCTGCTCGAAGGGCCGATACAGCCGCCGCAGCACCGCGCCCGCGCCGTGGATGCCCTGCCGCCGCTGGCATCGAACGCCACCACCCCCACATCAGGAGCGTCATCATGACCGCCTCGACAACCGTGAGCGACGCCGCCACGCCGCGATCACCGCTGGCGATCTTTGGTCTGGGTGCGCTGGCCGAGCTTTTGTTCGGCTACGACCTGGGCATAATCGGTGTGGCACTGCTCTCGATCGAACAGGACTTCGCGCTGGACCCGATGACCCGGGGTCTGGTGGTCAGCTCCATTCTGTTCGGCGCCACCATCGGGGTCGGCGTGGCCGGCTGGCTTGCCGACCGTCTGGGGCGCAAGCCGGCGCTGATACTGACCGGCGTGATCTTTGCCGTCAGCGGCGTGGCCGCTGCGCTGGCACCCGGAGTGGCATCGCTGATCGTGGCACGCATGATCATGGGCCTGGGCGTGGGCGCCTCAGCGGTCGTGGTATCAGTCTACCTGGTCGAGGTGGCCCCGACGCATCTACGCGGGCGCGTCGGCGCCATGGGCCAGCTGATGGTGGTCTCGGGCATTTTGCTGGCCTATCTGGTGGGCTACGCCCTGCAGCCCTTTCATGCCTGGCGCTGGATGATCGGGCTGTCGGCCATCCCGGCGCTGGTGCTGCTCATCGGGCTGATCTTCATGCCCGAAACGCCGCGCTGGCTGGTGATGCGCGATCGTATCGACGCCGCCCGTCAGTCACTCAGGACGCTGGGGCGGGCGCCCCGAGAGGTCGATAGCGAACTTGATGAGCTCGTCAGTGCCCATCGTGCCGGTGAGATCGGTGGACCGGCCAAGAGTTCGGTGCTCAAGCAGATGCTGTCGCCCCGACTGCGCTCGGCCTCGCTGGCGGCCGCCGCCGTGGCCATCCTGGTGCAGTTCATCGGCGTCAACTCGATCATCTACTACGCGCCGACCACGCTCTCCCGCGCCGGCTTTGGCGACGCCGCGGCGGTGACCGCCAATCTGGGCATCGGCGTGGTCAACGTGGTCTTCACCATCATTGGCGTGCTGATTATGGACCGGTTCTCCCGCAAGCGTCTGATGGGGACCGGCGCTCTGGTCATGCTGCTGGCCATGGGCCTGCTGGGGCTGCATGCCGCAATGCGACCGGAGCCGTCGATGGCAAGCGCCTGGGTCAATCTGATCGGCATGATGGTCTTCTTCGCCGCCTTTGCGCTCTCCTGGGGCGTGTGCGTGCGGGTCGTCATCTCGGAGCTTTTTCCCTCCTCGATCCGCGGCACGGCCGCCGGGCTGATTTTGGTACTCAACTGGCTGGCCAACTTCATCGTCGGGCAGGCCTTTCCTTCGCTGCTGGATTACAGCGCCGCGCTGAGCTTTTTCATCTTCGCCGGCGTCGGCGTCGCGGCCTGGCTGTTTGTCATGTTCTATCTGCCTGAAACCGGCAGCGGCCGCAGCCTGGAGGATATCCAGCAGCGCGCTTCCTGAATCGCATCAAGGCAGTGGAGTACGCAGCGGGGCGGCACGCCCGCCCCGCTTAAATCCATCTACAGGGCCGTCCCCGCACAGGGGCTATACTCACGCTCAGTCTTGTCAACGCCCGGCAGAGCAATCACGCATGGCCCATGATGTTGCATCGATCACCACACGCCACCGGCTTCGACGCCCGCTTGAGGGGCTGACGCCGTGACCCGATCCCATACTGCCAGCACCGCCCCCCACATCGCCGTCATCGGTGCCGGCATCGCCGGGCTGGCCGCCGCCATCCGGTTGCGTCTGGAAGGCGCGCATGTCGAGGTGTTCGAGGCCGGTGACACAGCGGGCGGCAAGCTGGGCGAACTGGTGCTGGGGGAATATCGCTTCGGCATCGGCCCCTCGCTTCTGACCATGCCGGAGTACATCGACGAGCTGTTTACGCTGGCCGGTGAAGTGCCCGGTGAGCACTTTCGCTATCAGCGGCTGGACACCGTATGCCGCTACGCCTGGGAGGACGGCACCCGGCTGGATGCCCGCGCCGACCCGCAGGCCTTCGCCGAAGAGGTCGAGCAGGTGCTCGACGTACCGGCGCAGCGAGTGCTTGATACGCTTTCCCACGGCGCCGAGAAGTACCAGCTGACCGGGCGGACCTTTCTGGAGAAGTCGCTGCACGCTCCGAAGACCTGGCTGACGCCGGAGGTGGGCCACGCCCTGACCCGGCTGCACCGACTCGATCTCATGTGCACCCTGCACGAGGTCCACGAGCGCGATCTGAAAGAGCCGCATCTGGTGCAGCTTTTTGATCGCTTTGCGACCTACAACGGCTCCAACCCGTACCGCGCGCCGGGGCTTTTATCCATGATTGCCCACTTCGAGCACGGCGCCGGCGCCTTCGTACCGGAAGGCGGCATGCCGGCGATCGGTCGGGCACTGTATGGCCTGGCCGAGCGGGTCGGCGTGATCTTTCACTTCAATACGTCAGTACAAGAGATCCTCACCCGGCCGGAAGGGCGCCGACCGCGGGCAACAGGGCTGCGCCTGATGGATGACCGGGAAGTGCTTTTTGATCGCGTGGTCAGCAACATGGACGTGTTCTTCACCCATGAACGACTGCTGCCCGGCGCGCCGGCCCCGACGCGCGTGCTGGCGCGGGAGAAATCGACCTCGGCGCTGATCTTCTACTGGGGTGTGGACAAACGCTTCCCGGAACTGGATGTGCATAACATCTTTTTCAGCGACGATTACGCTGGCGAGTTCGAGGCGCTGGAGGCGGGCACGCTGTGTGATGACCCGACCGTCTACATCAGCATCTCGTCGCGTTATGACACAAGCGCCGCCCCCGAAGGTGGCGAGAACTGGTTCGTGATGATCAACGCCCCCTTTGCCACGCCGGAGCAGGACTGGTCGGCGCTGATCGAGCGCACCCGCGAGCGGGTGATCGACAAGCTCGAGCGGATGCTGGGGCGCGAACTTCGCGGGGCGATCGCCGAGGAGTGCGTGTTTGATCCGACCACCATCGAGGCGCGCACGCTGTCGCATCGAGGCGCGCTCTACGGCACCAGCTCGAATGACCGCATGGCCGCCTTCATGCGCCATCCCAACTACAGCCGCCACGTTGACGGGCTCTATTTCTGCGGCGGCAGCGTACACCCCGGCGGCGGCCTGCCGCTGTGTCTGCTGTCGGCAAAAATCATGACCGACGTCATGGCCCAGCGCGAGCCGTGGCCGCCAAACGCCCCCTCTTCGCACAACGCCCTGTCTTCACAAAAGGACGATGCCTGATGACTTCACCCGGCCCCGCCACTCGCGAGCGCCGCCTGCGCCAGACGCCGGTAATCATTCTTTTAAGCCTGATCTATGCGGCCGGCGTCATCGGCATTGCGCTGCCGGTGCATGATCAGTTCATCCGCCTGACGCCGCTGACACTGCTGGCATCACTAGGACTGGTGATGGCCTTTCACCCCGGCCCGCGCGGTCGGCTGTGGGGCTACGTGGCGCTGTGCTACGCCGTGGGGTTTGTCGCCGAGGCGATCGGCACCTCGACGGGGCTGTTGTTCGGCGATTACGCCTACGGCCACGTGCTGGGGCCGACGCTGTGGCACACGCCGCTGATCATCGGCGTGAACTGGGCGCTGCTGCTGTACTGCCTTAACGTGGTGGTACAGCGCGTGCTGCCCGGGCTGTCGCGGCCGCTCAAGGGGGTGGCCGGTGCGATGCTGATGGTGGCACTCGACATGCTGATCGAACCGGTCGCCATCCAGCACGACATGTGGGCCTGGGGCGACATCTCGGTGCCGCTGAGCAACTACCTCGGCTGGTTTATCGTCTCGCTGCCGATCTCGATGCTCTTTCACTACCTGTTCGAGCGTGTGCGTAACCCGGTGGCGATCGCCGTGGCGCTGTTGATGGCGGGCTTTTTTGCCGCGCTGAATCTGCTGGGGATTTGAACAACGACTCAGTTCCGATGCCGGAAAGAAACGGGGCCGGTAGTTTCACGCACCACCAGTTCCGGCGCCATCATTTCCCTGCGTGGCGCCTCCTGATCACCGCGAATGCGGGCCAGCAGCATCTCGCTGGCCCGTGCGCCCATCAGATCGGTTCTTACCCGAACACTGGTCAGAGGCGGCGTGGTATAGGCCGCAGCGCTCATGTCATCAAAACCGGTAATTGAAATATCCACCCCCGGACGCAGCCCCAGTCCGTGACAGGCCGCCACTGCGCCAAAAGCGATCAGATCCGAAAAGCAGACCACGGCAGTCGGTGGCCGGGCCTGCGCCATAAGCTTCTCGAGCCCCTGGTAACCAAATGCCATGGTGGTAGGACCGTAGCGTATGCCGTCCTGATCCGGCGGATAGCCGGCCCGGGCCAACACCTTCCTGAAGGCCTGCTCGCGCTCCTGCGATGTAGAAGTTGCATTTCCGCCCCCCAGCCAGGCAATACGCTGATGGCCCAGCGATAGCAGGTGCTCGACCACCAGAGCCATGCCGCAGGCATCATCGTTGATGACGCGATCCACTTCGGCCCCGGCCACATCCCGGGACAATAATACCAGCGGCAGATGATGCAAATGAGCCGCCCCTGTCCCACGAAGATCTTCCCGGGCCGTGCCGGCAGCCGGAATCAGAATCAGCCCCGAGGCGCCATGCTCGGCCATGCGACGCATGAAATCGGCCTGCACTGTCAGCGATTCCTGAGCGTGACAAAACAGCATCATGCGCTCCTGAAAACGAAACCGCTGTTCCATGGCCGCAATGAATTCGGTGAAAAACGGGTTACCCAGATCATTGAGACACAGCGCCACCGTGCCGCTGTCCCCGCGTCGCAGCCCTGCCGCGTGACGGTTGTAGATATAGCCCATTTCAAGGGCCACCTGCCGGACGCGTTCGCGCATCTTGGTCGAGATTCGCGCATCATCGCGAAGGGCCAGCGAGACGGTCGATGCCGTGACACCGACGCGCTCGGCAATGTGCTTGAGAGTGGGACGCCGTGTCATGCCCTGTTTCCTGTGAACGGTGGGAACATTATTACCTCGCAGCAGACACCTGCCCTGAATCAGGCCTGGTAGTTTGCGCGCATCTTCGACCTTGTCATCAAAGACCATGGTCGGATTGGTTCAATCGATTGAATTGCGTTTAATCATATCAAATCTCAACGCGGCGGCTGACCTGCCGCACTTCTTTCCTGTTCCACCACAGGAGCACCAACATGGCTCATGCACTCTCCGGAATGGCTCTGATGACCGCCGTCACGCTGGGCACCCTTACGGCTACCAACATGGCACAGGCCGGTGAGGCGGCCTGCGAGTGGACGCCCGACCGCGCCGTCACGATGATCGTGCCCTGGGGAACCGGCGGCGGTACTGATGCCAACGCCCGGCGGCTGGCCAGCCTGCTGGAACAGGAGATGGGCGCGCCCTTCAACGTGGTCAATCGCACCGGCGGCAACGGCGTGGTCGGCCATACCGCGTTGGCTCGAGCACGACCGGATGGCTATACCATCGGTGCTGCCACCATTGAACTGTCCACCATGCATCACCTGGGGCTGACACCCCTGACCTGGCAGGACGCCACGCCGGTCGCGCTGGTTGATCAAAACCCTGCCAGCGTTGTGGTGAAAGAGGATGCTCGCTGGGACTCTCTGGAAGCCCTGCTGGAAGAAGCCAGAGAAAATCCTGGTGAGCTGACCGCCTCGGGCACCGCTCAGGGCGGTATCTGGCATCTGGCGCTGGCCGGTATGTTACAGGCCGAAGGTCTGCCCCCCGATGCCATTCGCTGGGTCCCAAGCCAGGGGGCATCACCGGCAATGCAGGAGCTGATGGCAGGCGGTGTCGATGTTGCCACACCGTCGCTGTCGGAAGCGCAGCACCTGGTCGAACAGGAGGAACTCAAGGCGCTGGCCTACATGAGCGATACGCCCAATTCGAGCCTGCCCGATGTACCGCTAACCTCGGACGTGCTCGACAGCGGCTGGACACAAAGCGCCTTCATGACCATTAGCGGCCCCGGGGATCTGCCGGAAGAGATGACCTGCTCCTACGCCCGGGCCATCGAGAAGATTACCCAGAGCGATGAATGGGCCGAATTCAAGGCCAGCCGCGGCAGCGAAGTGGTATTTGAGGGCCCCGAGCAGACGGCCGAGCTGTTTCAAGAAACCGATCAGCAGCTGGGTGACGTGATTAACGCCATTGGCCTGGCTCGATAGCGTCCACTAAAGGCATGACTGGCAGAGTCAGACGAGAGGGCAGGACGATGGTACGCACCGATCTATGGTCCGGACTTTTGCTGATGCTGTCTGGTGCGTTGATATTCTGGCGCGCCTCGACCTTTCCAAGCATGGCCGGCCTGCCCTATGGGCCCGACCTGTTTCCCTCGATTGCCGCCGGTGGGCTCACGGTCTGCGGCATTTTGTTACTGCTCTCGACCCTGCTGGCACGACAACGCGCAACGACCGCGAAAAACGCGCCCGGCAACCACGACGCTTCCTCGAATCATTGGGTACCGGAGCGGCGTCGTGCCGGGGCACGACTTGTGGCTTTGGTGCTGATCGTGGCCGGGTTTGGCCTGGCCCTTGATTCGCTGGGCTTTCATCTCACCTCGCTGCTTGCCATGACTGCCACGGCCCTGCTTTTCGGACTGAATGCGCCACGGGCGCTATGCCTGTCGGTGCCTCTGACATTCGGCGTACACCTGCTGTTTTACTCGCTGATGAATGTCCCGCTGCCCTGGGGCGTCCTGACACCGCTGGCCTGGTGACCCCGCATGGAACTCGATACGCTCTTTCGCCTCCTTTCACCCCAGTCGCTGACCCTGCTGGCGCTCTGTACGCTCTACGGCACCCTTGTTGGCGCCATGCCGGGCCTGACGGCCACCATGGCAGTGGCGCTGCTGGTGCCCTTCACCTACTTCATGGACCCCTTGATGGCCATCAGTGCCATCGTGGCCACCACCACCACGGCCATCTTCGCCGGCGATATCCCCGGCGCCCTGCTGCGCATTCCGGGAACGCCGGCCTCGGCGGCCTACGTTGAGGACGCCTACCGGCTGTCGAGTACAGGAAAATCGCGCTCGACCCTGCTGGTCTCGCTACTGGCCGCCTCGATCGGGGGACTTGTCAGTGTCATCCTTTTGGCTCTGATCGCCCCTCAGCTGGCTCGGGTCGCCATCGGGTTTTCAAGCTATGAGGTGTTCTGGCTGGCCACCCTGGGGCTGAGCTGTGCGGTCATGACCAGCAATGCCTCGGTGATCAAGAGCTTTGCCAGCCTGTTTATCGGGCTGTTCATCGCCTCGATCGGCATCGATGTTGCGGTGGGCCATCCCCGGTTCACCTTCGGCTGGTATGAACTCTTTGATGGCGTCAGCTTTATCCCGGCCATCATCGGCCTTTTTGCGCTTAGTGAGATTCTGCGCGCGGTCAGTACCGGCAAGCGACAGCCGCCCCCTATCGAGATACGCGAAACCCTTTCCAGGGCCTTCAGGGAAACCTTTGCCACCCTGGCACGCTATCGTCGCAACGTGGCGCGCTCGAGTGTTTCAGGCACCCTGATCGGCGCCCTGCCGGGGGCCGGTGCCGATATCGCGGCCTGGATCTGCTATGCCTTTTCAAGACGCTTTTCGCGCCACCCGGACCGCTATGGAAAGGGGCATATCGAAGGCATCGTCGATGGTGGATCGGCCAACAATGCCGCCATCGGTGGCGCATGGACACCGGCACTGGTCTTCGGTATCCCGGGAGACAGCGTGACGGCCATCGCCATCGGTATTCTGCTACTCAATGGACTGTCGCCCGGGCCACGCATCTTTACCGACAATCCGGAAATCGTTCAGACCCTGTACGGCGCCTTTGCGCTGACCAACCTGCTGATGATCCCGATCGGCATCGCGGTCATCGCACTCTCGAGCAAAATTGTGCGCGTCCCTCGTCGCGTACTGATGCCCATCGTGCTGCTCTTCTCGCTGGTAGGCGCCTACGCCATTACCAATTCGGTCGTGGCCGTCTGGATCGTTCTGGTGCTGGGCATTCTGGGCTACGCCATGGAAGCCACCGGGTTTCCGCTGGCACCTGCCATTCTTGGCATCGTACTGGGCGGTATTGTCGAAGAGAACTTCATGACCTCGATGATTAAATCGCAGGGCAATCTGCTCGCCTTTTTTGAGCGCCCCTGGGCGGCTGCACTGGGCGCTCTCACTCTGATGGTCTGGATTTTCCTGCTCGGTCGAGCACTTTATGAGGGCTACAAGCGACAGCGTGTCCTCTCCCTCAATGCACCCAAGCGAGAACCTTGATGACTTCCTTCAACCCGACCCGCCAGGCCCTGGAACAGGGCCGCACCGTCAGCGCGCTATGGCTTGAAAGCGCCAGTCCCGAAATTGCCGAACTGGCTGTACATGCCGGCTGGAAAACCATTCTGGTCGATAATGAACACGGTATTGCCAGCCTCGAGCATACGGCCCATCTGCTGCGCGCCGTCGAGGCCGCCGGGGGTGACGTTGTTCTGCGTATACCGGCCGAGGATCCAGCCTATCTGAAAAGGATACTGGACATGGGGGTGCGCTCGATCATGGTGCCCATGATCAATTCCGCCGCACAGGCCCGTGCCATCGTGGATGCCTGCCGCTATCCGCCGCAGGGCAATCGCGGCTATGCCGCGCCCATTGTGCGCGCTTCCCGCTTTGGTGCCATAAGCGACTACGCCCGCCTCGCCAATGACAACCTTTTGCTGATCGTGCAGATCGAACACATCGATGCCCGTGAAGAGATCGAAGCCATCGCGGCGGTTGAAGGCATCGACATGCTGTTTATCGGCCCCAACGATCTGGCAGGTTCCATGGACCGGCTGGAACAGCTGGAGGACGCCGACGTTCGTCAGACCATACAGGCTCTGGAAGAGCGCATTACGGCCAGCGGCTGCTGGATGGGCACCATCACGGCGCCGACTCGAGACATCGATACGCTATCAAACGCCGGATACCGCTTTGTGGCCGGCCCCAACGACATCGCCATCATGGCTAACGCCCTGCGCAGCGAGGCCACTCGCTGGCGTGAGCTGTCCGATGATTTTGATCCCGGTTAAAAGCCAGACGGAGAGTGCCATTACTGTCTCGCTAACGACGTTATGGAGAAGTTTTCACCCCAAAAGCGAGCGCAACCCGGCAATGGCGCTCTGGCCGCGCTCGCGTTTCTTCTCGGGGTCTTCCTTGTCGGCGCGGCCGTACCACTCGAGATCATCCGGCGGCAGCTCATCAAGAAAGCGACTGGGCGTGCAGTTCATCATCTCGCCGAACTGCTTGCGCTGCTGGGCCAGCGTCAGCGTCAGGGTCTGGCGGGCGCGGGTAATGCCGACATAGGCCAGCCGGCGCTCCTCCTCGATGGTGTCCAGCTCGATCGAGTTGCGGTGCGGCAGCAGCTCCTCCTCCATGCCCATCACGTAGACGTGCGGAAACTCGAGGCCCTTGGAGGCGTGCAGGGTCAGAAGCTGCACCTTGTCGGTGTCATCCTCCTGAGCCTGCTGATCGAGGATGTCGCGCAGCACCAGCCGCGAGATGGCGGCTTCTACATCGTCGGTCTCCTGGGCCACGTCGTCGCCCTCGTCGGTGTCGCGCTGCATCGATTTCTCGAGCTGATCGATCAGGATGTGGATGTTGCCCATGCGCTTTTCGGCCACGACCGGGGCGCTGGCGTTCTGATACAGCCAGGCCTCGTAGTCCATCTCGGTAAACATCTGCCGGATCGCGGCGATGGCGTCGCCCTCGTCCATGCGCCGGCGAATGCCGTCGAGAAAGTGATTGAAGCGCCCCAGCCGGTCGACGGCGCGCTCGGAGAGCACGTGCGACAGCCCCATCTCGCTGCAGGCCGCAAACAGGCTCACCCTGCGCTCCTGGGCGTAGTTGGCGAGTTTTTCAAGCGTATTGGGGCCGATCTCGCGGCGCGGCACGTTGACGATGCGCAAGAAGGCGTTGTCATCGGCCGGGTTGATCAAAAGACGCAGGTAGGCCATGGCGTCCTTGATCTCGTTGCGTGAGAAAAAGGAGGTGCCGCCGGAGAGCTTGTAGGGAATCTGGTGGTGCTGAAGCTTGAGCTCCAGCAGCCGTGCCTGGAAATTGCCGCGATAGAGCACGGCAAAGTCGCGCCACTGGGCGTTCTCCTTGATGCGCCGGGTGAGGATCTCGGTGGCGACCCGCTCGGTCTCGGCCTCCTCGTTGCGGTTGACGATGATGCGGATCGCCTCACCGCGGCCCTTGTCCGACCACAGCGTCTTTTCATAGACGTGGGGATTGTTGGCAATCAGGGTGTTGGCGGCCTTGAGGATCACCGAGGTGGAGCGGTAGTTCTGCTCCAGCTTGATGACGTTGAGCGAGGGGAAATCCTCGCCCAGCTGCACCAGGTTCTCCGGCCGCGCGCCGCGCCAGGCGTAGATCGACTGGTCGTCATCGCCCACCACGGTGAAGGTCTGACGCTCGGCCATCAGCATGCGCACCAGCTGATACTGGCTCGAGTTGGTGTCCTGATACTCGTCCACCAGCATGTAGTGGATGCGGCCCCGCCAGCGCTGCAGCACCTCGGGGTGACGCTCGAACATCGTCGCCGGCAGCATGATCAGGTCATCGAAATCGACCGCGTTATAGGCCTTCAGGTGGCGCACGTAGTGCTCGTAGATGCGCGCGCAGTACGCCTCGTCCTCGGTCTCGGCGTGGGACAGCGCATGGCCCGGCAGGATCAGGTCATTCTTCCAGTTCGAGATCTGGCTCTGCACCCGGTTGATCTGGTCGGCATCGATCTGGGCGTCCTTTTGCATCAGATCGCGCAGCAGCGCCTTCGCATCTTCCGGGTCAAACAGCGAAAATCCGGGGCGCAGGCCCAGCGTTTTCAGCTCCGAGCGGATGATGGTCAGCCCCAGGGTATGGAAGGTGGAGACCGTCAGGCCGTGGCCGCTGCGGCCGGGCAGCATCGACTGCACACGCTCCTTCATCTCGCGGGCGGCCTTGTTGGTGAAGGTCACCGCGGCGATGCGCCGGGCGCTCATGCCGCACTCATGTACCAGATACGCGATCTTGGTGGTGATCACGCTGGTCTTGCCGGAGCCGGCGCCGGCGAGCACCAGACAGGGGCCATCGATGTATTTCACGGCCTCACGCTGACGCGGATTGAGGCCGCTGATGCGGTGGCGAATATCGGACATGGGAACAACCTGATGGAAGGCAGATGACGCAAGCACGTCATGATACATCCTGTGCCCGTGCCTGTGCTGTAATGGCGGCACTCGAATCGACCACCCATCACCGCCCAGGAGAGAAACACATGCGTGATCAGGGGCTTGCCCGGCGTGTCCGACAGCGTCCTTTTCAGGCAGGCGCCGGGGCACTGCTGGCCGGTGCGGCCATGGCGTGTGCCCTGCCGGCCAGCGCGGCCTGTCAGGTTCAGGCGATGGTCTATGACTATCCCGAACAGCGCCTTGATGAGGCGCTGCAGCAGTTCGCCCATACCAGCGGCTGCCCGGTCGAGGTGGATGACGCGCTGCTGGAAGGCCATCGGGCGTCGGCACTCGACGGCTCGTTCACCCCGGATGCGGCGCTGATCCAGCTGGTGCGCGGCTCGGGGCTGGAAGTTCATCTGGACAAGGGCCACTATCGCATCAATCAGAGCGACCGCGAGCGCATCGATGATCTCATCGAGACGTTTCGCTACCGTATCGGCAACGCCCGGGGCGATGGGACGCTTGGTCCGCACGATGCCGACGCTCTCATGACCCAGCTTGATGCCATCGAGGCCCAGAGCGATCAGCTCATTACCGAGCAGGGGTTTCTGAGCGCGGCCGAACGGGCCGGCTACGAGCGCCTTTTTGCCTGGCTGGAAGGGCGTCTGGCCCCCGCCGGCTTCTGATCGATTCCCCTCCGGGGCGCGATCATTTGAGGCACAACAACAAAAGGGATGACCCATGAAGATTGTGCAGGATGACCTGAGCGGTGACGCCATCACCGCGCTGATTCATGAACACGTGACGGACCTGGCCGGCCACTCCCCGGCGGAGAACTGCCACGCCATGCCCCTCGAGGCGCTGCGCGCCCCTGATGTGACCCTCTGGAGCGTCTGGGAGGGGGACGCGCTGGCCGGCTGCGGCGCGCTCAGAACGCTCGACGAGACCCACGGCGAAATCAAGTCGATGCGCACCGCCAGCACCCATTTACGCCGCGGGGTGGCGGCCAAACTGCTCGATCACATCATCCGGGAAGCCCGCGCGCGCGGCTTCAAGCGTCTGAGCCTCGAGACCGGCCCGCAGGATATCTTTGCCCCGTCACGCAGTCTCTACGCCCGCTTCGGATTCGAGACCTGCCCGCCCTTCGGCACCTATCTCGAAAGCCCCTACAGCGTGTTCATGACCAAAACGCTTGAGGATCAGGACGGCAACGCCCCGTCAAAGTCGAATTGCCGCCAGGCTTCGTAAACCAGCACGGCGCAGGCATTCGACAGGTTGAGGCTGCGGCTGTCTTCGCGCATGGGAATGCGCAGACGCTGATCTTCGGGAAGAATGTCGATCAGGGGCTGCGGCAGGCCGCGGCTCTCCGGGCCGAACAGCAGCACATCGCCGGTGTGATAGGCCACACGGTCGTGCCGGGTGCGCCCGCGAGTGGTGATGGCCAGCACCCGTTGCGGCGCGAGGGCGGCCATGAAGGCGTCCAGCGAGGCATGCACCCGGACGCGCGCCCACTCGTGGTAGTCCAGCCCGGCGCGACGCAGGCGCTTGTCATCGAGTTCAAAGCCGAGCGGCTCGATCAGGTGCAAACGAAAGCCGGTATTGGCACACAGCCGGATGATATTGCCGGTGTTGGGGGCAATTTCCGGCTCGAACAGGGCGATATCCAGCATGGCGGGCGTGGCCTCCAGGTCTGCGATCGGTATTGCCGGGAACCAACGACAGCGGGCCCGGCACAGAGGCCGGGCCCGCTTGCATCAGACGTTCGCTGGTTTAGAAACCGACGGAGACACCCAGTTCCGGACCGCTGAACAGCGTCTTGTTGCTGTGATCGTCGAAATCGGCGCGGTAGTAGCGATAGCCCACATAGCCGTAGGTCTGGGCAAAGAGCGTGGCACGGGCGCGGGCGCCGTACTCGTAGCTCTTGTCGATATCGCCGTGGCTCAGCCCGGTGGGCGTGACGAAGCCGTAGCCACCGACGCTGACGCGCGGAATCGGGGTATCGACATAGGCCGAACCGCCCAGCCCCAGGCCGCCACCGTTGCCGTAGTGGGAATCAAAATACTGATAGCGCCCGCCCAGCGAGATATCCACGCCCGGCACGTAGGGTGAAAACATCAGCTGACCGGAATAGGTCTTGGTGTTGTCGCCGCTGCGATCCGTGCTGTAGTAGCCCAGACCCGCACTCCAGCCCGGCAGCAGGGACTGGTTGATCTGAACGCCGTGAGAGTCCTTGCCGCCGCTGGCCGACAGGCTCAGGGCCGACGCGTTCAGGCTGGAAAGCGCCAGGCCGGTACCCAGTACCGAAATGATGATCTTTTTCATGTTGAAATCCTTGGCTTGCTGCCCCGCCAGGGGCAGGCGCTATCAGAGAGGAGTCCGTTCGCCTGCGGGAATACAGACCGGTGTCGACCGGTACATTGTGCCATCATGAGGACATGAATCGACATGATGTCATCTTTTTTATTAAGGCCACCTTACCACCGTCTGAAGCCGTGCGCTAAACGCCGTAGCGTGCGCGATACGCTTCAATGGCGCGGGCATGCGGCTCCAGGGCGTCATCGGCCCGGGTGTCGAGATACTCGAGAATGCCCGCCAGCGTGATGATCGGCACCACCGGGATATTGTAACGCCGGCGCACGTCCTCGATGGCGCTGATGTCACCCTGGCCGCGCTCCTGGCGATCCAGCGCCACGACCACCCCGGCGGCGGTGGCCCCGGCCGCCTCGATCAGCGCCATGGATTCACCGATGGCCGTGCCGGCGGTGATGACGTCATCAATGATCAACACGCGGCCGGACAGCGGGGCGCCGACCAGCGAGCCGCCTTCACCGTGGTCCTTGGCTTCCTTGCGATTGAACGACCAAGGCAGATTGCGGTCATGATGCGTGGCCATCGCAATGGCCGTGCTCGAGGCCAGCGGGATGCCCTTGTAGGCAGGGCCGAACAGGAGATCGAACTCCAGACCGCTGCGCTGGATGGCACCGGCATAGCAGCGACCCAGCACTTCCAGTGCGGCACCGGTGTGGAAAAGGCCGGCATTGAAGAAATAGGGACTGACACGCCCCGACTTGAGAGTGAATTCGCCAAAGCGCAGCGCCTGCTCGCGGATGGCAAATTCAATGAATTCCCGCTGCTCGTCAAACATGTCATACCCTTTTCTTGTACCGGCTCTTTACCCAAACCTGTCAGGCTCGGGTATCATACACGCGCGAAAAACAAGGGACCACGTATGAAAATCGCCAGTATCAACGTCAATGGCATGCGCAGAGCCGTGGAACGGGGCTTTCTCGACTGGCTGAAAGCGCAGGATGCCGACATCGTCTGCGTGCAGAACCTGAAGACCAAAAGCTTCGAGCTGGACGACTCGATCCTCTATCCCGAGGGCTATGAAGGCTATTTCCTGGACGCCGAACAGGACGATTTTGCCGGCGTGGGCATCTACTGCCGCAAGATCCCCAAGGCGATCATGTACGGTCTGGGCTTTGAGCAGTGCGACAACGAAGGGCGCTTTCTGCAGGCCGACTACGAGCGCTTCAGCGTGGCCTCCTTTCTGATGCCGGAAGACCCGCACGCCAAGCAGCGCTTCATCGCGCAGTACAGCGACTACCTCGGCAAGCTGCGCCGCAAGCGCCGCCAGTACATCATCGCCGGCAGCTGGTACATCGCCCACAAGACCATCGATCTCGACCACTGGTCCGAACACCAGAGCACGCCCGGATTTCGCCCCGAAGAGCGCGCCTTCATGGATCAGGTCTTCGGCCCGATGGACTTTGTCGACACCTTCCGCGAAGTCGAGCGCAACGCCGGTCATCACACCTGGTGGCAAAAGCTCGACAGCGAGGTGCCGCGCAAGCGTCAGGACGGCTGGCGCATGGACTACCAGATCACCGGGCCCGACCTGGCCCGCACGGTCAAAAGTGCCTGGATCGACCGCGACGCCGATTTCAGCGAGTTCGCGCCGCTGATCATCGAGTACGATCTGGAGCTCTGACAGATCGCCCGATCACGTCAATGTCGTGATCGAGCGTCCCTGCCCCGGTCCCTTCGCGCCACGGCGCCGACAGCTCTCGCTGCCGGCGCCGTGTCATTACTGCCGTGTCTCAAGCGGCGCGTACCGCTCAGCTGACCACGCCCAGCGCCTCGCGCTGACGCGCAAAGAGCTGCTCGCAGCCGGCTTCGGCCATATCCATCATGGCGTTGAGCTCGGCGCGCGAGAACGACTTCTGCTCGGCGGTGCCCTGCACCTCGATGATGCCGCCGTCGGCGGTCATGACCACGTTCATGTCGGTCTCGGCGCGCGAGTCCTCGGCGTAGTCCAGATCCGTCACCGCCTGCCCCTTGTAGATGCCCACTGACACCGCGCTGATCAGCTGCTTGAGCGGATCGGTGGTGATCTGCTTGTTGCGCTGCAGCGACTGGAGCGCATCGACCAGCGCCACGCAGCCACCGGTAATCGCCGCCGTGCGCGTGCCGCCATCGGCCTGGAGCACGTCGCAATCGATGGTGATGGTGAACTCGCCGAGCTTTTTCAGATCCACTGCCGCGCGCAGGCTGCGCCCGATCAAGCGCTGAATCTCGATGGTGCGTCCGCCCTGCTTGCCGCGGGCCGCTTCGCGACCGCTGCGGCTGTGGGTCGCGCGCGGCAGCATGCCGTATTCGGCGGTGATCCAGCCCTGACCCTTGCCGCGCAGCCAGCGCGGCACACCGGCTTCCACGCTGGCCGTGCACAGCACCTGGGTATCGCCAAAGGCGACCAGCACCGAGCCTTCGGCGTGCTTCGTGTAGCCGCGGGTCAGGGTAATTTCACGAGTCGCCTCGGGGGCACGTCCACTGGGTCGCATGACATTCTCTCTACTGGTAAAAATGAAAACACAAGAAACGATGGGCCGGGCATCTTACACGCCTGCCTGCGCCATGAACGAATCGTTTAGACTGATCGCTTTCACCTCTCATGCAAGGATGACCCATGGCACGCAGCATGACCGCCTTTACCCGCCAGACGCTGGATGCCGACTGGGGCAGCCTTGCGCTGGAACTGCGCTCGGTGAATCAGCGCTATCTCGACCTGCACTTTCGCCTGCCCGAAGCGCTGCGGGATCTGGAAGCGCCGTTTCGCGACGGCCTGCGCGGGGCGCTGTCGCGCGGCAAGATCGAGTGCTCGCTGCGCTTTGAACGCGCCCGGAGCAGCGGTGACGGCCTCGACATCAACGTCGAACACCTTGAAGTGCTGATGGACACCCTGACCCGCCTGCGTCGCCACGCCCCGGAAGCCTCCATGCCGAGCCTGCTGGAGCTTCTGGATCACCCCGGCATCGCCCGCGGCGGCGAGATCGACATGGACACCGTCCGCGCCGCCGCACTTGGGCTGATGTCACAGGCGCTGGAGGACTTGAACGCCGGCCGCGAGCGCGAAGGCGAGCAGCTCTGCGATCTGATTCGCGAGCGCCTGACCGGCATTCGCGCCCAGGTGGAGGCAGTGCGCGCCCACCTGCCGGCCGTGCTGGAGCGCCAGCGCAGTCAGATTCTGGAGCGTCTGGAGAGCGTCAGGGCCGAGCTTGACCCCAACCGGCTGGAAGCGGAAATGGCGCTGATCGCCCAGAAGGCAGACGTCGCCGAAGAGCTCGACCGGCTGGAGACACACGTCGGCGAGGTTGAGCGCCAGCTCAATCAAAAGGGCCCCATCGGGCGGCGGCTGGATTTTTTGATGCAGGAACTGAACCGCGAAGCCAACACCCTCTCCTCCAAGGCCGCCGTCACCGACACCACCCGCTGTGCGGTGGAGCTCAAGGTCCTGATCGAGCAGATGCGCGAGCAGATTCAGAATCTCGAGTAATCATTTATCTCTTCCATGGCGTCGCCGACTCCCTGCTCCACGAGTCACGACGCCAGACTTGCGCTACTCCCACTCGGCCCCGTCCAGCGCCTCCAGCGGTATCTTCAGATAGCGCCGGCCGTTTTCTTCGGGCTCCGGCAGGCGCCCGCCGAGAATGTTGACCTGCAGCGCATGCAGGATCAGCTTCGGCATCGGCAGCTCTTGATCGCGCTTCTGGCGCAGTTCGACATAGGCCGCCTCGCTGCTGTCTTTCAAACAGTGCTTGTTGGTGTCGCGCTGCTCGCGCACCGTGCTCTCCCACTGCGGCTCGCGTCCGTCGGGCATGTAGTCGTGGCCGGTGAAGAGCCGGGTATCGTCCGGCAGCGCCAGAATCGCCTGGATCGAGCGCCACAGCTGATGGGCACAGCCGCCGGGGAAGTCGGCGCGTGCGGTACCAAAGTCGGGCTGGAACAGTGTGTCGTGCACGAAGGCGGCATCCCCGATCACATAGGTGATCGAGGCCGGCGTATGGCCCGGCGAGTGCATGACGCGGCACTCGATGTCGCCCACCCGGAAGGTGTCGCCATCATCGAACAGCCGGTCCCACTGGCTGCCGTCGTCTTTCAAATCCGGCCAGTTGTAGATCGTTTTCCATAACGCCTGAACCCGAGTCACCGGCCGGCCGATGGCGGTCGGTGCGCCGGTGCTGTCATGCAGATAGCGCGCCGCGGAGAAGTGATCGGCGTGCGGATGCGTGTCCAGAATCCACTCGACCTCAAGCCCTTCGCGCTCGATATAGGCCAGCAGCACATCGGCCTGCCGCGTGGCGGTGGCGCCGGCCTTCTCGTCAAAATCGAGCACCGGGTCGATGATGACGCAGCGCCGCGTGGCGGGGTCGGAGACCACGTACTGAATGCTGAAGGTGCGCGGGTCGAAAAAGCCGGCGACGTCGGGGCGGGCGCGCTCGGCGTCTCCTGGAGAGAGGGCAAAGGTCTTCATGGCAGCTCCTTGCAGGGCAACGCTCCCAGTCTAGCGCTCTTTTCCATCGCCCTGTTCTGCACTGTCTTCAGAAACGAGTGCTACCCTGCCTGGATTCCCGCTACCGGAGCCCGGGTCATGACCACGCCCCGTCCTGTCTACCATCCCCCTGCACGGCAGATCCTTTTCGGCCTTGTAATGTTCGCCGGCTATCTCGCCAGCCAGTTTCTGAGCGTGCAGGGGCTGCAGCTTGTCATGAGCGCTGCCGCCTTTGCCGAGCTCATCCAGGGGTATGGTTTCGCGGTGATTCTGGCGCCGTCGCTGATATTGATGCTGGCAGGCTTTTGGGCATGGCGACGCTGGTTTTCTACGCAACCCACGTTTGTCGGTCAGTTCACGCGGGGCGATGTCGCTCGTGGCATCGGCCTGGTGCTTTTGGTTCAGGTTTTGGCGGCGGCCGTCAGCGTCTGGCTGGAGATGGCGCCCGAGGCGTTCATGGCCTCGCTGTATGACAACAGGAGCGTTTGGCAGAATCTCATCATGGTGGTCTGCGTGCTGATCTGGGCGCCCATCATCGAGGAGCTGGCCTTTCGTCACTTCCTGATCGCAAGAATCGATGATCAGCCGCGGGGCTGGCGCGTGGCGCTTTTGATCGCCTTCAGCGCGCTGTGTTTTGCCGGGCTGCACATGATCCAGTATCACCACCTGCTCACGTTTGTGGCGCTTTTTGGCTGGGGGCTGGTGCTGGGCTACTACCGCTGGCGCACCCGGGGTCTTTTGCTGCCCATGCTGCTGCATGCCTTCATCTCGAGCATCGGCCTTGTCGGGGCGCTGTTTTAGGCACGATCCCTTTCACCTGCCGCCGTGACCGGTTACCGATCCGTGCTAACGCTGTCATGGATAGCGACGCACCATGGCACCGTTTTGCATACAACAACGCGGCGACGTTCAGGCATGACCAACAGCATCAGACTCGTTTTCCCCACCATGCCGAAGCCAGCCGCAGTTCGCCGCCTGATGGCGATGCCGGCCTGCCGACAGACGCAGGATGGGATACCGGCATCCCCGCGGCGCCCCCACGTTCAGGTATACCGCGCCCGAAACAGCACGCCGGTGACCAGCGATACGACGGCCGCCCCGGTAAACACCATCATCAGGCTCGTGGCACTGGCCAGATAGCCTGCCAGCGCGGGCCCTGCCACGTTGCCCAGGGCATAGACCGTCAGCACCGCCGTAAAACTGATGCTCGAGATGTCGGGATACAGCCGCTGGCTGACAAACGAAAAAATGGCGCTCAGGCTCATCAGGCACAGCC
Organism: Kushneria sp. AK178; assembly: GCF_053903105.1. Classification (NCBI taxonomy): domain Bacteria; kingdom Pseudomonadati; phylum Pseudomonadota; class Gammaproteobacteria; order Oceanospirillales; family Halomonadaceae; genus Kushneria; species Kushneria sp. AK178. The sequence continues at coordinate 106,091 of NZ_CP096381.1, read as the reverse complement.
CCTGCAGGGCAGCAGAGGCAATGACGCCCATCCAGAGCGTCGCGGCGAAGGCGATGAACAGCAGGGAGGCCGCAGAACAGAGAAAGACGCCCTGCACCAGACGACGCAGACCGATACGACGCTCAACATCTGCCGTCAATAAACCGACGATCCCGCCGGCACCAAAGGCCATGAACAGTACGGCGCCGGCCCCGTCAGCCTGCAGACCGGCCAGACCTCCCGTTGAATCGATCTGATCCACGGCAAACGACAGATAGATGCCGTTGGTAACGCCAAAGGACACGGCAATCCAGTAAATGGGCCGAATGGCCCTGTTCATCAGTCGCCTGAAGGTTGCCGAATCAAGGGACGACGCCGTCGTTCGAGGCAGCTGACGCAATACCACCAGGTTATACACGGCACACGACAGCGCCAGAGCGGAAAATCCGAACCAGATGGCACGCCAGTCCCAGCCCAGCAGTGCCACGGCCAGTGCCAGAACACCCGCCCCGGCAATACCGAACGTAGTCCCCGTACTGACCATCGACAGCACGCGACCATGCCATTTTTCAGCAATCGCGCGGCCCACGGCGTCATTGAAGGGTGACCAGCACAGCCCGGCGCTGGTGGCCGCCAGAACGATGCCGGCGGCAAATACCAGCGTGTTCTGCGTGCCGGCGACAAGTGCCATACCGATGGCGGCGGCCAGCGAGCCGGAGACCACCGGCACGCGCGAGCCGTGGCGGATGACAAGACGGGCGGACACCAGCAGCGCAAGGAAAAAGGCCGCAAAGGCACTGCTGGCGATCAGGCCGGCATGGGCGGTACTCAGCGAAAACACCTCGCGAAACTGCGGAAGAAACAGCCCGTAGCCCATTCGGGCCGGCCCGAAGGCGATAGCGGTACACAGCGCACCACCTGCGGCGATGGCCACGGTGCTTCTCATGTCGGCTCGACTGGTTTGTGTCACTTCCGGGCTTCTCCGTGATCAATACCTGACGTTATCGGCTGCCCCTGGAACACCGCGTGATCGACATGGGGGCGGCCGCCCTTCCTTCACCCCCCTCAATCCGCCGCCTCGACACGCGGAATCGGCCTGCGTGCCGTTTCCTGGCACGCCACTCACTGAACGGATAGGGCAACGTTGTCAGGGTAGGCGCTGCCATGTGATTATTGAATCTATAATTAAACCAGCCTGTGTATAGAAAAGTTAAACATGGCCGATCGAACGCTGGATATCGAACTGCTCCGCACGCTGCACATGGCGGGGTCGCTGGGCACGCTGCGTGCCACGGCCACACGCCGACACTGCACGCTCGGTGCGGTCAGCCAGCAGATCAAGCGGCTGGAGCAACAGCTGGACCGTCAGCTGCTGGTGCGCTTCAAGACCGGGGTACAGCTCACCACGGACGGCGAGCAGTTGATCGCGCAATCGCTTGCGCTGCTTGCCGAACACGACGCGCTGCTCGAGCGGCTCTCGCACCGATCGACACAGGGCACTGTTCGCCTCGGCCTGCCGGACGACTATGTCCCCGGGGTACTCGATAGCCTGCTGCCGGCTCTTCGACGATCGATGCCCCGCGTCCGACTCCAGGTCACAACGGCCAATAGCCTAGAACTGCGCCGGACCGTGGAACGGGGTGAACTCGACCTGGCGATTGCCCTGTACGCCGACAGGGAAACACCGATGCCCGGTCCTCCCCTCTGGCGCACGCAACCGGTCTGGGCGGGGTCGACCTGTCACGAGCTGCACCAGCTGAACCCGCTACCGCTGGCGTTGTATCCCACCGACTGCACCTATCGAGCCATTGGCCTGGCCGCGCTGAACGAGAGCGGCCGACGCTGGGAGACCGTCTTTGCCAGCACCAGCGTGACCGCGATCGAATCGGCCGTCCGCAACGGCCTGGCGGTCAGCGTGCTCAATCGGGAACGGCTTACCGGAGAGATGCAGATCCTGGGGGCCAGAGAAGGCTTTTTACCGCTGCCGGAATGTCTGGCCTGTCTGATCGAGTCGCCGGAAGTGGCCACTCATGACAGGGCCGCCGTGGATCTGGTCAAACATCGACTGCAATCCTCCCGTCTGATCCAGGACGTCAGGCTGGCGGGCTAGCATGTCCGTCCACCAACGACCTGCTTGACGCTCACGCTCGGGCCGGCGCCCTGAACGAAGACGATGACTTGCGCGACGCCCGGCCATGACCAGAAGAGCGTCTGCTCACCCTTGTGGCGCTTTTCGGTCAGGGACTGGCACCAGAACTGTCCATGCTGCTGCATGCCTTCCTCTCGAGCATCGGCTTTCGGCGCGCTGTTTTAGTCGTCTCTGTCCGGGCGTTGCCTGTGCCTTCTACCTTCGCCACAACTTCATCGAACATTTCTAATCTCTGCTAACGTTTCCGCCGGGCCTGTACTTCAAAAGTGGGCCCGGCATGGCTGCGTGGCATTGTGGCAGCAGTCTTCTGACGGGCACCCGTAACTGACGCAGCCCCTCAGGAAACAACAGACAAAAGCAAAGGGATATTCATGGCAAAACGATACATGCAGGGCGTTGCCGGCACCGCCTGCGGCCTCGCCGTACTGACGCTGACGGCCTGCTCTGCGCCGCACTCCCGGGACACGCTGACGGCACAGGGATTCGACACCCGGGATGACACCTTCGCCACGCCCTATATCGACACGGACGAAAGGCGCACCGAGCCCGTGCCGCACCGCTACGTACACGGCGGTTTCAAGGGCACCGACACGCGCTTTTCGTACTATTTCCCGCCGAGGGAGGATTACGAAGGGCGTTTTTTCCAGCATGTGACGCCCACACCGATCAGCGAAACCCTCGCCCGGGAAGCCGCAGCGGGCGCCGACAACAAGATCGGCTTCTCCGCCGACAGCGGCGCCTATTTCGTCGAGACCAACGGCGGCGGTCAGGGCCAGGGGAATGATCCGACCCTCGCCGCCTACCGCGCCAACGCGGCCGCGGCGCGGTTTTCCCGCCATGTGGCCCGTCAGGTCTACACCAACGACGAGCGCCCCTGGGGCTATGTCTATGGCGGCTCAGGGGGCGCCTTTCGCACCATCGGCAGCCTCGAAAACACCGACGTCTGGGACGGCGGCGTCCCCTATGTGCTCGGCTCGCCCATGGCGATTCCCAACATGTTTACCGTGCGCATGCAGGCGCTTCGCGTGCTCGACGACCAACTGGCGCAGGTGGTGGACGCAGTCGATCCCGGCGGCAGCGGCGACCCGTACGCCGGTCTCACCGAGCGCGAGGCCGAGGTCCTGCGCGAAGCCGACAGGATGGGCTTTCCGCTGAAGAGCTGGTACGCCTACGAGTCCATGGGCCTGCACGGCTTTGCCGCTCTGTACCAGGGGGTCCGGGCCGCCGATGCCGCCTATTTCGAGGACTTCTGGACGCAGCCCGGCTATCTCGGTCACGACCACCCCGACTATTTCGACGAGGCGCGCATCGAATTCGCCTCGACCGTGGCCGAACCGATCACCCGGCGCGAGGCCCATGATCTCGGCCTGATGGAAGCCCCCACGGACGGCGATGCCGCGGGCGGTGTCGACAACGCCTTCGAGGGCGAGGCCAGCGCCGAGGATATCGTCGGTTTTCGTCTCGAGGACACACCGCCTGACGTCACCTTCGTCGCGGGCGATCTTGACGTCGAGAACGGCGAGAGTGCCGGGCAGTCACTGCTGGCAACGGACATCGTCGACGATATCGTCATGCTCGCCGACACCGGACAAAATGCGGCCGAGGCGATCCGCCCGGGTGACCGGGTGACGCTCGACAACAGCAATCTGCTCGCCATGGAGAGCTACCACCGCCACCAGGTGCCGCCCGAAGGCTACCCCGTGTGGGACCAGTTCCGCGATGACAGTGGCGAGCCGCTCTACCCGCAGCGCCCCATGCTGCTCGGCCCGCTCTTTGCCGGCAACACGGCCGGCGGGGAGATCACCGGCGAGGTCGATGAAAGGATGATTCTCGTGGCCTCGCTGTGGGACCGTGAAGCGCTGCCCTGGCAGGCGGACTGGTACCGCCGCCAGGTCGAGCAGCATGCCCGGGGCGACGATCGCGTTCGACTCTACTACGTCGACCACGCCCTGCACGGCGATGACCCGAACGCAGTGGATGACCCCACGCGCGTTGTCAGCTACATCCCGGTCCTCCAGCAGGCGCTGCGCGAACTGGCGGCCTGGGTCGAACACGACAAAGCGCCCCCGGCCAGCACCGGGTATCGCATCGACAACGGCCAGGTGCATGTGCCCGGCACGGCGACGATGCGGCAAGGGCTGCAGCCGGTGGTCAATCTGAGCGTCAATGGTGGCGAACGCGCCGACATCCAGCCCGGCGACCAGGTGACGCTGACCGGCACCATCGAAACGCCCCCCGGCGCCGGTGTCGTGATGGACGCCCGGTGGGATTTCGGTCAGGAGGAGACCGCCTTCCCGGTCGAGGCCGGGATCCAGCCCGACCAGACGCAGGTCACGCTCACGACCACCCGCACCTTCGACCGGCCCGGCACCCATTTCGTGGCCCTGAAGGGTGTCTCCCGGGTGCAAGGGGATGAGAAAACGCCCTACGCCCGGATGGAGAACCTGGCGCGGGTGCGCGTGGTGGTGCACTAACCCGGACGGCATCGGGTGTTCGGCCATCTCGAAGGAGAAGGCCGAACACCTGTGCCAGACTCAAGCAAACTCCCTTCAAGTGACATCTCATGCCCACGACCCTCTACGCCCACCGCCTCTCCCAGCCCTCGCGCGCCGCGGAAATCCTCCTTCGCGAGCTGGGCGTCGATTACGACTTCCACGAGGTCGACTTCGCCGGCGGGGAGACCCACACCAACTGGTTTACCGCCCTCAACCCCTTCCAGACCGTGCCCGCCCTGGTGGTCGACAACGATGGCGATGAAAAGCCGCTCACTCTGGCCGAGAGCCAGGCGATCATGATCCATCTGTGTCGTACCGCCGCGGATCGGGATACCGCGCAGCGCTGGTATCCCGGGGAGCAGGACGTTACCCGCAGCGCGAAGATCGATCAGTGGCTGGCCTGGCACCACGGCAACCTGCGCCGCTTCGACATGTTCCACCACATCATGAACCTGCATCAGACCCTGCCGATGCTCAAGCGCGAGATTCAGGCCACGCTGCTCGAGCCATTGCAGGCAGGGCTCAAGCCGGGTTTGGCCACGCTGGAGAGGCATTTCGAAAATCAGCAGGGCAGCGATCATCCCCCGACGCTGCTGGGCGACGGACACCCCACCATCGCTGATCTCGCCATGGGCTGTGAGCTCTACCAGATCCGCGCGGTCGGCTACCGCTTTGACGGCTTCCCGCAGGTGGACGCCTGGCTTGCGGGGCTGGCCGAACGAGCGCATTTCCAAGCCGTGAGTGAGGAGGTCGAAGAGCTGGGACAGGAGATTCGGGAGCAGAGCGGGGCGTATCTGGCGCTGGCGGCGTTCGGGTGAACAGCCCTCGGATTCGCACTTTGATCCAATGTATTTTTATTGGAAATGCGACCAGGCTGTGCTGACGGGCAAGCCATTAAGCCACAAACAAGCTTTCCCGAATAACGACAAATGCGAGGGAGAGCGACATGGCAACATCTTCAGGGAAGGAAGGCCGGCGTGATATCGCGCTGATGCTGGTCGGCGCGCTGGTGGCGCTGGTCGGTCTGGTTTTAACGATAGGGGGCGCCTGGCTGGCGATTGTCGGCGGCTCCTGGTATTACCTGCTGGCCGGCATCGGCATGCTGCTGGCCGGCGGGCTTCTGGCCATGCAGCGCCGCGCCGGGGTGCTGGTGTACGCCGTGGTCTTTATCGGCTCGCTGATCTGGGCGGCCTGGGAGTCCGGTCTCGACTACTGGCGCTGGATCCCGCGCATGGACGTGGTGCTGATCCTTGGCATTCTGGTCGCGCTGGTGGCGTACAAGACGTCTGCCGGTGTGTCCCGACGCGCCTCGTTGGTCACCGCCGGCGGGCTGACGCTGGTGCTGGCCGGCGCCGGGGCACTGGCCTTTCTACCGCACAACTTCACCCATTCCGGTAATGTCCCTGACCCGCAGTCGGCCTCGCTGACTACCGATGTCGGCAGCGCCCAGCCGGCGGACCAGCCGGCGCGCGGCGACTGGAGCGCCTACGGCGGGGACAACGCCGCCACCCGCTTTACCGCGCTGGATCAGATTACCCCCGACAACGTCGACCAGCTCGAACAGGCCTGGACCTATCGCACCGGCGATCTGCTCGAGCATCGCTGGGGTGCTGAAACCACACCATTAAAGGTCGGCAATGACGTTTTTCTGTGTACGTCCCGCAATATCCTGATCTCGCTGGACGCCGCCAGCGGCGAGGAGCGCTGGCGCTTTGATCCGCAGGTCTCGGACGACGCCATCCCCTATACCGCCGCCTGCCGCGGGGTGACGTACTATCAGGTGCCGGACAGTGCCTCGGCGCCCAGCGACAATGATGCCGACGAGACAGGTGCCAGCACCATGGCCGGCAATGATGTTGTTGCCAACACCTCAAGCGACAGCGCCGCGCAGCAGTGCCAGGCGCGCATCTTCTCGGGCACGCTGGATGGTCGCATCATTGCCGTGGATGCCGAGACCGGCAGCCCCTGCACCGAGTTCGGCGACAACGGCCAGGTCGATATCAAGCAGAACATGGGCGAGACCCCGCCGGGCTATGTGTCGATCAACTCGGCGCCGGTCATCGTCAATGACGTGCTGGTCACCGGCCACCAGGTGCTGGACGGCCAGCGCCGCTATCCGCCCTCCGGTGTGATCAAGGGCTATGACGCCGTCACCGGCGAACTCGAGTGGGCCTGGGATGCCGGTCGCCCGGATCGCAGCGAGCCGCTCAGCGGTGACGAGACCTACGTGCGCGGCTCGCCCAACATGTGGACCACGGCCGTGGGCGACAACAAGCTGGGGCTGGTCTATCTGCCGATGGCCAACTCGGCGGCGGACTACTGGAGCAGCTCGCGCACGCCGGCCGAAAACGAATGGGCCAGTTCGCTGGTGGCACTGGATGTGAATACCGGCCTGCCGACGTGGAAGTTCCAGACCGCCCACAAGGATGTCTGGGACTACGACCCCGGCTCCCAGCCGACGCTGATCGACTTCCCTACCGACAACGGCAGCGTGCCGGCGGTGGTCATGCCCACCAAACAGGGCGGCATCTACGTGTTTGATCGACGCAATGGCGAACTGCTCGGCGGCGGTGCCGAGGAGCGCCCGGTGCCGCAGGGCGGTGTTGAACCCGAGCAGCGCTCGAAAACCCAGCCCTATTCGCTCTATCACACCCTGGAACAGCCCGAGCTGACCGAGCGCGACATGTGGGGCATGTCACCCTTTGATCAGATGTTCTGTCGCATCCAGTTCCAGAACGCCAGCTACGAGGGCATGTACACGCCACCCACCACCGATCAGCACTGGATCGAATACACCGGCTACAACGGCGGCTCGGACTGGGGCAGCATCGCGATCGACCCGGAGCGCGGCGTGCTGATCGCCAACTACAACGACATGCCCAACTACAACATCCTCGTGCCGCGCGAGAAGGCCAACGAGTACGGCTGGAAGCCGCGTGAAGAGATGGCCAGTGACGACGGCGGTGCCGAAGGCGCGGGCGACCCGCAGGCCAACACGCCCTACGCAGTCAACGTCAACGCCGGCTGGCGCGTGCCCTTCACCGGCCTGCTCTGCAAGCAGCCGCCCTATGGCCACATTCGCGCCGTGGACGTGGCCTCCGGCAACACGCTGTGGGACCGCCCGCTGGGCACCGCCCGTGCCAACGGCCCCTGGGGCATCCGCTCAGGATTGCCGATTGATATCGGCACGCCCAACAACGGCGGCTCGGCGGTCACGGCCGGCGGCCTGATCTTCATCGCCGCGGCCACCGACGACCTGATTCGGGCCATCGATATCGAAAGCGGCGAAACGCTGTGGAGCGCGCCGCTGCCGGCGGGCGGTCAGGCCAACCCGCTGGTGTATGAAGCCAACGGTCGCGAGTACCTGATGATTGTCGCCACCGGCCACCACTTCATGGAAACGCCGTCGGGGGACTACGTGCTCACCTATGCGCTGCCGGAGTGAATCGTCAAAAGGAAAGGCAAGTCATTGAGAGATAAAGCGCCCTGCGGGGCGCTTTTTTCGCGCGAACCGGGCAGCAGAAAGCAGCAGGAGCTCAGCGAACACAAGACTGAACGGACGTTGATTTCAGAATCAAAAGCATCCAATCTTCGAGATGGACTGGGAGTACCCGGTCGGCGTTATAACCCCGGTGAGTTGCACCGGGGTTTTTCGCTATCTGGAGATGCGAATAATTTCGCCTACCGACTCCAATGATTGGACAGCAGCTCCGCCTGCCTGAGAATCAGCTCAATGACCTCCGGCGACTTGTCCGGCGGATACTTGTAACGCTGCAGCGTCCGGCGCACCAGAATGCGCAGTTTGGCGCGCACGCTTTCGCGCACCTGCCAATCAACGGTGGTGGAGCTGCGAAGCTTGTTGGTCACTTCAACCGCCAGTGCCCGTAACTGATCATCACCCAGCTCGCGCACCGCGCTTTCATTGGTAATCAGGGCGTCGTAAAAAGCGATCTCGTCGGGGGTCAGGCCGAGCGCCTCGTCACGTTCCATATCGGCCTTGAACTGTTTGGCCATCTCAATCAGCTCTTCGATCACCTGCGCCGTTTCAATGCCGCGATTGTTGTACTTGCGAAGCGTCTCCTGCAGGCGGTCCGAGTATTTTTTCTCCTGCACGGCGTTGGTGCGCGTTTTGGCCTTGATGTCGTCCTTGAGCAATTTTTCCAATAGCTCGACGGCCAGATTGCGATGCGGCATCTGGCGCACGTCCTCGAGAAACTCATCGGAAAGCAGACCGATATTGGGCTTGTCGAGGCCGCAGAGTGCGAAGACATCGGTCACGTCTTCCGCTTTCACAGCGTTATCGAGAATCTGCTTGAGCGCCGAGTTTCTCTGCTCTTCACTCAGCGAGCGGTGTGTACTTGTGTGCTTGACCAGCGCCGCCTTGATCGCCGAGAGAAATGCGACCTCCTTGTGTAACGCTTTGGCTTCATCCAGCGTGCTGCACAGCGAATAAGCCTTGTTGAGCTGCAGCACGGTATCGAGAAAACGCTTCTTGCCATTATCCAGACTCAGGATATAGTTGGCCGCTGACGGCAGCAGTTTGTGCGGCGCCTCTTCAAAGCCGCTGTAGTCGAAGCCCTCGCGGTTGGCGCCCTTGGCAAACATGCCGTGGATGATATCGAGCTTCTCTTCAAACACCGCGAAGGCTTCTTCGGCGCTGTAGGTGGGCTGGCCCCTGCCGCGGGCGTCGGTGTAGGTCTTGAGGGCGTTTTTCAGCTCGTTGGCGATGCCGATGTAGTCCACCACCAGCCCGCCGGGCTTGTCCTTGAATACCCGGTTCACCCGGGCGATGGCCTGCATCAGGTTGTGGCCCTTCATGGGCTTGTCAACGTACATGGTATGGCAGCACGGCGCGTCGAAGCCGGTCAGCCACATGTCGCGCACAATCACCAGCTTGAGCGGGTCCGCCGGGTTCTTGAAGCGCTTTTCCAGCCGTTTTTTGGTTTTCTTGTTATAGATATGAGGGGTCAGCAGCGTACTGTCGGCCGCCGAGCCGGTCATGATGACCTTGATCGCGCCCTTTTCCGGGTCGTCGTCGTGCCAATCGGGGCGGAGCTTGACGATTTCGTTGTAGAGCTGCGCACAAATGCTGCGGCTCATGGCGACGATCATTGCCTTGCCCTCGACAATCTCGTTGCGCGTCTCGAAGTGCTCGACGAGGTCCGCCGCGATGCGCTGCAAACGTGGCTCGGTGCCCATCAGCTTTTCGAGGCGGCTCCACTCGCCCTTGGTGCGCTCCCGCGCGCCGGTATCCTCTTCGTCCTCGATGACCTCGTCGACCTGCTCGGAGAGCCGGTTGATTTCCTCGCGGTTGATATCGAGCCGGGCCAGGCGCGACTCGTAGAAGATCGGCACGGTGGCGCCATCGTCCACGGCGTCCTGAATGTCGTAGATCGAGACGTAATCGCCGAAGACGGCGCGGGTGTCCTTGTCTTCATTGGCAATCGGCGTGCCGGTAAAGCCGATGAACGAGGCATTGGGCAGCGCATCGCGCATGTGCTTGGCAAAGCCGAACTGGTAGGTGCCATCCTGCTTGAGTGTGGCTTTCAGGCCGTACTGGCTGCGGTGGGCCTCATCCGAGATCACCACGATGTTGTGGCGGCCGTTGAGAATCGGGTGGCCGTGCTCGTCGTCCAGCAGGGCGAACTTCTGCACCGTGGTGAAGATAATGCCGCCGGACTCGCGCTCGGCGAGCTTCTGGCGCAGGCTCTCGCGGTCCTCGGCCTGGATCGGGTCCTGCTTGAGCAGGTTGCGGGCGCTGCTGAAGGTGGTGAAGAGCTGACCATCGAGGTCGTTACGGTCGGTCACCACGATCAGCGTCGGGTTGTGCATCGCCGGTTGCTGCACCAGCTTACCCGCGTAGCACACCATCGAGATGCTCTTGCCCGAGCCCTGGGTGTGCCACACCACCCCGGCCTTCTTGCTGCCGGGGATGACCTCATCGCCGTAGGTGGCGCGTTTCTCGCCCACGCCCGCCGCAGGCTCCTCGGCGGCAATTACGGTCGCCTTTACCGCCTCGCGCACGGCGTGGAACTGGTGATACCCGGCGATCTTCTTGATCACCCGCTCGGCGTCGGTCTCGAACAGCACGAAGGAGCGCAGATAATCGAGAAACAAGCCTCGGTCGAAAAAGCCCCGCACCAGGGTTTCGAGCTGCCACTCCAGCAGCGGCTTGTCATCTTCATCCTTGATGGTGCGCCACGGCATGAAGCGCTCCTGATCCGCCGTCAGCGACCCCACCCGTGCGGTGTAGCCATCACTGATGACGAGCGCTTCGTTGGTGACGAACAGATCAGGGATTTCCGTTTTGTAGGTCTGTAGCTGATTGAACGCGCCAGTGACATCGGCGGTTTCGCTGCTCGGGCTTTTCAGCTCGATCACCGCCAGCGGCAGGCCGTTGACGAAACAGACGATATCCGGGCGGCGGGGCTGCTTGCTGCCCTGAATCGTGAACTGATTGATGGCGCGAAAGCGGTTGACCTCGACGTGCTCGAAATCGATCAGGAAAGCGTGGTCATAAATGACCTCGTCGTTGCGCTTGTACCGCACCGGCACGCCGTCGAGCAGCCACTGATGGAAGGACCGGTTACTGAGCACGAGATCAGGACTCTGGGGTTTGCTGACCTGCGCCACGGCCTGCTGAACGGCGTCATCGGGCAGCTGCGGATTAAGCCGGGTGATGGCCTTTTCAAGATCACCGGATAGCAGGATCTGATGGTAATCATCGCGCTCGGGCGTGGCGCCATCGTGGGCGATGTCCGGTCCGTGGGCGGTTTCCCAGCCGGTATCGCCAAACCACTCGAGACACAGCTGCTCCAGTTGATCTTCGGTCATCCCCACTCCCTTGCCACCTGCTGAAATCGTCAATACTCGTTGACACGTTTTGTGTCATCGCTATACTTCACCGTAATACGCCCGGCGCCTCTTCACAGTTCACTGTGTACGCGCCGGTTCTCGTTTTTGCCTTCCTGTCTTGCTCATCTCCAGAGCGCCCACGACTGCCAGTCGTCGATCACACCAGCGTCTCGAAGCGTGACCGCACCGGACGCCGTCTGTGGAAAATCTTCCATGAGCGCACGAAAGCGCTGATGCCACTGCGAGTTCGGGCAAATGATCCGCATCAGTTTCTGCATCAGGCAGAAATAGAAAAAGGGCCGCGCATTATTCAACGCCTGCCAATAGGCGTTATCGGCAAGCAGGGCGGAGCGCTCCAGCACGTTGATGTTCCAGAGGCGGCTGTGATGCGCTGATACGTTGCGGATAAAGTTCAGACTTCGTAGCCATTCGGCCAGCGTGTGGCCATCCTTCGCGCCATATTTGGCAGCGATGCGATCCTGATCCGGTTGTTTCATGCCGGCATAGAGCTTCGACATCATGCCGAAATCCCACACCTCGACCGCCACCCAGATCGGTAACCGGCCATACTTGCCAAGATAATGCGCGACGAAAGGCTCGCGGCGGGCACGGTGCAAATGCTGATGATATTTTTCCAGCCACAGTTGATGTTGCGTCCTGCCCTTGCCATACCCCTTTTTCAGCAGCTGCTTACTGAAATGGCCATGCAGACAGTCAGGGTTTTCGTGGGCATGAATGTCCTGCTCACCCAGCAGGTGCGCGATATCCACCCGCAGTGCCATTTCGATGCGCTCGAGGGCATCGAGTGCCAGCAGGCGCAGCTTCTTGTCGAACACGTAGAGATCGACCACCTCACGGAAATGGCTATCGGACACGAAGGCATTAAGACGACGCTTCACCAGCCGGCCATCGTCACCCTGTGAGCGTTCCAACTGCCGAAACGGATACCAATACCCGCTGAGCCGGTAGTAGCCGATGCGTGCCAGATAGCTCAGTGCCGCCGCACGATCATCGACCTGAAGACCGCGCTCTTCAAGAATCGCGAGCTGCGCCTCAAACGATTTCCACGGTTTGGGCGCTGGGGTCACGCCGTGGCCTCCGCGTGTGTTTCTTCGGCTTCCGAGGGCATCAGCTCGCCGGAGAGAAGTTTGGGGAGGAGAGAGTCACGCATTTGGGACAACGTTAGAGACTCAAGGCGCATATCAATTTGTTTTTCAAACATATTATCAATCGCCTTGCCTATTGAGAGGTACTTGGCGTCGGGTACTGCACAAAAGGCTTGTTTAAGATGCTCCCGTTTTATGTGCCCCATTGTCACAGCCTTATCTGCTGCAATCCGCTGAAACTCTTCTAGATGATGTCGGGTAAAATGAAAATATAGCCACTTGGGATATATGCTAGAAGTGACCTTGAACAAATGCTGATTGAGCGCAGCTCTTCCTCCACACCAAGTATCAACTATTAACGATCCGGACCAAGAAAAGACCACATCCCCGTTATCAATAATGCATTCGGGGTTGATATTGGGAGAAGCTTTTTCCTCGCCATCTGCATACCCCTTTTTGAGCTGGGATATTTTAACTACTGGCAAATAATCATCTTCATTCTCGGGTCTGAATTTCTGAAGTGCCAAACCATTTTGATATTTAGCGATTTGATCTAGAGACAGGCAATTCCACCCCTCCGGAATTTCCCCCAGCTCACTGTCCTGCATCGCCGATGGAAACAGCGCGGCGGTTTCATACAGCTCGTGATAACGCTCGGGGTCTTCTGCGCGAATTGCGTCGAGCTGCGCCGCCGTCTTGCCAGCAATCGCCTGCATGGCGGCGCGGTTCATGATCGTTTCCAGATCATTTACCGCCGGTTGTTCGCCAAACTCGGCGGCGTAGCAGACGGGGGATGCGGATTCATTCTCCGGCTGGAGCGCCTGCCAGCGCTTACGCGCGGCGATCTTGGCCTTGACCGGCTCGAAATCGACAAACCAGCTTTTGAACAGGGCCTGCGCCATCTGTTCGAGAGTTTGATTGATTTGCCGGTTTAGTTGAATTTTGGCATCTAAAGTGCCAAGTACATTTGCAATACTTTTCTGTACATAAAGGGGAGGTAACGGAATCTCTATAGCTTTAAGAGAAGAAAGCGGTTGTCCGATACCAGGAGTTCCTACTTGTGATGAGTTCTTTAGAAGCTCATGCCTTCCATGTGAACTTTTAAAAAAATAATAAACAAATTTCGGTTCAACTTTTTCTGTATCACATGTGAGCTTCATTAAACTAGTAGAAAGCAGATAACGTTGATCGTTTTCAACTATACCAACTTCCCCAATTGCTCCACGATGCGGAAAAACCAAGTCGCCGCGATAAGCATTGCATGAAGCAAGCTCATTCGCCTTCTCTTCGCTTACATAGACAAGGCTGTTAATAAAGTCAGGTCCGGAACCGAGATTAGTACCTCTGATTACAGCTACACCCGAGTCAACATAGCAATCACTTTTCATTCTTGAACCGAATGGCCCTATAGATATCGCGTTTTTTTTATCAGATTTTATTTCGTCAACAGTAACGATTGGCCACTCAGAGCTCATAACCCAGCCCCCCAAGATTTCGCTTGATTTCTGCTTCCAGCCGGTCGTTTTCCTCGAACTGCTCTTTCAACTGCGCTGTCAGCCGCGCCATCTTGTCCGCAAAGGGTTCGTCGTCCTCTTCCTGCGCGGCGGCCCCCACGTAGCGCCCCGGCGTCAGCACGAAGTCGTGTTTTTCGATGATGGCGAGATCGGCAGAGGCACAGAAACCGGGCACGTTTTCAAAGGCGTCGGTGCGCTGCCAATCATGGAAAGTCTTGACGATTTTGGCGATGTCTTCTTTATCATCGAACACGCGCAGCACGCGGTCTGCCATATGACCGAGCTGGCGGGCGTCGATAAAGAGCACTTCGCCTTTACGCCGACGTTTTTCGACGCCGTTGGGGGAGAGGCCGCCGGTCTTGTCGCGGGTCAAGAACCAGATGCAGGCGGGAATCTGGGTGTTGGTGAAGAGCTGGCCCGGCAGGGCGACGATGCACTCGACCAGATCCTTCTCGACCAAACGGCGGCGAATGTCGCCCTCGCCGCCGCTGTTGGAGCTCATCGAGCCGTTGGCCAGCAGCAGCGCCATGCTGCCCACGGGGGCAAGGTGATGCAGCATGTGCTGCAGCCAGGCGAAGTTGGCGTTGCCCTTGGGCGGGGTGCCGTACTGCCAGCGCACGTCCTCGGCCAGCGACTCGTGCCACCAGTCCTTGACGTTGAACGGCGGGTTGGCCATCACGAAATCGGCGCGCAGGTCAGGGTGCTGGTCATCAAGGAAGCTGTCGGCGTTTTTCTGGCCGAATTTGAAGTCGATGCCGCGAATGGCCATGTTCATGGCAGCCAACCGCCAGGTGGTGGGGTTGGACTCCTGCCCGTAAATCGAGACGTGCTTTTTCTGCTCGGCGGGGTCGTAGTGGTGCTCGCGGGCGTGCTCTTCGATGAACTTGTCGGATGAGACAAAAAAACCGCCGGAGCCCATCGCCGGGTCATACACCCGGCCCTTGTAGGGTTCCAGCATTTCGACGATCAGCGAAACGATGCTCTTGGGCGTGTAGTACTGCCCGCCCTGCTTGCCTTCGGCGAGGGCAAACTGGCCGAGGAAGTACTCGTAAACGTGGCCGAGAATGTCCTTGCTGCGCAGGTTAAGCGGCTCGCCATTGAGGGTCGGCTGGGTAAAAGAGGTATCCGAGAAGGAGTTGATCAGCCCGATCAGCTTGTCGTTATCGACCTGAAAGCGGCTGATGCCTTCCAGCACGCCCTTGAACTTGTCGTTGCTTTTTTCGATGGCATCCAGCGCGTTGTCGATCAGCCAGCCCACCGAGCGCAGGCGCACGTCTTCGCCTTTATTATCCTGCCAGAGCACCGAACCGGTGGGCAGGGCGGCTTTCTCTTTCAACGTGCTCCAACGCGCCTCCTTCGGCACCCAGAACACGTTGGCCTCGCGGTAGTAGTCGAGGATTTCCAGCTCGTCTTCGAGCGCCTGTTCGTACTCGGCGTCGCTGTCGAAATCACCACGCGGCAGGTAGTAGATGTTGTCGTCGGCGTCATCCTTGAACAACGCCAGCAGCTCGCGCTGACGCTCCTCGAACGCATCGGAGACGTATTTCAGAAAGATCAGCCCCAGCACTACGTGCTTGTAGTTGGCGGCGTCGAGGTTGTTGCGCAGCTTGTCGGCGGCTTTCCAGAGCTTGTCTTCAAGCGCGGTTAGAAACTGGTGTTCGGTGGTAGCCACTGTGACTCCTGGAAAAAGTATTCGGCTATAAGCTGGCAGAATCATAACGATTTGATTCTGGGCCTATACATTCGTTGGTGTTCATTTAACGCTGTTTATTCGGGGCTCCGCAACTCGGCTCAAACGCGATAGGCAAAGCCTGTTTCCGGATAGCGATATGAGCGATTGGATGACTGAAAAGAACCTGCACCACGATGACGGGATTATTGACGGTACCGGCGATGAGGCAGGTACTGTCGATAGAGCAACGGCTCGGCAAGCATCCCGGCCTGAACCGGGATCAGCGGAATCGGTAGACGACCGAGTCAGCGCCGCTATTTCATTTTTCCATCAAAATTAAAATAAGGCGGCGCACTATTTTAACTTTCTGCTAGTGCCGCCTCAGTGCTTTTCCTTTTTGCCCTCAACACCCTCGGCTTCATCATTTCCGCCACGGCCTGAAACACCGGCACGACCACCGAGTTGCCGAACTGGCGGTAGGCTTGGGTGTCCGACACCGGAATCACGAAGCGCCGTTCGCCGGGCGCATCAAAGCCCATCAGCCGCGCGCATTCGTGCGGCGTCAGACGTCGCGGGCGGTTTTTCAGATTGTCGGGGGCGTCAAAGGCCAGCGCCTCATCAAAGCCGCGGTCGACGAGGATCTCCGAGCCGTCCTTGTGATAGCGCGCCGACAGCGTGCGGGCGGTGTCTTCGGCGCGAGTCAGGCCGAAGCCGAAGCCGTTGCCTTTCTCCCGGTGCTTGCGGGCGTACTGGTAGAGATAATTCCAGAGCTTCGGTGTGAGCACATACTTATCGTCGACCTCTTTATCCAGCAGCTCGCCGAAGGTGGGCCGGTGCGCGGGGAAGTATTCACTGATGTCGCGCAGGGTGAAGCCATTATGCACGTTTAAATCGCGGCGAAAGCCGACCAGTACGATGCGCTCGCGGTGCTGGGGCACGAAGTGGCGGGCGTCGATCACTTTCGGATCACGGCCCTTCGGCGCGTCCACATCGGCGACGTCATAGCCCAGCTCATCGAGTGCCTCGCAGATGACGCGGAAGGTCTTGCCCCCGTCGTGGCTCTTGAGGTTCTTGACGTTTTCCAGCACGAACGCGGGCGGCCGGCGCGCGGCGATGATGCGGGCCACGTCGAAAAAAAGCGTGCCCTGGGCGTCGCACTCAAAGCCGTGCTTGCGCCCCAGCGCGTTTTTCTTGGAGACGCCGGCCAGCGAGAAGGGCTGGCACGGAAAGCCCGCCAGCAGCACGTCGTGTTCGGGGATCTGCTCGCGAATGTGGGCGTAGGCGGTCTCTTCATCGACGTCGTCGCGCGCGGAGAGCGTCACATCGCGAATGTCTTCGTTGAAGCGGTGGGTCTGCGGGTCGCAGTAGTGGTTCGCCTTGTAGGTGCGCACCGCGTATTTGTTCCACTCGGAAGTGAACACACACTCACCGCCAACCGCCTCAAAACCCTGACGAATGCCGCCGATGCCGGCGAACAGATCGATAAAGGTGAAATCAGCCTTGCCCTGACGATGGGGCGGCGCGGGCAGCAGGGTGATCAGCACCCGGCGTTCGGCATCGCTCAGCGGTGTCTGACTACCCCGTTTGAGGTGGCGCGCCAGCGCCTCGCGGGTCCAGTGAGCGCTTACTCCGGAAAGCTTTCTGGCCACCACACTGCGATCGAAGATTTCCAGCACCCGCGCCAGCAACGCGTCATCGTTTAGCGCGTCATAGGGGCAGGCACCGGTCGGGGCGCGTTCGGTCTCGAGTTCCGGGGAAGGCAGGGTCATGGGCGCTCGCGAATAGGCAGGGTTCGATCGGCGCCCATTGTAAGTCGTCGGCGACCCCGGCCACCAGGGCGCCGCACCGGATTTCGGGCTCAGCCGCTGCCCGGCGCCGCGCTGCCGGGCCATCACATGGCGCACGCGCAAGGCACTGTCATCGCCGTGACATGACCCTGTTTCAATCTGGACGGCCCTTTATCCTGTCGATCCGGAGTCATGACCATGCCCGCACCACGCCGTCTTGCCGCTGCGCTTTTGACCGTCACGGCGCTTGCTACCCCGTTACTGGCCCAGGCCGCCGGCGGTCTGGCCGACATTCCCCAGCCCGAGGGCGCACCGGAGACCATTTTGATGGTCAACGAGATCCCGGCGGGCAGCGCCATCAAGTACGAGCTGGACGAGGCGGGTCATGTGATCGTCGATCGCTTTCTGTCCATGCCGATGGCCTATCCGGCCAACTACGGCTCGATCCCGAGTTCGCTGGGCGGCGATGGTGATCCGCTGGATGTGATGGCGTTTACGCGCACGCCGATCGTGCCGGGGGCCATCATGGCCGTGCGCCCGATCGGCATGCTGCGCATGGTTGATGGCGGCGAGGCCGACGACAAGATCATCGCCGTGCCCACCCATGCCGTGGACCCCAGCTGGGATGAGGTCCAGAGCGTTGATGACCTGCCGGCCATGGAGCGCGCGCGACTCGAGGGCTTTTTCCGCGTCTACAAGCAGCTGCCGGAGGGCGACGAGCGCATCGAGCTCAAGGGCTTTGCCCCGGTCAGTGAGGCCCATGACATGCTGCAGAAGGCACTGGACAACTATTCGTCGTCATCCTGATCATACCAGGCCGATACCGAAACGCCCGCGTTCGAAAAGCGCGGGCGTTTTAGTGAGCAGACATCTGCTCAGGAAAGGCTCTGCGCTTCAATAATGAGCGACATATTGCTCAAATGGCCCCCTTGATCTGACCATCGGGCTGATGCTTCGCAATGCCGTGCTGCGTGAGCGCCTGTTGAACCGTTCCTGACGCACCGCCCCCGTCACACACCTGTCATGTTGCCCGGCGACGATACCAGGACGTGTTCCCGTTCATCTGCCGATACTCCTGCCCATGGCCGTCACCGCTTTCGCCCGTCGCTACGCCATCCTGACTGCCGTTGTCGGCATGCTGGTCGCACCGCTGTCCGGTGCCGAATCGCTGATGCTCTACACCAGCCAGCCCAACACCGATGCCCAGCAGACGGTGGATGCCTTTGAGGCGGCTCATCCGGACATCGACGTGCAGTGGGTGCGCGATGGCACCACGCGCCTGATGACCCGTCTGGAAGCCGAGCGCAGTGCCGGACAGCACCGCGCCGACGTGCTGCTGGTGGCCGATGCGGTGAGTCTCGAGAACCTGCGCCAGCAGGACCTGCTGGCGAGCTATCAGCCCGCGGCGCTGGATCACTATCCGGACGCGCTGTACGACCCCGAGGGCCACTACTTCGGCACCAAGCAGATCGCCACCGGCATTGTTTATCACCAGCGCGCGGCCGAGCAGCCGCAGCGCTGGCATGACCTGACCGAGCCGGCATACGAGGGCCAGGTGGCGATGCCCAGCCCGCTCTATTCCGGTGCGGCGCTGATCCATCTGGACAGCATGGTAAGTGATGAGCGCTTTGGCTGGGACTATTATCAGGCGCTGGCTGACAACGGGGTAATGCCCAACGGCGGCAACGGCGGGGTGCTCAAGCAGGTCGCCGCCGGTACCAAACCCTATGGGGTGATGGTCGATTTCATGGCCCTGCGTGAGAAGGCGAAAGGCTCGCCGATCGAGTTCGTCTATCCCGAGGAGGGGGTAAGCGTGGTCACCGAGCCGGTGGCGATCATGAAGGCGACTCAAAATATTGATGCCGCACAACAATTTGTCGATTTTCTGCTCTCGAAGGCGGGCCAGGAGCTGATCCGCGAGCAGGGTTATCTGCCGGCGCGCGATGACGTCGACGCCCCCGACGGCTATCCCGAGCGTGACCGGATCAAGGCGCTGCCCTTTTCGGCCCCCCGGGCGCTGGAGCAGGCCGAAGCGGAAAAGGCGCGCTTCGCCGATATCTTCTCGTCCTGATGGCTTCAACCGCCATGACACCCCGCATGCCCCGGCTTGGCATGGGGCTGCTGCTGGTGCCGGCGCTGCTGATCTGCCTGCTGCCGGTGGGCCAGCTGCTGTTGGAATCGCTTTTGACCACACTGGCCGCGCCGACACCGTGGCGCGACTCGCCGCTGGTCGAGGTACTGACCAGCCCCACGACCTGGCAGGCCACCGGCCACAGCCTCTACACCACGGCGCTGGGCACTTTGATCAGCGTGGCGCTGGGGATGCTGTTTGCCTTTGCGCTGGCGCTGACCGACCTGCGCGGCCGGCGAGCGCTGGTGATCTGTTTCATGCTGCCGATGATGATCCCGCCCCAGGTGACGGCGCTGGCCTGGCTGCAGCTGTTCGGCCCGGCCAGTACGCTGTTGATCACGCTGGGGCTGGCCCCGGCGCTGGGGTCACCGCAGCCGCTCTATTCGGGAGAGGGCATTGCACTGCTGCTGGGCATTCAGCACGCGCCAATGGTCTTTCTCGCCCTGCGGGCCAGCCTGGCCGAATTGCCGCAGGAGCTGGTGGAAGTCGCCCGTCTGAGCGGGGCACCGCCGCATACGGTGTGGCGCACGGTGATCCTGCCGCTGAGCACGCCGGGGCTGATCGCGGGCACGGCGATGGCGGCCATCGCCGCACTGGGCAACTTCGGCATTCCGGCCATGCTGGGCATCCCGGTGGGCTACTACACGCTGCCCACGCTGATCTATCAGCAGTTGGCCGGCTTCGGCACCGGCGTACTGGATCGCGTCGCCTCACTGGCGCTTGTGATGACGTTACTGGTGGGGGTGGGCATCTGGCTGCAGCACCAGCTGCTGGCCCGGCGCGACTATCGCCTCGGCGGGCAGGGTAGCCGCCCCCTGACGTTCGCCACCGGTCGCTGGCGGTGGCCGCTCACGCTGATGCTCTGGGCCCTGCTGGGGCTGATGCTGGTCGCGCCACTGGCGGCGCTGATCAGCACCTCACTGGTGCCGGCCTTCGGCATGGGGCTGGACTGGCAGCACCTGAGCCTGGCGGCCTATCAGGAAATGTTCACCCGTCAGGCGGTTACCGCCCGCGCCTTTGGCAACAGCCTGTGGCTGGCCGGCAGCGCGGCCGTGGTGCTGGTGGCGCTGACCCTGCCGCTGGCCTGGCAGCTCGCGCGTCGGCGCTCAAAGGTGCTGAGCGTGTGCGCGGCGCTGTTTGATATTCCGTTTGCGCTGCCCGGCGTGGTGCTGGCGATCGCCTGCATCCTGGTGTTCAGCCGGCCGCTGCCGATCATCAACTATTCCCTCTACGGCACGCTGGGCATCATCTTCATCGCCTATCTGTCGCGCTTTCTGGTGGTGGCGCTCAAGCCGCTGCACAGCGCCTTTGCCCAGCTGGACCCCAGCCTTGAAGAAGCCGCCCGGCTGGCCGGTGCCGGCCCGGCGCGCCGCCTGTGGGACATTTTACTGCCGCTGGTGGCGCCGGCCGCCATGGCCGGGGGCCTGCTGGTCTTTTTGAGCGCCGTCAACGAGCTGACCGTGTCGGCGCTTTTATGGTCGGCCGGCAACGAGACGCTGGGCGTATTGATCTTCAATCTGGATGACAGCGGCGACAGCGTACTGGCCTCGTCGGTCGCCGTGGTGATTGTGGCCATGGTGGTCGCCATCATGGGGGCGCTGGAGCTGATGGCGCGTCGCCTGCCGAAGGGGGTATTGCCATGGCAGCAATGAATGCAGGGCGTCTGTCGATGACGACGCTGGGCAAGCGTTTCGGGTCACACACCGCGCTCGAGGCGCTCTCCATGACCATCGAGCCGGGCGAGTTCGTGGCGCTGCTGGGTCCCAGCGGCTGCGGCAAGAGCACCACGCTGCGCCTGCTGGCGGGTTTCGAGACACCGGATCACGGCGAGATTCATCTTGGCGATCAGCTGCTTTCCAGCCCGCAGGTGCAGGTGCCGCCCGAGCAGCGGCGCATGGGCATGGTGTTTCAGTCCTACGCGCTCTGGCCGCATCTGAGCGTGGCGGGCAACGTCGACTATCCGCTGCGGGTCCGAAAGGTGGGCCGCGACGAGCGTCGGCGGCGGGTGGAAGAGGTGCTGGCGCGGGTGGACATGACCCGTATGGCCGGGCGCTATCCGCGCGAACTCAGCGGCGGCCAGCGTCAGCGGGTGGCGCTGGCGCGCTGTCTGGTCAGCCAGCCGGCGGTGATCCTGCTCGATGAGCCGCTGGCCAATCTCGACCGCCACCTGCGCGCCAGCATGGAGGACTACTTTCGCGACTTTCACCGCGAGACCGGCACCACCATGGTGTACGTCACCCACGATCAGGATGAGGCGATGGCGCTGGCCAATCGGGTCGCGGTGATGCAAAACGGCCGGCTCAAGCAGTTCGCCACGCCGGAGACGCTCTATCACCAGCCGTGCGATGTCGAGGTGGCCCGCTTTATCGGTCAGGGCAGTGTCGTTCGCCTGACGCACGCCACCCCAAACGAGTGGCTGACCGGGGCGAACGCCCGGCGCCTGAGCGATCAGGGCCGGGCGAGAGGCTTCGTGCGACCGCAGCATGTGCGGCTGGGGGTAGAGGGCGGACTGCTGGCGTGGGTCGAGGGCTGTATCTTTCGCGGCGAGCGCCACGTCATCGCGCTGCGCCTGACCGATGGTCAGTCGCTGACCGCCTACAGCCCGGTGGCGCTGCCGGCGGGCAGCCGCGTCAGCGTGGCCATCGAGCGGCTCTGGGGACTGGCGGGAGAAGACGAGGCGTCATCGGTCCACGCGCCATCCATTCATACGCCATCAGCCCATGCATCGTCATCCCGGCACGCATCCACCGGTTGAATCACTGCGAATCAGTGACCGACAACTGCTCGCCGAGGGCGCTCAGAAAGGCCTCGGCGACCTCGTGCTCGTAGCGGTAATAGGTCCACTGACCCACCCGCTGGGACGACACCAGCCCCGCGCGCGACAGCGTCGACAGGTACAGCGACACGGTCGGCTGGGAGAGGCCGGTCTTTTCGCGAATGTGGCTGACGCAGATGCCCCCGGGCGGGGCCATCTCCTTCTGGGGCGGGAAATGCAGCTCCGGCTCCTTGAGCCAGCACAGAATGTCCAGCCGCACCGGGTTGGCCAGTGCGCTTAAAATCGTGTTGATATCCATGATCAGGGCCAGGCGGTGGAGGCCCGACCAGTATACGCACTCACGGCCGGGCTGCCGAGACAGCTCGGCCGATGCCGCCTAGCGAACAAGGGTGTCCAGCGCACTGGTATCGAAATCGCTCAGCTCATCCAGTCGGCCGTCACGTACCTTGCGCGCCCACTGCGGGTCGGAGAGCAGGGCACGGCCGATGGCGATCAGGTCGAAGTCGTTGCGCGCACGCCAGGAGGCCAGCTCCTCGACGTTGACCCGGCTTTTGGAGGTGGGGTCTTCCGTGCGGGTGAAGTGCCCGGTGCGGAAGGTCTTGTCCAGCCCCACGCTGCCCACGGCAATCACCGGGCAGCCGGTCAGCTCGCGCGTCCAGGTGGCCAGCGTCTTGCTGCTGCCCTCGAAGCCCGGCTCCCAGACGCGACGCGTGCTGGCATGGAAGACATCCACGCCGTCGTCGGCCAGCGGGCGAAGCAGCTCGCCCAGCGCCTCGGGGGTCTCGGCGATGATCGCCTCGTAGTCGGAGAGCTTCCACTGCGAGAAACGGAAGATGATCGGGAAATCCGGGCCAACGGCCTCGCGGACCGCACGCACGATCAGGCGCGGGAAGCGCAGTCGGTTGTCCAGGCTGCCGCCGTAGGCGTCCTCGCGCTGGTTGCTTTCGGGCCACAGGAACTGATCGATCAGATAGCCGTGGGCGCCGTGCAGCTCGACACCGTCACAGCCGATCGCCTTCGCATCGCTGGCGGCGCGGGCGAAGGAGACCGCCACGTCCTGAATGTCCTGCTCGGTCATCGCCTTCACGACTTCCACGCCGTCCTCGACGATCGACATCGGCCCGAAGCCCGGCACGGTGGCATCCGGCTCGACCCCCGGGCGACGCTCGCGGCCGACGTGCCACAGCTGCGGCATGATCTTTCCACCGGCGGCGTGAACGCCCTCGACGACCTTCTTCCAGCCGGCCAGTGCGGCCTCGCCATGAAAGGCCGGCACGTCCGGGTAGCCGTTGGCGCCCGGATGGTCGATATAGGTGCCTTCAGTAATGATCAGCCCCACACCGCCTTCGGCACGGCTTCGATAGTAGGCCGCCACCTCCTCGCCCGGCACACCACCGGGCGACTGGTTGCGCGTCATGGGCGCCATGGCAATGCGGTTGGGGATCGTGACCGGGCCCAGCGAGAGGGGTTCAAACAGCGGCGCGGCCAGCGCCTGAGCAGAGGTTGTCATCTCTTTCACCTATTAATATAGAAATATATCAATATATTTAAACAAAGCGGCAGCGATGTGGCAATCCCCTGTCGGAGCGTGACGGACCCTCGGCGACGGCGAGCGCGAGTCGTTCATCATCGGTGCTGGTGATTGCCCTGGATGACCGCCATGCTATAGGCGCACGGTATCGTCGCGCCCGTGGTCATCCGGCCCGCGTTGATGCCTCGACCCTTCACCCCTTGCCAAGGAGCCCCGTCATGACCCTGGATCAGGCCGCCGCCCGAACCCTTATCGATATCGTTCGCCACGCTGCAAAAACCGAAATTCTGCCGCGCTTTCGCCGGCTCGACCCGGAGGCCATCGATACCAAGGCGGGCCCGGATGACCTGGTCACCATTGCCGACAAGAGCGCCGAGCAGGTGATTGCCCGGGGCGTGGCGCAGGCCTTTCCCGAGGCGACCATCGTGGGGGAAGAGGCGGTCGCCGAAGACGAGACGCTGCTGGACAGCATCCGTGATGCCGAGATGGCAGTGATCATCGATCCGATCGACGGCACCTGGAATTTCGCGCGCAATCTCAACCAGTTCGGCGTGATCGTGGCCGTGGTCAGCCGCGGCGAAACCGTCTTCGGCCTGCTCTACGACCCGCTGGCCGATGACTGGATCACGGCGCGCCAGGGGGAGGGCGCCTGGTATGGCCGCCCGGACGACGCCGAGCAGCGCCTGCAGGTCTCGGACACCACCAGGGTATCGAACATGGTCGGCTCGACCTCGCTGCGCCTGTTCCCGAAGGAGACCCAGTACGATCTGGCCGGGCTCTTCCCCGACTTTGCCCGCATGATGGCGTTCGGCTGCGCCTGCCATGAATACCGCACCATGGCGTTCGGCTTCGTGGACTTCATGCTCACCGCCAAGCTGATGCCCTGGGATCACGCCGCCGGCATCATGATCCTTCAGGAAGCCGGCGGTTACGCCGCGCTGCTCGATGGCACGCCCTATAACCCCACGATCCATCAGGGCCGCATGATCGCCGCCAACTCGAAGGAGAGCTGGGACGCGCTGCGCGAGAAGTTCGACTTCCTGACCGATTGAAAGTCATCATGTCCGGCGTGCTCCTGATGGCGCGCCGGCGCATCCTTGCTGATACAGGTTATTGTTGATGAAAGCTGTTTTTCATCACGATACGCACCGACACGGCAACTCCCTGATCGTCATGGCCTTTCCGAAGCCGGCACTATGACGCTCATAGCTTTAAATCGCTATCCATTCAATAGCGCACGATATAGATTGCAGCCATGACCAACGACAACGAACACCTCGAGCACCACGATGATCTGCTGGCCCTGGAGTCGCAGCTGTGCTTCGCGCTCTATGCCGCCCAGCTCTCCATGAGCAAGCTCTATCGGCGTCTGCTCAAACAGCTGGATCTGACCTATCCCCAGTATCTGGTCATGCTGGTGCTGTGGGAGGAGGATCACCTGACCGTGTCAGGCATCGGCGAGCGCCTGTCGCTGGACTCGGCCACGCTGACCCCGCTGCTCAAGCGGCTGGAAGGTGCCGAACTGGTGCGGCGGGCGCGCACCCGTGAAGACGAGCGCCAGGTCGAGGTCTCGTTGACCGACAAGGGCCGGACACTGCGTGAAGAGGCCCGGGCCATTCCTGTCGAAGCTCGACGGGCCACGGGGTGCTCGGCGTCGGAAATGACGGCGCTGCGCGATCAGCTCAACGCCCTGAAACGTCATCTGGACAGCATTTAATCTTTTATTCAACCAAATAGCGCGATACTAAATAGCACAAAGAAGAACAGGGGCATGACCATGTCGATCGAAACCATTCTCTACCGCGCCAGCGCCCAGGCCACCGGCGGCCGTGAAGGCCGCGCCGTCTCCTCGGACGAAAAGCTCGATGTCGTGCTCAGCACGCCGAAGGAACTCGGCGGCGCCGGCGGTGACGGCACCAATCCGGAACAGCTCTTTGCCGCCGGCTACGCGGCGTGTTTCATGAGTGCCCTCAAGCACGTGGCCTCGCAGCAGGAGGTCACGCTGCCGGCCAACGCCTGGGCCGGTGCGGAAGTGGGCATCGGTCCGATCGCGACCGGTTTCGGTATCGAGGTGGCACTCAATATCCGCCTGCCCGGCATGAATGAGGCGCTGGCCCATGAACTGGTCGACAAGGCCCACGTGGTGTGCCCCTACTCCAACGCCACCCGCGGTAATATCGACGTGACGCTGAGTGTCGAGGTCTGAACGGCTTTGAGATACAAAAGCCCGCCTGCGTAACAGGCGGGCTTTTTTCATGTTACGGCCGAACGTGTGTCACACCTTCCATGTTTCACGTGAAACATTGCCGTGTCACGTCGCACTCCGGCGTCTACTTGAGCCCCAGCCGGCGCCCGAGGCGGTGCAGGTTGGCGCTGTCCATGTCCAGCGCCCGGGCGCTGGCGGCCCAGTTGTGATCGTGTGCGGCCAGCGCCTGTTCGATGTGGTGACGCTGAAAGGCATCGGTGGCGTCACGCAGGGAGAGCGTGTTATCCACCGCCGGTGGCACGCGGGCGGGTGTGGATAACGCAGCGGCCGACACGGTCTCCGGCGACGTGGCCTGTTGCAGTGGCAGATCCAGATGGGCCGCGCTGATGCGCACGATTGCCGAGCGCCGTGATTCGGGGCGCGCCTCGCCCATCGCCCGCAGGGCGGCCCGGCCCAGGGTGTGCTCGAGCTCGCGTACGTTGCCGGGCCAGTGCCAGGCGAGCAGCGCCTGCTCGGCGCTGATGTCCAGGCGCAGGTTGGCAAGGCCGAGCCGCACCCGGTTGTCCTCCAGAAAATGACCGGCCAGCAGCAGGATGTCCTCGCGCCGCTCGCGCAGCGGCGGAATGCGCAGCGGGAAGACGCTCAGGCGATGGTACAGGTCCTCGCGAAAGCGCCCGGCCGCCACCTCTTCGGCCAGATCGCGGTTGGTCGCGGCGATCAGGCGTACATCCACCGTCACCGGCTGGTCGCTGCCCAGCGGCTGAATCTCGCCCTCCTGCAGCACGCGCAGCAGCCGCGGCTGCTGGGACAGCGGCAGCTCGCCGATTTCGTCCAGCATCAGGGTGCCGCCGTCGGCCATGGCGAAATGGCCGCGATGGTCGCGAGTGGCGCCGGAGAAAGCGCCACGGCGGTGGCCGAACAGCGCGCTTTCGATCAACGATTCCGGCAGCGTGGCGCAGTTGACCTTGACCAGCGCCCCGTTGCAGCGCCGGGAGCGCTCGTGCAGGTGATGGGTCAGCAGCTCCTTGCCCACGCCGGTTTCGCCGTGCAGCAGCACGCTCAGGTCAGTGGGCGCCACCAGCGCCATGCTCTCGTACAGCCGCGCCATGGCCGGGCTGTGCCAGCCGGGGGCGCGCCGCGGCGCGCTCTCCCCGGGCGAGAGCACCTGATTGAGCCGCGAGCGGGTCTCCTCGAGCTGGCCGGTCAGGCGCAGACAGGTGGCCAGCAGCTCGGCGGCGGCCATCAGTTCGTCGTCATCGATGCCCGCCATCTGATCGGGCACCAGCGCATCGAGTGTCAGCATGCCCAGCAGCCGCTCGCCGTCGCGCAGCGCCACGCCCATGCAGTCATGCACATGGGTGAGATCGGCATCGAGCAGGCCGTCGAAGGGGTCCGGCAGGGCACAGTCGCGCGGGAAGCGACAGACCTGCGGATGCGCCGCGATCGCGGCCAGCCTCGGATGCGCCTGCAGGGAGAAATGACGCCCGCAGACCTCGTCATCCATGCCCAGCACTGCCACCGGCTGCAGGCCACCCTCGACACTGACCATCAGTGTGCAGGCATCGGCCGGATAGTTACGCACCAGCGCGGCCAGCACCTGCGACCACTGCGCGTGCAGGGCATCCAGGGGCCTGCCGTCACTCAGCGCGGACAGCAGCTCTCGCAGCGCCCGTGAAAAGATGGTCATATCGACACCCCGCTTGCCATATTGTCATTTTGACACGTTGAAACAGGGTCATTATGACCATGATCCGCGCGACAGTGCCAGAGGCCTCCTGTCGCGCGACCGGCGCGCGCCGCCTCACACGGGCGTCGGGCCGTGTGAGGTGTGGCAGGCTGTCACATGGCGCCATGGCTGGCACGGCGATTGCGATATGAAAGATGTCTCATATTGCTACCGCATCGCCAGGAGCGCGCCATGCTTAACGACAAGCAGCTTGATGTCATCAACGCCACCGCCCCGGTCGTGGCCGACAACGCCGAAACCATCGCCATGACCTTCTATCCGCTGATGTTCGAGCGCTACCCGCACGTGCGTTCGATGTTCAACATGCGCCACCAGGAGACCGGTGAGCAGCCCCGGGCCCTGGCCCGTTCGGTGGTGGCCTACGCGCTCAATCGTCATGACCCCGAGGCGCTGGAAAAACTCATGTACCCGATCGTCAACAAGCACGTGGCGATCAATTTGCAGCCCGATCAGTACGCCATCGTCGCCGAGTGTCTGATGGCCGCCATCGGCGAGGTGCTGGGCGATGCCGTCACCCCCGAGATCGCCGATGCCTGGAGCGGGCTCTACTGGGAGTTTGCCGACCGGTTGATCGCGGCCGAGGAGCACACCTATGAGGCGCTGGAGAGTGCCCCGGGCGGCTGGCGCGGCGAGCGCGACTTCCGGCTTACCGACCGCGTGCCGGAGAGCGAAGAGATCGTGTCGTTCTACTTCAAACCCCTCGATGGCCGGCCGATTCGCACCTTCAAGGCGGGGCAGTACCTGGGCGTGTCACTCGACATCGACGGTGAGCGGGCGCTGCGCCAGTACAGCCTGACCTCGAACCCGGGCGATGACTTCTATCGCATCTCGGTCAAGCGTGAAGGCCAGGGTCGCGCCAGCCGCCACCTGCATGATCACGTCAGCGTCGGCGATCACGTCCGGCTGCTGGCGCCGGTGGGCGAGATGGTGCTGGATGATCGCGATGCCCCGGTCATGCTGATCAGCGGCGGCGTCGGCCAGACCCCGATGCTGTCACTCATGGCGCAGGCGCTGGCGGCGGGCCGCCGGGTCATCTACCTGCACGCGGCCCGCAACGCCCGCGTCCACGCCTTCCATGAGCACCTGCAGGCCATGACCGAGCAGTACGGCAGCCGGCTGACCTACCGCTACGTCTACAGCCATCCGGATACGCCCGACGACGCGCGCCACAAGGGCCTCATCGATCGTGCCCTGCTGGCGGATTATCTGCCGCGCGAGGCCACACCGAGCTGCTACTTCACCGGCCCCACCGGCTTCATGCGCGATATCGACCACGAGCTGGCCGCCCTCGGGGTCGATACGCCGTATCGCCATTTCGAGTACTTCGGCCCCTCCGGTCAGCTGCACTAGGGTCTGTCTGAAAAGTTGGTGAGCGAAGACAAGACAAGGCAAAAATTGGCGAAGAAGCGGAGTTTACGGGGTGTAAATGAGTATTCTGAGTCAATTTTTAACGCCGTATTGTCGAGCGCAGGCACTTTTCAGACAGAGCCTAAGCCCCGGGTGACCCCTTATACATCCAACAGCCCCGGCCACCCTCTCGGGTGGCCGGGGCCGTGTCATGGTGACCCGGGACGGTAAGACTCAGTCCAGTCGCTCGACGTCCAGGATGGTGATCGGCTCGCGCGGCACATCGGCATGGGGACCCTTTTGAGCGGTGGGCGCACCGGCGATGGCATCGACCACGTCCATGCCATCCACCACGTGGCCGAAGACGGTATAGCCGGGCTCGTAGAGGTTGCGGTAGTCGAGCGCCGGATTGTCGACCAGATTGATAAAGAACTGGCTGGTGGCCGAATCCGGCTGGCCGGTGCGCGCCATGGCGATGGTGCCCCGGGTGTTCTTGAGCTCGCTCTCTTCCAGCGCGATGGGGTCACGGGTCTTCTTCGTTGCCATGTCGACCGTCATGCCGCCGCCCTGGATCATGAAACCGTCGATGACGCGGTGAAAGATGGTGCCCTGATAGAAGTCATCCTCGGCGTAGCGCAAAAAGTTCTCCACCGTATTGGGCGCTGCGGTGGCATCGAGCGCCAGCTCGATATCGCCCTCGGTGGTGCGGATCTCGATGTGCGGATGATCGGCATCGGCCAGCGCCAGGGGCGACAGCAGCGGCAGCGCCAGCAGGCAGCCGCGCAGTAACGGTTTCAGCATGGAAAGCGCTCCAGTTATACGGTAGGGCCCGCCAGACTAGCCGGGCACGGCCGGTCTGACCAGCCCCGCACCTATTTCCATCCCTCCCTGGCGGCCCACACCGCCGCCTCGGTGCGGGTGCGCATGCCCATCTTTTTCAGCAGGTGGCGCATGTGCACCTTGACTGTGCCTTCGCTGATCTCGAGGCGCCGGCCGATCTCCTTGTTGGAGTGGCTGCGGGCGATCAGGCGCAGGATGTCGCGCTCGCGCCGGGTCAGCCGGGCCACCAGCACCCCGGGGCCGCTGGACGGCTCGCGCAGCGCCCGGGCCAGCAGCCCCATGAGGCGCGGATCGAAGGCGTCATCCGAGGTCTCGATGCCGTCGATGGCGGTCAGCAGGTCCTCGGGGGCGGTGTCCTTCAAGAGATAGCCGCTGGCACCGGCGCGAATGGCGGCCAGCACGTCCTCCTGCTCCTCCGAAACGGTGAGCATCACGATCGGCGCCGTCACGCCCGCCTCGCGCAGCCGGGTCAGCGTCTCGATGCCGTCCATGCCCGGCATGCGCAGGTCCAGCAGGATCAGATCCGGCGTGTGGCGCGCGCAGATGTCCAGCGCCTGCTGGCCGCTGTCGGCCTCGCCCCACAGGGTCCAGCGCTCGCTCATGGCCAGCAGCTGCTGCACGCCGCGGCGAAAGAGCGGGTGATCATCCACGATCAGAATGTTCCGGCCCTGCTTGGACTGCGTCATCGCCTGCTCCTTCAACGGTAAATTCAAGCGCCACCCGGGTACCGCCGGCCTCGCGCCGGGCAAGCGTCAGGGTCGCTCCCAGACTGCGCGCGCGCTCGGCCATGATGATGGTGCCGTAGTGACAGGGGCGCTGCGTCTGCTCGGGCAGCCCCACCCCGTCATCCTCGATCACCAGCGCCATGCTACTGCCATGATCGGTCAGGGTCACCGTGACCCGGTGCGCCCGGGCGTGCTGGACCACGTTGGCCAGCGCCTCGCGCAGGATCTGCACCAGATGCAGCTCCTGATCGGGGGAGAGGGTGTCATCGGCCAGCGTAAGCGTCGTGTCGATATCGAGCCCGCCGCGCTCGGCAAACTCTGCCACGGTGGCCTGCACGGCGGCGTTGATGCCCTCCTCGGTCAGGCGCAGGCGAAAGGTGACCAGCAGCTCGCGCAGCTGGCGATAGGCGTGATCGATACCGTCGCGCAGCTCGCCGACAATCACGCCTGCGTTGTTATCGGCCGTCTCCGGCAGGGCACAGGCCAGCCGCAGCGCCTGAATGTTGAGGTAGCTCAACGACTGCGCCAGCGAGTCGTGCAGCTCGCGGGCGATCACGGCGCGTTCGTCCATCAACGCCAGGCGACGCTTGTGCCGTCCCTGGGCGCGCAGGGCCAGTGCCGCGCCCAGCTGGTCGGCCAGCGTCTCGCAGATCCGGCCCTTCCAGTCGGGCAGCGGCGCCCCGCCGGGCAGGCGGGCCACCAGCACTAGCGGCGTGCGGCTATCGCCCTGCAGGGGGAACCGGTGGGCGGCGGGGTCGTCATCCGCCGTGCGGTGAGGATCGACCAGTCCAAGCTCGGCCGGCGCCATCAGCGCCTCGAAGGGGCGCAGGGTGCTTTCGGGATCGAGGACCTCGAACGGGGTCGTGGCCAGATAGCGCGCGTTATCGTACAAAAGCGTCAGCGCCAGATGACTCTGCTCCAGCCGGTGGCCGCGGTCTTCGACCTGATCGTTGAGATGCTGGCAGAACACGTCGAGTTGACCGGCCATGTCATCAATGGTGGCCGCCAGCAGTCCGATCTCGTCGTTGCGCCAGTAGCCGCTGCGGGCCTGAAGGTTGCCGCCGCGCAGCGCCTCGATCACGCCCAGCAGCCGGCCGAGCGGGCGGCGCACGTGAGCGTAGAGTTGATACGCCCCCCAGCCGATCAGCGGCAGGGTGAGCAGCAGCAGGATGACCTGCAGGAGACGAAGGCGGGCAAGGCGCGCCTCGGCCAGCGTCTGCAGCTCGCCGGTCAGATCATCCAGTGCGCTGACGTGACGGACAATGCGGGCCGTGGCCACGCTCGCCGCCCGGTCGGACGTGCGCATGGCCGGTCGCAGCGCACGGGTCCATTCAAGCCGCACGGCCGCCAGCCGCTCGGCGATGTCGGCATCGTATTCCTGCGCCACCGCCGTCGCCAGGTGCTGCCAGGTGTCATCCACGCCGTCCAGCAGCGTCTGCCACTGCGCGGCGTCCGCCGTGCCGGCCTGCGCCTTCAGCCGCCAGGCCTGCATGCGCAGGGAGCCGGCCTGGTTGATTACCCGGGCATCATGCCGGGCCGTCTCCGCCAGCCAGCCGCTGGCCATCATGCCGCCCAGCGCCAGCAGCGATACCGCCGCCAGTATCGCGCCGATGGTCAGGCTCAGCGCGTGGTGCGACGCCACGAATCGTCGGCCTACCCCCATGGTGTTCTCCTGCACATCCTGACTACTCCCAAGGAGGTAGAACCTCTCATAAAGCACTGTGCCTTCAGTGACATGGCACCGGGCAAGACGCTATCGCCAATGACATAAAACGCTGATTTAACGACATTTTTGACGCTCCTGTTTTGACAGCGGTCAAAAGCGACACCGTCATCTCGCGCACAGTAGCCCTGACGCCATTATTCAAGGCACGAGGGCACCACCATGAGAGCAGACACCGCCTCCCCCCCACGCTCCGAGCAGCGACGCGCGCTGGGCCTGTCGACGCTGGCCTTCACGCTGTGCTTTGCGGTCTGGACGATCTTTTCGATCATCGGCGTGCGTCTCAAACAGGAGTTCGGCCTGTCCGACACCCAGCTCGGACTTTTGATGGCCACGCCCGTGCTCACCGGCTCCGTCAGCCGGCTGTTGCTGGGCATCTGGACCGACCGTTTCGGCGGGCGCCGGGTGTTCAGCCTGCTCATGCTGGTCAGCGCCGCCTGCGTCTACCTGCTCACCTTCGCCGCCAGCTACGCCATGCTGCTGCTCGCCGCACTCGGCGTGGGGCTGGCCGGCGGCGGCTTCATCGTCGGGGTCGCCTACACCTCGGCCTGGTACAGCGCCGGCAAGCAGGGCACCGCGCTGGGCATTTTCGGCGCCGGCAACGTGGGCGCGGCCATCACCAACTTTGCCGCCCCCTTTCTGCTGCTGGCGATGGGCTGGCAGGGCACCGCACTGGTCTATGCCACCGTGCTGGCGCTGGCCGGCGTGGCGTTTTTTGTGCTGGCCAAGGAGGACCCGCAGCACGCCCGGCGCCGGGAACCGGTGCCGCTGAAGGCCCAGCTGGCGCCGCTTTCCGAGCTGCGCGTGTGGCGTTTCTCGCTCTACTACTTCTTTGTCTTCGGCGGCTTCGTGGCGCTGGCCCTGTGGCTGCCCCACTACCTGATGGAGGTCTACGGCCTGGGCATCGCCGCCGCCGGTATCGTCGCGGCGCTCTACTCGGTGCCGGCCTCGCTGTTTCGCATTCTGGGCGGGGTCATGTCGGATCGTATCGGCGCCCGCCGGGTGATGTACTGGACGCTGGGCATCTCGGCGCTGTGCCTGCTGGTGCTGAGCTATCCGCCCAGCCGGTTCGTGGTCGACGGCGTGCGCGGTGAGGTCAGTTTCTCGCTGGGGACACCGCTGGCGCTGTTTATCGTGCTGATCTTCGTGCTTGGCTTTTTCATGTCGCTGGGCAAGGCGGCGGTGTTCAAGCACATCCCGGTCTATTACCCCGACCACGTCGGCTCGGTCGGCGGCGTGGTCGGCATGGTGGGCGGTCTGGGCGGTTTCCTGCTGCCGCTGACCTTCGGCATGCTCAACGACGTGGTGGGCATCTGGCAGAGCTGCTTCATGCTGCTGTTTGTGGTGGTGATCGCCGCCCTTGCATGGATGCACTACGCCATCCACCGCGCCGACAACAAGAGCTGGGGCAAAACTCCGCGCAGCACCGACCTGCCGGAGCTGGCGGCTTCCCGCTCGCTGGTGCTGACCGAATGGCACCCGGAAGACGACACCTTCTGGCGCCAGACCGGGGCGCGCATCGCCCGGCGCAACCTGTGGATCTCGATTCCCAACCTGCTGCTGGCGTTTGCGGTGTGGTCGATCTGGAGCATCCTGGTGGTGCGCCTGCCGCAGCTCGGCTTTGGCTACACGCCCAATCAGCTCTTCTGGCTGGCTGCGCTGCCCTCTCTTTCCGGCGCGACGCTGCGCATCTTCTACAGCTTCATGGTGCCGATCTTCGGCGGGCGGCGCTGGACGGCCATCTCCACCGCCTCGCTGCTGCTGCCGTGTCTGTGGATCGGGATGGCGGTACAAAACCCCGACACCCCCTATAGCGTGATGCTGATTCTGGCCCTTTTGTGCGGCTTCGGCGGCGGCAACTTCGCCTCCAGCATGGCCAACATCAGCTTTTTCTACCCGCAGGCGCAGAAAGGCACCGCCATGGGCCTCAACGCGGGCCTGGGCAATCTGGGCGTGTCGGCGCTGCAGCTGATCGGCCCGCTGGTGATCGCCGCCGGCGTGCTGGGGCCGGCCGCCGGAGACCCGCTGATCGCAGAGCAGGGCGCCTACGCCGGCGAGCCGGTGTGGCTGCAGAACATCGCCTTCATCTGGGTGCCGCTGATTGCCATCGCCGCGATCGCCGCCTGGTTCGGCATGAACGACATCGCCTCGGCGAAATCCTCCTTCCGCGATCAGGCGGTGATCTTCAAGCGGGGGCACAATTGGCTGATGAGCTGGCTCTATCTGGGCACCTTCGGCAGCTTCATCGGCTTTGCCGCGGGCTTTCCGCTGCTCTCCAACATGCAGTTCCCCGATGTCGACCCGACCCGCTACGCCTTCCTGGGGCCGCTGGTCGGCGCGCTGGCCCGCCCGCTGGGCGGGGTGCTCGCGGACCGGCTGGGCGGCGCCCGGGTGACGCTGTGGAACTTTGCCCTGATGGCCGTGGGGGTGCTGGGCGTGCTGCTCTTTCTGCCCGAGCACGGTGATGGCGGCAGCTTCGCCGGCTTCTTCGTGATGTTCATGGTGCTGTTCGTCGCCACCGGCATCGGCAACGGCTCCACCTACCGCATGGTGCCGGTGATCTTTTTCAATCAGCGCCGCCGGGCGCTGGGCGAGGATCACCTCGATCAGGCCCGTACCGAGGCCAATCGCGAATCCGCCGCCGTGCTCGGCTTCATCTCGGCGGTGGCCGCCTACGGTGGCTTCTTCATTCCCAAATCCTACGGCACCGCCACCGCCATGACCGGCAGTGTGGCGCCCGCGCTTTACGGCTTCATTTTCTTCTATCTCAGCTGCATGGCGCTGACCTGGTGGTTTTATGCCCGTCGTAACGCCCCGGCCCCCTGCTAGGCACGCTCAAGGAGACTGACCCATGAGTTACTTTCTCGACCGACTGCAGTACATGAAAAAGATCCGCACGCCGTTTGCGGACGGCCACGGCGAGGTGCGCGAGGAGAGCCGCGAGTGGGAGAACGGCTACCGCGCCCGCTGGCAGCACGACAAGGTGGTGCGCTCCACCCACGGGGTGAACTGCACCGGCTCGTGCAGCTGGAAGATCTACGTCAAGAATGGCCTGGTCACCTGGGAGACCCAGCAGACCGACTATCCGCGCACCCGGCCGGATCTGCCCAACCACGAGCCGCGCGGCTGCCCGCGCGGGGCGAGCTACTCCTGGTATCTCTACAGCGCCAACCGGCTCAAGTACCCGCTGGTGCGCAAGGCGCTGATCAAACTGTGGCGCGAGGCGCTTGCGCAGCACCCCGACCCGGTCGATGCCTGGGCCTCGATCGTCGAGGACCCGACCCAGACCGCGCAGTACAAGAAGGTTCGCGGCATGGGCGGCTTCGTGCGCGCCGACTGGGAGGAGATGCAGACCCTGGTGGCGGCCTCCAACGTCTACACCGCCAAACAGTACGGCCCGGACCGCATCACCGGCTTTTCGCCGATTCCGGCCATGTCGATGGTCTCCTACGCCGCCGGCGCCCGCTATCTGTCCCTGATCGGCGGGGTGTGCCTGTCGTTTTATGACTGGTACTGCGACCTGCCGCCGGCCAGCCCGCAGACCTGGGGCGAGCAGACCGACGTGCCGGAATCCGCCGACTGGTACAACTCGAGCTACATCATCGCCTGGGGCTCCAACGTGCCCCAGACCCGTACCCCGGACGCGCACTTTTTCACCGAGGTGCGCTACAAGGGCACCAAGACGGTCGCCATCACCCCGGACTACGCCGAGGTGGCCAAGCTCTGCGACGAGTGGCTCAGCCCCACCCAGGGCACCGACTCGGCACTGGGCATGGCGATGGGCCACGTGATCCTCAAGGAGTTCCATCTCGAACGGCCGAGTGCGTACTTCACCGACTACGTGCGCCGCTACACCGACATGCCGATGCTGGTCGAGCTGGAAGCCCGCGAGGACGGCAGCTTCGCACCCGGCCGCCAGCTGCGCGCCGCCGACTTTGACGCCGCACTGGGTCAGGACAACAACCCCGAGTGGAAAACCGTCGGCTGGGACGAGACGCGTGATCAGCTCGTGGTGCCGCGCGGCTCGATCGGGTTTCGCTGGGGCGAAAGCGAGGCCGGTCAGGGGCGCTGGAACCTGGAGCCGCGCGACGCCGACGGCGACGAGATTCACCTGCGCCTGTCGCAGGTCAACGATCATGACGAGGTGGCACGGGTCGGCTTCCCCTACTTCGGCCACATCCGCCATGAGCATTTCAATCATGTCGACGGCAACGACGTGCTCTATCACCACCTGCCGGCCAGGCGGCTGAGTCTGGCCGATGGCCGCCAGGTGCTGGCGGTGACGGTCTTTGACCTGATGGTGGCCAACTACGGCATCGACCAGGGCCTGGCGCTCGAGGGCAGCGAGGACGACGGCGCCACCACGCTGGATCAGATGCGCCCCTACACGCCGGCCTGGCAGGCCGCGATCACCGGCGTGCCGGCCGAGCAGGTGACCCGGCTGGCGCGCGAGTTCGCCGACAACGCCGACAAGACCCACGGCCGCTCCATGATCATCGTCGGCGCCGGGCTCAACCACTGGTACCACATGGACATGCAGTACCGGGGCCTGATCAACATGCTGATCCTGTGCGGCTGTATCGGTCAGACCGGCGGCGGCTGGGCCCACTACGTGGGTCAGGAGAAGCTACGCCCGCAGACCGGCTGGCTGCCGCTGGCGTTCGGGCTGGACTGGAACCGCCCACCGCGCCAGATGAACGGCACCTCGTTTTTCTACAACCACTCCAGCCAGTGGCGCTTCGAGAAGGTCGAGGTAAAGGACCTGCTCTCGCCGCTGGCCCGCCGCGAGGACTATTCCGGCAGCCTGGTCGATTTCAACGTGCGCGCCGAGCGCATGGGCTGGCTGCCCTCCGCGCCGCAGCTGGGCACCAACCCGCTGCGCCTGGCTTCCGCCGCCGAGGCGGCCGGTCAGGGGCTCAATGACTACGTGGTCAACCAGCTCAAAAGCGGCGAGCTGCGCTTTGCTTCTGAGGACCCGGACAACCCGCAGAACTTCCCCCGCAACCTGTTCGTGTGGCGCTCCAACCTTTTGGGCAGCTCCGGCAAGGGCCACGAGTACATGCTCAAGTACCTGCTGGGCACCACCCACGGCCTGCAGGGCAAGGACCTCGGCGAAATGGGCGGCGCCCTGCCGGAAGAGGTCGAGTGGCGCGATGAGGCTCCCGAAGGCAAGCTTGATCTGCTGGTGACGCTCGATTTTCGCATGTCGACCACCTGCCTCTACTCCGACGTGGTGCTGCCCACCGCCACCTGGTACGAGAAGGACGATCTCAACACCTCGGACATGCACCCCTTCATCCACCCGCTCACCGCGGCCACCGACCCGGCGTGGGAATCGCGCAGCGACTGGGAAATCTACAAGGGCATCGCGAAGGCCTTCTCCCGCGTGTGCGTGGGGCATCTGGGCGAGGAGACCGACCTGGTCACCCAGCCCCTGCAGCACGACTCCCCCGGGGAGCTGGCCCAGGTGGACGTCAAGGACTGGAAGCGCGGCGAGTGCGAACCGATCCCCGGGCGCACCCTGCCCAACCTGATCGCGGTCAAGCGCGACTACCCGGCCACTTATGAGCGCTTCACCTCGGTCGGCCCGCTGCTCGACAGCCTCGGCAACGGCGGCAAGGGCATCAACTGGCCCACCGGCCCCGAGATCGACCTGCTCGGCAAGCTCAACCGCTGCAAGTCCGAAGGCCCGGCGGAAGGGCGCCCGATCATCGACAGCGCTATCGACGCTGCCGAGATGATCCTCACACTCGCCCCGGAGACCAACGGCAAGGTGGCGGTGCGCGCCTGGGAGGCGCTCTCCAAGATCACCGGCCGCGAGCACGCCCATCTGGCGCTGCCCAAGCACGAGGAGAAGATCCGCTTTCGCGACGTGGTGGCCCAGCCGCGCAAGATCATCTCCAGCCCCACCTGGTCAGGGCTCGAGGATGAGCACGTTTCCTATAACGCCGGCTACACCAACGTCCACGAGCTGATCCCGTGGCGCACCCTGAGCGGTCGTCAGCAGTTCTATCAGGATCACGCCTGGATGCGCGCCTTCGGCGAGAGCCTTTTGACCTATCGCCCGCCGATCGACACCCGCGCGGCGATGGCCGGGGTGCAGCGACCCGACGGCAACCAGAACCCCGAGCGGGTGCTCAACTGGATCACCCCGCACCAGAAGTGGGGCATCCACTCCACCTACTCGGACAATCTGCTGATGCTCACGCTGTCGCGCGGCGGGCCGATCGTGTGGCTCTCCGAGGACGATGCCAGATCGCTGGGCGTGGAAGACAACGACTGGATCGAGCTCTACAACGCCAACGGCTCGATTGCCGCGCGCGCGGTGGTGAGTCAGCGGGTCAAGACCGGCATGGCGATGATGTATCACGCCCAGGAGCGCATCGTGAACGTCCCGGGCTCGGAGATCAGCGGCACCCGCGGCGGCATCCACAACTCGGTCACCCGCGTGTGCCCCAAGCCCACGCACATGATCGGCGGCTACGCCCAGCTCTCCTACGGCTTCAACTACTACGGCACCGTCGGCTCCAACCGCGACGAGTTCGTGGTGGTGCGGCGCATGCACCACATCAACTGGCTGGATGAGGAGGGCACCGACAGCGTGCAGGCACCGGCGAAGGGATAATCGGCGCCTGTGACGGCCTGCATCATCTAAAATCCACCAAAAAGGCGCCCCTCATGAGAGGGGCGCCTTTCTTTGGTCGGCCTGTGATTCAAGGTGCAGTACCAGCAGAGTGCGATGGATGATTTCTGGAAGACGATGTAGCAGGACATTACGCCAATATTAATAAAATATTATTTAAAAACATTAGTTAGTTACCTCCTCTGTGTGGACAAACCAGGGAAAAGAAGTTTTTTGGCATGTCACTTATAAACTTTGTCATCCTGTATTGATGATAGTTTCCATCCTGCATTGGAAATTCATAAGTTGGGAGCAAAGGATGGCTTATTTTTCAGGCATCGAGCCTGACGATGTCATTACTGTTTCCAACGAGCTTCTAAATGCAAAGGAGGGTGGCCGCACCGTTGAAACCCTGGCAGGAAATGATTACCTGACGGTGGAGACGAAGCAGCCGTAAACCTTGATATCTTGAGCGCGTGAGGAAAACATGAACATTAATAATGTTATTTCTGCAGCCCAATCTACCCAGATAGATCAGATTCATACCTTTGATAAAAGCTCAGCCAGACAGGCTGACCCGTCAGATTTCATACTTGAATATGAACGAAAAAAACAGCTGGGTATCAACCCCCCATCAGCAGACAACACTGAAGATCAGATATATTCCAAAATTATTATGGGCGGCAAGGAAGTTGCAACAGTCTATAACTCCGGGGTCGTCAAAACCTTGAACCAGCATCAGGGCCTGGAGTTAAGCACCGCGGCCAATCGAATTGAAACTGCAGAAAAACGGACCCAGCAGCTATTGGAACAACTACAGGGCTCCTATATCAGCAGACCGTCTTGAAAACACCTGCATGCATATAACTTTAAACATGAAGACAGCAAGAATGTTGACATTCCTGCTGTTTTTTATGCTTCCAGTCTTGAGCGTTCCTGTTTTTTGAAGCGACGGTCCTGATCGCCGTTTTTTCAGGGATCGAGCTTGCACAGACTGGTGAACCTGAAGCTTTTTATCTGAACAGGCAAAGCGCTACCGCGTCTCACCCCCGCCGCCACAGGCTCGACAGCGACACGGCCAGCACCGACATCAGCACCAGCGCCAGCGCCGGCACCAGAACCGCCCAGGGGGCGCGCTCCAGATAGGGAATGCCCTCGGCCAGCAAAAGCCCCCACTCCGGCGCGGGCGGGCGCGGCCCGAGGCCCAGAAAGCCGAGTGCGGCCAGGGCCAGCGCGATGCCGGGCAGGCGCAGCATGGCGTGGCGAAAGACCGGGCCGAGCACCGCCGGCAGGATGTAGCGACTCAGCAGGCGCACGCGGCCCACGCCCAGCATGGGCGTGATGCGCACGTGCGCCTGGCCCTGTACTTCGGTGACCAGCGCCGCGGTATGCGCCGCCAGCGGCGCCCAGCTCACCAGTGTCACCGCAATGATGGCGCCACCGGCGCTCGGCCCCATGAGACCGGCCACCACCAGCCCGGCGATCACCGGCGGGGTGGCGTTGGTCACCTCGATCGGCCCGGCGGCGAGTCGCGGCATCAGCCCGATCAGCACGCCCAGCACGAAGGTGATCGACACCACCAGCAGCGCCATGCCCATGGTGGAGAGCGCGCCGTGGCTGACGCGGGCCAGAATGTCGCGCCCGGTGCCGTCGGCGCCCAGCGGCAGCGCGAGACTCGGCGTCTGCAGGCGCAGATACTGGGACGCCAGCGGGTCGCGCGTGATGCCGGCCACAATGATGATCACCAGCAGCAGCGCCACCCCGGCCGGCACCAGCCACTGCCAGCGCCCGTGATGAGGCTCATGGTGGGTGACCGGCACGGCACCGGCGCGCAGGGTGCGCCCCAGCAGCAGGGTGCGGCCCAGGCCGGCCGCACCGCCGAGCACCACGGCGATGGCCAGCAGCAGCAGGATGCCGGTCTGCAGTGCCGGCAGGTCCTGCGCCGAGGCCGCGCCCAGCGTCGCCCGCCCCAGCCCCGGAATCGAGAACACCTGTTCGACGGCAATCGCCCCGCCGGTCAGCCCGACGATCACCAGCCCGACCTGGGGCAGCAGGCTGGGCAGGGTGCGCTTGAGCACGGCGAGGGCAATGCGCCGGCGCGTGAAGCCTGCCACGTGCCAGGTCGCCACCCAGCGCTCGGAAAAGCTCGCCGTCAGGCCGTCGCTGAACAGCCGCCCCAGCAGGCCCCCGGCCGGCAGCCCCAGCGCCAGCGCCGGCAGCACCATGTGGCGCGCCTCGCCCCAGCCGTAGGGCGGCAGCCAGTTGAGCCCGGCAGCGAAAATCACTAGCAGGATGGCGGCGAGCAGAAACTCCGGCAGCGCCGTGAGCGTGGCGCCCACCACGCCGGAAGTCGGCGCCGGCTCACCCCTCAGGCCGCGACGCACGGCGGTGACGCAAAGTGCCATGGTGGTCACCAGCGCCACCAGCAGGGCGGCGAACATCAGCGTCAGCGACACGCCGGTGGCTTCCAGCATGCCGGGCAGCACCGGCCCGCCCGAAATCCAGGAGACGCCGGCATCGCCGTGTAAAAGCCCTGAAA
The DNA here is from genome assembly GCF_053903105.1 of Kushneria sp. AK178. Classification (NCBI taxonomy): domain Bacteria; kingdom Pseudomonadati; phylum Pseudomonadota; class Gammaproteobacteria; order Oceanospirillales; family Halomonadaceae; genus Kushneria; species Kushneria sp. AK178. Next base: position 64,347 of record NZ_CP096381.1, on the reverse strand, counting down.
GCCAGTGGCCAAGCTTCTCCCATGGCCCCATGTCGAGCCCGAGCTGGGCGCGAATCGAGTCCAGCGCCTCGGGCGTGGGGTTCTGATCGCCGGCGCGGGCCCGCAGGATGCTCAGCGCCGGGTCCCGTCCGGACAGCCAGGGCAGCAGCCCCACCAGCACCACCACCGCCGCCAGCGTCACCAGCCGCGAGAGGGTGGGCAGCATCGCGCGCAGCGCGGGCATCAGGGCAGGCATGGGGGCGATACCGGCAGTGCTCATGCTCAAAGCCTTAACGAGAGGCGCCATCCAGGCGCGTGTGCTCGGTGATCAGCTCACGCTCGCGCGGGTCGCGCACGGCGTCCTGAACACGCTGTGACTCGCCCTGAATAACGCGCTCGTGCAGCATCGGCACCGCGGCATCGGTTTTCAGAATGGCGGCCTCGGCGTCGATGATCGCCTGACGACGCTCGGGCCCGGTGGGCAGGTCGGCGGCGCGGGCCAGCGCCTCATCGACCGCCGGGTCGCAGAGCTGAGCGATGTTGAAGGAGCCCTCGCAGGCGAAGTCGCTGTACATGTAGGCGACCGGGTCACCGGAGTCGAGCATGGTCGCCCGCGACAGGATGAAGGCGTCGAACTGACCGGCGAGCATGTCGGACTCGATGTGGGCGTACTGGCGCACCTCCTGGTGGACATCAAAGCCGGCTGCTTCGAGCTGCTGCTCCAGCAGCACCGCCACTTCCGGCAGCTCCGCCCGGTCGGTGAAGGTGCCCAGCGTGATGCTGGCGCCGTCCGGGTCGGCGGCCTCCGGGCGCCCCTCGATCGGCGAGCGCAGACCGTCGGCCCAGGCCAGCGCCGGCCCCAGCAGGCCCTTCGCCTCATCGGCGCGCCCTTCATAGACCGTTCTGACGAGGGCGGCCCGATCCAGTGCCTCGCGCGCGGCAGCGCGCATGGCCGGATCATCGAACACGCCGCGGTCGGTATTGAGATAGAGCGTGTTGGTGCGCGGCATCGGCACCTCGTGCACCAGCTCCGGATCGACCAGCGCGACCTGCGAGACCGGTACGGCCTCGACCACATCGGCAGTGCCGGTGCGCAGCGCCGCGGCGCGGGCAGTGCCGTCGGGCACGTAGTCGGCATCGATGCCGGCCAGTTCGGCGCGCTCGCCCCAGTAGTCGTCATAGCGATCGAGCCGGGCGCTCTGGGTGCCGTTGATCTCCTTCAACACGAACGGCCCCGTACCGGCCTCGACCGGGTTGACCCGGCCGTCGTCGCCGTAGGCCTTCGCCGCCATGATGGCGAGCTGCGGGCTCGACAGCCGATTGGGCACCAGCGGGTCGGCCTGCTCGGTCTGTACTCGCACGGCGTCATCGCCGTCGGCCTCGATGGTCATCTTCACGCCATCGAGAATGCGCGGACGCGGTACGGCGTTGGTGGCCGCCGTCAGCGCGTGTACCACCTGTTCGACGGTGAGCGGCGTGCCGTCATGAAAGGTCACGTCGTCGCGAATCCCGAAGCGCCAGGTGCGCGCGTCGAGCTGTTCCCACTCGGTGGCGAGAAACGGCTGCGGCTCATTGTTGTCATCAAGACGAATCAGGGTCTCGGCGGTGCGCCAGCGCGACAGCTTGAAGGCGTCATCGGTCAGCGGGTTCAGCCCGGAGCGCGGCGGCTGCAGCATCGCCACCCGCACGCGATCGTTACCGGCCTGCTCGCCGGTCGCTTCCTCGGTGGCCTCCTCCTGCTGACAGCCGGTGAGCACGGCCAGTGACAGGGCCATGGCGGGTACATACAGCGCGCGACGAAGGGTCAAGACGGATCTCCTGGGCAGTCGGGTATCAGGGAACGGGGTAAAGAGAGGGCGCGGGCGCTGCCGGCACCATTGATGCGATGCCGTACGCCGGATGCGCGGCGCGCACCAGCGCCCGGGTGTGATCATGCTCGGGGGCGTCAAAGAGTGCCGCCGTGGGGCGATCCTCGATGATGGCGCCGTCGTGCAGGATGAGCGTGCGCTCGCACAGGCGCGGCATGACGGCCAGATCATGGGAGATGATCACAAAGGCGGTGCCATCGAGGCGGCTCATGTCATCAAAGAGCTGCATGACCCGGGCGCGCACCGGCAGATCCAGCCCGCTGAGCGGCTCATCCGCCAGCAACAGCCGCGGGCGCAGCGCCACGGCGCGGGCGATCGCCACGCGCTGGGCCTGGCCGCCGGAGAGCGCGCCGGGTCGATAACCCAGCAATTTCTGATCGAGCCCCACCCGGTCCAGCGCCTCGTCGATGCGCCTGCCGTGATGGTCTTCAACGCTCAGGCGCACCAGCGGCTCGCGGATCAGCTCGCGCACGCTCATGCGCGGGTCGAGCGAGGCGGCGGGGTCCTGGGGAATGTACTGCACCCGCCGGCGATACCAGCGCAGCGCGCGCACCGAGGCCGGGCGCACGGACCGCCCCTGACAGGTGATCGAGCCGGCATCGGCATGATTGAGGGCCAGCAGCAGGTTCAAAAGCGTCGTCTTGCCGGCCCCGGACACGCCGGCCAGGCCGATACGCTCACCGGCGTGAATCGACAGGTGGATGTCGCGCAGGATCGTGCGGGCCTGTCGCCCACGCCAGAAGGCCAGGCTCGGCTGGTGGAAGTGCTTGTAAAGCCCTTCGGCGCACAGCAGCGGCGAGGAAGCCTCCTCGGGCGTCAGGCCGTGCACAACAGCCCCTCGCGAGCGTCAAAATCGGGCGCCCAGGGCGGGCGGCCCGGGGCGCTGTCCTGCAGCGCGCGCACCAGCTCACGGGTAAAGCGGTGCTGCGGGTTGGCAATGATGTGGGTCAGGGTGTTGCTCTCGATCAGCCGACCCTCGTCGATGATGACTGCGCGCTCGCACAGCCGACAGGCAGCGCCGATATCGTGGGAGATGAACAGCAGTGCCGGGGTATCCGCCGTGCCGGTGCACTCGCGCAGAAGCGTCAGCACCTCCTCCTGGGTGAGCACGTCCAGCGCGGTGGTGGGCTCGTCGGCAACGATCAGCGCCGGCTTGCAGGCCAGCGCCAGCGCCATGCAGACGCGCTGGCGCTGGCCGCCGGAGAGCTCGGCCGGCGAGCGCTGCATGACATCCTCGGGACGTTCCATGTTCATGCCGGCGAGCATGGTTCTCGCGGCTTCCATGGCGGCCTTGCGGGAGAGGCCGTGAAAGCGCATGAAGGGCTCGCGCAGCTGCGCGCCGACGCTGACCAGCGGATTGAGCGCCGAGTGGGTGTCCTGAAAGACCATGCCCGAGCGCGACAGCACCGGACGGCGGGTGGCGCGAATATCGGCCACCTCCACGCCGTTGATGCACACGCTGCCATCCACACGCACCGAGTCTGGCGACAGCCCCAGAATGGCGCCGGCGGTCAGCGATTTGCCGGAGCCCGACGGCCCCAGCAGGCAGACCCGCTCGCCGGCGGCCACGTGAAAGCACAGATCACTGACGACCGGCTGACCCGCCACGTGGATGCACAGCTCATCGACCTTTAGCACCGTATTCGCCGCCATGTGTTTCGCACGCCCCTGATCGTTCGGGTGAGTATTCGGCGCAAGGTTATATCATAACAATAAAGGCCCTGTATTGTGCTTTTCTTAAGTATTTTTGAGGACCTGCCGGTCGGGCCGGGTGCGACAAAAGGCAGCCCTGCAGACTCTATTCGCAACGACTAATGTGTCACTGGGCCCACGCGAACACTGACAGGAGGCGACATGCAGATTCAGCTCAAGCGGATTTACGATGCGCGCGACAGCGAGGATGGCTACCGCGTGCTGGTCGATGGCATGTGGCCGCGGGGCGTGGCGAAGGAGGACGCCCATATCGACGAGTGGTATCGCGACATTGCCCCCTCGAAGGACCTGGTCAGGTGGTTCAGCCACGACCGCCACCGCTGGGACGACTTCTATGAGGCCTATCGCAAGGAGCTGCGCGAGCGGGATTCGACGCTGGCGCAGACGCTGCGCGAGCACGCGCAGAACGAAGGGCTGACGCTGCTGTTTGCCGCCCGGGACGAGCAGTGCAACAACGCCGTGGTGCTGCGGGATTTTCTCAAGCGCACCCGTTGAACAGAAGCGGCCGCCGCGCGTTCTGGCGGGATGTTCGAAGTACCGGCCGCCCTCGTCTACCCTTCAGGGACACGCACAGAAGACAGGGAGCTGTCATGCCGATTGTTCAGAGACTCGAAGACGTCACGCCGACCATGGTCGAGGACGCCAGCGCCGCCACCGATACCGGACCGGACGCCGAGCCGGGCGGCCATGAGCACAGCAACAACCCGGTCGCGGATCTGGGCATGTCGCTGAAGCCGCACATCGATCAGGGCATGTCGATCCAGGAAGTGGCCGATCGCATCGGCGCCTCGACCGATCTGGTCGATCGCTGCATCAGCCACCCGATCGTCGCCCAGCTGGATGAGGGCAAGGACGGCCGCTGAGCGTCCGTTTTCCCGCCAATGACAGGGTAACGCAGCCCTGTCGTTCACCAGCGAGTGTCCCGGCCCCGTGCCGGGCATTTTTTTGATGACGCTTTTGTCCGCCGTCGTTTTCACGCCCTGCGGCGACGTCCTTAAAACCTGCCTGAAGACAGCAAGCCCGCCAGCGGCCGAAGTGCCGACAGGTGCTAGAATCAGCGCCATCTCGAACACCATAACGACAACAACAGCACCACTACCTTCAGAGGAACAACATGACATCACGCAACACGCTGCTGCTGGCGCTGGCGGGCGCCATGACGGCGGGGACCGCCCACGGCGAGGCGGTCGAAACGGCTGATGCCGTGGACAACACCGACGCCGTGGAGACGATGGTGGTCAGCGCGCCGCGTCTGGCCCGCGAGCTCTATGACACCCCGGCGGCCGTATCGACCGTTGAGCGCGAAAGCATTCAGCGCGGCCAGCAGCGCGTGCGGCTGGATGAGTCGCTGGGCCAGGTGCCGGGCGTGTTCATCCAGAACCGCGACAACTTCGCCCAGGGCCAGCGCATCGCCATCCGCGGCTTCGGCGCCCGCGCGCCCTTCGGTGTGCGCGGCATCACCATTTTGATGGACGGCATTCCCTACACGCTGCCGGACGGCCAGGCCCAGGTGGATGCCATCGATCTGGACAGTGCCGAGAGCATCGAGGTGATTCGCGGGCCGTCGTCGGTGCTCTACGGCAACGCCGCCGGCGGCGTGATCTCGGTGACCACCGCCGACGGCCGCGATGACCCCGGCACCCGGATTCGCGTCGAAGGCGGCAGCGACGACTACAAAAAGGCCTCCATCCAGACCGGCGGCGCCAACGGCGACTGGTCGCACCACGTCAGCCTCTCGGCGCTGAACCAGAACGGCTATCGCGACCACAGCTCGGTGGAGAAGTACCTGCTCAACGCCAGACTGCGCCGCGAGCTGGATGAGGATCGCGCGCTGACCGCCATCGTCAATCTGCTGGATAACCCGCGCTCGGAAGACCCGGGCGGGCTGACCCGCGAGCAGGTGGGTGAGAAGCGCCATCAGGCCGGCGCCTTCACACAGGACTATGACACCGGCCAGAGTGTCGATCAGCAGGTGGTGGGGCTGCAGTACGAGGATCTTGCCGCCGGCCCCGGCGAGCTCTATGTGAAGGGCTTCTACACCTGGCGTAATTTCGAGCAGCAGCTGCCCTATCCGGGCGACAGCCTGCTGGGCTATGACCGCGACTTCTTCGGCGCCAGTGCCGAGTATCATCAGACGCTGAGCCTGAATGATATGCCGCTGCGCTACGTGGCCGGCATCGACGCCGCGCATCAGCGCGACGATCGCTGGCGGCGCAATGTCGCCTTCAGCGGCGAGGTCACCGGCAAGGTCGAAGACGAAACCCAGACCGCCACCTCGACCGGCGTCTTTGTGCAGGGCGATCTCGACCTGACCGACCAGTGGACCGCTTCGCTGGGCGCGCGCTACGACCGCGTCAGGCTCAAGATCGACGATGACCTGACCACCGAGGGCGACAACAGCGGTGACCGGGAATTCAACGAGTGGAGCGGCTCGGCGGGCCTGAGCTATCGCTACCTGCCCGACCATCAGGCCTACGTGAACACCGGCACCTCGTTCGAGACACCGACCTTCTCCGAATTTGCCAATCCCGCCGGCGGCGGCGGCTTCAATTCAAGCGTCGAGCCTCAGAAGGCGTGGAACCGCGAGATCGGCCTGCGCGGCCATTTCGATAACGGCCTGAACTACGATGTGGCGCTCTTCTCGGTGCGGGTGCGCGACGAGCTGGTGCCCTACACCCTGGAGGGCGAGAGCGACCGCACCTTCTACCAGAATGCCGGCGATACCGACCGCGACGGTCTGGAAGCCGCACTGGGCTGGCAGATCGATGAGACCTGGCGGCTCGACAGCGCGCTGACGCTGGCCCGCTACCGCTTTGACAGTTTCGAGGCCGACGGCGAGCGCTATGACAGCAACCGCATTCCGGGGCTACCGGAGCAGACCTGGGTCAACTGGCTGACCTGGGAAGGGAAGGATCAGCGCTTTGCCACGCTGGAGACGCAGTACATCGGCGACATGGTGGCCGACAACGCCAACGACGTGGACGTCGACAGCTACTGGCTGATCAATCTGCGCGCGGGGGAGGGCTGGCGGCTCGGCGGTGACACGAGCCTCAACGTCTACGCCGGCATTCGCAACCTGTTCGACCGCGAGCACTTTGCCAACACCCGCATCAATGCGAGCAACAACCGCTACTTTGAGCCGGCGCCGGGGCGGACCTTCTATGCCGGGCTGGAAGTCGGGTTTTAGATCAAACGGCGCGGGAGAAAAAGAGGCGGGCGCGAGCGGACAGGAGTGACGCAAGCGGGGGCCGACCAGTGCGCGGCCGGCCCCCTGTACAGCTCTTACTGGCTCAGCTTGTAAGCGATGATGGCATCGCCCTGACCGGTTTCCATGAACGCATGGCCCGAGGCCGAGATCAGCACATACTGCTCACCGTTGATTTCATAGGAGATCGGGTTGGCCTGACCCCCGGCCGGCAGCACATCCTTCCAGAGCACGTCCCCGGTTTCGATGTCGATGGCGCGGAACAGGTTGTCGGTCGCGGCCCCGATAAAGACCAGTCCGCTCGCGGTCAGCACGGAGCCGCCGTTGTTGGGCAGACCAATGGGCAGCGGCATGTGCGAAGGAATGCCGAACGGCCCGTTGCGGCGCGCAGTGCCCAGCGGCTTGTCCCAGACGGTTTCGCCGGTATCGAGGCTGATGGCACGAATGCCGCCATAGGGCGGCGCGCTGCAGGGCACACCGGTACCCCAGTTTCTCCAGCCCGCGTTGACGTCGATCGCGTAGGGCACGTTGGCCTGCGGGTAGATCGACGATCCGCCTTCTCCCTTGCCGGAACCGCCCTCACTGGCGTCATCGCCATCGGCATTCATCGCATAGATGGGCTTGACCCCCAGCGCATCGGCCTCTTCACGCGGGATCAGCCGGTTGATGTTGGGAATGTCGTTGTAGTTGGCAATCAGGAGGCGACGCTCCGGATCGATCGCCACCGACCCCCAGTCGGAGCCACCGTTGTAGCCGGGGTACTGAATCCACGGCTGCTCGGCAGTGGGCGGCGTCAGATAGCCCTCGTAGCTTGCCTGGCGGAACTGGATGCGACACATCAGCTGATCGAGCGGCGAAAAGCCCCACATGTCGGATTCCTGTAGGGGGTCCTTGCGCAGCGTATGCCACTCGGATATCGGCTGGGTATCCGCTACGTAGTCCGGCTCGGCAGCATTATCGACATCGGGGGCATCGATCTCGCCCACGTCCACCAGGGGCTCGCCGGTCCGGCGATCGAGGATATAGATATCCCCCTGTTTGGTCGGCAGAAGGATCGCCGGCGTGGTGTCGCCATTCTCGTCGGGGAAGTCGAGCATCGTCGGCTGACTGCCGAGATCGTAATCCCAGAGATCATGACGGATCGCCTTGAAGCTCCAGACATCCTTGCCGGTCGTGACATCAACGGCCACGAGCGAGCCGGCATACGCTTCCTTGGCGTCGGTGCGGTTGCCGCCGTAGTAGTCCACCGAGGCGTTGGTGATGGGCAGATAGACCAGACCGAGCGATTCGTCGGCGACGGCCGATGTCCACATGTTCGGCGTCCCACGCGTATAGGTGTCGCCGTCTTCGGGGCCATCAATGTTATCGAAATCGCCCACATCCCAGGCCCAGGCGAGCTCGCCGGTGACCGTATTGTAGGCGCGGATCACACCGGACGGGGCATCCACGTCCTGGCCGTCGCGAACCTGTGCACCGACCACGATGACATCACGCACCACGGTCGGGGCGGCGGTCGCGGCATACCAGCCCGGCACCTTCTCGCCCATGTCCTGCCACAGATCCACCTGGCCGTTGTCGCCGAAATCGGCACACGGCTCGCCGGTGTTGAAGTCGACGGCGATGATGCGCGCATCCAGCGTGGTTTCCATCACGCGTGTCTTGCACTGTGCATCGTCCGACTTCTCCGGCGCGGTGTAGGTCACCACACCGCGACAGGCCGCCGCGTGCGGAATGGCCCTTTTGGAAACGCCGGGGTCATGGCGCCAGTTCTCCTCACCGGTGGCCGCATCGATCGAGATGAGGGTATTGGTCGCCGAGCACATCACCAGATCATCGCCGACCTTCAGCGGTGTGGTCTCGGGTGAATACTTGTCACCCGTCTCCGGCACATCGCCGGTGTGATAGACGAAGGCCCGTTCGAGATGTTGAACATTGTCGGGCGTGATCCGGTCCAGCGGACTGTAGCGCTGGGCGTCGGCCCCGCCGCCGTAGAACGGCCAGTCGCTGCCGACGCCGGCGACCCGTCGCGGCGTTTCGGACGCGCGCGGTGCCGACTCGGCGAGCGGCTGCGCCTCGTTTCGGGTGTTGTTGTCGGTATCCGGGGTGCGCTCATTGTCCCGTGAAGCCGCGTCAACCTGCGCCGGGCGGGCATCTCCCCGGTCCTGAGTGTCGCTCTGTGCAAGCGCGGCCTGGGTCGTGAGCAGGCCGGCAGCGGCAATGGTTGCGAGGCTGCATCGAACTAGTGACTTGATCATGGAAATCCCTTTACCTGGCGGCAGCGTTGGCGCGATGCAGTGTCGGCATCAGCAGCACGATAAGGACGAGAATGACGGTCATGGCGACAAGACGCGGCACCAGGCCCCACCAGTCCAGACCGACTTCCCAGAGGGCCCAGATGACCGTGCACAGCCAGATAAAAGCGAAAAGATAGAGAGCGTTGCGGCGCTGACGAAAGAGCAGAAAGGCCGTTACGAGACAGCCTGCGCCCGTCAACGCGTAGTACCAGCTACCGCCCAGCGCGATCAGCCAGATACCACCTGCCAAAAGAAACAGCCCGAACAGGGCCAGTGCGATGGAGACAACAATGTTGGCGATACGCCAACCCTTGCCCGTTTTGACGGGCTTATGGCCGGGGTCGGCCTTGCTTGCGTTCAACGAAAACGTTCCTTTGAATCATCGGGATGAAGGGAAAGCACTACCGTGTTTGCCGCACTCGCAATGAGAGGGAGGGACGAGCGGGCGCCCACGGTAGTGGCCGTTGCTACCGCATCACTCGGTGTTGCGCGCCATGAAGTCACCGGCATCGCCGTCGTTTGAATCGACGAACGTGACGTCTTCCGGGTCGCGGCGCGGGCAGTCGATCGACAAGAACATCACCGGCTCTTCGAGCAGCTGCGGCAGCGAGTGCACCACGTTGCGCTCGAAAAACAGCAGATGGCCCGGTTCGAACTCCTGCTCGTCGGACGGGTCACCCATCCAGAAGGTGCCGCGCCCCGAGATCACGTAGAGATACTCATCGCACTGGCGATGAAAGTGCGCCGGGACGCCCTTGTAGGCGCGAAAGACGCGGCAGCTGGCTTCCTTGCGATCGGTCAGATACTCATCGGCCAGCATGCTCTGCGCGTTTTCCGGCAGCTTTTGAGCAACCTCCAGCGGAATGAAGCGCGCCGAACTCTTGGCGTCGGTTTGTGACATGGATTCTTCAGACATGATGACCTCACATGGCCTGGTGGAACATCAGTGGTACGCCGCTTTGGGCGGAGAGCCGCTCGGCGTAGGCGCGCACGTCGTCGGGGAATGGCAGGTCCCTGACAATGGAGAGCGAGCGCAGGATCGGCCATAGCTTGATGTCGCTGATGCCGAGTGTCTCGCGCCCCTTGAGCAGCACCGCCAGCGCATTCATCTTCGGTGTCATCTGCTCGATCAGCGCCGGCGTATCCGCCATCAGGGCGTCGAGATCGCCGAAGGCCTGCGTCTCGCGCTGGCGATACGCTTCGCGCGCCTCGGGCGTGGCGAGCTCGGCGAAGTCACCCCGGGTGAAACGCGGGATAAAGAGCCTGGTGCCGACCGACCAGGCATCACTGACCCAGGCATCGAGCGCTTCATCGACCGGGCCATCGAAGGCCGGCGTGCCCTGGCGGTCGATGGCGTGAACGATGTCCAGGCTCTCGCCAAGAAAGGTACCGTCATCCCTTTCAAGGATCGGGACGGCCTTTTTGCCGATCATGCGTTTGGGCGTTTCGGCATCGCCTTCCATAATCACTGACATCTCTACCGGCACGCCCTTGAGACCGGCGGTCAAGCGTGCGCGGCTACAAAACGGACAGTGCTCGTAGATATGGAGTTTCACGCCTTGCCACCCGCAACCGGCGAGAGCTTGATCACATCCGAGCTTTCGATGTACTCGGGAATCTCGGCGAACAGCTTCGTGATGTGCGGCGCGGCGAGGTGCTGCTCCAGCAGCTCAAGGCTCTCCCACTCTTCGGTCCAGACAAAACGGGCCGGATCGGCCTCATCGCGGTTGAGCTGATAGGCGATGCAACCTTCCTCGGCCAGCGTGGTCTCTATCACACTGCGAAACATGGTTTCGACGGTCTCTTCGTGGCCGGGCTTGGCGCGAAAGATCGCTACGACGGGAACTGACATGTCAGACCTCCTTGGTCGGGTATTCACGAACGGCCTACTAATGAGTAGGCTACTCAAGAGTAACTTCCCATTTGCAGGATGCAAGGGGTGATTCGGAAGATGACAGTCATTGATTGATCAGGACAGGGAAATGACACAACAGGACCACAGCGACGCTGAATTCCCTGCAGACACGACAGAAGCGGTGTTCAAGGGCTCGCAGACCACGCGAGAGCGCCTGTATCGCGCCGCCATTGACGCGTTTGCCCATCAGGGGTTTCACGGCACGAAGGTCAGCGATATCGTCGCCGGGGCGGGTGTCAGCCAGCCGACGTTCTACAGCTATTTCAACAGCAAGGACGCCGCCTATGAGGCCCTGGTATCGCGATTTCGCGAAGGGCTTCAGACCATCACACAGCACAATCTGCTGATCGGACACACCCCCGACGAGTCGCTCCAGGCACGGGTGGCGGTCAGTTTCCGGCGATTTCTCGACTATATGGCCGAAGATCCCGCACTGACCGAAATCGGCTTTTTTCAGCCGCCGGGGTGCAGTGTGACCAAGGCCGGCATGGTGGAATGGGTCGCGGACAACCTCCGTCAGGAACAGGCCGAACGCCTTTTCCGAACGGACATTAGTGCCGAGCACATTGCCCGGCTGCTGGTCGGCCTGCTGGACCAGATGGGCCGACTGCCCTGCGAGCCCGAAGAGCGCCAGTCGCTGGCCGAGGTCTGCGCCGGGCTTTTCTGCCAGGGCGCCGGCGGATAGTGCCCGCCGGGCCGCTCCCCGGAGACTGCCGGGCCGGCATCAGCGCCCGGGCTTTCGGCCCTCCGAGGGCCCGGGCGGCCGCTCTGCCGGGATGGCGGCCGGAGCATCCCTTGAACACGACAGGGCGACAGCGCACAAGTCGTTTCAAACAGTGGAGCAGCCTTCATGGGATGGCATCACGATAAGCGCTACGTTCGCGCCACTGACATCATCGACGCACTGCCTGCCAATGAACACAGCGATGTCATCCTGGTGCTCGGGTCGGCGCACAGCCATGACGACATTGCTGACGTGGTCGCCGAACGATTCCGGGCCGCCACAAGGGCCGTCATTATCAGCGGCCATGCGAACGAAGCCGCAAACATCAAGGCACTCGCCGTCGCCCGGGGCATCCCGGCGTCTCGAATGGAATGCGAACACAATGCCAGCAACACGCTGGAAAATTTCCTGTTGTCGAAGCCTCTTCTGCGCGAGGCTTCCCCTCGCCAATCGGTGGAAATCATCTGCAAGGATTACTCGGCACCGCGGGTGTTGTTGACTGCTCTCAAAACGCTTCCGGAATGGACCATTGGCATCCATCCCTATCGATTAAGTGCCATGACGCCTGCCGCCTTTCTCGACAAGTTCATGGCAGAGACTCAAAAGATCGAGCAATACGCCAGCAGGGGCGATATCAAAAGCCCCGATACCATCAGCCTTGATCCAGACGTTTTTGTTACGCCGCGCGGATGACCCGAACCTGATCGATCGCCACTGTAATCCCTGCCGACCCTTTTCGAGGCTACAGTGTGATTTACCCCCCTTTCACCTGCCAGAGCGTGCCTCGAAATGAAAACCGGCCTTTATTCGTTCGCCATTGTTATCGCGCTTGCCGGCTGCAGCGGCGAGGCGCCCGACCGCTCCGATGACGGACTGGTATTTCAATCCGGCAGCTATACGTATGCCATCGACAAGGCGTGCGTGAGCGATATCGCGCTGGATCATGACGAGGCGTCAAACCCGGTCGTCACCGTCGCTCTGATCGATTCCGCCGAATGCAGCGGCGAGCTCCGGGAATTTACCAACACCCACGTCGGCGATCCGATGTCGATCCGCTTTGATGACGAGGACGAGGGCCTGACGCTGGATACCGACAGCCTCAGCGCGGCAGAGAGGCCTTTTGTTGTGCAGGTCGACAGCGATGAGCGGGGCCGGGCCATTATCGAGTATTACCGATAACGGCCTGTATTTGATCGGCCGAACGCCCCGCTCGTCGGCGGGGCTTTTTGATGCGTTACGCCACGGCCCACCACTCCTGACCCGAATCCACCAGCCCCGCCACCTGGGCGTAGTCGTCGCTGGTGCCGATGCCCCGGGCCAGTTCCGCCCGATCGATCTCGCCGTCTTCCAGCTGAGCGGTCCAGAACGTCAGACTGTCGTCGTCGGGTGACTGTCCCAGCACGTCAATGTAGAGCGTCTGCACGAACTCGCTGTCATTCAATGTTTCGACACGCGTACGAAATTCTTCGGCATAGGGGAGCGGCCCGGCCAGATCCTCCAGCCCGATGCCGCGGGCGCTGTAGGTGGCGATCACACTCTGTTCCTCTGCGGTCGGGCCACGGCCCAGAAAGGCGCGGGAAACGCCGGAGAACTCCGCCTGCCCGGTGGCAAAGAGCCCCCAGCGGGTATCGCTGTCGGTAAAGGCGATCTCCTGGATGTTGATCGCCTGGGTCTGGTCACCGTGGCGATCGGTAATGACCGCCCGGCCGCCATCAAGCGCCACGCTGTAGTCATGAGTCTGCCCGGGCAGGACCAGCACGTCATGGCCGTAGCCGCCGTCGATCATGTTCTGACCGCCGCCGCTGTAGATCACGTTGTCGCCGGCGTTGCCGGCAATGATGTTGTTGCCCGCATGGCCCATCACGGCGGTGTCATCACTGCCGCGCAGCCGGGCGTTTTCCACGTTCCACGGCAGGGTGAGGGTGCCGTCACCGTCGTAGAGCGCCACATCCAGTCCCGGGGTGCCGTGTTCGATGCCCAGCTCGCGGCTGTCGAGCACCAGCAGTTCGCGCAGGGCGATATCGCTGCGGTCATGGGCGATGACGCCGGCGCCGGCATCCAGCTGATCGACGATCTGACGACCGTTGGCGGGAAAGTCGGTGAACACGCCGTCGATGCCGGTCGAGATCAGCCCGACATACTCCTCCACGGGCGTGCGCAGCGTGCCGTCCGGGTTCAGCGCCTGAAAGCTCTCCTCGTTGCGCAGGGTGTAGGGCACCACCTCAAGGCCCGCGGCGTGGGCGTTGGCGACCAGCGCGCTCTGCTCACCGGTGGCCACCTGGCTGACCTGCGCCTGGCCGTTGCCGTCGCCGTCCACCGGTACCGACAGCGCCCGCGTCGGCAGGATCACACTTTTCGACGGCCCCAGAATATCGGCGTAGTCGGCCACCGCCATGGCGCCTTCCGCGCTCCAGAGATCGCTGTAGGTAGTCTCGGCGTCCACCCTGATGCCCAGCGCCTTGTAGGCGCAGGGGTCGGCACCAGCGTTGTCGCGGTTCATGTTGTACTGGATATCCCAGGGCGTGCCGCTGCCGCCGATCAGCTGCACCAGCGGCAGATCCACGCCGGCCTCGGGCATGATGGCCTTGTCCAGTCGCAGCAGGTTTTCCACCTCGAACGACTGGATCGACAGGCGCTCGGGGTCGGTAAAGTCCGCCGCCACCAGGGTATCGATCAGCAGCTGACTGGTGTCGATATTGATGCGCTCACCGCTAAGCAGAGTGCCTTCCTTCTCGAAGTAGGTCGGGTGCTTGAGCTCGGGGATGATGCCGATCTCGCGGCCCGTTTCGGCTTCCACCTCGCGCACCAGTGCGATCATCTCGTCCAGCGTGGCGATCTCGAACTTGTCGTTATAAGCAGTGTTGTCACCGCGAATCTCGGGGATACGCTCACGCGCGCCCAGCGTCTTGAGCTCGGCGAGCGTGAAGTCTTCGGTAAACCAGCCCGAATACTCCTGTCCGTCGATGCTCTTGGTGGTGTAGCGATCAAGAAATTCCGGATGCTCGGCGACATCGGTGGTGTCATTGAGCAGATTCTCGTGGCGCGCCACCAGCACGCCATCTTTAGTGGGTACCAGGTCGGGCTCGATGGTATCGGCGCCCTGTTCGATCGCGACGCGATATGCCTCCAGCGTGTGCTCGGGGCGATAGCCGCTGGCGCCGCGGTGGGCGACCAGCTCGAAATTCTCGGCGCTGAAGTCCGCCAGACGCGCGGTGTCGATATCAAAGGCGTCGCGGGGGGAAGTGGTGAGAAACGAACGGTTGGGCAAGGGCATGGCACGAATCCTCGACGGATCAAGTGAGAAGGACCTGCCGAATCGACGCTAGGCGCCGTACATGACCGTTCGATGATGCATTGGTATCCAAAATGTAATAACGGGTAGGAGAAAGATTGCGGTAGTCGGCGTTGAGTAATGCTTACACCTATCAGAGTCGGACATTTACAGTATCAGGCTGGCCACTTCTACAGCTTCTTCAGATTCCAGGCCCTCCTGCTGCATGGTATCTGACAACATTCCCATGGCAGCCCGTAACGCACTCGAAAGGTTCGAAATCTCGCTTTGTAATGTACCTGCCCGCTGCTGACGCTGTCCCGGGGTGAGCGATTGATCCTGCATGATTTTTTGCAATTCCTGCTGTTTCTTCTCCAATTCTTCCTTTAGCTCGACTATTCGTGACATGATTTTTTTCATCTGGTCGGAAAAACTGCTTTTTTCAATTTTCTCAAATTTTGCCTCCCTGGATGATTCCGATCCTGATTTTCCGGAAAGCGCCTTCCCCAAATGAGAGAGATCGACGTGGATATCTGAACTCTTGCTGCCGGGTTCAGCAGGCGTACTTGAACGCCTTGAATATGTTTCTTCAGAGACTGATGTGGTGACTCCCCGGGACTCTGGCAAAAGGTAGCTTGCAGTACTGAACGAACTGATCATGTCTGGCGCTCATGGTTATCGATTTAATTTTTGTTCCATTTCGAAGATATCGTCATTCTGAAAAATTAATTAAGTTTTTTAAATATATTTTAAAGCCAGCCCTTCAGCCGATTTCCATAAAGTCGCTGATCACTTATGCGGGGTCAAAATACATCGTCAACCCGCCTTACCTCGAAAGAATCCCTGCTTTCCTGACGCCATCCCGGACGCTATCGAAAACCGTTTCAAATCACTGAATTGTATGTATTTTTTAATAATCTAGCTTACTACTCCCAAAGAGGTAGCCCCCTTCCTCACTCCCGCCCACCTTGACCTGCATCAAAACCACCATCCCCGGCCACGCGCACGCTGGGCCCCATACCTGCGCATCCTGCCGGTGGCGGGCAGTCCATGCGCGATCGTCGTGGAGGCCGTGATTATGAGAATTCGTTCACAGGTGGGCATGGTGCTCAACCTCGATAAATGTATCGGGTGTCATACCTGTTCCGTGACCTGCAAGAACGTCTGGACCAGCCGTGAGGGCATGGAGTACGCCTGGTTCAATAACGTCGAGACCAAGCCCGGCATCGGGTATCCGAAGGAGTGGGAGAACCAGCACAAGTGGAAGGGCGGCTGGCTGCGCCGCAAGGACGGCGCGATCGAGCCGCGCATCGGCGGGCGCTTTCGCGTGCTGGCCAAGCTCTTTGCCAACCCGGAGCTGCCGGCGATCGATGACTACTATGAGCCGTTTGATTTCGACTACCAGCACCTGCACCGCGCCGGTGAGGGCAAGCATCAGCCGGTGGCGCGGCCCAGGTCCTTGATCAGCGGTCAGCGCATGCAAAAGATCGAGTGGGGCCCGAACTGGGAAGAAATTCTGGGCACCGAGTTCGAAAAGCGCCGCAAGGACAGGAACTTCGATCACATCCAGGCGGACATCTACGGCGAGTTCGAAAACACCTTCATGATGTATCTGCCGCGCCTGTGCGAGCACTGCCTGAACCCGGCGTGCGTGGCGTCCTGCCCGAGCGGGGCGATCTATAAGCGCGAGGAGGATGGCATCGTGCTGATCGATCAGGACAAGTGCCGCGGCTGGCGCATGTGCGTGTCGGGCTGCCCCTACAAGAAGATCTACTACAACTGGAAAAGCGGTAAATCCGAGAAGTGCATCTTCTGCTATCCGCGCATCGAGTCCGGGCAGCCGACCGTCTGCTCCGAGACCTGCGTGGGCCGTATCCGCTCGCTCGGCGTGCTGCTCTATGATGCCGACCGCATCGAGGAGGTCGCCGCCAGCGCCGATGAGCAGGATCTCTACCATCGCCAGTGCGAGATCTTTCTCGACCCGCACGACCCGGAAGTGATCGCCCAGGCGCGTCGCGACGGGGTGGAAGACAACGTCATCCAGGCCGCTCAGGCATCACCCGTTTATAAGCTCGCCATCGACTGGCAGCTGGCCCTGCCGCTGCACCCGGAGTACCGCACCCTGCCGATGGTCTGGTACGTGCCGCCGCTGTCACCGATCCAGTCCGCCTTCGATCAGGGCAACGTGCCGAGCGACGGCGTGCTGCCGGACATCGAGTCGCTGCGCATTCCGGTGCGCTATCTCGCGAACCTGCTCACCGCCGGTGAAGAAGAACCCGTCATCCGCGCCCTCAAGCGGCTGATGGCGATGCGGTTATACAAGCGTGCCCAGCAGGTCGAAGGGCGAGAAGCCACCGAGGTGCTGGAAGCCGTGGGCCTCACTGCCGCGCAGATCGAGGAGATGTATCGCTATCTGGCGCTGGCCGATTTCGAGGACCGCTTCGTGATCCCCTCCACCCATCGCGAGCAGGCCCGCGAAGCCTTCCCCGAGCGCGGCGGCTGCGGCTTCACCTTCGGTCAGGGCTGCAACGGCGGCGACAGCCCCGGCAGCCTGTTCGGCGGGCGCCGTCAGACCTCCACGCTGGTGAAACCCGTGGTGTCGCACTACGAGCCGGAAGTGGCGCCCTATGACGCCGAGGAGGATCGCCATGCGTAGTCTGATCGTACTGGCCCGGCTGCTGGATTACCCCACGAAGGCCCTGCAGCAGGCCGCCCCCGAGATGACGGCGGTGATCAAGGCCGAGGACCGGCTCACGCCCCTGCGGCGGGAGACGCTTATTCACTGGATTCGCCGCGTGGCCCAGGCGGATCTGCTCGATCTGCAGGCCGACTATGTGGCGCTGTTCGACAAGGGCCGGGCGACCTCGCTGCTGCTGTTCGAGCATGTCCACGGCGAATCGCGCGACCGCGGTCAGGCAATGGTCGATCTGCTGGCGCAGTATCGCGCGGCGGGCTTCGAGCTCGATGCCCGCGAGCTGCCGGACTATCTGCCGCTGTTTCTGGAGTATCTCTCGACGCGGGAAGAGGCCGAGATTGCCGGCCAGCTCGGCGAGATCGCCCACATTCTGGCGCGCCTGACCGCCCGGCTCGAGGAGCGCGAGGCCGACCAGGCGCTGGCCACGGCCACACTGCTGGCGCTGATCGGCGCCGAGGACGAGATCACCGAGCACCAGGACAAGGTGCGCGAGGAGCGTCGCGATGATACCCCGGCCGCACTCGATGCGGTGTGGGAAGAGGAGGCCGTGCGCTTTTCCGCCAGCTCCGATCAGGACTGCGCGGTGCAGTCCGCCGCCGGCCAGCGCCGCGCGCAGCAGCGCCAGAGCGCGCGCGACGAGGCCCAACCCGTCCGAATCATCGATCCTGTTTCGGGAGTCACCTCATGATGGACTACACCCATACCCTGCTGTTCGGCTTCTACCCGTATCTTGCCGGTACGGTCTTTCTACTGGGTAGCCTGCTGCGCTTTGACCACGGCCAGTACACCTGGAAGACCGGTTCCAGCCAGATGCTGACCAAAAGGCACATGCGCCTGGGCAGCAATTTGTTTCACATCGGCATCATCGTGATCTTCTTCGGCCATCTGGTCGGGCTTTTGACCCCGCACTGGGCCTATGAGTGGGCGATCACGCCCGGCAACAAGCAGATCATGGCGATCCTCGTCGGCGGTCTGGCCGGCCTTTTGTGCCTGACCGGCGGCATGATTCTGCTCTATCGACGCCTGTTTGACCCGCGCGTACGGGCCAGCTCGAGCACCGGGGATATCGTGATTCTGGCGCTATTGATGGTGCAGGTGACGCTGGGGCTTTTCACCATCATTGCCGCCGTCGATCATCTCGATGGCAGCGTGATGCTGCCGCTGGCCGAGTGGGCGCAGTCGATCGTGTTCTTCCGCTCCGGTGCCGCCAGCCATCTGATGGATGTGGGTTTGATCTACAAGCTGCATATTTTTGTAGGCCTGACCATCGTGATGATTTTCCCCTTCACCCGCCTGGTCCACGCCTGGAGCGCGCCGTTTGGCTACATCGGCCGCCGCTATCAGCTGGTACGCCGCCGCGCCTGAGGAGACAACGCCATGCAGATGATCGACACGCAAACGCTGCCGGATGATCCCACCCTGGCCCTGCCACCCATCTGGGTGGGCGACACCCCGATCGACCCAAACGAGATTGCCGCCGAGATGCAGTATCACAGCGCAGACTCTCCGGAAACGGCACAGCTTGAAGCGGCGCGGGCGCTGGTGATCCGTGAGCTGCTGCGTCAGGAGGCGACAATAACGCTGGGCCGGGCGGTGACCCAAAACGATGAGCAGGGCGCCATCAGCACCCTGCTGGATCAGGCGCTGACCACGCCCGAGCCCGATGACGCGGCCTGTGAGCGCTACTTTCAGGCCCACCGCGAGCGCTTTTGTACGCCACCGCGCTATCGCGTGCGCCATATCCTGCTGCCGGCGGCACCGGACGATCAAAACGGGCGTGACGAGATGAAAACGCTGGGCGAGTCCCTGCTCACCGAGCTGACCGACCATCCGGAGCGCTTCGACGAGTTTGCCCTGCGCCATTCGGCCTGTCCGTCGAAGGAGAACGGCGGGGCGCTTGGCGAACTGTCGCCGGGGCAGACCGTGCCGGAGCTGGATGACGCCCTGAAACATCTCCCCGAAGGCCTGCACGATCGACCGCTGGCCTCGCGCTACGGCTGGCATCTGGTGCAGCTCGATCAGAAGATCGCGGGGGAGGCGCTGCCGCTGGAGGCCGTCATTGACCGCGTGCGCCACACCCTGCGCGAGCAGGCCACCCGCCGCGCCCTGCGCCACTATCTGCTGGCGCTGGCCGAGGAGATCGGCGTCACCGGCATTGCGCTGGATGACGAGGCAGGCGGGGCGATGATGCAGTAGATCGGTCGTTACCTCCCTTAAACCAGAACGCCATCGATGACAGCCTCGATGGCGTTGTCGTCAGCAGACCTTCAACACGACTCAGGCCTTGTCCCCCAGCGCCGCGATGTGCTTCGGCAGGCGCTCGTGGCTGCCGTACATGAAGTGATTCTCCATGCGCTCCGCGAATCGGGCGGCTTCCGGTTCCCGGCCAACGGCCATGGCCACTTCACGGATGTGCATCGGCGAGGCACCGCAGCAGACGCCGAGATAGCGGACCCCGCTGTCGTACACTTCCCGGGCAAAGGCGCCCAGTTCGTAGCGGTTGCAGGACAGGGGGTCCAGCGCGGTCGGGAAAGGGCGTCCGTGGGGCGACGGGCAGCTGCAACCGTGGGTGTCGGAGAGGTTGAAAAAGGTGGGCGCCTGCTCGGTGGTCCGGAACGTCACGGGCAGCGCCGCCACATGGCAGGACACCGCGTCGCGGACCTGTTGAATCCACGGCAGCATGGTATCCGGCCCCCTGAAACAGTTCAGGCCGACGACACTGGCGCCATTTTTTTCGAGCTCGACACAGGTTTCGACGATGCCGGGGCCGTCCATCATGCGATTTTCGGCCATTGGCGCCAGGGTAATGACCGCCGGGAGCCCCCTTGCCTTGATGGCCTCGAGAGCGGCCTGCGCCTCGCCGGCATAGTAGAAGGTCTCGCCGATAATGAGATCGGCCCCCTCTTCGACGGCCCACTGCACCATCTCGTCAAACATGGCGCGCACGCTTTGTTGCGCGTCCGGATCCTCTGGATCCCACACGTTGCTGTTGGAAATGTTGCCGGCCATCAGATTGTCGGGTTTGTCGTCGGCCACCCTGCGAGCAATCCGGAGCGCGGCGCGGTTCAACGGCTCCAGCAGTTCTTCCTTGCCGATGACCCGCATCTTTTCGCGGTGGCCGTTGTAGGTGAAGGCCTGAACAATATCGGAGCCTGCGTGCTGAAAGTCACGGTGCAGCGCTTCCAGCGCATCCGGGCGCAGCAGCGCCACTTCCGGCACGAACTCGCCGGCGGCGAGGTAACCGCGCCGCTCGAGTTCGAACAGAAAGCCTTCGGCACAGATGAGCGGGCCCTGATCGAGTCGCCGGGTAATCAGGTCTTGCGTCATGGACAGGATCTCCAGGGGAATGATGGGTGCAGGTGCATTTATCCTGACGTCATCCCGCAGCCATGACCAATGAAGTCTTGCCCACTTCAAAATGAATACCGTTCATGCTTGATCAGCGCACCACGAATCACACGAATACTGCAGTCGACCGCAGCGATGGGACAGGCGCGGCTCAAGCAAGACCATGGTCAAGTGTTGACCGGACCGGCAGGTTGATACGCTGTCATGCCTGAACACCCGGGGATATGGAGAAGACTCGTGAAGGAACTGCCGTTCATTGATGCCCACCATCATCTTTACGATCTGGAAAAGCACCGTTATCCATGGCTTCAGGACGACCTCGAGCCCATGCCGTTCGGGGACTACAGCGAGATCCGCCAGAGCTATCGGCTGGATGACTTTCTCAAGGACGCCCGCGCGCAGAATCTGGTCAAGTCCGTGCACCTCGATGTGGGGTTCGACCCGTCAAATCCGGTCGGTGAAACCCGATGGCTCCAGTCGCTGGCCGATGAGCGCGGCTTCCCGCACGGCATCGTTGGCTACGCCGATCTGTCCGATCCACACGTCGAAGAGACGCTGGATCAGCACTGCGATTACGCCAACTTCCGCGGCATCCGCCAGTCGCTCAACTATCACGAAGACCCCGCCAAAACCTATCTCGACCGCCCCGGTGTTTCCACCGAAGCGTCATGGCGGCGCGGATTCAGCCTGCTGCGTGACAAAAATCTCTCCTTCGATCTACAGATCTATTACCCGCAGATGGCCGAGCTGTATCAGCTGGCGCGCGACTTTCCGGACACGCAGATCATCCTCAACCACACAGGCATGCAGGTCGACGGCCCCGACCATTTCGAGGCCTGGCAGCGTGCCATGGCAACGCTTGCTCAGGCGCCCAATGTGGCCTGCAAGATTTCCGGACTGGGCATGGGCGACTGGCACTGGACCACGCAGAGCATTCAGCCCTACGTGCTCGAGGCGATCGAGCTTTTCGGCACGCACCGCTGCATGTTTGCCAGCAACTTCCCCGTCGACAAACTCTTCAGTGACTACGCCACCGTCATCGATGCTTTTGACACCATCACGCAATCGTTGAGCGATCAAGAACGGCGCGCCCTGTTTCACGACAACGCCGAACGGTTCTATCGGCTCTAACAGAACGCGTGCCGGCCATGGGCAGGGCAGCACTATCGGGCGCAGCCTCTGCCCATTGTCCACTCCCCTCGTGTTCAGGGGGCATGGCCCGAACATCACGCCTCCGGCAGGGTGGTGTCGCCTTCGTTGAGGGCGCGCTGCATGATCACCGTATCGACCCAGCGGCCGAACTTGAAACCGCAGGCCTCGATCACGCCCTGATGGGTGAAACCGAAACGCTGGTGCAGGGCAATGGAGCCCAGGTTGCCGCTGTCACCGATCAGCGCGGTCATCTGGCGCCACGGCCCGGCCTCGCAGCGCGTGAGCAGTTCATTCAGCAGGGCACTGCCCACGCCGCGCCCGTGGGCATCAACGCTGACGTAGACCGAGTCCTCCAGGCAGAAGCGAAAGGCGCTGCGCGGGCGGAAAAACCCGGCGTAGGCGTAGCCCACCACCGTGTCATCGATCACGGCGACCAGCCAGGGCAGGCCGGCCTCGACAATGTCGGCGCAGCGGCGGGTCATCTCCTCCAGCGTGGGCGGGACCTCTTCAAAGGAGCCCAGCCCGTGGCGAACATGGTGGCTGTAGATGGCGTGGATGGCCGCAAGGTCCTGATCCTGCACATTACGGACACTCACACCGGACTTTTCAGGCCTGTCACTCATGAAGATACTGCCCCTGCTGATGGTTGAACGTGGCGCTCACTTTACAATGAACACCACGCAGGCGGCAGTCATCAGCCCCATGGTGACGTTAAAGAGGCGCCACGCCCGCGGGGTGGTCAGAAAGCGCGCGATCACCATGCCGAAACCGGCCCACAATGAGATACAGGGCAGGGCAACCGTTTCCATGAGCAGCGCCAGACCGAAGGCGTTGAGCCAGAGTGGGCCCTCGGCGGGCAGAAAGCTGGCCATCAGGGTCAGTCCCATCACCCACACCTTGGGATTGACGAACTGAAAGGTGGCCGCCTGCCACAGTGTCAGGGGTCGGGCGTCCCCTGTGGTATCAAATTCGGGCGGCGGCGCCGAGGCGATGCGCCAGGCGAGATAGAGCAGATAGAGAACGCCGACGATCTGCAGCGTCTGCTGGATCAGTGGATAGCGCTGAAACAGCGTGCCCAGCCCCAGGGCCAGCAGCGTAAAAAGCGTCAGACCGCCCAGCAGAATGCCAAGGATGTGGGGCAGCGTGCGGCGAAAGCCATACATCGCCCCGGAGGCGGTCAGCATGACATTGTTGGGACCGGGTGTGCCGGTCATGGTGATGGCAAACAGGGTCACCGAGACCCACCAGCTGACGGACATCATGACGACCTCCCTGTCATTGTATGAATACAATTCTGGAATCGTCACCCCAAAATGGGTGACAATTCGAGCATACGTTTTCCAATGTCACCGTCAACGGATTTATTGTCACCATGACAATGTGGATACCCGAGCTTTCGGAGAGCGGGCCGCGCTATCGCGCGCTGGCACTGGCCATCGAGCAGGCCATTCATGAGGGCGAGCTGGCCCCCGGCGAAAAACTGCCGCCCCAGCGCCGACTGGCGGATGCCCTGGGGGTCACGGTCGGTACCGTGACCCGGGCCTATGCGCTGGTAGAGCAGAGCGGGCGGGTGAGCGCCCAGGTGGGCAGTGGCACCTTCGTCAAGGCCGAACCGACCGCCGAGGGCTTTGCCCGGGTCATCGGCGCGCCCCACGAGGGGCTGGTGGATCTGGGCATGTCGCTGCCGCCACCCCACCCGGAGCGCCAGGCGGCGCTGGCGCGCTTCATGACCGCCATGACTGCCGACCCCGCCGCACTTGATCAGGCCATCAACTACCCGCTGGACGACAGTCTGGCCACGCCGCGCCGACACTACGCCGACTGGCTGACGGCGCAGGGGCTGGCCGTCGATCCGGACGAGCTTCTGATCACCCAGGGCGGCACCAACGGCATCACCCTGGCGCTGTCGGTACTGCTCTCGCCGGGCGACCGGCTGGCGGCCGAGGCGCTGAGCTATCCGGGCGTGATCAGCGCCGCGCGTCAGCAGTCGCTGAAAACGGTGGCGGTGCCGTTTGATGACGCGGGCATCGATGTGGCGGCGCTGGCGGCGCGCCACGAGCGCACGCCCTTTAAAGCCCTCTATCTCATGCCGGAACACCACAACCCCACCACGGTGCAGCTCTCCGAGAAGCGCCGCGAGGCGCTGGTGGCGCTGGCCCGCGAGCGCGATTTCTGGCTGATCGAGGACGGCGTCATGCATCTGCCGCTCGAGGCCCGCCAAACGCCGCTGTATCAGCTGGCGCCGGAGCGCACGATTTTCGTATTCTCGGTGGCCAAGATTCTGGGTGGCGGGCTGCGCTCCGGTGTCGTGCGCGCGCCGACCGCCCTGCTGGTGCGGCTTCGCAGCGCGCTGCGCAATCAGTGCTGGTCGCCGCCGGCACTGGTGGCCGACATCGCCGGGCGCTGGCTGGCAAGCGGTGAGGCCGACCGGCTGCTGGCGTGGCAGTTCGAGGAGCTCGAGGCGCGTCAGGCGATGGTGCGCGAGGCGCTGGGCGATTTCGAGATCACCCTGCGCCGCGGCGGCTTCTATGCCTGGCTGACCCTGCCCGGCGAGCACCGCGCTCAGGCGCTGGTCGAGACACTGGAACACGACGGCGTGCGGGTGGCACCGGCGGAGGCCTTCTGTGTCGGCAGCACCGCCGCACCGCAGGCCATCCGCATCTGTCTGAGCGCCGCCCCTGATCGCGAGGCGCTCGCGCGCGCGCTCGAGGCCATCAACCGGGCGCTGGTGCAGCCGGCACCGCCGCGCTGGCAAACGGTCTGATCAGCACACTATGCCGTTTCATGCCCGGTGACGGGGAGCGCTTCATCCCGGTCAGCATCACCTGCCACCATAGGGCAATCAGAGACGTCGGTACGGAGAGACCCCATGCGTTACGAACTCTATTACTGGCCGACCATCCCCGGCCGGGGCGAATTCATTCGACTGGCGCTGGAAGCCGGCGACGCCGACTATATCGATGTGGGCAACACCACTGAACCCGGCTACGGCGTGGAGGCCGTCACCGCCTGGCTGGATGGCAGCATGACCCACTACCCACCCTTCGCCCCGCCCTTTTTGAAGGCGGGCGGGGAGGTCATCTCCCATGTCGCCAATATCCTTCAGTACCTGGGGCCGCGGCTCAAGCTGGTCCAGGATGACAAGGTCTATCAGTACTGGACCCACAGCCTGCAGCTGACCATCACCGATTTTGTCGCCGAGGCCCACGACGTGCATCACCCCCTGGGGCCGGAGCTTTACTTCGAGGATCAACAGGACGAGGCGCTGCGCCGGGCAGGCAATTTCATCGACAACCGCCTGCCGAAGTTCTTTCACTATTTCGAGCGCATCATCGACAACAACCCCGACAGCACGGTGTATCTGGTCGGCAAGCGGCTCTCCTATGTGGATCTGTCGCTCTTTCACGTGGTGCAGGGGCTGCGCTACGCCTTCCCGAAGGCCATGGCCGCGCTGGAAGGCGATATCCCGAAGGTCATCGCCCTGCACGATCACGTGCTGGAACTGCCCCTGATCAGCGAGTATCTCGCCTCCGAGCGGCGTCTGGCGTTTTCCGAGCAGGGGCTTTTTCGCCACTATCCAATGCTTGATCGTGCCGGGAAGTAACCCGCGGGTGGCGGGGTCAGGCTTCGTCGCCCAGAATTAGTCCCTGAAAAGGACAAGTTGGAGAACTCAAGGATGGACCTTTATATCTATGATCACTGCCCGTTCTGCGTGAAGGCACGCATGATCTTCGGGCTGCGCGATGTACCGATCACCCTGCAGACGCTGCTCAACGACGATGCCGAGACGCCCACGCGACTGGTCGGTGAAAAGAAGGTGCCGATTCTCGAGTTCGAGGATGGCCATACCATGGTCGAGAGCATGGCGATCGTGAAGGGCATCGACAGCCAGGCCGAGGGCGTGAAGGTCATGGACGGCCCGCGCAATCCGGAGATCACGCGCTGGGTCAACGCCGCCTCCGACACCGTGGCAAAGCTCTTTATCCCCCGCGTGCCGCGGGCACCGCTGGGCGAATTTGCCACCCGGGAGGCCGCCGAGCACTTCACCGCCAACAAGGAGGTGGCGTTTGGCAGCTTCGCCACGCTGCTCGGGCAGACCCCGGAGCTGCTGGTGGACGTCGAGCGCTGGCTCAACGAGCTGGATGCGTTGATCCAGTCACCGGAGGCCGTCAACGGCGTGCTGTCGCTGGATGACATCGAGCTTTTCCCGGTGCTGCGCCAGCTCTCGCTGGTCGAAGGAGTCAAGTATCCGGCGAACGTGGAAGCCTATCGCCAGGCGATGGCGCGGCTGGCCGATGTGCCATTGCACGACGAGATCGCCGTCGCGGCCTGAATGTCCCCTCACCGGCGGCTGCAGGGCTGTGCCATAATGGGGCGCCTTGCAGCCATTCATTCGGATCGCTTTCATGTCCCAGGGCACGCTCTACATCATTTCCGCCCCGTCGGGCGCCGGCAAGACCAGCCTGGTGCGCGAGCTCGTGGCCGCCACCGACAACATCGGGGTGTCGGTCTCTCATACCACCCGTTACAAGCGCACCGGCGAAACCGACGGCATCAACTACCACTTCGTCGATGAGCCCACCTTCGAGGCGATGATCCAGCGGGGCGAGTTCTTTGAACACGCCTGGGTCTTTGATCGCCACTACGGCACCTCGCGTGTGGAAGTGGAGAAGCGGCTGGCCCGGGGCGAGGATGTCATTCTCGAAATCGACTGGCAGGGCGCACGCCAGGTGCGCGAACAGATGCCGCAGGCGGTGTCGATCTTTATCCTGCCGCCCTCGCGCGAGGCGCTGCGCGAGCGCCTGGCCGGCCGGGGGCAGGATGACGCCGCCACCATCGATCGGCGCATGCGCGATGCCATCAGCGAGATGTCGCATTTCGACGAGTATGACTACCTGATCATCAACGACGATTTCGCCACCGCCGTGGCGGAATTGAAAGGGCTGATCGGTGCCGAACGTCTGCGAACGACGCGGGTACAGGGTACAAACCGGGCGCTGCTCGGCAAGCTCTTGTCAGAAGTGGAAGGGCTCCGGTAGACTCGGTTCCCCCTTCCGAACACGATACGCCCGGCCCGTGACGCGCCGGGCGCCTTCATAAAGACCCAACGCATTCAGGAGCCAGCATCATGGCACGAGTAACGGTTGAAGATTGTCTCCAATACATGGATAACCGCTTCCAGCTGGTCATGGTTTCCACCCACCGCGCCCGTCAGCTGGCCCGCGGCTCGCGCAATGCCGAACTGCCCTGGGAAAACGACAAGCCCACCGTCATGGCACTGCGTGAAATTGCGGCGCAAAAGATCGATCGCTCCGTGCTCAACGAGCCGCTGGAAGCCATGGTGCCGCAGCGCCCGCGCTACGAGCCGGAAAGCGAATAAGCCCACTGCCCATACACTGACCTGCCATGTTCACGATCGATGATCTCTCCGACCGCCTGGACGGCTACCTGACCGTCGACGAGATCGCGCAGGTCAGACGCGCCTTCTACTACGCCGAACAGGCCCACGACGGCCAGCGCCGCCGCTCCGGCGAGCCCTATGTCACCCACCCGCTGGCCGTCGCCAATATCCTCGCCAACATGCACATGGACTATCAAAGCCTGATGGCGGCGATGCTCCATGACGTGATCGAGGATACCGGCATTACCAAGGAGGCACTGTCGCGCCAGTTCGGCGAGGAAGTGGCCGAGCTGGTCGACGGCGTGTCGAAGCTGACCCAGATCACCTTCGAGGACAAGGCCGTCGCCCAGGCGGAAAACTTCCAGAAGATGGTGCTGGCGATGTCGCGCGACATTCGCGTCATCATCGTCAAGCTCGCCGACCGGCTGCACAACATGCGCACCCTGGGCGCCCTGCGCCCGGACAAGAAACGCCGCATCGCCCGCGAAACGCTGGAGATCTACTCGCGCATCGCCGGGCGGCTGGGCATCAACACCATTCGGGTGGAGCTGGAGGATCTCTCCTTTCAGGCCATCCACCCGATGCGCGCCGAGCGCATCCAGCGCGCGGTGGTCAGGGCGCGCGGCAACCGCCGCTCGATGGTGCGCCACGTCCAGAGCACCCTGCAGAGCACGCTGGATGGCGACGAGCTGCCCGGCACGGTGATGGGGCGCCAGAAGCATCTGTTGTCGATCTATCGCAAGATGCGCGACCAGCGCAAGCCGTTCAACGAGCTGATGGACGTGTTCGGCTTTCGCATCGTCACCGACCGGGTCGATACCTGCTATCGCATCCTGGGCGCGGTGCACAATCTCTACAAGCCGGTGCCGGGGCGCTTCAAGGACTACATCGCCATCCCCAAGGCCAACGGCTACCAGAGCCTGCATACCACGCTTTTCGGCCCCAACGGCCTGCCCATCGAGGTGCAGATTCGCACCCGCGAGATGGAGGCGATGGCCAACAACGGCATTGCCGCCCACTGGCTCTACAAGGCCGGCCAGACCGATCGGCCGATCGCCATGGGCAGCCACGCCCGCGCCCGCGAGTGGGTGCGCGGCCTGCTGGAAATGCAGCGCCATGCCGGCAACTCGCTCGAGTTCATCGAGCACGTCAAAAACGACCTGTTCCCCGATGACGCCTACGTCTTCACCCCCAAGGGCGACATCATGGAACTGCCGCGCGGCGCCACCGCGATCGATTTCGCCTACGCGGTGCATACCGACATCGGCAACAGCTGCATCGCCTGTCGCATTGACCGTCATCTGGCGCCGCTGTCGACGCGTCTGGACAGCGGCCAGACCGTCGAGATCATCACCGCGCCGGGCGCCCAGCCCAATCTGGCGTGGCTGTCGTTCACGATCACGGCCAAGGCCCGCTCGGCGGTGCGTCACGCCCTCAAGCATCAGCAGCGCAACGACTCGGTGGCGCTGGGCCGGCGCCTGCTCAACCAGGCGCTCAACTCGTTCAACCTGAGCCTGGATGCCCTGTCGAAGACCCGCATTGACGCGCTGCTCGGCGCCCTGGCGCTGAAGTCGCTGGACGATCTGCTCGAGGAGATCGGGCTGGGCAGCCGCGTGGCCTGGAGCGTGGCACGACGGCTGGCCGACAGCGAACCCGAGGAGATTCAGGCCCACAGCGATGACCAGGGGGCGATGGCCATCAGCGGCGCCCGCAACATGGTGATCAGCTTTGCCCGCTGCTGCTATCCGCTGCCGGGGGATACCATCGTCGGCAATCTCAGTGCCGGTCGCGGCATTGTGGTGCATCGCAGTGAATGCGGTAATCTGGAAGACTGTCGCGAGGATCCGGAGAAGTGTTTCCCGCTGCAGTGGTCCGACACCGTGGAGGATGACTTCCCGGTGGGGCTGCGCCTCGAGATTGAAACGCGCCGCGGGCTGGTGGCCGAACTGGCCAGCCTGATCAACGACGCCGAAGCCAATATCGAGCGCATTAATATCGAGGAGCGCGATGAGCGTCTGTCGATCGTCAACCTGACTCTGGCCGTGCGCAATCGCGTGCATCTGGCACGAATCATCAAGCGCATTCGCAATCTGGCCTATGTGGGTCGCGTCTCGCGTACCGGCAGCTGACGATCCGTCGCATCATCCCCTTTTAAAGCATCCTTTCAACAACAACGCAGGGAGTGTTCATGAGCAATCGTGCCGCCATCCATACCGATCATGCCCCGGAGGCCATCGGTCCCTACTCGCAGGCCATCAAGGCCGGCAATACCATCTATCTGTCGGGCCAGATCCCGCTGGACCCGGTCAGCATGGAGATCGTCAGCGACGATATCGAGCAGCAGGCCCATCAGGTCTTCAAGAACATGCAGGCCGTGTGTGAAGAAGCCGCCGGCTCCCTGACCGACGTCGTCAAGCTCAATCTCTACCTGACCGATCTGTCGCACTTTGCCCGCGTCAACAAGGTCATGGAGGAGTGGTTTCAGCCGCCTTATCCGGCCCGTGCCGCGGTGGGCGTGAAGGAACTGCCCAAGGGCAGCCTGTTCGAGGCCGAAGGGGTCATGGTACTGGGCGACTGAGTCGCTTCGCGGTTGACCGGTGGCCGCAATGAAAGGGGGCGATGGCACCAGCCATCGCCCCCTTCCTGTTTCAACCCGTCGGGTCCGGTCCGTGACAGGCCCTTGCGTACAGCATCAGGCCTGCTCGCTGACCTTGATGCCGGCCGCCTTGAGCACCTGGGCGTAACCTTCCCGAAAGGTGGGATACTGGAACCGATAGCCGGCCTCGACCAGCCGGCGGCTGTCGCAGCGCTTGCTGGCGCGCCGGCGCAACGGTGACTGAATGGTGCTGCTGGGCTCGACGTTGAGCCGGGCGGCCAGCCACATCATCACGTCGTGCAGCGGCGTGGACTCGGTATCGCTGCCCAGATAGACCGGCTCGAGCGGCTCATTGCTGACGGCGCGCTCGATGAGAAAGTCCAGCACGCCGGCACAGTCGTCGCGATGAATGCGGTTGGAGTACATCGCCGGGCTTTTGGGGGCGATGCGGCCCTCCTGAACCTGGCCGATGAGCCGCTCGCGCCCCGGGCCATAGATGCCTGAAAAACGCACGGTGGTGCCGGGCAGGGCGCTGCCGGCCAGACGCTGCTCGGCCTCGATCAGCAGCCGTCCGGAGAAGCTCTGGGGCTCGAGCACGCTCTCTTCGTCCACCGTCTCGCCCTCCTGCTGGCCGTAGACCGAGGTCGAGGAGACGAAAAAGAAATGTTGCGGCAGGTGGCCGCGCCCTTCGTAATGGCTCAGTACCCGATCCAGCCCATCGACGTAGGCGGCCTGATAGGCACTCTCCTCGAAGCGGTCGGCACTGATGGCATAGACTACAATATCGGCATCCGGCAGCGCCTCGAGCGAGGAGACATCATTGATATCCATCGACACGCCTTCGATGCCGCTGCGCTCAAGGCCTTCGGCGTGGCGCCGAACACCGACCACACGATATCCCTGTGCGAGCTTGCGCTCTCCCAGCGCGGTACCGACATCGCCACATCCAAGGATGAGAATTGTCTTGTTCACCCGCTAAGCTCCTTGCTTGATAGGGCCGATAAGGTTTGACTATAAGGCCCTGAATTGAACGGTCGCTTCATGCGACAACTTCCTGTTCCACGTGCTGGCTCGGTCTGCTACATGACTCTAACAGAACTTCGCTACATCGTAACCTTGGCTCAGGAGCGCCATTTCGGGCGCGCCGCCGAGCGTTGCTTCGTCTCCCAGCCGACCCTGTCGGTGGCGGTCAAGAAACTGGAGGAAGAACTGGGCGTGGCGCTGTTCGAGCGCAGCAAGTCCACCGTCCAGGTCACCCCGCTGGGCGACAAGATCGTCGAGCAGGCCAGTCGCGTGCTCGAACAGGCCGGCGCCATCAAGGAGCTGGCCAACGAAGGCAAGGACCAGCTCTCCAGCCCCCTGCGGGTCGGCGCCATCCACACCATCGGCCCCTATCTCTTCCCGCATCTGATCCCGCGACTCTCCGAGGAAGCGCCACAGATGCCGCTCTACATCGAGGAGAACCTCACCGGCGAGCTGCGGCGCAAGCTGCGCTCCGGCGAGCTCGACGTGATTCTTGTGGCGCTGCCCTTTGCCGAGCCCGATGTGCTGACCAAGTCGCTCTATGACGAGCCCTTCGAGGTGCTGCTGCCGGCCGGCCACGCCTGGCTCTCCCAGAAGGAGATCGACCGCGAGGTCCTGTATGACGAGAAGATGCTGATGCTGGGCGAGGGCCACTGCTTTCGTGACCAGGTGCTCGAGGCCTGCCCGACCATCAAGGACCACGTCCATCAGCCCGGCAACACCCTGATTGCCGAGGGCGGCTCGCTGGAAACCATCCGCCACATGGTCGCCTCGGGGCTGGGCATCACCGTGGTGCCCCGCTCCGCCACCGGCAGCGGCCACTACACCAGCGGTGTGCTGGAAACCCGTCCGTTCAAGGCGCCGGCACCGAGCCGGACCGTGGCGCTGGCCTGGCGGGCCAGCTTTCCGCGGCCCAAGGCGATCGATTCGATCACGCGCGCCATTCGGGCCTGCCAGCAGGTGATCGATCCGTCATGAGCACTGCCGTGACCCGGCCCGCCAGCGGCGCCACGGATCTCGCCACGCTCAAGGGCGTGGGACCGGCGATGCGCGAACGTCTCGAGCGCCTTGGCCTGCAGGTGGCCGAGGATCTGCTCTTCCACCTGCCGCTGCGCTATCAGGACCGCACCCGGGTGACGCCGATCGCGGATCTGCGCGCCGGCCACGAGGCGGTCGTGGAGGGCGAAGTCACCGCCGCTGACGTGATTCAGGGGCGCAAACGCAGCCTGCTGGTCCGCCTGCGTGATGGCTCGGGCATCATGTCGCTGCGCTTTTTTCACTTCTCCCAGGCCCAGGTGGGCCAGTTTGGCCGCGGCACCCGGATACGCCTGTTCGGCGAGGCACGCTCCGGCAGTACCGGGCTGGAGATGTATCACCCCGAGTATCGGCTCTTGAAGGACGATACCGGGGAGGCGGTCGAGGAGACCCTCACGCCGATCTACCCGACCACGGAAGGGCTGGCGCAGCCGCGTCTGCGCGCGCTGGTCCGTCAGGCGTTTGAACATCTCGACCAGGGCAGCCTGACGCTCGAGGAGCTGATCCCCGAGACGCTGCGCAGCCGCTTTCGACTGCCGGCGCTGCGCGAATCGCTCGACTATCTGCACTTCCCGCCGCCGGATGCCCCGCTGGAGACGCTTGCCGACGGGCGCCACCCCACCCAGCAGCGGCTGGCGCTGGAGGAGCTGCTGGCGCACCAGCTCAGCCTGTATCGCATCCGCCTGCGCATTCAGGACGACGCTGCCCCGGCGCTGCCCGCCAGCGGCGGACTGGCGACCCGCTTTCTGACCCAGCTGCCGTTTTCGCTGACCGGCGCCCAGCGTCGCGTGCTCAGCGAGATCGGCGCCGACATCGCCCGGACCACCCCCATGCTGCGGCTGGTGCAGGGCGACGTCGGCTCCGGCAAGACCGTGGTGGCCGCCATGGCCATGCTGCAGGCCGTGACCGGTGGTTATCAGGCCGCGCTCATGGCGCCCACCGAGCTGCTGGCCGAACAGCACTACAAGAGCCTCAAGCGCTGGTTCGAGCCGCTGGGCATCGAGGTGGCCTGGCTCTCCGGCAAGCTCAAGGGCAAGGCACGGCTCGAGGCCAAGGCAATGATCAGCGAAGGGCACGCCCGGGTCGTGGCCGGCACCCACGCGCTCTTTCAGGAGGATGTCCATTTCCATCGCCTGGGGCTGGCCGTTATCGATGAGCAGCACCGCTTCGGCGTGCACCAGCGTCTCGCCCTGCGCCAGAAGGGCGAGGCCAGCGGCAGCACCCCGCACCAGCTGATCATGACCGCCACACCGATCCCCAGGACGCTGGCCATGAGCGCCTACGCCGATCTGGACGTCTCGGTGATCGACGAACTGCCGCCCGGGCGCACGCCGATCCGGACCGTGGCGGTCTCCGACGAGCGCCGCGGCGAAGTGACCGAACGCATTCGCAACGCCTGCCTCGAAGGGCGCCAGGCCTACTGGGTCTGCACCCTGATCGAGGAGTCCGAAGCGCTGACCTGCCAGGCCGCCGAGGTCACCCGCGACACCCTGACCGAGGCGCTGCCGGAATTTCAGGTCGGTCTGGTGCACGGGCGCATGAAGGCGCAGGAGAAGGCCGACGTCATGAACGCCTTTCGCGACGGCGAGCTGGACCTGCTGGTCGCCACCACGGTCATCGAGGTGGGCGTCGATGTGCCCAACGCCAGTCTGATGATCATTGAAAACCCCGAGCGTCTGGGACTGGCCCAGCTGCACCAGCTCCGGGGCCGGGTCGGGCGCGGCAGCGTGGAGAGCTTCTGCGTGCTGCTCTATCACCCGCCGCTGTCGGACACCTCCCGCGAGCGCCTGGCGGTGCTGCGCGAGTCCGGTGACGGCTTTCGCATCGCCGAGCGCGATCTGGAGCTGCGCGGGCCCGGCGAGGTGCTCGGCACCCGCCAGACAGGGCTTGTCGGCATGAAGGTTGCCGATCTCACCCGCGACCGCGACCTGCTGGAATCGGTGCGACACCTCACCCGCGCCATGCTCGACCAGGCCCCCGGGGCGGTCGAGCCGCTGATCCGACGCTGGCTCGGCGAGGCCGGCGGACAGTACGGGCAGGTCTAGGCGCCGCGAACGTGATCGGTCCCGCGGCACCCGCTACGGTGTCCTACACTGAAAGCGCCTGCCAGCCCTTCCAACGCCGGAGACGCGAGCCCTGCGCCCATGACCTCGACCTTTCTGCGTGATGCCATGATTCAGCGCCTGGGCGAGGCGCGTACGGATGCCAACCCCGGCCCGTTTCCCCGCGACGGCCTGGTCCGCAATATTCACGGCGACTTCACGCCCATGATGTGCGGCGGCATCAGCGCGCTTTTGCTGCAGATGCTGCATCCGCTGGCGCTGGCCGGTATCTGGGATCACTCCCGCTTTCGCGAAGACATGATCGGGCGGCTCAGGCGCACCAGTGACTTCATTGCCACCACCAGCTTCGGCACCTTTGAGCAGGCCGAGACCGCCATTGCCCGAGTGCGTCGGGTGCATGGCTATGTGAAAGGGCACGCCGCCGACGGCCGCCCCTACGCCGCCGACGACCCCGACCTGCTGGTCTGGGTGCACGTGGCCGAGATGAGCCGCTTCATGGCCGGCCACCTGCGCTATCGCAATCCGCAGCTCAGTCACGCCGATCAGGACCGCTACTACTTTGAGACCGCCTGCATCGCCGAAGCGCTGGGCGCCCGCCACGTGCCCGACAGCCGGGACGCCGTGGCGAACTATCTCGAGGCGAAGCGTCGTGAGCTGGTGTGTGACGAGCGCACCCGTGAAGTGATCCGGGTGCTGCTGGATGCGCCGCCGCGCAATCTCGTGCTGCGTCCGGCAGGGGCGCTGTTCATGCGCGCCGGGATCGATCTGCTGCCCGACTGGGCCAACGACATGCTGGATCTGAAGCTGTCGCGCCTGCAGCGACACGCCGTGCGCAGAGGGATCAAAAGCGCCATGCCGATGATCAGCCGCGCGGTGCGCAGCGGCGCCTATCGACGCGCGCTGGAGCGGCTGCAGGGCGAGAAGGGGGAGAAAGGAGAAAAGGGCCGATCCTGAATCGGCCCTGTCAAAGCATACTCCCGCGTCGACTCAGTTCAGGGCCGGTGCGTCGCGGCGCACCTGATCGATCTTGAGCATGCGCGCAATGACCTTGTCGAGCTCCTCCTGCTCGAAGATCTTCTTCCAGTCGTCCTTGAGGATATTCTCCCGACCATAGTCGATGGCGACCATGCAGGCATCCGAGAACGGATTGGTGCTGCGAAACGCCACGGCGAGCGCAATCTGGATATGGCCGTAGAGCATGGCTTCGGCCGCTTCCTGCGACACCCCGGTGCGTTCGACCGTTTCATCGAGCGCTTCCTTCATGAAGGTGCCGACCATGCAGGCCACGGTCTCCACAAGGGTCGGCTCGAGATAGGCCAGCTGCGTCACGGTCATCCAGTGCACTTTATCCACCGGGCCATACATCTGGCGAATCACCGTTTCGAGCGACGCCCGTTCTGCGTCGCTGCCCTGTTCAAAGGCGGCGGCGATCGACTGCACGGCCGCGCTGCCGCCAAACGCATCGCCCCACTCCTTATCGGTGCGTCGCTCCAGAAAGACCGACGGATGGCAGGGGTGCGCCACGGCGTAGTGAATCTCGTCGCGCTGATGCAGCAGATTGGCATAGGCCGCCGCCGGGTCCAGCGTGAGCACCGTGGCGCCCGCCTTCATGCGCGGCACCAGCTGCTCGGAGACCTTGCCCAGCACGATATCCGGCACCGCCAGAATCACCAGATCGCAGTGCTCGATGACCTGCTCGATGTCGCTGACCTCGCGACCGGCCTCGCGCATTTTCTCCTGTGCAGCGGGGGCGTTTTCACAGTAGTAGATCGTGCTGTCGCTGGCCTCGAGATTGGCCGAGATGCGCATGCCCATCTTGCCGCCGGCACCGACCATCGCGATATGGGGGTATACGTTATCCATGATGACTCCTTAAAACGTCCATGCAGTGGCGTGTCCAGCGCGCCTCGGTGGTAATGGTGGTGGCTTCATCACCCTGCCAGGGCAGCCAGTGTTCGATAATGCAGTTGATGTCGCGTTTGCCCGGTTCGACCCGGGCGATCATGTCCTCAAGGGGCAACAGGCCCTCGCCCAGCGCAGTGCCCGTCAACTGGAAGCCGACCCAGCCGGGCGAGCGCGAGAAGGCAAAGTCCTTGATGTGCAGGTTGGTCACCCGGGACGCTGTGCGCTCGATGACCGCCTTGGGCATCTCGAGCGCCGCCACGCAGTTACCCGGGTCCAGGCACACGCCGATATGGTCATCGTCGAGCGTCTCGATGACCTGCATCAGCGTCTCGACGCTGACCTGCTCGTAGGTTTCCAGTGTCAGCGTGACCTGCTGCTCTTTTAACGCCGGCAGGATCTGCTCAAGGCGCTGTATGGCCTGTTCCGGTGTCGGGCGATCATCGCTGCTGTAGAGCATGCTGCGAATCAGGCGCACATCGAGCCGACGGGCCAGCGTCAGATAGCGCTCGAGATGCTCGGGCGCCACGCCCCGGGTACCCAGCTCCAGCACAACACCCAGCGAGCGCGCCCGATCGCGCAGCGCCGTCAGGCGCGCCTCGTCAAATGTCTCGATCGCCGGGTAGTCACAGATCTGGAAGACCTCACCGCCCAGCTCGGCCGTCTCTTCCAGCATCGCCTCCAGCGTCATGGGTGTTTCGACCTGCTCCGATCCTCGCCAGAAAAAGGCGTAGGTACTCAATCCGATGGCCATGATGTCTCCTGAATGAATCAATGGGCGCCTGCACCGGCGTGAGAGGCAGACACGCCCGAATCGGGCCGGGGCACACGGCTAATGGCCAGCATCAGAATGCCCGATAGCAGCATGAAGCCGCCGACCACGAACATCGGTACGGTGTAGCTGCCGGTCAGATCATGCAGCGCGCCAGTGAGATAGCTCGACGAAAAGCCGGCCATGTTGCCGATCGTATTGATCAGGGCAACGCCGGCCGCGGCCGCCGCACCGTCCAGAAACCGGGTCGGCAGCGTCCAGAAGTTGGGCAGGGCGGCAAAGATCGAGCAGGCCGTCACGGTAATCACGGCCACGGTCGCCGCCGGGGAATCCATGTAGAGCGCCAGCGGCACGCTGATCGCACCGGTAAAGGCGGGCAGGGCCACATGCCAGCTGCGCACGCCGCGCCGGGTGGCATCCCGTGACCAGAGATAGAGCACCACCGCCGCCGGCAGATAGGGGATCGCGGTGATCAAACCCTTCTGCATCAGATCGAATTGAGTGCCGAACTGCGCTTCAAAGCCACCGATGATGGTGGGCAGGAAAAAGGCGAGCGCGTAGAGCCCGTAGATGAAACCGAAATAGATCAGACACAGCGTCCAGACCCGGCCGTTGGTAAAGGCAAGCTTCAAACCGTGACGGCCATGATCGTTGCCGCTTTTCTGGCGTGACTCCTGTTCGAGCTCCTGAGTCAGCCAGCGCTTTTCGTCCTCGGTCAGCCATTTGGCATCGGCGGGGCGATCCACCAGATAAAACCAGGCCACGATCCCCATGACAATCGCCGGGATGGCCACGCCAAAGAACATGAAGCGCCAGCCCGCCAGCCCGAAAAAGGCACCGTCATGCTGGATCAGCGATGCCGCCAGCGGCGCACCGATCACGGTGGTCAGGGGCTGGGCCAGATAGAACAGCGCCAGGATGCGGCTGCGATAGCGCGCCGGCACCCACAGGCTCAAAAAGAGGATCGCACCGGGGAAAAAGCCCGCCTCGGCCACGCCCAGAGCAAAACGCAGCGCATAAAGCTCCACGGCACTGTCCACCCAGGTGAAAAGCAGTGCCACCACGCCCCAGCTCACCATGATGCGGGCCAGCCACTTGCGGGCGCCAAAGCGGTGCAGGGCCATGTTGCTGGGCACTTCCAACAGGATATAGCCCAGAAAGAAGATGCCGGAGGCAAAACCGAACTGCGCAGCACTCAGCGCCAGATCGCTGTTCATGCCGTTGGGGGCAGCAAACGAGATCGCGGTACGGTCGAGATAATTGATGAAAAACATCAGGGCCACGAAGGGCACCAGACGGATGGCAACCTTGCGGATAGCAGACGCCGCCACGGCATCCGTGTGCGCGTGAGACATGATCACTTCACTCCCGCTGCCGTCTTGGCGGCAGTTCACCGGCATGGATGGGCAAAAGTCCTTCGCGGCTGCGATCGACTTTATAACGGCCTGGCTAGGCGGGAGTGATCATCATCTCATCATACCACTGACGCAATACGACTCAGGTCGCACGCCGATACGCTTTACTACATCATCCTTCATTAAACAGAGGCATAAACAGAGATAAGATGCTGTTTTTAACAAAATAAGGGTGATCCTGATGACGGAATTCCTTCAAGTACGGCAGATGCCAAAAAGGATCAACCCTACCTATTGGTATGACGACCTCGCCACATTGATTCTTGCGGGTCATAACGAGACGTGTTCTGTCGGCGCTCTGGACGGCCGTCAGGGAAGGAGAGGAAATCTTTCAGAACCGCTGGCCCGAATGGCATGACGCAGGCGTTGAAGCCGATACGCCAGACGGAGACAATGACCGGGCAATGGCATCGGCAGAAGCCGCTGAACACCGCAAGATCATGACGCCAGAGCACTGATCATGATGGGTCCCCTACAAGGAAATCGCCTCGATGCTCCCGACCTCCAATGAGCCGATTCGACGACGCAAGCTCTCTGATGAAGTGCTGGACAGGCTGCTCGAAGAGATTCGCAGCGGTGTGCTGCGCCCGGGTGACCAGCTCCCACCCGAACGCGAGCTGATGAACCGCTTCGGGGTGGGGCGCCCGGCCGTTCGCGAGGCGATGCAGAGCCTGGCCTCGAGAGGTCTGATCACCATTTCTCACGGCGAACGAGCACGCGTCAGCGAGTTCAGCGTCACCTCGATGATCGATCAGTTCGACACCACCGCACGGCTGCTCCTATCGGGCTCCGAGGAGAATGTCGATCATCTCATCCAGGCACGTCTTTTCTTTGAAACCGGCATGGTCCGCATGGCCGCGGCCCGGGCCACACCCGAGGACATCGCTCACCTTGAAGCCCTGATCGACGAGATGGCCCGTCAGCCTACCGGGGCCGCCTTCATCGAGTGCGACATGGCCTTTCATCACGCCATTGCCGACCTGACCGGCAACCCCATCTTTGCGGCCACCGCCCGGGGCATGCTGCACTG
This sequence comes from Kushneria sp. AK178, assembly GCF_053903105.1. Taxonomy (NCBI): domain Bacteria; kingdom Pseudomonadati; phylum Pseudomonadota; class Gammaproteobacteria; order Oceanospirillales; family Halomonadaceae; genus Kushneria; species Kushneria sp. AK178. Next base: position 24,946 of record NZ_CP096381.1, on the reverse strand, counting down.
GCTCAAGGACTATCATGTCGCGATCATCAGCTTTCAGGGCGCCGAAGACGTCACGCTCAGAGAGCATCGGGACATCGTGCACTATCTCAGCGTCCATGACGTCGAGGGCGCTGCCCGCGCGATGGGCAATCACCTGACCCGTGCCAGCGAGCAGTATCGACAGCGTGGCGAAACACCGACATAGCCGGGGCATCATCCACGCAGCCGTTCACGTCCCACCGACTTGCGCCATCAGCGGCCTCCAGACGTGCTCCCGGGCCATGGACAGCGCCACCCAGGTCAGCAGCGCTGCCATGACCAGGTTGATCCCCCGGAGCAGGCGCGCGCTCTCCAGCCTCCGCCCGAGCAGCGCGCCCAGCACGGCGTAGCTGCCCGGCGCGCCCACGGCCAGCGCCGCCAGCCCCAGCGACCAGACAGGCAGCATGACGCCATCGATGCCGGCCGCCGGGAACTGCAGGGTGGCGATCGGTAGTGTCGCGATGATGCCCTTGGGGTTGCCCAGCTGCATGATGAGTCCATCGCGAAAGCGCAGCGGGCGCGGCGCCTGTTCCAGCGCGGCCGGGTCGATGCTGGATCGCGCGATTTTAACGGCCAGATAGAGGATATAGCCGCACCCCAGCGCCCCGAACAGGGCCAGCACATTGGGCCCGACCCAGGCGGCGCCGGCGAGCCCGAACAGCAGAAACAACATCAGCATGGCCAGTCCCACGCCCAGGCAGAATCCGATCGAGCGTCGGGCCTGACCGTGCAGCCCCATGTTGAGGCCGAGCAGATTGACGGGCCCGGGCGTGTACATGATGCCCAGGGCATAAACGATGATGGCGAGCATGAGAGTCGTTCCGGGTCAGTGACGAATAAAGCGCTGGTACTGCCAGGGCGTGACGCCGTGAATGCGCTTGAAGCGGCGGTTGAAGTGGCTGTGATCGGCAAAGCCGTAGCGCATCGCCACTTCGCCGGGCGTGGCCCCGGCCTCGAGCGCGCCGCGCGCGGCGTCGATGCGACAGCTGATTACGTACTGGTGCGGGGTCATGCCGAACTGACGGCGGAAAAGGCGCAGAAAGTGATACCGGGACAGGGTTGCGGCAGCGCTGATGCGCTCGAGCGAGAGTTCTTCGTCGAGATGGGCCCGGATATAGTCGCAGGCGCGCGTTAACAGCGCATCGGGGCGCGTGCCGGCCGGTACCGGGGTCTGATAGCGTCCGGCACGCTGCACCATGCGCACGGCGATCTGCTGCAGCAGGTGTTCCTGATCGATCCGGCTGCCGATGCCGTTTCTGACCAGCCGCGACAGGGCCAGAATGGCGTTGCGCAGGAGGGCATCCGTGATCAGGGTCTGCGCGCTGATCAAACGCTGCGCCCGCTCATCGCCGGCGGCGTCGGCAAACAGTGCCGCCAGCGCCTCGGGGGCAATATAGGCCATGACGTAGTCAAGACGGTGTTCGCCGCCCGACTCGCCGTCATGGGGCTGCTCGGGGTTGAAGAAGATGACGCTGCCCGGCGGGTTGCGATGATAGGCACCGGCGCTGAAGAAATCCTGCCGCCCGGCCAGCGTCACGCCAAAGGCGTACTCGGTATGCGCGTGGCGGTCGTAGCGAAAATCACTGATCGAGGCCCGCAGCATCTTGAGCGTCGGGACATGGTGACTGCTGGCAAACTGAAACTCGAACGCGCTGTTCATGGCCTTTCTCCAGGGGCGTTATACCCGGAGCCTAAGGGGCATTGCCTCTCCCGGGCTTGAACGTTATTGCTCAATCATCAAAGCGGGCCATCTCATGTCGCAGCCACGCCGCCAGCTGCTCGCCGCTCTGGCGCGGGGTGCCGCGCGCCAGCAGCAGACACAGGCGGGCGTCGGTCTCGACAAAGCCCCAGGGGGCGACCAGCCGGCCGCTTTTCAGATCGCCCTCGATGACCAGCCGCGGGGCGATGGCCACCCCCAGGCCCGCCAGCGCCGCCTCGATCAGATAGTAGAGATGCTCAAAGCGCTGCCCGGCGTCGCGCGCCAGATGCAGCCGCTCGCCATCCATTGCTGTGGCCTCGGCCCACTGCGGCCAGGCCTGGGGGCGCGAGGCGGTCTCCAGAATCGTCTCCTCCAGCAGCGCCTCGAACGGCTGCCCTGTCAGTCGGGCGGCGATGTCGGGCGCGGCTACCGCGCCGATGGTCTCGGCGGCGATCTCGATCACCTCCATGTCGGACGGCCAGGGCGGGGCGATGAAGGCCAGCGCCGCGCTGATGTCACCGCGTCCGGGGTCGGGCTCGCCGTCGCTGGCCAGCACGTTGAGCCTGAGTCCCGGCAGTTCCCGATGCAGGCGATTCAGCCGCGGAATCAGCCAGCGCGCCAGCAGGCTGCCCGGACAGGCCAGGGTAAAGGGGGCGCCCTCGATCTCGCGACTCAGGCTGCGACAGCTGGCCCGCAGGCCGGTAAAGGCCTCGCTGACGCCGGCGTGGAGCTGGCGGCCGTGGCGGGTCAGTACCAGACCGCGGCCGGCGCGCTCAAAAAGCGACGTCTCGAAATGTGTCTCCAGTGCACGAATCTGGCGACTGACGGCCCCGTGGGTCACGCTCAGCTCCTGAGCCGCCAGCGTGACGCTGCCCAGCCGGGCAGCGGCTTCAAAGGCTTTCAGGGCGTTGAGCGGGGGCAGTGATTCCGGCATTGTCATGTGAGATTTTCTCAAGGGTCATGGCAGATTTATCGATATTAACCCGCGCGCCGAACTGGCACGATAAACACATCATCGATACCCCATCGATACCTGTTACCGATGCTTGTGACGCACAGGGAGATCACCATGTCGTCTGCTACTGATACCACCCAACGCTTTTCCATGGGGCCGAACGCCGATGGCTTCTACGGCGATTTCGGCGGCCGCTTCGTGGCCGAAACCCTGATGCCCCTGATTCTCGAGCTGGAGGAGGCCTGGGAGTGGTCACGCACCGACGAGGCCTTTCGCCGCGAGCTCGAGGGCTACCAGCGTGACTATATCGGCCGCGCCACACCGCTGTATTACGCCGAGCGCCTGACCGAACACCTGGGCGGAGCGAAGATCTACTTCAAGCGCGAGGATTTGAACCACACCGGCGCGCACAAGATCAACAACTGCATCGGCCAGATCCTGCTGGCCCGCAAGATGGGCAAAAAGCGCATCATCGCCGAGACCGGCGCCGGCATGCACGGCGTGGCCACCGCCACGGTGGCGGCGCGTTTCGGCATGGAGTGCGTGATCTACATGGGCGCCACCGACATCGAGCGCCAGCAGCCCAACGTCTTTCGCATGAAGCTGCTGGGCGCCGAGGTGATTCCGGTCGAATCCGGCACCGGCACGCTCAAGGACGCCATGAACGAAGCGCTGCGCGACTGGGTCACCAACGTCGACTCCACCTTCTATCTGATCGGTACGGTGGCGGGCCCGCACCCCTATCCGGCCATGGTGCGCGACTTCCAGTCGGTGATCGGCCGCGAAACCCGCGCCCAGATGCTGGAAACGGAAGGGCGCCTGCCGGACACGCTGATGGCCTGCATCGGCGGCGGCTCCAACGCCATGGGACTGTTCCACCCGATGCTCGATGACGAGGGCATTCACATGATCGGCGTGGAAGCCGCCGGCCACGGCATCGAGACCGGCGAACACGCGGCGAGTCTCAACGGCGGCCAGCCGGGCGTGCTGCACGGCAATCGCACCTTCCTGCTGCAGAGCCTTGACGGCCAGATTACCGATGCCCACTCGGTATCGGCGGGTCTGGACTATCCGGGCATCGGCCCCGAGCACGCCTGGCTGCACACGCAAAAGCGCGTCGAGTACGTCTCGATTACCGATAGTGAAGCGATCGAGGCCTTCAAGCTGTGCTGCGAGCTGGAGGGCATCATCCCGGCGCTGGAGTCGGCGCACTCGCTGGCGCATCTGAGAAAGATCGCCGCCGATCTGCCGTCGGATCATCTGATCGTGCTCAACATGAGCGGGCGCGGCGACAAGGACATGGCCAGCGTCGCCAACTGGCTCGAGGCGCACGGCGATACCGACAAGCTGCCGGACACCACGGTGGAGGCCGCCGAGCCCGGCCGGATCGATGACATGCAGCCGCCGCATGACGTGGCGAAAAAGACCGGAGAGACCGAATAATGGCCACACGTATTACCCGCCGCTTCGAGGCGCTCAAGGCTGAAGACCGTGCGGCGCTGGTCACCTTTACCATGGCCGGTGACCCGACCTATCAGGCCTCGCTCGACACCCTCAAGGGACTGCCCGGGGCCGGCGCCGACATCATCGAACTGGGCATGCCGTTCACCGATCCGATGGCCGACGGCCCGGCCATCCAGAAGGCGGCCCTGCGCGCGCTCAAGAGTGAACACACGCTGCAGAATACGCTGGAGATGGTGCGCGAGTTTCGCCGCGACGATCAGGACACGCCGATCGTATTGATGGGCTACTACAACCCCATCTATCGCTACGGCGTCGAGCGCTTTTTGACCGATGCCAGTGAAGCCGGCATCGACGGGCTGATCGTGGTGGATCTGCCGCCGGAGCATGACGGTGAGCTGTGCCTGCCGGCGGCGCGGGCCGGGCTTGATTTCATTCGCCTGGCCACGCCCACCACGGATGACAGGCGTCTGCCGCGGGTGCTGGAAAACACTTCGGGCTTTATCTACTACGTCTCGGTGGCCGGCGTCACCGGCGCCCAGGCGCCGACACCGGAAAGCGTCGAGCAGTCCATCACGCGCATTCGCGCCCATACCGATCTGCCGATCGCCGTGGGCTTTGGCATTCGCAGCGCCGAACAGGCGGCCACCATCGGCCGTTTTGCCGACGCCGTGGTGGTGGGGTCAGCGCTGATCAACTGCATCGAGCATGCCGACAGCGTGGACGCCGGGACGCGCGATGTGCATGCGCTGGTGCGCGAACTCGCCGAAGGCGTCAGGCGCGCGCGACAGGCCACGGCCTGACAAAACAACACCGGCTGCCTTCGGGCAGCCGGTGATATCAACGCCGTAACCCTTTTGAGGGGATTACTCGGAAACGGCGTCCTTGAGACCCTTGCCGGCCTTGAACGCCACGTTCCTGCTGGCAGGAATCTGGATTTCCTTGCCGGTCTGCGGGTTCTTGCCGGTACGCGCAGCGCGCTCGCGTACGGTAAAGGTGCCGAACCCGATCAGGGTGACATCCTCGCCTCTGGCCACACTGCGGGTAATCTCGTCGAGCACGACGTTGAGTACCTGACCTGCCTTGTCCTTTGAAAGATCCGCCTGCTCGGCAATGGCCGCGGCGAGTTCTGGTTTGCGCATAACGCCTCCTGGTTGGGCAATAACATGGCGATTTTTTGATGCCGCCCATTGTTATATCGAATTCGCACACTGCAAGGGGGTGCGCGAAAAGTCGCTCACTGCCCTGCGCCAGCGCCACAGGGCCGGTCCTGCAGGGCGAACACTGTTCGACGGGCCTAGACTAGCAACGCCGCCCTGCTTCACGCCAGCCAAAACTGCACAAATTGGCACTTTGTGGCGTTTATCCGTCCCAATGGATGATATTTTTACCCTGTGGGTACAAAAGGCTACCCTTTGGCCCTCCTGTCGGATGTTGCGTTCATGCCCGAATCTTCACGTTATCGCCTCTCATCGCCGCGCTGGCAGCCGGTGGCACTGGCCGGTATCCGCCTTGATGAACCGCTCAAGCGCCTGATCGGCTCGCGGGATTCCCTCACGGTGCGTCTGGCCCGGCTGTTCGAGGCGAGCGTCACGGTCACCGTGCACGCTCAGGGCGTCGGCCGCGGTCGCCCTGATGAGCTGGCAAGGCTGGGGCTGCCGGCCGGGCAGCGGGTCTGGCGACGGGAGGTTACGCTGGCCGCCCATGATCAGGTTCTGGTGGCGGCGCGCTCGGTCATGCCGCTTGAAGGCTGTCCGCCCTGGATGGCCCGGCTGGGCACCCGCGCCCTGGGCCATCAGCTCTTTGCCAGAAGCGCCCGCGCGCCGCAGAAAGCCATCACGCGGCGCTCGGGTATCGATATATGCCGCGCCGCCCCCGGTTTTCTGTCGCTGCCCGAGGTGTGGGCCCGACGCTCGCTGTTTACCCTGGGGCCCGGGCGCGCCCCGCTGCTGGTACAGGAGTATTTCGTGCACGAGCGCTTCCCGCGCTGAAAATCGGCATCGGACACGGATGCCTCGATGCGGGGTCATTTCGGGTAGACTCTTGGTTTTACGCTGACTGGAGCCCCGACGATGCCGTCGCCCCTCGCTCGACTCCCCGACTTTCTGCGCCTGACCCGGCTCGATCGTCCCATCGGCACCTGGCTTTTGATGTGGCCGACGCTGGCTGCGCTGTGGCTGGCCGGCGACGGTCTGCCGTCGCGCCACAACCTGATCATCTTCATCGCCGGGGTCTATGTCATGCGCGCGGCGGGATGCGTGATCAACGACTATGCCGACCGCCACTTCGATGCCCACGTCAAGCGCACCCATGACCGCCCGCTGGCGACCGGCCGGATCAGCGAGCGCGAGGCGCTGACGCTGTTTGGCGTGCTGCTGATGATCGCCTTCGTGCTGGTGTGTTTCACCAATGTCTTTACCATCATGCTCTCGTTCGGCGCAGTGGCACTGGCGGCCAGCTATCCGTTCATGAAGCGCTATACCCATCTGCCGCAGGTGGTACTGGGCGCGGCCTTTGGCTGGAGCATTCCGATGGCCTTTGGCGCCGAGCAGGGCCAGGTGCCGGCCGTGGCCTGGTGGCTCTTTTTCGCCAATATCGTCTGGACGCTGGTGTATGACACCTGGTATGCGATGGTGGATCGCGACGACGATCTGAAAATCGGCATCAAGTCGACGGCGGTACTGTTCGGCCGCATGGACCTGGTCATCCAGGGCGCGCTGCAGGTGATGATGCTGTTGCTGCTGGCCGTCGTCGGTCAGCTGGCCGGGCTGGACGGCTTCTACTGGGCGGCGCTGGTCGCCATCGCCGTGATCTTCGCCCATCAGCAGCGCCTGTGTCGCACGCGCTCGCGCGAGGGCTGCTTCCAGGCGTTTTTGAACAATCACTGGGTCGGCATCCTGCTCTTTGCCGGTATTGCACTGGCCACCTGGCAGGCCTAGTCCCTCGGACAGGGCGATGTCATACCCGCGGAATCTGTCATAAAGTTGTCATATGAAGACGTTTGAATGACGATCACGTGACGGGGCCGATGACTGAACATCCGCGTGTTCAACGTCCCGGCAATCGCCATTGCTATCCGGCAGGGGAAGCCATTCATGTCCAGAACCGTTCTGATCGTCGACGATGAAGCGCCGATTCGTGAAATGATTGCCATGGCGCTCGAGATGGCCGACTTTCGCATTCTCGAGGCCGAGGATGCCAAGACCGCCCATGAACTGGTCGTCGATGAGCGCCCCGATCTGATTCTACTGGACTGGATGCTGCCCGGGATCAGCGGTATCGATCTCGCCCGCCGGCTCAAGCGCGAATCCACCACCCGCGACATTCCCATTGTGCTTCTGACCGCACGCAGCGAGGAGGACAACAAGGTTCAGGGCCTGGAAAGCGGCGCCGATGACTACATCACCAAGCCGTTTTCGCCCCGCGAGCTGATTGCCCGGCTCAAGGCCGTGCTGCGACGCACCACGCCGGCCGGCGTCGAGGAGACGGTCGAGGTCAACGGGTTGCTGCTTGATCCGGTCAGCCACCGTGTCAGCGTTAACGGCAAGGCACTGGACATCGGTCCGACCGAATACCGTCTGCTGCAGTTTTTCATGACCCACCAGGAGCGGGCCTATACCCGTACCCAGCTGCTCGATCAGGTGTGGGGCGGCAATGTCTATGTCGAGGAGCGTACGGTGGATGTGCATATACGCCGCCTGCGCAAGGTGCTGGGCGATGCCCATCAGCATCTGGTGCAGACCGTACGGGGTACCGGCTATCGCTTTTCGTCGCGGTAATCGGTATGCATTACTGGCTCAATGAACTCTGGCGTCTGGCCTATCTGGCCATCTGTTTCACCATTCTGGGGCTGCTGCTGGGATATCCGGGCTGGGGCCTGGCCCTGGGACTGGGCATCCATCTCGCCTTTACCCTTCGCCACCTGAGACGGCTCTATCGCTGGCTGGAAGCGCCGGTAGAGCAGCGCCCGCCGGACGGCGAAGGGGTGTGGGGCGATCTCTTCGATCGGCTCTATCGCTACCAGAAGGGCCAGCAGCAGCTGCAAAACCGTCTGCGATCGGTATTGAAACGCGTTCAGGAGTCGGCCGAATCGATGAGCGAGGGGGTCATCATGCTCGACTCGCGCGGCTGTCTGGACTGGTGGAACAGCGCCGCCGAACGCCTGACCGGCCTGGACAACGGCCACGACCGCGGGCATCACCTGACCAACTATCTGCGCGACCCGGCCTTCATTCGTTACTTCCGCCAGATGGACTACAGCGAGCCGATCACGATCGATTCACCCACCCAGGAGGCGCGTACGCTGTCGTGCCAGATCACCCGCTTCGGTGACGACGAGCGATTGCTGGTCATCCGTGATGTCACCCGACTGCAGCGTCTGGAACAGACCCGTCGTGACTTTGTCGCCAATGTCTCCCATGAGCTGCGTACCCCGCTGACGGTGCTGACCGGCTATGTCGAGACCTGGCAGGACCATCAGGACGCCCTGCCGACTTCATTCGGTCGCGGCCTGAGCCGCATGCAGGAGCAGACCGTGCGCATGCAGCATCTGGTCGAGGATCTTTTGACCCTCTCCCGGCTGGAAACCAGCGAGCGCCACCACAACGAGCGCTCGATCGACATGGCAGCACTTTGCGAGCAGATCGCCGAGAATGGCCAGGAGCTGTCCGCCGGCAACCATGAGATTACCTGCCGGATCGAGGAGACACGGCGGGTGTTCGGCGATGTCGAGGAGCTGCGCAGCGCGCTGTCCAATCTGATATACAACGCCGTACGCTATACACCGGCAGGGTGTCACATCACCATCTGCTATCGCCGTCTGGAGAAGGAAGGGGCCGCGGTGGAAGTCATCGATGACGGCGAGGGCATTTCCCCCGAGCACCTGCCGCGCCTGACCGAGCGCTTCTACCGGGTCGACAAGAGCCGCTCGGTGGCCAGCGGCGGCACCGGGCTGGGACTGGCCATCGTCAAACACGTGCTGCTGCGCCACGACGCGTATCTCGATATCGAAAGCCAGCCCGGCGAAGGCGCCTGCTTTCGCTGTGTTTTCCCCGCCGCCCGCATGGAAAACGTGGCAAGCGCGCCGGCCTGACGTGCCGGCGCCGCCTGTTATCTCGGGCATCCATCCCTGCAACCACCTACTGACGCACGGCGCGCACGTCCGTCAGGCCGTGATAGCGCTCGATCAGCGCCAGCAGGATGGCCTGGCTTTCCACGTCGACATTGCCCCGCGTGTCGGCCGGTCGAAAGTGCATCTGGAAGGCGCCCAGCGCCTTGCGGGTCGCCTCGTCATGGGTACCGCTCACACTCACCGGATAGCCCCAGATGCCCAGCGCGCGCTGCAGCTGCACCATGGACAGCGGCGAGGCACTCAGCTCTCTTTGATAGCGCGTGACGACATGACGCTCCGGCCACGCGCCCACGCCGGCCTCGTGGAGGCGCTGCCACGGAAAGAACGGGCCCGGGTCCACCTTGCGTCCCGGCGCGATGTCGCTGTGGCCCAGCACGTTTTCCGGGGCAATGTTGTAGCGATCGACGATGTCGCGGGCCAGCGCCGTAACCAGCTCGATCTGGGCGCGGGAATAGGGGTCCCAGACCAGGCCATCGGGCGATTGATAGTGGCCGCGATTAACGATCTCGATACCGATGGAGGTGTCGTTGAGATTGACGCGATCGCCCCAGGCGCTTACGCCGGCATGCCAGGCCCGCCTGTCCTCGTCCACCAGCTGCATCACCACCGGCTGATTCTGATACTCGCCGGGCGTGGCCGTAACCAGATAATGGGCGCTGACGCTGCTGCCGGTCAGGGCCCGGAAGGCGGCGGTGTCGTCGCCGCCGGTATAATGCAGCACCAGAAAGCGAATGCGCTGATTCTGCCCGCGTGAGGCGACCGAGCGATCCACCCGATAGCCGCTGCGCCGCTCGAGCGCCGCCCCCTGCGCCGGGCTGTAGCGTCGGGGCGGCGTGGCGTCGTCGATCACCGGCACGTTGCTGAAGATGCGGTCGATGGCATCGGTATCGACCATCGGCGCCGGGGCAGGCGAGGGCGTCGAGGCACAGCCGGCCAGCAGCAGGACCAGGGCTGCTCCGGCAAGGGGAAGTTTTGACATGTGGGGTTCCATCACGACGGTGATCAAAGGCTATATAGAACGCCATACGACACGGGTCACCGTACGGGCGCGGATGCCCGCCTGGTAACACGAGTTACGCAAGGTTACAAGATCGCACGGTGCCGGCGCGCCTCCTTCCGGTCACCGGGCAGGGAATTCGACGACTAGCGCGTCGTCGGATCAGGCGAGGGCAGGGCCATGTAGTGCCGGCGCCACATCATGACGCCGGCGGCGACGGCGGCCGGCATGACCAGCAGATTGACCACCGGAATCCAGATCAGCGCCGAGACCACGCCGCCGAAGGTCAGCGTCGGCCACCAGCGTGCGCTCAGGCGCTTTTTCATGTCCGGAAAGCTGACCCCATTGTTGTCCATCGGATAGTCCAGATACTGGATCGACATGCTCCAGATGGAAAACAGCGCCCAGCACAGCGGCGCCGCCACGTGCAGCACGGGTACAAACCCGATCAGCAGCAGCAACAGTACCCGGGGCGCCATCCAGCCGAGCTTTTGCAGCTCGCGCTTCAGGCTGTCGATGCCCTGACGCCACAGGGAGCGCTCATCGATGCTCTCCTGCTGCCCGGAAAGACGCTTTTCGACGTTTTCGGCCAGGAAGCCGTAAAAGGGCGAAGCGATCAGGTTGGCGACCACGGTAAAGGTAAAGGCCAGCACGATGATCAGACACACCACCACCAGCGGCCAGATCAGCCATTCAAGCCACTCAAGCCAGCCCGGCACGCTGGCCATCCAGTAGTTGACCCAGCCGGAAAAGCGCTGAATCACCAGGGTGAACAGCGTGGCATAAATGGCCAGATTGGCCAGCAGCGGAATCACGACATAGCGCCGCAGGCCCGGCGAGAGCACCATGGAAAGCCCGCGCCCCAGCGCGGAGACGGCATACACCATCGCAGGATTGTCCAGTCATCAAAAGGAGTTGGGCGGGCAGACTATCACACCCGTTCGCCGTCGCGGAGATGGCGAACGGGCAGACGCGCGGGCAGGGTCTCAGGCGTCGGGCGCGCTGTCGTTGGCGGGCTGATTGCTGCTGGCATGGCGAATGTCGTCACCCTCGACCAGATAGATCACGGATTCGGCCAGATTGTCGGCATGATCGCCGATGCGCTCCAGCGAACGCAGGATCCAGATGACGTTGAGCACCGAGCTGATCGAGCGCGGGTCCTCCATCATGAAGGTCACCAGCGAACGCATGGCGGTCTGGTAGTCCTGATCAACGACCTCGTCCTCACCCAGCACCTCACGGGCCTGGTTGGCATCCATGCGGGCAAAGGCGGTCAGGGCCTGGCGCACCATGTCGCGCACGCGGGTGCTGATGTGGCGAACCTCGGTGAAGCCGCGGCGGGTCTGCCCCTCCTCGATCAGGCTCAGGGCGTGACGGGCGATCTTGTTGGCCTCGTCGCCCATGCGCTCCAGATCGGAGGTGGCCCGGGTCACGGCCATGACCAGCCGCAGATCCGATGCGGTGGGCTGGCGACGCGCCAGAATGTGAGTACATTCATCATCGATGTCGAGCTGGAAGGTGTTGACCTCCCGGTCATTGTTGCGCACGCGCTCGGCGGTATCGAAATCGCCTTCCAGCAGGGCCGCGATGACCTCGTTGATCTGGCGCTCTACCAGCCCACCCATGGCCAGCAACTGGGTCTTGAGTGACTCCAGCTCCTGATTGAACTGGCGCGAAATGTGCTGGCTGTGGGGGTCGTTGGTAATATCCATGGTGACTCCGTTCACGGATCAGGGGCGCTGCCCGGCAGCGTCATGTTGTCACAAGCATTGCGCGGGCATCGTGACACTTTAATGACATTGAGGCTGACAGCCCCCATCACTAAAGGCTGACATCAGCGTCGGTTAACCCAGCGGCACCAGTTTGGCAAAGCCCAGCACCAGCCACTTGTCGCCGTCGTCCTCGAAGCTGACCTGCACCCGCGCACGCTGGCCCTGCCCCTCGGCGTTGATCACCACGCCTTCGCCGAAGACCGGATGGCTGACGCGCTGGCCCAGCGACAGGCTCGGCAGCGCTTCGCCGCCGTCGACCTGCTCCTGGCGGGGCGCCGATTCCCGGTGGGAGACCGGCCGCGATACCTGGCCGCGCAGGCGCACTTCCTCGACCAGCGCCTCGGGCAGCTCGCGCAGAAAGCGCGACGGCCGCTGGAAGGTCTCCTTGCCGTGCAGGCGGCGCGATTCGGCGTGGGTAAGATAGAGCTTCTCCATCGCCCGCGTCACGCCGACATAGCAGAGCCGGCGCTCCTCCTCGAGACGCCCCGGCTCCTCCAGCGACATCTTGTGCGGAAAGAGCCCCTCTTCCATGCCGGCGACGAACACCACCGGAAACTCGAGACCCTTGGCCGAGTGCAGGGTCATCATCTGGACCGCATCCTCGAACTCGTCGGCCTCGTGCTCGCCGGAGTTGAGCGCCGCCTCGGCCAGAAAGGTTCCCAGCGAGTCATCCTCGCTGTCATTGACCGGGCTGAAGGGGTCACCCTGGGTATAGGCCTTCGCCGCGCTGACCAGCTCCTCCAGGTTCTCGACCCGTGCCTGGCCCTTTTCCCCCTTCTCGGCGCGGTGATGCTCGATCAGGCCGGTCTGGCCGATGACGTGATCGATCATTTCATGCAGCGACAGGCCGGCGGTGTCGTTGTCGAGTCGATCGATCAGGTTGCTGAAGGTGGTCACGCTCGAGGCGGCCCGCCCCTTCAAAAGCCCCTTGGTGGGCGCATCGTTGAGCGCCTGCCACAGCGACACGCCTTCATCGCGGGCGTAGGCACGCAGCAGCTCGACGCTGCGGGTGCCGATGCCGCGCGCCGGTACGTTGATCACGCGCTCCAGCGAGGCGTCGTCATCGCGCGACACCAGCAGGCGCAGATAGGCCAGCGCGTTCTTGATCTCGAGACGCTCGTAGAAGCGCTGACCGCCGTAGATGCGATAGGGCACGCCCTGACGAATCAGCGCCTCCTCCAGCACCCGGGACTGGGCGTTGGAGCGATAGAGAATGGCGATATCCCTGCGGGCGCGATCCTGCTCGCGCACCTGGGCGGCGATGGTATCGACAATGAAGCGCGCTTCATCCAGGTCGTTGAAGCCGCCGTACAGCGAAATCTTCTCGCCCTGGTCGACATCGGTCCAGAGCTCCTTGCCCATGCGCCCGGCGTTGTGGCGAATCAACGCGTTGGCCGCCTCCAGAATGGCGCTGGTCGAGCGGTAGTTGCGCTCCAGACGCACCACGCGCGTATCGCGGAACTCGTCGCGGAAACGGGCCAGATTCTCGACCTTGGCGCCGCGCCAGCCGTAGATCGACTGGTCATCGTCACCCACGGCGGTCAGGCAGGCGCGATCGCCGGCCAGCAGCCTCAGCCAGGCGTACTGCAGCGTGTTGGTGTCCTGAAACTCGTCAACCAGCAGGTGCTGAAAGCGCTCGCGATAGTGCTGCAAAAGTCGCTCGTTATCGCGCAAAAGCTCCAGCGCCCGCAGCAGCAGCTCACCGAAATCGACCAGCCCGCCGCGCTCGCAGGCGAGATGATAGAGCTCGTAGAGCTCGATCATCTGCTGCATGTAGGCGTCGCCGTGGGCGTCCATGTCGCCCGGGCGCAGACCCTCCTCCTTGCAGCCGCCGATGAAATACTGCACCTGTTTGGGCGGATAGCGCTCGTCATCGATGCCGTGATCGCGCAGCAGCCGCTTGACCAGCCGGAGCTGGTCATCACTGTCGATGATCTGGAAGTGCTCGGGCAGACCGGCATCCTGCCAGTGGGTGCGCAGCAGCCGATGGGCGATGGAGTGGAAGGTGCCGACCCACATGCCGCGCGGCGAGACCTTCAACAGCGTCTCCAGCCGCGAGCGCATCTCGCGGGCAGCCTTGTTGGTGAAGGTCACGGCCAGGATCGACCAGGGCGACAGGCCATCGACCTCCATCAGCCAGGCGATGCGGTGTACCAGCACCCGGGTCTTGCCCGAGCCGGCACCGGCCAGCACCAGCATGTTGCCCTGGGGAGCGCCGACCGCGTCGCGCTGATCGGCATTGAGAGACTCGAGTAGCGCCGAGGCGTCCATGAAATCAGATACCCTGGAAGTCGGCCCGATAAGGCCCTGGAGAAGAAGAAAAAAGCGCCTCTACCCTAGCATATCCGGCACCGATGATCCCTCTTTTGCCCCCTTTCGGGTGCCTACTGATCGTCCTTTTTGCCGCGCTCACGGGCGCTTGCCTGGCGGGCGCGATCAAAGGGGTCGGGCAGGGCCGTACGCAGCGGGTCGAGGCTGCGCTTGACCGCCACCAGATGCTCGGCCAGCTGCGGGCCGCGGGTCTTGGCCACGCCCACGGCGAGAATATCGATCACCACCAGATGCGCGATGCGCGAACTCATGGGGCGATAGACCTCGCTGTCCTCGAACACGTCGATATAGAGTCCGAGGGTGCACTTCTCGGCCAGAGGCGAATCCGCCGGGCACAGCCCGATGACCGTGGCGCCGTGGGACAGGGCGATATCGACGCTGGAGAGCAGCGAGCTGGAGCGCCCGGTCTGGGAGATGGCCACCACCACGTCGTGCTCGCCCAGGGTCACCGCCGACATGTGCTGCATGTGCGGATCGGAATAGGCCGCCGTCGAGATGCGCAGGCGAAAGAACTTGTGCTGGGCATCAATGGCGACCGCCCCGGACGCGCCATAGCCGTAGAACTCGACACGGCTGGCATCGGAGAGCGCATTGATCGCCCGGGTCATGCTGGTGGCGTCGATGCGGTCGCGCACGCCCAGCAGCGTGCCCACGGTGGAGTCAAAGATGCCGCGGGAGAACTCCGCCACGCTGTCGGTTTCGTTCATCGAGAACTCGGAGAACTGCTCGCCGGTGGCCAGCGTCTGCGCCAGCTTGAGCTTGAAATCCTGATACCCCGTACAGTCGATGGCGCGACAGAAACGGATCACCGTGGGCTCACTGACGCCGACCCGGGCTGCCAGTGCGGCCAGCGGCAGATGGATGACTTCATCGGCATTGCGCAGTACAAAACGGGCCACCTTCTGTTCGGAGCGGCGAAAGGCCGGCAGCCGGGCGCGAAGGTCATCAAAAAGCGTGACGCTCAAGGTGCATCCTCTGTGCTGGTTGACGCACGCCCTTTGTTGCGGTACGTCATTAAATTGTCAACAGCACTATCATACGCTGAGTGCGCGCACTGATCGACGCTGGCTATCACGTTGATGATCACGTCGACACAGTGCCATGTCCCGGATCCATTTCAATGTCGAAGGGTGCATCGTTCATGCAAAAACAGACTGCTGATCAATCCCGACTCGATGAGGTTCGCAATGAAATTTTCGATATCGCCATGCATCTCGATGCCAGAGAGAGCGAAAAGCGACGTCAGCGCGCCGCCGAGCGCGCGCTGAAGGCCCGGCGCGGTATCGAGGACCATTTCGAATCCCGAAAGCTTGCCCTGCAGTGTTACGAGGAAGATGAACGCCTGCGCCACTTCGGCTAGCAGCCACCGCCCATGACAAGCGCCGATACCAGCGCGGCCGGCAATGCCGGCCGCGCTGGTATCATGGGGAGGGGCGCCTCTACGGCGTAACCGATTCCGGCGCGGCCGGGCTCAACACCAGCTCCACCCGGCGATTCTGGGCACGGCCCGAGTCGCTGTCGTTATCGGCCAGCGGCCGGGTCGGTCCGTAGCCGATCGCCCGCAGTTGTCCCGCCGATACCCCGCTGCGGCTCAGGTAACGCAGTACGGCGGTGGCCCGCCCGACGGAAAGCTCCCAGTTCGACGGGAAACGATCCGTCGAGATGGTGCGACTGTCCGTATGCCCCTCCACCGAAATTTCGCCGTCGAAATCCCGGAGTGCCGGCAGCAGTCGATCCAGCAGCACGCTGCCCTGTGGACCGATATCGACATCGGCGCTGGGGAAAAGCAGCCGGTCCTCGATACGCAAAATGGTGCGCTCGCGCTCGCGGGTGACCTGAACCCCGTCGATGCCATCCAGACGGTGATCCATCGCCATGACCGGGGCCTCCGGCGGGGGCGGTGTCGCTTCTGCCGGTGGGGCCGCCGGCGTTAGCGGCGTCATCACCGCCAGCGCCGCCTGCACGTCCACGCGCGGAGGCGTTTGGCGCTCATCTGCCGGGGCGTCTGATACCATCTGCCAGGGCGCCTCCGGCGCGGGCGCCGCTGCAAGCCATGACATCACGCCGGTGGCGTTGACCGGAATGGCCTGCACCGGCGAGCGCCGGTCCACGGCCGCCAGCGCCAGCGGTGACACCATCACCGTGGTAGTCTCCAACGCCGCCGGGGCGGGCTGATCGTTTTGCGGCACGACTCCCCGCATGGCCAGCAGCAGCACGAAAAGCACCAGCAGCAGGGTCAGAAGATCCAGATAGCTGAGCATCCAGCCATCATTTTCCTCGTTGTGATCCGCGGTCAGCACCAGCTCCCGGGCTGCCCGACGGGCCTGATCGGAGGTGCCTGACGCTCGGGTGTCCATCACGACGCGCTGCTCCCCGGGCCCTGGGCCTCACGCGACAGCGGCCGTTCCCCCAGCTCGTCATGCGCCTCGCTGATAAAGGAGTTGAGCGTGGCCTCGATAAAGGAGGGCAGGCGGCGGCGCGAAATCATGGAGACGCCTTCCAGCACCATGTTCATGGCGATCAGCCGCTCCTCGGTGCGCCGCTCCAGCTTGACCGCAATCGGCTTGAACAGCAGGTTGGCCAGCAAAATGCCGTAGAAGGTCGACAAAAGCGCCACACCCATGCGCGGGCCGATCACGGCCAGATCGCCGTTCTGGATCACCTCCAGCATGTTGATCAGCCCGACCAGGGTACCCAGCATGCCGAAGGCCGGCGCATAGGTGGCCATGGTGCGAAAGATCTGCGCCTCGGCCAGCTCCCGGGCGCGCAGACGCGTGATGCGCCAGCGCAGCAGATCCAGAATCTCCTCTTCGCGGACGTTGTCGATCACCAGACTGATGCCGGTGCGCAGAAACGGGTTGCGGGTGTTTTCCAGCGCCCGCTCCACCGCGCGGGCATCGCCGTGCATCCACTCCCGCGCCAGCGCCACCAGCTCGTCGATATCCTCGCGGATAAAACTGGGCTCGCGACGAAAGACACTGCCCACCAGCGCGACCACGCGACGGATCTCGCGCATGGGGTAGCTGATCATGGTCGCGGCCAGTGTTCCGGTCACAACAATCAACAGCCCTGCCGGATTGAAAAAGCTCAGGGGGGACTGCGCGGTAAAGAGCACCACGACCGTCAGCAGCGCCATGCTGACCACGATACCGATGACCGTCGAAGGGTTGCCGGGCACGCCGGCCGAGCGAGGGGTGGCAGACTCGCTGGTAGGACTGTCGGTGCTGCCGGATTGACTGCGGGTCATGAGAGAGGATCCATGTGCATGCAGCGATCGTGACGTCTGCGCCCGACGAACCTTCTTCAGCCAGCGCCACTGCTGCCGATATTGACGGATTTCATTGTGACAGGGTGCAAGACCGTCAAACGCCACGAAAAGCGCCATTTTTGACGCGCATTCATTCGCTTGAACAGGAGTTGTGCACCTTTCCCACAGAGTTATCCACATTTTTCATTGACAGTGGATATCCGCATGATCAGTGGATGGCAGGGACGGGACAAAAAAAGGCGGCCACCCGGAGGTGGCCGCCCGTTGGTTGATGGCACAGGGGGGTGTCAGTTCATCAGACCGTAGACAAACACGATGGCCACGCCGATCGGCGCAATAAAGCGTGCCGAGAAGCGCCACCAGGCAAAGGCCGTCTGCCCCATGTTGAGCTGGGCGCGCACTTCGTCGCGCCCCATGATCCAGCCCACGAACACGATGGTGGCAAGCCCCGTCAGCGGCAGCATGATCTTGCTGGTCACGTAGTCGAGCAGGTCGAACACGGTCATGCCAAAGGGCGTGAAACCCGACCAGTCGTTGAACGACAGCACCGTGGCGATCCCCAGCAGCCAGGTCGCGGCGCCGGCTACCAGCGCCGAGTTCATGCGGCTCAAGGGGGTTTTCTCCTCGAGCCATTCCACGATGGGCTCCAGCAGCGAGATGGCCGACGTCCAGGCCGCGAACACCAGCAGCACGAAAAACAGCGTGCCGAACACCACACCGCCGGACATGTTGCCAAAGGCCAGCGGCAGGGTCTGGAAGATCAGCCCCGGGCCGGCCGCCGGGTCGAGCCCGTTGGCAAAGACGATCGGAAAAATGGCCATGCCGGCGGCCAGCGCGATGATCGTGTCGAGAATCACCACCGTCAGCGCCGTGCGGCCGATGTTGACGTCATCGCTCAAATAGGAGCCGTAGGCCATCATGATGCCCATGCCCAGACTCAGGGTAAAAAAGGCGTGTCCCATGGCGGCCAGAATCACGTCACCGTTGAGACTGGCGAAATCGGGACGAAAGAGGTAGTCAAAGCCCTCGCCGAAGCTGTCGGTCGTGGCGGCATAGCCCACCAGCAGCACCAGCAGGATCGCCAGCGCCGGCATGAGAATCTTGGCGGCGCGTTCGAGCCCGCCGGAGACACCACCGGCCACGATGGTGATGGTCAGCACCATGAACAGACTGTGCCAGGCCAGCAGCGTGCCCGGACTGGCCAGCAGCCCGGAAAACAGCGTCCCAACGCTGTCGCCGTCGAGGCCGGTAAAGGTCGAGGAGACGCTATAGCGAACGTAGGACAGTGCCCAGCCGCCGATCACGCTGTAGAACGACAGGATCAGCCAGGCCGCCAGAATGCCGCCGACGCCGATCAATACCCAGGCCTTTGAGCGCTTGAGGCGTCCGGTGATGCGGTTCATGGTCGAGATGGGGTTTTTCTGCCCCAGTCGGCCCAGCAGCCATTCGCTCATCAAAATGGGCAGACCGATCAACACGATGCAGATCAGATAGACGAGCACGAAGGCGCCGCCACCGCTCTCGCCGGTCATGTAGGGGAATTTCCAGATATTGCCCAGCCCGACGGAAGAGCCGACCGCGGCGAGCATGAAAGCAATGCGCGAGGACCACTGCGCATGAGAGTGGGGCTTGTTGGTCATGAGGCTACCCTGTGTATCCCTTTGAGTCGGCGGCTGTGTCCGGTGTCCTGATGCAACTCCCGTACCGCCGACGCCCGTATGTCGTTATTGGTGTTTTCCGATGGCCTCGTCCGGCAACGATGCCCGCATGAAGCGATCGATGGCGCCCATTGTACAGACGACGGGGCCAACATCACGCCCTGTCACATTAAAAGAGTGATTCCTGATGCTCACCGGCAAAGGGGGCCAGTGCCGGCAGGGCCATGCGCTCGCTCAGTCGGGCATGAAAGGCGCGCGCCAGTCGCGGCGCGGCTCGGTTGTCCGGAGTGTGCACAAAGAGTACAGGGCTTTTCCCCTGTTCCATCCACAGGGCCAGCTGCTCGATCCAGGGCGTGAAGCGTGCGTGGTTGATCTCGTCATCGAAATGGCCGATGAAGCGCACCACCGGCTGCGCCGCCGTACTCAGCACGTGCAGCGGTCGGCGCGGTTTCTCGCGCTGGGCCTGCTGCAACCCGGCGCTGTCGCCGGCCGGCGTGGCAAAGAGCGCCCGCGTGTCCAGCATGACCCGATTGACATCGTGAGTTATCAACAACCGGTTGAGCGCCTGCTCGGCCGCCCCCTTGTGGAAAAATTCACTGTGGCGCACTTCCACGGCGCACGGCAGTGCCTTTGGCCAGCGCTCGAGCACGGCGGCCAGCGCGGGCAGTTCGTCACTGCCGAAATCCCGCGGCAGCTGGATCATGGTCGGGCCCAGCCGGTCATGCAGCGGCGCCAGCCGCTCAAGGAATTGACCCATCTCCGCTTCGATACCGACGAGGCGTTGGTCATGCGTCAGGGCCGAGGGCAGCTTGAAGCAGAAGCGAAAATCCCCGGGCGCCTGGCGCGCCCAGGTATCGACCACGTCCTCGCGCGGCGCGCCGCTGTAAAAGGTGGTATTGCCCTCGACGCAGGAAAAGACGCGGGCATAGTCCGGCAGCGAGTCACTCGGGTTGCTGTAGGGGCCATACAGCGAGCCGCGCCAGTCGGCGTTGGCCCACATGGCAAGGCCCAGATGCAGGGCACCCGCCATGCTCAGCGCACCCGTTCGGCATCAAAGCGCTGCCGGGGGGCGATGATCTCATCCTGTGCCTGGATCATGGCCAGCTCTCGGGTACCCGCCTCAAAGGTGTGGGTAAAGAGCGCGTGAACGGCCTCGGCCGTACTTTCCAGCGCCCGCGCCGGCCCTTCACCGGTAATACCCTCCTGATCGCGCAGACAGCAGGCCAGAAAGACGGCGGCGGTGACATCACCGGCGCCGTTGGGCGCGACCGGAAAATCAAAGCGGGGGGTGGCGATCCGCCAGCTGCCCGCCGCGGTATCCACCAGCATCTCGATGGTCTCCGCCGTGCTGTCCTCGATATCCAACGAGGTGACCAGCACCACGCTCGGCCCCTGCGCGCGCAGCCGAGCCGTGGCCCTCAGCACGTCATCGAGTGAGTGAATGGACTGATCACTCAGAAAGGCCAGCTCGAACTGATTGGGCGTGACGATATCAGCCGCCGGTACCGCACAGTCGCGCATCCAGGCCGGAATGTCATCGCGCACGAAAAAGCCGCGGCCGATATCACCCATGACCGGATCGCAGCAGTACAGCGCGCCCGGATTGGCCGCGCGAACGCGGCTCACGCTCTCCAGCACGGCGCAACCGATGCCCTGATCACCCATGTAGCCCGACAGCACGGCCTGTACGTCCTTGAGCCCGGTCAGCGCCTCGACGCCATCAAGCACGTCCTTGAGATGCGCCGGCGTAAAAACCTCGCCGGTAAAGGCGCCGTAGCCCGTATGATTGGAAAACTGCACCGTATTGATGGCGGTGACCTCGCAGCCCAGCCGCTGCAGCGGCAGTACGGCGGCACGGTTGCCGACATAGCCATGGGCCACGTGGCTCTGAATGGAGATGATATGGGGCATGAAGGACACTCGATCGACGCATGGAATACCCACGAAGCGCGGGCCTGACTATGCTTTCAACAATAACATTGTGTTGAGGTAGACCGCTCATGCCGCGTGCCATGCGTATCATCAGCCGGACGCTGGCAGGTCTTGTGGCCCTGCTGGTCCTGCTTGCCCTTGTCATGACCCTGATGAGCTGGAACTGGCTCAGACCCACGATCAATGACCGCGTCTCCGACGCCCTGGGGCGTCCCTTTGCCATTCAGGGGGATCTGGGGCTGTCGTGGCAGTGGGAGCGCTGGCGCCTGATGCCGCGTGTCAGCGCCGGGGACATCGTGCTGGAAGACCCCGACGAACTCAACCGGGCCCGTGATATCGACGCCGGCACCGAGGCCGCGCGCACGGCGCGCATCGGTCATGTGGCGGTCAGCCTGCACCCGCTCGCCCTGCTGCAACAGCGCATTGCGCTGCACGATCTGGTGGTGCGTGATGCCAGCGCCACCCTGCGCCGCCTCGACGAGACCCGCAACAACTGGCAGTTCGGCGATGACAGCGACGAAGAGGACAGTGACAGCGATCATGACGATGGCAGCGGCTGGCAGTTTGGCATCGACCAGCTCGATATTGACCGGGTACAGGTCGCACTCGTTGATCAGGTGCTGGACGTGGACGCCACCGCCACGCTGGAAACGCTGGGCGAGCCGGTCCGCTGGGAAGAGGTCGTCGGCAGCAACCCGCAGATCGTCGGCAGCGACGGGGACACCGCCCCGGAAGACAACGCACCCGATGGCGAGGGGGATTTCCGCTTTGCCTGGCAGGTGGAGGGCACTTATCGCGGCAGCGCGCTCGAGGGCAACGGCCGGCTGGGCGGCCCGGCCACCCTGCGCGAGGGCGGGCGCTTCCCGCTGGAGGTGCATCTACATGCCGGCAACTCCCGCCTGGATGTCCTTGGCACACTCAACGACCCGATGCAGCTGGCCGGGCTGGACCTGCAGGTCGGCATGGCCGGCGACAATCTGGGCGATCTCTATGCCCTGACCGGCGTCGTGCTGCCCCAGACGCCGCCCTACGCCACCCGCGGCCATCTGACGGCCGATCTGGATACCCCGGAGGGCGGCACCTACGAGTACCGCAATTTCGACGGCACGATCGGCGACAGCGATATTCACGGCACCCTGCGCTACGTGGACGCTGACCCGCGTCCGACGCTGACCGGCGAGCTGACCTCGAAACAGCTTCGCTTTGTCGATCTGGCCCCGCTGGTGGGCGCCGACAACGAAGAGACCGGCGATTCGGTCAATCCCGATCAGCCCGAGGACAGGGTGCTGCCGGTCTCGGACTTCAAGACCGATCGCTGGGATACCATGGACGCCGACGTGCGCTTTCGCGCGCAGAACATCGTCCACGGCGAATCGCTGCCGCTGAATAATCTCACCACCCATCTGGTGATGGACGACGGCGAGATTCTGATGGACCCGCTGAGCTTCGGCGTCGCCGGCGGCAACCTCAACACCACCCTGCGTCTGAGCGGTCAGGCAACACCGCTGCGGGCGCGCATCGACATGCACGCGCGCGGGCTTCATTTAAGCGAGATTTTGCCCGACAACAGCGACCTGACCGAGGGGCTGGGCGAGATCAACGGCAACGCCACCCTGATGGGCAGGGGCAACTCGGTGGCCGCGTTGCTCGGCTCGAGCGACGGCGAGCTGCAGCTTTTGATCGAGCAGGGGCGCATCAGCCGCAACCTGATGGAGCTGGCCGGCCTCAACGTGGGCAACTATTTGATCGGCGAGCTGTTCGGCGATGAAGAGGTGGCCATCCACTGCGCCGCCGCCGATCTGCAGATCAATGACGGCATGGTCCGCCCGCGCGTGTTCACCATCGACACCGACAACGCCATCGTCAATGTGGAAGGGGCGGTGAATCTCGCCAGCGAGCAGCTGGATCTGACCATCCACCCGGAGAGCAAGGGCTTTCGCATCTTTACCCTGCGCACGCCGCTGTACGTCAGCGGCACCTTCAAGGACCCCTCACCCGGCGTTGAGGCCGTCCCCCTGATCGCCCGCGGCGCGGCGGCAGTGGCGCTGGGCACGCTGGCGGCCCCGGCGGCCGCCGTGGGCGCGCTGACTTCCATCAGCGCCGGGGAGGAGAGCCAGTGCGGAGCCCTGATCCAGCGCATGACAACCGACTGATCGCTGCCAGAGCGTGCGCACAACCATGCCGGCAATCGTGCCGGCGTGGTTGTACACCGTCCCCGGACAGGCTTGTGCCCCGATGTGCATGAGGGACATACCATGAAAAACGGGGCGCCCCCGCATGGGAGCGCCCCGTCATCAAACGCCTCGAGGGCGGCGCTAGTCCTGATCTTCCGGCAGCGCGTAGACGGCGATCTGGTCGCCGACCTGGTCCTTGAGGATGGTGTTGCCACCGGCCACGAAGGCCACGTACTGCCGGCCTTCATACTCATAGACCGACGGGTTGGCGACCACCGGGGCCTCGGTCTGGTCTTCCCAGAGCTTGTCACCGGTTTCCAGCGAGTAGGCGCGCACCTTGGCATCCATCGAGGCGCCGATGAAGATCACGCCACCCGCGGTCACGGCCGGACCACCGATGGTGGGCGAGCCCCAGCGCTCCGGCATGAAAAAGCCGAACTGCTGCGAGGCGCCGACCGGCTTGCGCCACTTGATGTCACCGGTGTGCATGTCGATCGCCACGATTTCACCGAACGGCGGCTCCCAGCAGGGCATGCCCAGCCAGTTGCGGGCAACCTCGAGACGCATGCCATACGGTGCGCCTTCCTGCGGCGAGAAGCCGCTTTCGTTGCCCGAACCGCTGTCGGCCCGCTCGTAGTCCTCGCGGTTGTAGAGCTTGACGGTCTGCACGATGTGCGAGGTGTTCACGATCGCGGTCTGGCTCTCGGGATCAAAGGCCACACCGCCCCACTGCACGCCGCCGGCGCTGTCGGGGTAGGCCAGCGCCCCTTCACCGCGAGTGGTGGGCGGGGTGTACATGCCTTCATAGGTCAGCTCGTCCCACAGACGCGAGCACTGACCGAAACCGACGGCATCCGCCAGACTCCAGATCGCGGGCTTTTCCGACTGATCCAGCAGCGGGGCCGGTTTGGTCGGGAAGGGCTGGGTCGGTGCATAGACTTCGCCTTCAACGCTGCCATCGCCCTGGGGCACCGGGCGCTCCTCGATCGGCCAGACGTCCTCACCGGTTTCGCGGTTGACCACGAACAGAAAGCCCATCTTGGTGGCCTGCACCAGCGCCGGAATTTCTTCGCCATCCACGGTAATGTCCATCAGCGTGGGGGCGGCGTTGATGTCGTAATCCCAGATATCGTGGTGGACCCACTGACGCGACCAGACCACTTCCCCGGTGTCCACATCCAGCGCGGTCGTCGAGGTCGCCAGCGGCGCCTCTTCGGTACGGTTGCCCCCCCAGAAGTTGGGCGACGGCGAGGAGACCGGCAGATAGATCAGGCCGCGCGCCTCGTCGGCGGACATGTGCGTCCAGACGTTGGCGGTGCCGCTTTTACGACGCATCTCTTCGGAGAGGGCTTCAAAGGTCCACTCACGCTCACCGGTGCGGGCATTGACCGAGAATACAGTGCCGGGAGGTGCTTCCTGATAGGCCCAGTCCTTGCCGGCCCAGCCAAAAATCACGTGATCGCCCACGATGGTCGGCGGCTGCAGCAGCGACAGCGGGAATTTGGCGTTGATGGTGTTCCACTCATCGACATTGAGCACGCCGTTGTCGG